>NZ_ATXK01000038.1 GCF_000421645.1 Aurantimonas coralicida DSM 14790 | reverse complement strand
GTCGTTCCGACCCTGACCGAGGATCTCTGGTCGCAGTTGATCGAGGTGAACGGCTCCGTTAACACGGTCATCATCCCGCGAACCGACGAAGAGATGTTCGGCGTCGCCGAGCGTTGGGTCTACCCCACTAAACAAGGTGATTGCGAAGACTTTGCGCTTCTGAAGCAGTATATGCTCCAGCGTGCAGGTATTCCCCGTTCGGCCCTCCTTATCACCGTTCTTCGTCAGCGCAACGGTGCAGGCCACGCCGTGCTGACAGTGCGAACCAGCGAAGGCGACTTCGTGCTCGACAACCTTGATGAGCGAATCCTTCCCTGGAACGAGACGGATTATCTTTATCTAAAGCGGCAGTCGGAACTCGACTCCGGGAAATGGATTGGCATAGCGGACGACCGCGACATCCTCGTCGGTAGCGTGCGGTGATCGGCTACTGGATAGGATAACTCTCGCGACGGGTTTTCGCATGGGTTGCTGGTGATATCGTAGAAGCCATCACAGATGGATACATTCTATTTCAGCCATTTATCCCGAGACAGCAATCGCGCAATGCATTTGCGCGATCCGTCCCCGTCCAATAAAATAGAGGGAGCTAGAGGAAATTCTGTGCCGGCAGCGCGAATAACGGAACAGTACGCGCCCCGCGCGAGGGCGGCCAGTGCGTCGGCAATCAGTCCGTTGTGCGAGGGGAAGATTTTTCATGCATCACACGCACGGGGAGGATGAGCCGTGGAACAGGCGTTGTCTGACAAGCTGATTGATGCCGTCGCCTCAATGCCTTTGAGCCTCTACCCGGCTCGACGCCGGTGCCGATCGTCGACAACAAGGCGGGGTGCCGCTGTCTGATGGCGGTGGCGTCATGGACACGGGAACCCACTACTACGACCAGGAGCGCTCGTCGGGCTCGTCCTACTGCCCGTCCCATAGGGTGATCAGCACGAAGCCAGCCCAGCCGTGGCGGCCCATTGGCCGTTAAACAAACGGCGGAAAACCTGCGGCGATCATTCAATAATGACTGATGGGAGTGTCCGCAATTTTGCGGAGCCGTAAGGACGGCGACCAAGGCGCTGGCCGAAGCCAACCGCGCCGGCTTCGCCATGTCCTCGACGCCGGGCGAAGGCACGCTGGTGGAAATTTCGTTTCCGCCCCAGCGGGTTCTGACCGACTGACGCCTCCGCGACCGGCGGCCGGAACCGGGGCGTTGCCGGCGGCCTAGTTTAGAATTCTTCTAATACATTGATTTTACTGGCCTATCGATCGGCAGGGTGTTGCGCTGGCCGGCGCCATCCGGCATAGGTGAGTGGC
>NZ_ATXK01000037.1 GCF_000421645.1 Aurantimonas coralicida DSM 14790 | reverse complement strand
AGCATGACATGGCAACACTCCCGAAAGGTCTGGAAACCAAGCCGATCCTACATCGGCTAGGGGGTGTTGCACCTCGCGCTGGAACTCAGGGGTCGCCGTTCAGATGGCGCCTTCCATGCGTTGATCTGATTGATAGGCTTCACGTTCGCGTTGCCAGGTTTCTGCCGCTTGGGCAGAAATGTAGCGACGACGTCCAACCTGGTAGCAATCCGGACCAAGGCGTTCGCTCCAGAGGCGATAGAGCATCGAGCGGCTGAGGCCATAGGCATTACAGAAGTGGTTCACTGTGTAAGCGTTTGGGGCCATGTGGCGTCTCCTTTTGTTGAAGTTGACGCTCTTGTAGCGATCCGCTGATCGGCCTCACATGGCAGTTAGGGCGTGCCTCTATTTTCTTCTCAGTTTTTCCCAGCGGAGGTCGTCCAGCGTTTGGTGGACTCGCGCGCCTGACGCACCATCGCTGGGATATCTGCGTAGGTAACGTTGGCGGAATCCCCAGGAAGAGGGTCCTCGGCGAACCTTTCTGCTATGTCGTTATAGGAAATCCCTGCCGCCACAGCGTCGAGTACGCGCCAAGAACGACGAACGGTCTTGCGGGCATCCCGCCATTTCGAGCCGACAAGTTCCTCCCGATCGACACCTAACTCCAATGCCATTTGTTCGAGTTGCCGTTTGACTTCGGCTAACTGGGCCTCGAAGGGCAAGTCAGCTGCCAATCGTACGAGGATCTGACCGTGATCGATCGCAGTCTGAACGAAGTCGGCGACGGAGTGCGACAGCGTGTATCTGTCTTTATTCAGAATGCGCTTGCTGGACGCTGAAGCTAATTCGATCGCGGGATCGTTGAAGAATACCGGCGCCTCCTCGCCCCATGGGTCGGTGAGCACATCAATGCCCCATTTCTCGCTGAGGCTGCCAGTGTACCGATATGGAAAATGGTTCGATGAATGTTCAGCCCACTCGCGCTGATAGCGTTCATCTCGGCGCAGGAACCCCCATCGGATTTCACCGAGAGACATATTATCGACAGGAGGATAATTCTCCGACTTCGTCCAGTCGCGAGGTGAGGACTTTAAATTAGCCACTACGGTCGATCCGCGATCTGCAGCGTAAGGTGTGTGAAGCGCAGTGCTATGGGACTATAGCCACCGCGTTTCTTACGGCTTTTCAACCGCTGCAGCGTATCTCGATCTCAGGCGAGCCTTCAAGCTCGCGGAGTGTGATGAGCGATCACTTTGATACCCGCGCTTTCACACCTCGGCAGACACCGTTCGAGGCGCCAAAAACGCCTGACGCTCTTCGCAACGTCCGACGGGGGGTACAGCCGACCCTCAGAGCGACGACGAGGAGCCAGAACGTGTCAAGACGTCCTCACACATCTACGCGACATGTTGGGGTAAATATTGGGGTAGCCTGCGGGTAAAGGCGTAAATACATAGGAAAAGCAATGGGTTGAAGCCATATAATGGCGGAGAGGGGGGGATTCGAACCCCCGATACGCTTGCACGTATGCCGCATTTCGAGTGCGGTGCATTCGACCACTCTGCCACCTCTCCGGCCG
>NZ_ATXK01000036.1 GCF_000421645.1 Aurantimonas coralicida DSM 14790 | reverse complement strand
CACGCTGTTCTCGACACTGTCCGAGGCCCGCAGCGCCATCACCTCATGGAAGGAGGATTACAACCATCACAGACCACACTCGGCCCTCGGCAACGCGCCGCCGGCCGAGTTCGCAATGAAATCCACACTGGAAACACAGGCCGCCTAAGGCCAAGAACGAAACCCAGGACTCTCCCTCAAACCGGAGGAGATTGGGGTCTCAGGTCAAGCTGAGGAAATTTTTGAATGAATTTGATATTTGAGTCCGCTCATGGCCAAGCACCTGATATATGTGTGAGTCTGGTCATAAGCTCAATATTGGTCGAAAGCCTTACGTGAAGATCGGTATCGACGGAAGAAATCTGACGTCGCCGCTGTCGGGCATATCGCGATATGTCGTATGCGCGGCATCAGCCTTAGTCGCGCGCGGCCATGAGATTACGCTCTACCTGCCGAGCAAGCCCCATCCCTCGATCCCGTCTCTGGACTTTGCTGCTGTTCGTATCGATTCAGCACAATCGGTAATCGCGCGTCATGCTTGGAGCCTGTTAACCTTACCGCGCCTCGTGCGACGCGATCGACCAACTCTCTTCTGGGGGCCAGCCCATCGGCTCCCACCTATGAGAATCGGTAGCATTCCAAAAGCGCTGACAATCCATGATCTGGTATGGATCCGCGCGCCAGAAACCATGCGGCGAAGCACGCTCCTCGGTGAGCAGGTCTTCATGCGGGCAGCCTTGTCAAGGACGGATCTCGTTCTTGCTGACTCAGACGCGACCAAAAAGGATATCGAGGAAATCTGGCCTAGGTACCGCGTGCCGATACGGACCGTTCATGCAGGTTGGGAGATCAGGTCTTCAGCGTGCGTGGCTCAGAGTGAGTGCGCGGACGGTAGCCTTCCGACTGATTATCTGCTCTTCGTCGGCACGCTCGAGCCCCGCAAAAATCTTTCCCGACTTCTTGAAGCATGGGCGCTTCTGACGCCGGAGCAGCGTGCTGGGCATAAACTTCTCATAATCGGCGCGAGAGGCTGGGGCAAAACTGATCTTCGCGAGACGATCGAACGGTTGGGCCTAGGGACATCGGTTATATTGTCCGGCTTCGTAGATGAAGGTCGGCTGGACCATATATACCGTTGCGCTTCAGGGCTCGTGATGCCGTCCCTCTACGAAGGATTTGGCTTGCCCGTTGTGGAAGCACAGGCGCGCGGCGTCTCCGTCCTCGTCTCAAACATTGCCTCCTTGCCAGAGGTGGCGGGCAAGGATGCCATTTTGGTCGACCCCCGAGATATCAAATCCATACGCGACGGACTCGTCGCCATCATCAAGCTTGATCGGAACGATCCAGACCGAAGACGGCGCGCGCTCGAGAACGCGTCCCACTTTACTTGGCAGCGAATGGCAGAGAAAACCGAACGCGCGTTCGAAGATCTTCTTACATCACGACGGACATATTGACCACACGTCATCATGACGTCATTTAGGTTTAAGCGGTTTTGTGTAAATGATCGGTGGGTTCCAGCGCGAAGCGCAACATGCTCAGCTCATGAGAAGCAGATACTGACCGTACTGACCTCCCACTGAACTGTCATCCAGCGGCGATCAGAGCCTCGGCGATTTCTGTTACGCGGTAGGGCGCGGGGCGAGCAACCGGCGGAGGCGCTGAGCTTTCATGGACTTGAGAGCGTCCCCATAAACGGGTTCAGCGAGGTGGCGTAATCTGATTCAATCTCCTGGAAGGGAGATTGCCATGCGTCGCCATGAACTGTCGGATC
>NZ_ATXK01000035.1 GCF_000421645.1 Aurantimonas coralicida DSM 14790 | reverse complement strand
GGGTGGGCATTGACGAATGAGAATGATCAAGCCGATCGAGCGATTAGTACCGGTAAGCTTCATGCGTTGCCGCACGTCCACACCCGGCCTATCAACGTGGTGGTCTACCACGGCTCTGATAGGGAGAACTCGTTTTCAGGTGGGTTTCCCGCTTAGATGCCTTCAGCGGTTATCCCGACCGTACATAGCTACCCTGCACTGCGGCTGGCGCCACAACAGGTCCACCAGAGGTACGTCCAACCCGGTCCTCTCGTACTAGGGTCAGATCCTGTCAATTCTCCTGCACCCACGGCAGATAGGGACCGAACTGTCTCACGACGTTCTGAACCCAGCTCACGTACCGCTTTAATTGGCGAACAGCCAAACCCTTGGGACCTGCTCCAGCCCCAGGATGCGATGAGCCGACATCGAGGTGCCAAACAACCCCGTCGATATGGACTCTTGGGGGTCATCAGCCTGTTATCCCCGGCGTACCTTTTATCCGTTGAGCGATGGCCCTTCCACGCGGGACCACCGGATCACTATGACCGACTTTCGTCTCTGCTCGACTTGTCTGTCTCGCAGTCAGGCGGGCTTATGCCATTGCACTCGACGACCGATTTCCGACCGGTCTGAGCCCACCATCGCGCGCCTCCGTTACTCTTTAGGAGGCGACCGCCCCAGTCAAACTACCCACCATACACTGTCCCGGATCCGGATGACGGACCGCGGTTAGACATCCATGACGATAAGGGTGGTATTTCAAGGATGGCTCCACGCGAGCTGGCGCCCACGCTTCAAAGCCTACCACCTATCCTACACATGCCGACACGAATGCCAGTGTAAAGCTATAGTAAAGGTGCACGGGGTCTTTCCGTCTGACCGCAGGAACCCCGCATCTTCACGGGGAATTCAATTTCACTGAGTCTATGTTGGAGACAGCGGGGAAGTCGTTACGCCATTCGTGCAGGTCGGAACTTACCCGACAAGGAATTTCGCTACCTTAGGACCGTTATAGTTACGGCCGCCGTTTACTGGGGCTTCGATTCAGAGCTTGCACCCCTCCTCTTAACCTTCCAGCACCGGGCAGGCGTCAGACCCTATACGTCGTCTTGCGACTTCGCAGAGCCCTGTGTTTTTGATAAACAGTCGCTACCCCCTGGTCTGTGCCACCCCCACCCACTTGCGTAAATGGGGGTCACGCTTCTTCCGAAGTTACGCGTGCAATTTGCCGAGTTCCTTCAACATAGTTCTCTCAAGCGCCTTGGTATACTCTACCAGTCCACCTGTGTCGGTTTCGGGTACGGTCTATACGGTGGGGCTATTTCCTGGAACCTCTTCACCGCACGATCAATCCAATAAGACCGTACGATACACGAGATCCGTCACTCTCCACCAGGCCCACGATTATTAACGTGGTTCCCATCGACTACGCCTTTCGGCCTCGCCTTAGGGGCCGGCTAACCCTGCTCAGATTAACTTTAAGCAGGAACCCTTGGACTTTCGGCGAGGGAGTCTCTCACTCCCTTTATCGTTACTCATGTCAGCATTCGCACTTCCGATACCTCCAGCAGCCCTCACGGGTCCGCCTTCACAGGCCTACGGAACGCTCCGCTACCGCTCGTCAAAGACGAGCCCACAGCTTCGGTGTATGGCTTGAGCCCCGGTACATTTTCGGCGCAAAGACTCTTGATTAGACCAGTGAGCTGTTACGCTTTCTTTAAATGATGGCTGCTTCTAAGCCAACATCCTGGTTGTTTTGGAGTCTTCACATCCTTTCCCACTTAGCCATAACTTGGGGACCTTAGATGGTGGTCAGGGTTGTTTCCCTCTCCACGACGGACGTTAGCACCCGCCGTGTGTCTGCCGGATAGCACTTCCAGGTATTCGGAGTTTGATTAGGTTTGGTAAGTCGGTGAGACCCCCTAGCCCATTCAGTGCTCTACCCCCTGGAGTGTTCATCCGACGCTCTACCTAAATAGATTTCGCGGAGAACCAGCTATTTCCGAGTTTGATTGGCCTTTC
>NZ_ATXK01000034.1 GCF_000421645.1 Aurantimonas coralicida DSM 14790 | reverse complement strand
GACGATTGCGACGATGGCTGCCCAGATGGCTCGATCTCGACACCCTGTCCGAAGCCGATCTCCAGAACGCCATCGTCAGCCTCAACACCACGCCGCGCAAATGCCTCGGCTTTATCACCCCTTTCCAGTGCCTCCTCCAGGAACTTGGCAAGGACGTCCGAATCCGCTTCTCATGAGCATGTTGCGCTTCACGCTGGAATCCACCGGTTGGCGGCGATCCATTATAAGTGGACGCCTCCGGAAACGCCGTAATTTCGTTCTGAAGCCGAACTGCTGGGATTTATGGCGATGTTTTGGGCTGGCGGTGACGCTGGTTCAGGTGCTGAATGGCATCCGATCGGCCGTCATCGGCTCATGCGGACGCAGTTCGGCTGTCGAGCCATCGCCACCGCTTCATGTTGTAGGCCAAGTTCGCCAGCGTGAGCGTGGCCTTTGCCCTGGCAATGCCGATGGTGCGCACGACCATTCCCATGGGCCCCTTCGGGTAGGCGAAGACGTGCTCAAAATGGCCGCGGACCGCCGACTTTGCAGCATTCGTCTTGCGCGTTCTGGCCGGCACGGCCGTCCTTTCGGCTTTCTGCGATGGATACGGCTGGTCTTGCTAACGCCCTTGAGAAAGCGCTCATTCTCGGCCGAGCGGTAGGCGCTGTCTGTCCAGACATCGGAGGCGGTGTTTGAAGGGTCGATCAGCCCTTCGCGCAAGCGCGCTCCGCCATGAGCCGCCGCGTCGGTGACAAGAGACTTGCGGATGACACCGTGCCGGCGGTCGACCGAGATGTGGTTCTTGTAGCCGAACGTCGGAATTGCAATGTCGATCTGCTGCTTCTGGCCGTCCTCCGCCGGCCCGGCCTTGGAGAACTTCACGGTCCAACGGGCATCGGTATCCTTCTGCCGCGCCTTGAACGGCTCGTCCTTCCAGATCTCCTTTGCCGTCTCTCCGGCCTTGATCCTGGCCTTCTCGTCCTCGGTGTTGCGCTGACGTGGCGCAGCAACGGGCGTGGCGTCCATAATCTGACCTGACATCGGTAGATAGCCTCGCCTCGCTGATCGCGCCGTCGAGACGGGCAAACAAAGCGTCGAGCGCATCGGCGGCAATCAAGGCTTCCCGGAAATCCCACAGAGTGTTGGCGTCCGGGACCCCATCGCTGGGACCAAGACCGCAGAACCGCATCCAGCTCAACCGGTCCTTCACGAGGAACTCGTTTTGCTCCAGGGACAACCCGTTCAGCGCCTGGAGAACCAGCATCCTGAATTTGAGAACCGGATCGAGGGGCGGCCTCCCGCCCCTGCTTCAATCGCGCCGGGGAACCGCTTTCGCCAAGTCTGCCCGGAATATCTCGAAATCGACCGTAACGGAGTGCTTCTCCAATGAATCTCATGGCGTGAGAGTTGCGAAAGCCGATCCTCAACGTCCCAAAACCCAATCTGTCCCGAAAGCGCGACCTCAGTGGATCATGTCAGCACGAAATTCGCCAGTCTCCGGAAGCGTCCAAGTTTCCGCCGATCCTTTTTGGTGTGGCGCGGAGTTGTAGCGATGCGTCGCCAGCTTGCAGCCGCGTCTACAAGAGGCGGCGCCCTTGCTCGAATGCCTGCTAAGATTGCGGGCGTACGCGGGTATGGGCTGTCGGCGTATGGCGCATAAAGAAGTAACCGGGACGTTCGGGGCCGTGTCCGAATTTCTGAACGTCTCACTCCTCGTCAGCATGGCCCATACCGCTCGCGCCATCTTGTTGCCCAGATCCATGGCGATCACCGGTGGGGGCTTTCGCGTCAGCATTCCCGTCAGCCAGGAACCTGGCGATGCTTTGCCTCTGCTCGCCATCGGATGACGGTCATGGCACCCATAATGAGAAGCCGGTCGTATATCATGCTGTCCCATTTTGGACAGCCGACCAAGCACCTGCTTGCCGCCTGTTGAATGCTGGCGTAGTACGCGCCACACCATCAACCGCCGCCGCATCGAACCAATTGGGAGATGCCTCCTGCAAGGGAGCGGACTCATTAGGCATTGATCCAGATGCGGACGGCAGCCAGCTTGAGAGCGGCGGCGAAGTTGTCGGCGCGCCGGTCGTAGCGCGT
>NZ_ATXK01000033.1 GCF_000421645.1 Aurantimonas coralicida DSM 14790 | reverse complement strand
CCCCTAGCCACAAGTCATCCCGATCTATTGCAACAGATATGGGTTCGGTCCTTCAGTGCGTGTTACCGCACCTTCAACCTGCTCATGGCTAGATCACTCGGTTTCGGGTCTAATCCGACGAACTGAACGCCCTGTTCAGACTCGCTTTCGCTACGCCTCCACCTATCGGCTTAAGCTTGCTCGCCAGACTAAGTCGCTGACCCATTATACAAAAGGTACGATGTCACCCAGGACGAACCTTGAGCTCCATCTGTTTGTAGGCATTCGGTTTCAGGTACTATTTCACTCCCCTTGTCGGGGTGCTTTTCACCTTTCCCTCACGGTACTGGTTCGCTATCGGTCATGCACGAGTACTTAGGCTTAGAGGGTGGTCCCCCTAATTTCAGACAGGATTTCACGTGTCCCGCCCTACTCGAGGACCATCGGAGACATTATGCGTACGGGGCTATCACCCACTCTTGCCAGGCTTTCCAACCTGTTCCGCTTCTTCTCTCGATGGCCACTGGCCTGGTCCGCGTTCGCTCGCCGCTACTGACGGAGTCTCGGTTGATGTCCTTTCCTTCGGGTACTTAGATGTTTCAGTTCCCCGAGTTCGCTTCTAACCCCTATGTATTCAGAGTTAGATACCTTTTATAGACACCTGTTAATCCAAACGGTTCGCAAAACACGAAGTCTTGCCAACCGCTTGAACTTAACAGGCGTCAAAGGTGGGTTGCCCCATTCGGAAATCCACGGATCAAAGCTTATTCGCAGCTCCCCATGGCTTATCGCAGCGTATCACGTCCTTCATCGCCTGTGCATGCCAAGGCATTCACCAAATGCCCTTAAGTCACTTGATCATTCTCATCGTCAATGCCCACCATCCCGGCCCCGCATCAGCGGCACCAGGAGAGAGAGGCGAACATTCACAATGTCCTCTTCGAACACCGCAAATCCCGGCAAGGTGTGCAACCTCGTCCAAGATCCTGCAGCGGTGTTCTATCTGTCGACCGGGCGGCTAAACCCGATCGACGAAAGACCAGCTTCTTGAGACAGACCCCGACAATGTGCGGTCAGGCACATCGATCATGGGACGAAAGGCTTGTTGTCTCCAGTGCCGGGCGATGAACCCTTCACTTAGAACCTTTCGTCGACAGATCGTCCAAACCCTGAGCGGGGCATGACCAGCAAAGCTGGCCAAAATGACGACCTTCGAGATCCGTCTTCTTCTTCACGATGATGATTGAGAACAGGCAGACACACGAACCGAAGTTCGAGGCTGCAAACTATTGTCTTTCTCCTGGATGGCGACTGCCGACGAATGGTGGAGCTTGTCGGGATCGAACCGACGACCCCCTGCTTGCAAAGCAGGTGCTCTCCCAGCTGAGCTAAAGCCCCATGTCCGGGTGCCGTCGACCGGTGCCGACCAAATGGTGGGCCCGGGTAGATTCGAACTACCGACCTCACCCTTATCAGGGGTGCGCTCTAACCAACTGAGCTACGGGCCCGAACCGTGTCGAGCCTACCGGTCCCACAAACCCGTGACGGGCCTGCGACACCAGACGCAATGGTCCGGCAATTCATCCAGGGAAGAAAGAGAAACGAAGGCGGCGGTGCCTGCCATCACGCCGTACACCCTCCTTGCGAAGGGTTCGTTGGCGCTCTTGTTCTGCGCGGCCCCGTCTGACTAACGGGACCTTTGTTCTAAAACAATCCGATACGGGAAGCCCGGCGGGCCACCTCTTGCGAGATGACGGACCGGACGCCGTGAGGGATCGTCCTTAGAAAGGAGGTGATCCAGCCGCAGGTTCCCCTACGGCTACCTTGTTACGACTTCACCCCAGTCGCTGACCCTACCGTGGTTGGCTGCCTCCTATTGCTAGGTTAGCGCACCACCTTCGGGTAGAACCAACTCCCATGGTGTGACGGGCGGTGTGTACAAGGCCCGGGAACGTATTCACCGTGGCATGCTGATCCACGATTACTAGCGATTCCAACTTCATGCACCCGAGTTGCAGAGTGCAATCCGAACTGAGACGGTTTTTTGGGATTAGCTCACTCTCGCGAGTTGGCTGCCCACTGTCACCGCCATTGTAGCACGTGTGTAGCCCAGCCCGTAAGGGCCATGAGGACTTGACGTCATCCCCACCTTCCTCTCGGCTTATCACCGGCAGTCCCCCTAGAGTGCCCAACTGAATGCTGGCAACTAAGGGCGAGGGTTGCGCTCGTTGCGGGACTTAACCCAACATCTCACGACACGAGCTGACGACAGCCATGCAGCACCTGTGCACTCGTCCCGAAGGAAGGCATCCGTCTCCGGATACCGTCGAGGCATGTCAAGAGCTGGTAAGGTTCTGCGCGTTGCTTCGAATTAAACCACATGCTCCACCGCTTGTGCGGGCCCCCGTCAATTCCTTTGAGTTTTAATCTTGCGACCGTACTCCCCAGGCGGGAAGCTTAATGCGTTAACTGCGCCACCGAAGGATAAATCCTCCGACGGCTAGCTTCCATCGTTTACGGCGTGGACTACCAGGGTATCTAATCCTGTTTGCTCCCCACGCTTTCGCACCTCAGCGTCAGTTGTGGTCCAGTGAGCCGCCTTCGCCACTGGTGTTCCTGCGAATATCTACGAATTTCACCTCTACACTCGCAATTCCACTCACCTCTACCACACTCAAGACACCCAGTATCAGAGGCAGTTCCGGGGTTGAGCCCCGGGATTTCACCCCTGACTTAAATGTCCGCCTACGTGCGCTTTACGCCCAGTAATTCCGAACAACGCTAGCCCCCTTCGTATTACCGCGGCTGCTGGCACGAAGTTAGCCGGGGCTTCTTCTGTGGGTACCGTCATTATCGTCCCCACTGAAAGAGCTTTACAACCCTAGGGCCTTCATCACTCACGCGGCATGGCTGGATCAGGCTTGCGCCCATTGTCCAATATTCCCCACTGCTGCCTCCCGTAGGAGTTTGGGCCGTGTCTCAGTCCCAATGTGGCTGATCATCCTCTTAGACCAGCTATGGATCGTCGCCTTGGTAGGCCATTACCCCACCAACTAGCTAATCCAACGCGGGCTCATCCATCCCCGATAAATCTTTCTCCCGGAGGACGTATACGGTATTATCTCCAGTTTCCCGGAGCTATCCCGTAGGGATGGGTAGATTCCCACGCGTTACTCACCCGTCTGCCACTCACCCCGAAGGATGCGTTCGACTTGCATGTGTTAAGCCTGCCGCCAGCGTTCGTTCTGAGCCAGGATCAAACTCTCAGGTTTGATAAGAGTTGTTCCCGACCATTAGTCACTGTCTCAAAGCATTCGACGAGAGATACTTTTAAAACC
>NZ_ATXK01000032.1 GCF_000421645.1 Aurantimonas coralicida DSM 14790 | reverse complement strand
GTCGTTCCGACCCTGACCGAGGATCTCTGGTCGCAGTTGATCGAGGTGAACGGCTCCGTTAACACGGTCATCATCCCGCGAACCGACGAAGAGATTTTCGGTGTAGCCGAGCGCTGGGCCTACCCCACTAAGCAAGGTGATTGCGAAGACTTCGCGCTTCTGAAGCAGTATATGCTCCAGCGTGCAGGTGTTCCTCGTTCAGCCCTCCTTATCACCGTTCTTCGTCAGCGCAACGGTGCCGGCCATGCGGTACTGACAGTGCGAACCAGCGAAGGCGACTTCGTGCTCGACAACCTGGACGAGCGGATCCTTCCTTGGAACGAGACGGATTACCTTTATCTAAAGCGGCAGTCGGAGCTGGACTCCGGAAAATGGATCGGCATAGCGGACGACCGCGACATCCTCGTCGGTAGTGTGCGGTGATCAGCTACTGGATAGGATGACTATCGAGACGGGTTTTCGCGGGGTTTCTGGCGATATCGTTGCAGGCATCACCGATGAATCTTGAAGTGGACTCCGTTTCGCATTTCGCCGGACAGGCGGCGGTTGGGTTTAGGCACTGAGCGAGATGAACTCTCGCGGCGATCGGAACTTCTATTCTGAGTGCGCGTGGACCTCGCAAGAATCCTCGACCCAGTCGGGGAGCAAGGCGAGAATAGTGGCGGCGTCGGACAGAACGGTGATGCTGGCATAGTCGCGCTTCACCGTCTTAACGAAGGCCTCCGACATGCCGTTCGACTCCGGGCTGCGGACGGGCGTGAAGAGCAGAGTCAGGCCGACAGCTCGGGCGGTGTCGGCGGTGTCGTTGGCAAGGTAGGCGCTGCAGTAGTTGTCCGGCAGCCATCCGGCCTGCGCCACGGCGGACCATGCAATGACCTCGCGGTCGCAGACATCCAGGACGAAGAAGATGCGCACGACCTCGCGGTTCCTGGCATGGATCTCCAGATGGTCTGAGCAGTGAGTCAGCGGGGCCACCGGTTCGAGCCCGCTGGTGAACGCACGTTCGAGCGCAGCGCAATGACGACGCAGTCATACGTTCGACCAGGCCGCCGGGCGGTATGGCGCTCCAGCGTCAGGCCATGATGCTGCATGATCCTCAGCACCCGCTTTGCATTGACCGCCGGGCGGCATTCCGCCCGCAGGCGACGGTTCAACAGCGCCGTCACACGCCGGTAGCCATAGGTCGGCCGGGCGTCGACGATGGCCCGGATGGGCGCCAGGAACTCGGCATCCTCGGCCTTGCGATACGGGCCCCGCGGCTTCACGGTCCTACCGCGTCGCTCGTTGATCTGGGAACGAGCGACGTCAAGCGTCCGCGCCACGACGCTCACCGTGAACCGCCCACGGGATCGCTCCAGGACAGCAAGGACGATGTCCGTTTTTTTGGGCGAGCGACGTCGAGCGCCTCTTTGAGGATCTCGTTCTCCATCGTCTTGCGGCCGAGCAGCCGCTCAAGGTCGCGGACCCGCTTTTCAAGATCGCGGACCCTCGACGTGCCGACGACGTCGTCGTCGGCCTGGACGGCCGCATGTCCGCCCTCCAGCATCCGACGCTTCCAAGCAAAGAGCTGCGACGGCGAGACGCCTGCCTGCCGCGCTACGAAGGACACGCTCATCCCAGGCTGCATCGCCTCCTCGACGAGGCGGACCTTCTCGGCCGTCAACCATCGACGCCGGCGCTGCACAGAAGTGATCACTTCAACCCGAGAATACGGGCCATCAGGAGCTTTCGACATAGTCGTACTCATAGGCGGATGCCTATGCCTTATCGGCTATACTACCTGGCTGGTCAAAAACGGGGTGCGCTCCAGCCCCATTCTTTTTCAGCCATTTATCCCTTGCGCCTCCAGTGGGTAGAGGAGCTAGGGGGTGGCCGAATGCCGAACAAGGAGTCCATCGATGACGTCCATCCTCCCGAAACAGTTGGCCAGTGACAAATCCGGCTGTCTCTCCGAAAACCCGGCAGGCGCGATAGCTGGAATTTCAGCCGCCGCTGGCCAAAGCCTCTGATGTCAGCGACAGTAAAGATGGCAGGTTCTGCCGTGCCTGAGGTTCCGAGCAGCTCTTGCAGTCCTACGCGCTACGTATTTGTCGATGTGTGGCGCGGATTGGCGATCATCGGTGTCGTAATCTATCACTTTGGCTGGGACCTGAGCTTTTTCGGGTATGTTTCGCCCTCACTGATGTTCAGTATTCCGGTCACTATATTTGCTCGCAGCCTCGCCGGCTCGTTCATGTTTCTCGTTGGGGTCGGGCTCGTGCTGGCCCATTTCCGCTATACCCACTGGCAAAAATTCCTCACGCGCCTTGCCAAGATTGTCGTGGCGGCTGCCGCGATATCAGTGGTCACGTATGGTGCTTTTCCTACCAGTTTCATTTACTTCGGAATTTTGCACTCCATCGCGTTGGGATCTCTCCTGGGACTCCTCTTTTTGAGGTTTCCAATTGGCTTGGTCTTCTTCGCCTCATTCGCAACGCTGGCGGCGCCGCTCTTTCTCGAAACCCCGACCTTCAACACACGGTTCCTGGCCTGGATCGGATTTGCTGCTGCGCCACCATTTTCGAATGATTTTGTGCCTGTGTTCCCGTGGTTTGGGGTGACACTTGCGGGCATAGGCTGCACCCGGCTCCTTGTGGCCAGGCCATCAAAGCGGGACCGGAAGCCCCATAGCCCCAGGGCACATCTTGGCGGGGTACTGACGTGGGTGGGGCAACGAACGCTGCCCATCTACCTGTTCCATCAGCCACTGCTTTTCGCCGGATTTGTTGTCCTCACCCGCCTCTTAGCGGAGTAGCCGAATCGCCCCCCCCCATAGACCCGGTTATCGAACCAGGAAGATCGGCAATTGATCTAGCTTATCCGCCAAACCGACCGAGCCGTGCTATCTTTGTAGTCTTCTCGAAAAGCCGCCAAGCTGAGCAGGGGCCTTTTGTCCTCGTCCTCGTCGGATGCTCCGCGATTGCGAGTACAATGGCAGCATCCCAGCCGACGAACGAAGCCGTCAATGCCCAGACTTTCGTGCCTTCCGCAGGGCCACCCGGCCGCACCGAAGTCCCGGAGCCGATGGGATCGTTGGACATCGACAAACTGATGGCCGAAGGCCACTGCCGGACATCGTGATCGATGATCCGAATGCGCCGGTAACGATTGTCGAATACGCCTCGATGAAGTGCGGCCACTGCGCAAACTTCCACGAGAACAGCTATCCGGCCATCAAGGCCGACTACATAGTCACCGGCAAGGTCAAGCTGATCATTCGCGGGTTCCCTTCGACCCGCGCGCGCTCGCGGCAGTAATGCCGGCGCTCTGCACGCAAAGTAATTCCCAGCGCACCGCATGATCGATGTCCTCTTCTAGCAGCAGACCAACGGGAAAGAGTGGAAAACTTTTCGGCGGCTTTTCTCAACATTATCAAGCTGGCCGGTTTCACTCAGGAAACGTTCTCCGCCTGCCTAAACGACAAGGAATTGCAGCAGAAGATCGTCGCCGCGTAGAGGCGCGGACAAAAGATGGTTTGCGTGGACGCGACGCCAACGTTCTTCGTGAACGGCGACAAATACGCTGGCTCGCTGCCGGCTAATCAGATGTCGGCGATGATTGAATCCATGTTGTAGGATCTATCATCGGAAGGAGCTTTTTCGACACGCGCCGAAAACCCGGCGCTGGCGATCACCGCACTACCACCTCGGCTCCTACGCTCACGCGATCATACAGGTCGATTACATGCTCGTTGAGCATCCGAATGCAGCCGTTTGATACAGCCTTACCG
>NZ_ATXK01000031.1 GCF_000421645.1 Aurantimonas coralicida DSM 14790 | reverse complement strand
TCGTAGCATGACATGGCAACACTCCCGAAAGGTCTGGAAACCAAGCCGATCCTACATCGGCTAGGGGGTGTTGCACCTCGCGCTGGAACTCAGGATGGGGTTGACGCACCTCGCTTTGGTGGAGAAGGCGAAGCGTATCGGCGGCAAGGACATCGACAAGGTCCTGGGCGAGTATGAGGCCGATCTGCGGGTCGATCTTCAAGGGCTGGAAGACCCCGACTTCCTCTCGGCGCATCGGGAAGCCGTGGCACCGTTGATGGCACTGGCGAGGAGGTCGGGGTTCACGGGGCGATGGCCGTAACGGGCATCTTCCGCAATCGCTTATTCAATTGGCCTGAGGAACAAGAAGTTCATCACTCAGCGTTTATTGCGATTTTTTCTTTTCGGCGCTTGCGACCCTACGGCCCCACCAGATACTGAAGCTGTTGTTTGTTGTGGTGTTAAGACTGAGCCGATGGGCCAAACAGCGTCTGACTTATTGCTCGCACAACGGAATTCTTTAATGTCTCTTTTAAGATCGGGTGAGCAAGATTCGTGAACTGATTCACGCTTCGTATCCCCCCAAAGCTCT
Source organism: Aurantimonas coralicida DSM 14790 (assembly GCF_000421645.1). GTDB lineage: Bacteria > Pseudomonadota > Alphaproteobacteria > Rhizobiales > Rhizobiaceae > Aurantimonas > Aurantimonas coralicida. The sequence goes on along the minus strand of NZ_ATXK01000031.1, from coordinate 3,257 downwards.
GGCCTAGCGACGAATTTCGCCTTCCCTTCTGCATGCCTTTCAGAGAAAATTGGCCTTATAGCACTGCCGGATAAATGTTTCGCGCCTAACTTCCACCTAGTATCCCACGATAGTATCACGTCTGAACGACGATGTTTTTTGTCCAGATAATGATAGTGCCACCCAAAATTATGGTTTTCTCTGTCGAGGAAATCTTTTCCGCCAGGCAGTTCGATCAAAAATGCAACGACAATTGGGGGAACGTTGCGATATAAGGCTGAGATTTTTCTAGGTATTAAGTAGCCAAGATGTATATCTCTAGGATATTCTTCATTTAGGTAGGTTGAAAAACTCCAGTTTTGAAGATCAATTAAATCATATATATCATGAAATCTCCATTCGCTTCTTTTTAACGAAAATTCCAGTTGTCCGATAATCCGGTTTGCCTCGATTTCCGCATGATCGTCAATTTCACAATTAAATATTTTGAACTCGTCGTCGTTGTCGCCGTCGTCTGAGTTTTCTTTAGGAAATCTATCGTGCCTAGGCGGCGCCAATTCGATTAGCTTTTCGGCGATGAGCCGATTTTGACGCCAATGATCGCTGCCGTGCTCTTCCATAGCTGCACCAATACACCAGATCGGACCAACAAATTTATGCACAGTGTGCCTGATTCTCGGAGAGTGTCCCAGAGCGGCCGTTTCGCAAGCGAGGATATATGCTAACCCCGACGAAGCCGGGGTCAAAGGCTGCTTCAATATTCAGTTCCGTTTGCGTCCTCTTAGTTCTCAGCAACCGCTCTCCACGCTCTGCCGCCAGCGCCTTCAGCGTGATGTACTTCGCCTGAAACGCCGCGATGTCCTCCGGCCGCGTGACCCGCACCGGACACCGGTTCACTGGATCGATCGCTTCGAACGACGGCAGAGCACCGATCTCCATAAGCTTCGCGACCACCTCGGGCGAAACGCCCATGATCCGCGCTGCCTTGTAGGCCGCCAGACCGCCGTGATCTTCGCCGCGCAGATGCCCGCAGATCTCAGCGAGGTCGAGCAACAGGGCGCCGTAGTCCCGCCGGCCGGCGACGCGCCCCTTCCACGCGAGATTGCCGGACAAAGCGAGGTCGAGGACGTCCGTGACGCTCGAGCATGTCCGCTTGCACGCCTGGTTCAGGTCGACCATGCCGTCGCCGGCCACCTCGAAGTCGACGGAGCCGACAAAGAGCCGGTCCATGAAATCGTCGGCAGCCGCCCGCGTGTACCGAAACTCGCCCAGCCCCGAGGCTTCATCCGGTCCGTATAGCGGCTCGATGTAAGTGGGGATGACCTTGAGAGCGTGAACACGCGACAGACCGAGATGCTTGGCGAGGCCGTTCCGGCTGAACGTCTCGGCGTAGGGCGGGATCGCCGCCTCGAACGCTCCGCGCTCGAAAACGACCCGCTCGTCCATCAGCCCGTCTGTCTCCGACCCGATCAGCCCGAAATGCATGAGGACCTTGCGGAGAGTTACCGGATGCCAGCCGAACTCTCTCGACGCAGCCCGGATCGAGAGGAGCCGATTGTCGACCTGCCGGCCTACCGTGAAGCCCGTCTGGAACCGCGGCATGCGCTCCGCGACGAACTCGGCAATGATCTCGCGTACCGAATCGACTTCCGGACCCGCTTCTCGCGGAATGAAGGAGTCGTGCAGTCGGCCGAGCATCGGGCGAAGCCCCCAGTTCGCGTCCGGGTCGGCAAGCGTGTCGTCGAGCAGCCGTCCGAGCGTCCGGCGCAGACCGTCGGCGCCGTCCTGCATGACGGCGAAGCCTTCGGCGAGCGCCAGGCATGCGTTCTCCGGCGGCAGACTCCGGCGGACGGCGGCAGGACCATCGACGACGACGGATCCGACGATATCGAGGAGGCGTTCGGCCGCCTGGAACGGAAGCGCATCGAGGAACGGCACATCGCCCCGCAGCCCGAGACCGAGCCGGCCGGCCAGATATAGCTCTCCGTCGTTCCGCGCCCGATGCCTTGCCCGGCAGGCGTCGGCGAGGATGGCTTCCAGGTTCTTCTCTACGCACCACGCGAACTCGATCCCGCCGATCGTCGTCGCCGGCTCGTATTCGCGCAGTGGCGTCTCGTGGACGGCACAGGTCCGCAAGGCCTCGATCGCCCAGCCGAAGCGCCCGTGCGTTCGAAGAGGTTCGGAACCACGCCCTGTCGCCACGTCCTCGGCTGCGCAGACTGGGCAGATCACGAAACGCCGGCGGACGAGGTTGTGCTTGCCGAGGCGCTCTCCGCACACCCGGTAGACCGCGCCGTCGCGTTCGAGGACGTTCGCGACGGACGGCCCGGTCGTTCCGGACAGGCTACCCAGAAGACGCAGCGCTTCCGGCCGGCCGTTCGCGACGTCGAAGACGCGGGTGCCCCAGCGGATGAGCATATGCTCGATCGACGACGCGCCGTTCGCCCAAGCAAGGCGTGAGGCGTAGCTCCACGGGGTTTCGTCGTGGCGGGGTCGCGGTCGGCGTGGAAGGAGCCCGGGCGTCATTCCGCCGCGATCCTGTTCGGGGTCGCCGCCGCCGTCCTGCTCTTCTTCCTCGTCTTCCGGCCGTTCGCGTAGAACGCGTCTTCGTCCTCGGCGACGAACCGGCGCGCCGCGTCGTCGTCCGGCCAGACCGACATATCGGGCCAATCGGAAACAAGGAAAACGTTGCTCTCGTCGGGGCAGAGAGTCAGAAGCCTGATCGCCTCGGCGAAGTGGCCGGGTTCGAGTACCTCGTCCCTGAGAAGCAGCGCCTCGTTTGCCGCGAGCGTCGCGACGATGCCGAAGCGTCCCAACTGGTTCGTCGATGCATGGGCGAGCCGGTCGAGGAAGTCCGGGTGGTTCCGGGTCCGATCTTCGAGACCGGCGGCCGCCGCTATCTCGCCCACGAATTCCGTCAGCTTCACCCGGTCACGTTCGATGTCGAGGCGCGGGATCTCGAAGAAGCGGTCGCGTCGCGTGATCTGGGTATTTGCGAAGTGGCCGGCGATGAAGTCGCGGATTTCCGGAAGGCCGGACAGGACCAGCGAGATCGGATGATCGTTCTGCTGGGAGACGTTCTTCAGCGTGTCGACGACCTCCTCGGCGTCCTCAGGCTCCGCTTCCGCAACGTGCTGGAATTCGTCGATATGGATGATCAGCGTCCCGGACTCGGCGAGGAGGTGTCAAACGGCCTTCAAAATTGACCCCCGATCGGCGTCCAAAATTGGGTCTGACTCATATCTGATGCAGTTGAGGAGCGGACTGGCGATTCATGA
>NZ_ATXK01000030.1 GCF_000421645.1 Aurantimonas coralicida DSM 14790 | reverse complement strand
GCCGCGTCGCTCGTTGATCTGGGAACGAGCGACGTCAAGCGTCCGCGCCACGGCGCTCACCGTATACCGCCCACGGGATCGCTCCAGGACAGCAAGGGCGATGTCCGTTTTTTTTGGGCGAGCGAAGTCGAGCGCATCTTTCAGGATCTCGTTCTCCATCGTCTTGCGGCCGAGCAGCCGCTCAAGGTCGCGGACCCGCTTTTCCAGATCGCGGACCCTCGACGTGCCGACGACGTCTTCGTCGGCCTGGACGGCCGCATGTCCGCCCTCCAGCATCCGACGCTTCCAGGCAAAGAGCTGCGACGGCCAGACGCCTGCCTGCCGCGCTACGAAGGACACGCTCATCCCGGGCTGCATCGCCTCCTCGACGAGGCGGACCTTCTCGGCCGTCGACCATCGCCGCCGGCGCTGCACAGAAGTGATCACTTCGACCCGAGAAAACGGGCCATCAGGAGCTTTCGAATAGTCGTACTCATAGGCGGATGCCTATGCCTTATCGGCTATGCCACCTGGCCGGTCAAAACGGGGTGCGCTCCACTTCCCTGCGAACCGCAGCAGGGCCCGTTCGAACCAAAAGGGCATTTTGTCTCGCGCCAGCGCGATGCCGAAGACATCCGCACCGAGCTGCTCGAGCAGCAGCCTGAGCCCGCCACCCCTGAACCCGGTGGTGAGGTCAGGAGCACGCGCTTGCCACGCCAGAACCCGTGATGAGATGCTTTGGTGATCAGGGATTTTTCCCACGTCATCGACGCCACTATATCTGCCTGATCCGGCAGCCGCCGAGAATTGAAATCTCGGTGCGCCGCTGGAAGGCCGGCGTCGGCCGTAACGACCCGCCAAAACTTTCAGCCGCCCACCGAAGAGGGCGCGGCATCACCGGAAAACCAGTCGCCTGGACGCGATGAAGTTGAAACCCATTCCCGCCGCGGCGCCGACGGCCAGCGCGATCAGTGGCCGATCGTAGAAATAGCTCATACCGAGCACGAGAACCAGATAAGCGAGATTTGTCGCCAACCATCCCAGAATATTGGCTCCGACATACTGCGCCCACTCCGCGAGCCAGCCCTTGCGGCTCGAATCGAACGTATAACGACGGTTCAGCCACCACGTCGCCGTGACGGCGACGGGGAAGGCAATGGCTTGGGCCCAAACGGGGCCGGTCGTCGGTATGACCAGATGAACGATAAGGGCATTGATGGCGAAGCCGGCGACGCCGACTAGGGCAAAGCGCCCGACCTGCACCAGCAGCGCGCGCCTTGCCTGCGCTTGCTTGGCGGATGAACGACCGGAATTCATGCGACGGACTTTCCTGTCGGCAACGCCCAGCCGCGAGCCGTATCAATCAGGCGAATGAAGCGCAACGTCCTGCGATCAGCCACGTGTCAATCGCGCTTGCCGGAGCGCGACAATTGACCTAGCTACTTCCGACACGGTAGGGCAACCCCGCTGGCCTTTAGTGCCTCCGCCCCTTATCGAGGTCCTGCCATTGCCTATCAGAACGTGCATCGTCATTCCTGCCTATAATGAAGAGCATGCGATCGAACTCACGATCGACGATTATAGGAACGAGTTTCCTGACGCCACGATCGTCGTGATCGACAACAATTCGTTCGATCGGACCGGAGCGCTCGCCTCAGCGAAGCTCCAGAGCGGTCCCGGCTGCCTTCTGGTCGAAACGCGACAGGGAAAGGGCGCCGCCATCAAGGCCGGGCTAAGCCGGATCGACGCCGAGATCTACGTGATGGCCGACGGCGATGGCACCTACCCAGCGTCCGATGCCAGACGCTTGGTCGACAGGATGTTGCGGGAAAGGTGCGACATGGTGGTCGGCGACCGTATTTCCAGCGGCACCTACATGGCGCAGAACACCCGGGCGGGACACAGCGCGGGCAACAGGTTCCTGACCCGCTACATTTCCTCGCTTGCCGGGGAACGCTACGCCGACGTGCTCTCCGGTCTGCGCGTGATGTCGCGTCCGTTCGTCAGTGCGCTCGACATCCGCAGTTCCGGCTTCCAGCTCGAGACGGAACTGAATATCGTGGCGGCCTACATGCGGGCAAAGGTCGTCGAACTTCCGATTGCCTATCTCCCGCGGCCGGAAGGGTCGCAATCCAAGCTGAACACTTTCAGGGACGGATTTCGGATCATCTGGTTCGCCGCCCTCAATTGGATCGCCTTTTACCCTCTTTCTGCCTTCGGCCTTCTGTCGGCCGCAGCGTTCCTAGTATCCACCCTGCTCGGCAGCTGGGTCTTCTACGTTTTCCTCTCCACCGGATTGCTTCCGTACCCCTCGACCGCGCTGGCCGCCGCCATTGCCGGCCTCATCGGACTGCAGTCACTGTTCACCGGGATGAGTCTTCGGGTGACGGGTCGGACCGCCAGGCGACGCGATGTTGCACGCATGGTCGAGATGCGCCGAATATGGAATGCACGCCTAGATGGGCTCGAGTAGGTACCAAAATGGCTGAACCAATCGATAAGGAATATTACGAGGTCATCGCAAACCGCAGCATCGCGGAGAAGGTCCTCGTTCGCGCCCGCGAAAAAATGCATGCGGACTTCCTCCGCCTGGTCAAGCCTTCCGCCGAGACGACAATTCTCGACGTCGGCGTATCGGACGTCCAAGTGAAAGGCGCCAACTGGCTCGAAAGCGTCTACGCCTATCCGGCGAAGATCAGCGCATGCGGTCTGGGCAGGGGCGACGACTTCAAGGCCGCCTTCCCCGAGATAGACTATACGAACATAATTGCCAACCAGCGACTTCCTTATACCGACGGCGCATTCGACGTTGTCACGGCCAACGCTGTGCTGGAGCACGTCGGCAGCGTCGACAATCAGCGGGCCTTCATAGCCGAGCTGTCCAGAGTAGGACGCAGCGTGTTCCTGACCGTGCCGCACCGCTATTTCCCGATCGAGCACCACACAAGCATCCCGCTCCTGCATTTCTTCGACCGCAGCTTCGCGCTCGCGTGCAATATCACCGGCAAGGAGCGTTGGTTAAAGCCGGAAAACCTCATCATGATGTCACGCACACATCTGCGCTCACTGGCGCCGACCAACAGCACGATCGGTTACACTGGGATTGGCTTGGGTCCGTTTTCCTCGAACCTGTTCCTTCATTTGCAGAATGTGTAGCATTCCAAGGAACTGAACTGATGCCGTGGATGCCCCCGCGCAGCGGCTTCTTGTATGCCATGACGGTTCTATAGGAACCAAGCAGAGAGCGCATCAGTGACGAAACTCAGCATGTTGGCGATCGACCTGGCGAAGGGAAGCTTTCAGGTCTGCGCCGTCGGGCCGGGTGGGACGGTTCTCTACAATCGGGCGCAGTCGCGGCCGCGTTTGATTGCGTTGCTGGCCGAACATCCGGCTTGCGTGGTTGCGATGGAGGCCTGTGCGACGTCGCATCACTGGGGTCGGGTAGCGCAGGCGCACCGCCATGAAGTCCGGCTGGTTCCGACCGTCTACGTGAAGCTCTTCGTCAAGTGCCAGAAGAACGATCGCGCGGATGCGAGTGCCGAGGCCATTGCGGAGGCGGGGTCGCGACCCTCGATGCGCTTCGTGGCAGTGAAGAGCACCAAGACACAGGGCCTTGCAGTCGCCTTCTGCACCCACCAGTGTCTGGTGCGGCAAAGGACGCAACTGGTCAACGCGCTTCGTCGTCATCTGGCTGAGTTCGGTCTCGTGGCACCAAAAGGGCCGGCGAGCCTCAAGATGCTGGAGGACGCGCTCGCTGACGAAGCCGGTGATCTGCCTGCCGTGTTGCGAGAGATGGGCGCGATCTCTCGAGCAGATCGCGCGGCTCACGTAGGTGATCGAGCGGCTGACGGATGAACTGGAGGCAGCCTCGAAGACGGACACGGAACTCCGAAGGCTCTGTACCATACCGGGGATCGGGCCGGTAACGGCGGGCGCCGTTGCGGCCTTCGCGTCGGACCTCGACACGTTCGACAGCGGGCGCAACTTCGCAGCTTGGCTGGGCCTCGAGCCCGGGCAGCGGTCTACGGGCGGCAAGTCCAAGCTGGGGTCGGTCAGCAAAATGGGCCAGACCGACATCAGGCGGCTTGCTCCTCATTGTCGGAGCCCTGAGCGTCATCCGGTGGGTGGTCCGCAAGGGTGGTAGTGCGAACCGCTGGCTCGCGAATCTCGTCGCGCGAAAGCCGAAGATGGTCGCCGCTGTCGCGCTTGCGAACAAGATGGCGCGCATGATCTGGGCGTTGAGCGTGAAGAAGGAAGATTACCGGATGGCGTGACCTGAAGCCCTTCGGGAGAAAGTCACGGCATGGCCGCAAGGCCGGGGTGAGCGATCGACGAGGAGTAGGCGCCACGGACTTCGAAGTTCAAGGCAGGGACATTCAGACCCGGGCCCGAGCGCATTGCAGCTCTCTGAACCGATGTGAACCCTGCTTTCCCAACAGCATACCGGCCCGTGGCGTCATCAAGGCTGCGGATTCCGATTCAAACCGGCCGGGTATTCCGATTTGAAGTCGGCCACCATTCCGGCATGAAGCCGGCCAGCATTCCGATCAATAACCGGCCACCCTCCGGCGTCTGAAGACCCTGGGTCAGCAACTCGGGCATCACCTCCTTGTCGAACGAGGAGAGCGTGATGCCGGCAAAGAGAAGGCTGACCATGAGACAATTACGACAGATGCTTCGGCTTGCCCGGGACGGCGTCAGTGCCCGGGAGATCGCTGTGACGCTCGGCTCGGCGAGGAGCACCATCCAAGACAATCTGAAGCGCGCCACGGCAGCCGATCTGAGCTGGCCGCTGCCGGGCGAGATGACGGACGATGTCCTCGAGAACAAGCTCTTTGACCACGCCGGGGTCAAGCAGGGCATGCGGCGGCGGCCGGAACCGGACTGGGCGGGGGTCGCCGTGGAGCTGAAGAAGCCCGGCGTCACCCTTCAGATACTGTGGGACGAGTATCGCGCCGTTCATCCCGGTGGAGCGCACCCCGTTTTGACCGGCCAGGTGGCATAGCCGATAAGGCATAGGCATCCGCCTATGAGTACGACTATTCGAAAGCTCCTGATGGCCCGTTTTCTCGGGTCGAAGTGATCACTTCTGTGCAGCGCCGGCGGCGATGGTCGACGGCCGAGAAGGTCCGCCTCGTCGAGGAGGCGATGCAGCCCGGGATGAGCGTGTCCTTCGTAGCGCGGCAGGCAGGCGTCTGGCCGTCGCAGCTCTTTGCCTGGAAGCGTCGGATGCTGGAGGGCGGACATGCGGCCGTCCAGGCCGACGAAGACGTCGTCGGCACGTCGAGGGTCCGCGATCTGGAAAAGCGGGTCCGCGACCTTGAGCGGCTGCTCGGCCGCAAGACGATGGAGAACGAGATCCTGAAAGATGCGCTCGACTTCGCTCGCCCAAAAAAAACGGACATCGCCCTTGCTGTCCTGGAGCGATCCCGTGGGCGGTATACGGTGAGCGCCGTGGCGCGGACGCTTGACGTCGCTCGTTCCCAGATCAACGAGCGACGCGGC
>NZ_ATXK01000029.1 GCF_000421645.1 Aurantimonas coralicida DSM 14790 | reverse complement strand
CCCGGGATGAGCGTGTCCTTCGTAGCGCGGCAGGCAGGCGTCTGGCCGTCGCAGCTCTTTGCCTGGAAGCGTCGGATGCTGGAGGGCGGACATGCGGCCGTCCAGGCCGACGAAGACGTCGTCGGCACGTCGAGGGTCCGCGATCTGGAAAAGCGGGTCCGCGACCTTGAGCGGCTGCTCGGCCGCAAGACGATGGAGAACGAGATCCTGAAAGATGCGCTCGACTTCGCTCGCCCAAAAAAAACGGACATCGCCCTTGCTGTCCTGGAGCGATCCCGTGGGCGGTATACGGTGAGCGCCGTGGCGCGGACGCTTGACGTCGCTCGTTCCCAGATCAACGAGCGACGCGGCAGGACGGTGAAGCCGCGGGGCCCGTATCGCAAGGCCGAGGATGCCGAATTCCTGGCGCCCATCCGGGCTATCGTCGACGCCCGGCCGACCTATGGCTACCGGCGCGTCACAGCGCTGTTGAACCGTCGCCTGCGGGCGGAATGCCGTGTGCCTCCGGCGTGAGCCGCCTTGCGAACTGTGGATGAGATCGTTGTTTTTGCGGCGTGGTGTGGTGACCACGGTGCAAGAAATGAGGATATCCACGTGACCTACCATCGGATCGATCTTGTTCGGGATAGCGGCCGCCGTCGACACTGGCCGACAGCCTTGAAGGAAGAGATCGTGATGTCGGCACTGGAGGAGGACGCCAGCGTGGTGGCGGTCGCCCGCCGGTACGATGTAGATCCATCGTCGATCTGCCGTTGGATCCGAAAGTTTCGTTTGGATGCGCAGGATCGGGGCCGACCTTCCTGCCTGTTGCGGTGTCCCCGAGATCGAACCCCCTGAGGGACCGGAGCAGGATCGGGATGCTGGCGCTGACGCTCGTCCTTGCGAGCGCCAGCGTTGCGTCGAGATTGAGCTGTCTGGCAACCGGGTTGTCCGGATCGATGCGGAGATTGACGCCCGCGCCCTCGCCCGCATTCTCGATGTGGTCGATCGATTGAATTCGCCGTCGGCCTGTTCGAAGACGAGAATGGGAGAATGATCCCGGTCCCGAGCGGGGTACGGGTCTGGCTGGCGACGGGGCACACGGATATGCGCAAGGGCTTCCCGCGCCTGTCGCTGTTGGTGCAGGAGTCGCTGAAGCGCGATCCGAACAGCGGCCATCTGTTCTGCTTTCGTGGTCGCAGAGGCGATCTTTTGAAGATCATCTGGCATGATGGCCAGGGCGTCTGCCTTATACGAAACGGCTCGAACGCGGGCGCTTTCTCTGGCCTTCCGTCGCCGATGGCGCGGTGACGATATCGCCGGCGCAGCTCGGTTATCTTCTGTCTGGAATCGACTGGCGGAACCCCCAAAAAACCTGGAGGCCAACCTCGGTTGGATAGGCAAAAGCGTTGCATTGCAGGGCTTTTGTGGCAGAATCGGTGTTGTCACGATCTGCTTAGAGCCCTCCATCATGGCTGCCGCGCCGGATGATATCGCCCTTTTGAAAGCCGCGCTTGCGGCAGCGGAACGGCGCGCTGATCTGGCCGAGCGCGGTCGCGACGAGGCCGTTGCGAATGCGGCGCGGGTCAAGGCAAAAGTCTCCGGCGCCGAGGCGCTCATCGCGCATCTGACACTGGAGATCGAGAAGCTCAGACGCGAACTTTACGGCACGCGCTCGGAACGTAAGGCCCGCCTTCTCGACCAATTGGAAATGCAGCTCGAGGATGCCGAGGCGGCTTTGAGCGAAGACGAGCTGGTGGCGGAACAGGCCGCGGCGAAGACCACGACAGTGAAGTCCTTCGAGCGGCGGCGCGGTGGTCGCAAGCCATTCCCCGAGCATCTGCCGCGCGAGCGTGTTGTGATGCCGCCCCCGACGACCTGTGCCTGCTGCGGTTCGGATCGGCTGCGCAAGCTAGGCGAGGACGTGACCGAGACCCTGGAGGTGATCCCGCGGCAGTGGAAAGTGATCCAAACGGTTCGGGAGAAGTTCACCTGCCGCGAATGCGATAAGATCACCCAGCCGCCGGCGCCGTTTTATCCAACGCCGCGGGGCTTTCTCGGTCCGAGCCTCCTGACGATAATCCTGTTCGACAAGTTTGGACAGCACCAGCCGCTAAACCGGCAGTCGGAGCGCTACGCCCGCGAGGGGATCGATCTCTCACTGTCGACGCTGGCCGATCAGGTCGGCGCCTGCACCTTCACGCTTCGCCCGCTTCACGATCTGATCGCGGCCCATGTCCTGGCTGCCGAACGTCTGCACGGCGACGACACGACCGTGCCGATCCTGGCCAAAGGCAAGACGGTGACGGGGCGGGTCTGGACTTACGTTCGCGACGACCGTCCCTTTGGCGGTCAGGCACCGCCGGCGGCCTTGTACTTTGCGTCCCGCGATCGAACGGCCGGGCACCCTGAACGTCATCTGACGGGCTGGACCGGCATTCTCCAGGCCGACGCCTACTCGGGCTATGGGCGGCTCTATGCCACTGAGCGAAGTCCGAAGCCGCTGACCCAGGCGCTGTGCTGGAGCCACGCGCGCCGCAAGTTCTTCGAGCTTGCCGTCATCGGCCAAAGCGCCCGGCGAGGAAAGAACGCCGCGCCGATCTCGCCCATGGCCCTGGAGGCAGTGAAGCGGATCGATGCCCTGTTCGATATCGAGCGTGCCGTCAACGGCCTATCCGCCGATGATCGCCTGGCCATCCGCCAGGAGAAAAGCCTGCCGCTCCTCGCCGAACTCGAAACGTGGATGCGCACCGAACGGGCGCGCCTGTCGCGCCATGCCCCGGTCGCTAAGGCCATGGACTACATGCTGACCAAGTGGGACAGCTTCGCCTGCTTCACGACAGATGGCAGGGTTTGCCTCACAAACAATTCGGCGGAGCGAGCGCTCAGGGGCCTGGCCCTGGGCCGCCGCTCATGGACCTTCGCCGGCTCCGATCGCGGCGCGGACCGCTGCGCCTTCATGCTGACGCTGATCATGACGGCCAAGTTGAACGATATCGACCCGCAGGCCTGGCTCGCTGACGTCCTCGCCCGCATCGCTGAAACACCGCAGAACCGGCTTGGAGAACTGCTGTCCTGGAACTGGTCCGCCGAAAGCACGCCACAACAGGCGGCGGCCTGAGCTATGGCCGCAATCTCCCATGTTCATACGATCCAACGGGCCGCCGAAATCCTCGGCCGAAACGAAGAGCTCTTATGGGAGCTATCCGACCAGCTCGAACCCGAAGAGGGCGTCATATGGATCATCGATACCGATGGTCGCCAAACGCTCGCCTTGACCGAGGCCGGTATCGACGCGCTTCGTGACATCATCGCCGATCAGATCAAAGGCGCACCAAAGACTACGTGAAATCGAGCCTGCGGCCTACAGCGTATGCGTACGGAATGCCGCCCGGCGGTCAATGCAAAGCGGGTGCTGAGGATCATGCAGCATCATGGCCTGACGCTAGAGCGCCATACCGCCCGGCGGCCTGGCCGAACCCATGACGGCGTCGTCATTGCGCTGCGGTCGAACGTGCGCTGGTGCTCAGACCATCTGGAGATCCATGCCAGGAACCGCGAAGTCGTGCGCATTCTCTTCGTCCTGGATGCCTGCGACCGCGAGATCATTACCTGGTCGGCCGTGGCGCAGGCCGGCATCTCCGGCGAGATGGTGCGCGACCTCATGGTCACCGCCGTCGAGCGCCGCTTCGGCACGACCAAGGTGCCACAACCCGTCGAATGGCTGTCGGACAACGGCAGCGCCTACATTGCCAAGGATACCGCCGACACCGCCCGGGCCCTCGGCCTGACGCTGCTCTTCACGCCCGTCCGCAGCCCGGAGTCGAACGGTATGTCGGAAGCCTTCGTTAAAACGCTGAAGCGCGACTACGCCAGCATCACCGCCCTGCCGGACGCCGCTACCATTCTCGCCTTGCTCCCCGACTGGATCGAGGATTACTGCGAGGTCCATCCGCACTCAGGCTTGAAGTTCCGATCGCCGCGAGAGTTCATCAGGCTCAGTGCCTAAACCCAACCGCCGCATGTCCGGCGAAACGGGGTCCATATGTGGACGCCCCCTTGGCAAGAGCTCTCTGACGATTCTGTCGATCGATCGGTTGCAGCCATGTCCGGCCTGTTTGTGCAGCCGGAGTGGCTGCAGGCCCAGATGCTCTCTGCGAACCGGATCCCTTATCACTCCATCGCGCTTGAAGACGCTGGACCCCACGGGGTCTTCCGATTCCGGCACCACCGATTGGCATCAATTGTCCTTTGCCCTTCCCAATCCTCTCGCGAACGCTCCCGTCCTGGCCGTCTTATCTTCAGGCAGGCGCGGCGCGGTAGGTCTCGTGCCGGGTCAGGGCCTCGTGATGAACCAGAAGAAGCTGCGGCGCCTCTACCGCGAGGAGAATCTGCAGGTGCGCCGCCGTGGCGGTCGCAAGCGAGCACTAGGCCCGCGCAGGCTGTCAAACGGCCTTCAAAATTGACCCCCGATCGGCGTCCAAAATTGCCCCCCTAGGGCGATGGCTGCTTGCCCGGGCCGAGCGGATCGGAGCCGGAGGCGAAGAGGAGATCGGACCGGGCGCGTTCTGTGCTGGAAGGGCTCAGAGGCGGTGCTTGAAGCGCCAGCTCTCGTTGCCGGTTTCGACGATGTCGCAGTGGTGGGTCAGGCGGTCGAGCAGCGCGGTGGTCATCTTGGCGTCGCCGAAGACGGATGGCCATTCGCCGAACGCCAAATTCGTCGTGACGATCACCGAGGTCTGTTCGTAGAGCCGGCTGATCAGGTGGAACAGGAGTTGTCCGCCAGACTGGGCGAAGGGCAGATAGCCGAGCTCGTCGAGAACGATGAAGTCCATCCGCGTCAGGTACTCCGCCATTCGGCCCTGGCGGCCAGCACGCCCCTCGGCCTCGAGCCTGTTAACGAGATCGACTACATTGAAGAACCGCCCGCGGGCGCCGGATCGAATGCAGGCCCGGGCGATAGCGATGGCCAGGTGGGTCTTGCCGGTGCCGGTGCCGCCGATCAGAACGGCGTTGCGCTGATGGGCCATGAAGTTGCCGGAGGCGAGATCGCGCACCAGCGTCTCATTGATCGGCGTGTCGTCGAAGACGAAGTCGTCGATGTCTCGGGCAAGCGGCAACTTGGCGATGGTGATCTGGTATTTGATCGAACGCGCCTGCTTCTCGGAGATCTCCGCCGTGAGCAGATCGCCGACGACACGGCTCGGTTCGTGCTGGCGCTTCACGGCGGTGGAGATGATCTCGTCGAAGGCTGCCTTCATGCCATAGAGCTTCAGCTCGCCCATGGCGCCGAGGATCTCGGAGCGTTCCATCACACTGCTCTCCTGAGGTTGTCGTAGCGGGCGCAATCAGCCGCCGGCTCGTGGTTAAGGCGAAGCGCGTCCGGGGTCATGATGGTGATCGTGGGGGCGGGCTCGCGGGCTCTCGCCAGAACGTTGAGGATCACGTCCGCCGAGTGGACGCCTTCACCGAGCGCCTCCGCGCAGGCGGCCTCGACGGCAGGAAGTCCATCGCTCAGCACCGCGGTGAGGATGGCGACCATCTGGCGCCCGCCGTCAGGTGCAGTGCCGAGCTTGCGCCGGACGCGCTCGAGGCTCGCCGGCAGGATCCAGTCCTTGAACGGCGCGCCGTTACGCAGGGCGCCGGGCTTCCGCGCCAGAACCGGCACATAATGCCAGGGATCGTAGATCGTCTGATCCCGGCCGAAGCAGCGGGGGTGTTCACCGACAACCCGCCCGTCCTGACGTAGCTCGATGCGATCGGCATAGGCGCGGATCTCGACCGGGCGTCCGACAGCGCTGGCGGCGACGGAGTAGCGATTGTTGTCGAAGCGCACGAGACAGGTCTTCGATACCGATGCTGGCACCGCATGGAAGCCGTCGAAGCGACCGCGATAGGAGACAAGCTTCGGCCGCTCGGCCTCGAACACCTCCCAGACCGTCTTGTCGCGGAACTCGGGGTGGCGATGGGCCTTGGCGAAGGCGATCGTGCGGTCGAGCACCCAGGCGTTCAACTCCTCATAGCTCTTCACCCGCAGACGCGGCGCAAAGAAGCGCTCACGCACCAGGCCGACCTGGTTCTCGACTTGGCCCTTCTCCCAGCCCGATGCCGGCGTGCAGGCCACGGGCTCCACCAGGTAATGACCGCACATCTGGAGGAAGCGTCTGTTGTAGGCGCGCTCGCGGCCGACGAAGATCGTCTCCACCGCCGTCTTCATGTTGTCGTAGATGCCGCGCGTGCAGGCGCCTTTGAAGAAGGCGAAGGCCCGGTCGTGGGCGTCGAACACCATCTCCTGGCTCTCGCGGGGATAGGCCCGCACGAACAGCATCCGCGAGTGACAGAGCCGGACGTGGGCGACCTTCACGGTCACAGTCGTGCCGTTGATCAGAACGACCTCGTGGCTCCAGTCGAACTGGTAGGCTTCTCCCTGATCGAAGCTCAGCGGCACGAAGG
>NZ_ATXK01000028.1 GCF_000421645.1 Aurantimonas coralicida DSM 14790 | reverse complement strand
ATCTCTTCGTCGGTTCGCGGGATGATGACCGTGTTAACGGAGCCGTTCACCTCGATCAACTGCGACCAGAGATCCTCGGTCAGGGTCGGAACGACAGCCGGCGGATTCGGCTGGCACTCGCTTTGATATTGTTGACAGAATTCGTAGTGGCCAACGGGCTGCGATGTGCGCTCCGACATCGGCATCTGCGTTGGCTGTGCCAACGCGGTGTTAACGGAAAGAATAGCAACTGGCACTGTGAGTATTGATTTGATAACTATCTTATATTTCTTTAACATTCTCGCCTCCTCTTTGGTGCAGAGAAGAGTGGCATACCGATTTTACTCTACAGCCAAAATCGACATCGCATTTCGAAGCGATTTGTATATAATCTATTCACTACAATTGATTTGATCCAGAAGCTCGCCGACCAAGTCGCCGGCTGGTTCGTTCCTGCCGCCCTCGCCTTCATCGTCTGGTTGATCTTCCGTCCCGAACCTTCCGTCGCCTTCGCTCTGGTCTCGGTCGTGTCGGTGCTGATGATCGCCTGTCCCTGCGCTTTGGGACTGGCGACGCCGATGTCGCTTATGGTTGGTGTCGGCAAGGGGGCGGGCAGCGGGATCCTGATCAAGAACGCCGAGGCGATCGAGCGCTTCGCCGCCGTCGACACGTTCGTCATCGACAAGACCGGCACGCTCACCGAAGGGCGGCCAACCCTTATGGATGTCAAGTCCGCGAACGGGTTCACCGAAGTCGAGCTATTGACTACCGTCGTGGGGTTGGAGCGCTCCGCGGAGCATCCGCTGGCGCGAGCTATCGTCGAAGGTGCGGCGGAGCGTGGCGTTTCCGCGCCCGCCATGCAGGATTTCGAAAGCGTTATCAGCAAGGGTGTGCGGGGCACGATCGAAGGGCGACCCGTCGCAATCGGAAACGCGGCGATGATAACCGGAGCCGACGCAGGAGCGCTCCAGGCCATGACGGAAGAGCGTCAAAGATGTGGCGAGACGGCCATGTTCGTCGCCGACGACGGCCGATCGGATGCCATCCAGCACCTGAACCAGCGTCACCGCCAACCCAAACATCGCCATAAGTCCGAGCAATTCGCCTTCAGAACGAAATTGCGGCATTTCCGGAGATGCGGTCATTGGGCGCGTTCTGGGCGACACTGCCCAGGCAACCCGCCAAAGGAGATGACTGCCATGCCATTCTACGCTGCACTCGATGTCGCAATGGAGAAGACCGCCCTTTGCGTTCTCAATCACGAAGGTCAGGTCGTTCTCGAGATGAACGTTTCCAGCGATCCGAGTGCGATCGCCGACCGGCTCGAGCCCTATCAAGATGCACTTTCCCGGTTTGGCTTGGAAGCCGGACCGTTGTCGGAATGGCTGGTTCGCGGCCTGGTCGATCGCGGCTTTGCCCCTTTGCTTCTCGAAACCCGGCATGTGCGGGCAGCACTTTCGGCTCGGATTGCCAAGACCGATCGCAACGACGCCCGCGGGATGGCCGATCTTTTGCGAATGGGCTGGTTCCGCGCAGTCCACCTGAAAAGCCTGGACGCTCGCGAACAGCGCACTTTGCTTTCGGCGCGACGGACGCTGATCAACCGGCTGAAGGATATCGAAAACAGCGTTCGTGGGCTACTGCGCGGCTTCGGCATCCGCCTCCCGCTTGCCCTCCGCCTGAAATGGGAAGGCAAGGTAAGGGAAACCATCGCCGGACATCCAACGCTTTCGACCGCTCTGGAACCGCTGCTGGTAATCCGAAAAACGTTGCGGGAGCAGGTCGCTGTGCTCGACAAAAAGGTCCGCGACGCGGCCAAAGATGATCCCGTCTGCCGACGGCTGATGACGGTGCCTGGCGTTGGAAGCATCGTCGCACTGACTTATCGCGCGGCAATCGATGATCCGTCGCGCTTCTCGTCGTCGAAGTCTATCGGCGCCTGCTTCGGTTTGACTCCGCGTCGCTATCAGTCCGGCGAAAGCGACCGGGTTGGTGCCATCAGCCGCGCCGGCGACGCGTCCGTTCGCGTCGCGCTGTTCGAAGCAGCGCATGTGATGCTGACGAGATCTTCGAAATGGTCGAGCCTGAAGGCTTGGGCAATGAAACCGGCAGTGCGGCGCGGCGCGAAGCGCGCGAAGGTCGCGCTCGCACGCAAACTCGCCGTCATCCTCCACCGCATGTGGCGCACGGAGGCCGACTTCCGATTCACGGCCGCTGCTTGAAACATAAGGTCGACCACGAGACGGCATAACCAACACAAGGATCTTCCCATCGTCCCTGCAAGGGACGTGTCTCGCAGGGACGAGGGTGACGAAAAGCCGATGGACGCCTGGGAGTGCTTTGCAACTCCGCTCCGGAGATTGGCGTCGTCGCATCACGCCGACCGCATCATGTGACGATCATCGCATCGATCACGAACAGAAGCATGCCCCTCGCGAAACAAGCCCCTTGACCTCAAGGCCCAAGGACAGAGGCGTCCATCTCGCGCCGCCCGGCGCCATTGCGTCAGCTGCTGAGGCGCCACGCCGTGCCGGCGCGCCACATCATGGACCCCGGCGCCCGGCCTGAAGCTCTCACGGACGATCCGGCCCTTCACATCATCCGGCCAGATGCGTCGGCCGGTGCGACCCGACACGACCTCCATTCGCCCGACGAAGCCGTCCCCGCCATCCGTATCCCGTTCGCCCATCGCGCCCTCCAATCCAGGGAAAGGACACCAGACTCGCAGACCGTGGAAGCCGTCGAAAGCGTAAAGCCAATGGGGCTCAGGCCCCGCTTACGATGATTCCAGAAGGTGTCTGAAGCCTGATCTGGAAGAGCCATGTGGACCCCGACCACTCGTGCGGATCATAACCGCGATCACCTTCGCTGCGAAACCGATCTCACCGATTCGGAATGGGAAATTCTCGAGCCGTTGCTGCCGAAGCCGAAAGCGGCGGGACGTCCGCTCAAGTGGCCCCTTCGCGAGATCGTCAACGCTACCTTTTACGTCCTGCGCGGCGGCATTGGCTGGCGTCTCATTCCAAATGACCTTCCGCCCCAAGAGCATCGTTTTCGACCATTTCGGCTGCTGGCGCGATAACGGCGTCTTTGCCTCTTTGCCAGCATCCACCATCGCCTTGTGATGATGGACCGCGAACGGGTCGGCCGGGAGGCGTCGCCGAGCGCCGCTGACATCGACAGAAGCCAAAGCGTCAAAACCACCGAAAGCGGTGGACCGAAGGGCTATGACGCTGGCAAGAAGGTCGCCGTGCGAAAACGACAGGCCATGGTCGATAGAGACGGATGGGCGCTTGTCATCGACCCTCAACAGGCCACCAGCATCCAGGATCGGACGGCGCCGTTTCCCTTCTCAAGGTGTCGCGCAAATCATACCCGTTCGTCGAAAAGGCGTTCGCCGATAGCGCCTATTCCGGCGACAAGCCGCAGAACGCCTCGGCGATCAACATCGAAATCGTCAGGAAGCCGCCTGATCAGGTCGGCTTGGCGGTTCACCGCGTCAGTGAGTCGTCGAGCGGTTCTTCGGCTGGATCAGCTGGAACCGCCGGCTCTGGAAAGACGCGGAGGCAACGATCGCCTCCGCGACCGCCTTCCTCTACGCCGCCTCCGTCATGATCCTCATTCGCCGCCTAGGCCGGGCATCATGACCTTTCCGGATGGGCTCTGAGTCCGCGCATTGATGCCGTGGTCACCGGATCAGGCTACTCACACCTCAGCAGCACATGCGCGTGCTCATGTTGATGCTGGATTGTCAGCAGGAATCATCGTCGCGCTCTCGGTGTGTCCGAAACTAAGACTGAAAATATATGCTACCAGAAGAAAGAGAACGACGAGAAACACGTTGTTCCTTCTCTTTTGGCGGCGGAAATGATCACGCAGGGCCAAGCCAGCGGCATCGGTATCGTCGCCAGGGGCTGCAATTTCATGTGGATGGCTCAACTTCGATCTCCAGATCAGTGTCATTAGAAGCGGGCGTGATCTCGCCCCGAGCTATGGCCGGAGTTGGGTGACGGGGCCGATCAGGCGGCGCGTTGATCGGCGGTCACGGTGAACGCGACGCCGTCGGTGAACTTGATGCCAGCGATGACCATAGGCAAGCGATTTTCGCCTTTCAGCCGCCGCCAGGACTTCGATGCGGCGAAAACGAGCTTGAAGACCATCAACCGGGCGGTCTTCTGGTATCCATCCGGTGTGAGCCGCGGCGGTCTCGGTTTGCTGTGTTATCCTGACCGCGTGGAGATCGATAACGACAAGATCGATGATGCTGTCCTGGCACTTTTGTGGTTGACGCTGCACGGCAATCGGCGTGCCTGGAAGAGTTTTGACTGGGAAGTGACCGACCGTTTGCATCGGAAGGGAATGATCACTGACCCGGCGAACAAGGCAAAATCGGTGATGCTAACGGATGAGGGTCATCGGCGATCGGAAGACCTTTTCCGGGAGCTGTTTACGCGGCCGACGCCATGATCTCCTGACGGGGTGGCCAGTTCCAGGGCAGGAGTTCGTGGAGCCGAGTTTGGGGGATGTCGGCGATGCGCGCGAGGACGTCGGCGAGCCAGGCCTGCGGATCGATATCGTTCAGCTTGGCCGTCGCAATCAGCGTCAGCATGAAGGCGCAGCGATCGGCGCCGCGATCGGAACCGGCAAAGAGCCATGACTTGCGGCCGAGAGCCAGGCCGCGGATCGCGCGTTCCGCCGCGTTGTTCGTCAGGCAGATCCGGCCGTCGATGGTGAAGCGGGCAAAGCTGTCCCAGCGTGTCAGCATGTAGTCCATGGCCTTGGCGACCGGCGCGTGGCGCGACAGGCGCGCCCGCTCGATGCGCATCCAGTCCTCCAGATCGGCCAGAACGGCCACGCTTCGCTCCTGCCGGACAGCCAGGCGCTCTTTGGCAGGGCAGCCGTTCACCTCGCGTTCGATGTCGAACAGCGCGTCAATGCGCTTGACCGCTTCCAGTGCCAGCGGCGAGATCGGCGCTGCGTTCTTTCCTCGCCGGGCGCTTTTGGCGATGTCGGCGAGTTCGAAGAACTTCCGTCTCGAATGAGCCCAACAGAGCGCTTCCGTCACCGGAGTGGGACTTCGGCTTGCCTCATAAAGCCGGCCATAGCCGGGATAGGCGTCGGCCTGGAGGATCCCGCCATAGCCGGTGAGATGGCGTTCGGGATGCTCGGCCGTGCGGTCGCGCGAGGCGTAAAACAGGGCCGCCGGCGGTGCCTGTCCGCCGAAAGGCCGATCGTCGCGAACATAGACCCAGACCCGACCGGTCGCTGTCTTGCCCTTGGCCAGGATCGGCACGGTGGTATCGTCGCCATGCAGCCGCTCGGCGGCAAGAATGTGCCGCTCGATGAGGTCGTGAAGCGGGCGCAGGGCATCGACGCAAGCGCCGACCTGATCGGCGAGCGTCGACAGGCTGAGGTCGATCCCCTCGCGGGCGTAGCGGTCGGACTGGCGGTTCAGCGGCTGATGTTGCCCGAACTTCTCGAACAGGATCATCGCCAGGAGGTTTGGTCCGAGGAAGCCCCGCGGCGTCGTGTGGAACGGCGCTGGCGGCTGGGTGATCGTCTCGCACTCCCGGCAGGTGAACTTCTCGCGGACGGTCTGGATCACCTTCCATTGGCGTGGGATCACCTCCAGCGTCTCGGTGACGTCCTCGCCGAGCTTCGACAGCTTTGCCGAGCCGCAGCACGGACACGAAGTTGGCGCCTCGATCACCACCCGCTCCCTCGGCAGATGCTCGGGGAAAGGCTTCTTCGAGGGGCGCTTGCGGTTGAAGGCCTGAACGTTCGTCGTCTTCGCCGCGGCCCGTTCGGCGGCAAGCTCGTCCTCGGTGGCAGTGGCCTGGGCATCCTCGAGCTGCATCTCGAGCTGGTCGAGGAGACGGGCCTTGCGCTCCGAACGCGTCCCATAGAGTTCGCGCTTGAGCTTCTCGATCTCAAGCGTCAGATGCGCGATCAGGGCTTCGGCGTCCGAGGCCTTCGCCTTTCTGCGGGCCACTTCGGCTTCCGCCCGATCGGCACGCCGTTCGGCCGCCGCGAGGGCGGCCTTCAAAGCGGCGATATCATCTGGCGCGGCGGCCATGGCGGAAAATCCGAAGCAGTTCGTGACAAAGCCGATTCTGCCACAGACCCCCTGCAACACAAGGAGTTTATGCTATCCGACCGCGCTCGGGCGCCAGGTTCTCTGGGGATGGCGCCAGTCGATCCCTTCAAGCAGGTAGCCGAGCTGCGCCGGTGAGATCGTCACCGTTCCGTCGGCCGGTGACGGCCAGATAAAGCGCCCCCGTTCGAGCCGCTTCGTGAACAGACAGGCGCCCTGTCCGTCGTGCCAGATCACCTTGATCAGATCGCCGCGGCGACCGCGAAAGACCACGACATGGCCGTCGTTTGGATCCCGCTTCAGCGTCTCCTGGACCAACAGCGACAATCCGGGAAAGCCCTTGCGCATGTCGGTATGGCCAGTCGCCAGCCATACCCGAACGCCGCTCGGAACCGGGATCATCGACGACGGTCCACGACATCGAGAATGCGGCCGAGCGCCTCAACATCGATACCTGCGTCAACACGGATCGTGCGACCGCCGGAAAGCTCGATCTCGATCCGGTCCGACGCACGGCGCCGTCCCGTCTTCGCCCGTGCCGGAAAGTCGTGAGACGGTGCGGACGTCGGCGTCGGAATGGCAACTGTCACCGGAACCAACGCAGGCGGTTGAGGCCTCCGCGTCTCACAGAGCTGCTTTCTCCACCGAAATAGCTGGCTCGTATGGAGACCCGCCGAACGAGCCACTTGCGATGCCGTCACACCGGGCTCGAACGATGCCGCGACCAGCCGCTCCTTCTCCTCACGGCTCCAACGACGGCGGCTTCCGCCCCCGCCGGTAATCACCTCGAACTTTGCTATCGTCATAGTGCTGCTCCTAGGATTATTCCTAGGACTTCACCGATACGGCGAACGCTGTGAAGGCGGTACACCGCGTGGGCTTAC
>NZ_ATXK01000027.1 GCF_000421645.1 Aurantimonas coralicida DSM 14790 | reverse complement strand
AACGACACCGCCTTCGCCCGCCACCGCCTGCTCGACGACCTGTTCGGCATGTCGACCTGGTTCTGCGACGCCTACGCTTCCTGGCAGAAGGGAGGCGTCGAAAACGCCAACGGACGATTGCGACGATGGCTGCCCAGATGGCTCGATCTCGACACCCTGTCCGAAGCCGATCTCCAGGACGCCATTGTCAGCCTCAACACCACGCCGCGCAAATGCCTCGGCTTCATCACCCCTTTCCAGTGCCTCCTCCAGGAACTTGGCAAGGACGTCCGAATCCGCTTCTCATGAGCATGTTGCGCTTCGCGCTGGAATCCACCCGTCGTGACCGCACTCGCCTATCGCCACACGATCGATGATCCGTCTCGGTTTGCTTCGGCCCAGACAGTCGGTGCCTACCTCGGCCTAACGCCGCGACGGCATCAGTCCGGAAAGACAGACACGCAAGGCGGCGTGTCGAAATGGGGCGACCGCGCCCTGCGTGTCTATCTTTACGAAGCAGCCACAGTGCTTCTGCATCGGACGAAGCGGTGGTCTCGGCTGAAAGCCTGGGGGGAACAGCTTGCCCGGCGTGTCGGCTACAAGAAGGCCACACCGCGCTCGCCCGCAAGCTCGCAGTCATCCTGCATTGTATCTGGACCGACGGTACTGAATTCGAGTGGGGTAAGGAGCCCGCGATGATCTCATCCGTCTGATCGTCATTCCGATCGGTGTCGCATCGAAACTCGACGCGACCCGATGTCCCCGCCGGGACGGTGGTGACGGCGACCTCGGTCATTCGGCTGACGCAGGTATCTGACGTCGTTGCACACATCGAGGCGTCCACCCCCGAACACCATCATGAGGCAGCGACCTCGAAAAGGACCCTGACCCCGGCGGCGACATCAAAGTGGGAGTTGACAGCGAGCCGCAATTAAAGGGCCGAATGACAACCTCCCGCCCGCCGAGGCGGAAGCCGCCTACTACGCCAAGCTTGAGGCCGTGCCGAAAGCCGCGTAGGACTCAAACAAAATGGTCTCCGGGAAACCCGGGGCGGTTCACTCACGGGCCGGCGGTCGGCTTGAGAGGACAAAACTCCACCTCGGTGAGCGGCGTCGTACGACGCTGAAGGCAGCCACGGGCGTAGTCAATCGAAAGACCGTGCTTCCGCAGCTTCTCTTGCGGAAAGTCACCTACCCCGGATTTGACAGCCCAGAGACCACCCGACCCCGGATTCGCTAGAATTTCCTCAAACCTTTGCGCGGCTGCTGACCCCGGCAGAATCATGAAGTCGCTATCCTCCAACTGCACGAAGTGTGATGACTTCGGAAGGCTCGACGCGATAAAAGCGGTCGGCTTATTGACCAACAAGTAGGTCGCAGGCTGCAGAAGCGCCGGAGGAAGATCGATCCCTCGATACGCGCTATCCCAACTCTCGCGACCCCAATTGGCTGCTTGGGAGGAAAACCCGACGAGAGCTGCCAGTAGCACCGTTCCGATCAGCGCGAGCGCCGATCGGACGAGTTGGCCCATGCACATCATGATCGCGCCGGCCGCAAGGATTTCTAGGACAACAGCGTAGCGCTGGATCGCGAATACCGACAGCCAAACGGCATATGAGACAACGAAGAACACCGTGAATTGCCACTGGTTGCGATTCAATAACTGCCGCCTGTGAGCCAGGAAGCCCCCGAGCACCAGAAGCCCGAGGCTGAAAAGCAAAGCGAATCGCGTGTCGGTGAAAGCAACCTCTGCCGTCCGATGATCCCCGGTCATCCAAAGCCAAGGATACGCGATAGCTTCTGTCAACGACTGCGGCAAGAAGCGTGTGTCGCTCAGATTTTCCGCTGGCGAACCAGGCGAGCGGAAAATCCCGTTGTAGTAGGGATAAAGGGGGTTCCCGAACGTTCGCCACAGAAACCACGCCCATCGCCCCTCGGTCGCTACGACACCAACCATTCCTCCAACCGCCAGGAGAAAGATGCTCTGAACTGGCTTCCGCGCCATGAGCACGGCTGCAATGCTGCCTATCGCGTAGCTCGCGTTAGTCAGTTTCAACCCCGTCGCGGCACCGATAAGAAGCCCTCCGAGCAGAATGAAGTAAATCCTCTGCTCTGAGGCCAGCACGATAAGAAGCAAGCCGCCAATAATGAGCGGCGCGGTCCACAGGTCGGCAAAACTGGTACCTATTTCGGAGAGCGTCAACGGTCCCGTGACGGCGATAAGGAGCGCCGCAATGGGGAGAGCTAAGCGGTAACCGGCGGTAGCGGCGTCTCCAACTAGCTGGCGCGCTAAGATCCACAGCAGCCAGAAGTTGATCCCCTGTAGTGCTCCCATGAGCATCGCCGCGATAGGAAGCGAAAGCTGGTGTCTTAAGATGTATGGGAATATATACGGATAGGGGTTGAAATAGGTCTGAATGCCGCTAGGCACAACGTCCGTGTTGTATCGGTCCGACAACCAAGCATAGGCGAGATAGTCGTGATAGTTACGCCAGTCCCAGTTAAGATCCTGACCAGCTAGGTAGGCGTAGGACGCACCGAAACACATTGCGCATAGGAACACTATGAGCCCGACAATGCGAGGGGAAATAATAGCCGCTAACAAGGGATCAACACGCTGTACGGAGAGAAAATACCGTAACGCAAGTATAGCTACAGACGAGTGCCGTAAGAAAAGCGGCTTAGAGAGCTAAAACTAGCGTACACGGGTGGTAGAGGTAGGAAGCAGTATGCACGGGATAGAATGTCGCATCGATCAGTGAGCATCGCCACGACGGAATTCGAGGACAGTGAGTAGCTGACGGAATTGTCGATGCCGCCGGCTCCGCCTTCGAAGTAGACTACAGCGACACTTCCGTTCAGCGCGCTGTGGCTGCCGCCAGCACGAGCGATCTCGGATTCCGCGCCCGGCCCGCCCCGGAATCAGTTCCAGAGGTTTCAAAAAGCGAACCGAAGATGCGGGCATAGCGGGTATTCGACTCTCCAGCCCCCGGTTTCCAATCCATTCGATTTCTCTCGCTTGCCCCGCTCTGGGATCGTGTCGAAATAGTGAACTAAGAAAATACATAATCGGGTTCAACGTTAGTGTCCACGGGGGTGGTAGAAATTTGTATTTTGAACAGCCCCGAGTTTCGTGGACGCCGTAAGCGTCGTCCCGGCCCCACCTTTCGCGTTTTATCCTGACGGGCGAGGCTGACGATCCTGAGGAGGATCGTTCTGTGTCTAGTTTTGACATTACGCTTGAGCCGATGCGTCGGATTGAGGTGATCAACGGCGCTGCGGGACGGCGCCGCTGGTCGGCAGACGACAAGGCGCGGATCCTCGAAGAGACCTTGGTGCCGGGCGCGGCGGTTTCGGAAGTCGCCCGTCGCCATGGTCTGTTGCCGCAGCAGGTTTTTGGATGGCGGCGTGAGGCGCGCCGTGAGCTTGATGCGGGCTCGGCGGCATCATCGGCATTCGTGCCCGTCATCGTCGAGCCGCCCTCAACCGCCGTGCGGCGAGATCAGCCGAAGCCGCCCCGCCGCAAGCGGGCCGCGCCTCGAGCGAGCTGCGAGATCGAACTGGAGCTCGGCGGTGTCGTCGTACGCATCGGATCCGACGCGAGCCCGAAGTCGATCGCGTCAGTGATCAAAGCCCTGAAGGTCGGCGTGTGATCGGTCCGACCGGCGCCGTCCGGGTGCTGGTGGCGACCAAGCCCGTCGACTTCCGCAAAGGTGCCGAGGGGTTGGCAGCCCTGGTCCGCGAGACGATGGGCGCCGATCCGTTCTCAGGGGCGGTCTACGTCTTCCGGGCCAAGCGCGCCGATCGGATCAAGCTGGTGTTCTGGGACGGCACTGGCGTAGTGCTGGTGGCCAAGCGGCTGGAGGACGGTGAGTTCCGCTGGCCGAAGGTTCAGGACAGTGCCATGCACCTGACGGCCGCGCAGCTCTCGGCACTGTTGGAAGGCCTCGACTGGCGCCGCGTCCATGCGATGCGGGATACTCGGGTGCCGGTGATATTGGGCTGAGCGAAGAGGCGCAAATCTGTTGCCGCCGGCGTGGGGAAGTGATTCACTCCCCGCATGAACCTGGTGGCCGACACGCTTCCCCACGATCCCGGTACGCTGAAGGCGATGCTGTCCGCCGAGCGTTTGCGCGCCGAGCGCCTTGTGCAGATCATCAAGGAATTGCAGCGTCACCGCTTTGGCCGCCGCGCCGAGACACTACCCGAAGACCAGCTCCTGCTCGGCCTCGAGGAGGTCGAGCAGGGCGTCGCGGCTGACGAAGCAGCCCGCAGAGACCGCGGCCCCGGCACTGCGGACGGAGCGCGCCGCCAAGCGTCGAGCGAACAGGGACTCGCTGCCTGCCCATCTGCTCCGGATCGAGACCGTCGTCGACATCGAGGACAAGGCCTGCCCATGCTGCCGGCATGCCCTGCATGTCATTGGCGAGGACGTCGCCGAACGCCTCGACATCGTTCCTGCCCAATTCCGCGTGCTCGTCACCCGCCGCCCACGCTACGGCTGCCGATCCTGCGAAGGGATCGTGGTCCAGGCGCCGGCACCCGCGCGGTTGATCGAGAGTGGCATTCCCACCGAGGCGACGGTCGCCCAAGTGCTCGTGTCCAAGTATGCCGACCATCTGCCGCTCTACCGCCAGGCGCAGATCTACGCCCGCCAGGGTGTCCATCTCGACCGCTCGACCCTGGCCGACTGGGTCGGCCGGGCGGGGTTCCTGCTCCGACCCGTCCACGAGCGGCTGCTGGGCCACCTGAAGGCATCGACCAAGCTGTTTGCCGATGAGACCACCGCACCGGTTCTCGATCCTGGCCGAGGACGGACGAAGACCGGCCAGCTCTTGCCTATGCCCGGGACGATCGTCCCTTCGACGGCGATGATCCGCCTGCCGTCGTCTATGTCTACGCGCCCGACCGCAAGGCCGAGTGACCCATTGCCCATCTCCAGGGATTTGCCGGCGTTCTCCAGGTCGACGGCTATGGCGGCTACAGGGTGCTAGAGAGCGTCCCCATAAACGGGTTCAGCGAGGTGGCGTAATCTGATTCAATCTCCTGGAAGGGAGATTGCCATGCGTCGCCATGAACTGTCGGATCAGGAATGGGCTGTCATCGAGCCGCTGCTGCCTCAAAACAGCCGCGGCGTCGCCCGGGTCGACGACCGGCGGGTGATCAACGGCATCCTCTGGCGGTTCCGCACCGGCTCATCCTGGCGCGACGTCCCGGAGCGTTACGGTCCTCGGACCACGCTCTACAACGTACGCCTGCGGTGAAGGCCGCCTTGCGGGAGAGATGTTTTCGGCCTGAGAACAGTGCGTATGGACAGGAATACGCACAGAGCCTTTGAGCGGCTTGAGATCGTCGAGATGGGTCGGCGTCGTCGCTGGAGCGACGAGGAGAAGCTGAAGATCGTTGTCGAGAGCATGGCGGCCCCGCGGCTGGTGTCGGCGACGGCACGTCGCTACGGGATATCGCGATCGCAACTGGCGACATGGCGGCGGACTTTTCGAGACGAGCCAGCCGGACCGGATCCCGTGCCGACGTTCGTCCCCGCGGTGCTCGCACCGGCACCGGAGTTGCCGAGGCAAGAGAGCGTGGCGACATCCTCTCGCATGGAGATCATCCTGACGGGCGGTCGGCGGATCGTTGTCGACGCCGGTGTCGATCCCGAGGCTCTGGCGCGGGTCATCGCCGTTGTGGATCGGCGCCGATGATCCCGGTCCCGAGCGGGGTACGGGTCTGGCTGGCGACGGGGCATGTCGACATGCGCAAGGGCTTTCCCGGCCTGTCGCTGCTGGTGCAGGAGACGCTGAAGCGTGATCCTGCGAGCGGCCATCTCTTCGTCTTTCGTGGCCGGCGCGGGGACCTGATCAAGGTCATCTGGCATGACGGCCAGGGCGCCTGCCTGTTCGTGAAGAGGCTGGAGCGGGGCCGCTTCATCTGGCCGTCGCCGGCGGATGGAGCAGTGACGATCTCGCTGGCGCAGCTCGGCTATCTGCTCGAGGGGATCGACTGGCGTCATCCGCAGAGAACCTGGCGCCCAAGCGCGGTGGGATAGAACAAACTCCTTGTGTTGCAGGGGTTCTGTGGCAGAATCGGCTTTGTCACGAACTGCTTCGGGCCTTCCGCCATGGCCGCCGCGCCGGACGACATCGCCACCCTGAAGGCCGCCCTCGCGGCGGCCGAACGGCGTGCCGATCGGGCGGAAGCCGAAGTGGCCAACAGAAGGGCGAAGGCCTCGCATGCCGAAGCCCTGATCGCGCATCTGACGCTGGAGATCGAGAAGCTCAAGCGCGAGCTC
The DNA here is from genome assembly GCF_000421645.1 of Aurantimonas coralicida DSM 14790. Classification (GTDB taxonomy): domain Bacteria; phylum Pseudomonadota; class Alphaproteobacteria; order Rhizobiales; family Rhizobiaceae; genus Aurantimonas; species Aurantimonas coralicida. Next base: position 1,600 of record NZ_ATXK01000027.1, on the reverse strand, counting down.
TACGGGACGCGTTCCGAGAAGAAGGCGCGTCTCCTCGACCAGCTCGAGATGCAGCTCGAAGACGCGCAGGCTGCCGCTACCGAGGACGAACTCGCGGCCGAGCAGGCCGCGGCGAAGACGACCAGCGTTCAGGCATTCATTCGCAAGCGCCCCTCGAAGAAGCCGTTTCCCGAGCATGTGCCGAGAGAGCGGGTGGTCGTTCCGGCGCCGACCGAATGCCCGTGCTGCGGCTCGGGCCGCCTGTCGAAGCTCGGTGAGGACATTACCGAGACGCTGGAGGTGATCCCGCGGCAGTGGAAGGTGATCCAGACTGTGCGGGAGAAGTTCACCTGCCGGGAGTGCGAGAAGATCACCCAGCCGCCAGCGCCGTTCCATCCCACGCCCCGCGGCTTCCTCGGCCCGAGCCTGCTCGCGATGATCCTGTTCGAGAAGTACGGCCAGCATCAGCCGCTGAACCGGCAATCCGAGCGCTATGCCCGCGAGGGGATCGACCTCAGCCTGTCGACGCTGGCAGACCAGGTTGGCGCATGCGTCCCTGTCCTTCGCCCGCTGCACGACCTGATCGAGCGGCATGTTCTCGCTGCAGAGCGCCTGCACGGCGACGACACGACGGTGCCGATCCTGGCCAAGGGCAAGACGGTGACCGGCCGGGTCTGGGTCTATGTCCGTGATGATCGGCCGTTTGACGGTCCGGCGCCGCCGGCAGCCCTGTTCTACGCCTCCCGCGACCGCACAGCCGAGCATCCCGAGCGCCACCTCACAGGCTATGGCGGGATCCTTCAGGCCGACGCCTACTCGGGATATGGCCGCCTCTATGACGGCAACCGGCATCCGCGGCCGCTGACCCAGGCGCTGTGCTGGAGCCACGCTCGCCGCAAGTTCTTCGAACTCGCCGACATCGCCCGGAGCGCCCGGCGGGGAAAGAACGCGGCACCGATCTCGCCGCTGGCGCTGGAGGCGGTGAAGCGCATCGACGTTCTGTTCGACATTGAGCGCGAGGTGAACGGCCGTCCTGCCGAAGAGCGTCTTGCCGTCCGGCAGGAGCGGAGCGTTTCCGTTCTCGCCGATCTGGAGGACTGGATGCGAACCGAGCGGGCGCGCCTGTCGCGCCACGCGCCGGTCGCCAAGGCCATGGACTACATGCTGACGCGCTCGGAGGGCTTTGCCCGCTTCACCACCGACGGCCGGATCTGCCTCAGCAACAATGCGGCGGAGCGGGCGATCCGCGGCCTGGCGCTCGGCCGCAAGTCGTGGCTCTTCGCCGGCTCCGATCGTGGAGCCGACCGCTGCGCCTTCATGCTGACGCTGATCGCCACCGCCAAGCTGAACGACGTCGATCCGCAGGCCTGGCTCGCCGACGTGCTCGCTCGCATCGCCGACACACCGCAGTCCCGCCTCGGCGAGCTCCTGCCGTGGAACTGGCCGGCCAAACATCACCGGGTCGAGCGGGCAGCCGCGTAGCCGATGCTCAGCACTCGCCCGCCGCGGTTCAGGCCGGATGGTTACTCTACAACCGCTTCACGCGCTGGCGGACCGCCGGTGTGTGGGATCGCCTCCTGGCAGCGGTATCGAAGGCTTATGACGGCGACATCGTCATGAT
>NZ_ATXK01000026.1 GCF_000421645.1 Aurantimonas coralicida DSM 14790 | reverse complement strand
ATGGACGGCGCGGCGTTCGACGTCTACGTGCGCACGCAACTGGCGCCATGTCTCGAACCCGGCGATGTCGTCATTCTGGACAACCTGAACGTACACAAGAGCCCAAGAGCCGCGCAGGCCATCGCCGAGCGGGGCGCCTGGCTCTTGTTCCTGCCGAAATACTCCCCCGACCTCAATCCGATAGAAATGGCATTCTCAAAGCTGAAGACGCTGCTTCGAAAGGCGGCCGCCCGAACCTTGGATGATCTCTGGCGCGCTGTCGGCGATATCTGCGCCCTCTTCACACCCGACGAATGCTGGAATTACTTCAAAGCTGCAGGCTGCGTTGCAGATTAATCGCCCGACGCTCTAACCGTGTCGCGGAGATGGTCTTTGAGTGTCGTGCCATGAGAGACTGGCCGATTTCAAAATTCATTCCCTTATAGGCCGGCGGCAGCTTATAGGCCGAGCATCTCAAACGGCCGGCAGCCTCTCAACGATCGTCAGATGGCTTCTTTGTCCCGTGCGAATCTCGGATCACACGATCGATGGCATCCTCCACAACCTCTGTCAGCGTCAGATTGCGGCTTTCGCAGAAGCGATAAAGCCGCTGAAAGAGCTCAACATCGATACGCATGTTGAATTGCTGAGTCTGCGGCCGTCGCTTCGGCGAACGACGCTTGAGTATCCCGTCATCCTCGGCAGGGGGCTCGATCTTCCGCTCCGGCTCGTTGTCGAGCACAAAACCGTGGCGGCGGGAGAAGCTCCTGGACCGGTCAGAGTCCTTCGACCCGACCCGACCACCCCCATCCTTCGAAGACCCGATTGGCCGGTCATGGTAATCATTCATGTGATAGCCTCATCGGGTTGCCTTCCCTCGATCGATTCCGAAAATTTCCTGATGCCGCCGTCGCAAATCGTCGATGTGCGACACGAGAAGAGCAATCTGCGCGCGCGAAGATGCTATGTTCGTAACGGTGTCTGGCAAGGAATAGAGCGTCGCACCTCCGGTTTCGGGGTTAAATAGTTGTCGATAGGCGGTGCGATCGGTCGTTCCGCTCGTCGCGACGAGATCGGGATCGGAGTGGAGCAGCTCGACTGCTTCTCTCGTAATGCGCTCGCGAAGATGAAGTCCGGTTAATGCCATCGGCACGCAGACGACAAATGCGGGTGCCCTGCGGAACTCCCGCGATATGTCGAAACAAACATGACGCGTCGCGATTGCTTCTTTGACATCGAGGAACGCCGCTCGGAACGGGATGCAGACGACGTCCGACTGGGCGACCGCGGTGACCATCAGCTGGGAACCGCCCGCGGGCAGATCGACAAGAATTTCGTCGAACTCCTGTTTACCGAGCGCGATCGCGCGAAGCAGGTCGCGTGAATTGGAAATCGGTGCGATGTCGATCTCGCGGGGTACGAATTTGGAATTCTGCCAGAGCTTGAAGGGCGAATTCGCGTCGCAGTCGAGAATGAGTACCCTCTTCCCCCGCTCCGCGAGTTCGCCGGCGATGGCAGCAGTGAGGGTGGTCTTCCCTACCCCTCCTTTCAACGAAGCAATGATCGTGACAATCGGCATATTCGAACTCCTTCAACGACGAATCGTCGCGAGCAAAGGATCGAATTGCAGCTCGAAAGCTCCGATGCGGAAAATCCTCCAAATGCCAAACCCCTCCGACTGTTACAAATGAGCAACATGCACGCCAGGCAACAGCTCCCTGACGCGGGATAACGCCTCGGTGGCGATTCAATGATGGGAACCGCGGCTCTCATGGACCAACCGCCTACCAAAGCAATCTACGCCGAAGCTATCATGTAGCTATACGATATATAGCGTATAGCTACATGATAGCTAGGAGCGAACCAACAGGGCCGTTGTCCTCCTGGGCACTCACTGAAATGTCACGCGGCCTCCTCGATGCAGCGTCGCTGGCGGCCCGCAAGCCGGGTGCTTCTCTGGTCAACGTCGCACGCGGCCTGGTCTGCGCGGCGGCTGCCGCCAAAACCTGCCGTTCGAGGACTGGACGAGCGTCCTGAGGTCGGAGCGGCTCACCGGCGCGCGGCTCGATTGCCTGACGCACCACGTCCATATCCTGACGATGAACGGCAACAGCTACCCCCTCAGGCAGTCCGCCGGGCGACGTGGGGCTGCCGCGGCAAGGGCGGAGCAAAACCAGGCCACCGCCGAGACCGTGGATCCCAATACCGGCGAGATCACTAACCCCTGATCCTCAGGATAGACCGTGCAGCACTGTCACGGCCAAGGCAGCATTGCCAAGACAGGCGATGGTCGACGGATCTTGCGCGCAACCTCGTCGCAGAGATCCCGGGTCTCGAAGACGCCGATTGCATCGAGCGTCGAAAGCCGCATTGGCAGGACGACGACCTCGGACAGGGCCATTGCCGTCAGCATCATCTGCGAGGCACCAGCGGCGAGATCGATGATCGTCTCTCCGAAGCCTGCACGGCCATACGTCACCGCCTTCTCGAGGGAGTTCGCAACGGTCACGATGGAGATCGCGTCCGAGATCCGACCCGACCCGGACCAGATCCCAAAAGGTTCATGAGGGTCACCATCGATGATGAGAACGCGCCGCCCTGCAAAAGCTAGATGTCCGGCCATCGCCGCACATGCGGTCGTCTTCTCTAACCCGCCCATTTTTGTGGTCAAAACTCGAACCGCTATGCTCGCACCCCCAGCAAATCGTCTATTCGAACGCTCGGGGTCCGTCTTCGAGAAAATGAAGAAAGTTTCGACTGGGCGAGGAAATGATCGGAGCGAGCACTTGCGCAATCTCGCCGCAAGGACGCAGACAGATAGCTGCAGGCTAGCGACTTGCTAGCACCTAGCTAGCACCTAGCTAGTCTCGGCTTCGCACCCCATGCGGCGGAGCAAGACTATCACCGAGACGACGCCTTTGCCCTCGCGCCCTAATCCTACTGCGTCATAAACCTGGCAGGATTCGGTTTGGCGGATATTTCGTTGCACAACAGGGACATCGCTCGAGACTTCGCGCGAGTGCGCTTGTGAGGCGTCTTCGCACGGTCGCGATCGAGTTCGGCACGTGCCGTTCGGGTCGCAGTGGCGGCGCTGCGGGATCGACGACCTGCGGGAACGCCAGGCGTCGGGCGTTTGGTTGGGGCCAGTGCTGAGGGGGGAAACCTCGCCCGTTCGGCGATCAGGAATCCGTATGCTGCGATGCAGAGCGTTGCATGGTGGTGAAAGCCCCGCCAGCCGCGGCCCTCGTAGTGGCCGAGCCCAAGCTCCTGCTTGAGCTCGAGATAGTCGCGCTCGATCCGCCACCGCATCTTGGTGAGTTGCACCATCCGATCGAAGGCGATGCTCTCTGGGAAGGTCGACAACCAGTATTTGCTCGGCTCGTCCTCGCCGTGGGGCCATTCGATCAACAGCCATTCCTCGGGACCGGGCTCGCTGCGATTGTAATCGCGGTGCGCCGGCCGCACGCGCACACGGGCGAAGCGAGACGCGAGCGGCTCTTCGCAGCCCTCCCGCCACGTGATCTTGGTCCACGCCTCGTCGGGCAAGCCGAGCGCCAGCGTCTTGGCTGATACGGGCTGGTGCTCGCGATCGCGGCGGATCCGCTTTGGCGGTCGGCCGCGGCCAGACCAGACACGCGGCGACGGCGGGGGATTGTCCCGCGTCCACAACGATGTCTGCGGCAGGATGCCTGCCGCGTAAGTCAACCCGAGCGTGGTGACACCGGAACGCAGCTTCGTGTCGGCGCCATATCCGGCATCCATCAGGACGACGCCTCGCGGCAAGCCCGCGTCGCAGGCGGCGATGATCTGGTCGAGAGCGATCATCGGCTTGGTCTTGAAGCCGACGTCTTCCGGAACGCCAACTATTTGCCGGCGCGCGGGATCGTCGGCCCAGTCCTGCGGCAGATAGAGACGATAGGCGACTGGAAGGCTCGCTGCGTCGTTTGCGATCGACAGCGAGACGGCGACCTGACAGTTGTCCTGCTTGCCGAGTTGGCCGGAATACTGACGCGCCACGCCGACAGAATGCCTGCCTTTCTTTGGAAAGCTGGTGTCGTCGATGATCCAGGCCTCGATTGCCCGACGAAATGAAGCAGTGACTGGTGTTGTGCGGCGACGCGTGACGGCGCAGTGATCGCTGCCATCGGCTCCACGCTCTTGCGTTCAGCCGGCAGCAACAGGCCGGTGCAGTAGTCTCGAAGCGGTCCGGCGCGATCCGCGTGACCGATCACGCCCACCAGTTCCTCGACGAATGACAGGAAACGCGCTTCACTGCTCACATCGAAAATCTGCGACATGCGTGTGGCTTCTAATCCATCAACACCCCACGATCCTATGTCGTCGCTCGATTTCGAGGAACGCCACTTTCTGACTCAGTATGACTAGCAGGGTGTTGAAAAACGCCGCTCGCCGCAGGGATTTGAGCATGATTCATTGTCTTCGAAGGGATTCGGAGGCCGGGGCATGCGGGGCGACGACAATCGAACGGGCGACCTGTTCAGCTACGTGGATCTGGAGGAGCGGGTTCGGCGCGATCATCCACTGCGTGCGATCCGGACAATCGTAAACCAGGTGCGGATTCCGATTCAAACCGGCCGGGTATTCCGATTTGAAGTCGGCCACCATTCCGGAATGAAGCCGGCCAGCATTCCGATTAATAACCGGCCATTCTCCGGCGTCTGAAGACCCTGGGTCAGCAACTCGGGCATCACTCCTTGTCGAACGAGGAGAGCGTGATGCCGGCAAAGAGAAGGCTGACCATGAGACAATTGCGACAGATGCTTCGGCTTGCCCGGGACGGCATCAGTGCCCGGAAGATCGCCGTGACGCTCGGCGTGGCGAGGAGCACCATCCAGGACAACCTGAAGCGCGCCACGGCGGCCGGTCTGAGCTGGCCGCTGCCGGGCGAGATGACGGACGATGTCCTCGAGAACAGGCTCTTCGACCACGCCGGGGTCAAGCAGGGCATGCGGCGGCGGCCGGAACCGGACTGGGCGGAGGTCGCCGTGGAGCTGAAGAAGCCCGGCGTCACTCTGCAGATACTGTGGGACGAGTATCGCGCCGTTCATCCCGGCGGCTACGGCTACAGCCGCTTTTGCGAACTGTTCCGCAGCTTCGAGCGCCGGCTCTCGCCGACGATGCGCCAGGAGCACGTGGCTGGCGACAAGGTCTTCGTCGACTATTCCGGCAAGAAGATCGCCATCGTCGATCCCCGGACCGGCGAGATCCGCGAGGCCGAACTGTTTATCGCCGTCGTCGGAGCCTCAGCTTCACCTATGCCGAGGCGACGTGGACGCAGGCACTGCCCGACTGGATCGGCGCCCATGTGCGCATGTTCCACTTCCTCGGCGGCGTACCGCGCCTGATCGTGCCCGACAATCTGAAGTCCGGCGTCAACCGCGCCTCGTTCTACGATCCGGAGATCAACCGAAGCTACGGCATGATGGCCGCCCATTACGGCGTCGGCGTCCTGCCGGCCCGGCCCCGCAAGCCGCGCGACAAGGCGAAAGTCGAGAACGGCGTGCGGTTCGCCCAAAGCTGCATTCTGGGCAGGCTGCGGCGGCAGACCTTCTTCTCGCTCGCCGAGGCGAACGCTGCGATCGCCGGGGCGCTCGATCGCATCAACGACCACGTCATGCGTCGGCTCGGCGTCAGCCGCCGGCATCTCTTCGAGACCGTCGAGCAGCCAGCGCTCGCGGACCTGCCGGGGAGCGACTACGAGTTCGCCGAATGGCGCTTCGCCCGCGTCGGCACCGACTACCATGTGGAATTCGACGGCTTCTTCTACTCGGTGCCGCACAGCCTGATCCGTCAGCAGGTCGATCTCCGGGCGACCGCGAAGACGATCGAGATCTTCCACCGCGGCAAGCGGGTGGCCGTTCATCAGCGGCGTTATGGCGGTCGCCGTCATGGCACTGATCCCGATCATATGCCGAGTTCGCATTGGCGCTATGCCGAATGGACGCCGGATCGCTTTTGCCGCTGGGCCGCATCGGTGGGACCCCAGACCGAGGGGCTGATCCTCGCCATCCTCGCTGCCCGCCCGCACCCGGAGCAGGGCTTTCGAACCTGCCTCGGCGTCTTGCGCCTTTACCGCGACATCGAGAAGTCCCGCGCCGAGGCGGTCTCGGCGCGAGCCGTCGCGATCGGCGGCCTCAACTACAAAAGCATCGCCTCGCTCCTGAGCCTGTCGAAGACCGCGAACCCGGGCGCCAGCGCGGCCGCCGACACCAAACCCGCTGCCATCGTCGACCACGTCAATCTGCGTGGCCCCCGCTACTTCCATTGAGGAGAGACACGATCATGCTGACCCATCCGACCCTCGACCTCCTGAATGAGTTGGGCCTGACTGGCATGGCCAGAGGCTTTGCGGATCTCGAGGCCCAACCCGAGGCCCGGGCCCTGGAGCATGGGGAGTGGCTGGCGCTTCTCCTCGAACGCGAAGCGACGCAACGTCGGCAGAAGCGCTTCGAAGCCCGGGCTCGCGCCGCCCGATTGCGTCACGACGCGCAGGTCGAGGATACCGACTTCCGCGCCGTGCGCGGCCTCGACCGTGGCCTCTTCCTCCAATTGGCCGGGTGCGACTTCATCCGCCAGCGGCAAGGCCTGTTGCTGACCGGGCCCGCCGGCGTCGGCAAGAGTTGGCTCGCCTGCGCCCTTGGCCAAAAGGCCTGCCGCGAAGACTTCTCCGTCGCCTACCACCGGGCTCCGCGGCTCTTCGCGACCCTCGGCCTCGCCCGCGGTGACGGTCGATATGCGCGGCTGCTGAAGTCGCTCGAAAGGGTCGACCTCCTCATCCTCGACGATTGGGGACCCGAAACGCTCACCGACGATCAGAGGCGCGACCTCCTCGAGATCGTCGAGGACCGTTACGAGCGACGGTCGACGATCGTTACCAGCCAGGTGCCGGTCGATCGCTGGTACGAGATCATCGGCAATCCGACCATCGCCGACGCCATTCTCGACCCGCTCGTCCACAACGCCTATCGAATCGAATTGTCCGGCGAGAGCCTACGGAAACGAGCTCCACGCACGACGGCCGCAGCGACACCTTGACCGGAAACCCGACACCGACCCATCATCGAATTTGACCCAGGATCAGATCAGGAGGTGGCCGGCTTCATCTTGGAATGCATGGCCGGCTTCGTCGGAATCCGCACGCTGCCTGTCCTGCCTTGAAAACAGTGGTCGATCCACGGGTGTCGGCAAAGCGACACGACGACGAGCGGGTTGTGCAGAAGCTTCTTGTAGAAGGCCGCGCCGAGATGTCGACGGCGGGATGCACCCGAAATTCCGCAGCTTGCTGGTCTCGGCGCGGAGGAACTCGCCAGGCAAACATCGATTACCGCCGTCCAGATCAGTCGGCCCGATGCAGCTCTCGTTGATCCCTACCAGGCGGGCCGATAGGTCCGATCACCCGCCAATTCCTGGTGTCCGGATCGCCCGAGCTGAACCGATCGAAAATGTTCGGCAGTTCGTTGGGACACCTGGCCCTCCAACCGCATTGTCGCCGCCGACGACGGTATCGTCGACCTCTGCCGCGGCAAGTTTGTCGATCAGCCCTTGAAAATCGTTCTCATCGAACTGCAGGACTCGGCGCATGAATTCTGACCCGCGCTCGTTGGTATTTGGCATATCCCGATCCGGCAGCGATGCTCTAACCCGCCCGAGCAACCAAATATCAATGGCCATGTGCGACCATCTCCTTCAGCGTCAGACTTCGGAGATAAGAGATGACCAACCGACGTCAGTTCATGATTGGTGTCCTGCTATACTCTACCCTGTCCGGTCCAACGGCCGCGCATCAAGCGTTCGAGCTTGATGCGAAGTTTCTGCCGCAGCGTGTCGCCTTCTCTGGTTTCACACCCGGAACCATTGTCGTCGATCCGAAGGCGAGGTTCCTTTACCTGGTGGAAGAAGACGGTTTCGCGCGGCGCTACGGCATCGGCGTAGGCCGAGCTGGACTGAGCTTTTCCGGCCAGGCAGTAGTTGGCCGGAAGGCTGAATGGCCCCGTTGGACGCCGACACCAAACATGATCAAGCGCGAACCAGGGAAATATGGAAAATATGCGGGAGGGCTAAAGGGCGGCCCCGGCAACCCTTTGGGTGCCCGGGCGCTTTACCTTCATCGAAACGGCCAAGATACTCTCTA
>NZ_ATXK01000025.1 GCF_000421645.1 Aurantimonas coralicida DSM 14790 | reverse complement strand
GACCAGACGCAGCCGAACCACTCGCCCCGCTGCCGGCAAGTCCGTCACGCCTCGAATGTATCGGCTATGCACGCGGCTTGCGCGCGATGAGCAAGAGGGGCACACCGCCTGCCTGTTCCGGGCGGATGCGGTTACGATGAGGGCCCCTTCACAGGCTTCAAACTGCTCGACCGAGAGCCCGGCCGGAATGAGCGATGACAGCGAAATGGCGTTCGACATGGCGATCTCCTTCATGAATCGCCAGTCCGCTCCTCAACTGCATCAGATATGAGTCAGACCCAATTTTGGACGCCGATCGGGGGTCAATTTTGAAGGCCGTTTGACAGGTGATCTGCCTCGTCACCCCAGCCAGCTTTATGAAGCATTCCTGGAAGGACTAGTGCTGTTCGCAATCCTGGCCGTGCTCGCGCACAGACCGTCGCTTCGCAGGCGGCCCGGAATAATCACGGGTGTCTTCCTGCTCGGGTACGGGCTGAGCCGGATCACCGTGGAGCTGTTCCGCATGCCCGATCCTCAGCTCGGATTTCTCTATGGTGGGCTAACAATGGGTCAGATCCTGTCGTTGCCGATGGTGCTTCTCGGAATACTCCTTGTCCTGTGGGGCCAGTACCGATCATCCCGTGAGCCGCGAACGAACGCAGTGGGGTAACGGGCGAATGAGACCACATCGGTATCAAACCGTGCGCGCTGATGCCGGCCATCCGATCATCCTAGCCTCCGGGCCGGGACTCCGCCGAGTTGAGGAGACGCTGCAGATGAGCTTCTATCGTGAAAGCGTATGCCCGTGCCTAACCCATCTAGCGATGAGAGCTGGCAGCCTGAGACCCTACCGCGAGGCTGTAACCCGCCAGGCGAGCGGGCGCGTTCTGGAGATCGGAGTCGGCTCAGGAGCAAATCTCGGTTTCTACAGAAACTCGCTGGAATGCGTCATAGGTATCGACCCAAGCGCAGGTATGCTTCGGCGGGCAGCGGCCATGGACACGCACATTCCCGTGATGCTGCTGCAATCGGCGGGAGAGGCTCTACCCTTAGAATCGGGCAGCTTTGATTGCGTCGTCTCGACCTGGACGTTGTGTTCAGTATCGGATCCCCGCCTTGTCTTGAAGGAGATTAGCCGTGTTCTGAAACCCGGCGGCCACTTCCTCTATGTCGAGCATGGCCGTTCGCCCGACGATAATGTTTCGCGGTGGCAGGACCGACTTAATCCCGCGTGGAATCGCTTCGCTGGCGGATGCCACATCAACCGCCCCATTTCGAAGATAGTCGCCGCAAGCAATCTCCGCAGAATATCCGACAGTAACGCTTACGCTTCGGGGCCGCGCCTGTTCGCGTACTTTTACCAAGGAGACGTTGTTCGCTGAGGCGCGTTCGCATCCAAGCACGGACCCCATGTAACACGGCTTGTTAGGTGGCGGTCTATGACCGACTATCTGCACGTTTTTGCTCTCCCTCGGATGCCCGCATTCGGCAACTTCACTGGTGGCGTGGTGGCCGAGCTGTTCCCGAGGTCCCGCGAGGATGCTGAACCACGCGCTCCATGCTGCCGCCGGGATCGTGATGTGCGTGGTCGCCGTCGAGCTGCAGGAGGCGCTCGGCGGTTCGCCGCCTCCCTGGGCCATCATCGTCGGCCTATGACTCGGCGGGTCCTTCTACGTCGTCCTGGGATGGATTGTCGATCGGTTCCAAGGCGGCGGCGAGGAAGTTGCGGGAGCCTGAATGATCTATGTCGCCGACGCGATTGACCTGTTCAGCGATGGCTCGATGATCGGTGTCGGCTCCGTCGTTTCACTCGGTCTGACGTGCATCCTCGCGCTCGGCCAGATCATGGCTGATGTGCCCGAAGACTTTGTCACCATCGCCAATCTCAAAGAAAAGGCGCGTCCCGCTGCCGCCGCATCCTCCTGTCCGCCTCCTACGTCATTCCCTGCCTCCTGGGCGCCAGCATCGACTACTGGCTGCTGCGGGCAGGCGAAACGTTGAAGCTTGCCGCCCTCGCCTTCAGCGCGGGTATCCTTCTCCTGGCCGCCGTCGAGGAGATGTTGGAGGAGGCGCAGGAGGCGTCCGAGGACACGCGCTATTCGGCCGCTTTCTCATCGACGGCTGTGCCCTGTTCACGCTGATCGCGTCGTATTTTGAAGGCTAGCCCAACGAGAGCGCCTCGCTGGTCTGGCATTCGGCAGTCATACCACAGCCGCCCTGACTGATCGCCGCGCCCGCAAAATACGTCACTAACGCCGCCGACCACTCTAAGGCGCGGCATCACCGGGCGCCGTAGTTCCCGCAAGCGTCGACGCCGCAGGCCGTCTCGCCTAGCAACTCATCGGCGAGGACCAGCAGCTCGTTGAGACGCGGATCGCTTAGGCGGTAATGAACGAAGCGCCCGCGCTGCTCGCCGGCGACGAGACCGCATTCACTGAGGCACCGCAGATGGTTGGACGCGTTCGATTGCGACAGGCCGGTGATCGCGACGATCTCGCCCACGGACAAGGACCCCGCGCGCAAGGCGTCCAGGATCGACAGGCGCGAGGCGTCTGCCAACCCCCGGAACAATTTCGTCCGTAGGGCAACGGTCGGAAGATCGACCCGCTCGATCAGTTCGGCATCGCTCGACATATCAGTCACGAATGATATATAGCCATTTTCGATCAGGGAAGATGGCCGTGAGCGTAGCAGCTTCAACGAATGATGCCGAGACGGCGCGTTACCGCGTCACCGGCATGGATTGCCCCACCTGCGCGGCGAAGATCGAGAAGGCGGTGCGTTCGGTCGGGGTCGAGGATGTGAAGGTCTCGACGGCCACGCAGATCATGACGCTGCACGTGAATGATCCCAATGCCCGTCTTCCGGAGGTTGAGCGCGCCGTGACAGGAATCGGCTATAGGCTCGATCGCCTGGACGCGCCGAGTCTCCACGCCGAAGGCGACATTGACGACCTACCGAAGGACCTTTCCCACATCACGCCGGCCTACAAGCGGGCGCTCTGGATCGTCGTGGTGCTCAATGTCGGCTACGGCGTCATTGAGATGTTCGGCGGCTTCCTATCAGGATCGCAGGCGCTCAAGGCCGATGCGCTCGACTTCCTGGGCGATGGCCTGATCACCTTCCTCGGCATCCTCGCTATCGGGTGGAGCCTTGTTTGGCGCGCCCGGTCGGCCCTGATACAGGGGCTGTTTCTTGGCGCGCTTGGTCTCGGGGTTCTCGCCAATACCGCCTATCGCGTGCTGGTGCAGCAACAGCCCGAAGCCGAGCTGATGGGTCTGTTCGCGGTGATTGCGCTCGTCGTCAATGTGGTCGCGGTACTTCCGCTGCTGCCTCACCGGACCGGCGACGCCAATGTCCGCGCGGTTTGGCTGTTCTCGCGTAACGATGCGATTGGCAACGCCGCCGTCGTCGTTGCGGCGGGGCTGGTGGCCTGGACCGCCTCTCCCTGGCCTGACCTTGTTGTCGCCGTCGTGATCGCCGGGCTGTTCCTGCAATCCTCCTGGTCGATCATCCGGGATGCACGCGCGGACCTGCGGGAAGCCGCCGCGGCCAGCGGCGCCAAAGCCTGACGGAGGTGCTGCTGTAGTGGACTTCTCCGGCATCGGCATAGCCACGGCCTTTGCCGCGGGCGTCGTTTCCTTTCTATCGCCTTGCGTGCTGCCGCTCGTGCCGGGCTACGTCTCCTATGTCGCCGGGCGCACGATTAGCCCGGATGGGCTTGCAAGCAGTGGGGGAAGTCTCAAGGAGACAGGTCGTACACTTGGCCTGAGCCTTTGTTTCGTGCTCGGCTTCACCACCGTCTTCGTCCTGCTCGGAGCCAGCGCGACGGCCCTGAGCGGGCTTTTGCGCACGCACCTCTATGAAGCCAACCTGATCGGTGGCGTGATCGTCATCGTCTTCGGCCTGTTCACGACCGGCCTAGTGCCCATGCCCTGGCTCGAGCGCGATGTGAGATTTCATTCAGGCCCACATCACGGCGGCCCTTGGGCGAGCTATCTCCTCGGTTTGGCCTTCGCTTTCGGCTGGACACCCTGCATCGGGCCGGTCCTCGGCGCCATCCTGGGACTTTCGGCCGTAAACGCCACCGCCGGAAGTGGAACAGCGCTCCTGGCCGTCTATTCGCTCGGTCTCGGCCTTCCCTTCATCCTCGCCGCCCTGTTCATGCGCGGCTTCATGGCGCGGATGACGGCCATGCGCAGAACAGGCCGGGTTCTGAAGATCGTCGCTGGCGGGATCATGGTGGTCATGGGCATCGCGATGATCACTGGCCATCTCACAAACTTTGCGATCTGGCTCCTCCAGACGTTTCCGGCGCTTGGACGTATCGGATGAGCGCAATCGCGATGTTACCGAGCGCGCAAGGCGGCCTGGAAGTGGAGGCGAAATGAGCGTTTGGATCTGGGTAGTGGTTCTGCTTGTAGCCGTCTATGCCGCGCATTGGGGGTCGGAGCACCTCGCCGACCCCTTCAAGAAGGTGCGCCGGCAATGGGGTATCTCGGCCGCAGCAGGTGGCTCGCTGATCGGCATCGCGACCGCCAGCCCGGAGGTCGGAATCAACATTACGAGCGCGGTCCGGGACGCATCCGGCATCGGTCTCGGCGCTGTCCTCGGATCGACCGTGATCGGCATTCCGACCCTCGTCACGATCGGCTATCTGGCGACCCGCAAGCGCGATCTCCCCAATGATCCCGGTCACGACCGGCACCTGCAAGAGCACCTTCTGCGGGTCGATCCGGCTGCTGTGGGCGTGCAGGCGCTGCCTTACCTCGGAATCCTCGTCCTGCTCGCCGTGCTGACTTTGCCCGCGGCCTGGCGCGGCCTTCAGCCGATCGACGGTTGGCTGCTGTTCGCCGCCTATATCGCTTACCTCGCCCAAGCGTTCCTGCGCGGACGCGGAGAAGGTGAGCAGGTCGACTGGTCAAAGCGCGAGATCTGGCTCGCCGTTGCCGGCGTGTTGGTGCTCGCGCTGGGCGCCTATTTTACCGTCATCGCCACCCAGAACATCGTCAAGGCGCTCGGCATCTCGGCGATCGTTGGCGGTCTTTTCATCACTGCACCTGTGGCGGCCCTGCCAGAAGCCTTTGCGGCCTGGACCGTCGCCCGGTCCGGCCAGATCACGCCGGCGCTCACCAACATCATTGGCGACCACGCCATGGCCGTGACCGTGGGGTTCCTGCCTCTGGCGCTGGTCGGGACCTCCATCGAGAACTTTCATCTGTTTTGGGTCAGCTTCGTCTTCGTCGCGCTTATGCCTGTGCTCTATGCCGCCTTCATCCGCTGGGGCGGCTCCGAGCCCGGATTCCGGCGCTGGCAGGTCTTCGCTCTGGTCGGCACCTATGTGGTTTACGTGCTGATCGTCCTCTTCTGGGTTCTCAAGGTCTTCTGATGGTGCAGACGCAAACAGCCCCGCATACGTCCGCCTCCATGCTGCGGCTGGGGTTGCCCATTGCCGCCGCCTGGTTCCTGATCGATCAGGTCAGCAAATGGTGGATCATCAATAGCGTGATGCAGCCGCCTCGGGTGATCCCGGTGACCGAGTTCTTCAACCTGGTCCTCTGGCACAATACCGGCGTGAGCTTCGGGCTTTTCGGCGACACATCACCTTGGATGCTGATGACTTTCACGCTGGCGATGGTCATCGGTCTCATCATTTGGCTGATGCGCGCCGCAAACCGCCTGACCGCCATTGCGCTGGGGCTCATCATCGGCGGTGCTCTCGCCAACATCCTTGATCGCCTGCGGCATGGCGCAGTCACCGACTTTCTGGATTTTTACGTCGCTGCCTATCACTGGCCGGCTTTCAACCTCGCCGATGTGGGGATCGTGAGCGGCGTCAGCCTTCTGCTGCTCGAAAGTGTATGGCCGAGGGGCGAGGGGAGGGTGCGCAAGGCTGACCCGAACTCCATCCGATGAAGGCGCTCTGATGCCGCAACTTCCCCGTGATACCCGACCAGACGCAACGCTCTCGCTTCTCGCTGACCCCTACAGGTTCATCTCGAAGCAGTGTCGGGCGTATGGATCGGACCTGTTCGAGACCCGGCTTATGCTGCAGAAGGCGACCTGCATGACAGGGCCGGAGGCAGCCAGGCTCTTCTACGACCAAAGTCGATTCATGCGACATGGCGCCATGATCGGGCGCATCCAGAAGACGCTGCTCGGAAAGCACGGCGTGCAGGGGCTGGACGACGAGGCCCACCGACTGCGCAAGCAGATGTTCATGTCGCTGATGACGCCCGAGCGTATCGAAGTGCTGATGGCGATCACTGCGGAGGAGTGGCAGGCACGCGCTCGCCTATGGGCGCTGAGAAACGAGATTGTCCTTTACGACGAGCTTCACGAACTCCTGACAAGAGCGGCCTGCGCCTGGGCCGGGGTGCCGCTCCCCGAGTCTCAGGTTCGACAGCGAACACACGAGATCACGGCGCTGTTCGACGCCGCAGGATCAGTCGGCCCCGCGCACTGGCGGGCGCGGTGGGCGCGCAAGCGGGCCGATCGCTGGATCGAGAATATCGTCGGGCGGATCCGTTCCGGGCAAATCCGCCCGCCGGAAGGATCGGCTGCTTCGATCATTGCGGAGCATCGGGGCTCGAACGGCGAACTGCTGAGCCCGCACGTTGCCGCTGTGGAACTCCTTAACGTGATCAGGCCGATCGTCGCCGTTGGCGTCTACATCACCTTCGTCGCCCATGCCCTCCACCAGTTTCCTGAATGCCGGCGCAAGCTCGAAGCTGGCGACGACACGAGCTTTACGGAAATGTTCGTCCAGGAGGTTCGGCGCTTCTACCCCTTCTTCCCCGCTGTCGCTGCGCTGGTGCGCCGCGATTTCGAGTGGGGGGGATACCGTTTCCCCCGTGGACGACGCGTAATCCTGGATCTTTACGGAACGAACCGCGACGCCAGGACGTGGGACGAGCCTGAGGCGTTTCAACCAGAGCGATTTCGCAAATGGGACGGAAACCCCTTCAACTTTATTCCCCAAGGCGGCGGGGATCACGATTTGGATCACCGCTGCCCAGGCGAGTGGATCACGATAGGGCTCATGAGTCAGGCGACGAAGGTTCTGTCTAGGCACATCGAATACGACGTGCCGGAGCAGGATCTTCGGATCGACTATTCCAGGCTGCCGGCCCTGCCCCGAAGCCGGTTCATCATCTGCCGAGTAAAGGAGAATGCGAACGATCCTATCTAGCGCCGAGCTGGACACCCGCAAGAATCTGGCCTGGGAGCAGCGGTCGTTTTTCGGGCTCTCGGAGCATCTGGAACGCCTGAGCAAGAACGGCGATCCGCTTGAGACGCTCGAGACGACCGTGGATTTCGAGCATCTCCGCGGCTGGTTGGTCGAGGGGCTAGGCTACGGCGATGGCTCCAAAGGCGGGCGGCCGCCGTTCGACCCCGTAGCGATGTTCAAGGCGTTGATCCTGCAGGCGCAACACAACCTCTCCGACGCGCGCATGGAATTCATGATCCGTGACCGGCTTTCCTGGATGCGATTCCTTGGGTTCGACCTGGGCGCTCCGACACCGGACGAGAACACCATCCGGCACTTTCGCAACAGGCTGACCGAGACGGGAACTTTGAAGCGGCTGATGAAGGCCTTCGACTGGCAACTGCAGAAGAAGGGCTACGTCCCGATGGCTGGCCAGGTCGTCGACGCCTCGCTGGTTCCGGCGCCGAAGCAACGCAACACCGAGGGCGAGAAGGCGGCGATCAAGGCCGGAGAGTCCGCCGGCGAAATCTGGACCAACGAGCCGGCCAAGGCGGCTCAGAAGGATGTCGACGCCCGCTGGACGCTGAAGATCGGCGGCAAGGTTCGCTATCGCCCGGACGGTACGCCGCTGCCGATGATCGCGACGCCGGTCTTTGGCTACAAGTCCCACATCAGCATCGACCAGCGCTTCGGCTTCATCCGCGAGAGCGCGGTTACCTCTGCGGCGGCCCCGGACGGACGGCAACTTCGGCATCTCGTGAGCCGACAGAACACCGGTTCGCAAGTCTGGGCCGACAGCGCCTATCGTTCGGGGGAGAACGAGAAGTGGCTAGAGAGCGTCCGCATAAACGGGTTCAGCGAGGTGGCGTAATCTGATTCAATCTCCTGGAAGGGAGATTGCCATGCGTTGCCATGAACTGTCGGATCAGGAATGGGCTGTCATCGAGCCGCTGCTGCCTCAAAACAGCCGCGGCGTCGCCCGGGTCGACGACCGGCGGGTGATCAACGGCATCCTCTGGCGGTTCCGCACCGGCTCATCCTGGCGCGACGTCCCGGAGCGTTACGGTCCTCGGACCACGCTCTACAACCGCTTCACGCGCTGGCGGACCGCCGGTGTGTGGGATCGCCTCCTGGCAGCGGTATCGAAGGCTTATGACGGCGACATCGTCATGATCGACAGCTCCTGCGTTCGCGTCCACCAGCATGGTGCCGGCGCGAA
>NZ_ATXK01000024.1 GCF_000421645.1 Aurantimonas coralicida DSM 14790 | reverse complement strand
CTCATCAGCCAGAAGACCAAGCTCGCCGAGGCGATCCGCTACGCGCTCTCACGCTGGGAGGGCCTTTGCCGCTTCGCCGGCGACGGCCGCATCGAGATCGACAACAACACCGTCGAACGGTCCATCCGCCCGCTCGCTCTCACGAGAAAGAATGCCCTGTTCGCCGGCTCGGACGGCGGCGCCGGCCACTGGGCCGTCATCGCCTCGCTGGTCGAGACCTGCAAGCTCATCGGCGTCGATCCCCAAGCCTACATGGCCGCCGTCATCACGTTGATTATCCAGGGACCTCTCAACAGTGCAACCGATGAACTGATGCCGTGGCAGTTCAAGCCGTCCGAAAGGCTCGCCGCCGTGGCCTGACGACGACGCTTATTGGACGCCCTCGGGTTAGATTTTTTCTGCCGTTCAAATCGACGGGAGACAGCATCCCGTTTCTGGGAACTGTCAGGAATTCCGTGTGTGGGTGGGCAGCAGCGCGCGTGCTATTTCAAAAACCTGCCGGCCAGTATTCGTCCAAATCGGCGCTTCATAATTCGAAGCTATTTTCTTTTCCGCCTCAGCCAATGCATAACGATTTTCGCTATACCAGAGGAGTTTTTCGGTCCATTTCAGAGTGTCGAATGGATCTATGTATTCCACCAGATCCCCTCCCACTTCGGGCAGAGAGCCGGCATCTGACGCCAGGCACATCTTGCCGTTCGCAAGACTTTCCGCGACCCCAAGCCCCCACCCCTCGTAGAATGAGGGAAAGACCGTGAACAGGGCATTCTGATACAGTGAGGCGAGATCGTTATCCGAGATATTCGAAAGAAGGACAACTCGGTTTCGGATGCGAGGATCTAGAGAAAGGTCTGCTAGAAAGTCGCTCACGCCCCATCCTTGCATGCCCACGAAAATCAGTTTTGGAAGGTTTTCGATACCCTGTTCTACGAGCCGTATGTACGCCCTGTACAGGACCTCATGATTTTTTCTGCGTTCGATCGTCGATACGTAAAGAATATATCGTTCGGACGCCAGAGTCTGAACCGCCTTTGATAACTTATCATTCGATACACGCTTAAGATCGGAGCCCAAAGTTATCACCGTGTTGGGCGGAACCGGCGCTCCCAAACTCTTCAGGAGATTGCTGAGATCGTGCTTGCTGCATTCCGAAATGCTCACAATTTCGTCGGAGCACCAAGCAAGGTCACAAAAATAGCGGGCGAACTTCGATGCGACATCCCCGACGCATAAGTGAGGGTACTTCACCGGAATCAGGTCGTAACAACAAAAGACCGTTTTGAAGCCTATGGCGCGCTTGGCTCGGGCGATGAAGGGCAGGTCTTTCTGATCCCAGTCAAGCCCGAGGGTCACGTAAACATCGTCCGCCTCGAAGGGAACGTTCCCTAGGACCGCAGGCGCATCCCGAATGTTCGGTGCCGTAGCAAGTTTTGTTGGCCGAAACCAAAGGCCGACTGCTTGCCGTAACTGTCTACCCGATTCCACCAAGGTCAAAACGGAGGGCTTGCGGCGCGCAGCATACAAAAACAGCCGATCCCCTATCGATCTGGGAAGCAGGCCGGTCGCTTTTCTCAGCCGGGCGGCTATCCTAGTCGCCCCGCCCGTCCGAACATTAGCCGGCATGCCAGAGACCCGCGTGGCGGCCGCGACGTAGGTGCTCCCACTCAAATTGCTTAGCATTTCCACAACGTCGGCTCGCGAAATCTCGACATATCCTTGCCCGGCAATGAAGCGGCAAAACCGAACCTTCGCGTCAGAGACTGTCAAGGCGTATTTAACGCATTCCGTTTCCACGCGGATGACCCCAACAGCCGGCCTGTTCCAGGCATACGTCGAGGTTATATCGAACCATATACTGCTCATGATCGTTCGACTTTTGCGGTATGTATGACGGTCTCCACCATATGCTTCAGCCTGCTCGACCAAAGCAGCTCACTGCGCATGTTCGGTTCATCAAGATCGGCCAGCGCGTCGAAGCGAGGACGCTGGAGGACATCTCGGATGCTGTCGTGGAACGCATAAGGATTGTCGGCGATCAAAACTTTGGCTGCGTCTCGGAAGCGTTCGAAACCTCGAAACGAAGTCGGAGTTCCCACCACGTACGAGCCCGAAAACAATGCTTCAGCTGTTTTGAGATTAGAGCCACCTCCGGAGCCGATAGGCAGGACGAAACCATGAGCCAATTGCCTAACCGCCGCCAAGTCCTCGTCTTCAAGCTGATACAACAGATGCAGACGAGAGTGGTTCAAAGCCGCCCAGCGGCCCTCAGAGAAAACTCTGTATACATGCTCACTGACACTGCCGGCGATAACGAAGCGGCTATCTGGTGGGAAACATCCGAGAGAGCCCCCAAATATGCGGTTCAGAGCCGTGAAATTGGGTGGGTGAGCGCTGGCGACATAGAGGAGCCAAGGAGCTTCAGGCAGTTTCCGCCGCCACTTATCGGCGACTTTCGGGTCCACTTCGGCACTTTCGATCCCGTTTCCTGCCATCAGCGCGAGTTTAGCTCCCCACTGCCGCAACACGGCCAGTTCCTCGTCGGTTATCGCCACAACAACATCAGCCTCGCAAGAGGCTCTTCGCTCGAGCGATTCGATAGCCTGTATGACTTCCGGGAATTCGAGGCCGTAGTCCTTGAAGATCGATGCTTTGAGAGGTGCCTCGATGTTTTCGGAGCCGTATACTAACACGGCTTTATTATCGCAGAACTCGTGATTCAGCCTTTTGCCCAAGTCCCAAAGCCACGGCTGCTCTAAGTGGATGACGTCGAACTTCCGGCCGAGTTTTCTCTTGATTGCGGGCCAGCCGCCGTCCTGCGCCACAGCGAAGACACCGGACATGAAATCCGCCACGAACGGAATGTCCTTCCCTGCAAACTTGCGATAAATGCTCTTCGCCGGAAACGGGATATCCATAGCCGTGTAATCTGCAGACGAGTAGGATTCTTCCGTATATATGGCCGACGCGACGACCATACATCCGGCTTCTGCGTATGATGAGCAGAGGTTCTTCAGCCGAACCTGTCCACCATGACGCGCTCTTGCAAAAGGAAATGTGCTCAGCACCAAAACCGAAATTTGAGGCGATTCCGAGGTCATCTATGATCTCACTTCCTTGCATTTCGCGCAGAAAACTTATATTTCACCGACCGCGAACGTAGCGAGCAATCTTCAGAAGATAGCTTGTGTTATCGTTACGAATTCCGTCAATTTTTTCGTTCAGATGAAAAATACTATCGCGAAGTGCAGACATGATTTCGGTCTGCCCGGAACGGAGTTCTTCGTTAATCGCCTCGAGTCGCATAACCCGCTCGTTGACGGTGCTCAGATCGCCGGCAACGTTCAGGATATGATCGTTTTTGTTCAGGTTGAATATCGAACTGTCGGCCAATTTGAAATGATCAAAGAGATTGGGGCCTGCTCCGAAATGGCGGCCAAGCTCCGGGTGTTCGCCGCTCACGTAAAACCGGTTGATGCCGTCGAAATAGGCGAAACTGTAGCCCAGTGACAGGAGAACTGGCTCCCATTCCTCGTAGGAGGGTGTCTGGGTATTGGGCAAAGTGCTTTCAACGACGACGATCCACGGCCGGGCGAGCGAGGGCCCCCAGCTATCGATTACAGATTTCTCCATTCCCTCAACGTCTATCTTCAGCCAGTGGATGTCCCGGTTGCCTGCTTGATCGAAGAGATAGCTCAAAGGCGCGGATCTCACCTGCACTCTTTCGATTTGCCGGCCGTCAAGGCGATGCTTTTCCATTACGTCAGGATCGCCGGTGCTCAGCCCGGTGTCACCTATTTCGAAGAAATCGATAGCTTTGCTGGACGTGCCGATGGCTGCGTGTTCCACGTGCTCGCCGGGCCTAGCCGCCCGAAGCTTGCCGACGTAATATGCTGACGCTTCGGCATGCATCCCGCGCCAACCATGGTCGAAAAACCCCTTGCTGACTGAGTCAACAAACGGATCTTGCGCCCCCACATCAATATAAAATCCGTTCGGAATATCTTTAAGAGCGCGCCACAGGATGACATCTTCGAAGTTCTGCGCATATGAAATGAACATTATTATAAAACATTCTCAATTTCGAAGTGGCCGTCCAGCCAGCAGTTTCCGATGAAAATAGGCTTGTCGGTGTTGACGACATCGAAGACCAATGCGTTGTCTACCCACTCGTAATTCTTGTCAAGATGGTTATCTGAAGCGACTAAGGCCGGGGAAATCGAATAAGACCCCGGCCCAAGTGTACACGTAAACTCATAATCAAACCGAACGCGGCTGTCGGCGGGGATATCCTTGACCGCTTGCTTGGTGTACCAGGTATTGGATCCCCAAATGATATGACCTGTACGGTCACGTAGCATATAGCCAAGAACCAAGGTCGGGATATGCTGGTTCACTGACGCAACCAAACGCAGTTTGAGTTTCTGGCCGACCAAAGCGGTCGCAACTGCGCCGCCAGTCTTTGCGTCTTCGAGTTTCAAGCTTTGGATCGTCGCCTCGTGTGTTCCCGATCGCGTTTCAAGCCAACCATGCTCTCCCCTGGTTTGGTTTACCCCTTCGGCCGCTTTGGCATCCTCTCGCTCGGCTATTACGGCGTTGTAATAGTCTACCACCTCGTCTGGCAGTCCGTCTCTCAGGACACGGCCTCCATCGAGAAGAATCACGCGGTCACACAGGGCCCGCACATCGGTGAGGCTATGGGTAACAAGGATTATAGATGTTCCCTCGCTTTTGAACTGGCGGATGCGATCGAAGCTTTTGTGCTGGAAATAGCTGTCGCCCACTGACAAGACCTCGTCGACGATCAGGACGTCGGGTCGCCGGGCCGTCGCCAATGCAAAGGCGAGGCGGGCTTGCATACCGCTCGAATAGACGCGGATTGGCTGGTCGAAGAACTCGCCAATTTCCGCAAAACTCTCAATCGCCGGCATCATCGCACCCAGTTCCTCCTGGGAAAACCCCATCAGGCCACCCGCATGGTAGACGTTCTGGCGACCGGTGAATTCCGCGTTGAAGCCAAGCCCTAGTTCGAGAATTGCGCTGATGCGGCCCGTCACTCTGACCTGCCCCTCAGTTGGACGGATTGTGCCGGTGATCATTTTTAGCAGGGTGCTCTTGCCTGCGCCATTCTGACCGATAAGCGCCAAGGCTTCACCCTGCGTGATGTCAAAAGAGATGTCGCGATTGGCCCAATATTCCGATATGGGTGGGATATTGGCCCCGAACCAGTTGGCGAAACGTTGCAGGTTGCTGCTATAGGTCGCATAACGCTTGCCAACGCCGGAGACGGTCATGATCGTGGACATCAAAGGGCATCTACTAGTTCGGGGCTTGCGCGACGAAAAATGACGAAAGATGCGACGACTGCAATGGCGCCGACGACAGCCGAGGGAATGAGGCTGCCGAGAGTGGGTGCTTGGTTAAGCAGCAGTGCGTCTTGATATATAGCGACCAGACCCGTCATCGGATTGAGGTCGATATAAGCGTGAATCCTGTCTGGCACCGCATTTTTTACATAGATAATCGGGGTAAGCCAAAACCATAGCTGTGTCAGTACGACCATGACCTGCCCGACGTCTCGCGCAAAGACGTTGAGCACTCCCAAAAGAACGCCAAGCCCAAAAGCGAGTGCCGAAATGAGAACTATGCCAATGGGCAGGTAGATCCACGCGATTCCGGGATAATGTCCGAAAAACACGAAAATAACGGCAATTGCCAGAAGGAGCAGTAGGTGATTGATGATCGCGCTGCCCCAGACGATCACTGGTAGGCACAGGCGCGGAAAGGCGATCTTCTTCATAGCGGAAGCCTGCTCTATGAATATAGTCATACTGCGGTTAAGAATCTCCGCGAAAAGACCCCAGGCTGCCATCCCCGAAAGAAGATATATCGGATAGGCGGCAGGACTGTCTATGTTGGCCATGCGTGCGCGCATCACCTCGGCCAGCACGATCGAGAAGATCAGGGACTGCGCCAAGGGGTGCAGGATGAACCAGAAGCCGCCCAAGTAGGAACGAGCGAAACGCCCTTTCAGTTCGCCGCGGATCGATGACAGGATGAAGTAGCGATAGTCCCAAAGGCTTCTTAGCACGTTGAGATCCTATATATCTCAATTGGTAGCATTGATGCGATCTCTCCAGTCGGAAAGCACTGCGGCTATAGTATCTTCCAGTCGGAATTGAGGTGCCCAGTTGAGGCTACGACGAACGGCGCTCGCGTTGCCACGGGCGACAGGAATGTCAACCGGGCGAAGCCGGTCCGAGGCAACGGCGACCTCAATCTCGTGGCTTGACATGCGCAGAAGGACCTCGAGAACCGCGCGGATTTCGGCGGCTTTCCCGGAAGCGAGATTGAAAACTTTCCCATCCGCATCTCGGCCTTGGCCAAGGGCCGCTAACGCATAGGCGCGCGCGACGTCTCGAACGTCGAGAAAATCCCGTCGCGCACTTAGATTGCCGACTTCGATTACCGGCGATGCGAGACCCGCTTCGATTCTGGCGATCTGGCTGGCTAAGGCCGGAAGGACATATGCCTCCGTCTGGCCCGGACCGGTGTGGTTGAAAGGGCGAAAGCGGATGGAACGTAACCCGTCAAAAAACATCTGACCGATCGCGATGTCAGCCGCCGCTTTTGTCGCGCCATAAACATTCATCGGCTTTAGCGGCCTGTCTTCGCTTAAAGGGACGCCGTCGGCGTCCGCAAAAGATTGCCCGTAGCACTCCGAACTCCCGGCAAATACGAAACGGCAAGCTGGTACTTGGCTGAGAACGGCCGAAGCGAGATTGACCGTACCTTGAAAATTGATGTCCCACGCCTGTGCCGGATCCTTGCTAGCTTCCTGTGGAGCGGCAATCGCGGCCAGATGCGCGACCGCGGTCGGCCCAACCTCACGGACCGCTGCAGTCACCGACGCTTTGTCCACGACGTCGAGAGCCACGTCGCAGCGTGGGTCGCGCCCCGCCGATATCAGCTCCAGATCGGTGTCGAGGGGAAATTCGCGGAGTATCCTCATCAGCCAACTACCGACAAATCCAAATGCTCCGGTTACAAGGATCCTATGCTTAGCTGTCATCCAGCCCCCCCCGATGAAACCGACTGCGAACGGGTCAATCGTTTCAGATCAGCGTCAACCATCTCAACGATCATTTCTTCGAGCGTGATCGTCGCCTCCCACCCAAACACCTCATTGGCCTTCTGAGGATTACCGAGTAGAATGTCGACTTCGGCTGGACGGAAGAGGATCGGGTCGATGACCAGATACTTATCCATGTCGAGGCCGGCATGTTCGAAAGCGATTTTGCACATGCTGCGGACGGTTGTGGTGCGACCAGTTGCGATAACGTAGTCGTCAGCAACATCCTGTTGCAGCATCATCCACATGGCGCGGACATAATCCTTGGAATGTCCCCAGTCGCGCTTGGCGTCAATATTGCCGAGGCGCAACTCGTTCGCTAAGCCGAGCTTGATACGGGCAACACCATCGGTGACCTTGCGGGTGACAAACTCTATCCCGCGCAACGGCGACTCATGATTGAACAAAATCCCGCTCGAAGCGTGCAGGCCAAAACTCTCGCGATAATTCACGGTCAGCCAATGGCCGTAGAGCTTTGCGACGGCATAGGGCGACCGCGGGTAGAAGGGCGTGCTTTCAGATTGCATCTCTTCCTGGATAAGGCCGAACATCTCGGAGGACGACGCCTGATAGAAGCGAGCGTCCGGGCGTTCCAAGCGAACACCTTCAAGGATATTGGCAACGCCTAGTCCAGTCACATGACCGGTGAGGATCGGTTGTTGCCACGAAGATTTGACGAAGGACTGTGCGCCTAGATTGTAGACCTCGTCCGGTTTGACATCGCGTATCGTGCGAATCATGCCGGAAAGATCGAGTAGGTCTCCGTCGACGATCCTCACATCGCGGGTGATGCCGAGCCAATCGAGGCGGCTGAGGTTGACGTCGGAGGTGCTCGAGCGGCGCGCAAGCCCATGAACTTCGTACCCCTTTTCCAACAAAAGGGCCGCAAGATAGGCGCCATCTTGGCCGGTAATGCCGGTAACCAGCGCTGTCTTTTTCACACGTTTCTCCGTAAATCAACCACTCGACAATTCATGAGAATAGCGTCCCAAAATGGGCGGCCATCAGTTTGCTAAACGGCACCGACTTTCTCCGAGTCCGTTTGGCGCGAGTTCTACCCTGCGATCGACGCGAGGTCGAGGGCGTCGTAGAAGTTCGCATCGGCCTTAGAGAGCGTCCCCATAAACGGGTTCAGCGAGGTGGCGTAATCTGATTCAATCTCCTGGAAGGGAGATTGCCATGCGTCGCCATGAACTGTCGGATCAGGAATGGGCTGTCATCGAGCCGCTGCTGCCTCAAAACAGCCGCGGCGTCGCCCGGGTCGACGACCGGCGGGTGATCAACGGCATCCTCTGGCGGTTCCGCACCGGCTCATCCTGGCGCGACGTCCCGGAGCGTTACGGTCCTCGGACCACGCTCTACAAC
>NZ_ATXK01000023.1 GCF_000421645.1 Aurantimonas coralicida DSM 14790 | reverse complement strand
GACGGGCGTCCGGACGGTGCGGCTTCAAATCAACCGAGGCATTGGTCGGCGCCTTGCGAGCGCGCCGGTCTCTTATCAAAGCCGGGGCCGCGTGCCGAGGGCGTGGCGTCGCTGCGCAGCAAAGCGAATGCCGGGTTGCACCTGTCGACAGTGCT
This sequence comes from Aurantimonas coralicida DSM 14790, assembly GCF_000421645.1. Taxonomy (GTDB): domain Bacteria; phylum Pseudomonadota; class Alphaproteobacteria; order Rhizobiales; family Rhizobiaceae; genus Aurantimonas; species Aurantimonas coralicida. The sequence goes on along the minus strand of NZ_ATXK01000023.1, from coordinate 10,165 downwards.
TCGAACTTGACTATCATGGATTCATCAGCGCTGCTGTCGGCAGTGAATTCAATAGGGGATCCATTTTCCGCGATGCAGAATAAGCAAGAACTTGCTGAATATATTAAAGAGGCCTGCAGAAATCACTGGCATGAACATCACTACGCCCTCCTTCTAACACAATTGGGAACACAGATTTCGGCGGAACTAAAGAAATTCGCGCCAAAGGGAGTGAAAAATTTTATTGAAACCGAACTTGTTGACGAATTGGACGTCGTTCCAGATCTGAATGCGACCGGTAAATTTGGCGTAGTTCCAAAGGATGCAGAACTCCCAGGCGACAGGGCAGAATTATTCCGTCCGCCCGTGCGGCGGTATGCCAACATCGGAGCCAAACAGGATTCGACCAAGCATATTATCTACCATAGAGGCCTTTGGAAGGCCTTTCGGGATCCATTAGCATTAGGTTTCCATCGCTACTGGAATAAGGATAAACCTGAATCCTATCAAGACAGCACGACAGGCGATGCTACTGATCCAAGGCTCATCAAAATACCACAAGATCTCATTGGCAGTGATAGCGTGATGGATGGCACGCCGAAGCCTGATGTGCTTCGGGAGCGCATTAGAAAATTCATCATGAGTAGAAACGAGGATGAGTCCGATTTCATAGACCGAGTTTTTGACGAGAACGAGCGGAGAGTCGCTAGAACGACAAATGCAAGTCTTGAAAATATCTCTATCGGCGACGCTATCAATCGGTTGAGCAGAAGCGATCAAGCTCGCATAATGATCCCACTCGATATTGTAGCCGAACTACTCAAGAAATATTGAATGCCGATGCAATGCTTTCTTTTGGCTGGAGCTAGTGCACCGCTGTTCGAGGCATTCAAAAAGACTGTATCAAAGGGGCAGAAGAATATCATTGTAATTGGCGAGTCTGTTAAGACCAGTCGCCCATACACATACACTGAAGAAGTAGTAGAAAGTCTATTGAAGACAACCAGGAAGGAACTATGCAATCAAATAGAGAAAGGCCTACACGCATCTCTACAAGTATTATATGTTCCGCACCCTAGATATGAAATATTAGTTGATGAATTTGCAGTTTCCACGCTGACGTTTTCACTTCCAAAAGATACCAATGTCAGGAGCATTGCGGATTCTTTGCGCAATATTATGTCGTGCGTTAGATCGTTCCAGAAAAATATTCCTGTGATGAACGAGATATTTGAATCAAAAATAAGGAAAACCCCATGGTGTCTTCCGGAAAGAAACTATGAAATCGACTCTTATGTCAAAACGCTCTCAGAATCCACTAGACTGGCATGGGATCAAGAAATACCAGACTTCTTAGCGCCTACCGACCTGCCCACGACTGCAATCGTGAATCCAAAGACAACAGTTTACTCTGATAAAAGAGGGATCTTATTTATCCCTGCTAAGCGAAGAGAGTTTCACGGGCACGAGGTCGCGCATAACCGGGCTTGGCTTCGCGGGGTTTTCAGACTTGGTCGAAGTCTGCCTGTTGGCTTCCATTATGATGCGCGACCAGAGCGCGCACCACTTAGTCGCTTCAGTTTTTTTGACTGCGAGAACGGCTCCGTCACCCCTAAATCGGAGCATCAGTATGCCAATATCACCCCAAACGACCGGCTAAGACTCGGCAAAAAAGGATGAGTGATGCGACAGAGGGTGGCAAAGTGAGCCACCCTCGCGCAATGATCAATTTACAGAGCGTTCCGTTCTAGATCTTACCAACGCCGCCCTTAACTGCTCGGTCATCCGGCGAGCCAGTAGCGAGTTGGGTGGGAGAACACCTTTTGCTGTTCTCCATCGACATGGCCTTGATGCGAGCCATATGGCAATGCCCTCTTGGCCATGGCGCGGTTCCCGATCGGTTCTTAGGCCTCACGGGTTAGGCGCTCACAGAAGTGCTCTGCAGATTTGATATTTGGGTTTTTGACCCCGTTGTCAATACGGGGTGAGCTTGAGATGTCAAATTCCCGCCAACTGGTTACTGCTTCGTATGTCTAAATCGCTAATCTTACAGCCTGTCCCCGTCTTGAGCTCGCAGGCCATAGCACTATGCGGTCTGGCGGATTGCGTCGGTGCGAACCCACTGCTTGACGGAAGTTCCCATTAGCCGTGCTCCCGGAAGCTAAACCGTGAGAACGCCCCAGCGATTACGAGCGACCCAGTAGGGAGCGAGTACATAGGAGGGGGCTGCGTTTCTCCCGCCTAGACCTCGCCACACTCTACCGCTGCCCCAGCCACGGCTCGCATGCGATCCCGTCGTTGTCTCGGTCCAGATGGCGAGCATACCCCGGTTGCCCTCGCCTTAGCGGCGCTTTCCCAGCGGCGCGCACAGCGTCGCAGTTCCGATACCCGAAAAGATGTTTGGTCGTGATCCCAGACCATGTGCCGGACCGGTCCGGAGCGACATACATGGCCGCGCCGCCAACGCCGATGATTGCGACGATCTTGAACAGCAGCATCGACATGTCCCGCGGCCACCGGGATCGCTGGCGACGTCGTGGAACACGTTCAAACCGCCGCCGCAGCCGGGCAGCACTGTCAGGACGATCCTGTCGCTTCCATGGGCTGACAGTGGACATGACGCACACCTCCGGCTTGGAGTATCCGCTTCTCGTCTGACCGATCGGCTAATCTGATCGTGAAGATTGTCGACGCTGGGAAACAGGATAGGGCGCCAAGACTCAGGGAGTCTCAGTGGCGCGCTCCGTGGCATCTGGGCGTAGTAGCGTAGCAGCCGGCACGGAACGCTCACTGGCGACCGCCTATGCCGATCGGAACAGTTCGCCGGTCGACCTCTCTCCGTCAGATCCTGTTAGGGGCGTTGACCGAACGATCTTCGGCATCCTCATCGCCCGCGTCAGTCGCGTTCTGCCATCCGTGTCGCGGTGTCGGGCTGGTGCATATACCCGGTCTGTCGCTCGACCTCCCGCATCACCGCGTTCCAGTGGCGCGCCTCGTCCTGCGCATCGACTACATCGGCCAAGCGGCGTTTGTCGCGGGCGGCAACCCATGCGCCATGTGGCCCGTGCATGGTGACGAGGACCGTAGCCTCCTGTCGGATCTCCTTCGACGGACGGAACCGAGCAAGCAGCGCCGCCAGCATGCCCGTCAACCGCATTGGACTACGTCCACCTGGGTCGTCTGCTGCCTTACCAGAGCGCACCGACGGCGTAGGAAATCGTGGGAGCGCTTCAATCTCTCCAAATGGATCAGATCACATGAACTGTGCTCAAGCGATGGCTGTCGAACTGTGAACATCAAGCATCCCTCCCGTTCGCCAAGATCCACGCTCGGCGCCTATACGATTTCTCCCGATCGTATTTCGTGCAGCAAGGCCGGCTCTGCGCAAGATGTCCAAGGAGGGCTTCATCTACGTGAGTAGCCCGGGGCGCACATCCTCCGAGACTCTGACAGTCATTGAAAGGGCTGCCGGTGACTCAGGCAGGCTCGCTGGCGCGCTCTTGGGAGTGCAGGGCTATGATCCTGCAGCCCATCCCAAACGCTTGCGGGTGAGTCGCTATGGCGATCCGCGCATTTCGGGTCTGTAACTTCTCCCCTCGTATCCGCTCTGCTGCAGAATGGCCGTCATCGATGATGTTGGAGATGATGATGGACAGGGTCGAAATCAGAATTGGGCGCAGGCTCGTCATTCGTGCTGCCGGTCATGTCGCAGTTCTGGCGACCGTGCTCGGGCTCCTCGGCGGTGCGTTGGTGGTCGCGCGTGAGGTGGCGCGGAGCGCGACCACCAGCATCGTATGGGAGTTCGCGGACCCGTCCGGACCTTCGACGCTCCCGCATGTCGATCGACGCGGATGATGCGATAACAACGGCTATGTCCTGTTGGCTTGCCCGAGGCTCATAGAGGTCCGCCACTGTTCTGCTACGTGACCGCCGGCCGGTGGAAAGGATACGATCCGCGGCTACCGAACGAAGAGAGGGAATGCATCGATTTCCAGCTATTCGATATACCCGCCCGGATCGGGAACTGCGGTGCACTGGTGCATGCCGCGCGACGCGGAATGTGAACACCTAGCCAGAAAATTTTCCACGGGCTCGTGGTGTTCACATTCGTAAACGTGGAACCAAGAAACGTGTAACGAACGTGTAGGTGCAACGTGAACACCCGGGGGTGGAGGAGCCGCTGGTGCCAGAGCCAAGGATTGGGACCAACGTAGAGGCCGACACCCTAGGCATCCCCAAACCGGCATGCGCGTCAACCTAGGACATCGCTTCATCATCCGCGTGCCGAAGCGGAGCACCCACACCAAGTAGCACAACCACGCGCCGCTACCGGGGACGAAGAACCTGAAGGGCGCGAGCGAGCGAAGCTCGCGAGACGGCCGGAGGGTGGTTGGGGATGATTGGCTGCACTGAGCTACACTGGACCTCTCCCGGATCAGGCCCTCCCAGCGCCGGGAGCCGAAGGCGACCGGCAAGGCCGAAGGCCGCGCAGGCGAGCGAAGCGAGCTTTAGGAGCCGGGTGCATCAAGCAGTTTACCGTGCCGTATTCTCCACAGCCGGATGTCACACCTCCCTAATATATACTCATTCTCTCAAGAGGGTTCTAAGAGACATATATATTAGGGAGGTGTGACATCCTGTTCATCCTCTTACGCTTCCGGCTCAGTGCGCGAAGCGCCTACGCTCCGTCCATCCAAAGCTTTGGATTCTCCCGCACAACGGGCGCGGCTGCGGCGCTAGCCTTCCGGTTGCGGCGACTGTCTCGTTGGCGCTGCCTATCATTTTCCTTCTTCGCCTCAGCACGAGGATCGGTCGAAAGGTTGCGTGCCTGCAGCGTCCTCTCAACGGCCTCCACCATGGACGCACAGCGGAGCTGAAGGGGGCATGCTGCACACTGCGAGCTTGCAGGATCGTGCGCACCCGGAATGCCGTGGCAGCTCTGCATGAACTCAGACCGCTCAAGCGGTTGATCGGGCATCGGTGTCCCGCGACGCGCACGGACGTCAGGGCGGATCTGATCGATGGCGTCCACAAAATGCTCGGGCTTGGCTGTGATCGATCGGAAGAACAGCAGCGGGAGCTCTCGGCGGTTCAAGTTCCATTCCACCATGCGACGCGCCCAAATGGATTCACCGAAGGCAGCCAACTCCAGTGCCCACACTCGGTAACCGCACTGTGCGGGCAATCCGCGGTAGTTCGGGATGAGGTATTGCGGCAATGGCGTAGACCGAATGAGAGCGTTCAGCCGGCGTTCGGTCGTCCAGAACTTCGCGAACTCGGCGTGCCAGGCGACGAATGTCTTCCCCGACGGTCCAAGCTGACTCGGCCGGGGAGCCATCTTCCTCTGCCGGTTAAACGCGAACAGAAGGCAGAAGTAGACATATTCATCGTAGCGCACACCGAGTTTGTCTGCATGCTGCCGCGCACGGTTCATGCCGGTGAACTCGCCTCCTTCGCGATTGAGCTTCGCATCACTGAACCCCCGGATCTCCTCCGGGCGGTTCTTCCCGTATTTCTCGTGGAATGCGATTTTGAGCTGTTTGCGATAGAGCGAGGCGAAGAGCATCGTGGCCTCCAGCGGCGACATGAACCGATATCCCGGCCATTTGGTCACGAGGAGATCGCGCTCTTTAGCAAGATCGTCTCGATCGCAACGCGTAACCAAAGTGACCGAGTCGGCGACGCGTTGGATGATAGCCGCGCGAGGGTCTGCGGTTTGAATCGTAGACATAGGTTCTCCATCCCCGGCTTCGCCGAGGCTAAGGTTTCGTTGAATTTTTGGAGACCGCGCAGTTCCTGAATCACTTATAGCGGCGGGCGAGCGGGATGCGTGACAGAATCGAAAAAAGTTCAGCGAGGCGAGGTCGGCATTGGCCAGACGAGATGCGGCATACTTTCGGGCGCGCCTGAAGCGCGATCACCCAACAATCCACGCTGACCTTATCGCCGGCCGATTTCCATCGGTTCGGGCTGCAGGAATCGCGGCTGGCATCATCAAACCGCGTCGGCGCGTTACAGAGCTGCAGAACGCCTTCCAGAAGGCCACCAAGGCGGAGCGGAGAGAGTTCTTGGACTGGCTCCTGGCGAACTACGGTCAGACAGCCAGACGCGCCGGTGCATCGACGGTGGGGAAATCGACAGCAGTCTCAACCCAACCTGCGGCTCCACGCAGCGCGCTCACACAGGACCGGCGTCTAGAGCCATGGGCGCGCGTGCGCATACTGGAGATCCTGAACTTGAAGGGTTGGAAAGCAGGCACGGTGATGGCGGATATGGGCTCGAACGTCCGCGATGCGTCGCTGGGGATGGCACTCCTGCAGAACACCAAGCTGAACCGCTTAGATCCAGCCGAACTGGATCGGTGGATTCAGCGCTGGAGCGCGACACTGAATCTTCCGTAGATACGCCTACAGCTGCGGTATAGATTCATCTACGTAGACCCAAAGGCTTCATCCCACCCTCGCCACGAGATCGTCGGCGTTCAGGTGCGTGTAGCGCCGCAGCATCTTGAGCTCGCGGTGTCCGCTGATCGTAGATACCTCTACAACGTTCAGGCCCTTCTCAAACAGCCGGCTCACGGCCTCGTGGCGTAGGTCGTGAAAGCGCAGACCGGTCACGCCTGCACGCTCGCACAGGCGACGCCATGCCTGTTCAAGACTGCCGGCCGAGATCGGGAAGACGCGATCGTCCGACGTAGACGCATCTACGCGAAGCGCACGGAGCGCTTCGATCGACCGGATGGTCAGCGGCACCTGCCGAGCGCTGCCGTTCTTTGTAAGGGCCAAGGACGCGATCCCTCGATCCAATGCTAGATCCGTCCACCGAAGGCCGAGAAGCTCGCCACGGCGCATTCCCGAGTCACCAGCGACGATCAGGAGCGCCTTCATGCACGCGATCCGTCCGGTGTCGCATGCGGCGAGCAGCCGGGCCTCCTCGTCAGCCTGCAGACGACGCTCTCGGGCGTTGGTGATCTGAGGACGCCGGATCGCCTTCGCCGGGTTACGCGCCAACGGCATCCCCCAGTCGCGCATTGCCACCTCAAGGACGTGGCTCAGGATGGCGATCTCCCGGAGCGCCGTCGCGGGACTGACCGTCTGGAGGCGCTCGTCACGATAGGCAGCAAGGTCGGCAGCGGACAGGCCGATCAGCGTCCGGTGTGCGAGGTCATGCCGGAGCAGCACGTCGATGCGCTGGCTCTCCTGCATGTGACCCCGCTTCTTCGGCGTGACCTCCTGCCGGTAGCGGACGAGCAGATCCCGGAGTGTGGTGGACTCGAGGAGACGCGTATCGGGGGCGGCACCAAAGCGGTCGACCTGCGTCTCTAGATCACGAGCCCAGCGCTCGGCCTCGGCCTTGCTGTCGAAGGACTTCGCCCTCGGCTTCATCCCGCGACGACGCACCTGCGCCTGCCAACGTCCCCTAAGCTTCCTGATCGTCGCCATTGCAATCTCCGGTGGTTCACTGGAGATTGCGTAGGACGCCGGCACAACGGTGCCAAGGAGTATCTCGGATGACGATCCCGGACCGATGAAAGTGATAATTCTTCACCCTTCGCGTTTCGGCCAGATGAGAAAGCGGAGTAGCGGTTGCCACAGACATTTCCATTCGGAGCGCCCATACAAGATGTTCGGCAAGAGTGCCGTGGACCAAAATCAGTTTTCGTGTTGGGCGTTTACGCCAGCGCAGTTCATGCACGCTGGATCGGCCCTGACAGAAAAGAACTCATAAGGGCGGTGGGGGTAGCATCCGAGCCGACGATTTTCTGGACCGGCGAAGGCGCCGCTGAGATTATCGCGCGAATTCAACTGCCAGCAGCGGCAGGACGTCTGGAGCCTGCATCAGCTAACTCCAACGGCCCTTCTGGGATTTCTCTCGATAAGCGATTTCTGCAACCCCTGGGTCTCGTTCGTAACGACACGTGGCTTTGCGACCTTGTCCCTCGAAGCTGCAAGAACGATGATCAAGCTAAGGCTCTCGCTCGGGCCTACGCGCCCAACTTGGAAAGGTTCGGGCTTGCGAAATTCGATTGGCCGAGCGTTCCAAATCCACTGACCTCCCCTGAAAGAATAGAAGAGATACTCAGGGAGCTGGACGAAGCGCGACCGGATGTGATCGTGACATTGGGCGACCTGCCTCTCAAATGGTTCATGAATCATGTCGATCCGCGTGTGCCCAAGCGTGTGAGTAGTTTCGGCAACGATCATGAGCATTACGGCCAACTTCATGAAATCAAGGTCGCTGGCCGCCGACTACTGCTCTTGCCGCTGGTCCACCCACGACAAGCTAGCGCACTCGGCAGAAGCTCACCCGCTTGGAAAGTCGCTCATGATTGGTGGATCGTGAACCGCGCATCCACATTGCTGGGTTCGGGATAAACGCCGATCGGGCGGTTTGCCGGCGGCGAGATCTGGGGCTTGTTGTGACTGAAACGATCGGCCTCCTTTGGTTCGCGGCCGACGATGCCCGGCTCTGCTGTAGGAGACAACCGGAGGCGGGAGTTAGAGGTCGTTGTGCGAAACGATCGGGATGACAGCCCACAACATCCTGATCGTCACCATTGCAAGCTCCGGTCGTTACCAGAGATGCCTAGGACGCTGCCGCATCGCTGCAAAGGAGTATCCAGGGAGCCAATATGGGACCTTCAGCGGTTCAAGTCTGGTCAGCCTGATCACGTAGCATCTTAACGAGCGATATACGGTTGCCGGATAAGAAATTGATACGTGAGGCATACAACTTGCCCACAATTGGGAGGTTGGTTGTCGATATGTGGGGGCGATTGCTAGGGCGCGAGATCGATGAGGCCGTCCTCAGCGATCTCATCGACTGCATGTATGGAAGCGTCGCTTCCATTGTGCTTTCAGTTCTTACATATACTGGAGTTCTGGTGCTCACCGTCGCACGTGGTGCTGATGCGCTGCTTATAGGCTGCATCGCGTTCGGGGTAGCCGTCGGTCTGATCCGTTGCCTCGTAGGGGCCTCCTACCAACGTCGCCGTCGCAGGGGGCGTCTTCCGCGCCAAGAGCTTGAGCAGCGGCAAATCGTCTACGCTGCAGCAGGGCTGCCCTACGCTATTTCGATCGGAGTTGTTGGCGCTCTCGGCGCTTGGTCAAGTGATGAATTCGTTTTCATGCTATGCGCGCTCATGCTTACGACCTACGTCAACGGCTTGTTGATCTACGTCTCTGTCCGACCTGCAATCGCCTATACGCTCTCGTTGCTCCCTACTTGCATTGCAATGCCGGCTACCATGCTGAGCCCCTATCCATACCATCAGGCAGCCGGCCTACTCTATCCCATCTGCCTCTTGATTTGCTTTGTTGTATGTCGACAGCAGAGCGCAGTATTCCTCGAGCTCTACCGCTCCCGCAAGATGCTGGCAGATGCCGCCTCTGAGGACGTCCTAACCGGGTTGGCAAACCGGCGCGCTCTCGACGACGCGATTGAGAACACGGCGGTTGGCCGACCTACCGCCCTCGTCTTCATAGACCTCGATGGCTTCAAGGCGGTCAACGACAATCATGGACACGAAGCAGGCGATTCGATTCTACGCAAAGTCGGCAGCCGCATCCGCAGCGTGCTCGGACCTGATGATTTCGTAGCCCGAACGGGCGGCGACGAGTTCGTAGTCCTTCTGAGAGACGACCGGGCGATCACGTCGCAGAATGCGGGCGAAGAGATCCGGAAAGCCATCAGCGGCTTCTACGACATCGGGCAAGCGAAGGCACGAATAGGGGCCAGCGTCGGGATTGCTATGGAACCAGCCGGCCTTCGCCATCCGGCTGATCTCATGCGGGAAGCGGATGCGGCAATGTATGCTGCCAAGCTCCGCGGCCGAGATCGCGTCGTCCAATACGAAGCAACGTTGAATGTGCTCGCGATGCCGGCTTAGCTGAACTGCGGGAGCACAGAGTCAGCCGAGCCCGCCTCGGCTCTTCCGGTCGTGACCTCCTTGGGCTCTGTCGCGTTCAGCTTTAGAGCCCTACGTGCCGCGGTCGTGGCCCTCGACGTGCCGGACCCAGGCACGTCTACACCGCCGACCAGTCAGATCACCGTGCAGCCGCACCGAACTAGCTATAAAACCTGAGAAATTCTGGCGGAGAGGGGGGGATTCGAACCCCCGATACGCTTGCACGTATGCCGCATTTCGAGTGCGGTGCATTCGACCACTCTGCCACCTCTCCGGCCG
>NZ_ATXK01000022.1 GCF_000421645.1 Aurantimonas coralicida DSM 14790 | reverse complement strand
ACACCGCCTTCGCCCGCCACCGCCTGCTCGACGACCTGTTCGGCATGTCGACCTGGTTCTGCGACGCCTACGCTTCCTGGCAGAAGGGAGGCGTCGAAAACGCCAACGGACGATTGCGACGATGGCTGCCCAGATGGCTCGATCTCGACACCCTGTCCGAAGCCGATCTCCAGGACGCCATTGTCAGCCTCAACACCACGCCGCGCAAATGCCTCGGCTTCATCACCCCTTTCCAGTGCCTCCTCCAGGAACTTGGCAAGGACGTCCGAATCCGCTTCTCATGAGCATGTTGCGTTTCGCGCTGGAATCCACCGGATGCCTTCGTCAACGTTTTGAGAATTGGACTATTACTCAATTGGCTCCGTTTCAGGCCGCTGCGGTGGAAATCCATATGGTTTTTGAGAAGCTGGTCAAGAGCATCAGACAGCGATGCTCGGTACCGAGCGAACCGGCATTAGGTAGCAAATGCCACCAATGGCGTTCTAACTAACTAGAAAACGAGGATCTTGCGGCCGACCTCTCTGGCAGCAAGATGATCGGCGTCGTCAGACTTCGTGGAGACGGCTTTTCTCCTGGCGGATGGCCAGGCGATCATGGGCGGACAGGCCGTTGACGGCGCGCTCGATATCGAACAGGGCATCGATCCGCTTCACTGCCTCCAGGGCCATGGGCGAGATCGGCGCGGCGTTCTTTCCTCGCCGGGCGCTTTGGGCGATGTCGGCAAGCTCGAAGAACTTGCGGCGCGCGTGGCTCCAGCACAGCGCCTGGGTCAGCGGCTTCGGACTTCGCTCAGTGGCATAGAGGCGCCCCAAAGCTCGACTAGGCGTCGGTCTGGAGAATGCCGGTCCAGCCCGTCAAGGGACCGTTCCAGCTTTTCACTTCTCTCGGAATGCCCGGCTCATGGAATCGTTGATCGGCTTAATAAGATATTCGAGGAACGTGCGCGATGAAGTCTCGATGAAGACATCTGCCGGCATGCCGGGCGTTATCTTCAGCTGCGCGACCCGTTGACGCTGAGCTGGCCCGAGGGCAATGCGAGCGATATAAACGTTCTCGTTCCGGCCAGCTCGGGGATCGGAAACGGTATCGGCCGATACATAGACTAGTTCGCCTCGAAGCTGCGGGGTCGTGCGCTGATTGAAACTCATCAGGCGCACGGATGCATGCTGCCCGACTCTCACGTCGTCGACATCATGTGGATCGATCACCGTCTCGATCAGGAGTTTTTCACCATCCGGCAGGATTTCGGCAATCGTGCTTCCCGCCTCGATGACGCCTCCCGACGTATGATAGTTCATCTTGACCAGAATGCCCGACACCGGAGAGCGAACGTCGACGCGGCCAAGCACGGAACGGGCGTTCATCAGCTGCTCGTGGATATCGTCAATATCGGCGAAGACCGTTTGCACTTCGTCCGCCGCCTTCTGACGGAATTCTTTGTGAACCTGCTCGATCTGACCGTTCAGCCGCTCGATCTGGCTTTGGAAGTCGCCGATATCGCTCTCGATCTTCCCCATTAGACCCTCCACCTCGGCCGCGGCCCGCTCGATGGTGAAGAGATCGGATCGGCGGTACAGGCCTTGATCGAGCAGCTTCTTCTTGCCGACATACTCCTCGGCGATCAGCACCTTTTGACGCTCCGCCGACTTTTTCTGCGCTTGAGCGCCCCTCAGCCGAGCGTCGAGGGAATTCCGGTTGCGTTCGACGATCGTAACGGATCCTTCCAGACCGGCAAGATCGGCGTGGAAAACGCTATTCTGTGCCGCGATTATGCGTTCCTTCTCGGAACTGTCTTCGGCTTCGACCCGGATCCCCGAGAAGTTGACCTCCTTGTCACCGCGCATCATCGCCTGGAGGCGGGCACTCTTGGCCTGCAGCAAGGCGAGCCGCAGGGACAGGCGCCGGACATCCATGCGGGGTCGGGTTTCATCAAGAAGGACCAGCGTCTGACCTTTTGTCACATGCTCGCCTTCCGCGACGAGAATGCGGTCGATGATGCCACCTTCGAGGTGCTGGACCTGTTTGTTGCGTCCAGTCACCATGAACGATCCGGGCGCGACGATGGCGGCGGACAATGGCGCCGTGCCCGCCCAGGAGCCAAATCCACCAAAAATCACCAGCGCGATCGCGGTCCCGCCCAGAACCGCCCCCCGGATCGAACGGGGTACATCCTGATACCATTCCTCGATGACGGGCTTTTTCGTCATGCGCTGATCCTCCCATTGTCAGACGCCGGCGCCTGCTTTCGCCCGGTGATCGCTGCCAGCATCTTCGATCGCTCCCCAATCGCCGCGACCGCGCCATTTTCCACAACCATGATCCGGTCGACATGCTGGAGAAGGGAATGACGCTGGGTAATCGCAACAATCGTCGTGCCTTTCTCGCGGGCGCGTTTCATGGCGTCCGCAAGCGCCTTCTCGCCGGCGGTGTCGAGATTGGAGTTGGGCTCGTCGAGAACGACGAGGCGCGGATTACCGAAGAATGCTCGGGCAAGGCCGATCCGCTGTTTCTGCCCTCCGGACAAGGGAGCACCATCGACGGCGATGAGGGTCTCGTACCCCTGCGGGAACGAAGCGACGAGTTCGTGGATGCCAGCCAGCGCCGCGGCCTCGTAGACGTCCTCGTCAGAAGCGTCGTCGCGCATGCGGCCGATATTGGCCTTGATCGAGGCAGGGAACAGCTGCACGTCCTGAGGGAGGTAGCCGATGTTCTCCCCCAGTTGCCGCTGATCCCAGTTCCTGAGATCCATCATATCGAGCTTTACGTTGCCGGCTGTTGGCGAAAAGCTGGCGACCAGCATCTTGCCCAGCGTTGTCTTGCCGGCTCCGGACGAGCCGATGATGCCGAGCTGCTCTCCGGGCTTCAGAGAGAAGGAGATGCCGTTGAGGACCACCTTCTTGGTAGTCTGCGGCACATAGAGAAGCCGCTCGACATCGAGGCGCCCTTGCGGAGACGGCAGGCGCAGGCGATCGATATTCAGGGGCGAATTGATGAGAAGTCCTGTAATCCGGCCCCACGATGACCGACACTGGGACCAGTGACGCCACCCCTCGATCGTTCCCTCGACAGGTGCCAGGGCGCGACTGCCAATGATCGAGGACGCGATGACCATGCCGCCCGTCAGGTGGCCGTCCAGAGCTAGATAGGCACCCCAGCCAAGCATGGAGACTTGAGTCAGGAGGCGGGCGCCACGCGACAAGCCGGAAAGCCAGGTGTTGCGGTCCTGTCCGATGGTCTGCGATTTGAGTGACGCGGCATTGTCCCGCCCCCACATCTTCACGGCTTCCGGAATCATGCCGAGAGCATTGACGATCTGCGCGTTCCGAGCCAGCGCATCGAGCGTCATGTTCGACCGGGCGGTGAAGCCGGAGGAATCCGAGAACGGCATGGAGGTCATCTTCCGATTGACCCAGGCGATCAGGAGAAGCACTACGATCGCCACGCAGACGATCATGCCGAGATGCGGGTGGATGATCATGACCGCCAGCACGAACAGCGGTGCCAATGGAGCGTCGAGCATTGCGATCAGGGTGGGCCCGGTCAGGAAGCTGCGAATATGCTGCAGATCGCCGAGGATCTGGAAGTCCTTGCCACTGCCGCCGATCGAACTGCGGGCTGCGGCCGACAGGACAGGCGACCCGAGGGTCGATTCCACCTGCACGGCCGTTCGCATGAGGATCGTCCGCCGGCAGGTATCGAGGAGAACCTGACCGATAACAGCACCGACGACCACGATGGTCAGCATGACCAGCGTGTCGGTCGAACGCGACGTCAGGACACGATCAGAAATCTGGAAGAGGTAAAGCGGGATCGCAAGGACCAGACAGTTCACCAAGAGGGTGAAGGCGATGACAAAAATCATGTTGCGCCGGATTGAAGCACGGGCCTGATGGACCGCAAGCCGAAAGTTGACCGAACTCTGCTTGGCAACGAGGGGCGGCTTGACCGGTATTTTGCGCCCCTCCCCGTCGTCGCCGCTTATCTCAGAGCGGATTTCCGCGGAATTCGGCTCCATCTCGATGACCGGCTTGGCCGAAGGTGGCTCTGGCTCTATCAGGCGTTCAGCTCTTGCCTGTCGCTGCCTATCGCCTTTGCTGCCCTCTCCGTCGAGTCTGGCATCTGATGATACCCCTTGCGGCGGCTTAGCGTCAGGTACCTCTATTGGGACTGGGGCATCGTTTAGTAAGTATTCTCGGATCTCCTCTTCCATTTCTCGTATAATGCGTTCTACTCCCGCTTGCCTCTCGGCTCTCGGACGCGTGGCATGTCTATCGTGCGCACCATCCATAAGACGCCCCCTCGAAGCTATATTCATGCTGTTATTCCGCCGAGGCCGTCATGGTACCCGGCGGCAAAGTCGGCGCCCGGAATATACCTGCCCGATGCCAAACCTTCAGCGTCATCTTCGTCGGTAGACGTGGTGAAGGCGATGACCTCTGGTGCCAACGTATGCGTGTCGAATGTCTGGATGCCTTCAGGGTCATCGGCGATGATATCGGCTTGGATGAGCATCGACTGGGAGTAATATTCACCGTCGAGATACCGAATGAGGCTCACGTCATCGATATCGAGGATCGTCGCCGCGTTAATCGCCGCGTTGGCGCCGGTCGACACCTCCCAGTGCAGGGGAAGGCCTACGTCGTGCGACAGCGTATCCGCAACGTCTGCCATAACCCGGATGGTGTCGGAATCGTCGAGGATCGAAACCTGGTCGACGATGTTCATCTCGTAGACGTCGCCGTCGAGATAGAGAACCTCGAGGTTGGAGTGTGCGAGAAAGGACAGTTCAGCACCGGGTCCGTCGCCAGCCGGCTGGCCGTTCATCATACGGCCAACGAGATCCCGGATGTCGTCTCCCATCCGTGAGAAATCGACCGATCCGTAATTGACGATGGCACCGTAATTGGCGACCAGATTGCCGCCGGCCGTTCCGGACATGCCCGTCACGCCGGCCTGGTTATCGATCGTGTCATCGTCCGACAGCACGACGACCTGACGCAGGAAATTGCCTTCGAACACGCTGCCGCCGATGATGACGATGTCGTACATCCCGTACAGATCGGTGATGTCGAACGAGTTGACCCCAAGATTGCCGCCGGCCTCGAAGATCGCTTCATGATGGACAGCTGTCAGAACCACGCTGTCGCCATCGAGGACGACCTGCATTTGGGCCATGTAATTGACGACCTTCAGATCGGCATGGATCACGTTGATCGTGTAGTTCACCGGGAACGGAAAATCTGCGCTGACCGGGGCCGGACCGGGGAAGAGATCGATACGCTCAAATGTGGCGATGTTGTAAGCGTTGTCGACCGAAGCGGTCATGCCGGCGGCATCGGTTTGCGTCCCGGTGCGCACGATGAATTGCGAGATCGAATTCGTTTCGTGCCAGTCCCCCGTCACCACGGAGACAGGCGCAAGCGTGCTGAAATTGGTCAGGACCCCTTCGTTGACGACGGTATTCCCGCCGGTCGTCAGGGTTGCCGTGCCGTCTTCCGACTCCGGCACCTCCTGCAGGGCCTTGGTCATCGCGAAGATGTCCGGCGCCTTCTCACCTTCTGCAAGAAGGCGGCCGTTGACGTAGACCCCGTCATGCTCGCTCGCCAGCGGATCGTGCCCGGCTCCTTGCGAAGAGACGGTTAGCGTGTCCCGCATGTCTGCGACCGTGTCCGGCAATTTCGGCGCGGGGGCGAGGGTCGGGGCCAGGGTGACCATCTCCCGGAATGTCTGGGCGATGGATTCGACGAATTCGGCGTCCGGGCCGTCCCCCATGGTGAGCGTGTCGCGATCGTCGAGGAAATGCACCTGGTGATAGACCGATAGGATCGATCCAATCCAACCCGGCTCGTAGGAGATCTCGTAGCTCCATTCGACCGAAAAGCTCCCGCTCGATTCGACCGAAAAGCTCAAGCTCGGCGTGCTCTCCGTAACCCCGTAATCCGGCCGGTCGCGAAAGCTGATCTCCGGAACGCTGACGTTGATCGGGTCGGGCCCTTGCACCGGCCGGGTGAAGGCGTCTCTCAGACGAAAGACGTCGTTCTCCATCTCGATCTGACCGGGCATCAGCCGAGTATAAAGGAAACCGTCGACCCGCACATCTCCCAGCGTACCGATCGGATCAAGCTGCAATTTCGGGAAGGGAGCCGTGGCACCGCCGTAATCGACGTCCCGCCATTGTTCGACCAGGGGAATGAGCTTCAGGCCAACGAAGCGGGAGATGATCTCTTCTGATGTCGAGAGAAACATGGGTCCAGCGTCCTGGTCAGAGGCCTTTCAGAAAGAAGGTCCGGGGGCGGATTCCGCCCCCGGACCAGTTCGAAGACTAGGATCAGGCGTGATCGCCGTAGACGTCCTCGGCATCGCCGCCGCCCACGACGGTCATGTCGACCGTGGTGTACTGGACGTTGGCGCCCTGCGAGATGGCCTGGGTGAAGGCCTCGTGGCCAGCCGAAGCACCCGACAGGGCATCCGCGGAGGCCTCGATGTCCGAGCCATCGCCCGCCGTCGAGATCGAGCCGTTCCCGGTGGTGGCATTCCCACCGTCGGTGTTGTCGGCATTCATCGACCACTCACCGCTACCCGTCGCCATGTTCATGCTGACATTCGGGTTGGAGACGTCGTCGCGATCGTCCATCGTCAGCGCCTGGTCGATGGAGAAGGCATTGCCGTCGCCCATCATGCCGATCGAACCATCGGAAGCGAAGAGGCCATCGCCGCCGATCGTGCCGACCAAGGTGGCGACGTTGCCGGCGATGCTGTCGATATCGATGACATCGTCGTCGCTGTTGAACGAATTGGCCCAGCTCTGGTCCGCCGAGTTCAGCGAGTCCTCGATACCGACGGCGACATTGGTCGAATTGTCGTTGCCGCTGTCGGTCATCTGCGAGTTGTCGGTGTTGAACGAGTCGGTCAGATCGACGTCCACGTTAGTCGACTGATCCGAGCTGTCGTTGAACGAATCCGCGAAGTCGACCGAGTTGTCGTCGTTATCCTGGAAGGAATCGGCGATCTCGACGGTGACGTCCGTGGATGTCTCGGAGTTGTCGTTGTTGGAGTCGTTGGTCGAGTTGTCGGCCTTGTTGTTGAAGGCGTCTTCCAGTGCAACGTCGACATTGGTCGAATTGTCGTCGTTATCCTGGAAGGAATCCTCGATGCCGACGTTGGTGGAGTTGTCGTCGTTATCTTGGAAGGAATCCTCGATGCCGACGTCGACATTGGTCGAATTGTCGTTGTCGCTATCGTTCGTCGAATTGTTGGAGTTGTCCGAGCTGTCCTTGAAGGCATCGGCGACGGCCAGGTTGGTCGAGTTGTCGTCGTTGTCCTGGAAGGAGTCTTCGATCCCGACATTCGTCGAGTTGTCGTTACCGCTATCGTCCACGGAATTGTCGTTGAACGAGTCGGCGACCGCCAGATCGACCTCAAGGGAATTGTCCGAGTTGTCCTGGAAGGAGTCCTCGATCCCGACATCGGTCGAATTGTCGTTGCCGCTGTCATTCGTCGAGTTGTTGTTCAGGCTGTCTTCGATGCCGACCGAGATATCGTCATCGGTCGAATTGTCGGTGGAATTGTCGGAGTTGTCCTGGAATGAATCCTCGATCCCGACGGCCAGATTGTCCGAGTTGTCGGTCTGCGAATTGTCATTCAGGCTGTCCTCGAACCCGACGGCGATATCGTCATCGGTGGAGTTGTCGGTGTTCGTCGAGTTGTCGTTGCCGGAGTTGGCGACGGATTCGTCGTTGAAGGAGTCCTCCAGGTCTACATTCAGCGAGTCGTCGGAATTGTCCTGAAACGAGTCCTCGATGCCGACATTGGTCGTGTCGTCATCGGACGAGTTGTCGTTTAGGCTGTCCTCGAACCCGACTTCCAGCGTATCGGAATTGTCGGTGGAGTTGTCGTTGTTCGAACCTTCCGTCACCTGGCTGTTCTGATAGGCATCGCCCAGCACGGCTGCGTTCAGGTTGCGGTCATTGTTGTCGACTGCCATTGTCTTGTTCCATCGATTGCGCGACCGAAAACGTCCATCCAATATCTACTGGATCAGCACGCGGGGTCGCGGTGCTTCAGGAAGCCTCCTACAAAGGAGACTGGCTATTTGCGGCCGTTGCGCTAGTGGGCTGGCAATCGCCAGGCGTGACCGCAGCTCCTGGGTCCCCAGAAGATCATCGGGTTTTCTTGTTACCCTCTGATCCGCTTACCCTGCGTTAATTATACGCGCTCTGTCTTGTCGGGAATAGCCCCATACATGTCGGAAAAAACCCGACGCTACATATAGGAAAGCATACTGCACCGCGAAAACACAGCAGGAGTAAACCCTATGAAACCTGCAGACCCAAAAGACAGGAACCCGCCGTCGGTCGGCGTCGTTTATCGCTCGATCGGCGAGTTCACCTGCGCTTTTTCCAATAATGAGAGCGTCTTAGCCCTCCTTATCGAAATCCTTTTGCGATCCGACCGGGCCGGAGCAATTCTAGTGTTCGGGACCCTGAACACCACTCGGGCGCGGATCGACCTCCTTCGTCGCCTGGCGCGAGCGCGCCTAGTCCGTGAGCCAGAGCTTCTAAAAGAGACGGAAGGGCTGCTGTCGGCTTTCGAGAAGGCCACGAGATTCCGCAACGACATCCTGCATGCAATGTACGTCTACGACATCAACGAGAAAACCATTGTTGAAACACAGGCCATGCGGATCGACGAACGCCGCGCTACCGTATCATATGGGAAATCCCGTCCGATGGATGGTGCGCGGATTGCTGCAATCGGACGTGAGGTGGAGAAGCTGAATACATGGAACCGCTCAATGTGGACCCATATTAGTAAGATCACCGCGGCCATTGAGACGAAAATGTCAGTGGGTGAAAGCGAACCAGCCAACGTGGTTGGCGAAGGCCACGATCTGCGCTCGTGACTCCAGTTGCATCTTTGCAGCGCCACGGGTCTTGTAAGTCTCAACTGATTTCTGGCTGAGATTGAGGTCTCTCGCAATCTCCTTGGCGCTAAAGCCGTAAGCGACGCGTTTTAGGACCTCGATCTCCCGCGGGGTGAGTTTGGGCACGGAGTCGACGACGAGTGTAGGATCCATCTCTGAACCCGCCGTGCCTATGCCGACTATCCCCTTCACCAGTATGGGATCGAGATAGTGTTCTCCGGCAAGGACCGTTATAACGGCCCGGACCAGCTCCTCCGCCGTCGTCGAGGCAAGAATATATCCGGAAGCCTTGGCCTCGAACGCCTTCTTTACCAGATAGGGCTGATCGTACGGACTGATGACCAGGACCTTCGGCGCTACGTCTGCGCATCGCGCGAAGCGTGTGAGTTCGACGACGCTGGTTCGAGCACCGGAGATGTCCGCGACCATCAGGGTGGGTTTTTGCGTTGTGATGATAAGGTTCGCACTGTCGGAGTCGCTCGCCTCCAAAACCCGGAGACCTGCTGTTCGGGGATCTTCCCTAAGCGCTTGCGCAAGCCCAAGACGGAAGCATGGTTGCGGAACGAAAAGAAGAATGCAAATTTGATCGGACAATTGTTAGTTCTCCTTGCGAGCCTCCCCAACCAATGCCCCTTACCGCTCTTTGCACCCCTTAATATTCGCTTATCATATCCATACTCCGTCACGCTACCTACCTAAGGGAATGTCGAGAAGGTGTGTCAACGTCGGAGCAATGGTCTGCGCCCACTGAAGTTTTCTAATCGCATGGGTCAAGGGTCGTTTGTAACGTAAGTGCATACGCCGGGCTTCTTGGTTCTCTCCGCGGTCGATCTCGATGGTCGCCGCATGTTGGCGTCAGATGGTGGATCAGCCAAAGTGGTCCTCGCAGTCTCGCAGTCACCGGTTTGGCACTGCATTCAGAGGGTCGGCCTAATCCGCGCCATACGTCCCGGCGGGGACGCATCCGTTGGTCAGTCTGGCAGCATTTCGGTCATCATGCTGTCACTTGGCTCCAACGGAATGGGGTGTCTGTTTTCCACATGGCGTGGAGGATGCAGGCGATCTTTCTGGCTACGGCGATGCGCGCCTTCTGACCTGAGACCCCAATCTCCTCCGGTTTGAGGGAGAGTCCTGAGTTTCGTTCTTGGCCTTAAGCGGCCTGTGTTTCCAGTGTGGATTTCATTGCGAACTCGGCCGGCGGCACGTTGCCGAGGGCCGAGTGTGGTCTGTGATGGTTGTAATCCTCCTTCCATGAGGTGATGGCGCTGCGGGCCTCGGACAGTGTCGAGAACAGCGTGTCATTGAGGCACTCGTCCCTGAAGCGCCCGTTGAAGCTCTCCACGAAGGCATTCTGCATGGGCTTTCCCGGCGCGATGTAATGCCATTCGACGCCGGTCTGCTGGGACCATCGCAGGACCGCCATCGAGGTCAGTTCGGTGCCATTGTCGGAGACGATCGTAGCGGGCTGCCCACGCCAGCAGATGATGGCGTCCAACTC
>NZ_ATXK01000021.1 GCF_000421645.1 Aurantimonas coralicida DSM 14790 | reverse complement strand
GCCCCACCTTCGTCAAGCTGGGGCAGATCATGGCAACGCGCGCGGATCTGCTTCCGCCCGAGCTGACGGAGCGTCTGAGCCGGTTGCACGACGCCGTCGCGCCCGTGCCGTTTGAGGAAGTACGTTCCCAACTCGTGGATGACCTGGGCGCTGATCCGGCAGAGGTGTTCGCCGAGTTTTCGGCCACGCCCATCGCTGCCGCGTCCATTGGTCAGGTCTACGAAGCCCGGCTGCGCACGGGCGAGACTGTCGTCGTGAAGGTACGGCGGCCGGGCATAGAGGAGGTGATGCGCGCCGACCTGCGGCTGCTCATGGCCGCCGCACGGGTGATCGAACGGCGGGCTCCCGGACTTAGGCGACATCAACCTGTCCGCGTGGTCGGGCAGCTCGCGCAAGCGCTTCTCGAGGAGATCGACTTCAGGATCGAGGCACGCAACCAGGAGGATGTCCGTTGTCGGACCAGCGTCTTTGTCGTGCCGCGTGTCCATCCGCAGTTCAGCACGAGCAGGACTCTGGTCAGTGATCGCATCGTTGGCAGGAGCCCCAATCAGGCATTCAGGCTTTCGGAGCCGGCGCTCGCCCGCGCACTTGCCCCGGAAGCAGCCCAAGGACTGTTGGCCTTGATGCTTCAAGAGAGCGTGTTCCATGCCGATCCTCACCCCGGAAATGTGCTGGTCACGTCGGAAGGCCAGCTCGCCTTGCTCGACTTTGGCTCGGTCGGGCGGCTTTCAGCGAAGCGTCGCGAACAGGTGCTCGTCGTTCTCGGGTCCCTGGTCGATGCCGACGTCGGGGCGGTCACGGACGTCCTGATGGACTGGGCTCGCCGATCCGGCCCGCCGCCGCCAGGTCTTGAACCGGCCGTCGATCAGTTCTTTTCGCGCTACGGTGCTCAATCGGGTCGCGATATCCGTCTCGCCGAGGCGATCACGGAATTCATCTCGATTGCCCGGGAAAACGAACTTGCGCTCCCGCCCGATCTCCTCCTCTTGATGCGAGCGCTTGGTATTTCTGAAGGCTTGGCCAGAACACTGGACCCTGACCTGGACGTGGTTGAGGCCATCACGCCAGTCATGCTGAAAGTCTTCGCGCAACGCTTCAGCTTTAAGGCGTTGGCGGCGCGGGGGTTTCGGGCATTCAAGGAGCTCGATCAGCTCGCCAACATAGCGCCCGAGGCTCTGCGGAAGGTCGTGGCTCGACTGAAGCGCGAAGGAATCGCCGTCCAGGTTTCAGTTGCGAATCTAAATGATCTCAGCGACGCCCTGCGCCGTGCCGGCGACACCTTGGCTAATGCCGTGGTGGCGGCGGCACTGATTCTCTCGGGCGCTCTCTTCTCGCTGTCGTCGGGTGAAGACCCGACGCGATCCGTTATTTCCCTGATTGCGTTCGGGCTAGGCGTGATTATCTGGCTGCTCTTTGTGCTGCGCCGTCGCAACTGAAGGATCAGCATTGATGGGGACGCGGCGGGCCTTTCCCTGGACCCACGCAGCTTTCGGAAGATCCACCGTCAGTAGACCATCCTGAAGGGTCGCTGTGATGCGCTCCGGCTCTACGGCTTCGACCAAGGGCACGAGCCGGTCAAGCGCACCTCCGTTCCGGCCTTCCGTCGAAAGCTTGGGGCCGCTCAGTCGAACCGAATGGGGGGTGGCCTCCAGTAACAGCTCGTCGCGGCTGTAGCCGGGGACTTGGAATACGACGGTCACCTTCTCCAAGGTTTCCAAAACAGAGAAGTTTGCGTCGGCCTGGCCCCTGAACTCGGTGCTGCGGACGGACCCTCGCCAAAGCCTGCCGAGTCCGCGAGCCAGAACGCCGTCATATCCGACACGCGCCGTCAGCGCCGTACCGCCAAGCTTGATCTGAATGTCGCCGATCATTGGAATACCTCCGCTTCCGCCATAAAATGACGTCGCTGCGCGGCTAAATCAAGGCAACCGCAGACGCCACCACAGCAGAATCGGCGCGCCGCCGACCATGGAAAACCTCACAGATTTTTATATTTTCGGGACACTTGGCTAATACTTAAGATTTGGTTCCATATTGGCTCTTATCCGGCCAAGCGATGCCACCACCGCCGAGCTCGAAGCTCTGCAGCAGTAAGCTTTTCGGCGAGGTTGTCGCGATCGCCCACGAGTTCCGCAAGTTCGCGCCGAACCCGTTCTGCTTCGCCAGTAGCCAGGGATTGAAGACGCTGAACCTCGGATTGATGGGCTTTCTCCTGGTATGACATCCTCTCGCGAAGATGTTCCAGCTCGGCTTTAGCAAGAGCCGCGTCTTTCTCGGCTTCTCCCTGTGCCTTCGCACTCTCCATCGCGTTGTCAGTCAACTCGGCGACGCGATCCGTCAGCGACTCCAACATTTTCACCATCATTTCGATGGTGACGGGGGACCCATATTGGAGAGTGTTGGAGGAGGTTTGAGAGGGGTTATCCGTTATCTCCAATGAAAGGGGGCCGTTGTTGGGGGTGACGGAGCGTCCTTGTAGGTCCTCTGTTGGCATCGAAACCCGGATCGGGTCGCTGGGATGATTGCCCTCGATGATCTGCCAGCGACCTTTGTTGGCACGTCGCTTCGCCTTGGTTCGAGCGGCTTCGACGCCGATCCCATGCGCTTCAGCGATTTCTCGCAAAGTGACGACGACGTGCGTTTCGCTATTGGACATGATGGAGGACCCCCATTGGATCGTGATGGGCCCAGCATAGGAGTGATTCGTTAACCAATGCTCCCCACTTGGGGGAGGCCTTATTGGCAGCGGACCCCTCTCACCTTCCAATAACGGATCCCCCTCAGTTGCCTGTAGCGGAGAGCCTTCGTTCTTGCGTCATACAGTCTTGGCGGGCATCATTGCCGGCAATGCGTGATTCATGGCGCAGAAATGCAAAAGCCCGGTCGAGAGGACCGGGCCGCATCTGGCACGAGGCCAGGAAAAGTCGTTCGTGGTTGCTCGACTTTCCCAAAACCTCCAGGCCGAGTCAACGCAAAAACGTGTGTTTTTGTGCATGGCGCAGCTTTGCCGGTACGTGGCCGCTTTTCGTCCGGTTTCACCGGAGGACGCATGTTCGCAAGTTACCTTGCGAGTGCGATTGATGCGGCACATCCATCGCAACTCGACCCTATTTCCCGCGATCTCTGGCGTGCGCACGGGGCTGGCTCATTAAGTGATACCGAGGCGCAGTCTCTCGCGGAAGCGCTTGAGGCCCGGCGTCCGTTGTATCGAGATCGGCATCCTGTGACCTGGGGCACTCCTCCTCAGAGGCGCTTGTCAATTTTTCCACAGCGCCGCCCGCAGCACGCCCGCAAGCATCCGAAGCGGATCGACCGCCGCCGACGGTTGGCGTCATCTGGCCCCATGCCGCCGCAGCTCGCGGCGGCATGGACGACCGGGGAACTGGCTGTCCTGCGGATCGTGGCCGACGAGACAAGTCATGGAACGAGCGTTTGTGACCGCTCGCTCGGTGAAATCGCGGCGCGGGCCGGAGTCTGCCGCTCGCTCGCCCAGGCGACGCTGAGGCGGGCGCAGGCAGCCGGACTGGTGATGATCGAGGAGCGCCGCCGGCGCGGTCAGAAGAATCTACCAAACGCCGTGCGGATCGTTTCCCCCGAATGGCGGATGTGGCTGCAGCGTGGTCCGAGGACTGGGTCCAGAAATCCCGACCCCACGGATACAGATTCATATCTTAAGGGCAAAAGCCGCATCCAGAAGACCCGCCGCAAGGGCTCTGAAGAGAAGGAATGGGCAGTCCGACCAGTTCCGCCCGACTGAAATCCCGCCCCATGAAGCTGAACCGACCGCCCATAGATATTCCTGCCCCTCAACGCGAAGGGGCGGGCTTTCCTGCACGCCTTGATATTGGTAAGGATAAATCCTTACATTGCAGCGAGATGGAGTTCGCTATGACCGCTCTTGTCGAAGAACGCAGCAAGATTACCGCCAAAGGCCAGACAACGGTTCCCAAGGCCGTCCGCCAGGCGCTCGGTGTCGGCTATGGCGACGAAATCGCTTTCGTAGTGGATGAGAGGGGTGTTTCTGTGCGCCGTGCCGAGGGAGAGGATACCGATCCCGTCATCGGTAGATTCCTCGATTTCCTGGCTCGGGACATGGCGGAGCACCCCGAGAACATCCGAGCTTTTCCGCTACCATTGGTGGAGCGTATGGCTAGCCTGACTGAGGGCATGATGGTCGACCCCGAGGACGAGATCGAAGGCCAGGTCTCGCTCTGACCAATGACGATCATCAATAGCTGGACTATTCTCGCCCATCCCTTGCTGCTTGATCAGCTAGAAAAGTTGGCGAGGGCCGTTGAGACAGCACGGGCCAAGGACCCCCAAGGCTACAAGGGCGCCGCCAATACCAAACTGCTTGCGGCTCTACGCACGCTGATGTTCGAGACGATCCCGGACGATCCGACCCGCAAGGACTATCGCCAGGGCAACACGCTCGGCCCCGATCGCAAGCACTGGTTCAGGGCGAAATTCGGCGGCGGCCGGTTCCGGCTATTCTTTCGCTATGACAGCCGGGCAAAAATCATCGTGTTCGCCTGGGTCAACGATCAGACGACGCTGCGGACATACGGCGCGAAGACGGACGCCTATGCGGTGTTCAAGGGGATGCTCGACAAGGGCAATCCTCCGGACGATTGGGCCTCGCTCGAAAAGGCTTCCTCACAGAAGGCCCCCCGAAGACGGCTGGCGGCAGCGAAGCCGGACGATCCCTCGTCACCGTAACCCCTTCATTGTCGACTCGACCTGCCCGGCCGTCCGCTCGCTACAGCGCTGCCTGAGGGCGCGCTCGCGAACGGCCTCCGTAGGTGCTCGGCATCAGACGCCGCCTCCACAAAGGACTCGCTTTTTTCGTCTTGGCTGGCACACTGGCGGTCAGTAGACGCAGTAGCCAGCAGCGCGCGGTTTCACCGCGCTATCTGGCCAAGGGGGTTGGCACCCCCTGTGGAACCCCGCCGGAGGCCGCATCAATGAGTGAGAGATCCGGCACGGAAACACGGCGGACGACTGCCGTCGTCGGCGTCAGGATGACGCCTGACGAGCGTGCCGTCGTGGTGGCAGCCGCCGAGGCTCGGGGTATTGGCGTCAGCAGCTTTGCCCGCCAGGCCGTGCTGCGTGCCGCGCGCCTGCCGGCGCCGAAGGCGGCCCGGCGGCGGGATATCCAAGCGCAGGCGCTCGCCCCGCTTTTGACCGCGCTGGCCCGGATCGGCAACAACGTCAATCAAGTGGCGGCCGTTGCCAATTCCGGGGGTGGCATCGATCGACGCGCCGTTGACCAGGCTTCGCATCATCTCGCAGCGGTCCATGCCGCGATCCTGAAGCTGGGGGCCTCCGACCGATGATCGGCGGGGTCACCAAGTTTGGCGGCCGCGCCCGCGACGCCGAGGCTCTCGTCGCGCATCTCGGTAAGGAACAACCGGGTGGCGCCGTCTATGTCGCTGGACCGACCACCGCCGCGGCCGACATGGCCGGCTTGGTTGCAGAGGCGCGTCTTCTCGCAGCCGCGCGAGGAGTGCAGGCGCGCCCGTTCCTGCACCTCCATCTGTCGCCGAGTTCTTCCCTCGATCGAGCCGCGTTGATGCGTGCCGCCGAGATCGTGTTGCGGGAACTCGGGGTGACCGATCAGTCATGGGCTGTCGAAATTCATGGGAAAGACCGCCGAACCGGCACGGGCGAGCTCCATGCACATATCGTCGTCGGTCGTGCCGGGGCGTCCGGCTCGCTGTTGCGGTCCGGTTTCGAGAAGATCCGCGTCGAAACAGCGGTTCGGATCGCCGAATTCGAGGTCGGCGACAGGCATGTCCTCGGCCGTCACCACTCCGCGAGCGTGCGGCACCTGGAGAAAACCGGGCGCCACGATGTCGTCGCCAGCCTGCGTGCCGCGCACGGGGAGACGCCGCCAAGGCCGCAAGGACTTTCAGCCGAGAAGCGGATGAAGGCGGACCGTCGGGGCGTCGATATAGTGGCTCAGCGAGAAATGGTCCGAGCCGCATGGAGCAGATCAGATGACGGAAGAAGTTTTGCGGCCGTCCTCGCTGAGGACGGCCTTGAACTCAGACAAGGTGAGAAGCGTGGAGTCTGGATCGTCGCCATCGGCGACGTCGAGATCGGCAGTGTCGACCGGCTCGTCGGCGAAAGACGCCGAGCCGTCTCGGCCAGGCTTCGAGGCATCATCCCAAGCGCAGTCAAAGTCCGCGACGACCTCGTCCAGGGCCGAGACGATCCTTCGCCAGACGAGTCAGATCGGCCACCTATCAATCGAGGCGCGACAGCGCCTGATCGGGATCGAGGGCTCTCTGAAAGCGCTTGCCGGCGAGGACGGCGAGATCGAGGAGAATCCCGTCATCGAGGCATTGGACCTGATCGTTCAGATGCTCGCCGCACAGAGCCAGAGGCTGGACCGGATGGAGGACACGCTGGAGCATCTGGTGCAGGTCGTCAGCGCCGACGGGTCATCGCGGCGCTGACTGTCTCACGAGCAATCTACGTCGGCCGTGAGCGCCTGACGGCGCTCAGGCAGAGAGCCTTGGCCATTCTGGGGCGTGATCTTTCGCCACGACCGACACGGCTACCCGAACCACTGATTCCCGCGATGGATCCTGTGCCTGCATCGTCATCGGAGACAAAGACCCAGGAGCACAGGAAGAAACAGCAGCCAGCATCTGCCAACCAGCGGTACGAACGAAGTTCATCCGCCGATGGGCCAGCACCCTGGCGGCCACCCCGACCCTTTTAGGGTGTCAGGCAAGGAGATGATGCGGGGCCTTGTAGGGGGAGTTATTTCCACATCCTCTCGGCGATGGATCTTTGCTCTTCGCCCAAGGCGTTTGCGTAGATCGCTGTCGTCTCAATGGCGGCATGCCCCATCCATTTCGATAGCATATTGAGCGGCACCGTCGCGCCGATCGCGGCAACCCCATAGCCGTGCCGCAGGCCCTTGGGTGTCGCCTGCGGTCCCTCGAGGCTGGCGGCCGCCATGACAGTCCTCACTTTGCGCCAGGCCGTCGTCCGGCTCCAAGACCAGAGCGAACAGTTCCTCTGGCGCCCCCGGGCTTCCCTGACGCCGTGGACAAGCACCAACGTGTCGATGAGGCGTAGCGGTACGGGAACGGCCCTGTACATGCCCGTGCGGCGCTTCTTGAGCGTCTCGAAGACCAGGGCCTGGCCGTCGATGTCGACGCGGCCGATTGTCAGTGCCAGCGCCTCGGATATCCGGCAGCCGGTGAAATGCAGCACCTCACAGAACGAGCGCACCTCACGCGGAGCCTTGGCGGCGGCTGTGAGGAAAGCCGCGCGTTCGGCGGCGGTCAGATACAGGCGGTTGCCAGCAGGGTCGATCAGGTCGGTCATTGAAACAGAATACAAAGATTCTGTTTCAGATTCCGCATATTTCCTTACGCGCGCGTCTTCAATTATCGTCTTCTCGACACCGCAAAAGGCAAACGGCAACCGAGAGGCAAAGCAGAATGAAACTTCTTGGTCGCTTTAAGAAGCGTTCACCCATTGACGATCACTTAGAAAATATAATTACAATCAAGAGCCCGGAAATTGAACTCAGCATGAAAATGCGATCCGGTGAGCACGCAAATATTTCTGTAAAAATCTGGGAAGATTATATGGCAGAAATGGGAGATAACGATCCCTTACGATACACGGCGACTGTCCTTGTAGATCATACAAGATCCAAAGAATTATTCGATGACGATAATAACTGCCGGACAATGGCCGCAGCCTGCCAATGGTTTTCTGAAAACACTGGCCTCGCGGACGAGGAGCGGATCGACTTGTCGCGTGGCGGATATAGTCTTCTTTTCGAGGTTCTAGAAAAGCCAGAAGGGGGACGTCAGCTTTATTACCATTTCAGGCAGATAGAACGCTAACGGACCAACTCAGCCAAAGGATATCGCAAGGCATTAGGCCATCTTTGAAACAGAATTGGTAATTCTGTTTCAAACCGTACGAATACAGTGAGAGGCTGTGATCGGAATTCTGGGAAGGGGTACGGTTACCCGGGCATAGCCGTAGACCGTCATGACCGGCGCGCGTCGGAGAGGGGCCTACGGGCTGCGTGACGAAGCCGGGTAATCACCACCTCGTCGGCCGCGATGCGGTAGAATAGGACGTAAGGATAGGGCGTCAGGGCAACGCGCCGTGTGTTGGGGCGGCTGGTGGCCTGCGCGGCGCGTGGGTGATCCTGCACCAAGGCGGCGGCGGCAAGAATGCGCTCGCGCATTCCGGCCGCTCCCTGCGGCGAACGCACAGCGGTGTAGGAAAGCGCGTCCTCGATCTGGCGAAGCGCAGTTCTCGTGTAGCGCAGCCTCAAAGGCGATATTTCGAGAAGACGGCTTCGACCTCGGCAGCGGTAGCGAACTCGCCGCGCTCGATCTCGGCTTCGGCCTCGATCAAGTCGGCTTCTTCCTCGGGGCTTAGTTGATAGACGGCCTCGTCGTCCCCGGTGAGGCGCAGAAGGACGCGCGCGAACTCGTCCTGTTGATCGGGGGGCAGCGCACGTACGCGCTCAACGGCCTGTTCTAGTAGCTCTGTCATGCCCTATTATGCACGTCATTTTCGCACAAAAAAGCACGGATTATTCAGCTACTTGGCTCCCGTGCAAAACGGTTATTTTATGCACAAACACTAAAGGAACGCAGGATTTCATGATGAAACCCGTGCGCCGCGATCTATCGCGCCCATGGCGGCCTCCGGATCAGGCGACGGCCCAGCCGGCATTATCCATTGCTGCCTTGGCGGCTTCAGCTTCCGGTAGCTCTCTCCTCCAGCGGGAGGCGTCGATCCGGCACCCTGTCACCCCCTCTGATGCCTCCGAGGCAAGCCAGAGAAGTGGCGGGATGACGATTGCAGGATCGAGCAGTTCGGTGCGCACCTCCTGAGGGAGGCCGTCCGGAATCATGCCTGTCGCCGTCGCGCCGCCGGGGAGAAGGCCGTTCACCGTGATACCTGTGCCCTGGAGATCCTGCGCCCAGATGATCGTCTCAGATTCAAGTGCCGCTTTGGATGGGCCGTAGGGTGAGAAGCCGCGCCGTCGCATGGTGGCGTGATTCATCGTGACATTGACGATGCGGCCGCGATCTGCCGCAATCATTACCGGGGCTGCAGCTCGCGCCATCAGAAAGGGACCGTTGACGTTGGTGTCGATCACCATGCGCCAGACATCAGGATCGGTTTCCCAAAACCGGGTCGGGTCAGTCAGGAAGCGCTCGCTGACATACTTCATTCCCCGACCGGCGTTGTTGACGAGCATGTCGAGCCTGCCGAAGCGATCAAGCGCCATTGCGACGACGCGGGCGCAGTCTTCCTCGCGTGAGACATCGGCGAGCATCGGAGCAACCCGGTCGTCGCCGGCTTCGCGGGCCACGGCCTCGACTTCGGTCGCCTCGCGCGATGCGGTGGTGACAACCCGCGCGCCCGCCGCCGCGAGGCCCAGAACCATCGCCCGGCCGAGCCCGCGCCCGCCGCCCGTAACGATCGCGACCTTGCCTTCGAGTCGCTCGCCGCTCACCGGTTCAGTGCCTGCATCTGAGGTGCGGCATAGCGCGTCCCTGCGGCAGCGCCGGGCGGCAGGATGCGGTCGATCCGGGCGCGATCCTCAGCGGTGATCCGCACCTCGATCGCCTCCACGTTTTCCTCAAGCCGCGCGCGCTTCTTGGTTCCCGGGATCGGAACGATGTCCTCGCCCTGGGCGAGGAGCCATGCGAGGGCGAGCTGGGAGGGCGTGCAGCCCTTCTCGCGGGCCATCGTCTCGATCTCGGCCACCAGATCGAGGTTCTTCTGGAAGTTCTTGCCCTGGAAGCGCGGAGCGTCGCGGCGGTAATCATCCTCGGCGAGATCCTCGATGCGGCGGATCTGTCCGGTGAGAAAGCCCCGTCCGAGCGGGCTGTAGGCCACATAGCCGATGCCGAGTTCGCGCACGGTCGGCAGGATCTCCTCCTCCGGCTCGCGGCTCCACAGCGAATACTCGGTCTGGAGAGCCGAGATCGGATGCACGGCATGCGCACGGCGGATCGTCTCCGGCGCCGCCTCAGAAAGCCCGAGGTAGCGGACCTTGCCAGCCTTCACCAGCTCGGCCATGGCGCCCACCGTTTCCTCGATCGGTGTTTCGGGGTCGACCCGGTGCTGGTAATAGAGATCGATATGATCGACCCCGAGGCGCTTGAGCGACGCGTCGCAGGCCTGGCGCACGTATTCTGCATCGCCTCGAATGCCGAGATATTCACCGTTCTCGCCGCGCACGTTCGCGAACTTGGTCGCCAATACGACCTTGTCGCGGCGATCTGCGATGGCCTTGCCGACCAAGACCTCATTGGTGAAGGGGCCGTACATGTCGGCGGTGTCGAGGAATGTGACGCCAAGGTCGAGTGCCCGGTGAATCGTCGCGACTGCCTCGGCCTCGTCGCGACTGCCGTAAAATTCAGACATCCCCATGCACCCGAGGCCGAGTGCTGAAACCTCAAGTCCTTCCGAGCCGAGCTTGCGAATATGCATTTCTTGTTCCCAACGCTTTGCGCCCTGACACGATGCAATGCACCCTGGCCATCGCGGTTCCCGCTGCAAAGGAGTTAAAACGAGCGGACACTCTGCAAACTTGAAGATCCCTCGGCAACCGGTATCCTATCCCGCAGGGATCGGCTCGGCCGGTCAGCAGGATATGGGAGTTTCGAGTGTCAAGACTGAAGATAAGCATTGTTGCCTTTGCAATCCTGACCCTTTCAGGCGCCGTGGCAGCCTCTCAGGAGTCGCCTGAACTCCCGGCCGACCTTCCGCCCAAAGGCAGCGTCAAGCTTTCACAACTGATCTCGGAAACCGAAGGGCGTGCAGGATTTCACGCCATCAAGAGTATTTCTTACTCACGCGGGGAATACGAAGTCGTATACTATATGATGGATGGAGCCGAAGTACGGCTGAATTTTGATGTGAAGACGGGCGCGGTTAAACCTCCCAAGAGCGGAGGACTGTTTGGGGGGTAAAAAATACAGGCAGATAGATGACCAATTCCGATGCAACTTCACTTATCAGCAGGCGAAAATTGAGCGGGGTGACTCCATGGTTGCTTTGGGTCCACGGAGAGTGCAACCCCGATGATGGTTGGACGTCTCTCAACGGCCGATTACCGACGGCTTGCGACCGTGCTGCGGGTCCTCGGAGAGGCCGGCCTTAAGCCTACTTTGGCTCGCCTCGGGCTGATTCGAACCCAAAATGTACAGTCATTTGACGATGCGGAAGCGGAGGCTTTCGTCCGCGCACTGGAGCGTCTC
>NZ_ATXK01000020.1 GCF_000421645.1 Aurantimonas coralicida DSM 14790 | reverse complement strand
AAGAACGGCGTATGACGGCCACCCTCTTCCTTCGTCAGGATGTAGGCCTCGGCCATGAAGCGCGTGTGCGGCTTCACCGAACCCGGCTTGCACAGAACCTGACCGCGCTCGACGCCTTCACGATCGACACCGCGAACCAGCGCGCCGATGTTGTCGCCGGCCTGGCCCTGGTCGAGCAGCTTGCGGAACATCTCGACGCCGGTCACCGTCGTCTTCTTGGTGTCGCGGATGCCGACGATCTCGACTTCCTCGCCGACCTTGACGATGCCGCGCTCGACGCGGCCGGTCACCACCGTGCCACGACCCGAGATCGAGAACACGTCCTCGATCGGCATCAGGAACGGCTGGTCGACCGGACGCTCCGGGGTCGGGATGTAGGCGTCGACTTCCTTCATCAGCTCACGCACCGCGTCCTCGCCGATCTCCTTGTTGGAGTCTTCGAGAGCGGCCAGTGCCGAGCCCTTGATGATCGGAATGTCGTCGCCCGGGAAATCGTAGGACGACAGCAGCTCGCGAACCTCGAGCTCGACGAGCTCCAGGAGCTCGGCGTCGTCGACCTGGTCGACCTTGTTCAGGAACACCACGATCGCCGGCACGCCGACCTGGCGGGCCAGGAGGATGTGCTCGCGGGTCTGCGGCATCGGGCCGTCGGCGGCCGAGCACACCAGGATCGCGCCGTCCATCTGGGCGGCACCGGTGATCATGTTCTTCACGTAGTCGGCATGGCCCGGGCAGTCGACATGGGCGTAGTGACGGGCTTCCGTCTCGTACTCCACATGCGCCGTCGAGATCGTGATGCCGCGCGCCTTCTCTTCCGGCGCCGCGTCGATCATGTCGTACGCACGGTACTCGCCGAAGTACTTCGTGATCGCCGCCGTCAGCGACGTCTTGCCATGGTCAACGTGACCGATCGTGCCGATGTTCACATGCGGCTTGTTGCGCTCGAATTTGCTCTTGGCCATCTTGCCACTCCGTTTGTCTAGTGCGGGCTCAGGAAGCCCTATTCGTCTCGAAGCCGTTCGCGATCAGGCGAACTTCTTCTGGATCTCGTCAGCGACCTGGTTCGGAACCTGCTCGTAGTGATCGAACTGCATCGTGTACTGGGCGCGGCCCTGGGACATCGAGCGGAGCTGGTTCACGTAACCGAACATGTTGGCCAGCGGGACCATGGCGTTGACGACCTGCGCGATGCCGCGCGGCTCGGTGCCCTGGATCTGACCACGCCGCGAGTTCAAGTCGCCGATGACATCGCCGACGTAATCCTCAGGCGTCACAACCTCGACCTTCATCACCGGTTCCAGGAGGCGCGGTCCGGCCTTCTGGATGGCTTCGCGGAACGCCGCACGGGAGGCGATCTCGAAGGCCAGGACCGAGGAGTCGACGTCATGGTAAGCACCGTCGAGGAGCTCGGCCTTGATGTCGACCATCGGGAAGCCCGCAAGCGGACCTGCACCGAGGACGGACTGGATGCCCTTCTGGACGCCCGGGATGTATTCCTTCGGCACGGCGCCGCCGACGATCTTCGACTCGAAGGAGAACCCTTCGCCGATCTCGGCCGGCTCGAACACCAGCTTGACGCGGGCGAACTGACCCGTACCACCGGTCTGCTTCTTGTGGGTGTAGTCCACCTCGGCCTTCCGCGTGATCGTCTCGCGGTATGCCACCTGCGGTGCACCGATATTCGCCTCGACCTTGAACTCCCGCTTCATGCGGTCGACCAGGATGTCGAGGTGAAGCTCACCCATGCCGGCGATGATCGTCTGGCCGGATTCCTCGTCGGTCTTGACGCGGAAGGACGGATCCTCGGCTGCCAGGCGGTTGAGCGCGAGGCCCATCTTCTCCTGGTCGCCCTTGGTCTTCGGCTCGATCGCGATCTCGATGACCGGATCGGGGAATTCCATGCGCTCGAGAATGACCGGCTTCAGCGGATCGCAGAGCGTGTCGCCCGTGGTGGTCTCCTTGAGACCGGCCAGCGCCACGATGTCGCCTGCATACGCCTCTTCGATGTCCTCACGCGAGTTGGAGTGCATCTGCAGCATGCGGCCGACGCGCTCGCGCTTGTCCTTCACCGTGTTCATCACCGAGGAGCCCTTGGTGAGGACACCCGAATAGATGCGGGCGAAGGTGAGCGAACCGACGAACGGGTCGTTCATGATCTTGAAGGCCAGCATCGACAGCGGCTCGTCGTCCGACGACTTGCGGATCATCTCGCCATCGGTCTTCGGGTCGATACCCTTGATCGCCTGGACTTCGACCGGCGACGGCAGGAAGTCGACGACGGCGTCGAGCAGCGGCTGAACGCCCTTGTTCTTGAAGGCCGAGCCACACAGAACCGGGGTGAACCAGACGTCGCAGGTACCCTTGCGGATCAGGCGACGCAGCTCGTCATTGTCGGGCATCTCGCCTTCGAGATACTTCTCGGTAGCGGCTTCGTCGATCTCGACCGCAGCCTCGATCATCAGCTCGCGATATTCCTCGGCACGATCCTTCAGATCGTCCGGGATCTCGACGACGTCCCACTCGGCACCGAGATTCTCGTTGCGCCAGACAAGCGCCTTCATCTCGATGAGGTCGACGACGCCCTTGAACTCGTTCTCGGCGCCGATCGGCAGCTGGATCACGACCGGACGCGCACCGAGGCGCGACTTGATCATCTCGACGCAGCGGTAGAAGTCGGCGCCGGTCTTGTCCATCTTGTTGACGAAGATCATGCGCGGGACATGATACTTGTCGGCCTGGCGCCAGACGGTCTCGGTCTGCGGCTCGACACCGGCATTGGCGTCGAGCAGTGCGATCGCACCGTCGAGCACGCGGAGCGAACGCTCGACTTCAATGGTGAAGTCGACGTGACCCGGGGTGTCGATGATGTTGAAGCGGCGCTTCTTGCCGTCGCGACCCTGCCAGAAGGTGGTCGTCGCAGCGGAGGTGATCGTGATGCCGCGCTCCTGCTCCTGCTCCATCCAGTCCATCGTCGCAGCGCCGTCGTGCACTTCGCCGATCTTGTGGGACTTGCCGGTGTAGAAGAGCACCCGCTCGGTCGTCGTCGTCTTTCCCGCATCGATGTGAGCCATGATGCCGAAATTACGGTAATCTTCGATCTTATAGTCGCGTGCCATCGGGCGTCGCCTTTCGGACAGAAGCTAGAATTACCAGCGGTAGTGCGAGAAGGCGCGGTTCGCTTCCGCCATGCGGTGCGTGTCTTCGCGCTTCTTCACGGCGGTACCGCGGTTGTTGGCGGCGTCCATGAGTTCGCCCGACAGGCGATCGACCATGGTCGTCTCGTTGCGGTTGCGAGCCGCAGTGATCAGCCAGCGAATGGCCAGTGCCTGACGGCGCTCCGGACGAACATCGACCGGGACCTGGTAGGTCGCACCACCAACGCGGCGCGAACGGACTTCCACATGCGGCGAGATGTTCTCGAGCGCCTGGTGGAAGATCGCCACGGCGTCCTGACGGGACTTCTCGTGGACGGCGTCGAACGCGCCATACACGATGCGCTCGGCAACCGACTTCTTGCCGTCATACATGACGGCATTCATGAACTTGGATACGATGAGATCGCCGAACTTCGGGTCCGGGTTGATCTCGCGCTTTTCGGCTCTGTGACGGCGGGACATTTATCGTCTCTTCCAGTGATCAGCGTTGGGCTTATTTCGGACGCTTGGCGCCGTACTTCGAACGCCGCTGCTTCCGGTTCTTGACACCCTGCGTGTCGAGCACGCCGCGAATGATGTGATAGCGAACGCCGGGAAGATCCTTCACGCGACCGCCGCGGATCATCACCACGGAGTGCTCCTGAAGGTTATGCCCCTCGCCCGGGATATAGCCGATCACCTCGTAACCGTTGACGAGGCGAACCTTGGCGACCTTACGCAGAGCCGAGTTCGGCTTCTTCGGGGTCGTCGTATAAACTCGCGTGCAGACACCGCGCTTCTGCGGGTTCGCTTCGAGTGCCGGGACCGTA
Organism: Aurantimonas coralicida DSM 14790; assembly: GCF_000421645.1. Taxonomy (GTDB): domain Bacteria; phylum Pseudomonadota; class Alphaproteobacteria; order Rhizobiales; family Rhizobiaceae; genus Aurantimonas; species Aurantimonas coralicida. Next base: position 16,734 of record NZ_ATXK01000020.1, on the reverse strand, counting down.
TTGCGCTCGGTGGGACGTACGCGAGGCTTGCGGACAAGCTGGTTGATGGTCGGCATTCCAACCTTCCCTCTTCTTCCAAATCCAAAGTTCGAAACGAAGCAGCCCGCCCGTACATGGAGTGGACTTCTCCATGCACGAAACCGAGCATATCGTTCGCATGTATTGCGAACTGCCCGGCACGAAGCAGAGGACCGCCAGAGCGATCGTGCATACAGCGATGTGGCGTCTCGTTGAACGAAGCCTTGTTTGAAGCTCTGGATCCCGGACGCGGCGTCCTTGGGAAGAGTCGGCTTCACATCGGCTCTGTTGGAGGGCTATCTATCGATTCCCTCCCCCCTCGTCAACCCCGATCCCCCGCTCCCGCCGGAAAGCGCCGGCATATTGCGGACGCTCGCGCCGCTCGGTGGCGCATCGCGGGGCTTAAACGACAAAGGGCCGCCCGAAGGCGGCCCCTGAAGGGTGTTAACAGGCGGTTAAGGCCTATTCGGCCGGGTCGCTGACCGAAGTCAGCATCCGGTCGGTCTCGGCGACGTTGGCCGCCTTGCGGCGATCGTCGAGAATCAGGTCGTCGCGCGCCGTGGCGATGCGGCGGACCTGGGTCATGGTGCCACCGGTACCGGCCGGGATGAGTCGGCCGACGATGACGTTCTCCTTGAGGCCCTGCAGCGTGTCCGTCTTGCCGGCAACCGCGGCCTCGGTGAGCACCCGGGTCGTCTCCTGGAAGGAGGCGGCCGAGATGAAGGACGGGGTCTGCAGCGACGCCTTGGTGATGCCGAGCAGGACCGGGTTGCCCGAGGCGGGACGCTTGCCCTCCTCGTTCAGACGCTCGTTCAGCTCCGCCAACTCGATCCGGTCGACATGGTCGCCCGGAATGTAGCCGCTATCGCCGGATTCGACGATCTCGACCTTTTGCAGCATCTGCCGGACGATGACCTCGATGTGCTTGTCGTTGATCAACACGCCCTGGAGCCGGTAGACCTCCTGGATCTCGTTGACGAGGTAGCTCGCGAGAGCCTCCACGCCGCGGATGGCCAGAATGTCGTGCGGTGCCGGGTTGCCGTCGAGGATGTAGTCGCCCTTCTCGATGACGTCGCCTTCCTGGAGATGGAACGGCTTGCCCTTCGGGATCAGGTACTCGACGGGCTCGGCGCCCTCCTCGTGCGGCTCGATGATGATCCGGCGCTTGTTCTTGTAGTCGCGCCCGAACTTCACCGTACCGTCGATCTCGGCGATGACCGCGTTGTCCTTCGGCTTGCGGGCCTCGAACAGCTCGGCGACGCGCGGCAGACCACCGGTGATGTCCTTGGTCTTGGCGCTTTCCATCGGAATACGCGACAGGACGTCACCAGCCGAGACCCGCGTGCCCGGCTCGACCGACAGGATGGCGTCGACCGACTGGTAGTAGCGGGCATCGGAACCGCGCGGCAGCTTGAGAACCTCGCCGTCGTCACCCTTGATGACCATCGCCGGTTTGAGGTCCTGACCGCGCGGGCTGGCCCGCCAGTCGATGACCGCACGCTTGGTGATGCCGGTGGCCTCGTCGGCCTGTTCGGACACCGAGATGCCGTCGACCAGATCCTCGAAGTCCACCGTACCGTCGAGCTCGGTGAGCACCGGGCGGGTATACGGGTCCCACTCGGCGACACGCTGGCCGCGCCGCACGGTATCGCCATCGTCCACATAGACGCGGCTACCGTAGGTGACGCGATGCGAGGCCCGTTCCTTGCCCGCCTGATCCATGATCAGGATGGCCATGTTGCGGCCCATGGCGACCAGCTGGCCGTCGGAGTTGCGCACCACGTTGCGGTTGCGGATCTGCACCGTGCCTTCGTAGGACGCCTCGAGGAACGAGGAATCCACCACCTGCGCGGTACCGCCCATGTGGAAGGTCCGCATGGTCAGCTGCGTGCCCGGCTCGCCGATCGACTGCGCGGCGATGACACCGACGGCCTCGCCCATGTTAACGGGCGTGCCACGGGCCAGATCGCGGCCGTAGCAGGTGCCGCAAATGCCGGTGCGGATCTCACAGGTCAGCGCCGAACGGATGTTGATCGACTGGATGCCGGCCTTCTCGATGATCTCGACATCCGGCTCCTCGATGGTGACGCCACCCTTGACGATGACCTCACCGGTGAGCGGATGCACGATGTCCTCGAGCGCGGTCCGGCCCAGCACGCGCTGGCCCAGCGATGCGACCACCTGGCCGGCATCGACGATCGGCTGCATCGTCAGACCCTTGTCGGTCCCGCAGTCGACCTGCGTGATGATGCAATCCTGCGCGACGTCGACGAGACGACGGGTCAGGTAACCCGAGTTGGCGGTCTTCAGGGCGGTGTCGGCCAGACCCTTACGGGCACCGTGGGTCGAGTTGAAGTACTCGAGAACGGTCAGGCCTTCCTTGAAGTTCGAGATGATCGGCGTCTCGATGATCTCGCCCGAAGGCTTGGTCATCAGGCCGCGCATCGCCGCCAGCTGACGCATCTGGGTCGGCGAACCACGCGCGCCCGAATGCGACATCATGTAGATCGAGTTCATCGGCTTCTGACGGCCGTCCTCGTTGAACTCGACGGCCTTGATGCGAGCCATCATCTCGTCGGCGATCTTGTCTGTGCACTTGGCCCAGGCGTCGACGACCTTGTTGTACTTCTCGCCCTGGGTGATCAGGCCGTCATTGTACTGCTGCTCGTATTCCTTCGCGAGCGCCTGGGTCTCGCCGATCATCTGCGGCTTGGTCTCGGGGATCAGCATGTCGTCCTTGCCGAACGAGATACCCGCGGTACACGCATGGCGGAAGCCGAGCTGCATGATCCGGTCGCAGAAGATCACCGTCTCCTTCTGACCGCAGTGGCGATACACCTGATCGATCATCCGCGAGATGTTCTTCTTCGTCATCAGCTCGTTGCAGATGTCGAAGGGAACCTTGGCGTTCTTCGGCAGGATCTCGCCGATGAGCATGCGGCCCGGGGTGGTCTCGTAGATCTGCGAGACCGGGTTGCCCTCGGCGTCGATGGTCTTGAACCGGCCCTTGATCTTGGAGTGCAGCGTCACGGCGCCGGTGAACAGCGCCTGCTCCATCTCGCCGATGTCGGAGAAGGCCATGCCTTCGCCCGGCTCGTTCTCGTTCATGATCGACAGGTAGTACAGACCCAGCACCATGTCCTGCGACGGCACGATGATCGGCTGGCCGTTCGCCGGGTGCAGGATGTTGTTGGTCGACATCATCAGGACGCGGGCTTCGAGCTGCGCCTCGATCGACAGCGGCACGTGGACCGCCATCTGGTCACCGTCGAAGTCGGCGTTGAACGCCGTGCAGACCAGCGGGTGCAGCTGGATGGCCTTGCCCTCGATCAGCACCGGCTCGAACGCCTGGATGCCGAGACGGTGCAGCGTCGGCGCACGGTTCAGCAGAACCGGATGCTCACGGATGACCTCGTCGAGGATGTCCCAGACTTCCGGACGCTCCTTCTCGACCAGCTTCTTGGCCTGCTTGACCGTGGACGAGAAGCCCTTGGCGTCGAGGCGCGCATAGATGAACGGCTTGAACAGCTCGAGCGCCATCTTCTTCGGCAGGCCGCACTGATGCAGCTTCAGCTCGGGACCGGTCACGATGACCGAACGGCCGGAATAGTCAACGCGCTTGCCGAGCAGGTTCTGACGGAACCGGCCCTGCTTGCCCTTGAGCATGTCGGAGAGCGACTTCAGCGGGCGCTTGTTGGCACCCGTGATGACGCGGCCGCGACGGCCGTTGTCGAACAGCGCGTCGACGGATTCCTGCAGCATCCGCTTCTCGTTGCGGATGATGATGCCCGGTGCGCGCAGCTCGATCAGCCGCTTGAGGCGGTTGTTCCGGTTGATGACGCGGCGATACAGGTCGTTCAGGTCGGAGGTCGCGAAGCGGCCGCCGTCCAGCGGGACGAGCGGGCGCAGGTCCGGCGGGATCACCGGGACGACGCTCATGATCATCCATTCCGGCTTGTTGCCGGATTCCAGGAAGTTCTCGACGATCTTCAGCCGCTTCATCAGCTTCTTCGTCTTGAGCTCGGAGGTGGTCTCCGCAAGCTCCGAACGCAGGTCGCCGGCGATCGTCTCGAGATCCATCGAGCCGAGCAGATCCTGGATCGCCTCGGCGCCGATCAGTGCCGTGAACGAATCCTCACCGAACTCGTCGGTGGCGATCATGTACTCTTCCTCGGACAGGAGCTGGTGCTCCTTCAGCGAGGTCAGGCCCGGCTCGGTGACGATGTAGTTCTCGAAATAGAGAACCCGCTCGATGTCCTTGAGGGTCATGTCGAGCAGCGTGCCGATGCGGCTCGGCAGCGACTTCAGGAACCAGATATGGGCAACGGGGGCTGCGAGCTCGATATGGCCCATGCGCTCGCGACGCACGCGCGAGAGGGTGACCTCGACGCCGCACTTTTCGCAGATGATGCCCTTGTACTTCATGCGCTTGTACTTGCCGCACAGGCACTCGTAGTCCTTGATCGGACCGAAGATGCGCGCGCAGAAAAGGCCGTCGCGCTCGGGCTTGAACGTACGGTAGTTGATCGTCTCCGGCTTCTTGATCTCGCCGAACGACCAGGAGAGGATCTTCTCAGGCGAGGCAAGCGAGATCCGGATCGAATCGAACGTCTGCGCAGCCACCTGCGGATTGAAGATGTTCATGACCTCTTGGTTCATGGCTTTTCTCCTTCTGGGGCGCCTGCCCCGGGCCGCGGCGGGGGTTACCGGCGGCCGCTCAAATTCTTCAATCGTCGAGGACCGGCGCCGAAGGGGCGCCGGCCCGGACCGCGGCGCGCCGCGGTCCTGTCATGAATGGCCTATTCGGCAGCGTCCGGCAGGTCGGCCGGAGCCGGCAGCTCGGCGGCGGAGTTCGCCAGATCGACGTCGAGGCCGAGCGAGCGCATTTCCTTGACCAGCACGTTGAAGCTCTCCGGAATGCCGGATTCGAACGCGTCGTCGCCGCGCACGATCGACTCGTAAACCTTGGTACGGCCCGCGACGTCGTCCGACTTCACCGTCAGCATCTCCTGCAGCGTGTAGGCCGCGCCGTATGCCTCGAGCGCCCAGACCTCCATCTCGCCGAAGCGCTGGCCACCGAACTGCGCCTTGCCGCCCAGCGGCTGCTGGGTCACGAGCGAGTACGGTCCGATCGAACGGGCGTGGATCTTGTCGTCCACCAGGTGGTGCAGCTTCAGCATGTAGATGTAGCCGACCGTGACCTGCCGATCGAAGGCTTCGCCGGTACGCCCGTCATAGAGCGTGACCTGACCCGAGCCGTTCAGCCCAGCCCTCTCCAGCATCTCGACGATATCCTGCTCGACCGCGCCGTCGAAGACCGGCGTGGCGATGGAGACGCCGCGCTTCATCTGCTTGGCGAGCGTCAGAACGCTTTCGTCGTCGTAGTTCTTCACCTTCTCGTTGCGATCGCTGTCGCCCAGCAGCCCGGCAATCTCGTCGCGCAGCGGCGAGACGTCCTGGCTGGTCTGGTAGGCCTCGAGCATGTCGCCGATCTTCCGGCCCATGCCGGCACAGGCCCAACCCAGATGGGTCTCCAGGATCTGTCCGACATTCATGCGCGACGGCACGCCCAGCGGGTTCAGCACGATGTCGACATGGGTGCCGTCCGCGTTGAACGGCATGTCTTCCACCGGCAGGATCCGCGAGACAACGCCCTTGTTGCCGTGACGGCCGGCCATCTTGTCGCCCGGCTGGATCTTGCGCTTGACGGCGACGAAGACCTTGACCTGCTTCATGACGCCCGGGGGCAGCTCGTCGCCGCGCTGGACCTTCTCGACCTTGTCCATGAACCGCTGCTCGAGGGTCTTCTTGGCCTCGTCATAGACGTTGCGCAGATCCTCGAGAGCCGCCTGGGTCTTCTCGTCCTCAACGGCGAACATCCACCACTGCGACCGCGGGTATTCACCCATCGCCTCGGCGGTGATGACGGAGCCCTTCTTGAAGCCCTTCGGCGCTGCGACCGCAGCCTTGCCGTCGAGCATTTCGATCAGGCGACCGTAGACGTTGCGATCCAGGATCGCCTGCTCGTCGTCGCGGTCCTTGGCGAGGCGCTCGATCTCCTCGCGCTCGATCGCCATGGCGCGCTCGTCCTTCTCGACGCCGTGGCGGTTGAACACGCGGACCTCGACCACGGTGCCATAGGCGCCGGGAGGCATGCGGTTGGAGGTGTCGCGGACGTCGGACGCCTTCTCACCGAAGATGGCGCGCAGAAGCTTCTCTTCCGGCGTCATCGGGCTTTCGCCCTTCGGCGTGATCTTGCCGACCAGGATGTCGCCCGGCTGCACCTCGGCACCGATATAGACGATGCCGGCCTCGTCGAGGTTCTTCAGCGCCTCTTCCGACACGTTCGGAATGTCGCGCGTGATCTCCTCGGGTCCAAGCTTGGTGTCACGCGCCATGACCTCGAACTCCTCGATGTGGATCGAGGTGAAGACGTCGTCGGCGACGATGCGCTCGGACAGGAGGATGGAATCCTCGTAGTTGTAGCCGTTCCACGGCATGAACGCGACGAGCACGTTCCGGCCGAGGGCGAGATCGCCCAGATCCGTCGACGGACCGTCGGCGATGATGTCGCCCTTCTCGACCCGGTCACCCACCGCGACCAGCGGACGCTGGTTGATGCAGGTGTTCTGGTTCGAGCGCTGGAACTTCATCAGACGATAGATGTCGACGCCGGACTTGCCGGCTTCCAGATCCTCGGTCGCCCGGATGACGATACGCGTCGCGTCGACCTGGTCGACGATACCCGTCCGGCGGGCGCCGATGGCGGCGCCCGAGTCGCGGGCCACGATCGGCTCCATGCCGGTGCCGACGAACGGCGCCTCGGCGCGCACCAGCGGCACGGCCTGACGCTGCATGTTCGAGCCCATCAGTGCGCGGTTCGCGTCATCGTTCTCGAGGAACGGAATGAGCGCGGCCGCCACGGACACGAGCTGCTTCGGCGAGACGTCCATCAGGTCGACATTGTCGCGCGGCGTCATGAAGACGTCGCCCTGGTGGCGGCAGACCACGAACTCGTTCTGAAACTGGTTGTCGTCCGTCAGGATCGCGTTCGCCTGGGCGACGTGATGCTTGGATTCCTCCATGGCCGACAGATAGACGACGTCGTGGGTGACCACGCCATCGACAACCTTGCGGTACGGGCTCTCGATGAAGCCGTACTTGTTCACCCGCGCGAAGGTGGCGAGCGAGTTGATCAGTCCGATGTTCGGGCCTTCCGGCGTCTCGATCGGGCAGATACGGCCGTAATGGGTCGGATGCACGTCGCGGACTTCGAAGCCGGCGCGCTCGCGGGTCAGACCACCGGGTCCAAGCGCCGAGAGACGACGCTTGTGGGTGATTTCCGACAGCGGGTTGGTCTGGTCCATGAACTGCGAGAGCTGCGAGGAACCGAAGAACTCGCGCACGGCGGCGGCCGCCGGCTTGGCGTTGATCAGGTCCTGCGGCATGACGGTGTCGATCTCGACCGACGACATGCGCTCCTTGATGGCCCGCTCCATGCGCAGCAGACCGACGCGGTACTGGTTCTCCATGAGCTCGCCGACCGAGCGCACCCGGCGGTTGCCGAGATTGTCGATGTCGTCGATCTCGCCCTTGCCGTCGCGCAGGTCGACCAGCGTGCGCACGACCGCGAGGATGTCCTCCTTGCGCAGCACGCGCACGGTGTCCTCGGCGTCGACGTCGAGACGCATGTTCATCTTGACGCGGCCGACGGCCGACAGATCGTAGCGCTCGGAATCGAAGAACAGCGACTGGAACATCGCCTCGGCGGTTTCCATCGTCGGCGGCTCGCCCGGGCGCATGACCCGGTAGATGTCGAACAGCGCGTCCTGACGGCCTTCGTTCTTGTCCACCGCGAGGGTGTTGCGGATATAGCCGCCGACATTGACGTGGTCGATGTCGAGAACGGTGAACTCGTCGTAGCCCGCGTTGATCAGGTCGATCAGCGAACCCTTGCGCTCGCCGGTCTTGGCGTCGACGGTCATCTCCAGTTCCTGGCCGGCTTCGAGATAGATCTCGCCGGTCTCAGGATTGACGATGTCCTCGGCGATGTAGGAGCCGACCAGATCGTCCTCGGTCGCGCGGAGCGCCTTGACGCCCTTCTCCTGCATCTGACGCGCCTGGCGCGCGGTGACCTTCTTGCCGGCCTCGACCAGCACTTCACCGCTGTCGGCGTCGATCAGATCGACGACCGCACCCTGGCCGCGCACGCGCTCGACCGAGAAGGGAACGCGCCAGCCGTTCTTGTCCTTCTCGAACTTCACGGTGTCGTAGAAGGTCGACAGGATCTCTTCGCCGTCCATGCCCAGCGCCATCAGCAGGCTGGTCACGGGAATCTTGCGGCGCCGGTCGATGCGCGCATGCACGACGTCCTTGGCGTCGAACTCGATGTCGAGCCAGGAACCGCGATAGGGAATGACGCGCGCCGCGAAGAGCAGCTTGCCCGACGAATGGCTCTTGCCCTTGTCATGGTCGAAGAAGACGCCCGGCGAACGGTGCATCTGCGAGACGATGACGCGCTCGGTGCCGTTGACGATGAAGGTACCGTTCATGGTCATGAGCGGCATGTCGCCCATGTAGACGTCCTGCTCCTTGATGTCCTTGATGGACTTGGAGCCGGTGTCCTCGTCGACATCGAACACGATGAGGCGCAGCGTCACCTTCAGCGGCGCAGCATAGGTCAGATCGCGCTGACGGCATTCCTCGACATCGAATTTTGGCTGCTCGAACTCGTACTTGACGAATTCCAGCATGGCCTGGCCGGAGAAGTCGGAGATCGGGAAGACCGATTTGAAGACGGCCTGCAACCCTTCGTCCAGACGCCCGTTTACCGGCTCGTCCACCATCAGGAACTGATCGTAGGAGGCCTTCTGGACCTCGATCAGGTTCGGCATTTCGGCCACTTCGGGGATCGACCCGAAGAACTTGCGCACGCGCCTGCGACCGCTAAACGTCGTCGTCTGAGACATCGTCGCTCCTTCTCGTGATATCGCCCTCGACCAAAGGGCTGAAATTCCTCTGTCTCTCCGCCGAGAGACTCCGCTGCGCCCTGCGGCGGCAGCGACTGACCGATCTGTCGGGCGCTGGGCCCGCGTCTTCGAAAGGCTTGCCGGCAAGCCGTTCGAACACACGCACTGCATTCCCGTCCCGCGTCTTACCGTGCCGCACCGCGGAGAGTGCCCTGCCCGCCAGATCGACCCTTAGAGGCCGGAACCCTATGGCGAGCACGGAAGGCGGAACGGCAAATTGCCGTCCCGCCCCCGGATGTTCTGCGTAAGCGCGGCGAACCGCGATTACTTGACTTCGACCGTGGCGCCAGCCTTCTCGAGCTGGTCCTTGATCTTGTCGGCCTCGGCCTTGTCCACGCCTTCCTTGACGGGCTTCGGCGCGTTGTCGACGAGGTCCTTGGCTTCCTTGAGGCCAAGACCCGTGATCGCACGGACTTCCTTGATGACGTTGATCTTCTGCGCACCGGCAGATGCGAGGATCACGTTGAACTCGGTCTGCTCTTCGGCGGCTTCGGCCGGAGCACCACCACCAGCGGCCGCAACGGCGACCGGCGCGGCGGCGGAGACGCCCCACTTCTCTTCGAGCATCTTCGACAGCTCAGCCGCCTCGAGGACGGTCAGGGCCGACAGGTCTTCAACGATCTTGGCGAGATCAGCCATGTTAGTATTCCTTCAGGTTCGAACTTTGAGGTGTGCAGCGAGGAACCATCCTCACGCCGCTTCGTCTTTCTTGGCATAGGCACCGAAGACGCGTGCGAGTTGCCCCGCAGGCGCCTGGAGAACCCCAGCGATCCGAGTAGCCGGCGTATTGATCATGCCGACCAGCTTGGCCCTGAGTTCGTCCAGCGACGGCATGGTGGCCAAGGCCTTCACACCGTCTGCATCGAGTGTCGTGGCGCCCATCGAACCGCCGAGGATGACGAGCTTGTCGTTCCCCTTGGCGAAGTCGTTGGTCACCTTGGCCGCCGCCACCGTATCGCTCGAATAAGCGATCAGCGTCTGGCCCTCGAACAGATTCGAGATGCCTGCGGCGTCCGTGCCTTCAAGAGCGATCTTGGCGAGGCGGTTCTTCGCGACTCTGACGGTGCCTCCCGCGACGCGCATCTTCGAACGATAATCGTTCATCTGCGCGACCGTGAGACCGGCATAGTGGGCCACGACGACCGTTCCCGAGGCCTGGAAGGTCTCGTGAAGGGACGTGACGAATTCGCGCTTTTCCGCTCTGTCCACTGCCTCTCTCCAGTTAGCCCCGGTTCTTGCGAAACGAGGCCGGTTGCCTTTTGCCGCCCGGACCATCCGGGCGACGCTCGGAGATCCTGTCCCCCCGGCCAACCCGCAGCAGCTCCGTGGAACCGATGGGCGACGCAAGGCATTCAGAGGTTCGAACCGACCAGACCGGCGATGCCGGAAAACTCGGAACTTCCCCGTCTCATGAGGGCTATCTAACGATTATGACCGGAGCCGAAGCACCGGCCGCCCACAATCTCGGACAGGCATTCAGGAGGCTTTCAAAAGCCTCCACGTACCGGGACGAGCCCGGAACCTTGATAGGGAAGCGGCGGATATAGGGACGCCGCTTCCAATTTGTAAGGGTCAGGCCTGCGAGGCGCCGACGGTCGACGGATCGACCTTCACACCGGGGCCCATCGTCGACGTCACCGCGATGCGCTGGACATAGTTGCCCTTGGCGCCCGACGGCTTGGCCTTCTGGACCGCATCGGCGAAGGCGCGGATGTTCTCCACGATCGCCTTGCTGTCGAAGCTGGCCTTGCCAACGCCGGCATGCACGATGCCGGCCTTCTCGACGCGGAACTCGACGGCGCCGCCCTTCGAAGCCTTGACGGCCGCTGCGACGTCCGGGGTCACCGTGCCGACGCGCGGGTTCGGCATCAGGCCGCGGGGGCCGAGCACCTTACCGAGACGACCGACGAGGGCCATCATGTCCGGCGTGGCGATCGCACGGTCGAAGTCGATCGTGCCGCCCTGGACCTGCTCGACGAGGTCTTCCGCACCGACGATGTCGGCGCCGGCAGCCTTGGCTTCCTCGGCCTTGTCACCACGCGCGAAGACGGCGACGCGGACGGTCCGACCGGTGCCGTTCGGCAGGTTGACCACGCCGCGGACCATCTGGTCGGCGTGACGCGGGTCGACGCCGAGGTTCATCGCAACTTCGATGGTCTCGTCGAACTTGGTCTTGGTCCGGTCCTTGAGCATCTGCACAGCTTCGTCGAGGCCATACAGCTTGGTGCGCTCGATGCCCTCGCGGGCGCTACGGATTCGCTTGCCACTCTTTGCCATCGTCTCAGCCCGCCACTTCGAGGCCCATGGAGCGGGCAGAGCCCTCGACCATGAGAACCGCCGCATCAATGTCGTTCGCGTTCAGATCCTTGAACTTCTTCTCGGCGATCTCGCGAACCTGCTCGCGCGTCACCGAACCGGCGACACTGCGACCCGGCTCCTTGGAGCCGCTCTTGAGGTTGGCGGCCTTCTTGAGGAAGTAGCTCACCGGAGGGGTCTTCATCGCGAAGGTGAAGGACTTGTCCTGGTAGTAGGTAATGACCACCGGGATCGGCTGGCCCTTTTCCTGCTCCTGGGTCTGCGCGTTGAACGACTTGCAGAATTCCATGATGTTGATGCCGCGCTGACCCAGCGCCGGACCGATGGGCGGCGACGGCGTCGCCGAACCGGCCGGGACCTGAAGCTTCAGCTGGCCCTGTACTTTCTTAGCCATTTGTACCTGCCTTCAATGTTCACGCCGGGCGGCCGGCACGAAGCCAGCCGGACTTCCGGCAGTCTGCAGTCCGCGCGGTCCGGAACAGGGGCCGGCTAGAGCCCGAGCGCCTCCCGCACGAGGATGGGCTTGGCGCCCGTTCGGATCAGGCCTTCTCGACCTGACCGAATTCGAGATCCACCGGCGTCGCACGCCCGAAGATCGAAACTTCCACCTTGAGACGCGCGCGCTCCTGGTCGACTTCCTGAACGATGCCGTTGAACGAGGCGAAGGGGCCGTCGGAGACCCGCACCTGCTCGCCAATATCGAAGGAGACGGTCGGCTTCGGCCGCTCGACACCGTCCTGGACCTGCGCGAGGATCTGCTCGGCTTCCTTCTCGGTGATCGGGGTCGGCCGGTTCTCGGCGCCCAGGAAGCCGGTGACCTTCGGCGTGTTCTTGATCATCGAGAACACCTGGTCGGTGAGCTCGGCCTTGACCAGGACATAGCCGGGGAAGAACTTGCGCTCGGCATCGACCTTGCGGCCGCGGCGCACCTCGACGACCTTCTCGGTCGGCACGAGAATCTTCTCGAATTTATCGGACAGACCCTTCTGACGGGCCTGCTCCTCGATCGATTCTGCCACCTTCTTTTCGAAATTCGAATAGGCGTGGACGATGTACCAACGAGCGGTCATGAAACTGGTGATAACTCCTGCAGCGTCCGGATCAGACGCTCATGATCAGGCCGACGACGTAGCCGAGCAGCTGATCCGCGATAAAGAAGAAGGTCGCGGCGAACGCCACCATCACGAAAACCATGATCGTCGAAATGACGGTCTCGCGACGGGTGGGCCACGTCACCTTCGCGGTCTCCGACCGGACCTGCTGAAGAAAGCTGAAGGGATTGGTCTTGGCCATAAACCGCTCACGGCTAAGGCGCATGAAGGCTAGCGATCGCCCCACGCGCCATATGTCATTAAGAATGCCCCACTTAGCCGCCCTCGGAATGATTCACAAGGGCTGCCGGGGAAAACTCTCGTTCGCGTTGCTGGCAGGGGCAGTAGGGCTCGAACCTACGGCCTGCGGTTTTGGAGACCGCCGCTCTACCAACTGAGCTATACCCCTACGATGGCGCCCAGATATCGCCTCACGGCGCGAACTGCAACACCCTTTTTCGACGAAACGCTGCCCGGGGCGCCTAAACCGCGCTCACAGGACGCAGGACTAAACCGCCCTCACCCGCGAAACGGACAAGTCTGGCCATCGCGACCACTTGCCCGACACCAGCCCGTGATCGAGCCGCGCATCGTCGATATTCGAACGACTCAGCCGCGGCGTTCGTCACTTGCCTTCTGACGATCCCCTGGCCGCCTGCTCCGCCAGCTTCTGCTTGCGCGTCTTCGGCTTGAGCCCGCGCAGAAAAGTGTCGAGCCGTCCCTGCAGCCGCGTCAGCGACATCAGGCGGTCGATCGCCTGATTGGTGCCTTCGAGACGTTCCGACAGGACCTCTGAGGAGACGAGCGCGACATCGGCGGCCGTGACGCCCGGAATCCGCGTGGCGATTCGCGACCATTCGCCGGCACTGCCGCTGCCATCCATCGTCAGGCGGCCGGTGCGCACCAGGAGCCGGTTCACCATCTGCTCGAAGGTCCATTCATGGTCGTGGAACAGCTTCCAGCGCGTCGAGCGGCGCGCGGTGAAGCCGGCCAGCACGATGGGCAGTGCGGGACAGGCTTCGGCCAGCCAGAAGGCCAGCGCGAAACCGCTGGTCGGGACATGGGTGCCCGGATAGAAATCGGCAAAGACCGGCGCGAGGTCGAGGAAACCGACCGGCGCGTTCTCGAAGGATTCGGCCGGGCTGAAGGTTTCTGCGGCGCCGGCCTTCAGATTGGCGATGCCATGGAATTGCGGACCGCGCAGGAGCTGCAGCACGGTGCCGACTTCCCGGCGATAGACGATGTTGGCGCCCGCCTGGCTGCTGCGGGCGATCAGCAACGACGGCCGATCGAAGGGCGCGTCGAGAACCTTGAACACCTTGTTGAAGAAGACGAAGAGCGTGCCGTCGCCGTAGCGCGCCGTCAGCGCCGCGATATCGACCGCGTCGCTGTTGGCGACGAGGACGACGCGGGCGAAGCCGCCGAAGAACGCCGCCCAGCCGTCACGCGATTCGGGCAGCCCGCGCGCATCATTCGCCTGCGTCATGGCGGTCATGTCCCGCAGTCCCGCCGCAAGACCTCAGGCGCCGCGCTGCTGGACGAACAGCGTCCGCTCGCGCGCGGCAAACCATTCCTCGGCGTAGTCGTCGTTGCGGTAATCGTCGAAATACGGCCCGCCATCGGTGAAATGCACGTTCCGGGCATCGGGATTGTGGTCGTATTCATTGACCAGCCAGTTCCACTCCGCCGGCAGTTCGCCGATGTTCTCGTCGCCGTCGAGCCATTTGAACTGGTGCAGCTGCAGGCCGGTGGCGGTGTTGACGTAGTCCGGCGTCAGCGCCTGGCATTTGGCATTGTTGAACAGCATGACGCTCGACCAGTTCTTCTTCTCGTATTTGGTCTGCGTCTGGCCGAGGAACTTGGTCTCCACCTTGGGCTGGTAGTCGTGCTTGACGCACATGACCGAATGGCGATCGTCGCGCAGCGCCCAGAGCTCGGCGATGTCGGCGCGCATCAGCATGTCGCAGTCCATGAACAGGCTCCAGCCCGTGAAGCCGGACAGATACGGCACCAGGAAGCGCGAGAAGGAGAATTCCGTCGACTGCAGCGCGTTGCGCTCGCGCTGGAACACGCCTTCCAGGTTGGGCAGATAGAGCGGCGAGAACACCACGGGCACGGTCGCGCGCTCGAGAATGCTCTGGCACAGGACGTGATAGGCAATCACCTCCTTGGAATCGAACCCGATGAAGACCTGAACTGTCGGTTGCGTCACGAGGTCACCTTGCTGAATTGCTGAACGCTGGCGTCATACACCCGTGACCGGCAAAGGCCAACGCCGCGCGAGATCCGGGGCGGGTGTTGCATCGCGGCGCGCGTCAGGACGTCCACAGCCGCAAGCCGAGATCGGCCGCGAGTTCCGGCTCGCTTGTCGCGACGCGCGGATCGTCGCGCAGCATTTCGAGGGCGTAGCGATCCTCCGCGATCTGCATGCGCGGACGCGCCAGCGTGTCGTAGGAATGGCCGGTCCGGGCAAAGGAAAAACCCGACAGCACGATCTCCGGCACGCCGAGAAACAGGCCGTAGCAGAGCGCTGCAATTCCCGTCGAAGGTTTGCCCAGTTCGCCGATGTCGATCATTTCGTGGCCGATCATCGCCAGATTGACCGCTTCGCGGTCGTCGGGGTGCATCGACACCAGGGCGCCGATCCTGGCCTTGCGCTGGCGCAGCAGCTTCCAGTGCTGGCGCCATCTCGGCCGCGGACTGAACCACAGCATGGCCCCCGCCTCGAGGTCGGGGAAGACCGACCATGACTCGACCGGCCGCCGCACGCTCAGATCCGCCGGTCCCCAGCCGAAACGCTTCGCCGCGAGGCCTGAATTGTTGATGTCCACCCGCGCGTGGCTGGCGCGCAGGGCATCCGGCATGGCCGGGTCCGGGGCGCCGCCCAGGAGGACCCAGGGACGCTGCAGCAAGCCGAGGCGGTCCATCTGGGCGCGGTGCGCCTCGCGGATCGCCAAGAGGTGCGGCGTCAGCGCGGCGCCGGAGGGCGTGGCGCCGTTCACCGCCGTGCGGCGTATTCGGCGCGGATCGTCTCGGCAATCTCCAGCGACTGATCGGCGAATGTGTAGTTGTAGGGGGCCAGATCGCCGGCGAACGGCCGGGTCAGACACAGCGTCTCCTGCATATCCTCATGGAACCACTCGAATTTTTCCAGGCGCTCGCCCTGGATCGGCGCGAGATCGAGGCTGTAGACCGGCCGCCCCGATGTCAGCGCCTCGCAATGCATGGTCACCGTGTCCTTGCTGATCAGGAAGGCGTCGGCCGCGGCGAGATAGTCCCGATAGGGATTGTCGCCGGTCCGGTCCCACACGCGGATGTCCGGCTCGCCGACATGCAGCAGCGCGTCCAGCAGCGAGGGGTCGCTGCGGCGGGAAGTGGACACCAGGACCAGCCAGC
This sequence comes from Aurantimonas coralicida DSM 14790, assembly GCF_000421645.1. Classification (GTDB taxonomy): domain Bacteria; phylum Pseudomonadota; class Alphaproteobacteria; order Rhizobiales; family Rhizobiaceae; genus Aurantimonas; species Aurantimonas coralicida. Next base: position 884 of record NZ_ATXK01000020.1, on the reverse strand, counting down.
CCTCCGCCACCAGATCGCGGGCGCTGGCGACCAGCCGGTCGATCGTCGGCGCATCGTAGTCATAGGCGCCGTTGGCCCCGCCCAGCAGCATCACCACGATCGGCCGGTCGTCGCCCTCGGCGAGCCAGCGGCCGCGCGCGGCCACGCGACGCTCGTCCAGCGCCGTCCGCTTGATGCGATGGGGCACGCCGATCATGCTGCGATAATCGGTGCCGTCCAGACGCGGGCTCTTCCAGTCGTGCCGGGACACGAAGGCAAGATCGTAGATGCCGCGCGACGGGGGGGCGGGCGGTTGCAGATGCACGGCAAACGGCCGTCCGCCGAAACGCTCGCGGATACGGGCCACGTGACGTTCGGCGAACCAGCCGCAGGAAATGACGATATCCGGTTCGGCTGCGCGGCTGCGCCAGTAGGGAGAGAACAATCCGCGCCGCCATTTCGGCAGCCGCTCCACCGTATGGACGATTGGCTCGTCTGTCAGATGCTCAGCCACGCCGACGCACTGGGTCAGCGTGCCGGCCTTCTCCTCGCTGACGGTCCATACTCGCAACTGGCGATCTCCTCGCAACACCTGCCGGTTTCTAGCGCGGATGGCGCTGCACGCAACAGTCGGCGCAATCGGACCGGCCTGCGACCGGCGCCATGCAGGGCCGCGTGGATCTCACCGGCCCTGCCCTCTCCGGCTCAGCCGCGAGCGCCTCCGGCACCGCAAACGCAAACGGGCCCCGCGAAGGGGCCCGTCAACTTCAGCATATCGGCGCGGCGCGGCGTTGCGCGCCTGCCGGCAGACTACTCGATGATCGAGGCGACGATGCCGGCGCCGACGGTGCGGCCGCCTTCGCGGATGGCGAAGCGCAGCTTGTCTTCCATCGCGATCGGCACGA
>NZ_ATXK01000019.1 GCF_000421645.1 Aurantimonas coralicida DSM 14790 | reverse complement strand
GTATCCATCCGGTGTGAGCCGCGGCGGTCTCGGTTTGCTGTGTTATCCTGACCGCGTGGAGATCGATAACGACAAGATCGATGATGCTGTCCTGGCACTTTTGTGGTTGACGCTGCACGGCAATCGGCGTGCCTGGAAGAGTTTTGACTGGGAAGTGACCGACCGTTTGCATCGGAAGGGAATGATCACTGACCCGGCGAACAAGGCAAAATCGGTGATGCTAACGGATGAGGGTCATCGGCGATCGGAAGACCTTTTCCGGGAGCTGTTTACGCGGCCGACGCCATGATCTCCTGACGGGGTGGCCAGTTCCAGGGCAGGAGTTCGTGGAGCCGAGTTTGGGGGATGTCGGCGATGCGCGCGAGGACGTCGGCGAGCCAGGCCTGCGGATCGATATCGTTCAGCTTGGCCGTCGCAATCAGCGTCAGCATGAAGGCGCAGCGATCGGCGCCGCGATCGGAACCGGCAAAGAGCCATGACTTGCGGCCGAGAGCCAGGCCGCGGATCGCGCGTTCCGCCGCGTTGTTCGTCAGGCAGATCCGGCCGTCGATGGTGAAGCGGGCAAAGCTGTCCCAGCGTGTCAGCATGTAGTCCATGGCCTTGGCGACCGGCGCGTGGCGCGACAGGCGCGCCCGCTCGATGCGCATCCAGTCCTCCAGATCGGCCAGAACGGCCACGCTTCGCTCCTGCCGGACAGCCAGGCGCTCTTTGGCAGGGCAGCCGTTCACCTCGCGTTCGATGTCGAACAGCGCGTCAATGCGCTTGACCGCTTCCAGTGCCAGCGGCGAGATCGGCGCTGCGTTCTTTCCTCGCCGGGCGCTTTTGGCGATGTCGGCGAGTTCGAAGAACTTCCGTCTCGAATGAGCCCAACAGAGCGCTTCCGTCACCGGAGTGGGACTTCGGCTTGCCTCATAAAGCCGGCCATAGCCGGGATAGGCGTCGGCCTGGAGGATCCCGCCATAGCCGGTGAGATGGCGTTCGGGATGCTCGGCCGTGCGGTCGCGCGAGGCGTAAAACAGGGCCGCCGGCGGTGCCTGTCCGCCGAAAGGCCGATCGTCGCGAACATAGACCCAGACCCGACCGGTCGCTGTCTTGCCCTTGGCCAGGATCGGCACGGTGGTATCGTCGCCATGCAGCCGCTCGGCGGCAAGAATGTGCCGCTCGATGAGGTCGTGAAGCGGGCGCAGGGCATCGACGCAAGCGCCGACCTGATCGGCGAGCGTCGACAGGCTGAGGTCGATCCCCTCGCGGGCGTAGCGGTCGGACTGGCGGTTCAGCGGCTGATGTTGCCCGAACTTCTCGAACAGGATCATCGCCAGGAGGTTTGGTCCGAGGAAGCCCCGCGGCGTCGTGTGGAACGGCGCTGGCGGCTGGGTGATCGTCTCGCACTCCCGGCAGGTGAACTTCTCGCGGACGGTCTGGATCACCTTCCATTGGCGTGGGATCACCTCCAGCGTCTCGGTGACGTCCTCGCCGAGCTTCGACAGCTTTGCCGAGCCGCAGCACGGACACGAAGTTGGCGCCTCGATCACCACCCGCTCCCTCGGCAGATGCTCGGGGAAAGGCTTCTTCGAGGGGCGCTTGCGGTTGAAGGCCTGAACGTTCGTCGTCTTCGCCGCGGCCCGTTCGGCGGCAAGCTCGTCCTCGGTGGCAGTGGCCTGGGCATCCTCGAGCTGCATCTCGAGCTGGTCGAGGAGACGGGCCTTGCGCTCCGAACGCGTCCCATAGAGTTCGCGCTTGAGCTTCTCGATCTCAAGCGTCAGATGCGCGATCAGGGCTTCGGCGTCCGAGGCCTTCGCCTTTCTGCGGGCCACTTCGGCTTCCGCCCGATCGGCACGCCGTTCGGCCGCCGCGAGGGCGGCCTTCAAAGCGGCGATATCATCTGGCGCGGCGGCCATGGCGGAAAATCCGAAGCAGTTCGTGACAAAGCCGATTCTGCCACAGACCCCCTGCAACACAAGGAGTTTATGCTATCCGACCGCGCTCGGGCGCCAGGTTCTCTGGGGATGGCGCCAGTCGATCCCTTCAAGCAGGTAGCCGAGCTGCGCCGGTGAGATCGTCACCGTTCCGTCGGCCGGTGACGGCCAGATAAAGCGCCCCCGTTCGAGCCGCTTCGTGAACAGACAGGCGCCCTGTCCGTCGTGCCAGATCACCTTGATCAGATCGCCGCGGCGACCGCGAAAGACCACGACATGGCCGTCGTTTGGATCCCGCTTCAGCGTCTCCTGGACCAACAGCGACAATCCGGGAAAGCCCTTGCGCATGTCGGTATGGCCAGTCGCCAGCCATACCCGAACGCCGCTCGGAACCGGGATCATCGACGACGGTCCACGACATCGAGAATGCGGCCGAGCGCCTCAACATCGATACCTGCGTCAACACGGATCGTGCGACCGCCGGAAAGCTCGATCTCGATCCGGTCCGACGCACGGCGCCGTCCCGTCTTCGCCCGTGCCGGAAAGTCGTGAGACGGTGCGGACGTCGGCGTCGGAATGGCAACTGTCACCGGAACCAACGCAGGCGGTTGAGGCCTCCGCGTCTCACAGAGCTGCTTTCTCCACCGAAATAGCTGGCTCGTATGGAGACCCGCCGAACGAGCCACTTGCGATGCCGTCACACCGGGCTCGAACGATGCCGCGACCAGCCGCTCCTTCTCCTCACGGCTCCAACGACGGCGGCTTCCGCCCCCGCCGGTAATCACCTCGAACTTTGCTATCGTCATAGTGCTGCTCCTAGGATTATTCCTAGGACTTCACCGATACGGCGAACGCTGTGAAGGCGGTACACCGCGTGGGCTTACGTCTTCTGCGACAGGGCTCCCTTTGTTCTGACCGTCCGGTGCCGGACCGTGGCGAAGACGCTCTCGATGGGGTTCGAGGTCCGCAAATGGTCCCAGTGCTCGGCCGGAAAGTCGAAGAAGGCCAGGAGCGCGTCGCGGTCCTTAGTCAGGCATTCGACAGCCTTGGGATATTTGGCGCCGTACTTCTCGGCGAAGACCGCGATGGCCGCTTCGGCACTCGCCCGTTCCGGCGCGTCCCGCACCTCGCGCAAGTCCGTCTTCATGTTCGGCTGAACCGACTTCGGGACCCTATTGAGGATGTTGAGGAGCTTGTGTTGCCAGCATCGCTGGTGGCGCGTTCCGGGGAATATCTCCTCGAGCGCTTTCCAGAAGCCGAGTGCTCCGTCGCCGACGGCGATCTCGGGCGCGGCGGCGAGACCGCGTGCTTTCAGGTCGACGAGCAGTTCGCGCCAGCTCTGCGCACTCTCGCGGACACCGACCTGGAAGCCGACGAGTTCTTTCTTGCCTTCGGGCGTGGCGCCGACGATGACGAGCATGCAAGCGGCATCATCCTCCATCCGTGCCTGAAGATAGACCCGTCGGCCCAGATGTAGACGGAGCGCCGGGCCGACAGATCGCGCCGCTGCCAGCGATCGTATTCGTCCGTCCATTCGTCCATTAGGCGTGCGATCACTGACGGCGACAGGTTCGGGGCGTCCCTTCCCATCAGCGCAGCAAGGGCCTCTTGGAAATCGCCGGTCGAGATGCCGCGCAGGTAGAGAACCGGCAGCAGGGCATCGAGGCTCTTCGTTCGCCGTGCCCACTTCGGCAAGATCGCCGAGGTGAACGTGATGCGGTCGGCGCCTTCGCCGGACCCGTCACCAGCATTGCCGCCGCGGTCGCGAACCTTCGCTCGCTGAACCGGCACCGGGCCGATGCCCGTCTGGATGGTTCGCTCCGGGCCATGGCCGTGGCGGACGAAACGAGCCCGGCCGTCAGAAAGCCGCTCCTCCTGCATCGCAGCCAGGAATACCTCGGCTTCCGCCTCGATCGCTTCTGCGAGCAACCGGCGGGCCCCATCGCGCAGCACCGAGGTAAGGGGATCCTCGATCGCGTCGGGATGTCGAAATGCGGAAACGGTGGTATCCGTCGTCATAGGCGTATCGCTCCTCTGGAGGTTCGGGCAGGCTTCAACAACCGCCCCGATACGCCGCCTTTCTCAAACCGTCATCACCCAGTTTCCGCCATAGCTCCTTGCCCCGCGCTGCCTGCTCGAGCGCTTGGCTCGTTCATGCAGACAAGCGCACGGTTTGGGCTACTATCTCAGGGGCTGTTCGGCATACCAGGCGGCGACGGCATCGATCTGCTCCTCCGTCAAATTCTTTGCGATCTCGGCCATGATATGCGCGTACTCCGTGCCACCGCGCTTGTCCTCCTTAAAGAGTTGGAGGTGTTCGGCAAGGTACCATTCCGGCTGGCCCGACAAGTAAGGATAGCGCGAGTTCTTCTCGCGGCCCGCCGTTCCGTGGCAGCTCTGGCACGAAGGGACCTTGCGCGCCGGATGGCCCTCCAGCGCGATGCGGCGGCCGAGATCCAGAAGCTCCTCCCGCCCGTCCGGGGGGCCGGCGGCGGCGGCCGATGGGACGGCAAAGGACAGCACATCCGCGTCGCCCTCCAGCCGTCCGGCTTCGTCCTGCCAGCTGACGTCCGGAGCGCTAGCTGGCTCGTTCCTTTCGACGGCCGGAGATTCCGTCCCGTCAGAGCCCTGGTCTGTCGGGATCGCTGTTGCAAGCGGGGTGCTGGGCCGCGCCAAGCGCTCCTGTTCCGCCTGCCGCCTGGCGCCGGCTACTGCCGGCCCCGCCGGAGGCTGGCTCGAATACCATTGCGCCAGCCTGGCCAGCATCGCCTCGTCATAGCGCTTGGCGGGCGGCTGCATGAAGCCGCTGTGGCGGATGCCGAAGGCAAAGGCCTGCAAGGTCGCGAAGAGATAGGGCTCCGGCTGACCGGCGATCACCGGAAAGGCGTCCTCCGTCGCCCCTTCGCCGCGGCCGAGCCCGTCGCGGCTGTGGCAGCGGGCGCAATCGTCGAGCGCGTTCTGGAAGATGCCGTCGAGCGCGGCCGTAGTTTCGCCGCCGGCTTCCAGTCGGTCCTGGCCCCGCGCGCCCAGCGCCAGCTCGGCATAAGTCTCCGCATCCATGCTTGGCAGCGCGCGCAGGAATGCGACCTGCGCCCAAACCTCGTCGTCGCGCGCCTGTGTCGGCCAAGCCGGCATGCCGGAATATTTGATGCCGTGCTTGACGATCCAGAACAACTCCTCGTTGCTCCAATCGCCCAGGGCCTCCTCCAGGCGCGGCGGGGCGGGCGTCATTTCCTCCACAACCGGCGACTGCGGCACTCCGGGCCCGCCGTGACACGCGGCGCAGCCAGTCGCGAAGTGGCCGGCCGCACGCTGGATCAGCGCCGGATCGTCGAGATCGAGATCCTTGGGTATCCTGACGAGCACCGACTGCGTTTCGACGGCGTTCTCCATCGTCCAGCCCAGGAACCAGCGCGTGACCGCAAAATGTCCGGACGAGGCGGCGATCGAGACCAAGCCGGAGAAGCTGATGGCGAGCGCGGCGAAGATGGCGGCCAGAGTTGCAAGGGCGACCTTCTTCCAGGTCAGGACGAAGTCGATGCGCATCAGCTGTTCCCTTCCGGCGCTGGCGGCGGCTCGCGCAGGATCGAGGCGAGCAGAGCGAGGCCCCCGGCGAGATACACCAATCCGCCGACGATCAGCATGATGACGCCGCCAAGCTGCTGGTCCTCCAGCGGCGTCAGGCTGGCGGCGGGCGAGCAGAGTTCGGCACAGGCATAGAGCGGGCGGGGAGCGAGCAGCAGGAGCGCCCCCAGCAGCGTCATGTGCATGGAGGTCACCAGGAGGACACCGACCCCAGCTGCCCGCGACGCCAGCCGCCCCGCGCCGGCTGCGCCGATTGCACTCAGCCAGACCAGGAGGCCGGCCGAGAGGAACGAGCCTTGCTCCAGAACGAAGACACCGGTGCGCAGGCGCGCCGCGTCGTGGAGTGCCGGCGCGTGCCAGGCCCACACCGCCGCGAACTCGTAAAATGACGCGGCGAGCGCCAGGCCCGGCGATACGGCGGACAGGAGCTTTGGAAATGCTCGCAACAGGCCGATCGCCAGCAGCGGCGAGGCGACGGCAACGACCCCCATATGCATGACCATATGCGAGGCGAAGGAGCCTCGGGCGCGCTCCGGCAGAGGCCCGAGCCAGAGAAAGACGAGCAGAAGGAGGCCGAGCGCCAGCGGCCAGAGGGGGGGCCTAAAGGCCCGCAGGGCGCCAGCTTGGCCCACGGAAGAGATGCGTGCGATGACGCTCATCGGCAGTCTCCGATCAGCAGCACCGGCAGGGTATCGAAGATCACCGCCACGAAGGACAGGCTGGCGAGCAGCAGGGTGGAGAACTCCAGGAACCGCTCGCGGCTCAGGTCCGTGTCTCGGTCGTGGCGGAACCCGCCGCCATGGTGGCGCCATTCGCGCCAGGAACGCCGCAGCACCAGGCCGATCAGCACGAGCGAAACGAGCGTGACCATGCCGACGGCGACGCGGGTGCCACCGATCGGCTCGAATATCTGCGCGTTGGGGGCGCATTCGAAGGCGGCGAGCACGTAGGCGAAGAGGAAGTGAAACGCCCAGACGGTCGGCGCAGCGATCAGGGTCCAGAGCGTGTCGCGGGTTTGGCGGTCGGTCTCCATCGCCCAACCTCCTCAGACCGCCAGCGGGAACAGGGCGACCGTCGCCACGGTGATGAGGGCGGTGCCCAGCATGAAGTGCCAGTAGAGCGCGACATTGGCGATATCGATGTCGTAGACCGGCGTCAGCCGGCCGGCCAGCGAGCGCGCCAGGCAGTAGGCGAGCATCAGGGCACCTACCGCCGCATGGACCGCGGTCCATATCGCCAGGACCCAGACCGTTGCGGGATAAACATGGGCGGCAGGGTCGAGGCCCGTCGTGTAAGGCCCCCACACGAGTGCGGCCCCGGCGAGGAGGGAGATGACGGCCCCCCCGCCCATCAGCGCGCGAGCCGTGCCGATGTTCCCCGCGCTGTTGGAGCGATGCGCAAGCCGGGCCGCGGCCCAGGCAGCAAGGAAGAGAGCGAGCGAAACGGCGGGCCAGAACACGCCGGGACCTTCCATCACCGGTGGCGGAAAATCCTCATGAATGGTGAAGAAGAAATAGTAGCCGAAGACGAGAGACAGGAACGCGGTGGCGTCGCCGGTCATGGTGATGAACATCGCCCACCAGCCGACGGATTTGGGGCCGGAGACATAGAGCGGCAGCTTGAGATCGAGCCCTACGTCCTTTTCGGGCTTTTCTGGAATGATGGCGGTGCCGCGCCAGAGCCAGACCATGATCGAGACGGTGGAGAGGACCATGGCCACGACCGTGGCGTACCAGTAGTGGAAGGTCGCGAGGATGAAGACGGCGCCGGTGAGGGCCGCGGCGATCATCGGCATGAAGCTCGGGCCGGGCACCCGCAGGCACTGCTCGGGCCTACCGTCCAGCACCGAGGTTACCATGGTCTCGCGCTTCATCTCCTCGGCGTCGGGCATGTAGAAGCGGCCCTTGTCATGATCATCGACGAAGTTCGGCTGGTCCCAGAGCGGGTAGCGCGTGCTGACGAGCGGCACCGAGCGCACCCCCCAGTTCTCGCTCGGCATGTTCGCCAGCCATTCGAGCGTGCCGGCGTTCCACGGATTACGCTTGGCGTAAGGCTCCTTGCCGCGCGGGCGCAGCACGTCCCAGACCACTGTCAGGACGCCGGCGGCGAAGACGAAGGCCCCAACCGTGGAAATGAGGTTGGGAAGGCCGAGGCCGAGCGCCTCGGGATAGGTCCAGACGCGCCGCGGCATGCCTGCCAGTCCCGAAAAGTGCATGGGGAAGAAGGCGACGTTGAAGCCGACGAACATCAGCCAGAAGGCTAGTCTGCCGAGCCGATCGGAGAGCTTGCGCCCACCCACCATCGGCCAGAAGTAATAGATGCCCGCGACGAGGGGAAAGAGCATACCGCCGATCAGCACGTAATGGAGATGGGCGACTATGAAGTAGGTGTCGTGCGCCTGCCAGTCGAATGGCGCCAGCGCCACCATCACGCCGGTCAGTCCGCCGATCACGAAGATGGCGAGCGCCCCGGAGGCGAACAGCATCGGCACCGAAAAGATCACGCGGCCGGTCAGGCAGGTTGCCAGGAACACGAAGATCTGCACGCCCGTTGGGATCGCCACCGCCTCGGAGGCGGCGGAGAAGAAACCGAGCGAGATCGCCGGCAGGCCCGTCGTGTACATGTGGTGGACCCACAGGCCGAAGGAGATGAAGCCGGTGCCGACGGCGGCGAGCACGATCCAGGAATAGCCTAGGATCGGGCGCTGGGCGAAGGTCGGCACGATCATCGCCAGGAGCGCGATCGCCGGCAGGAACACGATGTAGACCTCCGGATGGCCGAAGATCCAGAACAGGTGCTGCCACAGGATCGGGTCGCCGCCTCGCGTCGGGTCGAAGAATGGCCAATCGAACAGGCGTTCCAGCTCGAACAGGATGTCGCCGGCGATCAGCGGCGGGAAGGCGAAGAGGATCATCCCGGCGACGACCAGCACGTACCAGCCATAGAGCGGCATCAGATTGAGCCGCATGCCGGGCGGCCGGCATTTGAGCGTGCCGACGATCAGCTCCACCGCTGCGGCGATGGAGGCGATCTCGATGAAGGAGAGACCCAGGAGCCAGATGTCCGGCCCGTAGCCGGGGGTGAAGCGCTCCTGGGTGGTCAGCGGCGGATACATGAACCAGCCGCCGGTTGGCGCCTGGCCGAAGAAGATCGAACCGCAGACGAAGACGCCGCCGATCACGAAGCACCAGAAGCCGAAGGCCGACAGGCGCGGGAACGGCAGGTCGCGCGCGCCGAGCATCTGCGGCAGGATGATGATCGCCACCGCCTCGAAGATCGGCACGGCGAACAGGAACATCATCACCGTGCCGTGCAGCGTGTAGACCTGGTTGTAGACGTTCGCGGTGAGGAAGTCGTTGTCGGGCGCGGAGAGCTGCACACGCATCATGAGGGCCAGCACGCCGGCGAACAGGAAAAAGAGGAAGGAAGCCGCCGTGTACCAGACGCCGACTTCCGTGTTGTTGACGGCCGACCAGTAGCGCCAGCCCTTCGGCGCCGCCCAGACCTTCTTGAGGCGGTCCTCCTGCTCGCGGCGGACTGCCTCATCCTCCTGGTCGCGGGTGCTGGCCGGGGGCACAGCCGTGCTCCACGTCGCCGAGGTATCCGCGGCGGACTCGTCCACGGCCGCGCCGTTCATCGTCGCGTCGCTCATTCGAGGCTCCCCAGCCATTCGGCTATTGCCGCAATGTCATCCTCGGGCAGCACTCCGAAGGACGGCATCTCGACGCCGGGCTTGATATGATCGGTCGAGCGGATGAAGGCAGCGATGTTCTCTTCCGTCGTCGGCAGGAGACCGGCCGCAAGAGTCCTGCGACCGGCGACATGCGTGAGATCTGGCCCGACAGATCCGTTAGCCTGCGTCCCCCTCACGGTATGGCAGGCACTGCAACCGTTTTCTAGGAAGAGGTCGAGACCGGGATGCTCTGTGATAGCCGCCGGCTCGGCTTGTGCCGCTACATAGGCGGCGTAATCTTCCGCCGAGACAGCCACGACGCGAAAGCCCATCTGGGCGTGAGCGTCGCCGCAGAACTCGGCGCAGACGCCGTTATAGATGCCCGGCTTCGTCGGTTCGAGCACGAGGCGGTTCACCCGTCCGGGGATCGCGTCCATCTTCCCGGCGAGCGACGGGACCCAGAAGGAGTGGATGACGTCCGGGCTGCCGAGCAGGATCTCGGTGCGTTCGCCGACGGGAATCCAGATCTCGTTGGTGCTTGGAATTCCCCCTCGCGGAAGGTTGCGCACCACGCCCGGCTCGCCCTCCACATTGTAGGCGACGCGCCACCAGAAGCGTTCGCCCGAGACCGCGATCGTCGGGCCATCGGCGGTCCGGCGCAGCTCCGGCATCATCTTCAGGCCCCAGACCAGAAGGGCGGCCAAGACGACGGTCGGAAACACGCATCCGCCCCAGATGATGAGGCGCACGCCAATCTTGTCGCTGAAGCCCTGCGGCCGGGCGCGGGTCGCGAAATAGCTCAAGGCCATCACGAAGGTCCAGATGACGGCCGCGCCGGTGAGCATGACCCAAAACAGGTCGAGTACGCGCTCGGCCTCCGTGCCCGCTGTGTCGAGCGCCGATTGCGGACTGGTGCAGCCGGTCAAGGAGACAACTGGAAGGAATAAGCCTGCGTGAATGATGCTCGCGATGCCGCGTGTCAGCCTTCGTCTTTCTGATCTGCTCGAAATTGCCCGGTCCCCCGCATTCCGGCTGCGTACGCCGCGCTTCCTGATTGGTTGAGGATTCTACATCCTCCACTAACTGGAAGAGCAAGAGGGAAATTTAACGAGCCGACGCGATCAGGGCGATATCTCCGACGGGAGCGGCATTTCGAGCCAGGCCACTTTCCGAGCCAAAGGCAACGATACGCGAGAGCTCTTGCTCCTCCAGCCGCTAGAGGCTCTACGTTCTGACTTGATGAAAGGGAACGGGGCCGCGGCATCTCACTCTCGCCAATGAACTGCCAAGCCGTAAAGGTCATAGGCCTCTCCGCTCACCGTGTCTTGGGAGCGGTGGCTTGATTTGTCTAGCCGGGTAAGCAGGCGGCCGATCTGCCGTTATGCGCGGCCGCCGGCGAGATCGGCGGTCGCATCAGCTTCATCGCTACACAGCTGGGCCCGACGCTTTGCTTCCTCAACCATAAATCGCCGGGACCGCTTCTCTCAGATCTCATCCTCTTTATCGGACCGATAGCTTTCTCCCCAGAGTTCGTGGAGCTATGGCGCGGCGGCTTCTATCTTCACAATCCTCCTTTGGATCCACTATTCCTCGCAGCTCGTACTGTCCGGGGCCGAGATTACCAAGGCCTATGCCGAAGCGCGGGCCGGTAGCAGCAAGGGAAGCGATCGGTCGCAGCACACCGCTTGACGCAGGTGCCGATTTCAGAAACCAAATGGCCCGGCAGTGAGCCGCCGGTTTATCGCGCAGTTTGCCCCGGCAGAGCTGTCGCGAGCGCAGCGCGTACGGGAGCCAGTCAGGATGTAATCTCGCGCACGTCAGGGGGCGGGTTCCTGCTCTTGGAGCGCTTGGTGCCGCTCAGCGGCCTTCACGCACCCACTCGAGGGCTTCATCTGCGCCCCCAATATCGAACCATCGCATATCGGCGGAGGTCAGGAACTTCACGAGCTCGGTGCCTAACTCCATCCACTCACGGCTTCCGACGACCGCGACGCGGCTGAAATCGTTCCGGTGAGCAGCATCCATCTTCAGGTCCTCCAGCGCGGCCGATAGATCCTCGTAGCCCGCGAAATTTCCAAGATCAACAACAAGACCGGGCTTGGGCGTCGAAGCGATACGGTCATGTAGAAGCGCATGCATGCGCTTCAGGTCGTCTTGGCTGAGCTTGCCCTCGCAGACTAATCCGAGGACGGCGTCATCCTGTTCAAGCGTTTCCGTGAACATGGCTCTCTTCCTTCTCGTGGCTTGATCCGTGACCATAGAGGTCGGCGTCCCAGTGAGCATGGCCGGCGCGTTCGAATTCGAGGGTCGAGTGTGAGATGTCGAATTTTTCCTTCACGACTTGTTTAATGGCGCTCTTGATGTCCTCGAGCCGCTCCAGGTCGGAGTCGGCGATGACCACATGGGTGTCTACGGCAGCCTCGTGCTCCTCCATCTGCCAGAAGTGCACGTGATTGACTTCGGCAACGCCCTTGACGTTCGATATTGCCTCGATGACGGCATCGGTGTCGATGTCGGGAGGGCTGCCCAACATCAGCGTGCGGATGACGCTGCCGATTTCGGTGAAGGCCAGGTAGAGGATGTAGAGCGCGATGCCGATTGTGATCGCGGAATCGACCCATCGCATGTCATAGAGGAGGATGAGCGCGCCGCCGACGATCACCGCCACCGAGGCCAGCGCGTCGGATAAATTGTGCAGGAAGAGCGCGCGGATGTTCACGCTGCCCTTCTGCATCGAGTAGGTCAGCATCGCCGTCAGAGTATCCACCGCCAGCGCCACGCCCCCAAGGATCACCACCGTCCACCCCGCGACCGGGGGTGGGTCGATCATTCGCATCCCGCCCTCATAGATCAGGTAGAAGCCGACCAGGATGAGGGTGGTGTAATTGATCAGCGCCGCCACGATCTCGATGCGACCGTAGCCGAAGGTCATCCGCGCGTCCGCTGGCCTGCGGGCGATCTTGCGCGCGCCGAATGCGATGACCAGCGACGCCATATCGGAAAAGTTGTGAAGCGCATCAGCGACGAGAGCGAGGCTGCCGGAGAGAATTCCGCCGACGATCTGCGCGACAGTCAGGATCCCATTGGCCCAGATCGCGATCGCCACGCGCTTGTCGCCGGATTTGGCGTCGATGTGGGCGTGGCCGTGATCGTGGGGCATCGGAATCCTCCTTTTTGCTGAAGTTAGGTAGGCTGCTGTTACCCGCCGCCCAGCACGGTTTGAAGGCCGGCGGAGATGAGCACGAAGAGCGTGAAGCCGCCGACGACGGCGAGGCTCGACGCGCGCGTGTCGCCAGCCGCCTCGTGGGCCTCGCTCATGATGTCCTCGACCGCAGCCACCGTCAGCAGCCCCGCAACGAAGCTCAGCGCGACATATTTGGCGGCATCTGGCGCGTCGCGGAGCAGGAACCAGGCGATCAGCGCCGCGGCGAGGCAGTAGAGGGGAAAGGAGAGCGAGACCAGGATGCGCCTAGCGCGGGGCACCTCCTTCTCGCGCAGATTGGCGACGACCGAGTAGCCTTCCGGGAAGTCGGCCAGCAACTGCCCCGCGGCAAGGACGATGGCGAGCGACGGGGACACCGCCGAGCCCGATCCGATCATCACGCCATCACCGCTGAGATCGACGGCGACCGCGACGTAGATCATCCACATGGCGCCGCCGCCCGTCTTCTCCTGCGACTTCCCCTCAACGAGCGCCTCCGTCCCGACGTAGGCGAGGCCTCCTGCGGCGAAAGCCAGGGCGATCCACCAGCCGGCGAGGTTCTGCAGCGCCTCGGGCATGAGCTCGATCGCCACCACCCCTATGACGATGCCCGAAGCCGCATGCAGCGCCACATTCAGCAGCCGCGGCGTCGTTCGGACAAACTCCGCCACCATGCCGCCCGCAAGATTGCCGAGGCCGGGAAGGAGCGCGAGACCGATGACCAGCCACACGTTGTTCATGCCTACCTCCGTGGTCTAGCCAGCAGTGCCGGGCTGGCCGCGGATGCTACCGGCGTTCACTCTCGTCGCGCGGATTGCTTCAGCCGGCCCGGGCGATGTCGCTAAGCTGTCCAACTCTGTAGTCTGTGGCCCGGTTTACTCCAGGTTTTACGGAAGGCGAGGGCAGTAGGCTGGCTTGGGCGGTGGTGTGCCTAACCTAGACCCGCAGCCGATCCTCTTGCCCGCCGGGAAACGGCGCAGAGCATGACATCGTAGGGCAGAGGAGCTCAAGCGGAAGCTCACTACCCGGCACCAGCTCGACTGCGGACGCCGGCTTGACCACGTTCGCGAGGTCGAGATCGTCTCGCAAGACGTTAATGCAAAAAGCGCATCAGGCGCCCTCTGATAACACGCAGATGTATCGGCAGACGCTTTCCGCGGGCTATGCGAAGCCCGCGGGACCGCTGCGGACGATGATGGGCGTGGGGGTTGCGACGCGATCGTAGAGGTCGATGACATCCTGATTCATCAGTCGGACGCAACCGCTGGAAACCGCCTTCCCTATGGTCCAGTACTCGGGCGTGCCATGGAGACGATAAAGCGTGTCCTCGCCGTTCTGGAAGATGTAGAGCGCACGCGCACCAAGTGGATTATCCAGCCCGGGCGGCTGGCCGCCGTTCTCCGCGCTGTAGCGTTCGAGCTCAGGCTGACGCGCTATCATCTCGGCGGGAGGCGTCCATGTGGGCCATCGCCGCTTCCACTGGATGACGCCCTCACCCGACCATGTGAATCCCTGACGGCCAAGACCGACGCCGTACCTCATCGCCTTGCCGTCCGGGCGAACAAGATAGAGGAAGTACGAACGCGTATCGACGACGACAGTGCCCGGCCGTTCGCCCGTCGGGTCATCGACGAGCTGGCGGTAGAAGCGCTGATCGACTTTGGTGAGATCCACGGCCGGGACCGGAAAGTCTTCCTCCGGCATAGCCCGGTACATGGATAGGTAATAAGGATCGACCGGCGGTTCGGCAGGTGCCGGCGGGACGGCCGTTGTGGTGGTGGTGCAGCCTGGCAGGGCGAGTGCGCCGGCTGTCGCTGCGGCAAACGTCAGGAATTGCCGACGAGACGGATTATTTGGGATTAATGTCAAAGCTACGCTCACAACGCGGGTGATAATCATCGCTTCCGTAGGAACCGACCGCTGGAGGCGAACAGAGATTGTTTCCGCTGGGTACAGATGTCCCCAGGAACCCATCTTCCGAGATGCTCGGTGGCTCGCCTGCCGTTCCTGCCTGCCTGGCCTGTCGGGGCGGTGGGACGATGATCGAAATGAATGCGAGCGAGACCTTGTGTTGGGGGCTGTCGACCCGCGATGCACCGGCCTGCAGAACGCATTGGCCCTGCCGGCTGATCAATCCATGGCACTGGTCGTGACCCTCGGTTAGGCTAGGCGATCGGGGCGAGGTCTTGCCGCTGTCTTCGCTTGATCGGTCATTGCTGCCGCCGATCTCGGACAGGGCTTCTAGTGCGGAGAGCGATTGCGGCGCCTCTCCCACTCCAGCGGCCGATGGATTCCCCGCGTGAAAGAAAACGACAAAAGCCACGAGGAGGACGAGTAGAACCCGGATCACTCGTCTATTCCTGAGGCGAATGTGGATCAGCGAGCGCCGCATCAGGGCGGCTGATGGGGACGGATGTCAGCGACGTCTTCTTGGCAAGCGCTTCCTCGCCAATCCGTTGGAGAAGCTTCCTGAAAGTGGGATGCATGCCACCATCGGCGTACGCATGGGCCGAAAACGCAGAGCCATTCGCGATCAGTTGCTCCGCGGCTGCGAAATCAGTCTCGGTTCTGCTTGCGACAAGTGGGTCTGCCGAGTTGGCGGAAGGCGGGCATGCCGCCAGCGGGTCTCTCGGCTCGCCTCCCTCGAACTCGGTGTCGAAAATATAGCGGCCGCTGCAATAGGAAACCTTGGGTTGCCGTCGGCTTACCTCAAAGAGGTCATATCCGCGCTTCAGGTCGGTCCAGAAGGCAAAATTCGGGTCGTCGCGGTTCTTTGCGAGGTTTTGCGGCGTCAATCGGAACGGAAAAGCCTGGACCTGGAACGCAGTCTGACCGCCCTTAAGCGCTTCGCGGGCGACGGCATAGATTTCTGCAACGCCTTCATCCGTCAGCGCGTAGCATCCTGATGACGAGCAGGCACCATGAACCATAAGTGCTTCGCCCGTATAGCCGAGCGCCGCCTCGAGTCGATTGGGATAGCCGAAGTTGAAAGATAGGTAGTACTGTGAATTCGGGTTCATCATGCCAGCGCTGACATGATAGAATCCCTCCGGCGCCTGACGATCTCCATCCCGCTTCTTCGGACCCAGTTTTCCGGACCATCGGCACATCGGATATGTCTTCAACAACGCGAACTGGCCGCCGCGATCACGCTTCCAAATCTCCAACTCGCTTTCCTGCTTGAAGATCCGGATCAGGATCGGTGCGGATGGGGACATCGATTTCCGCGACATCTCGGCGGTGAGCGCTGCGGGAACAGGCTGGATTGCCTTGCCGTCGATCTCCAGCACGGTGGAAACGCATGCGGTCGACATAAGGGCGAGGGCCCCGATCCCCGCCATCCTGATCGCTTGCAGCATTCTGTAGATCCCGTGTTCCGCTCGCGCAGTTCCACCTGCGTTTAGGCATTCCGCCTAGCTTTGCCCTGACATGGTTAAGAAGAGGTTGTCGCCAAACTATGTCGAACGGCTTCCACGCTTGGATCAGAGTTCGAATTCGACCCTCCCGGTGCGCTGTTGCCTCTCCTCACCATCCTCGGCGACCTCGCGTGGCGTGCTTCGCCGCCGATCGCGGCCGCTTCCGGACCGATCAGCGCCGCTGGCGCCCTGCCATACTCTCGCCTTCGAGCACCCGTTTACCAATCATTAGGGTTAACAGATGATGATTGACCCGTGCTTCATTGGGGACTGGGGGATGTCACATGAAAAGCGGCCGAAACAACATACAGCCGTGGATTTGATTTGCAGGTCCGGTTGGTTGTCACCCGCGCTGTCGTGCTCGGGTTCATTTCGTGTGGCCTGGTTCTCGTTTCGAGTGAGCAAACGACGTTTAGAGAAGGACCAGAATCTGAGAGCAGCGCGACAATTCTAGGCCGAGATTTGGCGGCCGTTGCCACTTCCAGAGAGGCTAGGGCGGTCAGTCAGGTCCTCGAAGTTCCAGCGTCGAAGGGAGAGAGGCATCCCAAGGCCGCCGAAGAACAGAGGCCTAGGCCAGAAGCAGGCGCTCCGGCCGCAACAGCGAGTGCTGCAGAGAGGCCGCGGCGCCCGTCTCGAGTTCCGGCGATCGCAACCTCCAGAGCTTTCACTGGAAAGGGTGGTCGTGTTCTCGTTGCCGCGACTTCCAGTCGGTCGAACTCTTCTGGCTCGGCACAACGTGAATCTATTCTGCGGGCGGAACTTAGGATCGGAGATGAGCAACTACGCACGTCGCTCGCCGGGCCCGAATCGACTGAAGGTCGGTTCCGTACCGCCGCGATCTTCCGTTCACGTTATCCCGATCTCCAGCCCCTTGAGGAGAAGTATAGGGCAGTCGACTGGCAATTGCCGTCTCGGTTTGACGATCTTGCGGGAAATGCTGCCGATGAGACGGACGATCTCTTAACGGTTGCCTACGCGCCCGCGGTCAGACCGGAGTTCTCGCTTTTCGATCACGTTCTCGGTGAGCCGAAGAGAAGCTTCGTGCCGCCGCTCGGATCAGAGGACCATTCCTGGGTCGCAACGCCGCTGCCCGCTTCCGCCTTCGCTGAGGACGAGCAGACATGCCTTGCCAATGGCATCTACTTCGAGGCGCGCGGCGAAGAGGAGGAGGGTCAGGCCGCCGTCGCGCAGGTCATCCTCAACCGTGTCCGCAATCCAGCCTATCCCGACACCATCTGCGGGGTCGTCTACCAGAACCAGAGTTGGAAGAACCGCTGCCAATTCTCTTTCGCCTGTGATGGCATCGAGGATCGAATCACCGATCGCCGCGCCTATGCGACAGCCGAGCTGATCGGCCACAAGGTCAGCAACGGGGAGATCTGGCTTTCGAGCGTCGGCTCCGCGACCAATTACCACGCAACCTATGTCAACCCGCGGTGGGCCCAGGCCATGAAGCGGGTCGACAAGATCGGGCGCCACATCTTTTATCGAACCTTCAATGGCGGCTGGGATTGAAGGCCGCTCCCTGTCCAATCCTGTAGCAGCTTGCGAGGCCTCTGGCGCTTTCGCTCTCCGCTCCTAGCGGAGGGGGACAAGACGCGAGGAAATCGCTACAGCATTCATGCCGAAGCCGGCAATGACGTTTGAAGCTTGTGGCCTTATCGCTCGACGCCATCCTCATCTCATCCTCCGCCCCGGTAAGTCTGTCCTACCCGGTATGCAGAAGCTGGGTGACTCGGCTCTCGAAAAAGGTCGCCTCGCATGACGTCTCTTGGCTTTCTCCGCGCACGCTGAACCGCACTTCGCAATCTGGCGCTTGGATCGTCACTGCCGTTGTTGCTGCCGAGTTGATGCCACAGGCGCTCGGTGGTTCGGCACCGCCTCGGAACGACACATCTAGCCGTAGCTCTCGCACCGATGGACGCCGCAGGCCGTCTCCCGCAGTAGCCCCTCGACGAGCACAAGCAGATCGTCCAGGCGAGGATCGCTCAGGCGGTAGTGAACAAAGCGCCCGCGCTGCTCCCCGGTGACGAGGCCGCATTCGCTGAGGCACCGCAGATGGTTTGATGCGTTCGACTGCGACAGGCCGGTCAAAGCGACGATCTCGCCCACGGACAGGGGTCCTGCGCGCAAAGCGTCGAGGATCGACAGCCGCGAGGCATCAGCCAGCCCCCGAAACAGCTTGGTCCGGAGGGCAACGGCCGGAGCATCGACCCGCTCGATCAGTTCAGCAACGCTCGACATATCAGCCACGGATGATATATAGTCCTTCTTGATCAAGGATGATGGCCATGAGTGTAGCAGCTTCAACGAATGATGCCGAGACGGCGCGCTACTGCGTCACCGGCATGGATTGCCCCTCCTGCGCGGCTAAGATCGAGAAGGCGGTGCGCTCGGCCGGGGTCGACGAGGTGAAGGTTTCGACCGCCACGCAGGTCATGACCTTGCGCGTGGACGATCCCGCAACGCGCCTTCCTGAAGTCGAACGCGCCGTCACCGGCATCGGCTACCGGCTTGACCGTCTGGATAGACCGGAAACCGACGCCGAGGGCGATACCGACGATCTGCCTAAGGATCTCTCCCACATTACCCCGGCCTACAAACGGGCGCTGTGGATCGTGGTGGCGCTAAACGTCGGCTACGGCATCGTCGAAATGTTCGGCGGATTCCTCTCCGGTTCGCAGGCGCTCAAGGCCGACGCGCTCGACTTCTTGGGTGACGGACTGATAACTTTCCTTGGAATCCTCGCGATCGGCTGGAGCATCGTCTGGCGCGCCCGCTCCGCCCTCATCCAGGGACTGTTCCTTGGCGCCCTCGGTATCGGGGTTCTCGCCAATACGGTCTATCGCGTGCTCGTGCAGCAGCAGCCGGAAGCCGAGCTGATGGGCTTGTTTGCGGTGATCGCGCTCGTGGTCAACGTCATCGCTGTTCTTCCGCTGCTACCGCACCGGACGGGAGACGCCAATGTCCGCGCCGTCTGGCTGTTCTCGCGCAACGACGCGATCGGCAACGCCGCCGTGGTCGTTGCGGCGGGACTGGTGGCCTGGACGGCCTCGCCCTGGCCGGATCTGGTCGTGGCCGTCATCATCGCCGGGCTGTTTCTGCAATCCTCTTGGTCGATCATCCGTGACGCCCGGAGCGATCTGCGCGAAACCTCGTCGGCTTCGGCTCGTGCACCTGCATGAGAGAGAGCCCAAGCAGCGAAAACCTCGCGGATCGAACATCCCCCATCCGTAGAGTCCGAGCCGTCTGCCTGGGGGAAGCATGAGCACATGGATCTGGGCAGCCGTGCTGGTGGCTGCCGTCTTCGCCGCAGAATGGGGCTCGGATCATCTCGCCGAGCCCCTTCGCAGGCTGCGCAAGCAATGGGGACTGTCGGCCGCGGCGGGGGGCTCGCTGATCGGGATCGCCACCGCAAGTCCTGAGGTCGGCGTGAACATCACCAGCGCCGTGCGGGATGTGTCCGACATCGGGTTGGGGGCGATGCTCGGCTCGACCGCCATCGGCATTCCGGCGCTCGTCTCGGTCGGCTATCTTGCAACGCGCAAGCGCGACATTCCCGACGATCCGGGTCATCAGAGGCATCTCCGGGAGCATCTGCTGCGCGTTGATCCGAGCGCAGTGACCGTGCAGGCGCTCCCGTATCTCGGCATCCTGGCGCTCGCCGCCGTTCTGATCCTTCCCTCGCCATGGCAGGGCTTGCAGCCGATCGACGGCTGGATTCTGTTCGCCGCCTATATCGCCTATGCCGGTCAGGCGTTCCTTCGCGGCCGCGTTGAGGCCGAACAGGTCGAATGGTCGCGGAAGGGGATCTGGCTGGCGGTGGCCGGTGTCGGGGTTCTCGCGCTCGGCGCCTACTTCACCGTCATCTCGACGCAGAACCTGGTCAAGGCGTTCGGCATCTCATCAATCATCGGCGGCCTGTTCATCACTGCGCCTTTGGCAGCCCTCCCGGAAATCTTCGCCTCGTGGAAGCTTTCCCGCAGCGGCCAGATCACGCCGGCGCTCACCAACATCATCGGCGATCACGCCGTGACCATGACGGTCGGCTTTCTGCCTCTGGCGCTTGTCGGGACGCCGATCGACAATTTCCGGCTGGTCTGGGTAAGCTTCGTCTTCGTTGGTCTGATGCCCCTGCTTTATGCCGCGTTCATCCGCTGGGGAGGGCCAGAGCCAGGCTTCCGCCGCTGGCAAGTGCTGACCCTGCTGGGCACCTACTTCGTCTATGTCGGCGTGGTGGTGGTCTGGGTTCTGGAGCTGGTTTGATGGAAGTCTCCAGCATTGGGATTGCGACGGCCTTCGCCGCCGGCGTCGTGTCCTTTCTGTCCCCTTGCGTGCTACCGCTGGTGCCCGGCTACGTCTCCTATGTCGCCGGGCGCACAATCAGCCCGGACGGGTTCACAACCGAGACCGGCTTCACGGCAGCAGTTCGGACCTTCGGCCTGAGCCTCTGCTTCGTGCTGGGGTTCTCGACCGTGTTCGTCCTACTGGGCGCCAGTGCGACGGCCATGAGCGGGCTCCTTCGCACGCATCTCTACGAGGCGAACCTGATCGGGGGCGCGATCGTCATCGTCTTCGGCCTGTTCACGACGGGTCTCGTGCCGATGCCCTGGCTTGACCGTGACCTGAGGGTCCATGCGAGCCCGAGCAGCGCCGGTCCCTGGGCTGCCTATCTCCTCGGCCTGGCCTTCGCCTTCGGCTGGACCCCGTGCATTGGACCGGTGCTGGGCGCGATCCTGACGCTGTCGGCCGCTAATGCGACAGCCGGAAGCGGAACCGCCTTGCTGGCCGTTTATTCCCTCGGTCTGGGCCTGCCCTTCATCCTGGCCGCGCTCTTCATGCGCGGGTTCATGGCGAAAATGAAGGCCATGCGTCGAACCGGTCGTGTCCTGAAGATCGTGGCAGGCGGGGTGATGATGTTGATGGGCATCGCCATGATCACCGGTCACCTCACTCGCTTTGCGTTTTGGCTTCTCGCGATCTTCCCCGCCCTCGGCCAGATCGGCTGAGCTGATTATCTAAGGAGCACTTCCGCGGCATGCTCAAGCTCGGCCTTCCTTTCACCCTTCTCAGCTTCCTCCTCGATCAGGCGACGAAGTGGTGGATCCTGAACCACGTCATGGATCCGCCGCGGGTCATCCCCGTCACCGGCTTCTTCAATCTCGTGCTAGGCTTTAACACCGGCGTGAGCTTCGGTTTGTTCGGCGAAGCACCGGCTTGGCTCCTGATGGCGTTCATACTGCCGATGGTAGCGGGGCTCTTGGTTTGGATGACGCGCACCGACAGCCGCCTGACGGCAATCGCCCTCGGCCTCGTCGTGGGCGGTGCGTTTGGTAACCTGCTCGACCGGCTGAGGCATGGCGCGGTGACGGACTTTTTGGACTTCTACGTGGGCGCCTATCACTGGCCCGCATTCAATTTCGCCGACGTGGCGATCGTCAGCGGCGTCGCGTTGCTGCTCATCGAGAGTGTCTTGGCACGTGAAGAAACGAAGGCCGCAACGGATGCCTGAAGTCCCTCGCACCAGAATGCCGGATGCCACTCTGGCCCTCATCGATGATCCCTATCGATTCATCTCGAAGCGGTGCCGAAAGTTTGGGTCAGACCTGTTCGAAACGCGGCTGATGCTGCAAAGGGCAACCTGTATGACTGGCCCGGAAGCGGCCAGGCTCTTCTACGATGAAAGCCGATTCATCCGGCGTGGCGCCATGGTCGGGCGCATTCAGAAGACATTGCTCGGCAAAGGCGGCTTCTGCTTGGCCTCGAGGAGGTCGAGCAGGGCGTTGCGGCTGACGAAGCGGCCAAGGAGACCGCGGCTCCGGCACTGCGGACGGAGCGCGCCGCAACACGCCGGGCGAACCGGGGCTCGCTGCCTGCCCATCTGCCGCGGATCGAGACCGTCGTCGACATCGAGGACAAGACCTGCCCATGCTGCCGGCATGCCCTGCATGTCATTGGCGAGGACGTCGCCGAACGCCTCGACATCGTTCCTGCCCAGTTCCGCGTGCTCGTCACCCGCCGCCCACGCTACGGCTGCCGATCCTGCGAAGGGATCGTGGTCCAGGCGCCGGCACCGGCGCGATTGATCGAGGGTGGCATTCCCACCGAGGCGACGGTCGCCCAGGTGCTCGTGTCCAAATATGCCGACCATCTGCCGCTCTATCGTCAGGCGCAGATCTACGCCCGCCAAGGTGTCCATCTCGACCGCTCGACCCTGGCCGACTGGGTCGGCCGGGCAGCGTTCCTGCTCCGACCCGTCCACGAGCGGCTGCTGGGCCACCTGAAGGCGTCGACCAAGCTGTTTGCTGATGAGACCACCGCACCGGTTCTCGATCCTGGCCGAGGACGGACGAAGACCGGCCAGCTCTTCGCCTATGCCCGGGACGATCGTCCCTTCGGCGGCGATGATCCGCCTGCCGTCGCCTATGTCTACGCGCCCGACCGCAAGGCCGAGCGACCCATCGCTCATCTCCAGGGATTTGCCGGGGTTCTCCAGGTCGACGGCTATGGCGGCTACAGGGTGCTGGCCAGAAGGGTGACGTCCGGCTCGCCTTCTGCTGGTCGCACGTCCGTCGCCGCTTCTACGAACTGGCCGCAGCCGGTCCCGCGCCGATCGCCGCTGAGGTGCTGGAGCGCATCGCCGCCCTCTACAGGATCGAGGCGGAGATCCGGGGGCGATCTGCTGACGCGCGCCATCTCGCACGCCAGGAAAGAAGCCTGCCGATCCTCGACGCGCTGGAGCCGTTCCTGCGCGAGAAGCTTCAGCTCATCAGCCAGAAGACCAAGCTCGCCGAGGCGATCCGCTACGCGCTCTCACGCTGGGAGGGCCTTTGCCGCTTCGCCGGCGACGGCCGCATCGAGATCGACAATAACACCGTCGAGCGTTCCATACGCCCACTGGCGCTGACGCGGAAGAACGCCCTGTTCGCCGGCTCGGACGGCGGCGCCGGCCACTGGGCCGTCATTGCCTCGCTGATCGAGACCTGCAAGCTCAACGGGGTCGATCCCCAGGCCTACATGGCCGCCGTCATCACGTTGATCATCAAGGGACATCCCAACGCGCAATCGATGAGCTGATGCCGTGGCAGGTCAAGCCGTCCGACAGGCTCGCCGCCGTGGCCTGACAACGACGCTTACCGATGTCCTCTTCCAGCAGCAAGACCAATGGGCAAGAGCGGAAAACTTTTCGGCGGCCTTTCTCAACATTACCAAGCTGGCCGGTTTCACTCAGGAAACGTTCTCCGCCTGCCTGAACGACAAGGAATTGCAGCAGAAGATGGTCGCCGCGCAGAAGCGCGGACAAGAGATGGTTCGCGTGGACGCGACGCCAACATTCTTCGTGAACGGCGAAAAAATACGCTGGCTCGCTTGCGGCCAATCAGATGTCGGCGATAATTGAACCCATATTGTAGGATCTATCCTCGGAAGGAGCTTTTTCGACACACGCCGAAAACTCGGCGCTGGCGATCACTGCACTACCACCTCGGCTCCTACGCTCACGCGATCATACAGGTCGATTACATGCTCGTTGAGCATCCGAATGCAGCCGTTTGATACAGCCTTGCCGATCGAAGATGGCTCAGTCGTCCCGTGGATACGGTAGAGAGTATCTTGGCCGTTTCGATGAAGGTAAAGCGCCCGGGCACCCAAAGGGTTGCCGGGGCCGCCCTTTAGCCCTCCCGCGTATTTTGCATATTTCCCTGGTTCGCGCTTGATCATGTTTGGTGTCGGCGTCCAACGGGGCCATTCAGCCTTCCGGCCAACTACTGCCTGGCCGGAAAAGCTCAGTCCAGCTCGGCCTACGCCGATGCCGTAGCGCCGCGCGAAACCGTCTTCTTCCACCAGGTAAAGGAACCTCGCCTTCGGATCGACGACAATGGTTCCGGGTGTGA
>NZ_ATXK01000018.1 GCF_000421645.1 Aurantimonas coralicida DSM 14790 | reverse complement strand
TGATGCCGTTGCCGCCATGCATGTCGCGGGCGGTGCGGGCGATGTCCAGCGCCTTGCCGCAATTGTTGCGCTTGACCAGGCTGATCATCTCCGGCGCCATGGCGCCTTCGTCGAACAGGCGGCCGACCCGAAGCGAGCCCTGCAGCCCCAGCGCGATCTCGGTCTGCATGTCGGCGAGCTTCTTCTGGACGAGCTGGGTCTGGGCCAGCGGGCGGCCGAACTGGGTGCGCTCCATCGTGTAGTCGCGCGCCCGCTTCCAGCAATCCTCGGCAGCCCCCATGGCGCCCCAGGAGATGCCGTAGCGGGCCCGGTTGAGGCAGCCGAAGGGGCCGCCGAGCCCCGACACGTTCGGCAGCAGCGCGTCTTCGCCGACCTCGACACCGTCCATGACGATCTCGCCGGTGATCGAGGCGCGCAGGGAGAGCTTGCCCTCGATCTTGGGCGCCGACAGGCCCTTCATGCCCTTGTCGAGAATGAAGCCGCGGATCTTGTTGTCATGGGCGGCGGACTTCGCCCAGACGACGAAGACGTCGGCGATGGGCGAATTGGAGATCCACATCTTGGCGCCCGACAGGCGGTAGCCGCCGTCGATCTTCTCGGCCCTTGTGGTCATGCCGCCGGGATCGGAGCCGGCATCGGGTTCGGTCAGGCCGAAGCAGCCGACATATTCGCCGGTGGCGAGCTTGGGCAGGTACTTGCGGCGCTGGGTCTCGTCGCCATAGGCGAAGATCGGATACATCACCAGGGAGGACTGGACGCTCATCATCGAGCGATAACCCGAATCCACCGCCTCGACGGCGCGGGCGACGAGGCCGTAGGAGACGTAGGACGCGCCGGCGCAGCCATAATCCTCGGGCAGGGTCAGGCCGAGCAGGCCGAGTTCGCCCATCTCGTTGAAGATCGACCGGTCGGTGGTCTCGTTGCGATAGGCCTCGACGATGCGCGGCCGCAGCTTCTCCTCGGCATAGGACCGGGCGGTCTCGAAGATCAGCCGCTCGTCCTCGGACAGCTGGTCCTCGAGCCGGAACGGGTCGGCCCAGTCGAAACCGGCGGACGGAGACGCAGACGGCGAAGGCGCGGCGGCCGAAGCGTTGGACATGGCGGGGTTCCTGTCGTGGTGGCGCGGCACGGGGCCGGGATCTGTCTGAATGTCTGGGACGCAAGCGCTGCCGGTCGGAACAGCGCGGCCTAGTCGGGCACGATGGCGGTGGCCTCGATCTCGACCAGCGCCTCGGGTTCGACCAGGTCGGAGACCTCCACCAGGGCCATCGCCGGATAGTGCCGGCCAAGGACGCGGCGATAGGCGGCGCCGAGTTCGGCGGTCGAGGCGCGGTAGGTGGCGATGCTGCGCACATACCAGGTGAGGCGGGCGATATGCTCCGGCCCGCCGCCGGCTTCCGCGACCACGGCGAGGACATTGCGAAGCGTCTGTTCGACCTGCGGGATGAAGCCGTCGGCGAAGGTCTCGGTCTCGTCCCAGCCGATCAGGCCGCCGGTGAGCACCAGCCGGCCGCGACCGGCCATGCCGTTGGCGTAGCCGCGGGGCTTCTTCCAGCCGGGCGGCTGCAGGGTATCGAGCGCGGCGTCGTCACCGGCTTCGGACGAAGGGGTCGGACTGGCGCCGATCGGCTGGTTGATGTTCACGCGTTCACTCCCTGGGTCGCGTCCTCGGCTTCGGCCTCCGCCTGCTGGCGCAATGCAAAGCGCTGCAGTTTTCCCGAACCGGTCTTGGGCAAGGCGTCCACGAAGACGACCGAGCGTGGGTATTTGTAGGGCGCGAGCTCGCGCTTCACATGGTCCTGCAGTTCCTTGGCGAGATCGGGCCCGGCCGCCGACGGGTCGGCCAGGACGATGAAGGCCTTGACGATGCGGCCGCGCTCCGGGTCCGGGGCGCCGACGACGCCAACCTCCAGCACCAGCGGATGGGCGAGAAGTGCGGCCTCCACCTCGGGGCCGGCGATGTTGTAGCCGGCCGAGACGATCATGTCGTCATTGCGGGCCTGGAACCAGAAATAGCCGTCCTCGTCCTCGACATAGGTGTCGCCGGTGATGTTCCAGCCATTCTCGACATAGACGGCCTGGCGCCGGTCGGCGAGGTAGCGGCAGCCGATCGGACCACGCACCGCAAGGCGGCCCGCGGTGCCCTTGGGCTGCGGCGTGCCTGAGGCGTCGACGATGCGCGCCTCGTAGCCGGGCACGGGCTTGCCGGTGGCGCCCGGGCGGATCGCCTCCTGCGGCGCGGCGATGAAGATGTGCAGCATCTCGGTCGCGCCGATGCCGTCCATCAGCTTCAGGCCGGTCGCCTCCAGCCAGGCATCGAAGGTCGGGCGCGGCAGGGTCTCGCCGGCGGAGACGCATTTCTTCAGGGACGACAGGTCGTATTCGTCGATCTTCGCCAGCATGGCGCGATAGGCGGTGGGGGCGGTGAAGCAGACCGTCGCGCCGTATTCGCCGATGGCGGCGGCAAGATCCGGCGGGCCGGCGCGTTCGAGCAGCACGGTCGAGGCGCCGATCCGGAACGGGAACAGGACGAGGCCGCCGAGACCGAAGGTGAAGGCCAGCGGCGGCGAGCCGATGAAGACGTCGTCGGCGCCCGCGCGCAGCACGTCGCGGGCATAGCAGTCGCAGATGACCAGAAGGTCGCGGTGATAGTGGATCGTCGCCTTGGGCAGGCCGGTCGTTCCCGAGGTGAAGCCGAGAAGGCAGGGATCGTCGGCCCGCGAGGCCACGGCCTCGAAGCGGTCGGCCGCGCCAGCCATGAGAGCGCCGAGATCACCGCCCGCAAGCCCCTCCCAAGTGACGATCCGGACCGGCCGGGCGGCGGAATTCGCGGCCTTGTCCATCTCGTCGACCAGGGTCGCGTCGCACAGAGCGAGCCCGATCTCGGCCTTGTCGAGGATCTGCACGAGCTCGCGCGCGCGCAGCAGCGGCATGGTGGCGGCGACGATGCCGCCGGCCTTGATGACCGCCATGTAGAGCGCGACCAGGGTCGGGTTGTTGGCCGAACGCAGGAGAACCCGGCCGCCGGGCACAAGTCCGAGTTCGCCGGTCAGGACATTGGCCATCCGGTCGACGGTCCGGGCGAGTTCGGCATAGGTCCAGTGCACGCCCGGCGCGCGGATGGCGAGCCGCTCGCCGCGGCCTTCGGCGACATGGCGGTCGACGAGTTCGGCGGCAGCGTTGAGCTGCTCGGGATAGCCGAGCCGGTCGAGATTGATGAAGTCCGGCTGCTCGGCTGCGGGCGGCAGGTTGTCGAGGACGAAGGTGTCGACATGGCAGGAGGCGGGCATGGGCGATCTCCTCAGGCGGCTTGCGACAGCAATTGGCGGGCGATGATGAGCTTCTGGACTTCGGTCGCGCCCTCGTAGATGCGCAGGGCGCGGATCTCGCGGTACAGCGTCTCGGGCACGGAGCCGGAGCGCACGCCTTCGCCGCCATGGAGCTGGACGGCCCGGTCGATGACCCCTTGCGCGTTTTCGGTGGCGACCATCTTGGCCATGGCCGCCTCGCGGGTGATGCGCGGCGCGCCGCTGTCGCGGGTCCAGGCCGCGCGGTAGACGAGCAGGGCGGCGCTGTCGATCGCCGTTGCCATCTCGGCGAGGGCCGTCTGGGTGAGCTGCATATCGGCAAGCGGCGCGCCGAACAGCTTGCGCGAACGGGCGCGGTCCAGCGTCACGTCGAGGGCCCGGCGCGCAAAGCCGAGGGCGGCAGCGCCCACCGTGGTGCGGAAGACGTCGAGCGTCGCCATGGCGATCCGGAAGCCCGCGCCGGGCTCTCCGATGCGATTCGACGCCGGGACCCGGCAATCCTCGAAGCGGAGGCGGGCGAGGGGATGCGGGGCGATGGTGTCGAGCCGCTCGGCGATGGTCAGGCCCGGCGTGTCGGCAGGCACGCAGAAGGCCGAAAGGCCCTTGGCGCCGGGTGCCTCGCCGGTGCGGGCGAAGACGACGTAATGGTCGGCAATGCCGCCATTGGAGATCCAGGTCTTCTCGCCGTCGAGACGGATCATGTCGTTGCCGACCGGGGTCGCGGCGAGGGCGATCTCGGCGACGTCGGAGCCGGCGTCCGGCTCGGTCAGCGCGAAGGCGGCAATCGCCGTGCCGTCGCGCACGCCGGGCAGCACAGAGGCTTTCTGGGCTTCGCTGCCGTAAAGGGTCAGTGCGCCGGTGCCGAGCCCCTGCATGGCGAAGGCGAAGTCGGCGAGGCCGTCGAAGCGGGCGAAGGTCTCGCGCAGGATGCACAGGCTGCGCACGTCGAAGCGACCGTCCCTGGGCGCGGCATGGGCGAGGAAACCGGCTTCGCCCATGGCACCGACGAGGCGCCGGCACGTCCCGTCGACATCGTGGTGATCGACGAGGCCGGCGACGTTGGCGGCAGCCCAGTCCTCGGCCTTGCGGGCGAGGTCGCGGTGGCTCTGGTCGAAGAACGGCCAGTCGAGGAAGCTGCGGTCGGCCACGATCAGTTCCCTTCGAAGACCGGCTTGCGCTTGGCCGCGAAGGCCTCGAAGGCGCGGCGGAAATCGCCGGTCTTCATGCACAGGGCCTGGGCGATCGCCTCGGCGTCGATGGCCTCGTCGACGCCCATCGCCCATTCCATCTGAAGCATGCGCTTGGTCACCGAATTGGCGTAGGTCGGGCCTTCGTTGAGCGCGGCCGCCATCTCCATCGCGGCATCCATGGCGCCGCCGGTGTCAGTCAGCCGGTTGAAGAAGCCCCAGCGCTCGCCTTCCTCGGCGCTCATGAAGCGGCCGGTGTAGAGGAGTTCGGAGGCGCGGCCCTGGCCGATGATGCGGGGCAGGATCGCACAGGCGCCCATGTCGCAGCCGGCAAGGCCGACGCGGTTGAACAGGAAGGCGACCTTGGCGCCGCTGGCCGCGATCCGCATGTCGGAGACCATGGCCATGATCGCGCCGGCCCCGGCGCAGATGCCCTCGACCGCGGCGATGACGGGCTGCGGACAGGCGCGCATCTCCTTGACGAGATCGCCGGTCATGGTGGTGAAGGCGTGCAGTTCGGCCGCTTCCATCTTCGTCAGCGGCTCGATGATCTCGAAGACGTCGCCGCCGCTGGAGAAATTGCCACCCGATCCGGTCACGACGATGGCGGTGACGTCGTCGTCGAAGCGCATCGCCCGGAAGGTGTCGCGCAGCTCGGCATAGCTCTCGAAGGTCAGCGGGTTCTTGCGATCCGGCCGGTCGAGGGTGATCACCGCGATGCCGTTGTCGATCGCGAGGCGGAAATGCTCGGGCACGAAGTCCCGCAAGGGTGCGGCGATCGCGTTCTGGCGCTTCATCATTCGTCCTCTGGCTGTGTTGGTGCGGGTCCGGCGCGGCTGGCGTCGTGGACCGAGTGCTTGAGGTCGCCGAGCCGCGACCAGAGTTCGGTCTGCTCCTCCGGCGAGATGCCGGCGAGGAGTTCGGCCAGCCAGTCGCTGTGGGCGCGGGCCATGCGGGCGAAGGTCGAGCGGCCCTGCTCGGTGAGGCGCACCCGCGCCGAGCGCCGGTCGTGTTCGGAGACCTGACGCTCGATCAGCCCCTCCTGGACAAGGCGGTCGACGAGGCCGGTGACATTGCCGTTGGAGACCATCATCCGCCGCGACAGCTCGCCGAGCAGGATGCCGTCGGACGAGCGTTCGAGCTGGGCCATCAGGTCGAAGCGGGGCAGGGTGGTGCCGAACTGTTCGCGCAGGCGCTTGCGGATCTCGGCCTCGACGAGGTTGGCGCAGGTCAGGAGGCGCAGCCACAGGCGCAGCTCGGCGCGGTGATCCTGCGGGCTCTCGCCGACCTTGGACTCGGCGTCGATATGGTCGATCGGGGTCTGCCGGGTGACACTCACAATTCGCCTCCCGCGATCGCGATCGCCTGGCCGGTGACGCCGCTGGCGCCGGCTCCGGCCAGCCACAGCACGCTGTCGGCGACCTCCTCGGGGCGGATCAGCCGGCCGAGCGGATTGACCCGCGTGAAATCCTTCAGGATCGCATCGCGGTCGCGGCCGGTCTTTTCCTCCAGCCGGTCGAGCGAGCCGGCGATCAGCGCGGTGTCGGTGTAGCCGGGACAGACGGCATTGACGGTGATGCCGGCGGTGGCCAGCTCCAGCGCCAGCGAACGGGTTAGGCCGATGACGGCGTGCTTGGCCGCCGTATAGGCGCCGACATAGGCATAGCCCTTGAGGCCGGCGGTCGAGGCGACGCTGACGATGCGGCCCGTGCCGGCCGCCTTCATCGCCGGCACGACGGCGCGGATCGCGGTGAGCACCGGCTCGACATTCAGCGCCATCATCCGCCGCATCTGGTCGACGTCGAGGCGCGACAGCGGTGCGGTCTCGGCGGCGCCGGCATTGTTGACCAGCACCTCGATCGGGCCGGCGCGCTCGGCGGCGCTCGCAAGGGCTGCCTCCAGCGCTGCGGCGTCGGTCACGTCGGCTGCGACGCCGGCATGGGCGCCGAGTTCGGCGCGGGCCCGCTCGGCACTTTCGGCGCTGCGGCCATGCACCGTCACGCGATCGCCCGCCGCCACGAAGGCGGCGGCGATGGCGTGGCCAATCCCGCGGGTCGAGCCGGTGACGAAGACGTGGCGAGGGCTGGCAGATGGGGTCATGACGACCTCCGATGAATTTGTTTAAGCCTAAACTATCTGGTCGTGCTGCGGCAAGCGTGTCGGCTTCTGTTCAGGACCGCCGTTGTTCAGGACCGCGGTCGGGGCGATCAGGCGTTGGCGGCGCGACGTTCGGAGACGAGGCGGTCCGGTTCGGCGGCAAAGCCCGCCTTGCCGGCATAGCCGCCGACGATCGCCTTCAGTTCGGCCCGGCTCATGACGTCCTCGACATTGGCGAAGCCGGCGGGCGCGCGCTTCTCGACCTCGTCGATCACCCGCTCCGGGCCGCCCTTGCGGTTGAGGCGGACGATCTCGGCGGTCTTGGGCAGGCGGTCCTTCTCGTATTCCCACAGCGCCTGGCGGGGATGTTCGGCACGCTCCAGGCAGTCGGCCAGCGAGCGGGCGTCGAGGATCGCCTGCGAGGCGCCGTTCGAGCCGACGGGATACATCGGGTGGGCCGCGTCGCCGAGCAGCGTGACCCGGCCGAAGGTCCAGCGCGGCAGGGGATCGCGGTCGCACATCGGGTATTCGAAGGCCTGCGGCGTCGCCTCGACGAGGGCCGGGACGTCGTAGTCGGGAATGGCGAAGCGCTTGGCATATGGCAGGACCAGCGAGCGCAGGGCCGGGCGCGACCAGCTTTCCTTCGGCGGCGGGGACTTGGCGCCGTCGGCCATCTTGATGTTGACGACCCAGTTCATGAGCTGGGTGCCGTCGCCCTTCTCGGCGATCGGATAGAGCACGAACTTCGCGCCCATGCCGCCGCCGATCGCCATGGTGCGACCGTCGCGCCAGCTCTTCCATTCGGTGGCGCCGCGCCACATCAGGACGCCGTTCCAGCAGGGCGCGCCCTCGTCCGGGTAGAAGCGCTTGCGGGCGGTGGAATGGATGCCGTCGGCACAGACGAGAATGTCGCCGCGCACGGTGGTTCCGGCGTCGCCGCGGTCCGAATCCGTGAAATGGGCGGTGACGCCGCCCTCGTTCTGGATGAAGCCCGACAGGCTGAGGCCGGTCTTCACCGCGTCCGGCCCCAGCCGTTCGATGACGGCGTCGTAGATCAGCTTCTGCAGCCGGCCGCGATGGATCGAGAATTGCGGGACGGGGTGGCCGGCGTCGATGCCGCGCAGTTCGCTCCACACCTCCTGGCCCTGGCGGTTGTAGTAGACCAGCTCGCGGGTGCGCAGGCCGACCTTGTCGAGGGCGGGCAGGAGGCCGATCTCGGCGAGTTCGCGGATGGCGTGGGGCAGGGTGTTGATGCCCACCCCGACCTCGCGGACAGCTGGCGACTGTTCGTAGATCTCGGCCTTGATGCCGCGCTTGTGCAGCATGAGCGCGGCGGTCAGCCCGCCGATGCCTGCGCCTGCGATGATCACCTTCATGGCCTTGCCTCCTTGCGCCCCTTGTCCCCGCCTATTCCGCGTCTGGCGGCGGCAGGAAATCGACCTCGTGCTGGGCCGAGACGGCGACGACCTCGGCGGGGTCGGCGGTCGGTCCGAGATTGTGGAGCGCCCAGAACAGATCGTAGAGGCGCTGGGCCGGGGAGACCCAGAAATAGCACTTCACGTCGGAATCCGTCCGGTTGAACAGGCCGTGCGGAATGCCACGCGGCAGGCGGACGAGATCGCCGGGCTCGGCATGGCTTTCCTGTCCGTCGAGGATCACGTCGAGACGGCCCTCCAGCATGTAGACGAACTCTTCCTGGGTCGGATGGATGTGCGGCGGCACGAAGGTGCCGACCGGGAAGGTCGCGTGCCAGGAGAACGAGCTCTCGGCATGCTGCTTGGGCACGTAGATCTGGCCGAGGATGTTCCAGCTTATGCCGTCCATCCCCTCGTTGGCCTTGGTGACGCCGGCGGTCATGATCGGCATGGGCGTGGCTCCTTGTTTGCGGAATGGAAAGGCGTGGCGCCAACGGCGCCGCGGTCGGTGCCTGGCCTACACATGAAGGAAGCGCTCCTTCACGGCAGGGGTCGCCCTGAGTTCGGCCGTCGTGCCGGTCCAGGCGACGCGGCCCTTCTCGATGACGACGTGGCGGTCGGCGAAGCGGGCCAGCGCATCGACATTCTTGTCGATGACGAGGATCGCCTCGCCGGCGTCCTTGATGGCCGTCAGGCAGGTCCAGATCTCCTCGCGGATCAGCGGGGCGAGCCCTTCCGTCGCCTCGTCGAGAACCACGAGGCGGGGATTGGTCATCAGCGCCCGGCCGATGGCCAGCATCTGCTGTTCGCCGCCCGAGAGCTGGTTGCCCATGTTGCGGCGCCGCTCCTTCAGCCGGGGAAACAGGCGGTAGATCTCGGCCAGCGTCCATTTGGCGGGGCCGCGGCCTGCGCGATGGGTGGCAACGAGATTTTCCTCGACCGACAGGGTCGGGAAGATCTGCCGGCCTTCCGGCACGAGGCCGAGGCCGCGATTGGCGACAACATGGGGCTGGCGGCCGGTGACATCGACGCCATCGATGGTGACGCAGCCGCCGCGCGGCTTCACCAGGCCGAAGATCGAGTTGATCGTGGTGGTCTTGCCCATGCCGTTGCGCCCGAGCAGCGTCACGACTTCGCCGGCGCCGACCTCGAGGTCGATGCCGAAGAGGATGCGGCTGTCGCCATAGGCGCTTTGGAGATTTTCGACCCGCAGCATCAGGCGGCCTCCTCCTCGCCGAGATAGGCGGTCCGCACTTCGGGATGGAGGCGGACCTCCTCGGCGGTGCCCGTGGCGATGAGCCGGCCGTAGACGAGGACGCTGACCCGGTCGGCGAGGGCGAAGACGGCATCCATGTCGTGCTCGATCAGGACGATGGTGTGGGTGGTCTTCAGTTCGGCCATCAGCGCGACCAGAACCGCCGATTCCTCGTGGCCGGTGCCGGCGAGCGGCTCGTCGAGCAAGAGCAGCCGGGCGCCGGTCGCCAAAGCGATGGCGATCTCTAACTGGCGCTTTTCGCCATGGGACAGGCTGCCGGCGCGTCGTTGGGCCCGATCGTCGAGACCGACGCGGGCAAGCGCCGCCATGGCGGCGTCGTTGAGCGCGGTCTCGCGCGCCGCGGAGGCAAAGAAGCGGAAGCTCGAGCCCGAGCGGGCCTGCACAGCCATCGCCGCGTTTTCCAGCACGGTGAAGCCGTCGAGGATCGAGGTGATCTGGAAGGAGCGCGCCAGTCCGCGATGGACGCGCCCCGCCATGTCGACCCGGGTGATGTCCTCGCCGGCGAAATGGACGGAACCGCCATCGCTGGCGAGACTGCCGGAGAGCTGGTGGATCAGCGTCGTCTTGCCGGCGCCGTTCGGCCCGATGATGGCGTGGAGTTCGCCGGGCATGACCTGGAAGCTGACGTCGTCGGTGACGTGCAGGGCGCCGAAGGCCTTGCGCAGATTGCGGATGTCGAGAAGCGGTCCGGTCATGGCGTTCCCCGACCCGTGATGCGGCTGACGAAGCCGGCGATGCCGCCGCGCGTGAACAGGACAAGCAGCACCAGGAAGATGCCGAGGCCGAGCTTCCAGTGCTCGGAGATCTGGGCCAGCCAATCCTCCAGCAGGAGGAAGGCGACGGCGCCGGCGATGGGGCCGACCAGCGTGCCCATGCCGCCGAGGACGACCATGACGATGAGCTCGCCCGAGCGCTGCCAGCTCATATAGGCGGGCGAGACGAACTCGGCCTGGTTGGCGAGGAAGACCCCGGCGAGACCGGCAATGGCGCCGGCGATGACGTAGGCGGTAAGCTGGTAGCGGAAGGGCGAAAAGCCGATTGCCTGCATCCGCACGCGGTTGTCGCGGGTGCCGCGCAGGACACGGCCGAAGCGCGAGCCGACGACGGCGCGCAAGGTCACGAAGGCGCCGGCAAGCGCGGCGAGGACGACGTAGAAGAAGGTCAGATTGCCCTTCAGGACCGGCGCGCCGAACAGCGTCGAGCGAGCGGTCAGGGTGATGCCGTCGTCGCCGCCATAGGCCGACAGCGAGACCATGAAGAAATACGCCATCTGGCCGAAGGCGAGGGTGATCATGATGAAATAGACGCCCTTGGTCCGCAGCGAGATGGCGCCGGTGACGAAGGCGAAGAGGCTGCAGACGAGGATCGCGACGGCGGACTGGACCAGGATGTCGTCGATGCCGTGGGCGGCGAGGATCGCCACCGAATAGGCGCCGAGGCCGATGAAGGCGGCATGGCCGAAGGAAACCAGCGCGCCATAGCCGAGGATCAGGTCGAGGGAGAGGGCGGCGAGGGCGAAGATCATGATCCGCGTCGCCGTGACCAGCAGGAACTGGTCGTCGATCGCGGTGGCGAGCAGCGGCAAGAGCGCCAGCGTCGCGAAGATCAGCCCGGCGGCGAGCGCCGTTCCGCGCCCGTCGAGGCGGCTTGGGCGACGCTGGGGCGCGACATCGGGCGTTTTGCCGGCAAGGGTGAGGTCGCTCGCGCTCATTGGGCCGCCCCCTTGGCCGGGAAGAGCCCGGCCGGCCGGAAGAACAGGACGGCGGCCATCAGGATGTAGATCAGCATGGGCGCGAGGGTGCGGCCGGTCTGGGACGCGGCGGACGGGTCCATGAGGCTGCGCAGGAGAATCGGACCGAAGGTGCGGCCGAGCGTGTCGACCAGCCCGACCAGCAGCGCCGCCACGAAGGCGCCGCGCACCGAGCCGACGCCGCCGATGACGATGACCACGAAGGTCAGGATCAGGATGGAATCGCCCATGCCGGGCTGCACCGACAGGATCGGCGCGACCATGGCGCCGGCAAAACCCGCCAGCATGGCGCCGAGGGCGAAGACCAGCATGAAGAGCCGGCGGATGTCGACGCCGAGGGCCGAGATCATCGGTGCATTGGTGGCGCCGGCGCGCAGCCGCATGCCGATGCGGGTGTGGCTGACCAGGAGATAGAGCCCGAGGGCCGTCGCCAGACCGGCGGCGATGATCAGGACGCGGAACAGCGGATAGCGCATGTTGCCGATCAGCGGGATCGAACCGGACAGGACGTCCGGGATCGGCACGCTCATGGGGGCTGCGCCCCACAGCATCTGGACGCCCTCGTTGAGGATCAGGATCAGGCCGAAGGTCGCCAGCACCTGGTCGAGATGGTCGCGGTCGTAGAGGCGGCGGAAGATCAGCACTTCGAGGATGATCCCGAAGAGCAGCGTCGCCGGAATGGTCAGCGCGAGGCCGAGGAAGAAGTCGCCGGTATAGGCCGTCAGGGTGGCGACCAGATAGGCGCCGACCATGTAGAGCACGCCATGGGCGAGATTGATCAGGTCCATGATCCCGAAGATCAGGGTCAGGCCGGCCGCGACCAGAAACAGCAGGATGCCGAACTGGAGGCCGTTGAGCGCCTGGAGCAGAAAGAGATTGAGCATGCCGGGTCCCGCTGCCGCGACCGCTCGTTCACCGGGCGGGGGCGTGTGGTTCGTCGCAGGGTCCGGCTCGCGCCGGAAGTCGCATGCGCGACGTGGGTCGTTGACGCTCCGGCCCGCACCTGGCGAGCCGGAGCCGGAGGCTGCCGGTTACTGCATCTTGCAGTCGGCGGCGTAATTGTCCTGGTAGTCGTCGAAGATCTTCTGCTCGATCTGGGTCTGGTACTTGCCGTCGTCGCGCTTGGCGACCTTGACCAGATAGAAGTCCTGGATCGGGTAGTGGTTGTCGCCGATGGAGAAGTCGCCGCGCAGGGACTGGAAATCGGCCGCCTTCAGGCCGGCGCGAAGGGCGTCTTTGTCGGAAAGGTCGCCGCCGGCCGCCTTGATGGCGCTGTCGATCATCTGGGCCGCGTCATAGGCCTGCATGGCGTAGGTGCCCGGCACGCTGCCGTATTTTTCCTCATAGGCGGCGACGAAGGCCTTGGACTGCTCGTTGTCCATGTCCGGGGCCCAGTTGGCGCCGCCGAAGAAGCCGACGGCCGCGTCCTGCTGGGCCGGCAGCGTCGTCTCGTCGACGGTGAAGGCGGAGAGGAACGGGATGTTGTCGAGGCCGGCTTGGCGGTACTGCTTGACGAGGTTCACGCCCATGCCGCCGGGCATGAAGGTGAAGACCGCATCGGGCTGCTCGGCGGCGATCTGCGCGAGTTCGGCCGAGAAGTCGAGCTGGCCGAGCGGGGTGTAGATCTCGTTGACCACCTCGCCCTTGTAGGAACGCTTGAAGCCGGCGAGCGAATCCTTGCCCGCCTGATAGTTCGGCGCCAGCAGGAAGAGCCGCTTGTAGCCGGTGTCCTCGGCGTATTTGCCGAGCACCTCGTGGACCTGGTCGTTCTGGTAGGACGAGACGAACAGGTTGGCGTTGCACTCGGCGCCGGCGAAGTTCGAGGTGCCGGCATTCGGGCTGATCAGGAAGGCGCCGCCGTCGGTGACCGGCTTGGCGATGGCCATCAGGATGTTGGAGAAGATCGGCCCGACGACGAAGTCGGCATCGTCGCGCTCGACCAGCTCACGAGCCTTGTTGGCCGCGATGTCGGGCTTCAGCTCGTCGTCGACGGTGGTGATCTCGGTCTCGAGGCCGCCGAGCTTGCCGCCCATCGTCTCGACCGCCAGCATGAAGCCGTCGCGGCCCTGCTCGCCGAGCACCGCGGCCGGGCCGGACAGGGTGAACATCAGGCCGACCTTGAGCTTGTCGTCGGCGGCGTCCTGCGCGAGCGCGCTGCCGGTCAGGGCGGTGGCCGCCAGAAGGCCGAGGGCGACGGTGCGGATCATTGTCATTCCTGCATCTCCATGCAAAGTTTCTGCGGCAGATCCGGCCCCGCCTCGGCGGTCCGTGCCCCTTGTTCGGCATGCGGCGCGGCGCCTCTGCGCCCCGATCCGAAAATTAGTTTACACATAAAATAGTGCCTCGCAACCGGATTGGCCGATTTTTTGGGCGTGCCTAATTATGCTGCAGTGCGGCGGCCGTGAATGCACTGCGGTGAGGACGGGCGGCACCGAGAATCTGGCTGCGACGCCTTGACCCATGCCCCGCTCCACGGCGATAGTTTAACTCTAAAATATCTGGTTGCGGGTGTCGGTCCCGCCTACAGGAGAGCAGCGATGCGCATCACCGTAATCGGCGGCGGCCCCGGCGGCCTCTATTTTGCGCTGCTCACCAAGAAGCAGCGACCCGACTGGTCGATCGACATCTACGAGCAGAACCAGGCCGAGGACACGTTCGGCTTCGGTGTCGTCTTCTCCGACGAGACGCTGCACGAATTCCTGTCGCGCGACCGGCCGTCCTTCGACCGCATCCGCCATGAATTCGCCTATTGGGACGACGTCGCCATCCACAAGGACGGGCGCGAGATGCGCTGCGCCGGGAACGGCTTTGCCGGCATCTCGCGCATGAAGCTCCTCGCCATCCTGCAGCAGCGCTGCCGGGAGGAGGGGATCGGCCTGCATTTCGGCGTGTCGGTACCGCCGGAGGAGATCGCCACGCGCTTTGCCGATTCCGACGTGGTCGTGGCGGCGGACGGCGTGAATTCGCGCATCCGCGAGCATTTCCGCACGGCCTTCGAACCGGATGTGGCAATCAAGTCGAACCGCTTCTGCTGGATGGGCTCGACCCGGCCGATGGACGAGTTCAACTATTTTTTCCGACAGACCGAGCACGGCATCATCTGTGCCCACACCTACCAGTACGAGGCGGGCCGCTCGACCTGGATCTTCGAGATGGACGACGCCTGCTGGCGCGGCCATGGCTTCGACGGCATGGACGAGGCGGCGTCGAAGGCGGTGCTGGAAGCGCTCTATGCCGACGAGCTGCAGGGCCATCCGCTGCTCCTGAACCGGTCGAACTGGCGGCAGTTTCCGCGCATCTTCTGCAATCGCTGGTCCCACGACAACATCGTGCTGCTCGGCGACGCCAAGGCCTCGGCGCATTATTCCATCGGCTCGGGCACCAAGCTCGCCATGGAATGCGCCATCTCGCTGTCGGATGCGGTGGTCGCCCATGGCCCGTCCAGCGTTCCGGCCGCCTTCGCGGCCTATGAGGACGCGCGGCGCACGCCCTGCCAGATCACCCAGCACAATGCCGACGTGTCGCTGGCCTGGTTCGAGCACATGAACCGCTCCTGGGACATGGAGCCCGAGCAGTTCGCCATGGTGGTGATGTGCCGGGCCAAGGCGATCACCTACGACAATCTGATCGTGCGCGATCCCGGCTTCGTGGAAGCCGTCGACACGGCTTTCTACGAGCGGGTCTATCGCGAAACCGGCGAGGATTACCGCAAGAGCCGGCCAACGCCGATGTTCACGCGGTTCAGGTTGCGCGAGATGACGATCGAAAACCGGGTCGCCATGTCACCGATGGCGCAATATTCGGCCGATGCGGACGGCAATCCGACCGACTGGCACTTCGTCCACTACTCCTCCCATGCGCTGGGCGGGGCCGGACTGATCTTCACCGAGATGACCTGCCCCTCGGCCGATGCGCGGATCACGCCGGGCTGCACCGGTCTGTGGACCGACGCGCAGGAAGCGCAGTGGAAGCGGATCGTCGACTTCGTCCACGCCAATTCGACGTCGAAGATGGTGCTGCAGCTCGGTCATGCCGGGCGCAAGGGGTCGACCCAGCTCGGCTGGGAGAAGATGGACATGCCGCTGGCCGACAAGGCGGCGAACTGGCCGATCGTCTCGGCCTCGCCGTTGCCCTATCACGACGGCATCAGCCAGGTGCCGAAGCCGCTGGACCGCGCGGAAATGGACCGGATCACCGCGGATTTCGTCCAGGCGACGGAGCGGGCCGACCGGGCCGGCTTCGACATGCTGGAGCTGCACTGCGCCCACGGCTATCTGCTGGCGTCCTTCCTGTCGCCGCTGACCAACCATCGCGACGATGCCTATGGCGGCTCGGTGGAAAACCGGCTGCGCTACCCGCTGGAGGTCTTCGCCGCGATGCGAGCGGCCTGGCCGGCGCACAAGCCGATGTCGGTGCGCCTGTCGGCCACCGACTGGGCCGAAGGCGGGATCAGCGAGGCGGACGTCTTCGCGATCTCGGAGGCCTTCGCGGATGCCGGCTGCGACCTGATCGACGTGTCGGCCGGCCAGACCGTGGCCGATCAGGCGCCGGTATACGGCCGGATGTTCCAGGTGCAGTTCGCCGAGGCGATCCGCAACGTGCCGAAGATGGCGGTGATGGCCGTCGGCGCCATCACCGAGGCGGCGCAGGTGAACACCATCCTGCACACCCGCCGCGCCGACATCGTCGCGCTCGGCCGTCCGCATATGTGGAACCCGTATTTCGCCCGCGAGGCGGCCGCCTGGTACGACACCCGCAACCAGCCCTGGCCGAAGCAATACATCTCGGGCCGCGACCAGGCGCATCGCGAGCTGACCAAGAAGCGGGCGCAGGAGATCGAGCTTCGGCGCAAGGCCCGACCGCGGCCGCACGATGCCGAAGCAAGCGATTCGCCGGCGCGCCAGGCCGCCGAGTAGGGCAGGCTGCCGAGTCGGGCGGGCCGGCTAGCCGGCCTCGGCGAGGGCGGATCGTTCGAACAGGGAAAAGCAGGCGGCGGCGGCCGCAATCGCGCTGGCGATCGTGGTCTCGTCCTGGCCTTCGCTCCAACGATCGAGGTCTGCGAGCACGCTCCGCCAGCCGCCTCGCTCGTGGCTCGCCGACAGAAGGCGGCGCGGATAGGCGACAGGCACCCGGCGTTGCAGCACCGCGCCGCCGAGCCGGGAGCCCTCCAGAACATAGTGGATACCGCGCGCCGCGACCGGCGACGCAGGGCCGTCGAAGGGCGCCGATGGCGGAATGTCGATGCCGAGTTCCTGCAGATCGGCGACCGCCAGATCGGTGCGGGAACGGGTCGCGGCTACGGAAATGCCGGCGGCGACGATTGCCTCCACGGCGGGCAGCGCCCTTGCATGGGCTCGCAGGAAACCGCCATAACCGGACCGTGTTGAAAGGTCGAAGGCACTGAAGGCGGTGTCGACCCGCAGATGCAGTGACGCAGTTTCCGTGCGCAGGCGTTCGGAAAACGTCCCGTTCGGTGGTGGCATGCAGTGATCCGTCGCTCGTGACACGTTCCCGTCCGACGTCGACAGGAGGCCACAGGTGAAAGCAGATATCCCCGCCAGTCTGCAAGACTCCCTGCGCGCGGTCTCCGCGGACGAGCTGACGCTCTGCGACCGCGAACCGATCCACATTCCCGGCTCCATCCAGCCGCACGGCATGCTGCTGGTCGCCGACCGGGGGACGCTGGACGTCGTGGCCGGGGCGGGCAACATCGAGGGCCGGCTCGCGCCGCAATGGCTCGGACGTCCGCTGGCCAGTCTCATCGGCAGCGCAGCGGTGGAAATCGCCCTCGGGATCGAGGACGAGACCTCCGCGGTGCTCGATCCGGTGACCGGGCTGGAGAACTCGCTGGAC
This sequence comes from Aurantimonas coralicida DSM 14790, assembly GCF_000421645.1. Lineage (GTDB taxonomy): Bacteria > Pseudomonadota > Alphaproteobacteria > Rhizobiales > Rhizobiaceae > Aurantimonas > Aurantimonas coralicida. The sequence goes on along the minus strand of NZ_ATXK01000018.1, from coordinate 8,284 downwards.
GGTGTCGCGCACCGCACCGGCGAGTATCTGCTGATCGAGCTGGAAGACGCGGAACGTGCGGGCGCGAGCACCGCGCGTATCTTCACCCGGATCGAGGAGGCCGGTGCGGCCCTCGCCCGGACCCATGATCTCCTCGATCTCTGCGAAGCGGCGGTCCAGCAGTTCCGCGCGATCACCGGTTACGACCGGGTGATGATCTATCGCTTTCACGAGGACGGCGCCGGCTCGGTGGTGGCCGAGGACCGAGCCGCGCATCTCGTCTCCTTCCTCAATCACCAGTTCCCGGCGACGGACATTCCGAAGCAGGCGCGGGCCCTCTATATCCGCAACCGGATCCGGGTGATTCCCGACGTCTGCTACGAGCCGGCGCCGATTCGGGCCGCCGAGTCGGGGCTTTCGGAGGTCGATCTGTCCGATGTCGGGCTGCGCAGCGTCTCGCCGATTCATATTCGCTACCTCCAGAACATGGCCGTCGGGGCCTCGGCCTCGATCTCCATCGTCATGGACGGGCATCTGTGGGGGCTGGTGGCCTGTCATCACGACGAGGCGAAGACTATATCGCTGTCGGACCGCACCGCCTGCCGCATCCTCGCCCATACGCTGTCCCAGCAGATCGCCGCCAAGGACGAGGCGGAACTGACCCGCGAGCGCGTCCGGATCCGGGCGAGCGAGGATACGGCGCTGGCGCTCTACGACCCCGAGTCCAGCTTCGAGAGCTTCGTGGAGGGGGCCGGCTCGGAGCTTTGCCGGATGCTGGGGGCCGACGGCCTGGCCGTCCTGTCCGGCACCCAGATCTCGACCTTCGGTCGCTGCCCGGACGAGGCGGATCTCCGCAGGATCGGCGAGTGGGTGAAGGACAAGGCGGCGCCGTTTCCGTTCCTCACCGACCGGCTGGCGCTGCATTGGCCCGAGGCCGAGGCGTTCCTGTCCCTGGCCAGCGGTCTCCTGGCGGTCTCGCTGTCGACCGAGACGCCGATCTGCCTGATCTGGCTGCGCGCCGAGAAGATCGAGACCGTCGAATGGGCAGGCAATCCCCACAAAGGCGCCTCGACCGATCCGAATGCCGTGCTGACGCCGCGGTCGTCCTTCGAGACGTGGAGCGACACGGTCCGCGGCCGGTCGCGGCCGTGGTCGATCGCCGAGGTGGAATCGGCCAGCCGGGTCGGCCGGCTGCTGCGCGAGCGTCGGCAGGCGATCCGGCTGAAGGAGCTGAACCGCGATCTCCTAGAGACCGTGCGCGAGAACCAGCTGCTCCTGCAGCAGAAGGGCTTCCTGCTGCGGGAGGTGAATCACCGCGTCCAGAACAGCCTGCAGCTGGTCGCTGCCTTCCTGCGCATGCAGGCCCGCGACCTCGACGACGTGGGAACGAAGAGCCAGCTGTCGGAAGCGCAGCGCCGGCTGAACGCGGTCGCGCTCGTCCACCGGCGGCTCTATTCGGGCGAAAGCGTCGAGATCGTCGATCTCTCACGCTACATCCGCGACCTGTGGACGGATCTTGCGTCGTCGATGGACGGGGCCTGGGCGGAACGGGCGCGGCTCGACCTCGCGCCGGTCCAGATCGCGGCCGACCGCGCCGTCCATGTCGGGCTGATCATGACCGAACTGGTGATCAACACGCAGAAATACGCCTATGACGGCAAGGCCGGTCCGCTGGCGATCCGCCTCGACCAGCATCTCGGCCGGTTCCGGCTGGCCGTCTCTGATCGCGGCGCCGGCAAGTCGCGCGACCATCAGGGCTTCGGCTCGAAGATGATGCGCGCGATGGTCGATCAGATCGAGGGCACGCTGGAGGAGGCCGGAAACCGGCCCGGTCTCGTCACCACGGTCAGCGCACCGGTCGAGCGAGCCCTGCACCAGGGCTGAGGCGAGTTGCGCCGCGGCGGCGTTCTTCGCCGCAAGATCTGTCGCGCGCCGTGAAGCTGCCCGGCGGCCATGGCGTCCCGGTCGGCATCAATCCGCCGGCAACCGTTCCAGATAGGACAGATCCTCGGCGTCGAACTCGCGGCGGATAAGATCGACGCGGGAAATCGCGCGGTCGCCCGAGATGATCAGATGGTCGGCCAGCGCCTTCGCTGCCCTGTCCGTCTCGCCGGCCAGCAGATGGTCGATCACCGCCACATGCTCGGGCAGGAACGGTTCGGCGTCGAACAGACGCGGCGTCCAGCGATAAAGGAACCGGTGGGCGATCAGCAGCGACTGGGGCAGGGTGATCGCCTGCATCAGCGCGTAGGTGCCCGACAAATCGAGCAGCGTGACATGGAGGTCCTTCTCCAGCGCATCGAGCGTCGCGCCGGTGACATCGCCCGCCGCCATTGCCTCTTCCAGCCGGGTCCGCATCTGCATCAGCAGTGACGCCGGCGCGTGGGGCGCCGCCTTGGTCAGGGCGATCGGCTCGAGAATCGCGCGCAGTTCGTAGAGTTCGGCAATATGGTCGGGCGTCAGCGCCGGTGCGTACCAGCGGCCGCGATCGTCCTTGCGCAGCACGCCGCGCTGCTGCAGGCGGCCGACCACGTCGCGCGCCACGGTGCGGCTGACGCCGTAGTGGCGGGCGAGCCGCGCTTCGTTCACCCGCCAGCTGGCGAAGGAGATCCGGGCGATCACCTGGTCCTCCACCTCGCCATAGATCCGCTCCCAGCTTGGCGAGGATTGCAGCGGACTGCCGTCATGGGCTGGCGACGCCGGATCGCCGGGCGAGGGGGCCTTTCGCGCCGACACGCTGCCGGCCAGGACGGCATAGCCCTTGCCCTTCACGCGTTTGACGAGGCCCTGCTGCTCCAGTTCCGACAAGGCGCGGCGCACCGGCGCGCGGCTGATGCCGAGCCGCTCGGCCAGCAGCGATTCGGTGAGGTGGCCCGATGCCGGCAGGGTGCCGTCGCGGATCTGCTCGGCGATGAGCTGCGTCGCCCGCTCATAGAGGCGCGGCGTGACGCCGGAAACGCTCTCCGCATCGATGTCCTGGACCCTCTCGGTGCGCCCCTCAGGCATCGTGTCTCCCTCGCAACCCGGCGGATTCGGCCGGTGCCAAAGTGTTTCGAATGTCGCCCATGGCGTCAAACCGAATGCCCGCTCCGGGACGCGATCGTCGGCATTCCCGCGTCACAAGCGCTTGCGATCGCCCGGCTATCCGTCGGGGCTCTCCCCCCCCCCCTTTTTCTCGCCGACGTTGATATGTATAGTGTAGACATACGACATCGAGCGGGGGGCTCGTGGCAGGGAGGAACGGGAATGAGCGGACGGCTCGAAGGGCGGCGAGCATTCGTGACGGGGGCCGGCCAGGGGATGGGCCGCGCCATCGCGCTCCTGTTCGCCGAGGAGGGTGCGGCTGTCGTTGCTGCCAGCCGCACCCTTGCCAAGATGGACGACCTGCCGCGTCTGGCGCCGTCGATCACCCCGGTCGGTCTCGACGTCACCGATCGGGACGCCGTGCAGGCGGCGATCGCCGCTGCGGGTGATCTGGACATCCTGGTCAATTGCGCCGGCTGGGTTCACAACGGCAGCATTCTCGACTGCAGCGAGGAGGATTGGGCGAAGAGCCTGGAGCAGAACGCCACCTCCTGTTTCCGCACCATCCGCGCTGCATTGCCGGGGATGATCGCCCGCGGGCGCGGCTCGATCATCAATGTCGCCTCGGTCGCCTCCAGCATTACCGGCGTCGCCAACCGGGCCGCCTACGGCACCAGCAAGGCGGCGGTGATCGGCCTGACGAAGCAGGTCGCGCGGGACGTCATCCGCACCGGCGTGCGCGTCAACGCGCTGTGCCCCGGCACCACGGCGTCGCCGTCGCTCGAATCCCGCATCGCGGCCAGCGCCGATCCCGAGGCGACGCGCCGCGAATTTGCCGAGCGCCAGCCGATCGGACGCCTTGGCGAGGTCTCCGAAATGGCGGCTGCGGCGCTGTATTTCGCCGCCGACGATGCGGCCTTCACCACCGGCCAGATCCTGGTCGTCGACGGCGGGCAGACCCTGTGAGCGCGGTCGCCGACCAGACTGGCCGCCACGGTGCCCGCATCGGGCTCGACGAGCTCGCCCGCTTCTGCGCGGCCGCCCTGTCGGCGGTCGGCGCCGACGAGGCGACGGCCGACGCGGCGACGCGCGCGATGATCCACGGGTCGCGCTGCGGCGTCGACAGCCATGGCGTCCGGCTCCTGCCGCATTATGCGACGGTGCTGCGCGAGGGGCGCGTCAACCCGCGGCCGGCGCTCACCTTCACGTCGAAGGGCGGCGCGGTCGCCACGCTCGATGCCGACGACGCCCATGGCGCGCTGGCCACCTACAGCGCCATGGACCGGGCGGTCGAGATCGCCGGCGGCCAGGGCATCGGCGCGGTGGCGATCCGCAAATCCTCGCATTTCGGCCCGGCCGGCGCCTATGCGCTGGCGGCGGCCGAGCGCGGGGCCATCGGCATCGTCATGTGCAATTCCGACGCCTTCGTGCGGCTGCATGGCGGGGCGCGCCGCTTCCACGGCACCAATCCGATCGCCTGCGCCATTCCCAACCCGGACGGAGCGCCGTGGCTGCTCGACATGGCCACCAGCGCGATCCCCTACAACCGCGTCAAACTCTACGAGAGCCTCGGCGTGGATCTGCCGGAGGCGGTCGCCTCGGATGCGGAGGGCCGGAACACGGCGGACCCCGCGGCGGTCGAGATGCTGGCGCCGCTGGGGGCGGCCTTCGGCTTCAAGGGCGCCGGCCTTGCCGGCCTGGTCGAGATCTTCAGCGCCGTCCTCAGCGGCATGGGGCTGAGCTTCGACCTCCTGCCGATGGGCGGGCCGGACCTGTCGACCCCGCGCGGCCTCGGCGCCTTCGTCATGGCGGTGCGCACCGATGCCTTCGTCGACCGGGAGATATTCGATCGCGGCATGCGTCGCTATGTCGGCGAACTGCGCGCCAGCGCGACCGCACGCGGCGCTGAGGTCATGGCGCCGGGCGACCGCGAATGGGCCGAGGCGGAGCGGCGCACCGCCTATGGCGCGCCGGTGGACCCGGCGACGATGACAGAGTTCCGGTCCCTTGCGGACCGGTACGGGCTGGAGATGCCGGCAACAGCCGGGTCCGGCTCGACGCCGCCCGCGCAGACGGGCGCAAGCTGACCACGAGATCGCAACAGGGAGGATCGACAATGAGCGTGCTGGCAAGGCATCTGAAGACGCTGTCTCTCGCGGTGGGGCTCGGCCTCTTCGCGCAAGGGGCAGTATTCGCGCAGGACAGTTTCGAGCTGCGCTTCAACCATGTGCTCGGCCCCAACGAGCCGTTCCACAAGGGCTTCGAGGCCTGGGCGGAGCGGGTGAAGGAGCGCACCGATGGCGGGCTGACGATCCAGGTCTTCCACAGCGCCCAGCTCGGCGTCGAGGAAGACATCATCGAGCAGATCCGCCAGGGCGCCAATATCGGCCAGAACACCGACGCCGCGCGGCTCGGCACCTATGTCCCGGGCATCGCGGTGGTCAACGGGCCCTATTTCGTCGGCTCGCTGGAGGAATCCTTCAAACTGGCGGATTCGCCCACCATGCAGGAATGGCAGGCCGAGCTTGCCGAACAACACGGGCTGAAGGTCGTGTGCTTCGACTGGGTGCAGGGCTTCCGCAATTTCTACACCAATGCGCCGGTGCGCACGCCGGAGGATCTGAGCGGTCAGCGCATCCGCACCCCGCCGGCACCGATCTGGCAGGAATCGATCCGGGCACTGGGCGCCGAGCCGGTGGCGATGAATTTCGGCGACGTCTATCCCGGCCTGCAGCAGCGGGCGATCGACGGGGCCGAGCTCGTCTATCCCAACATCACCGCAGCCAATCTCAACGAGGTCGTCGACCACGCCAACGAGACCAAGCATATCCTCCTGACCAATTTCCAGGTGGTCAGCTCGCAATGGTTCGACGGCCTGCCTTCGGAATACCAGAGCGCGCTGGTCGAGGAATGCCGCGCCGCCGGCCAGGCAACCTCGGCGGAGATCGAGGAGGCGACGCAGACGGCCAAGGCGACCCTGAAGGAGCGGGGCATGACGATCGTCGAGGACGTCGACATGGACGCGTTCCGGGCCGCCGGCGAAAAAGCCTACGAGACGCTGGGTCTCGTCGAGGCGAAGAACAAGGTCCAGGAAGAGATCGGCATCAAGGCGGGCCAGTAACGGTCCGACGCGACGCCGGCGGGGAGATCCATGCCAAGCCTCTATCGGTTCATCCTGCGGGCTGAGGCATTCCTCGCCGGCGTCCTGTTGATGGCCATGGTCGCGCTCATCTTCGCCGGCGGCGTCGCCCGGATGATGCACACGCCGATCAACTGGACCATCGATCTGGCCACCTGCGCCTTCGCATGGGCCTCGTTCCTGTGCGCCGACATCGCGTGGCGCAGGGGCGCTCTGATGTCGATCGACATCCTGCCGGAAATGGTGCCCGCCGGCGTGCGGCGGGTGCTGGAATACGTCAATTACGGGTTGATCGCGATCTTCCTCGTCTGCGGCATCTATGCCGGGACGCTGCTCGCCTGGATCAGCCGGGCCCGCAGTTTCCAGGGCATTCCCGGGATCAGCTATTCCTGGGTGACGATGAGCCTGCCGGTCGGCTGCCTGCTGCTGCTCGTCACCACGCTTCTGAAGATCCGTGACGCGCGGCGCGCCGCGGTCAGCGCCGAGGGCGCTTCGCCGTCATGCTGATCGTCACCATCGCCTTCGTCGTCCTGATCCTGATGGGCATGCCCATCGCCTTTGCGATCGGCATTTCCGGGGCGCTGTTCTTCGCCCAGCATCCCGAGCTTCCCTTCACCATTCCGGTGCAGGTGACGGTGTCCCAGACCCAGAATTTCGCGCTGCTGGCGATCCCGCTGTTCATCGTCGCCGGCAATTTCATGAACCGGTCGGGCATCACCGAGCGGCTGCTCGACCTCGCCTCGGTGCTGACCGGCCGGCTGCGCGGCGGGCTGGCACAGGTCTCGCTGGCGCTGTCGGCGCTGATGGGCGGCGTGTCGGGATCGGCGATCGCCGACGCGGCGATGCAGAGCCGCATGCTCGGCGACGAGATGACCAGGCGCGGCTTCACCCGCGGCTTTACCGCCGGCATCCTGTCCTATGGCGCCGTGCTGACGCCGATCATCCCGCCGGGCATCGGCATGATCCTCTACGGGACGATCGGCCAGGTCTCGATCGGTCGGCTGTTCGCCGCCGGTTTCGTGCCCGCGCTACTCCTGTGGATCGGGCTGGGCTTCGCCGTCTGGCTGACCGCCCGGCGGCGCGGCTACCAGCCGCAACGCCGGACCCGGCCGAAATTCGCCGAGGTCACGCGGGCCTTCACCGGCGGCATCTGGGCGCTGCTGTTTCCGGTCTTCCTGCTGGTCGGCCTGCGCATGGGCGTCTTCACCCCGTCGGAGATCGGGGCGTTCGCCGTGCTCTACGCGCTGTTCATCGGGGTGCTGGTCTATCGCAAGATGCGGATGAAGGGCTTCGTCGAAGGGCTGGAGAGCAGCCTGGCCGATGTCGGCTCGGTGATGTTCCTGATCGCCCTGTCGGCGATCTTCAGCTACGGCATCGTCCTCGAGCAGGTGCCCGAGACCGTCGCCGGCTGGATCGTCGGGCTGACCGACAATCTCACCGGCGCGATGATCCTGATCTGCGTCGTGGTGGTGGTCATCGGCTTTTTCATCGATGCGACGGTACTGATCATCATGCTGACGCCGATCGTCCTGCCGGTGGCGCGCGATCTCGGTGCCGACCCGGTGCATTTCGGCATCGTCTTCATCATCGCCGCGACCATCGGCAATTTCACGCCGCCTGTCGGCGCGGCGATGTATGCGGTCTGCTCGATCCTGCGCTGTCCAATCGGCGAGTACACCCGGGAATCGGCGCCGTTCCTGGCGGCGGTCGTCGCGGTGACCGTGCTGCTCATCCTCCTTCCGTCCGTCGTCCTGTTCGTGCCGAACCTGATCTTCGGCTGAGCGGTGGCCCGCCGGTCGGCGGCCATGTCGGAAAGCTGGACGTCCGATTGGGCGCAGGCTCATCTCGGCATCCGGACACGCGCGGCCCCCCCAATAGCGCGCACATGGCGAACAGCCCGGCAGGGGAGGGGACAGGCCTATCCTGTGAAGGCGAAGGCTCCGCGGTGGTTCGTGCACGATGGACCCCCGGGCCGACCGCATCGAACAACGCCCGCGTCCCGGGGCCGTACGGGGCCCGCCAGGCGCCGCGGTCGACCAAATGACTTTTTGCGAAGTTTTTGCGACTGAGGTCGTTGACAGGTCCGGATGGGGTGGCCTATATCGCGTTCATCGACGACGGCGGTGGCGCCGGGGCGGGCCG
>NZ_ATXK01000017.1 GCF_000421645.1 Aurantimonas coralicida DSM 14790 | reverse complement strand
CACCTGAAAACGAGTTCTCCCTATCAGAGCCGTGGTAGACCACCACGTTGATAGGCCGGGTGTGGACGTGCGGCAACGCATGAAGCTTACCGGTACTAATCGCTCGATCGGCTTGATCATTCTCATTCGTCAATGCCCACCCCCCAAAAGGGTGCGCACCAATCACAATGTCCAAAAGACCAGCTTCCAACTTGCGATTTGCCGACCTGGTGGTTCTAGCGGGGCGGCCGCACCCGATCCCATTCCGAACTCGGCCGTGAAACGCCCCAGCGCCCATGATACTTCGTCTCAAGACGCGGGAAAGTCGGTCGCCGCCAGGTCTGCAAATCGCAAGTTGTCAATTGAGACCCCTTCTTCACGCCAAGCACCAAAGCCCCTCGCGCTCCACAGCCGAGGGGCTTTTTGCGTTCAGAGGCTATGTTTTAGGCCTGATCTCAAGCGAGACGGCCGATAGGCGCCCGGTGCGGCTTGAGATGAGAAGACCAGGATGCCTTCCTCGCACTCGGGGCCATCGCGCGATTGTCGCCGACATTGACGGCCCGGCGGGAGTGGCCGGTAGAAGCTATAGGCGCTCTGCGTCAGTTGCCGGCTCTTCCTTATGACTGCGATCTCTCCGGCGAAGGGTGCGCGTGTAGGAACTGACACCGCCGCAGTTCGAGGATGCACTCGCAAGATCACGGAGGAGCCTCCCGTGAAGGCGGCCCCGGCATGTGGCTCCATCCTGAGTTTTCTACACCCTCAGCACGGCGCCGGTTCCCCGTTCAGTGCCTGCCGGCCCGGCCATAATAGCCGCGCATAAGGAGTGGGGTGAGAAACATCGGGATCTGGTAGCAGCCGACGAAGACCATCATGGCCTCCAAAGACGCAGGGGGCAGGGCGACCAGGAACAGCGCAAGATTGCGGTTGCCGGCCATCAGCGCCACGGCGCCGCCGATGGCCGGATCGCTGCCGGCGCGGCGCATGGCGGTGTTGGCCGCGATCTGTAGCCCGAAATTCAGCGCGAAAGCGGCCGCGAGCATGCCGGCGACCTGCAGCGGATCGCGCAGCAGCATCGGCTGGATCGCGTCCATCAGACCGAGGACCAGGGCCGCGAGCAGCAGGGCGCTGACGGCATCGAGCATGACAATCGCGTCCGACTGCGGTGCGGGCCGCCAGATCTGCCGCACGACGACCGCCAGGCCACCGGCCAGCGCAATGACGCCGAGAAGGCGCAATGCGGGCTCCAGCGGTGAGATTGCTGCGCCGGGAAAGACGATCTGCAGGGGCAGCATCGAGGTGAGCGGCAGCAGGATCGTGCCCCAGACCAGAAGTCGCAGGGCGGTCATGCCGTCGAGGCCGGTGAGGGCGGCGAGGCCGGCGCCGCCGGTGATCGGCGCGGCGGCCAGCGTGAGAATGACGACGCTGGCGAGGGGGCCGCTGATATTGCCGAGGTAAAGGATCGCGGCGACGGCGAGGGGCAGCGCGAGCTGCAGGAACAGGACCAGCGGCACGTCGCGGCGCATATGGGTGAGGGACCGCGCGATCTGCGCGGGATCCACCCGCAGGACTGAGACGAAGAGAATCGCGGCGATCAGCGGAAACAGGCCCGCCCGCATGAGTGACGCGAGGCCGGGAAACAGCACGCCGCCGACAAGGCCTGCCACCAGCATCCAGCGCCCATTGCGGGCGATGATCGTCAGAAGCCGTGTCATGGCCTGTCAGGCGCCTTTCTGCTCCGGCCGTCCAGATGGGGACATGCGCCTGTCACTATTCCGCCGCCTACGACGGAAAGTCTGAGCCGGCTGTTCACGCCGGGCTGGGATCCGCGGCGCCGGTCTTGCGCCGATCGCGCCGCCAGGTGGCAGCGGCCAGACAGCCGCCGATGATGGCGAGGACGGTGAGAACGCCGTAGCTGCCGATATAGCTGCCGACATGATTGTGTACCGAGGAGAACAGGGTCGGCCCCACCAGCACGCCGGCGAAGGTGACGAACATCGCGGTTCCCGTAACCGAGCCGACGGCGCGCAGGGGGCTGAGGCGCGCGACTTCGGAGAGATAGACGCCGTTCCAGCCGACGCCGGTGAGGCCGAGCAGCATGAAGGCTGCGATCACCGCGGCGAGCGGCCATTGCGGCGAGACGAAGAGGATCGTGGTCGAGACCACGGCCATCAGCGCGGCGAGGCCCGTGAGAACGGCGAGACCGCTGTGGATGCGATCGGCGACATGGCCCCACAGCAGGCGGCCGACGGCGCCCATGACCTGGACAGCGGCCAGGACCATGCCGGCTTCGACGAGGCCCATCTGCAGCTCCTCCACCAGCAGCACGACCAGGAAGGCGACGAGGCAGAGCTGGATGGCGGAAAAGCAGAAGGACGCCGCGGCCAGCATGAGCAGCGAGCGGTCGGAGCGGATGGTCGTCAGGCCAAGGCCGGCCGAGCGCAGCAGCCGGGTTGCCGGGTTCGCATGGGCATCGAGACGGGCGCGGCCACGCTCGAGCGCGAGCATCAGCACGATGCAGGACGCGGCCACGGCCCACAGCGCGGCGCCCCATCCGAACGCCACGGCCATCGGCGCGCCGATGAGCCCGGCCATGATGCCGCCGATCGGGACGCCGGTCTGCTTGATGGAAAAGAAGAGATTGCGCCGATGCGCCGGCGAATGGCGCTGCAGGAGATCGGAGGCGGAGGGGTTGATCAGCCCGTAGGAGAGGCCGATGGCCAGCGAGCCGGCGATCATGCCGGCCAGATGGGGAATGCTGGCGAGAAGGCAGCCGGCGGCCGTCAGTGCCATTGCGGTCTGGCCGGTGCGGCAGGGGCCCCAGCGCGACACGACCGCGCCGCCGACCAGCGAGGACAGCATCGCCGCCAGATAGACCAGCCCGACCTGATAGCCGACGAAGCTCGACGGCACGCCGAGGGTGAGCGCGACGGCGGGGGCAAGGGCCGGCACGGTCAGCACCGCGGCGGTGCCGAGCGCCTGGATGATGGTGGTCTCGGCCAGCAGCCATGGCAGGCTCACGGCCTCGCCGGGCCGGTCGGAAACGGACGCGTCTGTCGTCATGGGGTGGATGCTGCCTCTGTCGAAGCCGGATGCCGTCGGCGATCCGGTTGCGGGAGCCCGGCAAGACGGGCGCCAAGATCATGCGACCTTACTAGTCTGCCGGGGTCCGGGACAATGGCCGGCGGGTTGCCGTGTCGGACAGGATCGCTGTGGCGTCTTCCGGTAATGGATGAACCGCGGCGTCGGGACGGTTGCGTCGCGAAGCTGCCGGCTCGATCGCTGGCGGAGCCCCGATCCCGACAGCTCGATGTCGCCTCGTCGCTAGACGACGGTCTTCACGCGGTCCCAGGTCTTCTGCAGATGCCGGGCGAGGACCTCGCCGAGCCGCTCGCCATCGCGGTTCCGCAGGGCCACGGCCATCTCCTCGTGCTCGGCGACCGCCTTGGCCCAGGCCTCCGGCCCCTGATTGCCGAGAAAGCGGATGCGCTTCAGCCGGCCCTGGATGGTGCCCTGCACGTCGATGAGCATGTTGTTGCGCGACAGCCGGGCGATGCCGGAATGGATCGCCTGGTTCATCTTGTAATAGGGCAGGCGCTCGCGCTTCTCGTAATAGCCGATCATGGCGTCGTGCACGGCCAGCAATTCGGCGAGCTCGTCGTCGGTGGCGCGTTCGCAGCACAGGCGGCCCGCCAGCTTCTCGAGCTCGGCCAGCACCTCCAGCATCGAGGCGACGTCTTCCGGCGACAGGCGCCGCACGACGCTGCCGCGCGACGGGCGGATGTCGATCAGCCCTTCGCCGGCCAGGGTGCGCAGCGCCTCGCGCAGGGGCGTGCGCGAAACGCCAAGGCTCTGGACGAGGGCCGCCTCGTTGATTCGCGAATCCGGCGCGAGATGCCCCTCGATGATCATGTCGCGGATCCGCCCGGCGACCTGCTCGTGCAGGGTCTGCCGCTGGATCAGGGGCGCGTCCAGCGTCGCCGTCTCTGCCGCATCCATGTGGTTCACCTTCCTGCGTCGCTCGGGTCGTCGCCGAGATTATAGCAAAAAGGGGGCTTGTGGGGGCAAAGAAAAATATCGTATGCAAAATGCGATATGCGGAACCGGTGAGGAAACAGCATGCCCCAGTCCCAAGTCCTGGCCTTTGCCATTGGTGATCCGGCCGGAATCAGCCCGGAGCTGGCCGCGCGGCTTCTCGCCGACCCCGTGGCGCAGACGGCGACCCTTCTGGTGATCGGCGACCGCCGGGTGCTCGACATGGGCGCCGGCCATGCCGGCGTCACGCTGGATCTGCCGAATGTGACGGCCGAGGAACTCGGTAGCGAACGGCCGCAGCGCAGCTGCTTCGTCGATCTGAAGAATTGCGATCCGGCGGCGATCACGCTGGGCGCCTCGAGCCCGGAGGGCGGCGCCTCGGCGCTGGCGAATTTCCGCTGCGCGCTTCTGGCGGCCAAGAACGGCTATGCCGACGCGGTGTTCTTCACGCCCTTCAACAAGCACTCGATGCGCCTGTCGGAAAGCGACTATGTCGACGAGATCGGCTTCGTGAACCGGACCATCGAGGTCACCAAGAACGGCAGCGAGTTCAACGTCCTCGACGAGGTCTGGAACGCCCGCTGCACCTCGCATATCCCGCTGTCGAAGGTCGCCGAGTCGATCACCGAGGATCGCGTCTTCGAGAGCCTGCGGCTGACCATCGAGACGATGCAGGGCGCCGGCTACGAGCGGCCGCGCATCGGCGTCGCCGCCCTCAATCCGCATGCCGGCGACGGCGGCAATTTCGGCACCGAGGATGACGCGATCATCCTGCCGGCTGTCCAGCGCGCCCAGGCCCACCAGATGGCCGTCACCGGTCCGGTGCCGTCCGACACGGTCTTCGTGCGCGCCATGAAGGGCGAGTTCGACGCCGTCCTGACCATGTTCCACGACCAGGGCCAGATCGCCATGAAGCTGATCGGCTTCGATCGCGGCGTCACGCTGATCGCCGGCTATCCGTTCCCGATCGTCACGCCGGCCCACGGCACGGCCTTCGACATCGCCGGACAGGGCATCGCCAATCCGGGCGCCGGGCAGAAGGCGATCGAACTCGGCCTGATGCTGGCGGCCCGAAAGGCTGCCGAGGGGGACATCCTGCCGCCGCCGGAAACGCCGCTGTCGGCACTGTTCGCCAAGGGGCTGCAGGGACCCCGGGCCGCCTGAGGGGGCGAGTGCCCCTCCAATACATCCAAGACGACCGGCAAGGTCGCGTCGCGCAGACACCAGCCACCACTTAACCCAAACGATCTGACGGGAGGACCCACATGATCCACTTCACGCTGAAATCGGCCGTTGCCGCCGCCGCACTTCTGGCCGCCAGCGGCTTCGCCCAGGCGCAGGAAGAAATCATCTTCGGCCTGAGCGCTGCCAACGGTTCGCTGCAGGAGCGCACCGCTAGCGAGTTCGCCCGCCGCGCCAACGAGAAGCTCGGCGACACCGCCGTGGTGAAGGTGTTCGACTCCTCGCAGCTCGGCAAGGACAAGGACATGCTCCAGAAGATCAAGCTGGGCACCATGCACATGACCCTGCCGTCTTCGACCATGCCGGAGATCGCCGCCGAATACGCGCTGTTCGACCTGCCCTTCATGGTGAAGGATCGCGATCACCTGGCGCGGATCGACGAGACGCTGTTCCGCGACGTGCTGGTTCCGGCCGCCGAGGAGCAGGGCTATCGCCCGCTCGCCATCTGGGAGAACGGTTTCCGCCAGATCACCAACAACGAGCGGCCGATCAACACCCCGGCCGACCTGGAAGGCCTGAAGATCCGCACGCCGAACTCGTCCTGGCGCGTCGAGATGTTCAAGACCTACGGCGCCAACCCGACGCCGATGTCCTTCTCGGAAGTCTTCGTCGCGCTGCAGACCGGCGTCATCGACGGCCAGGAGAACCCGCTGACCAACATCTCGGCAGGCAAGCTGAACGAGGTGCAGGAATATCTGTCGATGTCCGGCCACGTCTATTCGCCGGCCTATCCGACCGTCGGCGTCACCGCTTTCGAGAAGCTCGACCCGGAGATCCAGGAGGTGTTGAAGACCACCGCCGAGGAAGTGGCGCTGTGGGCCCGCGAGCAGGGCGCAGCCGATGACGACAAGCTGCTGAAGGAGCTCGAGGAGTCCGGCATGAAGGTCAACCAGGCGGATCGCCAGGCCTTCGTCGACGCCTCCAAGCCGCTCTATGAAAAGTTCGCCGCCGAAGTCGATGGCGGGCAGGAGATGATCGACAAGGCGATGTCGCTCGCCGACTGATCGATCGCGATCCATGACCGGCGGGGAGGGGCGAGGCCTCTCCCCGCCGACCGGTCCGGGCCCTGCCCACAAGAACTCTTCATCGGGGGAACCCACCCATGTCCCGGCTCGCCCGCTGGCTTGACGTCTCACTTCAGGCCGTGACGATCTTCCTGCTCGTCGTCCTCGCTCTCGTGGTGCTGCTCGGCGTCGGCTACCGCTATTCCGGCAATTCGCTGATCTGGTACGACGAGGTCGCTTCGGTGCTCCTCGCCTGGATCACCTTTACCGGCGCCGCCCTTGCGACCATGCGCAATGCGCATCTGAGCTTCAGCGGCCTGCTCTATTCCCTGCCGCCGAAGGGCCGCCTGCTGCTGTTCTCCGGCGTGGAGCTGATCTTCCTCGCGACCTTCGCCGTCATCGGCTGGGCCGGCTGGGCCATTCTCGACATCTTCGGCAACGAGACGCTGATCTCGGTGCGCTTCGTCTCCCGCAGCTTCGTGCAGAGCATCCTGCCGGTCAGTGCGGGCCTGGTGATCCTGGCGCGTCTCCTGACGCTGCCCGAACGCTACGAGGACGCCAGGATCGGGCTCGACCCCGAGGAGCGTGAGATTGCCGCCGAAATCGCTCGCGCCCAGGCCGAGCTTGAAGCTTCGCGCGCTGGAGAATCCAAATGACCGAGGCGTTGATCCTTCTGTCCCTGTTCGTGATGATCGCCATCGGCCTGCCGATCGCCGTCGCGATCCTCGCCAGCGCGCTGGTGGGCGTCTACATCCTTAACGGCCATCTCGGCTTCCTGAACGCCGCGCTGTCGGTGTTCGACGGGGCCACGAGCTTCCCGCTGATCGCCATTCCGCTGTTCATCCTCGCCGGTGCGCTGATGAACACCGGCGGCATCTCGCGCCGGCTGATCAATTTCGTCTCGGCGCTGATCGGCTTCATGCGCGGCGGCCTCGCCATGGTGAATGTCGGCGTGTCGCTGTTCTTCGCCGAGATCTCCGGCTCGGCCGTCGCTGACGTCGCGGCGATCGGTTCGGTGCTGATCCCGGCGATGAAGAAGAAGGGCTATTCGCCCCGCATGGCCGCGGCGGTCACCTCGTCCTCGGCATCGCTGGCGATCATCATTCCGCCGTCGATCCCGATGATCCTCTACGGCGCCCTGTCCGACACCTCGATCGTGCAGCTCTTCGTGGCCGGCATCGTGCCGGGCCTGCTCGGCGGCTTCGGCATGATGGCGCTGTGCTACTATTTCGCGGTGCGCTACGACCTGCCGCGCGAGGAGGCCTTCAGCCTGACCCGGCTCTGGAAGGCGGCGAAGGACGCCGGCTGGGCGCTGATCCTGCCGGTGATCATTCTCGGCGGCATCTTCGGCGGCTTCGTCACCGCCACCGAGGGCGCAGGGCTCGCCGTCATCGCGGCGCTGGTGATCGGTGGCTTCGTCTATCGCGAGATCGACATCCGCCTGTTCTACCATGCGCTGACCGACGGGGTGATCCAGACCGCCGTCGTCATGCTGCTGGTGGCCAGTTCCGCGGTTCTCGGCCTCTATCTGACCGAGACCGAGATGCCGCAGCGTCTGGCGGCGAGCATCACCACGCTGACGACGGACAAGTTCCTCGTCCTGATGATCATCAACGTCTTCCTGCTGTTCGTCGGCATGGTGTTGCACGGGGCCGCGGCGATCATCCTGACGGTGCCGATCTTCATGCCGCTGGTGCATCAGATCGGCATCGATCCGGTGCAGTTCGGCATCCTCCTGACGCTGAACATCGCGCTCGGCCAGCAGACCCCGCCGGTCGCCAGCGTGCTGGTCACGGCCTGCTCGATCGCCCGCACCGACATCTGGCGCACGACGCGGACGAACCTGCCCTTCATCGGAATCCTGCTGGTGGTCCTGCTTCTGGTGACCTACGTGCCGGCCGTGTCGCTGTCGCTGGTGGATTTCTTCTACAAATAGCGCGGCG
Source organism: Aurantimonas coralicida DSM 14790 (assembly GCF_000421645.1). Classification (GTDB taxonomy): domain Bacteria; phylum Pseudomonadota; class Alphaproteobacteria; order Rhizobiales; family Rhizobiaceae; genus Aurantimonas; species Aurantimonas coralicida. The sequence goes on along the minus strand of NZ_ATXK01000017.1, from coordinate 26,923 downwards.
TCGCCTCACACCACATGCAACGAAAAGGGCCGGTCTCACCGGCCCTTTTTCGTTGTCGCAACTCTGTGGAACATGCGCTTCCCTGCCGCTTCCGCATGGGAGCTATTCGCCAGAGGCCCTAACCGGGACGGCCGCGCCGGCATAATTCAATGGCACAGCAATTCGCTCGGCGAGGAAGAGACATGACGATCGACGCACGCGCTCCCAAGAGCTACTCCCGCATGATCGACTATCTGCGCGGCGCCACCGGCAGCCTGCGCGAAGCACGCCGGATGCGGGCCGAGTTCCGCAACCGCTATCCGCATCTGATGGACTGAGACCGAAGCGCCTGGCGCGGCCTCAAGGGCGCGCCAGTGCATTTTCGGCGAGGATGTCCGGGGTGATCGCATCCAGCGATGGCGCCCCGATCATCGCCATGTCGCGGTCGATCTCGGCCGCGAGCAGCGAGACGGCGTGCCTGACGCCGGCGTCGCCCGCCACGGCGGCTGCGAACAGGAACGGCCGCCCGACAAAGACGAAGTCCGCGCCCAGCGCGATCGCTTTCAGGACGTCGGAGCCGCGCCGCACGCCGCCGTCGAGCATGACGGCCATGTCGCCGGCCGCGGCCTTCACCGCCGGCAGCGCCGCAATTCCCGACACCGCATAATCGAGCTGCCGGCCACCATGGTTGGAGACGATGATGCCGTCCGCTCCCAGTTCGCGGGCCCGGCGCGCATCCTGCGGCGACAACACTCCCTTGATGACGAGTTTGCCCTTCCAGCGCTCGCGCGCGATCGCCGCGTGGCGCCAGGAGAAGGTGCCGCGCCCGCCGAAGGAGCGCACGACGTTCTTGGAGATGATCGCCGGGCCGCGCTCGACATCGGCATTCTCGAAATGCGGCATGCCGTGGTTCATCAGGGTGCGGGCCATGGTACCCATCACCCAGCCCGGCCGCACCACACCCTGCAGGGCGAGATCGAGGCTGGGCTTCATCGGCGCGCCGAAGCGGTCGCGCCTGGAATCCTCGCGGTTGCCGGCCACGGGCACATCCGCCGTGATGACCAGCGTGTCGTAATTGGCGGCGGTGAGGCGGTCGACCATGCCGGTGACCCGCGCGTCGTCGCCGGGCAGATAGGCCTGGAACCAGCGCGCATGGCCTTCCTTTGCGACCCGCTCGAGGCTGATCAGCGAGGTGGCGCTGAGGACCGCCGGAATGCCGCATTCATGGGCGCTGCGGGTGAGGACGATGTCGCCGTCATAGGCGGTGAGGGCGCTGAGCCCCATGGGCGAGATGCCGAAGGGGTGTTTCCAGGTCTTGCCGAACAGGGTGCGGCTCTGGTCGCGGACCGCAAGGCCGGCGAGGATGCGCGGGACGAGGCGGATGTCCTCGAAGTCGCTGCGGTTCGCCTTAAAGGCGGCGCCGGTCTCGACCGAGCCGGAGATGTAGGAGAAGACGCCGCGCGGCAGCCGCTTGCGGGCCGCCGGCTCGAACTCGCCGATATTGAAGATGTTGCGAAGTCTGCGCGGAAGCCGTTCCTCGCGCCGCGCCTCGGCGACGCCGGTGGGGGTGCCCGCAGCCACCCGGCCGCCGGTCTGATCCGTCATCGTGTTCTCCCTGATGGTCCGATGTCTCGTCTCGGTCAGCCCTACCGGCTGGCGTCCAGCGGGCGGTCCGGCAGTGCCTTGCGCAACCGCGCGAGAAGCTCATCCGACAGGGCGACCCCCTCCGCCATCTGCTGGCGGCGAAGACGCAGCGCCCGTTCGCCCGGCAGGCGCACCGCGCTGGCACCGTCAGGCACCTTCGCGCCCCGTGCGGCCCCGGCCATGAAGCCGGTCTGCCGCTCGAAGGCGGCACGGCCGCCATGGTGCTCCGGATCGACGACCATCACGAAGACCGAGGCGCCCCATTGGTCGGGGGCGTCGGCGCGGCCATGGCCGGCCAGACCCGCCGTCAGCATCTCGACGATCAGGCCGAGGGCGAAGCCCTTGTGGCCGTATTCGGTGCCGCCCAGCGGCAGCAGCGCGCCGGCGGGCTCGGCTGTCAGGAGGGCCGGATCGTCGCTGGCCGTGCCGTCGGGACCGATCATCCAGGCGCCGGGCAGGCGGCGTCCTTCTTCGACGCGTTCGCCAACGAGGCTGTTGGTGGTGATCGAGGCGGAGATGTCGACGAGAACAGGATCGCCGCCCGTCGGCCAGCCCGCCGCAATCGGATTGGGCGAATAGATGCCCTCCACGGCGCCGAAGGGCGCCACCGAGGCGGTGGCCGGCGAGGACGAGGCGATGATCGCCGCCATCCCTTCGTCAGTCACCGCCTTCAGATAGGCGGCAAGGCAGGCGACGTGGTGGCTCTGGCCGATCGCCACGGTGGCGACGCCGGTGTCGCGAGCCCGCTGCGTGCATTGAGCGAGCGCTCGGCGCACCAGCACCGGGCCCGGCAGATACTTGCCGTCCCAGGCCGCCGAGGCACCATGGTCGCGAACGACCGAGGGCTCGCCTGCCTTGGTCATGTGCCCGGCCGCGAGCTCCCTGAGATAGCGCGGCAGGAGGGCCAGGCCGTGGGTGGAATGGCCGAGGAGATCGCCTTCGACAAGCGTCTCCGCGACGATCTCGGCGTGACCGGCGTCGAGGCCGCTGGCGGCAAGCGCGTCCTGCGCGTAGCCGATCAGCGCGCGATAATCGTAGCGCTGGCTCATCCCCGGGTTTCCGGCACGCTGCCACTGGCGGGCGGAACGAGGAAGTCGAAGTCGCAGCCCTTGTCGGCCTGGGTCACCGTTTCCAGGAACAGCCGCTTGTAGCCGCGATCGGAACCGGTATGGACCGGGGCGACGAAGCTCTTGCGGCGTTCGGCCAGTTCGGCCTCGCTGACGTCCAGCGAGATCGCGCGGTTCGGCACGTCGAGCGTGATCCGGTCGCCGGTGCGCACCAGGCCCAGCGGGCCGCCCTCGGCGCTTTCCGGCGTCACGTGCAGGACGATGGTGCCGGACGCCGTGCCGCTCATGCGGGCGTCGGAAATGCGGACCATGTCCTTGACGCCGGCGGCGGCGAGCTTGCGCGGGATCGGCATGTAGCCGGCTTCCGGCATGCCGGGCGCGCCCTTCGGTCCGGCATTCTGCAGGACGAGAATGTCCTCGGCGGTCACGTCGAGATCGGGATCATCGACCCGCTCGGCCATGTCGGCGATGGAGGAGAACACCACGGCCCGGCCGGTGTGGCTCATCAGCGCCGGGGTCGCGGCCGACTGCTTCACGATGGCGCCGCCGGGGGCCAGATTGCCGCGGACCACGGCCATGCCGCCTTCCGGATAGAGCGGTGCGGAGACCGGAGCGACGATTGCCTGCTGCCAGCCGGCGGGCGCGGCGTCGATCTCCTCGCCGAGCGTGCGCCCGGTGACCGTCAGGCAGTCGAGATGCAGAAGGTCCTTCAGCTCGCGCAGGATGGTGGTCAGGCCGCCGGCCGCGTGCAGGTCCTGCATGTAATGCTGGCCGGACGGTTTCAGGTCGACCAGCACCGGCACCTTGCGGCCGATCCGGTCGAAGGCGTCGAGATCGAGGGTCAGGCCGAGGCGGCCGGCCATGGCGGCCAGATGCACGATGCCATTGGTCGAGCCGCCGGTGGCGAGCAGCACCGTCAGGGCGTTCTCGAACGCCTTGGTGGTCATGATCTTGTCGGGCGTCAGGTTGCTGGCGGCCATCTGCACGGCCAGCGCGCCGGTGGTCTCGGCGATGCGGCGACGGTCGGCGGAGACCGCCGGCGGGGTCGCGCCGCCCGGCGCCATCATGCCGAGCGCCTCGACGACGAGGGCCATGGTCGAGGCGGTGCCCATCACGCCGCAGGTGCCGGCGCCCGGCACGAGCTGCGAATTGACGTCGGAGATCTCCTCGGCATCAACCTCGCCAGCGCGATGGCGCGCCCAGAAGCGGCGGCAATCGGTGCAGGCGCCGACCTTCTCGCCGCGATGGCTGCCGGTCAGCATCGGCCCGGTGACGAGCTGGATCGCGGGGACCTTCGCGCTCGCCGCGCCCATCAGCTGGGCCGGCACGGTCTTGTCGCAGCCACCGATCAGGACGACCGCATCCATCGGCTGGGCGCGGATCATCTCCTCGGTATCCATCGCCATCAGATTGCGCAGATACATCGAGGTCGGATGGGAGAAGGATTCATGAATCGAGATGGTGGGGAAGGGGACCGGCAGGGCTCCGGCCAGCATGACGCCGCGCTTCACCGCCTCGATCAGGTCCGGGACGTTGGCATGGCAGGCGTTGTAGCCGCTGGCCGTATCGACGATGCCGACGATCGGCCGATCGAGCGCATCGTCGGAATAGCCCATGCCCTTGATGAAGGCCTTGCGCAGGAACAGCGAGAAACCGGCATCGCCGTAGCTCGTCAGTCCCTTCTTCAGCCCCCGTCCGTTCTCTTCCGACATGCGATACGCTCCTTACCCTTTTACGCCTGCTGCTCTGGGTTGACCTGACAGACGATTGCCAAGATTGTCAACAATATGTTTGACACCTGCACAGGTGTCGATAAGGTCCATCGACGCGCTTGGAGGAGTGCGTCAATCCAAAAGGGAGGATCCACCCATGAGAATGACCATTGTCGCGGCTCTCGCCGTTACCACCGCCATCGTCGCGCCCGCCTTTGCACAGGACGCCAAATACTCCGCATCCGACGAGATCAACGTCATGCAGGGCTTCAAGGCCGGCGGCGGTTCCGACGCCCTGGCGCAGCTCGTCCAGCCGTTCCTCGCCGAAGAGCTCGGCGTCAATTTCGTCAACCAGTACATTCCCGGTGCGACCGGCGCGATCGCGTGGACGCAGCTCGCCAAGCAGACCAAGCCCGACGGCGCCACGGTCAGCATCACCAACACCCCGATGCTGACGACGAACTACATCATGAATCCGTCGATCACCTACACCGTCGACGAGATCACCCCGCTGGCCAATGTCGTCACCGATCCGGGCATCGCGGTCGTCGCCAAGGACAGCCCGTTCCAGACCTTCGAGGATTTCGTCAAGGCGGCGAAGGACAATCCGAGCACCGTGACCGTCGGCAATTCCGGCGTCGGCGGCGACGACTTCTTCACTTCGCTGATGTTCGAAAAGGCGGCGGGCGTACAGCTCCAGAAGGTGCCGTTCCAGGGTGACGGCCCGTCCTGGACCGCCGCGATGGGCGGTAAGATCGACGCCAGCTTCACCAATGTCGGCGTCGCCTATCCGCAGGTGAAGGAGGGCAATCTGCGCGCCCTCGCCGTGTTCACCGAAGAGCGCCTGCCGGAGCTGCCGGACGTGCCGACCGCCAGGGAGCTCGGCTACGATCTCGTCGCCGGTTCGTCGCGCGGCTACAGCGGCCCCGGCGGTTTCCCGGAAGAGGCCCGCACGCAGTTCGTGGAGGCGCTGCGCCGGGTGACCGAGAACCCGGAATTCCTCGAGAAGGCCAAGGCATCGGCGATGAACATCGATTTCATCGGCGGTGACGACTACACCGCGTTCCTGAAGAAGCAGGAAGGCGAGTACCGGGAGATCTGGGCCGACATCAAGGACGAAGTCCAGGCCAAGTAGCACCCTTGGGGGCGGCGACCCGCCGCCCCCGCCACAGACTCCGTCCGGAGACCATGTCATGGGTCGAATCCTGGTTGCGCTCGCGGCCATCGCGCTCGTCTTCTTCTTCTGGAGCGAGGCCGCTGCCTATCCCCGAACAGCTGCCCGCCTGCCGAACCTTCTGGGCTGGATCGTCCTGATCCTGGCGCTCGCGGCGATCGCACAGACGCTTCTGGCATGGCGCCGGGAGAAAGTCGCCGGCACGCTGGTGCTCGTCCCGCCCTTCGCATGGCGCGACATCGCCGTCGGGACCGGCTTCGCAGGCCTGATCGTGCTCTATGCCTGGAGCATCAATCATGTCGGCTATCTCGTCGCGACGCCGCTGTTCCTCCTGATCCCGCTGGCCGTGCTGCGGCCGATCGGATGGACCGCGACCGTCCTGACCACGCTCGTGGTGACCGGGTTCATCTGGGCCGTCTTCGTCTACTTCCTGAACCTGTCGATCCCCCTCTACCCGGCCGTCTGAGGAGACCCGTCATGCCTGAATCCTTCCTCTGGATCGGCCTGGCCAATGTGGTCGACCCGATCAATCTCCTGGCGATCTTCGCCGGCGCGCTCATCGGCATGTTCGTCGGCGCGATGCCCGGCCTCTCTGCGACGATGGCCATCGCGCTCTTGTTGCCGCTGACCTATTCGATGCGGCCCGAAACCGGGCTGGCCATGCTCGCCTCGCTGTATCTGGCGGCGATGTATGGCGGCTCCGTCGCGGCGATCCTCTTGCGCACGCCGGGCACGCCAGCGGCGGCGGCCACCGTCCTCGACGGCTATCCGATGGCGCAGAAGGGGCTTGCCGGCAAGGCGCTCGGCCTGTCGCTGACGGCGTCGCTGATCGGCGGCGTCATCTCCTCGATCGTGCTCCTCACCGTCGCGCCGCTGCTCGGCCGGGTGGTGCTGAATTTCGGCCCGGTGGAGATCTTCGCGGTCGCCGTCCTCGGCATCACCATCATCGGCTCGCTGTCGCAGGGATCGGCGATCCTCGGCCTGATGTCCGGCGCGATCGGGCTTCTGATCGCCACTGTCGGCATGGACCCGACGACCGGCACCCCGCGTTTCACCTTCGGGGTGCTGGACCTGTTCGGCGGCGTCAATTTCACCGTCGCGCTGATCGGCCTGTTCTCCATTCCCCAGGCGATCCGGCTGATCGTGCAGGGCAATTCCAACCAGGACGAGCGCGTCTCCAGCGTGCGGGACCGGATGCTGCCGACCGGCGCGGAGTTCCTCAAGCTCCTGCCCAACAGCGTGCGCTCCGGCTTCATCGGCGTCTTCGTCGGCCTCATCCCCGGCACGGGCGGCGATACCGCATCCTGGTTCGCCTATAACGAGGCCAAGCGCTTTTCGCGGCACAAGGCGGAGTTCGGCACCGGCTATCCGGCCGGCATCGTGGCGCCGGAAGCGGCGAACAACGCCGTCGTCGGCGGCGCGCTGATCCCGACCATCTCGCTGGGCATTCCCGGCTCGTCCTCGACGGCGGTGCTGCTGGGTGGCCTGATGGTGCACGGCATCCTGCCCGGACCATCGCTGATGACCGAGCATGGCGACGTCACCTACACGCTGCTCTGGGCGGTGATGTTCGCCAATATCGCGCTGTTCGTCGTCGGCCTCCTGTTCACCCGCGCCTGCATCACCGTGACCCGGATCCCCAACCGCGTCGTCGGCCCGATCATCGTCGTCCTGTCGGTGATCGGCTCCTTCGCCATCAACAATTCGGTGTTCGACGTCGGGCTGATGATCGCCTTCGGCATGGTCGGCTTCGTCTTCGACCAGTTCCGCATCCCGACGCCGCCGCTGGTGATCGGGCTGATCCTCGGGCCGATCCTCGACACGACGCTGCAGCAATCGATGCTGATCGGGCGCAACGACTGGATGATCTTCCTGCAGAACCCGATTTCGGCGACCCTGCTGGCCGTGGCCTTCCTGTCGATCCTGCAGGCAACACCCTTCTTCGGCTCGCTGGCCCGGCTGTTCCGCAAGCCGGCGGCGGCCAGGACCGTTTCCTCGGTGGAGGGGGACGTCGCGGGGAGCCGCGACTGACACCATCGTCAGTTGAGCAAACCTTCCGGCGCCGCTATGCGGGGCCGTTCGATCGCAGGAGTTGCCAATCCATGTCCAGAACGGCCGCACCCGGCGATGCTGACGAAACCTATGCGACGGCCACGGGCCGACAGAGCGGCGAGGAGGCGTCGCTGGAGATCGCCGGGCAGCTGGAGGAAGACATCGTCTTCGGTCGCCTGCATCCCCGCGAACGGCTGATCGAGGAAGACATCTCCAGCCGGTTCCAGGCCAAGCGCCACGTGGTGCGCCAGGCACTGATCGAGCTGGAGCGGCTCGGGCTGGTCAACCGGGTCCGCAATCGCGGCGCGGTCGTGCGGCTCTACAGCGAGGCCGAGGTCGAGGACATCAATGCGGTGCGCGAGCTGCTGGAATCCCATGCGGCATCGCTGATCGAACTGCCGATGTCCGATGAGGCAATTGCCGAGCTCGAGGCGATCCAGGACCGGCACTCGGCGGCGATCGAGGCGGAAGACCGGCGCGGCGTGTTCCGCTCCAACATCGAATTCCATCAGGCGCTGTTTGCCCATTGCGGCAATGCGGCGCTGATCGAGGCGATCAACAGCTTCGCCCAGAAGTCGCATGCCTATCGCTCGATCTTCGTCAACGATAGGGGCTATCTGCTCTGGGCCGCCAATGCGCATCGGGAGATGATCGCGGCGATCCGTTCGCAGAACCGCGCCGAACTGATCGCGCTGTGCCGGGCGCATCTCGCACCGGCGAAGAACCATTACATTGAGATGTTCCGCACCCGCTTCACCTGAGCGCGGCGTTTTACGCCGGCTCGTCCAGATGGGCGATCAGGCGGCGCAGCCGCGCGGCCGCCGCGGCGATCTCCGCCTTGGCGTCGCGCCCGTCCCAGTCGTAGAAGCCGCGGCCGGCCAGCGCACCGGTCTCGCCGCGCTCCAGCATTGCCTGGATCGCTTCATTGGGTTCGGCATCGTGGCAGAGGTCCGGCACGATGCTGCGCTGGGCCAGGATATGGCCGGTGAGGCCGGCGAGATCCTTCTGTTTGAGAAGCCCGGCGATGCACATGCGGGGCCCCAGCAGCCAGCGCGCCGCCCGGTCGATGTCCTCGACGCTTGCCAGCCCCTCGGCCATCAGGTGATAGGCCTCATGCAGGATCGCATGCTGCAGGCGGTTGACGACCGCGCCGGGGACGGGCCGCGGCACGACGATGCTGTCCCAGCCGGCCGCGCGCAGTAGTGCGAGCGCGGTGTCGACCGTCGCCGGCGCCGTCTGGGCGACGCGCACGCTTTCCACCATCGGCAGTTCGTCGGCGGGGTGGAACCAGTGGATGCCAAGGAAAAGATCGGGCCTGGCCAGCCGGTCGGCGATGTCCTGCAGCGGCAGGCCGGAGGTGTTGGAGGCCATCAGCGGGGCCGAATCCGGCCCGTAACGCGCCTCGACCGAGCGGAAGAAGGCGGTCTTCAGCGCCAGATCCTCCGGGATCGCCTCCACGACCATGGCCGGCGGTTCGTCGGGCAGGGCGCCGACGAGGTCAACGCCCGCCGGGGCGGGATCGGCACCGGCCGGATCGCGGGAGACGAGGAGGGTCCGCTTCCCCGAGCGGGCAAAGCCCGCGGCGATCGCCCGGCCCATCGTGCCGGCGCCGACGATGGCGACGCCACTCATCAGGCGTCGTCCCCGCGGCCCGGCATGGCAAAGCCGCGGCCGTCCAGCATCCGCGACAGCGACGCCAGATCGGCGTCGGCGAGCGGGGTCAGCGGCGGGCGCACCCGCTCCCAGCCGCGCTCGCCGGTGGCCAGGCCAATCGTCGCCTTCAGCGCCGGGATCATCGGGAAGGCGGCGACGGCCTTGCGGAAATCGGTGATCGCTGCCTGGCGCTGGTCCGCATCGGCGGCCTGCCGATTGGCGTAGACGTCGTGAATGGCGGCCGGATTGATGTTGGCCGTGGCGCTGATGCAGCCGGCGCCGCCGGCTCGCATCGTGTCCAGCAGGAAGGCCTCCGAGCCAGCGAAGACGGCGAAATCGTCGAAGCCCGCGATCATTGCCCGGGTGTTCTCCCAGTCGCCGGAGGAGTCCTTGATGCCTGCGACCGTGCCCGGATAGGCCTTCAGCAACCGCTCGATCAGCGGCAGCGAGATCGGGACCTGGGCGACCGGCGGGATATGGTAGAGATAGACCCGCAGCCGGGCATCGCCGACGCGCTGGATCACCTCGCTGTAATAGGCGAAGAGGCCGTCGTCGGAGACGTTCTTGTAGTAGAAGGGCGGCAGCATTAGGACGCCGGCGACCCCGCCGTCGACGGCCGCCCGGGTCAGCTCCACCGTCTCGGGAAATGCCGAGGACGCCGTGCCGGGCATCATGCGGGCCGGATCGAGACCGGCCTCGAAGGCAGCCTCCAGTAGCGACCGGCGCTCGGCGACGGCCAGCGAGTTGGCCTCGCTGTTGGTGCCGAAGATCGCCAGGCCGCATTCCTGCGACAGGAGCCAGCGGCAATGGGCGAGCCAGGCCGCCCTGTCCGGGCGCAGCTCCGCGTCGAACGGTGTCACCACGGGCGACAGAACGCCCCTCATCGCATCGGCCGGCATGGTCTAATCCCCCTCAAGATGCGGCGTCGGCGCCGCGGTCGCCCCGTCGTCGCCCCCTCGCGAAAACGGTGCCTACGCCCAGTCGTCGAGGGCGAAGGCGTCGAGCGCCTTGTCGTCGAAGTCGAAGCCGAGGCCCGGCTCGGTCGGCAGGATGAGCCGTCCGCCCTTCGTCTCGAGCTGGCGATCGATCAGCCGGCGGAAATTCAGCACCTGGTCGTCCGGGAAATATTCGACGAACTGGCCGTTGGCGGCCGAGCCGACGAGATGGACGTGCAGATCGTGGAACCAGTGCGGGCACAGTTTGACGCCGTAGCTCGCCGCGGTCGCGCCGATGCGGCGATATTCGCTGATGCCGCCGCACACGGCCGCGTCGGTCTGCAGGATCGCCGCGGCATCCTGGTCGAGCAGTTCCTTGAACCGCCAGCGGCCGGCCTCGATCTCGCCGGTGGCGACCGGGACACGGGTGTTCTGGGCGAGGCGCGCATGGTTGGCGATGTCGTCCGGCGAGAACGGCTCCTCGATCCAGTAGGGATCATAGGGCTCGTAGCGATCCATGAAGCGCAGGCAGGTCGGCAGGTCGCTCCAGGCATTGTTGGCGTCGAGCATCAGGAGAACGTCGGGGCCGATCGCCTCGCGGGCAGCCCGGATGCGGGCCTCCTCGCCGGCGGGGTCGAGCCGGCCGACCTTCATCTTCACTGCCTGAAAACCCAACGCGACATAGCCGGCGAGTTCCTCGCCCAGCGCCTCGGGCGACTTGCCGTCGAGATAATAGCCGCCCGACGCATAGGCCGGCACGCTCACGTCGTGATAGCCGCCGAGATAGCGGTGCAGCGGCATGGCGACGGCGCGGGCGTTGCGGTCCCACAGCGCGATGTCGAGGATCGACAGCGAGCGCATCAGTGAACCGGCGCGGCCCTGCAGCAGGCCCGACGCATACATCTTGCCCCACAGGCCTTCGACGCGCGTCGCATCCTCGCCGATCAGGAGCGGCGCGAAAAGCTCACGCACGCCCTGGGTGACCAGACTGCCGGCATCGCTGCCGCCATAGCAGAAGCCGATGCCACGCACGCCGTCGTCGGTGGTGACGCGGGTGACCGCGTAGTCGCGGTGATGCACCTGCCGGGTCGAGAAGGAGGTCGGAGAATCCAGCGGAACCCGGATCGTCCGCGCCTCGACGGTCCGGATCGTCGACGGTCTTACCATGGTCATCTCCCGTTTGGTCACCCCTTGCATAAACGCCCATGGCAAATTGTCAAAGTGATTGTTGACAATCGGAGCGGTAAATCGCGCCGGCGGAGCGAACGAGGGCATTGCGGGGGTCGGGAGCGGTGCCACTCGAAGGGCCAGCGCCGCCGCTGTGGGAATGCAGTGGCACGGAGCCGTTGCGTTCCTGATGCTCGCGCGGCGTCGAACGGTATGAACGGAAGCTCGGATTCGCCGCCCGGCCGCAAGCGGAGCCCAGCATGCGGCAGAACGCGTTGTTCATCGCGTCATGGCATTCGAAGGGGGAGCCTCGAACGTCGTGCTGGTATCTAGCGGTGTCCTGAAGAACTGCACGCGGGAACAGGCATGCCAGATCGGGCATGCGCAAACGCCATCATCCGCAAAAGCGGACATTCGGGCATTCTCGCGATGTCATGAAAGAATGGTGCGCCGGTCAGAATAAAACTGCGAACACGTATGTAATTGAAATTCCGCGGTGATTTAATCCAGAAGGTCAACGGCGACCGTTCCGAGCGCCTTTGATCAGCTTCACGCTCTCATCCTGGAGCCAATTCAGCCGCTTCATCTCCGTCGATAGCTGGCGATCATACTTTACCGGCCATGGGTACGGGCCTCAGACGACGGCGATCACCCGGGCGGGGCTGCCGTCCGAGTCGGGAAGGCACAGCGGCAGGGCATAGATGAAGGTGCGATCGCCCGTGAGGGCGCCGAAATTATCGACATATTCGATGAGGATTACCCCGTTGCGCAAAAGCACGTCGTGGCTGACGAAGTCTTCGATCGGGGCTACCTCGCCCTTCAGCAGGCCGTGGATCGGGTAGTCCTGCGGGAAGTCGGGCGACATTGCCTTTAGCCCGGTGGACAGGAGCCACTCGCACGCCCCGCGCGATAGATAGGGCGATTCTGTCCAGAACTCGGGAGTGTCGAGGCTGTGCTTCTCGTCCCATCGCGTTTTGATGAGGACGATGTCGCCCGGCCGCACATCACCGCCGCGCTCGGCCAGCCGCTCGGCGGTGATCTCCTCGTTAGGCGCAACGTCGGAAATGTCGATGATCGCCGCTTCGCCGATGGTCGCCTCCAGCGGCACCTCGCTAGGCCGTAAACTCATAAATCTGGTTGGCAACGGATAACGCGACTGATTCAAGGGTCCGAACGAGGAGGCCTTGATGTCGCGACGCCGCTACGAACTGACACATCCGGCTGACGGCGACGCAGCCATCTCGAAGGGGCGGCCGCTTCTCAGCACCGCCCAGATGATCCTGGCCATCTTCGCCGCCAGCGCGACGACGGCTGTGTTCATGTGCGCTCGCGACAGCAATCCACGCAGCCACTCGCCCATCGGCGTCTTCCCCTTGGCCAGAGATGGCAGCGCCGCTCGCGCTCCATGGATCAGCATTCGCCGGAGATAGCCGTTGCCGCGTTTGGTGATCCCCAGAAGTCGCGGCTTGCCCCCGGGCGTCATCTGTCGAGGGACGAGACCGAGCCAGGCCGCGAGGTCACGGCCACGGACAAACGTCTCGGCCTTTCCGATCGAAGCGACGAAGGCGGTCGCATTCAATGGGCCGATCCCCGGTATCGTCGACAGCAGCCTCATCGATGCATCCGTGCGGGCGAGGTCCGCGAATTCCGCATCGAGGGCCCCGATCCGGTTGTCGAGGGCGCGCCATTCGTCCCGCATATCCTCGATCAGCACCCTCATCCGACGGCCGATCGCCGTCTCTTCGGCGAGAAGCTGTTCCAGCCGAAGTTGAAGCTTGCGCCGCCCCTTGGCGATCACGATCCCCCGCTCGAGCAAGATCGCCCGAAGCTGGTTGATCAGAGCCGTGCGCTCCCCAACAAGCCGATCCCGAGCCCGGTGCAGGCTCTGCATGTCGAGCTGCTCGTCGCTCTTCAGATCAACGAAGCGCATCGTGGGACGGGTCGCGGCTTCCGCGATCGCCTCGGCATCCCGATCGTCGTTCTTCTGCGCTTTCACGTAGGGCCGGACATATTCGGGCGACATCAACCGGACATCGTGGCCCTGCTCGCAAAGCTGGCGGCCCAGATGGTGGGCGCCGCAACAGGCTTCCATTGCCATCACGCAGGCCGGCATGCCCGCCGCCAGCTTCGATACGCTGTCCCGACGCATTCGGCGCCTCAGCACCACTTTCCCAGCCTCATCAAGGCCAACAACGCTGCAAACGTCCTTTCCAAGATCGATACCAAGAACCCTGATCTTATTCATCGGCTCGCCTCCCTGCCATCCTCATCGACGACGCAATCATGCGCCGAGGGAAAGGGGCGAGCCATTCCATAAACTGTTCACGCCCTGGAGCAGGCACGCGTCGACATCGCCCGCAGACGGCGGCGCTGGCGATCGGGGCAGGCCCGGATCGATCCACAGCGGCTGGTCTTCATTGATGAGACCTGGATCAAGACCAACATGGCGCCGTTGCGCGGCTGGAGCCCGAAGGGCTAGCGCCTGCGTGGTTTTGCGCCACATGGCCACTGGCGAACTCTGACCTTTGTCGGCGCCCTGCGCTGCGACCGCCTTGCCGCCCCTTGCGTCTTCGACGGACCGATCAACGGCATTTGCTTCCGGGCCTATGTCGAGCAGGTCCTGCCGCCGGTCCTCAAGCCCGGCGACATCGTCGTCATGGACAATCTCGGCAGTCACAAATCGGCTGCCATCCGGCAGCTGATCCGGTCGGCCGGTGCAAGCCTGCGCTACCTGCCGGCCTACTCGCCCGACCTCAATCCCATCGAGCAGGCCTTCGCCAAGATCAAGCACTGGATGCGCATGGCCGAGAAGCGCAGCATCGAGGATACCTGGCGCCATCTCGGCGCCCTCGTCGAAACCATCCAGCCCGGCGAATGCGCAAACTACTTCGCCAATGCCGGATACGCTTCCGTCAAAACATGAACCGCTCTAGCGCCCGGAATGGCGTACTGCCATTTGGACCTTTTAGGACCGATTTTGATACTGGCCGCACGGGCCAGCACTGGGAAATGTCGGAAAAACGCCCTATGCGCTTGTTCTCGCAACGATCTTCCGCTTGGGTTGGCTGCGCGCCGGCGCACCGACCCGCAGGCGCCGGTCGAACAGCGACACCGTGCCGCCTACCGCCATGAAGATCGCGCCGATCCAGATCAGCGTGATCAGCGGCTTCCACCAGACGCGCACCACGATCGACGCACCGTCCGGTGAGGGATCGCCCAGCGAGATGTAGAGCTGCGAGAACCAGCGCGTGTGGATACCGGCCTCGGTCGTCGGCATCTGCCGTGCCGGATAGAAGCGCTTGGCGCTTTCGATCGTGCCGGCATCGAGACCGTCGCGGCGCAGCGTGAAGGTACCCACCTGCTCCTCGTAATTGGGCCCCTGCCGCTGCTGGGCGCCCTCGTAGCGCACCTCGTAGCCGCCCGCATTCACGGTCTGCCCGGCCCGCATCGCCGTCACGGTCTCGGTCTGGAAGGCCGAGGCGGTGATCACGCCGAGCACTGTCACGCCGAGGCCGAAATGCGCCAGCACCGTGCCGAAGGCCGAGCGCGGCAGGCCGCGCATCCGGGCAAGTCCCGTGCGCCAGCCGACCTTGGCGAAATTCGCACGTACGAACAGATCGGTCAGGGCGCCGGCCATCAGCCACACCGCAAGGCCGAAGCCGAGCGCCGCCAGGATGCGCGTGCCGGAGGTCAGCGCCACCGCAATCAGGATGGTCAGCATCGCCGCGCCGATGGCGAAATACAGCCGCTGCGCCGCGGCCAGCAGGTCGCCCCGCTTCCAGGCCAGCAACGGGCCGAACGGCACGGCGAACAGCAGCGGCACCATCAGCGGGCCGAAGGTGAGGTTGAAGAACGGCTCGCCGACCGAGATCTTGGCACCGCCTAGGACTTCCAGCACCAGCGGATAGAGCGTGCCGACAAGCACCGTCGCGGTGGCCGTCGTCAGGAACAGATTGTTGACGACCAGTGCCCCCTCGCGGCTGATCGGCGCGAACAGGCCGCCCGCCTCCAGCGACGAGGCGCGCAGCGCGAACAGCGCCAGCGATCCGCCGATGAACAGGCACAGAATGGCGAGGATGAAGACGCCGCGGGTCGGGTCGGTGGCGAAGGCATGGACCGAGGTCAGGACGCCCGAGCGCACTAGGAAGGTGCCGAGCAGCGACAGCGAGAAGGTCAGGATTGCCAGAAGGATCGTCCAGATCTTCAGGGCCGAGCGCTTTTCCATCACCAGCGCCGAATGCAGCAGCGCGGTGCCGGACAGCCACGGCATGAAGGAGGCGTTCTCCACCGGGTCCCAGAACCACCAGCCGCCCCAGCCGAGCTCGTAATAGGCCCAGTAGGAGCCCATCGCGATGCCGGCGGTCAGGAACACCCAGGCGGTCAGCGTCCAGGGCCGCACCCAGCGGGCCCAGGCCGCGTCGATGCGTCCGTCGATCAGTGCGGCAACGGCGAAGGAGAAGGCGATCGAGAAGCCGACATAGCCGAGATACAGGAGCGGCGGATGGATCGCGAGACCGATGTCCTGCAGGATCGGGTTGAGGTCCTGCCCCTCCATCGGCGCCGGAAAGACGCGGGTGAACGGGTTCGACGTGGTCAGGATGAAGAGCAGGAAGCAGGCGGTGATCCAGGCCTGCACCGCCAGCACATTGGCCTTCAGGCTGGCCGGCAGGTCGCGGCCGAACAGCGCCACCAGCGCGCCGAACAGGCTGAGGATCAGGACCCACAGGAGCATCGAGCCCTCGTGGTTTCCCCACACGCCGGTGACCTTGTAGAGCATCGGCTTCAGCGAGTGTGAATTCTGAAAGACGTTGAGGACCGAAAAGTCCGATGTCACATAGGCCGCCGTCAGGGCCGAGAAGGACAGCATCAGGAGAACGAAGGCACCGGTCGCGGTGATCGTGCCGGTTTCCATCAGCCGGGCGTCGCCGCTGCGCGCGCCGATCGCCGGCAGCACCGACTGCACCAGCGACAGGGACAGCGCCAGGATCAGGGCGTAATGGCCGATCTCGACGATCACGAGCCGGCCCCCGACGTCTGCGTGACCACCGCCTCGGGCGTGTCCTTGTTCACCATGCCCTTGCCGTCCTCCCAGAGCCCGCGCTCCTTCAGGTCGCCGACGACCTCCTTCGGCATGTAGGTCTCGTCATGCTTGGCCAGCACCGTGTCGGCGATGAAGATGCGGTCCGGGCCCAGCGTGCCTTCGGTGACGACGCCCTGGCCCTCGCGAAACAAATCCGGCAGGAGCCCGGTATAGGCGACCTCGACGCTCTCCAGCGAGTCGGTGACCTTGAAGCTGACATGCTGCGAGCCGTCGCGCACGACCGAGCCGGCCTCCACGAGACCGCCGAGCCGGATGCGCTGGCTCTGCGCCGGCGCCTTGGCGACGATGTCGCTGGGCGAGTGGAAATAGGCCACGCTGTCGGACAGCGCCGTCAGGACGAGGGCCGCCGCGCCGCCGATGACGACGAGGATCGTGGCGATCGAGGCGAGGCGTTTGCTCTTGCGGGTCATTGTGTCTGCGTCTTTCCCTCGGCTGTCAGCCCAAGCTCGTCGCCGAAAGCGGCGATTTCCCGGCCGGCGGCGAATTCGGGGGTGAAGGTTTGGGTCGCCGTACGATAGGCCGCTCCCGCGGCCTCGTCGTCACCGAGGACGGTATAGGACCGGATCAGCCGCTTCCATCCTTCCACATCGTCGGGGTTGCTTTCCAGCCGGCTCGCAAGCTGCGACACCATGCCCTCGATCATCGCCCGGCGGTCGTCCGCCGCCATCTCGGCGGCCGCTGCGATATCGGCCTCGTCTGGCCCAGGGGCCGGCGCCGTCTGCGCCAGGGGCGCCGTGCCGGCGGCCGGCGCCGCGTCGCCGCGCGCATCGGCGATCGCCGCATTGGCGATTTCCAGCCAGGGTGCGTCGGGCGGGCTCATCTCCACCAGCTGCGTCCAGGCGGTCGCGGCCTCGTCACGGCGCCCTTCCTGCGACAGGTTCAGGGCGAGGAAGAACGCGCCGGCAGATGATCGGGGTTCTGCGCCAGGGCACGCTCGAACGCCGCCTCGTCCGTCACGGTAAGCATCAGGCGTGAACCGCGGCGACGAGGTTTTTTACCGGCGCTACGCGGCCGCCTGCTATATGAGCGGCCTGCAGCTTGGTTCGATCAGCGCCGATCAAGGCATGGTCCTCGCTCCAATTGAACTGGAAGGCTTCGCCGGAGCGGAATGCTAGGGTCGATACCCATTCAGCCTGTTGAAGCTTCGAAGCAAATCGGATTCCCTCGTGCGCAAAGGAGCCAAGGGAGGATCGGATGGCACGACTGTTCTGGCTGAACGACGAGGCGTGGGCCGCTATCGAGCCGCATCTGCCAAAGAACCAGCCAGGGGCGCGTCGCGTAGATGATCGCCGGGTCATCAGCGGTATCCTGCACGTTCTCAAGACCGGCAGCCGTTGGCAGGACTGCCCAAGCGAATACGGACCTGCAACGACGATCTATAACCGCTTCAACCGCTGGTCCCGACGGCGAATCTGGACCAGCATTCTGGAGGCACTGGTCGCAACAGGTGTGCTGAGCCGCTCAGCCTCGATCGACTCCACCTACGTGAAAGCACACCGATCTGCTCATGGAGGAAAAGGGGGGCGAAGACGCAGGCAATCGGCCCTTCCCGAGGTGGGCAGACAACAAAGATCCATGCCATCACCGACTGCCTCGGCCGCCCGGCGATCCTCCGGCTGACACCCGGCAATATCAGCGACGTGGGTGCCGCAAATGATCTGCTGGATGCTGCGGGACCGGTGCGCTGGTTCACCGCTGACAAGGGCTATGATGCTGATGCTCTGCGGCAGCGGCTTCGCAATGTCGGCGGGAGGCCCGTGATCCCAGGCAGATCGAGCCGGAAGCCCCCAGTCGTCTACGACAAACGACGCTACCGCGAGCGCTGGCGGATCGAAGCTGCCTTCTGCCGCCTCAAGGACTTTCGACGCATCGCAACCCGCTACGACAAGCTCGCCGCGAACTTCCTGTCCGCCGTCGCCCTGGTGACCATCATCGCTTTCTGGGTTTGATCGAGTCTCGACCCTAGGGGAATGAAGATACCCGCCCTGTCGTGTGTTGCTCGCGCTGCCGATCGGCAGGCCACTTATCTCTACTGGGACGGCCGGGACACGCTCTACCGGATCCACGGCACCAACGAGCCATCATCGATCGGAAAGGCCGTCTCGAACGGCTGCATTCGGATGCTCAACGAGCACGTCAGCGACCTTTACGAGCGCGTTGATGTGGGAGCAGAGGTGATGGTGCGGTGAACGCGTGGGATCGCGCGGTTGTGCCGCGAGTCAACGGATTGAGCTTCCCTATCTATTACTGCTGCGCTTCCGGTTTTTCGATCGCGGTGCCGGAAATCGGTCCTGCCTGTGCTGCCTCGGGAGAACTCGGCAGGTCGTCCTTCACGTCCATCACCTGAATGTCGGCCCCTTGCTTCACCTCAGCCATGATCTGAGACACCAGAGTTCGGACCAGCTGTTGGTGAAGCTGCGGCTTCATCTCCTGCAAAGTCGGCTGCGGAGGAGTGCGCCTTTCCCCGACCAGGATCACATGCCATCCGAACGGCGTCTTGACCGGCTCTGTCGTAAATTCACCGGCGTCTAGTTCGAATGCAGCCGCATCAAATGCAGGCACCATCTGGCCTTTTGAAAACCATCCGAGATCGCCTCCCGCCTGCTGTCCAGATGGATCGGTCGTAGTTGCGTTGGCCAGATCCTCGAACTCAGCTCCGTTCTTGAGCTGCTCAATAAGCTCTCTGGCCTTGTCTTCACTCTCCACCAGGATATGGCGCGCCTTCAGCAGCTCCTGCGGTGGATTGTTTGCGAGGTAGTCCTCGAAAGCCCCTTGGAATACCTGTTCGGTCATGCGACGATCCAACTCGCGCTGCAATCAGACGTCCCCGACAATGCGGCGTTCCTCCTTCTTCAAGCGCGCCTGCACCTCTGGATCGTTCTGAAGTCCAGCCTCATAAGCCCTCTCGGCTACGAGCCGGACGGCAGCAATCTGTTCGGCCATCTGGGGTATCAGTACCCCAATCGGCACCTGCTGGTATTGTGGCGGCAAGCCGCTAATCACTTCCAAGACCTCCGATCTTAAGATCGGCTGACCATTGACCGTCGCCGCCACAGAATCGTCGTTCTCCAGTGTCTGCTGTTCCAAAGGCGGTGAGGATGGGGCAGGGGCCGGTACCTGCGCCATCACCGGCGCCATCATTCCTGCAACTACCGCCGCAGCAGCGAGGCCACGAAGGCCAATTGATGTCATGTGACGCTACCTTTCCGAGAATTGAGCCATCCAGCTTCTGCATATTGCATAGAGTAGATTTGCCTGAGGCGCACGATGAGACGAGGGTGGCGGAGAGCCGACGCCGACGTCGGGGACGGGACACAGAGCCAGGTAATTAGTACCCACACCGTTGCACAGCAGCTGGGTTGCATAGCTCTCGTGGAGGATGAGCCTCGCAATCGGCTGTAATTAATACATTGGACGGAGCGCCGCCACTCAATCCCAGCCGCCGCCAAACGTTCGATAAAGATGTGGAGCCCGATTTGGTCGACGCGCTCCATTGCCTGGGCCCACCGCGGGCTGACATAGGTTGCATGGTAATTGTTCGCGGAACCGACCCTTTGAAGCCAGATCTCTCCGTTGGTGACCTTATGGCCGATCATTTCGGCTGCCGCATAGGAGCGGCGATCGGTGATGCGGTCTTCAATGCCGTCGCAGGCGAAGGAAAACTGGCAGCGGTTCTTCCAGTTTTGATTTTGATACACGACGCCGCAGATGGTGTCTGGATAGGCTGGATTGCGCACCCGGTTCAGAATGACCTGCCCGACCGCGGCCTGGCCCTTCTCCTCCTCGCCGCGCGCCTCAAAGTAGATGCCGTTGGCAAGGCAGGTCTGCTCATTCTTGGCGAAGGCGGAGGCCGGCAGTGGCGTTGCGGCCCAGGGATGGTCCTTCGGCCCAAGCGGCGGCACGAAGCTTCTTTTCGGCTCACCGAGAACGTGATCGAAAAGCGAGAGCTCCGGTCTAACTGAGGGCGCATAGGCAAGCGTTAGGAGGTCGTCCTTCTCATCAGCGGCATCTTCAGCGAGCTTGCTCAAGCTGGAGGGTAACCGCGCATTGATTGCGCGGTCTCTAGCCTCGGGTGGCTGAAGATCGGGATATCGCGAACGGAAGATCATGGCGGCCACCTCGTCCAGGCCAGGTTGCCTGCCGGCAAAACCCTGGCGACCTTCGACTTTGCCGCGCTGCCCACCGTGCCGAAGGCCAGGGTCACCGCGCTCGCCGCCGGCGACTGGATCGAGACCGGCGACAATCTGGTCGCCATTGGCAACTCCGGCAGTGGCAAGACGCATCTGCTGGCGGCCGTCGGCCATGCCCTGGTGGAGGCCGGCTACCGCGTCCTCTATACCCCCACCACCGATCTCGTGCAGCGGCTACAGGCCGCCCGCCGCGACCTCGCCCTGGAGGCGGCTCTGGGAAAGCTCGACAAGTTCGACCTCCTGATCCTCGACGACATCACCTACGCCAACAAGGATCTGGCCGAGACCAGTGTCCTGTTCGAGCTGATCGCCCGGCGATACGAGCATCGCAGCCTCGCCATCGCCGCCAATCAGCCCTTCAGCGCATGGGACCGAGTCTTCCCCGAGCAGGCTGTCGCTGTCGCCGCCATCGACCGTCTCGTCCACCACGCGACCATCCTTGAGATGAACGCCGAAAGCTACCGACGGCGCTCCGCCGCAATACGGATCGACGGCGGACCGCAAATCGTCCGCGACAGCCTCAGCGACAACCAAACCGAACCAGGGAGCGACAGCCAAACCGGACATCATGGTTGACGCGCTACAGCGAGAACACCTCGAACAGAAGCTCCGCGCCCGTCGGCGACAGCGGCACGTAGCCGAGTTCGTCGACGATGAGGAGTTGCACCGCCTGAAGATCGCGTTGCTGCTTCAGAAGACGGCGCTCGTCCCGGGCTTCCATGAGCTGGTGAACGAGAGCCGCCGCGGTGGTGAATGTGACGGTGAGACCACACCAAGATGCGGTGGCGGATCGAGCGCGACTATCTCGAGCTCAAGCAGGAGCTTGGGCTCGGCCACTACGAGGGCCGCGGCTGGCGGGGCTTTCACCACCATGCAACGCTCTGCAGCAGCATGCGGATTCCTGATCGCCGAACGGGCGAGGTTTCCCCCCCTCAGCACTCGCCCCAACCAAACCCCGACGCCTGGCGTTCCCGGAGGTCGTCGATCCCGCAGCGCCGCCACTGCGATACGAACGGCACGTGCCAAACTCGATCGCGATCCTGCGAAGACGCCTCACAAGCGCACTCGCGCGAAGTCTCGAGCGATGTCCCTGTTGTGCAACGAAATATCCGCCAAACCGAATCCTGCCAGGTTTATGACGCAGTAGGATTAGAGGGCGGTGAAACCGGCGCAGATTCATCGATCTTTCGCCATACATTTTCGTTTGGTTTGCGACAGGCGGGCTACTGCTGCCCGGATGACCGAACGAGTTCTTCTAGGGGGCCACATGGTCGACGGCAAGTTGCGCTTCGCCCAGTCCAAGCTTTCGCGCCGGCGCTTCATGTCGGGCGCAGCGGCCATCGGTGCGGCAGCGCTTCCCGGATCCGCTTTCCCCCAAACTGCACTCGACGCGCTTGACGGCGCCCAAGCGCGGCCGCTCGAACGACTAGTTCGACATGAGCCAATCGACGGCCCGCAACGTGGCGTCCCACCAGCCGGTCTTCTCTCAGAACACCGTCACGGCGATGCAGCAGGCGATCAACAGCTACACGCAGATCGTGATGGCCGGCGGCTGGCCGATGGTGCCGGACCAGGCAAAGCTCCAGCTCGGCGTCCAGCATTCCGCCGTTCCGATCCTGCGCGAGCGCCTTGTTATAGCAGGGGACCTGCCGCGTGCGGCAGGCAACGGCTCGCCGGTTTTCGACACCTCGACATCGGCGTGAGACGCTTTCAGGCCCGCCACGGCCTTGCGGATGACGGCGTCGCCGCCGAGCACACCTACAAGGCGATGTACGTTCCGGCCAACATCCGGCTCAGCCAGCTCCAAACCAATATCGGCTGCGTCCAGTCGATGCAGGTCAGTCCGGCCCGCTACGTAATGGACAATATTCCGGCCGCGGCGATCGAGGCCGTGGAGAATGGGCAGGTGGTTCAGCGCCATACGGCCGTCGTCGGTGTAATCGGATCGGCTTCCTCACACGAGGCGTTTGGCCTTCGGGCCATCACGAGAGGGCCGAGTATGTCTTCGATCTCGAAGCCGAGCTCGCGCGCGTGCCGGATAAAGGCAATGCAATCAATGTCCGAAGCACTGTACTGCCGGCGGTTGCCACTGGTGCGAGCGGGGGGCGATCAGGTCAATATCCTCATAGAACCGTATCGTCGTGATCTTCACGCCGCTGCGCTCTGAAGCTTCGCTGATCGAATATCTTCGTTAAGACATTTTATCTTGCTCCTCTAGTCGCTGGAGGGGCTAGACGCCAACGAGGCGCTCATCAAGGACTTGTTCGATGATGTCACCCGGCACGCGGCGTTCAGCCGCCCGGCTCTTTGACCACCTGCTGAGAAGCCGGCGTGTCGGAGTGCAGGACGCCTTGCGCGCGGTCTTGCTAGCGGTTAGCCAGGGAACTTGATGCTGTCGGCTCGCGAGAACATGCATGCTACCGCGGTGGCGGCCCAAGCCAAGTCTGCCTCTCCAGCTCGGTACGTCTTTATTGATGTCTGGCGCGGCTTGGCCATCATCGGTGTTGTCGCCTATCATTTCGGCTGGGACCTGAACTTCTTCGGCTTGATTTTGCCGGATCTGATGTTCAGCGGGCCGGTGACGGTTTTCGCTAGAGCTCTTGCCGGCTCCTTCATGTTTCTTGTCGGCGTCAGCCTCGTTCTTGCTCATAACAGCAATCTTCATTGGTGGAAGTTCATCAAGCGGCTTGTCAAACTCATCACGGCCGCCGTCGCGATCTCGATCGTTACCTATTTCCTGTTCCCCGACGCCTTCATCTATTTCGGGATACTGCATTCAATCGCGCTGGCCTCGGTGATCGGGCTCGCCTTCCTGCCTCTTCCGACTGGACTGATCTTCTTCGCCTCCTTTGCGGTCCTCGCGGCACCGTTCCTCTTTGAGACGTCCGCCTTCGACACACGAATGCTTGCATGGGTCGGCTTAGCCGCGGAACCGCCGATGGCGAACGACTTTGTTCCTGTCTTCCCGTGGTTCGGCGTCACGCTCGCAGGCATTGCGTGCACCCGGCTTTTTCTGTCAAAGCAAAGGACGCGGGACGTACCGCCAAAGCCTGCCAATGGTGTCGTCATCCGAGGCCTCGCCTGGGTCGGCCGACGAACGCTGCCCATCTACCTGTTCCACCAGCCGCTCTTGATCGCCGGCCTTGTCATTTTCACCCGCTTCGCCGCCACATAATCGGTGGTCCCAAAAGCCTCACTCTTGGACTATGGAGATCAGCAGTGACCGAGATTACCAACCGTAGTAGTGTTCAAATAACTGTTTCATCGCAGCTATTTCGCAGGTTCGCCGGGTGCGGCGCGATCCTTCTTCTCCTCGCCATCGCCGAATATACCGACGTGGCAAGCACCAGCGCCTCCGCGCAGCAAGCAGACGAAACGACCTCCAATGGCCCCGCATCTACCGAGGCGCCGGGGCCCTCCGCCACCGTAGATGTTGCCGAGCTGATGGCCGATGGCCCGTTGCCGGACATCGTGATTGGATATCCCACCGCGCCGGTGACGATCGTGGAATATGCTTCCATGACCTGCGGACACTGCGCCAACTTCCATGAGAACAGCTATCCGCAGATCAAGGCCGACTACATTGATACCGGCAAGGCCAAGCTGATCATCCGCGAGTTCCCCTTCGATCCGCGCGCGCTCGGCGCCTTCATGCTGGCGCGCTGCACAGAGACCGATGCCCAGCGCACGGCGATGCTCGATGTCCTGTTTAAGCAGCAGGACGCGTGGGCACGCGCCGAAAACGCGTCCGTGGCGCTCCTCAACATTGCCAAGCTGGCCGGGTTCACTGAGGAGAGCTTCACCGCTTGCCTGAATAACAAGGAGCTCCAGCAGCAGATCATTGAGACGCAGGAGCGCGGGCAGCAAGAGTTCGGCGTCGACGCCACGCCCACATTCTTCATCAACGGCGACAAATATGCTGGCTCTCTCTCCCCAGAGCAAATGGCGTCGATCATCGACGAAAAGCTGTAGCGTTGAAGGGTACTAATCCTACTGTGTCATGAACAGCGCAGGTTTGGGCTTGATGTATATTTAGTTGCACAACAGGGACATCGCTCGAGACTTCGCGCGAGTGCTGTTGCGAGGCGTCTTCGCAGGATCGCGATCGAGTTTGGCACGTGCCGTTCGGATCGCAGTGGCGGCGCTGCGGGATGGACGACCTCCGGGAACGCCAGGCGTCGGGGTTTGGTTGGGGCGAGTGCTGAGGGGGGAAACCTCGCCCGTTCGGCGATCAGGAATCCGTATGCTGCGATGCAGAGCGTTGGATGGTGGTGAAAGCCCCGCCAGCCGCGGCCCTCGTAGTGGCCGAGCCCAAGCTCCTGCTTGAGCTCGAGATAGTCGCGCTCGATCCGCCACCGCATCTTGGTGAGTTGCACCATCCGATCGAAGGCGATGCTCTCAGGGAGTAACTGCTCACGTGGGTGGCATTCTGTCTTGATTTGAGGGACTGGATATGAGTCAAGATTCCCATGACTCACCCGCCCCGGCGCTTGCTGACCGACGCTGAGAAGGACGCCCTGCTGGATCGGCAGGCGGCTTTGATCGACGCGCGGATGGCACGGATCGCGGTTCTGGAGGCGGCTCTTTCGCCTACGTGCTCGCCGCCTTCGAATGCGCCCTCAACGCGCAGATATTCGATTTGCCCATAAGGCCGCGAATCTGCGCAGCACCACCGATTCCGCCGCTGTGGAGGCAACCATTCGCAGCATCCGTCGCGAGATTGGACCGTCGTTGACCAGAAGGCACCGGCCACCGCCACCGCGATTGCCCTCATGCTGTCGCGCGTCCCGGCCACCGTGCAGGGCATCAGGGATCATACTTTGCTCGCTCTCGGCTTTGCCGGTGCCTTCCGCCGTTCCGAGTTCGTCGCGCTCCGCGTGGGGGACATCAGCTTTACGGACGAGGGAGCCGACGTTCGCATTCTTCGATCGAAGACCGATCAAGAAGGCGCAGGCCACGAGATCAGCATCCCGCATGGAACGCGCCTACGGCCCATCGAGGCGTTGCGCGCGTGGCTGGAGGCTGCCGGGATCGAGGATAGCCCGATATTCCGACCGATTACCAAGAGCGGTTTGATAGGGCAGGGCGCTTTGACCCCACAGAGCGTGGCACTGATCGTGAAGCGGTACGCCTCCGCTGCCGGCTTGGACGTAAAGCAGCTTCGCCGGACGGAGCCTCCGGGCCGGGTTTGTTACCAGCGCGGCCGAGAGCGGCGCCGACATCAATCGCATCATGGACCAGAGCCGCCACACGGACCCGCGGACTGTCCGCATCTATATCCGCAGCGCCAATCGCTACAAGGACCGCGCCGGCGCCAGCTTCCTTTGACCCTCGAAGCCGGAGAACACCCTATGCGCAGCACCATCGTCCTTTGCTGTTCTCTCGGTGTATTAACAGCGACAGCCGCCCCCGAATCAGCCGCCGAATGCAACCGCTATCGCAGCACGGCCGACACGACCAAATTGCAGATCTCGTCGGACTGGCGAACCGTCGACCAGTACCCCGTCACCGACCGCGCGAAAACCTTCGATCTGCGGACGTGCGGCACTTCAATTGTTGGAGTCTGCGCGGTCGACCCTGAAGGGAAAGCCGAGCCGTTCCACATCATCACGATCCACGGGACCATGATGGGCGACGATGGACCGGCTCGCGACTTCATGCTGGTCGACGGCTCGACCATATACGAGCCTGCTTGCGAGTAAATGCTTCGACTACTCCCGTCGGCCTTTTCCCATCCGCGTTGTGACCATCACGAATTCTGCTCTGCCGCAGTATCCATAAGTTCGTTTTGCTAGCCCATAAATACCTGTGAGTTTCGGCGGCGGACGCGGTGCCCGGGACGAGGATAGGCCGGGCACCGCCCTGTTAGCATGTCAGATGGGCTCAGCTCTGCGGCCCGTTGTCGTAGCCGACCTCGTCGACCATCTCGGAGGCCTTGGTGCGGAACTTGGCGATCTCGTCGAGCGGCAGCGTGTCGGGCTTCAGGTCGCCGAAGGACTTGACCAGTTCGGACGCCTCGATGCCCGGCTCCAGCGGATATTCGTAGTTCAGCTCGGCGTAGATCTTCTGCGCCTCGTCGCCAGACAGGAATTCCATCAGCTTGACGGCATTGTCACGGTTCGGCGCGTTCTTGGCCAGCGCGACGCCGGAGATGTTGACGTGGGTCAGGCCGTTCTCGAAGGTCGGCATGATCACCTTGATGGCGTCCGCCCACTCCTTCTGCTCCGGCTCCTTCTCGTTGGTCGCCAT
>NZ_ATXK01000016.1 GCF_000421645.1 Aurantimonas coralicida DSM 14790 | reverse complement strand
CTCCTCGGTGACGTTTGATAACGACACCGCCTTCGCCCGCCACCGCCTGCTCGACGACCTGTTCGGCATGTCGACCTGGTTCTGCGACGCCTACGCTTCCTGGCAGAAGGGAGGCGTCGAAAACGCCAACGGACGATTGCGACGATGGCTGCCCAGATGGCTCGATCTCGACACCCTGTCCGAAGCCGATCTCCAGGACGCCATTGTCAGCCTCAACACCACGCCGCGCAAATGCCTCGGCTTCATCACCCCTTTCCAGTGCCTCCTCCAGGAACTTGGCAAGGACGTCCGAATCCGCTTCTCATGAGCATGTTGCGTTTCGCGCTGGAATCCACCCATCCTCTCAACGAGACCGATGTTGGGCAGTCGGACGCCCTTACTGGCGTTGAGTGACGTCGCCATCGGCACGAGGTTCCAGATCCGGTCGTGAGCGACGAACGACCACGGTACGAAATGGTCGAGCGAGAACTCCCGTCCTTGGAGCGCCCGCCCCGTGTAGAAGCACTCTGGATCCGCGTTCTCGAGCGTCGAGATCCAGAACTTCCGCTTGTACCCGAGGCCACCACCGCGGTCGGGCGGGCCGATCTTCTCGGGGATGCCAGGCACAGTCGGATTGCGCGACTGCAGGAACCGGATGAGTTCACGCTCGCCGAGGGCGCGCATGACGCCGAGATTGTCGGCGATATGGTCGAACCAATGACGTTCGATCTCGATCCCCACCTTGTCGATTCGATAGGGCACGGCACCCGGCGTCGCGAAGAGTTCGAGCGCAGCCTCGCGCCCCGATCGGCCGGCCGCCTTCAGCCAGGGCTCAAGGAACTTGTCCGGAACGTAGCGAAGGATGCCTTTCCCGCGCTCGCGATCGAAGGTCGGCTTCACCGCATTCCCGTCGTCGTCGCGCAGGCCGGCGAGCTTCCGATGGATCTGATCCTGCGGTCCGAACGACAGGCGGTAGGTGACGGCCGGCCAGAACGCCATGTCGAGCATCCGCCCTGCCATCTCGTCGAACGGCACGAACAGATCGATCGAGGCCCGGCCTGCCCTGTCCCGCACGGCCTCGATGAGCGACAGGAACCAGAATGCCTTGTAGGACGCCGTCATGTCGCGGAAGGCGCCGGCAAGAGGTCCGGTGTCGACCGCCATACTCACAGGCTGCCCGCCATGTGCTTGTCACGGTGCTTCTGCAGATAAAACTTGTGCGGACTCAGGCTCTTGTCCTTCGGCAGATGGATCCGCTTCCGATAAGGCTCGACAAGCCGCTTGAACTCCGCCGGCACCTTGTTGTCGGAGATCTGCAGGGAATAGTCGTCGTTAACTCGGATCAGTCCGCGGTCGAACATCCAGTGCGCCGTCTTCGACAGGGCGATGCCGTTCTGGACGACGTCGGGTCCGCCGTCCTTTACCTCCCATATATGCGCGCCATCGACTTCCGGCCTGCCGCCGCCGTTGCGAATCGACAGGCCGGTGAACGCGCATTTGAAGTCATAGGCGCTGCGGACATCCCGCCTGAACGCGGCCTCGCGGATTGGACGCTTCATGAGGATTTCCTGCATGCGCCGGATCTGCTGATCGAACGGCAGATTCAGCAGATCGGCGCCATCGCGGATGAGTTCGGGATCATCGAGATCGAGAAGCGCCGTCTTCCTCGGATCAAACAGGTCGGCAAGGCCGGCACGGACGATCGCGCCGAAGTCCTCGTTCGAGAGCGGACGTATCGGGTTACCTTGGGTATGAGGGCCGACCGCGATGTTCGGCAGTTTACGAAGCGCCTCCTCACGATTTTCCGACCCGTCTCGGAACGGCACCTGCGGCTCGAAGGCGAGGAAGTTCCGAATGCGTGCGACGCGCATGCCAATCGGCACCGTCAGTTGCTCTACCGAGTAGACCTCGCCGACGCCGATGTAGGCCGAGGGTGCGCTACCGTCACCTCGGCGGGATCGATGGATGACCACCCACCCGAGTCCGACCTCCTTCATCTGACCATCATGACGCGAACGAAATCGATACTCGCTCTCGATCCGATCTTCGTAGTCGGTACCTGGCCTCCAGGTAAAAACGCCCGGCATGGCGTTACCTCGTCATACTTCGAGGGGCCGCCCGCTTCACAATCATCATGCCCCCATACACCCAACGACCGTGATATACCCACGAGGTCTCTGTCAGTTGTTTGGCATGATCGACAAGAACACGAAAGTCAGCGTCGGCCATACTCATCGTAGGGAGAACCTAGTCGAGCAGCAGAATTCGTCAGCCACGCTTGGTCGGCGGTCGCTGGAATATTGCCGTCGATATCAAGCTTGGCTACGAATGGTGCACTGCCCTCCCCGGTGAATAACCGTACTACAGAGGCGGAAACCATCCGCTTACGGCCCCACTCGACTATTAGCGAAATTGGAGCTATCTCGAGTACATGACCTACGAGACCAGAAAGCCCGTCGTGATGAAGGAAACGCCGCAGCGCTAACGCTGCTGGCGATCGTCATCACGTGTCCGAACATCGGGCAGCTTTCTTCTTTCTGGACGTTCGCTTCCAGTCCATCTCGAGGTACGGCGCCATGGATAATCCGCGCCTTCTGATCCTATCGGATCTTCATCAGAACGATGGCGGCCGCCCCTTTGACCCGGCGACCGAAATCAGCACACCGTTCGACATCGCGATCGTCGCCGGCGACTGTGCCGGCCGGCTGACATCGTCGGTCGCATGGCTTGGCGAGCGCTTCGCTGGGGTGCCGACGATCTACGTCCCTGGAAATCACGACTGGTACCGAGACGGCTCTGCGTTCGGCTTCACGATCGAAGACGAGCTTGCGGCCGGTCGCGATCTGGCAGCCCGGCTCGGGATCACCCTGCTGTCCGACGAAGTCGCGACGATAGGCGGTTTGACGATCCTCGGCGCGACGCTCTGGACCGATCTGCATTCGCGTCTGCATGCCAGCCGGCGCCATGCGTTCGCCGAGGCGAACCGGTGGATGAACGACTATCAATTCATCCATCGTGCCTCGTCTACACGGCGGTCGCGGCGGATCACCCCTGACGACACGCTCGCATGGCATCGCCGCACGCGGCGCTTCCTCGCGGACGCATTCGCCGACGGCGTCGATCCTCGGCGCACGATCGTCGTTACGCATCACGCGCCCAGTCCGCGATCGCTGGCGTTGCCCGGTGACCGCCTAAACCACTGCTATGCCTCGGACCTTGAGCCTAAGATCAGGGGTTGGCGTCCAGCCGCGTGGATCCACGGACACATCCATACCGTGCGCGACTATGCGCTCGGTGATACGCGGATCGTCGCGAACCCGCAGGTTCGCGCCGGTGAGGCATCCGGGTTCGATCCGAACCAAATCATTGAGGTCTGAGCGTCAGACCTCGATGAGCAAACCCGCCGAGGTGAATAACGAACGGGTGGTTGCGACTTCTCCTGCCAAGCGCTGGCACAAGAGCGATCTTGTCTATCTGCTCGCTCAGATCCGCGCCGGCCAATTCCTGAGCCTCAACTTCATCAGGTACAGCTTCAAAGGACGAGGCCCATAATCGATTGCAAGCTTTCCCCGGCTTCCATTCGAGAGCGGAACGATGCCTCTTTCTCTTCCCGCTTGTGGCACGCTTCGGTGACGGTTCGGACCATGTTGGCATCGACGACCACGAGTCCATCATTGTCTCCGACAATAATGTCTCCTGGCGCGATGGTCACCTCGCCAATACGCACGGTATCCGGCGCCGGCCCCTTCATCTTCTTCGTGGTCCCACGAATGCATTGACCTGTACAAAATACGGGGAAGCCGTATCGAGCGATATCGTCGCCGTCGCGGACCGATCCACTGATGACCAGGCCAGCAATTCCCTTCTGCATTGCAGAGAGCGTCATCAAGTCCCCCCAGGGACCGGCTTCGGACTCGAAGCCGGCATCTGCGACAATGATGCTGCCTTTTGGCGCGCCAAGAATGGCGGCATGCAGCATGAGATTGTCCCCGCCCGGGGATCTCACCGGGAATGCTGGGCCATAAACACGCATGCCGGCTACCAACGGCTTGATCGACGATGGGAGCGCGCCTTTCTGCCCACTCGCTTCATGAATCGTGGCCGTTCCGAAGTCTGCGAGACTGGTCATTGTGGCCTCCGGCCAACACATGCATCACGAAGAACGGACACGATCGCATCGCGCTCCATCGGACGTGGATTGGGATACGGGGCGGCAAGTACGAGATCCGCGGCTTCGTCGATATCTGCGGGATCGAAGCCGAACTGAGTCAAAGTCATCGGGGCGTCGCAGGCGTCCGCCAGATCCCACAGACCCGCTGCGGCCTTCTCGGTGCCGATCGCATTGGCGATCCGTCGCATTGCCTCGGGCGCGGCATCGGCGTTGTAGCCGATTGCATGCGGGAGCATGACTGTATGCGTTTCAGAATGAGGGAGCCCGAACGTCCCACCCAGGACGTGACAGAGCTTGTGGTGGACGGCCATGCCCGAGTGAGCCATGACGAGGCCGGCCAGATGTGCTCCGTAAAGAAGATCCGCCCCCCCGTCGCCTTCGTAGGCCCCCGTGGATCGTATTCCGCCCGCCAGGCGACGAAGCCCTTCCTCAGCGATCGTCGTTACCAGCGGCGACTGGTCTTCCGGATACAGAGCCTCGCAGCAATGAGCCATCGCGTTGATTGTACTGGTCACGGCGGTGGACCGCGGCATCCCGTCGGTCAGATCTGGATCGTAGACGACCGTACGCGGAACCACCTCGCGGCTCTTGCCGCCCTTCTTCGTGCCGTCCTTAGTCACGGACCAAGCCGGAGTCATTTCCGACCCCGAATAGGTCGTGGGAACTGCGAGAATTGGAACCGGTCGTTCGATCGCGACCGCCTTGGCGATGCCGATCGGTGAGCCACCGCCGACCGAAATCATGCCGTCAGCATCCATGTCTCGTGCCGCAGCAAGTGCATCGGCGACACATTCTGCCGGAGCGTGGACCACCGCTTTGGCGAACAGGTTCGAGCCTGGGAGTGATGCGGATAGCTTTTCTGCTAGCTCTGATCGTCCATTTGTCGAGATGACGAGCACGCGTTGGAGACCGAGCTTGCCGACCTCATCGGTGACGGTCCGGACCTTGCCGCGCCCAAAAACGATCCGGGTAGGATACGGCTCGAAGACGAAGCTGTTCATGCACGGTCCTGTCTTGTCTGAAGGGAGTGATATCCGGCATTCCGGCGCGCCTCGATGAGCGGTTTTCCGGCGCGGACCTCTTCGAGAATGTTTTCTTCGCGTTCGGCTATGCCGCTCGCGATTTCGATCACTTCGTCGATCCTGTTGCGCGGGATGAAGACAACACCGCCCAGATCAGCGACGACCATATCGCCCGGCTCCACTCGGACGCCGCATATTGAGACTGGAACCCCGACGCGATCGAGAACGACCCTGTCCTTCCCTGTCCGCATCGCCGCCGAACGGGCGAAAACCGGAAAGCCAATTCCGGTGGCTTCGTCGACATCGCGGCAGATGCCATCGATCACTGCACCGCCCACGCCTCGAAGCTTACCGGTTTCGCAGAGGATGTTGCCCCAGACGGTGCAATCGAGACGACCGTGATTATCGATCACGACGACGTCGCCGGCGTCGCAGTCGTCGATGAAATCGCCGACGTTGCCCTCGGACATCCCTTGCGGGAGATAGGCCAGAGTAAAGGCCGGTCCTACAAGACGCTCGCACGGATACATTGGCTTGATCCCGAGCGCCTGACCGGGGATTCCCAACTTATCGAGGGCATCGGAGATTTCCGAGGTCGAGAGGTCGCGGAGAGCGGCGACGGCGCTCCGGCTGTCGGTGTCCATCGGTGGTGGCCTTTCAGAACATTAGGTCGGGAAGGAAGGTGACGATCTGCGGGAACAGGATCAGCAGAATCACCACGATCACGTCGACGAGGATGAACAGGGAAGCACCCTTGAACGCGTCTTTGAGATCCGCATTGACGGCTCCCGCAGTCACGAAAACGTTGATCCCTACGGGCGGCGTGACCAATCCGATCTCGACCATCTTCGTCGCGATAATGCCGAACCAGATTGCGTCGTAGCCAAGGCTGATGATCAGAGGGAACGCCAAAGGAAGCGTCAGTACGAGGATCGACACTGGATCCAGGAAAGCACCCAAAACCAGATAGACGAGCAGGACGGCGACCAAGACGGCGGTGGTAGGCATGCCGGAGGCTTGCACCCAGCGGATGGTATCCTGGGCGATCTGTGTCGAAGTCAGATAATAGCCGAAGATCGATGCGGCGATGATGATCGCAAATATCATCGCGGTCGTCTTCGAAGCCCTTTCAAGCGCGCCGATGATCCCTTTCCGGCGCAGGCCACTGAACAGGATGCCGATGACGAAGGCCCCAGCCGCGCCTACAGCGCCCGCCTCGGTTGGCGTCACAAAACCGGAATAGATGCCGCCAAGCACGACCGCGATGAGAAGGATCGCAGGCCAGATAGGCTTCAAAGAGCCCATCTTCTCCTCGCGGGTAAACTTCTTCTCGGCGGTTGGTGCGACCGAAGGCTCGACGCGTGCCCAGAT
This sequence comes from Aurantimonas coralicida DSM 14790, assembly GCF_000421645.1. Lineage (GTDB taxonomy): Bacteria > Pseudomonadota > Alphaproteobacteria > Rhizobiales > Rhizobiaceae > Aurantimonas > Aurantimonas coralicida. The sequence continues at coordinate 31,400 of NZ_ATXK01000016.1, read as the reverse complement.
GTTGACCAGCAGGATGTAGCCCGTCGCTGTCATGATACCGGGTATCAGGCCGGCAACGAACAGCCGTCCGATCGAGCTTTCCGTCAGGATGCCGTAAAGGATCAAGATGACGCTCGGCGGAATGATGACGGCCAGAGTTCCGGCCGAGGCCACGATCCCGAGCGAAAGCCGATCGTCGTAGCCGTACTTGCGCATTTCTGGCACAGCAATTGAGGACATCGTGGCAGCCGCTGCAGGACTGGATCCAAGTAGCGCCGCCAGCAGCGCGCTCGCGAGCGTCGTTGCGACCGCCATGCCGCCCCGTAGGTGACCGAGCCAGTAGTGACCTGCTCGGAAAATGTCCTGCGCCATCCGGCCGCCCGCGAGAAACTCGGCCATCAGGATGAACATCGGAATTGTCGTCAGCAGGAAGGATGCGCTGGAACGATAGGGCGACGTCTGGAGAATGCCGAGCGTCGGATTCAATCCGAGTTGCAGAAGAAGCCCGGCCGTCCCCGTGATCAACAAGGCGAAGGCGATGGGCGCCCCGATGACGATCAGGACAAGAAGCATGATGGCGAGAAGAGCGAGCGTCATATCGACTTCACCTCGCGATTCCCCGAACGTCCGACAAGCTTAAGACCGTCAACGAAAAGCCGGATGGCCAGGACTGCGGAACCAACAGGAACGATGGCTCGTGAGAGTCCGGTAGGCCACGGCACGACACCTGCAGTGACACGCCAGGCCGCTATGTCCGACCAGGCAGTCTGACCACTCTTCCATGCGATCGCCGCGAAGCATGCTGAAGCTGCCAGATAAACCAGCAAGAGTGCGCTCCTGCGGGCTGTATCAGGCAGGAAACGATGGAAAAGAGAAACCGAGACATGCCCATCGAGACGCTGGGTATTTGCCAGAGCGAAGAATATCACCATCGGCATCAGATAGAGTTCGGTCAGATGGTAGACGTCTGGCAGCGTCTCGGCGAAAGCATATCGGAGGATGGCGTCGACCGTTATCAGAACCATCATCGCCATCAGCGCGAGATAAGTTCCGAAGACCAGGGCTCGTTCGACTACCGTCAAGGCACGGTCGAGCATTTTCGTTTCCGGGATAGTTTAAGGGGCGGAAGAAGGCGCGGATGAAGACCAGGCTTCATCCGCGCACCTGATCAGTTGGTTGCGTCGAGCGCAGCCTTCCACTTCTTCAGGATCTCTGTTCCTGGCTTGCCGCGCTCATCGAGGCGCTGAGCCCATGTATCCGCCACGCCGGACAGTTTTTTGTTCCAGTCCTCAAGGACCGGGGCGTCAATCGAATAAACGTCAATACCTTCGGAGGAGAATTCTTCGGCGATCTTCTGCTCGTTCTCGTCCATCCACTCGGCGACGTGTTTCGCGGTCTCATCGCCAGCTTCTGTCATTGCCTTCTGAACGTCGTCAGGAAGACTTTCGAACTTTTCCTTCCCGATGACGAGGGTGAATGCGAAGCTTCCGAAGCTGCCATTGTCCGAGACGGCCTTGAGGACCTCGTTCAGCCTGTAACCCTTGAGCGACGCGAACGCGTTGACCGTGGCATCGACGGTCCCGCGCTGGAGAGCGGCATACATGTCAGGACCGCCCATTGGAACGGCGGTCGCGCCAAGGCGCTCTGCGGCTATCTCGAGAATGCCACCGGGCGTGCGAAGGCGGACGCCATCGAAGCCAGCTTCCGAATTGATGGCGCCCTTGGTCGAAGCGACCTGATACGGCGGGAGCATGGCTCCGAAGAGCGGGACGACACCTTCAGGCTCGAATTCTTCTGCAGCGAGATCGGAATCGAGAAATTCCTGGAACGCTGCAGTGCCACGAACGGACTTCTCAAAGAAGCCCGGAAGCTCGGTGACACCCGACAGCGGCAGCCGATCCGCGAACGACGACATCGGAACGTAGGTTACGTCTGCGATGCCGTTCTTCGCCATGTCGAGCATGTCAGCGAGAGGTCCCATCTGGCCGCTGGTGAAATAGTCGAAGGTGACTTCTCCATTCGACAATTCCTCAACCCGTCCCATCCAGAACTTCACCGCCTCTTCGGAAAGGTAGTGACCGCTCGGAAACGCGTCGGCGACGCTGATGCGGGTTTCCGCGTCCGCGTGGCCGGCCGAAAGAGCAGTGGAACACGCGATCAACGTGCCCGCGAGAATGCGCGTAAACTTCATGTCTGTCGTCCTCCCGACAGCGGTGCCGGTTTACTCTCCCGACCTGCCCCGCTATAGTGTTTGCACAGCAATCACAGTGATCGCACTGCAAGCATTAGGATGGCACGTCGATGCCTGTCAACTCCGCCGCCGGAACCACCGACGAAGTTTTGGGCAGCGTTCATGATCGAAACGAGTACGTCGAAAGCTTCGCAAAGGGGCTGGACGTTCTCTCGGCGATGAGCGGAATGTCGGGCCCTGCGACAATCAGCGAGATCGCAGCGAAGTCAGGCCAAGGGCGTGCTTCAGCGAGACGTTACGTGCTGACGCTGGTTCGCCTCGGCCATGCCGAACAGAAGGATCATGGATACCGTCTTCTTCCGAACGCCGTTCGGTTCGGAAACCAAGACAATGAGGCGGAACTCCTCGCTCGCCACGCGCTGCCGAGGATGAGACGGCTAGTTGACCGTCATCGTGAAGCCTCGTCGTGCGGAACCCTCGAAGATGCTTCCATCCGGATCATGGCATACGCCCGGAGCGACCGGCTCATGTCGATATACCTCGAAGCTGGCGATCGGCTTTCGGTCGCCTATTCAGCGCAAGGTAGGGTTCTTCTAGCCGCCCTGAGCGACGACGCCGTGATGAAGATTCTGGCACGTGATGGCAGGATTTTGGCGTCGCACGATCCTCATGCCGCGAGGAATCTGGTTCTCGATCAGGTTCGGATCGCGCGCAAGAAAGGCTTCGCGATCGTGGATGAGGAACTCGAAAAGGGCGTGCGGTCCTTAGCCGTTCCGATCATTTCGCCCCGAACAGGCGATGCGGTGGCCGCGATAAGCGTGTGCGCCCATTCCAACCGTATGAGCGTCTCGCAACTCACTGACGGTTGTCTGCCCGATTTGCAGGCCGTGTCAGAAGAGACGACGATTTCTGTCGGCGCGCTCGCTTAACGTCTTTTTCGAGAGCAGCGCGTTTCGTATCACGCCAGGCATGTACACAGGTCGTCCTGCCGGAGGCGACCATATCCTTGTTCCGGCTTCCAATACGCAAATTGGCTGGCGATGCCTGGCGCGGTTTCTCATGTCCTGCGCTTCCTGACGTAGCCGGCCGATATGCACTGGGCGGCCTCGTCGAGATCGCGTGCTTGGTCGGCCCGTTCGGTTCGATGCGCTTGCATAATCCCCTCCGTTAACCTTCGAACCCCCGACGAATCAGCGTTGACCGCCGGCCTATGTTCGCACTATGTTCTCATTCATGATCAAGCGCACCGAAAAGAAGATGTCCGTCGTCGTGGCTGTGCGCCCGACGACCTGCAGCGCCGGATAGGGTAATCAGCCCGTCGTCCGGCGAACGCCCACGCGTTTTCTTTCGGACCGACGACATGCCCTCCCGCAATCATTCCCTTTCTGACAATTCCAACGCCGGCAATTTTACGGACCTGCACACGCTTTCCCGTCGTCGGGCCTCCTCCGCCCGGCGCTTCGGGCCCGTGGGTACGGTCTTCTGCATCGGCCGCCCTGTCTTCCGCTCGCAGATTGCCCGCGATCTCGCGTTGCTTCTCGATCTCGATCCGGCTGTCACCGCATGGTCGTGCCTGCCGGCCGTCGTCGAGTTGGCGAGCGCCGATGGTGAGATCGTCAATCACGTGCCCGATTTCCGTGTCGTCGGCAGCGAAGGGCGCGAAAGCTTCCTGGATGCCGGCGAGACCGGCCTGACACCGATCGGCCCGACGATCACCTATCGCACGATTCCTGAAGACGAGATCCGCGTCGAACCGGCGCTCGCCAACGCCCGCGAGATGATGCGCTACGCCAAACGCGTGGTGCCGCTCGGCGACCGGGTGCGCCTGCTCGCCTACCTCGAGGAGATGTCGCCGATCACACTGATCGAGGCCGCCTCCGCCATGCGCGAGAGCCCCGAACCCATCGGTGCCGTCGTCGCGCTCGCCCTGAAGCGCGTGATCGCCCTGGAGTGGCGCGAAACGCCAATCGGCCCCGAGACACAGGTGAGATCCCGATGTCGACAGAACTGAGAACAGGATTCGAAGGGCTGCGCCTGCGGGCGCGCCGAGGAAGACATGCGATGAGAAACCGACCGGACCCGGAAGATTTGGCGTTGTTCAACGCAGCCACATACGAGATCGTCGAGGACCTGAGTCCGTCTGCTCGCATGTTGTTTGACGCTGTCGATGCGAACATCGCGGCCACGACCCGCTTGCGAGGTGACCGGCCGCTCCTCGTCACCGCGAGCGTGTTTTCGGATCACTGGCTGGACAGCGCCAGGCAAGCGATCAAGACCGCGATCCGAGCGGCATGGCCGGATCCACACCTGCCGATCACGACGATGACCGCGACGACGGCGCACCGGCTCGATCATGGCTATCCGTTCGAGCTTCATCGACTGCCTGAGATGCTGAACGAGACGACACCCTGCATCTGCCTGTTCCCGCCCCAACACGAGGCTCCGGAGATCCTGCGCGTTATCTCGGACGCCTTCATCGAGATCATTGATCCTTCGCGCGAGGACCTCGAGTTTCGGCTCGGCTTCCTGGACGAGCCTCCGCATCTGCCTGATGGGACGACCGGCTCGGTCTACCGGCCACTCGAACTCGACTTTGCGGGCGGGCGCGGCCGCACGCCCGCCGAGCGCCTTCGCCTGCTTGAAGAGATCCGCGGCATGCGGATTGCGAGCGAGCAGGCGACGCCCGGGAGAAACATCACGACGGGTCCCCGCATAGAAGATCTGCACGGCTATGGTGATGCGGGGCGATGGGCGCTGCAACTCGTTGCGGATCTATCCGCCTATCGGCGGGGCGAGATCGGCTGGGAAGACGTCGACGCCGGCGCACTCTTCGTCGGCCCGCCCGGGACGGGCAAGACCCTGCTCGCGCAAGCAATCGCGAATTCTGCCGGCGTCCACTTCACAGCGACGAGCTACGCCCAGTGGCAGTCCAACAAGTCTGGTCATCTGGGGGATGTCACCAAGGCCATTCGTGCCGTCTTCGAGGCGTCCGCGAAGAACCTGCCGGCGATCGTCTTCATCGACGAGATCGACACGGTCCAAGGGCGCGGTGGATCTAACAGGTCCGCCGACGCCTGGTTCACGGCGATCGTCACCTGCCTCCTGGAGTGTCTGGACGGGATTGGTCGGCGCGAGGGCGTCGTGGTCATCGCGGCGTGCAATGACGATGCGAACCTCGACGCGGCGCTTGTCCGGTCCGGACGTCTCGACCGGAGGTTCTGGATCGACCTGCCCAACGAGGAAGCGCTTGCAGGCATCTTTCGCCATCACCTCGGTGACGGGATCGAGAGCGCTGTCATTGAGGACGTCGCTGCGCTGTTCGCTGGCACGATTTCCGGCGCGGACGTCGTGCGCATCGCACGCGATGCCCGGCGTCGGGCGCGCATGGCAAAGCGTCCGCTTGGCGGCGATGATTTGATCGCGGTTGCAATCCCGCCCGATACGCGCTCGCCAGCAATGATCCGGCGAATTGCGATCCACGAAGCGGGCCACGCCGTGATCGGAATGGCCATGGGGGAATTCCCCATGGCTCTCTCGCTGATCGACGGCGCTGGCTCCGGCGGGCATGTCACCTACGCGATCGACGATGAAAGCTTTGAAGGGCTTGCAGTGGATCTGCATCGGCAGGTCGTCGCGTTGCTGGCCGGTCGAGCGGCGGAAGAGGTCATCCTGGGTGCGGCTTCGGCTGGCGCGGGTGGATCGGATAGCTCCGATCTTGCCCAGGCGACACGACTGGTCGCAAGGACCGAAGGCTCGCTCGGGCTCGGGTCGTCGCTTGTCCATGGCGCTCAGATAGACAGCAGGCTCGTCCATGGTCGTTTGGCGCGGCTCTATGCCGAAACGGTCGTGATCGTTCGGCAGCATAAGCCAGCGATAGAAGCACTAGCCGCGTTAGCGATCGCAAGGCGCGTGCTCGGACGCGCCGCTCTAGAGAGTTTCGCTAGGGAACACGACCTTCGACGTTGAGTGCAAACCCTTGCCGGCGATCTGACTGGCAAGGGTTTTCAATGCACGAGAACCCGACCCGATGTGATCGTTGCAAGATGTCGATGACACATTATCGGTAGACCTCGGATTTTACCTTAGATTCGAATCATGGCTATGCCTGTCTTCCCCGCAGCAGTTCGGCGTCCGGCCATAAATCCTCATTTTCCGGCAGCTTCAGTCTCGAGCCATGGAGCGACATCACCGCAGCCTCGTCGATTGGCTCATATCCACCGCACTCCATGTCGGGATCACTGAAGCGGACGATCCTATCAGGCCCAATTTGCAGCCACCCGGCGTCGAACAGGCGGTGATGATTCGCGCAAAGGCAGATGCCGTTCCTCGGGTCTGCTCTCAACTTGCGCTGACCAGATGCCCAAGGGACGATATGAGCGGCTTCCAAAATTTCGGTGAAGCCTATCGAGCAAACAGCACAGCGATATCCGTACGCTTCTAGGATCGCGCTCCGGAAGACCCGCTGCACATCTCCCCTAGAAAGAGTGGCTACCCATTTATCCGGCGCCGTATTCGGCTCTTGCAGTAGCTCGGATGCAATTTTGTTCAGATCTTCCTGTTTTCTTATAGAAAATGGGTTCTCGAGGTTATCCCAATCGAACTGGTAGATTTCTTCCAGATCAGTTTGATCGCCCGGCACCCCCAGGTAGCCGCCGCCCTGAACACCGCTCGCCTTGTTGTGTACGAGAGCAGTCAGGCGCGGGTAACCTTCGCTTTGGCAGTAGTCCTGGATCGGACCTAGCACATAAGCCATTGGCCTCCAATGTATACCAATTTCGTCCGCCGCTTGCTTATATGTAACCGAGGTTTCTGCTTTCGCAGTCCTCACTAAAATCAACCACAGTCGCCCAGCACGCTGAAGCTGATCTACTTTTTGATCTGACATGGTCACCCTCCCCCGCACCCCATTTCGATGATTATTCCTTGAACCATATAGCTACGGCCGCCTTCAAAGGTCCGGGGTATTCGAACAGCCGAATGGCCGCGACTCTGAAGAGATCAGCAATTCCGTTTTGGGTTCAGCGCCAAGGGAGTCCGCTTTTCGCCGTATCTGGTCCGGAACAACGCGGGGAAAACCATCTACTACCATCAGGCCGCGAATATGAGGGCACCTCCCTCGAAGCGACGATGGATTCAGCCCTCAAATGAGACTGCGGGAAACCCGTTGTCGCCTGCGGGAAACTATGTATCGCGTGACATCGTTGCCCGAACATTGGGGTCGTCGCCGACCCACGGTATCAGGAAGCGTTGCGGCACATGCCGCAAGATTCCGCTCGCCCGCTCTTCTTTCACGTCGGCAGCCAAGATTTTCACGCAGGCACGATTTGCCGGCGCGCCGGCACTAGACGCCGGCCTCGAACACCAGATCCATCTTGTCGAAATCAATAACCTGGACCACTGGCACCCCTGCTACCTCTCCGCTATTGCCAGTCGTTCGCTCGATGCCGGCTCGCGTGAAGCACTCCGCGGCAAGGCGGACACCTTTGAGCTTCTGCCCGTTTTCAGATGCCAGCTTTGCGGCTCCCTTGACGAGGTCGATGATCTCTTCACCCGAACAGTGCGCCGCATCGATGGTGACTGTCCCGCCTTCAGCCTTGGCCTTCATTTCCGCCTCAATAGCTCCGAGCGTGTTGTCAACGAAGTCTGTCATTTCACCCTCCAATGATCTGCCTTGCCGAAACAACTGGCAAAGGCGCGGCCCGTTCCTGCTCCCGGATCTGGGAGACGGATCTCACCGGCTGCTGGCGCTTCGCGCCGACCTTCTGCGACAAATCCTATTGTCACCTGAGGCGAACTATGTGGCGCGCCGATCGCGTAAGTCGTTGATTTCGAGCCGGCCGAGTGGGACGATTGCGGGAAACTATGTGTCGCGGGACAAAAAGCCCCGGAAGCCCTGCTTCCGGGGCTTTTTCGTTTTGGTGACGAGACTCCTGCTCCGGGTGGCTGGACTCCCCCGGTTTCACGCGACGGCGCGCGTACGGGGCCGGCCTGCCGCCGCAAACGGATTGGCAGCAACCCTGCACGGCGCGACGAGCCAGAACGGCCCTCTGCGGCGTCATGACCTGCGACGGACGTTCGCTCTCCCGTCCCGGAGGCACCCGCCCGCGCTTGCCTTGCGCCGACACTCCCGGCAGCTTGATCGGGTGACGCAACGGTAGGCATGCGATGAAGAGGGCTTTGGTGACGATCTTTACCCTCGCCCTGGCGTGGACGCCGGTCGAGGCACGGACCAAGGCGGCCGCCTGGGTGGTGAAGGAACAGATCGCCGAGGCCTGCGATGGCGGGCGGGGCACGATCGATCCGGTCGGCGTGATCGAGCGCGACCTCGACGGCGACGGCAAGTCGGACCTTATCCTGTCCCATGACGCGATCTTCTGCGGCGACGGTCGGTTCGGTCGCAGCATGTTCTGCGGCGCGCAGGTCTGCTCGGTGATCTTCTATGTGCGCCGTGGCGGGCTCCTGAAGAAGGTCGGCGAGGTGCTCGGCGGCGGCGTCACGATCGGCGAGGGCCGCCGCCCGCCCATCTCCATGTACGGGCATGGCGGCCAGTCGGTCTCGGTGAAGTGGAACGGCAAGGCGTTCGAGTGAGGCGTGGCGCTGCGCGGGGCGTGACGGGCGACGGCGCGTCGGTGACGGCCGTTCTGCAGCGCCTCTGATACCGCCACCGTCGAGGCATGGGTCCTCGGGTCAAGCCCGAGGATGACGCGCGGGGGATGTGGCGGCCAGCCGTCGTGCGCCTCTGCGGTCGCTTCTGCTTCTGCGTTTTGACCACGTTCTGTTCAGCGTCGGCTTCCGGCTTCCGGCTTCCGGCTTCGCTATCATCATCGTCACCCGCCACCGTCGTGGTCGCCATCGCTGCCGATCTGCATCGGCCAGCACGCGCCGTCCAGTGCGCTGACGCGCCATACTCCCGAACGAGGTCGTCTTACGCGCCAAGCTCCCGAACAAGGTCGTTATCCTCGGGCTCGACCCGAGGACCCATGCCAAATCCTGGCAGCCGCCTACCGCCTCGCGGGCATGGGCTCCGCCGCGCCGCGGCAACCGCTGCTCCCCCTGACAATCCACGCCGCATCCGTCACACCCCGCACCGGCCGAGCCCACGCGCTTGCGCCCGCAACACCCGCCGCCAGCGCATAACGCCGCCTCCCGCGACCCCGCTTGATCGACATCAAAGCGCCGGCCCGTCGCCGCTGCCACACCACCCCCATCCCGCGATTGCGACCGTCTGATCGAATCGGCGTCCGGCGGGCCTATGACCGAGGGGGTTCCTGACGTGAAATACCAAACCGAGGCGATGTTCATCGGCGGCGCGGCGCTGGTCGCGCTGCTCGGGGCCGGCTTTGCCAGGGATGCGCAGTTCGCCGCGCATGCCTATGTCCTGTTCTTCATCCTGGCGGGCGCGACGGTGGTGCTGCTGCGGCGCATCGAATTCGCCGACGCCGCGCAGATCCCGCTGAAGACCAACGGCACCGAATATGCCGACGAGGTGGTGCGCTACGGCGTCATCGCGACAGTCGCCTGGGGCATTGTCGGATTTCTCGTCGGCGTGCTCGCCGCCGCGCAGCTTGCCTGGCCCGATCTCAACATCGAACCCTGGTTCAATTTCGGCCGCGTGCGTCCGCTGCACACCTCCGCCGTGGTCTTCGCCTTCGGCGGCAATGCGCTGATCGCCACCTCCTTCTACGTCGTCCAGCGCACCTGCCGGGCAACCTTGTGGGGCGGCAATCTCGCCTGGTTCGTGTTCTGGGGCTACCAGCTCTTCATCGTCCTGGCGGCGACCGGCTACCTTCTCGGCATCACCCAGAGCCGCGAATATGCCGAGCCGGAATGGTATGTCGATCTGTGGCTGACGGTGGTCTGGCTCGCCTATCTGGCGGTGTTCCTCGGCACGCTGATCCGCCGCAAGGAACCCCACATCTACGTCGCCAACTGGTTCTATCTGGCCTTCATCGTGACCATCGCGATGCTGCACGTGGTCAACAATCTCTCGATGCCCGTCTCCTTCATGGGCGCCAAGAGCTATTCGGCCTTCTCCGGCGTGCAGGATGCGCTGACCCAGTGGTGGTACGGCCACAACGCCGTGGGCTTCTTCCTCACCGCCGGCTTCCTCGGCATGATGTACTACTTCATTCCGAAGCAGGCGAACCGGCCGGTCTATTCCTACCGCCTGTCGATCATCCACTTCTGGTCGCTGATCTTCCTCTACATCTGGGCCGGGCCGCACCACCTCCACTACACCGCCCTGCCCGACTGGGCGCAGACGCTCGGCATGGTCTTCTCGATCATGCTGTGGATGCCCTCCTGGGGCGGCATGATCAACGGCCTGATGACGCTGCAGGGTGCCTGGGACAAGCTGCGCACCGATCCGATCCTGCGCATGATGGTCATCTCCGTCGCCTTCTACGGCATGTCGACCTTCGAGGGTCCGGTGATGTCGATCAAGGCGGTGAACTCGCTGAGCCACTACACCGACTGGACCATCGGACACGTCCATTCCGGTGCGCTCGGCTGGGTCGGCATGATCTCCTTCGGCGCGGTCTATCATCTGGTGCCCAAGCTCTGGCACCGCGAGCGGCTCTACAGCCTCCGCCTGGTCAACTGGCACTTCTGGCTCGCGACGCTCGGCATCGTCGTCTACGCAGCGGTGATGTGGGTCTCGGGCATCATGCAGGGCCTGATGTGGCGCGAATACGGAGCCGACGGCTACCTCGTCTACTCCTTCGCCGAAACCGTCGCGGCCATGCATCCCTACTACGTGCTGCGCATGATCGGCGGCCTGATGTACCTCGCCGGCGCGCTGATCATGGCCTTCAACGTCTACAAGACCATCCGCGGCGAGATCCGGTCGGAAGTACCGATGGGCGGACAGACGCCCGCAATCCAGATGGCAGGGTAAGGGGCCAGACATGAGCAAGGAAACCGAACGTCCCACCCTCGACGGCGCCCTGCCGGAAGTGAAGGCCGACCCGGTCGCCCGGGGCATTCTCGCCAAGCATGGCCGGGTCGAGCGCAACGCCACGCTGCTTCTCGTCCTGTCCCTGCTGGTGGTCAGCGTCGGCGGCATCGTCGAGATCGCCCCGCTGTTCTACCTGGAGAACACCATCGAGAAGGTGGAGGGCATGCGGCCCTACTCGCCGCTCGAGCTCGCCGGGCGCAACATCTACATCCGCGAGGGCTGCTATACCTGCCACAGCCAGATGATCCGGCCGTTCCGGGACGAGGTCGAGCGCTACGGCCATTACAGCCTCGCGGCGGAATCCATGTTCGACCATCCGTTCCAGTGGGGGTCGAAGCGCACGGGCCCCGATCTTGCCCGTGTCGGTGGTCGCTACAGCGACGAATGGCATGTTCAGCACATGATCGAGCCGCGCTCGGTCGTGCCGGAATCGGTGATGCCATCCTACGGCTTCCTGGCGACCACCGATCTCGACATGCGCGATCCGGCCGGTCACCTGCGGGCCAATCGCGCCGTCGGCGTGCCCTACAGCGACGAGATGATCGAGAACGCCAGGGCCGACCTGATGGTCCAGGCGACCGCCAATGGCGACACGACCGGCCTTCTCGCCCGCTACCCCAAGGCGGTCGTCGGCACCTTCGACGGCAACAACCAGCGTCTCACCGAGATGGATGCGCTGGTCGCCTACCTGCAGATGCTCGGCACCCTGGTGGACTTCTCCGTCTACGAGCCGGAACGCAACGACCGCTAGGAGCCTCCGGATGGATTTCGACTACCACAGCATGCGTGCCTTCGCAGACAGCTGGGCGCTTCTCGCCCTGACGCTGTTCTTCCTCGGCGTTCTCGCCTGGGTCCTCCGGCCGGGCGCCAAGCGCGCCGCCGACGATGCCGCCAGCATCCCCTTCAAGGAGGACTGACCGATGAGCGATCACAAGGACATCGACGACGTCAGCGGCATCGAGACGACCGGCCATTCCTGGGACGGCATCAAGGAGCTCAACAACCCGCTGCCGCGCTGGTGGCTGTGGACCTTCTACGCCTCCATCGCCTTCGCGGCGGTCTATACGGCGCTCTATCCGGCCTGGCCGCTGGTCAATTCGGCGACGACGGGCCTGCTCGGCTGGTCGAGCCGTGCGGATCTGCGCACCGAGATGTCGGCGCTGGAGATGGCGAATGCCGACCGCATCGCCGCCATCCGCACCTCGAACGTGGCGACCATCGCCGCCGATCCGGAGCTTCGTCCGTTCGCGATCGCCGCCGGCGAAGCGTCCTACAAGGTCAATTGCGTCCAGTGCCATGGCTCCGGCGCCGCCGGCAGCCCGGGCTATCCGAACCTCAACGACGACGCCTGGATCTGGGGCGGTTCGCTGGAGGAGATCGCCGTCACCCTGCAGCACGGCATCCGCTATGCGCCGGACCCCGACACCCGGGTCGCCGACATGCCGGCCTTCGGTCGTGACGGCATTCTCGATCGCGACCAGATCGCCGACGTCTCGCAATATGTCCTGTCGCTGACCGGCCGCGACGACCGGCCCGACGCCGCAACGCGTGGTGCCGACATCTACGCGCAGAACTGCGTCTTCTGCCATGGCGAGGCGGGCGAAGGCATGAAGGAGGTCGGCGCGCCCGCGCTCAACGACGCGATCTGGCTCTACGGCCGCGACGCGACCGCCATCGCGACGCAGATAAGCCGTCCGCGCCATGGCGTCATGCCGGCCTGGGGCGAGCGCCTCGGCAACACCGCGATCAAGGAACTCGCGGTCTACGTCCACAGTCTCGGCGGCGGCGAATAGGATCCCGCCGCCCGGTCGCGAGGGAGGTCGCGACCAAAGCCCCCGGCCCGCCAGCCGGGGGCTTCGTCTTGTCGGCAAGGCCTCGTCCACGATGGTGCGCTCCCGCGACGCACCCACGCACCGCCGGGCGTTGATGCAGATCAAGGCCGGTCCGCCGACGCGGGGCTATCGACACGGATGCCGCCCTGCGGTGCCCGCCGAACGTCGAGAGAGACCATGCTGCATCAGCCCGACATCGAACGCCTCGACGTCGAAGCCGTCAACGCCGCCAGTCGCCAGGACCAGCCCCTCTACGCCAAGCGCGAGAAGATCTTCCCCAGGCGCACCGAGGGGCAGTTTCGCCAGCTGAAATGGCTGATCATGGCGATCACCCTCGGCATCTACTACGTGACCCCGTGGCTGCGCTGGGATCGTGGTCCCTACGCGCCCGATCAGGCCGTCCTGATCGACATGGCCAACCGCCGCTTCTATTTCTTCTTCATCGAGATCTGGCCACAGGAATTCTTCTTCGTCGCCGGGCTTCTGGTCATGGCCGGCGTCGGCCTGTTCCTGGTCACCTCCGTCGTCGGCCGGGCGTGGTGCGGTTACACCTGCCCGCAGACGGTCTGGACCGACCTCTTCCTCGTCATCGAGCGCTTCTTCGAGGGCGACCGCAATGCCCGCATCAAGCTCGACAAGGCGCCCTGGAGCCTCGACAAGCTGCGCAAGCGGGTCCTGAAGCACGCCACCTGGATCGTCGTCGCCGTGGCGACCGGCGGCGCCTGGATCTTCTACTTCGCCGACGCCCCGAGCCTGCTGACGAGCTTCGTCACCGGCGAGGCGCCGTTCATCGCCTATGCCACCGTCGCTCTCCTGACCGCCACCACCTACGTTTTCGGCGGGCTGATGCGCGAACAGGTCTGCATCTACATGTGTCCCTGGCCGCGCATCCAGGCGGCCATGCTCGACGAGGATTCGCTCACCGTCACCTACAATGACTGGCGCGGCGAACCGCGGACTCGCGGCGCCAAGAAGGCTGCCGCGGCGGGCGTGCCGGCCGGCGACTGCGTCGACTGCAACGCCTGTGTCGCGGTCTGCCCGATGGGCATCGACATCCGCGACGGCCAGCAGATGGCCTGCATCACCTGCGCCCTGTGCATCGACGCCTGCGATGGCGTGATGGACAAGCTCGGGCGCGAGCGCGGCCTGATCTCCTACGCCACGCTCAGCGACTACAACGCCAACATGGCCGCCGCCACGGACCCGGCGACCGGCGCCATCGACCCGTCCCGCGTGCGCGACCATGCGGGCCGCTTCATCGCGGGGCTGCGGCATTTCGACTGGCGCATCATCCTGCGCACCCGCACCCTGATCTACCTGGCCATGTGGTCGGCGATCGGCGTCGGGCTGACCATCGCGCTGCTGGCCCGCGACCGTCTGCAGATCAACGTCCAGCACGACCGCAACCCGGTCGCCGTCACCCTCGCCGACGGGTCCATCCGCAACGGCTACACCGTGAAGCTGCTCAACATGCTGCCGCAGCCGCGCACGATCGGGCTGGCGCTCGAAGGGCTGCCGGAAGCGACGATGACCATCGCCGACATCGATGCGCCGGCCGCGCGAAGCTTCGACATTCCCGTCGCGCCGGATCAGCTGCGTGCACTGCGGGTCTTCGTCGCCCAGCCGGCGAGCGCGCTGCAGGCGGGCGAGACCAGCTTCCGCTTCGTGGTCACCGATCCGGTCGCGGGTGAGACCGACAGCTATTCCGCAATCTTCGAGACGGGGAACTGACCCATGCTGCGTCGCGTGTTTCGTCCTGACAAATTCACCGGCCTGCACATGATCGGCGTCATGGCGCTGTTCTTCGGCACCATCATCTCGGTCAATCTCACCCTGGCCATCTTCGCCAGCACGAGCTGGAGCGGCCTCGTCGTCGAGAACAGCTATATCGCCAGCCAGCATTTCAACGAGCTGACGGCCGAGCGCACCGCCCAGGCCGGGCGCGGCTGGACGGCGACGACGGCTTATTCCGACGGCGTCTTCCGCGTCGATCTGCGCGATGCCGGGGCCCGGCCGCTGCGGGGCGCGCTGGTCGCCGCCACCATCGGGCGCCCCGCCACCGAGCGCGACGACCGGACCCTGCGCCTCGCGCCGTTGCGCGCCGGTGGCTACGGCGTGACCACCGATCTCGCGCCGGGGATCTGGGAGGCAGAAGTCCGGGTCGATGCGACTGGCGAAAAGCCCTGGCAAAGCGCGATCCGCTTCGTGGTCAAGTGAGCGCACGACCATGAGCTGCTGCGGCACCGCCTTCACGCTCCCCGCTGACCTCGGCGACGTCGCCGGCCCCGTCGACCCACGGACCGAGGAACTGCGCCATGCCGGGCGGCAGGCCCCGGACGGCACGGTGACCTATGTCCTGTCGGTGCCCGGCATTCGCTGCGGCGCCTGCCTGTCGGCCATCGAATCCGGCCTGAAGCCCCTGCCTGGCATCGCCTCGGTTCGGGTCAATCTCACCCTGCGCCGGGTGACCGTGGTCACACGCTCCGCCAAAATCTCGCCGGCGGTCATCACCAGCGCACTGGACGCGCTCGGTTATCCCGGCACGCCCGTCGATCTCGGCGATCTCGAAACCTTGGGCACCCGGCGCGAATCGACACGACTGCTGACAGCGCTGGCGATCGCCGGATTCGGGGCGGCCAACATCATGCTTCTGTCGGTCTCCGTCTGGTCCGGGGCCGATGCCGCGACGCGGGATCTCTTCCATCTCGTCTCGGCCCTGATCGCGGTGCCGACCGTGGCCTTCGCCGGCCAGCCCTTCTTCCGCTCGGCCGTCTCGGCTTTGCGGGTCGGGCGCCTGAACATGGATGTCCCGATCTCGCTGGCCGTCCTCCTGGCCCTCGCCATGAGTCTCTACGAGAGCCTGAACGGCGGCGCCGAAGCCTATTTCGACGCGGCCGTGACGCTGATCTTCTTCCTGCTGGTGGGCCGGTATCTCGACCAGCGCATGCGCGAGCGCGCCCGCAGCGCCGTCGTCGCCATCTCGCGACTGGCCGCACGCGGCGCGACGCTGCTCGCCGATGGCGAAACCCGCTACGTGCCCCTCGACGAGGTGCAGCCCGGCATGGTCCTGCGCGTCGCCGCCGGCGAGCGGATGCCGGTCGATGCGATGGTCCTCACGGGCCGGAGCGAACTCGACCGCTCGCTCGTCACCGGTGAAAGCGCGCCCCTCGCCGTGGCGCCGGGCGCCCGCGTCGAGGCCGGCACCCTCAACCTGTCGGGCGCCCTGGAGGTCGAGGCGCTGACGAGCGCGGACGATTCCTTCCTCGCCGAGATCGTCCGCATGATGGAAGCGGCCGAGACCGGTCGCGGACGCTATGTGCGCGTCGCCGACCGGATGGCGCGGATCTACGCGCCGGCGGTCCATCTCCTCGCCGCGGCGACGTTCCTTCTGTGGCTGATCGCGACCGGCGGCGACTGGTATCAGGCGCTCTATGCGGCGATTGCGGTTCTGATCGTCACCTGCCCCTGCGCGCTCGGCCTTGCCGTTCCGGTGGTCCATGTCATCGGCGCCACGCGCCTCTTCGAGGCCGGCATCCTGATGAAGGACGGCACCGGGCTTGAGCGGTTGGCCGAGATCGACACGGTGCTGTTCGACAAGACCGGAACCCTGACGACGGGCACGCCCCATGTCGCGGCGTCGAACATGCCCGCAACCGGTCGCGACGTGGCGCGCGCCCTCGCCGGCCGCTCGAACCACCCCGCCTCACTCGCGCTGCGGCACTATTTGGGAAGCGGTCCTGTGGCGGAGCTCGACGACATCCGCGAATGGCCGGGATGCGGCATTGCCGCCCTCAGGCAGGGTCGCCGCGTCCGGCTCGGACGCGCGGACTGGGTCGCCGAGATCGCGGGCCAGGCTGCGCCTGCCACCGAGGGTGTCTGCTTCGCCATCGAGGGGCAGACATTGGCGAATTTCACGCTTGGGGAATCGCTGCGGACCGGCGCGCATGAGGCTCTCGAAGCCCTGCGATCGGCTGGGCTCAACACCGAATTGCTGTCGGGCGACGGCGCGGTGGCTGTGCACCGGGTGGCGGGCGAACTGGAGATCGGGCATGCGGCAGCCGGCCAGTCGCCGGCGGCAAAGATCGACCGGATCCGCGCGCTTCAGGCAGGTGGTGCCCATGTCCTGATGGTCGGTGACGGCCTTAACGACGCGCCGAGCCTTGCCGCCGCCGATGTTTCCATGGCGCCGGCCTCGGCCTGCGATGCCGGGCGGCTCGCCGCCGACTTCGTCTTCACGCGCGACAGTCTGCGCAGCGTGCCCTTTGCCCATGACATCGCGCTGCGCGCAAAGCGGCTGGTGCGGCAGAATTTCGGACTGGCGATCGCCTATAATTGCATCGCCGTGCCGCTGGCCATGGCGGGTCTGGTCACGCCGCTCGTGGCGGCGATCGCCATGTCGGCGTCCTCGATCATCGTGGTGGCCAACAGCCTGCGACTGTCCGGAGGCGGTTTCGACGGCAAAGCCGGGACGTCGGCGCAGCCGGTCACGGAAGCCCGGTCATCGGGCTTCGAGCCGGCTGCCGAGGCAACGGCATGAATAACCTGCTGATCCTCGTGCCGATCGCGCTGCTGCTCGGGCTGGTCGGCCTCGCGGCCTTCCTGTGGACCGTGCGCACCCGCCAGTACGAGGATCTCGACGGCGCGGCATGGCGCATTCTCGCCGATGACGACACGCCACCGGGCGACAGGTGACGCCACGCACCGGGATCGCCGGTGCGTGGCGGTCGTGATCAGGCGTCGTCGGGCTCAAAATCCATGGCGACGCCGTTAATGCAGTAGCGCAGACCCGTCGGCGGCGGGCCATCCGGGAAGACATGCCCGAGATGGCTGCCGCACTGGCTGCAATGGCACTCGGTGCGGACCATGCCGTGGCTGCGATCCTCGGTGGTCTCGACGGCGCCTTCCACCGGCGTGTCGAAGGACGGCCAGCCGGTGCCGCTCTCGAATTTCTGGCCGGCGATGAACAGCGGCTGCCCGCAGCCGGCGCAGGTGAAGGTCCCCGGCCGCTTCTCGTGCAGCAGGGCACAGCTGCCCGGGCGCTCCGTCCCGTGGCCGCGCATCACCTGATACTGCTCCGGCGACAGCATCGCGCGCCACTCGGCATCGGTGCGTGTGACGGGGTAGGTCTTGGCGTCCATGTCGGTATCCTTCCGTGTCTGTTCCGGTCCGTCGGGAACGAAGCCCGCCGCAGCGGATTGCCCCCCGAACGGATCGGCTGGCTCCCATATAGGGGCGCTGCCGCCGCAACGCACGGGAGTGTCATATGAGCAATGTACCGGACAGGTTCGACAACCAGCAGAACAATCCCGACGCCCAGGATCGTGACCAGGACGTCAGCTACCGCCAGAACGCGCCGAAGGCGCGGCCCTCGCAGGACAACGCCTTCGATCGCCCGGGCAGCGTCGACCGGCTGGGCGGCGAGATCGAGCGGCGCCCGGCCGAGACGGTCAAGGGCGATGGCACGGCCGACGACACCTAGGCCGTCCTGACAGATCGGACATGAAAAAGGGCGGCGCTGCGGCGCCGCCCTTTTGCGTTCTGACGAGGCGCGCTGAGCCTTAGCGGCCGCGGCTCTTCTCGTAGCGCTCGCGGGTTTCCACATTCGGCGGATAGAGGCCCGGCAGTGCAACACCGCGATCGACCTCGGTCATGATCCAGGCTTCCAGCTCTTCCTGCTCGACGCAGGCATCGCGCACCTCGTCGACGAGAGCGGCGGGAATCACCACGGCACCATCGTCGTCCGCCACGATCAGATCGTCGGGGAACACCGCGACGCCGCCGCAGGCGATCGGCTCCTGCCAGCCGACGAAGGTCAGCCCGGCCACCGAAGGGGGTGCGGCAACGCCCGCGCACCACACCGGCAGACCGGTGCCGCGCACGCCGGCGAGATCGCGCACGACGCCGTCGGTGACGAGGGCAGCGACGCCCTTCTTGACCATGCGGGCACACAGGATGTCGCCGAAGATGCCGGCGTCATCGACGCTCATGGCATCGACGACGGCGATGCAGCCGTCCGGCATCGCCTCGATGGCACCACGGGTGGAATTGGGCGACGACCAGGATTCCGGTGTCGCCAGATCCTCGCGCGCCGGCACGAAGCGCAGCGTGAAGGCGCGGCCGACGATCCGCTCCATGCCGTCTTCCATCGGCATCGGGCCGCGCAGCCAGACATTGCGCAGACCCTTCTTCAGGAGGATCGTAGTGATCGTCGCGGTGGCGATCTTGCGAAAGACTTCGTTGGTCGAGGTTTGACTCACGGAACACGCTTCCTGCTGATGACGGTGGCCATCGATACCGCAAGTCGCGGCGCGATCAAATGCCAAGTCAGGCTGATGAAGCGCGATCGGCATCCTCGCCCGCCGGCGAACCGGGGAGAATCTCGTCGGACTGGCAGCGCCCGACACCCGCGGCATTAAGGTCCCGCCAGGCCCGCGCCAGCGAGCCGTCGAGGTCGATCGACCGGCAGGCATCCTCCACGACGACCACCTCGAAGCCGGCCCGCCGCCCGTCCAGCGCCGTCCAGGCGACGCAGAAATCCGTTGCCAGGCCCGCCACGAAGACCCGGCCGACGCCGCGCTCGCGCAGATAACCGGCCAGCCCCGTTTGGGTGGCGTGGTCGGCTTCGACGAAGGCGGAATAGCTGTCGACGGACGGATGGAAGCCCTTGCGGACGATCATCTGAACGTTGGGGACATGCAGGGCCGGATGGAAGTCCGCGCCGCTCATGCCCATGACGCAGTGATCGGGCCACAGCACCTGCGGCCCATAGGGCAAGGTAATCATCTCGAACGCGTTGCGCCGATGGCTGGACGCAAAGGAGACGTGGTCCGGCGTGTGCCAGTCCTGGGTCTGGACGACGACCGGAAAATGCGGCGCCAGCGCGTTGATCGGCGCCACGACGCTGTCGCCGTCGAGCACCGCCAGGGCGCCGCCCCGGCAGAAGTCGTTCTGTACGTCGACGATGATCAGCGCATCGTCATGCTTGATATCGATATTCGCCATGACCCGAACCTGACAGTTCGTTCGCCGCGAGGAAAGTCCGCACGCGCAGCAACGGCACCCGGAGCCACATTCCGTGAGCCCGAACGGCAACGGCCATGCCGGGATCTCTCCGGCATGGCCGTTGCGTCTGAAACCTGGTCGTACGGTCTGGCGGTGTCAGCGAAGGCTGGCAGCGGCGCGCAGATCGGCCTTCGGCGAGACGTCGAGGACGTCGCCCGTGCGGGTGATCATCAGGTCCTCGGTGGTGCCGCCATTGCGGGACGGAACCTGAACGGTCAGTGTCTCACCGTCCGACAGCGTCGAGACGAAACGCAGCGGGCTGCCCGTCTCGCCGGCCTGCAGCGTGGTCACGACGCGGAAATCTTCGCCCTCGACCGTGTAATAGGCCGCGCCCTTGACGCCGCCGAGATCGATGGTCTTGCCGGCCAGCGGCTTCAGTTCTTCGGCCTGTGCGGCGCCGAATGCGAACAGGGCGATGGCGGCGGTTGCGATTGCAGTTTTCATGTCTTTGGTCCCTCTGAAGAAGAATTGGACCTCCCTGTCCCGACAGCTAGGCGTCTTTGCTGCAACGCACAACGGCATGGCAGCCATGAAATATTGTCGGACCGCCTAGGCAAATCGGGCGATTGCCGATGTCTATCGCGGCGCCTGCGGCGAACTCCCGTGCCGAGCGCGACGCCTCCGCCATGGCAAAGTCACGGTCGGACCCTATGCTTGCGGGAAATCAGGCATGCGGGCCGACCGCTTGCAGCAGTCTTGGAGCCAACGAAATGTATCACCGGATCGCGTCGACACCCCTGGCCCTGCTTCTGGCAGGCGCGATGGCGACCGCACTGCAATATCCCGCCGCCGCGCAGACCGAGGCGCCCGCGATCGATGGCGAACCCGGTTCGGAATTCGTCGAGGTGTCGCTCGGCGACTGGGATCTGAAGACGGCGCTGGCGACGGATCTCGGCATCAAGGTCTCCGAGCTGCCACTGACCATCTCGGTGACGCCGGAACTCGCCGGCAAGGTCTGCCCGATCTCGCGCGAGGACCTCGCGCAGCAGGAGGTCATCAGCCCCACGCGGACCTGCGCGGCGAAGGAAATGACCGAGGAACTGCGCGACGAGGTACGCCGCGGAATCGAGGCCGGGACCGCGCAGGAATAGGCGATCACGCCTGCCGCCATCACCGGGTCGCTGTACGCTATACTCCCGAGGGGCAGCTTTCATGCGTACTGCGTCCGGAAAGCCCCACCTGCGTCACACCTTCGCCGGAATTGAACCCTCTGACGTTCTCGCCCGCGGCGTGACCCGTTTCGTGCGCGTCTCGCGTCCGATCAGGTTGCGCCGGTCCGTCCGGTCCAGCGTGCGAACCGGGTTCGTGCAGTCTTGCGAGACGATCGTCAGACGTGGGCAACAGATCCTTAATTTCCTTGCGATCATATGGTGCCGCGCCAACGTCGCGGTGCCGATCCGACAGACAGCCGGGTTCTACGGAACCGTAGAAAGACGAAGATGGTCATGCGCATTCCCGCCCTCGCTCCTGTTGCGGCTCTCGCCGTACTCCTCGCCGGTTGCGTGGGAGACGACATGGACATGGCCGCGCTCGATCTCTCGGCCCCGCAGGACGACGCCCATTGCCGAAGCCTGCTGATCATTCCCGGGGAACTGGTCTATGCCCAGTGCCGGCTGGCGCTGCGCAAGACCTATTTGAACAATTACAACGCCCGCAAAATCGCGATCCAGCAGCAATACGGCATGCTCGACGAGCGGCTGGACCAGGCGCTGCGGGCCGACGCCTTCTGCAATTACGACGAGGCCGTGAAGGCGTCGATCGAGGTGCAGGACGAGATGTCCCTCGCCGAGATCGCCTATGCCAGCTGCGGCACCACGCGGGAGCGCCTGCAGGAGGAAATCGTCACGACGACGGGGGTCGATGGCTTCGCTTTCACGGCTGCCGAACGCCCGACCGTCATCGATCAGAACGTCGCCGCAATCCGCGAATCGCGGGCGGTGATTCAGGGTCCGCCGACGAATGTCGCGGCAAACTGAGGGGTCGCGTCCTGCGGCTTGGAGAGCAACGCGGTGCAGTGCGGTAAATGCAGCACTCTGTTGCAGGATTTAACGAATCTTGAGCCTTGGCGGCCCTTGCAAACAGGACCGTTTTCGGATTGAGAGAGCAGAGGGACGAACACGGAGTTTCAGGCGCTTATGAAGGGTTCTTCATAATCCGCAGTCACACGTCGGAGCCAAACGCTTCTATTCCGTCACGTTGCCTGCGATGTGTGGCATTTCCGCACTTGCCCGTACCACCCAAACGCAACAGGTTCTTGTCGCACCGGCCGCAAAAAGGCGTCGGAATATTCAAGCTGCGGCACCAACCGTCACATTGATAGGTAGTTCAAAATGAAGAAAATCGTCATCGCATCGGTCGCGGTCGTCGCCCTCGCATCCTTCGCTGGCTGCATGGGCAAGGGCATCGGCAAGGGCAAGGGCAAGGCACCGGTTGCTGAGCCGATGGTCGTCGAGCAGACCTACGTCACCAAGGGCTGACCTTGGTTTCTTGGAGGGAGTCGCTCCGGCGCTCCCTCCAAGCGCCGACCAATTACTGGTCCACGCTACGCGTTCCGCGATGCTCGACATCGGGGGGCGCTTCTATGTCTTGTCCCCGTCGAATGGCCCCTGGCCGTCTTCGACTTGAAAGGCCGACAATGTCTTCGAAATTCCTGCGAATCGCGTTCGCCGCGGCTCTCGGCGCCCTCGTGACGGGCTGTACCTCGAACTCGGCCAATACCATGTCGGCCGGTGCACCGGTGAACTCCAGCGCCGCGCTCGTCGCGCCAGCCGCCTTCGCTCCGCCTCCCGGACAGTCCGGCGCCGCGCAGCAGCTCTCCAAGCCCTATTTCATCGACTTCCGCGCCCGCAACGCAATGAGCTATGGCCACACCTTCGTGGTCTTCGGCAAGCTGGACCAGAACGGCCGTGTCCCGACCGATTCGAAGGGCGTGCTGATTCCCGGCGTGACCGAGGTCGCCGGCCTGCATCCGGCGTCGACCAGCAACGTGCCCTATACGATCGGTCACTTCCTGCCGGTGCCGTCCGAGACCGGCCCCAGCGACGGCGACACCGAGATCGCCTACATGACCGCGAACTACCGGATCGACCTGACCGAGGAAGAGTATCGCGACGTCGTCGGCTATATCCGCAGTCTGCAGGACTCTTCGCCGGTCTGGCACGCGGTGCTCTACAATTGCAGTTCCTTCGTCGGCGACATCGCCGAGCATATGGGCCTCAAGGCGCCCAACCACATGCTGTTCCCGGAGAACTACATCAACACGCTGAAGGAAATGAACTCGTAGGACCGTCCCCGCGACGCTTCTCGTTCATCGACGATCAGGCCCGGCCGCGACAGCGCGCCGGGCTTTTTCTTGCCTGCCACAAGGAGCCGGATCGGTCGGTTGTCGTCTGAGCCGCCGCGACGGCTATCGCGCGGCTGCGCCAACGCTGGCCACCAGATCGGCGAAGCGCTCGCCCTGGACGGCGATATGCGCCCGCAGTTCCCGCTCGGCCGTCTCGCCATCGCCGGCGGCGATCGCAGCGACGATACGCTCATGCTCCTGCAGCGACTGCTTCATGCGCTGCGACACGCGCAGCTGCAGGCGGCGATAGGCCTTCAGCCGCATGTGCAGCCGCTTCGCCTCGGCCGCGAGGAAGGCATTGCCGCAGGCGTCGTAGATCGCGTGGTGGAACCGCTCGTTCTCGTAATAATAGGCGTCGGTATCCTGCTGGGCTGCCGCTGCGCTGCAGGCGACAAGCGCGGCTTGCAGGGCCGCCAGGGCCTGCGGCGCCGCACGGCGCGCGGCCAGGCGTCCGGCCATGCCCTCGAGCTCGGCCATCACCTCGAACATCTCCACCAGTTCGCCGAGGCCGACCTGCCGCACGAAGGCGCCGCGATTGGGCAGCTGTTCGATCAGCCCGGCCGATGCCAGCTGGTTGATCGCCTCCCGGACCGGGGTGCGCGACACCGCAAAGCGGCGGGCGATCGCCTGCTCGTCGAGGCGCTCGCCCGCCGTGCGGGCATTGGTGACGATTTCCTGTTCGAGCGCGTCGCGGATCTCGCTGGCCTTGGGCCGCGCCGAGGCGAGCCCGCCCTTCGAGACGGCAGCGGACTTGCCATCCCCGGCGGGAGGCATGATCGTCGCTGCGGGAACATCCGATACGCTCATCCAGATCGTATACAATCCAATTGACAAGGCATGCAAGAGAGTATTGGCTTGCCCCAACGCGTCGGGAGGCGCGGCAGAACAATCAACGGGAGGAGAATTCCATGAAGACGATGTTGCTGACGGCCGTATGTGGCCTTGCCCTGACAGCTTCCGCCCTGGCGCAGGACGTGACTTTGCGCGCCTCGCACCAGTGGCCGGGCGGCAAGGGCGACGTGCGCGACGAGATGGTCCAGATGATCGGCAAGGAGGTCGAGGCCGCCAATGTCGGGCTGAAGGTCCAGGTCTTCCCGAACGGTTCGCTGTTCAAGCCGCGCGACCAGTGGGGCGCCGTGACCAAGGGCCAGGTGGACATCACAGCCTTCCCGCTGGATTACGCGTCCGGCCGTCATCCTGAGTATTCCGCGACGCTCATGCCCGGCCTGGTCGGCAACCACGACCGCGCCCAGCGGCTGAACGATTCGCCCTTCATGGACGAAATCAAGAAGTCGATCGACGAGGCCGGCGCCCTCGTCCTGTCGGATGCGTGGCTCGCCGGCGGCTTCGTGTCGTCCAAGACCTGCATCACCAGCCCGGAAAGCGCCAAGGGCCAGACCCTGCGCGCCGCTGGACCGGCCTTCGAGCAGATGCTGGTCGGAGCGGGCGCGTCGATCTCGTCGATGCCGTCCTCGGAAATCTACACCGGTATGCAGCAGAACGTCCTGCAGGGCGCCAACACCTCGTCCGGTTCGCTGGTGTCCTATCGCATCTACGAGGTTTCGACCTGCCTGACCGCACCGGGCGAGAACGCCCTGTGGTTCATGTACGAGCCGATCCTGATGTCGAAGCGCTCCTTCGAGAAGCTGAACAAGGAACAGCAGGATGCGCTGATGGCCGCCGGCGAGAAGGCCGAGGCCTATTTCGCAGAGGAAGCGTCCAAGCTCGATGCCGAACTGATAGAGGTCTACAAGAAGAACGGCGTCGAGGTCACCGAGATGACCAAGGAGAACTACGACGCCTGGCTCGCGATCGCCAAGGAGACCTCCTACAAGGAGTTCGCCGAGAAGGTCCCGAACGGTCAGGCGCTGATCGACGCGGCACTGGCCGTCGAATAGCCCGTAACGCCGCCAATGCGACAACGGGGGCCGGCCTGGCCGGCTCCCGTTTCCCAGGCCTCAAGCTCGGAATCTGACATGCGGTCCTTCATCCGCGCCGTCTCGGCGGTCTCGCGCCTTCTCGGCGTCATCGGTGCCCTGTTGCTGCTCGCGGCGATCTTCGCCGTCTCGCACATGGTCTTCGTGCGCTACGTTCTCGTGCAGTCCACCGTCTGGCAGACCGAGTTCACGATCTTCGCCATCGTCGCGGCCACCTTCCTCGGGGCACCCTGGGTGCTCATCGAGCGCGGCCACGTGAATGTCGACATCCTGCAGATCGCCTCTGGGCCGCGGGTCCGCGCCATCCTGCAGGCGCTGTCGGGGCTTGCCTCGCTCGTCTTCGTCGGGCTGATCGCCTACGCCTCCTGGTACCATTTCCACGAGAGCTGGACGAATGGCTGGATGACCGAATCGGTCTGGGCCATCCCGCTCTGGATCCCGGTCCTGCCCATGCTGGTCGGCACCGTCTGGCTCGCCGTCCAATACATCGCCGAACTGATGCGCCTGTGGCTCGATGGTGCCGATCCGCACCTCGCCAATCAGGACGCCCTGTTCTCCGATACCGTCAAGAAAGCCTGATCGATGAGCCCGACCGTCTCCGGTTTCGCCATGCTGGGCGTCCTGCTGGTGCTGCTTGCCATCGGCACGCCCATCGCCTTCGCCCTCGGCCTCGTCTCCATGGGCGCGCTGTTCGTCGTCTACGGGCCGTTCTTCCTCGAAACCCTCGGTGAGCAGTTCTTCGGCGGCATGGCGTCCTTCGGCCTCGTCGCCATCCCGATGTTCATCCTGATGGGCGCCGCCGTCGCCTCCTCGCCCGCCGGCAAGGACCTCTACGAGGCGCTCGATCGCTGGCTCAACCGGGTGCCCGGCGGCCTCGTCCTGTCCAATCTCGGCGCCTGCTCGATCTTCGCGGCCCTGTCCGGCTCCTCGCCCGCCACCTGCGCGGCGATCGGCAAGATGGGCATCCCCGAGATGCGCCAGCGCGGCTATCCGCCGGAGATCGCGGCCGGTTCCATCGCCGCCGGCGGCACCCTCGGCATCCTGATCCCGCCCTCGGTGACGATGATCGTCTACGGCATAGCCACAGAAACCTCGATCGGCCGCCTGTTCCTGGCCGGTGTCGGCCCCGGCATCATGCTGACCGTGTTCTTCATGATCTGGACCATCTATGCCTGCAAGCGGCAGGGTCTGGGTCTCACCGAACTGTCGCAGCGCTTCTCCATGCGCGAGCGCTTCGCCGCGCTGCCACGGGTGCTGCCCTTCCTGGCGATCATCGTCGCCGTGCTCTTCGTCCTGTATGGCGGCGTCGCCACGCCGTCCGAGGCGGCCGGTGTCGGAGCGCTGTTCTGCCTGATCCTCGTCGCGGTGATCTACGGCATGATCTCGCGCACCTGGCGCTTCTCGCAGATGACGGTGATCTTCCGCGACACGCTCAAGGAGAGCGTGATGATCATGCTGATCATCGGCGCGTCCGAGCTCTTCGCCTTTGCCCTGTCCTCGCTGTTCATCACCCAGTCGATCGCTGCCTTCATCGCCGACATGGACGTGAACCGCTGGGTGCTGATGGGCGTGGTCAACCTCTTCCTGCTGGTCGCCGGCTTCTTCCTGCCGCCGGTCGCTGTCATCCTGATGACGGCGCCGATCCTGCTGCCAATCATCACCGGTGCCGGCTTCGACCCCTACTGGTTCGCCGTCATTCTGACGATCAACATGGAGATCGGCCTGATCACCCCGCCGGTCGGCCTCAACCTCTATGTCATCAACGGCATCGCGCCCGACATCACGCTCGGCCAGATCCTGCGCGGGTCCCTGCCCTACGTCGTCTGCATGATCCTCGGCATCATCACGCTGTGCCTGTTTCCGCAGATCGCCCTCCTCCTGCCCGAACTCGTCATGGGGCCTGAGCTATGAGCCGCGTCTCCCTCCTGTCCGACCTTCTCGATTCGATCGGCGCCCGGTCCTGGTTCCTCGGCGACAACGCCAACCGGACGATCGGCGTCGGCCAGCTGGCGGCGCTCTGCCACGAGCTGGTCTCCTCGCGCGGCGAAGCATCAGGGGTACGCCTTGCGGCCGAGATCCTGCGCGGCTTCCGCGGCCTCAGCGACGCCGACGCCGAGCGCTTCTTCCAGATGCTGGCGGATGAGTTCACTCCGGACCAGGCGGCCCTGACCGATGCGGCCGCCGCGTTCCTCGACACGCCCGACGCCGAGACGCTGGCGCGGCTCCAGCACCATGCCGAGGCGCCGCGCCAGGAGCTGTTCCGCCGCCTGAACCTCGCACCGGGCGGCACTGCCGAACTGGTCACGCTGCGCGAGCGCCTGCTGCCGCTGCTCAAGGCCGACCGCAAGCGCTACGGCCCGGTCGATGCCGATCTCTGCCATCTGTTCCAGTCCTGGTTCAATCGCGGCTTCCTGCTGCTGCGGCCGATCGACTGGAACACCCCGGCCAGCATCCTGGAAAAGATCATCCGCTACGAGGCGGTCCACGCCATCGGCAACTGGGACGAGCTGCGCCAGCGGCTCGCCCCGCCGGACCGGCGCTGCTTCGCCTTCTTCCACCCCTCGATCCCGGACGATCCGTTGATCTTCGTCGAGGTGGCGCTGACGGCGGAAATCCCGGCGTCGATCGCCTCGGTGCTCGACCCGCAGCGCACGGCCCTGGCGCCGCAGGACGCGCAGACCGCGGTGTTCTATTCGATCTCCAATTGCCACAAGGGCCTGGCCGGCGTGTCCTTCGGCTCCTTCCTGATCAAGCAGGTGGCGCAGGACCTGAAGGACGCAGTTCCGAACCTGCGCACCTTCGTGACCCTGTCGCCGGTTCCCGGCTTTGCCGGCTGGCTCGCCGCACTGCCGCCCGCCACGATCGACCGGCTCGAAGCGGCAGAAAAACGCGCGATCGAGATCGTCGGCGAGCCCGGCTGGGCCGGCGATCCGGCGAAGACGGAAGCCGCCCGTCCCGGATTGCTGTCGCTCGGCGCCCGCTATTTCCTGCGCGCCCGGCGCCCGCGCGGCGGACCGGTCGATCCGGTCGCCCGCTTCCATCTTGGCAATGGCGCGATGCTCAACCGCATCATGCATCTGGGCGACGTCTCGCCGGGTGGCCTCGCCCAGGCCCACGGGCTGATGGTCAATTATCTGTACGACCTGCCGCGCGTCGAGCAGCGTCACGAGGCCTATGCAGCGGATGGCGACATCGCCGCCAGCCGGGCCGTGACGTCGCTGCTGCCCAAGCGCGGCGAAGTTGATTCCATGAAGGACGTAGCATGACAAACCCGCTCTTCGACGGCCTCCTCGCCACGGGACGCACGACGCCGGACAAGTGTTTCGCGATCCTGCCCGATGGCCGCGAATTCACCTATGCCGATGTCGAGGCGGTCTCGGCGCGTTTTGCCAATGCCCTCGTGGCGCTGGGCGTCGAGCCGGGCGACCGGGTTGCCGTGCAGGCCGACAAGTCGATCGAAGCGCTGATGCTCTATCTTGGCACGGTGCGCGCCGGCGGCGTCTTCCTGCCGCTCAATACCGCCTATACGCCGACCGAGATCGACTACTTCCTCAACGACGCCAAGCCGCGCGTCTTCGTCTGCGACCCGGCCAAGCGCGACGGGCTGGCCGCCACGGCCGAGGGCGCAGGCGCGCGCCTCGAAACGCTCGGCGCACGCGCCACAGACGCCGGCAGCCTCAACGCGCAGGCCGATGCGGCCTCGGGTGAATTCGTCACGGTCGCGCGCCAGCCGAGCGACCTTGCCGCGATCCTCTACACCTCGGGGACGACCGGTCGCTCCAAGGGTGCCATGCTCACCCAGGACAATCTCCTGTCCAACGCCGAAGTGCTGCGCGACTACTGGCGCTTCACCGCGGACGATGTGCTGCTGCACCTCCTGCCGATCTTCCACACCCACGGCCTGTTCGTCGCGTCCAACACCGCGATGATCGCCGGCGGCACGATGATCTTCCTGCCGAAATTCGACGTCGAGCAGGTGTTCAAGTACCTGCCCCAGGCGACCGCGATGATGGGCGTGCCGACCTTCTACACCCGTCTTCTCGCCGACGAGCGTCTCAACCGCGAGCGCACCGCCCATATGCGGCTGTTCACCTCGGGCTCCGCGCCGCTGCTGGCCGAGACCCATCGCGCCTTCGAGGAGCGGACCGGCCAGCGCATTCTCGAGCGCTACGGCATGACCGAGACCAACATGTCGACGTCCAACCCCTATGAGGGCGAGCGCCGCGCCGGAACCGTCGGCTTCCCGCTTCCCGGCGTCGAGCTCCGGATCGTCGATGCGGACACCGCCAAGCCATTGCCCGATGGCGAGATCGGCGTCATCGAGGTCAAGGGTCCGAACGTCTTCTGCGGCTACTGGCAGATGCCGGAGAAGACGGCCGCCGAATTCAGGGCCGACGGCTTCTTCATCACCGGCGACCTCGGCCTGATCGATCCGCAGGGCTATGTGACGATCGTCGGCCGCGGCAAGGACCTGATCATCTCCGGCGGCTTCAACATCTATCCCAAGGAAGTCGAGCTGGCGCTCGACGAACTGCCGGGCGTCGTCGAAAGCGCCGTGATCGGCGTGCCGCATCCCGATTTCGGCGAGGGCGTCGTCGGCGTCGTCGTGGCCGAGCGTCCGCTCGACGAGGCCGAACTGACGAGCGCGCTGGCCGAACGGCTCGCCCGCTTCAAGCAGCCCAAGCGCATCGTTTTCGTCGACGAACTGCCGCGCAACACCATGGGCAAGGTGCAGAAGAACATCCTGCGGGACCGCTTCGCCGATCTCCTCGGCGACAAGTGACCGCAAGGCCGATGACCGCATGATCTGCGTGGGGCCGGCGAAGTGTCGCTGACCCCGCCCCATGCCATTGCTCCCCGGCGGCGCCGGGCGATAGAACGGATCGCGAGTGCGGGCCGCATCCGGGATCGAGATTCGGCGCGCCGCCCTTTTCAGCGGCCGTCCGATGCCCGGCATGGCCGCCATCCGTTCGAGAGGAAATCCCGCCATGTCCAACGCTTCGGCCGCCGCGCCTTCGCCGTCTGCGTCTCCGTCCGCCGGTTTCGACTGGGCCGATCCGTTCCGGCTCGAGGACCAGCTCTCCGAGGACGAGCGGCTGATCTTCGAGACCGCCCGGTCCTATGCCGAGGAGAAGCTGCGGCCGCGCATCGTCGAGGCCTATCGCAACGAGACCACCGACCGGTCGATCTTCAACGAGATGGGCGAGCTCGGCCTGCTCGGCTTGACCCTGCCCGAGGATTATGGCTGCGCCGGCGCGTCCTATGTCTCCTACGGCCTCGTGGCGCGGGCCGTCGAGGCGGTGGATTCGGGCTATCGCTCGATGATGAGCGTCCAGTCCTCCCTGGTGATGTATCCGATCTTCGCCTATGGCGACGAGGCTCAGCGCCGCAAGTACCTGCCCAAGCTCGCCACCGGCGAATATGTCGGCTGTTTCGGCCTGACCGAGCCCGATGCCGGCTCCGATCCCGGCGGCATGACCACGCGGGCCGAGAAGATCGACGGCGGCTACCGCCTGTCGGGCGCCAAGATGTGGATCTCCAATTCGCCCATCGCCGACGTCTTCGTCGTCTGGGCGAAGTCCGCCGCCCATGACAACAAGATCCGCGGCTTCATTCTCGACAAGGGCATGAAGGGCCTGTCGGCACCCAAGATCGAGGGCAAGCTCTCCTTGCGCGCCTCGATCACCGGCGAGATCGTCATGGACGGTGTCGAGGTCGGCGAAGACGCGCTGCTGCCGAATGTGTCGGGGCTCGGCGGTCCCTTTGGCTGCCTCAACCGGGCCCGCTACGGCATCTCCTGGGGCGCCATGGGGGCTGCCGAGGATTGCTGGAAGCGGGCGCGCGACTACACGATGGAGCGCACCCAGTTCGGCCGCCCGCTGGCCCAGACCCAGCTTGTCCAGAAGAAGCTCGCCGACATGCAGACCGAGATCGCGCTGGGGCTGCAGGGCTCGCTTCGGGTCGGCCGCCTGTTCGACGAGGGCGCCATGGCGCCGGAGATGATCAGCCTGGTCAAGCGCAACAATTGCGGCAAGGCGCTGGACATCGCCCGCACCGCCCGCGACATGCATGGCGGCAACGGCATCATGGGCGAGTACCA
>NZ_ATXK01000015.1 GCF_000421645.1 Aurantimonas coralicida DSM 14790 | reverse complement strand
GCCGGCACCCTCACCTGGCTGTCGGCGCCGATCGCGCTGGTCATCGGGACGATCGGCGCCGTGTCGGTCTTCTATGCGGTCTATGTGCAGAAGCGCGAACTCAAATGCGCCTGCGTCGGCGGCGGCTCGAACGTGCCGCTGGGCTTCGTGTCGCTGACCGAGAACCTTGTCATGATCGGCATGGGTCTGTGGATGCCCCTTCGCATGATCGGGGGAGGCTGAAGCCTCCTCGTTCCAACCATGTGCCAACACTGCGGACCGGGATCGGGGACGCTCCTCGTCTTCGACAAGAACTCCGCCGTTGGCTTTCAAGACTACCCGACGGAAAAGCCACCTTCAGCAGGGAGAACAACGATGATGGGCGAACACTCTGGCGATATGGGATGGATGCCTTTTGGCATGGGACTCTGGGGCATTTTCGTCCTTGTAGTCTTCGTGCTGGTGATCGCGGCGCTGGTGAAATACCTGCGACGGTGATCGTGGCGGGTTCAGAAGATGCCGTTGGCCTTCTGGACCTCGCGAATATAGGCGACGATGTCGACGACTTGGCGCTCACTCACGCCCTCAACCGGCGGCATGTTTCCGAAGCCCCAGTGGTGGGCACGGGCGCCTTGCGTCGCCGCGATCAGGAATGCCTGATCGCCATGGTGGCTCGGCTCGTAGATCCGATGGATCAGCGGCGGCCCCTGTTCGGTGCCGCCGGCGTTATCCCCGTGGCAGGCAGCACAGTTCGCGGCGAAGAGTTCCTGTCCACGCTCCGCCCGGACGGAGAGCTGTGGGACTGTCACGGCCACGATATGCTCGTCGGATGCCGGTCCTCCGGACGGGGTCCACCAGAGAAGGAACGCGCCGATTGCGAGCGCGCCGGCGATGGCTGAGATGGTCGCTTTCGATGCCGTCATCGGCGTCTCCTCATGTCACTTCGAACCAGATCATCATTCCGCCGGCGGCATGCTCCAGCATGTGGCAATGGCGCACCCGGACCCACTCGTTCGGCCGGACCGCGATCTTTGAGCCCAGGCGTCCATTAACCGTCGGCGTGTTGCCGATGCGGCCGCCATGTGCCCACTCCATCATCTGGCCGAAGCCGTCTGCGATGGAGCCGTCCTGGACGAGACGCCAGTCGTCGAGGACCAGAACGAGGTCGCGGTCGGCACCCCGCCACGGCTCAGGCTCGTCGACGATCAGCGCCCCGTGAAGCCCGCGGGCATTCTGCTCCCAGGATCGATTGTGGGAGTGGTACCAGTAGGTCCCCGGATCCGGCGCGACGAAATCGTAGGAGAATTGCTCACCGGGCGCGATCGCCGCCTGCGTGAGGCCAGGCACGCCATCCATCGCGTTGTCGATCCGGATGCCGTGCCAGTGCACGCTGGTCGGCTGATCGAGGCCGTTCTCGACATCGACGGCCAGACGTTCGCCTGCACGCACCCGCACCACCGGCCCTGGCGCGGTACCGTTGAATGCCCAGACAGGCGTGGGGCCTGCGAATGTCTCGGGCACGATCTGCGCCTGGCCTACGGCAGCGACGAGAAGGTGCTGTGTGGCGGCGGATGCCCTCGATATTCCAGTCGTTGCAAGCATCGCGCTCGATCCGAGCAGGAAGCTCCGGCGACTGATCGAACATGTCATCGTGCTGGCCCTCCCCAGCCGCAGAAGCCTTCATCGCGCGCCGGTGCGACCGTCTGGCTCGGATTGATTGCCGCAGCGGCGGCAGATGTCATGAAACCTTTCCCCTGCCCGCCATTTCAGGCACTGCGGGACGTGCTCGACTAGATGGAAGGTAGACGACATCCGACATTCCAGTCCGACCAGGGATCCTTGCACGGGACTTCACGGTCCAGCGTTCGTCCAACCGGTGCTCATGCAACCGCTCGGCCATGGCTCGCGACATCACGATATCCGCGTCGAGGCTTCGACACATCGCCTGAAGCCGGCTCGCAAGGTTTACGGCGTCGCCGAGTACAGTGCATTCGTTATGAGCCCCGGCGGCGATCACGCCTCCGATGACGCTCCCGTGATGCAGACCTATACCAAAAGACAGCGCAGCTTCACCGGAGCCGACACGTCGGTCACTCCACGCGTCAAGCTGCTGAATCAACTGCTGGGAACAGTCGAATGCATTCGCGGTGTCCTGCTGGCTGGATGCGGGAAAGCCAAATACGACCATGACCCCATCGCCGATGAACTTGTCGATGGTGCCACCGTATTCAGAGACCATCGCGACGACGCGGTACCTGAAGTCCGATAGCAGTGATGCGACCTCCTCAAGGGGCATCTTCTCTGCGAGGCTGGTGAACCCGCGGATATCCAGGAACATGACGGCCGCCTCGTGGCGTCCCAGGCCAACGCCCAACCCTTTCGAAGCGAGGAGTTCGGCTGTCCCTGGAGAAAAGAAGCGAGCGAGGTTGGCACGTTCACTCGACTTCGACAGAGTTGATCTCACCAAGCGTTTGATGTCCACGACCAGCATGATCTGGATGGCCGCAACAGCGGCGAATGCCAGAAGCCGAACACTCGCCGCCTGAAGATCTTCCTGCGCGAGGCCCAATCGGTAGGGGTCAGCGAAGAGTGACATCGCCCCAGTTACGATGGACCCGAGCGACACGATCGCTGCGAAGAAGAGGACGGGTCCGACACGCATTCGCATGCTGGCATGCGCCAGGAGGACGAACGCGATGGCGAGACTTGGCGTGGCCAGCGCATCGGAGACCGAGATTCCCGGGATGAACATGTGCTCTGCCGCGAGGTAGACGACAAGCACCGCGTCGATGAACACGTAAACCCAGTTGAAACTCGCTCGGAACGCGCCTGTCGCGACGAGAAGCACTGCGGTGAAGGACGTGCCGGTGTAAGCGGCGAGCAGTATCAGATGGATCCCATGGCTTTCGATGTCCGGTTCCAAAGCCACCGAAATCGCAAAGACCGCCAATGCGAAGAACCGCCAGATGACGGTCCGCATCTCATTGCGGGATTCCACCCGGATGATCGTCCGATCAAGTTCCTCCCCTGCAAAGTCAACTACTGCCATCGGTGTGAATTGCGCTCCGCCGCAAACGATTCCCGTTTTCGATCTTGAAGGTCACTCAGCGAATCAGTCCTGGCCCTCGAGATCGGCAATCAGAGCCTTCATCTCGCCGATCTCCCGGCGCTGCGCCTCGATGATCTCGTCGGCGAGCTTGCGGACGCGCGGATCGGAGATGTTGGCACGCTCGCTGGTCAGTATGGCGATCGAATGATGCGGGATCATCGCCTTCATCCAGGCGACGTCCGCGATCGTGTCCTGGCTGCGCACGAGATAGAGCGAGCCGGCGAAGGCGATGATTGCAGCGGCGAAGATCGCGACATTGGCCGTTCGGTTTCGGTACATGCCGAGCATGAAGGCAAGCATGATGACGGCCATTGTCGCCCCCATGACGATCGCCATCCATGCCCGGGTTTCGCTGAAGAGGATGTGATCGAGGCTGTAGGTGTTCAGATACATCAGTCCGAACATCACGATGGTGGAGGTCGCGATCATCGCGCCGAAGGTCGAGTATTTCATGAGGCGGGTCTCTGGATGGTGGGACTTGGGACGTGGTCCCGCTGGGCGGTTGGCGCCGCCCGGCGGGAATGTTGCTTATTTCATCTCAACGACGGTCAACTTGCCGCGAACTCGTTCCGCAACGAACTCGATCGCCTGACCTTCCTTTGCCGTTTCCAGCATCGCGGGATCGGCGACGACGAACACCATCGTCATTGCCGGCATGTCGAGATTGACCAGTTCCTCATGCCTGATCGTCAGCTTCTTGGCCTTGGCGTCGACCTTCTGCACGGTTCCTTTGGTGAATTCAGCGGCTATCGAAGGACTCGCCACAGAGAACGAAAGGAACGCGAATGTCGCGATTTTGGTCAATTTCATCGTATTTTTCCTTCATAAGATTTGATTTGTTTGGTCGCGAGTGTCGCTAGCCAGACGCTCTTCCATCTGGCCAACGATAACCAGCATTACAGCAGGCCATACTCGGATCCGGGAACGAGGAAGTTCCAGCCGAGAGGGGTCGGGGCAGTTGCCTTCCCGGTCGCGAAACTCCCAGACTGCACCTGATCTCTTCTGGTCTCCTCCAGCTTCTCAATCCCATATTCAGAGCCGGGAATGATGTTGTGGTTGCTTACGCCTGCATCTGGAACGCTGTAGCCGAACGTCTGAGGCGGATGACTAAATATGGTATGATCCACCGAATTTGCCGGGATATGCCCTCCTCCTTTCGCTATCGCAAGGCGTTCGGCAGTCTCATGACTTTCGATTCCAGCTTCCGATCCGGGCACTAGCCCGCCGGCGAAGGCAGATGAGGTGATCAGCGTGCTCGCAATAGCCGCGATGATAATCTTTTTCATTTGTTACATTCCTCGTATTCAGTGTTTGAGATTACTTGGCGGCCACGTCTAGCGGACCGTGCATGCCGGATTCGTAGTGGCCGGGGATCAGACAGGCGAACTCGAAGCTGCCGTCATTCGTGAAGGTCCAGGCGATCTGGCCACTCTCGCCGGGCTCCAGACGCACGGAGTTCGGATCGGCGTGCTCCATCTCCGGGAACTTCTCCATGAGCGCCTTGTGCTCCTGGATCGCCTCCTGCCCGTCCATGACGAACTCGTGCTCAAGCTCGCCATCGTTGCGGATGTCGAGAAGCACGGTCTCGCCCCGCTTGACCGCGATCGATGATGGCTCGAACAGCATCTCGCCGTCGTCGGTCTCCAGCATCCGCACGGCGATGGTCCGCTCCGCTTGCGCGGGCTCCGCCGGCTTGCCGAGCATCATCTCGTCGTGGTGCCCGCCCGAATGGCTCCCGGCCGCCAAGGCGGCGGCAGGAGCCAGTGGCAACATGGCGGCGAGCAGCAGCGTCGTAAGTTTGCGCATGAATGGTCCTCTTTGGTTGTGGTTGATGTCCCTTGCGTCCCGGCCTCAATGGCCGGAATGATCGCCGCCGGCCGGCATGACGCGTCTGGCGGATGGCGTGTGGGGTAGTGCGGCACCGTCGGCGCTGCCTGCCGGCGCGACAGGCGCTTCAGGGAGCGATCCGGTCCATTCGTAGGCCACCGTTCCGGCGGGAAATTCGTAATCGCCCGGATCGGCGTAATCGTCGGCCGCAAGCCCGTCCCGAACCTTCATCACGGTGAACATGCCGCCCATCTCGAGGGCGCCGAACTGCCCCCAGCCGGCCATCATCGGGATCGTGTTGTCTGGCAACGGCATCGCCATCTCGGCCATTTCGGCCATCCCGGTTTCGCCCATCGGCATGTAGTCCGGTTGGATCTGGCGTATCTTCGCCGCAATCCTGGCCTTGTCGGCATTCATCGGCGTCGGGATATCGTGTCCCATCGCGTTCATCGTGTGGTGCGACTTGTGGCAGTGCAGGGCCCAGTCGCCCGGATAGACCGCGTCGAACTCGTAGGCCCGCATTGCCCCCACGGGAATGTCGATCGAGACCTCCGGCCAGCGTGCCTCGGGCCTCACCCATCCTCCGTCCGTGCAGGTCACCTCGAAGTCGTAACCGTGCATGTGGATCGGATGATTGGTCATCGTTAGGTTTCCGACCCGCACCCGCACCCGGTCGCCGGTGGCCGCGACGAGAGGTGCGACATCCGGGAAAACCCGGGCATTGATCGCCCACAGATTGAAATCGGTCATCTCCATGACCTTCGGCAAATACGCACCGGGATCGATGTCGTAGGCCGACAGCATGAAAACGAAGTCGCGATCGACCGGCATGAAGGTTGGGTCCTTCGGATGGATGATGAACATGCCCATCATCCCCATGGCCATCTGGACCATCTCGTCGCCATGCGGATGGTACATGAAGGTCCCGCTCTTCACGGCGTCGAACTCGTAGACGAACGTCTTGCCCGGCGGGATTCCCGGCTGGGTCAGTCCGGTCACGCCGTCCATGCCGCAGGGCAGGATGACGCCGTGCCAGTGAACGGTCGTGTGCTCCCTCAATCTGTTCGATACGAAGATCCGCACCCGGTCGCCTTCGACGCATTCGATGGTCGGTCCCGGCGCCTGGCCGTTGTAGCCCCACAGATAGGCGGTCATGCCCTCGCCCATCTCCCGCTCCACCGGTTCGGCAACGAGGTGGAACTCCTTGACGCCGTTGTTCATGCGAAAGGGCAGCGACCAGCCGTTCAGCGTGACCACGGGATTGTAGTCCGGCCCGGCCGTCGGCATCAGCGGCGGCTGGGTGGCCGCCGTTTCCATGATCGGCGCTTCCGGAAGCCCCATGGCCGACGTCTTCGACCAGGCGGCGACGCCTGCAAGAGCCGCTCCGGCCCCGATGAATTGTCGTCTCGAAACCATCGTTCGGATCCTTTCGATCAATCGTCGCCGGAGGCGGACGCCATCTCGGCGTCACCAGCGGCTTCGGGCGCATCTTCGCCACCGCCGTAGACGGCCGCGGTGAGAGCGGCGTCGGCGAGGTGGAATTCGCGCTTTGCGTTGAGGGAGAGCAGGATCGCGTCGAGCTTCGCCCGCGTATCGGCGAGGAGATCGAAGGTGCTCGTGATCATCCCGTTGTAGGTGAGAAGAGCTTCCTTCTCGACCGTCGTCCGCAATGGCACGACGCGAGAACGGTAGTGTCGGGCGATCTCGCTGCGGCCGCGATAGGCCTTGTAGGCAGCGCGTGCCTGCGACCGGATATCGACGGCTTTGGCTGCCAACTGGTTGGCGGCCTTCAGGTACTGGAATTCCGCCTTTCGAAGCCGGGCCTGCCCGCTGTCGAAGATCGGGATTTCGAGCCCAACTTCGATGACACCCGAAACAACGTTATTCGTTTCTTCAGTTCCGTCCTCCTGCTCTTCGACTTCCTTCTCCACTTCCAGGCCGGCAGCCAGTTCCAGGTCCGACACGTATCGCGTGGCCTCGGTCAGGCCGTAGGACCGCGCCAGCGCCTCGAGTTCGAGACGCGCGACCTGAAGGTCGACCCGGTTGCGAAGAGCCTCCGCCTCGATCGCCTTGAAGGCCTTCAGCTTGCCGGGCAGTGCGGGCAATGCGTTCGGAACCTCGAAATCGAGATTCTTCCCCCATACGCCCATCACCCGGAAGAGCTTTTCCTTCGCCAGTTGCGCGGCCAATCGCGCTTCGGCTGTCCGCCCGGTCAGCTCGGCATAGAAGGCCTGTTCGCGGGCCTGCTCGACCTTCGGCATCGCTCCGGTCCGGCCCAGTTCGCTGGCCAGTTCCGCGGCAGCGTCCGCGGCGACCTTCGCACGGTTCAGATAGGCGACCGTCTCCCAGGCCGCGACAGCCTCGATCCAAGCCTCACGCGTTCTGGCCGCAAGCGCCAGCGTTGCATCGACGGCCCGCAATTGCGCTTGGAGGACCCGGACCTCGGCGACGTCGAGGCGCCGTTCCCGGGTCATCATCCGGATGATGTTGGCGGCGATCAGCCCCTCGATCGTCCGTCCGACGCCAATCCCGCTGTAGGAGAGCGAAAGCCTCGGATTGACGGCGAGCCCTTCCTGCCAGAGTTCGGCAACCGACAATCCGACCTCTGCATAGTCCGCCTGCAACGCCTTGTTGCTGAGAAGGGCGACCTGCACGGCCGCGTCGGCGCCGATATATTTTGCCGCGAGCAGGTTCCGGACCCGCTCGTTGGCCGCCGCAGCCTGCGCCTGATCCTGGACCCAGACCGTCTGCTTTCCCAGACGGCGTCCGGCGTCTGCCGACACGACACTGAAGCCGAGATCCGGCTCGAATGTCTCCGAAGCCGCGACGCAGCCGGACATGATCAGCGGCAGGAGAAGGACGCTGCTCACCTTGAACAGCGGCCTCATAGTGCCGGCTCCCGGCCGGCAACGGGCGCCATATCTACGCCCGTACCGCGAAAGCCTGCCGGCTCGCGGACAATGCGATGGGTATAGGCACCGACGACGGAAGCTTGGCCAAGTGTTCCGCCGGGAATGCTCGGGTCCTCAGGCGACGGGAATACGGTTGTTTCGGGCAGACCCCGAGCAGCGTCC
Source organism: Aurantimonas coralicida DSM 14790 (assembly GCF_000421645.1). GTDB lineage: Bacteria > Pseudomonadota > Alphaproteobacteria > Rhizobiales > Rhizobiaceae > Aurantimonas > Aurantimonas coralicida. Next base: position 36,718 of record NZ_ATXK01000015.1, on the reverse strand, counting down.
GCACAGCCCGCCAGAAGCAGGCCGGGCAGGATGCCGGCAATGATGGAGAATCTCATTGTTGAACCTGAACGCCATACCGTTCGCCGCGAGATGCGCCTCGCGGAACCGGTCATGGAGGAAGAGGATCAGGCTTCGCCGTGGGCGAATTCCTGACGTCCACGCTTCTTGCGACCAAGGAATGGCCGGAAGACGCAATAAGGCTGAGAAAAGCCCTGGACGATCAGATTCGAGGAGGACGCTCGGTGGTGGGTCCGGACTGTCCGGTCAGATCCGCCGAGAGGAGCGGGTAGGACAGACTGCGGCTGACCGGCACGGCGTCGGTCGGCCCGACGGCCTGCGGGACGGCCGTAACGCAGTGCGTCGCACAGTCACTTCCGCCGACAGCCTTGTGGTCATGAGCCTTGGACGGAGCATGGTCGCCATCGCGCACATGCTCCCTCATCCCACTGACATCCAATTGAGCGGACATCGACAAGGCAGGAGGCTGCGTGGACATTGTGGGGATATCCGCCCCAACCGATCCGACTGACGCAAACAGCATGCTCAGCACAACCGCAAAAGCGGTCAGCAGCCGAGCTGGCATCCAAGCATGGGATCGGTGCAACGTCATTGAGGTATCGATATCATGATCTCAGAGAGACGTCCATACTCGAGTCCGGTATCCTGGTTTGATGCGACGTACCCGGAAGGCATGGCGGCAATGAAATCGGAAAATTTTTCCGATGGGCGCACCGTCCACTCAAGAAAGGCGTCACCTTGCTCTTGGATGCAAACGGATCAGCGTTCTCGCTCGTCACGCTACCCTCGAGCTGCCGGCCAAGACACTTCGGGATGCGCGAGCGCGCGGCGGAGATGCCAAAGGAAGCGGGCCTTCTCAATCTCATCCCCAGAATACGGACCGGAAAACTCAAGAAAGTCGTCCTCTCACGCTCCGCTTCCTAGACGCCACCCTACTTAGGCCTTAGTCAGCCACTAGGGGTTTGCTCCTCACCCATATTTTCACAGCAAGTCGTGAATGCTCAGGCCGGAGTGGCTGAACAACGACGCGTTTGGGATCGACCGACATGGCAAAGTTTCTTGCGAAATTCACTGCGATCGCAATCTTGATCGCGGCCTTTGCCGGTTGCTCATCAACTTCTTCGAATTCGAACATGACGGTCGGTGCTCCTGCCACGAGCTTCGCCGGGACCGATCAGCAGGTTCGGTTCACACCCTGGTCGGGGCAAAGCGCCGTTGGCCAGTTGGCGAAGCCCTATTTCATCTCTTTCCGTGCCCGTAATGCTGAAAGCTACGGCCATTCGTTCGTCGCCTTCGGCGAACTCGATTCGCGCGGTAACGTCCCCTACGACAATGGGGGAGTCCTCATCTCGAACATGACCGAGATCGCCGGTCTTCACCCCGCAGGCGGCAACGCTGTCTATACCATGGGCCATATCGCCCCGGTCCCATCCGAGACCGGCTTCTCGGACGGCGACACCGAGATTAGATATCTTCAGAACGAGATGACCATTGCACTCACACCGGAAGAGTATCAGCGTATCCTTGGCCGGATCCGGCAGCTTCAGGGCAACAGCCCGCTCTGGCACGCCGTCGCCTATAACTGCTCGACTTTCACGAACAAGATCGCTGACTTTATGGGCATGGAAACGGTCAACCACTTGCTCTTCCCGCGTAATTACATTGCGGCGCTGAAGGACGCCAATTCCGGCGTCGAGACGCTTAGCGGGAGTGTTGATACCTTAGGGTGAACTTTCCCGCCGGATAGGCCGCGACAGCCCCGCCCCCTCGACGTCTATAGCATGGATCCAATATCGGACGCCCCGCTGGGATAGGCGAACATGGTCGACTTGAGCTTCTCGGCCGTGATCCCGTGGCGGATCGCAAGTGCGAAGATATTGATGACCTCATCGGCATGCGGACCGACCAAGTGCGCCCCGAGGACGAGGTCGGTCTCTTTGTCCACCAGCACCTTGAAGCCGTAGATCTTCTCCGCCGCCTGACGCGCCGTGAACCACCCCTCAGCGCGGGCGCTCTTCATCCCGAACTTCATGCCCTTATCCCGCGCTTCGGCCTCGGTGAGCCCCACAGCGGCGATCGGCGGAATCGTGAAGGCGACGCTCGGCACGCCGTCGTAGTTTGGCCTCTGCTTGTTGCCTTCGAGCAGATTGGCGGCAGCGACCTTGGCGTCATGGCTCGAAACAGGGGTGAGCGGCGGTCCCATCTGAGCGGCGTCGCCGGCGGCGTAGACCGTCGGATTGGATACGCTTTGAAGGTGCGCGTTCAGGACGAGCCGCCCGTTCTCGTGCTTGATCCCGGCGGCGGCGAGATCGAGGTCGGTGAGAGCCGGCTTGCGCCCGGCGGCGTGCACGACGAGATCGGCCTCTACGGTCAGTTCGCCGTCAAGGTCCATCGCCGAAACTCGATAGCCTTCTCCGGATTTCTCGATCGCGGTCACCTCTGCATCTGTCCGAACGTCGATGCCAAGGTCGCGAAACTTGTCCATCAGCCAGCCGACGAGGTCCGGATCGAAGTGCTTCAGCATGCGCTCGCCATGCTGGAAGATCGTCACCTTGGCGCCGGCGCGGGCGGCGATGTGGGAGAACTCCGCAGCGATGTAGCCGCCGCCGACGAGCACGATCCGCTTGGGCAGCCTCTCGAGCTCCAGAAAACCCTCGTTGTCGATGAGGTGCTCCTCGCCCGGGATTCCGAGCCGCAGCGGCTCCGCACCGGCAGCGATCAGGACGTGTCGCGCTTCGACCGGCGTGCCTCCGATGTCGAGCGTGTTCGGTCCGGTAAACCGCGCCCGTCCGTGAAAGGTGTCGATGCCCTTCTCTTCGTAACGCTGCTCGTGCTTGTCCGGAATCGGAACGGTGAAGCTGCGCTTGAAGGCGAGGAGACCTGGCCACTCGAGATGGGTATCTCCTTCCACGCCATGGCCCTGCATGCGCCAGGCGTGGTCGGCCGCATCGGTGCCGCCGATCATCATCTTCTTGGGGTCGCAGCCTCTCAAGGCACAGGTGCCGCCGAAGGAGCGGAAATCCGCCACCGCCACGCTCCACCCCGCCGCGCGCACACGCATCGCGGCAACCATCGCTGCCGTCCCGGTGCCGATAATCAGAAGATCGTAGCTGATAGCCATGGTTCATTCCTTTCCTTGAAGTTGGCGGACGCGCCGCCGCGAGGCTGTCCAGCCGAACGGAGCGCCGATGTCGCAGAGGACGTCGGCTCCGCCCAGCGTCGGGAGCGGCATTCCTGGGCGACTATCCGTCATCCGATCGCCGTCTCGATGAGCGTCCCAGAGTTCTCCGGCTTCGGGACGTCGGTCTGAACCGGCCCGGCGCAGCCGCCATTCTCCCGGAATCTCGGGAACGATTTGCTCGGCCGACTCCTCGTCAGAGCGGAAATTGACAATGGCCGATGCCACCGCCGCGGCGAAAGTCCATGCGAGGCCGTCGCCAATCCCGGAGCTCGCGCCCCCTTTCCGGCGGGCTGAGACCGAGAGCGTCGGTCATTGACCCCTGCAGGATGACGGACATTCTCACGCCGCCGGCGGCAACCGCTCCGAGCGAGTCCATCCCGGCCGTCCGGCGCATCACGCAGTAGACCGGTCCCCTGCCAACGCTGGAGGTGTAGTGGAGGGCCATGCCTGCGGCTATCGTCTCCGGTTCGTCGACATCGAGACCTGCGTAGTCGGCGAATATCTCGGCCCGGAAGGGCGGGTCCGGTCGGACACGCTGCTCCCTCTGTTCCGTATCGTCGGGCGAGACCGCCCAGGGCGCGTGCTGGGCGGTCATGAGGCATTGCATTTCGCTGCGTCGCAAACGTCTTGGGCGGCGCGATGTTTCAACCGGCGCAACAGGATAGCTTAGCCACATCCTTGCCGAATCCCTGTGCGGCGAGCTTCAGGCCCTCCACTGTGGTGAGATATGGGAAGATGGTTTCACCGAGCGCCCGCGTCGTCATGCCGACCTGCAACGCCATCGAAAGTGTCTGGATGCTGTCGGCGCCCTCGGGCGCGAGGATCTGGCCACCGAGCAGCCGGTCGGTCCTGGCGTCGGCCACGAGCTTGATCAGCCCGCGCGTATCTCTGGCGACCAGTGCCCGCGGCACCTGATCAAGCGGGACGACCGAGGTCTTTGGGTCACATCCCGCGGCGCGTGCACCGGCCTCGGTCAGCCCTACGCCCGCCACCTGAGGATCCGTGAACACGACCCAAGGCATGGCTCCATTGTCGTAGACCAGGCTGTCGCCGTTCAGCGCATTCTTCGCCGCAAGTTTCGCGCCGTAGGCCGCCATGTAGACGAACTGGTCGCGCCCGGTGACGTCGCCCGCGGCATAGACGCCGGGCCGGGTGGTCCGCATGCGGTTGTCGACGACGACCGCGCCGCGCCAGTCGAGCTCGACGCCGGCATCCGTAAGGTTCAGGATTTCCACGTTGGGACGCCGGCCTGTGGTCGCCAGAACGCGGGCGGCGCTCAGTGTCACTTCCCTGCCTTCGGAGAGCACGGTGAGCACGGCCCCTTCGTCGTGACGCGCGATGCGACGGTAGAAGACTCCGGTCCGGACCGTTACGCCCTCGTCCCTAAGATAGGCCGTCAGCGCCTCCGAAACCTCGGGCTCGGCTTCGGGCAGGAGACGGGACCGCGTCACGAGCGTCACCGCAGTTCCCAGACGCGCGAACATCTGCGCGAGTTCGCAGCCTATGTAACCGCCGCCGATGACGAGGAGCGAGGCAGGCTGCTCGGTCAGTTCCAGCGCCGTTGTGCTGGTCAGGACCGGCACGTCCCTGATGCCGGCGATGTCCGGGATCACCGGCGATGCCCCGGTTGCGATGATGACTTTTCCCGCACTGAGCGGCGCACCATCGACCAGGAGGGCGTCGCCCTCGAAGCGCACCTGGCCTTCGATGTAGTCCACGGCTTCGTAGTCCGGCAGCAGGTCCGCGTACTTTTTCTGCCGCAAGCTTGCAACGAGATCGTCCTTCGCTGCGATGAGCGACGGCCAGTCGGTTACCCGAACTCCGCACGTGAGCCCCAGGAACCGTTCAGCAGCACTGGCGCCGTGCAGCGCTTCCGCCGCTCGGATCATTGTCTTGGACGGCACGCAGCCGACATTCACGCAGGTGCCGCCGATCGTTCCGTGGCCGATGAGGGCAACCCGCGCGCCGAGGTCCGCGGCGGTGATGGCGGCGGAAAATCCGGCCGAACCCGCGCCGACCACCGCGAGATCGTAGCTGCCCTGGCGGGGCATTGAGCAGCATGCATCCATGTCATCGTCCTTCGGTATTCGATCGAGTGGGGGCGTGCAGCAATCTGCCGCCCGGCGCTGAAGCCAAAGACCGTAGGCGATCAGCCCCAGCGCGACGAAAAGCACCGGCAAGAGCACATAGTCGAGCCAACCGAGCCAGGCCGACAGGCCGACAGGCCGACTGCGCCAACGCCAAGGACGAGGATTGGGGTGAAGCAGCAGATCGCGGCGACCACGGCGCCAACGATGCCGGACCTGGTGATGGTGCGATCCTTCATCGCACGTCAGCTTTGCGCCGCTGCCGGATACCCGGCGTTCGTCGAGGCGGCGCGGATCCCCGCGGTATTGGAAATCGCGGGGTCGAAGACGACGGTGGCGGTTTTCGCCTCGAAATCGATCTTGACGGAGCGCACGCCCTCGACGGCCTCCATGGCCAGACGGACAGTTATCGGACAGGTCGCGCAGGTCATGTTCTCCACGTCGAACACCACGGTCTTGAGTTCGGCTTGCGCGGATGCCGTCTGACCGGCGGCTGGCAAACTCTGAATCGCCAGGATCGCCGGCGCCCCCAATAGGACGGCTGCGGCTGCGGCGGTGGAAGCGAAATAGGATTTCATGAAAAGCCTCCTTGCTCAGTAAAGAAGCGGCGCCCACCAGTCGATCGTGATCGCGACGAGCACTAGGACAGTGGCGGACCAGAGAGCTGTCCTGGTAAGAAGTGCTGATCGCGACCGGGCGCAGACGGAGCCGGGCTCGCAGATCGTGTTCGGCTGGAAGTAGACCTGCCGGAACCCGAGGCCGATGAAGAGGAGCGCGATAGCTGCGAACAAGGGCTTCAGGGGCTCGAGCGCAGTCAGATTGCCGATCCATGCGCCCGAGACGCCGAGCGAGAGAAGGGCCAGCGGCCCAATGCAGCAGCTTGACGCGAAGACCGCCCCAGTGACACCTCCGGCCGCGAACCAGTCCTTCCGGCGGCTTCCGACTTCCTCCGCGGGATGCCAACGTTCCCGGTTCGTGATGCTCATCATCTTCGCCTTTCGATCCTCCGCTCGATCTTCTATAAGGTCTGTAGCAACTACAGGCTCAAGAGGGTTTTTCGCGATGAGCGATCACGCGTCCGGGAGGGGTCTGCGGCGCGCTGAGCTGGCGCGACGAACCGGCTGCAATCTCGAAACCGTCCGCTATTATGAGAAGATCGGTATGATGCCCGATCCGCCGCGCACGGCGGCAGGCTACCGGGTCTACGGCTCGGATCATGTCTCGCGGCTGAAATTCATCCTGCGCGCCAGAGAGCTTGGGTTCTCGATCGAGGAGATTCGGGGGCTTCTCGACCTCGTTGACGGCGGCGACCAGACTTGTGCGGAGATCAAGGAGCGTACCGAACGCCACCTTTCGAACGTGCGGACGAAGATTGCAGACCTCAGACGGATTGAGATAGTGCTTGCGGCGGCGGCGGCCCGATGTTCGGGAGGTGATGTGCCGGACTGCGCGGTTCTGGAAACGCTCGAAGGCTCATGACTGCGCTAAGTTCGTCCTGCTGCGTTCACCCCGCAGCGTTTCACCGCCACGGGTAGGCGCCTCTCCCGGGATCGAGCGTGACCGTCGCATCTGGCCTGATGAGGATTTCGTCCTTGACAGGACGCATCCGTGCGACGCCGTCCTCCACCGGCTACTCGTGGCTCGCGAACCTGCCCGCGACGGTAGCCGATCTGCTCAACTTCCATCGCTGCTGCTGACGGACGAGTACCCCGCCCGACCCTCGCCGTTGGCAGTGTCGGGCGGGATGACGGATGGTCGATCGTGAGACCTCCAGCTTTGAACTCATGCGCCGCGGCGAGGCCGACAAAGCCGAGGCTGATGGCCGCCGCAGTAGCGATATGCATCAACCTCATTTGGGATACCGCGCATAAATCGAGCGGTTCATCGTCGGGACGATCGACAACCGACTGAAGAACGCGGTGGCCAATGGGATCGTGCTCCTTCCCGACAGCATCGAGGACGCGGCGTCGGCCGAGGCCGACGTCCGGGACTTCGTCGACGGCGCGGTGAGGTCCGCGATGGCGGGGGTCGGCCGACTGATGTCCGGTGCCGGCGTCCGTTCGGCGATCGAACGGATCTATACAATGGCCATGGGCGTACTCGAAGGCTACGCCGACGGTCCAGAGAGAGGCGACGCATGACCAAGCATATCATCTTCGGACGCTTGGGGCCCGCCGACGCCTTCCGGCCGCCGCGCGCCGTGGACACGGTCGCGACCACTCTCGACCTCCTCGACGCCGCGGGAAGCCTGCGTTTCGGTGTGGACCGCGCCCTGAAGCACCTCGCTGGCTGGCACCTGACTCCCACTGCGGTCGGCATCGACCTGATCACGTTGGCGGCCCACGTCCATGCCGCGGACACGCGGCTGAACCGGGTGCAGGCCTCACAGGACGGGTGGATGCGTGAGATCAGCATCGTCGTTCCCGTCTCCGACGTCGCCGTCTGGGATCGGGCGACCGCCCCCCTAGAGCGCATGCTCCGGTTCCTGACCGGCGACCTGTGGGCGGTCCGCTTCCGCCCCTGCCTCGCTCCGGCCGCCCGCCTCTGTCGCGTCAGCCGAGATCGCGGACACGACATCCGTTCACGGGGGTCTCCCTGTTCTCCGGCGGTCTCGACAGTCTCATCGGGGCAGTCGACGAACTTCACGAGGGGGGGTTTCCCCTTTTCGTCAGCCACGGCGGCGAAGGCGGCGTGAGCGCGCCCCAAGGCAGGCTGTTCCGCGAGCTCGCGGCCCGTCAGGCAGATCACGCGCGTCCGGTCCGGCTCCGCCTGGCCATGACCATCCCGAGCAACCTCGTCGCCGGAATCGGAGGCGAGAACTCCACCCGCGGGCGGTCCTTCCTGTTTTTCGCGGCCGCGGCGTTCGCCGGGTCGGCGTTCGCCCGACCGTTCGACCTCCGGGTTCCGGAGAACGGCCTGATCTTCCTGAACGTGCCGCTCGACGTCACGCGGGTGGGAAGCAACAGCACGCGGACGACGCATCCGTTCTACATCCACCGCTGGAACGAGCTGCTCGCGACCGTCGGCATCCGGGGCCGCGTCGTGAACCCCTACTGGGACCGCACCAAGGGTGAGATGGTCGACGGATGCGCGAACCCGGCCGCCCTCGAGGCGCTGGCGCCGCTGGTCGCTGTCCTGCGCGCACCCGTCGACGAGGCGCTGGTATGCGGGCGACCACGCCCATTGCGGCTACTGCCTCCCCTGCATTATCCGTCGCGCCTCGCTCCTGCGGACGCCGTGGGACGGCAGGGACGAAACCGGGTATGCACTCGACGACCTCACCTCCGAGGTCCTCGATACGACCAAAGCTAAGGGACGGCAGGTGCGAGGTTTCCAATACGCGATCGCCCGCCTTCGGGAGAGGCCGGAACTGCCCGAGACATGGGTCTACAAGCCGGGCCCGCTGCTGGAGGACGCCGCCATCGTGCCAGACCTCGTCGGCGTCTACCGACGCGGCATGGCGGAAGTCGCCGAGGTCCTCGAAGACGTCGAGGCGAGGCCGCTTGATGGTCGCGATGGCTGAGGCCCTGGTCGACTTCCACTGCCACCTCGACCTCTTCCCGGACTTCGAGGAGCTCGTGCGCGAGTGCGACGCGGCGGGGCTCTACACCCTCGCCGTGACGACGACGCCTCGCGCTTGGCGGCGCAACCACAATCTCGCTTCGGCGACCCGACACGTCAGGGCGGCACTCGGCCTGCACCCGCAGCTTGTCGCGGACCACGGGGACGAGATCGCCCTGTTCGAGGCGCTGCTTCCCGAGACACGGTACGTCGGAGAGGTCGGCCTCGACGCCGGACCTGCCCACTTCCGTTCCCTGGAGCGCCAGCGCGAGGTGTTCCGACGCGTCCTAGTGGCGTGCGCGTCTGCCGGTGACAAGGTGCTCTCGGTCCACAGTGTCCGCGCGGCCACGCTGGTTCTGGACATGGTGGAGGCGCACCTACCCCGGGGACGGTCGAACGTCGTCCTGCACTGGTTCTCCGGCAGCAAGGCCGAAGCGCGGCGAGCCGTCGACCTTGGATGCTGGTTCTCGATCAACGCGGCGATGATGCAGTCCGACCGGATGTCGGCCATCGTCAGGACCGTGGTCCCGATCGACCGGATCCTGACGGAGACAGACGGTCCGTTCGCGCGAGAGGGAGACGACGCTGCCCGGCCAGCCGATGTCGGCAGGGCCACCTCAATGCTGGCGTCGTCATTCGGCATTCCCGAGGGCGAGATGGCAAAACGGATCCGCACGAACCTCGCCGCCCTCGTGAGCTGAGAGAACGAGGGCTTGTGTCGTAGTTCACAGATCCTCAATCTGGCCCTCTGGTTCGGCCTGCACGTGCTGTTCCGGGAGGTCTACCAGGTTCGGGTCGGACCGCTCACGCTCGACGTCCCGAGCCTGGCAAGCATCGACCCCGTCGCGCTCCTTCTCTTCTGCGGTGCGGCCATCGCCTTGTTCTGATTGCGCCTTGGTGCGGTGACAGTGCTTCTGGGTCCTGCCGTCGCCGGCGCGGGCTGGCAATCCATTCAGGGTATTCCGTGAAAGGCATCTGTTCGGCGAGCCGCTTGGCGACCGCTTCTTCGGCGGCCCGTATGTCGTCCACGGGGGCGGACAGGGAGATCCGGACCTCCTCGACATGCCGCCCGTTCTTCGGGTCGAGTCCCTCGGGGAGGCGGTGCTCAAATGCACCGTAGACCTTCCAGTCCCCGCCGCGGTGCTCAGGCCGCACTCGAGAGGCCGACACCCGGCGATACCTGCACGCGATCGACAAAACGGAGGGCGGGCATCCTCGAACTTTCAGGATGGACCGGATCCACAATAGCCAGAGACTTTGAGGTGTAGGGTCGCTGACCCATGCGAGCGTCGGCTATCATGCCCTCAACATTTTCAACGTCTCGCCGAAGATGACCCACCGCACGTCGTCGAACTTGGCGAACTCGGCCCACAGCTCTCGCGACCAGGACGCGGGATCGCGCAGGAACCGTTCGTAGTCGTCCCGTGCGGCGTGGGCGTCGACGGGGTTCGAGACGACGGTCCCGCGCGCGCCGCCCTTGCTATAGAACTCCCCCTCGACGCGCTCGGGCGACGCTGTGAGCGATACGGCCCAGTTCTCGTCGTCCGCGCCCGGCGGGTCGTAGATCTCGACACGGCACACGCCGTCGACGACGGAGAGCTGTTGGCATAAGATGTCGGCGGTCCTCGCCATTATGATGGCCTCCAGTTCGGCGTCGGTCCGGGTCATTGAATCAGTCCTGCAAATTCCGCGAGGTCAGTCAGCGCGCGCCCGCGCAGCCGGGCCGCCAAGCGGTCGACGGCGATCTCCGGCTGCGTCATGCGCAGACGGCGGCGGAGGGCGCTGTAGCGGTCGGTGGCGGTCATGGTTTGCCCCCTCGTTCGTTCGGCGCTTCAGGCGTTGACCAACAGTGCCGATCCCACGTCTCGTCCGCACGCGCTCGTGCTTGTCTCCGTCATCCTGCGTTGGAGCCCTGCATCCAGGAATCTCACCGATGACCAAGAAAGCGCGATGGCTGGTGGACCATCCGGCGTCGGCAGCCGACGTGGCGACCACATTCGAGGCTTCTTCAGCCAAGGGCTCGAACGCTATAGACTTGGCACCGCCGTCTATTGATGCCGATCTTGTAGCATAGAGGCCCCGGCATCACTGCGGGACCTCCGGTATTGAGCCCTAGACCTGCTCATGTTCGGTCAGCTCCGTTGGCGCGAGGCTCATCCGCAGACGTCGAATGAACCGTCCTTACAGTCGATGAAGCGACGCGAGCTCGGGTCGGCGATGAACGCCTCTAACGTGTCGATGTGATCGGACCACTCCGCTGGGATGTGTCGAAGGTGGAGCGTTCGACCATCCGCAAAGCTGATGCTCATTGCGTCCGAATAGCTGCTTCGGTCGCGGTTGATTTCATAGGTCGCGCCCGCTGCTTTCACCGCTTTGCGGAATTCTGCGGCTGGATTTTCGCGAACTACTTTTGATTCAGCGGTATTAACCGCCTTAGATCGAACTGCCATGCTTCAGTATCCTCGAAGTACGCCGCCTCTTGATTGAGACAACTCCAATATCTCATGACTCTGCTTCAATGTCAAACTGGAAAATCTTCAAGCCATTGATTTTGATGGTTTTTTAGGAAGGATCGCACCTGTAAGTGTTTGATTTAGATGATCCCGAGAATTTATCCTGCGGCTGATCAGGAAGGTGGCGTCTTGTGCATACGCCGCCGCCGAATCCACCTCGACATGGAAGTGTAGGCACCGTGAAGGGTGCACGCTCGCCGCTGCGCAAGAGCAGCTACTTTTCGAGCTTTCTCGAGCCGCGCCGAACAGCGGAAACGGCACTGGTCCGGTGCCGTGACCCCAGTTCGGTGCCCGCCGATTGGGCGACGATCCAAGGATCCGTCATCTCGTTCGAGTCTTGCATGCTGGCCGTTGAGGCGGCGCACGGCTTCGATGTGATCCTCGAGCGCGCCCATCCGGTATGCTGTTGCGACGGCAGTTTACGGATGGCGCTTCATGGCACGCCGGATGCTGACACGTTCCGCGCGGCGATGAGTTCGTTCAACCCGTGCCCTTTGCTACAGCCGGCGGCCAGGATGAATGGGGCGGCTCCATGAGCTACAGTGGAGGGAGCGAAGGCGGAAGCGACGCACGCCGCTCTCAATGCCTTTTGTCCACCTCTTCGATCTCCGCGACCTTCTTGCTCACGTGGTCCATGAAGTCGCCTTCAAGGACGGCGAACTTGCCGTTCTTCCGAAGGTCAGCGGCGACGATACAAACCCGGCCGCGCTCGACGCATTCCCTGACGATCTCGTACTCGAGGTCATCGGGGTCGGCGATGTTGTGGGCTTACGAAGGCGTCGCCGCATGACCGCCGCCCTCGCTTGGTTGCGCCCCCGCCGGCCGCTGGCTCGCGGCCGCCGGGGCCGGCGCACTGGTAGACCTCGGCATCCTTGCCCGCGTGTACGGCGCCGGGCGGCGAGCCGAGGAGTCTCGGGTAGCGCCAGCCTCCTCGACGCGCTGTGTGAAAGGAACCGGATCGATGAACAAGTTGACCGTCTCGATAATCGCGCCGCTCGCGACGAGCTGCCTCGCTGGGTGCGCGACGACGGGTAGCCCGTCCGGCTGCGACGGGTGGCAGGCGATCCGGCCGACGGCGGACGACCATGTGCGGCAGGTGCTGGAGCACAACAGGTTCGGTATCGTGCGCTGCGGGTGGCGGGCCTGAAACGAAGAGGCCTCGGCAGTGGTGCCGGGGCCTTTGTCGTGATCGTCTTGGCGTCGAGCGACCCTATTCGGGTCGGAGAGCCTCGAGGTCATACTCCTCGCCTTCCATGCAGTGGAAGAGCAAGTCGTTCGCCGCCTGCCACCGGAGGCCTTCGCGGGGCGCGCCGCTGAAGGTTTCGGATCCTTCCCAGTTGAGCTGGACCCATTCGGACAAGTGGTCGTGGTCCCGGAACGGCTCGTCCGAGCGCTCGAGGACCAACTCGAAGAGCCAGTCCTCGTTCTCCGCGAGCCAGTCTGCCAGCAAGTCGAGCCGCTCGTTCTCTACCTCGCGCTCGCGGTCGGGGAAGTCGCGCACCTCGGCACCTCCGCTGGTCCGCGCGTTCCCCTCGGCGCGCAGCTTGGGGTTCAGCTTCACGACCTCGGCCATCATTCGTGCTCCGCCCCGAACTCCGGCATGTCACCAAGGAGGCGCTGAACACTGCTGTCGTGCGCCCCCATCCAACCATCGAGCACGTCTCCGAGCTGGAGGCGGGTGAGCCCCAAGATCGGCATGCGCGTGCACACTACGGTTTCGAGGTGGTGTTCGAGGATCAATTCGCGCAGTTCGTGCATCATCATCGTGCAGGGCTCCTCCGGCGTGCCGGCCTTCTCGAGCACCTCGAAGACGAGACGGTAGCCGTGCTGCTCGAGGTAACCGACCAGCTTCTCCTCGAGGAGTTCCACCGGGTCGATGCGGGCGTTGAATCGCTCCGCGAATGCCGCGTCTCGGGCCAGCGCGGAGATCAGGAACGCCATCCCATCCCGGCGGCGGAAGCAGGCGCCCGTCGACTTGACCAAGTCGAGTAGGTGCGGACCGAAGTCGGTCTGCGTACATACCCACACCGCAGCGCCGCGAAGGACGAAGCATTGGCGGGTCGGGTCCTCGGGGTCGGGGAAGATCTCCGGCGCCCCGCCGAACAGGGCCGGGTTGGTCGCGAACTGCTCGCGGACCGTCAGTGCGATGATTGCGACCTTCGCGAAGTCGGCCGGGACTCCGCCGTCGGAGTAAACGATCCCGAAATTCTTCTGGGTCGCGTTCAGGTCGTCGAGGCTGATGATGCTGTTGTCGTTGTCGGACATGCCGATCCTCCGTTGCGGCACCCGTTCGGGTCGGTGCCAGACACCCTCATGCTCGGCAGCCACACGCCGCCTATGCGGCGGGCCGCGACGGTGGCGGCAGTGCTGGAGATGAGGGTGACGGAGGGGATCATCGGACGTCCATTGATGTGGGACGGGATACATCCCAGGAGTCGGGCGGCGCGTCGAGCCCGTCCTCGAAATGCGGTTCGCAGAGGCTCAATTCGCCGCTTGCAATTTTAGCCACCATCCTTCGGTGCACTTAGAGGGAGGACACCCGCATGCTCGCAGCCATCGCCGCCGCACTCCGCGCCGCCGCTTCCAGCCTCGCCGCCGCCGGCCGCTGGTGCTGGACCGCACTCGACTGGCTGGCGTCCATACCCGGCCGGATGCTCGGCGGTGGAGGCGGCTCCCTCCCCATGCCGCCCGAGCCCGCACCGGCGCCGGACACCGCGAAGGACATCGCGGCGCTGGTCGCCAAGCGCGGTCGCGCCCGCGAACTCCCTGGCTTGCTTCCGTCCGTCCTCGAGCCACGCCCCGATGGAACGGACCCGGTGTCCGCGATCGTTCACGCCTACGCCCGCGCTTCGGCGACGGACCGCCGGCAGGTCGACCTGTCGGCGCTGTCGCCGGACCAGGTGAGCTGGCTCCTCCGGCTCCGGCCGCACGACCTCAATCGCCTTGCGGCAGCCGGCGGCCTCGTCTGCGGGCGGCTGGCGCGGGGGATGGGCGGCGGCGCTCTGGGTGTCGAACCGTGTCGGCGTCGGGAAGCGGAGCCGTCGGCCGAGGAGTTGGCCGGACGAAAGGAGCCGTCGGCGATCGAGTCTTTCACTGATCGGGTGCGGCACCGGAAGGCGGGTGGGCCTCGACTGGTGATGGAATGACGCTTGCGGGGGCGGCTCAAAGATGGGACGCCCCTTTCTGTTTCAGGGCACCGCGCAGGTGGCTGGCAACCCGGCGAAGGCCGGAGTACGGAGGCCTGCGGCGGTCCTTCCTCTGGCGAGGCCGATGCTCATCACGGCCAGCTTCCCACTCGGCCTGTTCGTGGACTTGTGGTGGCTGCCGGCGTTTCGGCGGCGTCGTGGGCGAGATGGCCATCTCGCCAGCTCTCCGACCTACCGGAGGCAGCTTGCGGAGGTGCCGGGCGCGAAGGCGGCCGCTGTTGTGGCGACCGGGATGCTGACTGCACTGTGCGTCGGCGCGTTCTTCGCGAGGCGCCTGTGGCAGCGGCATTTTTGAGGCGGTCGGCGCGCGCCGGCCCGTCAGTCTGCTACCCCCCGCGCCTCGTGCCCGGTCTGTTCATGTCCTTCCGCAGTGCGACCGCGTCCCGCAGTGCGTCTCGAGCACGACCTGAGGAGTGGTCGGAACGCCGGGCGAGTTCTTCCGGCGTGTGGCCCGGTGTTCCAAAAGGTACGTCGACAGCCACTTCTCGTATCCGAGGCTCGTCACCGCCTCCTTCCGGATGTAAGCCGCGGGCCATTCCGCTTGCCGGGTCAACTCGACAGCCTTCCCCTCCTCGCGGCGGACACGATCCTGCTCGTCAGCAGATCGCTGATTACTGCTTACTGATATTTTCTCGCATTGTGGCCAAACTCAATCTTCTGACCGCCAGTGGACGAATAGACATCCTAAGAAAATTCGGGAATTATTACTCGAACTCCGCAGAAATTATTAGACTCATTCGTTACGATCTCTTGAATCGAGGTAGCCTTTTCCGGCGATTATCGCGATTACTGCCGAACCCATAAACAATATTGCGTAAACAAAATTTAAATACCCGTCTCCTATGGAAATTGACATTCCAGCGATCATTAGAGCCAAGTAACCCAGACCCATTGCTCCAAAAAACGCGATCATGGCATATACTACAGCTATCGCCATAACCCCAAGAGTTCCAATCCTCAACAATTTACATTCCTTTCATATAATCAAATAATAATATTAACCAGATTCTGCACGATTTACATAGATATACGATACCAATCACATATAGCTCGCCGAATTTTCGGTATTTCACAATGAATTGCTGTTATGAGAGGATGTCTAACCAAGCCAGACATCCAGAAACAGCATGAGGACGAAACCGATGGACAGGCCCAGAGTTGCCTTGTCCTGATGCCCCCTACGGTGCGTCTCAGGTATGATCTCGTGACTGATCACATAGAGCATCGCGCCCGCGGCGAAGGCTAACCCCCAAGGCAGAAGCGGCTGCGAAAACGTAATGATACCCGCGCCGAGCAGACCGCCGATCGGTTCCACCAGCCCAGTCAGTGCGGCGATGCCCCAAGCACGACGCTTTGAATACCCCTCCCCCAGAAGCGACACGGCCACAGCAAGACCCTCGGGGGCGTTTTGCAACCCGATCCCGATGGCCAAAGGCAATCCGTCCTTCAGCCCGCCTGATCCGAAGCCAACGCCGACAGCAAGACCCTCCGGGAAATTGTGGATTGTGATCGCGATGATGAAGAGCCAGACGCGCCTGAGCGAGGCGGCCTCGGGCCCTTCGCGCCCCACGCTAAAGTGCTCATGCGGCAGCTTCTCATTCATCAGTGCAACGGCGCCCATGCCGAGCAGGATTGCCAGGCAGACGATAGCAGCCGGTGCCGCCTCGTTGTCGAATTGCAACTCAGCAGCGTCGAGCGCAGGAATGATCAGCGAGAAGAACGAGGCGGCCAGCATCACCCCCGCCGCGAACCCGAGCGAGAGATCTCGCGTTCCTTGCGAAGGAAGTCGTCCAAAGAGCACCGGAACGGCACCGAAGGCGGTCAGGGATCCGGCAGCAAGGCTGCCCAAAAATCCGAGAGCTATCGGGGAAAATTCAGTCACGAGCCACTTGCGGCTACCTCTTCGGCCACTCTCGTCCTCAGTTCCGCTTTTCCGAACGGCGCGAGCGGCCTCCCATTTACGAAGAATGTCGGAGTCTGGCTTACACCCATGGTTTCCACATCGGCGCGATCCTGGTTCAGGATTGCCGTTGTCTGAGGCGCCTGCATTTGTGTTCGAGCGGCATCGGCATCGAGTCCCGCACTTGCAGCGATCTGCAGGACCAGCCCTGGCTCAGGAGCTCCATGCGAGGCCCATTGCGGCTGCTCGCGCATGATGGCTTGAAGCACCGGTTCGAAGACGCCCTGCATCCTCGCCGCCTCAAGGACGCGGATGGCTTCTTCGGACCCCTCGCCATGGAACGGTGTGTAGCGTAGGACCACGCGCACCGCCGCGCCATGCTCGGCTATAATCTGCTTCACAGTCGGGTAGAAGGCGCGGCAAGCCTCGCAGGCGGGATCAAAGAACTCGACAATAGTGACCGGTGCTTGCTCCGGTCCAAGGATCGGCGAATACGGTCGCAACAATGCCTCAGCCTGCTCAGGCGGGAGGGTCCCCGTGGCAGTGGCGGTGATGGCCGCGGGGCGCGTAGCGAACCACGAGGCCGCAGCGAAGACCGCAAGGCCCACGACAAGAATGGACAGAATCAATGGTCGGCGGGTCATGAACGCGGTTCCTTCAAAGAGAGAATCGATAAGCTCGCCGTGAGAATGAAGGCCAGAAGCGACAGAAGCGGGATGGGGACGCCAAGGATTGCCTGGTTGTCGTCGGTGCAGGAAGGTCCCGTCGCGGTGCATGGCTGGACGGGCTCCGGGATGATGCCCGCGTAGAGGCCGATATGCCAAAGCGCGACCATCCCCCCCCCGAGGCTGAGCGCTACACCGTAGCGCCCGACGCGGGCATCCTGCCACCAGAGGCCAAGGCCTAGGACGATTGGTAGCGGAAACATAAAGGCACGCTGATACCAGCACAGCAGGCAGGGCATCCGGCCCAGCACCTCGCCGATGAACAGCACCGAGAGCGACGCCACAACCGTTACAACCCATGCGGCAGTCAACGCTGCTTCGCCAGTCACTCTCGTTGTCATGCGTCTATGTACCCTCTCAACTCAGCGAGCGCCTCCCCAGCGGGAATTCCCGTCCGGGCCAGCAGCATGAAGAACGCGTGCTCCGAGACGCCCGCACACGATTTCCGGAAGGGTGTCAGTTTCAATACAATCGGCCTGACCGCGATTCTCGGTTCATTGCGTTCCTACATCCTCAAGCTACTGGAGGTTCAAGCTGCTTTCCTGAGACCCACGATGGTTTCACGTGCCTGTGACTCGGGAGCTCCCCTTGCCGATCCGCGCAGCAGTATCTACCAAGACTGGAACATTGCGGAGACGCGGATGCTGACTATTGGCGCTCTTGCCAGGAAGACTGGGTCGAAGGTGCAAACGATCCGCTACTACGAGCAGATCGGGCTGATGCCCGAACCGGGCCGAACCGAGGGCGGACAGCGGCGCTACGGCGACGCCGAACTCGACCGGTTGTCCTTCATCCGTCATGCTCGACAGCTCGGCTTCAGACTGGAAGCGATCCGCGAACTCCTGAATCTGAGCGATCAGCCAGATAAGCCGTGCCAGGAAGCCGACTCCATTGCGAGACGGCAGTTGAAGCAGGTGGAGCAGCGTCTCGCGCGGCTGGAAGCCTTGCGTACGGAACTCGAACGCATGGTGCATGAATGTAGCGGTGGCCGAACAGCCGATTGCCGCGTGCTGGAGGTACTGCGCGACCATTCTGAATGCCTGACCGACCACAACGAGATCGGCGCCTAGAATGCCCGCGGCACTCGTCTATCCGCTTGCCGCGCTGGCCGAGATCGCCGGCTGCTTTGCCATCTGGGCATGGTGGCGCCTTGATGCATCTGCCCTTTGGCTCGCGCCGGGTGTGGTCGCTCTTGTGGCGTTCGGCTGGCTTCTCGCACAGGTCGATACCATCGCAGCGGGACGAGCCTTCGCCGCCTATGGCGGGGTCTATATCGCGGCCTCGGTCCTCTGGATGTGGCTCGCCGAAGCACATCGCCCCGACAGATGGGATGTGCTCGGTACCACAGTCTGCCTACTCGGCGCAGCGATCATACTCGCCGCCCCGCGTGGCGCCTGAATCTTTCCTCTTGAAGCTACAGTTGCTGGAGCGATTACACGTCTCGTCGACCGATTCTTCGGCTGATGTTGGTGCACCGCTCCATCCGCACGATGCGCCAATGCACCTATGGCACACGGGTGATAGGCCGCAAATCCTTGGACTGCGTCCGCGGACCGTTATGGGCGTCGATTCTTCAGCACTATGGGCCAAAGGGAACATCCGATGCCGCACGATCATGGACATGCGCATATCGACCCGGATTCCGGCGACCGCCGGGTCTCGATTGCAATCTGGGCCAACGCTTTACTGACAGTCGCCCAGATTTTTGGAGGCATCCTGTCCGGCAGCCTCGCGCTGGTCGCCGACGCACTGCACAATTTCTCCGACATGGCGTCGCTGGCAATTGCTTTTGCCGCACGCAAGATCGCACGGAGGCCGGCGGATGCACGTATGACCTTCGGCTATGGCCGGATCGAAATCGTTGCGGCGCTTATCAACTACACCACGCTGATCCTCGTCGGCTTCTACCTGATCTACGAGGGCGGCATGCGGATGATCGATCCCCCCGAGGTCGCGGGCTGGACGGTGGTCATCCTGGGCGGCGTGGCACTTGTGGTCGACACGTTAACGGCTTTGCTCACGTACTCCATGCAGAAAGGCAGCGTGAATATCCGCGCGCTCTTCCTCCATAATCTCTCGGACGCACTGGCATCGCTTGCCGTCATCATCGGCGGTACGCTCATCATTCTCTACGACATGCGCTGGGTTGATCCGGCCATCACGATCGGCATCGCGCTCTACATCCTCTATCTCGCTTTCACCGAGATTGGAGGCCCGATCCGGACCCTGATGCTGGGCAGCCCGCCGGACATCGACAACGACTCCGTTGTCGATGCGTTACGCGGAGTCGACGGTGTCGCGGACATCCATCATGCCCATTTTTGGCAGATGGAGGAGCATGTTGCCGCTCTCGACACCCATGTGGTGATAGAGAAGAAAGCCTGGGATCGCCTCGAAGACATCAAGCAAGCCATCAAGCGGATGCTCGAAAGCGAGTTCGGCATCACCCATTCAACGCTCGAGTTCGAGCGAGAGGACCAGTCGCATTGCAGCGCAGATCTGTATGGCCACGACGCCCGTCCTAGCCGGCAAGAGGATGATTGAGACCGGCCGCACCGAGTTCCAGAGTCTGCTTCTCCTTGCCGAAAACTCGGCCCAGCAAAAGTGATTTCTGACGAGCGCCGGACAGCGTTGGGAGGCAGATGTAAACGGACACCTCAACCCGGCTCTGGCGAATAATCCCACCTCCAGTCGTGGCTCCACAGCGCGATTCCATGATGGTTGGTGTCAGATCCACGAGGCAGTGTGCGCACGGAGGCTCGGTTTTCGACGGGTCAGAATCGGAACTGCGCACCGGGGAATTTGTCGGACGGGCTTCGGTCACTGAAATGAATCCGCAGCCTTGGCGGCTCGGAAGCATACTGCTTACGGCTCGGAAGAAGACAGCTTCTCAATCGTCCTCCCGCTCTGCGCCGTCTCCTCTCCTGTAGCCGCACCCGGATAAATGACTCAGTGAATCGACTAAGTCTCTGTTTATATTGATTTAAGGTGCGCCACTGCGACTAGGTCTTTGACTCTGTCGGCGCGGAACCTGACTCGATCCGAAAGGAGTGCGCGAAAGGTTGACTCGGCACGGGTCAGAGGTCACTAAGCGAAGGCGAAGCAGTCCACGAGGCGCCTTCGGAGTGCCGACGAACTCCCTCGGCCGCTCAGGAACGATGTTTCAGATCCCGCTGAGGAAATTCAGGTCCAAGACCTGGCTCTCGTGCAGGTCGCGCGCCGTGAGTTGGTCGAGGGTGCCGATCCTTAAGACGTCCCTCGACCCAGGAGTACCCCTCCGGAAGGGCGACGGGGTCGAGCTGGGCATTCAGCTCCGCAGCCAACTCCTTTTCTGTGGCGGGAAGTTCGCCGTCCTCGAGGACCGCGAACAGCAGGACTTCAACAGCCCCCGCCTCCCAATGCGGGTACGCCGTGACGCGGAGCATCCGGATTGATCGATAGATGCGGCCGAGTTCCGAATCCTTCTCGTGCTTCGAAACGATGCGGCTGCGCCACCTGGATAGTGCGCGTACGAAGGCGTCCGGGTAGACGAAGCGCCCGTGCTTGCGCTCAAGCGCGCTTCCGAACCCGGCCCGCCCCTCGTCAGTCCGGAAACCTTCCTGCCGCGTCCAGCTCCAGACCACGGCCCACGGTCATCATGCGGCCGAGGTCGACAACAACCTCGGTCGACGGTGGGTTCTCGAGAAGCACAGACCGGAGTCCTGCCGGACGCCGCCTCCTTCATGAACGCCTCGGACGCGGGAACGAGCGGAGAGAAGGTAGGTGGGAGAACTCCCACAAAAGGTTCGCAAGGGCCGCGAATACGAGATAACGGCGCAGCGCGACCAGCCAGTTTCGCCGCTCCGCAACATGTGACATCGGCGCCGCGATCATTGAAACGCTCGAAGGATGCTGTCGAGCCAGCCGCTCTCCGGCGGTGGCGTGTTCGTCAATGCGTTGATGTAGACAATCAGGTTCGTGCGGGCGAATTCCGCGCCGTGGAAGATGGCGGCATGGCGTCCACCGCGGTCGATGACATGGATCATTGGCGCGTAGGTCGTACGCGCGGACAGGGCTGCGAAGGACGCCGCCGCCTTGGCGGCGCCATCACCCACCGTGACGGGCAGCCAGTTCGATCTGTCCAAGTCTGCGACAGAGGCGACACCCACCGTGAGGAAGGTGACCCGATCGCGCATCGACGTGATGTTCACCCCCTCTTGCACCGCGCGCAAAAGCGCCTGCTGCGCAATGCAAGGCGAACCGCAGACCGCGGGTGCGAAGCTGACCACGAGTATCTTGTCCTGAAGCCCGTCCAGACGCACCGTCGATCCGTCGGCAGCGGTCCCATTCAGCGGTGGCGCAAGGCGTCCATCGGAATGCTCGAAGGCGGGCTCCCGCTCGGCCATGAGTTCGTCGATCGGGGCGTCGGAACTATGCGCGGAAGCGCTTCCAATGGGCGCGAGCATCAACGCCAGGATGAGAACGATACGTTCCGCTATCCGCCCTCCAAGCCGTCGGCGGACTGCCACCGGCTGTGACCTTCCCGGTGAGCGCCGCGACGCGCCTGCGAGAGACCGTGTTCTCTCGCTCCGACTGGTTGGTTCGTCAACTGATCCGGGATCAGGCGTGATACCGAGAACTCCCGAGCTTTGACGTGGGCGGTTTGGCCCGGTTGCGCCGTCTCGTCGGTGACGGGCCTGACTGATAGTCCGCGCTGCGCACCCTCGCCTGGGAAGCGCAGCGCCAATACCGAGCGCGCCGATATCCGTCAGCGCCCGCAGTCGTAGGCGAGGCAGGGAGAGGTAGGCTGATTTCATCGGGTCTCTTTCAGCGGGGAGACGCAGGCCCGAATGTCGGTGCGGGCCTGCGCGACTATTAGCCGTCGTTTTTCGGGACGGCGTGGTGAGGCTGGGCGGCCATTGCCTGCATCATCTCGGTGCAGGCCTCCATCATCGGGCGCATCTGCTGCATCATCTGCATCATGCCTTGCATGCCTTGCATGCCTTGCATGCCTTGCATGCCCTGCATGCCGGACTCCTCACCGCCCATCATGCCTTGCATGCCGGACATGTCGCCGCCCTGCATGTCACTGCCCTTCATGGTGTCGCCCTGCATCATCTTCTCAGGCGCGGCATCCTCCTGCGCGAAGGTCACGGGTGCGGCAATGATGGCCGCGAACGCGATCGCAAGGCCAAGTCTGGTGTTCGTTTTCATGGTCGTTACCTCAGTTGGGTTTGGTTTCAGTCCCTGGTCGTACCCGGCACGTCGGTCGGGCTCCTGTCTGCGTCACAGCTTTTGCTCTTGCACATGACGCAGTATCCGGTGGCGCACATCACAGCGCAGGGGGCGAGCGCCAGGATCAACGGTGCGGCCCCGATCGCCGTGAGCCAGCCCCAGTTCAACGCCATCCCCGCGCTGGTGATCGCCATCGTGGCGATCACCAGCCCCCTGCGGCCCAGCGGCATGCGAAACCCAGCGGAGCGCGGCCTCGGGGCCGGATGAGATGTGTCGGTCAAGTTCAGTTCCTTCCGTTTGCGATGATGTTTCCGAACAGCGCGATGCCCTCCGCGCTGTCCCGCTGCCAAGGATCTCGAGCGACAGCCGTGTTCACGAGTCACCCTCGTCGTTCGCTGTGACGTCGGCCTGAAACGTGCGCTGCCGCTCCGGCCAAGTGCTCTTGATGAAGGCGAGCACTGTCCGGATCTGTTCGTCCGTCAGCACGTCTTTGAAGGCGGGCATGTCGCTGTCGTAGCCCGGCACGACCCCACCAACGCCCAGCCTTGTAATGATGAAGAGCTGCCGATCCGCGTGGTGCCAGGTGTGCCCGGTCTCGTCATGCGGCGGCGCCGGCATTCGGCCGTTATCGAGCCGCCGCATCCAGTCGGTTTGACCCTCCAGATTGTCGCCATGGCAAGACGCGCAGTTCGCGGCGTAAAGGTCCTGC
This sequence comes from Aurantimonas coralicida DSM 14790, assembly GCF_000421645.1. Lineage (GTDB taxonomy): Bacteria > Pseudomonadota > Alphaproteobacteria > Rhizobiales > Rhizobiaceae > Aurantimonas > Aurantimonas coralicida. The sequence continues at coordinate 13,604 of NZ_ATXK01000015.1, read as the reverse complement.
CCAAGAGCGATCTCCTCCGCCGTGACCGGCTCGCCCAGGAAGGTGACGTCCTGCGCAGCCGCCTCGCCGCCGCGCTGCTCCGCCAGCACGGCGGCGACCACGAAAGCCGTCGCCGCAGCACCGGTGGCGAGGACGACTGCCATTGTCTTCATTTCTGCCCCCGGACGTATTTCGCCAGCGCCACGACGCCAAGGACCAGAACCGACACGACGAGCAAGAGCACAAGCCCGCCGCCGGCCATCATCAGGCCCATCATCGGCCCGCCCATCATTCCGCCCATGCACTCACTCATCGGAGTAGACGGAGATTCCGCCCTCGCCGAAGGCATACGTCTTCAACGTGCCGGTCTTCTCCGGTGCCATTCCGGGGGCATTGCCCGGCATGCCAGGGAGCGTGATACCGGCGATCTTCGGACGCTCCGTCACCAGGCGCTCGATGATCTCCGCCGGCACGAGGCCGCTGACGTAGTAGCCGTCGATCTCGGCGAGATGGCAGCCGATCCCGTCCTGCGGCACGCCGACCTCGACCGAGCGCCGATCGAAACCCGGATCGTCGACGCGGGTGACATGATAGCCCTTGCTTTCGAGGTACTCGGCGTAGGTGTCGCAGCACCCGCAGTTGGGGTCCCGCCAGATCGTGACCTGCCTGGACGGCATGGTCTGTTCCGTGGGGGCGGCATCAGCGGTGGTCGCCCGGCTTGCATCCTGCGCCGAGGACAAGGTGCCGAAGGCAATACCTCCAGCGACCGCGAGGGCCGCAATCGAGGTGATGGCAAAAGCTTTCTTCATGATAAAATCCTTCAGGATGCCGCAAGCGCGGACCAGGTGATGCCGCGGTCGCGGCTCTGTTTCAGGCCGCCATCCAGAGCGGCGACGATGTGTTCAGGATCGATCGGGTTCACCGCCACGGCGGAGGCGTCACCCGACGTCAAACGGGACCAGACGACGCCGGCGTCCTTTGAATTCCAGACACCCGACGGCAGCGCGGCGTAGAGGGTCTCCGGGGCGGTATGTACGCTGACCAGCGCACGGACCGGCTCGCCCGACGGCAGCGGCGCTTCGGGAGGCGGTGCATCGCCGGCTACCAGAGCGTCCATCGCGTTGCCGGGCTGAACGTCCTGCCAACGGCAGAAGCAATCCGGCACGCGCGTGATCCCGGTGTCGGTGCCCGCGTAGATCCAGATCCCGCCCATGCCGGTCGCGAGATCGACCGAGGCAAGCGAGCGAAGATCACGCTCCGCATCATCGAGCCACGGACGGTCCATCGCGAGGCTCCAGTTCCTGCCGGCATCCTCGCTTTTCCAGAGGCCGTCACTGCGGATCGCGGCGTACATCATGTCGGGCTGGCCAGCCGCCATGATGACCGTGTCGACGGCCCCTTCGCCGTTTCCGACAGCACGATCTTTCCATGTGCGTCCTCCATCCTGCGAGATGGCAACCCGGCCGGAAGCGAGCCCGGCGACGATGCGGCCTGGCCGTTCGGGATGCGTTGCCAGCGCAAGGATGCCATCGGGCCCGGACAAGGTGCTTCGCGTGCGTCCCCCGTCGTCGCTGCGACTGAGCGTTGCTCCTGCGACGAGCAGCGCCTTCCCGTCGAATGCGAGAACCACGGCCGGGAACGATGCCGACATGGCCGGGCGTAACGCGACCGGAAGCGCCAGAAGTCCGACTGCGGTCAAGGAAGCAGACAGAAATCCGCGTCGGGTCTGATGGAGGAAGCCCTGCGGGCTCCCGGAGGCGGACATGGTGGCGCCCGAAGGCGCCGGGTCGGGATTTCGAGCCATTGTTCAACTGTCACTGATCGATTGGTCGTCTGCCGAAAAGCCGGAAATAATCCGGCATCGGTCACCACCGTGCTTCGGCGCCAACGCACCGATAGTCACGGAAAGACGCCCCGACGCGATAGCGCCGGGCGTCAGATCAGATGAGAGTTCGAGGGGGCTGCTCTGTCGGAGGGCACGTCAGGCCACAATGGTCGTCAGTTACCGCCGGGTCCAATAGACCGCCCGTCGGCTGAACGAACCGATCGCCGTGCGGTCCGAGGACGGCCGCAAGACTGCCTGAGCCGCAAAGGAAATCGCAGGCGAGGCCCATACCGCCAACTTCGGGACCATCACAGGCCTCGCAGTCCGCCATGTCCATGGATGCGACGTCGATGGCCACCATGTCGGCGGCCATCTTTGCCGAGCCAGCCGCATGCGCAACCGAACTCGCCGCGAATGCGGCGAGGAGTGCGACAAATATCAGGCGGGCGATGAACTGCATGAGCGTAGGCTATTCCTCGTTCTGTCCAATTGCCAGCGCGGCACATGGGCGATCTGTCCTGAAGCCAGACCGGATCATGGCGAGCAGACCATCTGATCTCCTGGACATCCCACGGCTAGCGTCACGATGGTCCATTACCATCGCAGTGAACAGATGGGGCTTCCCCTCACTGGAAGGTCAAGAGCGACAAGAGGCTATTTTGATAGCCTTCGGCAAAGGCCGCCGCATCAGGCATCGTTTGGGTTTGCTGTCCTGCGAAAATACGAGCGTCGATAGGTTCGCTTGCGCGGGCTTCGCCACCCGTCACGGTTTCCAACCCGGCTGACACAAGCGTGAAAAGGGTGAAGCCCCCCACGAAAGCAAGCACGGATCCCCGGTCGTCCTCGCGCGCCTCGTGCGCCTCTTCCAGCATATCCTCGACGGCTGCCACGGTCAGCAAGCCGGCAACGAAGACAAGGGCTGCCATCTTCACGCTCTCTCCCGCACCTCGCAGTATGAAGAATGCGACGAGGGCGGACCCGACACAAAACAGGATGAACGACGCCGAAAGAAGCAGCCGACGCCGTCGGGGCACCCCCTTGTCCCGGAAGTTGGCCATCGCGGCGTAGCCTTCCGGGACATCGGCCAATACCTGGCCGAACGCCAGAACCATCGCAAGGTTGCTGGATACGGCCGAGCCCGTTCCGAGCATCATGCCGTCGCTGGTGAGATCCACCGCGACGGCGACGTAGATCATCCACATCCCCGTTCGGTTCCCGCGGCTGCCATCCTTCTGAAGTCCCTCCACGAGGGCCTCGATCATGACATAGGAGACGCCGCCCGCCGCGAAGGCTGCCGCGAGCCACCAGCCGGCCAGAACGTCTACGGCCTCGGGGATTAGTTCGACCGCGACGATCGCGATGACGATTCCGGAAGCGGCATGCAGCGCCCAGTTCAGTAGTCGGGAAGACGGCTTCCAGAACTCTGCCACGAGCGCCCCGGCGAAATTTCCCGCTCCCGGCAGGAGAGACAGGAAGAAGACCTGCCAGAAACTACTCATGCCGCGTCCCCTGAGCTGTCGTGTTGGCGATGGTGCGATGGCAGATAATGAACTTCTGTTGCTCTCATCAGGCTTTCCTGCCCTGCGCTCAACGATCCGAAGGCTTGAATGAACCTAGCTCCGGGCGACAGAATCGGAAGGGTTCGGCGGGCCAAAGCGGGGGCCTCATCCTGTCATTCAAGGCGCCTTTGATGCACACCGGGATGGTCGGCTGATATCTTGTGAAACATTTCTACGATCAGGGGCTTGCTCCTCTAGCCGCTGGAGGTTGTAGCCATCCGGTGGCAGAAGATGGGACCCACCGATGGCGGCAGAACTCCAGCAGACACGCTACCGCGTCAGCGGCATGGATTGTGCCTCGTGCGCGTCGAAGATCGACAAGGCTGTGCGACGTCTGGAAGGCGTCGGAGACGTAGCCGTGTCGGTCGCGGCCGGCACGATGACGGTGGCACACGAGAAGGCGCTCACTCCGGCAGCAATCATCCGCCAGGTAAAGAACCTCGGTTACGGAATCGGAGAAGTTAGCCGCGGCGTCCGAGGAACCGGCAATGCGGCGGCTCCCACTGATGGCGAGAATCCGAACCATCATTCGCATGCCCACGAGCATGCTGGCGATGAAGCGTGGTGGAGAACGCCCAAGGCGGTTCTGACGCTGACGTGCGGCCTCGCATTGGCAATTGCCTATCTGGCGGGCGTGGCTTTTCCAGCGTTTGAGAGCTGGGCCTTCCTGCTAGCACTCGCCGTTGGCCTCGTTCCGATCGCAAGGCGCGCCGCCGCAGCAGCTCGCTACGGCTCGCCGTTTTCCATCGAGATGCTGATGACGATTGCCGCCGTCGGCGCGGTGATCATCGGCGCGACGGAAGAAGCAGCGGCCGTGGTCCTCCTGTTTCTGATCGGCGAGATGCTGGAGGGCGTGGCCGCCGGTCGGGCACGGAAGAATATTCAGGGCCTGACGGACCTCGTGCCGAAGACGGCGCTTCTGGTGCGGGACGGCGAGACGGTCGCGGTAGCCGCCGACGGACTGGCCGTCGGCTCCATAATTCTGGTGCGCCCCGGCGATCGCGTTGCGGCGGACGGCGTCATCGCCGAGGGAGCCGGCGAGGTCGACGAAGCGCCCGTGACAGGAGAGAGCGTACCAAAGCGCAAGAGCGTCGGCGACACGGTGTTCGCGGGCACGATCAATGCAAGCGGTGTGCTGCGGATCAAGGTCACTGCCGCCGCTTCCGACAATACCATCGCGCGTGTGGTGCGGCTGGTGGAGGAGGCCCAGGAGGCAAAGGCCCCAACCGAGAGGTTCATCGACCGGTTCTCCCGTTACTACACCCCTGGCGTCCTGGTATTCGCGGCGCTGACGGCGATCCTGCCTCCGCTCCTTTTCGCCGAGCCTTGGAACGACTGGATCTACAAGGGTCTGGCCATCCTCTTGATCGGCTGCCCCTGCGCGCTCGTCATCTCGACCCCTGCGGCCATCGCTGCCGGAATGTCCGCCGGTGCCCGCCGAGGTCTCCTCATGAAGGGCGGTGCGGTACTGGAGAACCTCGGCAGAGTGACCGCTGTCGCGCTCGACAAGACCGGGACAATCACGATGGGAAAGCCCGAGGTCACCGACGTGATCGCGATCGGCCGAGCGGAGCGGGACATACTTTCCTTGGCCGCGTCGCTGGAACAGGGATCAAGCCACCCGCTGGCTATGGCAATTCTGCAGGAGGCAAAGGCCAGGAAGGCGCCGCTCCCGCCGGCGTTCGACGCCGAAGCCATTCCGGGCGAAGGGATCGCCGGCAGCGTCGGCGGCGAACGGGTATTCCTCGGCTCTCCCCTGGCTGCAGGTCGGCGCACGCAGATCTGCGAGAACGTTAGCACCAAGATCACCGTTCTCAACGACGCGGGCAAGACCGTCTCCGTCCTTCTGGCCGGTAACACGGTTGCAGGTCTGATCGCCATGCGGGACGAGCCCCGCCCCGATGCCGCATCGGGGCTCAGGGCCCTGCGCGGTCGAGGCGTCCTGATCATGATGCTGACGGGCGACAACCGACGGACAGGAGACGCCGTAGCGAAGAGCCTGGGGATCCGGGCGCGGTCGGAATTGCTGCCGCAGGACAAGCAGCAGGCGGTGCGAGACCTCCAGGCGGAGGGCCATTTCGTTGCCAAGGTCGGCGACGGCATCAACGATGCCCCCGCCCTGGCTGCCGCAGACATAGGCATCGCCATGGGTGGAGGGACCGACGTGGCTCTGGAAACAGCGGACGCCGCGGTCCTGCATGGCCGGGTTCAGGACATTCCGGACATGATTGCCTTGTCGCGATCCGCAATGCGCAACATTCATCAGAACATCGCGATCGCGCTTGGCCTCAAGGCGGTGTTCCTGGTGACGACTTTACTCGGCGTGACGGGCCTCTGGCCAGCTATCCTGGCAGATACAGGAGCAACGGTACTGGTGACAGCCAACGCCATGCGACTGCTCGGCTGGAGGCCGCAATGATCAACGTGACCGAGCAAGTCCTCCGCCTCGGGCCTCTCATCGTTCTCCTGACAACCTGCTTCTGGCTGATGATTGCAACCAGCCGAACGTCGTCCATGATCGACGGCAAGGCTTACGGCTTCGCCGGAAACTCACGCCAGCAGGTCGCACAGGGATTGTTCCGCCTGAGTGTCATCGGCGCCCTTGGCGCGCTGATCGGATACGCCGCAGAGATAAGGTGGCCGATCCTGCGTCCGGTCGGCAAGCTCGAATGGCTGCACGCAGTCGGATTGGCGTTGGCGCTGGCAGGCCAGTTCCTGACGGTTTTTGCACAGTCCAGCATGGGAAGACGTTGGCGTGTGGGAGTTCCCTCCGCCGCGCCGGACGCACTGGTCACGCAGGGTTCATTTGGGGTCTCACGCAACCCGGTGTTCCTCGGCATGCTCGCAATGGCCCTAGGCCTGGCACTGGCGGTTCCGTCGATCGCGATGATCGTTTGCGCCACCGCCTTCTGGCTGGCCTGCGAGATTCAGGTCCGGGATGAGGAGCGGTTCCTCGAAAGTGCCTTCACAGACCAATACGTCGCTTACCGGTCCCGGGTGCGACGATGGTTCTAATCCGTGTCAAATCAAGGAGAGCAAGATGCGTAGTTTTGGGAACACGCTCGCGACGGCTGCGGCAGGCTTACTCATGATGTCGTCCGTCGCATCGGCGACAGGCGAATCGGTGGAGGTCTTTTCCACATCTGGCTGCGGCTGCTGCATCGGCTGGATTAAACACATGGAGGGCGCCGGGTTCGAAGTGACGAACGACAACCTCGCGATGGCTGATCTGTATGCTCGAAAAATGAAGGCCGGACTGAAGCAGGATCAGACTTCCTGCCACACCGGTTTTGTCGAAGGATATGTCATCGAGGGGCATGTTCCGGCCGCCTCTGTGGCGCGCCTCCTTAAAGAGCGACCGGATGCGATCGGCCTCGCCGTGCCCGGAATGCCGGTGGGGTCTCCCGGCATGGGCGAAAGCGGCGAACCGTACGACGTACTTCTCGTGCAGACTGACGGATCTGCAACCGTCTACGACACCTACCCGCAGTCCAAGGATGTTCCAGTACAATGAGGTTTCCGACATCGATCGTCCTCGTCCTCACCCTGACCGGAGCTGCGGCCGCGCACGAAGTAACGGCCGGGGACCTGGTCATCGGTCATCCCTGGTCGCGCGCAACGCCTGCAACAGCCAAGACCGGCGTGGGATATCTGACAGTCACGAACAACGGCAGCGAGCCGGATCGGCTGATTGGCGGTTCCGCGGACGTCTCGGCAGGATTCAGGTTGCACACCTCCAAAATTGTCGACGGAGTCGCACGGATGCGCCCGCTCGAGGGTGGGCTCCCAATCGCTCCGGGCGAAACCATCTCACTAAAGCCAGGCGCCACCCACGTGATGTTGACGGGCATGAAGAAGCCGATTCTGGAAGCCGAGCCCTTCGCAGGAACTCTCGTGTTCGAGAAGGCGGGTTCCGTGCCGGTCGAGTTCACAGTCGAAGGCTTCGGCGGACGCCCTGCGGAAGCGTCAGATAGCCATCTGGAGAAACGACAGTGAGCCCGAAAACCCTTCGCAGAACGTTGTGGGGCGCCGTCGTCGTCCTGTGCCTGTTCGTGGGCGCGACTGCTGGCGTCACCATCATGCGCGCTTCGGGTCAGGCTCCCCTCCCCGGAGAAGCGTCATCCGGTATCGCCAACATTGGCGGCGAGTTTTCTCTTGTCGACCACGAAGGGCGACGCCGTGAATGGCGTGACTTTCGGGGTGAGCCGGTAGCGCTGTTCTTCGGCTTCACGAATTGTCCGGATATCTGTCCGACGACCCTTGGTGAACTCTCGGTGCTGCTGGACGATCTTGGTCCCCAAGGCGACGATCTTCAGGTACTCTTGATCAGCGGCGATCCGGAGCGGGATACGCCGGAGCGGCTCAACGAATACCTAAAGTCGTTTGATCCGCAGATTGTTGGTCTGACCGGCACAGAGGCAGAAGTTGACGAGGCATTCTCGGCTTTCAAGGCCTACCGCGCACTCGTTCCGCTGGAGAACGGCGAATACACGGTCGATCATTCCGCCGGGGTCTACCTATTTGATCGCGACGGAAGCTTTTACGGCACATTGGACATCCACGAGTCGCCAGAGGTCCAGCGGCAAAAAGTTGAGCGCCTGTTGGCTAGCTGAGAGATGCCGAAGCGGCGCTCAAGCTGACTCGAGCAAAAAGCTGCTGCCGACGCCACCCACAAGCAGCCAACGAACCGGCCTTTCGCAAAAATCTGGAAATCGAAACATGCCCCAGCCCGCGCGAATGCGCTCATTGCGGCACAGGGGTGAAAAGAGGCCGCACCGAGGATGAAAGCGTTCCGCATTGGATTGGCTTCTCGGTGTCGTGCCCGAGCCCAATCCGGCGGCGCTCCATATCGGGAACGATCACGAACACCCGTCAACGCCGTTCTCGCGCGGCGCTGGCGGGTCACCGGACATCGGGAACAGGTACCGCCACCCGCCGATCTACATCATGAAGACGATGCGGCGGATCTTGCGGCCGCTCTCCTCGCCGCGCTCCGCCTCATGGTCCCAGAGGTAGTTGAAGCGGTAGACCCCGCCGACGTTCACTCGGCGTGCTCCCCGGCGTCGATGAGTTCCTGGAAGCCAGCCATGAGGTTCTCGAGGTCCTCCTCCGGCGCTTGGTCGACCCAGTGCGCCTGGTGGCCCTCGTCGAGCCGGCTGAGTCTGTCCCAGGCCTCCGACGGGACCATGACGATCTTCCGCTTCCCGCGCTTCCTCAGGCCCACCGGCTCGCTCAGCGCGCGGTCGAGGATGTCGCCCGAGCTGCGGTTCAGGTCGGAGAACGTGAACTCCCTCATGGCATAGCTCCTGAAAGCATAACATTCGTACCCTTTCCCGCCCCAGGGGGGGGGGCTGGTCAATGCGGAAGCCACCACCATGTCGCCATGCGTGTCACATCAAACAAAGTTGCTCGCTCTTTAAGTTGCGAGCAACAAAGCCGCTGCTATGACCCATCCATGGGAATTTTCCTCCGCCTCGCGCTGCTTGCCGCCCTGCTACTTGGGTCGATGAGTCACGCCGCGGCCGTGGTCGAGGCGGTCGAAAGTCCCTGCCACATGGCGGAGCGGCTTTCATTGGATCCGCTCTATGGAGCGGGCACTATGGACGGCCCGGCGCCAGCGACGACGCAGGAGGCGAGTTCGGCCCACGCCCTCCACTGCAAACTTCCTGCAATGCAGGTCGTGGGGCCGTTTGTGGAGAGCCCTCGCAGAGCCGTGCTCCCCCTTCCGCGGTCGATCGAGTTGGGCTCCGGAGGCTCCCCCGGCCGGATCGAGCGTCCACCCATCTCGTAGTTACTAGACAACAGCACTGAGCCGAAAGCTTTTGTAGCGCGGCAGCTCGAATTCATCGCTCCCGCGCCGCTCTCGCATCCGTGCTTTTAAGGCCGGTTCACGCGCTCGCCGTACCGCGTTTGCGCGCATGAGCGAACCGATCCAAGAACCCGATGAGAACTCGACGGCCTCTCGGGCCACGCCTATTTCAAGGAGAAGACATGATCGACGCCAAGACGCGCCGCCCCCCGGCAATCACCCATCCATCGTGCGATTCGGCAAGCCGGGATGGAGCGACCGGCATGGACCGTCGCGCATTCATTGCGGTAATGGCGAGCGTTGCGCTCACGGGCTGCGTCTCCACGCAGGAGCCGACACGTGTCGTTCCGATCAAGCCTCCAGAGCCCAAGCCCGTACTCCCCGCGATGTACCGGGCGATGCCCAATGAGCGCTTTCCGATCCCGGCGGTCGACGTTAGCAATCTCGATCGACGGCTCTGGCGGCAAGTCGTCGACTACCCCACCACCGAGCGGGTCGGAACGCTCGTTGTCGATACGCCCGCCAAGTACCTCTACCTCGTGATGGAAGAAGGAACGGCGATGCGCTACGGGATCGGCGTCGGTCGCGGCGGCTTCTCCTGGTCAGGGCGGGCGACGATCGCCTATAAGCGCAAATGGCCGACATGGACGCCTCCGGCCGAGATGATCAAGCGTGAACCCGAACTCGCGCCATACAGTGCGGCGAACGGTGGAATGCCACCGTCCCTCGACAACCCACTCGGGGCCAGGGCGCTCTACATCTTTCAGGATGGGCGCGATACGCTCTACCGCTTGCATGGTACAAATCAGGCTTGGTCGATCGGAAAAGCGGTTTCCTCTGGTTGCATTCGCCTCCTGAATCAGGATGTCATCGACCTGTACGGACGGGTCCCGGACGGAACCCCTATCCGAGTAATTCCGGATCCAGCGACCGCTATGTCTGCCTAACAGCGGGTGACCGAGCGCCATCGAGTCTGGCGGACTCCCTCACAAGTTCGAGCGTTCGCCGTTTAGGACCGGGCCGGAGTTTGGACCCGATCTCCGATCTTCGGACGGTCCGGCCATCCAAACGATGTGCCGATAAGTCCTGCCATACAATTGCGTAAGCGGACGAGCATCGCGGTCGCTGAGCCACGGCTGTCGTGATCATCGAATATCGGTGGTCCGCCAAACACCCACCGCCGTCGTCGGCGAGGCGATCGCCTCAAATCCGCCGGAACTGTCGCTGAAATCAGTCGCGAACCTAGTCAAGGATGAATGCCCAAATGGATCGACGCTTCGTGGCGGTCAGTACCCTTGCGCTAATCCTGACGTTCGTACCCGGATCGGCGTCTGCCAGGACGGTGCACCCTTCCAGACCAGGCGAACTCTTGACGGTTGAGCACGCCGAGTTCGTCCTGTCTCCCGATCCTGCCGAGCCGATCGACCTCTATCTGGTCGTCTGGAACGGCACCGGTAGCAGCGTGACGATCAGCGGGGTGACAAGCCCGGCCGTTGCCCGCATCGCCGTCTCCCGCGGTCCGCATTCAGAGGACAAGCCACGAGCGGGCCTGTCCGGTGGTCTTGCCGTTCCCGCACGCTCCGAACTTCTCATGAAGGAGACAGGCCTGCATCTCCTGGCTGCCCCGCAGGAGCCGGCCTTGTCGCCTGGCGCAATGGTGCCCGTTACAGTTTCCTTCTTCGACGGCAGCGAACGGACCATTGTGGCGAATGTGCTTGCCGCGGGATCACCCCCGGAGGACCATCATCATGGCTCGTGATCGATCTCGTTCGGCCCTGATCTTGACGATGATCGCGACCAGCTTGTTTGCGTTCCCTGCCAAGGCAGCAGACATTGTGCCCCATCTGGCTGTCTACGATATGTCTATGCTCCGCAAGTCCTCCGATCTCGTCGGTGGCAGCGGACGCATCGCCCTTAAACTCGAGCGCGAAGCCTGTGAGCAGATCGAGCTGGACTACCGCTTCGTCGCCCGCTTTGAGCGCGAGGATGCCACCGTCGTCACCGACCAGCAGACGGTTTCGGTCGAGAATTTCGCCGCAAGGGCCTACCACTTCACCACGCGGACCTTCGTCGACAACGTCGAGGGATGGGTCATCCGCGGCAGCGCGACAAATACGGATACTCGTACGCGTGTTGAAATTGCCGAGCCAAGTGCCGAAACGTTCGACCTGCCATTGTCGGTCTTTCCCACAGCGCACACGATGGATCTCATCGACATGGCGATTGCTGGGGAAAGCCTCGTCGAGGCCCGTCTCTATGACGGCGACAACGAGGCAGGGAAACTCCTGACGACGACGGCGATCATCACCCCCGTCGAAGCGGAGGCAACGCCGCCCGGACCGGCGAATCCTGAGGCTGCCTCCTCGCCTGTCGCTGCGATGCTCGATCTGCGCAGATGGCGGGTGGCGGAGTCCTATTACAATAGTGACAGCAAGCTGGACGGCCTGCCACTGTTCCAGACAAGCTACACCCTGTACGAGAACGGCATCTCGGACGACATCATAATCGACAACGGCGACTACGCGTTCTCGGGCTCACTATCCAAGCTCGAGCTTGCGTCGGCGCCTGACTGCGAAGATGCCTCCTGAGATGCGGAAACTGGTGCACGATCCCGGCCGCCGACGCGTGGTTCCAAATCCAGCCGTTGAGAGAGGCGCGACCCTGAACTCCTACGATCTAATGCCTTCCCTGCCGTATGTGGCGCGGGCAATGTTTACCGCGATCACCCTGTTGTCCATCGGCGGGTGTGTCTCGATCACGGAGGATGCCTACACGGACCTGGCGCCGGCGACTCTCGCAGTGGCCGAGAGAACCCGCCCGGAAGGTTCGATTCTCATGCGCATATTCAAGGAGGAAAGCGAGCTGGAGGTTTGGAGGCAGGGGGCAGACGGCCGCTACGCGCTTCACAAGACCCATCCAATGTGCCGCTGGTCAGGGCGGCTAGGGCCGAAGACGGCTGACGGCGACAGGCAGGCGCCCGAGGGGTTTTATCAGGTTACGGCAAGCCTGATGAACCCGAACTCGAAATATCACCGCTCCTTTAATCTCGGCTATCCGAACCAACTGGAACGAGCGCTCGGTTACACCGGAGACTCCCTCATGGTCCACGGCGCCTGTTCCTCCGCGGGTTGCTTTGCCATGACAGACAATGGCGTGGCCGAGGTGTACGCCGAGGCGCAAAGTGCCTTCCGGATCGGACAAAGCGATTTTCAGGTCCAGTCTTTCCCATTCCGTATGACGGCTGAGCAGATGGCGAAGCATCAGGGCGACCCGAACATCGAGTTCTGGCGCAACCTTAAGCTCGGATACGACGTCTTCGAAGTCACCCGCAGGGAGCCGACGGTCGCGGCCTGCGGAGGGCGCTACGTGTTTGATGCCCGCCGCGTTGACGGCGCTGCGGCACTCGAACCGACCGCTGCCTGTCCTGCCATGAATACCAGGGTCGATCCCCGAGTGTCGGCAAAGCGACACGACGACGAGCGGGTTGTGCAGAAGCTTCTTGTAGAAGGCCGCGCCGAGATGGCGATGGCTTATGTCGATGGCGGGATGCACCCCAAATTCCGCAGCTTGCTGGCACGTCTCGGCGCGGAGGAGCTCGCCAGGGAAACATCGAGTACCGCCGTCCAGATCAGTCGACCCGATGCAGCTCTCGTTGATCCCTACCAGGCGGGCCAATAGGTCCGATCACCCGCCAATTCCTGATGTCCGGATCGCCCGAGCTGAACCGATCGAGAATGTTTGGCAGTTCGTTGGGACACTTGGCCCTCCAACCGCATTGCCGCCGCCGCCGCCGCCGCCGACGGTATCGTCGACCTCTGCCGCGGCAAGTTTGTCGATCAGCCCTTGAAAATCGTCCTCATCGAACTGCGGGAGTCGGCGCATGAATTCTGACCTGCGCTCTTTGGTATTTGGCAAATCCCGATCCGGCAGCGATGCTCTAACCCGCTCGAGCAACCAAATATCAATGGCCATGTGCGACCATCTCCTTCAGCGTCAGACTTCGGAGATAAGAGATGACCAACCGACGTCAGTTCATGATTGGTGTCCTGCTATTCTCTGCCCTGTCCGGTCCAACGGCCGCGCATCAAGCGTTCGAGCTTGATACGAAGTTTCTGCCGCAGCGTGTCGCCTTCTCTGGTTTCACACCCGGAACCATTGTCGTCGATCCGAAGGCGAGGTTCCTTTACCTGGTGGAAGAAGACGGTTTCGCGCGGCGCTACGGCATCGGCGTAGGCCGAGCTGGACTGAGCTTTTCCGGCCAGGCAGTAGTTGGCCGGAAGGCTGAATGGCCCCGTTGGACGCCGACACCAAACATGATCAAGCGCGAACCAGGGAAATATGCAAAATACGCGGGAGGGCTAAAGGGCGGCCCCGGCAACCCTTTGGGTGCCCGGGCGCTTTACCTTCATCGAAACGGCCAAGATACTCTCTA
>NZ_ATXK01000014.1 GCF_000421645.1 Aurantimonas coralicida DSM 14790 | reverse complement strand
GTATCCATCCGGTGTGAGCCGCGGCGGTCTCGGTTTGCTGTGTTATCCTGACCGCGTGGAGATCGATAACGACAAGATCGATGATGCTGTCCTGGCACTTTTGTGGTTGACGCTGCACGGCAATCGGCGTGCCTGGAAGAGTTTTGACTGGGAAGTGACCGACCGTTTGCATCGGAAGGGAATGATCACTGACCCGGCGAACAAGGCAAAATCGGTGATGCTAACGGATGAGGGTCATCGGCGATCGGAAGACCTTTTCCGGGAGCTGTTTACGCGGCCGACGCCATGATCTCCTGACGGGGTGGCCAGTTCCAGGGCAGGAGTTCGTGGAGCCGAGTTTGGGGGATGTCGGCGATGCGCGCGAGGACGTCGGCGAGCCAGGCCTGCGGATCGATATCGTTCAGCTTGGCCGTCGCAATCAGCGTCAGCATGAAGGCGCAGCGATCGGCGCCGCGATCGGAACCGGCAAAGAGCCATGACTTGCGGCCGAGAGCCAGGCCGCGGATCGCGCGTTCCGCCGCGTTGTTCGTCAGGCAGATCCGGCCGTCGATGGTGAAGCGGGCAAAGCTGTCCCAGCGTGTCAGCATGTAGTCCATGGCCTTGGCGACCGGCGCGTGGCGCGACAGGCGCGCCCGCTCGATGCGCATCCAGTCCTCCAGATCGGCCAGAACGGCCACGCTTCGCTCCTGCCGGACAGCCAGGCGCTCTTTGGCAGGGCAGCCGTTCACCTCGCGTTCGATGTCGAACAGCGCGTCAATGCGCTTGACCGCTTCCAGTGCCAGCGGCGAGATCGGCGCTGCGTTCTTTCCTCGCCGGGCGCTTTTGGCGATGTCGGCGAGTTCGAAGAACTTCCGTCTCGAATGAGCCCAACAGAGCGCTTCCGTCACCGGAGTGGGACTTCGGCTTGCCTCATAAAGCCGGCCATAGCCGGGATAGGCGTCGGCCTGGAGGATCCCGCCATAGCCGGTGAGATGGCGTTCGGGATGCTCGGCCGTGCGGTCGCGCGAGGCGTAAAACAGGGCCGCCGGCGGTGCCTGTCCGCCGAAAGGCCGATCGTCGCGAACATAGACCCAGACCCGACCGGTCGCTGTCTTGCCCTTGGCCAGGATCGGCACGGTGGTATCGTCGCCATGCAGCCGCTCGGCGGCAAGAATGTGCCGCTCGATGAGGTCGTGAAGCGGGCGCAGGGCATCGACGCAAGCGCCGACCTGATCGGCGAGCGTCGACAGGCTGAGGTCGATCCCCTCGCGGGCGTAGCGGTCGGACTGGCGGTTCAGCGGCTGATGTTGCCCGAACTTCTCGAACAGGATCATCGCCAGGAGGTTTGGTCCGAGGAAGCCCCGCGGCGTCGTGTGGAACGGCGCTGGCGGCTGGGTGATCGTCTCGCACTCCCGGCAGGTGAACTTCTCGCGGACGGTCTGGATCACCTTCCATTGGCGTGGGATCACCTCCAGCGTCTCGGTGACGTCCTCGCCGAGCTTCGACAGCTTTGCCGAGCCGCAGCACGGACACGAAGTTGGCGCCTCGATCACCACCCGCTCCCTCGGCAGATGCTCGGGGAAAGGCTTCTTCGAGGGGCGCTTGCGGTTGAAGGCCTGAACGTTCGTCGTCTTCGCCGCGGCCCGTTCGGCGGCAAGCTCGTCCTCGGTGGCAGTGGCCTGGGCATCCTCGAGCTGCATCTCGAGCTGGTCGAGGAGACGGGCCTTGCGCTCCGAACGCGTCCCATAGAGTTCGCGCTTGAGCTTCTCGATCTCAAGCGTCAGATGCGCGATCAGGGCTTCGGCGTCCGAGGCCTTCGCCTTTCTGCGGGCCACTTCGGCTTCCGCCCGATCGGCACGCCGTTCGGCCGCCGCGAGGGCGGCCTTCAAAGCGGCGATATCATCTGGCGCGGCGGCCATGGCGGAAAATCCGAAGCAGTTCGTGACAAAGCCGATTCTGCCACAGACCCCCTGCAACACAAGGAGTTTATGCTATCCGACCGCGCTCGGGCGCCAGGTTCTCTGGGGATGGCGCCAGTCGATCCCTTCAAGCAGGTAGCCGAGCTGCGCCGGTGAGATCGTCACCGTTCCGTCGGCCGGTGACGGCCAGATAAAGCGCCCCCGTTCGAGCCGCTTCGTGAACAGACAGGCGCCCTGTCCGTCGTGCCAGATCACCTTGATCAGATCGCCGCGGCGACCGCGAAAGACCACGACATGGCCGTCGTTTGGATCCCGCTTCAGCGTCTCCTGGACCAACAGCGACAATCCGGGAAAGCCCTTGCGCATGTCGGTATGGCCAGTCGCCAGCCATACCCGAACGCCGCTCGGAACCGGGATCATCGACGACGGTCCACGACATCGAGAATGCGGCCGAGCGCCTCAACATCGATACCTGCGTCAACACGGATCGTGCGACCGCCGGAAAGCTCGATCTCGATCCGGTCCGACGCACGGCGCCGTCCCGTCTTCGCCCGTGCCGGAAAGTCGTGAGACGGTGCGGACGTCGGCGTCGGAATGGCAACTGTCACCGGAACCAACGCAGGCGGTTGAGGCCTCCGCGTCTCACAGAGCTGCTTTCTCCACCGAAATAGCTGGCTCGTATGGAGACCCGCCGAACGAGCCACTTGCGATGCCGTCACACCGGGCTCGAACGATGCCGCGACCAGCCGCTCCTTCTCCTCACGGCTCCAACGACGGCGGCTTCCGCCCCCGCCGGTAATCACCTCGAACTTTGCTATCGTCATAGTGCTGCTCCTAGGATTATTCCTAGGACTTCACCGATACGGCGAACGCTGTGAAGGCGGTACACCGCGTGGGCTTACACTATCCCGGTACTGGCAATGGCTGCACCGTCGGCATGAGGTTGAGGCGAATGTTTGGAAGGGGGTTGTACTCCCAGAGCCGAGGGTATCGGACGTCGAGAAGGAGCGGCCATTCACCGAGGCCGAGCTGCAGACGCTGCTGTCGGGGCCAGCCACCGAACGGATGCACGATCTGATGCGGATGGGCGCACTAACCGGCAGCCGCATCGACCCGATAGTTTGTCTCCGCGTCAAAGACTGTGAGAACGATACGTTTCGGTTCAAACCGCAGAAAAGGGAACCCGGACCGCGACTATGCCCCATTCACCCCGACCTGCAACGTATCGTGGCTCGGAGGTGTGAGGGAAAGCACCCCGATGATGATCTTTTCCCTGAATGGCCGTATCTGAACTCCAAGGATGGCCAGCGAGAAAAGTCATCAAAGGCATCTGAGGAGTTCACACGCTATCGGCGACGTGTGGGAGTGGATGACGTGATACCGGGCAATCGACGCGCTCGGGTGAACTTCCACTCATTCCGTCGATGGTTTGCGACAGAAGCTGAACGTGCGGACCAACCTCCCCACATCATCTCAGCCGTTATCGGTCATAGGGACGGACGCGCCGGGACGACGCTTAGCGTCTACTCATCTGGCCCAAAGCTTGAACAAGCACGGCGGTGCGTCGAGGCAGTGCGGTTGCCCAGCTCGTAAAAACCTCCGATAGCCTCCACGAAAGGCGCTTCAGGCCTGTGCCGTTGCAAGGGCATGTTCATTCTGAACACTAAAGGCTCGAACCGCCTAACCTGCAGGGCTTTGCCGGCCGGTAGCTAGGGCTCAGAAGGGGTCTTCCTCCCACCCGACCGTCTCCTTCATCCGGCTGACGATGCCTTCAGCCTCACGGATGATCGTCTCTCGATCCTCTGGATCACTGGTGGCTTGAAAAGCCGTAGTGAGCCGCTCCATACCATCCCTCGCCGAGGCGATCTGGGAAGAGACCTTCGGAGCTGGCTCGAGACCGCCACGGCCACCCGGTCCACCGGACATCTTCCCGGCTACCTGGGGAAAGTCCTTGCGCATCCAGTTGTAGATCGTGCCGACGGGCTTCCCGATGTCGCTTGAGATGTCGCGGTAAGACTTGTAGCGCCGCTTCGGCGTCCTGTGGTTTCCAGCTTTCACGTACGCGCGGAACACTTGCCGCATCTCCGTGGGTTTCAGCGGGACCCCATGCGTCAGGTTCGCCTGCGCTGCCATCCAAAGGGCCTGCGTGCGGGTCACATGCCGCACGTCAGCTTGCACCTGATGCCGCCCTAGGTTCTCTAGAGCCTGCAGCCGGTGCCAGCCGTCAACGAGCAGGAACGTCTCATCTACGCGAGCGACCACCACTGGAGGCATATCGCGATCCAGCTTGTACTGCTCAGAGTACCGCTTCACAGCCCCAGCATCGAGCTTTCGGCGCATCTGGAACTGCGGGTCTCGCACGATCTCAGCGATGCTCAGCTCAGTCACGATCGCCTCCTCATGCCGCGCCATCACTTCAGCTCCTCAAGGGCATCTCGAAGTTCCTTCTGCCGGCACTGCAGGGCCTCGAGGTCGCGTTCCTCTAACTCTGCAAGCCGAAGCCCGGCCATCCCGAAGGCCTCCACGATCCACACCCGCAAAACCGACGATGCCTGAGGGGATAGCTCGCGATACACATGACGGACCTTCCCGGCGTTCTGATCCCACCGTCGGCCGGCGCTGACACCCGCGACGCCTCGCACCCGCCGCACGAGCTGGGTCCAAAACGCCCGATCCGAGCGGAACCGGTGCGGCTCCATCTCCTGCATGACGAACATCGCGAGCGCGGCATCGATGATGTCCCGAGCTGCGGCCCCGTCGGCTAGACGTATCAGCTCTGTAGCGGCCCTCAGCTCGCTTCGGTTCACGGGCCGGCCGTCCGCAGCCTTACTCAAGATCGCCCGTGAGTGGGCTTCTATGGCCTCCCATCGGACCTCTAGCTGGCCCCAGATCGGGTTCTCGGGGTTCTTCTCCCGCCTAGCCGCGACACGGCGCAGATACGGGGCGAAGTCCGCCTTCCCGATACCACGCTGATCAACGCTGCCATGGCGGCGCAGGCGCGTCTTATGGGTGGGGCAGTAGGCACTGTAGCGTGATGCTGTTTCGTTCGTACATCCAATCACTCGACACGTCCGAGGCATGCTTCTCCATCAAGTTTAGCAACCGTCCCCAGAGGAACAGGAACGCTTTCATTCTTACATCAGCCAACCAACCCAGGAAGCGGTGAGAACGCCATCACACCGACCTCTCCGGAAGTCGATATGTAGTGGCTTTCGGCGGCTGCCCTTACCCCATCGTTCACCCGTCGCACAAATGAGGCCGGCGCTTCATAGAACCCGTTCTCCGCCTTATGAGCTATGACCACGCAAGTGGTTGGTGAGATCGGCATGGTCAACTCTATCGTTGGCGAGGCTGGTGCAATTCCCCAGAATGACCCCCGGGGCCTGGCCGGGTCGTAGAGAAGTACTGGATTATCTGACGTGATATATTGCATACCGGACGGCGCTCGCAGGAAGGAGAAGTTTCGATCTGCGTATATGGGAGTTAGAATGTCGATCGCAGTGGGGAGCAGTACATCCAAGGGCTGATCGACTACTGCCTGAAGCTCGTCGATGCCAATGGCGCTGCTATCGGCGCTGGAAATGCCTGTGGCCATTCCATCATGGTAACCACCATCCCGTACCCGCTCCTCAAGGCGTCTCGCCCTGCCTAGTAACTGTCCGAATTGACGCTGATGGTGGTCCTTTTGCCGAGCGGTCCGGTTCATCATCGCTACTACAAACGCACTAAGGTATACTTTTTCTTCCGCCGTGATCAAAAGACCCGGTGCGATAAAACGACGGCGTACTAGCTCGAACTTCGTCTCAAGCTGGGACAAGCCATGTTCTAAGTGCAGTAACCGCTCATCTCCTACCATCACCGTGTACATGTCCGTCTGCGTGAAGACGTTTCCGGGAGACCGACGCTCGGGCTGGCTTCCGACCTTTTTCCAGACCCACACATACGGTTCCCAGCCCTTAGGCGTCTGTGGATCACACCAAGCAGCAAGATACGACCGCGGTATAACATGCTGCTTTTTATGTGTATTCCTCGCCATTTTGTCCCCCAGCCTCAACAGAATTGCCACTAGCTCGCATCCGGAACTGTCTCTCGGCAATCACCTTCTGCACAGTCGCTTTCGAGAAACCGACCTTCGCCGCAATCTGTCGAATGCTGTTACCCTCCTCACGCAACCCCATGATGGACGCACGGATCTCGCCAGTAAGCTTGGGCGGACGGCCGCCGATCCGGCCTTCGGCCTTCGCCCTCGCGATGCCTTCCATCTGCCGCTCCTTCCTGATCTCCGTCTCGAACTCAGCGATCAACGCGAGGATGCCCATGACGAGCTTGCCGGTGCGCGTGGTCGTATCAACGGCGCTATCGTCCAACACCTTGAAGGCGACGCCTTTCGCTTGAAGCTCCGTCACGGTGCGATAGAGATCGGCGGTGGATCGGGCCAGCCTGTCGAGCTTGGTGACGAGGAGCGTGTCGCCCTCTCGAACGAACTCAAGGCACCGGGCCAACTCGGGGCGCTCGCTATCGAGGCCGGACCGCTTCTCGTGGAAGACCTTCTCAGCACCCGCCTCCTTCAGGCGATCCACCTGCGTCTGGTAGTCCTGTTGGCCGGTGGAGACGCGAGCGTAGGCAACAACGGTCATGTCCGGTATCCTCTTAGACGTTGGTGGACACACGGTTAATGGACGCGAAGTGTACGGTCAAGAGGGGTGGGCCAGAAAGGTATACGTTTGTGGACAAAGCGGTCGCTCAGGGAAGCTCGTGACTGGAAGGGTAGCGCTCAGGTGGACGGCGTTCTATCGTCCACAACCTAACCCGGCAGGAAACGATGCACTACGATCTGATCTCTGAAGACGACTATGCAACACTTCCAGATGACCCAGAGCTGAAGTTCGTGGCGGTGGAGGCTGTCTGTCGTCGAAACATGAACAGGCTGATCGACCAAGACACACAGGTCGAATTCGACCACCTAGTCCGAGCCCAGTACATGACGATTGTAGCTGCAGCTGCTGAAGAGCTTGGGATAGCGCGTGTGGAGTTCCCGGACTACGCCGACGAACCGGCGACCGAGTTCAATCGTTTCCTTCGAGCAACAAGCGCAGCTGTCGCCCGAATTCGACTGAAGTCAGGCGGAAGGAACGACCCGCTTTCCGTACGGCTCGCCACTGTGACACGCGGGAAGATTGAACGTGAGATCCAAAGACTGCGGAACATGATCGACGAGAGCGACCTCCCGAAGGCGCGTAAGGCTGCTCTACAAGGGAAGCTTGATGATCTATCTTCGGAGTTGCGCAATCAACGCGTCGGCTTCGGCAAGACGCTTGCCATCCTTGCCCACGTCGGAGCGCTGATGGTGGGGACGGTTGCCGTCTTCGCTGACGCACCAGATGCGATAGCAACGATCACCAAGCTCCTCGGCGACGACAAGATCGCGGAAGATGCTGAGGCTCAGCGGCTTGGGGCTCCCCCAGTCCAGCAGGCTCTTCCCGCGCCCGCCAAGAGGCAGGAACTGGATGACGAGATACCTTTCTGAAGAAGATGGCGCGGTTTGTGTGCGAAGTCACGCAACGGCTGATCGGCTAAACGTCCCCCCCAAGGGGGAACTCTTGCGCGTTCGTATATATGAAATGGGGGCTCGTGAGTTCACCCCAAACGTTCGCACCTCAGTGAGACCGGTTCGCGATGCGCCGTCTTGAGAAAGGTACGCAGCGTGGGTACGAACCTGGGTACGAAAAAAGCGCTAGAGGGCATCTAAGATGCTGAACTCTCACGCCTTTTGCCTATGACGGAGAGATTGGTGGAGCCAAGCGGGATCGAACCGCTGACCTCTACAATGCCATTGTAGCGCTCTCCCAGCTGAGCTATGGCCCCACGCCGCCGGTTGACCGGCGAATGTCGGAGCCCGTCTGGTGGTCGGGCTCGCGTTGTGTGGGCGGGGTTTAATCAAGCCCGCCGCGAGGGTCAAGTGGTTTTCCCTCGTCAGGATGCGATGCCGGCAAATTTTCCGGAACCGCCTGTTTTCGCAACGGTCCCGCCGGCCGGTCGGCCGACGGTTGTGCGCCTTGAAGACCGGATCAGTCCTCGTCGTCGTCGCGACCGCCGCCGATGATGTCGGAGACGTCGTCGTCGTCATCCTCGTCGTCCGGCAGATAGGCGGCGTCGTCGTCGTCGTCGTCGGTGGCGTCTTCGTCGTCGGTCTCGTCGACATCCGGCTTGGCCTTGGCGGTGCCGGCGCCCTCTTCTTCCTCGACGTCGTTGAGCGACACGGTGTTGTCGGTCTGCTCGATCTCCACCGTATCGTCCTCATCCTCCTCTTCCTCGTCGGCCGCCTGCTTGGCGGCCGCTGCCTTGGCCTTCGCCTTGGCGGCAGCGGCGGAGGAGCGCGAAACCTCGACGGTCTCGAAGAACGACAGCGGATAGGTCTTGCCGGTGAAGGGCGAGACGATCGGATCGCGGTTCAGGTCGTAGAACTTCTTCCCGGTCTCGGGATCGGTCCGCTTGGTACCAAGTTCGGGTTTCGCCATTATCGCCTCGTGATGATCGGGATGGTCGCCTGACGCGTCCAACTGGTTGATCGGGGTCCGGGTTGCATGCGGCGGTCGATGTCCGCCGATCCGCGGCCCAGGCCGGAACAGGCAGACCGGGCCGCCGAGCGCTGCGACGAAGCCGCCGGCCCCGCCGCGGCAAGCCCGTGACGCGGCCGGTATCTGGCGCTTTCGCGACGCTGTGCCGGTCCGTTGAAAATCGGTTGGTCCCATACGGCCTAGACCGGCCCTTGTCAAAGCCCGATTCGGGCGACAGAAAGGGCCGCCGTCCCGGCCGCCGATTTCCACCCCGGCAGGCGGGACGACAGGGTGGCCGCCGCGCGGCCCCGATGCCGCCGACCGGGCCCTTCGCCCGCCGCGCCACGACGCCAGGCCACCCGTGCGGGGCCAGAGAGAACCGGGAAGAACGTCACATGCATGGAAGCGCAGCCAACCCCCGGCCGATCGCCGCTCGCCATTCGGCCGCGCTGACCGGCACGGTCACGGTTCCCGGCGACAAGTCGATCTCGCATCGCGCCTTCCTGTTCGGCGGCATCGCAGCCGGAACAACCCGCGTCACCGGGCTTCTGGAAGGCGAGGACGTGATCGCCACCGGCAATGCCATGCGCGCGATGGGCGCGCAGATCCGCAAGGAGGGCGAGACCTGGGTGGTCGAGGGCGTCGGCAATGGCTGCCTCCTGGAGCCCGAGGGCATCATCGATTTCGGCAATGCCGGCACCGGCGTGCGCCTGACCATGGGGCTGGTCGGCTCCTATGATTTCGGCGCCACCTTCGTCGGCGACGCCTCGCTCTCCAAGCGCCCGATGGGCCGGGTCCTGGATCCGCTGCGGCTGATGGGCACCCAGGTCGTGGCGCGTTCGGGCGACCGTCTGCCGCTGTCGCTGCACGGGCCGCGCGTCGCCGCGCCGATCGAGTACCGGGTGCCGATGGCGTCGGCGCAGGTCAAATCGGCCGTGCTGCTCGCCGGCCTCAACGCACCCGGCATCACCACCGTCGTCGAACCGGTGATGACACGCGACCACACCGAGAAGATGCTGCAGGGCTTCGGCGCCGCGCTGGAAGTGGAGACCGACGCCGAGGGCGTGCGCCATATCCGGCTCGAGGGTCAGGGCGACCTCAAGGGCGTCGCCGACTTCACCGTGCCGGGCGATCCGTCCTCGGCGGGCTTCCCGGTCGTCGCCGCGCTGATCGTGCCGGGCTCCGACGTGACGGTGGAGAACGTCCTGATGAACCCGACCCGCAGCGGCCTCGTCGAGACGCTGATCGAGATGGGCGGGTCGATCGAGATCCTGAACCGGCGCGTGGCCGGCGGCGAGGACGTCGCCGATTTGCGCGTGCGCCATTCGGAGCTGACGGCGGTCGAGGTGCCGGCCGAGCGCGCGCCGTCGATGATCGACGAATATCCGGTGCTGGCCATGGCCGCCGCCTTCGCCAGGGGCACCACGGTCATGCGCGGCCTCGACGAGCTGCGGGTCAAGGAGAGCGACCGCCTCGCCGCCGTTGCCGCCGGGCTCGCCGTCAACGGCATCGTCCACGAGGAGGGCGCCGACTGGCTGACCGTGACCGGCAATCCGGACGGCCGCGGCCCGGACGGCGCCTATGGCGGCGGCACGGTGGCCACCCATCTCGACCACCGCATCGCCATGAGCTTCCTGGTGCTGGGCATGGCCTGCGAGCGCGCCGTCACCGTCGATGACGGCCGGATGATCGCGACCAGCTTCCCGGCGTTCCAGGCGATGATGGCCGGCCTCGGCGCCGATCTGTCCGACGGAGCATGATTTGACGGCGTTTCTGGCGCTCCTGTTCTTCTCGCCGCTGGCCTTCATCTACGGGCGTTATCGCGCCCGCCAGCTGCGGGCCGCGCCGGGAACCCTGAAGGGCCGCCTCGCCGCACTGCTTCCCATGCCGCTCTTCGTCGCCGGCTGCGTCGTCCTGGCCGTCCTCCATGCCAATGCGCCGCTCGGCGCGGGCGACGCGGTGCTGGCCACCGGCAACGGCGTCATCGACTTCGTCATCGGCGCAGCCCGCAAGATCGGCGAACTGGCGCTGATCCTGTTCATGGTGGCGATCCCCTATCTCCTCGGCGCGGTGATCGCCGCCGTGCTGCTGGTTCTCGACGCCCGCGGTGTCACCACCCTTGCCACTCCGACGCCCGAACCGGATGCGTCGGCCAATACGGATTGACCCCATGACCACGGCGCTCACCATCGCGATCGACGGCCCTGCGGCGGCCGGCAAGGGCACGCTGGCCAAGCGCGTCGCGGCGCATTACGGCCTGCCCTATCTCGACACCGGGCTGCTCTACCGCGCCGTCGGCAAGCTCGCCGACGATCGCGGCGTCGATCTCGACGATGCGCAAGCGACCGGCGCGATCGCCACGGAGCTCGACACCAGCCATCTCGACGACGGATCGCTGCGCGGCCGCGAGGCCGGTGAACTCGCCTCGCGCGTCGCCGTGCACGGCGCGGTCCGCACGGCGCTCACCGAATTCCAGCGCAGCTTCGCCGCCCGCGCCGAGGGTGCGGTGCTGGATGGCCGCGACATCGGCACGGTGATCTGCCCGCAGGCGCGGGTGAAGATCTTCGTCACGGCTTCCGCCGAGGTGAGGGCGCGCCGGCGCACTGACGAACTCGCCGCCAAGGGCCGCGACGTGGATTACGAGCGGATTCTCGCCGAAGTGCGCGAGCGGGACGCCCGCGATGCCGGCCGTGCCATCGCGCCGCTGCGGCCGGCGCCCGATGCACACTTGCTGGACACCAGCGAATTGGGTATAGAAGCGGCGTTCCAGGCGGCCTGCGCGGTCATCGATCGCGCCCTGGCCTGACGGAACGGAGTTTGCGGGGCGGGTTCAGAACTGGACCACGTCCTTTTCGGCTATCGGCCTGCGCGTATCTGCCGGCCCTGCCCAGAGCTTCGATATCACCTGTCCGGCCGCGGTCCCGCGCGCCGCACGAATGCCGACCCGCCTAGAGGCGGTCGTCCTTCGGGCCCCTCCCCGCCGTCAACGCCGGGATGGGCCGGACCGCGATCCCGGACGTTTGCAACGTCTGACCCGGGGCCTCGCCCCACGGCGCGCTGCTCTCTCGACCAGACCGAGAGAGTCCCCAAGGAGTAGGAATGTCCAACGTATCCCCGCGCGAAGATTTCGCCTCACTGCTCGAAGCCTCGTTCCATGAGCAGGACGTCGCCGAAGGCATGGTCGTCAAGGGCACCGTCGTCGCGATCGAGAAAGACATGGCCGTCATCGACGCCGGCCTGAAGGTCGAGGGTCGTGTCGCCCTCAAGGAATTCGGCGCCAAGGGCGCAGACGGTGGTCTCCAGGTCGGCGACGTCGTCGAGATCTATGTCGAGCGCATCGAGAACGCCCTCGGCGAAGCCGTCCTGTCGCGCGACAAGGCGCGCCGCGAGGAGAGCTGGGTTCGCCTCGAGGAGAAGTTCAACAACAACGAGAAGGTCGAAGGCCAGATCTTCAACCAGGTCAAGGGCGGCTTCACGGTCGACCTCGACGGGGCCGTGGCCTTCCTGCCGCGCTCGCAGGTCGACATCCGTCCGATCCGCGACGTCGGCCCGCTGATGAACACGCCGCAGCCGTTCCAGATCCTGAAGATGGACAAGCGTCGCGGCAACATCGTCGTGTCGCGCCGGACCGTGCTCGAAGAGAGCCGTGCGGAGCAGCGTTCGGAGATCGTCCAGAACCTCGAAGAGGGTCAGGTCGTCGACGGTATCGTCAAGAACATCACCGATTACGGCGCCTTCGTCGACCTTGGTGGCATCGACGGTCTGCTGCATGTGACCGACATGGCATGGCGCCGCGTCAACCATCCGACCGAGATCCTGCAGATCGGTCAGACGGTGAAGGTCCAGATCATCCGCATCAACCAGGAGACGCATCGCATCTCGCTGGGCATGAAGCAGCTCGAGGCCGATCCCTGGGATGGCATCGGCGTCAAGTACCCGATGGGCGTCAAGGTCACCGGCCGCGTCACGAACATCACCGACTACGGTGCGTTCGTCGAGCTGGAGCCGGGCATCGAAGGCCTCATCCACGTCTCCGAGATGTCCTGGACGAAGAAGAACGTCCATCCGGGCAAGATCCTCTCCACCTCCCAGGAGGTCGAGGTCGTCGTTCTCGAGGTCGACCCGAACAAGCGCCGCATCTCGCTGGGTCTCAAGCAGACGCTCGCCAATCCGTGGGAGAGCTTCCGCGACCAGTTCCCGATCGGCACGATCGTCGAGGGCGAGGTCAAGAACAAGACCGAGTTCGGCCTGTTCATCGGTCTGGACGGCGACGTGGACGGCATGGTCCACCTGTCGGATCTCGACTGGAACCGTCCGGGCGAGCAGGTCATCGAGGAGTTCAACAAGGGCGACCTCGTCAAGGCCCAGGTGCTCGACGTCGACATCGACAAGGAGCGCATCTCGCTCGGCATGAAGCAGGTCGGTGGCGATCCGTTCGTCGAGGCGGCTGAAGCCGGTGACGTGCGTCGCGGCGCCGTGGTCACCTGCGAGGTCACGGAAGTGAAGGATGGCGGCCTGGAAGTGAAGATCGTCGATACCGATCTGACCTCCTTCATCCGTCGCTCCGACATCGCCCGCGATCGCGACGAGCAGCGCCCCGAGCGTTACTCGGTCGGCCAGAAGATCGACGCCCGCGTCACGCAGTTCGACAAGAAGGCGCGCCGCGTCGGCGTGTCGATCAAGGCGCTGCAGATCGCCGAAGAGAAGGAAGCCGTCGCACAGTTCGGTTCGTCCGACTCCGGCGCGTCGCTGGGCGACATCCTCGGCGCGGCCCTGAAGGGTCGTGGCGACGAAGAATAGGCCCTAGGGCCTTCGCATTCCGCGCCGCTTCAGGTGGCGCGGAATGTTTCACGTGAATCAAAAAGGCCCGCGGCGAGAGCTCTCCGCGGGCCTTTTCTCGTCAGCTTCTCCAGACACAGAGCGCACCGCCATGCAGCTTCCCGACGGCTTCACCGCCATCCCGCCCGGCAAGATCGCCGCCATCGCCACGGTGCTGGAGATGACCGCGCCGCCGGCCGGGCTCGAGCCGCTGCCGGGCGAGGCGAACTGGCAGTTCCAGCGCGTCACCGAGCCCGATCCGGCCTGGTACGAGGCGCTGTATCGCCGCATCGGCGGCAATCATCTGTGGTATTCGCGGCTGGCGCTGACCGCAGAAGAGCTGGCCGCGACGATCCGGCATCCGGATGTGGCGATCCACACGCTCGACGTGGACGGGGTGCCGCAGGGGCTGGTGGAGCTGGATTTCCGCGAGGACGGCGCCTGCGAGCTGGTGTTCTTCGGCGTGACCGAGGTGCTGATCGGCACCCGCGCGGCGCGCTTCATGATGGGCCGCGCCATCGCCGCCGCCTTCGCCCGGTCGATCGACAAGCTCTGGCTGCACACCAACACGATGGACCATCCCAAGGCGATGGCCTTCTACCGGCGCTCGGGTTTCACGCCGGTGCGCCAGATGGTGGAGGTCGCCGACGATCCGCGCCTCATTGGCCTGTTCGACCGGCAGGCGGCACCGCATTTCCCGATGATCGGAGAGCGCGCGGCGGACTGATCCGCGATTGCTTTGCCGGCGCTGGTCGCCGGCGTATCATGGCTGGCGGGTATAAAAGGGGGACGCCTCGCGACGCCCCCGAATTGTCATGCGGTCTCGTCGAGGCTTTCGACGACGACATTGTCGTTGGTGTAGATGCAGATCTCGCCGGCGATCTTCATGGCGCGGCGGGCGATCTCCTCGGCGTCGTAATCCGTATCCGCAAGCGCCCGCGCCGCGGCCAGCGCGTAATTGCCCCCCGAGCCGATGGCGATCACACCGTGCTCGGGCTCGAGAACGTCGCCATTGCCGGTGAGCGTCAGCGTCACCTGCCGGTCGGCGACGATCATCATCGCCTCCAGACGGCGCAGATAGCGGTCCGTGCGCCAGTCCTTGGCGAGTTCAACGCAGGCGCGCATGAGCTGGTCGGGATATTGCTCGAGCTTGGCCTCCAGCCGCTCCAAGAGGGTGAAGGCGTCGGCGGTCGCGCCCGCGAAGCCGGCGATGACATCGCCCTTCTTGCCGATCCGGCGCACCTTGCGGGCATTGCCCTTCATCACCGTATTGCCGAGCGACACCTGCCCGTCGCCGGCGATGACCACCTTGCCGCCCTTGCGCACGGTGACGATGGTGGTGCCGTAGATCGTGGCGGGGTCGTGGTTTTCCATGCTCATCGCACTGTCCTTTTCCATCCAGCAGGCCGCTGCGCCGTTCGAGGCCGCAGGAACCGCCGATCCGGGCCCCATGTGGGCCTTCGGGCCGGCCTTGCCAAGGAAGCGGCCTGCGAGGTGACATCTGCCATGGGGCGGTGGTAAGAGCGCCGGGACATTCCCCGCGAAGGTGACAGCGATGGGCCAGACTGCCGGGCGGCGTGATGCCGTCGTCGAGAGACAGACCAACGAGACCGCGATCCGCGTGCGCGTCGACCTTGACGGCAGCGGCCGTTCGACCATCGATACCGGCGTCGGCTTCTTCGACCACATGCTCGAACAGCTGTCGCGGCATTCGCTGATCGACATGGACATCTCGGCCAAGGGCGATCACCACATCGACGACCACCACACGGTCGAGGACACCGGCATCGCGCTTGGCCAGGCGATCCGGCAGGCTCTGGGCGAGCGCCGCGGCATCCGTCGCTACGCCTCGCTCGACCTTGCCATGGACGAGTGCCTGACCCGCGCTGCGATCGACGTGTCGGGCCGGCCGTTCCTCGTCTTCAAGGCCGAGTTCTCGCGCCACAAGATCGGCAGCTTCGACACCGAGCTGGTGCAGGAATTCTTCCAGGCGCTGGCGCAGAATGCCGGCGTGACGCTGCATCTGACCAATCTCTATGGCAGCAACGCCCACCATGTCGCCGAGACCTGCTTCAAGGCGGTGGCACGGGTGCTGGGCGACGCCGTGGCGATCGATCCGCGCCAGGCCGACCTCGTGCCCTCCACCAAGGGCACGCTGGCGTGACCGGGCGGGCGGCGGGACGGCCATGGGCCTGAAGCGCTTCATCGCCTTCGAGCCCGGCGAGACCGCCGCCGGGGCGCGCTCCGACGGCGTGGTCTTCGTGCGCGACGGCTTCTCCTTCTGGGCGTTCCTGTTCACCGTCCTGTGGCTGTGGCGGTACCGGCTCTGGCTGGAAGGTCTCGCGACGCTGCTCGTGCTCGTCGCCATCAGCCTGTGGGGCGAGGCCAGCGGCCATTCCTTCGCGGCCTCGCTTCTGCAGCTTCTCGTCGGCCTTCTCGTCGCGCTGGAGGGCCCGAGCCTGCGCGCCTGGCGCTATCGCCGCAAGGGATGGCGCGAGAGCGCCGCCTTCCTGGCCAGCGACCGGGCCGAAGCCGAGCTCACCTATTTTTCCACGGCCGGACGGCCCGCCGATCCCGCGAGCGCCACCGCGCCGTGGCCGGCGCCGGGGCCGATGTCGCGCCGACGCGGAACCTCGACCCGCAGCGCCGGGTTCTTCGGTGCCATGGAGCAACGATAGACACATGCAGACCGTCGCCATCGTCGATTACGGTTCGGGCAATCTGCGCTCGGCCACCAAGGCCTTCGAGCGCGCCGCCCGAGAGAGCAATGCCAATGCCGAGATCGTCCTCACCGACGATCCGCAGGTGGTGCTGGCCGCCGACCGCATCGTCCTGCCGGGCGTGGGCGCCTATGCCGATTGCCGTGCCGGCCTCGATGCCGTCCCCGGCATGACCGAGGCGCTGCGCGAAGCCGTCGAGACCAGGGCCCGGCCCTTTCTCGGCATCTGCGTCGGCATGCAGCTGATGTCGTCCTATGGCCGCGAGAAGGCGGTCACGGAAGGCCTCGGCTGGATCCCGGGCGACGTCGTGCGGATCGAGCCGGCGGACCCGACGCTGAAGGTGCCGCAGATCGGCTGGAACACCATTCACGTGAATCACGACCACGCGCTGCTGGCTGGCATCCCCACCGAGGAAGGCGGGCTGCACGCCTATTTCGTGCATTCCTACCATCTGGTGGCGCGTAACCCGGACGACGTCGTCGCCACTGCCGATTACGGCGGTCCGGTCACGGCGATCGTCGCCAATGGCAACAAGGCCGGCACCCAGTTCCATCCGGAAAAGAGCCAGACGCTGGGCCTCGGCCTGATCGCCAATTTCCTGTCGTGGAACCCCTGATCCGGCCGCACGCGGCCACCTGAAAGCCTGGACGCCATGCCCATTCTCTTCCCCGCCATCGACCTCAAGGACGGCGCCTGCGTGCGCCTGAAGCTCGGCCTGATGGACCAGGCGACGGTCTACAATGCCGACCCGGCCGCCCAGGCGCGCGAGTTCCGTGACGCCGGCTTCGACCATCTGCATGTGGTCGACCTCAACGGCGCCTTTGCCGGCCGCGCGATCAACGACGCCGCCGTCGACGCCATTCTGGCGGCAGTCGGCTCGCAGATGAAGGTGCAGCTTGGCGGTGGCATCCGCTCCATGGAGGATATCGAGCGCTGGCTGGACAAGGGCCTGGCCCGGGTCATCCTCGGCACGGTCGCCGTGCGCGATCCCGACCTCGTCCGCGCGGCGGCCCGGCGGTTCCCCGGCCAGATCGCCGTTGGCATCGACGCCAAGGGCGGCAAGGTCGCCGTCGAGGGCTGGGCCGAGACCTCCGAGCTGACCGTGGTCGATCTCGCCCGCCAGTTCGAGGATGCCGGCGTGGCGGCGGTCATCTACACCGATGTCGATCGCGACGGCATCCTGACCGGCATCAACTGGGACGCCACCATCGATCTGGCCGAACAGGTCTCGATCCCGGTGATCGCGTCCGGCGGCCTCGCCTCGCTGGCCGATGTCGTGCGCCTGACCATGCCCGACGCCAGACGCCTCGAAGGCGCGATCTCCGGCCGGGCGCTCTATGACGGCCGCATCGACCCGAAGGAAGCGCTGGACGTCCTGTCCGGCAAGGGCTGAGCCAAGAGGCTGCCGTGAGGCGTCAAACACCGTGGCGGTCTTCATCGCCGTGCGGGTCCGGGTTATGATGCGCGTATGAACATCCATGCCGGTGCCATCAGGACGGCCGATGATTTCCTGCGCTGGAACGAAGGGCGCGAGGGAAAGCGTGAATTCGTGCGGGGAAGGATCGTCGAGATGATGGTCAACGTCTCCCGCAACCACGCGAAGCTCGCTGCGAGGCTGACGGCAATTCTCATCGGCGCACTGGACGAGACCGCCTACGATATCGGCACGGCGGATTTCGCCATCCGCACGCCGGGCGGCATCCGCTATCCCGATGTCTTCGTCGACCGGGCCGGCGGCAGCGGCCAGGATCTCGCCGCGCGCGAACCCGTCTTCCTGGCGGAGATTCTTTCGCCATCGTCGCTGGCGGTCGATTTCGGCGAGAAGGCGGAGGAATACACGGCCATCCCCTCGCTCGCCCATTATCTCGTCCTGTCCCAGGACGAGGCGCGGGTCTGGCTCTGGCGTCGCGGTGACGACGGCGCCTTCCAGCGGCCGGAAATGACGGTCGGCAGCGCGGCGGAGGTTGCCCTTGACGGGCTTGGAATCACGCTGGCTCTTGCCCACCTCTATCGCGGCATCGCATAAGGCGGAAAATTCGCCGTTTCCGCCCATCCGGACATTGCCCGTGCCCTCCCGACCCATCCCCTGCCCCGCCGACGAGAAGGCCACCCTTCCATGAGCCTCAAGGCACGCATCATTCCCTGCCTCGACGTCAAGGACGGCCGGGTGGTCAAGGGCGTCAATTTCGAGGGTCTGGTCGACGCCGGCGATCCGGTGGAGGCGGCGCGGGCCTATGACAGCGCCGGGGCCGACGAGCTCTGCTTCCTCGACATCACCGCCTCGTCGGACGACCGCGACACGATCTTCGACGTCGTCGCGCGCACCGCCGAGCAGTGCTTCATGCCGGTGACCGTCGGCGGCGGCGTGCGCACGGTCGCCGACGTTCGCAAGCTGCTCCTGGCCGGTGCCGACAAGGTGTCGATCAACACCGCGGCGGTGAAGCGGCCGGAATTCGTCGCGGAAGCCGCCGACAAGTTCGGCGACCAGTGCATCGTCGTCGCCATCGACGCGCGCCGGGTGGCCGAGGAGGGCGCCGCGCCGCGCTGGGAGATCTTCACCCATGGCGGCCGCACCGCCACCGGCATCGACGCCGTCGACTTCGCCCGCCAGGTCGTGGGGCTGGGCGCAGGCGAGATCCTGCTCACCTCCATGGACAAGGACGGCACCAAGTCCGGGTTCGACATCGAGCTGACCCGGGCGGTCGCCGATGCCGTCCACGTGCCGGTGATCGCGTCGGGCGGCGTCGGCACGCTGGATCATCTCGTTGCCGGCGTGCGCGACGGCCATGCGACGGCGGTTCTGGCCGCCTCGATTTTTCACTTCGGCACTTATACGATCGCGGAAGCCAAGGCCCATATGGCCGCCGCCGGCATCCCGATGCGGCTCGACCCGCCGGACTGACCGAAGCCTCGGCGGATCCGCGCAGCGAGCGCCGGCCTACGAAAGGGCATCATGACCGATTTCACGCTTGCCGACCTGGAGACCATCGTCGCCGCCCGCGCGACCTCCGACGACGCCGGCTCCTACACCGCGTCGCTCGCGGCCAAGGGCATTGGCCATGTCGCCAAGAAGCTCGGCGAGGAAGCGACGGAGACGGTGATCGCTGCCGTCTCCCAGGATGATGCGCGGGTGACCAGCGAGGCCGCCGACCTTCTCTACCACCTGCTCGTGACGCTGCATCTGCGCCACGTGCCGGTATCGGCGGTGATGGCCGAGCTCGGCAGGCGCACGGCCCAGACCGGCCTGCAGGAAAAGGCGGGGCGGCCCGACAGTTCGGCCGGATGATGGACCAGCTCGCCCCGTCGCGTTTCTCGCCCTACCGCATCTTTCCGGCGGCCGAATGGGCGAAGTTTCGCGCCGACGCGCCGCTGACGCTGACCGCCGATGAAGTTCGCCGGCTCCGCTCGATCGGCGACCCCGTCGATCTCGACGAAGTCGCGCGGATCTACCTTGCCGTCTCGCGCCTGCTCTATGCCCATGTCGAGGCCTCGCAGCTGCTGTTCGGGCAGCGCCAGAGCTTTCTCGCCGAGGATTCGGGGCAGAAGACGCCGTTCATCATCGGCATCGCCGGCTCGGTCGCGGTCGGCAAGTCGACCACGGCGCGCGTCCTGAAGGAGCTGCTCGCCCGCTGGCCGTCCTCGCCCAAGGTGGACCTGATCACCACCGACGGGTTTCTCTACCCGAACGCGGTGCTGCAGGCCGAGGGGCTGATGCAGCGCAAGGGGTTTCCCGAGAGCTACGACATCGGCGCGATCCTGCGCTTCCTGTCGGAGATCAAGGCCGGCGTGCCGCGGGTCGAGGCGCCGGTCTATTCGCATTTCTACTATGACGTGGTGCCGGGCCAGAGGGTCACCATCGACCGGCCGGACATCCTGATCTTCGAGGGTCTCAACGTCCTGCAGGTGCGCGACATGCCGGCCGACGGCACGGCGGTGCCCTTCGTGTCGGACTTCTTCGATCATTCGATCTACATCGATGCCGACGAGGCCGACATCAAGCGCTGGTACATCGAGCGCTTCATGCGGCTGCGCGAGACGGCGTTCCGCGAGACCGGCTCGTTCTTCCACCGCTACTCGCAGATCTCGCCCGAGGAAGCGCTGACCATCGCCCAGGGCCTATGGTCGAACATCAACGAGATCAATCTCCACGCCAACATCCTGCCGACGCGGCCGCGCGCCGACCTGATCCTGCGCAAGGGGCCGGATCACCTCATCGAGCAGGTCGCGCTGCGCAAGCTCTGAGCCGGGCGCAGGCTCGCGGCATTCGGTTGGCTTGACTGCCGGCCGCGTAGCGCGTCGGACGGGCGCGGAGGCCGCAACCTTGCGCATATCTTCCGTTACGTTATCCTGCCTCTTTCCTCGTGCCGCTGCGCCGGCCCGTTCGCCGGTCCTCAGCAGGACGCCGATCGAGGTGGGACCGATGAAGTTCCGGCCGATAAAGTTCCGACGGCTGCAGGATCGCATTCTCGTCCGCCCCGTGGCGCCACCCGAGCAATCGTCCGGCCGCGTCCTGCCGGATAGTGCAGCGAACAAGCCGACCGAAGGGGAGATCGTCGCTGTGGGCCCCGGACGGCGGCGCAAGGGGCGGATCGCTTCGATGAACATGGCGGTGGGGGACCATGTGCTCTTCGCGCCAACGGCCGGCAGGCAGCGCAAGGTATCGGGCCAGGATCTCCTGGTTGTCCGCATGTCGGAGCTTCTCGGCGTGATGAACCGTTCCGCCCTTCCCGGCGAGCCGACCACGGGTCCGGCCCCGCCGACGCGTAAAGCGGAGCCGGATAAGGGGCCGGGGGATCGCGCGCGCGGCGTTGCGGGCAGGGTGCGGCGGCAGGTCGGCCCGCCGGGGCACGATCAGATGGAGCGGATGGGGCTGCCCGGTGAGCCGACGATCGGGCCGGGCCGGCCGCGGCCCGGCTCCGACGAGCCCGACGATACCTTCTAGTCCGCCGGGAGCCGCAGCATGGTCGCCAATCTCGCCAAGCTGGCCGATCGATCGTTCATTGTCGGCTTCCTGTTTCCGGCGCTGGTCTTCTACAGTTGCGCGCTGCTGCTGATCGTCGAACCGGTCAATCCGGCGCTCTACACGACACTGACCGAGTCCGTGACGCTGGGCGACGTTCTCTACAATGCCCTGCTCGTCTGGACGCTGGCGATCTTCCTGATGCTCGGCAACGATCCTCTCTACAAGCTGCTCGAGGGCTACTGGCCTCCCGTGTCCTGGATCAAGCCACTGAAGGCGCGTGAAGAACGGAAGCTCGACGCCATCGACAGCGAGATCGCGGCCCTGCGGGCCCGGTGGATCGCCGAGGGCGATGCCTTTCCCGCAAGTGATATCGCGCGCTACACCGAACTCATCAGGCAGCGGGTGGACCGGTACCCGGAGAAACCCGAATCCGTCCTGCCGACCCGCTTCGGCAACGCCATCCGGGCCTTCGAGACCTATTCGAGCGCCGTCTACCGGGTCGATTCGATCCCGCTCTGGATTCACCTCTCGACGGTCTTCTCGGATGATTTTCGCGAGGCGGTCGAGGATGTCCGCACGGCGGTGAACTGCGCGATGAATTTCGTCTTCCTGGCAGGCCTTCTGGCCATCGGCCTGATCGTCGTCTTCGCCATGAGCTTCGACTATGCGCTGCGGATTTCGCAGGTCCGCCCGTTTCTGGACTCCGGCGAGTACGGGCTGCTTCTGGCGGCGGTTGTGAGCCTCGGCGTCGCCTGGGGAAGCTATGAACTCGCCATCGATCGGGCCGTGGGATGGGGCCGTGTGGTGCGGGCCGGCTTCGACTGCTATCTGCCGGCGCTGGCAAAGCAGCTCGGCTACAAGCTGCCGGACGACCCGGCGGTCCAGGGGGAGTTCTGGGAAGCCGTCAGCCGCCGGGCGATCTACAACCAGACATTCCCGCCAGAGCTGCTTGCCAAGTTGCAGCCGCCCGAAGCCGGGAAGACCGAGCCGGCGGAATGATCAGGTGCCCGCATGGGCCGTCACGCGGCGCAGGGTCAGGTTGATCCGGCCGCCCTTCTTCAGGAGCGTCGAGGTCGCGGGGTAGATCCGGTCGACGCCGTGATAGGCCAGACGCCCCTCGCCGCCGAGCACGACCACGTCGCCCGAATGCAGCCGGATCGAGGTCGTGCGGCCGCCGCGGGTGGTCTCGCCGACACGGAACAGGCAGTCGTCGCCGAGCGAGACGGAGACGACCGGTGCCGACAGATCGGTCTCGTCCTTGTCCTGGTGCAGGCCCATCTTGGCGGTGTCCTCGTAGAAATTCACGAGGCAGGCCTGCGGCGGATGATCGAAGGCGGCGAGGTCCTGCCAGATCTCCAGAAGCTCCGGGGGGATCGCCGGCCAGGGCGTGCCGGTCACCGGATGCGTGGGCTGGTAGCGATAGCCGGACCGGTCGGTCACCCAGCCCAGATCGCCGCAATTGGTCATGCGCACCGACAGGGGCTTTCCGGTCCGCGGCATTTCCGGCCGGTACAGCGGCGCGGCGGCCACCACCTCGCGCACCGCATCGACCAGCGCGACCTGTTCGCCGCGGGAGAGATGGCCCGGAATGTGCCGGACGCCTTTGGGCAGGACGTTCATGGGCGGTCATCTAGAGCAGCGTCGAAGATTCCCAGCTCCGACGCTCGAACGGACCCTGAACGAGCACAGCTGACGTGCTGCAGGCTGCTTCAGGACAGATAGCCGAGCTGGGCGGCGAGGGCGACCGCGTGGGTGCGGTTGGAGGCGTCGAGCTTGCGCTGGGCGGCCGTCAGATATTGCGAGATGGTGTATTCGGACAGGCTCAGGATGATGCCGATTTCGGATGACGTCTTGCCGAGCATGGCGAGCTTCAGGCAGTCGCGCTCGCGCACCGACAGGGGATTGTTGCGCCGGTTCTCCTCGAAGCGCGCCGCCGCCAGCATGCCGAACAGGGCGAAGGCGAAGAGATGCAGCTCGCGGATCGCCTCCGCCGGGAGGGCGCAGCTGCGTCCGGCGAAGGACAGGGCACCGTTGAAGGCGGTGAGCCCGTGCACCGGGAAGAAGGCGCCGGCGAGGTACTCCGCTTCCAGCAGCATGCGGGCCGCCGGCGAGGGATCGGGTTCATCGGCGCCGTAGAGCGTGTCGATGTCCCAGACGAAGGGCATGGGATCGGTCTTCAGGGCGCCGACGACCAGCTTGGAGCGGTGCAGGCCGAGCTGTTCATAGGCCTGGCCGAAGCTCTCCGACCAGTTGGACAGGAGAAGCCGCGTCGCCGTCCCGCCATCGTCCGTCGAGGGGACCGACAGAACCGCGGCATGGGAGAAGCCGAAATCCGTCGCCACGTCGCCGAGAAGCTGGGTCAGCGCGATTTCGTCCCAGGGCGGTGCGAGCCGGTTGAGACGGTCGAGCGCGCCGCTCATGGGGGCGCCCGGCACGGCCGCGCCGACATCCGCCTGGCCGCTTGCGCCGGGCAGTCTGTCGCTCAGGGCCGGGGCGCCCGCGGGGGCGCTCGTCGAACCGTTCGAAGATGGCATGATGGCACAGCCTCTCGCGATCTCTGAGATCCGCCTCGCGCGCCTCCGCCGCGAATCGGACAAGGCT
Organism: Aurantimonas coralicida DSM 14790; assembly: GCF_000421645.1. GTDB lineage: Bacteria > Pseudomonadota > Alphaproteobacteria > Rhizobiales > Rhizobiaceae > Aurantimonas > Aurantimonas coralicida. The sequence goes on along the minus strand of NZ_ATXK01000014.1, from coordinate 75,408 downwards.
CATACTGGCCCCTCCGGGCCGAGGATTGAAGTCTTGACATGACGATCGGATGGTTTGCGTTTCCGGCTGCCGCGGGCGACCCGTCGCCAAGGGTGGCAGGATGGCGCCGCCACCCCCATCTAGCGGCGAGTTGCCATGGTGGCCGGCCCGGCCGACCCCCATCGATGCCAGCGTGTGTCGGCGCGGCCCGCCGGCCTGGAAAGAGATATCCATGACAGATTTTTCCCCCCGCGAGATCGTCTCCGAGCTCGACCGCCACATCATCGGCCAGAAGGACGCCAAGCGCGCCGTTGCCGTCGCGCTGCGCAATCGCTGGCGGCGCCAGCAGCTGGAGGGGAGCCTGCGCGAAGAGGTGATGCCCAAGAACATCCTGATGATCGGACCCACCGGCGTCGGCAAGACCGAGATCTCGCGCCGCCTGGCGCGGCTCGCCGGCGCACCCTTCATCAAGGTCGAGGCCACCAAGTTCACCGAGGTCGGCTATGTCGGCCGCGACGTCGAGCAGATCATCCGCGATCTCGTCGAGATCGGCATCGGGCTGGTGCGCGAGAAGAAGCGCGAAGAGGTGAAGGCCAAGGCCCATCAGGGCGCCGAAGAACGGGTGCTGGACGCCCTGGTCGGCAAGACCGCCTCGCCGGCCACCCGCGATTCCTTCCGCAAGAAGCTGCGTTCGGGCGAGCTCGACGACAAGGAGATCGACGTCGAGGTCTCCGACACGTCCAACCCGATGGGCGGCATGGACATTCCCGGCATGCCGGGCGCCAATATCGGCGTCCTCAACCTGTCGGAGATGTTCGGCAAGATGGGCCAGCGCACCAAGCAGCGCCGGACGTCGGTGCGCGAGAGCTACGATCTGCTGATCGGCGAGGAATCCGACAAGCTGCTGGATCAGGAACAGCTGGTGCGCGAGGCGATCTCGTCGGTCGAGAACAACGGCATCGTCTTCCTCGACGAGATCGACAAGGTCGCCAACAAGGAAGGCCAGAGCGGCGCCGGCGTCTCGCGCGAGGGCGTGCAGCGCGACCTGCTGCCGCTGGTCGAGGGCACCACGGTGGCGACCAAGCACGGCTCGGTGAAGACCGACCACATCCTGTTCATCGCCTCGGGCGCCTTCCACGTATCGAAGCCGTCGGACCTCCTGCCGGAGCTGCAGGGCCGGCTGCCGATCCGCGTCGAGCTGCGGGCGCTGACCCGGGAGGATTTCCGCCGCATCCTGACCGAGACCGAAGCCTCGCTGATCAAGCAGTATATCGCCCTGATGAAGACCGAGAATGTCGATCTGATCATCACCGACGATGCGATCGACGCGCTGGCGGACACGGCGGTGACGCTGAACGGCTCGATCGAGAATATCGGCGCGCGGCGGCTGCAGACGGTGATGGAGCGCGTCCTCGACGACATCTCCTTCGAGGCGCCGGACAAGTCCGGCGAGAGCTACACGGTCGATGCCGCCTATGTGCACAAGGCGCTGGACGGCATTGCCGGCGACACCGACCTGTCGCGCTTCATTCTCTGAGGCGCGCTGCCCTCAGGCGGCGGCACGGTCCGGCAGGCGGGGACAGAACGCCTGGCTGCGCATCGTGCCGTCGCGGCGGATGGTCAGGACCGTGTCCGCGGCGACCATCGTCCAGCGCTCGGCGTCGTCGCAGGGCTCGGAGGCAATGACGACGCCCTCGCCTTCCCTGCGCCAGTAAAGCGAGGGCGGCGGGCCGTCGCTGGCCCAACGATAGGCCCAGAGTGTTTCGCCATCGGTGTGGATCGCGGCGAAGCGGATTGGTGCCGCCTCGCCGGTTCGTGCGGCTGTCGCCTCGATCTCGGCGAGCGTCGCGGCAATGGCGCCGACCGGATCGGCGGCGAGACCCCGCCCGAGAGCCGACAGGAAGATCGCCTCGGAATCGCTGGTGCCCCGCCGCCGCGGATAGAGCGCGTCCGGGATCAGGGCGTCGATCTGGCGGCGCAGACGGGCATAGCCGCCGACCTGGCCATTGTGCAGGAACAGGTGCCGGCCGTCGGCGAAGGGATGGCAATTGGCCGTCGAGACCTCGCCATAGGTCGCCGAGCGCACATGGGCGACGAAGAGCGGCGCGCGGATCTGACGGCACAGGGACACGAGATTGGCGTCCGACCAGGCCGGCAGGATGGCGCGATAAACGCCGGGCTCCGGCCGCTCGCCATACCAGCCGATGCCGCAGCCATCGCCGTTGACGACGGTCTTGGCCTCACGGGCGGCCAGCGACTGCGAGATCAGCGAGGCACGCGGCTCGATCAGCAGGCGATCGAGAAAGACCGGCGGACCGGCATAGGCGAGAAGGCGGCACATCGGACGGCGACACCACTGGACATGGGACGCCGCAGCAGCGCCCTTGCCCGCAGTCTCCGGCCAGTATGGTAAACAAAGGCTTAAGTCCGACACCTGCCCTGTTTCACGTGAGTCTCCCGTCCGTGCCGGCGTTCAGCGACGGCGGCGACGGGCCCGCAGGGCTTCTTCGGCCCGGGTGGCAGCCTCTTCCAGCTCGGCACGCAGGCGCTTCAGATCCGCTTCGGGCAGGATGGCGATGGTTTCGGCCAGCCGGTTGGCAAGCGCTGTCGCGTCGGGGCCAAGGCCGGCGGTCTCGACGGTCACCTTGGGATGCGAGAGTTCGGCGAGACGCTCCAGCTCCTCCGCATCGTCCCAGATGACGTTGAGGTAGCCGATGATCCGCTGCAGGAGATCCCAGGTCGGTCGGCCGCGACGGCCGTGCTCCAGCGCCGAGAGATAGGCGCTGGAGACCCCCAGCGCCGCCGCCATCTGGCTCTGGGTGACGCCGCGCTCCTTGCGGAATGCCCGGACCTTTTCGCCGAACGGGGTCATCCGAACCGCCTGACGCGCACATAGAGCGCCCCGTCGCCGCCATGATGGCGCTCGGCGCTGTCGAAGCCGGAGACGAGCGGGCGGAACTCCGGGCTGCCGAACCACATGGGCACGACCCGGCGCAGGACGCCGCGGGAGCCGAAATGTCCGCCCGATCCGCCTCGCCCGGTGATCACCAGCACATGGCGCAGGCCCATGGCCTGGGACTGGCGCAGGAAGCCGACCAGCGCGTCATGGGCGACGCCCTGGGTCATCTCGTGCAGGTCGATCCGCGCCTCGATGGGCAGTCGCCCCTTGGAGATCTTGCGACGGGTCGGACGTTCGATCGGGTGCTGCGTAAGTCGCGACTGCGGCGCCGGCTGCTGGATCGGCGCCGGCAGGGCGGGCGCCGCCGCCTTCGACCCCTTGCGACCGACCGGTGGCGGCGCAGACGCGGGTTGTGGCGCGTCCTCGGGCGGCATCTGCGGATGCGACTTGCCCTTCAGCGGCACCGCCGAGCGGGCGACGCTCGCCCACAGGCGCGCGTCCTCGACGCTGAGCGTGCGATGACGGCGCTTCATCGGGCGAGGCGTGCCGCCAGCGCCGGCGGCACGAGAATGGTGAAGTCGGCAGCATGGCGGATTCGCCCGGCGATCCGGCCGGCCGCGTCGCCCGAGCCGACGAAGATGTCGGCGCGGGCCGGGCCAAGAATGGCCGAGCCGGTGTCCTGCGCCACCATCAGGCGGCGGAACGGTGCGCCGTCCATGACAAGATCCGGCGCCGCGATGAAATAGGGCACGCCGAAGGTCGCGAGTTCGCGGTCGACGGCGATGGAGGCCAGCGGCGTCAGCGGCACCTTGGCGGCGCCGACGGGACCGAGCTCCGGGTCCTCCACCGGCGTCTCGCGGAAAAAGATGAAGGAGCGGTTGCGGTCGAACAGGCTGCGCACGCGGTCCGGATGCGCCGCCAGCCACGCCCGGATGCCGTCCATGTCGGCTTCGGCGAGGGTCAGTTCGCCCTCGTCCACCAGGATGCGGCCGATGGCGGTGAAGCGGTGCCCGGTCTTGGCGGCATAGCCGACGCGGACCTGCCGGCCATCATCATAGGCAAGGCGCGCCGAGCCCTGGATATGGATGAAGAACGCGTCGACCGGATCGGCCAGCCAGGCAATCTCGAGGCCCATCCCATCCAGCGAACCTGCCTCGATGGCGGCGCGGTCGGCATATTCCTCCAGAAGGCCGCAGGGCTTGCGGCGCGCAAAGCGGAAATAGGGATCGAGCCCGGGTGGCCGCGAGACGTCGTCGATCTTCACCAGATCCGGCGGCGGCGCATACAGGGGAAAGCGATAGCGCTCGGTGCGCACCGGCGAGCCGGCGACGACAGGCTCGTAATAGCCGGTGACGAAGCCGGACAGCGCCATGTCGGCGTCGTCGGGACGGATATGCAGCGGCTCGAAATGGCGTTCGAAGAAGGTGCGGGCCTCGACCTGGCCGAGCGCACCGGCCGGCTGCAGCGCGGCGCGGGCGGCCTCGGCAAAGGCCTCGGCGTCGATCCCGAGCGAACCGGTGGGAAAGCTGCCCTGTTCGAGCCGGGCGGCGCCGGCGCGAAAGGCCGACAGCGCCGCTGCATGATCAGCGCCGTCCCAGCCTTCCAGATCGGACCATTGCCGGCGAACGAATGCCGTCATCGTCGCCGCTCCGGCTCACGCGTCTTCGGACTCGGTCCCGGCCAGCTTCCAGTTCGGATCGCGCGAGCGCGTGTCGCGGGCGAAGGTCCACACGTCCTTGACCTCGACCACCGTTTCCGGATCGCCGTCGACAACGGTGTCGTCGGGCTTGACGACGGCCGAGATGATCTGCGCGACGATGCGCACGGTGACCATCGCCTCACGGTCCTTCTGCTCGGCGGAGACGATGGTGGCATCGTCGATACCGACGAAGGAGAACTGCATGCGCTCTTCGCGCTGCTCGCGCTCGCTGATCGCCTGCTCGAAGCCCTGGTAGACATCCGGCGACAACAGGTTCTTCAGGAGCTTGCGGTCGCCATCGGCAAAGCCGGTCACGATCATTTCATAGGCGACCTTGGCGCCGTCGAGGAATTCCTTCGGATCGAAGGAAGGATCGGCGTCGCGGATCCGGCGCAGCTCGGCATTGACCGGGGTGCCCGGCTTGGCGACCTTGTCGATCGACTCGTAGGGCGTGGCCGCCGGGGCCGCCTCGCCTTCGATCTCGGTGCCGCCGCGGCGGTTGGGCAGCGTCACGACATTGTCGTTGCGGGCCGCGTCGTCGCGCGGCGCATCCCGGCGCGAATAGGGGTCGAAGGGCGGGCGCTCGTTGCCCGTACGCTTGCCCAGAACGCTTCGCAGCTGAAACAGGACGATCGCCGCAACAATGATAAAGAAGATCGTCCCAAAACTCATTGCGCGTCGTCACCCCTAATGGCCGGTCAAGTCATTCGCCGTCATATAGAGACGAGGGGCGGCGCATTCAAATTTGTTTCCACAGTTCCTATGTCCCGAGGCGGCGGCCAAACCGCACATGTCCGGCCACGGGCCCGCAAAGGCGGGTTTCGGCCATCGAACGGCCGCGCAAGGAGAAGACGGACCATGCCCTTCGCCCTGATACCCTTTCTGCTGCTCGCCATCCCGATCCTGGAGATCGCGGTGTTCATCCTGGTAGGCAACGCCATCGGGCTGTGGCCGACGCTGGGTCTCGTCATCCTGACCGCCGTGATCGGCTCGATCCTCTTGAAACAGCAGGGCATCTCGACGCTGGCCCGCATCCAGGCGGAAATCGGCGCCGGCCGGGTGCCGGGCCGCGATCTTGTCAGCGGCGTGATGATCGCCATGGCCGGCGTCCTTCTGCTGACCCCGGGCCTCGTCACCGACGCGCTCGGCTTCCTGCTGTTCGTGCCGGGCGTCCGCTCGCGCATCTTCGACTTCCTGAAGTCCCGCGTCGTCGTCGTCGGCCAGAACAGCTTCCGGTCCGGCATGGGCGGGCAGCCGCGCCGCGAACCGCCTTACTCGGCGGGTCCCGACGTCGTCGATCTGTCGGGCGAGGAGTTTCGCCGCGGGCCCGATCCGGCGTCGCCCTGGCACGAGCCGGAGGATGGCGACGGCGAGACCAATGGCCGCCGCCTGCATTGAGCGGGTGGCGCGGTGCCGGGCCGCTCGCGCCCGGCCGCGGATCGTCTTGTTCTGATGCCCCCCGCGTGATAGCGCTCGCCCCCGTGTTTTTCCTGCCGGACGGACCGTCGGCCCCTCCGGCTCTTCACCCGGCACGAGCGCGCGAACAGGCGCCGGCCCTGCCGGGTCATCAGCGATACGGGAGCAGACCATGTCCGAGACCAACGATCTGAATGCGACGAATGGCGGCAATGGCGCCGGCGGCGACGAGAACGCCAACCCGCCCCGCATCAACATCCTGACGCAGTATATTCGCGACCTTTCCTTCGAGAGCCCGAATGCACCGGGCGTCCTGCGCGGCCAGACCAAGGCGCCGAACATCAATATCGGCGTCAATGTCGGTGCCAACCCGATCCAGGGTTCGGACGGCGACTACGACGTGCGCCTGACGCTGAACGCCAAGGCCGGCGAAGGCGAAGAGATGATGTTCGCCGTCGAGCTGGAATATGGCGGCGTCTTCAAGCTGCAGAACTTCCCGCAGGAGCATCTCCTGCCGGTGCTGTTCATCGAGTGCCCGCGCCTGCTGTTCCCCTTCGCGCGCCAGGTGATGGCCGACATCACCCGCAATGGCGGCTTCCCGCCGCTGATGATCGACCCGATCGACTTCGCCCAGCTGTTCCAGCAGCGCATGGCCGAAGAGCGCGCCCGCCAGCAGGTTCAGCCGAGCTAAGCTGCGGTTTCAGAACGCAAGACAGCGCCGGCAGCCCATCGGGTTTGCCGGCGTTTTTCATGGCAGCGCTTTCGAAGGAATGCGGCCGGGCTCAGCCCGCGGACGCCTCGGCCTCCGGCCGTTCCAGATAGTTCCACCAGATCGCCTCGTCGCCAAGGGTCGAGACGAAGGCACGGTGCCGGGCGATCTCGTCCTGCGACAGGCGCGGCGGCAGCGGCACGGGCCGCGGCGCGATCCGCCAGACATTGCCGTCGGCGTCCTCGTGGGCATCTTCCTCGACCGCCAGGCCCAGTGCCGCCTGCCGGCCGCCGATCAGCTCGATATAGACTTCCGCCAGAAGCTCGGAATCGAGCAGGGCGCCATGCTTGTCGCGGCGCGAGGTATCGACCGAAAAGCGCGAGCAGAGCGCGTCCAGCGTTGCCGGCGCCATGGGGAACTTGCGCCGCGCCATGGGCAGGGTGTCGATCACGACGCTCGGGTCGATCGGCGGCTGGTCGATGCGCTTCAGTTCGGCATTGAGGAAACGCACGTCGAAGGCGGCGTTATGGGCGATCAGCTTGGCGCCGGAAAAGAACTCCAGGAACTCGTCGGCGATCTCGGAGAACAGCGGCTTGTCGGCCAGGAAGTCGTCGGAAATGCCGTGCACGTCGAAGGCGGCCGGATCGACCTTGCGCCCGGCCGGACGGATGAAGGCGTGGTAGTTCTTGCCGGTCGGAATATGGTTCCACAATTCCACCCCGCCGATCTCGATGACCCGCTCGACATCCGGATCGAGGCCGGTGGTTTCGGTATCGAAGACGATTTCGCGCATGAAGGCTCCCGCTGACCGCCCCTTTTCCGTGACTGGAAGAGCCGAGACAAGAGCTCACCGGCATCCGTTCGAAGTATCCCCGAGCTTCGCTGTATGTTCACTTTTCGTTCTTACTAGGCGAAGTCTATGCCGAACGTGCCGAGGCGATCCTCGGCATCGGTCTGCGCGTCGACCGGCCCTCGCAAGACCCGCGCAAGTCGCAGCGTCTTAGCGTCAGTTGCGAAATGCAATCAGGGGAGAACGGGCATTGGATGTGGCAGTCAGCCTGCACGCGGTCATTTTCGGGGTCGTCGCCTCGCTCGCGCTCCTCTGCGGTCTGATCTATCTGGGCCTGCGCGGCCAGTCGGCGCTGGTGTGGCTCGCTGCTGGCCTCGCCTGCGGCGCCGTTGAAACCGTCGTCCTGGGGATCGATGGCGGCTCGCTTGCCGCCATGGCGGCGGTGACAATGCTGATCCCGGCCGCCTATCTCTGTGTCACCCAATCGGTCCGGCGGGCGCTCGGCCTTGGCCTGTCGCCCCGGCCCCTGTGGATGGCGACCGCCGGCCTGACGGCGATGTCGCTCTTGCTCCTCGCCGGGAATGCCACCCCGATCCTTCAAACCCTGCCCTTCCAGTTCGCGGCACTGCTGGCGCTGGGCGACGCGATCCTCTGCCTCTGGCGCCTCAAGGGCCGCGGCGTCGTCGAGACCGGCCTCCTCGTCGCGCTTGCGGGGATGGCTGTCCTCTTGATCGTGCGGATGCCGCTGTTCCCGCTGCTCTTCGAGGGAACGACGCCGGTCGCGAACATCGCCCAGAGCGATCTGGAGCGGGCACTGATGCTGGTTTCGGGACTGCTGGCTCCCGCCGCGGTGCTGCTCATCATCGCCCGGATCGTCGGCAATGTGATCCGGCGCTATCGCATCCGCAGCGAGCGCGACGACCTCACCGATCTCCTCAACCGGGCCGCCTTCGAGCGCGTGGCCACCCAGGCCGCCCCTGCTGGCGCCGCGATCATCGTCTGCGACATCGATCACTTCAAGACGGTCAACGACCGCTACGGCCATCCGGTCGGCGATCGCGTCATCCAGGGATTTGCCGAGATCCTCTCGCGGACCGAGGGAACGGCCGGCCGGCTGGGCGGCGAGGAATTCGCGCTGCTGCTGCCCGGCGCGACCCTCGACGCCGCGGCTAGCGCGGCCGAGGCGATCCGGCTGGCCTTCCATGCCTGGCGGGATCCCGCGCTCGACGACGGGCACGCTCTGAGCGCAAGCTTCGGGGTGGCGATGCTGCAGGGCGCCGAACCGGCGCAGGATGCCATCGCGCGGGCGGACGACGCGCTCTACCGGGCCAAGCGCGAGGGGCGCAACCGTGTGTCTGTCCATGCCGCGGCCGCAAAGCCGGCCCGTCTCGTCGCGGCTGCCTGACGGAGCTGCGAGCGCAAACGGCGTCAGCCGGCGGCGTGGCGCATGATGATCGCCGTCACCGCGAGGCGCGCGGCCTCCATGCCGTTGCCGGTGTCGATGACATAGTCGGCGCGTTCGCGCTTGTCGGCGTCGGGCATCTGGCGGGCCATCAGCGCCGCGAACTTGGCCTCGCTCATCTCCGGCCGGGCAAGCACGCGCTCACGCTGGATCTCCGGGCTGGCGGTTACGACCAATGTCTTGTCGCACCGCGTGTCGGCGCCGGTTTCGAACAGCAGCGGAATATCAAGGACCGCCAGCGCCGCGCCGGACTGGCGGGCGCCGTCGAGGAAGGCGCGCTCCTCTTCACCGACCAGCGGATGGACGATCGCCTCCAGGCGGCGCATCGCCTCCGGATCGTCGACGACGCTCGCCGACAGCGCCTTGCGATCAACCACCCCGTCGACGACGGTGCCGGGAAAGGCAGCTTCGATCAGCGGCGCGGCGCGTCCGGCATAGAGGCGGTGGACGGCGGCGTCGGCATCGTGAACGGGCACGCCCTGTTCCGCGAACATTGCCGCGGTGGTGGACTTGCCCATGCCGATGGAGCCGGTAAGGCCGAGCACGATCATCGGCAGCACCACAGGCGCGCTAAACCGCATGTCGGTCGATGTGTATGAATCGCAGAATTTCTGCTCATACGCCGTTTTCGATGTCGGTGACGATCCTGGCGCGCAGGCTCTCGGAGACCTCGGGCCGCTGGCCGAACCAGCGTTCGAAACCGGGCACCGCCTGATGCAGCAGCATGCCGAGACCGTCGCAATGGCGCAACCCCCGCTCCGCCGCGGCGGCGAGAATCGGAGTCATCAGAGGCACATAGACGATATCGGTCACGAGGGCACCGTCGCGGAGGGCCGACAAATCCGGCAGCCGCGGCTCGAACCAGTCGGGCGTCTCGTCGTCCGGATCGGGCGCCGGGATCGGCACCGTATTGACCAGAAGGTCGGCGGCGGCGAGCTGCGCCTTGCGTTCGGATTCGGCATGGGCGGAGACGCGCGGGCCGAAGCGGGCGGCGAGTTCCTCGGCCCGTTCGATGGTGCGGTTGACGACCCGCACCTGTTTCACGCCACGCTTCAGAAGCGCGAAGATCACCGCCCGGGAGGCGCCGCCGGCCCCCAGCACGGTGGCGACCTCCGCATCGGCCCAGCCCGGCAGCCTTTCGTCGAGATTGGCCGCGAAGCCGTAGGCATCGGTGTTGCCGCCGACCATGCGGCCGGACTTCTCGAACCAGATCGTGTTGACCGCACCGATCGCCTCGGCCGCGGCGTCGCGGCGGGACACGGCTTCCAGCGCCGCCAGCTTGTGGGGAATGGTGACGTTGCCGCCGACATAGCCCTGGCGGCGCAGCGTCTTGAGGAATTCGCCGATCTCCTCGGGCGACACCCCCACCCGCTCGTAGGAACCGGGCAAGCCGAATTCCTTCAGCCAGCTGCGATGGATGGCCGGAGAGCGGGAATGCCAGACCGGCCAGCCGGTGACGAAGGCACGCGGGCCATCGGTCCTGGCGGGCGTGACGTTCGGATCGAAGATCGAGCCTTCGCCGCGCGGGCGCTCGGCGCCGCTGACATAGGGTTTCGGCGTCCAGTCCGCATCAGCCATCGATTTCGCCGCGCTCCCGCAATTCCTTCAGCAAGGGCAACAGCGGCAGCCCGATGATGGTGAAATAGTCACCCTCGATCCGCTCCATCAGCTGGATGCCTTCCTTCTCGATCTGGTAGGCGCCGACGCTGGTGGTCGCCTTGCGGCCGGCCTGGGCGAGATAGCGGCCGACGAAACCGGGGTCGAGCGCGCGCAGGGTGATCGTCGCCGTGGCGACGTGCCGCCAGGTGACCTTGCCGCCCTCCACCAGCACCACGGCGCTGTTGAGCTGGTGGGTGCGGCCGGACAGTTTCAGAAGCGTGCGCCGCGCCTCTTCCATATTGGCCGGCTTGTGCAGGACCTCGTCGCCCAGCGACAGCGTCTGGTCCGCCCCGATGACGATCTCGTTCGGATGGCGCTCGGACACGTCCGTCGCCTTGGCCTCGGCGAGGATCGCCGCGACGTCCTCAGGCCCGACACCGGATTCCAGGAGCGGCGCCTCGATGGCGCGCTCGTCGAGATCGCTGGATTCGGCGGTGAAATCGATGCCGGCGTTCTTCAGTAGCTCGCGGCGGTGGACGCTGCTCGAGGCGAGTACGATGCCCTTGGACATGTGAATCCCATTGTACCGGTTTCGTCACGTACGGCCCGACTGATAGCCGCTGACCGGCAGAATTGCCATGGAGGGCGCCGGACTCGATTCTCCCCGTCGGCACAAGGGCGAAGCCGATTCCCTCCCGGGATTCTTCGCAGCCTGTGGGTTGTGCGGGAGTAGTCGACTGGTCTGAGGCGCCATCCGTCGGGCCGGTGACAAACCCCCCTCTTGTCCACAATCGGCAACAGGATCCGCTTGGGCATGACGATTGCGGAAGACTGGGGACAAAAGCGATTCGTCCCCCGCCATCCCAAACTCATCCCCAGGGGGGGCGTCCATCGCCGTGGGCGCAAGCTGCTGATAGACCGATCGGATCCGGCGATCGTCCCCGGGATTGTCCCCTGACGACACGATGCGGCATTCCGGCCTGTGGACGATCCTGCTAAGGGCTCCATCTAGGCGGGACCCTGTGAATTCCTGCAATCCACCGAGTCATAGAATCAAAAGACTCATCTGAAAGAAATCTTTCTTTTTTAATGGGAGCCCTGACCTGATGAAGACGCGCAAGCTTGTCCGTGTCCTGGAAGGCGAACGCATCTTCCCCCCTCCGGTGTGGTTGATGCGGCAAGCCGGTCGCTATCTCCCGGAATATCGGGCCACCCGTCAGACGGCCGGGGGCTTCCTCGAGCTCTGCTACAATCCAGACTTTGCGACGGAAGTGACGCTTCAGCCGATCCGACGCTTCGGATTCGACGCGGCGATCCTGTTCTCCGACATTCTGGTCATCCCGGATGCGCTCGATCGCGGTCTGCATTTCGTGCAGGGAGAGGGACCGAAGCTGACGCCGATCCGCCCCGACGAGATCGCCCGCCTCGATCCGAGCCGTGCCGACACGCATCTGGCGCCGGTCATCGCGACGGTGGCGCGGCTGCGCAAGGAACTGCCGGAAGAGACGTCGCTGATCGGCTTCTGCGGCGCACCCTGGACGGTGGCGACCTACATGATCGCCGGCCACGGCACGCCCGACCAGGCGCCGGCACGGCTGTTCGGCTATCGCCATCCCGACGAGATGGAGCAGCTTCTGTATCTCCTCGCCGAGATGGGCGCCGACTATCTGATCCGGCAGCTCCAGGCCGGTGCCGACTGCGTCCAGATCTTCGATTCCTGGGCCGGCGTTCTGGATGAGGCGTCCTTCGAGGCCTATGCGGTCAAGCCCGTCGCGCGGATGGTCGAAAAGGTCCGCGCCGCGGTGCCGGACGCCAAGATCATCGGCTTTGCCAAGGGCGCGGGTTCGCTGCTGAACGGCTATCGCCAGAAGACCGGCGTCAATGCCGTCGGTCTCGACTGGACGGTGCCGATGGACCAGGCGCGCGCGCTGCAGACCGAAGGCGCGATCCAGGGCAATCTCGATCCGCTGCGGCTGATTGCCGGCGGCAAGGCGCTGGACGAGGGTGTCGACCGGATCCTGGAAGGGCTCGGCGACGGGCCGCTGATCTTCAATCTCGGCCACGGCATCACCCCGGATGCGCCGATCGCCCATGTCGAGGCGCTGTTGAAGCGCATCCGCGGGTAAGCCCTTCGCTGTGCGAGCATGCGCCACGCGCCGGACTTGGAAGCCTGCCGGCTTCGGGTTATGTCGCGGGGCGCTCTGCCGCCGGTCTCTCGTCCCGGGCGTCATTCAGTGAAGGCGCGCTGCATCAGCCTCGAAGGATCGTTGCATGAAGAAGGCCATTATCGCCCTCGCCGTCATGGCCGCCGTGATCACCGCCGTGTTCTGGCTGGTGCCGGTGGAAGCCCTGTTGTGGATGAAGACGCTGCACATCCTGGCGGTGATCGCCTGGATGGCGGGCATGCTCTATCTGCCGCGGCTGTTCGTCTATCACGCCGACGCTGCGACCGGCACGCCCCAGTCCGAGACCTTCAAGATCATGGAGCGGCGGCTGCTCAAGGCGATCATCAACCCGGCGATGATCGTCACCTGGGTCGCCGGCCTCTGGCTGGCGGTGAGGGGCGGCTGGTTTTCCGGCGGCAATGGCTGGCTGCACGCCAAGATCGCTCTGGTCGTTCTGATGTCCGGCGTTCACGGCTATTTCTCGGCTTCGGTGCGCCGCTTTGCCAATGACGCCAACACCAAGCCGTCGCGCCATTGGCGGATCATGAACGAGGTGCCGACCGTCCTGTTGATCGTGATCGTCATCCTCGTCGTAGTGAAACCGTTCTGATCCCTGTCTTATGCTGCCGCGCAGGACGCATTCTTCTCAACACCCGTGCGAAACGGGTCGTCGCAATCGTATCGCGTGCCGCGACGCCGACCGTGCCCCGAGGGATCGATGACTGATACGCAGATGGACCGGGCAACGTGCCTCGTGGTGATGGGACCCGCCGGCGTCGGCAAGACGACCACCGCCGCGGGCCTCGCCGAAATGCTGGCCTGGCCCTATGCCGAGGCGGACGAGTTTCACCCCGCCGCCAATATTGCCAAGATGGAATCCGGCACACCGCTCGACGACGCCGACCGGGCACCCTGGCTGGCGTCCATTCGCGACTGGATCAGCGCTGAGGCCCATGCCGGGCGGTCCACTGTCGTCACCTGTTCGGCCCTGAAGCGCAGCTATCGCGATCTCCTGCGCGAAGCCGATGCGCGCGTGCGCTTCGTCTGCCTGACCGCCACTCCCGATCTGGTCGGCCGGCGCATGGCGACCCGGCAGGGCCATTTCATGCCGGTGTCCCTGTTGAAATCGCAGTTCGACACGCTCGAGCCGCTGCAGGTCGACGAGGATGGCATCGTGGTGTCCGTGGATCTGCCGGCGGACGAGGTCGTGGCAACGGCGCTGCGGGCGCTGCGGCTGAAGCCGGCTCCAGAGGCAGGCTGATCCGCCCGCGCTGCCGCCGCCGCTGATCCGTTGCTGCGTCCGACACGGACCGCCTGCGGCAGGCCCCTCGCCCGAACGCCCTCGCCGCGGCCACCACACGTCGCCGAACGCCTTGCGCTGCCGGGATTGTCGGTCTATGTGTAGCGCCTACATCCCGCCTTTGGGCGATGCGCGACGTTTCCGCCGCGTCGATCCCCCGCCGCAGACCAGTTCGCGTTTCCGGCCCAGCGTTTTCCCATCTCCGCCTTGATTGTCTGGAAGAACTTTCCGGACGAACCCCGTAAAGAGCCTTTCCCGAATGAAACTTCAGGACCTGAAGAACAAGAGCGCGCCGGAACTGATCGCGTTCGCCGAAGAGAACGACGTCGAGAACGCCTCCGTGCTGCGCAAGCAGGAATTGCTGTTTGCGATTCTCAAGCAGCTTGCGGCGCAGGAAGTCGAGATCATCGGCGAAGGCGTCGTCGAGATCCTGCAGGACGGTTTCGCGTTCCTGCGCTCGCCCGAGGCGAACTATCTTCCCGGCCCCGACGACATCTATGTCTCGCCGTCGCAGATCCGCAAGTTTCAGTTGAAGACCGGCGATACTGTCGAAGGTCCGATCCGTAGTCCCAAGGAAGGCGAGCGTTACTTCGCTCTTCTGAAGGTCAACACGATCAACTTCGACAATCCGGAGAAGATCCGCTACAAGAGCCATTTCGACAACCTGACGCCGCTCTATCCCGACGAGCGGTTCAAGATGGAGCTCGACGAGCCCACCGGCAAGAAGGACATGTCGGCCCGGGTGATCGATCTGGTCGCCCCGCTCGGCAAGGGCCAGCGCGGGCTGATCGTCGCGCCGCCGCGCACCGGCAAGACGGTGCTGCTCCAGAACATCGCCCATTCGATCACGGCCAACCATCCCGAGTGCTACCTCATCGTTCTGTTGATCGACGAGCGGCCCGAGGAAGTCACCGACATGCAGCGCTCGGTGCGCGGCGAGGTCGTCTCTTCGACCTTCGACGAACCGGCGCAGCGCCACGTGGCCGTTGCCGAAATGGTCATCGAGAAGGCCAAGCGCCTGGTCGAGCACGGCCGCGACGTGGTCATTCTCCTCGATTCCATCACCCGTCTCGGCCGCGCCTACAACACGGTCGTCCCGTCCTCCGGCAAGGTGCTCACCGGCGGTGTCGACGCCAACGCCCTGCAGCGGCCGAAGCGCTTCTTCGGCGCGGCGCGCAATATCGAGGAAGGCGGCTCGCTGACGATCATCGCGACGGCGCTGATCGATACAGGCAGCCGCATGGACGAGGTCATCTTCGAAGAGTTCAAGGGCACGGGCAATTCGGAAATCGTCCTCGACCGCAAGGTCGCCGACAAGCGGATCTACCCGGCCATGGACATCCTCAAGTCCGGCACCCGCAAGGAGGACCTCCTGGTCCCGAAGGCGGATCTGCAGAAGATCTTCGTGCTGCGCCGTATCCTCTCGCCGATGGGCACGACCGACGCGATCGAGTTCCTCAATGACAAGCTCAAGCAGACCAAGACCAATGCCGATTTCTTCGATCAGATGAACACCTGATCGAACGCCGAGGGGCATGATTCACGTGAAACGGCGACCCCTAGCGGTCGCCGTTTTCGTATGGAGCGCGCGTCAGCACGGAGCCACGCGAGAGGCCTCTTGATTCCGCTCCGCGCCGGCCCGAAAACGGCAGGACGCATCGGGGGGAGGATGAGAATGGGCGAGAAACCGGCAGCCGTGGCACGGGTCGAGGCGGCGGCAATCGACAAGGGACTGAAGATTTCCGTCATCGAGACAAGCAGCTCCGCGCGCTCGGCCGAGGAGGCGGCCCAGGCGGTCGGCGCCAGTGTAGGCCAGATCGTCAAGTCGTTGGTCTTCCGCGGCAAGGACACTGGCAAGGCCTATCTGCTGCTGGTATCCGGCGCCAATCGCGTCGACGAGGCGCTGGCGGTCCAGACCATCGGCGAGGCCCTCGAGCGCCCCGACGCTGATTTCGTCCGCTCTGCGACGGGCTTTTCCATCGGCGGCGTCTCGCCGCTCGGTGCAACCGCGGAACTCTCCGTCTATATGGACGAGGACCTCTTCCAGCATGCGACTGTGTGGGCCGCTGCCGGTACGCCGAAACATGTCTTCGAAGTCGTGCCGCTGCAATTGCGCAGCGCGACCGGCGCGGTGATCTGTCGGGTAGCCTAACGGCCTCTGTCCAGCCCCGGCCGCCATTGAACCCGCAGCCATCTGAATCGAGCCTATCGAGGCCCTGCTTGACCCATAGCGACACCATCGCCGCCCTTTCCTCAGGCGCCCTGCCCACCGGGGTCGCCGTCGTGCGCGTCAGCGGTCCGGCTGCGCGGGAGGTCATGGAGCGCCTGGCGGGATCGGTGCCACCGGAGCGCCGCGCCAGCCTGCGCCGCTTCCGCGACGCTGCCGACCGGACGATCGATCGGGGCATCGCGCTGTTCTTCCCGGGCCCGGGCAGCGTTACCGGCGAGGATCTGGCGGAATTCCACCTGCATGGTGGCCGCGCCGTCGTATCGGCCTTCCTGGAGGCAGCGACAACCATCCCCGGCGTGCGTCTGGCCGTGGCAGGCGAGTTCACCCGGCGCGGTTTCGAGAATGGTCGGATCGACCTGACCGAAGCCGAAGGCCTTGCCGACCTCCTGGCGGCCAGCACCGAAGCCCAGCGCCGTATGGCCGTCGCCCAGGCCGGCGGTGCCCTGCGGGCCCTCTACGAAGGCTGGATGCGCGATCTTACCAATGCCCGGGCGATGATCGAGGCGTCCTTCGACTTTGCCGACGAAGGCGATGTGGACGACGACGTCGCCAGCGGCGTCGAACGCCAAGTCGCCGTGGTCGCCGAGGCCATGCGGACGCATCTCGCCAAGGCCGACCGCGGCGAGATCCTGCGCGAAGGCTTCAAGGTGGCGATCGTCGGCGCGCCCAATGCCGGCAAGTCCAGCCTTCTGAATGCGCTGGCCGACCGGGAAGTCGCCATCGTCACGGAAATCCCCGGCACCACGCGAGACGTCATCGAGGCAACCTTGGACCTCGGCGGCATCCCCGTGCGCTTCTCGGACACGGCAGGCATCCGCGAGACGGCCGACCGGATCGAGGCGATGGGCATCGAGCGGGCGCGCGCGGTGATGGATGAGGCCGATCTCGTCCTGGCGCTGGTGGACCCGCATGCCGGCGCGACGACGCTGGAATGGCTGAGCGGACTGCTGACTCACGTGAAACACCCGCTGATGCTCGCCGGACAGGAACCAGCACCGGACGAGACGCCCGAAGATCAGCCCGCATCCACCCGGCCGATCCTCACCATCCGCACCAAGATCGATCAGGACGAATTGACCGGCGGCGCTCCTCCCCACGACCCCGGCTGCGATCTCGCGATCTCCACTCGCACCGGTGAAGGGCTCGCTGACCTGGTCGACCGGATCGCGAATATCGCCGCGATAGCCGTGGGCGATCCCGACGATGTCGTCCCCGCCCGCACGCGCCACCGGGAACTGATCAACGATGCGTTGCGGCTTCTGACCGAGTTCCAGGCGGCGCCCGATATGCCGGCGGAAGTCCGCGCCGAGACCCTGCGCCGGACGAGCCATCGGCTTGGCGCGCTCACCGGTCAGGTCGGCGTCGAGGATCTGCTCGAGGTGATCTTTTCCGAGTTCTGCATCGGCAAATGATTCACGTGGAACACCGGGTCAGTGTCCACAGGTCGCACTGAACCCGGTTTCGTTACGTGGCAACGTCGCCCGGATTGACAGATCCGCACGGCGCGGTCTTTACCCATCGCCATGGAACACTCTTTCGATGTCGTCGTCATTGGCGGCGGTCATGCGGGCTGCGAAGCGGCCAGCGCGGCCGCGCGCGCCGGTGCCCGCACTGCTCTCGTCACCCACCGCTTCGATACGATCGGGGCGATGAGTTGCAATCCCGCCATTGGCGGGATCGGCAAGGGCCATCTCGTCCGCGAGATCGATGCGCTTGGCGGATTGATGGGTCAGGTCGCCGATGCTGCCGGCATCCAGTTCCGCTTGCTCAACCGCCGCAAGGGACCGGCCGTGCGCGGCCCCCGCACCCAGGCCGATCGCCGCCTCTATCGCGAGGCGATGCAGGCCGCCATTCGCGCCCAGTCGGGCCTCGAGGTGATCGAGGGCGATGTCGCCGATCTCACCCTCGACTATACGAACCGTGTCACCGGGATCGTTCTCGGCGACGGCCGGACCATGACCTGCCGCGCCGTTGTCCTGACCACCGGGACCTTTCTCTCGGGGCTGATCCATATCGGCGACCAAAAGATACCCGCCGGTCGGATGGGCGAAGATCCCTCATCCGGCCTGTCGGGAACGCTCGCCCGTCTGGGGCTGACGCTCGGCCGTTTGAAGACCGGCACGCCGGCGCGGCTCGATGGCCGCACCATCGACTGGGCCGGTCTCGACCGCCAGGCGCCGGACGATGTGCCCGTGCCCTTCTCCTATCTGACGAGGACCATCGCCAACCGCCAGATCGACTGCGGGATCACGCGGACGACGCCGGAAACCCACGCTATCATCCGCGACAATCTCGGACGTTCGGCGCTGTACTCCGGACAGATCTCTGGCAACGGTCCGCGCTACTGCCCGTCGATCGAGGACAAGATCGTCAAGTTCGGCGATCGCGACGGTCATCAGATCTTCCTGGAGCCAGAGGGTCTGGACGACGACACCATCTATCCCAATGGCCTGTCGACCTCGTTGCCGGAGGACGTTCAGACACTCTTCCTGCGGTCGATCCCCGGCCTTGAGCGGGTCGAGCTGCGCAAGCCCGGCTATGCCATCGAATACGACCATGTCGATCCGCGCGAACTTGACCGCCGCCTGGCCGTGCGCCGTGCCGAGGGGCTGTTCCTGGCCGGCCAGATCAACGGCACGACCGGCTATGAGGAAGCTGCCGCACAGGGCCTGATCGCCGGCCTGAACGCCGCCCTGCTGGCCGCTGGCAGCGAGGCCGTCACCATCGGCCGGGCCGACGCCTATATCGGCGTGATGATCGACGATCTCACCCGCACCGGTGTCTCCGAGCCCTATCGCATGTTCACGTCGCGGGCCGAGTTCCGGCTGTCGCTGCGCGCCGACAATGCCGACCGGCGGCTGACCCCGCTTGGGCTGTCGCTGGGCATCATCGACGCCGAGCGCCGCACGGTCTTCGAGGCGAGCGAAGCCGCGCTGGAAGCAGCGCGCACAAAGTTGGAAGCATCGACCCTGACGCCGTCGGAAGCCCAGCGCCATGGGCTGCCGGTCAATCTCGACGGGCGTCGGCGGTCGGCCTGGCAACTCCTGTCCCAGACCGATGTCGATCTCGATCGGCTCGCCATTGTCTGGCCCGAGCTTGCCGAATTTTCCGGTCCGATCCGGGAACGGATCGAGATCGAGGCAGCCTACGACGTCTATCTCGACCGTCAGCGCAAGGATCAGGAGCGGCTGCGCCGGGACGAGAAGCGGGCACTTCCGGCCGATCTGAACTATATGGCGATGGTCGGCCTTTCCAACGAGCTGCGCCAGAAGCTGATGGACCGGCGCCCGGCGTCGATCGCCGAGGCCGAAGCCATCGACGGGATGACCCCCGCCGCCCTGGCGATCATTCTGGTCGCGTTGCGCCGGGTGGAGATCTCCCATGCGGCGTGATCGCGATTCGGAAAAGCCGGCGAGGCCTTACGTTCGCCCGGTAACCAAGACGCGTTCGGCCCCGAAGCCGCGTCCGGCAGAAGTGGCGGCGGCGCAGGAGCGCGGACGGGCGGAGTTCCTGTCCACACATAATGTTTCACGTGAAACGCTCGAGCGACTAGACCGCTACGTTGCATTGCTGACCGAATGGCAGACCCGGATGAACCTCGTCGCGCCGGCGACGATCGGCGATGTCTGGTCACGGCACATCGCTGATTCGCTGGCGCTCGAGCGGCTTCTTCCTGAAGCGACGCTCTGCGCGGATCTGGGGTCGGGCGCGGGCCTGCCCGGACTGGTAATCGCCGCCGCGCGCCCCGGCCTCAGCGTCGATCTCGTCGAGGCGAACAGCAAGAAGATCGCCTTCCTTCGGGCGGTCCAGCGCGATCTGGGCCTCACCGGAACGGCCCATGCGGCGCGGATCGAGGATTGCGGAAGCGTGCTCGCCAAGGCGGATATCGTGACCGCCCGGGCGCTGGCGTCGCTGACGGAGCTCTTCGCCCTCGTGGCGCCGCATATCCGGGCCGATACGCGCTGCTTCTTCCAGAAGGGGCGCAACCATGAACAGGAAATTAACGCGGCGACTGCCCATTGGCGATTCAGCATGATAAAGCATGAATCGAGCCTCGATGACGGATCTGTCGTCCTCGAGATCGACGAGATCGCGCCGCGCTGAGCGGCGGCAGCCCAGGCGGAGACGGGACCGGTCCTCTCCGGTCGGCAGCCGACACCGCTCGATGGCGGAGCGGGAGCGGATCGATGGATGCGATGAGCGGACAGCCGATGCGGATCATCACGATTGCAAATCAGAAGGGCGGGGTCGGCAAGACGACGACCGCCATCAACCTTGCGACGGCACTGGCCGCGATCGGCAAGCGTGCGCTGCTGATCGACCTCGATCCCCAGGGCAATGCCTCGACCGGGCTGGGCGTCGATCGCGACAATCGCGAAGTGTCGTCCTACGACGTGCTGACCGAAGCCTCCTCGATCACCGAGGCCGCCATGCCGACGGCCGTGCCCAATCTCAGCCTGATCCCTTCGACGCTGGACCTTCTCGGCCTCGAGATGGAGATCGCAGGCGCGACCGGCCGCGCCTACCGGCTGCGCGACGCGCTGCATTTCCACCAGGTCGAGACGCCGCAATTCGACTTCGTGCTGATTGACTGCCCGCCGTCGCTGAACCTCCTGACCATCAACGCCATGGCCGCGGCCGATTCCATCCTGGTGCCGCTGCAGTGCGAGTTCTTCGCACTCGAAGGCCTCAGCCAGCTCCTGCAGACGGTCGAGCAGGTGCGGGATTCGCTGAACCCGACGCTCGACCTGCATGGCATCGTGCTGACCATGTATGACGGTCGCAACAATCTGGCGGCTCAGGTGGTGCGGGACGTGCGGTCCTATATGGGCGACCATGTCTACGAGACGATCATCCCGCGCAATGTGCGGGTTTCCGAAGCGCCGTCCTTCGGCAAGCCGGCGATCCTCTACGACATGAAATGTCCGGGCAGCCAGGCCTATATCCGGCTGGCCTCGGAAATCATCCAGCGCGAACGCGGGCTGCAGGCAGCATGAACAACCGATATGGCGATCACGGAAGGGCGGGCGAAGACCCCGATGCAACGGACGGGGATGGCGCGGGCGCGCCGAGGAATGGGGAGACCAAGATGAACGAAGACAAGTCGCGCCAGCGTCTCGGGCGTGGACTCGCCTCGCTGATCGGGGCCGGTGGATCGGCCCCTGCCCGTCCCGGCCAGGGTTTCGGCGCCCAGGCCGAGCAGCCGGCACCGCCGGCCATCCCGGCCGAGCGGCATATTCCGATCGACGCGATTTCGCCAAATCCGAACAATCCGCGGCGCACCTTCCACGAGGCCGATCTCGACGATCTGACCGCGTCGGTGCGCAATCATGGCGTCGTGCAGCCGTTGCTGGTGCGGCCGCGCCCTGGCGTGCCGGACGGTTTCGAGATCGTCGCCGGCGAGCGCCGCTGGCGGGCCGCGCGCGCGGCGGGCCTCACCGAAGTGCCGGTGGTCATGCGCGAGATCGGCGACCGCCAGTCGCTGGAAATCGCCATCATCGAGAACGTCCAGCGCGCCGACCTCAATGCGGTTGAGGAAGCGCTGGGCTACGAGATGCTGATCAACGAGCATGGCTATACCCAGGCCGATCTCGCCGATGTGCTGGGCAAAAGCCGCAGCCATGTGGCGAATACGCTGCGGCTTCTGAAGCTTCCCGAGGAAGTCCGCACAATGGTGGCCAGCGGGACGCTGTCGCCGGGCGCGGCGCGCACGGTCGTCACGGCCGAGGACCCGGTGTCCGTGGCCAAGCAGATCGTCTCGCGCGGCCTCAGCGTGCGCGAGGCCGAGGAGCTGGCGCGCCAGCCCGCAGCGGGCGAGGCCGCGAAGCCGAAGAAGGCGTCCGGCGGCAAGAGCCGGCCGAAGGCCGCACTGGCCCTCGAGAAGGATTCCGACGCGCTGGCTCTGGAGCGGCTGCTGGCGGAGCTTCTGGGCATGCCGGTCGAGATCGACGTCAAGGGCGAAGGCGGATCGATCCGGATCGAATATGCCGATCTGGAGCAGCTCGACGAGATCTGCGGCCTGCTCCAGACGCGGGTCCAGCGCGTCTCCGAGACGGCGCGGACGCGCGATCTCTGACAGGGCGCGAGCGCTCCGTTTCACGTGAAACATTCCGCGTATAGCTGCTGCGTACGCGAATAAGCCGCTGTCGCAGCTGGCTATTTCGCCACGATGATCCGTGAATCAGTGGCGCGTGCGCAGACGGGCGGCTTCGACGGCGACGTCGAGCAGGGTTTGCCGGGTGATGGTCAGGGCCAGCCCGCCTTCCTTGCGGCTGGCCAGGATATCGGCATCGATCCGCTGCAGGATCATGGTGATCGCGTCGAGCGGCCAGGCCGAGAGCGCAACCTCCATGGCGTGCTTGCGCCGGAAGTGCGGGCGACGTCGCTCCACCACCCGGCCGACGGGCTCGCCCCCCTTCTCGACCATCTCCCGCATGGTCTGCAATTGCTGGAAATAGCGCAAGAGCTGCTGGTGGAGCTGGAAGGTGGCGGTGCCCGCCGAGACCAGCCGGTCGATCAGATGCGGCAATCGCCGCACCTCGCCGCTGGCCGCGGCATCGATGGTCTCTTCCAGCGTGTCGGCCGAGACGTCGCCGACGATGGCGCGCACGTCTTCTTCCGTTACTGACGACGTTCCCAGCGCGTAGAGGCAGAGCTTGCGGATCTCGCCGCGTGAGGCGATGCGGTTGGCGCCGAGGCGCGCGCGCAATTCGTCCCGCGCCGCGCGGCCGATGGTCAGGCCGCTCTCGCGCATCTCCTCGTCGATCATCCTGTCGATCGCCCGCCCCTCGTCCTGGTAGCAGGGCAAGGCGATGGCGAACTTGCCGCGCTCGGCATTGGTGCGCAGGGCCGAGCTCTTCTTCAGGTCGCCGGCTTCCAGAATGACGATGGCACCGTCGAGCTTCTTTGCGGAGAGCTCCGCCACGGCTTCGGCCAGGGACTTGCCGTTGCCCGCGCCGCGCACGCGGATGAGGCGGGTGCCGCCGAACATCGAGACGGTCTGCGCCTCGTCGTAGAGGCGGCCAATGTCCTTCTCCAGCTCGTCGGCGGCCAGCGTTACGGCGGCGAAGGGATCGCTGCGGTCGACGCCGGAGAGCTCGGCGACCTTCTCGGAACGCTCGGAGACGAGGCCGGGATCGGGGCCGTAGAGGAGGATGACCGGATAGGAGAAGTCGGGCCGCGACAGGAACGCCTCGACCTCGCCAGGTTTCTTCTGCGCCATGAAAAGGTCCCTGTTGCGCCGGCAAGGGGCCGCCTGGACCGCCTACCCTGCCGGCGTTTCGCCTGGGGACGTGTCTACACGCCGGCCTTGGTTAGCGCACGGGCGATTTCCAGCTCGATCTGTCCGGCGACGGCCTTGCCGGCCCGGTCGCGCGCGTCGATCACTGCCCGCTGGCTCTGGTAGAGCTGGCCGGTCCGGTCGAAGGGCACCGTCTCGGTACGCGTGCCGGTCGCCAGCACGGTGCCGTCGGAGTTCCGGGTCAGGGTGTAGCTGGCGCTCATGTAGTAGAGCGACGCCGCGGCCTGCCCGCCCGGCTCGACCGCGATGCCGATCTCGCTGCCGCTGCCACTGAGGGCGACGGTATAGAGCGGCTCACTCACCCGCGTGCCCTGGTTCAACCGGAACAACAGCGCGTTGCGGACGATCTGGATGGTGCGATTGCCGGCTTCTGAGACGGCGATCCGGCCGCGCAGGGAGACGAGCTGCCCGTCCGGCGCCATGACATCGGTGGTCAGGCCGCCGGCATAGAGCGGCCGTCCGGTGCAGCCCGACAGGGCAAGGCCGCCGGCAAGGAGACAGAGCGCCGCGAGAGCGCGAGGCCGGCCCGCATCAAAGAACGACATTGACGATTCTCCCGGGGACGACCACGACGCGCTTCGGCGAATTGCCGGCCAACGCTGCCTGCACGACGTCGAGCGCCAGCGCCGCCTGTTCGATATCAGGTTTGCCGGCCGAAGCCGGTACGGTCAAGTCGCCGCGCTTCTTGCCGTTGATCTGGACCGGCATGGTGATGCTGTCGTCCTTCAGGAGCGCCGAGTCGACGTCCGGCCAGGGGGCCGCTGCGGCAAGGCCGTCCATGCCCAGGGTCGTCCAGCATTCCTCGGCCAGATGCGGCATCATCGGCGCGATCAGACGCACCAGGATGGTCAGCGCTTCGCGAGCTGCGGCCTTCAGGGCCGGGTCGCTGTCGGCCGAGACACCAGCGACCGACGCCGCCAGCGTGTTGACCAATTCGTAGATGCGGGCGACGGCCTTGTTGAAGCCGAGGCGCTCGATGTCGTCGGCGACGCCGGCCGCGGCGCGGTGGGCGGCACGGCGGATGGTCAGCACCGCCTCGTCCTCGCTCTGCGGGCTGGCGTCGGCACCGGCGATGCGCGGCGCGGTCTCGGAGACGAGGCGCCACAGGCGCTGGACGAAGCGGTGGGCGCCCTCGACGCCGGCCTCGGTCCAGATCACGTCGCGGTCCGGCGGCGAATCCGACAGCATGAACCAGCGGGCCGTGTCGGCGCCGTAGGAGGCGATGATGTCGTCCGGATCGACGACGTTCTTCTTCGACTTCGACATCTTCTCGATGCCGCCGATCTCGATCGGGCTGCCGGTCGACAGGCGCGTCGCGGTGCGGGTCCCCTCGCCTTCGGCGATCGCCACGTCCACCGGAGCGACCCATTCGCGGCCGTCGCGATAGGTCTCGTGGACCACCATGCCCTGCGTGAACAGGCCCTTGAAGGGCTCGTCGAGGGCGACATGGCCGCATTCGCGCATCGCCCGCACGAAGAAGCGCGAATAGAGCAGGTGCAGGATCGCGTGCTCGATGCCGCCGATATACTGGTCGACCGGCAGCCAGGCATTGGCGGCCTGTGGATCGGTCGGCTCATGCGCCTGCGGCGCCGTGAAACGGGCGAAATACCACGAGGAATCGACGAAGGTGTCCATCGTGTCGGTCTCGCGCTTCGCCGTGCCGCCGCATTGCGGGCAGGTGGCGTCGCGCCAGGTCGGATGACGGTCCAGCGGATTGCCGGGCTTTTCGAAATCGATGTCGTCCGGCAGCTTCACCGGCAGGTTCTCGCGAGCCTCCGGCACGACGCCGCAGGCCTCGCAATGCAGGACCGGGATCGGGCAGCCCCAGTAGCGCTGGCGCGAAATGCCCCAGTCGCGCAGGCGGAAATTGACCTGACGCTCGGCCTGGGGCCGGCCGTTCAGCGTGGTGGCTTCCAGCCGCTCGGCGACGGCGTCGAAGGCGGCATCCGGCGACAGGCCGTCGAGGAAATCCGAGCGGCAGATCGTGCCGTCGCCGACATAGGCCTCGGTTCCGACGTCGAAGGTCTCCGCATCGGCGCCCTGCGGCAAGACGACGGCGCGCACCGGCAAATCGTATTTGCGGGCAAAGTCGAGGTCGCGCTGGTCATGGGCCGGGCAGCCGAAGACCGCGCCGGTGCCGTAATCCATCAGCACGAAATTGGCGACATAGACCGGCAGCTTCCATTCCGGGTCGAAGGGATGGGTGGCGGAGATCCCCGTCGGCATGCCCTTCTTCTCGGCCGTCTCCAGCGCCGCGGCGGAGGTGCCCTGACGCCGGCATTCGGCGATGAAGCCCTGCAGTTCGGGATCGGTCTCGGCGGCCCTGGCGGCCAGCGGATGGTCGGCGGCGACGGCCACGAAGGAGGCGCCGAACAGCGTGTCGGGCCGCGTCGTGAACACGGTGACGTCGTCGAAGCCCTCGGGCTTCGTTGCGGCGTCCAGCGCCCAGCGCACCAGCAGGCCCTCGGACTTGCCGATCCAGTTCTTCTGCATCAGCCGGACCTTCTCCGGCCAGCCCGGCAGATGGTCGAGGGCCGACAGCAGGTCGTCGGCAAAATCGGTGATGCGGAAGAACCACTGGGTCAGTTCGCGCTGCTCGACATCGGCGCCCGAACGCCAGCCCTTGCCGTCGATCACCTGCTCGTTGGCGAGCACGGTCATGTCGACCGGATCCCAGTTGACCTTGGACTTCTTGCGATAGGCCAGGCCCTTGGCCAGGAAGTCGAGGAACAGCATCTGCTGGCGGTGGTAGTATTCGACGTCGCAGGTCGCGAATTCACGCGACCAGTCCAGCGACAGGCCCATCGACTTCAGCTGGCCGCGCATGGTCGCGATGTTCTGGTAGGTCCATTCGCGCGGATGCACCTTGTTCTGCATCGCGGCGTTCTCGGCCGGCATGCCGAAGGCGTCCCAGCCCATCGGATGCAGCACGTTGAACCCCTTGGCCCGGCGGTAGCGCGCGACCACGTCGCCCATGGCATAATTGCGCACATGGCCCATATGGATGCGGCCCGAGGGATAGGGAAACATCTCGAGGACGTAGTACTTTTCGCCCGGCGCGTCGGTCTGGGTCTCGAACAGCTTCGCCTCGTTCCAGGCGGTCTGCCAGCGAGGTTCGGATGCGCGGGGATTGTAGCGTTCTGTGGTCATGCGGCCGATCGGGATGCTGGTCCCGCCGGATCTCGACCGGCAGGCGAATGGGGGATGCGGCTTGACTTACTCTGTTGTCACGCCTGCGTTCAACATGACGGGGCGGAAATTCCGCCGATTGCGGCGATAGTGATGCAGGTGCGGCGCTGACGGCCCCACAGGAAGGAGACGACATGAACGAAGCGCTGCTGGAGCGGCTGGAGACGGTGCGGCAGGCGATTGCGCAGGCGTCGCGGGAGGCGGGGCGCGCGGATGATGCGGTGGCCCTCGTGGCGGTGTCCAAGACCCATGACGCCGAGACGATCCTGCCGGTGCTGGAAGCCGGCCAGCGGATCTTCGGCGAGAACAAGGTGCAGGAGGCCAAGGCCAAATGGCCGGCGCTGCGCGAACGCTTCCCCGACATCGAATTGCGGCTGATCGGGCCGCTGCAGTCGAACAAGGCCGGCGACGCGGTGGCGCTGTTCGACGTGATCGAGAGCGTCGACCGCGAAAAGATCGCGAAAGAACTCGCCAAGGAGATGGCCAAGCAGGACCGCCATCCCCGCCTCTATGTGCAGGTCAACACCGGCGAGGAAGACCAGAAGGCCGGGATCGCGCCGAGGGAGGCGGTCGCCTTCGTCGAGCGCTGTCGCAGCGAGCATGGCCTGACGATCGAAGGGCTGATGTGCATTCCGCCGGCCGAGGAGAAGCCGGGGCCGCATTTCGCGCTGCTGGAAAAGATCGCGGCCGAGGCCGGGGTGGAGAAGCGGTCGATGGGCATGTCGGGCGACTACGAGATCGCCATCGGCTTCGGCGCCACCTCCGTGCGCGTCGGCTCGGCGATCTTTGGCGCCCGCGATTATGGCTGAGGTTCGGGGCGCCCTGTCTTCGCCGGCTTGGGTCCGCCACGCGAACCGGCGAGCGGCGTTGTCGTAGCCGCCGCATGAAACCGCCGGCGGCTTCGCTCGTTACGGGCAGGATTGCCAAGGCCAGCGAAGGATCACGCCATGGGATTTTCCAACTTCAGCCCGCTCGGCGTGCTGATCGCCGCCCTCCTCGCGTTTGCCTTCGGTTTCGGCTGGCACCGTGCTCTCGAAAAATCCTGGATGACGGCCAGCGGCTATGAGGGCCGGCCGGCGCTGAAACCCGGTCCGCTGGCGATCGTCTTCATCGCCGAACTGGTGATGGCCGGCGTCTTGGCGGGGCTGGTTGGTCATATCGGTCCGGTCACCGTCGGCAACGCGCTGATCACCGGCATCCTCGCCTGGGCCGGTTTCGTTCTCACCGCGATGGTCGTTAATCACTCCTACGAAGCGCGTCCGCGCCGGCTAACCTATCTGAATGCCGGTCACTGGCTCGGCGTCCTGATCATCATGAGCGTGACCATCGGCCTGTTCGGCTAGGGCGGTGCGCCGCGTGCCCTTGCCCCGCGAAAGTATGACAGCGGCGAACTGGACCCTTCCGGCGCTTTCACCCTAGATTGCCTCCAAATGCCGGACCTGTTTCGGCGATACTGCGGGAGGCGAAAGCATGAGCACGATCCACGTCAAGGACGAGTGGAAGGCGCGGGCGAAGCTGACGGACGATCAGTACCAGGACTGGTACCGTCGCAGCGTCGAGGACCCGGACGGCTTCTGGGGCGAGCACGGCAAGCGCCTCGACTGGATCAAGCCCTATGAGCGGGTGAAGAACACCTCTTTCGCACCCGGCAATATCGACATCCGCTGGTTCGTGGACGGCACGCTCAACGTCGCCGCCAATTGCATTGACCGGCATCTGGAAACCCGCGGCGACCAGACGGCCATCCTCTGGGAGGGGGACGACCCGGCCGATTCCAAGGCGATCACCTACCGGCGGCTCCACGAGGAGGTGTCGCGCATGGCCAATGTCCTGAAGGATCGCGGCGTCAAGAAAGGCGACCGGGTCACCATCTACATGCCGATGGTGCCCGAGGCGGCCTATGCCATGCTGGCCTGTGCCCGGATCGGGGCGATCCATTCGGTGGTGTTCGGCGGGTTCTCGCCGGACGCGCTGGGCGGCCGGATCGAGGGCGCGCAATCGGATGTGCTGATCACCGCCGACGAGGGTCTGCGCGGCGGCCGCAAGGTGCCGCTGAAGAAGAATGCCGACCGGGCCTGCGAGATTGCCGAGAAGGCCGGCCAGACGGTGAAGACCATGCTGGTGATCCAGCGCACCGGCGGCGAGGTGGCCTGGCAGGACGGGCGCGACGTGTGGTGGCACCAGGCGCGCGAGACGGTCTCCGCCGATTGCCCGCCGGCCGAGATGCAGGCCGAGGACCCGCTGTTCATCCTCTACACGTCAGGCTCGACCGGCAAGCCGAAGGGCGTGTTGCACACGTCGGGCGGCTATCTCGTCTACGCCTCGATGACCCACGAATACGTCTTCGACTACCATGACGGCGACGTCTACTGGTGCACGGCGGATGTCGGCTGGGTGACCGGCCACAGCTACATCGTCTACGGGCCGCTCGCCAACGGCGCGACGACGCTGATGTTCGAGGGCGTGCCCAACTACCCGGACGCCTCGCGCTTCTGGCAGGTGATCGACAAGCACAAGGTCAACATCTTCTACACCGCGCCGACGGCGATCCGCTCGCTGATGGGGGCCGGCGACGAGATGGTCACCAAGACCTCGCGCGCCAGCCTGAAGGTGCTGGGCACGGTCGGCGAGCCGATCAATCCGGAGGTCTGGAGCTGGTACTACCGGGTTGTGGGCGACGAGCGCTCGCCGGTGGTCGATACCTGGTGGCAGACCGAGACCGGCGGCATCCTGATCACGCCGCTGCCCGGCGCCACGGACCTGAAGCCCGGCTCGGCGACGCGGCCGTTCTTCGGCGTCCAGCCGCAGCTCGTCGACAATGTCGGCACGGTGCTGGACGGCGCCAATGACGGCAATCTGTGCATCACCGATTCCTGGCCCGGCCAGATGCGCACGGTCTATGGCGACCACGAGCGCTTCGAGCAGACCTATTTCTCGACCTATCCGAACAAGTACTTCACCGGTGACGGGGCGCGGCGCGACGCCGACGGCTATTGGTGGATCACCGGCCGCGTGGACGACGTGATCAATGTCTCCGGCCACCGCATGGGCACGGCCGAAGTGGAATCGGCGCTGGTCTCCCACGCCAAGGTCTCGGAAGCCGCCGTCGTCGGCTATCCGCACGACATCAAGGGGCAGGGCATCTACTGCTATGTCACGCTGATGGAAGGCGAGGAGCCGTCCGAGGCGCTGCAGAAGGAGCTCGTCGCCCATGTGCGCAACGAGATCGGCCCGATCGCCTCGCCGGACAAGATCCAGTTCGCACCGGGCCTGCCGAAGACCCGTTCCGGCAAGATCATGCGCCGCATCCTGCGCAAGATCGCCGAGGACGATTTCGGCGCTCTGGGCGATACCTCGACCCTCGCCGATCCCGGCGTCGTCGACGACCTTGTCGAGCACCGCCAGAACCGCAAGGGGTGACTGCCAGGTCGGCCGGCAGCGATGCCGGCCGACGCGCCATTCGGCGTTTTGACTTAGCGTAAGCGCGTGGTATGTTTCGTCAGGACAGAAGAACTGACTGCATCGATCGCGTATTCAATGAATTCGTCGCGGCCGAACACTTATTCAGTGATTGTTTTGTCTGGCAGCCACAGATATCGGCATCATCGGCGTTCCGCGCAATCGATCCGTTGACCTTCTGATCCGAGGCCATTTGCTCGGAGACGACGGACATGACCCATATCATCAAGATGTTGCATGGTCGCGGGACGCGCGAGATGAGCGCCCGTTCGCTCCAGGCGCTGGACGGGCATGCCGATCCCGGCAAGTTCGGCCGGATGTTTCCCAAGCTCGAGCCGCTGATCATCGACGACGATCCGCTGTTCGAGCTCGCAACGACCATGAAGGACGCGGCGCCGACCGACGTCGCCGGCGACAATCCCGACATTCCCGGCGGCTTCACCTATCTCGGGCAATTCGTCGATCACGACATCACCCTCGATCTGACGCCGCTGGACCAGCAGACTGCGGATCCGCTGGCCACCCAGAATTTCCGCACGCCGGCGCTCGATCTCGATTCTCTCTACGGGCCGGGACCGGCGCTCGCGCCCTTCATGTATCAGCGCGACCTGCGTGGCCGGCAGACGCCGAAACTGCTGATCGGCAAGGCAACGGAGTCCTTCGACCCCGATGGCGGCAACATAGGGGAGCTGCCGAACGACCTGCCCCGAAACACGGTCGGTCGGGCGCTGATCGGCGACGAACGCAACGACGAGAACCTGCTGGTCGCCCAGACCCATCTGGCTTTCCTGAAATTCCACAATGCGATCGTCGACTGGCTCGGGCAGACACGGCCGGGTCTCGATGGCGGCGAGACCTTCGAGGAGGCGCGGCGTCTGGCGCAATGGCACTACCAGTGGATCGTTCTCTACGATCTGGTGGAGCGCCTTACCGAGAAGGGACTGATCGACAAGATCCGCGAGCGGGGGCGGCGCTTCTACCGCTTCAAGACACGGCCCTACATCCCGGCCGAGTTCGGAGCCGCCGCCTATCGTCTCGGGCACTCGATGGTGCGCGAGACCTACGACCACAATCGCGTCTTCCGCGACGGTGGCGTGGCGCCGGGAAGCCTCGGATTGCTGTTCACCTTCACCGGCAAATCCGGCGCGATCATCGGCGATCTCGCCGCCCAGGCCGATCCGGCCGATTTTCCCAACGCGCCGGGCGGTGCACAGGCCCATCTGCCGTCCAACTGGGTCATCGACTGGCGGCGGTTCTACGACTTCGGGACGCCGCCCGAGCCGAACTTCAAGGTCAACCAGACCCGCAGGCTCGACCCGTTCATCGTTCCGGCCCTGCATTCCCTGCCGGGGGAGCAAGGCCGGCATGCGCAACTGGCGTTCCGCAACCTCAAGCGCGGGGTGCAGGTGCTGCTGCCGAGCGGTCAGGACATCGCCCGCGCGATGGGGGCGGACCTGCTGTCTCCGTCCGACATCGCGAACAGCGGGGACGATGGTGCGGCCGCCGCCGCGCACGGCATGCACAAGGCATCGCCGCTCTGGTACTACATCCTAAAGGAGGCGAGCGTCATGCATGACGGGCGTCGCCTCGGCCCCGTCGGCAGCACGATCATCGCCGAGACCTTCCTCGGCCTCGTCCATGGCGACCACGAATCCTTCATGTGGCTGCGGTCGAACTGGAAGCCGGAGCTGCCATCGGCCAATCCGGGCGAGTTCACGATGGTGGATCTTCTGAACTTCGTGGGAGACGTGAACCCGGTCGGCTGACCTCAGGCTTGCGCGAACCATGCCGGGGGGAGGCGGGGGCGAAAAACCCTCTTGCGCCCAAGGCGTTGGGTTCCCATACTCCCTCCTGTGTTCAACGAAGTGGAAGGAGGTGATCCAATGTCGAGTGATAATCTGAAGCCGGTTGGGTCTATGATTCTCGGTGGTTCGACGGAGCAGCCTCCTCGCTTCGCCTGAGAATTGCGGATGCCGTAAAGCGGTCTTCGACGACCGCCGGCTGACGTTCATCACGGGGCCGCTTCCGAAAGGGAGCGGCCTTTTGATTGTCTGCTGTCCGGTTGCGGCGAGGGGCGGTGCCATTCCGGCTTTGAAACCCGACGTCGCAACGCAAAAGGCCCGCACCAATCGGTACGGGCCTTCTGTCTATCTGCGGCTATGCTGGACGGCCCGGTACAGCTTTATCCTGGCGGATTACTGGGCCGCCGGAGCGTCGCCGGCCGGCGCCATCGTGCCATCGGCAGCGCCGCCATCGGCTTCCGCCATGCCGTCATCGGCCTCTTCCGGCTCGTTGTAGGCCGGAGCCTGCTCGAGCTGCTCACGCGAGACATTGAGGACGATACGGTCCGGCAGATTGTCCTCGCCGACGACCGGGGTCACCGGTTCGGCCGACGCGTCCGTGCTGGCGGTCGACATGTTGGCGTCGCCCGTACCCATGCCCGTGCCGCCGGCAGCCGGATCGGCCGCCATGCCGGTGCCACCCGTGGCCGGCGCCGCGGCGCTCGCCTGGGCGTTGGCCTCTTCCTCGGTCGGCAGACCTTCGGTCTTGCCCGGGCCGAATTCCAGCGCGCTCATCGAGACGGCGACATCCTTTTCGCCGATGCCCAGGAAGCCGCCGACGCCGACCAGAACGGCCATCACGTCGCCTTCCTCGGAGACCAGCACGTCGGTGATCGAGCCGATGCTCTCGCCGGCCGTGTCATAGACGTCCTTGCCGTCGAGATCGGTCACGCGCCAGGCGCCGGACGGCGGGACGGTCACGAAGGGGCCATCGGCACCCGCGCTGGCAGTGGCCATGTCGCCATTTTCAGCCGGCTCCTCGGCGGCCATGTCGGCAGGTTCCTCGGTGGTGCCGGCCGGGCTCTCCGCAGTGTCGGTCGGCGCGTCGGTGGCCGACGGTGCGGTGTCGGTCTCAGCCGAGGCGTCGCCGGTCGGAGCAGCCGGGTCCATCGTGCTGCTCGGTGCCGCGGCGTCGGAGCTGTCCGACGGCATGGCGCTGTCGGTGGCGGCCGGCGGGGTGTCCGTCGGAGCCGCGGGCTGGGCGTCCTGCGCGAAAGCCGCGAAGGGCATGACGGCGCCGGCGAGAAGGGCGGTATAGAAGGACTTTTTCATCGTGCTTACTCCCGATTACAGATAGCCGCACAATGACCGGCTCCGACAGGTGGTTCCGCGAAAGACGCAAATAACCGCACTTTTTAGACTTGCGGCTTTTCTGTGGCGAAAAGCTCACGGGCTGTTGCAAGCGGTAACGGCAGGGTGTTTGCTGCACCGCATGCAAGTGGGCATGAGGCGTCTGCTTGCAGCTAACCCATTGATCCCTGAACCTTACGGACCATAAGGACGCCTCGGGGAGTAGCGTTGCGGGGTGACAGCGAAGGGGGGAGTGTGGCGGTGGCGAAGGGATTTTCGCCGGTGTGTTTCTGTCTGGGTAGGGCGCCCATTAGACGGAACCCATGGGTCGTGCCGCGCAGTGGAGATCCGGCCGGAGCAATGGAAACCCCGCGGAAGGCGCAACCTCTCGGCCGGAAGGCAGAGCTTTGCGGAAGCAAGCGCTGCGGGTGCCGGGCTAGTCGTAGAGGTCGCGACGGGTGGGCGGCAGCTCGGCCGGACCCTTGGCCCGTCTGGAGGCCAGTGTCTGGTAGATCAGAAGACCGCCGCGCTGGAAGCCGAGGGATACGCCGGCGAGATACAGAAGCCACAGCCGGGCGCGGGGTTCGCCAGCGATGCGGCTGGCCTCCGGCATCGCGGCGAGCAGGCGGTCGTGCCACAGCCGGCAGGTGCGGCCATAGTGCTCGCGCCAGTTCTCCACGTCGTGGACCTCGAAGCGGTGCGCCTCCAGAAGCTGGGCCGAATGGCCGACATGGTCGAGTTCGGCGCCCGGGAAGATGTAGCGGATGATCGCCGCATATTCCCGCGTCCCCTTGCGAAACTTGGCATCGCTGGTCTTGGCCGGCCGGGTGATCGCATGGTGCAGATAGAGCCCGTTCGGGCGCAGCAGCTTGCGTACCGCGGTCAGGTAGGTCGCGTGGTTGTCCCAGCCGACATGCTCGAACATGCCGATCGAGGCGATCTTGTCGAAGCGCCCGTCGAGCTCCTCGAAAGGCTTCAGTTCGATCGTCACGCGGTCTTCGAGCCCCTTGGCGACGATCCGCTCGCGGGCGAGGTCGTATTGGGCCTGGCTCAGGGTCACGCCGTGGCCGGTGACGCCATAATGCTCGGCCGCATGGATCAGCAAGGCACCCCAGCCGCAGCCGATGTCGAGAAAGCGCTCGCCCTGCTTGAGGCGCAGCTTGCGGCAGATCATGTCCAGCTTGTCGTGCTGCGCCTTGTCGATGTCGTCGTGCCAGCCATCGAAATAGGCGCAGGAATACAGCATGCGCTCATCGAGGAAGAGGCGGTAGAAATCGTTCGAGATGTCGTAGTGGAACTGGATTGCGGCCTTGGACGAGCCGCTGGCGCCGGCGCCCGTGCCGCTCTGGGGCGCCGACCGGGCCGCCTTCCGGCCGCGCCGTGCCAGCGTATAGAGGGCGGGCAGGGCGGTGGCGATGGCCAGCCGGTCGATCTTCTTCATCGCGTCCCGCGTCCGGATGTCGGAGCGCGCCGTCGCCACGTCGAAGATCGTGCCGTCCTCGACATCGATCGCCTTGGACATCCACAGTTCGACTGCCGTCACGATTCGCGGGCTGAGGGCCAGCCGGGCGATCGCCGCCGGATCGTTCAGCGCCAGGACCGGACCGTCGGCGGGGCCAATGCGTTCACCCGTCCACAGCCGCACGGCGATCTTTGGCTGGAACGCGGCGATCGCCTGACGGACGATAGCCTCGAGTCGCGCTTCCCCGGCTGTCATGGAGCATCCTGTTTCACGTGAAACGGTATCGTCGGCTGTACGGCACGCTACGGCCGGGTGTCTGGTTCAGGAGTATCGGACGCCAGGTCTGCGATGGGCAAGGGGCATTGGAAGATGCCGCCGTCGGCGTCTGCGCGCGGGTCAGCCCTTACGCCGGCCGCCGGTGTCCACGGCGCTCAGATCGGCGGGGAGGGTGCCGTCGCACCAGTCGCGGCGCTTGCCGCCTTCGTAGCGGACCACGAGGCCCTCGCGCAGAAGGACGCGGCCGAGATCGGGCTGGCCGGGCACTGACAGTGTCGCCAGCACGCGCCCGAAATATTTGTCGCCGGAGATGCCGGTGAGGGTGACGTTGCCCGATCCGATCAGGGCGACCAGCCGGTCTCTCGCGATCTCCGCGGCGGCTTTCTCGGCTTCGCAGCGTCCGCGTTTCTCCGGTGCGTCGATCCCCTTCAGTCGGACCGCGACCTGAACCGCCTGCATCGGCCAGACGAAGGCCTCGACCTCGATCGTGTCGCCGTCGCGGACCTTCAGGACGCGCGCCTCGACCGGGCCGGAGATTGCCCGCGGGTAGTCGTCGTCATCCGCGTGCGCGGCGCCGGCCGGGATGGCGAGCAACAGCGCGAGCATACAACTGCAGATGGTTCGACGGGAATGCGTCACGACAACGGCCAACGAATCGGAGACGGTCTCCGGACAATATTCCTATGCAGGTGAGAGATCAAGCGGCGACCTGGGAGCCCGCAATATTGCGCATTCCTGACGCAGCGGAAGATTGACGCGGGCTCGCGGTGCGGGTGTCTAGGACGATGGGCCCACAATCATCGCGGGAAGCCGTTGCGCGCCTCAGGCACGGGCAGAATGACAGGCTGCAACGGGAACTGGCTTCAGAAGTCCGAGATCAGGCCGTTCTTCTCCCAGTCGCCATAGCGGATCGGTTCGGGCCCCTTGGGTCCGTTGATCTCCCTGGCCTGGGATGCTGAGGCCTCCGCGTCCGCCTGACGGCGGCGTTCCTCGGCTTCGGCGAGGGCACGGCGGGCGGCGGCCGGCAGTTCGCGCTCGGCCGGCGCGCCATCGCCCGGCGCTGCCAGTGCCGGATCCCTTGCCTCGCTGTCGCTCATTGCTCGTCTGCCCCTTGCTGCGGCCGGTGCCATGTTGCGGTTCGTCACCATCAGATAAGGGCAGGGACGAAGGCTTGAAACCCTTGCCGGTGTCGCAGCCTGCCCGGGCCGCTGCAGCCGCGGTGGTTTCCCGGCAATATTGAAGCGGAACCCCGCAATCCCCATTTTCCCGGGCGATTGGCGCGGGTGGACCGCGCAAACTCCTTGGTGGTGGAACCTGCGATGAACATGATCAAGACGGCGATGCTCATCGCCTTCATGACCGCCCTCTTCATGGGGCTCGGCTTCATGATCGGCGGCCGCGCCGGCATGATGATCGCCTTCGTCTTCGCGGCCGGCATGAACCTGTTTTCCTACTGGAACTCCGACAAGATGGTGCTGAAGATGCACCATGCGCAGGAGGTCGACGCGCGCAGCGCGCCGGAATACTACCGCATCGTGGAAGGTCTGGCCGGACGGGCCGGCCTGCCGATGCCGAAGGTCTATGTCATCAACAATGCCCAGCCGAACGCCTTCGCCACCGGGCGCAATCCCGAGAATGCGGCCGTGGCCGCGACGACTGGGCTCCTGGAGCGCCTGACGCCCGAAGAGGTCGCCGCCGTCATGGCGCATGAGCTCGCCCATGTGCAGAATCGCGACACGCTGATCATGACGATCACCGCGACGCTGGCCGGTGCGATCTCGATGCTGGGCAATTTCGCCTTCTTCTTCGGCGGCAACCGCGACAACAACAATCCCCTCGGCTTCATCGGCGTGATCGCGGCGATCATCGTCGCGCCTCTGGCCGCGATGATCGTGCAGATGGCGATCAGCCGGACGCGCGAATATGCCGCCGACCGGCGGGGCGCGGAAATCTGTGGTAATCCGGGCTGGCTCGCCTCGGCGCTCGGCAAGATCGCCAGCGCAGCCGGGCGTACGGTGAACCAGGACGCCGAGCGCAATCCGGCGACGGCCCACATGTTCATCATCAATCCCCTGTCCGGCCAGCGCATGGACAATCTCTTCTCCACCCATCCGGACACCGCCAACCGGATCGCGGCACTGAAACAGATGGCGCTGGAGATGGACGGTGGCGACGGCGGCTTCGTTGCTGCCGCGCCGCAGGCCGGGATCGACCGGACCCGTTCGGGCCCGTGGGGCAGGGGCGATCGCCCCTCCGCCGGCGGCCGCAAGCGGGGACCGTGGGGTTGAGCGCTGGATCGGACGGCCGCAAGACCCGCCGCGGCGGCAATTTCGATGCCTCCCGCTCTGCGCCGCGCAAGCGGCCCTTGCCGGGCAAGGCGCCCCGGCGCGATGACGGCGCCGGCAACGGCCCGCGAATTTCCGACGGCGCCGACGGTTTCGTGCCCGACGGCTACTCGGCGAACGACCGCCCCGGCCTTGGCGCCCGGCTGGTGGCGACGAAGCTCCTGTCGGCGATCGTCGATGCCCGCACCTCGGCGGATGGTCTTCTCGATGCGGCCGGCGGGCATCCCGGCTTCCGTGCGCTGGAAGGCCGCGACCAGGGGCTGGTCAAGGCGATCATCCTTTCCGCGCTCAGGTTCCGCGGCACCATCGGCCGTGCCCTCGACGCCTGTCTCGACCGGCCGTTGCCGCCCAACGCAGCGGCGCTGAAGCACATCCTGCATGTCGGCGCGACGCAGATCCTGTTCCTCGACGTGCCGGATTCGGCCGCTGTCGACCTTGCCGTCGCGGCGGCGAATGTGGATTCGCGCAGCCGTCGTTTCGCCGGCATGATCAATGCCGTGCTGCGCCGCCTGTCGCGGGAGAAGGAGGCCTTGCGCGAGGTCGCCACGGCAACGGAGAACATGCCGGACTGGCTGGCCGCGCGCATGGTGGCGGCCTACGGGCCCGAGCGCACCGAGGCGATCGCGCGGGCGCATCTGACGCCGGCCCCGCTCGACCTCACCGTCAAGAGCGACCCTGCGGGCTGGGCCGCGAAGCTGGGCGGCGTCGCCCTGCCGAACGGCACCGTGCGGCTCGGCAGCTTCGACGGACCGGTGACGGCGCTCGAGGGCTTTGCCGAGGGCGAATGGTGGGTGCAGGACGCCGCCGCGGCGCTGCCGGCGCAATTGTTCGGTGATCTGACGGGCAAGCGCGTCGCCGATCTCTGCGCCGCGCCGGGTGGCAAGACGGCGCAGCTGATCGCCGCCGGCGGCGCCGTAACCGCCCTCGACATCAACGCCAACCGGATGAAGCGGCTGAAGGCCAATCTGGCGCGCCTGTCGCTGGAGGCCGAGACCGTGGTGGGCGACATCGCCGCCTTCGAGCCGGCCGAACCCTTCGACGCCATACTCCTCGACGCGCCGTGCTCGTCCACCGGCACGATCCGCCGGCATCCGGACGTGCCCTACACCAAGGACGCGGAGGAAATCGCCAAGCTGGCCGGTGTGCAGGCGCGCCTGCTCGGCGAGGCGGTGCGGCTTCTGGCGCCGGGCGGCCGGCTGGTCTTCTCCAATTGCTCGCTGGACCCGGCCGAGGGCGAGGCGATCGTCGCGGCCCTCCTCGCCGACCGTTCGGACATCGTGCGCGATCCCGTGCAGCCGGACGAGCTGCCGGGCATGGAGTTCGCGCTCACCCCGGAGGGCGATCTGCGCACCACGCCGGACATGATGGGCGGTGCCGCGGATGCAGCCGCGACCGGCGGACTCGACGGCTTCTACGCCGCGCGGCTGAAGCGGATCTGAGCGGGCCGCGCCCGGCCAAAAGGGCGCGGTCCCGCTTTCGCCGCAAGTCTTAGCGAAGTTTTTACCACATTCGGAGAAAGTGATGGCTGTTGCGCTGACCCGCTGATCCTGCCCCAATGGGGTCGGAGACGGGTTTCGCGAAGGATATCAACCAGTCGAACGGGCGCGTTGCCCGCAGTGGGGTCCGGGAGTGACGACGAGCTTGGCAGGTCAACCGCTCCTCGCTGTCCTGACGCTACGTGAAGTGTGGCGCCGGGCGCGGCGGCGGCTGCGGACCGGTCCGCTGCACCGCTGGCGTTTTGCCGGTGGCCGCGCCGGCAAGCTCCTGGTCGTGCCGCCCTCGTTGCGCCATGGCGACCCGATGATCGCCGAGGCGATCTATGCCGGCCGTTTCTTCTTCGCCGGACAATTGCTCGAACCCGGCCGCACCTCGATCTTTCAGGCGACGCTGCCGTCGGAAGCCTATGCGGCCGAACTCCACGGTTTCGACTGGCTGCGCCACCATGCCGAGGCCGGTGACGCCCTGGCCGTGCAGAACGCCCGCACCCTCGTCGACGACTGGATCCGCCAGAAGGGCGGCACGCTGGCCGATCCCGCCTTCGAGCCCGCGGTGGCCGCGCGCCGGATGATCGCCTGGCTGAGCCATGCCGACATGCTGCTGGCCGAGGCCGATGCCGGCTTCCACAAGCGCTTTCTGCGCAGCCTGTCGTCGCAGGCCCGCTATCTGCGCTCCGTCGCCCAGGAGGCGCCCGAGGGCACGCCCCGCCTGCAGGTGCGCACGGCGCTCGCCTTCGTCTCGCTCTGCCTGCCGGCCGCCAGCGGTCGCATCAAGATCGCGGCGCGGCATCTGGCCGAGGAACTCGACCGCCAGGTGTTTCCCGATGGCGGCCACATCTCGCGCGATCCGGCCGCGCCGGTGGCGATCCTCGCCGATCTGATCCCGCTGCGGCAGACCTATCTGCGCCAGGGCCAGGCGCTGCCGCGGGGGCTCTATTCGGCGATCGACCGGATGCTGCCGGCGGTGCGCTTCTTCCGCCATTCCGACGGCTCGCTGGCGCTGTTCAACGGCTCCGGCGCCTCCGACATCCATCTAATGACGGTGCTCCTGCGCTACGACGAGACGCTGGGCGAGCCGATCACCCATGCACGGCAGTCCGGCTACCACCGGCTGGCCGCCGGCTCGAGCGTCATCGTCGCCGATACCGGCTGCCCGCCGCCGGCGCTGGTCTCGCGCAATGCCCATGCCGGCACGCTGGGCTTCGAGCTCTCCTGCGAGGCGAACCGCATCGTGGTCAATTGCGGCCGCCCGCTGACCGCCGACGCCGAATGGCGCCGCCTGTCGCGCTCGACCGCCGCCCATTCGACGGTGACGCTCGACGATCGCTCGTCGTCGCATTTCGCCCGGTCCGAAAGCCTCGACCGGTTTCTCGGCACGCCGCTGGTGCCGGGGCCGACGGAGGTCCTGTCGGGCGAACTCGGCGATCCGGTGCGCGGCTTCGAGGCGACCCACAATGGCTATGAGCGCCAGTCCGGCCTGCTGCATCGCCGTCAGGTGAGCCTGGCCGAAGACGGCTGGACGGTGGACGGCCACGACAGCTTCCAGCGCAGCGCCACGGTTCGCACCGGCAGCGACGCCGGCAAGGCGACGGCCCGCTTCCACCTGCATCCTTCGGTCAGCGTCGAGGTGATCGGCGACGGCGTCAGGCTGGCGGTGCGCGGGCAGCGCTGGCTGTTCCGGGCCGATGCCCGGGTCGAGATCGAGGATTCGATCTTCTTCGCCGATGCCGGCGGCGCGCGGCGTACGCTGCAACTGGCCGTGCCCTTCGACGCCTACGATCCGGCCGGCATCGCCTGGCGCTTCGAGCGCGAAGCCTGACGGGAACGGGCGCAGCCCGTTTCCCACCGAGGATTGGATGAGGGTGAGACCGGGCAGGCCGTCACGCCGCGCATGACTGGGCTGGATTGCGCCGCTCCGCTCCCCATCTCCCGGTCATGACCCGGATCGCACTTTTCTCGCTCTGCCTTGCGCTTCTTGCCGGTTGTGGCGGCATGAACCGCGCCGTCGGCGTCCTGCCGAACACGCTGGACGATCTGGAGGCGCGCTCGGCCGCGGCGCGCGACGCCCCCGACGACATGGTCAATTCCGGCACCGCGGCGACGCCTGCGCCAGTGCGATAGCGGCTCTGACCGCCGACCACCATTGTGGGAAGCGGCGCGGCTGACTATCAGGGGCGGACCCCTCCCATCCGTGCCACGCAGGAAAAGCCGATGTCTCTCAAAGCCAATGCCACGCAGGCCCCC
Organism: Aurantimonas coralicida DSM 14790; assembly: GCF_000421645.1. GTDB lineage: Bacteria > Pseudomonadota > Alphaproteobacteria > Rhizobiales > Rhizobiaceae > Aurantimonas > Aurantimonas coralicida. The sequence continues at coordinate 34,258 of NZ_ATXK01000014.1, read as the reverse complement.
GATCGCGTGCGGGTTCGCCGCGCGCTGCTGTCGGTCTTCGACAAGGCCGGCCTCGTCGATTTCGCCCGTGAACTGGCGGCGCTCGATGTCGAGCTGGTCTCCACCGGCGGCACCTACCGGGCGCTGAGCGAGGCGGGCCTTGCCGTTCACGACGTCTCCGAGCTGACCGGCTTTCCCGAGATCATGGACGGGCGGGTGAAGACCCTGCATCCGGGCGTCCATGGCGGCCTGCTGGGCATTCGCGACGATGCCGAGCATGCCAAGGCCATGGAGACCCACGGCATTGCCGGCATCGATATGCTGGTCTCCAACCTCTACCCCTTCGAGGAGACGCTGGCCGGCGGCGCCGACACCGCGACGATCGTCGAGAATATCGACATCGGGGGACCGGCGATGATCCGCGCCGGCGCCAAGAACCATGGCTATGTCACCGTGGTGGTCGATCCGGCCGAATACGACACGGTGCTTCAGGCGCTGAAGTCCGCGAATGGCGAGACCGACTTCGCCCTGCGCCAGCGTCTGGCCGCGGCGGCCTTTGCCCGCACCGCGGCCTATGACGCGGCGGTGTCGACATGGTTTGCCGGCGTAGTGGGTGATGCAATGCCCCAGCGCGTCAGCGTGTCGGGCACGTTGTCGGAAGCGCTGCGCTACGGCGAGAACCCGCATCAGAGCGCCGGCTTCTACCGGACCGGCGAGAGCCGCGCCGGTGTCGCCACGGCGCGGCAGCTGCAGGGCAAGGCGCTCTCCTACAACAACATCAACGACACCGACGCGGCCTTCGAGCTGGTCGGCGAGTTCGATCCGGCCCGCACCGCCGCGGTTGCCATCATCAAGCATGCCAACCCCTGCGGCGTGGCGGAAGGCTCCGACCTTCTCGACGCCTATCGGAAGGCGCTGGCCTGCGATCCGGTCTCGGCTTTCGGCGGCATCGTCGCGCTCAACCGCAAGCTCGACCGGGCGGCGGCGGAAGCGATCGTGCAGGTCTTCACCGAAGTGATCATCGCGCCGGAGGCCGACGAGGACGCCATCGCGATCGTCGCCGGCAAGAAGAATCTGCGCCTGCTTTTGACCGGCGGCCTTCCCGATCCGCGCGCCGCCGGGCGCACGGTCAAGTCGGTTGCCGGCGGCCTGCTCGTCCAGTCGCGCGATGCGGGCGTGGTCGACGATCTCGACCTGAAGGTGGTCACCCGGCGTGCGCCCAGCGAGACCGAGCTGGCCGACCTGAAATTCGCCTTCCGGGTCGCCAAGCACGTCAAGTCCAACGCCATCGTCTATGCCCGTGACCTCGCCACGGTCGGCGTCGGGGCCGGTCAGATGAGCCGGGTGGATTCGGCCCGCATCGCGGCGCGCAAGGCCGAAGACGCGGCGGCTGCTGCCGGCCATGGCGAGCCGCTGACGCGCGGCGCGGTGGTTGCGTCCGACGCCTTTTTCCCCTTCGCCGACGGCCTGCTGTCGGCCGTCGCGGCGGGCGCCACCGCGGTGATCCAGCCGGGCGGTTCCATGCGCGACGACGAGGTCATCAAGGCCGCCGACGACAACGACATCGCCATGGTGATGACCGGCATGCGCCACTTCCGGCACTAGGCCAGTGCCGGCCGGCCTATGCGGCCGGCTGGCGCTCTCCGCCGGCATCCTGGCCCCTGCCGACCGCGCGGGGGCCCGGCGTTCCCAGAAGGATCGCCAGCCCGACGACGAAGAACAGGATCAGCGCCGACATGCCGATGCGCGACGCGGTCGCCGGGTCCGTCAGGCCGGCAGCGACCGCGGTGAAGGCCGCGACGGCCGCCGTGCCGAGGAAGGACGTCGCGCGGCCGGTGAGGGCGTAGAAGCCGAAATAGCGGCCGGCCTCGTCGGCGGTGACCGATTGCGCCAGCCAAGAGCGCGACGAGGCCTGGACCGGGCCGAAGGCCAGCCCGATCAGCAGGCCGAAGACGATGTAGCTCTTCTCCGCCGGCGTGGCGAAGAGGCCCGTCGCCTCGGACGGCGCGAAGGTCAAAAGCCCGAACAGGGTGGAGTCCGGCGCCGTCGAGATGATCCCGATCGTCGCCGTCATCAGGCAGAGGATCGAGGCGACGATGACCGCCTTGGAGCCCAGCCGCGCGTCGAGAACGCTGGCGCCGACGCAGCCGAGAATGGCCGTGACGTTGAGAATGACGCCGAACAGGCCGCTCTCGGTGATCGACCAGCCGAACATGCCGGCGGCGAAGGCGCCGCCGAGGACGAGCAGCGCATTGACGCCGTCCTGGTAGATCATCCGCGCGATCAGAAAGCGGAACAGCGTGCCGCGCACCCGGATCTCGCGATAGGTCGCCTTCAGGTCCTTCAGCCCGTCCCGTGCGGCGACGCGGATCGGCTCGGCCTTCTTGCGATCGGGCGTCAGCAGGAACATCGGCAGGACGAAGACCAGGTACCAGAGGGCCGAGAGCGGGCCGGTCGCCCGTGCGCCTTCGCCCTCGGCCGGGTCGAGGCCGAACCAGGGCTCGAGGCCAAGCAGGGTCAGGCCGCTCTCTGGCGATCCCGCCAGGAAGGCGAGGGTGACGAACAGGAAGACGATCCCGCCGACATAGCCGAGACCCCAGGCGAGGTTGGACACCCGCCCGATGGAATCGCGATGGACGAGGCGGGGGATCATGGCGTCGTTGAAGACGATGGAGAATTCCGCTGCCACCATGGCGAAGACGATGAGCGCGGCAGCGAAGATCAGCGGCGTGCCGGGCGCGGCGAACCACAGGAGCAGCAGCGCGAGGATCTTCACGACGGCGAAGCTGGCGATCCACGGCTTGCGGGGCCCGGCCCGGTCGGCGATCGAGCCGAGAAAGGGCGACAGGATCGCCACGCAGATGCCGACGAGGGTCACCGCGCCACTCCACCAGGCCTGGCCGGTGGCCGGATCGGAGGCGAGCTGGGAGACGAAATAGGGCCCGAAGACGAAGGTGATGACGACGGTGAAGAAGGGCTGGGCGGCGAAGTCGAAGGTCATCCAGCCCCAGACGGCGCGCTGGCGCAGCGGGACCCGGTAGGGCAGCCCGGCGACGGTCGGTGCGAGTTCGGTCATCGATCGGCGCCGCGGCCCGATGCGTCGCGCACGGCGGGTGCGCCACCGCGCCGGGCGACGACCTCCACCGGGTCGCCGGGGCGGATCACGGCCGGACCGCGCGGCACCGCGTTCCAGCCGAACAGCAGGCCGGGCACGCGCGGCGTTGCCGAGAACCGGATGCGGCGCATGGCGTCCATCGGCTGGGTGCCGGCGATCATGCCGGTCGTCTGGTCCACGGTCGTGACGATGCAGCGGGCGCAGGGTTTGACCAGATCGATCACCGCCTCGCCAACGCGGATGGTGGCCCAGTCGTCCTCGGCCCAGGCCTCGGCGCCGTCGATGACCAGGTTCGGCCGGAAGCGGCTCATCGGCACGGCGTCCCCGTCCTGGCGGACGATGTCGCCGTTGAGCGCGCGCAGCGAGGCCGGATTGGCGATCAGCAGCGGGAAGCCATCGGCAAAGGCGACGGGCGGAACACCGTCGGTGCTCTCTGGCGCCCAGACCGGATCGATATGGCGGGCATCCGTCCGGTCGAGATGGACGAGCCGGACTGGCCGCTGCAGCCATTGCGACAGCGCCGCGTTGGTGGCGTCGTCGGCGAGGGCGGCATCGACCGCGTCGCCCCAGATGGTGACGGTCAGCCGGTCGTCGCCCTCCGGTACGGGAACGAAGCGCTCGCCGATTTCCTCGTAGGACAGGATAAGCCCGTCGACATCCGGCTGGGCGTCGAGCAGCGCCAGCGGCGGATGCTCGCGCTGGGAGAGGAACCGGCCCGTCTCGTCGACCAGCATCCAGCGGCGGTCGCCCTCGAGGCCCCACACCTCCAGTGCATTTTCGTCGCGTTCGATCGACCGTCCGGCTTTCACCGGATGGATGTGGATGGATCCGAGTTCCATCACTCCCCCTTATTCGCTGGGCGTGACATCCGAAAGATGCCATCCCCCACGACGTCCCCCACGTGCTATTCTGTCAGCGGATCAATCAGGATTCCACAAAGGATACGATCATGGCCAAGGGTCAGGTGCGCGGCAACAAGGAAGTCCGAAAGCCGAAGGCGGACAAGACGAAGGCAGCGGTGCCAGTGACGGTGCCCGGCAAGTTCGCGGCGGCCCGGCCCGACGCCAAGAAGGGCTGAGGCCCGGCCCGGTCCCTCATGCGCCGGCCAGCCTTGCTGGCCGGCCACCAGCCGCCCTCGCGCGGCACTTCCATTTCCCCCTCTGCCGGCGTCTAGCCGGCCAGATCCGACAACAGGCCCGCGGCGACCGTCAGCCGCGCCACCGAGGTGCCGCCCGATCCGGCGAGGGCGCCGATCTGCCCCCCGATCCGCTCGACCGCCGTCCGTCGGCTTTCCGCCCAGGCCGCGGCCGGGTCTTTCTCCGCGCCGAAGTCTCGCAGGGCCGTCGCCGTCAGCTTGCGCCGGGCACCGGCGATCTGGCTGCCGGCCCGCTCCAGGGCCAGCGTCTCGTAGTAATCGTCCGTCTGCAACGCGAAGAGCGCGGCTTCGAGCCGGCCAATCTCGAACTGCCGGGTGATGCCGAAATAGCAGCCGATGGTCGCTTCGAGCCCCGTCGATGTTTCACGTGAGACAGAGGCGATATCCGGCACCAGCGAGAGGAGCGGCAGCAGTGCGATCGCTTCGGCCACATCCTCCGGCACGCCCTTCTCGACGAAAGCCTCGGCGCGCGACTGGGCCTCGGCCCGGCCGGCCTCGGTGGCCAGCTCGACGAGCTGCGGTTTGAGCTTGTCCAGCGCGTCGCGGCTGGCGACGACCGCGCCGGTCAGGCCGCCCTCGAAGCTTTCGTTCTGGACATACCAGCGGGTCGTGCGGATCAGGAACCGGCCGATCTCCGCATAGAGCGCGTTCTGGGTCTCGCCATGCAGCGTGCCGTCCAGCGCGTCCACCCGTTCGTAGAGCGAGCGCACGTCGAGGCCGTCGCGCGCCGCAATGAAGGCCTGCACGATCTGGGCCGGCGAGGCACCGGAGGATTCACGCAGCACCGTGACGAAGGTCGGGCCGGTGCGGTTGACCACCTCGTTGGCCAGCACCGTAGAGATGATCTCGCGGCCGAGGCGATGGCCCTCGATGTCCCGCGCGAAGTCCCGCTGCATCGGCACCGGAAAATAGTCGTTCAGGCGGTCTTCCAGATACGGGTCGTCGGGCAGGTCGCTGGCGACGAGCTGGTCGAACAGGGTGATCTTGGCATAGGCGATCAGCACCGCGATCTCGGGCCGGGTGAGGCCCCGACCGGTCGCCCGCAGATCGGCGATGGCGGCTTCCGACGGCAGCGTCTCCACCGCCCGGTCGAGCTCGCCGGCATCTTCCAGAACGCTCATGAACCGCGCCTGCAGGGCAAGCGCCGAGGCCCCGGCCCGCTCTTCCAGCGACAGGGCGAGCGTCTGTTCGTAATTGTTGGCGAGGACGAGCTCGGCGACCTCGTCGGTCATGTCGGCCAAAAGCGCGTTGCGCTCCTCGCGGGTGAGGCGGCCGGATTCCATCGCGCTCTTCAGGGCGATCTTGATGTTCACCTCGACGTCGGAGGTGTTCACGCCGGCCGAATTGTCGATGGCGTCGGAATTGATCCGTCCGCCGGCGGCCGCGAACTCGATGCGCCCGCGCTGGGTGACGCCGAGATTGGCGCCCTCGCCGACGACCCGGGCCCTGACTTCGGCGGCGGCAACGCGCACCGGATCGTTGGCGCGGTCACCGACATCGGCGTTGGATTCGTTGCCGGCGCGCACATAGGTGCCGATGCCGCCGAACCAGAGCAGGTCGGCCGGCGCCTTGAGGATCGCGCTGATGATCTCGGCGGGCGTGCCCGAGCGCTTGTCCCAGCCGATCGCGTCGGCGGCTTCCTGCGACAGATGCACCATCTTGTCGCGCCGCGAGAACACCCCGCCGCCCTGCGAGATCGTGGCGCGGTCGTAGTCGTTCCAGGACGAGCGCGGCGTCTCGAACAGACGCTGGCGCTCGGCAAAGGAGGTCGCCGGATCGGGATCGGGGTCGATGAAGATGTCGCGGTGGTCGAAGGCCGCGATCAGCCGCGTCGTCTTCGACAGGAGCATGCCGTTGCCGAAGACGTCGCCCGACATGTCGCCGCAACCGACGACGGTGAAGGGCTCCGACTGGATGTCGCGGTCCATCTCGCGGAAGTGGCGCTTGACCGCCTCCCAGGCGCCGCGTGCGGTGATGCCCATGGCCTTGTGGTCGTAGCCGGCCGAGCCGCCGCTGGCGAAGGCGTCGTCGAGCCAGAACTCGTTCGACTGGGCGATGGCGTTGGCGGTGTCGGAGAAGGTCGCCGTGCCCTTGTCGGCGGCGACGACGAAATAGGGATCGTCGCCGTCATAGCGGGTGACGTTGGGTGGTGTGACCACATCCTCGCCGACGATGTTGTCGGTGATCGACAGGAGGGAAGCGATGAAGACGACATAGGCCGAGCGGCCGGCGGCAAACCAGGCGTCGCGGTCGGACGGGTCGGGCAGGCGCTTGGGGTAGAAGCCGCCCTTGGCGCCGACCGGCACGATCACCGCGTTCTTGACCTGCTGCGCCTTGACTAGACCCAGCACCTCGGTGCGGTAGTCCTGGGCGCGGTCCGACCAGCGCAGGCCGCCGCGGGCGACCGGGCCGAAGCGCAGATGGACGCCCTCGACGCGGGCGTCGAAGACGAAGATCTCGCGATAGGGGACCGGGGCCGGCAGGCCCTCGACGGCGGCGGATTCGAACTTGAAGGCGAGCGCCGGGGCGACCGCGCCGGGTTCGGAAACCGGCTCGGCGGAGATGCCGTCGACGGCGTAGTAATTGGTCCGCAGCGTGGCGAGGATGGCGCCCATGAAGCGGCGCACGATGCGGTCGTCGTCGATGGAATCGACGTCTTCCAGGGCTTCGCAGATCGCCGCATGGATCTCGCCGGCGCCCCGCGCCTTTGCGCGGCGGGCCTGCCGCGCATCCGGCTCGCTCTCGCCGTCTTCGGATGCCGCATCGGTTTCGGCCGGGGCCGGGTGCTCGGGATCGAAGCTTGCCGCGAAGAGATCCCACAGCAGGCGGGCGATCTGTGGCTGGCGCATCAGGGCGGCGCCGAGATAGTCGGGCGAATAGGCGAGGCCCGTCTGGCGCAGATAGCGCGAATAGGCGCGCAGCACATTGGCCTGGCGCAGGTCCAGCCCGGCCTCCAGCACTAGCGCGTTGAACCCGTCATTTTCGATGCGGCCGGCCCAGACATTGGCGAAGGTCGCTTCCAGCGCGGCGCCGTCGTCGTCGAGCGCGATGTCGCCGCCGCGGCTGCGCTTCAGGTCCATGTCGTGGATATGCACCGTCTCGCCGTCGGGCCGCACGATCCGGTAGGTGCGTTCGGAGACGGCGGAGAAGCCCATGTTCTCGAGGATCGGCACGCGGGTCGAGAGCGCGAGGGCCGCGCCCAGATGATAGATCTTCAGCCGCAGGAGGTCGGGCGCATCGTTCTCGCGGCGATGGAAGGTGACGCGTACCTCCTCGCCTTCTGAGAGCGCCATGATGATCCCTGCGTCGTCCACGGCCTCGGTCGGGGAGACGACGTCGCGATAGCTTTCCGGCAGGCCCGGCGCGAGGCGACCGTATTCGCCGGCATGGCCGGCGGCCGACAGGGCGGCGGTGAACTCGTCCTCCCAGTTCTTGGCCATCTCGACGACGCGCGCTTCCAGCTGCGCCGTGTCGACCTCGGGCGTGGTGCCGCCGGCGCGTCCGATGATGAAGTGGACGCGGGCGAGCGGCCCTTCGGGGAAGGCTGGGTAATAGGCCGAGACATGACCGTCATAGGCCTCGGCAAGCATCAGGCCGATCCGTTCGCGCAGGCGAGAATCGTAGCGCTCGCGCGGCACGAAGACGAGGATGGAGACGAAACGGTGGAAGCGGTCGACGCGCGACAGGATTTTTACCCGCGGGCGTTCGCCGAGCTCCACGATGGTCGAGGCGTAGCGCTCCAGCAGCGCCACGTCGATCTGGAAGACCTCGTCGCGGGAATAGGATTCCAGCGCGTTGAGCAGCGCCTTGGCCGAGTGCGAACCGGGGCGCAGGCCCGAGCGGCTGATCACCGTTTCGGCCTTCAGCCGCAGATAGGGAATGGTCAGGATCGAGCGCGTGTAGGCGCTGGAGGTGAACAGGCCGACAATGCGCAGCTCGCCGACGAAATTGCCGTCGGCGTCGAACTGCTTGACCCCGACATAGTCCATATAGGCGCGGCGATGGACCAGTGAGCGGGCATTGGCCTTGGTGACGATCAGCGGGGTCGGCGCTTCCAGAAAGGCGCGGATCTCCGGCGTCGTCGTCATGCGGCGGCCGGGCCGACCGAGAATGCGCACGTCGGGATCGGCCAGGATGCCGAGCCCGGCATCGTCGCGCCGTTCCAGCGCCTCGCCCTCGCTGCCGGGCAGATAGTCGTATTCGCGGCAGCCGAGGAAGATGAAATTGTCGTCGCGCAGCCATTCGAGCAGCCGGGCGGCTTCCTCGAAGGTGGTCTTCAGATCGGCGTCGTCGAGGCGCGAGGCCTGGCGGTGCAGCGCCTCGACGGATTCGCTGGCGCGGTTGCGCATGGCATCGAAATCGGCATTGGCGTTGGCGACCTGGCCGAGGATCGCCTCGAGCCGGGACTTGAGCGCCGTGTTCGCGTCACCGTCGCCCAGGGGATCGACGGCGAACTGGATCAGGCTGGTCCGGTCGGCTTCGCCCAGCACCATGTCGCGGGGATGGGAGGCCGAGAAGCTGGTGACCTCGCCGGCCGCGCCGCGCAGCACGTCGAGGATCGGATGGGAGATGTAGCGGATGCCGACGGCGGAATCGGCGATCTCGGCGGTCACCGAGTCGAACAGGAACGGCATGTCGTCGCTGACGACGGTGATCAGTTCCAGCTTGCGCCCGTCGCGCAGGACGAATCCGTCCGGCTGTTCGATGCGCACCAGATGCGCGCCCCGGCGGTGATCGCACAGCGCCTCGAAGCCGGCGCGGGCCGCCAGCGCCAGCGCCTCGGGCGTGAACTCGGCCAGATCCTCGGCCGGCGGGCGGGAAAAGAGCAGCGGGGCGAGGGTGGCTTCGGCGCCATCCTCCCCGATGGCCGCCTCGATCACAGACAGGATCTCCGTCTTGGTCGTTGCGGGATGGTCCATGGGGTGCCCTCCGATGCGACTGCTTGTCGTGTCCGACACCCTATCATAGGAATCCCGCCACGACCTTCGAGGGCAAGTGGTGTCCCGGGCGTCGCTGGAACGTGGGAGGAAGCATGACGCAGCAACAGGACAGGCCCGTGACAGCACTCGGCCTGGCGATGGCCGAGCCCCTGTCGGAGCGCACCCGGGCGTTCTTCGCCAAATGCCAGGAAAAGCTCGGCCTCGTGCCGAACGTCCTCCTCGCCTACGCCTTCGACGAGCGCAAGCTGGAGGCTTTCTCCACCTTCTACAACGATCTGATGCTGGGGGAGAGCGAGCTGTCGAAGCTCGACCGCGAGATCATCGCCGTCGTCGTCTCCTCGATCAATCACTGCCATTATTGCCTGACCGCCCATGGTGCCGCCGTGCGCCAGCTTTCCGGCGACCCCGGCTTCGGCGAGGCGATCGCCCAGAACTGGCGCGCCGCCGGGCTCGACGACCAGCGCGCCGCGATGCTGGATTTCGTCGTCCAGCTGACCGAGCGGCCGGACACCATCGTCGAGGCGGACCGGCAGGCGCTGCGCGACGCGGGTTATACGAACCGGGGCATCTTCGACATCGCCGCGGTGGCGGCGTTTTTCGCCATGTCCAACCGCGTCGCCTCGGCCACCGACATGCGCCCCAATGACGACTATCACGCCATGGCGCGGTAGCGCGGGGTGATGGGGGCGCCGGCGTTCGTGAGGTGCGATGGCGCTGGGTGCTGCGAAGGTGCCGGTGCGGCGAGGCACACGCGGTGGCAGCGGTCCGGGCCGCTAGATTGTTGGCTCGGGCCGCGACCGTTTGTGCAGTGGCGGCGGTTTGGCATGGGGCCTCGGGTCAAGCCCGAGGATGACACCTGAGTTGGGTGATGCGGTTCCCCGTCCATCGCCGTGTCGAGGGCGATCGGTCGAAAAACGCAGGCGTTGCTTCGTGCGCCGGCAAACGCTCCTACCCCACCGCGCGTCATCCTCGGGCTTGACCCGAGAACCCATGCCTCGACCGTGCCGGCATCCTCTGCGGTGCAGAAGCCGCACGGCGCGGATCATGACGCACGTCTTGGGTGAGGCAACTCCCCGTCATCCGCTGCACCGTGCCGCGATCGGTACGACTATGGGCGCCACTTTGTCCTCCGAGACGAGCGCCCACCCATCCCCCGCGCGCTATCCTCGGGCTTGACCCGAGGACCCATGCCTCGACCGTGCCGGCATCCTCTCTGCTGCAGAAGACCCGCACAAGCGGACCGCACGTCGAGATGGTCCGGGCAACGACAGTCGGCCCTCGCCACCCACCACCCACCCGCATCACGCCCGCTAGCCGCCGGTGTGCTCCGCGAACCGGCGCTTCGCCATCCCGGCCAGTCGCCCGTCGATGGCGGCGAGGCCGGTGCCGATCAGGGCCATGCCGGCGAGGTGCTGCAGTTCCAGGACTTCGCCGAGGACCAGCGAGCCGAGAATGATGGCGCTGACCGGGACGAGGATCGTCACGAGCAGGATGTTGGTGGCGCCGGCCGTCGCCAGGATGCGGAAATAGAGGACATAGGCCAGCGCGGTGGACAGGGCGGCGATGCCGAGGATGGCGCCCCATGTCGCCGGGCCCGGCATGGCGATGGTCCAGGGGCGGTCCACCAGAAGGGCGAGGGGGAGAAGCATCGCGGTCGAGGCGGTTACCTGGCCCGTCGCCGTCGCCATGGGCGCCACGCCCATGCGCCGGAAGCGGCGTCCGAAGACACCGGCCAGTGCATAGGAGAAGGCCGCGGCGAGGCAAGCAAGCTGGGCGGCGATGTCGCTGCCGACGGTGCGGAGGGCCCCGGGCCCGAGCATCACCACGACTCCTGCGAAGCCGAGCACCACCCCGGCCAGCCGGTGGCCGGTCACCTTCTCGTCGCGCGTCAGGATATGGGCGACCACCACCCCGAAGAGCGGCGTCGTCGCATTGAGGATCGAGGCGAGGCCCGAGCCGATCTGCGTCTGACCCCAAACGATCAGGCTGAACGGGACGAGATTGTTGAGGAAGCCCATGCCGACGAAGGCGGCCCAGATCCGCCGGTCACGCGGCATGGCGTGGCCGAGGACGCGCATGACCGCCCACAGGATCATCGCCGCCAGTCCGACGCGCAGGACGACGATGGTGAAGGGCGGCAGTTCGCGCACCGCAACGCCGGTGAAGAAGAAGGACCCGCCCCACAGGACGGACAGCGCCAGCAGCATCGCCCATTCGGCCGACGTCATGCTGCGATTGGCGGGGTGTGTCTGGATGGCGCGCACGGTCTGCTCCTCGGCTGAGGACGTTAGTGGGGGCCGTCGGGGGCGCCCACCCGATTTCCGGGCGGCGACGGTTGGGGGGATGTCCGTTGTGGGCAGCGGCGGCGGCAACGGTTTGGCGTGGGTCCTCGGGTCAAGCCCGAGGATGACGCGCGGTGATGGGGAATGATCATCCTGAGACGGCGCGGTGCTTCAGTCCGGCCCGGCCCGGTCCGGCTCAGCATGAGGGTGACGGCGAGCCGCAACATCCAACCTCGGCGTCATCCTCGGGCTTGACCCGAGGACCCATGCCTCGCCGGTTCGGCCATCCGCTCCGCTGGCGACCATCCACCCGCTGCCGGCCATCCGCTCCGCTGCCGGATGCGCCCCGCCGCCCCTCAGATCTCCACGAGCCGGTCGGGGATCTCGTTGGTATTGCGGTGGTCGCCGGGGAAGTGCGCGGTGAGGATGGCGCCTGCGGCGTGGGCGGCGGCGACGTAGCCGTCGGCCAGGCGATCCTCGGCGGCGGCGGTGACGAGGTCTGCGACGATGGCGTCCCAGCTCTCCTGCGGGACCTTGGCGGCGATGGCGTCGTCGGCGACGATCTCGGCAAAGCGCTCGGCTTCGGAGACGAAGATCAGGATGCCGGTGCGCCCCGCCGTGGTGTGGAGGTTATGGGCGAAGAACTGCTGCAGGGCCGACCGGTGCGCCCGGCGTTCGGCAATGGCGCGGGGCACGAAGGCCATGCGCAGGGTCCGGGACAGGGCGAAGGCCGCCAGCATGGCGAGGACGATGACGATCTGCCCGCCCAAGAGCGCCGCGGCCGAGACCGTGACGCCGAAGAGCGGCGCCAGCAGCAGGGTGACGCCGGCCACCAGCAGCGCGATGGCGAGGGCGGCCGTGGCGGAGACGAAATGATAGCCGTCGCTCGCCCGGGCGAAGACCGCGTATATCTCGCCGGTCGTAGCGATCTCGGCCTCGCGGATCGCCGAGGCAATGCGGGCATGATCGGCTTCGGTGAAGGTCAGTCTTGCCATGGTCACCAGCTCCCCGACGATCCGCCGCCGCCAAACGATCCTCCGCCGCCGGAAAAGCCACCGCCCCCCGAAAAGCCGCCACCGCCGCCGAAGCCACCCCCGAAGCCGCTGCGCGATCCCGACATGCGGCTCGCCTGGCCGAGCGTCCAGACGATCCCGAGCCAGCGATAGCGGTTGCGACCGATCTTCTTGCCGAAGCGGCGGGCAAGGCCCGTCATCGCAAAGGCGCCGAGAACGAGAATCCAGACCCCGGCGAACATCAGGGTGAAGGCGATGCCGGCAAAATCCTCGCCGCTCCAGTCCTGGTTGCGTTCGGCCCGGGCCTGAAGCTCGGCCGCGTCGCCGGAGAGCACCTGGATGATGCCGTCGACGCCGCGGCTGATGCCGCCGGGATAATCGCCGCTGCGAAACGCCGGCAGGATGTCGTTCTGGATGATCAGCGAGGAGAGGGCGTCGGTGAGGGTGCCTTCGAGCCCGTAGCCAACCTCGATGCGCACCTCGCGGTCGTCGCGGCTGACCAGGAGGACGACGCCGTTGTTTTCCTCCGCCTGGCCGATGCCCCATTCGCGGCCGAGCCGGTTGGCGTAGTCGGCAATCTCGGCGCCCTGCAGGTCCGGAACGGTGACGACGACGACCTGGTCGCTGCCCTGTGCCTCGAAGGCCGCCAGCTTCTCGGTCAGTGCGGTCTCGGTCGCCGGATCGAGAAGATCCGCCGTGTCGACCACCCGTCCGGTGAGGGGCGGGAACTCCTGCGCGGCGGCAGGCGCGACCAGCGCAAGGACGGCCGCCAGCACCAGAAGGCGGCCCAGCGCGGCGAGCGCGCCGCGTCCACCTGCCATCGACATTTGCCGGATCCGATCCATGGGCGCGGGCCTTTCGGTCAGTTGGCTGCCAGCCGGCTCACTGGCCGAAATCCACCTTCGGCGGCGTCGCCGAGCCGGCGGTCGCGGTGAAGGGCTCCATCGGCTGGGCCTCCGGATAGAAGAAGGAGGCGATCCAGCGGCCGGGGATCGTCCGCAGCTCGGTGTTATAGACCCGCACCGCCTCGATATAGTCGCGGCGGGCAACGGATATCCGGTTCTCGGTGCCCTCGAGCTGGCTCTGCAGGGCAAGGAAGTTCTGGTTGGACTTGAGGTCCGGATAGGCTTCGACGGTCGCCAGCAGCCGCGACAGGGCGCCGCCGAGCTGGTCCTGCGCCGCCTGGAATTTCTGCACCATGGCCGGGTCGCTGAGCTGGTCGGCGTCGACGGTGATCTGGGTCGCCTTGGCCCGTGCCTCGACCACCGCCGTCAGAACTTCGCGCTCCTGGGCGGCAAAGCCCTTCACGGTCTCGATCAGGTTGGGGATCAGATCGGCCCGGCGCTGATACTGGTTCTCGACCTGCGACCACGCCGCGCGCGCCTGCTCCTGATAGGTGGGAATGGCGTTGATCCCGCAGGCCGACAGCATCGGCGCCATGAGCGCCACGACGAGGGCGGTCAGATACGGGCGGAGCCGGAGCGGCGGAAGGATCTTGGCAGCGGACAGCATCAACGGTCTCCGGTCAAAAGGGCTTGTCCGGCATGTCTAGCGCATCCGGCCGTAGCGCAGAAGACAATCGTTGCGTCCGGGCTGTTGCCCTCGCGGGGGTTTTGCGACAGAGCTTTCCCATGACCCGGCCTCACGACGACGACGCGCAGCAACGCGAAGCCAAGGCGATCCTGGAACGCATCCGGCAGGAAACGGAGCCGCAGATCGGTGCCCATACCTTCTCGCTCCTGTTCCGCACCCGCGACCATTTCATGGCGACCGATGCCGACCCGAACGACCGCATCGAGGTCATCGGCACGCGGATCGGCCGGCTGGCGGGCATTGTCGGCTTCATCGTGTTCGGGCTTATGCTCGCCGATTTCCTCATGCGTTCCTGAACATCCGACATGTCGATAGCCGCGTCTTCCGCCCATCACGACCGTCCGGCGGTCATCTGCGTCTCCAGCCATGTGGCGCGCGGCACGGTGGGCAACCGGGCCGCCGTCTTCGCGCTGGAATCGCTGGGGTTCCCGGTGTGGTCGGTGCCCACCGTGACGCTGCCCTGGCATCCGGGGCATGGGCCGGCGACGCGGATCGTGCCGCCGGCCGGCGATTTCGCCGCGCTGATGGATGATTTGGCCGGATCGCCCTGGCTCGGCGAGGTCGGGGCCGTGCTGACCGGCTATTTCGGCGATGGCGAACAGGTCGAGCCGACGGCGCGGCTGGTGGAGGCGGTCAAGCGCGCCAATCCCGGCGCCACCTATATCTGCGACCCGGTGCTCGGCGATCGCGGGCGCATGTACCAGTCGCAGGCGACGGTCGACGCGATCCGCGACCGGTTGATCCCGCTGGCCGACATCGCGACGCCGAACCGCTTCGAGCTGGAATTCCTCACCGGGCTGGAATTCACCGACAATTCCCATCTGATCGAGGCGGCGGCGACGCTCGGGCCCGAGGCCGTCGTGGTGACCTCGGCCTTCCCGATGCTGCGCGGCGGGATCGGCAATCTTCTGGTGCGTGACTTCCAGGCCATTCTCGCCGAACACCGGGTGGTGGAGAATGCGCCCCACGGGCTCGGCGACCTGACGGCGGCGGTGTTCCTTGCCCGCACCCTGTCGGGCGCCAAGGGCGAGAAGGCGCTGCAGAGCGCAACGGCGACGGTGGTCGAGATCCTGGCGCGGACGACCAAGCGGGGGGCCGACGAGCTGACGCTGGAGACCGATACGGACAGCCTCAAGCATCCGATGGCGATGGTGCAGATGCGCCGTCTGGCCTATCCGGGCGGCGGCCGGCGCGCCTGAACTGCGTGGCCGCGTGGATTTCACGTGAAACATCGCTTGCCGTCGGCGCTGCCTGTATCTAGTTCGAGGAACGCGTCCCCGCGACGACAGCGGGGCGGGCCCGGCCTGATTGATTGCGCCGGGGCAAGCCGGTAGTGATCTGATCATGACGAAGTATCTTCCCGACCATCTCCTCAACGGCTATCGCGCCTTCCTGGCGAACCGCCTGCCGCAGGAGCGCGACCGCCTGCGCGACCTGGCCGAGCAGGGCCAGCATCCCAAGACCATGGTGATCGCCTGCTGCGACTCCCGCGCCGCGCCGGAAACCCTGTTCGACGCCGCACCGGGCGAGATTTTCGTGGTGCGCAACGTCGCCAATCTGGTGCCGCCCTACGAGCCGGACGGCGAGTATCACGCGACCTCGGCAGCGCTGGAATTCGCGCTGCACGCCCTGAAGGTCGAGCATGTCGTGGTCCTCGGCCATGGCGGCTGCGGCGGCATCCACGCCGCGCTGTCGCCCTCGGCAGAGCCGCTGTCGCCGGGCGATTTCATCGGCAAGTGGATGAGCCTGCTCGATCCCGTGTCGAAGGCCGTCGGCGCCAACGACCACATGACGGCGCGCGAGCGCCAGGCGGCGCTGGAGCGCATCGCCATCCGCTATTCGATCGCCAATCTGCGCACCTTCCCGACGGTCGAGGCGCTGGTGAAGGAAGGCAAGCTGTCGCTGCACGGCGCCTGGGTGGACATCGCCTCGGGCGAGCTCTGGGCGATGGACCCGGATACCGGCGATTTCCAGCGACCGCTGGCCGGCGAGTGATCAGGTCGTTTGCTGCGCCGCACCGGGCGATTTGCGTGTGACAATGGCCACAATCACGTGCTTGCGTTACGTTTTGGCACAATGGCATCTTGCGAAATGATCGCAGGGTTCGATCTATGGATGCGACGGACCGGCCGGCAGGTCGGATTGGCGAGGGACAGACATGCCGGGGAAAGTCTTCAATGACGCATAAGATGAAAGCCGGAGCGGCCGTCGTGGCACTGCTCCTCGTGGCGGGCTGCTCGCGGTCGATGCCGGAGATGGGACGCGACACCGGGCCGGCTCCGCTGCCGCCGGCACCTGCGGGCCGCGTGTCGGCCGACCAGCTGCCGCCACCCCCGCCGCCGCCGCCGCCCGGCGCCAGCACCAACGCCTCGGCCGACTTCAACGCTTCGGCCGGGAACGACGGCGACGCGACGGCCGATGCCGGTGGGAACACCCAGGTCGCCTCGACCAGCTCCGAGCCGCTGTCGCGCACCAGCATGACCGGTTTTTACCAGGTCTCGGCCAGCGGCGGGAACTGCCGGGTCGGCCTGACGCTGACCCAGTATGACGAGAACTACAACGCCGCCTCGATGGGCTGCCCGGGCCGGCTGGCGGATGTGCGCCGCTGGTCCACCACCGGCAACCAGCTGCAGCTCAAGGATACGTCGGCGAACGTGATCGCCACCCTGACCTCGTCGGGCAAGAACCGCTTCACCGGCCAGACCACCACGGGCGTGCCGGTCGAGCTGTACCGCTAGAACGACCTAGAGACGATCGACGCCGGCCAGCGTGACGCGGCCGGCGTCGCCGTATCGGCCGTTTTCCAGTCGTTGAGTCGTGAAGGCGTGTCAGTGGCCGTGAATGCCAGGGAAAAGTCGCGCGGGCCGGTCCGGTCGGCGCTGGAACGCCTGATCGTCTCGGGCGAGATCGAGGCGGATTCGATCCAGCGCAGGCTGGCCGACAAGCTCGACCATCTCGACCAGGTCCTGTCGGCCGACATGGTCGCCTCCAAGAAGAGCGCGCTCGGCTGGCTGTTCGGCAAGAAGCGCGAAGCCGATCCCATCCGCGGGCTCTACATCTACGGCGATGTCGGCCGCGGCAAGACCATGATCATGGACATGTTCTTCCGCAGCGCCTCGGTCGCGGCCAAGCGCCGGGTGCATTTCCACGCCTTCATGGCCGACGTGCACGAACGGATCGGCGCGCACCGGGCGGCGGTCAAGGCGGGCACCGCCAAGGGCGACGACCCGATCCCGCCCGTGGCGCGGCAGATCGCCGACGAAGCGCGGCTTCTGTGCTTCGACGAGTTCACCGTCACCGACATCGCCGACGCGATGATACTGTCGCGGCTGTTCAAGGCGCTGTTCGACAACGGCATCGTCCTCGTCGCCACCTCCAACGTCGCGCCGGACGATCTGTATCGCGACGGGCTGAACCGCGGCCTGTTCCTGCCCTTCGTCGATACGCTGAAAGAGCATGTCGAGATCTTCGAGCTCGACGGGGCCGACGATTACCGTCTCGCGGTGCTGGGACGGGACGATCTCTATGTGACGCCCCTCGGCGAGGCCGCCGATGCACAACTCGACACGATCTGGACCCGGCTCCTCGACGGCACGAAGGAGGCGTCGGCCTCGCTCTCGGTGAAGGGCCGCACCATCGCGGTGCCGCGGGCCGGCAACGGCGCCGCGCGTTTCGCCTTCGAGGACCTCCTGACCCGCGCGCTCGGCGCGCAGGACTTTTTGGCTCTGGCACGGCGCTACCACACGCTGGTTCTCGACCGGGTTCCGGTCATGGCCGAAGCCGAGCGGAACGAGGCCAAGCGGTTCATCACCCTGGTCGACGCGCTTTATGACGGCGGCCGCCGCCTGGTGATCTCGGCCGAGGCGCCGGCCGACCAGCTCTACCGCGCCCGCTCGGGCACCGAGAAGTTCGAGTTCGACCGTACCATCTCGCGGCTGCACGAAATGCGCAGCGCGGAATATCTCGAACGCAACGCGGTTCCGGGCGCCTAGGCCAGCCGGCGATTGCAGGGCTGCGGCCGGTTTGTGCATCCGGTTGCGGCTGGATCGGGGGTCCTGGCCCCGGCTTGACCGTCGCCCGTTTCGGCGGTTCGGTGGCCCATGAGGCCCTGCGAGGCCTGCAATTGGCCCTGCGGACGAATGTTTCTGCGCCGACACGGACTTCTTGCGCTCTGGCGCTTCCGCCTTGATCGGGCTTGCCAATTGCTTTTACGTTTACGTAACCCCCAATGCATCTAACCGTTTGAATTCCTTGAGGCCCGTTTTCGCCGGTTGCATAAGCTACCGGTGCGGTCTATTGCCATGCCGCAACGGGGGCACCGTTGCGATGTCTTTCGTCCACTCGCTCGCGCGCGCGGAAGAACTCGCTGCGGCTGTCCCGGACAAGGTCGGATTCGGCGAGACGGGCGACACTCTCCCTTTTGCTGTGTTCGAAGACCATCCAGGCGGTTGCCGGTGCCGTTGCGGCCCGGCCTGCAGCAGAAGGATCAGCCCGTGGCACGCAAGAAGATCGCACTCATCGGTTCCGGCATGATCGGCGGCACGCTGGCGCATCTCGCCAGCCTGAAGGACCTCGGCGATGTCGTCCTTTTCGACATCTCCGAGGGGACGCCGCAGGGCAAGGCCCTCGACATCGCCCAGTCCGGCCCGGTCGAGGGCTTCGACGGCCATCTGTCGGGCGCCAACGACTATGCGGCCATCGAGGGCGCCGATGTCTGCATCGTCACCGCCGGCGTGCCGCGCAAGCCGGGCATGAGCCGCGACGATCTTCTCGGCATCAACCTCAAGGTCATGGAGCAGGTCGGCGCCGGCATCGCGAAATACGCGCCCGACGCCTTCGTCATCTGCATCACCAACCCGCTCGACGCGATGGTCTGGGCGCTGCAGAAGTTCTCGGGCCTGCCGAAGTCCAAGGTCGTCGGCATGGCCGGCGTTCTGGATTCCTCGCGCTTCCGCACCTTCCTCGCCGACGAGTTCAAGGTTTCGGTCGAGGACGTCACCGCCTTCGTTCTGGGCGGCCATGGCGACACGATGGTGCCGCTGACCCGCTATTCCACCGTGGCCGGCATCCCGCTGCCGGATCTGGTCAAGATGGGCTGGTGCTCGGCCGAGCGGCTCGAGGAGATCGTCCAGCGCACCCGCGACGGCGGCGCCGAGATCGTCGGCCTGCTGAAGACCGGCTCGGCCTATTACGCGCCGGCCTCCTCGGCGATCCAGATGGCCGAGAGCTTCCTGAAGGACAAGAAGCGCGTCCTGCCCTGCGCCGCCGCCCTCAAGGGCGAGTACGGCCTGAAGGACATGTATGTGGGCGTGCCCTGCGTCATCGGCGCCGACGGCGTCGAGCGGGTGATCGAGATCGAGCTGGATTCCGACGAGAAGGGCCAGTTCGAAAAGTCGGTTGCCTCGGTGCAGGGGCTCATGGAAGCCTGTCAGGGCATCGCGCCCAATCTCAAGTAAGCCAGTGACCGGATCCGTGTCCTCCTCTCTCTCGCTGATGGGCGGCGTCCTCGCCGCCCTGACGGTGCCGGTCGCGGCACTGGCGGGCGAGAGCGTCTACACGGATCTGGATCTCGACGTCTGCGAGACCGTCGCCATCGCCGCCGAAGACGGCGGCTCGGGCGAGTGGATCTGTCCCGGCATCGAGGGCCGTGCGGTCTTCGTCTCCGAGGGCGATCTGCGCGTCTCGATCGGCTTCGGCGCGGTGCCGGAATTCCAGAGCTTCGCCCCGTTCAATTCGCTCGGATCGACGATCGAGTGGCGGGTGGACGAGCGCGGCGCGCCCTATGCGGCGATCGTGCGCTATCATCTCGACGGCGCCGAGGTCGGCGAGACGAGCGACGTGCTCCTCGTCTCGCGCGTCGGCAACGGCGAGACACCCGGCTGTGCGGTAGCCGTGCTCGATGCTGGCAACGAACAGGCGAACGGCATGGCGCGCGGCGCCGCCGATCTCAGCACCATCTTCCAATGCGGACGCGACCGGCCGGTGCTCATCGGCACGGCCGGCGGTCCCGCCTCATCCTTCGGCGGTCTGCAATGACCGTTTCTCCCATCATGCCGGATCGTTCCCGCCGGCAGGCTTCTCAAAAGGAAGGCACTTCATGAACATCCACGAGTATCAAGCCAAGGAAGTCCTCAAGGGCTTCGGCGCGCCGGTCGCCAGCGGTGTGCCGATCACGCAGGTCTCCGAGGCGGAGGCCGCCGCCCGGCAGCTGCCCGGTCCCCTCTATGTCGTGAAGAGCCAGATCCACGCCGGCGGCCGCGGCAAGGGCAAGTTCAAGGAACTCGGCCCGGACGCCAAGGGCGGCGTGCGCCTCGCCAAGTCGGTCGAGGAAGTCGTCCAGCATGCCACCGAGATGCTCGGCAACACGCTGGTCACCGCCCAGACGGGCGATGCCGGCAAGCAGGTGAACCGCCTCTATATCGAGGACGGCGCGGATATCGACCGTGAGCTCTATCTCTCGATCCTCGTCGACCGCGCGGTCGGCCGGGTGGCCTTCGTCGCCTCCACCGAGGGCGGCATGGACATCGAGACCGTCGCCCACGAGACGCCGGAGAAGATCATCACCGTCGCCATCGACCCGCTCGAGGGCGTGACCGAGGCGGATGCCGGCAAGCTCTGCGATGCGCTGGAGCTCAACGGCCAGGCTCGCCAGGACGGCATGTCGCTGTTCCCGATCCTCTACAAGGCGTTCACCGAGAAGGACATGAGCCTTCTGGAGATCAACCCGCTGATCGTCATGACCGACGGCCGGCTGCGCGTCCTCGACGCCAAGGTCTCCTTCGACGGCAACGCGCTGTTCCGCCACGACGACATCAAGGCGCTGCGCGACGAGAGCGAGGAAGACGCCAAGGAAATCGAGGCGTCGAAATACGACCTCGCCTATGTCGCCCTCGACGGCGACATCGGCTGCATGGTCAACGGCGCCGGCCTCGCCATGGCGACGATGGACATCATCAAGCTCTACGGCAAGGAGCCGGCGAACTTTCTCGACGTGGGCGGCGGCGCCGACAAGGCGAAGGTGACGGCGGCGTTCAAGATCATCACCGCCGATCCGGCCGTGAAGGGCATCCTCGTCAACATCTTCGGCGGCATCATGAAATGCGACGTCATCGCCGAGGGCGTGGTCGCAGCCGTCAAGGAAGTCGGGCTGAAGGTGCCGCTGGTCGTGCGCCTGGAAGGCACCAATGTCGACAAGGGCAAGGCGATCCTCAACGACAGCGGCCTCGCCATCACCGCGGCCGACGATCTCGACGACGCAGCCAAGAAAATCGTTGCGGCGGTCGGCTGATGCGATCCGGCCGCCCGATCGGCGCGGCCGCCATCCCGACTGCTGACTGACCCTCTACGGAGTTCCCCAGAACCCATGTCCATTCTCGTCGACAAGAACACCAAGGTCATCGTCCAGGGCCTGACCGGCAAGACCGGTTCCTTCCACACCGAGCAGGCGCTGGCCTATTACGGCACGCAGATGGTCGGCGGCACCCATCCCAAGAAGGGCGGCGAGATGTGGGAGGGGCAGTCCGACGGACGCACCGTCCAGCTGCCGATCTTCTCGTCCGTCGTCGAAGCCCGCGACAAGACCGGCGCCACCGCTTCGGTCATCTACGTGCCGCCGGCCGGCGCAGCCGCCGCCATCGAGGAGGCGATCGACGCCGAGATCGGCCTGATCGTCTGCATCACCGAGGGCATTCCGGTGTCCGACATGGTCCGGGTGAAGGCCAAGCTCGACAAGTCGAAGTCGCGCCTGCTCGGCCCCAACTGCCCGGGCGTGCTGACGCCGGAGCAGTGCAAGATCGGCATCATGCCGGGCAACATCTTCAAGACCGGCAATGTCGGGATCGTCTCGCGCTCGGGCACGTTGACCTACGAGGCGGTCTTCCAGACCACCAATGAAGGGCTCGGCCAGACCACGGCTGTCGGCATCGGCGGCGACCCGGTCAAGGGCACCGAGTTCATCGACATGCTGGAGATGTTCCTAGCCGACGACGAAACCAAGTCGATGATCATGATCGGCGAGATCGGCGGTTCGGCCGAAGAGGAAGCCGCGCAGTTCCTCAAGGACGAGGCCAAGAAGGGCCGCTCCAAGCCGACCGTCGGCTTCATCGCCGGCCGCACGGCGCCCAAGGGCCGCACCATGGGCCATGCCGGCGCGGTCGTCTCCGGCGGCAAGGGCGGTGCCGAGGACAAGATCGCGGCGATGGAATCGGCCGGCATCCGCGTGTCGCCGTCGCCGGCACAGCTCGGCAAGACGCTGGTCGAGCTGCTCAAGGGCTGATCGTCCGGCTCATGTCGGACAGGCGGGGCGTCCAGGCGATGCCCCGCGACAGGAACGGGTTCCCGCGTCACGGCAATGCCCGAAACGCGGGGAAGAAGGATCGAAACACGGGTGCCGGCCGCGATTCGCGCGTCCGGCATCATCGATGAATCGCTGATAGGAGACGGCCCCCGAACGGTGGTCGCAACGATACGATGGCACGCAATCAGGCGAACGAAACCTTCGCGCTCACCTCGTTCCTGTACGGCGGCAACGCCGACTATATCGAGGATCTTCACGCTCGCTACGAGACCGATCCATCCTCGGTCCCGGCCGAATGGAGCGACTTCTTCAAGGAGCTGAAGGACGATCGCGACGACGTCATCAAGAGCGCGGAAGGTCCCTCCTGGGAGCGGGCCAACTGGCCGATCGCCGCCAATGGCGATCTGGTCTCGGCGCTCGACGGCGACTGGGGCCCGACGGCCCAGAAGATCGAGGCCAAGGTCAAGCAGAAGGCGCAGGAATCGGGCGTCGACCTGTCCAGCGCGGCCGTCCAGCAGGCTGCGCAGGATTCGGTCCGCGCGATCATGCTGATCCGGGCCTACCGCGTGCGCGGCCATCTGCACGCCAAGCTCGACCCGCTCGGCATCGCCAAGCCGGCGGACGACGACTACAACGAATTGTCGCCCCAGGCCTACGGCTTCACCGAGGCCGATTTCGACCGCAAGATCTTCATCGACAAGGTGCTCGGCCTCGAGTTCGCGTCGATCCGCGAGATGGTCGACATCCTCGAGCGGACCTATTGCACGACGCTCGGCGTCGAGTTCACCCACATCTCCAATCCGGAGGAGAAGGGCTGGCTGCAGGAGCGGATCGAGGGCCCGGACAAGGGCATCGCCTTCACCGAGCAGGGCAAGAAGGCGATTCTCAACAAGCTGATCGAGGCCGAGGGCTTCGAGAAGTTCCTCGACGTCAAGTACAAGGGCACCAAGCGCTTCGGCCTCGACGGCGGCGAATCGCTGATCCCGGCGCTCGAGCAGATCATCAAGCGCGGCGGCCAGCTCGGCCTCAAGGAGATCGTCTTCGGCATGGCCCATCGCGGCCGCCTGAACGTTCTCAGCCAGGTCATGGCCAAGCCGCACCGGGCGATCTTCCACGAGTTCAAGGGCGGCTCCTACAAGCCCGAGGACGTGGAGGGCTCGGGCGACGTGAAGTACCATCTGGGTGCCTCGTCGGATCGCGAGTTCGACCAGAACAAGGTGCATCTGTCGCTGACCGCCAACCCGTCGCATCTGGAGATCGTCGATCCCGTCGTGATGGGCAAGGCGCGCGCCAAGCAGGACGCCATTGCCGGGCGCACGCGCACCGAGCTCGTGCCGCTCGACACCCGCTCCAAGATCATGCCGCTGCTGATTCACGGCGACGCGGCCTTCGCCGGCCAAGGCGTCGTCGCCGAGTGCTTCGGCCTGTCCAGCCTGCGCGGCCACCGGGTCGCCGGCTCGCTGCACTTCATCATCAACAACCAGATCGGCTTCACCACCAATCCGCGGCTGTCGCGCTCCTCGCCCTATCCGTCCGACGTGGCGAAGATGGTCGAAGCGCCGATCTTCCACGTCAATGGCGATGATCCGGAAGCCGTGGTCTACGCGGTGAAGGTGGCGACCGAATACCGGATGAAGTTCCACAAGCCGGTCGTCATCGACATGTTCTGCTACCGCCGCTACGGCCACAACGAGGGCGACGAGCCGGCGTTCACCCAGCCGATCATGTACAAGGCGATCCGCCAGCATCCCACGACGCTGGAGATCTACACCAAGAAGCTGATCGCCGAGGGTGTCGTCTCCGAGGCGGATGTTGAGGAGCGCAAGGCCGAGTGGCGCAAGACGCTGGAGGCCGAGTTCGAGGCCGGCCAGTCCTATCTGCCCAACAAGGCCGACTGGCTGGACGGCGCCTGGGCCGGCCTGCGCAAGGCCGAGGAAGTCGACGAGCCGCGCCGCGGCGTGACCGGCGTGCCGCTGAAGACGCTGAAGGAGATCGGCGCCAAGCTGTCGGCCGTGCCGAAGGGCTTCAACGTCCACCGCACCGTCAAGCGCTTCCTCGACAACCGCTCCAAGATGATCGAGAGCGGCGAGGGCATCGACTGGGCGACCGGCGAGGCCCTGGCCTTCGGCACGCTGGTGACGGAAGGCCATCCGGTCCGCCTGTCGGGCCAGGATTCGGAGCGCGGCACCTTCTCGCAGCGCCATTCGGTGCTCTACGACCAGGAGGACGAGACCCGCTACGTGCCGCTCGCCCATCTGGCCAAGGGGCAGGCGATCTACGAGGTCATCAACTCGATGCTCTCGGAAGAGGCGGTGCTGGGCTACGAATACGGCTATTCGCTCTCCGAACCGAATGCCCTGACCCTCTGGGAGGCCCAGTTCGGCGACTTCGCCAATGGCGCGCAGGTGGTCTTCGACCAGTTCATCTCGTCGGGCGAGCGCAAATGGCTGCGCATGTCGGGCCTCGTCTGCCTGCTGCCGCATGGCTACGAGGGGCAGGGGCCGGAGCATTCCTCGGCCCGGCTGGAGCGCTTCCTGCAGATGTGCGCCGAGGACAACATGCAGGTCGCCAACGTCACGACGCCGGCAAACTATTTCCACATCCTGCGCCGGCAGCTGAAGCGCGACTTCCGCAAGCCGCTGATCCTGATGACGCCGAAGTCGCTGCTGCGCCACAAGCGGGCGGTGTCCGACCTGTCGGAAATGTCCGGCGACACCTCGTTCCATCGCCTGCTCTGGGACGATGCCGAGATGCGCAAGGATTCGCCGATCAAGCTGGTCAAGGACGACAAGATCCGGCGCGTCGTGATGTGCACCGGCAAGGTCTATTACGACCTTCTGGAAGAGCGCGAGAAGCGCGGCACCAACGACGTGTACCTGCTGCGTCTCGAGCAGCTCTACCCGTTCCCGGCCAAGGCGCTGATCCACGAGCTCGCCCGCTTCAAGCAGGCCGAGATGGTCTGGTGCCAGGAAGAGCCCAAGAACATGGGTGCCTGGTCCTTCGTTGACCCCTATCTGGAATGGGTGCTGGAACATATCGGTGCCGAGAAGCGTCGCGTCCGCTATACCGGTCGCAACCCCGCCGCCTCGCCGGCGGCCGGCACCATGTCGACGCATCAGGCGCAGCTGGCGGCCTTCCTCGAAGACGCCCTCGGCTGAGCCACCCAGACGCCGCGCTGAAACAAGGTCGTCCCGACCGAACCCGACCAGAAGAGATCTGAAGAGCGATGAGCACCGAAATCAAAGTCCCGACGCTGGGTGAATCCGTTACCGAGGCCACCATCGGCCAGTGGTTCAAGAAGCCCGGCGACCGGGTCGAGATGGACGAGACGCTGGCCGAGCTGGAAACCGACAAGGTGACGGTCGAGGTGCCGGCTCCCGCCGCCGGCGTGCTCCAGGACATCGCCGTACCGGAAGGCGAGACCGTCGCGGTCGGCACGGTCATCGGATCGATCGGCGAGGGCTCGGGTTCGGATGCCGGCACCACGGCGCCGACGGAGAAGCCGAAGAGCCAGGAAGCCAGGGCGGATGCCGGCGGCGAGACCAAGGCCGATTACGGCGGCGGCGCGAAGGGTGATGCCGCATCGCCCGCGCAGGAGGCCGGCAAGGGTTCCGGCGAGATGCCGGCGGCGCCGTCGGCCCGCAAGATGATGGAAGAGAAGGGCCTGTCCGACGGCGACGTCGCCGGCTCCGGCAAGCGCGGCCAGGTCCTCAAGGGCGACGTCCTCGAGACCATCGCCCGCGGCGCGCCGTCTAGCCCGCAGGAAAAGCCGCAGGTTCCCGCTGCCCGTGCGCCGTCCGCCGGTGACGACGAGAGCCGCGAGGAGCGGGTCAGGATGACCCGCCTGCGCCAGACCATCGCCCGGCGCCTGAAGGACGCGCAGGACACGGCCGCCATGCTGACCACCTTCAACGAGGTGGACATGACCGCGGTCATGGAGATGCGCAAGAAGTACAAGGACCTGTTCGAGAAGAAGCACGGCGTGAAGCTCGGCTTCATGGGCTTCTTCACCAAGGCGGTCTGCCACGCGCTGAAGGAAGTCCCGGCGGTCAATGCCGAGATCGACGGCACCGACCTGATCTACAAGAACTACGCCCATATCGGCGTCGCCGTCGGCACAGCCAAGGGCCTCGTCGTGCCGGTGGTGCGCGATGCCGACCAGATGTCGATTGCCGAGGTCGAGAAGGAGATCGGCCGGCTCGGCCTGATGGCCCGCGACGGCAAGCTCGGCGTGTCCGACATGCAGGGCGGCACCTTCACCATCTCCAATGGGGGCGTCTACGGTTCGCTGATGTCGACGCCGATCCTGAATGCACCGCAGTCGGGCATTCTCGGCATGCACAAGATCCAGGAGCGGCCGATGGCCATTGGCGGCCAGGTGGTGATCCGGCCGATGATGTATCTGGCGCTCAGCTACGACCACCGGATCGTCGACGGCAAGGAGGCCGTAACCTTCCTCGTGCGGGTCAAGGAGAGCCTGGAAGATCCCGAGCGTCTGGTCCTCGACCTCTAGGCGTTTGGCGAAGAACACATGCGTCTGGCCGGGATGGACCCGGCCGGTCCCGAGTTTGAGTAAGGGAGTACGGCCTGATGGCTGACGGAGTGATGATCGTGACCGGCGGCTCGCGCGGGATCGGCGCGGCGACCGCAAAGGCCGGTGCCAAGGCCGGCTATGCGGTCGTGGTCAATTACGCGTCCAACGAAGCCGCCGCCAACGCCGTCGTCGCCGACATCGAGGCCGCCGGTGGCAAGGCCGTCGCGGTCAAGGGCGATGTCGGTGTCGAGGCCCACATCCTGGCGATCTTCGAGGCGGCCGACCGGCTCGGCCCGCTGACCGCGCTGATCAACAATGCCGGCATTGTCGACGAGGCCGGGACGCTGGCCGAGATGACGGTCGAGCGGCTGGAGCGCATGTTCCGCATCAACATCACCGGCAGCATCCTGTGCGCCCGCGAAGCGGCAAAGCGCATGGGCAAGAGCCATGGCGGCAAGGGCGGCGCGATCGTCAATCTGTCGTCGGTCGCGGCCAAGCTCGGCGGACCGGGCCAGTATCTCGACTATGCCGCCTCCAAGGGCGCCATCGACACGTTGACCGTCGGTCTCGCCAAGGAGCTGATCGACGACGGCATCCGCGTCTGCGCGGTGCGTCCGGGCATCATCGACACCGACATCCACGCCTCGGGGGGCCAGCCGGACCGGGTGGCCCAGCTCGGGCCCGGCCTGCCGATGAAGCGCGCGGGCACGGCGCAGGAAGTCGCCGGCGCCATCCTGTGGCTCGCCTCCGACGCGGCCAGCTATTCGACCGGCGCGATCCTCGACGTGTCCGGCGCACGCTCGATCTGGCCGTGATCCAACGATCCGCGCTGCGCGTAATCGCAGCGTAGCGGCTTCCATCAACGCATGGCCACGATCGCAGAGGACGGGCCGGCAGAAGGACGCGCAGCATGGAAACCGAGATCGCCGCGACGTTCGCCGCAACGCCGATGGAGCTGACGCTCCTCGTCTGGTCGGTGATCCTGGGGCTTGTCATGCTGGCCGTCCACATCGTGACGGCGATCCCCGCCATCGGCCCGAAGACCGCCGCCTCGTCGCGCGAGGGTGACCCGCGGCCGACCGGCGGACTGGCCGGCCGCGCCCGGCGCGCCTTCACCAATTACATGGAAACCTACCCGTTCTTCGCCGCGGCGATCCTCGGCCTGATCGTGTCCGGCCAGACCGGCGGGCTCGGGCTGACCGGCGCCCAGCTCTGGTTCTGGGCCCGCGTCGCCTATGCGCCGATCTATTATGCGGGCATCCCCGTCATCCGCACCCTCGCTTTCGTGATCTCGATCTTCGGGCTGATCCTGATGGTCTATGATCTCCTCGCCTGACGTTGGCTTCCGCCGACCTTATCTTCAAGACACCGGGCCACGGCCCGCACCGCACGAACAGGACTGGACATGGCTGAACCCTTCGACCTCGTCGTCATCGGATCGGGACCCGGCGGATATGTCTGCGCCATCAAGGCGGCGCAGCTCGGCCTCAAGGTCGCCGTCGTCGAAAAGCGCAAGACCTATGGCGGCACCTGCCTGAATGTCGGCTGCATTCCGTCCAAGGCGCTGCTCTACGCGTCGGAGATGTTCGCCGAGGCCAATCACAGCTTCGGCGAGCTCGGCATCGCCGTCGAGCCGAAGCTCGAACTGTCGAAGATGCTGGCCCACAAGGACAAGACGGTGAAGTCGAATGTCGACGGCATCGCCTTCCTGTTCAAGAAGAACAAGATCACCGGCGTCATCGGCACGGGCCGCATCAAGTCGGCCTCCGAGGTGGAGGTGGCGAAGGAAGACGGCACCACCGAGACCCTGTCGGCGAAGAACATCTGCATCGCCACCGGTTCGGACGTCGCCGGCATTCCCGGCGTCGAGGTCGCCTTCGATACGGACACGATCGTGTCCTCGGACGATGCCATCGCCCTGCAGAAGGTCCCGGAGACGATGGTCGTCGTCGGCGGCGGCGTGATCGGGCTGGAGCTCGGCTCGGTCTGGGCCCGCCTCGGCGCCAAGGTCACCGTGGTCGAGTATTTCGACAAGGTGCTCGGCCCGATGGACAGCGAGGTCTCCACCGCCTTCCAGAAGCTGATGGTCAAGCAGGGCCTCACCTTCAAGCTCGGCGCCAAGGTCACCGCGGTGACGAAATCGGACAAGGGCGCCTCCGTGAGCTTCGAGCCGGCCAAGGGCGGCGAGGCGGAGACGCTGGACGCCGACGTCGTGCTCGTGGCCACGGGGCGCAAGCCGTTCACGGCAGGTCTCGGTCTCGAAGAGGCCGGCGTTGCGCTGGACGATCGCGGCCGGGTCGAGATCGACGCGCATTTCAAGACAAATGTCGACGGGATCTATGCCATCGGCGACGTGGTGAAGGGGGCGATGCTCGCCCACAAGGCCGAGGACGAGGGCGTCGCGCTGGCCGAGATCCTCGCCGGCCAGGCCGGCCACGTGAATTACGACGCGATCCCGTCGGTGGTCTACACCTCGCCGGAAGTCGCCTCGGTCGGCAAGACCGAGGAAGAGCTGAAGCAGGCGGGCGTCGCCTACCGGGTCGGCAAGTTCCCTTTCATGGCGAATGGCCGCGCCCGCGCCATGCTGCAGACCGACGGCTTCGTGAAGTTCCTGGTGGATGCCGAGACCGATCGGGTGCTGGGCTGCCACATCCTCGGCGCCGATGCCGGCGACCTCATTGCCGAGGCGGGGCTGCTGATGGAGTTCGGCGGATCGTCCGAGGATCTCGCACGGACCTCGCATGCCCATCCGACCCTGTCGGAAGCCATGCGCGAGGCGGCCCTCGCGGCCTTCGCCAAGCCGATCCATATCTGACCGGAGCGCCGGGCGGGATCGCCCGCCGGCGTTTCACGTGAATCATTGCGCGCCATGAAAAAGGCCCGGCTGCCAGAAGCAGCCGGGCCTTTTCTCGTTTGGGAGCGCGCGATCAGCTCTTCTTGTCGGGCGTCGCGACCGGTGCGGTGTCGGTGCCGCTCGTGTCGGCGGTGACGATCGGGGTCATCGGCGCGTCGGCCGTGACATGCGACGCGCAGGCGGCGACCGCTCCGGTGGAGGCGGCGGCCAGCAGGCCGGCGCCCAGCGTGACAGCGAGAAAGGATTTCATGCGGCATGTCTCCTTGGCTGTTGCGATCCGCAAAGCTTAAGGTCGCCACGCCCGCTCCGGCCAGCGGCGAAATGCCGGGCGTCTTCACGTTTCGGTGCAGTCGGGTCCGGGAATGCCGGGCTGCCCCCGGTTCTCTGCACAGGCTCAGTCGGCCCGGGTCACGGTCCAGCCGGCCTCGCGCAGCAGGGCGACGATGCCCTCTTCGCCCGGCAGATGCAGGGCGCCCACGGCGACGAAGGCGGCGCCCGCCGTCAGCATCGGCTGCATGCGTTCCGCCATGCGGCGGTTGCGATCGGTCACGATGCGCTCTTCGAACTCGGCATAGCCGTCGCCGGCGCCGACCAGCACACCGCCATTGGGGATCGCCGCCTCGATCGTCGGCATGATCATGGCGATTCGCCCGTCGACATAGAGCGAGACCATGGTCTCCATGACGTCGGGCAGGTGCTCTGCCAGATCGACCGTGGCGACGAGACCTTCGAGCTGCAGCTCGATCGGCAGGGAGGCGAGGGCCGCCAGCTGCTCGGCCGACGTCTCGAGGCCCTCCACCGGCTTGCCCGCAGCCATGGCGCGCTGCGCAAGGGCCGCGTCGAGCACCGCCGCGCCTTTGGCGCGATGCGCCATCTCGCAGGCCGGCAGCATCAGGCTGATCGACAGGAACCAGGGCTGCAGGGTGCGCACGGCATGGAACGGCATGCCGCGGGCGTCGAGGGCGGCCCTGATTCGCGCCTCCTCCTCGTCGGAGAGAAGATCGGCGAGGGTCTGGCCCTTGGGCAGATTGATCAGATCGGGATGAGCGAGAAACGCGGCGGCGGCCTTTGCCGGCTCGAGGACGTCGGTGGTCTCGATCACCAGGCGCCGGGCATCGGTCAGCGCGGCCTCGGCCGTCTCCCCGAGCGCCAGCACACGCGCATCGGCGAGATGCATGGTGCCGAGAAGAAAGGAGGGCGGCACACCCGGCTTCTCGATGCGGAACAGCTTGCCCTCGCCATTGACGGTCCGGGCCGCTTCCGCCTCGACCGCGGCAAGCCTGCCATCGGCTTCGAGCGTCGCCAGGAGATCGGTCGCCTTGCAGGTCCCGGCGTCGGCCGCCTGCGCCGCGGCGATGCCGGCAAACAGCAGGGCGAGAAGCGCAAGCGGCACCATGAGGCACAGGCGTTCGAGACGGCGCAGGGCCGTGTGGGACGGGGGCAGGCGATCGGGGGCGGCGACGGCGGAAATCAGGTGCAGCATGGCGCGAGCCTAGGCGGCAATTGCGACCAAAGACCTAAGCACCGGGGGGCGAATCAGCCGGCGCGCCGGCGCCGGGCGCGGGGATGGGCGTCCTCGTAAATCGACATCAGCCGGGCCTGATCCACCGCCGTATAGTTCTGGGTGGTCGACAGGCTGGCATGGCCGAGGAGATCCTGGATGGTGCGCAGGTCGCCGCCACCGGCCAGGAGATGCGTCGCGAAGGAATGGCGCAGAGCATGGGGCGTCGCGCTCTCGGGCAGGCCGAGAACGCCGCGCAGCCGCGCCATGGCGCGCTGAACGATCTGCGGCTGCAACGGTCCGCCGCGCGCGCCGCGAAACAGCGCGTTGTGGGCGTTGAGCGGATAGGGGCAGAGACGGCGATATTCGGCGACCGCCTGCAGCACGGCCGGGAGCAGCGGCACCAGCCGGGTCTTGCCGCCCTTGCCGGCGACCGGCATCGAACGGGCCGTTGCGTCGCATAGCGCATCGCCGGGCAGCGACAGGGCTTCGGAAATGCGCAGGCCGCAGCCATAGAGCAGGGTGAGGATAGCGACGTCGCGGGCCGCGATCCAGGCCTCGGCGGCAAAGGCGCCGGCCTCTTCCGTCACCGCCATCGCGTCGCCGACGGTCAGGGGGCGCGGCAGCGATTTCGGCTGTTTGGGCGCCCGCATCGCCTTGGCCCCGGCCGAGGAGGCAAGGCCCTTGCGCTCCAGATGGCGGATGAAGGACCTGACGCCGGCAAGCCCCCGGCCCATGGTCTTGGCGCCCGCCCCGTCACGGCGCCGCGCGGCGAGGAAGCCGCGCAGATCGGCCGTCTTCAGATCGGCGAGATCGGCAAGCTGCGCCGGGCGGGCATGATAGTCGGTGAGGAAGACCAGGAACTGGCGCAGATCGCGCTCATAGGCCTCGATCGTGTGGGGGCTGCTGCGCCGCTCGTCGGCAAGGATCGTCAGCCAGGCCGCCTTCTCGTCGAGAAGCGGCCGGGTCGCGTGGATGAGCGTCGTCTGCGTCAACGCGGTGTCTCCTGCTGCCGCCGGTCCCGCGGCGTGCGCGCGGGCCCGGCCAGCCTATCGCCGCCTTGGTGAACGCATCGTGTTCGCCGGAACTGTTGCGGGCGCCGACGGTTGTTGCGGCAAGGCGGGCCGACCTCCCATTCGGCCGCTGCCACAAACGCAGCGGCCCGGTCGGCGCCAGATCAAGGAGATTCTCATGAAACGGCATGCAACGGCAATCTGGAAGGGCGCACTCGGGGACGGAACCGGCGCGATCACCACGCAGTCGGGCGCGCTGTCCGAACATGGCTATTCCTTCAAGGCGCGCTTCGAGGACGAGAGCGGCAAGTCGGGCACCAATCCGGAGGAGTTGCTGGCCGCAGCCCATGCCGGCTGCTTCGCGATGCAGCTGTCGCATTTCCTCGCCGAAAACGGCACGCCGGCGCAGGAGCTGAAGGCCACCGCCACGGTGAATGTCGAGCAGGTCGAGGCCGGCTTCGAGATCAAGTCCAGCGCCATCGTCCTGGAAGCGACGGTCCTGGGGATCGAGCAGGGCAAGTTCGACGAACTCGCCAACACCGCCAAGGAAGGCTGCCCGGTGTCCAAGGCCCTCGGCGCGATCAGCGTGACGCTCGACGCCAGGCTGGTCTGAGCCGGCCCGCGTCGCGACGAACACTGGAACGAATCGGCCCGTGCTCGAGAGGACGCGGGCCGATTCGCGTCGGGCGTCTCCCCGCGTGAGGGGCGGTCAGTCCGGCCGGCGCTTGCGGCCGTAGAGTTCGAGCCGGTGCGAGACGATCTCGTAGCCGAGCTCGCGGGCGATCTCTTCCTGCAGCTTCTCGATGCGATCGGAGCGGAACTCGACGACCTCGCCCGATTCGATATCGATGAGATGGTCGTGGTGATCGCCGTCGGCGCGCTCGAATCGCGACGGGCCGCCCTCGAAGACATGGCGCTGGATCGCGCCCTTCTCCTCCAGGAGCTTCATGGTGCGGTAGACGGTGGAGAGCGAGATCGAGGGATCGATTGCCGCGGTGCGCCGGAAGATCTCCAGCGCGTCGGGATGGTCGCCGCCATCGGCGAGAATCGTGAGGATGATCCGCCGCGGCCGGGTGATGCGGACACCG
Source organism: Aurantimonas coralicida DSM 14790 (assembly GCF_000421645.1). Taxonomy (GTDB): domain Bacteria; phylum Pseudomonadota; class Alphaproteobacteria; order Rhizobiales; family Rhizobiaceae; genus Aurantimonas; species Aurantimonas coralicida. Next base: position 894 of record NZ_ATXK01000014.1, on the reverse strand, counting down.
GCGTCACGCAGGATGCGTTCGTAACGGCCCGGCGGGTTCGCCTCGGTCCTGTCGCCCATCTGCCTGTCCCCGTGCCATCCCCGTCGCGCCTCTGCAGGCCTGTCGTTCCGGCCTAATACCAAACGGCGCGAAAGGAAAATCTCGCACGCCGGGCCAGGGTCAGGCAGAAGCCGACAGCCGTGCGGCCGCGCCGGGTGTCGCCTCCCTCCTGCGTCGAAGCTGACGACGGCACCAAGGGGATGGCTCCTGCAGGGCCCCATAGGGCGATCCCGGTGCGCTGTGGGCTTCCACGCGCCGGGACGCTTTGTGAATCCGCGATGACGCCGGGGAAGCCTGTGGGGCAGGCGATCCGGCCTGTTTCGGAAAAAGTTCGCTTCCGTCGTTTTTTCCAGAAAGCCGTGTTGACTTCGAAAGCGGGGAGGGCCTATAAGCCACTCATCGACGGCGAGGGCGCCGCCGGCGAGCCCTTCGGTTCGCTCTGGTTTTGGCCCCGCCGCAGACATCCAGAAGAGTTCGCCGGAAACGGCTGGTCTTCGACAGGGTCCAGGGGATGGAAGTCCCGACCGGCCCGCCGCCATCGTTTGTTCGGTGTCGTGCTCTTTGAAAACTGAAGATTGAGAAGAAAGAGAAGCGTGGGCGGCGGATTGTTTGCCTGGAGCTTCGTGTCGGTTTCCTTTCCGATTGCGAGGCATCCATGAGAGAACGATCGATCGTTATCACGTTTCGGTATGAGAGTGTACGGCTTGAGCCTGACTGCTGCGGTCTTCGGATTGCGGTGTGAGGTTTGAGCAGGCTGGATCTTTTTGCACTGGTTGGCAGCGATGCCGACTGGTGATTGTGCGTTTGGTTTCGGCCGAGCGGGCAGGGGGTCTGGTTTTAAAAGTATCTCTCGTC
>NZ_ATXK01000013.1 GCF_000421645.1 Aurantimonas coralicida DSM 14790 | reverse complement strand
CATGGTGATGTCGGGTCTGGCCTTCACCTTCTCGACGATGGCGAGCCGATGCGGCCCGAGCTTGCCAGATCCAGCAGGACGACCCTGTTTGGCCGGCTCCACGGAACCCGTGCGGGCGTAACGGGCCTGAACTCTCACCGCGGTCGATGGCGCAACCTGAAGCCGCGCCGCCGCCGCACGCCGCGTCTCGCCAGCCGCAACACCACGAACTATCCGAAGCCGCAAGTCCGATGAAACCGATCTTCCCATGGTGCGTATCCTCCCGCACGCAAGGAATCAGAATACGCGGCCAAGCGGAACCATCCGATTCACACTTATTACCGGACGCTCTAGCCTGAAGAACCAACGGTTGCGCGGCGGCCGCCGGTAGAAACCGCGCGACGGACGTCCGGCAGACAGGGCGGGCCGATAAGGAACGATTCACCGAACGTGAACTGTCATGAGGTCATCACAAACTGTTTACCCGGTCTTATGAGTTCGTCCTGCACAAAGTCGCAAATGCAACTGTCAGGGTAATGAATTGTCCGGTTTTCGCGACCCTCGCGCCATGATGCGGATCAGCCATTATTCGATGGTGGGTTGGCTTCTCGCCATCATCGGCCTGTCCGTTCTGGGGCTCACCGGCGCCGGCAGCGAGGATCTCTGGCATACCCGGATCCTCGCCGCGACGACCGCGGTCGCCGTCATCGCCCTGTTCTGGGCATGCCGGCAGCATCGCCTCGAGACCGAACTGGTTCGCCAGAAGGACGCCACGGACCGCCAGAATGCGCTGATCCACGAGCGCGACGGCGTCACCAGGACACTGACCCGCCGGGTTTTCATCATCCGTTGCGGAGCGCAGCTCAAGATCGCGCCCCCATCCGGCGGCTACGCGCTCCTCCTCGTCGACATGGATTATCTCAAGCAGATCAACGACGCCTACGGACACGACATGGGCGATGCCGCCTTGCGTCATCTGGCGACGGTCGCCCGACGCGTCTTCCCCGGCAGCCTCATCGGCCGGGTCGGCGGCGACGAATTTGCGCTGCTGACCGAATGCGCCTCGCCCGAAGCGGCCACCCGGCTGGCCGAGAGCTTCCTGATCGCGCTCGACCACACCGCCTATCACGCCGGCCGACCGCTGAACCTGTCGGCCTCGATCGGCATCGCCTTCGGCCCGGGCGACACCGCCCTGTTCGACGAGCTGATGCAATATGCCGACCTCGCGCTCTACCAGAGCAAGCGGAACGGCCGTGCCCAGGCGACCCTGTTCGAAAACGAGATGCTCCGGGACCAGAAGCACACCCGCTATATCGAGCGCGAGCTGCGCGCCGCGATCCTTTTGAACGAGCTGGAACTCGCCTATCAGCCGATCGTCACCGCCGAGGGCAAGCTGCATGGCTGCGAGGCGCTGGTGCGCTGGCGCCATCCGTCGCGTGGTATCATTCCGCCGGTGGACTTCATCCCCATTGCCGAACAATCGCTGCTCATCGACCTGCTCGGCGAATGGGTGTTCCGCCGCGCCTGCCGGGATGGCGCCGAAACGGACCGATTGTCCATCGGCGTCAATTTCTCCGCCAGCCAGCTCAAGCGCGACGACGTCGTGACGATGGTCGAACGCGTGCTGGCCGAAACCGGCATGCCGGCAAGGCGCATCGTCATCGAGATCACCGAATCCGTCGCCATGAACGCCAATGACGGCGTCATTCGCCGTCTCGCCGCGCTGCGCGCCCTCGGCCTGCGCATTTCGCTCGACGATTTCGGCACCGGCTACAGCGGCTTTTCGTACCTCCGCGCCTTCCCGATCGATTCGATCAAGATCGACCGCAGCTTCGTGGTCAAGCTGGGGGACAGCGAGGCCGACAACGTGCTCATCACCGCCCTTGCCAGCGTCGCCAACGCCATGGGGCTCGCCATCGTCGCGGAAGGCGTGGAGACCGCCGAACAGATGCTGCTGGCCAGCACCGCCGGCTGCAAGCTCTTGCAGGGCTATTACTTCGCCCGGCCCCAGCCATGGTCCGACATCCAGGCGATGCTGGATCGCGGCGGCCCCGTCAGGATCCGCGCGACCGAGGCGGCCTGACCGGGCGATCCCGCGTCGGACGCCCGATCAGGTCGGCCGCAGCTGCGTGCCGGCGTCGTCAGCTCCGCAGATATTTGACGAGGGCGAAGACCCCCAGCACCAGGACGGCGAGCACCAGCACCGCGCCGATCCCCATGCCGCCCATCATCCAGCCCATCGGGCCGGAATCCATCATCATTTCATTGTCCTGCATCATGATCGCAATCCTTGTGTCCGGTTGTGACGCAGATCAGGTGCCGGGCTGGATGTTGCAAGGGAGCGCCCATCTAGAAGGGATGCCGATCCGGTGAGGATCGGCGCCGACCAGGGAGCGTTTCGCCATGATCAGCCGGGTTCCGCCGATCATCGTCTTCGACGTCAACGAGACGCTGCTCGACATCACCACGCTGGAGCCGTTGTTCGAACGGGTCTTCGGCGATGCGGCGGTGATGCGTGAATGGTTCGCCCAGCTCGTTCTCTATTCCCAGACGCTGACCCTGTCGGGCCGCTACACGCCCTTCGGGGAAATCGCAGCGGGCGTCATCCGCATGGTCGGGGAGACCCGGAATGTCGCCGTCGGCGATGACGATGTCGCCGAACTGCGCCGGCGGATCGGCAGCATGCCGGCCCATCCCGACGTCGCCCCGGCGCTGGCGAAGCTGCGCGACGCCGGCTTTCGCCTCGTCACCCTGACCAATTCGCCGCCGTCGGCCGCGCCGACCCCGCTGGACAAGGCTGGCATCGCAGAGTTCTTCGAGGCATCCCACAGCGTCGACAGCGTCGGCCGGTTCAAGCCGGCGCCCGAGACCTATCGCCTCGTCGCCGAGGCGCATGGCGTTGCCACCGGCGATCTCTGCCTCGTCGCCTGTCATGTCTGGGATACGATCGGCGCGCAGGCTGCCGGCTGTTACGGCGCGCTCGTCACCCGGCCCGGCAACGCCGTGCTGCACGCGCCCGAAACACCAAGGCCCGACATCGTCGCTGCCGATCTCGGCGCGATCGCTGACGCCATCATCCAGCGCTTCGCGCCGAAGGGCTGAGGTCTAAGGGGCCAAGGCCGCGCGCTGGCTGTCGCCGCAAGTCCATACCGCCCTGCCCCGCGGCAGGATCATGCCCGCGCGCCGAGCACCTGCACCAGGAACCGCGTCGTGCGCTCGAAATGCGCCGCCACCAGATCGCTGGCCCGGTCGGCATCGCGTTCCAGAACCGCCGCGGCGATCTGCCGATGTTCCTCGGCCAGATCGCGCTCGTGGCGCTTCAGGTCGACCGAGGCCCGGCGGTAACGCTCGCACTGGTCGTGCAGGAGGCTGCGCACATGCAGCAGCCATTTCGACCCGCAGGCCGACACCGTGGCGTAGTGGAAGTCCCGGTTGGCGGTCTCCCATTCCGACAGGGTCTCGTGATCGTCGGACATGATCCGGTCGTCCAGCTTGCCCAGCCGGTAGGCCGCGGCGACGACGCCTGATTCCCACATCGCGTCGCCCTTCTCGATCGCCATCCGCAGCATCTGCAGCTCGATGGCGGTCCGGGCGGTATTGAGATCCTCGAATTCGTCGGCATCGAGCGGCGCCACCGCGAAGCCGCGATTGCCGGTGGCGATGACCAGCCCGTCGGCCGCCAGCCGCTGCAGCGCCTCGCGCAACGGCGTCGGCCCGACTTCGTAGATCCGGCTCAGCCGCTCGATCCGCAGCCGCTCCGTCGGCGCCCGCACCCCGGCGATGATGTCGGTTCGCAGCTGCCGGTAGGCCGCGTCGGTCAGCGTCATGCCGGTGTCCGGTTTCAGGGGGCGCGTCGACACGTCCAGATCCATGAGTGTGGCAGCCTTTCCTTCGCTGGCGCCCCGCATGCCGGCTCTGCGCCGACTTGGCAATCCGCGGGCTCCCGGCACAACGCCGCTTGACCCGTCACTTTCCATATGTTTGCATGTTTTATCGATAAAACAAGGAAGCATCGCGGAAATGAAGCTGCTGACATTCGAACGGGACGGTGTTCCGGGCGCCGGCCTGCTGGATGGGAACGAGATCGTGGTCTGCGAGACCGGCGCGGCGGCCCGCCTTGCGGTGCGGCGCATCGCCGAGGGCGACGCGGAGCTGCTGGATGCGTGGAAGACCAAGGCGGCCAATGGCGCCGAGCGCCTCTCGCAGTCCGACGTGACCATTCTCGCGCCGCTGCCGGAGACGCGCCGCGACATCTTCTGCGTCGGCAAGAACTACCGCGAGCATGCCTCCGAGTTTCACAACAGCGGCTTCGATTCCGGCGGCAAGCAGGCCATCCCGGTCGCGCCCGTCATCTTCACCAAGTCGCTGTCGGCGATCATCGGACCCGGCGCGACCATCGAGGCCGGCCTCGATCGCACCCGCACCGTCGATTACGAGGGCGAGCTCGGCGTGGTCATCGGCAAGCGCGCCTTCGGCGTCTCCAAGGCCGACGCCATGGACTATGTCTTCGGCTATGTCGTCATCAACGACGTCACCTCGCGCGAGCTGCAGCGCCATCACAGCCAGTGGGTGATCGGCAAGGGCATCGACACCTTCGCGCCGATGGGCCCGGTGCTGGTCACCGCCGACGAGGTGCCGGACGTCACCAGGCTGACCGTCACCACCACGGTCAATGGCGAGACCCGCCAGAAGGCCAGCGTCGCCGATCTGATCTTCGACATTCCGACGCTGATCGAGACGATGACGGCCACCATGACGCTGCTGCCGGGCGACATCATCGCCACCGGCACGCCCGCCGGCGTCGGCATCGGCTTCGACCCGCCGCGCTATCTCGCCGACGGCGACCGCGTTGCGGTCACGATCGACGGGCTCGGGACCTTGGAGAATCCCGTCCGCCAGTAACGACAACAATGGGGAGGAAGACAGGATGACACTCAGGACAATCGCCTGCACGCTCGCGGCAGGGCTCGCCGCCGCATCGCTCGCAACCGGCGCCGTGGCGCAGGACCAGACCAGCATCGCCTGGGGCGGCTCCAATCCGGGCGGCGTCATGTACTACATGGTCGGCGTCGCCGGCACCGAGCTCGGCAAGGACCTGCCGGACGTCAACATCACCCAGGTGACCACCGGCGGCTCCACCGAGAACGCCAAGCGGCTGATCAAGGGTGAGCTCGACATGGGCATCGTCTATGGCAGCCACGTCTTCATGGCGCAGGAGCCGACCGGCCCGTTCAAGGACGGAGAGAAGGGCGACATGCTGCGGGGCGTCGCCATGGCCTATGAGGGACCGACCTATTTCGTCACCCTCGCCGACAGCGGCCTGTCGTCGATCGCCGATCTCGCCGGCAAGAAGGTGGCGCTCGGACCGCCGGGATCGGGCACGGTCTTCAACTGCTCCAACATCCTGACGGCGCTCGGCATCCTCGATCAGGTCGAGCCGCAGATGATGACCTTCGCCGACGCCGGCCGTGCGCTGGGCAACGGCCAGATCGACGCCTTCTGCCAGTCCTCCTCGCCGGCCGCGGCCGTCACCGAGCTGGCCGAGACGCGCAACGTGGTGGTGCTGCCCTACGAGGAGGACCAGCTCGCCAAGATCAGCGAGACCTATCCCTTCTACCATACGGGCACGATGCCGGAGACGACCTACAAGGGCGTTCCGGCGACCGACATGCCCTATACCACCGTCTACTGGGTCGCCCATGAGAGCGTGCCGGAAGACGTGGTCAAGCGGATGGTGGCCTCGGCCTATGACCGGCAGGACGCGCTGGCCAACGGCCACAAGGCCTGGGCCCAGATGAAGCCCGACGTCGAGAACTTCGAGGCGCTCGGCGCCCCGATGCATCCCGGCGCCGCCGCCTATTACGCCGAGAGCGGCGCGGCGAAGTAGCCACCCGCCACAGTCAACGCATTGCTGACGCCCCCGTTTTCCGGCTGACCGGAAGGCGGGGGCCTTTCAACCACGAAAAGACGAGACGATGGTGGACGCATCCTGGCTGTTGCGCGTCGATGGCGCACGCCGGTCCCTGACCGGTTTCTACGCCCTCGCCTTCAATCTGGTGGCGCTGGGCTTCACCGGCTTCTACCTCTACACCTCCGGCTTCGGCCTCGTCTCGACCCAGACCAATCGCGGCATCTATCTGATGCTGACCTCGGTGCTGGTGTTCCTGCTCTATCCGGCACGCGCCGGCTCGCCGTCCCACCGCCCGAGCATCGTCGACCTCGTTCTCGTCGCCGCCACCGTCGCCAGCGTCTGGTACTGGATCGACCAGTATGTCAGCTACGCGATGTTCCGCGTCTCCTCGCCCAACACCGCCGATCTGGTGATGGGCGCCATCGCCATCGGGGTTATGCTGGAGACCAGCCGCCGGGCGCTCGGCCCGATCATCTCGATCATCGCCATCGTCTTTCTCGGCCAACTCTATTTCGGCGAATATCTGCCCGGTCGCCTGGCCAATCCCGGCATGTCGGTCGAGCGCATCCTGGAATTCACCTATTCCACCCAGGAAGCGCTGTTCGGCGTCGTCACCGCGACCTTCGCCACCTTCGTCTTCCCCTTCATGATCTTCGGCGCCTTTCTCGAGCGCTCGGGCGCCGGCGCCTTCTTCATGGATCTCGGCACGGCGCTGGCCGGCCGCTGGCGCGGTGGCCCGGCCAAGATCGCGGTCATGACCTCCGCGCTGTTCGGCTCCATCTCCGGCTCCTCCGTCGCAAATGTCGTGACCACAGGCGCCTTCACCATTCCGCTGATGAAGCGCACCGGCTTCCGCAACCATGATGCCGGCGCCATCGAGGCGATCTCCTCCACCGGCGGCCAGTTCATGCCGCCGGTCATGGGCGCCGGCGTCTTCATCCTCGCGACCCTCACCGAGACCAGCTACCTGACCATCGCCCTGATGAACGTCATCCCGGCCGTGGTGTTCTTCATCTTCCTCCTGTCGATGGTCGATCTGGAAGCCGTCCGCCTCGACCTGAAGGGCCTGCCGGCGGAAGAAATCCCCAGCCTGCGCTCGGTGCTGGCCAAGGGCTGGCAGTTCTTCGTGCCGCTGATCGCCGTGATCGGCCTGCTGTTCTCCGGCTATTCGGCCGATTTCTGCGCCTTCTGGGGCACCGTCTCGGCCGCCGCCCTGTCCTGGCTGCGCCGCGACACCCGCATGGGACCGACCGCCATCGCACAGGCCATGGTCGGCGGCGCCCGCAGCAACGCGGCGGCGGGTGCGGCCATCGGCACGCTCGGCATCATCATCGGCGGCATCGTCCTGGCCGGTCTCGGGCTGAAATTCTCCGCCGTCCTGATCGACTTTTCCGGCGGCAATCTCTTCGTCGCGCTCTGCCTCGTGACGGTCGTCTCGATCATCATCGGCATGGGGTCGAGCACCACCGGCTCCTACATCATCCTGTCGGTGGTCGCTGCGCCCGCTTTGATCAATCTCGGCGTGCCTGTGGTGGCCGCGCATCTGGCAGTGTTCTACGCAGCGTGCCTCTCCAACATCACGCCGCCGGTCTGCGTCGCCGCCTTCGCCGGTGCCGCCATCGCCGACGCGCCGCCAATGAAGACCGGCTTCGCGGCCCTCAAATTCGGCGCCACGCTGGTGCTGATGCCGTTCAGCTTCGTCTATGTCCCGCAGCTGCTCCTTGAAGGCACGCCGCTCGACATCGCCTACACGACGGCGCTCTACGCCCTTGGCTGCGTGCTCTTCGCCATCGCGCTTCAGGGCACCGAGCCGGTCGGCGGCGTGGTCACACCGCTGCGCCGTGGGATCTTCCTCGTTGCCGGCGGCCTCTTGATGTTCCCGACCAACATCTGGATCGACATGGCCGGCCTTGCCCTGCTCGTCGTCGCCGCTGCCCCGACGGCCATCGCGCGCCGCAACAGGATCGCGGCCGGCTGACGGCGGCGCGGCGCCAGCCTCGCCGGGCGTCGTTCAGCGCCTGGCATGCCAGCTTGCGACCGGCCGGGTCTCGCGGCCGGACCCTTCCGCCCTGCGACAATCTAGCCTAGACCGGCCGCGGGGGAATCTATTTCGGGAGGGGATCCATGAACCTGCATGCAGTTTTCGCGCGGAGCGAGGCGCGCGAAATCCGGGCCGGGCTGGTCGGTGCCGGCGAGTTCGGCGCGACCTTCGTGGCGCAGTCGCGGCATATTCCGGGGCTCGTCGTCCCGGCGATCTGCGACCGCGACATGGACCGCGCCCGCCGCTCGCTGCTGGCGGCGGGCGTCGCGGCGGAGGCCATCACGCTGTGCGACACGCGCGCCGCCGCGCTGGCGGCCATCGAAGCCGGCCGGACGGCGGTCGTCGACGATGCGCTGCTTCTGGCCGCGCTGCCGCTCGACGTGGTGGTGGAGGCGACCGGCCATCCCGAAGGCGCTGCCGCAACGGCCGCCGCCGCCATCGACAATGGCCGCCACAGCGTCATCGCCACCAAGGAAGCCGAGATCGTCGTCGGTCCGATCCTCGCCCGGCGCGCCGCCTCGGCCGGCGTGGTCCACACGCCGGTGGATGGCGACCAGCCGAGCCTGCTGATCGGCCTGATCGGCTGGGCACGGCTCCTCGGCCTGAAGATCGTCGCCGCCGGCAAGGCCAGCGAATCCGACTTCGTCTGGAACCCGGCCGACGACACCGTCACCGCCTGGGGACGATCGGTTGCGGCGCCGCATTTTCGCGATCTCTTCGCGACCGGCGATCCGACCGCCGCGATCCCACCCCGCGAACTGGCGGAATTCGCCCGCACCACCGTGCCCGATCTCTGCGAGATGGGCATCGTCGCCAATCACACCGATCTTGATCCGGACGTGCCGGAACTGCACGCGCCCATCGCCCGCACGGTGGAACTGCCGCATCTCATGCGGCCCCGCGCCGCCGGTGGCCTTCTCGGCCGCGCCGGCGTCGTGGACATGTTCAACTGCCTGCGCCGGCCGGACGAGCTCAGCTTTGCCGGCGGCGTCTTCGTCATCGTCGAGGCGCCCGATGCGGCAACCGGGCGGCTCCTCGCGGGCAAGGGCATTCCGGCGAGCCCTGACGGCCGCCATCTCCTAATCCATAACCCGGTGCATCTTCTCGGCGTCGAGGCGCCGATGTCGGTGCTGTCGGCGGCCCGGCTCGGCAGCTCGACCGGCGGCACCGAGGTCAGGCCCCGCTACGACCTCGTCGCCCGCGCCCGGCGCGATCTCACCGCGGGCGAGACGCTGGCCATCGGCGCGCGCCACCAGATGGAGCCGCTGGATCACCTGCTGATGCCGGCCCGGCCGCTCGGGGCCGGCGCGCCCGCGCCCTATTACCTGATGGACGGGCGCACCCTGCGCGCCCCGGTCGCGGCCGGCGAGATCGTCACCTGCGACGCCGTCGCCTTCGACACGGCGAGCACGCTGCACCGGCTGCGCAGCGAGCAGGACGACGTCTTTTTCGCCAACCGCTGACGTCGCAAGAGCGGGCGACCGCGACCGGTCGTCCGCTTCCATGCTCCGCGCGCGCCGAATGGCGAAGATGGGAAGAACCAACTCCGATCCGGCGTCCCCGCGCCAATCCATTCCTTGATGGAAGCCCCGCGAATACCGAGTTTCCGGTCAATGCGCGACAGGCGCCTCCCAATCCAGGAATGACCCCATGAAGCTCACGCTCGCAACGCTCACCGCCGCCCTTCTCCTCGGCACCGCCGCCCATGCCGGCAGCCTCGAGGACATCAAGTCCGCCGGCACCCTGCGGATCGGCACGGAGGGCACCTATGCCCCCTTCACCTATCACGATGCCTCCGGCGCCCTCGTTGGCTTCGATGTCGAGATCGGCCGCGAGATCGCCGAGCGGCTCGGCGTCGAGGTCGAGTTCGTCGAGGGCAAGTGGGACGGCCTGATCGCCGGCCTCGCCTCCGACCGCTACGACGCGGTGATCAACCAGGTCGGCATCACCGAGGAGCGGCAGGCCCGCTTCGACTTCTCCAAGCCCTACATCGTCTCCAAGGCGGTCCTCATCGTGAAGGACGACAATGAGGACATCGCCAGCTTCGCCGATCTCGACGGCAAGCGGGCGGCCCAGTCGCTGACCTCCAATTACGGCCGCATCGCCGAGGAAGCCGGCGCCAGCCTCGTCGGCACGGAAGGCTTCGACCAGTCGATCCAGCTCGTCCTCACCGGCCGCGCCGACGCGACGATCAACGACAACCTTTCCTATCTCGACTTCAAGAAGCAGAAGCCCGACGCGCCGGTGAAGATCGTCGCCTCGGAAGCCGAGGCCGCCGCTTCCGGCGTGGTCGTCCAGAAGGGCAATCCCGAGCTCGTCGCCGAGATCGACAAGGCGCTCGATGCGATCCGCGCCGACGGCACCTACGAGACCATCTCGCAGAAATATTTCGGCGCCGACGTCTCGCGCTGATCTTCGACGGCGGCGGCGGGATGCCCGCCGCTGCCGCTGCCCTACATCGTCGCCGAAGGGTGAGGTTCCGGCCGAGCACCGGAACCGGGTTACCCGCGCCCGCTTGCTGCGACAGGATCGGACCGTCCCTTGCCCCCCACCCTGCAATTGATGCTCGACTCGCTCTGGCCGCTGGTCCGGGCGGGTCTCGTCTTCACCGTGCCGCTGGCGATCCTCTCCTTCGCCTTCGGCCTGTCGCTCGGCTTCATGACCGCCGTCGTGCGGCTGTTCGGGCCGAAGCCGCTGGCCGCCATCGCCCGCTTCTATGTCTGGTTCATCCGCGGCACGCCGCTGCTGGTCCAGCTCTTCGTCATCTTCTACGGCCTGCCCAGCGTCGGCATCCTGATCGACGCCTTTCCGGCGGCGCTGATCGGCTTCACCCTCAGCGTCGGTGCCTATACGTCGGAGATCATCCGCGCGGCCCTGTCCTCCATCAACAAGGGCCAGTGGGAAGCCGCCTATGCGATCGGCATGACCCGGAACCAGGCGATGAAACGTACCATCGTGCCGCAGGCGATACGTGTCGCCGTGCCGCCGTTGTCGAATTCTTTCATTTCGCTGGTCAAGGACACCTCGCTGGCCGCGGCGATCACCGTGCCGGAGCTGTTCCAGCAGGCCCAGCGCATCGTCGCCACGACCTACGAGCCGCTCATCCTCTATGTCGAGGCGGCGCTGCTCTATCTCGTCCTGTCCTCGGTCCTCTCCGCCCTGCAGAGCCGGCTGGAGGCGCGCTTCGGGCGCCAGGGCGGCTATCTGGAGTCCGGCGCATGATCCGCCTGTCCGGCATCGCCAAGAGTTTCGGCGAGAACACCGTCCTCGACGGCGTCGATCTGAATATCGCCGAGGGCCGCGTCACCGCCCTGATCGGCCCGTCCGGCAGCGGCAAGAGCACGCTGCTGCGCACTGCCAACCTTCTGGAAATGCCCGAGGCCGGCACGCTGGAGATCGGCGATGCGAGGGTTGCCTTCGCGCCGGGCCAGCGCCCGTCGCAGGCCGAGATCCTGGCGCTGCGCCGCAGGACCGGCATGGTGTTCCAGAACTTCCAGCTGTTTCCGCATCGCTCGGTCGCCGACAATGTGACCGAAGGGCTCACCACCGTCTGGAAATGGCCGGCCGCCAAGGCGCGAAGCCATGCAATGACGCTTCTGGAAAAGGTCGGCATGGCCCACAAGGCCGATGCCTGGCCGGCGACGCTGTCGGGCGGCCAGCAGCAGCGCGTGGCCATCGCGCGGGCCATCGCCGCTTCGCCGACGCTGCTTCTGTGCGACGAGCCGACCTCGGCCCTCGATCCGGAACTCGCCATCGAGGTCGTCGAGGTGCTGCGGACCCTCGCCGAGGAGGGCATGACGATGCTGATGGCGACCCACGATCTGCGGCTGGCTGCCCAGATCGCCGATCATGTCGCCTTTCTCGACGGCGGCCAGATCGTCGAGGAGGGACCGCCGGAGACGATCTTCCGCACGCCCACCGATCCAAGGACGACCCGTTTCGTCGGCACGCTGCTGGGCGCCGCCGGCGGACACTGACCGCCCGCCGCACACGCTCCCCGCCGGACCCGCCTCAGCGGTCGAAGGCGACAGCGACGAAGCGGCCGGTCCGGGCGCGGTAGCCGACGCCAAAGCCCGCCGCGAAGGCGCGTTCGACGGCCTCGCCGACCAGCGCCGGCGGCGTCGCCGCATCGTCGAAATCAAGGAAATGGTGGAGGAACACGATCCGCCCGCCGGGCGCGACGGCCGCCCGCAAGCGGGCGAGCATCACCTGCAGATCGTTCGGCGCGAGATAATAGAGCAGTTCCGACACGACGATCAGGTCGAACGGCCCACGAGGCATCCCGCCCGGTAGCACGGCCTCGGCGAAACGGATGCGCGGTGTCGCCCGGTTGCGATCTCGCGCGATGGCCAGCGCCGTCGGCGAGCCGTCCAGCGCCAGGAGCCGCAGGCATTTGCGGCCCAGCACAGCGCTGTTCTCGCCATTGGCGCAGGCCAGTTCCAGCCCGCGGCCATAGATCCGCGTGCCCACCGCTTCCATCAGGATGCGGCGCTTGAACTGTTCGAAGGGCGAGGCGGCATAGCCCCAGGGATCGGGATCGGCGGCGAACATCGCCTCGAACCCGTCCAGATCAATCGGCTTCGCCATCCTGCCAGTAACTTTCGATCGGGCCCGTCAGCCGGGCAATGGTGGCCCCGTCGAGCATGAACCCGTCCGGGTCATCGTCGATCAGCGCCGTGGTCTGGGATAGATGCGCGGCCACCGCCGCCCGCTTGATCTCGACGACATCGGCGATGTCGAAGAAGACCCGGTGCATTTCCCCGGGACGCGGATGATCCTCCGGCGCCCCGAGTTCGTCGAGCCAGATCGCATATTCCATCCGCGCAGGCGCCAGGCCCGCCTGTTCCAGCGCCTGTGTGACCAGATGCCAGGCCGCGCGATGGTCGGAATGCGGATCGCGCCGCCAGGGCAAGAGCACCAGATCGGGCGCGGCGTCGGCGAGGATCTCGACGACCCGGGCGCGGGCCGCGTCCCAGCCGGGCGAGCCGTCCGGCGGCAGATCGGCATCGGGCAGGCCGAGAAAGCTGCGCGGCATGGTGCCGAGGCCGAGAATGGCGAGCGCGTCCTCGGCCTCGCGGTGACGCTTGGCGGCCAGCGCCGCCCGCGGCCATGTCGCCGAATTGCGATGCGACGCCCCGCCATCGGTGACGAACAGCGTATGGAACTGGCGGCCGTCCCTGGCGAGGATGGTCGCCAGCCCGCCGCATCCAAGCGACTCGTCGTCGGCATGGGGCGCGACAATGAGGATGCTGCGGGCGGTCAAAGTGCGCGGATCGCGCGCCTCGCTCATGCGCCCTCTCCCGGCAGCCAGTCGCCGGCGGCGATCGCATCGCCCAGATTGCGCAGAGCGCCATCGGGATTGGGCTGGCGCAGATAGGTGCGCAGGTCGCGGACGAGGCGCTCCAGCGGATGCGGCCGGTTGAAGCCGGCGGCGCCCACGGCCCGCTCAGCCTCTTCCAGCACCGCCAGTGCCGCGGTCTCGACGGCCGAGCGCACGGCGTTTGCCGTCGCGACGAGGCGCCTCGCCTTTGCGGCATCCTCCGGGTCGGCCGCGGCCGCGCTCCAGGCCTCTGCGCCGCGCGCCAGCCAACCATGGGCGGCATCGACATGCAGGCCCATGCGGGCGAGCCGCTGTGCCTGATAGGGATCGCCGGCCCGGTCGGTGCGCAGCAGATGATCCCGCGCCACGTCGAAGACGGCGTGCAGGCCGCCGGTCTGCACCGCGGCAAAGCGGATCGCCCCGCCGCTGAACCAAGGCTCGCGCGTATAGTCGCCCGGCTGACCGAGACGATGCCCGGCCTCGATCTTCAGTCCGGTGAAATCGACGACATGGCTGCCGGAGCCGCGCATGCCCATCGGGTCCCACCACGACCGGTCGACCGGCGCATCGGCCAACGGCATCAGCAGCATCTTCCGGCCCGCCTCGTCCGGCACCGTCACGATCGCGCGGGTCAGCCCATCGACACCGGAGGCGAAGTTCTTGGCGCCGACAAGAACACCGTCAGTCTCGGTCAGCGGCTTGCCCGGCGCGTCGGTGTTCCAGACACCCAGCCATGCGCCCTCAGTCGCTGCATTGCGGACCGCTGCATTCTGGGCCTCGCTGCCATAGGCACGGATCAGCAACAGCGCGTTGACGTGCCCCTCATAGATCCGGCCGACACCCAGATCGCCGCGCCCCACCTCGGCCAGGAGATGCAGGAGATCGCCGATGGCGGCGGGTTCCAGCGGCGGATCAGCGGCCAGCGACGAGCCCGACAGCAGCGCGAAACCCGCATGGGGGAACTCGGCCTCCGTCTCGTAGCTGCGCGGCAGTGCCACCAATGCGCGTCGCAGCGACGCCGCCTCGTCCTGTGGCCGGAGCTTATGCAGCATGTTCCCTCGCCTCATCCTCGCCGATCAACGCTCTCAATTCCGCAATCGCATCCAGCACCGGCACCGTGCCGGGGGCATCGGGCTCGTCCGGCGCATGGCGCTCGACCAGGAGGTGCGGCGGCAGGACCCGGCCGTCGCCATCATGGAGCTCTGCGGGCTTCAGCCCGAGCCGCGTCGCGATGGCCGCGAGCCCGTCCGGTTCGACATGGGCCGCGTCGCGCAGCAAGCTGCGGCGGATCGCCCGCGCCAGAACGCGCTGCGGGGCCTCCACCAGATGCGGTCGCCCGGCTTCGGCCTCGGCCACCCATTGCGCCAGCGTATCGGCCATGCCGCCGGCCGCCCGGCCATGGGTGCGCGCCGAGACCTCGACCCGCACCGCCGGGTCGTGGCGCAGCCTGAAGCCGGCCTGCCGGACGCGGGCCACGAAGGCGAGATCCTCGCGGAAGGACGCCGCCGGCAGGCCGGCGACCGCCTCATAGACGCTGGCGCGTACGGCCAAGCTCGCCCCGGTATGGTCGCGATGGCGCGGCCAGGGATCGTGAGCCAGCGGATCGACGTGGCAGGCGAGCCGGTCGCACAATTCCGCATAGAGAAGGTAATTCCTGGCGCGCGACGTAAAGGCCGGCCCGAGCAAGGCCTCTTCGCGCCGGTCGCCGATGATCAGCCCGCCGACCAGATCGGCACCGCGTTCGATCGCCGCCAGGTTGGCCGCGATCCAGTCGGGTGCCGGCACCGCGTCGGCATCGGTGGTCAGCAGGATCGTGCGGCCGGTATCCGGCGACAGGGTGCAGGCGAGGTCCATGCCCAGCCGACGCGCCGCACCGACATGGGCGAAGGGCGCCGGAAACAGGCATTCCACCAGATGCAGCCGCAGCATGGTGCCGGCCGCCGCCGCCTCCGCTGCCGCGCGCGACCGGTCGTCGGTGTTGTTGAGAACGATGACGACGTCGAGCTGCCGGCCGGTGCCGGCAAGCCAGGACTGTTCGGCAAGCGCGCGGAGAAGCGCCGGCAGGCGCTCCTCCTCGTTGCGGGCGGGGACCGCCACGATCGGCCGATAATCAAGGCCGCCTGACGGGGCGCGCAGGGCGCCCCGTCGAATGGTCGAACCGTCAGACCGCATTGACGTTCGGTTCGCGCTGCCAGTGGCGCAGCTTGCGACACTGGACGATGAAGCCTTTCGCGTCCTCGGCACTGGCGAGTTTCACGCAGCCCTCGTCGAGATCACCGGCGACGCCAGCCTTCTCGAACAGCGGCATCGCCTCGGCCGAATAGGCGATGAACTTGCAATGGGCAAAGGCGTCGGTGACGAAGTCGCGGGCCGTCGCCTCCTTGGTCAGGGTAGACGCGCCATCCGCGGACGCGAGCACCGCCACCGCGTCGTAGAGCAGCGACGGACCGCCATCGACCTTCTGCTTGGCCTCGATCCAGCTGCCGTCGCTGGCCTCGACGCCGCCGACCATCGGGGCGACGATTTCCATCATCGCGCCTTCCGCCTCGATGGCGGATTTCAGGCCGGACAGCAGCGCGGCATCGACACCGTCGGTGACCAGCACGCCGACCTTGCGGCCCTTGAAGCTCTCCGGACCGTTGAGGATGATCGACAGCTTCGGCGAGGTCTTCAGATCCATGCGCGTCGGCATGGCGGCCTCGGCCGGGGCCGGCATCTCCTTCAGCCGCAGGCTCTTGGCGACCGTCTTGGCCAGATCCTCGTCGACATTGAGGAGATGCGAGACGATGCGCGCGCGGATCGCCACCGTCTCGACCTTGGACAGCTCGAAGGCGAAGGCGTCAGCGATGTGCTGCTGCTCGGTCTGGGTCTGCGACAGGTAGAACTGCCGTGCCTGGCTGTAATGGTCGGCGAAGGTCTCCGAGCGGATGCGGCGCTTCTGGCCGGCTTCCTCGGCGGGGAAGCTCTGATATATGCCCCGCGGTGCCTCGCGCGGGCCACCGGCCGCACCGCCCCAGGAGTTCGGCTCGTAATTGGCGCGCCCCTTCGGGTTGCGCATCGACATGTGGCCGTCCTGCTGGAAGTGCCGGACCTCGGTGCGCGGCGCATTCACCGGGATATGGGTGAAGTTCGGTCCGCCGAGACGCTTCAGCTGGGTGTCCAGATAGGAGAAGTTGCGACCCTGCAGCAGCGGGTCGTTGGTGAAGTCGATGCCCGGCACGATGTTGCCGGTCTGGAACGCCACCTGCTCGGTCTCCTGGAAGAAATTGTCGACGACGCGGTTCAGCGTCATCTTGCCGACGACGCGGATCGGCACTTCTTCCTCGGGGATGATCTTGGTAGCGTCGAGGATGTCGAAGTCGAAGCGGTCGGCGAACTCGTCGTCGAAGATCTGCAGGCCGAGCTCCCACTCCGGATAGTCGCCCATCTGGATCGCGTCCCACAGGTCGCGGCGATGGAAGTCCGGATCGGCGCCGTTCAACTTCAGCGCCTCGTTCCACACGACCGACTGCAGGCCCTGCTTGGGCTTCCAGTGGAACTTGACGTAGGTCGACTTGCCCTCGGCGTTGATCATCCGGAAGGTGTGGACGCCGAAGCCTTCCATGAAGCGGAAGGACCGCGGGATGGTGCGGTCGGACATGATCCACATCGCCATGTGCATGGCTTCCGGCGTCAGCGACATGAAGTCCCAGAAATTGTCATGCGCCGTCTGGGCCTGCGGGAAGCCACGATCCGGCTCCTGCTTGGCGGCATGGATCAGGTCGGGGAACTTGATGGCGTCCTGGATAAAGAACACCGGGATGTTGTTGCCGACGAGGTCCCAGTTGCCTTCCTTGGTGTAGAAGCGGCAGGCAAAGCCGCGCACGTCGCGGGCAAGATCGGCCGAGCCCTTGTTGCCGGCCACGGTCGAGAAGCGGACGAACATCTCGGTCTGTTCGCCGGCGCGCTGGAACATGTCCGCCCGGGTGATGTCGGACAGGGATTCATAGGTCTCGAAGACGCCATGGACGCCGAAGCCGCGCGCATGGACGACGCGCTCGGGAATGCGCTCGTGGTCGAAATGGAAGATCTTCTCGCGGAACGCCTGGTCCTCGACCAGCGTCGGGCCGCGCGGACCGACCTTCAGGGTGTTCTGGTCGTCGCCGATCGGGGCGCCGCCCTGGGTCGTCATCTGGGGAACGTCGCCGCCGGCGACCTGGTGCAGCTCGCCGCCCTCGCCGCGATAGTCCTGCGTCGTACCGGCGTTCAGCGGCTTATCCGCGTTCGATTGCTGAGTCATGTCTGCTCCGGGTGAAGGGATGTTCACTCGGATAAGACTCGTAGCCCCCTAAAGGATGCGCGCGGATGTCGGAAAATTTGGCAGCCGCGACCATACCGGCGCGCGCATCGGTGCGCCGCCTGCCGCTGATCAGCCTCCCGGATCGCCGCGCTACTCCTTCACGGCCCCGGTCATCGACGAGACGTAGTAATCGACGAAGAAGGAGTAAAGGATAACCACCGGCAGCGAGCCCAGCAGCGCGCCGGACATCAGCGCTCCCCATTCGTAGATGTCGCCGCGCACGAGTTCGGTCAGGACGCCGACCGGCACCGTCTTGTTCTCCGAGGAGGAGATGAAGGTGAGCGCGTAGATGAACTCGTTCCAGGACAGGGTGAAGGCGAAGATGCCGGCCGAGATCAGCCCCGGCACGGCCAGCGGCAGCACCACCTTGGTCAGGATCTGCCAGCGCGTCGCCCCGTCGACCAGCGCCGATTCCTCCAGCTCGAACGGAATGGTGCGGAAATAGCCCATCAGCAGCCACGTGCAGAACGGGATCAGGAAGGTCGGATAGGTCAGGATCAGGGCAAACATGGAATCGAAGATACCGACCTGGAAGACGATGAAGGCCAGCGGAATGAACAGGATCGACGGCGGCACCAGATAGGCGAGGAAGATCATCAGGCCGGTCACCCGCGCCCCGGTGAAGCGGATCCGCTCGATCGCATAGGCGGCGAAGACCGAGGCGGCCAGCGCCAGGAAGGTCGAGCAGACGGCGACCACCATCGTGTTCCACAGCCAGCCCGGATAGGAGGTCTCGAACAGGAGATACTTGATGTGCTCCAGCGTCGGCCCGACCACCCAGAACGGGCTGTAGGTCTGGTAATCGGTGAGCTGGTTGTCCGGCTTCACCGCCGTGATCACCATCCAGTAGAACGGGAACAGCAGGACGAAGACGAAGACGAACAGCGGCAGGTAGAGCGTCAGGATCCGCCGCGGCAGCGTGTCGAACTGGCTGAGGCCGGAGGCTTCGGCCCGGTCGTTCGCCGCCTTGGCGGCCGCCGATTGCTTGCTCATCGGATCGTTCCTCCCCGCATCTGAACGCGCCTCATTCGCCGCCTCCCTGCTGCCATTTGCGCCGCTGCAGTCCGAAGAAGGAGAACAGGATCGCGGCGAGAAGGAACGGGATCATTGCCACCGCTATGGCCGCGCCCTCGCCAAGTTGGCCGCCGGGGATCGCCCGCTGGAACGACAGCGTCGCCATCAGATGGGTCGCGTTGACCGGCCCGCCGCGGGTCAGGACGTAGATCAGCTGGAAATCGGTGAAGGTGAACAGCACCGAGAAGGTCATCACCACGGCGATGATCGGCGTCAGCAGCGGCAGGGTGATCTTGGTGAAGCGCTGCCACGAGGTCGCGCCGTCCAGCGCCGCCGCCTCGTTCAGCGATTGCGGGATGGTCTGCAGGCCGGCGAGCAGCGAGATCGCCACGAAGGGAATGCCGCGCCACACATTGGCGGCGATCACCGAGGCCCGCGCATTGGTCGGATCGCCCAGGAAGTTGATCGGCGCGTCGATCCAGCCCCATTTCATCAGGACGAAGGAGATGATCGAGAACTGGCTGTCGAAGATCCACCAGAAGGCCAGCGCCGACAGGACGGTCGGCACGACCCAGGGCAACAGGATGATGGCGCGGAAGAAGTTCTTGAACGGCAGATGCTCGTTGAGGATCAGCGCCAGCCACAGGCCCAGCCCGAATTTCAGCACCGAGGCGACCGTCGTGTAGAGCATGGTGTTGTAGACCGACAGCCAGAACACCGGATCGTCGAACAGCCAGGCATAGTTCTCTAGGCCGATGAAGATGCCGGTCCGGCCGATGGTCGTGTCGGTGAAGCTCAGCCAGATGCCGAGGCCGAGCGGATAGGTCAGGAAGCACAAGAGAAACGCCGCCGCCGGCAGCATGAACAACAGGCCGAGCCCGCCGCGGCTCTGCACGAACCGGCGGAATGCCGAGGGCCTGGCGGTCGCCTCTATGCTGGACATCGTCGATCGTCTCCGTTGCCGAAAGGGCGCGCGGCCGAAGCCGCCGCCGACAGGCGCCCGGGCAGCAACGCCCGCGCGCCCGCCTCTTGTGGCACCGGCCGTTCAGGCCGGTGCCAGCCGCCTCAGCGGTAGTAGCGGGCGATGCGCCGCTCGGCGTTGGCGATGGCCTCGTCCGCGGTGCGCTGGCCGGTCACCGCCTCGGCGAACATGTCGACGAGCACGTAATCGGCCATGACGGCGGCCGACGAGGGTCCGAGCGGCCCGGCAAAGCCGTTCGGCCGCAGGCTGGCCGAGGCCTTGGAATAGGGCTCGTGGATCGGGTTCGAGGTCCACACCGGATTGTCGGCATAGGCCTTGAGCGACTGGCAGCAATAGGCGCTGGCGCCCTCGATCCAGGCGTTCATCTGCTCCGGCTGGAACATGAACTCGATATAGGCCTTGGCCGCTTCCGGGTACTTCGTGTGCTGGAAGATGTTGAGCGTCGAGGTCTGGTGCAGCTCCGCCGGCTGGCCGACCGGGCCGACCGGCATGGTGGTGGTGCGGATGTCCTCGGCGATCTCGGCCATCTCCGGGTCCTTGGTGGCCGCGTAATAGAGCGACACGCCATTCGCCGTCAGCGAGATCTGGCCGGCCAGGAAGGCGCGGTTGTTGTTGATGTCGAGCCAGCTCTCGGTGCCGGGGATGAAGGTGGCATAGAGCGCCTTGGCATATTCGATCGCCGCTCGGGTCTCGGGGCTGTCGATGGCCGGCTTGCCGGCCTCGTCGACGGTCTTGCCGCCATGGCTCCACAACAGCCAGTGAGCGTAGTTGTTGCCGTCGCCGACCGCCTTGCCGTGCGGGAATCCGGCCGGCGTGCCGTTGGCCTGCATCGCCTTGCACAGTTCCAGGAAGCCCGCCGTGTCTGACGGGAATTCCTCGAAGCCCGCCGCCTTCATGTGGCTGTCGCGATAGCAGATGGCGTTGCCGATGGCGCAGAGCGGCACGGCGATGAACTTGTCGCCCTGCTTGGCATAGCCTTCCAGGCCCTCGTACCAGCCGCCATGCTGCTCGCCGAGCGAGGTCGCAAGGTCGGTCACGTCGACGAGCTTGTCGGGATACTGGAACGGGTCATCGAACCAGCTCATCACCATGTCGGGGCCCGAGCCGACATTGGCGGCCACGGCGGCCTTCGGGCGCACGTCCTCCCAGCTTTCCTGGTCGATCTGCACCTCGACGCCGGTCGCCTCGGTGAAGGCCTTGGTGTTGGCGTTCCAGGCTTCCTCCTCGCCGGCGACGAAGGGCACCCAGCGCAGAAGCCGCAGCGAGGCGCCTTCCTCCGGCTTGAATTTCGGCGCGGCCGCCTGGGCCAGCGCCCCGCGCATGCCAAACGGCCCGATGAAGGCCGCGCTGGCGGCGAGGCCGGCCGTGCCGGCCAGAAGCGTCCTGCGATTGATGGTCATCGTGATCTCCTCCACTTGCGCGGGAGCGTGCGATTCTGTGCCCCGAAGTGACGGCGCTCCCGCTGCCGTCACGGCCGTCCTCCCTTGCCGGCCGGGTCCTCCAACCCGACCGGCCGCCCGAAGCCTTGCCGGCTTCAGGCCGAAACGCGCGCGCCCGTCGCCGCGTCGAACAGATGCACCGCCTCCGCGTCGATCGAGACCGGCAGCTCGTCGCCCGGCCCCGCCGAAATCCGCTCGCGGAACACGCACATCACGTCGCTGTCGCCCAGCTTGGCGATGACGTGGGTCTCCGAGCCCGTCGGCTCGACAACCTCGACCCGCAGCGGAATGTCGCCGCCGAGGCGGAAGGATTCCGGCCTGACGCCATAGATCGTCTCGCGGCCCGGCTCGGCCTTGCCCGGCCGCGCGATCGGCAGCCGGTGCCCGTGGCCGGTGACGAAGGTCGCGCGGTCGTTCGGATCGACGGCGCCGGTCATCATGTTCATGGCGGGGGAGCCGATGAAGCCGGCCACGAAGAGATTGTCCGGCCGGTCGTAGAGCTCCAGCGGGCTGCCCACCTGCTCGACGATGCCGTCATGCATGACGACGATCTTGTCGGCCATGGTCATCGCCTCGATCTGGTCGTGGGTGACGTAGACCGTGGTCGTCTGCAGCCGCTGGTGCAGGTTCTTCATCTCCGAGCGCATCGAGACGCGCAGCTTGGCGTCGAGATTGGACAGCGGCTCGTCGAACAGGAAGACCTGCGGCTCGCGCACGATCGCCCGCCCCATGGCGACACGCTGGCGCTGGCCGCCCGACAATTGCCGCGGATAGCGGTCGAGCAGATTGGTCAGGCCGAGGATCTCGGCCGCCGGCCGCACCCGCTCGGCGATCTCCGCCTTGGAGGCCTTCTTCAGCATCAGCGAGAAACCCATGTTCTCGGCGACCGTGATGTGCGGATAGAGCGCGTAGTTCTGGAAGACCATCGCGATGTCGCGATCCTTGGGCGGCAGCGCGTTGACCACCCGGTCGCCGATCAGGATCTCGCCGGAGGTGATGTGCTCTAGACCGGCCAGCATCCGCAAGAGGGTCGACTTGCCGCAACCGGACGGACCGACCAGCACGACGAACTGGCCTTCCTCGATATCAATGGATACGCCGTGCAGCACTTCGACCGGGCCAAACGCCTTGCGCACGTCCCGAAATGTCACAGATGCCATTGAAGCCCCACCCTCGCAGCAATTTCAGGCGGTATACTGTATTCGCAGGCTCCCCTGCGCAATGGCTGGCGGGCGCCGGACGCCGAAATCTTGTGCTGCACCGCAAGGTAACCGCGACCGTTACAGCGCGATTGCGGGCTTTTCGTATACGTTACGCTGGCCCGGCCTGCCGCTTCGCGTTACGCTTCGGCGCCGGCCGTTCCCCGCAACAGCAACACGGTCGTCCGGAGGGTCGGCATGCCGGTCGACGGGGAGGAACCCATGACCATTCATCGACGCGCATTGCTCACCGGCGGCGCGGCGCTCGGCGCCGCGCTCGCCATGCCGCATATCGTACGGGCGCAGTCGCTCGCGCCGCAGCCATCCCGCTATCCCGACGACGCCTGGGAGGTGCTCGATCCCCGCTTCTCGCAATACATGATCGGCAACACGCCGCTGCAGCGCCAGTGGAGCGGCGCCCTGTGCGCCGAGGGGCCGGCCTGGAACGGCGTCGGCCGCTACGCCGTCTTCAGCGACATTCCCAACAATCGCCAGATGCGCTGGGACGAGGTCACCGGGGCGGTGACGCCGCTGCGCCACCATTCCAACCATTCCAACGGCAATACCTTCGATTTCGAGGGCCGGCAGATCAGCTGCGAACACTCGACCGCCCGCGTCGTGCGCTACGGCCACCAGGGCCCGGCCGAGGTGCTGGCCGAGACCTTCGAGGGCAAGCAGCTCAACGCGCCGAACGATGCGGTGGTCCACCCGGACGACGGCGGCATCATCTTCACCGATCCGGGCTATGGCAGCCACTGGTATTATGAAGGCACCGTGCGCGAGCTCGAACTGCCGACAAGCATCTACCATATCGATGCGTCGAGCGGCGCGCTGACCCGGCTGAGCGACGAGATCTTCAAGCCGAACGGCCTGTGCTTCTCGCCGGACTACCGCACGCTCTACGTCGCCGATTCTGCTGCAACGCATCATCCGGAGCCGGCCCTGATCATCGCCTGGAATGTCGAGGACAATGGCCGCCGGCTGACCGGCCGGCGCGAATTCGCAACGCTGGAAAGCGGTTTCCACGACGGTCTGCGCGCCGATGTCGACGGCAATGTCTGGGCGGCGACGGGCTTTGCCGGCGAAGGCCAGGACGGCGTGCATGTCTACGCACCGGACGGCACCAAGATCGGCCAGATCAAGACCCCGGAGGGCTGCGCCAACCTCACCTTCGTCGGCGAGCACCGGAACCGGCTGCTGATGACGGCGAGCCAGTCGATCTATTCGATCTTCACCGCCGCCCAGGGCGCCCATATCGCCTGATCGGCGACAGATACGCGGCGGCAGCGCGATCCTTAGCTGCCGCCCGTCCGGCCGCGCATTCTTGGCGCCCACTCTGCGCTGCCTTATAATGATGCAATCATAAGTCGTGTATATATTTTAGCCATGAAGCGCATGTTCTGCGCGCGCTTCGGCTGCATCCCGCGGCGGAGGGCGGTAAAAAATCGGCAGAATCCGCCCTGCAGAAAGTGCAGGGCAGCCATGCAGGTGGCCGCGACGCAGTGATTCCAGCGACTTGAACGAACCCGCGCGTCGGGCACCACCGTCCGGACTGGCCAACCCGCTCATCTGGCACACTCCATGCTGCGTCTGTCGCAATGCAGCATGAGGAGCCGATATGGGCGACAGACAGACGCAACTGGAAATCCGCGGCCTCGCCAAGACCTTCGCCACGCGCAGTGGCACGGTCCCGGTCGTCCGCGACCTGACCTTCGACATCTACGAACGGGACTTCGTCTCGATCATCGGCCCGTCGGGCTGCGGCAAGACGACGATCTTCAACATGATCGCCGGACTGCTCGAGGCCGATGGCGGCGTCATGCGCTATCGCGGCCAGCCGGTGGACGGCCTGCGCGGCCGCATCGGCTACATGATGCAGAAGGACCTTCTCTTTCCCTGGCGCACAGTCCTGCAGAACGCCCTGCTGGGCCTGGAAATGCGCAATGTCGACCGGCAGGAAGCCCGCGAAAAGGCCCTCGACTACCTCAACACCTTCGGTCTCAGCGGCTTCGAGAACGCCTATCCGAGCACCCTGTCGGGCGGCCAGCGCCAGCGCGTCGCGCTGATCCGCACCCTGGTCATGGACCCGGACATCCTGCTCCTCGACGAGCCCTTTTCGGCGCTGGATTACCAGACCCGCCTGCATCTCGAAGGCGTCCTCGTCGACGCGGTCGAGAAATCCGGCAAGACGGTCATCCTGATCACCCACGACGTCGACGAGGCCGTCGCCCTGTCCAAGCGCGTCGTCGTCCTGTCCGGGCGCCCGTCCAAGGTGAAGGCCATCCACGAGATCGACATCGCCAGCCACTCCCCCGTGGAGTCGCGCAGCGATCCGCACTTCGCCCAGTACTTCCACCTGCTCTGCAACGAGCTCGACATCCAGACGCACTGAGGGCACCGAATGAGCATCACCACCACACGCAATCCTGCCGCGACCGGGGCCATGCCGCGTCGCCGCATCGACTGGCAGATCGCCAGTGACGGGCTGGGCGGCGGCATCGCCCGGTCAGGACTGCAGCTTCTCGCCGTGCTGAGCTTCTTCGCCTTGTGGGAACTCGGCGTGCGCTACGGCGGCGTGTCCGGCTTCCTGTTCGGTCAGCCGTCGGGAATCTTCGTCAATTTCGCCCGCTTCATCATGGACGGCTCGCTCTTCGTCGATGCCGGCTACACCACGCTGGAAGCGGTCGTCGGCTTCATCCTCGGCACCACCATCGGCACGTCTCTCGGCCTGTCGCTGTGGTATTCGGTCGGTGTCGCCCGACTGGTCGAGCCCTTCGTCATCGCCCTCAACAGCGTGCCGAAGATCGCCCTAGCACCGCTGATCATCCTGTGGTTCGGGACCGGCTACACCTCGAAGATCGCACTCGTCGTCGCCATGACCGCCATCGTGGCGCTGATCACCGCCTACCAGGCGGCCCGCGATTCCGACAAGGATCTGCAGCGCCTGCTCACCTCCATGGGCGCCGACAAGCACCGCATCTTCTTCAAGGCGGTGGTGCCATCCTCGCTGCCGGCGGTGATCGCCACCTTCCGCATCAATATCGGCTTCGCCCTCGTCGGCGCCGTCGTCGGGGAGTTCATCTCCTCCCAGCACGGGCTCGGCCACCTCGTCTTCACGGCGTCGAATCTCTACGACCTGAACACCGTCTGGGTCGGGCTGTTCTCGCTGATGATCCTGGGCTTCGCCCTCTACCACATCGTCAATTTCATCGAGCGGCGCGTGCTGCCGTGGAAGCAGGACCAGTCCACGCGACAGGTCGCAGCCTGAGGCTTGCGCCTCCCATCACCAGCAGGGGTACCAACAATGAAGAAGTTTCTCGCCGTCGCGGCCACCGCCGCCCTCACCGCCTTCGCCAGCCCGGCGCTGGCCCAGGACAAGACCGAGGTGACGATCTCCCAGGCCTTCCAGTCGCTGCTCTACCTGCCGCTCTACGTCGCCATGGACAAGGGCATGTTCGAGGCCGAGGGCCTGACCGTCATCAAGGAAAGCGCCGGCTCCGGCCCGACGGCGCTCAACTCGGTCATTTCCGGCAGCGCCGACTTCTCGCTGCACGGTCCCGAATGGACCGCCATCGCCTTCGAGAAGGGCGCCCCGGTCAAGACCATCGCCAATGTCGTCAACGGTGCCGCCGTCTGGATCCTCGCGGACGAGGATTTCGACTACAAGGGTCCCGAGAGCTTCACCGACCAGACCGTGGTCGCCGGCATGATGCCGACCACCTCGACGTCGCTGTTCCTCAAGATGCTCGGCGAGAACGACGTCTCCGAGGACAGCGTCACCCTCACCCAGGTGCAGATCGGCGCCGAGCCGGCCCCCTTCATCGGCGGCCAGGCGCCGCTGGCGGTGATGTATGAGCCCGGCGTCGACCAGGCGGTCGCCGAGGGCAAGAAGGTCATCGTCTCCTTCCCGAAGGAATACGGCCCCTACGCCTTCTCCACCATCATGACCCGCACCGATATCGACACCGACAAGGCCCAGAGCTTCGTCAACGGTCTCGAAAAGGCACTGGCGATGATCCAGGCCTCGCCCGAAGATGCGGTCGCGGTCGCCCAGAAGGAGTTCCCGAACCTCGACGCCAAGGTGGTCGAGGCCGCCGTCAAGCGGATGATCACCGACGGCGTCTACGCTCCCAGCGTCGACATCACCGACGAGGCGATGACCACCAGCCTCGGCGTCCAGATCGCCCTCGGCAATCTCGACTCCCAGCCGGACTTCGCCAATTTCATCGACCGGCAGTTCATCGACAAGGCGATCGTCGACTGAGCGAGCGCATCATCGATGCCGCGGGGCGCCCAGCGTCCCGCGGCGACGCATTCGAGGGGGATCTGACCATGGCAAACATCACCGCCACCGCGGCCGGCATCGGCACTGCGGGCGACACGACGCTCGGCCCCGTCGGGGTCGCCTACGAAATGGCCGTCAGCAGCAATCCGGCCCTGCGCGCTTTCGCCCATCTGCCGGACACCGCGCCGGCCGCCGGCACCAGCGGCCCGCTTGCCGGCCTCGCCGTCGGCGTCAAGGACATCATCGACACCGCCGACATGCCCACCGGCTACGGCTCGCGCATCGACCCGGCGCATGTTCCGGCCGCTGACGCCTGGATCGTCGCGCGCATCCGCGAGCTGGGCGGCACGGTCCTCGGCAAGACGGTCACGACGGAGTTCGCCTGGCGCAGCCCTGGCGCGACGGTCAATCCGCACAATTCGCGCCACACGCCCGGCGGTTCGTCGAGCGGCTCGGCCGCCGCCGTTGCCGCCGGCATCGTGCCTCTGGCGCTCGGCACCCAGACCATCGGCTCGGTGATCCGCCCCGCCGCCTATTGCGGCGTCGTCGGCTACAAGCCGAGCTATGGGTCGATCCCGCGCACCGGCGTCCATCCGCTGTCCTGGTCGCTCGACCATGTCGGCCTGTTCGCCCGCGACGTCGCCACCATCGCCAGGGCCTATGGGCTGTTCGCCGCCGCCGACCCGTCCGATCCGCATGGCGACCTGCCGGCCGGCACCGCACCGGAGCCCGGCAGCGCGACTGTCGCGGCCGAACGCCCCAGGATCGCCGTCATCGAGCCACCGGCCTGGGACCGCGTCGATCCGCATCAGCGCGCCCTGCGCGACCGGGCAGCGGCAGCGCTGACGGCGGCGGGCGCGATGCTCGAGCCGGTGGCGCTGAACGCGCTCTACGCCCAGACCCTCGACGACATCATGACGGTTCTGCGGGTCGAGGGGCGGCATATCTACGAGGAGCGCGTCGAGCGCTTCCCCGATCGCACCAGCGACCATCTGAAGGCGCTGGTTGCCGACGGAGCCGGCATCTCCGCCAAGGCCTATGTCGCCGCGCTGGAGAACCAGAAGCATCTGCGCCGCGCGATGGCCGAGCACTTTGCCGGCTACGACGCGATCCTCACCGTGCCGGCGACCGGCGAAGCGCCGGAGGGGCTCGACAACACCGGCGATCCGGCGCTCTGCGCGCCCTGGACCTTCATCGGAGCCCCGGCGATCAGCCTGCCCGCGGGCTTCGGGCCCAACGGCCTGCCGCTCGGCATCCAGCTCGTCGCGCCGTGGAGCCGGGACCGACAACTCCTGAGCGTCGCCGCCTTCGCCGAGGCGACCCTGGCGACGATGGGCTGATCAAGGCTTCGGACGGCCGCCTCTGCTTTGGAGGCGGCCGTCCGGGTCAGGCGATCAAGCGTCCTTCTTGCGGAACGTCGTGCAGGCGGTGGGCATCATCTCGTCGCCATGGCCGGTCTCGACCAGCCAGTCCAGCGCGCCGCGCACGCCTTCGGCGACCTTGCGGGACGTGCCGGTCTCCTCGACGAGCTGGCTGTAATAGGTCAGGTCCTTGCGGGCGTTCGCATTGGAAAAGCGCATTGGGGTGACATCGCCATCGAGGATATAGGGGGCGGTGCGGTCGAGACCGGCGCCGTAGCCGCCTCCGCGCCGCAGGCAGTCCACCAGCACCTCCGGCGCGATGTCGTTCTCGGCGGCGCAGGCCGCCGCCTCGGCGATCAGCGTGACGCTGCCCAGCGAGACGAAATTGTGCAGCAGCTTCAGCGTCTGGCCCCGGCCGATGCCGCCGGCATGAAAGCGGTTCTCCGAAAACGCCTCGAACAGCGGTGTCAGCGCCTCGACCGTCGCCGCGTCACCGCCGATCAACAGGTTGAGCCGGCCCTCCTCGGCCTCCTTCGGCGTGCGGGTCATGGCCGCATCGACGAAGTCGCAGCCGACCGCCTTCACCGCTTCGGCGGCCTTCATGGTGGCGCTGGGAATGCCGGTCGAGCAATCGACCACGATGGTGCCCGGCTGCAGCGCGGCGGTGACGCTGTCAGGCCCCAGCAGCAGCGCCTCGATCTGCGGGCTGCCGGTGACGCACAGGATGAGGACGTCGCACGCCGCCGCCAGCGCCGAGGCGTCATCGAAGCGCCTTGCCCCATCCGCATCGAGATCATCGCTCGGCTGGTTGCCGGGATGGTCGAGATAGGCGAGCGGCCAACCCTTCTTCTGGATGTTGCGGGCGATGCCGTGGCCCATCATCCCGACGCCGATCACGCCGACCGTCTGCTTCGTCATGCACTTGTCCTCTTGTGAGAAAGGGTCAGGCCATCGCCCGCAGGATGGCGTCGGTCATCTCGCTGCAGCGTGCGCGTCCGCCGAGATCGGTGGGCACGAAGTCGCCCGCCTCCAGCGTCCGGTCGACCGCCGCCTCGACGCGTCCGGCCGCCGTGGCGAGCGCGGCGTCGTCGTGCTTGTCCGCCAGCCAGCGCAGCATCATCGCGCCCGACAGGATCGCCGCCACCGGGCTTGCCAGATCCTGGCCGGCAATGTCCGGCGCCGAGCCGTGGGCGCCCTGGAACAGGCCGTGGCTGTCGCCGATCTCGCCCGAGGGCGAAATGCCCATGCCGCCGACGGTGGCGGCGCCGAGGTCGGAGATGATGTCGCCGAACATGTTCTCGGCGACGATCACGTCGTAGAAATCCGGCCGCTTCAGGAGATGCACGGTGATCGCGTCGGCATAGGCGTAGTCGATCTCGACATCGGGATAGTCGCCGTGCACTTCGTCGCAGATCCCGCGGAAGAAGGCGTAGCTGCGCAGGATGTTGGCCTTGTCGCAGACCGTGACGCGACGCTTGCCGTCACGCAGCGCGCCCTTGCGCTGCCGGGCCAGCTCGAAGGCGAAGCGAGCGACGCGCTCGGTGCCCTTGCGGGTGATGACGAGGCTGTCGGAGGCCATCTCGCCGCGCAGCACCACGCCAGCGCCGCGGCTGGCATAGAGCCCCTCGGTGTTCTCGCGCACGATGACATAGTCGATGCCGCCGCCCTCATAAGCGCGCAGCGGCGAGGCGACACCCTTCAGAAGCTTGATCGGCCGCACATTGGCGTAGAGATCGAGCGCGAAGCGCAGCTTCAGATGCAGTTCGTTGCCGACCTCGGTGCCGTCCGGATAGACGACGCCCGGCAGGCCGGCGGCGCCGTGCAGGATCGCGTGATGCGTCCGGCAGGCCTCGGCCGTCTCGGCCGGCAGCACCTCGCCGGTCGCCACATGCGAGCCGGCGCCGCCTTCCAGCATGACGAAGTCGAGGACGCCCGCGCCGCAGGCTTCCGTCAGCACCCGCATGGCGCCCTGCGTCACCTCGGGGCCGATCCCGTCGCCCTCGATGGTCGCGATGCGGTACGGCGTCACTGCACTCATGCGGAAGTCCCTGGTCTGGCTGAAAGGATTGCGCCGGCCTGCCGGCTCACAGATGCGCCGCCGGCCACAGCGAGATCGCCGGCACGAAGGTGATCAGGAGAAGCGCGCCGAACACCACGAGCACCGGCACGATGAGCGAGCGGAACATGCTCTGCACCGGGATGCGGGCCACGGCGGCGGCGGCGAAGAGGTTCACGCCAAGCGGTGGCGTCACCATGCCGAGCGCCAGATTGACGATGACGATGATGCCGAAATGGACCGGATCGACGCCGAAGCCGATGGCGATGGGCGTCAGGATCGGCGCCAGGACGAGGATCGCCGCCGAGGTCTCCACGAACATGCCGACCAGGAGCAGCAGCACGTTGACGAAGAGCAGGAAGCCCACCGCCCCGCCGAAGGTCGCTTCCGCCCAGCTGCCGATGACATTGGGCAGACCCGACAGGCTGACGAGGAAGGAGAACAGTCCCGCCGTGGCGATGATCAGCATGATTGCCCCGGTCGCCACGGCCGATGCCCGGAAGATCCGCGGCAGGTCGGAGAAGCTCATCTCCCGGTAGACGAACAGGCCGACGACCAGCGCATAGACCGCAGAGACGGCCGCCGCCTCGGTCGGCGTGAAGATGCCGCCATAGATGCCACCGAGGATGATCACCGGCAGCATCAGCGCCCAGAAGGCGTCGATCGTGCTCTTGACGATGGGCAGCGCGTCGTCGCCGTCCTCCTTGCCGATGCCCTTCAGCCGGCACCAGACCTGGGTCATCACGATCAGCGCGCCGGCGATGAGCACGCCCGGCCCGATGCCGGCGATGAACAGCTTGGTCACCGAGGTCTCGGTGGAGACGCCGAAGATGATCATCGGCACCGAGGGCGGAATGATCACGCCGAGTTCGGCCGAGGTCGCCTGGATCGTCGCGGCCATGGGCAGCGGATATTTGTGCCGCGCCATGGCCGGCACGAGGATCGCGCCAATGGCGAAGGTGGTGGCAACGGACGAGCCGGAGATCGCTGCGAAGATCATGCAGGTGACGACGCAGGTCGACGCCAGCCCGCCCTGCACGCCGCCCACCAGCGACTTGGCAAAATCCACCAGCCGGCGCGAGACACCGCCATGGGTCATCAGATTGCCGGCCAGGATGAAGAACGGCACCGCCAGCAGCGGGAAGCTGTCGATGGAGGTGAAGATCTTCTGCGGCACCACCAGCAGCGGCAGCGGCGAGAAGAAGGCGACACCGACGATCGCGGCAAGGCCGATCGCGACGGCGACCGGGATCGACAGCGAGAAGAATACGAGGAGAGCAGCGACGAGGGCGGCGTTCATTCGAAGGACTCCCGGTCGCGCTGGACGTCATGCTCGGCCCGCGACGGCTCGATCGGGCGCAGGAATTCGAGGATGGCGCCCGGTATCGCCAGCACCGCGCCGACCGGGATCGCGGCATAGAGCCAGGAGATCGGGATGTTGAGCATCGCCACCTGCTGGGTCGAGACGCGGATCGTCATCAAGACGCCGAACCAGGTCAGCACCCCGAGAAAGGCGAGGATGCCGAGAAGGACGATGAAGGAGACGCTGCGCTGCATGCGGTCGGGCAGGACGCTGCGCACGAATTCCAGCGGGATCATCGCGCTCAGCCGGAAGCCGGCGCCGGCGACGAGAAACACCATCCAGATCACCACGCCGCGGGCCAGCACCTCCGACCACGCCGCGGCATCGCCGAGAACGAAGCGCGTCACCACCTGCCAGAACACCAGCGCCGTCGCCAGCGCCAGCAGGAGGGCGGAGAGATTATGTGTGAGAACGGTCAGCTTCTCGGCGGCGGTCAGGACGGCCTTGCGCATGGACGGCACCTTCGAGAGCTGGAGGACGAGACGCGCGGCCTCGATCGAAGCCGCGCGCGGGCGGTGGCCGCGAACCGCAGCCGGGCGGCGCTGGGCCGGACGGTCCGGCCCCGCGATTTGTCGAGTGGCTTACTTCTGGGCGTCGCGAATCCGCTGGATCATGGCCTCGCCATATTCCTTGCCGTAGCGGTCATAGGTCGGCTGGACCGCATCCTGGAACGCCTTCTTGTCGACATCCTCGATCACTTCCATGCCGTTCTCGCGCATGGTGGCGACACCGTTCTTCTCGGTCTCGGCGACGACCGCGCGGGTCGCCTCGACGCCGGCCTTGGCGGCTTCGCGGATCCAGCCCTGCTCTTCTTCGGAGAGCTGGTCCCAGTGGATCTTCGACATGGTGATGACCGCCGGCGAATAGACGTGGCCGGTCAGCGTCACGTATTTCTGCATGTCCCACATATTGTTGGAGACGATGATCGGGATCGGGTTCTCCTGGCCGTCGATCGTGCCCTGCTGCAGCGAGGTCAGCACCTCGGTCCAGCTCATCGGGGTCGGCGATGCGCCGAGTTCCTTGAAGGCGTCGATATGGACCTGGTTTTCCATGGTCCGCAGCTTCAGGCCCGCAACGTCCGCGGGCGTCTGCACCGGCTTCACCGAATTGGTGATGTGGCGGAAGCCGTTCTCCGACCAGGCAAGGCCGATCATGCCCTTGTCCTCGAACTTGGCCAGGAGCTCGTCGCCGATCTCGCCGTCGAGAATCTCGTGGGCGCTGGCGTAGTCGTTGAACAGGAACGGGAAGTCGAGGGCGTAGATCTCCGGCACGAAGCTGCCGACCGGACCGGTCGAGGTCATGGCCAGCTCGATCGTGCCGATCTGCTCGCCTTCCAGGAGCTCGCGCTCGCCGCCCAGCGAACCGCCGGCCTTGACGTTGATGGTGATCTCGCCTTCGGAGAGCTCGTTCATCTTTTCGGCGAAGGCCTTGGCGCCCTGGCCGTAGTGACCGTCCGGCGGCGTCACGATGGCGAAGTTCATTTCCTTGGCCGAAAGCGACGTCGCGGTCAGGGCGCTGGTCGCCAGAAGGGCGCCGGCGAGAATGCCTCTCAGGGTCATGCGTATTCCTCCCATTCGGTTCGGACCGTCTTGGTTGAAATTGCCCGCATCCTCCTGCGTCGGCAACCTCAAATCCGATGATGTTTACACCAGATATCCGATACGATATCCGTATGAGACTGAATGGCATTGGTCAAGGACGGGCTGTGGCCGACCGCAACACCGCCTTTCGCGGAGATCGCATGGGGGACTGGACCGCGTCCACGGACGACCTGATCGTGCAGGGTCCGTCGCTCGGCGACGCGGTCTACGAGCGGCTGGTCGACGACCTGATCGGCCTGAAGATCCCGCCCGGCGAACGCCTCTCCGTCGACAAGCTGGCCCGCCGCTTCGGCGTCTCCCAGACCCCGACCCGCGCCGCCCTGATCCGGCTGGAAGCCGAAGGTCTCGTCGTCAAGAAGCATCTGACCGGCTACTCGGTCGCGCCGCTGCCCTCCGTCGCCCGGCTCGAGAGCATCTTCGAGATGCGCGCCCTGGTCGAGCCGCGCAGCGCCGCGCGCGCCGCCGAACATGCCACGCCCGGCCAGCTTGCCGTGCTGAAGGAGATCGCCGCCGAGATGCAGGCGCTGTCGCGCGAGGACATCGACGCCCATTGCGCCCGGCTCGTGGTTCTCGACAGTCGCTTCCACACCGCCATCGCCGAGGCCTGCGGCAACGACCTCATTGCCGAGACGCTGGGTCGGCTGTTCACCCAGATGCACATCTTCCGGCTGCGCTATCACGCCAATGTCGGCCACGCCGTCATCGAGGAGCATGTCGGGATCCTCGAGGCGATCATCGACCGCGACCCGCCGCGGGCCGAAGCCGCCATGCTGGCCCATCTCGAAGCCGCCCGCGAGCGGCTCGAACCGCACGTCCGACACGCCGTCTGAACGACACCGGCCGCCGGCGGATCGTCCCGGCGCGCCCACCGCGCCGCATGCGCGGGCATTTTCCTGGGAGGAACATCACATGACAATCCAGTCCGGTCTCTGGTTCGATCCGACGAAGCTCTTGATCGGCGGTGAATGGCGCCCCGGCGCCGGCGGCCGGACCATCGCCGTCGAGAACCCCTCGACCGGCGAGAACATCGGCCAGATCGCCGCGGGCACGGCCGCCGATGTCGAGGCCGCGGTCGCGGCGGCGGAAGCGGCGCTCGACGGCGAATGGGGCGCCATGACCGCGACCGAGCGCGGCCGTATCCTGGTGCGTCTGTCCCGCCTCGTCACCGAACGCGCCGAGACGCTGGCGCATCTGGAATCGAGCGATGTCGGCAAGCCGCTCGGCCAGGCCCGCAACGACGCCGTGGCGCTTGCCCGCTATTTCGAGTTCTACGGCGGCGCCGCCGACAAGATCACCGGCGAGACCATCCCCTATCAGCAAGGCACGACGGTCCTGACCCTGCGCGAGCCGCACGGCGTCACCGCCCACATCATTCCCTGGAACTACCCCATGCAGATCATGGGCCGCTCGGTCGGCGCGGCGCTCGCCATGGGCAATGCCTGCGTCCTGAAGCCGGCCGAGGACGCCTCGCTCAGCGCGCTGGCCGTCGCGGCGCTGGCCGAGGAAGCGGGCCTGCCCGCCGGCGTCCTCAACATCGTCACCGGCTATGGCCACGAGGTCGGCGCGGCGCTGTCGGCGCATCCGCGCGTCCACCATGTCTCCTTCACCGGCTCGGTCGGCACCGGCCGGCGCATCCAGGCCGCCGCCAGCGAGAACGTCATTCCGGTGACGCTGGAGCTCGGCGGCAAGTCGCCGCACATCGTCTTCGACGATTGCGATCTCGACGCGGCCCTGCCGACCCTCGTCGGCGCCTGCGTCCAGGCCGCCGGCCAGACCTGCTCGGCCGCCTCGCGCGTGCTGGTGCAGCGCGGCATCTATGACGAGGTGAAACGTCGCATGGCCGAGGTCTATGCCGGCCTCGTCGTCGGCCCCGCATCGGCCGACCACGATCTCGGACCGCTGGTCTCGGGCAAGCAGAAGGCGATCGTCGCGGGCTATATCGCCCAGGGCAAGGCCGAGCTGACCATTGCCGGCGAGGGCACGATCCACGCCGATGCCCCGGCCGACGGCCACTACGTCGCGCCGATCCTCTTCGCCGACGTCGATCCCGACCACAGGCTCGCCCAGGAGGAGATCTTCGGCCCGGTGCAGGTGCTGATCCCGTTCGAGGACGAGGCCGACGCCATCCGCATCGCCAACGGCACCGATTACGGCCTCGTTGCGGGCGTGTGGACCGAGAACGGCGCCCGCCAGATGCGGCTTGCCCGCAAGCTGCATGTCGGGCAGGTCTTCATCAACAATTACGGCGCCGGCGGCGGCGTCGAACTGCCCTTCGGCGGTGTCGGCAAATCCGGCCACGGCCGCGAAAAGGGGTTCGAGGCCCTCTACGGCTTCTCCCGCCTGAAGACGATCTCGATCAAGCACGGCTAGGCCGAGCGAAGGACGGTATCGCAGCGCGCATGACGCGCCCCGCGATACCGCTTCCCCCCTCGAACCTGTCCCCTTACCCGTCTGCCGTCAGTGGCTGATCATCCACGGCCGCTTGGCGGGAAAGGTCTTGGCGCCGGTCGGCATGGTCAGCGTCGCACCGGCTTTCGCCCGGCCGCCGGGCGCCGCGCAGCAGGAGCAGCCGGCGCCGTGCTTCTTGCCGCCCGAGCGCGGCGCGTTGGCGCTGCGTTCGTTGGTGGCGAAGGCGGTGCGGCGGCCGGCATCCATGGTCGACAGCCGCGGCGCCGAGAGGA
The DNA here is from genome assembly GCF_000421645.1 of Aurantimonas coralicida DSM 14790. Lineage (GTDB taxonomy): Bacteria > Pseudomonadota > Alphaproteobacteria > Rhizobiales > Rhizobiaceae > Aurantimonas > Aurantimonas coralicida. The sequence goes on along the minus strand of NZ_ATXK01000013.1, from coordinate 69,782 downwards.
TCACCCGGCGGGCGCTGTCGCCGCAGGACGGGCAATCGCAGGGCTCACCAGCCTGCGCCATGGGGCGCAGGCTGGTGAAGGTACCGCAATCGGCACAATCATAGTCGTAGAAGGGCATCGCCTTACAGGTCCTGCGCGATGGGCATGTCGATCGAGCCGTCGAGGAACTTCGTCGGCCCGTCATTGCCCGGCATGATGTCGAACTCGAAGATGTCCGTCGGCAGCCACAGGGTGGCGCAGGCATTCGGCACGTCGACGACGCCGGAGATGTGACCCTGGACCGGCGCGGTGCCGAGGATCGAATAGGCCTGGGCGCCCGAATAGCCGAACTTCTTCAGATATTCGATCGCGTTGAGGCAGGCCTGGCGATAGGCGATGTGGACGTCGAGATAATGCTGTTTGCCGGCCTCGTCGACGGAGATGCCCTCGAAGATGAGATAGTCGTCGTATTTCGGCGTGATCGGCGAGGGCCGGAAGATCGGGTTCTTGACCCCGTATTTCTTCATGCCGCCCTTGATCAGGCTGACCTTGATGTGCAGCCAGCCGGCCATCTCGATGGCGCCGCAGAAGGTGATCTCGCCGTCGCCCTGGCTGAAGTGGAGATCGCCCATGGAGAGCCCGGCCCCATCGACATAGACCGGGAAATAGACCTTCGAGCCGCGCGACAGATCCTTGATGTCACAATTGCCGCCATGCTCGCGCGGCGGCACGGTGCGCGCGCCCTCCGCCGCCGCCTTCGCCTTCGCCTCGCCCGTCAGCTTGCCCATATGGGCCGACTGGGTGTTCGGCAAAGCCGCCAGGGTCGGCACACGGTCCGGATCGGTGTCGAACAGCGCCTTCTCGCGGGTGTTCCAGTCGTCCAGCATCGCCCGGTCCGGCAGGCAGCCGATCAGGCCCGGATGAATGAGGCCGGCATAGCGCACGCCCGGCACGTGGCGCGACTTGGTGAACATGCCCTCGAAATCCCAGATCGACTTCTGGGCCAGCGGGTAGTGCTCGGTCAGGAAGCCGCCGCCATTCTGCTTGGAGAAGAAGCCGTTGAAGCCCCACAGGCTCTCCTCGAAGGCGCCGATGTCGAGGATGTCGACGACGAGGAGATCGCCGGGCTCGGCACCCTTCACCCCGATCGGGCCGGACAGGTAATGCACCTGCTCGAGCTCGACATCGCGCACGTCGGAGGCGTCGTCGTCATTCTTGATCTGGCCGCCGGTCCAGTCATGGGTCTCGACCTTGAAGTCGTCGCCCGGATTGACCCAGCAGGCCATCGGGATGTCGGGATGCCAGCGATTGTGGACCATCTCGTTGTCATGCGGCGACTGGGTCAAATCGACCTTGATCAGGGTGTCGGTCATGCCGTTGCGCTCCTTCGTTTCGGCTTCGGGAATGGTTGCCGGTCAGACCGACAGATATTTCGCGATGCGCGCCTCGTCGGCGCCGTCCACCGGCTCGTCATGGACAAGGTCGCCGTTCTCCAGCACCAGCACCCGGTCGGCGATGTCGAGGGCGAAGGACAGGACCTGTTCGGAGACGACGATGGACAGGCCCTTCTCGTCGCGGATACGCTTCAGCGTGCGGCCCATTTCGCGGATGATCGAGGGCTGGATGCCTTCGGTCGGCTCGTCGAGGAGCAGGACTTTGGGCCGCGAGGCGAGCGCGCGGGCGATCGCCAGCTGCTGCTGCTGGCCGCCCGACAGATTGCCGCCGCGCCGGCCCTTCATTTCCAGCAGCACCGGAAACAGCTCGTAGATGTCCTCCGGCACCTGGCTTTCGCCGGTCACCGTCAGGCCGGTCTCGATGTTCTCGCGCACCGTCATGGTGGAAAAGATCATACGCCCTTGCGGAACGTAGCCAAGACCGCCCTTCACCCGCTGGTGGCTCTTCGCGCCCGACATGTCGGCACCGTCCACCATCACGGCGCCGGAGGACTGGGGCACGATCCCCATCAGCGACTTCATCAGCGTCGTCTTGCCCATGCCGTTGCGGCCCATGACGGCGACGATCTCGCCGGGCGCCACGTCGAAGGTCAGGCCGTGCAGCACCTCGCTCGAGCCATAGGCGACATGCAGGTCGGAAATGTTCAGCATCGGCGTGCTCCTCAGTGCCCGAGATAGACTTCGACGACCTTGGGATCGGCCTTCACATGGGCCATGTCGCCCTCCGAGATGACCTTGCCCTGGTGCAGCACGGTGACCCGCGTCGCGATGTCCTCGGCGAACTTCATGTCGTGCTCGATGACGATCACCGAGCGGCCCTTGATGATGCGGTTGAGGAGTTCGGCGGTCTTGACCCGCTCCGACACGCTCATCCCGGCGACGGGCTCGTCGAGCATCAAAAGCTCGGGGTCCTGGATCAGCAGCATGCCGATCTCCAGCCACTGCTTCTGGCCGTGGCTGAGGAACTCGGCGCGATCGTCCAGATGGTCGGCGAGGAAGATCATCTCGGCGATCTCCTCCACACGGGCCCGCACCTCCGCGTCGCGCTTGGACGCCAGCGCCCCGAACACCGTGCGTCCCCGCGGGAAGGAGATCTCCAGATTCTCGAAGACCGTCAGGTCGTCGTAGATCGACGGGTTCTGGAATTTCCGCCCGACGCCGGCATGGACGATCTGATGCTCCTTCATCTTCGTCAGCTCCTGCCCGCGAAAGCGGATCGAGCCGGAGGACGCCTTGGTGCGCCCGCAGATCAGGTCGAGGGCCGTCGTCTTGCCGGCGCCGTTCGGGCCGATGATGACGCGGATCTCGTCGGGATCGACGTAGAAGGAGAGATCGTCCACCGCCTTGAAGCCATCGAAGGAGACGGTGAGACCTTCCACGGCTAGGAGAAACTCTTTGGGTGTCGTCATGGCGCGGGTCCTTATTCGGCGGCGGCGGGAGCGACCGCGGCGTCGGGCGTTCGGCGGTCGGCGAGCGGCGCGGGCGAGCGGCGCAGGAACCGGTCGATCAGCGGCCGCACATGGCTGGTGAAGATGCCGGCCAGGCCGTTCGGGAAGGCCATGACGACGACGATGAACAGCGCGCCCATGGCGAAGAGCCACAGTTCCGGGAAGCTCTCGGAGAAGGAGGTCTTGGCCCAGTTGACCAGAAGCGTGCCGTAGACCGCGCCGATCAGCGACAGGCGACCGCCGACGGCGCAGAAGATCACCATCTCGATCGACGGCACGATGCCGACGAAGGTCGGCGACATGAAGCCCACCTGCAGGGTGAACATCGCCCCGCCGACACCGGCAAGCGCCGCGGCAAAGCAGAACACGAAGGTCTTGAAGGCGGCGACGTCGTAGCCGGAGAAGCGGACCCGATCCTCCTTGTCGCGCAGCGCGACGAGGATGCGGCCGAGCTTGGAATTGCGCACGAGCATCGACAGGCCGATGGCACCGAGCAGCAGGAGCGCATTGACGAAATAGAGGATCGTCTTGGCGTCGTCGGTGCGGATGTCCCAGCCAAGCAGGGTGCGCAGGTCGGTGATGCCGTTGACGCCGCCCGTATAGCCCTGCTGGCCGATGATCAGGATGGTCAGGATCGCGGCGATGGCCTGGGTGATGATGGCGAAATAGACGCCGCCGACCCGCCGGGTGAACATCGCAAAGCCGATGACGAAGGCGAGGATCGCCGGCACCAGCACCACCGCCAGAAGGGTGAAGCCGAAGGAGTGGAACGGCTCCCAGAAGAAGGGCAGCTCGGTCAGCTGGTTCCAGTCCATGAAGTCCGGAATGCCCGGGGTTGACTGGATCGCCGTCGCCTCCGGCGTCGAGGCCTCCAGCTTCAGGAACATGGCCATGCAGTAGCCGCCGAGGCCGAAGAAGATGCCCTGCCCGAGGCTGAGAATGCCGGCCGAACCCCAGCACAGGACGAGGCCGACGGCGACGAAGGCGTAGGTCAGGTACTTGCCGACGAGGTTGAGGCGGAAGGCGTCGGTCATCGCCGGGATCACGACGATCAGCAGGGCTGCGAGGAGGAGGAAGCCGATCGCCTCGTATCGGCCGTTGGAAGACAGGAACTTCGTCATGGTTTGATCCTCACCGGCGGACTTTGAGGGTGAACAGGCCCTGCGGTCGCAGCATCAGGATGCCGACGACGGTCAGGAGGGTCAGCACCTTGGCCATCGACCCGGACAGGAAGAATTCCATGGTCGACTGGGCCTGGGAGATGGTGAAGGCCGAGGCGATGGTGCCCAGGAGGCTTGCCGCGCCGCCGAAGACGACGACCAGGAAGGTGTCGACGATGTAGAGCTGGCCGGCGCTCGGCCCGGTCGAGCCGATCATGGTGAAGGCGCTGCCGGCGACGCCGGCGATGCCGCAGCCCAGCCCGAAGGTCATCCGGTCGACCTTTTCGGTGTCGATGCCGACGGCGCCCGCCATGGTGCGGTTCTGGACAACGGCGCGGGTCTGCGCGCCAAGCCGCGAGCGGAACATGACGAGATAGACGCCGAGCGTGATGAGCAGCGTGATCGCCATGACGATGAGCCCGTTGATCGGGATCTCGATGATGTCGGTCAGAGGCAGCGAGCCCATCATCCAGCTCGGCAGGGTGACGCCCACCTCGCGCGCGCCGAAGATGGTGCGGTAGGTCTGCTGCAGGATCAGCGACAGGCCCCAGGTGGCCAGCAGCGTGTCGAGCGGGCGCTTGTAGAGAAAGCGGATCAGGCTCATCTCGACCGCCACGCCGAGGGCCCCGGAGGCGAAGAACGCCAGCACCACCGCCACGAAGAAGGAGATCGGCACCAGGGCCGGCAGGAACGCTTCGAAGAAGCCCGCGACCAGGTAGGTCACGTAGGCGCCCAGGATCATGAACTCGCCATGGGCCATGTTGATGACGCCCATCTGGCCGAAGATGATCGCGAGGCCGAGGGCCATGAGCACCAGAACCGAGAACAGCACCAGCCCGGCAAAGCCCTGCATGGCGAAGATCGATCCGAGTTCGCTCCAGGAATAGTCGGCAAACATCCGGGGCTCCTTGTTGGGCGGAAGGGGGCTCGGCGCACGGGTCGCGGGAAGCGGAACGTGTCGCGGGCGGGAAAACGGCTGGGTCGGGCAAGGGCCGGCGGATCGGCCGATCGGCGGACCGTCCGCAAGGGACGGCCCGCCGGAGCGTTGCGGCTTACTGGTAGCCTTCCGGGAACGGATCGGGCTCCATCAGCTCCTCGGTCTCGTAGACCACCTCGTACTGGCCGTCGGCCTGGGCGTGGCCGATGCGCGTCTTGGACCAGAGGTGATGGTTCTCGTGGATGCGCACATAGCCTTCCGGCGCGGTGGTCAGCTCGATGCCCGGGGACGCCTCGCGCACCGCGTCGATGTCGAAGCTGCCGGCCTTCTCGACCGCGGCCTTCCACAGCCAGGGGCCGAGATAGGCGGCCTGGGTCACGTCGCCGATGACGATGTCCTCGCCCCACATGTTCTTGAAGTCGGCGACGAACTTCTGGTTGTTCTCGTTCGGCAGGCTCTCGAAATACTTCATCGCGGCATAGGCGCCCTCGATGTTCTCGCCGCCGATGCCGCGGATCTCGTCCTCGGTCACCGAGATCGTCAAGAGGACCGGATCCTCCTTGGTCATGTCGATGCCGGCAGCCTTGAGCTGCTTGTAGAAGGCGACGTTGGAGCCGCCGACGACGATGGCGTAGATGACGTCCGGCTTCTTCAGCTTGATCTTGTTGATGACCGAGTTGAACTGGGTGTGGCCGAGCGGATAATAGTCCTCGCCGACGACTTCCAGGCCGAGCTTCTCGATGTGCTTGCGCGCGATCTTGTTGGAGGTGCGCGGCCAGATGTAATCTGAGCCGAGCAGGTAGAAGCTCTTGGCGTCCTTGTTCTTCACCACCCAGTCGATGCCCGACAGGATCTGCTGGGTCGCTTCCTGACCCGTGTAGATCACATTGGGCGACTCCTCGAGCCCCTCGTAGAAGGTCGGGTAGTAGAGCATGCCGTTATACTGCTCGAACACGGGCAGAACCGCCTTGCGCGATGCCGAGGTCCAGCAGCCGAACACTGCCGCGACCTTGTCCTCGACGAGCAGCTTCTTGGCCTTCTCGGCGAAGGTCGGCCAATCGGAGGCACCGTCTTCCTGGGTGTATTCGATCTTGCGGCCGAGGACGCCGCCCATGGCGTTGATCTGCTCGATGGCGAGCTTCTCGGCCTGGACGGAGCCGGTCTCCGAGATCGCCATGGTACCGGTGACCGAATGCAGGATGCCCACCTTCACGGTGTCCTCGGTGACCGCGAGGCCGGTGGTGTTCACCTCCTCGGTCGGCGGCGTCTGGGCGAAGGCGGCGCCCGCACCGGTCACGGCAAGTGTCAACGCCGCCGCGGTCCCCAGCAGAAGCTGGCGTCGCAGCCTGGAGCGCAGGCCGTCACCTCTGGTCGCGTCTGTCATCTGAAACCCCGTCTTTGGATGAATGAGCCCGGCGGTCCGGACTGACCACTCGGTTGACAGGGCGATCATCGCGACGAATGCTGCAGAGCAACAATACGCAGATTGACGTATTCCGGTGCTGACCGTCAGGCCCCATCATCCCGCCATGCGGACGGGCCTTTGCGACAGGACGGGCGGCAGATTCCAGCGTGCGGAAACGGGGACCGCGGGCCGGCGGTCGCTGTCATCCATCGACCACGCCACACGGCGAGGCGGCAATGTGAGGACGCGAATGCAGGACGGCTGTCTGTGCCTCTCCCGGGACGCGGCGTGAACGACCCGCGCAGCGCGCCCCAGCGCATCCTCCGGGTGCGCCGCAGCTACAACCAGTTCGTCGCCGACGAGACGCTGGAAGACTACGCCCTCCGCTTCACCGCCAAGAGCGCCCGGCGCTTCACGCCGATGCAGATCGCGATGACGGCGCTGGGCGGCATCTCGTTCCTCGCGCTGGAAGCCATCGGCGGCACGGTGACGCTGAGCTACGGCGTCGCCAACGCCCTGCCCGCCATCGCCTGCGTCGCCATCCTGATCTTCCTGGCCGGCCTGCCGATCTCGTTCTACGCCGCCAAATACGGCGTCGACATCGACCTTCTGACCCGCGGCGCCGGCTTCGGCTATCTCGGCTCGACGGTGACCTCGCTGATCTATGCGAGCTTCACCTTCATCTTCCTCGCCATCGAGGCGGCGATCATGGCGATGGCGCTGAAGATGACCATCGGCCTGCCGCTATGGGCCGGCTACATCGTCTGCGCCGTCGCCGTCATCCCCATCGTGACCCACGGCATCGCCCTGATCAGCCGCTTCCAGACGATCACCCAGCCGATCTGGGTGCTGCTCAACGTCGCCCCCTTCGTCGCCCTCGCGCTGGCCGGCGGCCTGCCCGACGCCGAATGGGCAGCCTATACCGGCACCCGCGGCGACGGCAGCTTCGACATCCTGCTGTTCGGCGGCGCGACGGCGATCCTCTTCGCTTTGACCGCGCAGCTCGGCGAACAGGTCGACTTCCTGCGCTTCATGCCGCGGCGCCGGGCCGGCCGGAGCGCCGCATGGTGGACCGCGCTGATCGCCGGCGGCCCCGGCTGGATCGTCGTCGGCACGCTGAAGATACTCGCCGGCTCGATGCTGGCGGTCTTCGTGGTCGGACAGGGCCTGTCGATCGCCGAGGCCCATCATCCCACGGTGATGTATCTGACCGCCTATGAGGCGATCATCCCGGACGCGACCGCGGCGCTGTGGATCACCGGCCTGTTCGTCGTCATCGCCCAGATGAAGATCAACGTCACCAACGCCTATGCCGGCTCGATCGCCTGGTCGAACTTCTTCTCCCGGCTCACCCACAGCCATCCGGGCCGCGTCGTCTGGGTGATCTTCAACGTCGCGATAGCGGTCCTGTTGATGGAGATGGGCATCCTGCAGGCGCTGGAGGAAATCCTGGCGCTCTACGCGATCCTTGCCGTCGCCTGGGTTGCGCCCCTCGTCGCCGATCTCGTCGTCAACAAGCCGCTCGGCCTGTCGCCGGCCCATATCGAGTTCAAGCGGGCGCATCTCTACGACATCAACCCGGTCGGCTTCGGCGCCATGGGCACCGGCATCATCCTTGGCGCCCTCGCCCATGTGGGCCTGTTCGGCGAGCTCCTGGCCGCCCTGTCGGTGTTCGTGACGCTGATCGCCGCCTTCGTCGCGGCTCCGGCCATCGCCTATGCCACCGACGGCCGCTATTATCTGGCCCGCAGGGCACGCGACGACTGGGCCGGTCTGCCGACGCTGGCCTGCTGCATCTGCGAGCACGAATTCGAGCGCGAGGACATGGCCTCCTGTCCGGCCTATGCCGGGCCGATCTGCTCGCTCTGCTGCACGCTCGACGCGCGCTGCAACGACCTGTGCAAGACCGGCAGCCGGGCCCGCGAACAGATCGTCGACGGGCTGGCGCGCAACGTCTCCACCCGCCTCGCCGCCTTCGCCGATTCCGCCCGCGGCCATTATCTGGCGATCTTCCTGACCCTGATCGGCTTCAGCGCCGCCGCCCTGTCGCTGATCTACCTGCAGGCGACCCTGACCCGCTCGGCCGATCCGTCCACCGCGGCCATGGTGCTGGCGCAGGTCTTCGTCATCCTGATCATCTTCATCGGCATCGCCTCCTGGGTCTTCGTCCTCGCCCATGAAAGCCGCCGCGTCGCGCTCGAGGAGACGCGGCACCAGACCGGGCTTCTGACCCGCGAGATCGAGGCGCATCGCATCACCGACGCCGAGCTGCAGCGGGCCAAGGAAAAGGCCGAGGCCGCGAGCCTCGCCAAGACCCGCTTCGTCGTCGGCATGAGCCACGAATTGCGCACGCCGCTCAATTCGCTGCTCGGCTTCGCCCAGATTCTCGACAAGGATACGGCCATCCCCGAAAAACGCCGCGAGGGCGTCAAGGTGATCCGCCGCAGCGGCGAGCATCTGGCCGGGCTGATCGACGGCCTGCTCGACATTTCCCGCATCGAGGCCGGCAAGCTGGAGATCTACCGCGACGAATTCGCCCTCGGCCCGCTTCTGTCGCAGATCGTCGAGATGTTCCGCCTGCAGGCCGGCAATGCCGGCATCGGCTTCGTCTACAGGGTCGAGGGGGCCCTGCCGGACATCGTGCGCGGCGACGCCAAGCGCACCCGGCAGATCCTGATCAATCTCCTGTCGAACGCCATCAAGTTCACCCGCGAGGGCCAGGTGACCCTGACGGTGCGCTATCGCAGCCAGATCGCCGAATTCGCCATCTCCGACACCGGACCGGGGATCGCCGAGGAACATGTCGAGCGCGTTTTCGAGCCCTTCGAGCGCATCGAGGACGGCGCCGCGCGGCCGGTGCCCGGCATGGGGCTCGGCCTCACCATCACCAAGCTGCTCGCCGAGATCCTGGGCGGCGACGTCCGGCTGGCCTCGACGCTCGGTGTCGGCAGCACCTTCACGGTCCGGCTGATGCTGGCGACCGTCGTCGCCCCCGTCGGGGTCGTGGCCCAGCGCCGGGAGGTCACCGGCTATCGCGGCGAACGCCGGACCGTGCTCGTCGTCGACGACGAGCCGGTGCACCGGCAGCTGGTCGAGGAAATCCTGACACCGATCGGCTTTACCGTCCTGACCGCCGATGGCGGCGAGACCGGCCTGCGCATGGCCCGGCTCGCCGAGCCCGACCTCGTCATTCTCGACGTCAGCATGCCCGGCCAGAGCGGCTGGGAGGTCGCCGAGCGCATTGCCGCGGACGGGATCGCGAGCCGGATCGTCATGCTGTCGGCCGACGCCCGGCCCCAGTCGATCACCGGACCGATCGCCGACTGGGTGTCCAAGCCGCTGGTGATCGACACCCTGCTCGACACCATCGCCCGCACGCTGGGTCTCGAATGGCTGCATGACGACGAACCGGCAGGCGACGCGCCGGTCGCACCGGCTCCGGTGTCCGGCGAAAGCGACGGTGTCGACGACTTCGGCGCCCTTGCGGAGATCGACCGTAGCGACCTGCAGGCGCTGGTGGAGATTGGCCATGTGCGGGGGATCAACGCCAAGCTGGACGAGATCGCCCGCCGCGACCCGGGCGCCGCGGCCGGCGTCGCCCAGCTCCGCCTCGCCGTCGAGCGGATGGATTTCGATGCCGTCGAAACGCTTCTGGCGGGAGGCGGGCGATGAACGCGGAACGCGGCGGCCACCGCACCACCGTCCTGGTGGTCGACGATTCGCCCGACACGATCAGCCTGTTGCGCACCGCGCTGGAGGACGAGGGCATGACCGTGCTCGTGGCCGCCAGCGGGTCGCGGGCACTCGCCATTGCCCGCCGGGCGATCCCGGACATCATCCTGATGGATGCCGTCATGCCCGGCACCGACGGGTTCGAGACCACCCGGCAGATCAAGGCCGACAGCCGTCTGGCCGACATTCCGGTGATCTTCATGACCGGGCTCAGCGAGACCGAGCACGTGCTCGAGGCCTTCGAGGCCGGCGGGGTCGACTACGTCACCAAGCCTGTCGTCATCGAGCAGGTCTTCGCCCGCATGCGCGTCCACCAGGCGAATGCCCGCAAGACCCGCTCGGCCCGGCTCGCCCTCGACAGCGCCGGCCGGCATCTCTTCGCCATCGACGCGTCGGGCGAGGTTCTCTGGACGACGCCATGGGCCCGCCGCCACATTCTGGAAGCCGCCGAGGGGCCGATCCCCGCGAGCGTCCTGAAGACCATCCTCGCCAGCCTGCGCGAAGGCCGCGCGACCGCAACGGAGATCGGCACCGGCCTGAGCTTCGCCTTTCTGGGCGAGGCGGGGGACGGCGAATTCCTGCTGCGGGTCTCGCAGGTCGCCAGCGACGCGACGCTGATCGCGTCCCTCAATGCGAAACTGCCGATCTCGCCGCGCGAGGCCGAGGTGCTGCTGTGGCTGTCGCGCGGCAAGTCGAACCAGGACATCGCCGACATCCTCAAGCTGAGCGTGCGGACGGTGAACAAGCATCTGGAGACGGTTTTCCGCAAGCTCGGCGTCGAGAACCGCTCGGCCGCCACCGCGATCGCCATGGAACAGATCCGCGAATTCGTCTGACCGCCCGCCGGCAAGAACGGCCGGTACCGCAGGCACCAAATTTCTTCACCCTGCCCCAGGCAAGATTCCGGCAGGTCCGGCATCCCGCGCGGTTCCTGCGGGAACTTCTGCGCTCGCAACTCCTTGGCCAAGAGGCAACGGCAAGGTGGCGCGCGGGACGCCGCAGGAAGGACGATGGAGCATGAGCAACGCCGCAGCGAACGACAGCAATTCGTCGGCCGTCCTCTACCGGATGGTCATGGAGGAGCATGTCTGCCCCTACGGGCTGAAGTCGAAGGACCTTCTCGAGCGCGAAGGGTTCGCGGTCGACGACAACTGGCTGACCACCCGCGAGGAGACCGACGCCTTCAAGGCGAAGCATGGCGTCGAGACGACGCCGCAGGCCTTCATCGGCGGCGAGCGCGTCGGCGGCTACACGGACCTGCGCGAACATTTCGGCAAGTCGGTCCAGTCTGAGGACGAGACCACCTACCAGCCGGTGATCGCCATCTTCTCGGTCGCCTTCCTGATGGCGCTGGCGGTCTCCTTCGCTGCCTATGAGACGCTCTTCACCGTGCGGGCGATCGAGTGGTTCTTCGCCATCTCCATGTGCCTGCTCGGCATCCAGAAGCTGCAGGACGTCGAAAGCTTCTCGACCATGTTCCTGAACTACGACCTCCTGGCGAAGCGATGGGTGCGCTACAGCAAGATCTACCCGTTCGGCGAGACGCTGGCCGGCGTGCTGATGATCGCCGGCACCCTCACCTGGCTGTCGGCGCCGATCGCGCTGATCATCGGGACGATCGGCGCCGTGTCGGTCTTCTATGCGGTCTATGTGCAGAAGCGCGAACTCAAATGCGCCTGCGCCGGCGGCGGCTCGAACGTGCCTTTGGGCTTCGTGTCGCTGACCGAGAACCTCGTGATGATCGGCATGGGCCTTTGGATGCCCCTGCGCATGATGCTGTGGGGCTGAGCTCCGGGGCACTGCAATCGGAGGGCGGCAAGGCCGAAACCTCGCCGCCCCGGGATCTGATCGTTCAGGCGGCGTCGCTCACCATTGTTCCTGCGCGGCGCGCAGCATCAGCGTGTCGTAGCTGTAGTCGGAGATCCGCCACCACTGGTAGGTCCGGTCGCGATATTCCATCTGGTGGTCGAGCAGCTTCTTGAAGGCCGGGCTCTTCTCGCCAAGCTCCGCATAGACCTCCCTGGCCGCTGCGTAGCTCTTCTGCAGGACGTCCTGCGGGAAGGCGCGCAATTGCGTGCCCTCGGACAGCAGACGAGCGAGGGCGATCGGGTTCTGGACGTCGTATTTCGCCGTCATCTCGGTGCCGGCGGCCATCGCCGCCGTCCGCACGATCGACTGGTAGCTGGCCGGCAGCGCGTTCCACTTTTCCAGATTGATGAAGAAGCTGAGCGACGCCGCGCCCTCCCAGAAGCCCGGGAAGTAATAGAAGGGCGCGATCTTCGACAGGCCAAGATTCTGGTCGTCCTGCGGGCCGACGAATTCGGCGGCGTCAATGGTCCCGCGCTCCAGCGAGGGGTAGATGTCGCCCGCCGCGATCTGCGTGGGCACAAGGCCGAGCCGCTGCAGGACGTTGCCGGCGAGACCGCCGATCCGCATCTTCAGCCCCTTCAGATCCTCGGCGCTGTTGATCTCCTTGCGGAACCAGCCGCCCATCTGGGTGCCGGTGTTGCCGGCCGGGAAATGCACCAGATCGTAGGTCGCGCAGAACTCGTTGAAGAGGTCGTTGCCGCCGCCCTCGTAGAACCAGCCATTCTGCTGGCGGGCATTCGGGCCGAACGGAATGCAGGTGCCGAAGGCGAAGGCCGGGTCCTGGCCGATATAGAAATAGGAGCCGGTCTGGCCCATCTCGACGGTGCCGCGCTGGACGCCGTCGACGATGCTCAGCGGCGGAATGATCTCGCCGGCGGCAAAGACCTGGATCTGGAAGCGACCGTCCGTCGCCTCGGTCACGGCCTTGGCGAAGGAATCAGCCGCGCCGTAGATCGTGTTCAGCGATTTCGGATAGCTCGATTGCAGGCGCCAGATCACCTCCGGCTGCGACTGCGCCAGCGCCGGTGCGGCGAGCGAACTGCCGACGGCGCCCAGTCCGGCCGTCGCGATGAAGTTTCTGCGGTCCATTACTCTTCCCCCGTTTCGGTGGCCCGGATGGGTCCGGGCGCCTCCCCGGCGCGTGCGCCTGGCGCCGCGCCGCATGTTCACATCGCCGTCGTCAGGCCGCCGTCCACCACGAGGACATGCCCCGTGACGTAGGATGCCGCGGGCGAGGCCAGGAACACCGCCGCGCCGGCGATCTCCGGTGGCTGTCCCCAGCGCCCGATCAATGACCGGCCGGCGAAATGCTCCGCGGCCTTCGGATCGGCGATCAGATCGGCATTGGCTTCCGTCGCAAAGCCGCCCGGCGCGATCGCGTTGCTGGTGATGCCATGCCGGCCGTATTCGGCCGCCAGCGCCCGCACCAGACCGGTGAGCCCGTGCTTGGAGGCCGTATAGACGGCATCGTTGGCGCGGGCGACATGGCCGGCGATCGACGTCATCATGATCAGCCGGCCATGGACCTGCGGCACCATCAGCGCCGCCGCCTCGCGAGCAAGGACGATGCCGGCGGTCAGATTGGTGTCGATGAGCGCACGGATGTCGGCATCGGAAAACTCCGCCAGCGGCTTGCGGTCGCGGGCCCCGGCATTGTGCACGAGAATGTCCAGCCTACCGGCGTCCGCATGGATTCGGCGCAGCGCCGCGCGCGTCGCATCGGTATCGGTGAAATCGAAATCGGCAACGACCGGCTCATGCGCGGTGCCGCTGATGCTGCCCGCCGCCGCCTCGAGGCGCGACCGGTCGCGGCCGGCCAGAACGACCCGGGCCCCCGCCTCGGCCATGGCCCGCGCGACCTCCAGCCCGAGCCCGCGGCTTGCGCCGGTGACCAGCGCCACCTGCCCGTCGAGCGAAAACAGGCCGGGCACGGGGCGTGATGCGGCTTGCAGCGTCACGCGATCCGCCACGGCCCGGCATGTCCGACTGTCGCCCCGTTCGTCATCGATCCCCCCGAACCGCCGCCGCATGCGCCGCCGGTCATGGCGCGCGTCGTGCCCCGCAGCGCAGCGCATACGATACGATTCGTCCCGGACTGTCATGCGGTATTATGACAGCCCTGAGAGGCGGAAGACATGCGCGCCATCCGCAAATGAAGGCAAAGTTTCGGGGCCCGGCGACAGATCGCACTGGTTTGTGCGCCGCACTCTGTGATTACCTTCCCGAAGCGCCGGTTCATCGGTGCTTTGCCGCATCGGGAGAGTGCGGCTGATCACCGTCTGGGAGGACAACATGACGAGGCTTCTCAAAGCTGCCGTATCGGCAGCCACCATCATGCTCGCGACCGGCGCCCATGCCGAGACCGCCGACAAGCGCATTGCCCTGTCCAACAATTACGCCGGCAATTCCTGGCGCCAGGCCATGCTGGAAAGCTGGAAGACCGTGACCGACAAGGCCGTGGCCGACGGCATCGTCGCCGAAGCCGACGCCTTCACCACCGCCGAGAACCAGGCCACCGAGCAGGCCGCGCAGATCCAGAACATGATCCTGCAGGGCTACGACGCGATCGTCATCAATGCGGCGTCGCCGACGGCGCTGAACGGCGCCATCAAGGAAGCCTGCGATGCCGGCATCACCGTCGTCTCCTTCGACGGCATCGTCGAGGAGCCCTGCGCCTGGCGGATCGCCGTCGACTTCAAGCAGATGGGCGCCGACCAGATCGACTATCTGAAGGGCCGCCTGCCCGACGGCGGCAATCTGCTCGAGATCCGCGGGCTGGCCGGCGTCTTCGTCGACGACGCCATCTCGTCCGGCATCCATGCCGGCGTCGAGGCCAATCCGCAGTTCAAGATCGTCGGCTCGGTGCATGGCGACTGGGCCCAGGACGTGGCGCAGAAGGCCGTCGCCGGCGTGCTGCCGTCCCTGCCGGAAGTGGTCGGCGTCGCGACCCAGGGCGGCGACGGCTACGGCGCGGCCCAGGCCTTCGAGGCCGCTGGCCGGCCGACGCCGATCATCGTCATGGGCAACCGCCAGGACGAGCTGACCTGGTGGGCCGAGCAGCGCGACGCCAATGGCTACGAGACCATGTCGGTCTCGATCGCGCCGGGCGTGTCCACCCTCGCCTTCTGGGTCGCCCAGCAGATCCTCGACGGCAAGGAGGTGCCGAAGGATCTGACCGTGCCGTTCCTGCGGATCGACCAGGACGGGCTCGACGAGGCCCTGAAGACGACGCCCGAGGGCGGCGTCGCCAATGTCGAGTACACGCTGGAAGACGCCCAGGGCGTGATCGCCGGCACCAACTGAGTTCGGACCCGATGACGACAGGCAGTGACGCTCCGGGGGCAGCCGGCCCCCGGGGGAACATTCTGGTCGCGCTGCAGAACGCGCGCAAATCCTTCGGGCCTGTCCGGGCTCTCGACACGGTCGACCTGACGGTGACGGGCGGCGAATGCCTCGCTCTCGTCGGCCATAACGGCGCCGGCAAGTCGACCCTGGTCAATCTGATCAACGGCAATCTGGAGCCCAGCGAAGGCGCGGTCCGATACGGCCTGGCCGACGGCAGCACCGGTTCGGGCCAGATCGCGCGGCGCCGGGCCGGCGTGCGCGCCGTGCATCAGGAGCTGTCGCTCTGCCCCAACCTGACCGTCGCCGAGAATGTTCGCATTTCCCAGCGCGACCTCACCGGTCGCGGCTGGCGCGGCCGGGCGGCGCAACGCGTCATGGCCGCCCTCGACGAGATCTTTAGAGGCCACCGCATTCAGCCCGAGGCGATCGTCGGCGACCTGACCCTGACCGAGCGCCAGATGGTCGAGGTGGCGATCGGCTTTGCCGACGGCGCCGAACCGGCGCGGCTGGTCATTCTGGATGAACCGACCTCCTCGCTGGACGGCTCGATCGCCGGGCAGCTCCTCGCCCATGTCCGCCGCTTCTGCGCCGGGGGCGGCTCGGTCATCTTCATCTCCCACATGCTGGGCGAGGTCTTCGACGTGGCGACCCGGATCGCCGTGATGAAGGACGGCCGCGTCATCGCCGATCGCGAGGCCGGGCACTTCACCCGGCAATCGCTGGTCTCGGCGATGGGCCATGTCGCCTCCGAAAAGGCCGCGCAGCGCGTGCGGCCGCAGGGCGACGACATCCTGTCCACACCCGAAGGGCTGAAGGCACGGCGCGGCGAGATCGTCGGCCTTGCCGGGCTGGCCGGCCACGGCCAGGCCGAAGCGCTGGCTGCCTTCTACCTGTCGCAGACCTCGAACTGGCGGGCCCGGGCGCCGCAGGCGGTCTTCGTCGCCGGCGACCGAGGCCGCGACGGCATCTTTCCGCTGTGGTCGATCCTGCGCAATGCGACGCTGGCCGCTCTGCCGCGACTGACGCGCCGGGGCATGGTCGACCGCGACGGCGAACGGACTCTCGCCGAGGACTGGCGCGAGAAGATCGGCATCCGCACCGACGACATCGACAACCCGATCCTGTCCCTGTCCGGCGGCAACCAGCAGAAGGTGCTGTTCGCCCGAGCGCTGGCGACCGAGGCCCCGATCGTCGTCATGGACGACCCGATGCGCGGCGTCGACATCGGCACCAAGACCCAGGTCTACGAGATGATCCGCCGCGAGGCCGACGCCGGCCGCACCTTCCTCTGGTATTCGACCGAGATCGACGAGACGTGCCTGTGCGACCGCGTCTTCGTCTATCGCAACGGTGCCATCGCCGCCGAGCTGACCGGCGCCGCGATCACCGAGGAGCAGATCCTGTCGAACAGCTTCGAGATGCAGGGTCAGGCCGCATGAAGCCGAATCTGCGCATTCTCCTGCCGGTGCTCTCGCTGGCGCTCTTGCTCGGCGCGGTCTTCGTCATCCAGCCTCGCACGATGAGCTATCTCGGGCTGAACCTGCTGTTCAACCTGGCGGTGCCGATCGCGCTCGCCACCGTCGCCCAGATGATCATCATCATGGTCAACGACATCGACCTGTCGGTCGGCACCTTCGTCAGCTTCGTGGCCTGCGTCACCGCCACATGGCTGAATGACGCGCCGCTGATCGGCGCCGCCATTCTGGCGGCCTCGGTTCTGGCCTATGCCGGGCTCGGCGCGCTGATCCAGGCCCGCGGCCTGCCGGCCATCGTCGTCACCCTCGGCATGTCCTTCGTCTGGGCCGGGCTGGCGCTGATGATCCTGCCCTCGCCGGGCGGTGCCTCGCCGGGCTGGCTGCGCTGGCTGATGACGGCCAAGCCGCCGGTCGCGCCGATGGCGATCGTCGCCAGCGTGCTGATTGCCGGCCTCGCCCATCTCCTGATCATGCGCTCCTCCTTCGGCACCGTGCTGCGCGGCTTCGGCGGCAACGAGCGGACCCTGGCGCGGGCCGGATGGTCGCTGATCCGCCTGCGCGCCAGCGCCTATGCCCTGTCGGCGGTCTTCGGCATCCTGTCGGGCATGACCCTCGTCGGCCTGTCGACCGCCGCCGACGCCAATATCGCGCTGCGCTACACGCTGCTGTCGATCGCCGGCGTGATTCTGGGCGGCGGCGAGTTCACCGGCGGCCGCATCTCGCCGGTCGGCGCGGTGATCGGCGCCCTGACGCTGGCCCTGGCCGGCAGCTTCCTGTCCTTCATCCGCCTGTCGCCCGACTGGCAGATCGGCGCCCAGGGGATCATCCTGATCATCGTGCTCGCCGCGCGGCTGCTCCTGTCGGTCCGGCGGCGCAACCGGGGCGTGGCGGCATGATCGCGACGCTCTTCTCGCGCGCCTGGATCTGGGCCTTCGTCGCGGCGGGCATCACCTTCGCCTTCACCGCAGCGATTGGACAAACCGCCGGCGGCACCGGCCTTCTGGTCGCGGCGCTGACCTTCTCGGCCTTTTCGGTCATCGTCGGTCTCGGCCAGATGTTCGTCATCACGCTGGGACCGGGCAATGTCGACCTGTCGATCCCGGCGACCATGACCCTCGCCGGCACCGTGTCGCTGAAATATATGGGCGGCGCGGCCGGGGCCGACGTCGCGCTTGTCGGGCTCCTGGTCGCACTGGGCATCGGCCTTGGTGCCGGCATCGCCAATTTCGCGCTGATCAAGCTCCTGCGGATCCCGCCGATCATTGCGACCCTCGCCTCGTCCTTCGTCTATCTGTCGCTGGCGATCTGGTCGAACCGCGGCATCCGCATCAAGCCGCCCGAGGCGCTGTCCGATTTCGCCATCGGGCGCAGTCTCGGCGTGCCCAATGTCGCCTGGCTGGCGCTCGTCATCGCCGTCATTGCCTGGGTAGCGCTCAATCGCGCCGCCTATGGGCGCAATTTGTCCGCTAGCGGCCAGAACCCGCGCGCAGCGCGGCTCGCCGGCGTGCCCGTCGATGCGGTGCGGGCCATCACCTACGTTCTCTGCGCCGGCCTCGCCGGGCTCACCGGGTTCCTGCTGTCGTGCTTTTCCGGCGGCGCCGCGCTCAACATGGGCACGGAATATCTCCTGACCTCGATCGCCGTCGTGGTCATCGGCGGCTCCTCCATCGGCGGCGGCCGCTCCAACGTCCCCGGCATCTGGGCCGGCGCGCTGTTCCTGTTCCTCATCGTCTCGATGCTGAATTCCTACGGCCTCGGCGCCGGCGTTCGCCTCTTGATGACCGGCCTCATTATCATCGCCATCGTCGCCGCCGGCAGCCGGCCAGTCAGGGGCTGAGGTCCGACAGCAATCGGGGAGTCCGGATCGACGCTGCCGGAAGGCCCCGGCGGGACCCCGCGGGTCGCCGGCTCTGAGGGGCACGGCACCATCTCCTCGGTCGCCGCAGTTCCCCTCTTCGCGGCAGAGACGAGGGGCGATACGGGCGCGCCCCGCGCCGCGATCGCGAACTTTGCAGTTGGCTTTGACTTGATCTGCGGAACGCACCGGCGATCGCTTGCGAACGACACGGCATCTATAATACCCCTGCATACAGAAGAATACGAATGCGGGAAATCGTGAGGGGAGCGGGACCATGCCAGGGACGGTACGGATCATTCAGGTGGAAGCGCTGACCGGCGTCGCGGCGGCCATTCTCGCGGCGAACGGCCTGCCGGCGGAGGATGCGCGCTATTGCGCCGAAAGTCTGGTCGAAGCGGATCTGCGCGGTGTGTCGTCCCACGGCGTCGCCCGCCTGCCGGTCTATGCCCGGCGCCTGAAAGAAGGCGTCCTCAACCCCGCTCCGACGCTCACCGTGACCGAGCGCATGCCGGTCGCCGCGCATGTCGACGGCGACAACGGCATCGGCTTCGTCGTCGCGCGCAAAGCGATGGACATCGCCATCGAGAAGGCCGCGATCTACGGCGTTGGCCTCGCCGCCGCCTCCCGCTCCAACCACTACGGCATGTCGTCGCTCTATGTGAACCGCGCGCTCGAGGCCGGACTGGCCTCCTTCGTCTTCACCAATGCGGCGCCGACCATGCCGGTGTGGGGCGGGCGCGACCCGTTTCTCGGCACCAATCCGCTGGCCATGGGCGCGCCGGGCCCCATCCCCTTCGTCCTCGACATGGCAACCTCGGTGGCCGCCAAGGGCAAGGTGCGCCGCGCGCTCGCGAAGGGCGAGACGATCCCGGAGGGCTGGGCGCTGGATGGCGAGGGCCGGCCGACCACCGATCCGGCCGCCGCGCTCGAGGGCGTGGTGCTGCCGCTGGGCGGTCCGAAGGGCTCGGGCGTCGCGGTGATGATCGACGTCCTGGCGGGCATCATGTCGGGCGCCGCCTCCGGCGATCGCGTGATCAACCAGAATGACGACTTCACCCGCGGCCAGGATGTCGGCCATTTCTTCCTGGCGATGCGGCCGGATCTGTTCATGCCGCCAGATGCCTATGCGGATCGCGCACGCGATTACGCCGAGCGGCTGAAGGCCGGCCGGAAAGCCGCGGGCTTCGAAGAGATCCTGCTACCGGGCGAGCCGGAAGCCCGCCGCGCCGAACAGGCGCGCCGCACGGGCCTGCCCCTCACCGCCCAGGACATCGCCTCGATCGATGCGGCGGCGAAGGACGCCGGCGTTCCGGGCCTTGGCTGACCAGGTCGTCCGCCGGCCTCGCCGTCGGGCGAGGCCGGAGGGTGATCGGTTCAGTCCGTCGGGGTCACGATGACCCCGGACTGGCGCAGGGCGCCGATCGCCGTGTCGTCATAGCCCAGTTCCGCAAGCAGTGCGTCGGTGTCGGCGCCCATCGCCGGAGGATCGGAGCGGATGCCGAGATCGTGGCCGGCGATCTGGAACGGCAGCCGCGGCAGCCTGGTCTTTGTCCCGTTGGGCATGGTCGTGGGCAGCAGCCCGCCAGTCGCCTCCAGGTGCGGATCGTCGAACAGATCCGCCGGCTCCGCGATCGGGGCGAAGGGAATGCGCGCCGCCTCGCAGAGCGCGATCGCCCCGGCCGAGTCGAGATTGCGGAAGACCTCCTGGACGATCGGGATCAGCCGGCCACGGGCAGCCACCCGCTGGTTGTTGGTCGCCAGTTCCGGATCGTTGCCCAGATCGTCGCGCTGCAGCGCCGCGCAAAAACGCTTCCAGTGGGCGTCGGTGGTGATCCCGACGAACATCTGCTCGCCGTCCTTGAGGGTGAACAGCTCGTAGACCGCCCAGGACGACCGGCGCGCCGGCATCGGCGGGACCGGTTCGTCGATCTGCGAGGCATAGGCTAGGTGCTGGCCGACCAGGAACACGCAGGATTCGAACAGGGCCGAGCCGACGGCGGCGCCCTTGCCGGTCTCGCCCCGCTGCATCAGCGCCGCGAGGATGCCGATCACCGCGAACATGCCGCCGGTGATGTCGACGACCGAGGTGCCCGCCCGCAACGGCTGCCCTGGCGGCCCCGTCATATAGGCGAGGCCGGCCATCATCTGCACGACCTCGTCCAGCGCCAGCCGGTTGTCGTAGGGCCCCTTGAGGAAGCCCTTCAGGCTGGCATTGACGAGGCGCGGATTGAGTTCGGCCACCGTCTCGGCCGACAGGCCCAGCCGGTCCATCGTGCCCGGCGCGAAATTCTCCACCAGGACGTCGGCGCTGCGCACCAGGCGATGGGCGATCTCCTGGCCCTCCGCCGTCTTCAGATCGAGCGCGATCGATCGCTTGTTGCGGTTGAAGAAGCCGAAATAGCCCGTCCCGAACCCCTTCAGGGTCCGGGTCGGGTCGCCCCGCGGGGCCGGCTCGATCTTGATCACGTCGGCCCCGAGATCGGCCAGGATGAGCCCGCAGGTCGGGCCCATCACCGTATGTCCGAAGTCGAGGACGCGGATGCCGGCTAGCGGCAGGCGTGCGGCTGGTTCGCTGGGCAAGGCTCAGGTCCGGAAGGACGGGTCGATCCGGTCCAGCTTGCGCAGCAGGCCCGGCCATTCCAGGACGCCGAACGGGCGGCGCGTCTCGGGCCGGTAGAGCGCGTTGGTCTTTTCGATGATCGCCTCCGGCGGCGTGCCGATCTCGGTATTGGCCGACATCGCCATCACCTGCACCTTGCAGGCCAGTTCGGCCCGGTAGATGTTCGAGAAGGCCTGGGCGACGGACGGCGCCACCGTCAGGAGGCCGTGATTGCGCAGGATGAGCAGGTCGGAATCGCCGAGATCGGCGACGATGGATTCCTGCTCGGCGAGATCGACGGCGACCGACTGGTAGTCGTGATAGCCGATCGTTGCGAAGCGCATCGCCGTCTGGGTCAGCGGCAGCAGGCCGCATTTCATCGTCGAGACCGCCATGCCAGCGGGGGTATGGGTGTGGATGACGCAATGCGCGTCCTCGCGCGCCCGATGAATGGCGCTGTGGATGACGAAGCCGGCACGGTTCGGTTCGTAGTCGAAGTCGGGCTTCTGGACGACATTGCCGTCGAGGTCGATCTTGATCAGGCTCGAGGCCGTGATCTCCTCGTAGAAATAGCCATAGGGATTGATGAGGAAGGTGTCCTCCTCGCCCGGCACGCGCACCGAGATGTGGTTGGCGATCATCTCGTCCATGCCCCACAGGGCGACGAGCCGGTAGGCCGCGGCAAGGTTCACCCGCGCTTCCCATTCCGCTTCGCTGACCTTGTCCTTCATCGACGCGATGTCGGTCGTGTAGTTCTTGGTCTTCAGAACCGCCATCGGGTCTTCGGCGACGATGTTCTTGTCATGCTTGGTCATGGCTCTTCCTCCTAGCGAGGCGGGCGCGCGAGGCTGCACCGCCGCTGCGACAGCCGCCCTCGCTCCCGGGCGGCATGGCATTCGATGCCCCAGTCATGCGCCATTGCCCGTTATCTTTCCATGCACTAGTTTCGCCTGAACGGTAACTTTCGGTGTCCAATGGAATTGCGCGACCTCGCCTTCTTCGAATCCGTCGCGACGCGCGCATCCTATGAAGAGGCCGCCGCCGAGGTCGGCCGGACCAAGCCGGCCCTGACCAAGGCCGTGCGCCGGCTGGAACAGCAGATCGGCGCGAAGCTCTTCGACCGCACCGGCCGCGGGAAGCGGCTGACGCCGGTGGGCGCGATCCTTCTGGAAAAGGCGCGTCACCTGCGCCAGGAAGCCGAGGCGGTATCACGGGAGGTGGGCGAAGTGGCGCGCGGCGAGGCCGGCACGCTGCGCATCGGTTCGGGCACGACCATCGTCAACCACGTGCTGCCCCGCGCCTGCCGCATGCTGACGGCGGTGGCGCCGGGTGTCGACATCGCGCTGACCGTGGGCATGAGCGACGTCCTGCAGGCGCATCTGCGGGCCGGCGAATGCGACCTCGTGATCGCCCCGGTCGACCCGCGGGCCCACAGCGAATTCGACGCCCGCACCATCTACCGCGACGAGATGGTGGTCGCGGCCAGCCCCTCGCACCGGCTGGCGAAAGGCGGGGCGAGCCTTGCCGATCTCGCCGGCGAGAAATGGGTGTTGCCGTCGCGCTCGGTCGGCACCCGCGCCTGGCTCGACCGGATCTTCGTCCAGAACGGCCTGCCTCCGCCGCAGGCGCGGGTGGAGACCAGCTCGATCTCGGCCCTGCCGGAGATGGTGGCCGAACTCGATCTCCTGACCTTCGTGGGGCGCAATTCGCTGGGGATCCTGACCGAGATCGCCCTGCCGGAGACGACCCTGTCGCGCAGTTTCGCGTTGCTCACCCGGCGATCGGGCAATCTGCCGCCTGTCGCCACCCGCTTTGCCGACATCCTCGCAGGGTTACCCGCCGACTGAGGAGCCGGCACGGCTCGTCTCATCCCGCAGCCGGGCGCGGTTCAGTCGTCGCTGCTGCCGCCACCCGTCGAGAGCCGCAGGCGCATCGAATATTCGAAGCGACCGGCAGGATAAGTGTTGGTCGAGACCTCCATCGTCTCGCCGTCGGCGGTGATGTACTGGCGCACGATGTGCAGGATCGGCGAACCGGCTGCCACGTTCAGCAGCTCGGCATCCTCCTCGCCCGCGGCCTCGGCGCGCATCGTCTGGCGGATTTCGCCGATGGCGAGGCCGTAGGTGTCGGCAACGGTCTGGTAGATCGGCGTCGTCAGCGGCGGCCCGCCGAGCGCGATCGACCTGCGGACCTCGCCGAACCGGCCGGCGACATAGGCGCAGGTGCGGCAGAAGGCGCCCTGGCTGTCGCCGGGCACGGCCCGCGTGCCGCAGAACGCCACCCAGCGCTCGCCAATCCTGCCGCCCATTCGGGCTACGAAGCTCTCGTCCGCGGTGATCTCGTCGATCGACCGGACCGAGAACTCCGTCTCGGCCGCATATTGCATGACCTTTTCCACCGACTGGGCGGACATGATGTAGGTCGACTTGGCGTGGCGCTGCTCGACGCGGGTGCCGATGCCCTGGGTCCGGGAGACGAGGCCAAGCGCCGCCAGCCGGCGCAGCGCCTCGCGGATCGTCGACCGGCTGACGCCGTGGAGCACGCAGAGCTCGGCCTCGGTCGGCAGCATGCCGCCGACCGCATAGCGGCCATCGGCGATGTCGGCGGCCAGCGCCTGCGCGATCCGCAGATAGCGTGGCGGCTGTCCGGCCAGGCCGAGCGGGTCCGTTCCCATCGCCATCCTCATTCCTGCGGCCCGGCTTCGCCATGCAGGCGAAGCAGCATCGTCCATCGGTCGGCGGCGCGCCCTGCCGGCGCGCGCGTCCCGCAAGCCCCTCTTACGTCACGCGACGCGGCAGGCAAAGACGTCGCCGCGCAGCAGCCGGTCCAGATTGTCGAGAGCCCGCTCACACTGGCGACGCAGGCCAATGGGCGAGCGGCCTGCCATATGCGGCGTGACGACGAAATTGGGCGCGTCGAGGAGCGCAGCCGGGATCTCGGGCTCCTCCTCGAGCACGTCGACGCCCGCCGCATGGATGCGCCCGTCCTTCAGCGCCTCGGCCAGCGCCTGCGAATCCACCACCGACCCACGGCCGATATTGACGAGGATGCCGTCCGGTCCGAGTGCGTCCAGCACCTCACGGCCGATGAGGTGGCGGGTCTCCTTGCCGCCGGGAATCGCCACGACGAGGAAGTCGCTCTCCTGCGCCAGCGTCAGGACGTCGGGAATGTAGCGATAGGGAACACCGGTCTTCTCGCTGCGGGTGGTGTAGTTGATCGACGCGTTGAAGGCACTGGCGCGCGTCGCGATCGCCTGGCCGATCGCCCCCAGGCCCAGCATGCCGACCCGGGCGCCGTTGAGGGTCGGCCGGTAGCGCTTGCGGGCCTCGTTCCAACGCCCATCGCGCGCCGCGCCCATCACCTCGGGCAGCCCCCGCGCCGCGGCCAGCATCAGCATGATCGTATGGTCGGCCACCGTCTCGCCATTGGTCGCCGGCGCGTTGGTCACGGCGATGCCGCGCTCTGTCGCGGCGGCCAGATCGACATTTTCGTAGCCTACGCCGAAACAGGCGATCAGCTTGAGATTCGGCAAGAGATCCATCTGCGCCGCGGTGAAGCCGACAATGCCGCTGGTCACGACCGCGCCGACGGCCTCCCGCTCGGCCTGCGGCATGAAGTCGGCGTCGAATTCGCCGATCCGGTCGCGCAGGTCGCTCGCCTCGCAACCGGCGGCCAGAAATCCGTAGGACGCATCGACCAGCGGCGCGAAGACGAGGGTGCGGACGGGAAGTTTCGTGTCCGGGCTGCCGAGCATGATGGGCGTCTCCAAGGGATCGAGAGGGCTCCGGTCGGCTGGACATCCCGACCGCGATTGGTATGATTGATAATAACATCCGTACAAATGGGCAAGCATGCCCCGCACTGCGCGAAGGGTTCTCCTTGTCTGCCATGTCCTCGATGCCGATCGTCGCCGCCGTCGCACCGGCCGGATCTTTCCCCGGCCGGTACCGCCGCCCGAGTTGGTCGTGACGGGCGGCCCGCGGTGAAGGGTCTGGCTCCCAATCTCGTCGGCGCCCTGTGGATGCTGGGCAGCGCCCTGGTGCTGACCGTGCAGGGGTCGCTGGTCAAGCATCTCGGCCAGGACCTGCCGGTGGTGATGATCCTGTTCCTGCGGGTGATCCTGATCCTGTCGATCGCCGCGCCGCTCGCCATGCATCGCATCGGCCTGTCCGGCCTGCGCACCCAGCGCCCCGGCGCCCATATCGGCCGCACCGTCTTCGGCCTCGGCATGATGGCCTGCACCTTCTACGCCATCACCGTCCTGCCGCTGGCCGATGCCACAGCGCTGTCCTTCACCCGGCCGCTCTGGTCGATGCTGACCTCCTATCTCGCCTTCGGCGAGGTCGTCGGCTGGCTGGGCGGCTTTGCCACCGTGTCCGGCTTCGGCGGGGTGCTTGTCGTGGTGCAACCGCAATCGGGCATCCATCACGGCATGATCATCGCGCTGGCCGGCGCCGCCTCGTCGAGCCTGGCGCTGGTCTTCATCAAGAAGCTGACGCGGACCGAGCCGGTGGCGCGGATCCTGTTCTATTTCTCCGCCATCTGCGCGGTGATCCTGGTGGGCCCGGCGATTCTGTGGTGGCAGACGCCGACGCTGACCCAGCTGGCCTGGCTCTGCCTCATGGCAATCTGCGGCTCGGCCGGCCAGTTGATGTCCTCGCTCGCCGTCAAATACGGCGATATGACCGTCGTCACGCCGATCGATTTCATCCGCGTACCGGCCGCTGCGGCCATCGGCTTCGTGGTCTTCGGCGAAAGCCCGACCCTGTGGACCTTCGTCGGCACCGCGATCATCTTCGTGGCGACGATCATCGTCCTCAACATCCGCCGTCGCCGCCCGGCGACGCTGCCCCTCGACGAACCGACCGCCGTCGGCGCGCACAAGACCGGAACGATCCCAGGAGACTGACGATGAAGATCGCCATACTCGACGACTGGCTGGACACGGCCCGCGACCTGGCGCCCTGGGACCAGCTCGACGCCGAGATCACCTTCGTCACCCGCCACATCCGCGAGGAGGATCTCCCGCGGGCGTTGGCCGGCTTCGATGCGGTCTGCCTGATGCGCGAGCGCACCGCCCTGCCCCGCAGCGTCATCGCGGCACTGCCGGATCTCCGGCTCATCGTGACCGCGGGGCGCCGCAACATGCGGATCGATCTCGAGGCGGCTGCCGAGCGCGGCATCATCGTCTGCGGCACCGAGAGCCATGGCGGCGGCACGGTGGAACTCACCTGGGCACTGATCCTCGCCCTTGCCCAGCGCATCCCGCAGAACGACGCGGCGATGAAGGCCGGCGGCTGGCAGACCGGGCTCGGCACACTGCTGGCCGGGAGGCGCCTCGGCGTGGTCGGCCTCGGCCGCCTCGGCAGCCGCGTTGCGGCGATCGCGCCGGCCTTCGGCATGGAGGTCGTCGCCTGGAGCCAGAACCTGACCGACGAGGCGGCCGCGACCGGCGGCGCCCGCCGCGTCTCCAAGCACGAACTCTTCGCAACCGCCGACGTGGTGACGGTGCATCTGACCCTGTCGGAGCGAACCCGGCACATCGTCGACGCCGCGGCGATCGGCGCGATGCGGCCCTCGGCCTTTCTCGTCAACGCCGCCCGGGCCGGGCTGGTCGAGACGCCAGCGCTGGTCGCGGCGCTCGAAGGCAACCGGATCGCCGGCGCCGCCATCGATGTCTATGACGAAGAGCCGCTGCCGGCGGACGATCCGCTGCGCGGCGTGCCGAACCTCGTCCTGACGCCCCATGTCGGCTATGTCTCGCGCGAGAACATGGGCGTGTTCTACCGTCAGATGGTCGAGAACATCGCCGCCTTCCAGGCCGGAGCGCCCATCCGTCGACTGACGCCGGACGCCCCGTCGCTGGGCTGATTGCGAGGCTTCGCCCGGTTCAGGCGAAAGCCGCCGCGCCGCTCGCGGAAAGCGCCGCGATCTCGGCCTCGTCGAAGCCGGCCTCGGCCAGTGCCGCACGGCCGCCTTCCCCCACCCTCGGCGGGGTGGCGAGCGCGGCATCGCGCTCCGACGGCTTCGCCAGGCCAGGAAGCCGCGTCGCCGGCAGACGGCCGAGGCCGTTCAGTTCGGCCCAGCCGATCGCCTCCATCTCGACGACCTGCGGGTCCTCCATCAGCTCGCGGTAATCATGCACCTTGGCGTGCAGGATATCGGCCTCGGACAGTTTCTCCTGCCACCAGCGCGTCGGATGCGCGGCGACATGCGGCGCGACCAGCGCGTTGAGGTCGGCCGCATTGGCGACGCGCTGCTGTTCGGACGCAAAGCGCGCATCCTCCAGCCATTCCGGCGTGCCGGTAATGGTCACCAGCTTGGCGAAATGCGCATCGCGCCGGGCATTCAGGCTCAGATAGCCGTCCGCCGTCGGGAAGGTGCCGACCGGCGCCCCGACCGGCTTGACCGCCGCGCCATCGAAGATCTCGGCGACGATCCGCGCTTCCTGAAAGGCCATGGCGCATTCCAGGAGGCTGGTGCGCAGATGCGTGCCCTCGCCCTTGACGGCCTTGCGGTAGAGCGCCGCCGACACGGCCTGGGCGAGATAGAGCCCGGTGGAAATGTCGATCGCCAGCATGTTGAGCCGGCGCGGCACGCCGGCGAGATCGCGGTTGATCGACATGAAGCCGGTATAGCCCTGCATCACCGTGTCGGTGGCCGGCAGGTCCCTGTTCGGGCCGGTCTCGCCGAAGCCGGTGACGGTGGCATAGACGACGGACGGGTTGCGAGCCGCCACGCTGGCATAGTCCAGGCCGAGCCGGCTGGTGACGCCGGGCCGGTAATTCTCGATCACCACATCCGCCTGCTCCAAGAGCCGCAGGGCGGTCTCGCGTCCCTCCGGCGCCTTCAGATTGAGGGCCAGCGAACGCTTGCCGCGATTGAGGACAATCGCCTCGGCGGAAAAGTCGTCCACCCGCTTGCCGAGGCCGCGGCTCCAGTCGCCATAGCCGATGGGCTCGATCTTGGTGACGCTGGCGCCGTTCTGGGCCAGCATCATGCCGCAATAGGGCGCGGCGACGCCCTGCGCGAGCTCGACGACCTTCAGCCCCTCGAATGGCGGGCTCGCCAGACCGGTGCCGGTCACTTGGCGCTCTTCTTGTCGAGGAAGGCGCGCACCGCGTCGCGGTGCTCGTCGGAGGCGTAGCAGATCGACTGGGCCTCCGAGCCGAGTGCGAAGATCTGTTCGGCCGGCAGGTCGAGGGCGCGGTTGAGGATCGATTTCGACAACGCCATGGCGATCATCGAGCCGCGGGTGAGCTCCCCGGC
This sequence comes from Aurantimonas coralicida DSM 14790, assembly GCF_000421645.1. Classification (GTDB taxonomy): domain Bacteria; phylum Pseudomonadota; class Alphaproteobacteria; order Rhizobiales; family Rhizobiaceae; genus Aurantimonas; species Aurantimonas coralicida. The sequence continues at coordinate 41,252 of NZ_ATXK01000013.1, read as the reverse complement.
CCAGGCGCGCGCCTCGTCCAGAAGCGGGCCCGCCGCCTGCCGGTCGGCCAGCCCGATGGCCAGCGCCTCGTCCGCCGCGACCGTGCGGGCCGAATAGATCAGCTCCTTGGCGCGCGGCAGGCCGACCCGCCGCGGCAGGAAATACAGGCCGCCGCCATCCGGGATCAGGCCGCGCTTGCGATAGGCCATGGCGAAGCTCGCCTCTGCCGAGACCATAACGAAGTCGCAGGCCAGCGCCAGATCGCAGCCAAGGCCCGAGGCCGGTCCGTTGACCGCCGCGATCGTCGGCTTGTCGATATTGTTCATCGTCGAGATGGCCCGGTGCGTCGATTTCTGCCGCTTCCAGCCATTGATGCCGACCTGACCGATCGGCGCGTCGAGCCGCGCCTTCATGCCGGCAATGTCGCCGCCGGCGCAGAACGCGCTGCCGGCTCCCGTGAGGACGATGGCCCGGACCTCCTCCTGGACGTTCAGCCGTTCGAGAATGTCGATCAACAGGACGCGCGTCGCGTCGTCGATGGCGTTGCGCTTGTCCGGCCGGTTGAGGGTGACGGTCGCGATGCCGTCCGCCACGTCGCAGAGAATGGCTGCGTTACTGTCCTGCATGGTCGTCGTCCTGATCCGTTGACGCAAACGGCCCCCCGCGGACGGGGGGCCGTGCTTGGTTGGCAATCTGGTCTCGAATTACTGGATCCAGGGCGCCTTCTCCCAGAGCGCCTGCATCTGCTCCTTGGTGGAGCGCATGTGCTCGCCATATTCCTTCGGCGGCAGGAAGTTCAGCGGCAGGTCCTGCTTCTTGGCGGCCGCCTGGAATTCCTCGTCCTGCATCATCTTGTCGACGGCCGTGACCAGCGCGTCGCGGGCCTCGTCGGGAATGCCGGCCGGAGCGGCGAGACCGCGATCGGAGCCGGCGACCACGTCATAGCCCAGCTCCTTGAAGGTCGGCACGTCCGGCAGCTGGTCCCAGCGTTCCGCGCGCATCGTCGCCAGCGCCCGCAGCGTGCCGTCGGTCACGTAAGGCGCGGCCTCGCCGATCCCCATCACCGAGGCGGCGACGTGACCGCCGAGCAGCGCCGTGCGGCTCGGCGCGGCGCCCGGGAACGGCACATGCGTCACTTCCAGATCGTTCGGCGTCAGAACCCGCAGCAGCGAGGTGTGGGTCGCGCCGCCGAGCGAGGAATTGCCGACAGGCATCACGCCCGGATTCTCCTTCACATAGGACATGAAGTCATCCAGCGTCTTGAACTGGCTGTCCTCGCGCACGACCAGCGTGGTGCCGTCGGAGACGATGTTGGCCACCGGCTCGAAGGAATCGATCGTGTAGTCGGGCTCACGCTCGATGATCGGGTTGATGAAGGACGGGATGTTCAGCATCCCGATCGTGTAGCCATCGGGATTGGCATTGGCGATCGCGGTAAAGCCCAGCTCGCCGCCGGCGCCCGGCTTGTTCTCCACGACCACGGACACGCCGTTGCCGAGATATTTCTCGAGGAACGGCGCCACGGTGCGCGCCATCACGTCGGTGCCGCCGCCGGCGGAATAGCCGACGATGACGGTGATGTCCCGCTCCGGGTACCCCTGGGCATGGGCGGCTCCGGCCAGCATCAGCGTGCCCGCCAGCGCTGCCGCGATCTTGGTACGTAAGCTCATTGTCGTCTCCTCCACTCGGAAAATCGTGCCGTCGATGCGCTCCCGAAAGCGACGGCAGCCGGTGCCGGCTGCCTGTCGCCCTGCATGGACCTCCCGCATCGCGTCGTGGCAACATAGACAAAGCGCACGACAGAACACAATAGGATACAATCATCCGCATGACCGCTCCGCGCGCCGATCACGCCCCCGTCGCACGGCCTGTCGCCGGCCCCGCATGTCCGTCGCGCCACCCGTCGAACCCGCATTGAAGGACTGACCAGACGATGCAACAGGACCCCCTGGACCACGCGGCTGCGATGCTCGCCGGCCGCCGGCAACAGGACCCGGATGCGGTGATCGCCGCCGTGGAAGCGGCGGGCACGCGGATCGAGACGCCTTGCGGCGCCGGCACGATGGCCTGGCGGGTCTTCGGCGACGGGCCGCCGCTGGCGCTGCTGCACGGCGGGCATGGTTCCTGGTTGCACTGGTTGCTGGCGATCCCGGCCCTGGCGCGGCATCACCGGCTCCTGGTGCCGGATCTGCCGGGCTTCGGGGAATCCGCCGGCCTCGACGACGCTCCGGCGGCGGGCACCGCCGCGGCCGAAGCCGTCGCCGCACCGGTGCTGGCCGGGCTGAACACGCTCTGCGGGGAACAGCCGGTTGCCCTCGCCGGCTTCTCCTTCGGCGGCGTCATCGCCGCGACCATGGCGGCGCAGCTCGGCCGCTTGGCCACGGCCCTGGTGATCGTCGGCGCGCCGGGCCTCGGGCTGCTGCCGACCGGGCCCCTGGCCACGCGGTCGGTCCGCAATCACCCGACCGAGGCGTCGCTCATGGCGGCCCATCGGGACAATCTCGCCGCCATGATGATCCACGATGCCACGCTGATCGACGATCTGGCGGTTCGCATCCAGGCGCTGAACGTCCCGCGGGCGCGCACGCCCAGCCGTCTAGTCTCCCGCAGCACCGCGCTCGGCGATGCCGTCGCCAGCATCGCCTGCCCGCTGATCGCGATCTACGGGGAGCACGACGTCGTCTCCCCGCAACATGGGGAACGACTCGCGATCCTGCGCGACATGCTGCCCTCCGCGCGTCAGACCGTGCTGCCGGGTGTCGGGCACTGGGCCCCGTACGAAGCGCCGGAGGCCGTCACCACGCTGATTGCGCGCGCGAGCAGTCCCGGCTGACCGCGGCCGTACGCCGGATCACCTCTTGTAGACTTCTGTATACCGTCGTAGTCTGGAGCCGGGAAACGGTCGCAGACCGGCGTTCAGCCGGCTGGCCATGGGAGGAGTGTACGGTTGCTCGAGGCCGGCAGAGACATGCGCATGACAACGTCCGGCAGCGCCGGCGCGTTCGCGCTGCGGGCCCGCCGGTCTTCGCAGACGTCCGGACCGTTCCCCCGCCGCAGCGAATGCGGCAGGGGTGTTCCTGTTAGAAGCTCACTTACCCCAGGGCGTGCGCTCCCAGACCTCTTCCATCTTGGTCAGGGTCTCGGCGAGATGCTCCCGGTGCTCCTTCGGCGGCAGGTAGTTCAGCGGCAGGAGCTGCTTGCGTGCCTCCTCCTGGAACTCCGGATCGGCGACCGCCTGGCGCACGGCCTCGGCCAGCGCCGTGGCCGCATCCTCGGGAATGCCCGCCGGCGCGACGAGGCCGCGATCGGAGCCGGCCACGATGTCATAGCCCAGCTCCTTGAAGGTCGGGGCCTCCGGCACTTCGTCCCAGCGCTCGGACGCCATGGTGCCCAAGATCCGCAGCTTGCCTTCCTGGTGATACGGGCCGGCCTCGCCGAGCCCCATGATCGACGCCGCCACATGCCCGCCCAGAAGCGCGGTGCGGCTCGGCGCGGAGCCCGGGAACGGCACATGGGTCACTTCCAGATCGGCCATGCCGAGGAAGCGCAGCAGCGCCGTATGGGTCGAGCCGCCGATGGCGGAATTGCCGATCGGCAGCGAGCCGGGATTCTCGCGGACATAGGTCACGAGATCGTCCAGCGTCTGGAATTCGGAATCCTCGCGCACGACGATGGTGCCGGGATCGGAAACGACATTGCCCAGGGTTTCGAAGCTGTCGAGGTCGTAGCCGGGCGTGCGCTGGATCAGCGGCGTGACGACGGCCGGCACGTTGATCATGCCGATGCTGTAGCCGTCATTCTCGGCGGTCGCGATGGCAGTGAAGCCGATCTCGCCACCGGCGCCCGGCTTGTTCTCGACGACGATGGAGCCGTCGCCCGGCAGATATTTCTCCAGATAGGGAATGAGGGTGCGCGCCATGACGTCGGTGCCGCCGCCGGGCGAGTAGGCCACATACATGGTGACGTTGCGCTCGGGATATTCGGCCGCGGCGCTGCCCGACGCGCCCATGGCCAGCGCCGACACCGCCAGGCCCGCTGCCGCGATTGCCCTGAATATTCGCATGGTTTCCTCCACTGCTTCTGGTCTGAACTTCCCGGCACCTCGCCGGGAATCGCAATAGCGTGGAATAATCCTATGAAGATGTAAACATTGAAATCACGAAAAATGCGTTTTATGGAAGACTGCTCGTTAGATCTCGAAGAACACACTGCGTATTCCGGAGACTTCATACCGGAATCTGATAACGGATACTTGGGATGACTTACATCAAGGACAGAATTGGCGCGGTGGCGCTGCTGCTGCTGGCGGTCAGCGTGTTCGTCGCCTCGGGTTCACTGCCCTTCAAGTCGATGATCTTCCCGCGGATGATCAGCACCGTCATGGCCCTGTGCGCGGTCCTGATGCTCCTGCGCACGGTGCCGCTGCGGTCCGGCCGGGCCCCCGCGGCGGCCACGGACCCCAAGCTGAACCAGCCCTTCTTCCGCAATTCGCGGAACTTCCTGATCACCTTCGGGGCGTTCATCGCCTACGTCGTGGCCATCAGCACCCTCGGCTATTTCGTGGCAACGGCGATCCTCATCGTCGCCCTCGCCCTCGCTCTCGGCTTCCGGGACTATCGCCTTCTGGCCGCCGCCACGGTGAGCTTCCTGGTGCTGGTCTACGTGGTCTTCATCCTCGTGTTCGAGCGGCCGCTGCCGCACGGCATGTTCTACTGACACCAGCGGCCATTCGGAGTTCCTGACGTGTTCGAACCGCTCCTTCACGCCCTTCCCTATGTCTTCCAGCCAGCGAATCTCTTCGCCATGGTGGCGGGCGTGGTGCTGGGCATCGCCATCGGCGCCCTGCCCGGCCTGTCTGCGACCATGGGCATCGCCGTTCTCATTCCGCTGACCTTCGGGCTCGATCCGCTGGTCGGGCTCGGCATGATGGCCGGCATCTACAACGGCGCCATGTATGGCGGCGCGATCCCGGCCGTGCTGCTGCGCATTCCCGGCACCCCGGCCTCGATCGTCACCACCTTCGACGGCTACCCCATGGCCCAGAAGGGCGAGGCCGGACGCGCCCTGCAGATCGCGGTGGTCTCCTCGGCCATCGGCGGCATGGTCAGCGCCGTCGTCCTGATGACGCTGGCGCCGCCTTTGGCCCGCGTCACCCTGGCCTTCGGCCCGGCGGAATATTTCTGGGTCGGTATCTTCGGCCTGTCGGCCATTGCCGTCTTCGTCGGCAAGAACCCGATCAAGGGCGTCCTGTCCGCCTGCATCGGCCTCCTGATCGGCTGCATCGGCATCGACACGATCACCGGCGCGCAGCGTTTCACCTTCGGCAACATCAATCTCTATGACGGCTTCAACATCGTCGTGCTGCTGACCGGCCTCTACGCCATCCCCCCGGCCATCGCGATGGCCGAGGAGGCGGTAAAGACGGGAATCAGCCGCGACAAGCTGCGGGTGAAATCCAGCCACGGCATGTTCGACGACTGGCGGCGGCTGTGGAAGACCTGGACGCGCTCGTCGATCATCGGCGTCATCGTCGGCTTGCTTCCGGGCGCCGGCGGCAACATCGCCGCCTTCCTGTCCTACAACGAAGCCAAGCGCGCCTCCAAGACGCCGGATGAATTCGGCGAAGGCTCGCCGGAAGGCGTCGCCGCCGGCGAATGCGGCAACAATGCCGACAATTCCGCCGCCCTTGTCCCGGCCCTGACCCTCGGCGTGCCGGGCAGCTCGGTCGCCGCCGTCATCCTCGGCGGCCTCCTGATCCACGGCCTGCGGCCCGGCCCGGCGCTGTTCCGCGACTATCCGGACGTCGTCTACGGCTTCATGATCCAGATGTTCGTGACCTCGGCGCTGCTGATGTTCATCGGCGGCATTATCGGCACGCGCGTGTTCATCCATGTGCTGCGACTGCCGCGGGTACTGCTGGTGCCCCTCATCGCCGGCCTGACGGCCGTCGGCGTCTACTCGATCAACAATTCCATGTTCGATCTCTACATGATGCTGGGCTTCGGCCTTCTGGGCTATGCCATGGAGCGGCTGGACTTCCCGCTTGCCCCGGCCGTGCTCGGCCTGATCCTCGGGCCCATGGCGGAGGAGAACATGCGGCTGGCCCTGCTCATCTCGCAGAACGACTGGCTGGTCTTCGTCACCAGGCCGATCTCGGTCACCATCGCGGTGCTGACACTGCTGGTCCTGGCCTTCCCGATCATCCGCGACATGCTCGCCAGGCGCCGAACGGCGCCTGCCTGACGCCGGCACGCCCGACATGAAAAAGGCCGGACCTGCGAGGGTCCGGCCTTTTTCGTTGTATCGGAAGATGGTCAGGCGACGCTGGCACGCGCCGGCGTCGCCTGGAGACCCGGCAGGTCGAGAGAAGTCCGCTTCTCCAGACCCCAGAGCGCCGCCAGCAGCGCCTCGGCTTCGGCTGCCGCCAGCACGGAGCCGGCCAGCTCGGTGAACTTGTCGGACAGTTCCGCGTCGCTCAGCGGCATGTCCGGATCGCCCTTGCGGGTCGGCTGCAGGAAGCTGAAGCGTTCGCCATTCGTCATGACGATCGTCACCCGCGCCGCGCGCTGGCCGGGAAAGCGGGAATCGATGTCCTCGTCGAGCTCCAGCGTGATCTTCGGCAGGAGATCGCGCACCGCCGGGTCCGCCATGCGCTCGGGCTCGAAGGCGGCGAGGCGGACCGAGCCGTGGACCAGCGCATGAGCGACGACATAGTGGAGGCTGAACCGGCAATCGACCGGCGTCTGCGGGTCGGGCCGGTTGCAGATGTCGACGCTCGGCCGGTAGGTACCGACATGAATGCTGTCGATGTCCGCGGCATCGATGCCGTGCTGATGCTTCAGCACCAGCGCCCCGTCGATGGCCGCGAAGGTATGGCCGCAGCAGCCATGGTTCTTGAAGGTCATGACCTCGATATTGTAGGCGCTGCCGAGCCCGGCGGTCGCCTTCGACCAGTCGGCCCGCCCGCTCATCGCGGCCCCCATGCCGACCGGCCCGTCGAGGACGTCGAGCGCCCCGGTGACGCCCTTGCCGGCTGCCATCGCGCTGGTGACGCCGGCTTCCGCGGCATGGCCGGCATGGATCGGCTTGCTCATCGCGTCGGACCGGAACGCCTGCTGCAGCCCCGCCGCCATCGTCGCGGCCGTCGCCAGCGCGTGGGCCGTCTCGTCCTCGTCGAGGCCGAGGATCAGCGCCGCGGCGGCCGACGCGCCGAAGGTCGAGATCGTCGCGGTCGCGTGCCAGAACTTGTAATGCTCGCGGGTCATCGCAAGGCCGATGCGCGTCGACACCTCGAAGCCGGCGATCACGCCGCGCAGGAAGGTTTCGCCGTCGCAGCCCGTGGTCTGGGCGCAGGCGAGCGCCGCCGCGATGGTCGCGCAGCCCGGATGAACGGCCGAGTCGCGGTGGATGTCGTCGAACTCGGCGGTGTGGGCGGCCGTGCCGTTGAGAAAGGCGGCCGTGCGGGTCAGCGCCGTCGCGCCGCCCGGCAGCACGACGGCGCGGCCATGGCCGATCTCCTCGGCGAGCGCGGCGCGCAGCATCGGCCCCGGGTCCTGGGCGGTCCCCGGCATGGTCGCCGCGAACCAGTCGATCACCGCGCGCTTGGCGTGGTGGATCGTCTTGTCCGACAGCTCCGAGCTGCGCTCGCGCGCAACATAGGCCCCGATCTCTTTCAGAAGCACGGCTGGTTTCCTCCCATTCTGGTCCGGTGATGGCGATGGCGGCGACCCGTATGCCGCAAGGCTTGCCGCCCGCCTTCATTCCGTGCGAATGAACCCGAAACCAATTGTCCGGTCAACCGAACATTTGCCGGACAACAGCATGGGGAGGCGTGTTATGGCTATCGATCTGGCGGTTCTGAGGGGCGACGGCATCGGCCCGGAGATCGCCGAGGCGACCCTCGCCGTGCTCGCAGCGGCGGACCGCCGTTTCGGGCTCGGCCTCTCCTTCAGCGAGATACCGGTCGGACTGGCGGCCTTCGCGGCGGAGGGCACGACCTTTTCCGATGCCAGCGAAGCGCGGATCCGCGCCGCCGACGGCGTCATCCTCGCGCCGCTTGCGACCTACGAATATGCCGAGGGGCAGCCCAATCCCTCGGCCCGCATTCGCCGCGGGCTCGACCTCTACGCCAATATCCGGCCCAGCGTGTCGCGCCTGCCGGGCGCCGCCCGGCGGATGGATCTGGTGATCTACCGGGAAAACACCGAAGGCTTCTACGCCGACCGCTCGATGTTCGCCGGCAGCGGCGAGTTCATGCCGAGCCCCGACATGGCGCTGGCCGTGCGCAAGATCACCCGAAGCGCCTGCGAGCGGATCGCCCGTGCCGCCTTCGAGGCCGCCCTGCATCGTCGCCGCAAGGTGACGGCGGTCCACAAGGCCAATGTGCTGCGCCAGACGGATGGCCTGTTCCTCGAGGCCGTTCGCCATGTGGCCGGAGACTATCCGACGGTGTCGCTCGAAGAGGTGATCGTCGACGCGATGGCGGCGCATCTGGTGCGCGATGCCTCCGTCTACGATGTCGTCGTCACCACCAACATGTACGGCGACATTCTCTCCGACGAGGCCGGCGAACTGGCCGGCGGGCTGGGTCTCGCCCCGGCACTGAATGTCGGGGCGGAGCACGCCGTGGCGCAAGCCGTCCACGGCTCGGCGCCCGACATCGCCGGCCGGGGCATCGCCAATCCGGTGGCGCTCATCCTCTCGGCCGCCCTCCTCCTGGAGTGGCTCGGCGCGCGGCGGGGCGAGCCGCTCCTCACCGATGCCGCAAGGGCGATCGAGGCGGCGGTGACCGCCGCCCTTGCCGATCCCGCCACCCACACGCCCGATCTCGGCGGCGACGGAACGACCGCCGGCTTCGCCGACGCGGTCGTTCGGGCCTTGTCGCGCTGAGACCCCGCTGAAAGGACGATCCATGGACAGCCTCTACACGCCGGAGCAGATCATGTTCCGCGACGCGGTCGCGAAATTCGCCCGAGCCGAACTGGCCGAGGGCCGGGTCGCCCGTGCCAATGCCGACGGTCTCGATCCGGCCACGACCCAGAAACTCGTCGACATGGGGCTGATGGGCATCATGATGGACGAGGCCGATGGCGGCCAGGGCGGCACGCTGATGGACGCGGTCATCGCCATCCGCGAGATCGCCCAGGTCTGCCCCCGCTCCGCCGATGTGGTGCAGGCCGGCAATTTCGGCGCGATCCGCACGCTGTCGGAATTCGCCACCGCCGCGCAGCGGGCGCGCTGGCTGCCGGGTCTGCTGGCCGGCCGGACGGTGATCTCGGTCGGCATGAGCGAACCGGAGGCCGGCTCCGCCGTGACCGAGCTGGCGACCACCGCCACGCCCGACGGCGACGGCTACCGCCTGAACGGCACCAAGGTGTTCGGCACCCATTCGGGCTCCGCCGACCTGATCCTCTGCTATTGCCGCTTCGGGCCCGGCGTCTCGGGCATCGGCTCGGTCATTCTCGAGCGCGGCATGGAGGGCTTCAGCGTCGGCCAGCCGGTCCGCTACATGAACGGCGAGAGCTGGAGCCAGCTCTATTTCGACAATCTCTACGTGCCGCCCGAGAACGTCCTGCTCGGCCCCGGCGGCTTCAAGAAGCAGATCTCCGGCTTCAATGTCGAGCGCCTGGGCAATGCCTCGCGGGCCGTCGCCGTCGGCCGCCTTGCCTTCGAGGTCGCCCGTGACCACGCGCTGGAGCGGCGCCAGTTCGGCCGCCGTCTCGCCGAGTTCCAGGGCATCCAGTGGAAATTCGCCGACATGGCCGTGAAGCTAGATGCGGCCGAGCTGCTGCTGACCCGCGCCGTGATCAATGCCGGTGAGGGCCTGCCCTCCGCCATGGAGACCGCGATGGCCAAGCTCGCCTGCAACGAGGCCGGCCACTTCGCCGCGAACGAGGCGCTGCAGGTGATGGGTGCGCTGGGCTTCGGCGAGGACCATATCGTCCAGTACTGCCTGCGCCGCACCCGCGGCTGGATGATCGCCGGCGGCAGCACCGAGATCCTGAAGAACCGCATCGCCGAGGAAATCTTCGGCGAGAAGTTCTCGCAACGGCCGCCCCGGCCGGCACCGTCGGACGCCCGGCCATGACCGGCAGCGCACGCGGCCCGGCCTTCGTCGATGCCCTGCTGCGCCCGCGCAGCGTCGCCATCATCGGCGCCTCAGACACCGCCGGCCGACTGACCGCAAGGCCGCAGGCGTTTCTCGCCCGCCATGGCTATGCCGGCACGGTCTATCCGGTCAATCCACGCCGCGACACCGTGCAGGGGGCAAGGGCCTGGCCCAGCCTCGCCGCCCTGCCCCAGGTGCCGGACCACGCCTACATCCTGCTCGATACGGAGCGGGCGATCGGCGCCGTTGCCGATTGCGCGGCCGCCGGCGTCAAGGTCGCCACCGTCCTGGCCGACGGCTTTGCCGAATCCGGCGGCGAGGGCATCGCCCGGCAGGCCCGGCTCGTCGCCGCCGCGCGCGAGGCCGGCGTCGCGCTGATCGGGCCGAACTCCACCGGCGTCGTCGGGTCGGCGGCGGGCTTTTCGGCCACCACCAACGCCGCCTTCGCCATCGACGCCCTGCCCCAGGGGCGCACCGCGGTGCTGTCGCAATCGGGTTCGGTGATCGGCGCCATCCTGTCGCGCGGCGCGGCCACGGGGCGCGGCTTCGGCGCCTTCGTGTCCGTCGGCAACGAGGCGATGCTGGGCGTCGGCGAACTCGGCGAGGCGCTGGTCGAGGACGAGGCCTTCGATTCCTTCGCGCTGTTCGTCGAGACCCTGCGCCGGCCCGAGAGGGTCGCCGCCTTTGCGGCGCGCGCCCGCGCCCTCGGCAAGCCGATCACCGCCTTCCTCGTCGGCCGCTCGGAAGCCGGCCGGGCGCTCGCCCAGTCCCATACGGGCGCAATGATCGGCGGGCCGAGGGCCCTGGCGAGCTTCCTCGCCCATCACAGCATCGTCGTCGCCGACAGTTTCGAGGGCATGATCGAGACCGCCGGCGCCCTGTCCCTGCGCACCCGCCTCGCGTCGCGCCCGAAGCGCGCCACCGTGCTGACGACGACGGGCGGCGGCGGCGGCATGGTCTATGACGGCATCGCCCTCAAGGGCTCGGCGCTGGCCGGCCTGTCGCCCCGCGCCGATGCCGCTCTTCGCGCCGAGGGGATCGCCATCAAGCCCGGGCCGATCGTCGACGTCACCTTCGCCGGGGCCCGCTACGAGACGATGAAGGCCGTGGTCGCCGCGCTGGCGAGCGATCCGGAGACCGGCCTGATCGTCGCCGCCATCGGCTCGTCGGCCCAGTTCAATCCCGAGATCGCCGTCCGGCCCATCGTCGACGCGGTCGCCGAGCTTGGACCGGAGGCCGCACCGGTGATCGCCATGCCGGTGCCGCACGCGCCCGAAAGCCTGGCGCTGTTCAACGATGGCGGCGTGCCGGCCTTCCGGACGGTGGAAAGCTGTGCCCAGGCCGTTGCGGCGCTTCTGGCCGATCCCGCGCCGCCGCCGCCGGGTCCCGCCCGCTTGTCCGACGCCGTCACGGAGCGGCTCGCGGCGCTGCCCGAAGGGCTGGCCGACGAGATCGCCGCGGCCGACATCTTCGCGGCGCTTGGCATCGCCGGACCGCAAAGCCTGCATGTGGGGGCCGACGAGCCTCTGCCCGATCTGCCCTTTGCCGGGCCCTATGTCCTGAAGGCGGTCTCGGCCGATCTGCCGCACAAATCGGAGGCGGGGGCCGTTCGGCTGGACCTTGCCGGTCGCAGCGACGTCGCCGCCGCCCTCGCGGACATGCGCGGCCATCTCGCCCGGCAGGTGCCGCAGGCCCGGAGCGGGGGCTACATGGTGGCGCAGATGGCGCGCGGCTTGGGCGAAGCCATTCTCGGCTTCACCCGCGACCCGGTCACCGGCCCGATGGTCAGCGTCGGGCTCGGCGGCGTGATGACGGAAATCTTCGCCGATCTCGCCGTCAGCCCGGCCCCGGTCTCGCGTGACGGCGCGCGCGCCATGATCGCCTCGGTGAAGAGTTTTGCGTTGCTGCGGGGCTATCGCGGGGCGCCGGAGGGCGATCTCGACGCCCTTGCCGACGGTCTCGTCGCCCTGTCGCAGCTCGCCGTGGAGCCGCGCGTGATCGAGGCCGAGATCAATCCCGTGCTGGTCCGCGAACATGCGCGCGGCATCCTCGCCCTCGACGCGGTCATCCGCATGGGCCCCCGCCGCGAGCCGGCGCCGGACACGGGCGACTGAGGGGCAGCCTCAACCGCGCGTTTCACCGTCCGTCACAGAAGCGCGTCGATCTCCGCCAGTACCTTGGCCGGGATGGACAGCCCGCTCTCGCGGTTCGCGGCGCTGCGCCGCTCCTCGATCTCGCCCGGCAGAAGCACCTCGCCCGGCTCGCCCGAGGCCCGGATCATGCGGGTGATCGCCGCAAGCCGCGCGTCGGGCTCTCCCAGATGGTCGGTGCGGGCCGCGATCAGCGTGAAGCAGGTCCCGGCCGTACGGGAGAAATCGCTGGATTCGCCGAGCTCGGTCGCGGCCGAGCCGCCGGCGAAGAAGCCGGTCAGCAATTCGATCATCAGCGCCAGACCGTATCCCTTCGGTCCCCCGATCGGGGCGAGCGTCCCGGCCAGCGCGGCATGGGCGTCGGTCGTCGGCCGGCCGTCGGCATCGAGGGCGAGCCCTTCGGCGATCGGCTGGTCCTCGGCGGCGGCCCGGCGGATCTTGCCGCGCGCCACCACGGTCGTCGCCATATCCAGCGTGACGGGCGGCTCAGCGCCCGGCACCGCGATCGACACCGGGTTGGTGCCCAGCACCGGTCGCTTGCCCCCGATCGCCGCCATGGCCGGCGGCGCGTTGGAGACCACGATCGCCGCGCAGCCCTGCCGCGCCAGCCGCTGGGTATAGGCCGAGGCGAGGCCGAAATGGTTGGAGCCCCGCACCGAGATCCAGGCGACGCCGTGAGCCGCCGCCCGCTCGACCGCCAGCTCCACGGCCCGCATGGCCGCCGTCGGACCGTAGCCATTGTTGCCGTCGAGGATCACCAGACCGCCGGCGTCGCTGACGATCGTGGCTTCGGCAGCCGGATCGATCAGGCCCGCCTTCGCCCGCGCCACGTAATTGGGCAGGCGGGCCACGCCATGGGACGCGACCCCGCGCAGATCGGCTTCCACCAGCACATCGGCGACCGTCTCCGCGATCTTGCGCGGAGCGCCGTTCGCCGCGATCGCCCGGGTGGCGAGGGCGCGCAGTTCGTCTGCAGTCATGTCATTCGGCTCATGCAGGCTTGGGGTTGGTCGGGCGCAGCAGATAGAGCGGCGCGAGGATCACCGGGATCGCCGCAAGGTCGGTCCAAAGACCGGGCATCATCATCAGAACCGACCCCGTCCCGACGATGATGCGCCGCCACGGTGCGAGCGGTCCGCCCCACCAGCCGGTGGTGGCGATGGACAGCGCATAGACGCCGACGAAGGCCGAGGTGATGGCGACCACGATGTCGCCCGTCGTGCCGATCAGGAGGATTTCCGGGCCATAGACGAAGACGAAGGGCACGACGATCTTGGCGAGCCCCATCAGGAACGCCTCGACGGAGGTTTCCAGCGGTTTCGACTTGGCGATGGCCGCCGCGGCATAGGCTGCCAGCGCCACGGGCGGCGTGATCGCCGAGACGAGGCCGTAGTAGAAGATGAAGAGATGCGCGGCGATCAGCGGCACGCCCATCTGGGTCAGCGCCGGCGCAACGAGCACCGCCAGCAGCAGATAGACGCCCACCGTCGGCAATCCCATGCCGAGCACGATCGAGGCGATTGCGGTCAGGCAGAGCGCGATGAAGAGCGAGCCGCCGCTGGCGTCGACGATGAGGCCGGAAAGCTTCAGTCCGAGCCCGGTCAGGGTCAGCATGCCGATGACGATGCCGGCACAGGCGCAGGCCGTCGCCACCGGCAGCAGCCCGGCCACCGCGGCCCGGCAGGTCGCCATCAGCCGCGCCGGGGTCGGTCGCGACGATCTGGCGAACATCGCCAGCACCAGAGCCGCCACGATGGCGTAGAAGCCGGCGCGGTAGGGCGTGTAGCCGTCGAGCAGGAAGTAGAGGAGGATCGGGATCGGCAGGAGCATGTAGCCCCGCGTCAGGAGAAGATGCCGGAAATTCGGCAAGTCCGCCGCAGCGACCGCCTTCACATCGTATCGGGCTGCATGCAGTTGCACCGCCGCGAACACCGCGCCGAAATACAACAGTGCCGGGAACAGCGCGTGGCTGATGATCTCGACATAGGGAATGCCCGTGAAGGAGACCATCAGGAAGGCCGCCGCGCCCATGATCGGCGGCATGATCTGCCCGCCCGACGAGGCGGCCGCCTCAATGGCCGCCGCCGTCTGCGGCTTGTAGCCGGTGCGGATCATCAGCGGGATGGTGAAGGTGCCGGTGCTGGCGACGTTGGCGACGGCGCTGCCGTTGATCGAGCCGAACAGCGCCGAGGAAATCACGGCGACATAGGCCGGCCCGCCCTTCTTGCGGCCGGTCAGCGCATGGCCGAAGCCGATGAAGACGTCGCCCATGCCGGTGGTCTGCAACAGCGCGCCGAACAGGACGAAGACGGCGATATAGGTCGCCGAGGCGCCGACCGGGGTGCCGAGGACGCCTTCGGTGGTCAGGTAGAGATGCGAAACGATGCGGTCGATGCCGTAGCCGGTATGCCCGATCGGCGGCGGCAGGAGGTTGCCGAAGGCGGCATAGGCCAGCGCGAGAAGGGCGATGATGACCAGCGGCCAGCCGATGACCATGCGGGTGGCGATCAGCACCACGCCGATCAGGATCGCGCCGAGCCAGATCTGCTGCTCGGTGACGATGCCCGCCGTCTCGATGATCTCGCGATAGTCGAGGCAGACATAGAGTGCCGGCAGGGCTGTCACCAGCGCCAGGACGATGAGCGCGGTGCGCAGCCAGCGACCGCTCACCGCCGCCGTCGACAGGAACAGGATCGCCGCGATGCCGCAGACATGGACGACGCGCTGCTGCAGCGCGGTGAAAGGCCCGTAATAGGCGGTATAGAGGTGGAAGAGCGTGAAGGCGACGACGCCGATGCCGACGATCAGCCGCAGCATCCAGTGCCCGTTGACGCCGATGGCGGCACCGGCGGCCAGGGCCGGGTCCTCGGCCGGCAGGAGGTCGCGCTCAAGCAGCACGCCGGCGGCGGGAGTTGACTTGTCGGACATCGCAATATCGCTGGCTGGAGCAGGATGGGCGCGGCCGGCCCCGCCGGTCGCGCCCGCTGATCGGTCGAAACCGTGGCTCAGTCGAGCGCGCCGATTTCGCGATAGTAGCGCTGGGCTCCCGGCGCCAGATCGATCGGCGTCTTCACCGCCGATTCCGGCGTGATCTGGTTGGCCGCCGGATGGATCGCCTGCAGTTCGCCGATATTCTCGAACAGCGCCTTGGTCATGGAATAGACCAGTTCCTCGTCGGTCTTCTCGTTGACGAAGAGGATGTTCCAGATGTCCATCGTCGGGATGTCCGCGGTCTGGCCTTCATAGGTCCCGGCCGGAATCACGCCCTCGATGTAATAGGGATATTTCTCGTGCGTGGCGGCAATGGCCGCCTCGTCCAGCGGCAGGATCTTGATCTCGGCCGCGGTGGCCAGATCGATCACCGTCGGCGTCGGGAAGCCAGCCAGCACGACGGACGCGTCGAGATTGCGATCCTTGAGGGCCTCGGTCGCCTCGGTGAAGTCGAGATATTCGCGCTGCACGTCGATGCCCGCCCCCTCGAACACCGCGTCGGCCATCACCCGGGTGGAGCCGCCCGGAGGGCCGACCGCGACGCGCTTTCCTTCCAGATCGGCGATGCTCTCCATGCCGGAATCGGTCCGCACGAGGATCTGGATGGTGCTCGGATAGAGCGCAGCGACCGCCTGCAGCGGCCAGGACTGCCGGAACGGCTCTTCCCCGTTCCTGGCGAAGAACACCGTGTTGGCGTTGCCGATCCCCAGCGTCATCTCGCCGGCGCCGACACGGCGGGAATTTTCGATCGAGGCGCCCGTGACCTCCGCCGCCGCCGACACGCCGTCGATGGTCTTGGAGAAGATGTCGGCCATGCCGCCGCCGAGCGGATAATACACCCCGCCCGTGGAGCCGGTTCCGATGGTGATGCGCTCCTGCGCGACGGCGGTGATCGGCGTGGCGGCAACGGCGACGATGCCGAGCGCGCCGATCAGACGCGTGAGCGTTCCTGTCGTGAATGCCATGCTTACCTCCCAGTATAATGGCGACAATTCCGATGCGGCGGCGTCGTCTTGCGCGCAACAGGATGCAAATGTATACCAGCGTTCAGGACAACTTCAACGAAAATCGCGACCGCCCATGGCTTCCGCCAGCTCCAACGCCCCCACCGTTCCGCCACGGCTGGTCCACGGCAAGCCGCTGTGCGCACCGCCGCTGAGCAGCGACCGGCGGCCCCGCGCCACGATCCCGGCAGGGGCGTGGGACAGCCATTGCCATCTCTTCGGCGCCCATGATCGCTATCTGCCGGCCGACACCGCAACCCACATGGCGCCCGAAGCGACCCTTGCGGACTATCGCGGGCTGCTCGACCGGCTCGGCCTTGCCAGGGGAGTCTTCGTCACCTCCACCGTCTACGGCACGGACAACCGCCTTCTGATCGAAGCGCTCGCGGATGCCAATGGCGATGGTGCCGGCGATGACTGGCTGCGCGGCATCGCGGTGATCGACTCCACTATATCGGATGCTGAGCTGGAGGCGATGCACCGGGCCGGCGTGCGTGGTTTCCGGATCAATCTCATGCAGCAGACCGGCGGCCCGCATTTTCGCGGTGGCGTCGGCCAGGAACACCTCTTCCCCCTCGCCGAGCGGGTGAAGCAGTTCGGCTGGCACGCCCAGCTCTGGGTGGATTCGGCCCTTTTGCCGGAATTGCGGAGCGAGCTGCGGCGGCTGCCGATCCCCTTCGTGATCGACCATTTCGGACGCACCCAGGCCTCCCGCGGCGCCAACGATCCGGGCTTTGCCCTCCTGTGCGACATGCTGGCGGCGGGCGAGGCCTATGCCAAGATCTCCGGCGCCTACCGGATCTCCAACCATGCGCCCGACTATCCGGACGTCGCGCCGATGGCCGCCCGCATCATCGCCGCCGCACCCGACCGGCTGGTCTGGGGCACCGACTGGCCGCATCCCAACCATGCCGGCATCATGCCCGACGACGCCGACCTTCTCGACGTCCTTGTCGGCTGGTGCGAGGGCGACGCGGCGGCGCTGCAGGCGATCCTCGTCGACACCCCTTCCCTCCTCTACGCCTGAGATGACATGACCGACGCCACCACGCGTTTCGACCTTGCCGAGTTGACCCCGCGCGAGCGCTACAAGCTCCTGTCGAGCGCCATCGTGCCGCGCCCGATCGCGCTGGTCGTGACGCGCTCGCCTCAGGGCCATCACAACGCCGCGCCCTATTCCTTCTTCAACGTCCTGTCGGAAGATCCGGCCATCGTCGCTCTCGGCCTGCAGGTGAACGCGGCCGGCGAGCACAAGGACACGGCCAACAACATCGCGCGGGAAAAGGAGTTCGTCATCAACCTCGTCGACGACGCCCTGGCCGACCGGATGAACATCTGTGCCGTCGACCTGCCGCCGGAGGAAAGCGAGATCGACGCGGCGGGCCTGACCATCGCCGCCTCGTCCATGGTCGGGCCGGGTCGGATCGTTGAAAGCCCGATCGCGCTCGAATGCCGCGAGGTGCAGACGCTGAAATTCTCGCCCCGCCGCAACATCGTTCTGGGCGAGGTGCTCTGCGTCCATGTGCGCCAGGGCCTCGTCGATCCGCAGACGCTGAATGTCGACATCGACAATTACGAGCCGCTCGGCCGCCTGTTCGCCAGCCTCTATTCGCGCCAGAGCACGCGGTTTTCCATGCCGCGCATGTCGCTGGAGGAATGGCGCGACCGGGCCGGAACCGACTGACCCCCCGCCCCGGACGCATTTGATGCCTCAGGCGGCGCGGCGATAGGCGTTGAGGCGGCCGGCCTTCATCACGCTGCCGGGCAGCGCATGGCCGACGACCTGTTCGGCAAGCCGCGCCGCTTCCGACAGGGCTTCCAGGTCGATCCCGGTCTCGATGCCCATCTCCTCGCAGAGAAACGCCAGATCCTCGCTGCAGACATTGCCGGCGGCCGCCTTGTGGCCGGCGAACGGACAGCCGCCGAGCCCGGCCACGGAGGCATCGAAGGTGTCGACGCCCATCTGCAGACCGGCAAAGGCGTTGGCGATGCCCATGCCGCGCGTGTCGTGGAGATGCAGCGCGACCTTCAGCTCCGGCCAGCGCTCGCGCACCGCGCCAACGACCCGCTGCACCGCGGCAGGCGTCGCCCAAGCCATGGTGTCGGCCAGCGAATAGGTCTTGATGGTGACGCCGCATTCCGCGGCGATCTCGAAGGTCTCGGCCATCACCGCAAGGACACGCGCGACCGGCACCTCGCCTTCGAAATTGCAGCCGAAGGCTGCCATCATCGAGGCCCGCTCGACGGTCAGGCCCGCCTCCAGATAGCGCGCCACCATCCGCGTCTGGACCCGGCGGTTCTCCGCAAAATCCCGGTTCTGGTTGCGCAGCATGAAGCTTTCCGACGCGACCATCGAGATCGAGCCCTTGAGATCGAGCTGGCCACGATGGGCCAGCGCCCGGTCGAAGCCCTTCTCGTTCAGCCACAGCGCGGTGTAGGCCGTACCCGGCGCGCGGGTGATGCCGGCGACCACGGCGTCCGCATCCGCCATGCCCGGCACCCGGGCCGGATTGACGAAGGACGCCACCTGGATCTGCGGCAGCCGCGCCTGCGACAGCGCATCGATCAGCGCGATCTTGTCGGCCGTCGCGATCGGTCCCTTCTCGAACTGAAAGCCCTCGCGCGGCCCTTCCTCGTTGATCCTCACGCATTTCGGATAGTCGGCCATGCTGGTCTCCCTGGTGTTGAACGGGCGTCGCGCCGAACGGCCCCAAGCCCGCACCGGCGCGAGCGCCCGACGCCATGCCGGCGGTACGGCGCCACGGCGCCGGTCGGGGTCAGTCGTCGGTGATGCCCGGCTCGTCCTCGTCGCTGGAGCGCGACAGATATTCCTGGCGCATGAGCTTGAGGCGGCTGCGCTGGGCGTTGCGGATGTGGATCTGCGCGGCTTCGTTCGCCGTCTTGGGATCGCGCCCCTTGATGGCCGCGAGGATGGCGAGGTGCTCGTTATGGGCGCTCTCGTCCCGCCCGGGCAGGCGCAGCGTTGTGCCGCCGAGCAGCGCCATGGAATCCCGCAGGCCGATCAGCGACCGCTTGAGAAAGCGATTATGAGCCGCATGGTAGATCGCCGAATGGATCAGCCGGTTGAGGTCGGCCATGGATTTGGACTGGCCGAAATGGTCGACCTCCGAGGCGATCAGCTCCTCCAGTTCCTCGATCTCCGCGACCGAGGCGTGACGGGCGGCAAAGCCAGCAGCCGCGCCCTCCAGAACCTCGCGAATGTCATAGAGCTCGATGGTTTCCTGGTGATCGAGCTTGGAGACCACGGCGCCGAATCGCGGGGTGAAGGAGATCAGTCCTTCCGCCTCGAGCCGGCGGATCGCCTCGCGGGCCGGCGTGCGGCTGAGGCCGAGACGCTCGGCGATCTCCAGTTCCCTGACCCGCGATCCGGGCGGCATCTCGCCGGCCTGGATGGCGGCTTTCAACTGCTGGTAAGCGGTCTCGCCGCGCGAGACATCCGATTTGCTCATGTCTGTCCATATCCGGTTGGAAACGGCACCCATTTCGAAATGCCGGGCGTGCGACCGGAACCATAGCACAGGCCCACCCGCCGGCGCCGCCCCCGCAGGTTCGCGATCACGACGCCAATCCGGACCGGCCCGTCCTCAGGCCTGCGATTGGCCGGCCACCGGCAGCAACGTGCGCTTGCGCTCGCCGGCCGGCGGGGCATTCACCGCGACGTCGCCATGGGCCAGCCGCTGTTCGTGGGCATGGCGCACGAGGGCCGTGAAGCGATAGATGCCGTGGACGAACTTGCCATAGGGAAATGTCAGGAACAGCGCGAAGACGACGCCGAGATGGACGGCGAGCAGGACGCCCATGGCCGGCGTGGCGCGAAAGACAAGCAGCGCCAGGCCGGTGACGCTGGTCAGGAGCAGCATCCACAGGAAGGCCGCGCCCATGCCCGTGCGGTCGTCGCGGCGGATGGCGACGTCGCGGCGCTCGCGCTGGCGAAACAGTCCGATCGGCCCGATGACGAGGCCGATCCCGCCGAGAACCCCGAGGATCACGGTCGGATGCCAGACCGGATAGGGCGCTTCCCAGCCGAAATAGTGGAACAGCGTGCCCGAGGAGGTCGAGGCGAAGCAGAGCAGGAAGCCGTAATAGGTGAAATGATGGTAGAGGCGCCGGCGATCGTTGGGCCGCTCGCTCTCGTCCATGCAGCCCATGCCGCCGCCGTCGAGATAGCGCAGCCGGCTGGTATCCTTGACTGCCTGCCACAGCGACGACAGGCGCAGGTCCTGCACCGGGCCGCTGGCCCTCCAGAAGGACCGCACGCCCATCCCGAGCGCCACCATGGCGTAGAGGAAGACGCCGCCGAAGATGGCGACCATGGTGTTGTGGGGCATCAGCCGGTAGAAGGCCCCCTCGCCGGTATGGACGCCGAACAGCACCGAGGCGTCCTGCCAGGCGGCAAAACCGATCAGGAAGGCGGCGACCGATCCCGCCGCGGCCAGGGCCACCCAGAGACCGTTGCGCTGAAAGACGCCGGAGAAGACCGGCGGCCAGGCGTAACGGGCATAGGTTTCGTCGCGGAGCTCGGCCATGGCGACCGGCACGTTGATGGCGAATTCGTGCGGCGGGGCGTACTGGCAATCGTAGTAGCAGGCCCCGCAATTGTGGCAGAGATTGGCGAGGAAATCGACGTCGCCGCCGGCGAAGTCGCGGCGCAGTTCCATGGCCGGAAACACCGCGCACAAGCCCTCGCAATAGCGGCAGGCATTGCACACGCTCATCTGGCGCGCGGCTTCCTCCTGCGAGGCCGAGGCGAGGGACGCCAGATCAATTCCGGACATAGCGAGCCGCTCCTTCTCCCGCCAGCCGCCCGAAGACGCTGCCGATGGTCATTCCGATTCCGGCCAGATAGCCCTCGCCCAGGACGTTTCCGGCCATGATCTCGCCGGCCGCGAACATGTTCGGCGAGACCGTGCCGTCCGCCATGACCATGCGGGCCTCGCGGTTCACCTTGACCCCGAGATAGGTGAAGGTGATGCCCGGCCGCAGCGTGTAGGCGTAGAAGGGCGGCTGATCGATGGTGCGGGCCCAGTGTGATTTCGGCGGCTCCAGCCCCTCGGTCCGGCAGTCGTCATGGATGGTGTGGTCGAAATGGCCGGGCTGGCAGGCGGCGTTGAAACGGTCGATCGTCGCACGCGTCCTGGCGGGATCGAGCCCCATCTTGGTCGCGAGCTCCTCCAGCGTATCGGCCCGCTCGGGCGGAAACACCGAGGGCATGAAAGAGCGGATCGACTTCTCGTCGATGATCACATAGCCGATCTGGTCGGGCTGGGCGGCGACCAGCCGGCCCCAGATCGCGTAGCGTTTCGGCCAGAAATCCTCGCCCTCGTCGTAGAAGCGCTCGGCATTGGCGTTGAGGACGACGCCGAAGGGCACGCAGTCGAGCCGGGTGACGATGCCGCCGTCGAATTTCGGCGCCCGCCCGTCGATGGCCACCGCGTGGCCCTGGGTCGGATCGCCGACCTGTTCGACGCCGCGGTCGAGCAGCATGCGCAGGATCTCGCCGCGATTGTAGGGCGTGCCGCGGATGAGGAAGTTCTTCGCCCCCGGGCCCCAGGCCTCGGTCAGCCATTCGATATTGGATTCGAAGCCGCCCGAGGCGGCGACGAAGGAGCGCGCCGCGACCTCTTCCATGCGCCCCTCGACCTCGAGCGTGGCGCCGACGAAGAAGCCGTTGTCGATCTCCATGTCGACGAGCCGCGTGTCGTAGCGGATCTGCACGCCCAGATCCTCGGCCGTGCGATAGAGCGCGTTCAGCATCGAGCGACCGCCGCCGAGGAAGAAGGCGTTGGTACGCCCCAGCGACAGGGTGCCGCCCAGCGAGGGCTGGAACCGCACCCCCTGCTCCCACATGAAGTCCCACAATTCCTTGGACCGCTCCAGGGTCAGGAGGGCGAGTTCCTCGTCGGTCCTTCCCTTGGTCACCCGCATCAGATCGTCGAGATACTCCTCGACCGGATAGGGACCGGTCAGGGTGCCGTTCGCCGCATCGTGGGCAACGCGCATGTTGCGCGTGTGCCGGGTGTTGCCGCCGCGATAGGATTTCGGCGCCCGCTCCACGACCATGACCCTTGCGCCCGTGCAGGCCGCGGAGATCGCGGCGCAGAGGGCGGCGTTGCCGCCTCCCGCAACGAGTACGTCGAGCTGGTCTCCCTCGCCTGCCATCGTCGACATCGGTCCCTTCGGATGAATTCAGATCGGGCATCCCCGGCCCGACTTATGTCAAAGTATCCACCGGGATACAAGCGTGCGAAACCTCATCGGACGGAACGCCGCACGCCGGCATCCGGCGCACGGAGCGCGCAGGAGGCCGTTCCGGAGCTTTGGTTGCGATGATGGAGAAGTGTGGCGGGGGATAACCACGGGTAGCATGCCCCTGGCCCGAACGCTGGTCAGCTATACGGTACCGCCGTAGGGCGAGCGCAAATGGTCGTGGGTATAGGACCCGGCGCCCCCAAGGCTGCCGGCTCGGCTTATGCCCCACAAAGCATTGACCCAGCGCATATCGCGCATTCGCGCTGCGCGGGGGATCTTCAACGAACGCGCCCGGCTCCGGCCGGGGTCCGTCGGGCGGCCAAACCCGCCGCCGGAAGTTGGAACCGGTTCGCCTAAGCGATGAACCGCTGGGTAGCGGATGTCGCTGACCGTGACGCCGCCAGCGTGGAAGGCCCGGTCGACGAAGCACCCGGGCCTTTTCGGTCAGGCCTGTTCGGTCTCGGCCAGCGGCGCCAGGGCGAATTTGGCGGCGGTGGCGTTGAGGTCCGCGACGACATTGTCCGGCAGGTCGATGCCCTCGGCGCTGTTGCTGCGCGCCCGCTCCATCTCGACCTCTCCGGGCATCTTGATCTCGGAGAAGCCTTCGGCGGTGGCGCTGTCCTTCAGTTCGAGGACGAGATCGCGCACCCGGGCCGCATAGCCGCTCGACGCATGAATGCGCGAGACGTCGATCAGCAGCATGAAATGGCCGATATCCTGCGGCGTCTCGAAATCGCTGTAGAGATTGCCGAGCGAGCCGGCGAAGCGGCCGCCCGACAGAACGCCGCACAGCACCTCGACCATGATCGCCAGGGCCGAACCCTTCGGGCCGGACAGCGGCAGGACGACGCCGCGTTCGGCCGCACGACCGTCGCAGGTCGGCTTGCCGTCGGCGTCGAGCGCCCAGCCTTCCGGGATCGCCTCGCCGCGCTTGGCCGCCTCGACCACCTTGCCGCGCGCGACCACCGAGGTCGCCATGTCCATCATGATCGGCGTGCCGCCGTCCACCGGCGTGCCAAAGGTCACCGGATTGGTGCCGATCACCGCCTGCCGGCCGCCGAAGACCGCCATGGAGGGCGGCGCGTTGGTCATGGCCAGCGCGATACAGCCGGCAGCCACCGCCTTTTCGACATAGAAGGAGCCGGAGCCATTGTGGTTGCTGCGGGCGACGGCGGCGACGCAGACGCCCTGCTCCTTCGCCGTGGCGATGGCCGCCTCGACCGCCGCATCGCTGACCACCGGCCCGGGCCCGTTGTCGCCATCGACCTGCAGGAAGGCCGGCGCCGGCCGCTCGAATCGGATGTCGGGCCTGGCGTTGACGGCGCCGGCGGCAATCCGCTCGGCATAGATCGGAATGCGCGTCAGCCCGTGCGAGCCGTGGCCGCGCAGATCGGCATGGATCAGGACGTCGGTGACCAGCGCCGCATGCTCCGGGCTCAGCCCGCTCGCCTCGAAGAGCGCGTTGGAGAACGGCCGGAGCGTCGCAAGGGAAAAGCGGGTCATCGGGTCGACCTTTCGTCGTCGGTGCCGTTCATCTGATCGTAGAGGAGCCCCAGGGCGGCGCTGTCGAGCTTGGCGAAGCCGCTGTTGCAGGCGGCGACCAGCAACTGATGGGCGAGGCCCGTCGCCGGCTGGGCGCGCCGGTAATGGGCGCCGACGGCCGCTGCGATGCTGAGATCCTTGCGCATCAGCTCGGCCCGGAAGCCGGGCTCCAGATTGCCCTCGATGTAGCGCAGGGCGTGCGCCTCGAGGACGCCGCTGCGCGCCGCGCCCGAGGACAGCACCTCGCGCATCACCTTCGGATCGACACCCGCCGCGCGGGCGAGCGCCACCGCCTCGAAGGCGCCCATCATGTTCACCGCGACCATCAGCTGATTGCAGGCCTTGACCGCCTGTCCGGCGCCGAGCGGGCCGACATGGTGGATGTTGGTGCCCATGGCGTCGAGAACCGGACGGGCGCGCGCGACATCGGCGTCGCTGCCGCCGCACATGATCGTCAGCTTGCCCTCGTCGGCGCCCTTGCGACCGCCGCTCACCGGCGCATCGACCAGGCCGGCGCCGACATTCGCCAGGGCGGCCCCCATCTCCTCGGCCTCGAAAGGGGCGATGGTCGAGCAGTCGACGAGCAGCCCGCCCTCCCACGACGCCGAGGCGAGGCCCTCGTCGCCGGACAGCGTCTGGCGTAGCGCCGCCGCATCCGGCACGCAGGTGACGATCAGCCTCGTGCGGCTCGCGATCGCGGCGGGGCTGTCGACGATCTCGGCCCCGAGCGCCCGGAAGGCGTCGGCCTTCTCGGCCGACGAGGTCGTCGCCACCAGCTGGAAGCCGGCTTTCAGGATGTTCTTCGCCATGCCGGCGCCCATCACGCCGAGCCCGATGAATCCGATGGTGTCCGTCATGGGGTCTGTGTCCTTTCGACTGGCTGCGCCCTGCCCTGCCGCCGGCTGCGGTGGGCGGCGAGGACGAACAGGGCAAGCGCCGCCACGCCGAGGGTCAGCGAGACGGGGTTGGTCAGGAACGGCTCGAACGATCCCTGGGACCGGGTGAGCGCCTGTCGCAGGGCCTGTTCGAAGGGCGGCGTGATGATGAAGGTGATGAGCAGCGGCGCGACGGGAATGTCGGTCCGGTTGAAGACGAAGCCGAGAATGCCCGCGCCCAGCATCACGTAGATGTCCATGACGTTGTTGCGGGTGACATAGCTGCCGGCGACGCACACCAGCGCGACGCAGGGCATCAGGTAGATCTTCGGGATGCGCAGCGTCATCGCCAGCGGCCGCACGGCGAAATAGCCGATCGCGACCATCAGGAGCGTGGCGAACAGCAGCGCGAAATAGATCGTGTAGACGATGTCCGGCGAGGTGATGAAGATCAGCGGTCCGGGCGTCACGCCCTGCAGGACGAGCGCCCCGAGCAGGATCGCGGTGACCGCGTCGCCCGGCACGCCCAGCGCCAGGGTCGGGATGAAGGTCGCGCCGACGACGGCATTGTTGGCGCTTTCCGAGACGGCGACGCCGCGCGGGTCGCCCTTGCCGAAGGTGTTGTCCTTGTTGAGCGAACGCTTGGCGTCGGCATAGGACATGAACGACGCGATCGTCGCGCCGATACCCGGCATGATGCCGATGGCCGAGCCGATCGCCGAGGCGCGGGTCATGGGCATGAGTATGCCCTTGAGCTCGCTCCAGCGCAGGCGGTTGGCCGCAAGGTCCTCGTCGCCGAGATCGAACTTGCGTTCGCCCTGGGAGAAGCGGCGTGTCGCCTCCTCGATGATTTCCGCCACGGCGAACAGGCCGACCAGCAGCGGCACATAGGTCAGCCCGTCCATCAGCGCCGTCGAGCCGAAGGTGAAACGCGGCGTGCCGACCATGGGATCGGTGCCGACGGTGGCCAGCAGCATGCCGATCGCGCCGGACAGCAGCCCCTTCATCAGCGAGTTGCCGGACAGGATGCCGATGATCAGGAAGGTGAAGAACAGCAGCGAGGCGATCTCCACCGGGCCGAAACGCAGGGCGAAATTCGCCAGTTGCGGGGCCAGCAGCACGAGCAGGACGATGCTGAAGATCGAGCCGAAGGCCGAGGCGATCAGCGAGATCCGCAGCGCCTTGGTCGCCAGCCCCTGCTGGGCCATGGGATAGCCGTCGAAGATGGTCGCCGCGGATGCCGGGGTGCCCGGCGCGTTGAGAAGGATCGCCGAGATCGAGCCGCCGAAGATGCCGGCGCCGTAAAGGCCGATCAGCGTCACCAGCGCCTGGTCCGTGGGCATGAAGATGGTCAGCGGCACGGCCAGCGCCACCGCGATATTGACCGAGAGGCCGGGAATGGCGCCGATGATCAGGCCCACCGCCACCGAGACGAACAGGGTGAGCAGGGTGACCGGCTCCATCAAGCCCCAGAAGGCCTGCAACAACGGGTCCATTGATACCCCTTCGGGTGGTTAGAACCACGCCCCGGACGGCAGCGGGATCAGGAAGAGCTTGCGCAGCACCTGGTCGACCAGCACCGGGACGGCGAGCGTCAGGATCAGGGCGATGAGCCAGCTGGCGGGGCGGCAGACGAGGAACACCGCCACCATGAACAGCACCGAGGCGGCCAGGAAGCCGATCGACGGCATGGCGAGGGCGTAGACCACCAGCATGACGGTGAAGACGAGGCCGGCGCCGAGCCCGCGGCCGAAGCGGCGGTCGCCATCGACCGCGGCCGGCCCGCTGGTGGCGAAGACGCCGACGCTCAGAAGCAGCGTCACCGCCCCGGCGAAGTTCGGCAGGGCCGTTGGCCCCACCGAGTAGAAATCGCCGGTGCCCATCGCCGCCGCGCTGGCTCCCACTTCCGGGACGAGGATCGCCAGGAAGTAGACCGAGGCCAGGCCGCAGACGATGGCGACAACCCGCGTGGCTGTCATTGCGCGGTCTTCGGGGTGTCGCCCATGGCGTTGGCGATGGAATCCGACATGTCGCGCATCGCCTTTTCGAAATCGGCGCCGCTGAGATAGCCCGGCGTGATGTTGCCGCGCTCGGCCAAGGTCTTGAAGGTTTCGGATTCGATCGCCTTGGTGAAGCGGTCCTGCAGATATTCGGCCACCTCGTCCGGAATGCCGGCCGGTGCGACGAGCCCCTTCATGTTCTCCAGATCGACGTCGTAGCCGAGTTCGGTCAGCGACGGCACGTCGGGCAGCTGCTCGGCCCGGTCCGAGGTCGTGGCGATGGCGTTGACATTGCCGGCCTCGACCTGTGCCGCGGCATCACCCGGCGTGATGATCGCCATGTCGACATGACCGCCGAGCAGGGCCGCAAGAGCCGGCGCGCCGCCCTGATAGGGCACGTGCTGGATCTGGATGCCGGCTTCCTTCTCGAACACCAGGAAGGCCGAATGCAGGATGCCGGCAGGACCGGAGGAGGCATAGGCCAGCTTGCCCGGATCGGCCTTGGCCGCCTCGACCACCGCCTCGACGCTGTCGAGTTCGCTGCCCTTCTTGGTGACGATCACCATGTGCTCGCGATTGACCCGCAGGATGCCGCGGAAATCGTCGAGGCTGTAGGAAATCTCGCGATGGTTGGGCACCGAGGTGCTCTCGCTGCCGCCGGCGACGAGCAGCGTGTAGCCGTCGGGCTCGGCCTTGGCGACGGTCTCAGCGGCCAGCGTGCCGGATGCGCCCGGACGGTTCACCACCACCAGCGGCACGGGGAAGAATTCCTGCGCGGCCGAGGCGATCAGGCGCGCCGTCTGGTCGGTGCCGCCGCCGGGCGCGAAGCCGACGATGATCTCGATCGGGCGCTCCGGCTTCCATTCGGCGCTGGCCGGCGACGCCACCGCGGCGGCGACGAGCCCCATGGTGACGGCAATCGTCTTGACGAATTTCATGATGTCCTCCCTCTTGTGTTGATTGGTCTTCCGACGGGCCGCCGCGGACGGCGCCCCGTCCCTCCTCACACGCCTTCGCAGCCCTTGGCCTTCAGAATCTCGTCCACCCAGGCGCGATCCCATCCGGCGCCCGCAATGGCCGCCTGGATGCCGGCTTCCTTCTCCTGCTGCGCCCGCGACGCCGCCAGCACGCTCTCCGCCTCCTCGCGGGGAATGCACACGACGCCGTCGAGATCGCCGATGACGATGTCGCCCGGCGCGATCACCATGCCGTCCAGCGCGATCGGCACGTTTACCTCGCCCGGGCCGTCCTTGTAGGGGCCGCGATGGCTGACGCCGGCGCCATAGACCGGATAGTCGTCGACCGCGATCACGTCCATGTCGCGCACCGCGCCGTTGACGACGAAGCCGACGACCCCGCGCGAGCGGGCATGGCTGATGATCAGTTCGCCGATCAGCGCGTTGGTGAGGTCGCCGCCCGCATCGACGACGATCACGTCGCCGGGCTGGGCGATGTCGGCCGCCTTGTGAATCATCAGATTGTCGCCGGGCCGGGTCTTCACGGTCAGCGCCGTGCCGGCCAGCGTGCCACCCTTGTGCATCGGACGCACCGACGGTCCGGCGGCGACCATGCGGTTCAGATTGTCGCTGATGATCGCCGACGGAATCTGCGCGAACGCCTCCACCAGCGATCGGTCACTGCGCACGTGCCCGTCCAGCACACGAAATCCTGCTGCCACTCCGGCCTCCCTGCCGCTCTTCATCACGGGGAGCTTGACCGAGGCCGGTCATTCCGTCCAATACATTGTTGGCACTTCAATGATAGCGACAGGGCATCACTGATGGTCGAGACGCGCCTGCTCCGGTCCTTTGTCTGCGTCGCCGAGGAGCTGCATTTCGGCCGCGCCGCCCGCCGCCTGCACATTGCCCAGCCGGCCCTGACCCGGCAGATCCAGCAGCTCGAGGAGCGGCTGCAGGCGACCTTGCTCAACCGCAACCAGCGCATCGTGACCCTCACCCCGGCCGGCCGGATGTTCCTGGAGCGCTCCTACCGGATCCTGGCGGATCTCGAGCAGGCGGCCAAGGAGGTGCGGCGGGTCGAGGCGGGGCAGGAAGGCCGCCTGTCCGTGGGGTTCATCCATTCCTCTACCTATGGCGTGACGCCGCTCGTCCTGCGCCGGTTCCGCCTGGCCTTTCCGCGGGTCGATCTCGAACTGTTCGAGATGACCATCCAGGAGCAGCTGGCGGCGCTGCGCGACGGCCAGATCGACGTCGGCATCCTGCGTCCGCCGATCTCGGATCCCAGCCTGCGCGCCCGGCCCTTGCGCGAGGAGCGCTTCGTGGTGGCCCTGCCCCACGACCATCGACTCGTCGCCACCGACCGGCTGCACCTGCGCGACCTCTCAGAGGACGGGTTCATTCTCTTCACCCAGCGCAAAAGCCCGCTCTTCTACGCCCGCATCATCGGCATGTGCGAAAAGGCCGGCTTCGTCCCGCGGGTCGAGCAATATGCCACCCAGATCCACACGATGATCGGCCTCGTCAGCGCCGGCATGGGCGCGGCGATCGTGCCGGAGGTCGCGCGCAGCCTGAACATTCCGGGCGTCGCTTACGTGGAGATCGCCGATACACCGCCCACGGTACAGGTCTGCCTCGGCTGGCGGGCCAGCGACACCTCCCCCATCCTCGCCGCCTTCTGCGATCACGCCGAAACCAGCGCCCGCCTCGCCGCCGAAACCACGGGTGGATGAAGAGCTTCAACGAGCCCTTGCGCTGAAAATTCGGGCGACAGAACCTGGCCGCCAGTAGTGGATGCCTTCGACAGCAATGTCCGTTGCCCACCGCGTACCCTTCCCCGGGGCCGCAATTGCACAAGATCAATCAGTTCATCTTTCAATAGCTCTGCAATCGCCGCTTTCCATGCCGCTATGGACTCTGCGAGCCGGCGCGTTGGCAAGGAGAGCGGCATATATTCGAGTCGCGATCGTCTCCGAATGACGCGCCAATGTATCCCTGACCTCTATCAAGCTTTTCGACCCGGAATACTACGCGTTTGTCGCAACGATCCGTATCGGAACCGAAGCGTGGCTTGGCGGGGCTACCGGGCGTTCTCTTGGGAAATTACTTCATGGACTCAAACGTGCATATGGATGTCCATAGACCGTGTAAGCAAGCCATGTCGGCTCGGCGTCGGCCTTCGCTTTTCGCCGCGCCTCCCGTGTGGCCGCGGCAACAGTCCTGCCACTCGCAAGGCTTTCGTAGAAGGTCCGCGCAAAGGACAGTGCCGTCTGGTCACCTACCGACCACAATGCGCCCACGAACAACCCGGCCCCCTTTTCGATAAAGGCCTTTGCCATGCCGCCAGACCCGGAAAAAGTGGCACCGGTATTGCCGGCCTGGCAGGCATTGAGAAAGACGATCGGCCGGGCGCCGGCTGGCCTGAACAGGTCGGCCCGCGCCTCAATGTTCTGGACAGTCAGCCGGCTTTCGATCTTCTCCCGTGTTTCTGGGTCGGTCGATGCGGAGAGGAGAAGGCCGGCGTTCCAGATGTTGTCCTGCCCGGCAGAACCGTGGCACGCGAAATGGTAAAGATCGACATCGCTTTCGGCCTTCATCTCAGCAAGTATCGAGCTTCTATTCGCTGCGATACTACGGCTGGCGAACAAACTAGCCATCATTGTACGCTCAAGCTCTGCGCCTTCAAGCCGGCCTGCTGGCGACGAGTAATCGGGTACGATGTGGCAGGCGTGGCCGGAGCGCACGCGGAGATTGGCCGGCGGGAAGCTGCTTGCGACCCAGCGCACCAGCCCCATTTCAGCGAGGAAACGGGTGCCTGCGCCGATACCTCTATCTTGTGGGTCGGAGACGTAGAGTAGTTCCCAAGGGATGAAAGGTTCCTCAGACACTACTTCGATCGATCCGATCTTGTCGCGATGCTCCCACACCAATCTGCGGATCTTCTCGGGTACAATGGCATTGTAGAGGTAGGACCCGTTGTCGGTGAGATCGTCAAAGAAATGGTTGTAATTAATTCCCGACCCCCAGGCTCCCTCCAGCTTCTGGAACAGCCCGTCGAGATAGGCAGTGCGCTGCTGTGACGAAATTGTTTGGCTGGCCTGGTCACGGAACTCGAGATCCTCCGATTCGATCAGGTAGGTGAGATCGCGTCCCCCATCGCCATCGGATGAATCGAGGATGCGCAACCGGACCAACGGAGGATCCTCCTGCGCAGTGTCGACGGCGGCCGCCGCCGTGATCTTGCCCGACGCAACGAATTCCGGCTGAAGTACGAACCGGGCGAGCCTTCTTCGCCCTTGCATGGCGTCCACCCAGATTTCCGCAGGGCCTGCCTGCTTGCCTTTAACTTCAAAGACGTAGACTTCCGGCTCGCCAGGCTTCGGTACGACGATTTCGGTGCGGCCATCACCGACCATGGAACAATTGGTGATCGGCTGTACAACGATGTTGATAGGGTCTGCAGTTGCAACCGTCTTCTTCGCTTGAGCGCCCGCCTTGCCTTCAGCGATTACGATCTCCTCGCGCGAGATGGTTACAGTCAATTCGGCCGGCTTCTCCAGCGGAACCGTGCGGTCCATCTCGGCGGCGAAGTTGCACTCCGCCTGCTCGGTCTCGGTTTCAGCAAACGTCTCCGATGCAGGCGTCCGCAAAGATCGGCGCCCATACCGACTCGGACCGCTGGTCCACCGGTTCATTCGCGCCCGCGCCGCAAATTCCACCCCCCCGTACACTTCCGCCTCCTCCAGAGGCGGCGCGGTTGACGCTTGCGCAGATGTCGCCGGAAACTCGTTGGCTTCGCTTGGCGGCGGCATCAGCGACGGGGTCACAGCAATTATATTGTCGGACTCGTCGTCAGTGACGATTTCGCCCGTTGGCGGGAACTCGAGCGGCTTGTTTTCTGAACGTCGCCGACGGGAGGCGACTTGACCTTCATGCAGGTCGAGCGCCTCAATCAGATCCATACCGGCATCAGCGCGACGCAACTTCTCTATTATGTCGCCCGCACGGAAGACGTAATCGCCATAGTGCAGTCGGCTGACTACGACCGTCTGCGAGAGGTCGATCCCCGCAATTTCCATCCTTCCGAGGGCTTCCTGCGCACGCATACCCGCGTCAATCACGATGGTCGGCTTCTCGGCCTCTGCGATCTCACCCGCATTGCGCTCGATCAGCCATTTCGACAATAGTTCACCAACATCGTTCTGCGCGAAATAGTTGGTATGGTAGATAATCGCGTTGCGATCCCAGAACAACTTGTCCTTCAAACGCGAAGTATCGACGCCAAACTTCGTCATTGCCGCGATGTCGACGACGAGATCGTTTTTTTGCTGCATCAACGTGTCGACGCCGAAATCGGCAAGTGCGCCCAGGAGTCTCTTCGAAAGCGCCGTCCGCTGGTCTGAATTGAAGAGCCGCGGTTCGAAATTGGAGCCCAACGCGAAATAGGAAATCTCTGCCGTATCGGCAGCACGTCCGGGATCGTTGAGTTCGGACACTAGCTGACTGGACGGAGCCATAGCCGCGATGCCCGGCACCATCTCCTCGGTGATGGCGGTGTCGACGATCGCCTGTACAAAGCCGCTTAGCGTCTTCAGGCTTTCAGATATGATCGTTCCGGAAGTACCGGCACCGAGATAGCTCAGCCCCTTGCCGGCCGCGACCGACAGATTGGTGAAGATGTCGAGAAGGGCCTTCCAGTTCTCGGGGTTAGCCAACGCCGTACCGCCATTGGTGCAGCCGACGAAGACTGCATTCCTCGGCGTCAGCGGCGACCCGACCTTGCGGAGCATTTTCTCCACAAGCACACGCGTGACCAAACCGCCACGTGAAAAGCCGATCATGTCGACGGTACTCTCGGGGGCAATGGACAGCCCGGCAAGCGCTTCCATAATCGCGGCGGCATTTTCCTGCGGGGACTCGCTCAGCGTCCGATGGTCGAAGGCGATAACGGCGTCATAATGCACAAAGGCCGAGCCGAGGAACGCCCGACCGCCCTCAGTCGCGGACAGTGCGCCGAAGCTGCCGACGGTGCTCGAAAACGTGCCGTGGATCATCAACAGTATGCGCGCCGGCTCGCCGACCGGAAGGCTGACCTGCGGCGGCCTGTCACCGACCCGCCAGTCATTGATATTGTAGTCGCGTATTACGATCAGTCCGGGCCTGACATTACGCTCCAACGAACGCTCGGCCACGCCGATAGTCCTGCGCGCCGCGAACTTGACAACAATTGCACGGATCGGATCCGTGATCTTGCCGGCGAACCAGTCGCCCAACCCGCGGCGACTTCGCATTTCGCCGCCATCCTCTGCGCTGGCGACGTCGATCGTGAAGACCAGCGTCTTGCCGGGCGCCTCGCCGCCCCTTCGGCGAACTGGGACCTCACGCGGCAACTTCCAAGCATAAACGCCGTCGCTCTCCAGAAGCAGCGCCGCGGACTCGTCATCGCCGACCTCGATCTCGACTTTGGTATCTTTTGGCTCCGGCGCGGTACTCCTGCGAGGGCGTCCGCTCGGCGCGTCTGGTGCTTCCACTGGAACGATGTCGAAATCGTCCGCGATCGTTACCGCATCGTCACCTTCCAGCGCATCAAGTAGCGCATCGGTCGCTTCCGGATCGGCCTGCGCCTCGATATCGAAAGCCGAGCGCCGACCTCGGCGCATGCCGCCCGGGCCTTCGAACGCTTTGCTTACGACCGTCACGTCGGAGGCATGGATGACGCGGGTGTTTTCGTTGATGACGGTTTCGACCATGGCAGCCTTCCTCCCTCCGTATCAGCGGCCGCCTGCCTGCCTACGTCTCATACCCTTTCGGCAGATCTGACGACGCACTGCTCCATAAACTGACCGTTGCACCTTATTTACTGTTCCATTTTTCCAACTTTCCGAGAAATCCCCAAGCAGCCACACCCAGGAAAAGCGGCATAAAGATACTGCTCGTTCCGGCGAGAGCGGGAATTGAGGCTGCAATATCGCCCAGAACTCCATTACTGGACGAACTTCCGAGGACCCCGGTGAGCACGGATCCGATAATGCCGATGGTGCTCTTGTAGCCGTTGAGGAATTTGCCGACCGGTTTACCGAGGGCGCTATTCACCGGCCCGATGTCCGGCTTACCGTCGCCCGCTTCCTCGCCAAGCAGCCTGCGTGACAGCCGCGCCAAGAGGAGTGTTTTCAAGTCCGAGGATTCGTAAACATGTTGATCGAAGGGAGCGTCCGGCCGCAAGATTTTAAGGAGATCGTTCGTATCTAGCGGCTTTTCCGAAGCGAGCAATTGAAGCAGGGTCAAAAGGGCGGAATCTCTAGTTGCATCCGAACCAGTGAGCGGACCTTCGGTCATGTTCCTGTCCTTCATCAGCAGGGACAATAAAGCTGGGATCAGAGCGGATGGCGTATCAGCCGCCGTGCGGTCGCTTGCCAATCCGGATTGTGGGATGACGACCGGACTGGCGACAGGCGGAGGCACTGCCATGCCGGAAGGATCGAACGAAATACCTAGCGCATCGGCTGTCTCAGGGCCGACCTCGCCATCGACCACCAGCCCCATGGCCTCTTGGAAAGCGATAACGGCCGCTTCGGTGTTGGCACCAAACTCCCCGTCGATGAGCCCGGGATCATAGCCCCGTTCGTTCAGCGCCGACTGGATCCGACGGACGATGACGGACGCCATGTTGGTCTCGCCAATGCGATAGATGGAAGTGGGTCCCGAGAGATCGAGACCGTCGATCCGGGCATAGCTCAACCCAGGGATAAGCACGCCTGTGTGCCATGTTCGGCCGTGAACCGTGTCGGCGACGACCCCCGCCCTCTTGCTCTTTGCCTCAATCGTGCCGCCCGCGCCGTCGCAGAGCGCAATATGCCCCATACTGCCAGGCCTTGGAGGATAGCGCAGTAAGATGCCACCGACTGTGCTCGCCGCCTCCTCTACAGAAACTTTTATTCCCTTGGACAGCACGTCAGCAGAGCATTTCAAAGTGGATTGCTTACAGACTTATCGGAAATGGCGCTTTATGTCGAAGGAGTAGACAGGGATAAAATCTCTGACCTGACCACAAACATCATTCGAGGCCTTCTGGTAGAATATACGCAAGAACAATGCGAAATATATGGCATTGAGACAAGGGACTACAATGGGCCATCCCTTTGGGATGTTGATCGTTGTAATTGGGTTTCTCGTAAGGTTCAGCTGCCCTACATCGATAATGATGCGGTTCTCCTCGTGCCAAAATATATAGTTCGGAGGCGTCTGTCGCTCGACAGTCAAGAATTTTACAATAAGCAAATTACTGATTTCTTGGTCGCCGAAAATCTTCGAGCAAACAGATCTTTAGTTCAGACAATCAAAGGGAAGAAAAAAGTATTCAAGTGGGACGTGCGCGACCAAAATCCCAAGTCAAAGACGTTCATCGCACAGATGGTAATAGACCAACCGGAAATCCTGGAACTCTATAAGGAGATAGCGCGTAAACAGAAGGCACTTATTACACTAGATGATGGAAATGGGCCGAATATAACGTCGGTATGTCAGATGCTTGCATCCCGCTTTGCCTCGGTTCGCCCGGGGCGTACGCATGCTGAAGAATATCATAAGCTCGTTCTGGGATCACTGAAGGCGCTATTCTACCCGCACCTCATTCAACCGCGCAAGGAATGGGAAATTCACGGAGGGCGTAAGCGTATTGATATCGTTTACACGAATGCAGCCGACACCGGCTTCTTTTCACAACGGCGGAATGATCAAAACATCAACGCAAACGTCGTAATCGTTGAGTGCAAGAATTATACTGACGACATTTCGAATAACGAAATCGATCGACTCTTAGGACGATTCGACAACAATCGTGGGAAACTCGGAATCCTTACATGTCGTTCGGTCTCTGATGCCGAGCGATTGCATGAGCGATGCAAAGACGCCTCCTCTCGTTCTCAGGGTTACGTAATAGTTCTCACTGATGTAGATCTGATTCGCATGCTCAAAGCCAAATCGCAGCTTAATGATAGCATGCCGGAGGCAGTGCTTCACAACAAATTCAGGGAGCTCCTCGAATAAGCCTCACATTTGGACTCCTATTTACTATTGTTTCCGCCACAGCTCACATTCTGCCGGCGGGATTGATCTCCTCGGCGTAAACATTCAAGCTGTGGGACCGACGAAATTAGCGGGCTGAGCGTCTCCAAATCACCCTATCGTGGACTTTCGTGCGCGATCGTTCCCTGCCGTGTCCCGGGCCCAGCAGCCGTTACGAGCTGCTCAACGGGGTCGTACACCCGATCGGCCCGCTCCAGAAGACTAACCACGTTGCACACTATCGGGGATTGCTTTCGCGGCGACTGGCCGCTCCTATGGTGCGAAGCCGGTATAAAGGTCGAACAAGGTGCAGGGCGAGGAAAACGATTGACTTTGTGGATAATTCCTGCCGCCCTGTTTGCTGCGCTTCTCTGGCTCGGGTGGGTGCTTCAATTCGTTATAATGGATGCCCTGCACATCCACTGGGATATTGGCAATGCCGGAGCCTGGGGCGACACATTCGGTGCGCTCAACGCGCTATTTACCGCCACAGCCTCTATTGGTGTCTTATGGACATTGGCGCTTCAGCGGCGGCAGCTGCGAGATCAGAGCTTAGAAATGCAGGCGCAACGGGCTCACCTTAACGCATCAGAGAGAAGCCACAACGTCCAACGGTTCGAACGGACGTTCTTCGAACTTCTCCACCTCCTACGCCAAGAGCGCGAGGGACTACATTTTCGCTACAGTGATGCCTATATCGACGCGTTGGCTAGGCGGAAGCGGCGAGTGTCTTCCGAACCTCACTCAGGCGCACTTGCGGTACGGGCTGCACTTCGCGAGGCTCGCTATTGGCTCGGAATCGAACGACGTGTTCACCCATTAACGCGGCAGAGGGCGGCCCACGTTTATGCGCTCCGTATCCATGGAAGATATGAAGGCAGCCTTGGACCCTACTTCCGGTTAATCTATACACTCCTCCGTAATATCAAAGAGGACGAATGGATGACCGAAGAGGAGCGTATCCGCTATGCACGCCTATTGCGGAGCCAACTTACCAGCCACGAAGCAGGCCTAGTCGGAGTGAACGCCCTCGCAAACTTTTCCAAAGATCTTTCCGATTTGGTGACAGAGTATCGGCTCTTGAAGTACGCGTCTGCCGGTACGAAAGGCCTGTTACAGAATTACTATGATGCATCGGCCTTTCGCTCCCGTGGCAGCACTTAGCAGGAGGCTGTTTTAAGCTCTGTTTCCCACGCTCATCTTACGCGTTGAGTTGTAAAGACTCAAGTTGCAAAATGTCTTTGTATCTCGTGTATTCACGAATGGTTTTCTTAGGATCGGAACGCACAACTGACGGAGCACGCCGTCCGTCCCGCTTGCAAATCCATTGCGTTGGTTCGGAATACCACCGCAGCTTCATGTCTGGGAGGAAGTCGATAAATTCAATTGTGCTCTCTTCTTCTAGCGTAGGCGTAATGCATATGTATCTTCCTTCAAATAACATAACAGAATGAAGAATGTAGACGCCTTCGCTAATCATCCACCAACCCGTAACATGCCTAGCATTCTCATCCGTTCCAGCCATCTTCATGCAATTTGCGTGGCATTCTTGGTGGGCCATCGACCCTATGTAAAACATCCGATGCGGCCAACGCAGAGCCTTGTGCTTTGGAAGCCGAGCGATCTCTCGCGAGATCTGCGCCTCCCGGCTACATATCGGCTTTAGAAATTTTTCGCATTCGGCCAGTTCAAGCGGGATCCGTAGATTGCGCCCAATAGTATACGTAGTATTCCGTTCGATCATTTCCATACTCGCTTAATTGTCGACCGTCGTGCTCGGTTTCGACTAGAATCGCAAAGGGGAGCGGGCGAGCAATGGACTCGCCCGCACTGAGGTTCTTCAGTGACGATATGGCTCAGAGAACGCATCTTTTATTGTTAGACTGAGCCCGACAAATCCGCGCTGCCCTAAACGTTTATCGCGGCTGAACCCCATCGCCGCGATGCGCT
This sequence comes from Aurantimonas coralicida DSM 14790, assembly GCF_000421645.1. Classification (GTDB taxonomy): domain Bacteria; phylum Pseudomonadota; class Alphaproteobacteria; order Rhizobiales; family Rhizobiaceae; genus Aurantimonas; species Aurantimonas coralicida. The sequence continues at coordinate 3,362 of NZ_ATXK01000013.1, read as the reverse complement.
CAGACAAGCCCCGCTTTTTATACTCGCGTGCGCCGTTATCTTCAGCCCATTCTGTGTAGTGTGTGTAGAGGTCTTGGATCGTCACCCAGGCTGCCACTTCTGCGATGCAGCACTCCTCAAACCATTGTCCGACATCATCTTCATCTGCAGCATAATATTTGGTCGCCTCGCTAATACAGGTCGGAATCTTCAGCCCCTCCTGATAATACGCGACCGCACCATCGATCATCCACTGAAGGATGCCGCCGTACTCCCGTCTGAGCTTGTCTGGCAGAGCCACATCAGGTGTCTTCGGGCGAAAAGTGGAGTTGAGAAAGAGCATCCGGCGCAAGAACGCCTGATCGGGTGTCTGAATGACCGGCCGATGATTTCCTGCCAAAACCAGCTTGAATTGAGGATCGAACTGGAAATTATCCTGGTACATAAAGCGTGCTGTCTGCGTATCCCCGCTGGTAAGGCTTGTAAGGCGTTGCTGGCTCCACATACCGTCTGCAGGGACCTCGCTCATGGTTACCATGCGCGCACCGACAAGCTCAGCGACTTCCGTTGTGTGGCGGCTCTCAGCTCCTTTCATCAGGATCGAAGAGTTCGACATCCAAGCGTAGGATCCGAGGATTTCCCGCACTGCATTGAGCAGCACGGACTTTCCGTTCCCTCCAGGGCCACAGAGGAACAGGAGCTTGTGCTCCCGCGTCTCTCCGGTGAGGCACAACCCGAAGAAGCGCTGAAGGAACGACTCGAGTTCGCTGTCACCCTGCGTGTAGTCGTTCACAAACGCCTCAAACACTGGGATTTCCATTCCCGATGGCGCGACGCTGGTGCGCCTCGTCATCATGCGTTCTGGGGTGTGCAGCTCCTTCTTCCCAGTCTTCAGGTCAATAACGACGGTTGGGGTATTCAGCAGATGCCGATCGCGGTCGAAATCGAACGACGAGACGTGATTTGCGCTTACATAGGCTGCCATCCGCAAAACCGCGGCTTGGCCGCTCGGGCTTGAGTAGCGCGACGCTAGCCGGTAGTGGGCGTCGGTCCAATTGCCTTTCTCGTCCTTGGGTGGACCGTACTCTTCAATGATCGAAACTAGGTTCTCGCGCAGGAATGTCTGTAAATCATTTTCAACCTGCGCCTTGGTCACGTGTTCCCAGATTCCGGCTTCGTAAACCATCCAGCGCTTTGAGGAGCTGTCGAAGCGGAATCTGCTTTTGTGTTCCTGCATAAAGAGATGCTGGAGGTGATCATCAGTCACGATCTTCAACGGGACAGAGTGCCCCATATGATAAATTGGTGAAATCGCGGCCTGAGGCACAGCATGCTCTGATCCGGTCATCATTTGAACAATATTCGTCATTTTTCAAGAATCCTTTTGCATCTGAGTGAAGCGGAGTGCTTCGGTAATTTGCCTATCGAGATATGTATCTCCTAGGTATATGTCATGGACATCTCCTCTGTTGCTCGTGTTCTGCGGGGGTATCCTCAGCCGAAGAGCCGCTTTTACTTCGTCGGGGCGTGATCCGCCCCTGCTGAAATAACTCAACAGCAGCCGCCAGATATGATTGAAAATGCTGTTCGCGCTTGATATCGGCGAGAATGGGTGGCCAACCGGCAAATTGATCGCCTCCCTGCGAAGGCGAGATGCGACCGGTGTAGTTGCTTTTCGGCGGACGGGGGGGCGACCTGAACCGAGGGAGTTTGGTGCCAACTGTAGGAGGCGGTGCTTGGAGGTTGACCGCGCCCGGTACGGAGGCGAAATGCTTCAGGACAAGCTCCGTCCGGATCGCGAATGGGTCATCCATTCCAATGAAGACGGGACGTGCGGTAATGTGTGGTTGGACCGGGTTGTAGAGGGCCGGATCGATCAAGCCGCCCAACGATTTCGCCCAGCCTCTCAGTTGGATGCTCGTCCGGGGCTCGTCGAGCCAGAACCAAAGGTGCAATTTTATTACATCTTGTGTCGTGACGCCGGCCGATGATGAAAGTTGCCAGACGTAAGACACGTCTGAGAAATGGTCGCGTGGCAGCTGCGACACGGCATATTCAGCGAGGTCTACAGGGCACTCGTAGGACAAGCCTGGCGGCATCGAGAGATCATCGATGTCGACGCAGATCCACGAGCGAGCGGTGTCCTCGAAAGAGGGTGCGTTGCCCTCACGCCCATGTATCAACCGGCGCACACGCTTTCCCGGCGTAAGCGGATTTCCACGCAGCACCGTCATCTTCGGATACTGTTCGGCCCACTTTAGAAAATGGCTGAGGTCGATGATGTCTGCGATGAAGTAGCGTACGGGCCGGCCTTTATATGCGGATTTGTAGCCAAGTGACCGGACCGCGCTACCTTCAACCCGCTCGAAGGTCTTCACTTGAAGTGTCTTGCGTTGGGAAAAAGCGATAATTTCGTTTTCGGTCGCGAGCGGATGGTTGCCTTCGCAAACGTCAACGACGCGTGTCGGCTCATAACTCGATACGCGGAAGTCTTGAGGATGATGATGCTGCTTCATTTTTCGTTTCCTTGTGTATTTCAGACATAGCTTCGCCGTTCGCCCCCAGCAGGACGTTCTTCAGACCGGTAGTATTGTCTGGATGCTTTTACCCTGCTTATCGCCGCGCGAGACGTACGGACGGACGGACGCAAAGCTCTAAAAAACTTCATGAGCTGCTGTAGTAGGCAACGATACTATATTTTCTACACTTCTATTCGCATCAGTACGCCCATGTGTCTATATGGTTGATATTGTTGATGAATTCTCCATCGAACCTTTGGGCGCAGAGACGGAGCCGTCCACGCAGGCAGGCGAAAAGGTATAAGTGTCCGTAGCGATGTTGAGTATATTCCCAGACGACGCGATGCCCGCCGGAAATATATCTACTTTTATATTCACATCTAATGGATTAGATGTTGCCTCTCCCTGCCGGGGCGTGGCCAACTGTTTACCAGTCCGCACAAGAAAGCGTGGGGCGAGCGGCCGGGTGTTTCAGCTCGCCGGGCGCTGTACGGAAGCCTACTTAGGGCGCTCTTTTCTCGGCCCGGTTAGACGGTGGTGGATTCCAGCGCGAAACGCAACATGCTCATGAGAAGCGGATTCGGACGTCCTTGCCAAGTTCCTGGAGGAGGCACTGGAAAGGGGTGATGAAGCCGAGGCATTTGCGCGGCGTGGTGTTGAGGCTGACAATGGCGTCCTGGAGATCGGCTTCGGACAGGGTGTCGAGATCGAGCCATCTGGGCAGCCATCGTCGCAATCGTCCGTTGGCGTTTTCGACGCCTCCCTTCTGCCAGGAAGCGTAGGCGTCGCAGAACCAGGTCGACATGCCGAACAGGTCGTCGAGCAGGCGGTGGCGGGCGAAGGCGGTGTCGTTATCAAACGTCA
>NZ_ATXK01000012.1 GCF_000421645.1 Aurantimonas coralicida DSM 14790 | reverse complement strand
GGTGATGTCGGGTCTGGCCTTCACCTTCTCGACGATGGCGAGCCGATGCGGCCCGAGCTTGCCAGATCCAGCAGGACGACCCTGTTTGGCCGGCTCCACGGAACCCGTGCGGGCGTAACGGGCCTGAACTCTCACCGCGGTCGATGGCGCAACCTGAAGCCGCGCCGCCGCCGCACGCCGCGTCTCGCCAGCCGCAACACCACGAACTATCCGAAGCCGCAAGTCCGATGAAACCGATCTTCCCATGGTGCGTATCCTCCCGCACGCAAGGAATCAGAATACGCGGCCAAGCGGAACCATCCGATTCACACTTATTACCGGACGCTCTAACGGCCTTCGGACCCTTGCCGCGCTTGTCCGGCTCGGTGTCGTAGGAGACCTTCTGGTTCTCCTCGAGCCCCGGCAGGCCGGAGGCCTGAACGGCGGAGATATGGACGAAGATGTCCGCGCCGCCATCGTCGGGCTTAATGAAGCCGAAGCCCTTTTCGGTATTGAAGAACTTGACCGTACCGGTCTGTGCCATCGTCGGTATCCCTTATCCTGGCATTACGAGTCGCCGTTTGGCGGTGGCAGGCAAGTCTTGACTAGGAAAGGAACCGATACATCGTGGCCTGAAATTGTACCGCAGACCACCCGGAGGATGCGCCTCCGATACGCAGTTCGTCCATGACCCTTGTTCGCGAGATTGCCCGAAGCCTCCTTCATTGCTATCCCGTTTCCGGCCCGACGAGCGACGTATTCAGGGCGCGTGTCGCGTGCCATTTCGGGACAGGCAATACAGCTTCCACCATCCAAAACCCGCTGTAAAGACGGATCGACGCCGCGATCGGCGGGCTCTTCCCAAGGCATTCATCTCAAATGAAAATACTCGTTTGCGGATTTTCCTCCTTCCCCGGTGCGCCCCACAATCCGACGGAAGCGATGGTGCGAACCCTCGAATCCGACCCGCGCCACGGTGAAGCGTTTCGCGCCGCCGTCCTGCCGGTGGAGTGGGAAACGAGCTGGCCGCGCCTGCGAACCCTGATCGAGACCCTGGCACCGACCAGCGTCGTCCTGTTCGGTCTGCACAAGCGGGCCGAGCGGCTGCGCATCGAACGGGTCGCCCACAACCGCCGCAAGCTCGGACAGGCCGATGCGACAGGCGCGTTTCCCGCCGGGCCGGCGGTGCTCGACGGACCGGAGGCGCTCGCCTGCCGGATGCCATGGGAGACCGTGACATCGGCACTGCGCGGCGCCAGCGTGTCCTTCGAATGGTCGTCGGATGCGGGCGGCTATCTCTGCAACGACACGCTCTACCGCTTGGCCTTCAACGCCGATGCGCTCGGGGTGCGCAATTTCGGCTTCTTCCATGTGCCGCTGAGCGACGAGGCGGCGGCGCAGGCCGACGAGATCGACGGGATGCCGGAGATCTTCTGCAGCATGCCGGCGGCGCGGATTGCCGCCGCGGCGCTGGCCCTCGTGAACGAACTGGGCAGCGGCACGGCCGCCGTCTGATCCACAGAGCCATGCGGGTCGGCTGTCGCCGGCCTAAACTTTGCCCTAAGAGGCACCGCGACACCCATAGGAGCGGCAATGAGCGACACCCCCATCGACGAGGCGGCCCTGGCCGAAGCCTATGAAGAGGCGCTGGCGCTGGAGAAGGCCGGCGACCGCACTGCTGCGGCCGACGCGTATCGCCGCTGCCTGGCGCTCGATCCGGACGACCATGCCGGCGCCGCCGTGCGGATGGCGGCGATGGGCGAGGGCGAGACGCCGGCCTCGGCGGGCGACGCCTATGTGGCGACGCTGTTCGACCAGCATGCCGACGATTTCGAGGACATCCTGGTGCGCCAGCTCGGCTATGGCGTGCCGGGCCTCATCGCCGAGCGGCTGGCGGCGGTCGCGCCGGGACCCTATGAGCGGGCGCTGGATCTCGGCTGCGGAACGGGTCTGGCCGGCGAGGCGCTGCGGGACCGGATTGCGACGCTGATCGGCGTCGATCTGTCGGAAGGCATGATCGAGACCTGCTTCGACAAGGGTGTCTATGATCATCTCTATATCGGCGAGGCGGTCGGCTTCCTGGCGGAATTCGACGAGCCCGAGCCCTTCGATCTCGTCGTGGCGACCGACGTGCTGCCCTATCTTGGCGGGCTCGATCCGCTGTTTGCCGCGACCTCGGCGCGAATGAGCGGCGGCGGCATCTTCGGCTTCTCGACCGAGACCATGCCGGACGCGACTTTTGGCGCACGGGACTTCATGGTCGGGCCGCACCAGCGCTTTCACCACAAGGAGAGCTACGTGCGCGACCGGCTGGCGGCACATGGCTTCGAGACGCTGGAGGCGACGTCGATCGTCGTGCGTCGGCAGGAGGGCGAACCGGCGCCCGGACATCTGGTGCTCGCCCGCAAGCGCTGAGGGCGCCGTTCACGCAGGCGTGCGTCACATCGCGGCAACTCCGGCGGGGCCGGACCGTTCTGCGAGCAGATCCAACCTGCCGGAGACCGTCATGCGAAGAATTCTTACCATCACCACCGCCTGCGTGCTTCTGGTCGCGGCCGGCTGTCAGGGCACGCGCTCGGCCAACAGCTCCGCCGATCGCGGGACGCCGTCGGGCGGGATCGTGCCGGGGCAGATCTCCGACTGATGGCCTGCAACGCGGATGGCCGCTTGCGCGTTGTGGCCGGTATCGAAACAGGAAGGACTCCCACTATGCGCCGCATGCTTGCCGCTCTCCTTGCCACCGCGCTCATGACACCGGTGCTGCCGGCCGCCGCCCAGGAGCCGGTGGGCGTGCGCCTGTCGGAGCGCGAGAAGCAGCAGTCGCGCCGTGTCGTGCTGCCGGACGGGCGCGTCGTGCTGCGGCCCTACAGCCCCGGCTTGCCGTGGCTCTACGGTGTGGGCAGCGTTTACGGCAAGGCATCGGCTCAGCCGCTGGTGAACGGCGTGACGCCCTCGGTGATGGCTGACACGCCGGCCGGCGGCATCGTGCCGGGACAGAACCCGCACTGACCGGGGCGCCGCCGCCGATGCTGCTGGACAGGGGCAGGGCGCCGGGCGAGATTGCGCGACATTCCTCCTTCGGACCGCCCCGATGACCGCATCCGCCTGCTTCCTCCGCCTCCTCTCGGCGCTCACAATCCTCGCCCCGGCCTTGCCCGCCGCCGCCGATCCCGGCGCCGAGGCGGCGGGGCGCGCCTTCTATACGCCGCCCTTCGACGCCGAGCGCGAGTCGGACCGTTTCACCGGCGCCGCGCGGGAGACCCTGGAGCGGCACGAAGCCGAGGCGGCCGGTGGCGACATCGGATGCCTCGACTTCTCCTTCGTCATCGACGGGCAGGATTTCGTCGACACCGAAGTGACCGAGACGCTGACGCTCGCAAGTACTCCGACCGGCGATGACGCGGTGGAGGTGACGGCGCGGTTCAGCAATTTCGGACAGGCGCAGGCGATTGTCTGGACCGTGACCGAGACACCGGCCGGCTGGAAGATCGCCGACGTGGCGAGTCCGGCCGGCGGCTGGCATCTCGCCGAACTCTGCCGATAGTTTTCCTTCAGGAGCCGACCCGATGAAATTCCTTCCCCTTCTTGCCCTGTTGATGCTGGGCGCCTGCGCGACGCCGTCCGACGAGGTGCGCAGCGCCCGCTGGGAGAACAATGCCGCGATGATGGACGGCGCCGTTCCGCGCTGACGGCCGGTGGTGCCGTCGTCAGCGTTGGCGGCGGTGGTGAGGGTTTGGCATGGGTCCCCGGGTCAGGCCCCGGGGATGACGCCGGAGGGGGACTGCTTCCGGGACGCTTCGAGCGGCCGGTTTCGGGCGTTCAGGCGGTTGAAACGGCGGCTGGTCCGTGCGAGGGGCGCGCCCAACTTCCCTGACGACACCGCCATGGAGCCGCCCGTGTCCGACCTTGCCCTTCGCGCCAATGCGCCCTTCGACCTGGCACCGCTCGCCCGGCTGCTGGTCGAGGCCGACGACCTCGCCCTGGTCAATCCCAACGCCAAGCATCCGTTCGACCCGCTGGAATGGCGGGAGAAATGGCTGAACGAGGCCGACGACGCCTCCTTCTACCTGGTCGACGCGACCGGCCGCGAGGTCGGCTTCTTCGCCCTGCGGGTCGGCATCGGGCCGGAGGTGCGCCACCTCGTCTATGTCTTCGTCGAGGAGGCGGCCCGCGGCGGCGCCGGGGCGCAGCTGGCGGCGCTGGCCGAACAGGCCGCCCGCGATCTCGGCGCCATCTCGGTGACGCTGAAGGTCGAGCTCGACAACGAGCCGGCCTTGCGGGTCTACGAGGCCGCCGGCTACGAGGAACTCGGCCGCCGCAACGGCATGGCCACCATGCGCCGCGACTGGGGCTAGGGGGGCGCTCCCATTCCTTTGCAGTAGCCCCTCATCCTGAGCCTGTCGAAGGGCGAGGGGCGCTTGGCGCTGTGTTCGGCTGGAGGTGTGATCCCCGATCCTTCGACAGGCTCAGGATGAGGGATCAGGGGGCCGTGGGCCCGTCGCCGTCCTACCGCCCCGGGCGGCCGGTCTTGCCGGGCCGGCGCTTGCGCTTCTGGTCGGCGGGGTCCTCGTAGGAGCCGCGGCCGATGCGTTCGCGGCGGATGGGGGCGGCGTCACCTGAGGTGGTGCGTGGTTCGACAGGCTCACCATGAGGGGCGTTGGGGCCCGTGCCCCTGCCCATGCCCGGACCCGTGCCGGAGCCGGTGTCCGCCGCGGGTGAGGCTGTGTCCGTAGGCTTGCGGGTCGCCGGCTTTTTCGGGGCGGGCTTGCCGACCGGCTTTTCGGTGCGACCGACGGTCATTTCGTCCAGCGAGTTCTTGCGGAACAGGCCCGGCCGGTCGGGACGCGCCGTGTCGGTGCCCGGGCCCATGTCGTCGAGGGACGGCTTCTGGAAATACGAGCCGGCAGTCGTGTCGCCGCCCGGCTGGCCCGACGGGCCGTCGGTCGGCGCGCTGGCGTCATGGCCGGCGGGGGAGGCGGCGGCGTCGCCGGGCCTGGGCGGGCGGGCCAGCGGCGCCGGGCGGCGGTCGGAGCCTTCGCCGCGGGGTTTCAGCGGTTCGCCGCGCGGGCCGAACCGTTCGCCGCCGGCAGGCTGGCGGTCGCGCTTGGTCTTGCGGCCGTATTTGGAGCGGCCGGTGACCGGGGAGATCGCCTCCTCCTCCAGTTCGGCGGCCATCGCCATGGGGTCGGCGGCGTCGATGACATTGCCGCCGCCCTTGGCCTTCTTGCCGCCGGAGCCGGAATCGCCGCCGGGCAGGCCGCCGAATTCCAGCTCCTTGGCCTGCAGCCGCTTGATCTCGTCGCGCAGCCGGGCGGCGGTCTCGAAGTCGAGATCGGCGGCGGCGTCGCGCATCTGCTTTTCCAGATGCTCGAGATGGCTCTTGAGATTGTTGCCGACCATGGCGCCTTCCTTGGCGCCCGGGCCGACATCGACCCGCACATGGTCCTTTTCGTAATAGCTGTCGAGAATGTCGGCGATCTGCGCCTTCACCGAGGCCGGGGTGATGCCGTGATCGGCATTGTAGGCCTCCTGCTTCTCGCGGCGCCGGTTGGTCTCGGCGATGGCCCGCTCCATCGAGCCGGTGGTGCGGTCGGCATAGAGCACGACCTTGCCGTCGACATTGCGCGCGGCGCGGCCGATGGTCTGGATCAGCGAGGTCTCGGAGCGCAGGAACCCCTCCTTGTCGGCGTCGAGAATGGCGACGAGACCGCATTCGGGAATGTCGAGGCCCTCGCGCAAAAGGTTGATGCCGACCAGCACGTCGAAGGCGCCGAGGCGGAGATCGCGGATGATCTCGATGCGCTCCAGCGTGTCGATGTCCGAATGCATGTAGCGGACGCGGATGCCCTGCTCGTGGAGATATTCGGTGAGGTCCTCGGCCATGCGCTTGGTCAGCACCGTGGCGAGGACGCGGTAGCCCTTGTCGACGGTGTCGCGGATCTCGCCGACGAGGTCGTCGACCTGGCTGCGGGCCGGGCGGATCTCCACCGGCGGGTCGATCAGGCCGGTGGGGCGGATGACCTGTTCGGCGAAGACGCCGCCGGCCTCCTCCATTTCCCACGAGCCGGGGGTGGCCGAGACCGCGACGGTCTGCGGCCGCATAGCGTTCCACTCCTCGAAGCGCAGCGGCCGGTTGTCCATGCAGGAGGGCAGGCGGAAGCCGTATTCGGCCAGCGTCGCCTTGCGGCGGAAGTCGCCGCGATACATGGCGCCGATCTGCGGCACGGTGACGTGGCTCTCGTCGATGAAGACCAGGGCGTTGTCGGGCAGGTATTCGAACAGGGTCGGCGGCGGGTGGCCGGGCTGGCGGCCGGTGAGGTAGCGCGAATAGTTCTCGATGCCGGGGCACGAGCCGGTGGCCTCGATCATCTCGATGTCGAAGCGGGTACGCTGCTCGAGCCGCTGGGCTTCCAGCAGGCGGCCGGCCTTTTCCAGCTCGACGAGGCGGTGGCGCAGCTCCTCCTTGATGAGGCGCACGGCCTGGTTCAGCGTCGGCCGCGGCGTGACATAGTGGGAGTTGGCGTAGATCTTCACCGACTTGAGGTCGTCGGTCTTCTGGCCGGTCAGCGGGTCGAATTCCTGGATCGACTCGATCTCGTCGCCGAACAGCGAGATGCGCCAGGCCCGGTCTTCCAGATGGGCCGGGAAGATCTCGATCGTGTCGCCGCGCACCCGGAAGGAGCCGCGCTGGAAATCCATGTCGCGGCGCTTGTACTGCTGGGCGACCAGGTCGGCGAGGAGCTGGCGCTGGTCGAGCCGGTCGCCGATCGACATCTGGAACGTCATCGCCGTGTAGGTCTCGACCGAGCCGATACCGTAGATGCAGGAGACCGAGGCGACGATGATGACGTCGTCGCGCTCCAGGAGGGCGCGGGTGGCGGCGTGGCGCATCCGGTCGATCTGCTCGTTGATCGAGGATTCCTTCTCGATGAAGGTGTCGGAGCGCGGCACGTAGGCTTCCGGCTGGTAATAATCGTAATAGGAGACGAAATACTCGACGGCATTGTCCGGGAAGAACGCCTTGAACTCGCCGTAGAGCTGCGCCGCCAGGGTCTTGTTAGGGGCAAGGATCAGCGCCGGGCGCTGGGTCTTCTCGATGACATTGGCGACGCTGAAGGTCTTGCCCGAGCCGGTGACGCCGAGCAGCACCTGGGTCTGGTCCTGGTCTGTGATGCCGGAGACGAGGTCGGCGATGGCGGTCGGCTGGTCGCCCTGGGGCGTGTAGTCCGAGGCGATGCGGAACGGCACGCCGCCCTCGGACTTGTCGGGCCGGGCCGGGCGGTGGGGCACCCAGATCTCGCCGTTCTTCAGCAGCGGATTGCCCTCGGAGATCAGCTTGGTGAGGGCGTCGACCGTGGCGGTGACGCCGCCCTCGGGCAGGCCCTTGGCGTCCTCGAGGCTGAGATCCATGCCGGCGACCGGATTGAGCCCGGCGGCGGCGCGCTGCTTGGGATCGCTGGTGCCGCCCATCGAGGTGCCGCGCGACGTCTTGCCGGGCCGCGCGCCGGCGTTGGCCGCCGTCTTGCCGGACTTGGCGGCGGGCTTCGCCTTGGCCTTCGCGGGCTCGGGCTCGGCGGGTGCTTCGCCGTCGGCGACATGCTCGGCCGTGGTCTCCAGCCCCTGGGCGATCTCGTCGGCCCAGCCGGAGACCGGCCCGGCAAATTCCTGCGCCGCCGCGAAATCGGCCTGCGGGGCTTCCGCGAAGCCGCCGCGCCGCGCCGGCGCGCCCGGATCGAAGGGCGCCTCGTCCTCGGCGGTGTCGGAGGCGGGACGCGAGCGGGTGGTGCGGGATCTGGAAGCCATGGCGGAACATATAGGGACCGGCCCCCGGGGTTGGAAGCCGGGCGAACGGGGCAAATTGCGGCGGCGTGCCGGCGTCTACGCGGCGCGCTGCCGCAGCAGCCAGGCGCGGACCTCTTCGACCGCCGCCGACTGGCGGGCGCGCGGCGTGACGACGTGGAAATCGCTGTCGCCGCGCAGCGATTGCGGCACGGCGAGGACAAGGCGCCCGGCGGCCAGATCCTGCGCGACCAGGAAGCGGCTGGCGAGGGCGACGCCCTGTCCGGCGATGGCGGCGTCGATGGCCAGGGCGGTCTGGTTGAAGCGTACGTGCCGGGCAGTGTCGGGCAGGCGGGTTCGCAGGATCGTGTCGGCGAATTGCGGCCACAGATCATGGGCGTCGTCGAGCAGCACCATTCCGTCGAGCGGTGCGGTGCCGGAAGACGCGGCCAGCGCCGTCGCCAAGGCCAGGGCACAGACCGCGACGATCTCCTGGGCGAACAGCGGATCGGCGCGCAGGCCCGGCCCGAAGGGCGGGCGCCCCTGCCGCACGGCGAGATCGACGCCGTCGGACTGGAAGTTCGCGAGGCGGTCCGAGGCGGAAATCCGCAACTCGATGTCGGGATGGGCGACCGCGAAATCCGGCAGGCGCGGGATCAGCCATTTCGCCGCGAAGGTCGGCGTGACGCTGATGGTCAGATGGCGCGGCGCCGATTTGAGGGCGGCCGTCGCGTCGGCCATCAACTCGAAGGCCCGTCCGAGCTGGGCGGCATAGGCCCGGCCCTGGTCGGTCAGCGCCAGGCCGCGCGGCAGGCGGTCGAACAGCGACAGGCCGAGTTCGGCTTCGAGCCCGCGCACCTGCTGGGCGACGGCGCCCTGCGAGACGCGGAGCTCCTCGGCCGCCTGCCGGAAATTGCCATGGCGGGCGGCGACCGCGAAGGCGCGCAGGCCGTTCAGCGGCGGCAGGCGGGGAGAGCGTCCGTGCATCCAGTAGATTTCCTGCAGTGTGACAGCCGAACTTCTGCATAGTCCCGATCGGAGGGCGGTGCCAGAATTGCCCGATCGAAGCCCCGCCGCCCGGCGCGGGCCGAACGGAAAGGCATCCAGATGACCCAGAAGGTAGCGATCGTCACGGCCGGTGGCAGCGGCATGGGTGCGGCGACGGCGCGACGCCTGGCGGCGGATGGTTTTCGCGTCGCGATCCTGTCGTCCTCCGGCAAGGGCGCGGCGCTGGCCGAGGAACTGGGCGGCTTCGGCGTGACCGGGTCGAACCGCTCGCCGGACGATTTGCAGCGGCTGGTCGACGGGACGATGGATCGCTGGGGCCGCATCGACGCGCTGGTCAACAGCGCCGGCCACGGCCCGCGCGGGCCGGTGCTGGATCTCACCGACGACGACTGGCACGAGGGCATGGAGGTGTATTTCCTCGGCGCGGTCCGGCCGATCCGGCTGGTGACGCCGATCATGGTCGCCCAGAAGGCCGGCGCCATCGTCAACATCTCGACCTTCGCGGCCTTCGAGCCGGATCCGGTGTTCCCGACCTCCGGCGTCTTCCGGGCCGGGCTGGCCGGCTTCGCCAAGCTCTTCGCCGACCGCTACGCCGCCGACAATGTGCGCATGAACAACGTCCTGCCGGGCTTCATCGACAGCCTGCCGGAGACCGACGCGCGCCGCCAGCGGGTGCCGATGGGCCGCTACGGCACCAGCGCCGAGATTGCCGCGACGGTGGCGTTCCTCGTCTCGGAGGGCGGCGGCTACATCACCGGCCAGAATTTGCGCGTCGACGGCGGCATCACGCGGTCCGTCTGAGGGGCTGTTCGCTGAATTCGATCGGAAGAACCGGGGGCCGTAACCGCCGTCGCGCCGCGCGCGAGGCGGCCTCGCGGGCGGCGGGTTGCAATGCGCGATCGGTGCACGGCTAAGTTATGTAAGGTCTTGGTAACCATGAGAATTAGCACGTCGGATATAATCTAAGGCGCACTTATAGTTCAAGGCAGGGCGGGAGAGAAAGTCATCTCGCAGACATGATGTCGTCCTGTCTTTCCGGGGAGCCGGAATGTCCCTTCAAACCTGTTATGCGTATGGGACTTCGAACAGATGACCTCGATCAATACCAATACATCGGCCATGACGGCGCTGCAGAGCCTGTCGATGATCAACAGCAACCTCGACCAGACCCAGAACCGGATCTCGACCGGTTACCGGGTGGGCGCAGCCTCCGACAATGCCGCCTACTGGTCGATCGCGACCACGATGCGGTCCGACAACAAGGCGCTGGGCGCCGTCGAGGACGCCCTCGGCCTCGGCCAGGCCAAGGTCGACACCGCCTATACCGGCATGAACGCCGCCATCGACGTGGTCGACGAGATCAAGGTCAAGCTGGTCGCGGCCAAGGAGCCCGGCGTCGACCGCAACAAGATCCAGTCGGAGATCGGCGAGCTGCAGAAGCAGCTGGCCTCGATCGCCACCTCGGCCTCCTTCTCCGGCGAGAACTGGCTGAGCTTCAACGACGTCGAAGGCACCTCGAAGAGCGTCGTCGCCTCCTTCAACCGCTCGTCGGCCGGGGCCGTCAGCGTCGGCACCATCGACATCGACACGTCAGGGCTCAAGCTCTTCGGTGACAATTCGAGTGCTGTCCCGGCGACCCTCTACAAGAACGGCATCCTCGACGTCCGCACCCTGGGCACGACGATCCTGGACAATGACGGCAATGAAGCGACGTTGGGAGATCAGTTGATCCTCAACGTCTCCGGCCTGGATATCTCGACCACGGCGCTGAACCAGGCGAAGGTGAACGCCGCCACGGGCGAGGCTGTCGCTGGCCAGCCCAACTACCTCTCGGTCGATGACGTGCTCAGCAAGATGATCACCAATGTCGAGACTGCGCTCGGCAAGATGACCACCGCCGCTTCCAACCTCGGCGCCGCCAAGAGCCGCATGGATATCCAGTCGGAGTTCGTCTCGAACCTGCGCGATTCCATCGAGAAGGGCGTCGGTACGCTGGTGGATGCGGACATGACCGAAGAGTCGACCCGCCTGAAGGCGCTGCAGACCCAGCAGCAGCTGGGCGTCCAAGCCCTGTCCATCGCCAACAATTCCTCGCAGTCGCTGCTGTCGCTCTTCCGTTAAAAGGCGGCAACCGGACGCTGAGATTGACGGGTCCGGCCGCAAGGCCGGGCCCGTTTTTGTGTGCGGGGCGGGCAGGACCAACAGCCGTCAACTTGGGCGGCTTCGGGCGATATCGTCGTTCACCACTGCGGTATGCGCTGTCCGCTTCAAGCCGAAAGCCGACCGGCAGCTCTGGGGGGGCGCCGAGCAGCTGCCCTTCCGCTTCCGACCACAGCTGACATGGATCCGATCCGCGAACTCCCATACGGGCCCGCAGCATGGCGCTGCATCATGAGGCCGGACAGATGGCAGCGCCCGACTACGCCAATACCCACTTTGCCTCTTGCTTCTTCGGGGGCGTCCACAGATGTCATTCTGCAAATCCTTCGCGCGTCTTACTCCGTTTGATCGCCGGCTCCCGCAGCCGAATACCGGATTTCCCTACGGTGCCGCGCTGGCCTGACGACGTCACCACCCACCTCGCCGCAATGTGGCAACGGAATGGCGTTCGGGCCGTTTGTCCTGCGAATGGACGAACCAAGGAGCGCAATTGATGACGAGTGATACCCGGAACGCGGCGGGGCGGGCCGACCAGGCGGGCAGGGGGCGCGGGGCCGTGCGGCCGTCGCAGATTCCCGCCGCGGGCTGGAAGGACGTGGCCTGGCGGGTCTTTGCCGAGATCAGCGACGACCGGGTGATGCTCGTGGCGGCCGGCGTGACCTATTACCTGCTGCTGGCCTTCGTCCCGGCCCTGTCGGCGCTCGTCTCGGTCTATGGCCTGTTCGCCGATCCCGCCACGGTGCAGGAGCACGCCGCGATGCTGCAGGCGCTGATCCCCGGCGGCGGCATGGAGATCATCAACGAACAGCTGACGCGGCTGGCCTCGCAGGGCAACACCACGCTGGGCTTCACCTTCGTCATCTCGCTGGCCATCGCTTTGTGGAGCGCCAATGCCGGCATGAAGGCGCTGTTCGAGGCGATGAACGTCGCCTATGACGAGGCGGAAAAGCGCAGCTTCGTCACGCTGACCCTGACCTCCTTCGTCTTCACGCTGGGGGCGATCGTCGCGGCGATCCTGTTCATCGGCCTCGTCGTCGGCCTGCCGCTGGCGCTTGACCTCCTGGGCATCGGCACCGACACGAAATGGCTGGTCAGCATCGCCAGCTATGCCGCGATCTTCCTGCTGGTGTCCTTCGGCATTGCGGCGCTGTACCATTGGGGCCCGAGCCGCACCCGCGCCAAATGGCGCTGGATCACCCCGGGCACCGTGCTGACGGTGGTGGTGATCGTCGTCGTCTCGCTGCTGTTCTCCTGGTACGTCGCCAATTTCGGCTCCTACAACGCCACCTACGGCTCGCTGGGCGCGCTGATCGGCTTCATGACCTGGATCTGGATCTCCACCACGATCCTGATCGTCGGCGGCGAGGTGAATGCCGAGATGGAGCACCAGACCGCCCGCGACACGACCCGCGCGCCGGCGCAGCCGCTGGGCTCGCGCGGCGCCACCATGGCCGACACGGTTGGCCGGGCGTCGGTGTCGCTGGAGGAGCCGGACCTGCCGACCCGGCGCGAGGAACTGGAAGACTTCCTGCACCGGCGGCGCGGCACGGCGAAGATCGTGGCCGTGGCGCTGCCGACCGCCCTGTTCCTGACCTGGATCATGCGCAACCGCGAGCGCGCCTGAGGCATGCCGGCCGCGGCGGCGCGGCCGGATGACGGTCAAACGTGGGGGATCGGCTCCGTCCCGGCCCGCCCGGACGCCGGCCTGGCGCCCGCGGCCAGCGATGCGGGCGTCAGGCGGCGCTGTAGCGCTTGCGATAGGCGGCGAAATCGTCGCTGCGATATAGCGCGTCGACCTCGTCCATGGTCAGGGAGGTCTCGTCGGTGTCGATCGAGACGCTGTAGCGGGGCGTGTCCTGGTCTTCCATCGCGCTGCAGATCGCCTCGGCCAGCGTGTCGAAGCGCTTGTGCGAGACGCCGCCGCGCGGGCTGACGCGGCGCGCCGACTTGGCCCAGAAGAAATCGGCGGGCAGATCGAAATTCAGGGAAGACATACGTCAGCTCCGTTGGTTGGACGCCGCGCGCGCCCGTCGGGCGCTGCGTCCCCCTCATATAGGGCGCCGGTTCGCATTGACCTGTAAATGGCCGGCCGGCGCCGCGCCGTTCAGCCGAGGTTCAGCCGCCTGCCACCATGCTGGCGGCCATGATCACCATTCGTCATCGCCCCGCTTCGGCTCCAGACCGCCGGTCGCTCCGCCCTTCGCGGACCGCACCGGGCCGGTCGGTCGCGCCGTCCTCCGGCGAGCGCTGCGGGGCGGCCGGGGGCGTGCCCGGGCCGCTCTCCGCCGAACCGCCCATGGCCCGCGCCGCCCGGCGGCTGCGCCAGGCCGAGGCCGGCTGGCTGGCCACCGCGCTGCGCGACGACGGCCGCGCCTGACCCGCCGCGTCGGCCGCTTGCGGGCGGGCCGCGCTGTTCCATCCCGGCACAAAGCGCCGCCTGTTCATTCTTCGCTTACCAAACCCGGCTAGCTTTCGGCTGTCCGCTCGAGTTTCGCGGAAGACGAAAGGCCATCGCATGGTATCGCGTATTCGCGAATGGCGCTTCGCTGCGCTCGCCGTCGCCTGTATCGTGACGGCGAGCCTTTCCTCGCAGCATGCCGCCGCCCAGACAGGCTTCGCGCCCCCGGTCCCGCCCGGCGACATTCCGCAATCGGGCGGCATGGTCTGGGGTGGCCACGTTCCGTCGGCCGGCGAGGGCTACCGGCCGAGCGTCGCACGGCCGGATGGCGTCGCCGCCGCGCCGCCGGCGGCCCCCGAACCGCTTGCCGCGACCCAGCCGATCGTCCGCGCCGCGCCGGCAGCCCCAGCCGCCGCCGCGTCGTCGGCCTCGACGACGAGCTCGCTCTATCAGGATCTTCTCGGCCGCCGCGCCAGCGTGCCCGCCGCCGCGCCGCTGCAGCCGGCCGGCAATGGCGCCCTGCCGCCGCTGGACGCGCCCCGCAGCGTCGGCGGCGAGACAAGCTCAGCCGCGCCGGCCGCCGATCCCTGGACCGGCCTAAAGGCGGTGACCGCCGCACCGCCGCCGCAGCGGCGCGACGCGCCGGCGACCCCGAAGATCGTGCCGCAGCGCAGCGTCGTCGCCTCGCTGGGGGAGGCGCGCAAGCCGGCCCCCCAGAGCCCGGTGCCGGGTCGCGGCGCGCTGGAGAACCAGACGCCGAGCGGCTACCGCGCCATGCCGCGCTCAGAAGCCATGTGCCGGACGGCCCTGCGCAAGATGGGCGTGAGCTTCGTCGACATCGATCCGGTCAGCAGGGGCAAGTCCTGCGGCATCGCCCATCCGGTGAAGATCACCGCGATCGCCAAGGGCGTCGCCATGAAGCCGGCCGCGACGATGAACTGCGCCGCCGCCGCGCGGATCTCGCAATGGGTCGAGGACGAGGTGAAGTCCGCCGCGCGTTGGAAATTGTGGAAGCGGCCGACGGCGGTGCTCAACGCCTCCTCCTATCGCTGCTCGCGCATTGCCGGTTCGCGCACCGTCTCCGAGCACGCCAAGGGCAACGCCCTCGACGTGCGCGGCTTCGCCTTTTCCGACGGCTCGGTGGTGGCCGTGGAGAAGAAAGGCTTCTTCTCCTTCCGCGAGAAGGGTTTCCAGAAGGCCGTGCGGCTTTCGGCCTGCCGCTATTTCGGCACGGTGCTGGGGCCGGGCTACAATTACGACCACCGCGACCATCTGCATCTCGACGCCAAGAACCGCCGCCGCGTCGTCTGCAAATAGGCGCCGGGACGGGTTGCGGCGGCGCCGGCCCGGATCGTAGGGTCGCCTGACTTTATGAACCTGCAACCGGACGAGACATGCCGGGAGGCATCATGGCCGATGATTTTCCGCAGGGGACGGTCCACCGGGCCGGCGAGGACATGCAGGCGGCGCTGACGGCGGAGCCGGAGGTGCTGGGTCTGTGGCAGAAGCTGACGCCGCTCGGGCGCAACGAGTTCATCTGCTGGGTCGAGGACGCCAAGCAGGCAAAGACGCGGCAGCGGCGCATCGAACGCACCATCGACGAATTGCGCGAGGGCCGGAAGCGGCCCTGCTGCTGGGCCGGCTGCATCCACCGCACGGACAAGGCGCCGAGCCCGTGGCAGCAGGCGGTGCTGATCGACGGGAAGACACGCAAGGGGTGATCCGGGCGGCGAAGGGCTGCGGCAGGCCGGCTTGGCGGACGGCGCCTCGGGCTAGCCCGCGTCGGCTGCGCGCTTGTCGCGGCGCTTTTCCTTCGCCTCGTAGATCGTCTTGGCGAGTTCGCCGAGGGAGCCGAGGAACATGCCGGTGGAGCCGGCAACGAACATCCAGACGGCCAGCGTGTACCACTCCTCGAAGGCCTTGAAGAACAGCACCGAGCCGATGACGAAGAGGAGATTGCCGACGAGGCCGATACCGAGATGGATGTAGCCGAAGTCGCGAACGAGAATTTGCAGCATGTTGGACCTTCGGAATGCGTGGCGTCTGTGCGGTGACGACGGCAGGGCGACACCCGCTGGCTTGCCTGTCTGAGGCGGCCGGCGCGCCGATCCCTGCCGGTACGGCATAACGGTCCCTGCCACGACAAGGCAACCGGGCGGCGGTGTCCTTGCTGCGGGATCGACCACCAGGAAGGGGTCGCCGGCTTGTCCGGGTGATGCTGCGCCGTGCAGGGCAGGCGGCTTGCCGGCCGACGCGGCGGTGACATCCCTGCAGCCGTCGCGGTCTCGCGGTTGCGGGCGGCTTGCCGCTGATGCAATGCGTCTGGGTCGCGCAGCGCCGAGCCGAGCTGGGCCGCGTTCCGCGCTAGGGGAGATCCGATGACGCCCGCATTCACCGCCGTCACCTATGTCGCGGCCGCGCTGGCCGAGATCGCCGGCTGCTTCGCCATGTGGTCATGGCTACGGTCCGGTGCCTCGGCGCTCTGGCTGGTGCCGGGTCTGGCCAGCCTGGCGCTGTTCGCCTTCCTCCTGACGCTGGTGCCGGTGGAGGCGGCGGGACGGGCCTATGCGGCCTATGGCGGCGTTTATATCGCCGCCTCGCTCGGCTGGCTGTGGCTGGTGGAGGGCAGCCGACCGGACCGCTGGGACATGGCCGGCGCCGGGCTCTGCCTCGTCGGCGCGGCGATCATCCTGTGGGCGCCGCGCGGTGCCTGACAGCGGGGCTCAGTCGGCGATGGTCTCGGCCGGCACGGCGGTCGGGCGGCCCTCGTCGTCGATCGCCACCATGACGAAGGTGCCCTCGGTGACCTTGGTGCGCTCGTGGCGGGCGCGGCCCTTGGCCCAGGCCTCGATGGACAGGGTGATCGAGGTGCGGCCGACCTTGTCGATGGTCGAATAGACGCAGAGCGTGTCGCCGATCTTCACCGGCTTCTTGAAGATCAGCGTGTTGACCGCGATGGTGGCGACGCGGCCGCGGGCCCGCTCGGCGGCGCGGATGCCGGCGGCCAGATCCATCTGCGACATCACCCAACCGCCGAAGATGTCGCCATTGGCATTGGCGTCGGCCGGCATGGCCGGCAGCCGGATGGTCAGTTCGCCCCGGGGCTGTTCGTCGGTCTCGTCCATCGCGCGTCTCCTCATTGGCCCGAATGGCATAGCAGACGCGGCGGGACTTGGCAGCGGTGACGGACGGATCGCGCGGGGGTGCGGGCGAAGCGGCATCCTGGCCGAGCCTGCGGCGGCGTTCGGCCGCGATCAGCTCTGGCAGGGCGGGGCGCCGCTCTCCGGCTCTTCCGGGACCAGATGCCCGTCGGGCTGGCGGATCAGCACCCGGCGCTGGCCGCGATAGCGGAAGACTAGCCGGTGGCGCCCGGCATCGGCGCCGACGCCGCGCTCGACCGTGCCGCGGACATTGCCGCGGCGCAGCTCGGTCCGGAAGAAGGCCACCGGCAGGCCGAAGGCGGCGGCCACCGCCGTGCTGTCGACCTCGACGTCACCGCTGTCGTCCTGGGGAGCGTGGTCGGCCATCAGGCGCGCGCCGCCACGCGCGGCGCATTGCCCGCCTCGGCCAGCGGGAACAGCGACAGGATGTCGATCTCGCGTTTCGGCAGGTCGGCGAAGCTGTAGCGGTCGAGGACGGCGAGGAAGGCGGTGACCGCTTCGGCGAGGACGCCGCTCATGCCGCAGGCCGGCTGGATGATGCAGCGGCCGCAATCGGCGAGGTCGAACCCGTCCTCGGTCGCCCGCACCAGCTCGCCGACGGAGATCTGCGACGCGGGACGGGCAAGGCGGATGCCACCGGCGCGCCCGCGCAGGGTCGTGACATAGCCGGCCTTGCCCAGTTCGTGGACCACCTTGGTCAAATGGTTGCGCGAAATGCCGTAGGCCTCGGAAATGTCGGCCACCGAGGAGAGGCCGTCGGGCCGCGCGGCGAGGTAGATCACGACGCGCAGCGCATAGTCGGTGTAGCGGGTAAGGCGCATGCGCCGGGCTCCCTTTCGCTGTGCCGATAAAACATATATCAGAAATACATATTTAGCCAGCGGCGTCGTCCGCCGGCCTGCCGCGAGGTCGCCCCATGTCCGAGGACCGCATTGTTTCGCCGATCGTCGACGAGGATTCGCTGCGCCTGCTGGTCGCTGATTTCTATGACCGGGTGCGCGCCGACCCGGTGCTGGGGCCGGTGTTCGAGGGGGCGGTGACGGACTGGCCGGCGCATCTGGAGCGGCTGACGGCCTTCTGGTCGTCGGTGATGCTCACCTCGGGCCGCTACAAGGGCAATCCCTTCGCCGTCCACCACCGCCATCGCGGCGAGATCGATCTCGCCATGTTCGACCGCTGGCTCGGCCTGTGGCGCGAGACGACCAGCCGGCGCTTTCCGGCGGCGACGGCCGCGGTGTTCCACGAGAAGGCGGAGCGGATCGCTGACAGCCTGAAGGCCGGGCTGTTCTTCCGGCCGGAGCTCGCCGATCTGCGGCCGGCCCATCCGCGCAGCCAGTGACCGTCAGTCGGTGTTTTGACGGGTCTGCCGCTCTAGGGCGTCGTCGTCGCTGTCGCAGCGATTGATCGCCTGCCAGTACCAGCCATCGCTCTGGACCAGCGACAGGAGCAGGCGGCGATCGACCGATCCGGCATGGCCGGCGGGCACCCCGTCCATGCCGGCGGCCGGCGCGGGGCGGGCGGCATCGTCGCCATGCAGCCGCGGCGGCTCCTCACGCGACAGCTTGATGTGGCCGGAGCGCAGCGACCAAAGGAACGAGGTGATCGCCGACTGGCAGCGGATCATCGACAGCCGGTCGGGCTGGCGGTCGGCGGGAACGGTGGCGGCGATGCTGTCGATGGCCTCGCTGAGCGCGGCGAGGCGCAGCGGCAGCGCCGCCGCCGCTTCGCCCGAGTGGAAGTAATGCAGCGCCGGATAGGCCAGATGCTGCTGGCCGAGGGTGATGATGTTCGGGGACAGCGTATCGAGGATGCTGGCGAGCCGCCCATAGCCGTCGCCGTCCCGGCACTGGCTCAGAATTCCGTCCGGCGTGCTGCCGAGGCCGTGAATGGTGATCGCCAGCTGGCGCTTGGCGACCGCCGCCGAGATCACCGGCACGAGATAGGTGACCGACAGGGTCAGGGCGAGAAGGCCGTTGGCGGCGCAGAGCGCGGTGAGCAGCTGCCACAGCGCGCCCGACGGCTGGAAATCGCCGAGGCCGAGGGTCGTCAGCGTGTAGCCGGCGACATAGAGCATTTCCACCGCATCGGCCGGCGCCTTGGTCTGGGCGTTGACGATGCCGTCGCCGCCGCCGAGGAAGATCAGCCACCAGCCGAGCCACAGGCCGACAAACCAGACCAGCGCCGAGCCGGCGAGAATGAGCGGGCCGGCGGCCGACAGGAGCCGATGGCCGCGCTCGCCGCCATCGGAAATCCGGAGCGCCAGCCGCCACGCCCCCTGCATGGACCAGGCGGTGAGCGGGCCGGCGCCGCGGGCCGTCAGGGTGGTCAGGCCGATTTCGATGATGGTCCAGGCGACGAGGGCCGCGCCGAGAAGCGAGAGAAGGATCATGGCGAGTGTTCCGGATCGGGGCCGTGAGGGAAGCGGTGAAGAGGACGCGTCCAGCGCCAACGCGGCACGCTGCGATCCGATCCCGAAAACGTGAAGCGGGTTGAGGCGGCAGCGGCGGGAAGGCGGTGCGCTGCGCCGATCGCGGCAATCCTGCATGGCTGCCTTGCACGCGGCCCGGTGCCACGTGCCCCCGGCGCGGCCTATCTGTTGCATTGCAACATGAAACAGACCGGAGACCCATCATGGCCCCTCAGACTTCTCCCAGCCGTCCCCGCCGCTTCCACCAGCGCGTTGCCGGCTTCTTCGTCGAGGCTGCCGCGGTTATCGAGGATGCCCGCCGCATGCGCGACGAGTATCGCCGCAACCATCGCGGCATGATCGAGTAGGCAGGATCGACACCGGCGCCGTCTGGCGCCGGGCGGACAATCGCGGCTGAGACAACGCCGCGCGATGCCGAGCCGTGTGCCGTCAGGCTTCGGCGTGCCGCGCTTTACCCCAGCGCCGCATTGACGACATCCGCAAAGCTGTGTCGCCTCGGCCTGCAAGTGCCTGATCCAGAGCCAAACTTCCCCGTGGCGATTCCCAAAATCTCATAGTTGTGTCGCCAGCGAAGGAATGGTGCAGGTGATGTTTCCGGTCGGCAGACGACTTATATCGCGATAGGCGAGGTCAAGCCACCAGCCGGTGCCTATCGTGATCGCTCCGAGAACCTCCATCCACAGGCCGAAATGATCGGAATTGGACAGATTGCGCTGGTTATTCGATCCATTTAGAATATCGCGCAGATACCGTCGCGAACAAGCTTTAAGTCTCCATCCGCACTGTCGTATAGATTACCCAAGTCAGCCGCAAAACCCACCGCGTCGGATCTGTAGCGGTTGATCGTGAAATAGCCATAAAAATTTCCAGAGTCATCGACCAAAACCGGGACATCTTTGCTGGATGTGTACTCATTCCAAGGGCTTTTTGAGCTGTACTGACTACCGTAGCTGCCATATTCATTAAAAAGACCGCCACTGGAATACTCACTACCATGCGACCCATATTCATTACAGAGAGAGTCAGGAGAATATTCCGAACAATCTAGACAACCGAGATAATCATCATGCCCAACTCCGCCAAAAAGCATCATTTTAGCTTGAGGTGGTGAAATCGCACCGAACATAACGATAAATGTAATTACGATTCTCAATATGTTCATAGGTTGTACGCCCGTTTACAGAGGTGCCAAAATCTCCTCCCATGCATAGTACATGATTCGCTCATCGTGTTACCGCTGGATTTTCGGTCTTGATGCGTTTCGCTCTACAAGCGGCTGGTACATCGCACTATCGGCGTGCTGTCTTGCCCCATGCAGCCTGTCCGTTCCCAACCTCTGATGGCGTTCTCTAGGCGCTCACCTCGGCTGGTATACGGAAAGCTCGATGCAGCCTCCTCGGCACCGGTTCCGATAGGCGCCACGTGACGGTTATGGGGCTCTCCCCTTCCCAGCGCTCGAAGGCGACGGGTCCGCAGTAGACGAAAGGTGCCGCCTTATTGTCTGGCCCCAGTTTCTTTTCCCGCACGAAGAGTTCGACCGTGTTCCCTGTCCCAGCCCTTCTGAGCATCTGGCCAATCAGGGACGCCATCTTGGTCCTGGTCTGACTGTGCCAGCTCATCGTTTGGGCATCGAGGAACTTGTCTGCATATGCGGTGCCAGCTGCCATGTTTCTTTTGTCGATCGTGACCAGCAGGATGAGCCGATCGTCGACCCGGACGACACCGACATTCCAGGATTGGGCATTGAAGACCGCTCCAACGAGTTCTGCGATCCGTTCCTTCTTGTAGGCCTCCCAGAGAACCAATTCGTCAGAGACCTCGGATGGAAGCTGCGACCTGAATTCGGCACGCCGCCATTCGGCGACCTCGGCGATCATGCGGCGCACCGAGATCGTGAACCGCTTCGGCACGCCCGTCAGGCCAATTCTGGCGTCCCTGACTTCGAAGCCGGCGAGGGCACCGATCGTCTCGAGGGCCTGCGCAAAGCGATGCGGATCCAACTCCCTTTCGTTGGGGCGGGCATCCGGATCGCTTCCGATCATCTTCACGACGGACTTCAGGCCGGTCACGCCGGAAAGCGCCGCGACGAGGAGCGCAAAAGTGTCGATGTCTCCGAATTTGGCCTCGGAAAGCTTCCGGATGAGGCCGCGGCACACTAGCAGGGCGTCGCCATCCACCTGCTCCCCCATGGCGTCCAGGAAGCCGAACCACCCGCCGAATCCGACGGCCCGGGGGTTCTCGCCCGCCTCGAACGCCTCGCGGGCGGTCGGGCGGCGTTCTTCCTTGCGCCGGAAATCGAGAAACCACTCTTCCAGGGTCTGGTCGGGCTCGGTCTTTTTCAGGAGGCCCGCCAGAAGGTCGATGACCTCCAGATCGATGTTCACGGAGCAGCCGGCCGGTAACTGCCTGGTTCCGGACCGGACCTGATCGACGGCGATCGAGAGTGTCGCCGGCGAATCCCCGACGCCAAGAAGCGCAGCGATCCCCTTGAGGAACGAGCGGTGGTTTCCGATCCAGTCGATCACGACCAGTCGATCCTTGCCCTCGTATATCCGCAAGCCGCGACCGACCTGCTGGAGCCACACGATGATGCTTTCCGTGGGCCGGAGCAGCATGACCGTTCCGACCACGGGGATGTCGACCCCTTCGTTGAACATGTCGACGACGAACAGGACGTCAATGCGACGCTCCTCGAAGTCCAGGATCGACGCGGTCCGCGGCGCCGATGTCTTCTTGTCGGAGTGAACCGCGACAGCTGTGATCCCCCGCCGCCGGAAATACTCCGCCATGAAGTCGGCGTGCCTGGTTGACGAACAGAAGCCGATGGTGGGCCCGACGGCGCGCTCCCGATATCGCTCCAGGACATCAGATGCCCGGGCGTCGGTCGAAAGGGCTTCGGTCAGCAAGGCCTCGTCGAAATGATCCCGCCGCCATGGAATCCGGTCGTACTGAACCTTGTCGGGGACGCCCCAATACTCGAAGGGCGAGAGCAGTCCCTCGGCGATCCCGCGGCCCATATCGCATCGATAGGCAAGGTTGCCGTCACACAGCGCGACCACGTCCTGTTCGTCCGGGCGGTCTGGTGTCGCGGTCAGAGCGAGAAGGAATTGAGGCCGGAAGTACGAGAGGATCTGCCTGTAGGTCTCGGCAGCGGCATGGTGGAACTCGTCGATCACGACGTAGTCGAATTCGGTCGGGTCGAAGCGCTGCAGGTGCTCAAGGCGACCGATCGTGGCCACCGAGGCGAAGACGACGCTCCCCTCCGTATCCTTGGAATTTCCGTCATAGCGCCCGAAGGTCTCGTTCGGTCGGAGCCGCCGGAACACCGCGGTCGCCTGAGAGAGTATCTCCTCTCGGTGGGCGATGAAGAGAACACGCCGGGCGCGGGCGCTGTCGAAGGCCGCCAGCCACGTCTTGCCCAGGCCGGTCGCGAGGACCACCAGAGCGATGATCGCGCCGTTGTCCCGGATTTCGCGCAGCCCAGCGAGGGCCTCCATCTGGATGATGTGGGGATTGGGGACCTCGGCGGGCGGATCACTGCGGACGATCTGCTCAGCCTGTGGTGATAGGGGCGAACTGGCTCGCCGTTCTGCGTAGGACTCGATCCAAGCCTCGTCGAGGGGGCGGACCTGGCTGGCCTTCAGCAGATCATCGAATGCCGCTCCCACCTCGCGCCAGCCATTGCCGTTCGGTTCGGTTGCGAGGTTCCATTCGATCCCCTCGCGGAGGGCTGTCCTGGAGAGGTTCGAACTTCCAACGATCGCTCTTCCCGAGCCGTCCTCGGCGCGGAAGACCCACCCCTTGGGATGAAAGCTGCTTTTTGCTGTCTCATAGACGTGGCGCTCTACGTCGCCATTCAGATCCATCAGGGAATGGAGTGCCTCCGGCTCCGTGACGTCAAGGTAGTCTCCGACGATCAGCCGGAGGCGCCCCTGGCGGTCCAGTAGATCCTGTAGGTGCGGTCGCAGTATCTCGACACCGCTGACCAGCGCGAAGGCGACTGCCAGATCGACCTGCATCGCGTTGGCGATATGCCGGATCAGATGGCTGAAGAAATGATCGTCGCCTCCACGCGCCAGGAGGCGCTCGTTGGGAAGGGCGATGACCGAAGGCGCTTCCGCTACACGGACGACCAGATGACCATCCTGGGTGGTGACCGTGATGTCCGTGGCGCGATGACCCTTCGCCAGTTCGACGCCGATCTCGGACAGCAGGGCGAGCGCTTCCGCAGGTGCGAGGTGCGACCACCCTTCGACATGCCGGGCAGGCGCGAACGTCGCGCCTTGATCGACAGACAGTCGCAATACGGTTCGACCATCTCCCGTCGCGTCGAACTCTCGGCAGATCAGGCACGACCCGCCGTCTTCAAGGAAATCCATTCAGGCACTCGGCTTCGATTGAATTCCTGCCAGGAGGATGCTCCTGGCGATTCGAGTCAATCACTGGCCAACGGGATCTCATTCTCAAGAAGGATATTGAATGCTCGACCAGACGAAGAATGAGACACCTCTATCCTTGCCGGAACGGATCAGAGGCGAGATCCTCGGCATTCCAGCAAGGAGCTGGCCCGGGGTTTCGGTACGTGATGCCGAATCGATTCGTCTAAGGTACTCTCACACCAACACCAGATGAATTCGAGCGTGGAAGTGCGTGCGCAGGATGAACACCGGAAGCTTTCGAAACGTCCTACACGACGCTCCTTCATCTGAAGACGAGTTTACGGGCAGAGGACACAAGCGCACCGCTGACGCTCTAGTCGAAACGATTACCCGCGCAAGAGACAGCGATATAGCCATCGGCTTAGACGGGCCTTGGGGCAGCGGAAAATCCACAGTTGTGGAGATCGCCCAGCGGGTACTCGCTGACCCTAACAAAGATCGCGACGTCGAACACAAATTTTTCACCTTCGATATCTGGCAATCCCAAGGATCATCATTCCGACGCTCATT
This sequence comes from Aurantimonas coralicida DSM 14790, assembly GCF_000421645.1. GTDB lineage: Bacteria > Pseudomonadota > Alphaproteobacteria > Rhizobiales > Rhizobiaceae > Aurantimonas > Aurantimonas coralicida. The sequence goes on along the minus strand of NZ_ATXK01000012.1, from coordinate 116,442 downwards.
CCTTGAGCGCTTCATCGCATGGTGCCACCTTAAGTACCCCAACAAGTACGAGGATCTTCGGGGAGTCGACAAAAAAATAAAAGGGAAAGAGAGACATGTTGAATCGAGTAATCGTCACATTCTCGACGTCTGGGGCATTTGTGTAATATCCATACTTCCATTCCTTCCAATATATTATTTTTGGGCTAAACACGAGTTTGACGCCGCAGGAGGGTCATCCGACTATTTCTCTGCAACATCGTTTAAGATCTTAGTAATATTTATTCTTATCACGGCCTATTGGTCCATATATCGCTGTCGTGGCGTGCTAAAGTCTCCTTTGTGGAGGAATCGATTTCACAACATCGAAAAAATCAGGGAGTCTCTATCTGGAACCCTGTTGATTTCTTCAAAGCAATTTGAAGATCAAAAAGTTACTCAATTTATAAGAGAAATTGACCCAAACGATTTCGAATTCCAGTCCACCCTAAGGGAGATACTGAGCATAGTTCAGTCGGACAAATCCCGAGTGGTTATCGTCCTTGACAATATAGACCGCCTTCCGGCCGAAGAGATAAGCGATTATTGGGCTCAAGTTAGAGCGGTTTTTTCACACGGATCTAATATCGATTCTATCACTGGTTATCATTCCGTGACGGTAATTGTCCCCTATGATCGGCATTTGGTCGACGGTGCCGACCGTAAAATCCCGCACGATTCCGGTTCGACGATCAGTAAATCAACTTTAATATCCCCGATCGCTTCTCGCGAGATTTTTGCGAAGACGTTTGACGAGATATTATCTGTTTCTCCCCCAGTGCTATCAAACTCACGCGATTTCTTCATGAAGAAGGTCCGTGAGGCTCTAACTTGCGATCTTAATTCGGATGACGTTTTCCGGTGTTATCTCATCTTCAACAGGATACTGAAGGAGGACGGGAGAGCTGCTACGCCTCGAGAGATTATTGCGTTTCTGAATGAACTGAGCGGCATCTATGCCCTTCATAAACGGCAGTTCAGCCTGACCACAATTGCCGTCTACATCTGCTACCGCGACGCCCTTGAATCGCGTCCTGAGACGTTGAATACGGATGATTGGCTCGATCCCAAGTTACGGTCTTTGGCGACGGACCCGCACCTGGAACGTAACCTTGCAGCGATAATCTTCAACGTCGACGCCGAACTGGCCTTCCAGATCCTCCTCGACGATCGCATCCGAGACGCTGCGGTGGGTGAGGCAAGCGAACTCATCGAGATCGCGAAGGCGCCAGGATTCGATGATCGGGTGAATGATGTCATCGAAGGTAAAGCGCAAGAGTGGCAAAGCTCTGCGGAGTTCGATGTCGTCGTCGCAAATTTCGCGGCGCTCTCGAAATCTCACACGGGTCATTCGAGGAATCTGTATGCCCGTTCCTTGGTTCGAGCCTTCCTCAGCGTTTCGGAAATTGCGTTGGAGCCTGCGGTCTATGATCGGCTTTTCTCGATCTTTGCCTTCGCCGAAAACAATGACATTTCGCTGCTTGTCGAACGGTTCATTCGCTCCGGATACGAATCTTTTGAAGATACGCCTGAGAACCTGATGGAGCTTGGCCAAAATTGGTCCAATTATCTCATAGCAGTACACCAACAGCTGGCGACGATGGGACATCCAGAGGCTATCAATCACAAAAATATCGTGCTGCCGTTTTATCAAGCTCCGGAGTTTATATTTGGGCTCGCTTCGGGACTGGAGGGGACAGGTCTAGAGTTGTCAGACCTGATAGTCGACGAGGAATATATGAACGATGATGGCGGGGTCCTACCATCGCTGGCTGTTAATTATCCCACACGTTCGGTTGCAACCTTCAACCACCTTCATCGTAATCGGTTCGTTAGTGATGAGCAGTGGACCGCCATAGGCAATGCCGTCGTCACCGCATTGCGCGAGCCGACAGATAAAGCAGCAACGCTTTTCGGACCGTACATCACTCTTCTGACTAGCATCGTCGGCCATACCGACAAGGATCATCGGTCAAAAATTGAATTGGACGAACTTTATGCGGAAGAGGTATTCTTCGAGAGATTAAAAGCTGCGGCAGGCGCGTCAGATAGGGTAGTCGCTCTCGCTGTCTTTATGGCGATCGACCGGTTTGGACCGGAAGGTTTGCCGGTTGTGTACCGCACTCAACCCAATCCGCAAAGAAGACAGATAACTTCTGAAAATTTTACGTGGTTTCATAATATATATAGTGGCGACACTGACATGAATCCGGAATTCTACATGTCATTTTCAGAGATGGTGATTAAATCACGGCTCGTCACCAAATTCACTGAACTTGGAGAATCGGCCGATAACAATCGAATTCTGATTCGTGTTACGAAAGAAATATTCTCTTCAAGAGATTTGCCACGGTTCAATATACGATTTGTGGTAGATCACTTCAATTACATAGCCGCATGCGTAGGTGGTGAATTTAGGACAACGGTGGCTGAATACTCTTTGCGCGGAAATAGGTCTGAGTTGGATGACTTAGCAGTCAGAGACATCCCCGCAGAGCTGATAGAATATACGGCTGCGCATGCGGATGGCAATTGGTCCGTTCTGCACGAACACGTTGATGCAATGCTTGATGCCGTGCCTCCGGAAGATTGGCTCGGACATATGTCCGCTGGGGATAATCACGCCAAGCTTCTATTGGTCAAAATTCAGTTCACTGGCTTTAGCCCGAGTAGCCCTGGTTTCCGTGAGGCACTCAAAAAATTCCTTCTTGGGGTATTGGGGGGCGAAGTTGAAATCGTTGATCATGCGCTCAATTACGACCTGGTACTGAAGGCCATCGATCCTGCCTATCACGCAGACATGTTCAGGGAACTGAGGGAAGAAATAAAGGGCGTCAGCCCCGCAAGCCTTGCGGCGGCCACAAGCATTTTTCCAACGATTGTCCAAGATTTGATGAGCGCGGATCGCCTCTCGCACACTGAGAAGGACAATATTGTCAGGTTCATTCTCTGTCCGGCGCTCGAGGGGAACAACGAGGCCGTCCTGGCGAACTTCGAACAGATCGGGAGACGCAAGGTCCGAGATTACAGAAATAATTCTCAGGAGAGCACTCGCGGTAAGCTTGCTGGAGCATACGAGGCTTACGCAAAAAGTGGTGTTGGTAGGGAACGGGTCAGAGCAATCGGCGACCTGTTCAATGAAAAGAAAAGCACATCAAGCCTCATTGAGTTCTGGTTTGGCGGCTCAAAAGAGGCTGAAGAAGATTAGTTCGATCGCATAAATTTTTCAAGATCCTATCACCTTCCGTTTCAACGCCTGCTTGTCATATCGCCAGAATTCGGGGTTCTCCTTCGCCGCCGACTCGACGTCCGCCCGGCGATAGAAGACGCTCCAGAACTCCGCGACGCCGAACACCTCTTCGATCCCATGTGCACGCATGATCAGCCCGACCTGGCTCCGGTGTAGGCCGGTGTCCTGGCACATCTCGCCCAGGGAAATGTAGATGTCACGGAAGGCCTGGACGCTCTCGACGGAGATCGTGCGGTGGGTGGTGCCGGTGACGGGATGCTTCTCCTTCGACGCCTTGAGGTAGCCTCGCTCGACGAAGATCGGGATCGACTTCCTGTCCATGCCCCGAATGATGTCACGGACGCCGTCGGCCAGGAGCCCCTTCATCTCTGCACCCTTGGGCACATTGGCGCGGACCTCGTCGACATCGACGAGCAAGGCACCGTAGTCGTGACGATCGGCGAGGCGTCCTTTCCATGTCAGCCGGCCATCGAAGACGACCCGTAGCACCTCTTCCATGGAGCAGAGGGCCACCTGACGGGCGAAATCGAGAGTGACCTGATGCGGTTCCGGTTCGTCGACCGGCTCCGCGCCCGCGAAGAATGCCTGGAACATCGCATCGACATCTTCCTGGCCGACGCGGTGCTTGGCGAAGGCGACATTGGCGGATTTCGAGCGGGTCTTGAGCCACCCGTTCGCGATCATGGTGTCGAGCGTCCGCTTTTCGATGCCGGTCATCCTGGCGACGGCTGGCACGGTCATGGCGCCCTTGTAGCCGCTCACGATATCGGCGGCGATCTCCGTGGTCACGGTCAGGCGATTGTCGCTGACATCGGACTGGCCAGAATCCGGGTGCCGGCGCTCCAGGATGGTGCGAAGTGTCCGCTTGTGGATGCCGGCCGTGCGGGCAAGGGAATAGAGAGTGTGGACCTGCTGATCCTCGATGATCTCGCCGAGGACGACCGTGCCGGCCGACAGAGGCATGGTCTCGACGGCAGCCTTTCGGATGATGGCTCTGATCTCGGCGAACTCCGGTCGGTCTTTGGTCCTCTCCAGGAAATGGTAGCACCAGCCATAGGTATCGCGGGGCGTCCAGTAGCCGCGGCGATCGACCTCCCGGGCATTGAGGCGATCGAGAAGGGCACGGATGGAATCCGGTCCTTCTGACGCAATAGCAAAGCCCTCTTCCGCAGCGTCGGCCCAATCTGCCTCCAACAGCGATGAAATCTGGACCTTCGGATCTTGCAGGGCGGAGACGCCCAGCGCCTCGCAGAAATCCGCCGCGGCATCGAGGGGCAGGGCGTCGAGCCAGTTCGGATCGGCAGTGTCGCCATCGAGCCGGCGCATGAACCAGGCCTGGAACGCGGACGCAGGCCACATGCCGACGTCCTGCGCCTCGCGTTCAACGTTCTCCAGGAGCGGCCGCATGGTCTCGATGAAGTCGAAGGGCGCGAAAGGGCGCCGCGTCGGATGGGTGACGACGAACGGCATGCCGTGGCGATCACAGGATCGGATCCATGAGAGCGTCCACTCGAGACGCAGCCAAGGGCGGACGTGGCGGGGTCCGTCGAACTCGTTCAGGTCCTCGAGGATGCAACAAGGGCAATAGCGAAAATAGGTCCGGCTGATCGCCTGGCGGGAGACGTTCCGGCCGGCGACCGCCCACGTCTTCTGCGTGATCTTCCGCGGGCTGTAGAAGAGCAGCGGATCCGCCTCCGCCGAACCGAGATAGGCGATCTCCCGGATCGCCTTTTCGTCGCCCTGGTCGATCATGCGGGGATGGATCGCCATGTCCCGAAGGAGCGCATCGACCGGGCGGCCGTTCAACCAGGCGAGGCGGGACGCGAAGCCGGCCACCGTCTCGCGGTGCTGCAGGGCATGAGCGAAGCCCAGTCGAGCTGCCTTGGACTGCTCGAGAACACTCATCGGGACTTCTCCTTGTCCGGAAAATAGAGTCCGGGCGGCAGGCTCCGGAAGTCATCGGCGAGAAAGGGGTTCTTCTCGTCTATTTCGTAGGCATGACAGGCATTCCTGAAGGCCTCGGCGAAGTGATCGCGATCGAGGCAAGCGGCTTCCTCGCTCACGGCGACATGGATTGCATCGACGACGACCTGGCAGACGCGGCCAAACCGATAATTGGCGGCATGGGCGATACGCTCGAGCATGGCCGGCGTATCGATGTCCTCGCAGTCGAGTTCGCCGGCCCTGCACAGCTGCCGGAGGACCTTTCCGACGAGAGGAAGTTCGTGGGGAGCGCGCAGCGGCGGCAACTCGACGAGGCTGCACCGGCGTTCGATCTGCTCGTCCCGGGCAAGTTTTGCGGCGATGGGCATGCCGGACAGGATGAAGCTGATCGGCCAGGGCTCGTAGTTCATGACGTCCTTGATGGCGTCGGCGAGGTCCTTGCGGGCTTTCTCCTTGGCGGTCTCGCGGATGATGTGCTGGACCTCGTCGATGTGGACAAGGAAGATCCGGCGGTGATGCAATTGCTCGGGCAGCATGTCCCAGAGGTCGCCCTGATCGATGTTGCGACGGAAGGGGTAACCCGCCTGGTCGAGGATGCGCTTGCCCACCAGCTTGAGTGTCGTAGGGCCCTGCAGTCTGATCGACACGAATGGCCGGACTTCGCCGAAGGAGGTCTGGACGGGGGCGACCTGGGGCAGCCGCGATAGGGCGCGGGCGATGGAGGAGGACTTCCCAACCCCACTCTCTCCCGAGAAGATCAGGGCGCCGCCTTCCTGTCGCTCGCCGGTCTTCCTCGATAGGACGTGCCGCAGAAACATCGTGATGGCTTCCGTTACCCGGCGATCCTTTCCGGAGGCGACATACTCCGCCTTGACGGCATCGAGACGCCGCATCGTGTGCTGGTCGGTCTCCGAGAAGCGCCCACGGATCATGTCGAGGAAGTCGTCGCTGCTTTCCTCCAGATGCGTCGTCGCAGGTTCGCTCCGGACGACTGTCTCGTGCGGGCGCCTGTCGGTTCTCCTTCGCTGGGTCATTCGTCATCCTCCCCGATCATATTCGTCCATCGCTGACGGGGCGGCCGGCCTTTCGGACTGTGTGGCTTCCTGTTGGCGGCGGGCTTCGCCCGACGGATCGGGGAAGATGGTTTCTCGATGGTTGCCGGGACGCCCTCTTCGGGGTCGGCAGCGAAATCGATCAGCTGATCGGTGCTGGCGGGGGCATCCGCCTGGACGGATTCGTCGGTCGTCACGAGGAAGCCAATCGCGTCCTCGCTCATGTCCATCGCCTCGGCGGCGTGGTTGACCTTCCCGGCCGATGCCCGCTCGCTTCTTTCAATCTCGTCGATCGCCCGCTGGATCTGATCGGGCGTTGCCCCTCCAAGCGGGATATGCAGCCTTGCCGCGGAAACGTTGCCGAGATCGTAGAGGTCGCGGTGAGCCGCCATCCGCGTCGCCAGGCCGTCTTCTTCCGCCGACTGCGCCTCGATCCGCTCAAGGCGATACCGGGAGACGACCTGCGCCATCATGGTCTCGCCCTCGTCGAGGTTCATGCAGGGCACCGCCAGATAGTGCCGGCTGCCGAAGATGGCCGGATGCCGGTGCTCCTTCGGGATGAGGACGTACGCGGTCGTGACGTCGAAGGGATCGATCCGGACCTTGACCTTGCCACCACCGATCATCCGGTCGAGACGGGATAGCTCTTCCGACCAGTAGCGCAGGTTCATCACCCGAACGCCGGCCTGGTCGAGAGTGGCTTCCCTGCGGATGCCGAAGGCGACGGCCAGGGTTTCGGGGGAGGGCGTGTCGGCGAACCCGGGCGAACGCGAACACTCCCGAAGCCATGCTTCGTAGGGGGTCAGTCCGCGGAGTCCGGAATGGGGGCGTTGGTGGTAGATGTCGACGATCCACCGGATCAGCGCCTTGTGGAACTCCTCGACGGTGAGGCTGGCATAGAGTTCCGACGGGTAGTCCCCGCGCTCGATGACGTTCGAGAACGACCGCCCGGCGAAATAGGCGCAGACCTGGCGAAGCCCCTTGAAGAAGGATTCGACATGGCCCCGCTTGCGAGGGTTCTTCTCCGGAATGCTATGGCCCATCCCGATCCCTCTGAGGACGTCCTCCACCTTTCCGCGCATGGCCGGGCCGCCGTCAGTGATGAGGCGGGTGAACGGGCCATACATGTCCCATTCCGATTCTGCCCCGGCCCACGCCGCGATCTCCGTCTTGTCGCTGAGGATGGTGCGGATAGCAGTGCTGGTCGTGGTCGAAGAAGGGGAGACCGGCGCGACCGCAAGTCCGACGACGCAGCGTGTGCAAATGTCGATGGCGACCGTGACGTTGAGGCGCACACGGGGAATGAGGCTGCGTTCCTTTTTCGACATGTGCCGAAGCACCTTGCTCTGGCGCATCAGGGCAAAGAGATCGGCCTCCCAGTCATCGAGCATTACGTACTGGAGCGGGCGGGTGGCGGTGAGGCCCTTGCCGCTGCCAGCATAGCGCATGCGGGCGGCATCCCGTCCGAAGCGGCCGAGTTCGCGAATGTAGGGAGCGGTCTTCCTGATGCGGCGGCGAACCGCCGATCGGCTGACCTTCATCTTCTGGGGAAGCTTGCGGTCGGCGTCGGCCGGCGCCTTGGCAATGGCGGAGCGGTTACGTCGATCGAGATCGCAGGCGACATCCATGTAGATGTGCTCCATCGTCGGCTGCTCCAGAGCGCAATACCGTTTCACATGCTGGTCGACGATTTCAGCGACGATGGGCGAGAGCTGGTGCCTGTTTCCGCATCGATCGGTCTGAGGCGCCAAGGCCTCGAGCCGGCATTCGCCGCTTTCGAAGTCGTTCATCCACTTTCGCAACGCGGAGGCCGAGGGCCAGTCGAACGTCTTGCGCTCTCGGTCCTTGTACGCTCGGCCCGGCGGCCGAGGTTCGCCGATTTTCTCGATGTACCAGCGATGGACTGCTTCGCGATTTTCCTCGATGAAGATCTGCATGTCCTCGTTGCGGAAGCGGGGAGACCACTCACCCGTGCTGTCGCAGTGGGCTTTCAGGAAGCGGGATATCCATTCGGCTTTCCAGAGCACCGTTCGCGCCTGGTCGGGCCGCAGGTCATCGAGGACGCCGCTCTGGATCCGGAATCGAAGCTCGTTGCGTGCCCGTGAGAAGAAGCCCTCCTCGACCTGGAGGGTCCGCGACTTGACCTTCTGGGTGATCTCCTCGTCGGAGAATGCGCGGGCGAAATCCTCGATACTGCCATCGATGACCCGCTGGAACACATGCCTGCCGGCCTCGCTCCTGACATGGACGTAATAGCTGGCATCGATCCGGATGCGGTCGTTGGCCTTGAAGCGCCAGCGGCGGCCGGGCCCTGAATTGGGTCGTGGGACATGGATGTTCATGACGCTCTCTGCACTAATCCCGGACCCTATCCGGTGTCATGGCTGGACAAGGCTTGGGATGCCGGGTCTGCCCCGACATCCCGTCACATGTTTCCGAAGAAACGGTTGAGCCGCAGGTTGTAATCTGCCTGCAGCACCACCTCCGCATCGACGCCGATCCGGCTGTTGCTGTCCGCGAGGGACAGCGCCCCGGTGCCGAGCATGCCGACGGCGACCTGGTAGCCGGCGTTGTCGAGGTCCTCCCGCCGGGCCAGATCGCCCAGCCTGACGGAGCCGGCTTTTCCGATGATGTCCCGCACCACCAGCTGGCAACGCCGGACCGAGAGTGTTCCCGCACAGGAGATGATCTCCTCTGCGTTCTCGTACTGCTGCAGACTGAAGCTCTCTTCGGTCAGAAGCCCGTATGCGCCGGCGTAGCCCTGTGCGTACCGCCTGAGGTCGTGGAGCCGCCGCTGAATGCCGCTTTTCTCGACCTCTTCCCGATACTTCATTTCCAGTGCCAGCCTGGCACCGCTCCACCAGATCGTCAGCGCGTCGAGCCGAACGGTGCTCTTTCCGCCGGGGGCGAGAAGCGTGACGTTCTGCTGCTCACGGATTTCCCTGATGTCCGGGTTGACGATCATGAGGGCGAGGCACTGACGCTCGAGCCCGCTGTTGTAGATTACCTTCCGCCGGCGAAACCGGTCGCTCCAGTACCCGACTTCGGACCCACGGTTCCTGGGAGCGAAGCCGACATCAGCAACACTTTCCTCAATGTGAACGGCATGCCGCTCCGCCTGGGCGAGAGGCCTTGCAGCCGACAGATATTTTAGACCTCCGTCCTTCGGCGTTGCCGCGACGGCCGGAGATGGAGTGATGGATATGGCCGCGTTCGGCGGCGCTCTTAGACTGAGCGTGAATCATGGAAAGCCTTCTCGACAACACGTTGAGCACAGACAGCAGCAAAGCTGTCAGAGCTACCGACACAGCAGGGATTTGGCTTTGGAAACTGGCAGGTCAGGTTGCCGGATGGCGTTCCCGTTACTGCAAGACCAGAGCACTTAACATGCCGACTGGCAGGGCGGCTTGCATTAGTGCGTCGCGGTTGGTCTTAGTCAGGAACACAGTCATCTGCTCGTCTTTCGCGCCTGGCCCACACGGCCATTCGAGGAGGTCATAGTAACCATAAAAAGCTTATGGCCCATTGAATGCGGCAGGCTGCTTTTTAATCAACAAGCAATCTGTCCGCGTCACTCAGAATTGTGGCGGAACGTCAATATGAAAAGAGCAGCAGATCAAGCTTCTCAGTAACATGGTTAATTAGTGCTGAATGGTAGCTTGTAGAGCAGAGCCGGCGCTGGGGTTCCTCGGAGTATGTACAAGCTACCCCGAGGCCCGTAATTACGGGAGTTTACCTGAGCAGGGAGCCACCGCAGGCACAACTTTGGCTTATTGAGTCACAGCTTTGCGACTCTGATCACGCATCGGCACCAGTTCGACCGCCAGCATGGCGGTAAAGATCAGGGCGCAGCCGACGAGGCCGATGGCCGCGATGCGCTCGCCGAGGATGATCGCGCCGAACAGCGCCGCGAACAGCGATTCCGACGACAGGAAGATCGCCGCCTGCGCCGCCGTCGTGTGACGCTGGCCGATGATCTGCAGGGTGAAGGCGAGCCCGGTCGACAGGACGCCGCCATAGACGATTTCCGGCCAGGCCTGCCACAGGCCGGCAAGGGTCGGCGCCTCGAAGGCCAAAGTGCCGAGGCCGGCGAGGATCGCGGTGACGGCGAACTGCACGAAGGACAGCGTGTAGGGTCGGCCGCTCGGACCGGCGAACAGCCCGACGAAGACGATCTGCAGCGCCCAGAACACGGCGCAGACCAGCATCCACACATCCCCGACATTCAGCGCCGCCAGGCTGCCGCCGCCCAGAAGGGCGATGCCGGTCAGGGCGGTGAGTGCCGCCGGCCAGACCACCCAGTGCGGCCGGCTGCGCAGCAGGGCGAGGCCGAGGATCGGCGTCAGCACCACATAGAGACCGGTGAGGAAGCCGGCATTGGTCACGGTCGTGGTGACCATGCCGATCTGCTGGGTGATGGCGGCGAGAAACAGCAGCGCGCCGATGCCGACGAAGCCGATCCTTGTGCCCGGCGGCACCGGCACCGCCGCGCGGCGGCCTTCGGCGATGGCGAAGGGCACGAGGGTCAGCGCCGCGATGCCGAACTTCGCCGCGGTGAAGGTCCAGGGACCGACCGCGGCCATCGCCGTCGACTGGGCGACGAAGCCCATGCCCCAGACGGCACCGGCGAGAAGCAGCAGGCAATTGGCGCGAAGGCGTGTCATGGCGACCGGAGGCAGGATGGGAGAGAGGTTCGCGAAGGCCGATGGAGCGCCGCGAACCGATCGCCTTGCTGACTATCGGAGCCGGTGGGGCGAGGCAAGGCAGGCACCGTGCGCCGCACCGGCGATCGGCGCGGGCGGGATCAGCGGGCGGCGTTTGCCAGGAGCTCCGCCCAGCGGCTCAGGCGCCTGGTGTTGGCGCCGAGATCGGAACGGCCGAGCAGCGCGCGCGCATAGATCCGCATTAGCGTGCCCTCCGGTGCGCCGAAGGCATCCACGTCGATCGTGTCGGGAAAACGCAGGACGGCGCTGCGCGCGACATAGCGGCGGTAGTTCGGCGTCTGGCCGTGATCGACCCGCACGACGTCGCCATCCTCGGCGAGGGCCGCGTCGAGACGGGCGAGGAGGGCCTGCGGCGGGATCGCGAAGACCGGCAGGGCGACATCGACCCGTGCCGCGGTGGCGCCGGGCGACGCCGCGACGCTGTCGTTTGGCACGGAGCGCCGCGTCAGCTTCGCCAGATCGACCGGTCCCTGGTCGGCGGGCCCGCCCAGCCGTGTCCAGAGCGCCTCGAGAAGATGGGCCATGCCTTGCCTTTCCGTACCAATGCCTGCGGGCAGCCGGCGCGCTCACGCCTGGCTGATCAGAGCGGAACGATCGCCGCCGGGCGGTCGTTGCGGGGGGACGACACTAAGGCCTGCGGACCAAATCTGGCGCGGGCCTGCGCAACCGGAAGGAACCGTCCCATGCTTCGCATCGCGACACTCGCTCTTGCCACCTCCGCCCTGTTCGCCGTTCCGGCGATGGCGCAGGATTCGACGCCGACCCCGACCGACAAGCCGGCCAACGCGCCGTCCGACGGCATGAATGCCGGCATGCAGAACGATATGGAGCCGATCACCGTCGAGATGAAGGGCGCCGATGGCGGCTCGGCCGGCACGGTCACGGTGACCCCGACGCCGCACGGCCTCCTGCTGTTGGCCGATCTCGCCAATCTCGCCGATGGCGACCATGCCTTCCACGTCCACGAGACCGGCGTCTGCGAAGGCGATTTCTCCTCGGCCGGCGGCCATTACAACCCGACCGACAAGGAGCATGGCTACAAGGTCGAGGGCGGCCATCATGCCGGCGACCTGCCGAACTTCACCACCACCGACGGCTCGGCCAGCTTCGAGAGCTTCGCGCCGGCGCTGACGCTGACCGGCGGCGAGGCGCCGCTGAACGATGCCGACGGCTCGGCGATCGTCGTGCATGGCGGCACCGACGATTATTCCTCGCAGCCCTCGGGCGACGCCGGCGACCGCATTGCCTGCGGCGTCGTCTATTCGGGCCAGTAAGCCGTCCGCTGACAGAACGGGTTGCCGGCATGGGCCGGCAGCCGGTGAAGATTGAGTCCGGCGCTCAGGCGCCGGGCAGCCAGCCGATCGGCCGGTAGTCGGGAAGCGCTTCGATCCGCGTGAGCCAGGCCCGGATGACGGGATAATCCGTCAGCTCGAATCCGCCTTCGCCGGCCCGGTAGGTATAGGCATAGAGCGCGATGTCGGCGAGGCTCGGCGCGTCGCCCACCAGCCATTGCGCCCCGGACAGGCGCTGCTCCATCACCGCCAGGGCCTTGTGACCGCCGGCCAGTGTGTCGGCCAGACGCTGCGGCGTTGCGGCCTCGCGCATCTGCGGATAGACCAGCAGCGAGCGCCGCACAGCGATGTGCGGCTCGTGGCTGTATTGCTCGAAGAACATCCAGCCAAGCATCTCGGCGCGCGCGAAGCGGTCGTCCGGCACGAAGCGTGTGCCGTCGCCGAGATAGCAGAGGATGGCGTTGGATTCCGGCAGGGTGCGGCCGTCTTCCAGTTCAAGCAGCGGCACCTTGCCGTTGGGATTGGCGGCGAGGAACGCGGGCTGCTTGGTGCCGCCGTCGAGCGTGCTCACCTCGACATGGCGAAACGGGCGGCCGAGCAGCGCCATCAGCAGCCGGGGTTTGTAGCAATTGCCGGAATCGGCCATCCCGTGGATCGTCAACATCGCGTGCCTTCTGTGCCGCTTGCCTGAAGGCGCAGCATAGCATTGGCCACCGCCGGCAATGAAGGCGTGGTGCGGACCGTCGAGCACGGGCCGGGCGTATCGTCCGCTCGTATCGAGAGGGCTCAGTTCGGCCCGGCAATGCGCTTGGTGAAGCGGGGGCGGACGGCTGCTACCGAACTGTGGGTCATGCCCTTCAGCCGGACCACGTCGAACATGGCGTTCTGGGGGATCATCGTCTCGGTGACGAGGATCGAGTCGCCGATGGCAACCGACGGCAGGAGGTCGACGGGGATTGGGCGGTCCGCGAAGGCGGGCGAGGCGTCCGGCGGGTAGCTCCAGTCGGTGTCGAAGCCGCGCGACGAGCGGGTCAGGCTGGAGATCCGGACTTCCAGCGCGCCGTCGGGTTGCGGCACCAGCGCCTTCAGCGTGGCGATGATGCGGTTGTCGAGCACCGATCTCGGCAGTTCGGTCTGGCGGGACATGTAGTCGCTCATCGAGGCGGTGGCGCGTTCGAGCGCCAGGCTTTCCCGGTAGAAGTCGAAGAGCGTGACCGTGCCGAGCAGGACGAGGACGAGTAGCGGCGCGATCAGCGCGAACTCGACCGCCGCGACGCCGGACCGGTCGCCGAGGAGGCGGCGATGGCGAGCGGGCGGCGGTGCGCCATCTGTGGGGGCAGAATCGGCCATCATTGCGGCTCGTTGACGAAGGCGGCGTAGGAATTGATGCCGTAGGCGCCGGTGTCGCCGTCGGGCAGTGCCACGGCGAGGCCGAGCATTGGCGTCATTGGCCGCACCGAGGTGCAGACCCGGACGAACATCAGCTCCGAGCGTTCGCCCGGCCGATAGGCCGGCACGGTGCCGCGATGGACGCAGCGCGCGACGGTCTCCGGGATCGTGTCGGAGGCATTGCTGAGGGCAATCAGCTCGACCGTCGTGTTCGCCGCGCAATCGGTAAAGACCATCGCCTGGGCGCAGATCCGTTGCTTGAGGTCGTCGGCCGAGATCGCCGCATTGTCGGCGATGCGCAGCTGCCGCACGATCCGGTTCAGCGCGCCGTCCTGCATGATCGTCTGGGTCATCAGCCAGCCGGCCTCGAAGATCGAGAAGACCATGGCGAGGAACAGCGGCACCACCAGCGCGAACTCGACGGCGGTCGCGCCGCGCCGGTCGCGGGCAAGGCGCAGCGGAGCCTTCAGGATCGGCAGGGGGCGTGTCATCCGATCAGCTTGATCTTCTGGATCGCCGTGGCGATCGACTTGAACGCGTCCTGGATGTCGAGGGCGTTGACCCGGTAGAAGCGCTCCGCGCCGCTGGCGCAGTTCGACATCTGCTTGGCCGCTGTGTCGTTCACGTCGAAGCCGATGGTGAAGACGATGACGTTCTTCTGCTTGGCCGCGGTGCACAGGGCCGCGGCGAAGCGTTCGGCGTCGCCGACGGTATAGAGGTCGGTGTTGAGACTGCCATTGTTGTAGTACTGGACCGGCTTGCTCGCATCCTTGGGAATGCGCTGGCTGCTGATCGCGCCGTCGGTCATCAGCACGAGGAACTTCATCGTGTCGGGATCGGTGAAGCTGGCCGGCCGGTTGCTGAAGCGTGCGTCGATGTCGAGTTCGTCGGACAGGGCCCGGTAGCGCGCCGCCTCGCGCAGCATCGGCTGGATCGCCGGATCGAGCAGCAGCAGCCCCCATTTCAGCGCGATCGGCGTGCCGGTGCCGTCATAGAGCTTGTAGTTGTCGATCTGCCGCTTGAGATATTCGCGGTCGTTGGAGAGGAACGAGACGCTGGTCCGGTCGGTGTCCTTGCCTTCGCCCGCGACGAAATCGTGCGTCGTGCCCGGCCGCGGATCGTGGGGATCGTCCGGGCACCACCAGGGTTCGGTGATCTGCGCCTCGCCGGCCTTCTTCAGCGCGTCGTGATGGTTCGCCTGGGTAAAGTGCTGGGTTTGGGGAAGATTGGCGAAATCCGGCACGCCGAGGGTGAAGTCGCTGCGCCCGAACTGGAAGCAGGACGAACGGTCGTGCTGGCGACGGTTGCGGGTCAGGGCGTCGAACAGCACCGGGCCGATGCTGACCTGGCCGGCATAGGGCACGATGCTGACGGTGGTGTAGTCCTCCGCGCCGTCGGCCAGCACCATGTCCATGAAGGATTTGGCGGCCGGGCGCAGGTAGTTGATGCGCATGGCGCCGCTGGGGCCGGGATAGCTGCCGGACTTGTCGAAGCGCATGGAGCCGGACATGTCGAGCAGCAGCGAGATCTCGATGTTCTTGCGCTTCTCCTCGGCCTCCGCATGGGCCACCACGGTGAGCTGGTCGATGCCGATCAGCCGCAGGAAGGCCGTGTCGGTGACGGCGG
The DNA here is from genome assembly GCF_000421645.1 of Aurantimonas coralicida DSM 14790. GTDB lineage: Bacteria > Pseudomonadota > Alphaproteobacteria > Rhizobiales > Rhizobiaceae > Aurantimonas > Aurantimonas coralicida. Next base: position 101,147 of record NZ_ATXK01000012.1, on the reverse strand, counting down.
TGGCACTGGCCTCGACCCGCTTGGCGTTGCTGAGCTCGTCGGCCTTCACGTCGAGGGCGTAGCTGCCCTTCGTCACGGCCGCCTTGAGGAAGCTCTCGATGGTCTCGCGCGGCGGGCGCGTCTGGGTGAGGGAGGCCGCCGCCAGCACGCCGCGATCGAGACCGTCCTGCAGCACCGAACGCAGCCGTTCATGGGCGATGAGGTCGATGGCGCCGCCGGAGATGACGATCATCGGCACCAGCATCAGGGCCGTCATGACGGGGATGCTGCCGGCTTTGGCGCGCAGGAATCTGGACCGAAAGGCGGAGGGTTTCATCGAGCGCCAATGCATGGACTATAGGGCTGTCTTATTATTGAGCCGATGAGATTTAAAACGCCTTAAAAATAAGCGCTTATAGCGAGGCATCGGAAAATATTCCGCAGCCATGGCGTCCCGGATCAGCGCGGCACGGCAGGCAAGGGCCGGGCGGCGGGCGGTCTCGCCGCCATCGTCGCGGCGACGGTCGTGGCCGGTGAATAGCGACGGGCTCGCGCGGGGCCCGGCTTGCAGCCCGACGCGGCTGGCATTAGGGTCCGCGCGCCCGCAGGGGCCTTCCCGCAGCTACGATCGGAGTTCAGCACCCATGGCATTTCTTGCCGCCGCCCTCGACCGCGTAAAGCCGTCAGCGACCATCGCCGTCACCCAGAAGGCGCGCGAGCTGAAAGCGCAGGGGCGCGACGTCATCGGCCTGGGCGCCGGCGAGCCGGATTTCGACACGCCGGACAACATCAAGCAGGCGGCCATCGAGGCGATCAACCGGGGCGAGACCAAATACACGCCGGTCTCGGGCATTCCCGAGCTGCGCCAGGCGATCGCCGCCAAGTTCAAGCGCGAGAACGGCCTCGACTACAAGCCCGAGCAGGTGATCGTCGGCACCGGCGGCAAGCAGATCCTGTTCAACGCCTTCATGGCGACGATGAACCCGGGCGACGAGGTGATCATCCCGGCGCCCTACTGGGTCAGCTATCCGGAGATGGTGGCGATCTGCGGCGGCACGCCGGTCTTCGTGCCGGCCGGCATCGAGACCAATTTCAAGCTGACGCCGGAAGCGCTGGAAGCGGCGATCACGCCGCAGACCAAGTGGTTCCTGTTCAACTCGCCGTCCAACCCGTCTGGCGCCGCCTATACGCGCGACGAGCTGAAGGCGCTGACCGACGTCCTGATGCGCCACGAGCATGTCTGGGTGCTGACCGACGACATGTACGAGCACCTGGTCTATGGCGACTTCACCTTCACCACGCCCGCCCAGGTCGAGCCGGCGCTCTACGAGCGCACGCTGACCATGAACGGCGTGTCGAAGGCCTATGCCATGACCGGCTGGCGCATCGGCTATGCCGGCGGCCCGGTGCAGCTGATCAAGGCCATGGACATGATCCAGGGCCAGCAGACCTCCGGCGCCTGCTCGATCTCGCAATGGGCGGCGGTCGAGGCACTGAACGGTCCGCAGGACTTCATCGACACCAACCGCGCGATCTTCCAGGGCCGGCGCGACCTCGTCGTGTCGATGCTGAACCAGGCCAGCGGCATCGACTGCCCGACGCCGGAAGGCGCCTTCTACGTCTATCCGTCCTGCCAGGGCCTGATCGGCCGCAAGACCGAAGCCGGCACGGTGATCGACAGCGACGAGACCTTCGTCTCCGAACTGCTGCAGGCCGAGGGCGTGGCGGTGGTGCATGGCTCGGCCTTCGGCCTCGGCCCGAACTTCCGCATCTCCTATGCGACGTCGGAAGAGGCGCTTGAGGAAGCCTGCAAGCGGATCCAGCGATTCTGCGCCAGCCTCAAGGCCTGACATTCCGAGACATGATTGCGTGATGAAAGGCGGCTCCCGGAGCCGCCTTTTTTCGTGGGCGGTGGTCAGAAGCGCAGGTGCGGGCAAAGCCCGGACAGAAAAAAGCCGGGTTCGCGAGAACCCGGCTGAATTAGGAAGGATTCCGAAAAACCCTTGGGAGGAAACAGCCAGTGCCAAACGGCGGGAGGAGGTGCCGTCGGCGGCTGACTGCGGTGGAACATAGTCATCGGCGGATTCGGCACCACGTCCAATTCGGTATGTGAGCCATGCGTTTGATGCATGACTTGTCGCGGGCGCTCTGCTTGGTCGTCATAGCAAAACCCGATCGGTCGATCGGCAAAACCGATGGAGCTCGGCGCGGCGGTTAACCGCATGCGCAGCTTTCGGCGGCACCCGGCTACCCGCCAACATGCGATAGCCCTAATGTCGGGTTAACAACGCTGAGCGGCTCGACCCGCATCGACGAATGTCTGAAGGGCCAGGGGCCGATGAGCGCATCGCAATCCTATACGCTGCGCGGGCAGTTGACCCGCCTCGACACGACAACCCGCATCACGCTGGCGGTGCTGGCGCTGGCCAGCGGCGTCTACACCTATCTCGGCGTGCGCGAGCTGCTCGACGGCACCGCGACGACGGTGTTCCTCGGCGCCATCGTCTATTCCTCGGCGGTCTCCGTCGCGATCTACGCCTTCTGGTCCTATCTGATGCGGTTCATGCCGCATGTGCGCCAGCCGGGCAGCCGGCGGATGCTCTATGTCGCGATGGGCCTCGGCGCGGCGATGATCATCGCCATGTCGTCCTGGCTGAACGCCGCGGCGCTGGCCGGCGCGGCGGCGCTGGAGCAGCATCTGGCGGTCACGACCGAGGAGTATCAGGGGAAGCTGAACGAGGCGCATGAGAACGCGCTGGCGGCCCAGAGCCTTCTGCCCGACATCCAGCTCGCCTCGCAGCGCTTTGCCCGGCTCTCCGAACAGGAGGCCCGCTCGGGCATCCTCACCGGCACGTCGGGCTCGGGCACGGTGGTGCAGCTGCTGCGCCAGATGTCGAACCAGCTCACCGGCCTGCAGGGCGAGATCACCGCCTCGCGCGAAGACGTCAAGACGCTGTTCGGGGAGGGCGGCGAGCGGCTGTCGGCGATGCGCCAGCTGGTGTCCTCGCAGGGGCCGATCGCCGACCGCGCGAATGCCTATGCCGAGCAGGCGGTCGCCCTGTCCGGGCTGATCACCGCCTTGCAGCAGACCTCGGTGGCGCCGACCGTGCGCCGCGCGGCGGAGGATCTCGGCCGCACCTTCATCGCGCCGATCGCCGACGGCGCCGACGACGATCTGCGCACCCGCCAGAGCGAGGTCGTGGGCCGGGTCGAGACCGCGGTGCAGGCCCAGAGCCAGGCCCTGGCGGCGGCCGCCGACGAGATCCTGGCGCGGCCGGTGGTGGTGCCGGTGCGCTTCACGCCGCTGTCCTCGCCCGAAGCTGTCATCCGCTACGCCCGCGACTTCCTGCCGTCCTGGGCCGGCGCGATCTCCATCGACCTGTTGCCGGCGGTGCTGATCTTCATCCTGTGCATCGTCCAGGACGTGATCCGCCGCGAGGACGGCGAGGAGATGGAGACCGGCGACATGAGCGCGGCGGAACTGATGCGGGCGATCCGCATCCAGAAGAAGCTGCGCACGGCCGAAACCGACGAGGCGCTGCCGGCGGCGGCGCGCGCCGAGATGGCGGCCCACGATCCGCGGGAGGTGCCGGACGACGACATCGTCCAGGCCAACACCGCCGGCGGGCCGACGCCGTTTCCCAAGACCGTGGTGCGCTGAACCGCGATGATCGGCGAGGAGGCATCACCGGGACGCGTCGAACGGCTGATCCGGGCGATCCCTGAGGGCGCGGTCCTGCGCGGCGTCTTCGTGGCGCTGCTCGTCATCGCCGGCTCGATCGCCTTCCTCGACTACCGGCAACTGGCCGAGGCATCGGCCGACCGCGAGCGGATCAGCCGCACCGAACCGATGCCGCTGGCGCGTCCCGAGCCGGGTGACCAGGTTCGCCCCTATCTGCCCAGGACGATCCCTGTGGCGCCCGACCGGGGCGTGCCGAGCCTGCCGGGCTGGGACGGTCCGGTGGACGGCGAGGCGATGGCCGAGCGCATGCGCTTCGTGGCCGGGCCGGACGGCGCGATCAGCGCGATCGGGCGGATCGAGATCGGCACGGCGGGCGATTTCCGCGATTTCCTGGCGAGCCCCGAGGCGGCCGGAGCCCGCACGCTCTACCTGCATTCGCCGGGCGGCGCTGTGGACGATGCGATGTTCATGGCGCGCGAGCTGCGCGAGCGGCGGCTGTCCACCATGGTGCCGGCCGACGGCTATTGCGCCTCGGCCTGTCCGCTGGTGCTGGCCGGCGGCCTGACGCGCAAGGCGGGGCAGGGTGCCTGGGTGGGCGTCCACCAGGTCTATGCGCTGCCGCTTTCGGACGTGTCGCGCGACATCGACCGGTCGATCGCCGGGGTGCAGGAGACCATTGCCCGGTGCCAGGAGCTGCTGGTGGCGATGGGCGTCGATCCGGCGGTGTGGATCAAGGCGATGCAGACCCCGGCGGACAGTCTCTACGTGCTGACGCGGGACGAGCTGATCGCCTTTCGCATGGTGCGTCCGTTCCCCGACGACGCCAGCTTCATCGGCCCGCCGGCGCCGCCGGCCTTGCCGGTTTCGACCTTGTCGGTGGCGGGTGACGGGGCGGCGGACCCGGCCGCACCGGACAGCTCCGGCTGACGCGGCGGCGTCTTCGCTCAGCTAACCTGACGAATCGGCGACCGTGACATGCAGCGGAAGCTGCTGTTTGCGCTTCGCATTCGGTGAAGAAACCGTTAATTCTTGCGTTCAGTGATTCGCGAAACGAAGCGGCGACGGGGCACGCATGGATTCGGAGTTCTTTGCGCTGGTCATGGACCACGATCCCAACCTCGTCTTCGTGAAGGACGAGAACAGCGTCATTCTCTACGCGAACCGCGCCTTTCTCGAAGTCTTCCCCCCGCAAAAGCGGGCCGGCATCATCGGCACCACCACCATCGAGGATTTCCAGCCCGACGAGGCGGCGCTGTTCCTCGCCGAGGACCGCCGCGCCATGGCGCTCGGGCGCAGCGAGATCGTCGAGGACGTGAGCGACTATACCGGGCGCAAGCGCGTGCTTCTGACCCGCAAGATCGCCTTTACCTGCGTCACCGGCGCGCCGCGGCTTCTGGCGATCTCCACCGACATCACCGAACTGGCCGAGCGCGAGCGGCATCTGGCCGAGGCCAACGACCGGCTGGCCCAGTTCTCGGCCTTCGCGGCGCATGACCTGCGCTCGCCGATCAGCAGCATCGTCAGCGCGCTGGACATGATCCGCCACGACCGGGAGACCACGCTCAGTCCGCGCGCCGAGAGTTATGTCGACCTGATGATGAAGAGCGGCCACGGCCTGGCCCGGCAGGTCACCTCGCTGCTGGAATCGGCCAAGGCAGAGAACCGGGCGGAGCTGGCGACCCGCGAGACCGACCTGAACCTCCTGATGAACGAGATCCGTTTCAATCTCTCGTCGCAGCTGGAGGCCGCCGGCGCGACGCTGCACAGCGCGCGTCTGCCCAATCTCGACGTCGAGCCGCATCTGTTCCGGCAATTGCTGCAGAACCTCATCGAGAACGCGCTCGCCCATCATGGCGACCGCCTGCCCATGGTGATCGTGCGGCACGAGGAGACCGGGGCCGAGCACATCATCTCGGTGGAGGACAACGGCATCGGCATCGCGCCCGGCGAGATGGAGAGCGTCTTCGAGGAGTTCGAGCAGGGCGAGCGCGCCGAGGGCGGCACCGGCATCGGCCTCGCGCTCTGCCGCCGCGTCGTCGGCCTGCATCAAGGGCGGATCAGCATCGATCCGGCCTATCGGGACGGCTGCCGGGTGGTGGTGGCGCTGCCCAAGGAGGCGGTGGCCGCGGGAGCGCTGCGCAACGTCGCCTGAGGGCGGGGTCGCGAACGCCTATTCCAGATGCTTGACGACCCGCAGGATGATCAGCGTCATGACGACGGCGATCACCGCGAGGAGATATTCGCCGAGGCCGCAGGCGAGACCCACCGCACCGGCCAGCCAGAGCGAGGCACCGGTGGTCAGCCCCTTCACCCGGCCGCGCGCCTGGATGATGACGCCGGCCGCCAGGAAGGCGATGCCGCTGGTCACCGCCTCGACGATGCGGATCGGGTCGGCCCGGGTCGAGTCGCTGTCGAAGCGGTCGATCAGCACGACCATCAGTAGGGTGAAGAGGCAGGCGCCGATCGCCACCAGCATGTGGGTGCGCAGGCCCGCGGCATGTTCGCCGCTCTCGCGCTCGTAGCCGACGATGCCACCGAGAAACGCCGCCGCGAAAAGTCGCGCGGTCTGCTGGAGGACCTCCCGAAGGGCCGGCTCGCTGAAGAGATCGGTCATGGCATTCTCCCCGCTGTCGCGACCCCCCGGCGCGCGCCGGACATGAGGTCGCGATGACGAATTCCTACATGCAGAGGAGAATGCGACGGGCATGCGCGCCGGCAAGGGGCAGCGCGCAGACGGCGTGCGTTCAGGCGGGCCGGGGCGCGGTGTCGCCGGCCGGCACGATCCGGTCGAACCAGGCGAAAAGCCCGGCCAGGGCCGGGTCGCGATAGAGCGGCACCTCGTTCAGCGTCTCGTGGCGGGCCCCCTCGACGATCTGAAGGGTGACGTCCCTGACGCCGGCGAGGCGCAACCGTCCGGCCAGCACCGTGACCGCTTCGCCCTTGTCCGTCGCCGGGTCGGCGGTGCCGCCGAGGCAGTGGACGGGGAGCTCGGCCGGCAGCATCGCCAGCCCGGCCTCCGACCCGCCCTGGAAGATCAGCGCCATGACGTCCTCCATCATCGACAGGGTCGGCGCAAAGCCGCAGAGCGGATCGGCGATGAAGGCGTCGACCGCCGCCGGATCGTGGGACAGCCAGTCCTGCATGGTGCGGCGGGGCGAGATCGCCTTGCCCCAGGCCTCGAAGGTGGCGCGCTGCAGGATGCCGCTGGGCACGTCGGAACCCTTCAGCGCCTTCTCCACCTTGAGCGCCAGCCGGCCGACGCGCTCCTCCAGTCCGGCGGTGAAATTGGCGTTCCAGACGGCGACGCCGGCCAGGTCGCGGCCATGGCGCTCGGCGTAATTGAGGGCGATGAGGCCGCCCATGGAATGGCCGAAGACGATCACCGGCAGGCCCGGATGGCGGGCGATTGCGTCCAGATGCACGGCGCGGCAGTCGGTCAGCACCTTCTCGGCGCCGTTGCGGCGGGCGAAGCGGCGCAGCGGCGCATCCGCCGCCGTGGTCGAGCCATGGCCGCGATGATCATGGGCAAGGACGTGACAGCCCTTCGCGGCGAGCGCCGCAGCGAATGCGCCGTAGCGGCCGGCATGTTCGGACAGGCCGTGATGGACGAGCACGATGGCGCGGGCGGGGGCCGTTGCCCGCGCATGATGGACATGGAGCGCGGCGCCGGTCTTGGTGTCGAGTGTGTAGCTGCCGTCGAACATGTCGTCTCTCCGCGTCGCAATGCCGGACGATAGCCGGATTCGCCGGGTCGCGCACGGCGATCGGGGGCGCAATGGAGGCGGGAATGGGCGGCCGGTCCGTTGCGCGCGGGCGATGCCGGGCGACGATGCGGGTTTCGCCTTTCGTCCGCCGCGGTTCCGCTCTATCGCCGGGACCATGACACGCACGGTTCTCGCCACCCTCCTTCTTCTCGCGACCTTGCCGGTTGTCGCGCAGACGCCCGTGACCGGCCGCTTCATCGCCGAGGCGCGCTGTCCGGCGCTGGCCTCGCTGACCGATCCGTCCAATCCCGGGACCGTCGCCACCGAGCCCGGCAAGGCCTATGCGCTGATCGCGCGCAGCGGCGCGCCGGCGACCCATTATCTCGTCCGCATTCAGGGCGCCGAGCCGGACCGGCGCTGGGTCGCGGTCGGCTGCGGCCGGATCGAGGCCGCCGCCGACAACGCGGCGTCCTGACCGCAAGCCGCCAGGCATGTGTCGCGGACCCTGCGGTGGTTGGCCGATCGCCGTCCGGCGTGCACAATCAGGCTCGGGCTGGAGGGGAGAAGGACGCCGCATGAACGGCTTCGCACGGAACGGCATGATCGCAATGGGGCTCGCGCTGATCCTGGCATGGCCCGGGACGAGCGGCGCGCGCGCGCAGGAGCCGCTGGAGGGCTTCGTCATCGCCCGCGAGGCCTGCGACGCGACCTTGTCCATCCGCGGTGGTCCCGACCGGCAGAGAGAGCGGCTGGTCGTCGACCGGGCCTACAAGCTGATCGGCGAGAACCGCCGCGACGGCAGCCATTATCAGGTGGAAATTCCGGGCGCCGATCCGGCGCAGCGCTGGATTGCCAAGACCTGCGGCGAGCGTGTGCGCCGCGTCGAGTCGGCGGGCGAAGGAGCCGCGCCGGCCCGCCGGCGGGATTCGGATGCCGGGCGCAATGCCCATCGCGATCTGGTGCTGGCGATCAGCTGGCAGCCGGCCTTCTGCGAGACCCGGCCGGGGCGGCCCGAATGCCGGTCGCAACGCCCGGGCCGCTTCGATGCCGACAATTTCTCCCTGCACGGCCTGTGGCCGCAGCCGCGCGGCACCGAATATTGCGGCGTCGCACCGGCGCAGCAGCGGCTCGACAAGGCCGGGCGCTGGTCCGACCTCGCCCCGTTGCCGCTGGAGCCCGACACCGCGGCGGCGCTGGCCGAGGCGATGCCCGGCGCCCGCTCCGCCCTCGACCGCCACGAATGGCTTCGCCACGGCACCTGCTACCGGGCCGATGCCGAGGAATATTTCGCCGACTCGCTCATCGTGCTTGGCGCGATCAACGCCTCGCCGGTGCGCCGGCTGTTTGCCGGGGCGATCGGGCGGGAGGTGAGGGCGGCCGAGATCCGGGACGCCTTCGACGCGGCGTTCGGCCGCGGCGCCGGCCAGCGGGTGCGGGTCGGCTGCGTCAATGACGGCGGCCGCCGGATCGTGCGGGAACTGATCGTCGGCCTGAAGGGCGAGATCACGCCGGAGGCGGATGTCGGCGCGCTGATCCGGGCGGCGCCACGCATGCGGGGCGGCTGTGCCGCCGGGATCGTCGACCCCGTCGGCCTGCAATGAGAGGCGCGCGACCGCGTCGCCGGAACGGACCGTGTGCTTGCGTCACTATTACTGAGACGCCATGATCGCGAGCGGAGCGGGATACCGGCGCAGCAGGAAAGTTGCTTGAAGCGTGCAGACTGATTTGCAGAAAGACGTCGACGCGATCGGCAGGATTCCGGCGGTCCCGACGATTCTCGAGGTCCTGGCGCGCGTGACGGGCATGCGCTTCGTCGCCGTGGCCCGGGTCACGGGCGAGCGCTGGGTCACCTGCAGCGCCCTCGACCGGATCGGCTTCGGCCTCACCCCCGGCGACGAATTGCAGGTGGAGACCACGATCTGCCACGAGATCGAGGAAAGCCGTCAGGCTGTCATCATCGACGACGTCGAGCAGGACGGCATCTACTGCAATCATCCGACGCCGAAGATGTACGGCTTCCGCAGCTATATCTCGGTGCCGATCATCCGCGCCGACGGGGCGTTCTTCGGCACGCTCTGCGCCATCGATCCGCTGCCGGCGACCCTCAAGGATGAGACGACCGCCGGCATGTTCACGCTGTTTGCCGACCTGATCGCCTCGCATCTCGACGGCCAGGAGAAGCTGGCGACGAGCGAGGCGGAACTGGCCAATGCGCGGGAACTGGCCCATCTGCGCGAGCAGTTCATCGCGGTTCTCGGCCACGATCTGCGCAACCCGCTCGCCTCCATCGACGCCGGCGTCAGCATGCTGGCGAAGCGGCCGCTGGACGAGCGCGCCCGGAACATCGTCGGGCTGATGCGCGGCAGCGTCGTGCGCATGGGCGGCATCATCGACAACGTGCTCGATCTCGCCCGGGCGCGGCTCGGCGGCGGCCTCAGCCTGTCTCGCGACGCCGATGTGCCGATCGAGGAGACGCTGCGCCAGGTAGTCGACGAATTGCGCTCCATCCGGCCGGATGCCCGGGTCGAGGTGGATCTGACGATCGACCGCCCGGTGCCCTGCGACCGCTCGCGGGTCGGCCAGCTCCTGTCGAACCTTCTCGGCAACGCCTTGACCCACGGCGCCGAGGACCGGCCGATCATGGTCGAGGCACGCACCGACGACGGCGGATTCGAGCTGTCGGTGCGCAATCACGGCGCGCCGATCCCAGACGCGGCGATGGGCAATCTGTTCCAGCCGTTCTTTCGCGCCGACACGCGTCCGAGCCAGCAGGGACTGGGCCTCGGCCTCTACATCGCCTCGCAGATTGCCGAGGCCCATGACGGCACGCTGGACGCCGCCTCGACGCCGGACGAGACCCGCTTCACCTTCCGCATGCCGATCTGAGAACGCCCCTCGGGCAATCTGCCAGCGATGCCGGTCCGCGGGGACGAAAGCACGCTCGGCATTTGATCGATAGCCGGGTGTGGAACCCGCCCGGCCTGCCTCTTGCGTCGTCCGACATTCTGTGACCGATAAGCGGGATCGAAGCGGCCGCTCGAGACGGCCTGCGGAACACACGATCCGGACAATTCGCGCCTCTCGGCTCTCCCAGCCGTCGCTCCCGCCCTTCGGCAAGGACGGTGAGGGGGGGCGGGGATGGCGGATTCGGCCACGGGCACTAACTGGTGGCCGGGGTGAGCAGAGGCGATGTTAAGAGCATGACAGATCAGCAGGTTGGCGACGCCTCTTCGGCCATTCCGGCATTTCTGGCCGGCGGCGGCGCGACGGGCGAATGCCTGCGCACATTCCCTTGGGCCGAAACGCCGCTCGGGCCGCCGCGCCACTGGCCGCCGGCGCTGAAGACGCTGGTCGGCGTCATGCTGTCGTCCAACCAGGCCATGTTCATCGCCTGGGGGCCGGACCGCACGCTGCTCTACAACGATGCCTATTCCGAGATCCTCGCATCGAAGCACTCCGCAGCGCTCGGCCGCGATTTCCTTGACGTGTGGCAGGAGATCCGCGCCGATCTCGTGCCGATCGTCGACCAGGCCTATGCGGGCGAGCCGGTCCACATGGACGACATCACGCTGCACATGCAGCGCCGGGGCTATCTCGAGGAGACGCATTTCAGCTTCTCCTACACCCCCGTGCGCGACGAGACCGGCACCATCGCCGGCTTTTTCTGTCCCTGCAACGAGATCACCGGCCAGGTGCTGGCTGAACGCCGCCTGCGCGAGAGCGAGGCCCGCGCCAAGGGCGTTCTCGACGGAATGGGCGAGGGCTTCGCGCTGCTCGACCGCGAGTTCCGGGTGATCGACTTCAATGTCGAGGCCGAGCGTCTGGAAAGCCGCCCGCGCGAGGAACTGATCGGGCGCTCGCACTGGGAGCTCTATCCGGGGACCGAGGACGGCGAACTCGGCCGGCTCTACAAGAAGGCGATGAGCGAGCGGGTCCCGGTCGCGCTGGAGCATCGCTATGTCTGGCCCGACGGCCGGGCGATCTGGGTCGAGGCGCGGGCCTATCCGGTCGAGGACGGGCTCGCCGTGTTCTTCCGCGACGTAACCGAGCAGAAGCAGACCGAGGCCGTGGCGCGGGAAACCGCCGAGCGCTACCGCCTGGCGATCCGCGCCACCAACGACGCGATCTGGGACTGGCACTTCGCCACCAATCACGTGCTCTGGAACGAGGCGCTGGAGACCGCCTATGGTCACAAGCCGGACGATGTCGAGCCGACCGGCGAATGGTGGATCGGCCATATTCACCCGGAGGACCGTGCGCGGGTCGACGCCAGCATCCATGCGGCGATCGACGGGACGGAGACCAGCTGGGTCGACGAATACCGCTTCCTGCGCGCCGATGGCAGCTATGCGGATGTGCTCGACCGCGGTCATGTGATCCGCGACGAGACCGGCCAGGCGGTGCGGATGCTCGGGGCGATGCTGGATCTGACCGAGCAGCGCCGCAACCAGGCGGCGCTCCGCGAGAGCGAGGCGCGGTTCCGGACCTTCGCCGAAGCGCTGCCGCTGGTGCTGTTCACCACGGACGCCGACGGGCGCTACGACTACACCAACCCGTTCCTGCAGGCCTTTACCGGCATGTCGGCCGAGGCGCTGGCGGGCTTCGGCTGGAGCGAGGCGCTGCATCCGGACGACAGCGCCCGGGCGCTGGCCGTCTGGGCCGAGCGGCGCGCCGCCGAGGAGCCGTTCGAGATCGAGTATCGCCTGCGCCGCGAGGACGGCGTCTATCGCTGGTTCCTCGGCCGCTGCGTGCCGGCCCGTGCCGCGCAGGCGGGGGCGGCCTTGCGCTGGATCGGCACCTGCGTCGACATGCAGGACATCGTCGAGGCGCGCGATGCCAAGGCGCGGCAAAGCGAGGATCTGGAACGTCTGGTGGCCGAGCGCACGGCGGACCGCGACCGCATGTGGCGTCTGTCGACCGACCTGATGCTGGTGGCGCGGTTCGACGGCACCATCCTTGCCACCAACCCGGCCTGGACGACGCTGCTCGGCTGGGACGAGGCGGACCTCGTCGGCACCTCCTTCCTCGACCTGATCCATCCCGACGATACCGAAGCCACGAAGGCCGAGGCCGGCCGGCTTTCCGACGGTCTTTCGACCCTGCGCTTCGAGAACCGCTACCGGACCCGCGACGGCAGCTATGTCTGGCTGTCCTGGACGGCGGTGCCCGACGAGCAGTTCATCCACGCGGTCGCCCGCGACGTGAACGCCGAGAAGGACGCCGCCGCCGAACTGGAGCGGGCGCAGGAAGCCCTGCGCCAGTCGCAGAAGATGGAAGCCGTCGGCCAGCTCACCGGCGGGCTGGCCCATGATTTCAACAATCTCCTGGCCGGCATTTCCGGTTCGCTGGACCTGATGGGAACGCGCCTGGCGCAGGGGCGGCTGAGCGAAGCCGACCGCTATCTCGTCGCCGCCCAGGGGGCGGCCAAGCGCGCCGCAGCCCTGACGCACCGGCTGCTCGCCTTCTCGCGGCGCCAGACGCTCGATCCCAAGCCGACCAACACCGGTACGCTGATCAGCGGCATGGAGGAGCTGATCCGGCGCACGGTCGGCCCGGCGATCGGCGTCGAGAGCGTCGTCGGCGGCGGCGTGTGGAGTGTTCTCGTCGATCCCAACCAGCTGGAAAACGCGCTGCTGAACCTGTGCATCAATGCGCGCGACGCCATGCCCGACGGCGGCAAGATCACCATCGAGACGGCGAACCGCTGGCTCGACGGCCGCGCGGCGCGGGAGCGCGATCTCGCCCCCGGCCAGTACATCTCGCTCTGCGTCAGCGACAATGGCTCGGGCATGACGCCGGACGTGGTGGAAAAGGCCTTCGACCCGTTCTTCACCACCAAGCCGATCGGCATGGGCACCGGCCTCGGCCTGTCGATGATCTACGGTTTTGCCCGCCAGTCGGGCGGCCAGGTGCGGATCTATTCCGAGCTCGGCCAGGGGACGATGGTGTGCATCTACCTGCCGCGCTATCTCGGCACCAAGGACGACAGCGAGGACGCGGCGCTGCCGGTGCCGGCGGTCGCGCCGACCGAGACCGGCAGGACGGTGCTGGTCATCGACGACGAGCCGCTGGTGCGCATGCTGGTCGTCGACGTTCTGGAGGAACTCGGCTACACCGCGCTGGAGGCCGGCGACGGTCCCTCGGGCATGAAGGTGATCGAATCCGAGGCCCGCATCGACCTGCTGATCACCGATGTCGGCCTGCCGAACGGCATGAACGGGCGGCAGGTGGCCGAAGCGGCGCGGCAGGTACGCGCCGGCCTGAAGGTGCTGTTCATCACCGGCTATGCCGAGAACGCCGTCCTCAACCACGGCCATCTGGAACACGGCATGCAGGTGGTGACCAAGCCCTTCGACATGGGCGACCTGACCCGGCGCATCCAGACGATCATCGCCGACGACTGAGCCCGCGCGGCGGAGCCGATGTTTCCCGCCACGCGACGCCGGGTGATCGGGTGCGGACGCCCGGACGTGCAATCCGGACGCCGGGGCATGGTCACGCCCTGCCGGACGCGCCACTCATGGCGGGACGCCGGCACTGATCCGGCGTCACGCACAGGAGTTCAGGGCGATGCTGCGATCCGCGACGATCTCGGGAGTGGTGCTGGCCATGCTGGCCGTCGGGGCGGGCACCGCGCCTGCCAATGCCGCCGAAGTGTGCGGCCTCGATCCCAATGGCGACTATTACCTGTCGGTCCGGGAAGGCCCGGGCTCGCGCTATCCGGAACTGACCCGGCTGGGGCAGCGGACCTATGTCGACATCATCGATTCAAATGACGACGGGTCCTGGTACGTCGTCGAGGCCGATGGCGAGCCGACCGGCTGGGTCTATGCCGGCTATATCTGCCAGTAGGCGCCGGTTCCCGGGCTCAGCAACAAGCGCCCGTCGGATTGATCGCGACAAGCCGGCCCAGCAGCGCCCGCCGAGAGGGGCGCTGCAGGGGCAGGGCATTACACCACGCGCAGGTCGTCGTAGGACACCATGACGTGCTCGCGATAGGCCGGGCGCTCGGTGAGGCCGGCGTAGTAGCGTTCGATGGCGGGGTGCGACGGCCGGTCGATGGGCAGGTCGTAATAGCGGTAGAGCAGGTGTCCGAACTGCAGGTCGGCGAGGGTGAAGTCCTTGCCGGCGATGTAGCCGTGTTCGGTGATGCGCGCCTCGGCGATGTCGAAGCGCGGCTTGAGCGCCTGTACCGCCGCGGCGATGGCGGCGGCGTTGCGGTCGGCCTCCGGAACCCGGACGATCTGCCAGAACACCGGGCCGCTGAAATTCAGCCAGATGTTGAGCTTGGCCCATTCGGCCCATTTGTCGATCTGGGCGCGGGCCGAGACGTCGTCCGGCCAGAACGGCGCGGCACCGTAGCGGCTGGCGAGATAGCGCAGGATCACGGCGGATTCGAACAGCGGCTCGTCGTCGCCATCCTTCAGCACCGGCACGAGACCATTGGGGTTCATCGCCCGGTATTCCGGCGTGTCGGTGCCGCCGTATTTGTGGCCGGCATCGTGGCGCGTGGCTTGGAGCCCGAGTTCGGCGATGCCCCACATCACCACCTGGACATTCGACGAATTCCGGCGTCCCCATACGGTCAGCATGTGTCTTCCCCTCGCTTGCGATCCCTCGTGGCGCCAGTGATGCGGCAGGGCGTCGCGCTTGGCAACCGCGATGCCGGGGACGGCGCGCCCGGTGCCTCGGCGCGCGCCTGCCGCGGTCAGAAGCGCTCGACGAAGGGGCGCAGCTCGATCTCCCAGCTCCAGGCCGAGCGATGCTGGTCGATGAGCGCCAGATAGGTCCCGGCGATCGCGTCGGGATCGAGCATGGAATCGGGCTGGTCGGCCGGCTCGCTGCGACCCGGATTACGGATCGCGCCGTCGATGACGACGTGGCCGACATGGACGTTCTGCGGATGCAGCTCGCGGGCCATGGACTGGGCGAGACCGCGCAGGGCGAACTTGCCCATGGCGAAGGGGGCCGACCGGGCAAAGCCCTTCACGCCGGCCGAGGCGCCGGTGAACAGGATGGTGCCGTGGCCCTGTGCGAGCATGCGCCGGGCAGCGGCCTGGGCGACGAGGAAGGCGCCATAGGCGGTGACGTCCAGCGCCCGGCGGACCTCGGCGGGATCGAGATCGACCAGCGGGCCGCGCACCCGCGCCGACGGATTGTAGATCGCCACCGCGAGGTCGCCGTCGATGCCGTCCACCTGTTCGAACAGCCGGGACACGGCGGCCGGATCGGCGGCGTCGCAGGTGGCGGTCGTCGCACCCGTCTCGGCTTCGAGATCGGCGAGCTTGTCGGTGTTCCGGGCGGCCAGCACCAGATGATGCCCGTGGGCGGCGAGCTGGCGGGCGAGCGAGGCGGAAAGGCCGTCGCCGACCCCCACGATCAGGGCGATGGACATGGGCTGGCTCCTCGGCAGCGTTGCGGCTGGCGACAAGGATAGGCGAGCGGTGCGCTGTTGCGAGGGAGCGTCTGCCGCGCCTCTTCGCGTCGCGGCCGTTGCTCCGCCTGCTCCGATGGCTTACGTACGGCGCAACTTCTCTTTCCATCTCGATACGGAGCGGCAGCGCGCAATGGCACGCCAGTTCATCTATCACATGTCCGGACTTTCGAAGGCCTACGGCAACAAGAAGGTCCTCGAGAACATCCATCTCTCCTTCTACCCCGACGCCAAGATCGGCATTCTCGGCCCGAACGGCGCCGGCAAGTCGACGCTGCTCAAGATCATGGCCGGCGAGGACAAGGACTTCACCGGCGAGGCCTGGGCCGCCGAGGGCGCGACCGTCGGCTACCTGCCGCAGGAGCCGCATCTCGACGAGTCGAAGACGGTGTTCGAGAACGTCATGCTCGGCGTCGCCGACAAGCAGGCGATCCTCGACCGCTACAACGAACTGATGATGAACTACTCCGAGGAGACCGCGGAGGAGGGCGCCAAGCTCCAGGACGTCATCGACGCCCAGAATTTGTGGGATCTGGAGAACCAGGTGGAGATGGCGATGGACGCGCTGCGCTGCCCGCCGCCGGACGCCGAGATCGCGCCGCTGTCGGGCGGTGAGAAGCGCCGCGTCGCGCTGTGCCAGCTGCTCCTATCGAAGCCCGACATCCTGCTGCTCGACGAGCCGACCAACCATCTCGATGCCGAGACGATCCTGTGGCTGGAAAAGCACCTGCGCGAGTACGAGGGCTCGGTGCTGATGATCACCCATGATCGCTACTTCCTCGACAACGTCACCGGCTGGATTCTCGAGCTCGATCGCGGCCATGGCGTGCCCTACGAGGGCAACTACTCGGTCTATCTGGAGAAGAAGCAGAAGCGCATGCAGCAGGAGGGCCGCGAGGACGACGCCCGCATGCGTGCCATCACCCGCGAGCGCGAGTGGATCCAGCAGGGCGCCAAGGCCCGCCAGACCAAGTCGAAGGCGCGTATCCGCGCCTATAACGAGCTGGTCGAGGCCGCCGAGAACCGCAAGCCGGCCGACGGCAAGATCGTCATCCCGACCGGCGAGCGCCTCGGCAACCGGGTGATCGAGGTCGAGAACCTGACCAAGAGCTACGGCGACCGGGTGCTGATCGAGAACCTCTCCTTCAAGCTGCCGGCCGGCGGCATCGTCGGCATCATCGGCCCGAACGGCGCCGGCAAGTCGACGCTGTTCAAGATGCTCACCGGCCAGGAGAAGCCCGACAGCGGCGAGATCAAGATCGGCGAGACCGTCGATCTCGGCTATGTCGATCAGAGCCGCGACGACCTGACGCCGAACAACACCGTCTGGGAGGAAATCTCCGGCGGCGTCGACATCATGAAGCTCGGCAAATACGAGATGAACAGCCGCGCCTATGTCGGCAACTTCAACTTCAAGGGCCCGAACCAGCAGCAGAAGGTCGGCACCCTGTCGGGCGGCCAGCGCAACCGCGTGCACCTCGCCAAGATGCTGAAGTCCGGTTCCAACGTCATCCTGCTCGACGAGCCGACCAACGATCTCGACACCGAGACGCTGACGGCGCTGGAAGATGCGCTGGAGGAATACGCCGGCTGCGCCGTGGTCATCAGCCATGACCGCATGTTCCTCGACCGGCTGGCGACGCACATCCTCGCCTTCGAGGGCGACAGCCATGTCGAATGGTTCGAGGGCAATTTCGAGGATTACGAGCAGGACAAGATCCGCCGCCTCGGCCCCGAGTCGGTCAATCCGAAGCGTCCGACCTACAAGCGCCTGACGCGCTGACGGGTTCGCGCCGGTCCGGTTTCCGGAAGGGAGCCGGACCGGCGTACGGGACCGGACGGTTAACAGGGTGTTAGCCGGCTATCGGTCGCGGTTGTGTCCTGCTATTTTGTCCTCGCGCAATGGGCGCGAGGGAGGCAGCCGTGATGAACAGACGTCTATCCACGATCGCGACCCTCGCCGGAGCGGGGCTTCTGATCCTCGGCCATGCGGGTGCGCAGGCTAAGCCCGCCGACTGCTACAGCTCCGACGACGGCTATTTCGACTGCGACTTCCAGATGACCGATTCGGCCGGCAGCTTCACCATCACCGGGCCGGACGTAACCTATATCCTCGTCATCGACAGCCCGGGCTACGCCTCGGGCTTCGTCAATCTGGGCCATCGCAACGTTCCCCTGCCGGGCACCTATGTGCGCGAGCGCGGCGACCCGGCCTGCTGGTCGAGCGCCGCGACCGATACGCGCATCTGCGCCTGGTAAGGTTTTGTTCGCGCTGTCGCTTCCCTGTGAAGATTCATCATGGCATCAGCAACCAAATGGCAGGGATGGCATTTTAGGATGACGGGGGACGAGGGGTGGAATAACGGTGCATTGCGGCGCCGGTGTCCGTCCGGCCTCCATTGAAGACGAGACGAATTCGCACGGCGCCGGCCTCCCGGGTTGCCTGCCGTCAACAAGGGCGCGGATGTGCCGACAGACAAGCCGAACCCTACCAAGGTGTCCGCCCGATACCGTCCGACATCTCCTCACGATCCGGCCGGACCGGGGCGCGGACCCGACGGGATGACGGGCATGGATCGCAGGTCCTCCGCGCTGGCATGAACGATCTCGTCTTCGCCCATATCTTCGACGTGCTTCCCAGCCCCTACATGGTGCTGGACCGGGAGCTGCGATACGTCTCGGTCAACCGCGCCTATGAGCAGGCCGTGCTGAAGCAGCGCGAGGAACTCGTCGGCCGGCAGCTGTTCGACCTGTTTCCCAATGAGGGCGAGAGCGGCCGGCGGCTGCGGGCGTCCTTCGCCGAGGTCCTGGAGACCGGCGAACCCGACACGATCGCCTTCATTCCCTACGAGATTCCGCGGCCGCAATCGGAAGGCGGCGGCGTCGAGGAACGCTACTGGACCGCCACGCACACGCCGATCCTGGACGATGACGGCGCGGTCGCCTTCATCGTGCAGAACACCGTCGACGTGACCGAGATCGTGCGGCTGAAACAGGCGAGCACCGTGCCGAGCGCCGCCGTGCCGGGCGAACTGGCGCTGCTGCGCAATGCCCGCGAGGTCGAGGAGGCCTATCAGGAGACCCGCTCCGAGAGCGAGGAGTTCCGCCGGCTGTTCCGGCAGGCGCCGGGCATGATCGCGGTGCTGCAGGGACCCGACCATGTCGCCGTCTTCGCCAATGACAGCTATGCCCGCTTCGTCGGCCATCGCGACGTGATCGGCCTGCCGATCCGGGAGGCGCTGCCCGAAGTGGCGGGGCAGGGCTTCTTCGAGATGCTCGATGCGGTCTATGCCGACGGCAAGTCCTTCACCGGCGAGGGCGTGCGCCTGCTCATCCACGGCGAGGGCGACGAGGGGCTGAGCGAGACCTTCATCGATTTCACCTACAATCCGATCCGCGATGCCGAAGGCCGCGTGACCGGCGTCTTCGTGCAGGGTGCCGACCGGACCGACGCGATCCGCGCCGCCGATCGCCAGCGGCTCTTGATCGACGAGCTCAATCACCGGGTGAAGAACACGCTCTCCACCGTCCAGTCCATGGCGCGCCAGAGCTTCCGCAAGCTGCCGCAGGCCCAGGAGGCGCGGGCCGCCTTCGACGCGCGCATCCTGGCGCTGAGCCACGCCCACAATGTACTGGCCGAGCGGCGCTGGGAGGCCGCGGGGCTCCGCGTGCTGCTGCGCCAGGAGCTGTCGCCGTTCCCGCGCAGCCAGGTCACCATGTCCGGGCCGGAGGTGCATCTGACCGCCCGCTCGGCGATCGCGCTGAGCATGGTGTTCCACGAGCTGGCCGCCAATGCGGCCGCCTACGGCGCGCTGTCCAGCGACGAGGGCGAGCTGGTGGTGAGCTGGCAGGTCGCCGGCGAAGGCGCCGGCCGCCATCTGTCCATCGCCTGGACGGAGACGGCCGGAGCGCCGGTTTCCGCGAACCCGCTCGTCGAGGGGTTCGGCATGCGCATGCTGCACCGTGTGGTCGAAGGCGAACTATCCGGTACGCTGTCCCTTGACCTTGCCTCCGGCGGCCTCATCTGCCGTATCGAACTGGCCCTGTCCGAGGTGGAGGAATTTGCAAGCACAGCCGCATAACACTGCTCGTGACGTCGCCGGACTGAAGGTGTTCGTGGTCGAGGACGAGAGCCTCGTCGCCATGCAACTGGAAGACATGCTGTTCGACCTCGGCTGCAAGGTTGTCGGACTGGCCATGCGGCTGAAGCGCGCCCATGACATGCTGGATTCCGGCATGGCGATCGACGTGGCCATTCTCGACGTCAATATCGGCGGCGAGAAGATCTATCCGGTCGCCACGCGGCTGCGGGAGGCCGGCATTCCGATCGTCTTCGCCACCGGCTACGGCCGCGAGGGGCTGGAGACCGAATGGCGGGTTTGCCCGGTGCTGCAGAAGCCCTACAGCGCCAGCCAGATCGAGCATTCCATCCTGGCCGTCACCGACTGAAAACAACCGGTTCGCGTCCAGGCGGGCGCCAAGGGCGAAGGCGGGAGCCATGCGCTCCCGTGCCGTGTCCTGTCAGGAGCTGCTCCCCGAGCCTGCGAGCTCAGTGGGCGTTTCGCCATATTCCGCAAAGGCTTGGCGCAGGATCGTGACAGACGAGGTGAGGAACAGGCCGGCCATGACCGCGGCAACCGCGAGGTCGGGCCAGGCCGAGCCCGAACCCCAGACGCCGAGGGCGGCGACCATCACCACTACATTGCCGATCGCGTCGTTGCGCGAGCACAGCCAGACCGAGCGCACATTGGCGTCGCCGTCCTTGTAGCGCATCAGGAGGCCGACCGAGGCCAGGTTGGCGGCGAGCGCCAGCAGCCCGATCAGCCCCATGATCTGGGCGCTGGGAACGCCGAGCACCAGCACCTGATAGGCCGTCGAGCCGAACACCCACAGCGCCATCAGGCTGAGCGAGACGCCCTTGAACAGGGCCGCCGAGGCGCGGATCTTCAGGCTCGCGCCGATGACCGCCAGGCTGAGGCCGTAGGTCAGCGTGTCGCCGAGGAAGTCCAGCGCATCGGCCATGAGCGCCTGCGACCCGGCGATGCGGCCGGCGCCCATCTCGACGAGGAACATCGCGCCATTGATGGCGATGACCGTCCACAGGATGCGCTTGTAGCGCGGATCGACGCCGTCGAAGACGGGCACGCCGCCCGAGCAGCCGCAGGCGGCGGTCGGTGCCGGTTCGGCCGCGGCGGGCTCGGTCGGGGCGGCGGGTGTGGCGGTGCTGGCGCAGCAATGGTCGGCCATCGCGGGGCTCCTTTTCATGCGTTCGGCGCGACCCTACAATCTCCAGTGACTAGAGAAGCAAGGGTGAAATCCGATGAATCTCGCAATCGGCGACTTGTCGCGCCGCACCGGGGTGAAGATCCCGACGATCCGCTACTACGAGGAGATCGACCTGCTGCCGGCGCCGCCGCGCAGTGCCGGCAACCGGCGGCTTTATGGCGAGGCGCATCTGCGCCGCCTCGGCTTCGTGCGCCATGCGCGCGAACTCGGCTTCGACATCGAGGCGATCCGCGAGCTTCTCGACCTGGCCGGTCATCCGACGCGGCCCTGCGCCAAGGCGGACGAGATCGCCACCGAGCACCTCGCCGACATCGACCGAAAGATCGCGCGGCTGACCGCGCTGCGGGCCGAGGTCGCGCGCATGACCCGCTGCCGGAACGAGACGGTCGAGCAATGCCGGGTGATCGAGGTGCTGGCCGATCACGACCAGTGCCTGGCGGACAGCCATCCGGCCCCCTGACGCGGGCGGCTGGCGGAACTGGGCCGGGCAGCAGGGCGCCGCGATTGTTTGGGGCCTCTGGCGGGAAGGCGCGCGGCCTATTCGTCGGCGGTGCCGGTCAGCAGCATGACGAACTGGCGTTCGCCGAGGTCGAGGCCGGCGACGCGGGCGCCGGGATGGCGGGCCCGCAGCGCGGCGTGCCGTGCGGGCTCGGCCAGCAGCATCAGATGCAGGCCCGCGGCCGCGAACTGCGCGTGCAGGGCCTCGTCGATGCTGGCCTCGCCGGGCAGGGCGACCACCGCGAGGACGAAGGCGCGGCGCAGCATGCGGTCGCGCGCCGCCTCCACGCTGGCGACGCGGCTTGCGCGGGCTCCGGCGGCGTCGAGCGCATTGGCGGTGCGAAGGCCCCGCGCCGCGTCGGGGTCGAGGACAAGCACGTCCCGGCCGGCGAGGAGGTTCGCCCAGCTGAAGTCGTCGAATGTGTCGAGACCGGTCGTCATCCGGCCATGAGATCACTCCCCTAGCGTACCGGCAAGCGCGGCGGCTTACGCCCGGCAGACGGCCGCCTGCCGCATGCGGGGCGGAACCCGAAACGCCATGCGGGGCTTTCTGCACGGTGAACGGCGCCCTGCGCGGCGAGACTGAACGGAGACGACATGGACGCCTTTGTCCGCAGCATGATGGAAACGCTCGGCCCCTTCGGCATCGCGCTCCTGATGTTCCTGGAAAACGTCTTTCCGCCGATCCCCTCCGAACTGATCATGCCACTGGCTGGCTACCAGTCGGCGAGCGGGCAGATGTCGCTGGTCACGGTGATCCTCGCCGGCACGGTCGGGTCGCTCCTCGGCGTCATCCCCTGGTACTATGCCGGCCGCTTCGTCGGCGAGCGCCGGCTGAAGCGCTTCACCGAGCGCCACGGCCGCTGGCTGACCATGGCCCCGGAGGATGTCGATGCCGCCGACCGCTGGTTCCGCAAATACGGCATCGCCGCCGTGCTGTTCGGTCGCCTGGTTCCGGCGGTGCGCACGCTGATCTCGGTGCCGGCCGGCATCGCGAAGATGTCCTTCCTCACCTTCCTGGTCTTCTCCGCCATCGGCAGCGCCGCCTGGACGACGCTTCTTGCCTATGCGGGCTATGCGCTCGGCCAGAATTACGAGGCGGTGGAATCCTATGTCGGGCCGGTTTCCAACGCCGTGCTCATCGCCATTGTCGGCTTCTACATCTATCGTGTCGCCACCTTCGACCGCAGCCACACGCGGGCGGAGACCACCGACGATTCGCCGCGCTAGGCGGGCCGTCTCCGCCAACACGATGCCGGACGACACCGACGGATGCAGATGCAACGCACGCGGGCGCGCAAGCTCGCCGCCACGATCGACGGTCTCTTCCGCACACAGGGTGATGGGTTCGCCACCGTGCCGGTCGATCATCTCGACCTCGGCTTCGACGGCATCGACGGCGACCGCCATGGCGGGATGACGCGGCGCTCAGGGGGACGCGAGCCCTGGTATCCGCGCGGCACGCGGATGCGCAACGAGCGCCAGCTCTCGCTGCTGGCTGCCGACGAACTGGCCGAGGCCGCCGCAGCGCTGGACATTCCCAAGATCCGGCCGGAATGGATCGGCGGCAATCTGCTCGTCGGCGGCATTGCGCGTCTCACCTGGCTGCCGCCGCGCACGCTTTTGATGTTCGCCGGCGGCGTGACCCTGCGGATCGACGGCGACAACCGCCCCTGCCGGTCCTCCGGTGCGGCGATCGCGGCGCATTACCCGGATCGCGGCGACATAGAGCTGGGTTTCGTGAAGGCGGCCATGCACCGCCGCGGCCTCGTCGCCTGGGTGGAAAAGCCCGGCCGCATCACGGTCGGCGAGGCCGTCGAGGCGCGCATTCCCGAGCAGTGGATCTACGCCTGAACTTCATTCGTCGTCCGTCTCGTCGGCTTCGTCGGCCACGGCGCCGGCATAAGGCTCTTCATCGATGGCGTCGGGGTCGAGATGGCGGGTGGCGCCCCAGCCGTCAAGCACCGCATTGGTGTCGTCGAGGACGAAGAAGCGTGCCGCGTCCTTGTCGTAGCCGTCGTCCATGAGTTCGTCATAGTCGGTATGGGCGTGGCGGATATGGGCGACCGCGGCGAGCCAGACGGCGCGTTCGGGCGGCAGGGAGCGCATGTGCCGGGCGCGCGCCGCCTCGCGGATCGCCTCGGCGTCAATGAAGGGCGCGCGGGGGATCAGGGCGGTGAGGGCGCGGGCAACTCTCTTCTGGCGTTCGGTGGCCAAGGCAGGGTCGGTCCCGTCAGGCCGGCGGCGCGTCGACCGACGCGAGATAGGGCTTGATGTCGAGGAGCGGCGTGCCGTCGAGGACGTCGATGGCATCGATGCCGATGATCCCGGTCTCGCGGTCGAGGGCGACGATCTGCACGAGATGCAGGCCGACCGGATTGGGCCGGACCGGCGAGCGCAGCGAGAAGGTGCCGCGCGGCGCGTCGGCATGGCGCGGCATCTGCAAGGCGAGATCGCGATCCGCCTGGTCGAGCCAGGTCAGGAGCAGCACCCATTGCCCGGCGCCCAGACCCGCAAGGCCCTCGCGCCAGCGCGGTTCGAGCCGGATTTCGGCGGGTTGGCCCGCCTCGCGGGCGCGGCCGACATTCTTCGGGCATTGCGATCGCTCGGTCCAGGGCGAGCAGATGCGGCCGATGAAGACCAGTCCGGCATCGTCATAGGCCGGCGTGGGCCCCTCGAAGCGGCGCTCGCCGGGCCGCGCGACGGTGGCGTCCGGGGCGGCCGAGGAAACGGGAGGCGGCGTCATGGCGCTGCGACGGCCATCGGGGCGGGGCGGGCGCTCCGACCATTCGTCAGCGGCGCATGGTATCGCTTGCATCGGTCCGTATTTTCACATAAAGATATCTTTATATCGAAATCGAGACGGAACATGCTGGACATTCAGAAGCTCTCCTTCGGCCGACTGGTCGATGCCCTCAAGGCGGTCGCCGAGCCGACCCGCCTGCGGCTCGTCCTGCTTCTGGCGCGAAGCGATCTGACGGTCAGCGACCTTACCGCGATTCTCGGCCAGTCACAGCCACGCATCTCGCGGCACCTGAAGCTCCTGGTCGAATCCGGCGTCCTGACCCGCTACCAGGAAGGCGCCTGGGCCTATTTCCGCCTGTCGGAGGAGGCGAGTGTCTCCGGTCTCGTCCATGCCGTTCTGAACTGGGCCGACGAGGCCGATCCGGTGGTGGAGCGCGACAGCGAGCGGCTCGATGCCGTCCGGGTCGAGCGCGCCCGCCGCGCCGCGGACTATTTCGCCCGCAATGCCGGAAGCTGGGACACGATCCGGGCGCTGCATGCCTCGGACGCCGAAGTCGAGCAGGCGCTTCTCGCCGCGCTCGGCAACAAGCGCATCGGCACGCTGCTCGATGTCGGCACCGGCACCGGCCGCATGCTGGAGGTGCTGGCGCCGCGCTGCGAGCGCGCGGTCGGCATCGACGCCTCGCGCGAGATGCTGGCGATCGCCCGGGCCAAGCTCGACAGTGCCGGGATCGGCAATGCCGTCGTGCGCCAGGGCGAGGCCTATCACCTGCCGGTCGAGCGTCAGGCCTACGACCTCGTCACCATCCACCAGGTGCTGCATTACCTGGAAGACCCGCAGGCCGCCGTGGCCGAGGCGGCCCGGGCCGTCGCGCCGGGCGGCCGCCTGGCGATCATCGACTTTGCGCCGCACGAGCTGGAATTCCTGCGCGCCGAGCATGCGCATCTGCGCCTGGGCTTTTCCGACGACACGCTGGCCGGCTATCTGGACGATGCCGGCCTCGAACTGGTGTCCCTCGACCATCTCGTCTCCAGCGGATGCGAGACCGGCGAACTCACCGTGACCATCTGCATCGCCCGGGACCCCCGCCTGCTCGTGGCAGGCGACGGCCCGAACCGCACAACCCTCGTCAGCTGATAGAGAGCCCCGTCATGAGCCAGACCCCGCCGCTTGCCGGTTCCGGACTTCGCGTATCCTTCGAGTTCTTCCCGCCGAAGACCGAGAAGATGGAAGAGAATCTCTGGCGTTCGATCGAGCGCCTCGCGCCGCTCGGCCCCAGCTTCGTCTCGGTGACCTACGGTGCCGGCGGCTCGACCCGCGAGCGCACCCACCAGACGATCGAGCGGATCCTTAAGGAGACCACGCTGACCCCGGCCGCGCATCTGACCTGCGTCGATGCCTCCCGGGAAGAGGTCGACGAGGTGGTGCGCCAGTACTGGGAGACCGGCGTGCGCCATTTCGTGGCGCTGCGCGGCGACGGGCAGAACGGCGTCGGCGGCAAATATGTCCCGCGCGAGGACGGCTATCGCAACGCCGTCGAGCTGGTCGCCGGGCTGAAGGCCTTCGCCGATTTCGAGATCTCCGTCGCGGCTTATCCGGAGAAGCATCCGGAAAGCCCGGACTTCGCTACCGACATCGACCTGTTGAAGCGCAAGGTCGACAATGGCGCGACCCGTGCGATCACCCAGTTCTTCTTCGATAACGACGTCTTCGAGCGCTACGTCGAGCGGGTGCGCCGGGCCGGCATCTACATTCCGATCGTCCCGGGCATCGTGCCGATCCACGACTTCGTCAAGGTCGCGCGCTTCTCCAACGCCACCGGCGCCAAGATCCCGTCCTGGCTGGCCGAGCGTTTCGACGGGCTGGAGGAAGATCCGCAGACCCGCAGCCACGTGGCGGCAGCGGTCTGTGCCGAGCAGGTGCTGGACCTGCAGAAGCGCGGCCTGTCGGACTTCCATTTCTACACGATGAACCGGGCCGACCTGGTCTATTCGATCTGCCACATCCTCGGCATGCGGGCCGGAACGGCCGCCGCTCCCAAGAGCGAGGCCGCCGCGGCCTGAGCAGCCGCGGCCGAAAGACATCGACCGAAACGAGAAAAGCCGGGGCAGGGCCCCGGCTTTTTTGTCGATGGGGCACCGTCAGGCGCCCGTCGGACGGATGGGATCAGGGCACGACGCCGATCACCATGGCTCCGACGAATGCAAACGCGGCACAGATCATCAGCAAATTCAGCGGACGCGTCAGTTCCATTTGCATTGCCTCCTCGTTGACGGACAACACGAAGAGTAACGGCGTGACACAGTGGGTAAATGCGAATTCGTCGCTGCACTGCGGCAGCGCGGCGCGCCAAATCCCCGCAGCCCCTATGGGCGCGGCGATGCACTGCGCCATCCGGCCTGTGTTTTTTTGGGACAGTGGCGAAGGCGCGAGCCGCTGCGTGTAGCCGGGTCGGGCCTTCCGGGGAGGGTCTGAGCCAAAGGAAGGCCAGCGTGATCAGGCGATTGGCGCCGGTCGCGGCCTCACGGCACAGCGAAGCGGCGCGCGGGCCCCAAACGGGGCGAATGTGGCGAAGCTGCCAGATTTGGGAATAGTCCCGATCGGAGACGCCGCCGGGGGACAGCGGCGTCGCGACGATCAGGGAAAGAGGACGATCGCGCCGACGGTGGTGATGCCGCCGAGCATTCCGAAGAACACGACGGTGCCGAAGATGGTGACCAGAGTCTCGATCCGCATGTGGCGTTCCCCTCGTTGATATGCGGGGTGTGAACGGCACTGCAGCACTTCGGTTCCCGTATTTGCGGACGGTCGGTGGGTTCGTGGTGAATCCTCAGATCGCCAGCCGCTCGCCCAGCATGGCGGCGATGGCGAGCGCCCGCGCGTCGCGCCCGAAACGCGTGACGATGGTTAGGCCCACCGGCAAGCCGTTGGCGGCGTGCAGGCCCGGCACGTTGACGCAGGGATTGCCGGTGATGGTCCACAGCTTGTTGAACATCGCGTCGCCGGTCGAGCGGAGGCTGTGTGGTGCCGCGCCGATCGCGGAGGGCACCAGCAGGGCGTCGGCATTCTCGAACAGGGTGGTGGCGGCCTTGCGGCCGATCCGGGCCGTGCGCCGCGCATTGTCGTATTCTTCCGGCGTCACGCTCGCGCCGTGGTCGAGCTGTTCCAGCACCTTCGGGCCCATCAGGGCGCGGTGCCGGGTGCGCTCGTGGAACAGCGCCTGCGCCGCCTCGAAATTCTGCAGCGGCGCGTGGATCTCGCGGGCCGCCGAGAGCGAGGCCGGCTCGGCGATCTCGATCAGCTTCGCCCCGGCCGCCTCGATGACGCGGGCGGCCGTGTCCCAGGCGGCGGCCATGTCGGGCTCGAGCAGGTCGTCGACGGCCGAGCGGTAAAGGCCGATGGTGAGCCCCAAGGCGTCGGCGGGCGGCGTGTCGGCCAGCGGCCGGCCGCTGATCAGCGCGGCGAGCAGCGCGACGTCGGGCACCGTGGCGGCGAAGAAGCCGACCGTGTCGAGCGACCAGGAATAGGTCTTCACGCCGACCGTCGGGAACAGGCGGAAGCTCGGCTTGTAGCCGGCGACGCCGCAGAAGGAGGCCGGGCGGATGACCGAGCCGCCGGTCTGGGTGCCGCAGGCGCCGGCGAGGTAGCCGGCGGCAACCCCCGCCGCCGAGCCGGAGGAGGAGCCGCCCGGCGTGTGGTCCTGATTGTGCGGATTGCGGGTCGGGGTCGGATCGAGCGAGGCGAATTCGGTGGTCGCGGTCTTGCCGACGATGGCCGCGCCCTGGGCCCGCGCCAGCGCGATGACCGGGGCATCGGCGGCCGGCTGGTGGCCGCGATAGATCGCCGAGCCGTGCTCGGTCGGCATGTCGAAACTGTCGAAGACATCCTTGGCGCCGAAGGGCACGCCGGCCAGCGGACCTTTGGTCGCCGCCGCCTCGGCGCGCGAGGCTTCGGGTGCGCGGTGGGTGAACACCCCGAGCGTGCCGTCGCCCGCGTCGATCCGCTCGTTGGTCGCGGCCAGCACCGCCTGCGGCGTCGTGCGCCCGGTCTCAATGTCGCGGACGATGTCGGTCAGGCGAAGCGGGGCGGCGGGCATGGCGATGGTTCCTATTGGCGGGTGTCCCTGTTTAGAGCGCTGTCCGGCTGTCGGACAAGCGCCCCTGTGAGTGGGCGGGCGAGCCGGCTGTCCGCCGCCGGAATGGCCGGTCTTGTGGGCCGGTCCGCAGGCCGGCCACGGGCAGGGGCGCTGACAACGCCGATCCATGCTCTAGTTGCGCCGCGATGACGGGCAGTGCGGGTGATTCCCTTATCCGCAGTTCGTCCGACCCGTCCCGTGACCCGAGCGTCACCCGTGGAGAACCGCCTGTTGCAGACCTTCAAGTCCGCCAAGGATGCCGCCCTGACGCTTCGGCCCGACGTGCCGGTCTATTGCTTCCGTCCCGCCGTCCTGACCGCCGATGCGGAGCGCTTCATGGCGGCGTTTCCCGGCGACACCGCCTATGCGGTGAAGACCAATGGCGAGCCGATGGTGCTGGAGACGCTGAGCCGGGCCGGCGTGCGCATCTTCGACGTCGCCTCGCCCGGCGAGTTCGAGGCCGTGCGCGCCGCCCAGCCGGATGCCGAGATGCTCTACATGCATCCGGTGAAGGCCCAGTCCGACATCCGCCTGGCGCTGGAGACCTACGGTATCCGGGTGATGTCCCTCGACCACGAGGACGAGGTGGTGAAGATCCTGCGCGTCGTGCGGGCGCTGGATCTCGATCCCGGCAAGATCACCCTGTTCATCCGCATCCAGACCAAGGGCAGCGCCGCCTACGAGCTGTCGAAGAAGTTCGGCGCGGCGCCGGCCCATGCGGTGGAGCTCCTGCAGCGCTGCCACCGGATCGGCTTCAAGGTCGGCATCTGCTTCCATGTCGGCTCGCAGATCGAGGACCCGGACACCTACGAGCGGGCGCTCGCCTCGGCCGACTGGGTGCGCAACCGGGCCGACGTGCCGCTGGCCGGCATCGATGTCGGCGGCGGCTTTCCGGCCGAATACGGCCACGACCCGCGCCGCAAGAAGAAGGAGATGCCGGGTTTCGGTCAGATCATGTCACGCCTGACCTCCGACATGGAGGAATGGGGCTTTTCGGACATGCCGATGGTCGCCGAGCCGGGCCGGGTGGTCGTCGCGCGGGCCTTCTCGCTCATCGTGCGGGTGCTGCTGCGCAAGGGCAAGCGGCTCTACATCAATGACGGCATCTGGGCGTCGCTGTCGGATTCCTGGACCGGCAAGATCACCCTGCCGGCGCGCTTCATCCCCGATCCGGCCCGCCAGAGCCGCAATGGCGACCCGGCGAACATCCAGGCCTTCAAGGTCTGCGGCGCCACCTGCGACAGCGTCGACATCCTGTCGCGGCCGTTCTGGCTGCCGGAAACCGTCGACACCGGCGACTGGATCGAGATCGGCCATATTGGGGCCTATTCCCTCTCCCTGCGCACCCGCTTCAACGGCTTTTACCCCGACACCTTCGTCGAGGTGGAAACGCCCTTCGACCATGGCGACGCGGCCGAGAGCTACGCCAGCCTGGAGACCATGGCTGACTGACTGATCAATCAAGAGGGGCGGCGCGAGGGAATTCTTAAGTGTCGCGCTCTAGAAATGTGGCGTGATCGCGACCGAGGAACCGTGACCCGCCATGCCGACTGACGTGCCGAGCCTGCCCAGCGTCGAAACCGCCGCGACAGATCCGGCGGCGTGCGGGGCGTGTGCTACGGTGCGGCGCCCGATGCCGGGCGGGGAGGCGCCCCGATGATCTATCGCGGGAACAGCAGCGCGCGCATCGCGCGCCTGTCTTCGGCGCTCGAGGCCACCTCGCGCCTGTTGCGCCAGAAGAACACCCAGCTCGCGCACATGACCAAGATCTTCGACCGGGCGTCCGAGGCGGCGCGGATGGGCGTGTGGGAATGCGCCTTGCCGCAGAACACGCTGCGCTGGACCGACGTCGTCTACGATCTCTACGACTTGCCGCGCGGCGCGCCGCTCGACCGCGACACGATCCTCAAATGCTATCCGGAAAAGTCCCTGCGGATCCTCGAGGAGATCCGCAGCGAGGCGATCGCCACGCGCGGCGGTTTCGGCCTCGACGTCGAGATCACCACCGCCACCGGTCGCCACCGCTGGATCCGCATCACCGCCTCGGTGGAGTGCGAGAACGGCGAGCCGGTCCGCATCTTCGGCTTCAAGCAGGACATCACCGAAGAGAAGCTGCTGGCCGACAAGATGCGCTATCTGGCCGAATATGACGTGATGACGGGGCTCGCCAATCGCAGCCAGTTCCAGAGCCGGCTGGTCGATCTGGCGGGCACGACGGCCGGCGACCGTGCCGTCGGCGCGCTGCTGCTGATCGATCTCGACGGCTTCAAGGCGATCAACGACACCTATGGCCACGCGTTCGGGGACGAGTGCCTGAAGGCGACGGCGGCCCGGCTGCGGCAGGTCTGCGACGATGCCGAACTGGTCGCCCGCGTCGGCGGCGACGAGTTCGCCGTGCTGCTCGGCAGCCATCTCGATGCGGCCGCCGCCGAAACCCTCGCCGCGACCATCGTCGACCTCCTCAACGGTCCTGTCGCCGACGCCACGGCGTCCGATCTCGGCGCCTCGGTCGGCATTGCCATGGCCGAAGCCGGGATGGAGCCGGACACGCTGTTCTGCCGCGCCGATTCGGCCCTTTACGCCGCCAAGGCGTCCGGCCGGAAGACCTACCGGATGTTCAGCCAGACCATGCAGAACCCGCTGCGCTCGCGGGCGGCCTGACCGGCCCGGCGCTCTCGTGAGCGCCTCATCCCCATCACATCCCACCGCATGCCTGAGCCAGCCCGCCATGTGCTGCCCGGCCGAAGCCCGGCCGCAGGGCCTCGTGCCGGGCCGCGCGGCGCCCCATATGCAGAGCCGGCGACGAAACCAACGGAGACGACCATGTCGATGAAGCGCGATTTCCCGGACCTTCCGCCGGTCTGGGCCTCCGGCTTCCTCATCGCCGAGGTCGTGGCGGCATCGGTGCTGCCGATCGCCGTCTTCGTGTCGGCGCCCGCG
This sequence comes from Aurantimonas coralicida DSM 14790, assembly GCF_000421645.1. GTDB lineage: Bacteria > Pseudomonadota > Alphaproteobacteria > Rhizobiales > Rhizobiaceae > Aurantimonas > Aurantimonas coralicida. Next base: position 69,743 of record NZ_ATXK01000012.1, on the reverse strand, counting down.
ACGCTGATCGGCATCGCGCTGATCGTGGCGGGCGTCCTCCTCGCGGCATGGTCGGCCCTGTGGTTCCGGCGCAAGCGCACCTCGATCGAGCCGCGGGACGTGCCGAAGGCGCTGATCGTCGAGGGCCCGTTCAGGATCAACCGCAACCCGATCTATACGGGCATGGCGCTGGTGCTCGTCGGGCTCGCGTTCTGGATCGGCGCCCTGTCCGCCGTGGCGATCGCCCTCGTCTTTCCCTTCGTGATCACCGACCGCTTCATTCGCGGCGAGGAGGCGGCCCTGCGGTCGGCCTTCGGCGCCGAGGCGGAGGCCTATATCGCTCGCACCAGGCGGTGGTGACACCGGTGCGGCGTCAGGCAGCGGCGGTCTCGGCGATGCGATTGCGGCCGCCGTTCTTGGCCCGGTAGAGGTTGGCGTCGGCCGCACGCATCAGCCGGTCGAAGCTGGCTTCGCCTTCGGCGGAATGGGCGATGCCGGCACTGAGCGTCAGCCCGAAGCTGCCGTCATCCGCCGCAATCCGCGCGGCCGCGACGGTGGCCCGCACCCGGTCCGTCAGCATGAAGGCCTCGGTCGGGGTGACACCAGGCAGGATGGCCGCGAATTCCTCGCCGCCGATCCGCGCAACGAAGTCCTGCTGGCGGAGCACCGAGGGGCAGATGTGGGCGCAGCGCTTCAGCCCCGCGTCGCCGGCGGCATGGCCGTAGCGGTCGTTGATGCTCTTGAAATGATCAAGATCAAAGACAACCAGCGCGAAATGGCTGCGGTCCCGCAGCGCCTTCTCCAGCCGCTGCTCGAAGGCGCGGCGATTGGGCAGTCCGGTCAGGGCATCGTGCATTGCCGCGTGGCGCAGGTCCCTCGCCATCCGCTCATAAGCGATCGACAGGACGAAGGCGCCGCTGGCGGTGGTGTGGATCACCGCGATCAGCAGATGGATCTGCAGCACGCTGTCGAAGACCAGATGTGCAGTCTCTGCGGTATGGGCGTTGATGCCCTGCGCGATGCGACCGGCGAAGGATAGCGCCATGACGCCATAGGCGATGAGCAGGCCGTAGCGTGAAGGGAGGCCAGTCTCGCGATCGGTGTAAAACTCCCAAGCCGTCGCGGCGGCGAACAGCATCAGAATGGCATTTACGGTGTAATAGGCCACGGGATAGTCGAACCAGCCGGGAAGGGCGAACATGGTCGCAACGACCAGTGGCGGCAGGACGAGCAGGGACCAGTAGACCCGACGCCGGGCGAACAGGCGGGCCGCCGTCCAGCGCAGCCCGAAGCCGATGACCAGCAGGCTGTTGGGCAGCGCGAGGCCGAAGCTCGGCTCTTCGCCGGGAAAGGCCATGTAGGAGAACAGCGAGGCGGCGATGACGAAGTTCGCGCCGATCCAGGCCGGCCAGTAGGTTTCGTCCGGCTGCTTGCGCCAGGCCGCGTAGAAGGCGAGGCCCATGACGATGAGGATCATGGCATTGGTCAGGAACAGCGTCTGAACATCGACGCCGATATCCATGTCGACCCGCGAATTCATCCCCATCCCCCCACCGGCATCGCGCCCACGCCTGCTCTCGATGGTGACAAGAATGCCATGGGTCGCTTAAGGGATTGCTATGATCCGATCACGGCTTCGTTGACGTTGCTGTGGGCTAGGCGATGGCGATGCTGGCGAGGGCGCAGGCGAGGACCACCGTCCAGGGCGGCGCCTTCCAGACGACCAGCGCCACGAAGCCGGCCAGCGCCAGGGCGAAATCGGCGGGCCCGCGCACGGCGTTGACGAAGACCGGATCGTAGAGCGCCGCGCCGAGAATGCCGACGACGGCGGCATTGGCGCCGCGCATGGCGGCCTGCGCCGTGACGCGGCGGCGAAATTCGTCCCAGAAGGGCAGCGCCGCCACGACGAGCAGCAGGCCGGGCAGCGAGATCGCCACCAGCCCGATGACCGCCCCCGGCAGGCCGTAGCCCTGCGGCGAGGCGATGGCGCCAAGATAGGCGGCGAAGGTGAAGAGCGGGCCGGGCACGGCCTGGGCGGCGCCGTAACCGGCGAGGAAGGCGTCGTCGCTCGCCCATCCCGGCTCGACGACGAAGGCCTGCAGGAGCGGCAGGACGACATGGCCGCCGCCGAAGACCAGTGCGCCGGCCCGGTAGAAGGCGTCGAACAGCGCGACGGGACCGGCACCGGTCGCCGCCGGGTCCATGGCGGCGAAGACCGGCAGCAGGATCAGGAGGACGGCGAAGACGGCGAGGGCGACGAGCCCGGCGGTGCGCGAGACGGGGACCATGGGGATCGGCGGCAGAACCGCCGCCTCAGTGCGGCAGAACCAGAGGCCGGCGAGCCCGCCCATGACAATGGCTGCGATCTGGCCGAGCGAACCGGCCAGGGCGACGACCGCCACGACGGCGACGACCGCGATGGTCGCGCGCGTGCGATCGGGGCAGAGGCTGCGCGCCATGCCGAAGACCGCCTGCGCCACCACGGCGACCGCGACGATCTTCAGGCCATGGACGATCGCCGCGCCGATGCCGCTGTCGAAGGCGGAGGCGCCGGCCGCAAAGAGGATCAGCAGGATGGCCGAGGGCAGGGTGAAGGCGGTCCAGGCCGCCAGCCCGCCCAGCGGACCGGCCCGCATCAGGCCCAGCGCGAAGCCGACCTGGCTGGAGGCCGGGCCGGGCAGGAACTGGCACAGCGCCACCAGATCGGCATAGCCGGCCTCGTCGACCCAGCGTCGCCGGGTGACGAACTCGTCGCGGAAATAGCCCAGATGCGCGATCGGCCCGCCAAAGGCCGAGATGCCGAGTTTCAGGAAGGCGCGGAACACCTCGCCGGGCGAGCCCTGCGAAGCGTGGGCGGGGCGGTCCGATCCCGCGATTGCATCCGCTGCCCGGTCCCCGCGCACTGCCGCATCTGCATCCTTCACCCGTCGTCCCCCGCCTTCGTGATCGCGGCCAAGGGTGGCACGGATGAATGTCGGCGCGAAGACGCGAAAGCGGTCAGGCGCGCTTCGGCGTGATGTCCTTCATCGGCGGATCGCGCAGGGCGTCGCCATAGGCGGTGCCGGCCTCGCCGAAATGGTCGAGGACGATGTCGAGATTGCGCCGGTGCGCCTTGTAGAAGACGTCGAAGACGTCGCCGAGCAGCGGCACGGCGCCGACGGCGAAGTCGATGCCGAGATTGCCGGCCATCTTGACCAGCTTGTGCTTGGGCACACCGAGGCGCCGCGCCTCGTTGAGGATGTAGATGCCGACGAGGCTGCCGGCGGCGTCGCCGACGCCCGGAATCAGGCCCAGCACGGAATCGCCGCCGAAGCGGATGCCGGTGCCGGGAATGCGGATCGCCGTGTCCATCAGCCGCGCGACCCGGCTGATGCGCGTCAGGCGCCGCTGGTGGTCGGCGTGAAGGGAAGGGTCGGCGGCATTCATGGACGGGTCTCCGGTTCAATGGCTGGTTTCCATATGGGAACGCCCGAGCGGCGAAACAGATGCGTGGGCAGGGTGGCAGGGTGATCGCGACCGTCGCCGCCCGGCCAGAACCGAGAAAGCCACGACGCGCTCCGGCGCCGGACACAAGCGGGCCAAGGTTCTCGCCTTTCGTGCCGCAACTGCGAATCAGGCAGGCGGATCAAGGGAGACGACATGGAGGAAGCGGTCACCGAGGCCACGGCGACGGTCGAACACGCGGTCGCGGAGGTGGCCCAGGGCGCGCAGGGCGGCCACGGCGCCGACACCGGGCTGACCGCCATCGCCTTCGTGATCGTCGTCGCGGTGACCGCCGGCCTCGGGCTGATGCGGCTGCGGCAGCCGCCGCTGGTCGGCTTCATCCTCGCCGGCGTGCTGCTCGGCCCCTCGGCGCTGGGCGTCATCTCCACCTCCAACGAGAACGTCACCATGCTCGCCGAAATGGGCGTGCTGATGCTCCTCTTCTTCATCGGCATGGAATTGTCGCTGAAGGCCTTCGTCGCCTCGCTGAAGCCGGCGGTGCAGATCGCCGGCGGCCAGCTCATCGCCGCCATGGTGATCTCCTTCGGCCTGATGGCGATCTCGGAGGCGACGCTGGCCGAGGCGATCATCCTCGGCTTCATCATCGCGCTGTCCTCGACCGTTGTGGCGATGAAGATGCTGGAGGATATCGGCGAGCTGCGCCAGGAACCGGGGCGGATCGCCGTCGCGGTGCTGATCGCCCAAGACCTGGCGGTGGTGCCGATGCTGATCGTCGCGACCTCGCTGGGCGGCGAGGAAGCGGTGAGCTGGGTCGATGTCGGGCTGAAGATCGCCGTCGCCGTCGCGGTTCTCGGCGGGCTGTTGTGGTTCCTCGGCCGGCGGCCGAAGCTGAAGCCGTCCTTCGCGCCGGCGGTGGAGAACAATGTCGAGATCCTCGCCCTCGGATCGCTGGCCTTCTGCTTTGCCGCCGCCTCGTTCTCGGGCCTCGTCGGCCTGTCGCCGGCCTATGGCGCCTTCATCGCCGGGCTGGTGGTCGGCGCCTCGACCCTGCGCTCGCCGGTCATCCACGTGGTGGAGCCGATCCAGGCGCTGCTGCTGGTGGTGTTCTTTCTGTCCATCGGCCTCCTGATCGACCTGAACTACATCGTCGAGAACTGGGTGCTGGTGCTGGTCGCCTCGCTCTTCGTGATCCTCGCCAAGACCGTTCTCAACATCCTGCTGATCCGGCTGGCGGGCCTGCCGCACAAGACCGCTGTGGAGGCGGGGCTCTCCATGGCGCAGATCGGCGAGTTTTCCTTCGTGCTGGCGGCGGCAGCCTTCGCGTCGGGTGCGATCGGCGGCGACGTCTATCGGCTGGCGCTGGCGGTGACCGCCGTGTCGCTGCTGGTCTCGCCGGCCTGGATGGTGGTGATCCGCCATCTGGAGGGCGAGGCGCGCTTCGGCTACGCCGAGTTCCGCGCCGCCCTGACCGAGCTCTATGGCGACCGGATCGAGACAGTCGAGGATTTGGGCGTCTGGCTGAAGGTGCGCGGCCGCGCGTTGCGCCGGGCGATGACCCGGCGACGGGTCGCGCGCCGCAATGGCAAAGCGGAAGCCGTGGACGAGACCGGCGAGCCGGCGCCGCGCGAATAGGGCGCGGTCCTGAGGCCCGCCGTCAGTCGCGCGCGCCGATGCGGCGGGCGACGAGGCGGGCGATCGGCGGGCCGGCAATCAGCACGATGACGAAGCGCACCGTCTGCAGCGCCATGACGAAGGGCAGGTCGACATTGGTCGAGGCCGCGATGATGGCGATGGAATCCATGCCGCCGGGGCTGGTCGCCAGATAGGCGGTGACCGGATCGATGCCGAGCCAGACGTGCAGAAGCGCGGCGATGCCGCCGCAGAACGCCATCAGGAGAAGGATCGAGCCGACGATCTTGGGCAGCGCCTGCCAGGCATGGGCGAGGACGGCGCGGGTGAAGCCGAGGCCGATCTTCCAGCCGAGAATGCCGTAGCCGAGGACCAGGAACCACTCCGGCAACTGGAATTCGACGACACCGCCGAGGGTGAGCGCGACGGCGATGGCCATGGGCAGCAGAAACGGACCGGCGGGTATCTTTAGAAAGCGGCCGACCAGAATGCCGAGGCCGACGAAGCACAGCGTCGGGCCGAAATGCGCCCAGTCGAGCGCCGGAAACCAGACGATCGCCGCGCCGGCGGAGGCCGCCGCCTCGCCATTGGTCCAGAACCCCGCCATCAGCGCGGCGGCGAAGGCGACCAGGATCACCCGCAGATACTGCATGAAGCCGACGAGCCGGGCGTCCGCGCCGAAGGCCTCCGCCATGACCATCATCGCGGTGGCGGCACCGGGCCAGGAGCCCCAGACCGCCGTCGTGCCGGGCAGGACGTGCCAGCGGCTCATCAGGCCGCCGAGCACGCCGCTGGCGGTCACCACGGCGAGGACGACGCCGACATAGAGCGGCCAGTCGCGCAGGAAGGTGGCGAGGATCTCCAGCGTGATGGACGAGGCGACGAGGCAGCCGATCGCCGCCTGGGCGCCGTGATAGGGTGCCCTGGGCACGGCGATGGTGGTGCCGAGCACCGCGATGACGATGGCGGCGATCATCGGCCCCAGAAGCATGGCGGCCGGCATGCCGACGAGTTCCAGCAGGCTGCCGATCAGGATCGAGAGCGCCAGCAGCGTCAGCCATTGCAGCGGCACGGGCATCCGGCTCGCCGCGCCGGCCGTCTCGACGGGCGTCTCTAGGGGCGGAACAGTGTCGTCCCTCACGGGCGGGGCCGCGGGGCTTGCCGGGCGGGCTGCCGATCCGCACCGGCCCCTCGTGGGAGCGATGGATGGAAAAGCGGGGAGGTGGGGTCGGGTCACGGGCGCGTCCTGCCGCCCGCGCCGCCGGTGGTTGGGTCCCGGCACGGGCATCGATGGAGATAAGCCGTGCTTAGCGTCTTCGGGGCCGGATGGCGAGGGCGCCCGGCCCATCGGCAATCCGGCAGGGCCCCCGCGGAGAGTTCGCCGGGGCGTCGTCGCTATCAGAGCGCGCGGAGAAGGTCGGGCGTCGGCCAGCCATCGGCCGGCAGGCCGAGGCGCATCTGCTCCTTGCGGACGGCGGCGCGGGTGTTCTCGCCGATGATGCCGTCAATGCCGCCGGTGTCGTAGCCGAGATCGGTCAGGCGCTGCTGCAGCTGCTTGGTGCCCTCGAGGTCGAGGCCCGGCTGCGGATTGCCCATGTCGACCGGCGGGGCGCCGGCAAGGCGGGTCGAGAAATAGGCCGCGGTCAGGGAATAGACGAGCGACTTGTTCCACTTCAGGTAGATGTCGAAATTCGGATAGGCGAGGAAGGCCGGGCCGCCGCGTCCCATCGGCAGGATCAGGGAGGCCGGCAACTGGTCGGACGGCAGCGCCGATCCGTCGGCCTTCGTCACGCCGAGTTCGGCGAAATTGGCGCGCGGCTCCTTGTTGACCAGCGCGGCGCGGTCCCACGGGAATTCCAACGGCACCTGCACCGCCTCGAGCCACGGCTCGCCGCCGCGCCAGCCGAGCGACTGGATGTATTTGCCGGTGGTGAACAGGACATCGGCGGCGTCCTGGCGCAGGTCGATCCGGCCATTGCCGTCGCCATCGGTGCCGAATTTCAGATATTCCTCGGGCAGAAGCTGGGTCTGGCCGATCTCGCCGGCCCAGGCGCCCTTCATCTCGGACGGGGTCAGATAGCCGCGATCGACGATCTCGATTGCCGCCAGGAGGTGCGGGCGGAAGAGTTCGGGACGGCGGCAATCATGGGCGAGGGTCGCCAGCGCCGCCAGCGTGTCGAAATTGCCGAGGACGGCACCGTAATCGGTTTCCAGCCCCCAGAAGGCGGCGATGACCGGGCCGGGTACGCCCGTCTCGGCTTCGATGCGCGACAGGACGCTGGCGTATTTCTGCAGGTTTTCCTTGCCCTGCTGCAGCCGGTAGCCATTGACCATGCGGGTGGCGAATTGCTGCCAGTCCTGGGCGAAGACGCCCTGGGCGCGATCGGCGGCGAGCACCTTCGGGTCCTGCCGCATGTCGGCTACGGCCGCCTCGATGGCGCCGGCCGACAGGCCCTTGGCCTCAGCCTCGGCGCGCACGCCCTGGAGGAAGGCGCCGAAATCGCCGCCGCATTGCTGGGCCGCCGCGAGGCCGCTGCCGGACAGGAGAAGCGACAGGGTCAGGGCGAGACGGCTGGCAACGGGCATCGGCGAGTTCCTCCAGAAGTGGGGCAAAGTGAATTTGACCCGCGCTAGGCGATCATCATGGCGCTTTGAAGAAGGTCAACGCCGCATGCGCGCCTGCAGCCATTTCGCCCAGTCGGCCCGCGATCCGGCAAAGGCGTTGCGGTCGACCTCGCCGCGGATGCCCGGCACCGATCCGGTGGCGGTGTACTGCCAGAAGCGGAATTTGCGGTCCTCATAGACATTGTCGGGATGGTCGGCGACGGCGCGCACCCAGAATTCGTGGCGCGGGAAGGCGGCCACCAGGCGTTCGCGATGCACGTCGATCGGCACGTAGAGGATCGGGCGCTGGCCGTAATGGCGCTCCAGCGCGTCGGACATCGCCATGACCTCGCGGATCAGGTCCTCGCGCGGCGGCCGCTTGGTGCAGGTCGGCGAGAAGGGCGTCCACTCGACGTCGATGACCGGGGGCAGGGCGCCCTTTTCGCGCGGGACATTGTCGATGAACCAGCGGGCCTGCTCGATGCCCGGCCGGCAATGGTACCAGAAGTGATAGGCGCCACGCGGCACGCCGGCTGCGCGCGCCTCGCGCCAGTTCTCGTGGAAACGGTCGTCGAGCCGGTCGCCGCCCTCGGTCGCCTTCAGGAAGGCAAAGGCGACGCCGCCCTGGCGGGCCGCGGTCCAGTCGATGTCGCCCTGGTACTTGGCCACGTCGATGCCGTGGATCGGGTATTCGTGCGAGGCCTCGACCGTCATGTCGGACAGGCCGAGCTCGGCGACGCTGAGCGCCGTGGAGCGGCAGCCGGCGAGCGCCAGAACCAGCGCCATGCCGGCCATGGCCAGGTGGCGTCCGGTGCGGCGGCGCGCGGCGGGGGAGGAATTGGTCTCGTGGCGGTCGCGCATCGGGTCACTCGAATTTAAAATAAGGAAGGTCGCCGCACGGCCCGGATCGCACGCAAGGGTCCCGCATCGGCGACAGCGGACGGTCTGCGCCGCTCTCCCATTGATCACGGCTGGCTGGAACGGGGCTGGCGAAGAGATGCGAAATTCCGGCGCAGGCGCACGAAACCAACGGGCGATGGCGTCGTTTGGCACGAGCCGGCGCTGTTTTGTGGCGGTGACGGGCTGTTCGCAGGCGTTCGGCGCCCGTTGGTTTGCGTCGCAGCGAACGATCGCAGATAATCTCGATTCGACAACATGGCCGGCGGGGCGGCGCGATGAACATTCTGACGAGCCTCAACACGCTGCTGCAGGGCATACCCGCCGGCAGCCGCGCGACGCTGGACGCCATCTTCGAGAGCATCCGTGCGATCTTCGGCGGCGATCGCGACACGCGCAAGCGCGTGGCCTTCGGCGTCGCCGTGATCGCCTTGTCCGCCAAGATGGCCAAGGCCGACGGCATCGTCTCGCCGCGCGAGGTGACGGCGTTCCAGGAGATCCTCGAGATCCCGCCGGAGGAACTGCGCAACGTCTTCCGTCTCTACGACATCGCCAAGCAGGACATTGCCGGCTTCGACACCTATGCGATGCGGCTGAAGGGGCTGTGCCGCGAGGAAGGCGAGACCTGCGAGCTTCTGACCGACGTTCTCGACGGGCTGTTCCACATCGCCAAGGCGGACGGGCTGGTGCATGAGCGCGAGCTGAAGTTCCTGGCCGAGGTCGCCCGCATCTTCGGCCTGAGCGAGACCGAGTTCACCGACGTCAAGAACCGGCACATTCTGGGACCCAGCAATCCCTATGCGGTGCTCGGGCTCGACCCGGACGCGGCGCCGTCGGAGACCCGGGCCCGCTATCTGACGCTGGTGCGCGAGAACCATCCCGACCGGCTGGCCGCCCGCGGCGTGCCCGACGAGTTCATGTTCATCGCAACCGAGCGGATGAAGGCGATCAACAACGCCTACAGCCAGATTGCAGGAAAGACCGCGGCGTGATTCCAGACCATGCCGGCGTCGACGAGATCTGTCCGTCGCCGAACCATACCGAACGCCGCGACGGGCTGCGGCCGGACATGCTGATCCTGCACTATACCGGCATGGGCACCGGGGAGGCGGCGATGCGCTGGCTCTGCGCCCCCGAGAGCGAGGTGTCCTGCCACTATCTCGTCCACGAGGACGGGCGGATCGTGCAGATGGTGCCGGAGGAAAGGCGCGCCTGGCATGCGGGGGCGGGGAGCTGGCGCGGCCGCGACGACATCAATTCGCGCTCCATCGGCATCGAGATCGTCAATGTCGGGCACGGCAACGGCTATCCCGATTTCCCGGCCGCGCAGATCGATGCGGTGACGCGATTGTGTGCCGATTGTGTCGCGCGGTGGGCGATCCGGCCCGAATTCGTGCTGGCGCACTCAGACGTTGCTCCCGCGCGAAAGTCCGATCCCGGCGAAAAGTTCCCCTGGCTTCAACTTTTTTCCGCCGGCATCGGCCACGCAGTGAATCCGGCGCCGCTGAGGGGCGGACGCTACTTCGGCCTCGGCGATCGGGGCGAGCCCGTCGCCGCCTATCAGTCGCTGCTGGCGGCCTATGGCTACGGCGTGCCGTGCGACGGAACCTTCGACGATGCAACGCGTCAGGCGACCGTCGCCTTCCAGCGGCATTTCCGCCAGGAGCGGGTCGACGGTGTCGCCGACGCCTCGACGATCGAAACCCTGCACCGGCTTCTGACCAGCCTGCCGCGGTCGCCCTTCGACCTCGATGAAAGCGCAACCACAGGCGTCTAATTCACGGTGTTTGTTGCAGCCTGAAATGTTGCGTGATCGGCCCGTCACAATCCCGATGGTTTTGCGCCGCACACAGCGGTCCTTCGCAACTGCGGTGCGCCGCTTTCGAGGGAAATAGCGCCGGCCCTGCAAGGGGATGGCCGGCATCGATCACTTGGGGTTTTTATGTACAGACTGACTGCCGTGGCTCTCGCCGCGACGCTTGCATTCGGCCATATGACGACTGCTTTCGCCAACGACACGACATCCGAGATCACGTCCGCCACGCAGGTCGCAGCGCTCGAGCGCTTTGCCGACCGGCCGTTCGCGACGATCATTGCCAAGGAAGCCGCCGCCCATGGCGTGCCGCTGAACCTGGCGCACGCGGTCATCAACATCGAGAGCAGCTACCGCTCCTCGGTCACCGGCGCGGCCGGCGAAGTCGGGCTGATGCAGATCAAGCCGGCGACGGCGCGCGGCATGGGCTATCGCGGCAGCACCGAGGCGCTCTACGACCCGGCGACCAACATCAAATGGGGCATGCGCTACCTGGCCGGTGCCGTGCAGCGCGGCGGCGGCACCACCTGCGGCACGATCCTGAAGTACAATGCCGGTCACTACGCCAAGCGGATGAACCCGATCTCCCAGCGCTATTGCTCGAAGGTCAAGCGCGAGCTCGCCCAGGCCTGATCGGCCTTGCATGCGATGGAAGCGGCCGCGAGGGGGTTGCGGCCGCTTCCATCGGGATCGCGGCGGGCAGAGGGGTGACAATGCCCGCCCGCGCTCCCGTCAGGCCTCGCCTCGATATGTGGCTTCGAGGGACGCCAGGTCCAGTTTCACCATGCCCATCATCGCCTGCATGACGCGGGCGGCCCGCGCCTTGTCCGGATCGTGGGTCATCCGCTTGAGGGCGGCCGGCACGATCTGCCAGGACAGGCCGAACCGGTCGGTGATCCAGCCGCATTGCTGCACCGTGCCGCCGTCGAGGAAGCGCTCCCAGAAGGCGTCGATCTCGGCCTGGTCGGCGCAGGACACGAACAGCGACACCGCCGGCGTGATCTTGAAGCTCGATCCGCCGTTCAGCGCGATGAAGTCCTGTCCGGCCAGCGTGAAGCCGATGGTCAGGACGCTGCCCTCCCGGTCGGGGAAGGCTTCGCCATAGAGCAGCGTGTCGCCGAGCGAGGCGGTCTGGCCGCAGGCGCGGAACGTCTCGACGTAGAAGCGCGCCGCCGCCTCGGCCTCGGTGTCGAACCAGAGGCAGGGGGAAATCTTCGACATGGGCTCAGCTGTCCAGAATGACCTGGAAGCCGCCGAAGATCATCCGCTTGCCGTCGAAGGGCATGTCGCCGCCCGGCTGCATGCGCGGATCCTCCATCACCCGTTTCATGCCGGCGTCGCGGGTCGCCTTGTCCGGCCAGGTGATCCAGGAGAAGACGACGACCTCGCCCTCCTCGGCCTGCACCGCGCGGCGAAAGTCGGTGACCTTGCCGTCGGGCACGTCGTCGCCCCAGCATTCGACCATGCGCAGGGCGCCGAACTCCTTGAACAAAGGCGCGAACTTCACCGCCATCTCGCGATAGGCGTCCTTGTTGGCGGCGGGGACCGGCACCACGAATCCATCGACATATTCCATGCGTTCCTCCTTCGTTGCGGGCTGTCTGCGTTGCGGCAGGGCGAGGGTCGCCGTGCCGGGGGCCGGATGGCCGCGACGGTGTCCGGTTCGCGCCGATGCCGCGGCGGGCGAGGGGCAGCGCGCCGGGCCGAGCCGGCGATCCGCCCGGCGGCGTGTCAGGCCGTCGCCATCTCGCTGTCGGCCGGAACCGCGGCCGGATCCATCCAGGAGATTTCCCAGATGTGACCGTCGGGATCCTCGAAACTGCGCATGTACATGAAGCCGTGATCCTGGCTGGGCGTCGGGTCGGCGACACCGCCGGCCGCGCCCGCCCATCCGACCACCGCATCCACCGTCTCGCGGCTGTCCATCGTCGTGCAGAGCAGCACCTCAGTGGTGGCATGCGCGTCGGCGATCGGCTTGTGGGTGAAGTCGGCGAAGCGCGCATGGGTCAGGATCATCACGTGGATGGTCTCCGAAAACACCATGCAGGCGGCCGTCTCGTTGGAGTATTGCGGATTTCGCACGGCGCCGACGGCCTCGTAGAAGGCAATGGCGCGGGGCAGGTCGGCCACGGGCAGATTGACGAATATCAGGCGGGACATGAACACCTCTCGCGATCTCGTATTTGCGATTGATGACCCATCACGTTATAAAAGACAACAATGAAGTTAGAAAAAATAACCAAGAATCCTGACACCCGCCAGCGCCGTCGTTATGAAGATGCCTGTGCCGCGGCCCACGCCATGGACCTGCTCGGCGAGCGCTGGGCGCTGCTCGTTGTGCGCGAGCTGATGTGGGGGCCGCGCCGCTTCTCCGATCTGCGGTCCGCCCTGCCGGGGCTCAGCGCCAATGTCCTCACCCAGCGACTGGAAGGGCTGGAGGCGGCGGGCGTGCTGTTGCGGCGAAAGCTGCCGCCGCCGGCGGCCTCGCAGGTCTACGAGCTCACCGAATGGGGCTATGAGTGCGAGCCGATCTTCCAGGCGCTGGGGCGCTGGGCGGTGCGCTCGCCGGCGCACGATCCGGCGATGCCGTTCAGCGCGTCTTCGCTTATGCTGTCGCTGCGCACCATGTTCGATCCCGAAAAGGCCGACGGCTTTGCCGCGCGGCTCGGCTTCGTCGTCGGCGACCAGAGCTTCCTCGCCCATGTCGCGGACGGCCGGATCGAGATCGCCGCCGAAACGCCGGATACGGCGGACGTGGTCCTGGCCGCCGAGCCGCCGGTCATCGCAGGCGCGGTCTACGGCAAGGTGCCGCTGGCGGCGCTGGAGGCCGACGGCGCGCTAACCCTCACCGGCGACCGGGCCATTGCCGAGCGCTTTGTGGCGCTGTTCGCGCTGCCGTCCAAGGCCGAGGCGAAGCTGGCCGCTACGGCACCGGAATGAGCAGGCTTCGCGCGGCCGATGACGATTAGGCGTTGACTTCGCCGGCCGTGCGGAACACGTAGCGGGCGCCAGCCGGCTGGACGGCCGCTCCCGTCACATGTCGAAAGACGGCGGGGGAGGAAAGTCCGGGCTCCACGGAGAAACGGTGCCGGATAACGTCCGGCGGGAGTGATCCCAGGGAAAGTGCCACAGAAAACAGACCGCCCCGCCTGCAGTGCGGCTTGCGCGACGAAGCGCGACGGAGCCGCAGTGCTGGCGGGGTAAGGGTGAAACGGTGGGGTAAGAGCCCACCGCGTCTCTGGCAACAGCGACGGCACGGCAAACCCCACCGGGAGCAAGACCGAATAGGAACGACGTGGTCGGTCCGTCGCAAGACGGATCGCCAGCCCTCTCCGGGCCGGTCGTTCGGGTAGGTTGCTAGAGGCGGCCCGCAAGGGTCGTCCCAGAGGAATGGTCGTCCGGCGGTCATGCCGCTGACAGAACCCGGCTTACAGGCCGGCTGGCACTTTCATTTCCCACATCGGGCGCGTCGCCGCGATCGGCCGATTGTCCCAGTCGGCTGTCAGTCGAAGGCGTCCCGGCAGATATTTCTGTTCGGCCATGGGCTGGCGTCCCCTCGCGCCGCAAGCGCCCCGAATTCCTATGGAATTTCCGTTCCGTCAGCCGGCAGTCGGAGGTCTTGCTGCGCCTGAACTCCTGGCCGCCAAGAAACCTTGGAATGTTTGGAAAACGTCAATGTTAATAGGCCGTTAACGGCTGGGTGCTAGACCGTCTTGGAAGGCCGTGCGCCGCCTTCGTGTGGGGCCATCCCATTGACGACCAAGAGTGCCCATGATATTCCATAAGCCATCATTCAGGGGCTGGTCGGGGCTCCGTTTCAGGCAGAAAACGATGCGCTTCGGGCTGTCCGGGGCGGACAAGAGTTGCCGCAAGTCGGGCAGCGCCATGGGGATGGTGCGCCAGTCGCACGGCAGGCAGGCGGGGGCCTTGATGAGATGGGAATCTGTCGCGACGGGCAGCGCTGCGGCTGATGGACTGGTTCCTCTCCAACTACGTCAACAACATCGACTCCAAGGGTCGGGTGTCCGTGCCGGCCTCGTTCCGGCAGGTGATCGCCGCGCGTGGAATTCGCGACCTGTTCGCCATGCGCAGCCTCTCGCTGCCGGTGATGGAAGTGGGCGGGCCGGATCTGCTGGAGCGCTTCGAGCGCCAGATGGATACCCAGGATCCGTTCAGCGAGGCCTATCAGGACCTTGCGCTGTTCGCCTACGGCGACGGCGCGTATCTGAAATTCGATGCGGAGGGGCGGATCGTGGTGACGGACTTCATCCGCTCGCATACCGGCATCACGGACAAGGTCGCCTTCGTGGGAACGCGCAAATACTTCCAGCTCTGGGAGCCGGCGCGGTTCGAGGCGGCACGCAGCGAGGCACGGGCACGGCTCCTGGCGACATCGCCGGGCGGCAAGGCTTCTGCGGGAGCACCGGAATGACGGCGGGTCACGACGGGATCGACGATCCCGTGGTTGGCGGACCGGCTCGCCACATCCCGGTGCTTCTCGCAGAAGTGCTCGAGGCGCTCGCACCGAAGCCGGGCGAGATCATCGTCGACGGCACCTTCGGGGCCGGCGGCTATACGCGCGTTATCCTCGAGGCCGGCGCCGATGTCATCGCCATTGATCGCGACCCCGCGGCCATCGCGACGGCGCGTGAGCTGGCCAAGGGCTGTGACGGTCGGCTGACGCCGGTCGAGGGGCGCTTCGGCGACCTGCAGCGCATCGTCGAGACCCAGGCCGAGGCCGCCGGTGGTCGCGTCGACGGCATCGTCCTCGATGTCGGCGTCTCCTCCATGCAGCTCGACGAGGCCGAGCGCGGCTTTTCCTTCCAGAAGGACGGTCCGCTCGACATGCGCATGAGCGGCGCCGGCCCGAGCGCCGCCGATGTCGTCAACCGCCTGAAGGTCGGCGACCTTCTGCGGGTCATCGGCATTCTCGGCGAGGAAAAGCAGGCGGGCCGGGTCGCCCGGGCCATCGAGGCGCGCCGTCTCGAGCACCCCTTCACGCGGACCCTCGATCTCGCCGGCGTCATCGGCAAGGTCGTCGGGCGTGGCCCCAAGGACAAGATCGATCCGGCGACGCGCAGCTTCCAGGGGCTGCGCATCTTCGTCAATGACGAGCTCGGCGAACTCGCCCGCGCGCTGGTGGCGGCCGAGCGGGTGCTGAAGCCCGGCGGCCGGCTGGTGATCGTCAGCTTCCACTCGCTGGAAGACCGCATCGTCAAGCGCTTCCTGCGCGACCGGTCCTCGCCGCCGTCGGGCTCGCGCCATCTGCCGGACGTGGCGCCGGCCACCCGGACCTTCGAGGCGCGCAACCGCGCCGTCGGCGCGACCGATACCGAGGCGGAGCGCAATCCCCGCGCCCGCTCGGCCAAGCTGCGCGCCGGCATCCGCACCGCCGAGCCGGCCCGTCAGGACGCCGACGAGCTCGGCTTTGCCGGACTGCCGTCGCTCGCCGATCTCCCAGATACCGGAGTTTGAGTACCATGTTGAAAACTCTCGATATCGTCCTGATTGCAGTCATGATTTCTGCGGCAGCCTGGACCTACAAGATCAAGCACGAGGCCGAGACACTGGAGACCGAGGTTGCCAAGGTCGAGCGCCGCATCGCGCTGGAGCGCGAGACGATCTCGCTTCTGGAAGCCGACTGGAGCCTGCTGGACCAACCGAACCGGCTGCAGCGCATCGCCAATGTCTTCCAGGACGAGCTGCAGCTGCAGCCCATGCGTCCCGACCAGATCGTGCGGCCCGACGAGCTGCCCCGGCGTCCGGTGAACCTCGTGCCCGAAACCGGCGGCAATCTCGGCGGCTATGCCGACAGCTCCGACACGGTGGTGCGGTGATGCGACTCCCCAATCCATTCAAGCGCAACAAGCCCGCTGCCGCCGGCACCATGCTGCCGGACTGCGACCATTTCGGCCGGCCGCGCCGCCATCGCGGCGGACCGAAGAACCGCAGCCGCTTCGTCATCGCCATGGGCTTGTTCGTCGGCATCTACGGCGTCATCGGCGGCCGCCTCGTCATGTGGGGCGTCGCGCCGACGGAAAGCGCCGCCGCCTATGGCGCCGCCGACAAGATCATGTCGGACCGCCCGGACCTCCTCGACCGCAACGGCGAGGTGCTGGCCACCGACATCAAGACCGCCTCGCTCTTCGCCGAGCCGCGCCGCATCATCGATCCCGACGAGGCGAGCGAACTGCTGCTCGGCGTCATGCCGGATCTCGACCCGAAATGGCTCTATCGCCGTCTTGCCAGCAATGCAGGCTTCGTCTGGCTGCGCCGCGAGCTGACGCCGGGCCAGCAGCAGGCCGTGCTCGACCTCGGCATTCCGGGCATCGGCTTCCGCACCGAGAAGCGGCGCTTCTATCCGGGCGGCACCACCGCGGGCTTCATTGTCGGACATACCAATGTCGACAATCAGGGCACTGCCGGCATGGAGAAATACATCGACGACCAGGGCTACCGCGCTCTGCAGGATGCGGGCCTTGCCGTCGGCACCGACCTGGAGCCGGTGAAGCTGTCGCTCGACCTGCGCGTCCAGCACATCGTGCGTGACGAACTGGCCGCCGCCATGGCCCGCTACAAGGCGATCGCCGCCGGCGGCGTCGTGCTCGACGTCCACACCGGCGAGGTCGTCGCCATGACCTCGCTGCCGGATTACGATCCGAACCAGCCGAGCCAGGCGCTGGACAAGGACCGCATGAACCGCATGTCAGCGGGCCTGTTCGAGATGGGCTCGACCTTCAAGGCCTTCACCACGGCGATGGCGCTGGATTCCGGCAAGGTGAAGATCACCGACAGCTTCGACGCGACGCGGCCGATCCGCATGGGCGGCTTCACCATTTCCGACTTCCACGGCAAGCGCCGGGTGCTCAGCGTGCCCGAGGTCTTCATCTATTCCTCGAACATCGGCAGCGCCAAGGAAGCCGAGGCCGTCGGTATCGAGGGCCACCGGGAATTCCTGACCCGCGTCGGCCTGTTGTCGCGCATGACGACCGAACTGCCCGAAGTCGCCACGCCGACCCAGCCGAAGGTCTGGAAGCAGATCAATTCGGTGACGATCTCCTTCGGTCACGGTGTGTCGACGACGCCGCTGAACACCGCGGTCGCCGCCGCCGCGTTGATGAACGGCGGCAAGCTGATCCCGCCGACCTTCCTGCCGCGCAGCCGCGCCGAGGCCGAGGCCGTCGCCACGCGGGTCCTCAGCGAGAAGACAAGCGACGAGATGCGCTATCTCTTCCGGCTGAATGTCGCCGACCAGCGCGGCTCGGGCAACAAGGCCGACGTCACCGGCTACCGCGTCGGCGGCAAGACCGGCACGGCCAACAAGGTGGTCAACGGGCGCTACTCCGATACCAAGAAGTTCAACGCCTTCCTGTCGGCCTTCCCGATGGACAATCCGCGCTATGTCGTCCTCGTCGTCATCGACGAGCCCCAGCCGGAGGATGGCCAGTATTACGCCACCGCCGGCATGAACGCCGCGCCGACCGTCGGCAACATCATCCGGCGTTCGGCGACCCTCCTGGGCGTGCGGCCCGAGTTCGGCGAAGAGGGCAAGTCGCTGCTGGTCTCCTACTAGACCGGGGATCGCCTGCGGCGGCCGGGACCGCTGCCGCAGGAAAGCCACAGCCGGACCGAAGCGTCGGGCCGCAGCGAGATGTGCGCTTCACCGGACGGGCGCTTGCCTATAGAAGACCGACGGGCCGGCGGGCTATGCGCCGGCTTTTCGGTCCAGCTCGGAACATGGTTAATGAAGCTTTCCCAACTCGCTGAGGATCTTGCCACGGGGCAGACGACGTCCGATCCGGACATCGCCGGCCTGTGCGTCGACTCGCGCGAGACCGGTGCCGGCTTCCTGTTCGCCGCTTTGGCCGGAAGCCGCGCCGACGGGGCGCGCTTCGTTGCCGACGCCGAGGCGCGCGGCGCCGCCGCGATTCTGGCCGGCGAGGGGGCCGCGATCGACACCACGCTGCCGGTCTTGCGCGCCGCCGATCCGCGCCGGGCGATCGCCCTGATGGCCGCGCGCTTCCATGGCGCCCAGCCGGAGCATGTGGTCGCCATCACCGGGACGGCCGGCAAGACCTCCATCGCCACCTTCACCCGCCAGATCTGGGCGCGCTGCGGCCTCGCCGCCGCCTCGGTCGGCACCACCGGTGTCGTCTCGCCGAGCCGCGACGAATATGGCTCGCTGACCACTCCTGATCCGATCGCGCTGATGCGCCTGATGGCGGAACTGGCCGGCGAGGGCGTCACCCATGCAGCCATGGAGGCGTCGAGCCACGGCATCGACCAGCGCCGGCTCGATGGCGTGCAGCTGGCGGCGGCCGCCTTCAGCAATCTCGGCCACGACCATCTCGACTATCATCCGGACATCGAATCCTATTTCACCGCCAAGATGCGGCTGTTCACGACGCTGCTGCCGAAGGGCGCCCCGGCGGTGATCTTCGCCGACGACCGCTGGTCGGGCCGCGCCATCGAGGTGGCGACGAGCGTCGGCGCGAAGGTGATGACCGTCGGTCGCGGCGGCAATTACCTGACGCTGAAGCGGCTCGAACTGGAGCGCCAGCGCCAGATCGCCGAGATCGAGGCCGAGGGCCGCATCCACCGGGTGGTGCTGCCGCTGGCCGGCGAGTTCCAGATGGCCAATGCCCTCGTCGCCGCCGGTCTCGCCATTTCGACCGGGGTTGCGACCGCCGATGCGCTGGCGGCGCTGGAGCATCTGAAGGGCGCCGCCGGACGGCTCGACCTTGCCGGCACCACGGCGGACGGCGCGCCGGTCTTCGTCGACTACGCGCACAAGCCCGAGGCGCTGGAGAACGTGCTGGCGGCCGTGCGGCCGTTCACGACGGGCCGCGTCCTCGTGGTGATCGGCTGTGGCGGGGACCGCGACCGGGCCAAGCGGCCGATGATGGGCGAGATCGCCGCGCGCCTCGCCGACATCGTCATCGTCACCGACGACAATCCGCGTTCCGAGGAGCCCGCGGCGATCCGCGCCGAGATCATGGCCGCGGCCAATGGCGCCCGCGAGATCGGCGACCGGCGCGCCGCGATCCGCGAGGCCGTCGCGAGCGCGCGCACCGGCGACACAGTGGTGATCGCCGGCAAGGGCCACGAAGTCGGCCAGACGGTTGCCGGCGTCACCCATCATTTCAGCGACCATGAAGAGGTCCGCGCAGCACTCACGGAGGCGGCCCGATGAACGAAGCACTGTGGGACGTCGACGCCATGGCGGCGGCGATGCATGCCCGTCCGCTCGGCGATCTCCCGGCGACGATCTCAGGCATCTCCATCGATACGCGGACGCTGGAGGCGGGCGACGCCTTCTTCGCCATTCAAGGCGACCGCTTCGACGGCCATGATTTTCTGACCGCCGCGACCAAGGCGGGCGCGGCGCTGCATGTCGTTTCCGAGCAGAAGCTGCCGGCGCTCGGCCGGGTGCAGTCGCCGCTGCTGATCGTCGACGACGTCCTGAAGGCGATGTCGCGGCTGGCGGAAGCCGCGCGGGCGCGCTCCAAGGCGACCATCGTCGCCGTGACCGGCAGCGTCGGCAAGACCACCACCAAGGAGGCCCTGCGCCATGGCCTGGCCGCCGAGGGCAAGGTCCATGCGAGCGCCGCCTCCTTCAACAATCACTGGGGCGTGCCGCTGAGCCTCGCCCGCCTGCCGCGCGACGCGCGCTTCGCCATCTTCGAGATCGGCATGAACCATCCCGGCGAGATCCGGCCGCTGGTCAAGCTGGTGCGCCCGCATCTGGCGATCATCACCCTGATCGCGCCGGCCCATCTCGGCCATTTCCGCGACCTCGACGAGATCGCCGAGGCAAAGGCCGAGATCTTCGAGGGGCTGGTCAGCGACGGCACCGCCATCCTCAACGCCGACGATCCGCAATGCGGCCCGCTGGCGACCATGGCCCGCAAGGCCGGCGTCACCGAGATCCGCACCTTCGGCGAAAGTGCCGGCGCCGATTTCCGGCTCCTGTGCTTCGCGCCGACCGGCGAACATTCGGTGATGGAGGCCGATATCGGCGGCGACACGGTGCACGTCGAACTGACCTCCCGCGGCCGCCACATGGCGCAGAACGTCCTCGCCGTCCTCGGCGCGGCGTCGCTGGCCCATGCCGACCTTCACCGGGTCGCCGACGCGCTGAAGGACTGGCGCGCCGTCAAGGGACGCGGCGGGCGCGACCTCCTGCCGATGCCGGCCGGCGGCCATGTCGAGCTGATCGACGAGAGCTACAACGCCAACCCGGCCTCCATGCGCGCCGCGCTCGACGTGCTAAGCGCCGCGCAACCGGGCGAGGGCGGTCGCCGCATCGCCGTCCTCGGCGACATGCTGGAACTCGGCGACAAGGCCCCAAGCCTGCATGCCGGCCTGGTCGAATCCATCGAGGCGGCCGGCGTCGACCTTGTCTTCCTGGCCGGCGACGAGATGAAGGCGCTCGACGACGTGCTGGAATCGCGCGTGCGCCGCGAATGGCACGAGAATGCCGGCGAATTGCTGGACAGCCTGCTGAAGACCATGCGCACCGGCGACGTCGTCATGGTCAAGGCGTCCAAGAGCATCGGCTTCTCGCCGCTGGTCGACAGGCTCCTCGCCCTCTATCCGCCCAAGGCGGCCGCCACCGACGCGCCGGAGACCTCCTCCCGCGACGCCATGTCCCCGGCCGAACCGCCGGCGGACGATACAGACCCAGCGGGAGCCGCTTAATGATTGCCTATCTCGGCCAGTTCGGTGCCGATTTTCCGCTGTTCAACGTCTTCCGGTACATCACCTTCCGCACCGGGGCGGCGATGATTACCGGCTTCCTCGTCGTCTTTCTGTTCGGCCCCGTCGTGATCGCCAATCTGCGCGTGCGCCAGGGCCGCGGCCAGCCGATCCGCGCCGACGGACCGCAGACACATTTCAAGAAGGCCGGCACGCCGACCATGGGCGGCCTGATGATGCTGACCGGCTTCTTGACGGCGACGCTGCTGTGGGCGGACCTACGCAATCTCTATGTCTGGACGGTGCTGCTGGTGACGCTCGGCTTCGGCTCGATCGGCTTCTACGACGACTATCTCAAGGTAACCAAGCAGAGCGACAAGGGCTTTTCCGGTAAGATGCGGTTGGCGCTGGAGTTCCTGATCGCCGGCGTCGCGGCGGTGCTGATCATCTATGCCGGCACCGGCGATTTCGCGACCTCGCTGGCGTTTCCTTTCGTCAAGGAAATCCTCCTCAATCTCGGCTGGTTCTATGTCGGCTTCGCCGCCTTCGTCGTCGTCGGCGCGGCCAATGCCGTGAACCTGACCGACGGTCTCGACGGCCTGGCGATCGTGCCGATCATGATCGCCGCCGGCGCCTTCGGCCTGATCGCCTATGTCGCCGGCAATGTGAACTTCGCCAACTACCTGCAGATCCACTATGTCGCCGGCACCGGCGAGCTGGCGCCGATCTGCGGCGCGGTGATCGGCGCGGGACTCGGCTTCCTGTGGTTTAATGCTCCGCCGGCTGCCATCTTCATGGGCGACACCGGCTCGCTGGCGCTGGGCGGCATGACCGGCACGGTTGCCGTCGCCACCAAGCACGAGATCGTCCTCGCCATCATCGGCGGCCTGTTCGTCATCGAGGCGCTGTCGGTGATCATCCAGGTCGGTTGGTTCAAGCTGACCGGGCGGCGGGTCTTCCTGATGGCGCCCATCCACCACCATTTCGAAAAGCTCGGCTGGACCGAGAGCCAGGTCGTGATCCGCTTCTGGATCATCGCCTTCATGCTAGCCTTCGTCGGCCTGTCGACCCTGAAGCTGAGGTAAGTGATGATCCCGGCGCGCGCATTCTCTGGCAAGTCGGTGGCGCTGTTCGGGCTGGGGGGCTCGGGCCGGGCGACCGCACGCGCCTTGCAGGAGGGCGGCGCCGAGGTTGCGGCATGGGACGACAACCCGGCCAGCGTCGAGGCGGCGATCGCCGAGGGCATCCCGACCGTCGATCTGGCCTCGGTGGATTGGTCGCACTTTGCCGCGCTGGTGCTGTCGCCGGGCGTGCCGCTGACCCATCCGCGGCCGCACTGGACTGTCGCTCTGGCCTATGCGGCCGACGTCGAGGTGATTGGCGACATCGAGCTGTTCTGCCGCGAGCGCCGGTCGCTGGCGCCGACGGCGCCCTTCGTCGCCATCACCGGCACTAACGGCAAGTCGACGACGACGGCGCTGATCGCCCATTGCCTCGCTCATGCCGGGCGCGACGTGCAGCTCGGCGGCAATATCGGCGTCGCGGTTATGACCCTCGCGCCGCCGGCGCCCGAGCGCCACTACGTCGTTGAGTGCTCGTCCTATCAGATCGACCTCGCGCCGACGATCGAGCCGTCGATCGGGCTCTTGCTCAACCTGACGCCGGACCATCTCGACCGCCACGGCTCGATGAGCAGCTACGCGGCGGTCAAGGCACGGCTGGTGGCGGGCTCGCAGCTTGCCATTGTCGGCGTCGACGACCCCCATTGCCGCCAGATCGCCGACGAACTGGAATCGGAAGGCCACACCGTCGTGCGGATCTCGCAGACCGACGGGCTCGATGCCGGGGTCGGCTTCGACGGCCGGGTGCTGCACCGGCGCATGGAGGGCCGCCCCGAGGCGAGCTTCGACCTGTCCGAAATCGGGTCGTTGCGCGGTCGCCACAACGGCCAGAACGCCGCTGCGGCGGTCGCCGTCTTCACCGCGCTGGGCCTGTCCGATGAGGAGATCGCCGCAGGCCTCGAGAGCTTCCCCGGGCTGGCGCACCGCATGGAAGAGGTCGGCCGGGCCGGCCCCGTGCTGTTCGTCAACGATTCCAAGGCGACCAATGCCGAGGCCGCGGCGCCGGCTCTGGCGGCCTTTCCGCGAATCCACTGGATCGCCGGCGGCCTGCCCAAAGAGGGCGGCATCGGTTCGCTGTCGCCGTTCTTCCCGCGGATCGCCAAGGCCTATCTGATCGGCGAGGCGGCGCCGTCCTTTGCCGCCACGCTTGGTAAACGAATTCCTTACGAAATTTCCGGTACGCTGGAGGTCGCGGTGGAACGCGCGGCGGCCGATGCGGCGGCGGACGCGGCAGCGCAGGGCGAGGGGGCGGAGGCGGAGGCGGTCGTCCTCCTGTCGCCGGCCTGTGCCAGCTTCGACCAGTTCCGCAATTTCGAGGTTCGGGGCGACGCCTTCCGCGACGCGGTACGCAAGCTGCCGGACATGGCGATGATCCGGAAGGGATGACGATGACGAGCCGGATCAAGCGTGGTGTGATCAGTGACTGGTGGTGGGGCGTCGATCGCTGGTTCCTGGCGGCGTTCCTGACGCTGCTGGTCGGCGGTTTGGTCCTGTCCTTCGCGGCCAGCCCGCCCGTCGCCGAGCGCATCGGGCTCGAGCCCTTCCACTTCGTAAAGCGGCACGCGGTCTTCCTGATCCCCTCGGCGCTGGTGATGTTCGCCTGTTCGCTGCTCAGCCCGCGGGGCGTGCGCCGCACCGCGCTTATCATGCTCGCCGTCTCCATGGCGCTGATGGTGATGGCGCTGTTCTTCGGCACGGAGATCAAGGGCGCCCGCCGCTGGATCGACCTCGGCCCGCTCAACCTGCAGCCGTCGGAATTCATGAAGCCGGCCTTCGTGGTGATCTGCGCCTGGCTGTTCGCCGAGAACCAGCGCCGCGCCGAGATCCCCGGCAATCTCTTCGCGCTGATCCTGCTGCTGGTGGCGGTGGCGCTGCTCGTCGCCCAGCCCGATCTCGGCCAGACCATCCTGGTCGCCGGCGCCTGGGGCGGGCTGTTCTTCATGGCCGGCCTGTCCTGGCTGTGGATCGCCGTTCTCGGCGGCATCGGCGCCGGCGGCGCGCTCCTGGCCTATCTCGCCTTCCCGCATGTGGCGAGCCGCATCGATCGCTTCCTCACCGGCGAGGGCGACACCTTCCAGACCGACACCGCCCGCGAGGCGATCATGCGCGGCGGCTGGCTTGGGCAGGGACCGGGCGAGGGCACCGTCAAGCGGATGCTGCCCGACAGCCACACCGACTTCGCCTTCTCCGTGCTGGCCGAGGAATTCGGCATCGTCACCTGCGCGCTGCTGGCGGCGATCTTCGCCTTCATCGTGATCCGCGGCCTGCAGGTGGCGCTGGTCCAGCGCGACGTCTTCAACCGCTTGGCGATCGCCGGGCTGGTCCTGCTGTTCGGCCTGCAGTCGATCATCAACATGGCGGTGAACCTGCAGCTGATGCCGGCCAAGGGCATGACGCTGCCCTTCATCTCCTACGGTGGCTCGTCGATGCTGGCCGTAGCGGTGTCTGCCGGCTTCATCCTGGCGCTGACCCGCCGGCGCCCCGAAAACCGCTCGCATACCGACCGGCTTCTGGAGCGGACCTGGCAGATGCACAGCCCCGCCTGACACGGCTTCGGCCATACAAACGCCGCCGTGCCCTGAGAGGCCGTCGGTGCATGACAGCCCGTCGCGGCGCGCGCTTGCGTCCCGCGGCCCGCATGGATATCGCCTGACCATGACCACGATCCTGCTTTCCGCCGGCGGCACGGGCGGCCATCTGTTTCCGGCCGAGGCCCTGGCGCACGAACTCGTCGCGCGCGGCCACGACGTCCATCTCGTCACGGACGACCGTGCCGGCCGCTTCGCCGACCGGTTTCCGGTCAAGGAGATCCACCGCGTCCGCTCGGCGACCTTCGCCTCGAAGAACCCGGTCAAGGTGTTCTCGGCGCTGTGGACCCTGTGGCGCGGCTTCCGCGAGGCCGGCGCGCTGATCCGCGAGATCCGCCCGGCGGTGGTCGTCGGCTTCGGCGGCTATCCGACCGTGCCGCCGCTGATGGCGGCGCAGCGCGCCGGACGCCCGACCATGATCCACGAGCAGAACGCCGTGATGGGCCGGGCGAACAAGTTCCTGGCGCCGCGGGTCGACCGCATCGCCGCCGGCATCCCGCAAGGCAAGGCCGACCCGGCCATCGCCAGCAAGATCACCGTCACCGGCAATCCGGTACGCCCGGCGGTGATCCTCGCGGCGCGCCAGGCCTACAAGCCGGCCGAGGCCGACGCGCCGTTCAACCTCGTCGTCTTCGGCGGCAGCCAGGGTGCCCAGTTCTTCTCGCAGGTCATGCCCAAGGCGATCGCCCATCTGCCCGAGGCGCTGCGCCGGCGGCTGGTCGTCACCCAGCAGGCGCGGGCCGAGGACGAGGAGACCGTGCGGCGCTTCTACGAAGCCGAGGGCATTCCCGCGACGGTCGCGCCGTTCTTCTCCGACATGGCCGAGCGGATCGGCGCGGCGCATCTGGTGATCAGCCGCTCCGGCGCCTCGACGGTGTCGGAAATCGCGGTGGTCGGCCGGCCGGCGATCCTCGTGCCCTATCCCTATGCGCTCGACCACGACCAGGCCGCCAATGCAGCGCGGCTCGAGGCCGAGGGCGGGGCGCTGGTCGAGCCGCAGGCGCAGCTGACGCCCGAGCGCCTCGCCGGGCTGATCGCCGGCATCGCCGACGACCCGGCCAAGGCCGCGGCGATGGCCGCAGCGGCGCGTGCGACGGGGATACCGGATGCGGCGGAGTTGCTTGCCGACCTTGTTGAGTCTATGCCGCAGGCCGTGAAACCAAGCTGAACACACATGAAATCAGGGGGATGCGGTCATGAAGATGCCGCCGAACATCGGACCGGTCCACTTTATCGGGATCGGCGGCATCGGGATGAGCGGCATCGCCGAGGTGCTGGTCAATCTCGGCTATAACGTCCAGGGCTCCGACCAGGGCGAGAACGCCAATGTCCAGCGCCTGCGCGAACTGGGCGTGAAGATCTTCGTCGGCCATTCCGCCGAAAATCTCGGCCAGGCAGAGGTCGTCGTCGTCTCCACCGCGATCAAGCGCAGCAACCCCGAGCTCGCCGCCGCCCGCGAGCGGCTGCTGCCGATCGTGCGCCGCGCCGAGATGCTGGCCGAGTTGATGCGCTTTCGCCATGCCATCGCCATCGGCGGCACCCATGGCAAGACGACGACCACCTCGATGGTCGCGACCCTCCTGGATGCCGGCGATCTCGACCCGACCGTGGTCAATGGCGGCATCATCAACGCCTATGGCACCAACGCCCGCATGGGCGAGGGCGAGTGGATGGTCGTCGAGGCCGACGAATCCGACGGCACCTTCCTGAAGCTGCCGGCCGATATCGCCGTCGTGACCAATATCGATCCCGAGCATCTCGACCATTACGGCACCTTCGACAAGGTCCGCGAGGCGTTCTGCGCCTTCGTCGAGAACGTGCCCTTCTACGGCTTCGGCGTGATGTGCCTCGACCACCCGGAAGTGCAGGCGCTCGTCTCGCGCATCGAGGATCGCCGCATCATCACCTATGGCGAGAATCTGCAGGCCGACGTGCGCTTCGAGAATGTCAGCTTCACCGCCGGAAAGTCGCATTTCGACATCTCGATCCGCGACCGGGTGAAGGGCACGACCGAGCGCATCGACGGCCTCGTCCTGCCGATGCCGGGCCGCCACAACGTCTCCAACGCCACCGCCGCGATCGCCGTGGCGCACCGCCTGAACATCTCGGGCGACGCCATTCGCAAGGGCCTCGCCGGCTTCGGCGGCGTCAAGCGGCGCTTCACCCTGACCGGCGTCGTCGGCGAGGTCGCCATCTACGACGATTACGGCCACCATCCGGTGGAGATCCGGGCCGCGCTGTCGGCGGCGCGCTCGTCGGCCAGCGGCCGGGTCATCGCGGTGGTCCAGCCGCACCGCTACAGCCGTCTGCAGGCGCTGTTCGCCGATTTCGCCGCTTGCTTCAACGACGCCGACACGGTGATCATCGCGCCGGTCTATGCGGCCGGCGAGGAGCCGATCGACTTCGTCAGCTCCGAGATCCTGGTCGAGCGGCTGAAGCTCGGCGGCCATCGCGACGCGCGCCTGATCGACGGGCCGGAAGAACTCGCGCCGCTGATCCACAATCTGGCCGAGCCCGGCGACATGGTGGTCTGCCTCGGCGCCGGCTCGATCTCGCAATGGGCCTATGCCCTGCCGAAGGATCTGGAAGCGCTGGCCGCGAACAACGGCCGGGCCTCGGCCTGATGGCGGGTGCGGATCTGCTGGCCTCCCTCGGCGACAGGCTGGAGGGTGTCCGGGGACGGCTGACGCCGGATGCCGGCATGGACAAGATCACCTGGTTCCGCGCCGGCGGTCCGGCCGAGCTTCTGTTCCAGCCGGCCGACGAGGCGGATCTGGCGACCTTCCTCGCGGCGCTGCCCGAGGAGATCCCGGTGCTCGTCGTCGGGATCGGCTCGAACCTCCTGGTGCGCGACGGCGGCGTGCCGGGCGTGGTGATCCGCCTGTCCGCCAAGGGCTTCGGCCAGGTCGAGCGCATCGGCGAGCGCACCCTGCGCGCCGGCACCGCGCTGCCCGACAAGCGGCTGGCCGCGGCGGCGCTCGAGGCGGGGCTTGGCGGCTTTCATTTCTACCACGGCATTCCCGGCGCCATCGGCGGCGCCCTGCGCATGAATGCCGGGGCCAACGGCGTCGAGACCTGCGAACGGGTCGTCGAGGTGCGGGCGCTGGATCGCAAGGGTGCGGTGCATGTCCTCACCAATGAGGAGATGGGCTACGCCTATCGCCATTCGGCGGCATCGCGCGACCTGATCTTCACCTCGGCGGTCTTCGAGGGCTATCCGGCCGGGGAGGCCGAGATCCGCGCGAAGATGGACGAGGTCCAGCATCACCGTGAGACGGTGCAGCCGATCCGCGAGAAGACCGGCGGCTCGACCTTCAAGAACCCGGCCGGCACTTCCGCCTGGAAGGAAGTCGACAAGGCCGGCTGCCGCGGGCTTCGCGTCGGCGGCGCGCATATGTCCGAGCTGCACTGCAACTTCATGATCAACGACGCGTCGGCCACGGCCTACGATCTGGAGTGCCTCGGCGAGACGGTGCGCGCCCGGGTGCTGGAGAATTCGGGCATCCGGCTCGAATGGGAGATCAAGCGGCTCGGCCGCTTCCGCGACGGCGCCGTGGTGGAGCCGTTTCTCGGCAACTGACGCC
Source organism: Aurantimonas coralicida DSM 14790 (assembly GCF_000421645.1). Lineage (GTDB taxonomy): Bacteria > Pseudomonadota > Alphaproteobacteria > Rhizobiales > Rhizobiaceae > Aurantimonas > Aurantimonas coralicida. Next base: position 41,386 of record NZ_ATXK01000012.1, on the reverse strand, counting down.
CAAGTGCCAGTTCAGTGCGCCGCGCGGGCTTTCGATCTTTCGCGGCGTCTCAGTTGAAGCGCATGGCCACGCCCCGGCGGGCCGATTCCTTCATCAGGGCGAGCATCAGATCGCCGTCCCCGCGGCGGTCGGTATCACCCCTGGCGATGGCGATCTGCCTTGCGGCGTCGGCCAGCGTCAGCACCGTCCGCTCCTGCTTGGCGCGGATCACGACTTCCTCTACGGCATCATGCAGATCGTTCGACATCGCATGTCTCCTGACGGTCACGACCATGGAGATGATCGACAATTCGTTAACGGACCGGCTGTCTGCGAACGCAAATTGAACAGAACCCCAGACCCGATATCTGCCACCCCCATTGTGGCAACGTTACGATTTTCTTGATTTAGCGCGAGTGCCTTAACCCGCGCTTAACCATCTGGCTGCGATGAATGGCCGATACCCTCGTTTTGAGGATGGATCGGGTTCTATGGGCAAGCATGTAGCAGTCTTGATGGGAGGGTTTTCGTCGGAGCGGCCTGTGAGCCTTGCCTCCGGCAAGGCCTGCGCGGCTGCGCTCGAGACCGCCGGCTACACCGTCACGACAGTGGATGTCGACCGGAACGTTGCGGAGACCCTGGCCCACCTGCGCCCGGACGTCGCCTTCAATGCGCTGCATGGGCCCTTTGGCGAGGACGGCACCATCCAGGGCATTCTCGAATATCTGGAAATTCCCTACACCCATTCCGGCGTGCTGGCCTCGGCGCTGGCCATGCACAAGGAACGGGCCAAGATCGTCGCCAAGGCGGCCGGGGTGCCGGTGGCCGAAGCCAAGCTCCGCCACCGCCTCGATGCGGCCGAAAGCCACGTCCTGCCGACGCCCTACGTCATCAAGCCGGTGGCCGAGGGCTCGAGCTTCGGCGTGCTGATCGTCCGCGAGGACCAGCCGCATCCGCCGCAGCAGCTCTATGGCGACGACTGGCCCTATGGCGACATCGTGATGATCGAGCGCTTCATCGCCGGTCGCGAGCTCACCTGCGCAGTGATGGGCGACGTGGCGCTGGAGGTCTGCGAGATCGTCACCGAGGGCCACGCCTTCTACGATTACGATTCCAAATATGTGCCCGGCGGTTCGAGCCACATCGTGCCGGCCGACCTGCCCAAGGATGTCGCGCGCAAGATCCAGGGCTGGTCGCTGGCCGCCCATGCGGCGCTCGGCTGCCGCGGCGTGTCGCGCTCCGACTTTCGCTATGACGACCGCTTCGGTCCGGGCGGCGAGGTGGTCTGGCTGGAGGTCAACACCCAGCCGGGCATGACCGAGACCTCGCTGGTGCCCGACATCGCCGCCGCGTCCGGTCACAGCTTCCCCGAACTTCTCAGCTGGATGGTGGAGGATGCCTCATGTCGCCGATGACCGCCCAGCGCCCCTACGGGGCCTATCATGATCACCACGACGACCCGCGGCCGGGTGCCGCCGGCCGGCTGATGCTGCGCACCGCGCGCTTCGGCCGCCGGATCTCGGCGCTCGCCGGCGACGTGGCGCATCTGCCGCTGCCGCGCTTCGGGAGCCTGGCGGCCGTCGTCGTCGGCGCATCGGTCGTCTACGGCGTCGTCCAGGGCGGCCATACGGTCACCGTGGTCGATTCCGTCGCCCAGCCGCTGGGCTTCGCGATCGAGGACATCGACGTTGTCGGCAATGCCGAGACTTCGGAAATCGACGTTCTGCAGGCGCTGTGGCAGACCGGCTCCCAGAGCCTGATCTCGCTCGACCCGTCCGCGGCCCGCGAGACGCTGGAGGCGATGCCCTGGATCGACCGCGCCTCGGTCGCCAAGATCTTCCCCGGCCGCGTCAAGATCGGCATCTCCGAGCACCGCCCCTATGCGGTCTGGCAGAAGGGCCGGGAATTCGTCGTGGTCAATCGCGAGGGGCAGGAAATCGTCCCCTTCGTGCCCGGCCGTTTCGCCGCGCTGCCCATTGTCGTCGGCGCCGGCGCGGCAACCCATGCCGCCGCCCTGATCGATGAAATGGAAGTGCTTCCCGAGCTTCGCGCAAGGGTCAAGGCGTATGTTCGCGTCGGAGACCGCCGGTGGGATCTGCGACTGGAGAACGGCCTGTCCGTCCTGTTGCCCGAAGACCAGCCGGTAGAAGCATTGGCCGAGGTAGCGAGAATGGATCGGGAGAACGGACTTCTGTCGCGGGACATCGTCTCCGTCGACATGCGGCTGTCCGATCGCATGGTCGTCAAGCTCACTCCCGACGCCCTGGTGCGCCGGAACGCGGCCCTCGAAGAGCGCGAGAAGCTCATCAAGCGTAGCCGGAAGGACAAGCCGGTATGAGTCTGTTCAATCGCGGCGGGGACGAATTGCCCCGCATCAAGGCATTGCCGAAGCGCCGCGCCCGGATCATCTCGGTGCTCGACGTGGGCTCGGAAAAGATCTCCTGCCTGATCGCGCGCCTGAAGCCGCGCCTGGCCAGCGAGATGCTGCCCGGCCGCACCCATACGATCGAGGTCATCGGCGTCGGTCACCAGCGTTCGCACGGCATCAAGTCCGGCGTCGTCGTCGACCTCGACGCGGCCGAGCAGTCGATCCGGCTGTGCGTCGATGCCGCCGAGCGGATGGCCGGCCTGACCATCGAATCCCTGATCGTCTCGGTCACCGCCGGGCGGCTGAAGAGCCACAGCGGATCGGCCGAGTTCGCGACGTCCGGCGAGATCGACAAGATGGACGTCGAGCGCGTCCTCGGCATGGCCGCCCGCGTGCCGCTCGACGAGCGCCGCGTCGCGCTGCATTCCATGGCCTACGACCTGGCGCTGGACGGCGAGGGCGGGCTCGACAATCCGGTCGGCATGACCGGCTCGCGGCTCGGCGCCTCGATGCATGTCCTGTCGGCCGAGGAAACGCCGCTGCGCAATCTCGAGGCGGTGGTCAACCGCGCCCAGCTGATGGTCGAGGCCTTCGTCGCCACGCCCTATGCCAGCGCGCTGTCGACCCTCGTCGAGGACGAGGCCGCCATGGGCTCGGCCTGCATCGACATGGGCGGCGGTGCGACCACCATCGCGATCTTCCAGAACGGTCGCTTCGTCTATGCAGACCAGGTCGCCATGGGCGGCCGGCACATCACCATGGATCTGGCCCGCGGCCTGTCCATTCCGCTGGCCAACGCCGAACGGCTGAAGGTCATGCATGGCTGCACGCTGACCGAGCTGATGCAGGATGGCGAGACCGTGCAGGTCGCCGCCCTCGGCGAGGACGGCCACGACGCGCAGGTCACCGTGGCCCGCTCGCTGGTCGCCCGGATCATCCGGCCGCGCGTCGAGGAGACGCTGGAGTTGGTTCGCGACCGGCTGGCCTCGTCCGGCCTCGGCCATGTCATCGGCAAGCGCATCGTCCTGACCGGCGGTGCCAGCCAGCTGGCCGGTCTCGGCGACACGGCCCGCACCATCCTGCAGCGCAACGTCCGGCTCGGCCGGCCGATGGGCGTGTCGGGACTGAATCCGTCGAGCAAGGGCCCGGCCTTCGCGACGGCCGTCGGCCTGCTGATCTACCCGCAGGTCGCCCACCGCGAGAACGTCTCGGCGCCGTCCATCGCGACGGTCGCCTTCAACGAGAACACCCGCGCCGGCCGGATCGGATCCTGGCTGAGACGCAGCCTTTGACAACGCACCCGGCCGCGCGGACGGCCGGGCGAACAACGAGATCGGTGCGCGCCGCGCGCCGCTGAAGAGTCACCAACGAACGGCCGCGCGGCGAACCGGCCAGAACTGCGTGAAAGAGGATCGAACCATGAGCGTTACCCTGAAGAAGCCCGACATCACCGAGCTGAAGCCCCGCATCACCGTCTTCGGCGTCGGCGGCGGTGGCTGCAACGCGGTCAACAACATGATCAATGCCGGGCTAGAAGGCGTCGAGTTCGTCATCGCGAACACCGACGCGCAGGCCCTGCGCTCCTCGCGCGCCGAACGCATCATCCAGATGGGCGTCGCCGTCACCGAGGGGCTGGGCGCCGGCTCGCAGCCGGAAGTCGGCAGCGCCGCCGCCGAGGAATCCATCGACGAGATCTGCGATCACCTCCTGGGCTCGCACATGTGCTTCGTCACCGCCGGCATGGGCGGCGGCACCGGCACCGGTGCGGCTCCCGTCGTTGCCCGTGCGGCGCGCGAAAAGGGCATCCTCACGGTCGGCGTGGTCACCAAGCCGTTCCACTTCGAGGGCCAGCGTCGTCTGCGCATTGCCGACCAGGGCATCGAGGAACTGCAGAAGAACGTCGACACGCTGATCGTCATTCCGAACCAGAACCTGTTCCGGATCGCCAACGACAAGACCACCTTCGCCGATGCCTTCGGCATGGCCGACCAGGTGCTGTATTCGGGCGTCGCCTGCATCACCGACCTGATGGTCAAGGAAGGCCTGATCAACCTCGACTTCGCCGACGTGCGTTCGGTGATGCGCGAGATGGGCAAGGCGATGATGGGCACCGGCGAAGCGTCGGGCGAGGGCCGCGCCATGGCCGCCGCCGAGGCGGCGATCGCCAACCCGCTGCTCGACGAGACCTCGATGAAGGGCGCCCGCGGCCTGTTGATCTCGATCACCGGCGGCCGTGACCTGACCCTGTTCGAGGTGGACGAGGCGGCGACCCGCATCCGCGAGGAAGTCGACCACGACGCCAACATCATTCTCGGCGCGACCTTCGACGAGAACCTGGAAGGCGTGATCCGCGTGTCGGTCGTGGCCACCGGCATCGATAAGGCGGAAATGGAAGCGGCCGAGCACACCGCCGCCTACCAGGTCCGTCCGACGGCGGCCCCGGCACCGCGTGCGCTGCCCGAAACGCAGGCCGCGGCCGTGCGTCCGGCGGCCCAGCAGCCGGCTCCGGCCGCTGCCCCCGTCCAGGAAGCTCCGGTCCATGCCGAAGCCGCTCCGGCGCCCCAGGCCGAGATGGAGGACGACTTCACCGCCGCCCTCGAGGCCGAGATCGCCCAGGTCAGCCCGGCCGCCGAGCCGGCACCGCGTGCAGCGGCACCGCGCATGCCCCAGGTCGAGGACTTCCCGCCGAACGTGCGGGCCGAGATCGAGAGCCGTGCGGCGGCCGACGCCCATGACGAGCGGGGCCCGATGGGCCTGCTGCGTCGCCTGACGACCGGCCTGTCGCGCCGCGAGGAGGACGAGGCCGCACCGCACGAGGCACGTCATGCGCCGGCCGAGCAGCCGCGCCGCGCCGTGGTCGAGCCGAACCCCTACGCACCGCGTCGTCAGGCGGCGGAATCGGCGGCCCGTCCGGCCCCGCAGCCGCGCGCCGTCAGCGAGGAAGACCAGCTCGAAATCCCTGCCTTCCTGCGTCGTCAGGCGAACTGACCGTCAACGTTGCAGGTTTGACACAAGGCCCGCCGGCACGTTCGGCGGGCCTTTTTCACGACAAGCGTATGAAATCACTGGCATTCGTGTTTTCGGCCCCGTTCCGGCGGTAACAACGGGTAACGAACCGTGATTTTGTCGAAGGGCCTGTTCGTTCTAGGGAATTTGTCACGAATTGCAGAGTGCGGGATGGCCCGATTCCTCCGAAGGGGGAGAGGGGGCGGGCCAGCACTGACGACGAAGCTCCCGAGCGGGGATGCCGGTATCTGAGACGCGGAGCACCGCGCCGATGCTGGCGGGAAAGGTTGCCGATAGTGCGAATGTTCCAGCAGACAATTGGATCCAGGGTCTATTTCGAGGGCATTGGCGTCCATAGCGGTCTCCCGGTCCAGCTCACCCTGCTTCCGGCCGAGGTCAACACCGGCATCGTCTTCCACCTGTGCGACAAGCAGGGCTACCTGCACGAGATCAAGGCCGTGACCGGCAATGCCGCGCCGATGGATCTGGCGACCGTCGTCGGCGATCCGCGCGGCGCCCATGTCGCGACGATCGAACATCTGATGGCAGCGCTCTACGCCATGGGCGTCGACAATGTCGTCGTGCAGCTCGATGCGCATGAGACGCCGATCATGGACGGCTGTGCCGCCGCCTTCATCAAGGGCATCCGCGAGGCCGACGTCGTCGGCCAGTCGGCCCGGGCCCGCTATGTGCGCGTCCTGAAGCCCGTCTCGGTCGAGATGAACGGCGCCCGCGCCGAATATCTGCCGCACAACGGCACCCGCTTCGAGATCGAGATCGACTTCGCCACCCCGGCCATCGGCCGGCAGGTCTACAAGGCGGATCTCACCGCCGAGCGCTTCGCCCGCGATCTGTCCCGCGCCCGCACCTTCGGCTTCATGAAGGATGTCGAGCGCCTGTGGGCCGCCGGATCTGCGCTGGGCTCCTCGCTCGACAATTCCGTGGTCATCGGCGACGACGGCCGGGTGATCAATCCGGACGGCCTGCGCTACCACGACGAATTCGTCCGCCACAAGGCGCTGGACGCGGTGGGTGACCAAGCGCTGGCCGGTGCCCGCGTGCTCGGCTGCTACCGCTCCTATCGCGGCGGCCACAAGCTCAACGGTCTCGCGCTGCAGGCGCTTCTTGCCGACCGCCGGGCCTACGAGATCGTCGAGGCACCGTCGCGCCGGGTCGATCCGGTCCGTCATGCGCCGCTGGTCGCCGTCGCGGCGCCCGCCTACGGTCCGCAGACTCTCTGACATCAGCATTACGCAACCGCCTCGTCCGGTCGACAAAACCGGTGTCGCACACGATGACGTGCGCTTGATCGGGACGCTGCGTCACAAAAAAGACGGGTTGAACCGGCTTGAGCGTTGCTGACGACGAAGGCGCGGCGTAAGACAGCCGGGCTTTTGAAAGCAGGGGGATCAGCACGAATGAGCAATCCGCACGACCATCCGGCCTTGCGCCGACTGCGGGTGGCGAAACTCACCGGCGCTCTGGCGCTGGGTCTCGCATCCGCCGGCCTGTCGGGCTGCATGAGTTCGGACACCAGCGACGTCGAGGCGCTTGCGCTCGCCGCCCAGACCGATCCGCCGGACGTCCTGTACAATCAGGGTCTCGCCAATCTCGAAGGCGGCCGTCTCAGCGAGGCGTCCAAGAAGTTCGAGGCGATCGACCGCCAGCATCCCTATTCGGAATGGGCCCGCAAGGCGCTGGTGATGAGCGCCTTCGCCAGCTATCGCAGCGGCGACTACGACACGGCGATCAACTCCTCCAAGCGTTACCTGTCGCTGTATCCCGGCAGCGAGGAGGCGGCCTACGCCCAGTACATCATGGGCCTGGCCTATTACCGCCAGATCCCGGACGTCACCCGCGACCAGAAGGAAGCGGCCCGCGCGGCTGCGGCCATGCGCGAGGTGTTCGAGAAATACCCCGATTCCGAATATGCCGATGACGCGCGCGCCAAGCTGCGCATTGCCCGCGACCAGCTCGCCGGCAAGGAGATGCAGGTCGGCCGGTACTATCTGGAGCGGCGCGAATACGTCGCGGCGATCAACCGCTTCAAGAACGTCGTCGACGTCTATTCAGACAGCCGGCACGTGGAAGAGGCGCTGGCCCGCCTGACCGAAGCCTATTACGCCATGGGGCTGACCCGCGAGGCGCAGGCGGCGGCATCGGTGCTCGGCCAGAACTTCCCGGATTCGCAGTGGTACCGCGATTCCTACCAGCTCCTGCAGACCAACGGCCTGTCGCCGCGTGAAGGCAGTGCGACGTCGTGGTTCGGCGTGGCGGCGCGCAAGATCACCGGCGCCTGAGACAGACCGGGCCGGGGTCCGTCCCGGTCCGCATTCCTGACGACGCTTGAGGCGGGCATGCGTCCCGCCGGGCTGCGGGGCCTGCGTCATCAGGTCGCCGGGCAGGCGCGGCAGGCCGCGCGCACGGACGCGGTGACGGCTCCGGCGGTTTTCGCCGATTGCCGGTGCGCTTGGCTCCGATCCGCACTATCTTGACGAGCCATTGCCATTTCGGTGGCGGTTCAGTACCGACGATCCCGGTCATGCTCGTTCATCTTTCGATCCGCGACATCGTTCTCATCGAACGGCTCGACATTGCCCTCGACGAGGGTCTCTCCGTGCTCACGGGCGAGACCGGCGCGGGCAAGTCGATCCTGCTCGACTCGCTGTCGCTCGCCCTCGGCGGGCGCGGCGATGGCGGCCTGGTGCGCCATGGCGCCAAGCAGGGCGAGGTGACGGCGGCCTTCGACCTGCCGTCCGGCGCCGGCGTACGGGCGATCCTCCTCGACAACGGTTTCGACGAGCAGGATCTCAGCGAAGGCGACCTGATCCTGCGCCGCATCCAGACCGCCGACGGCCGCACCCGCGGCTTCATCAACGACCGTCCCGCCAGCGTCTCCCTGATGCGCAGCGTCGGCCAGGCGCTGGTCGAGATCCACGGCCAGCACGACGACCGCGCGCTGATCGACCCGCAGGCCCACCGCACGCTGCTCGACCAGTATGGCGGGCTGCAGCAGGAGGCGGCCTTCGTCGCCCGCGCCCATGCCGACTGGCGCGCCACCGAGCACGAGCTGCGCACCCACCGCGCCCGCGTCGAGGCGGCGGCCCGCGAGGCGGACTATCTGCGTTCTTCGGTCGACGAACTCTCCGACCTGGCACCGATCGCCGGCGAGGAGGAGGAACTGGCCGAGCGGCGGCAGGTGATGATGCGGTCCGAGAAGATCGCCACCGACGTCAACGACGCCCATGAGGAGCTGTCCGGTTCGTCCTCGCCGATCCCGCAGCTCGCCGGCCTCCTGAAGCGGCTCGACCGCAAGCGCGACGAGCTGCCCGGCCTTCAGGACGAGCCGATCGACCGGCTGGACACGGCGCTCGACGCGCTGTCCGACGCGCAGATGGCGCTGCAGACGGCGCTGCGCTCGCTGGAGTTCGATCCGCGGGCATTGGAGGAGACCGAGGAACGGCTGTTCGCGCTGCGCGCGGCTGGCCGCAAATATTCGGTGCCGGTCGACGATCTGCCGGAACTCACCGCCCGGATGATCGGCGACCTGGCGGATCTCGATGCCGGCGAGGAGCGGATGGGCAAGCTGGAGGCCGAACTGGCCGAAAAGCGTCAGCGTTTCGACCGCGCCGCCGCCGAACTGTCGGAGAAGCGCCGTACCACCGCGCGGCTCCTGGAAGGCGCGGTGATGGCCGAACTGCCGGATCTGAAGCTCGACCGCGCGACCTTCCTCGTCGAACAGACGAGCGACCCCGAAAGCCCGTCCGCCGCCGGCATCGACCAGATCGAATTCTACGTCCAGACCAACCCCGGCACCCGCGCCGGCTCGATGATGAAGGTCGCCTCGGGCGGCGAGCTGTCGCGCTTCCTCTTGGCGCTCAAGGTGGCGCTGGCCGATCGCGGCTCGGCGCCGACACTGGTCTTCGACGAGATCGACACCGGCGTTGGCGGCGCCGTGGCCGACGCCATCGGCCGCCGTCTCGGCCGGCTGGGGCGCAACGTGCAGGTGCTCGCCGTCACCCATGCCCCGCAGGTTGCCGCGCGCGCCACGACCCATCTCCTGATTTCCAAGGGCAGCGCCGCCTCCGGCGAGGACCGCGTGGCCACCCGCGTCGCGCCCATCGGCGAAGATGGCCGCCGCGAAGAGATCGCCCGCATGCTGGCCGGCGAGACGGTGACAGACGAGGCCCGCGCCGCCGCCGCCCGGCTCATCGGCGCGGGGGCTTGAGCGTGACGGCCCGCCGCGTCCTGATCGCAGGCGCCGGGCCGGTCGGACTGGCCGCCGCGGTCGAGTTTCGCCGCCGGGGCTTTGCGCCGCGCATCGTCGATGCCGGCGAGGGGCCGACGCCGGAGGACCAGTCGCGGGCGCTCGGCGTCTTGCCGCGCACGCTCGACATCCTCGCGGCCTCGGGCATCACCGATCGCCTGCTGGCCGAGGGCAACCGGATCTCGCGCATGGCCGTCGCCGACAACGGCAAGCGGCTGTTCGAGATGATCGCGGCGCCGGCGCATACGGCGCATCCCTTCATCCTGACCCTGCCGCAGGGGCGCACCGAGCGGCTGATGATCGCATGGCTGGCCGCCCATGACGTCGATGTTGAATGGGGCGTCGCCTTCCACACGGTCGCCGACACCCACGCGCCGCGTGTCACCCTCTCTACCGGTGAGATTGTCCCGGCGGACATCGTCGTCGGCGCCGACGGCGCCCATTCGGCGGTGCGCGAGGATGTCGGCATTCCGTGGAGCGGCGCGGGCTATCCGGCGGAGTTCGCGCTGGCCGACGTGGTCTTCGACAAGCCGGTCGATCCCGCTGTCGGACGCATCGATCTGCGCAGCGGATCGGCCGATCCCGGCGGCGCCGTCGCCATGCTGCCGCTGGGCGCCCGGCGCGGCCGCTATGTCGGCATCGCGCCGTCGACCGAAGCGCTGATCGGCAATGTGCCCGGCATCGAATCCGTGACCTGGGCCTCACGCTTCCATGTCAGCTTCCGCCATGCCGAGCGCATGGCCAAGGGCCGGGTGTTCCTCGCCGGCGATGCCGCCCATGTCCATTCGCCGGTCGGCGGGCGCGGCATGAATCTCGGCATCTGGGACGCGGCGACCCTGGCCTTCCTGGCCAGCGAGGCGCGCGAAACCGAATACGAGATGCGTCGGCTGCCCTCCGTGCGCTCCGTCATGGAGGCGACTCGCAGGGGCACCGACTTCATCGCGGCGCCGCCGCCTGCCGCGCTCCTGGCGATGCGCTATCTGATGCCGCTGGCGGCGTGGACCCCATGGCTGCGCGGGCGGATCGCGGACCGCATTCTCGGCCTCGACCTGCCGCAGCCCGAATGGCTATGACGGGCCGGACAAACAGCAGGGATTCGGACGGGCGATGAGCGACAAGGCGGTCGAGACGCTGGACAGGGACGAGGCGGCGGCCGAACTGGAACGGCTGGCCGGCGAGATCGCCGAACATGACCGGGCGTATTACCGCGAGGACGCGCCGACCGTCACCGACGCCGAATACGACGCGCTGCGCCGGCGCAACGCCGCCATCGAGGCGCGCTTTCCCGAACTGATCCGCGAGGATTCCCCGTCCGCGCGGGTGGGGACCGAGGTCTCGGAGAAATTCGGAAAGATCCGCCATGCCGTGCCGATGCTGTCGCTCGACAATGCATTTTCCGACGAGGACGTCGCCGACTTCGCCAAACGCGTGCGCCGCTTCCTGAAGCTCGACGACGACGCGCCGCTGGCCATTACCGCCGAGCCGAAGATCGACGGCCTGTCGCTGTCGCTGCGCTACGAGAAGGGCGAGCTGGTCTCGGCCGCGACCCGCGGCGACGGCGCCACCGGCGAGGACGTGACCCGCAACGCCCGGACCATCGGCGACATCCCGAACCGGCTGAAGGGCAGGGCGCCGGAGGTCTTCGAGGTGCGCGGCGAGGTCTATATGAGCCATGCCGCCTTCACCGACCTCAATGCCCGCCAGGCCGAGGAGGGCAAGCCGGTCTACGCCAATCCGCGCAACGCCGCCGCCGGATCGCTGCGCCAGCTCGACGCGGGGATCACCCGCGCCCGCAAGCTGCAGTTCTTCGCCTATGCCTGGGGCGAGGCGAGCGAGGTGCCGGGCGAGACCCAGACCGAGGTCGTCGCGGCGATCGAAGGCTTCGGCTTTCCGGTGAACGCGCAGATGAAGCGCTTCGAGACCATCGAGGGGCTGATCGCGCACTACCACGCGATCGAGGAGAACCGGGCCGGGCTCGGCTACGACATCGACGGCGTCGTCTACAAGGTCGACGACCTGGCGCTGCAGAAGCGCCTTGGCTTCGTCTCGCGCTCGCCGCGCTGGGCGATCGCCCACAAATTCCCGGCCGAGCAGGCGACGACGGTGCTGCGGGCAATCGAGATCCAGGTCGGCCGCACGGGTGCCCTGACCCCGGTGGCCAAGCTCGACCCGGTCAATGTCGGCGGCGTCATGGTCGCCAACGCGACGCTGCACAATGCCGAGGAGATCGAGCGGCTGGATGTGCGCGTCGGCGACACGGTGCAGATCCAGCGGGCCGGCGACGTCATCCCGCAGGTGCTCGGCATCGTCGCGGACAAGCGCCCGCAGGATGCCGAGCCCTTCGCCTTTCCCACGACCTGTCCCTGCGAGCTGAAGACCGACGTGGTGCGCGAGGAAACCGCCTCGGGCGCCCAGAGCGTCGTGCGCCGCTGCACCGGCGAGTTCGCCTGCCCCTTCCAGCGCCGCGAGCATCTGAAGCTCTTCGTCTCGCGCAAGGCCTTCGATATCGAGGGGCTCGGCGACAAGCAGATCGACCTGTTCTACGACGATCCCGATTTCCAGGTCCGCACGCCGGCCGACATCTTCCGCATGCACGGCCGCAATCAGGAGGGGCTGAAGAAGCTGAAGGACAAGGAGGGGTTCGGCGAGGTCTCGGCGAAGAACCTCTTCGCGGCGATCGAGGCGCGGCGGACAATCCCGCTCGACCGGCTGATCTTCTCCCTCGGCATTCGCCATGTCGGGGAGACGACGGCAAAGACGCTGGCGCGGGCCTACGGCACCTTCGAGGCCTTCCACGAGGCCGCCCTGAAGGTGGCGGCTGGCGACGAGGAAGCGAGCCGCGAGATGGACGCGCTCGACGACATCGGCGGCGCCGTGATCACCGCGACGGCGCGGTTCTTCTCCGAGGACCACAATCTGAAGCTGGTCGAGGACCTCGTCGCCGAGCTCGACGTGCAGCCGGCCGAACAGCCGGCGGCAACGTCCCCCGTCTCGGGCCAGACCATCGTCTTCACCGGTTCGCTGGAGAAGATGACGCGGGACGAGGCCAAGGCGATGGCCGAGGGGCTGGGGGCGAAGGTCGCCGGCTCGGTGTCGAAGAAGACAGATCTCGTCGTCGCCGGGCCGGGCGCCGGCTCGAAGCTGAAGAAGGCCGCCGAGCTTGGCGTCGAGGTGATCGACGAGGATGCCTGGTTCGTGCGGATCGGCCGCGACGCCTGACGGCGATTCGCCGCGACAATCTCCGGTTCGGGCTCGGGCGCCGGCGTGATGGCCGGGCCGGCGTCGGCGGACCGTCACCGTCTCCTTCTGCGCGGAGCACCTGACGTCGGGGCCGCCGGGCGGGCACGATGTATCCCCGCCACGGTCGCCGCCAGAACCGCAGGGCGGAGCCGATCGCGGCTTGCAGGTCCTTGATACAAGGCAGAGATTGGCGGCGTCCGAACAAGGAATCCCTATGCTCCTCTGCCCGCCGCGCCTCCTGCGCACCGGTCTTGCCGTCGCCCTGATCACCATCTCCGCGGGAGCCGTCTCGGCCACCGCCGTTTCGACGCCGCCGGCCGTCGAGGAGGAGCCGGGCCTGCTGTCGCGGTCGCTGGCGGCGAAATCGGGCACCGAGGCGGCCGAAATGACCGCCGACATGCTGCGCGCCGACGACACCGACACCATCCTCGACATCGCGCAAGGCTATGGCGAGGCCGAGCTCGTGACGACCGAGACGGGCGATCCGGTGATCACCGGCATCATCAACGGCGTCGCCTACCAGCTGTTCTTCCTCGACTGCACCGACGGGACGGACTGCGAGGTCGCCAATTTCTACGCCATATGGGACCGGCCCGACGTGGCGCTCGACGCGCTGAACGCCTGGAACCGCACGCATCCGTTTCACAAGGCGTATCAGACCGAGGACCAGTACCCGGTGGTCGAGCTGAACCTGTCGCTGCGCGGCGGGGTCACCCGCACGCAGCTGAACGACGCCTTCGACCGCTGGACCATCGCGCTGGCCGAGTTCGAGGCGCAGATTCTCGACCCGTCGCTCTGAGCCGGGGGCGGCGCAACGCGCCGTTCATCCGGGCACGGCTTGTGTGCGGCGCATCGAAGAAGCATAAGCCGGGCTGAGTAATCGGCGCGCGCCCATCCACAAACCCCGAGTGTCCAGTGACCGAGACCACCCGATCGGAGATCCGCGCGGCGTTGCGCGAGCTTCTGCCCGTGCTTCTCGCCGTCGTGCCCTTCGGCATGGTCTACGGCACGATCGCGACGGCGGAAGGGCTGAGCTTTGCCCAGACCATGGGCTTTTCGGCGACGGTCTATGCCGGGGCCTCGCAGCTCGCGGCGCTGCAGCTCATCGGGCTGGGCGCGCCGGTCTGGTCGGTGCTCTTGGCCGTGGTGGCGCTGAACTTCCGGCACGTGCTCTATTCGGCCTCAGTCGGGCGGCACCTGCATCGCTTCTCCGGCCTGCAGAAGGCGATGGCCTTCTTCTTCCTGGTCGATCCGGTGTTCGGCGCCGCCGAGGCGCGCGCCAGCGTCCAGCCGCTGACCAAGACCTTCTATTTCGCCTATGGCTGCGTGCTCTATGTCGGCTGGCTCGCCTCCTCGGCGCTCGGCGCGGTGTTCGGGTCGCTGATCGACGATCCGTCGCGCTACGGGCTGGATTTCATCCTGCCGGTCTATTTTCTGACGCTGCTGATGACGTTTCGCGCGCGCAGCGGCTTCTACCCGGTGGCACTGACCAGCGCGGCGGCGTCCATCGTCGTCTATCTGACCCTCGGGCCGCCCTGGCACGTGACGCTGGGCGGCCTCGCCGGCATCGCCGTCGCCGCGCTCATGCCGCCGAAGCCGGCGGCCGCACCCGCGCAAGGGGAGGATCGTCATGGATGAGATCTGGTGGATCATCCTGCTGGCCGGCGGCCTGACCTATCTGACCCGCACCGGCGGGCATCTGCTGCTCGCCCGCATCGGCAGCATTCCGCCGCGCCTCGATGCGGCGCTGAACGCCGTGCCGGCGGCGGTGCTGACGACCATCGTCACCCCGGCGCTGGTGTCGGGCGGCTGGCCCGAGCGCATCGCCATCCTGGTCTGCATCGTCCTGGCGCTGCGGCTGCCGCTGATCGTCACCGTGGCGATCGGCACGGCGATGGTCGCCTTCGCCCGCGCCGCCGGTTTCTGAGCCTCACAAGAAAACGGGCCGGCAGAGCCGGCCCGTGAGAGATCAGGTTTCCTGAATGGCGGAGAGTTTCCAGTCGCCGCCCTTGTCGCGCACGAAGGTCCACAATTCCGTCGTCTCCGTCGGGGTGTCAGGGTCGCCCTCGACGACCTCGCCGGTGGTCCGGTCGCGCATCACGTCGATCGACGAATAGCGCATGGCGAGGCTGGCATACTCGGTGTGGCCCTCGCGCCATGCCTCGGCGATGTCGCCCTGCTCGAGCTTGATGTCGAGAACGTCGTTCTTGCGGCCGGACGTGGCGTTCTCCGACAGTTCCTCGGCGAGATAGGACATGATCTCCGGCGTGGTGATCGTCCGCAGCGCGGCGTAATCCTCGCGCGAGAACGCCGCCTGAACCTCGTGCAGCTTCTGCTCGAAGGTGTCGAGGTCGGCGTCGGTGATGCCGATCTCGTCGGATGGTTCGGCCGCCGGGGTTGCCGCGCCCGCCGCGGCGCCGCCGCCGAGACCTGCGCCCGAGCCGATCGAGGGAATGCGGAAACCGCCATTGCCGGCCGGCTGCGCCGGTTCCTCATAGGCGCGGCGCTCCGTGGGGCTGGAACCGTTGGCACGGACCGGGCTCGGATTGCGGCTGCGGAAGAAGCGGATCAGCAGCATCGCGCCGAGACCGATGAGCAGGCCCTGGACCAGAAGGGCGAGGAAGCCGCCCATGCCGCCAAAACCGGTGCCCATCAGCATGCCGAACAGGCCGCCCAGCATCAGGCCGCCGAGAAGGCCGCCGCCGATGCCGCCGAAGAGGCCCGGACGCCGGGCGCCGGCGGCGCTCTGCGCGGCGCTGCCGCCGGGCTGCGTCGCCTGGCCGGGCGTCATCGAACGCTGCACGGGCGCGGCGCTCGGGGCCGTCCTGGTCGCCGGCGCGCTCTGATAGGTGCGAAAGCCCCGGCTGCCGAAGCTGCCGCCACGCCGCGCGTCGGCATAGTCGACCGCGACGAAGGAGAAGACAAAGAGAAGGCTCGCGAAAAGCGAGCCGAGGCGAAGGCGGTTGGCCATGTCGGTTCCCGTCTGGTTGCGTCCCGCCCAATATGGGGAATGCCGGATCGCAGCGCTATGGCTGCCTGAAAATTATGCATGCAGAACGGGCGGAAACCGGACAGTCCGCCACCGTTTCAGCGCGACAACGTCTTCGTTGCCGCCTCGATGCCCTTCAGGGTCATCGGAAACATGCGGTCCTCCATGGCCTCGCGGATCATGGCGATGGACTGGGTCCAGTCCCAGTGCTGGCGCGGCACCGGGTTGAGCCAGACCGATTTCGACCATTGCCGGGTGAAGCGGTCGAGCCAAACGGCGCCGGGCTCGGCGTTCCAGTGCTCCACCGAGCCGCCGGGCATGGCGATCTCGTAGGGGCTCATCGAGGCGTCGCCGACAAAGACGGCCCGGTAGTCCGGCCCGAAGCGGTTGAGGACGTCCATGGTCGGGATCGCCTCGGCATGGCGGCGGTGATTGCTCTGCCACAGCCGCTCATAGGGGCAGTTGTGGAAATAGAAGAATTCGAGGTGCTTGAGCTCCGACCGGGCGGCGGAGAACAGCTCCTCGACCTCGCGGACATGATCGTCCATCGAGCCGCCGATATCGAGGAAGAGCAGCACCTTGACCGCGTTGCGCCGCTCGGGCCGCGTCTTGACGTCGAGATAGCCGTGCTCGGCCGTGGCGCGGATCGTGCCGGTGAGGTCGAATTCCTGCTCGGCGCCGTCGCGCACCCAGCGGCGCAGCCGCTTCAGGGCTACCTTGATGTTGCGGGTGCCCAGCTCGATGCTGTCGTCGAGGTCGCGGAAGTCGCGCCGGTCCCAGACCTTCACGGCCCGCCGGTGGCGGCTTTCCTTCTGGCCGATGCGCACGCCTTCCGGATTGTAGCCATAGGCGCCGAAGGGGGAGGTGCCGCCGGTGCCTATCCATTTCGAGCCGCCCTGGTGGCGCTCCTTCTGCTCCTCCAGCCGTTGTTTGAGCGTCTCCATGAGTTTGTCAAAGCCGCCAAGGGATTCGACCAGCTTCTTCTCCTCGTCGGTGAGGTGCTTCTCGGCCAGTCGCCGCAGCCATTCCTCTGGCAGTTCGCGCGCGTCGACGCCGTCGCCGGCCTCGCCGGACACCGCCTCGACGCCCTTGAAGACGTCGCCGAAGACCCGGTCGAAGCGGTCGATGAAGCGCTCGTCCTTCACCAGCGTCGCGCGGGCCAGATAGTAGAAACCCTCGACATCGTAGGTGACGAGATCGGCCCGCATGGCGTCGAGCAGGGCGAGATGCTCGCGCAGCGTGACCGGCACGCCGGCGGCCTTGAGCTTGAGGAAGAAGGTCAGGAACATGGTTGCGAGAATAGGGCAGCGGGGGCGGGAAGTCATTGTCTGGACGACAAGCGCAACCTATCATTGCCGCAGTTGATCGCGCTACGCCAGCGGCGTATATATGAGGGGCAATTGGCTTCGAGCCTGGAAATCCAAATCGCCGAGACGCGGCGTTTCGAGCTAGACTGCGCGCTTTACCAGTTCGGCGGCGCGGCCAAGGAGCGCGCGCTGGATATTTTAGGGAACGACCCGGCGATCGGGCGCCCCCACGTGGAAAACGCAGCGCTTTGGCAATGGAGTTTCGGCGAGTTCGATCTGATCTATGCGATCAGCGGCGATTTTTCGAAGCTGGTGCTTCTCGAGTTGCGGCCCCAGTCGGTTCGGCAGCGGCAGCCTCTGGAGCAGGTGTTCGCCGTGATAGACCGGATCAATGCAATCAAACGACTGTTCGGATTGTGAGCGCGTGATGAAGGCAAGAAAGACCCAGGAAGAAGCCGACGCCCATATGCTCGAATCGCTGGAGCAGGCGCTGAAATGGTTTCAGGGCGACGATTCGCAGGTCACCGTCCATCGCTACAAGATCGAGGTGCCGGACGTCGCCCGGCTGCGGCGCAAGCTGAAGCTGACCCAGGCCGATTTCGCGCTGAAGATCGGCGTGCCGATCGCGACGTTGCGCAACTGGGAGCAGGGGCGGCGCTATCCGACCGGTCCGGCCCGGGTGCTGCTCAACGTGCTGGCCCGGCGGCCGGAACTGGTGATGGAAGCCATCGACGCCGCCCAGACCGTCGAGGCGGCGGAATAGGGCGCATCGGCCTGACCGCTTGATGCCGGCTCAGCCGGGAATGGCGATCTCGCCGGTCAGATAGAGCACCGCCTGGCCGGCCACGACGACGGTTTCGCCCTCCAGACGGCAGCGCAGATCGCCGCCGCGCTTCGACACCTGCCGCGCGGTGAACGCGCTTCCGCCGAGCTCGCCGGCCCAATAGGGCACCAGCGAGCAATGGGCCGAACCGGTGACCGGGTCCTCGTCGATGCCCGCCTTGGGCGCGAACATGCGCGAGACGAAGTCGAGGCCGGAGCCCGGCGCACCCTGTGCCGTGGCGATGACGTTGCGCGGCGGCAGGGCGGCGATCGCCCGGATGTCGGGGGCGAGCGCCTCGACCTCGGCCGCGCTCTCCATCACCGCCAGCCAGGACGTGTCGTTCGGCACCGCATAGGAGATCACCGCCTTGGGCTGCGCGCCCAGGGCCTCGGCCAGCTGCTCGATCTCGGCGGCATCCACGGTGCCGGCCTCGTGCCGGCGCGGAAAGCGCATGACGAACCAGCCGTCCTCGCCGCGGGTCACCGTCAGCTCGCCGGATTCGCGCGTCACGAAAGTCAGCGTCGCCGCGCTCTCGCCGAGACATTCGGTGAGGACGAAGGCGGTGGCCAAAGTCGCGTGACCGCAGAGCGGCACCTCGATCGCCGGGGTGAACCAGCGCAATTCCCAACGCGCCGGGCCGGCCGGCACGAAGAAGGCGGTTTCGGCCAGATTGTTCTCGGCGGCGATCGCCAGCATGGCGGCGTCCGGCAGCCAGGCTTCGAGCGGTACCACGGCCGCCGGATTGCCGGCGAACAGCCGGTCGGTGAAGGCATCGACCTGGTAGAGGGGCAGGGTGGTCATCACGGGAGCTTCCGCTGGTACTTGATGAAGGGCGTCACCGCGGCGACGCGGTCGTAGAGCGTGCGCGCAGTGGTGTTGAAGTCCTGCGTCATCCAGTAGACGGTCGGTGAGCCCGCCGCGTCTGCCGCCGCATAGACCGCCTCGATCAGCCTGCGCCCGACACCGGTGCCGCGCACCTCCGGATCGGCATAGAGGTCCTGCAGATAGCAGACATTCTCGACCCGCCAGCAATGGCGGTGGAACAGGAAATGCACGAGGCCGACGGGCTGGCCATCCGCTTCCGCGATCAGGCCACGGAACTCGTTGTCGTCGCCGGACAGAAGCCGCGCGAAGGTCGTGGCATAGACCTCCTCCGACACGCTCGCCTCGTAGAAGGTCAGATAGTCGGTCCACAGCCGGCGCCATTCGGCCTCGTCGCCCGGCCCGATCGGGCGAATCCGCACCGCGTCCTTCATGCTGGCTCCTGTCCGTTCCGTTCGACGGGCGCCGCCGTCCGTCACCCCTGCCGCCGCGCCAGGAACGCCAGCCGCTCGAAGAGGTGCACGTCCTGCTCGTTCTTCAGGAGCGCGCCGGCGAGCTTGGGCAGGGCCTTGGTCGGGCTTTCGCGCAGATCCTTGGCCTCGATGTCCTCGGCGACCAAGAGCCGGATCCAGTCCAGCGCCTCGGAGGTCGACGGCTTCTTCTTGATGCCGGGCTGTTCGCGGATCTCGTAGAACTGGGTCAGCGCCGCGCGTACCAGATCCTGCTTGATATGGGGATGGTGGACGTCGACGATCCGCGCCAGCGTCTCCGGGTCGGGGAACTGGATGTAGTGGAAGAAGCAGCGGCGCAGGAAGGCGTCCGGCAGTTCCTTCTCGTTGTTGGAGGTGATGATGACGATCGGCCGGTGCTTCGCGCGGATCGTCTCGTCGGTCTCGTAGACGTCGAACTCCATCCGGTCGAGTTCCTGCAACAAATCGTTGGGAAACTCGATGTCGGCCTTGTCGATCTCGTCGATCAGAAGCACCACGCGCTCTTCCGAAGCGAAGGCCTCCCAGAGCTTGCCGCGGCGGATGTAATTGCGGATGTCGTTGACCTTCTCGTCGCCGAGCTGGCTGTCGCGCAGCCGTGAGACGGCGTCGTATTCGTAAAGGCCCTGCGCCGCGCGCGTCGTCGACTTCACCGTCCACTGAATCAGCCGTAGTCCCAGCGCCTCGGCGATCTGGAAGGCGAGCTCGGTCTTGCCGGTGCCGGGCTCGCCCTTCACCAGCAGCGGCCGCTCCAGCGTGATCGCGGCGTTGACCGCGATGGTGAGGTCCTTGCCGGCCACATAGGCGTCGGTCCCGGTAAAGCGCATGCGCGTCATCCTGTTCGTCGTCTTCGCAATCGCGGGAACCATAAGGGCCGGCGGGGCACTTGCAAGCCGCAGCAGACGTCTTTGCCGAACGCACCGTCAAACGGGGCTGATCGCCGCCCGGGGCCGCCCTATCTCGCAACCGCGAAACGCCGGCGGTCTCCGTCAGGCCGCCGAACCCGCCGCGGCCCCTACCGACAGGATCAGACGATGACACAGGCTTCCGCCATCGCAGGCGCGCCCGAGGATATGGTGGAGAGAGACGCGCGGCCGGCCGGCCTCGGCCCGGTGCTGACCGTCTTTTTCGCCTTTGCCTGCGGCGCGCTGGCGGCCAATCTCTACTACGCCCAGCCCCTCGTCGCGCTGATCGGCGCGGATACCGGCCTGTCGGTGGCCGCCGAAAGCGCCATCGTCACCGTGGCGCAGATCGGCTACGCCATCGGCCTCGTGCTGCTGGTGCCGCTTGGCGACGTCGTCGAGAACCGCCGGCTGATCCTCGTCACCATGGCGGCCAATCTCGTGGCACTGGCCGGCCTGGCGCTGGCGCCGGGCCTGACGGCGCTGTTCGCGGCGATGCTGTTCGTCGGCGTCTCGTCGACCGCCGCGCAGATGCTGGTGCCGCTCGCCGCCAATCTGGCCCCGCCGGACGAGCGCGGCGCCGTCGTCGGCAATGTCATGAGCGGGCTTCTGGCCGGCATCCTGCTTGCCCGGCCGGCGGCGAGCTTCCTGGCCGATTATGTCGGCTGGCGCGGCGTCTTCGGCCTGTCCGGTGGACTGGTGGCGGTGCTGATGGTCGCCGGGCTGGTGCTGCTGCCGCAGCGGCGTCCGGAGGGCACGCGCGGCTATGGCGCGCTGATCGCCTCCCTCGGCAAGCTGTTCGTGCACCAGAAAGTGCTACGCCGGCGCGGCCTCTACCATGCAGCAATGTTCGGGGCGTTCTCGCTGTTCTGGACGGCGGCGCCGATCATCCTGTTGCGCGAGCCCTACGGCTTTTCGCCGAGCGGCGTCGCGCTGTTCGCGCTGGCCGGCGTTCTCGGCGTCTTCGCCGCGCCCATCGCCGGACGGCTGGCCGATCGCGGCTACACCCGGATCGGCACCATCGCGGCCATCGCCACTGTCGTCATTGCCTTCGTCGCCGCCCTGTTCGGCGAGACCTCGCTGGTCGCATTGGTCGCGGCCGGCATCCTCATCGACCTCGGCGTCCAGGCCAATCTCGTCTTCGGCCAGCGCGAGATCTACCAGCTCGATGCGAGCATCCGGAACCGGCTGAACGCCGTCTACATGACGACCTTCTTCCTCGGTGGCGCGCTGGGCTCGGCCCTGACCAGCCCGGTGCTGGAGACCTTCGGCTGGACCGGCATCTGCGCCATCGGCATCGCCATGCCGGGCGCGGCGCTCCTCTACTACCTTGCCGCCGATCGCGGCGAGGGAGCGAGCGCTGCGGGCTGAGCGCGCACGGCACCGGTTCGTCGAGCGTTGCCAAGCGACAGGTGCGTGGCCGGCGGATCGGCGCTATGATGGCCGGAGCGAAGGCGCAGGACGGGCCGATGACGCAGGATGTCCCGACGATCGAGGAACCACGGCAGGGCGCCGCCACGCATGGCCGCCGGACTGCGGTGCTGATCGCGCTGGCGGTCGTCGCGCTGGCGCTTCTGTCAGGCGGGGCCGTCGCCGGCTGGGCGCAGCATGGCGAAGCAATCTTCCTGCATCTCCTGGAGGCCGACTGGGCAGCCTGCTTCTGACAGGACACGAGGTCGGCACGGGCGCCGCGACGATTGGCGCCTTCGTGAACGTCGATCAGCACCGTACCTGTCGCGCAGCGGCCTCCCGCCGTGCTATCGGCACTGCAATACAGACCGACAGATGCACGAGCAGGGGACGGGCGAGGCCGCATGCGGCGCCCGCTGGACGACATGAGTGGAGTGAAGATGTTCCGGGCCGCGCTCTGGACGATCGTGGCGCTGATTGCCGGCGCGGCGGTGGCGCTGGCGCTGATCTACGCCCAGGGCGGCCCCGGCCGCAGCGGCGAGCCCTACGGCTCGGACTTCTCGCTGATCGACGAGACCGGCCAGCCCTTCACTCAGGCCGATCTGCGGGCAAAGCCGACGGCGGTGTTCTTCGGCTTCACCCATTGCCCCGAGGTCTGCCCGACGACGCTCTACGAGCTGGCCGGCTACCAGAAGCAGCTTGCGGAAAAAGGCGGCGATCTGCAGGTGGTCTTCGTCACCGTCGATCCAGAGCGCGATACGCCCGAGGTGATGAAGAACTATGTCGAGGCGGTCTCCCCGGACATCACCGCGCTGAGCGGCTCGCCCGAGAAGATCGCCGCGATGCTGAAGGGCTGGGGTGTCTATTCGGCCAAGATCGGCGAGGGCGACGACTACAACATGGACCACACCGCCACGACCTTCCTGATCGACGAGACGGGGGAACTCGCCGGCACGCTGGCCTATGGCGAGAACCCCGATACCGCGCTGGCCAAGCTGGAGCGCCTCGTCGGCGTCTGACGCAACCCGCGCGAATACCGGCATGCAGGGGTTTCCGATCCGGCACGCTGGACTAGTTTCGGCTCATCGCAGAACATTGGTCGGAACGGGCTTGGTCGTGAAGGCCGCATTGGCCGTGTCGCCCGGCCCCGGGAATCTCCTTCATGCATGATCTTGCCCTTCAGCTCGCTCTCATCGGCGTTGCCGGCATCGCGGCCCAGTGGCTGGCGTGGCGCGTCCAGGTGCCGGCCATCATCCTCCTGCTCGGCGTCGGGCTGTTGTTCGGGCCGATCACCGGCTTCATGAATCCGCGCGAGGATTTCGGCGACCTCTATACGCCGCTGGTCTCGACCGCCGTCGCGATCATCCTGTTCGAAGGCGGGATGACGCTGAATTTCCGCGACATCCGCGAGACCTCGACGGCGGTGCGCCGCATGGTCATCATCGGCGGGCCGCTGGTCTGGGTGATGACGGCGCTCGCCGGCCATTACATCGGCAATCTGAGCTGGCCGACCGCGATCATCCTCGGTGCGATCCTGGTGGTCACCGGCCCGACCGTCATCACGCCGCTGCTGCGCCACGCCAAGCTGAAGAACCGGCCGGCCTCGATCCTGCGCTGGGAGGCCATCGTCAACGATCCGATCGGCGCGCTCTTCGCGGTGATCGCCTTCGAGACCTATCTGGTCCTGAACGCCGGCCACGAGGCCGAGAACCTGATTCTCAACGTCATCCTGGCGATCATCATCGCCATTCCCGGCGGCTTCCTGGCCGGGCGCTTCCTGAGCTGGGTCTTCGCCCGCGGCGAGGCGCCCGAATATCTCAAGGCCCCGATCCTGCTGGTGGCCGTGGTTGGCATGAATTCGCTGACAAATCTGGTGCTGGAGGAGGGCGGCCTGCTGACCGTGACCGTCATGGGCATCACCATGGCGAACACGCGGATCGCCAGCCTGAGCGACCTGCGGCGGTTCAAGGAGACGATCACGCTGCTGCTCGTCTCGGGCCTGTTCATCATCCTCACCGCCTCGCTGCAGCGCGAGGTGCTGGCGAGCCTCGAATGGCGCGTCATCGGCTTCCTCGCGGCGGTGCTCTTCGTGGTGCGGCCGGTGGCGGTGTTCGTCAGCACGCTCGGCGCCGGCCTGACCTGGCGGGAGCGCCTGCTGGTCGGCTGGATCGCGCCGCGCGGCATTGTCGCCGTGGCGGTCGCCGGCCTGTTCGGCGCGACCCTCAGCGGTCTCGGCGTCGCCGATGCCGACCGCATGATCGCCTACACCTTCGCGCTGGTGGCGGTGACCATCCTGCTGCACGGCTTCACGCTGGGACCGCTCGCCCGGGCGCTGGATTTGCGGTCAGCCGACCGGCCCGGCATCCTGTTCGTTGGCGCCTCGCGCTTCACCATCGCCTTTGCGCGCCGGCTGAAGGCCCAGGACGTGCCGGTGCTCATCGCCGACGCCAACTGGTCGCGCATCTCCGAGGCGCGGCTGGCCGAACTCGAGGTCTGGTACGGCGAGATCCTCTCCGAGGCGGCCCACCACAATCTCAATTTGTCGCGCTTCGACCACATGGTCGCCGCCACCGACAACGACGCCTACAACGCGCTGGTCTGCACCGATTTTGGTCCCGAGATCGGCCGTTCCGAGGTCTTCCAGATCGGCAAGATCGAGGGCTCGGACCGGCGTTCGATGAACTTCACCATCGGCGGCCAGCCGCTGTTCCAGCCGCCCAAGACCTTCACCGAACTGCGCGACCTGGTGGTCGACGGCTGGAACTTCCAGGCGACCCGGCTCACCGAGGAGTTCGACTATGAGCGCTTTTCGGCGACCCGGCCGGAAGGCACCCATGTGATCCTGTGGATCCGGCCCTCCGGCAATCTGCTCTTTGCGTCGAACGAGGGCTCCGGCGAGCCGGGCGAAGGGGACACGATCATCTCCTTCGGGCCCAAGCCGCCCCAGCGCGACCAGGAAAAGATCGTCAAGGCGACGACCACCGAGCGCGAGGCGCGGGCCGAGAAGGCCCGCATGACCAGCGAAGCCGTGAAGCCGAAAGAGGGCTAGCAGGAATGCCGCAGATCCGTTTCTACGTCACCGCGGACAAGGCCGCGGCCGACGCCTGCTACGCCGCCGTCGAGACCGCTTTCGAGGATCTCGGCACGCCGGTGTCGCTGGCCGAGATCGACGAGGCGAAGGCGATCTTCGAGGTCTCGGCCTATGTCGATGCGCCCGATGGCGAGGAGGCGGAACGCCTGTTCGCCGGCGCCATCGCCGAGGCCGGTGGTGGCGAGGTCTGCCGCGAGGACCTGCCGGACAAGGACTGGATGGCCGATGTCCTGGCGGCGCTGAAGCCGGTGCGCGCCGGACGCTTCCTGGTGCATGGCGCCCATGACCGCGACAAGGTAAAGACTAACGACCTGGCGATCGAGATCGAGGCCGGGCAGGCCTTCGGCACGGGACATCACGGCACGACGGCGGGCTGCCTGGAGACGATCGCCCGGCTGGCGACCCGCCGCAAGCCGCGCAACGCGCTGGATCTGGGCACCGGCAGCGCGGTCCTGGCGATCGGGCTGGCCAAGCTCGCCCGGGTGCCGGTGCTGGCGACCGACATCGACCCGGTGGCCGTTCGCGTGGCGCGGGCGAATGTCGAGGCCAATGGCGTGGCGAATTTCGTCGATTGCGCGACGGCGATTGGTTTCGGCGCCGAGGCGATCCGCGAGCGCGCGCCCTACGACCTGATCGTCGCCAACATCCTGGCCGGGCCGCTGATGAAGCTTGCGCCGGAGTTCCATCGGCATCTCGCCCATGGCGGCGACATCGTCCTGTCGGGCATCCTGACCACCCAGCGCAACGCGGTTCTCGCCGCCTTTCGCAACCAGGGCCTCTACCATGTCGCCACGCTGGTGCGCGGCGAATGGGTCACCCTGCATCTGCGCTAGGCGTCAGGCGGCCGGCGCGACACCGATCGGAACCGGCCGCAAATCGGCATCGTCGGGATAGCGCAGGAAGGATTGCTTCCCGGTCTCGCGAAACCGCACCCCGCCGACCTCCAGCGCGCTGACCGGCGACCGGCCGTATTCGCGGGCGAGACGATCGACGGCGCGCCAGTGCAGCGCGGTTCTCAGATCGCGTTGCCGGACGGCCGCCCGCACCTCGCGCTCGCATGCGTGGTGAAACCGCAGGGTCATCGGATCGCAGCGCGCGCGCAGGGCGTCGTAGTCGCGCCAGACGGCGTCCGGCACGACGAACACCACATCGGGCTTCAGGCACTGCAGGCACATGGCAGCCTCACGCGGCGAGAGGACAAGGCCGAGCCTACAGCAAGCGGACCGGACACGAAAACGCCGGCGCGCAGGGGGCTGCGGCCGGCGTCTGTTTCGGTCGGGAATGGCTGCGGTGACGCGGCCGGGCTGTTCAGCCCCGCTCGGGCGCGCGGCCCTCGAAGAGCGACTCGCGTGCGTTGGAGCCGAATTCTTCGCGGCCC
Source organism: Aurantimonas coralicida DSM 14790 (assembly GCF_000421645.1). Taxonomy (GTDB): domain Bacteria; phylum Pseudomonadota; class Alphaproteobacteria; order Rhizobiales; family Rhizobiaceae; genus Aurantimonas; species Aurantimonas coralicida. Next base: position 15,316 of record NZ_ATXK01000012.1, on the reverse strand, counting down.
ATCATCGTGAAGTGGTTGTCGACATAGCGACGGGCCTCGCGCTCGCGGGCCTCGATCACCCGGTCGAGCATGTTGCGCATGAAGCCCCTGGAGCGGGCGGAATTGCGCAGGGATACGTCGGTATAGGTGGAAGTCGCCATGGAAAGTCTCCTGTTCGGCTCGTGGCCTCCCGGTGACCCCAATATGCGTTGCCGCGTCCCTGTCAGGTAGAGTCCGCACTGCATAGGTCCGTCCCGTTTTTGCAGTGCAACATCGGCGCTCCCGTCATAATCCGGTAACCTTTGCGCTTCCTTGCCAAATGCATATGTTCCGGCCCCGCAGACAATCGCCGCGCACCCCAGCGCGGCCTCCTCCTTTTTCAAGAGCCATCCGATGTTCCAGAGCTTCGACGAGATCGCCGACTTTTCCCAGAGCGCGGCCCGGGTCGCCCGCCTGCGGGACGGCCTGCGCGCCGACGGCGTCGACGGCTTCATCGTGCCGCGCGCCGACGAGCATCAGGGCGAATACATCCCGCCCTCGGCGGCGCGACTGGAATGGCTGACCGGCTTTTCCGGCTCGGCCGGCGTCGCGGTCGTGCTGGCCGGCAGCGCGGCGATCCTCGTCGACGGCCGCTATACGCTGCAGGTGCGCCAGCAGGTCGATCTCGACGTCTTCGAACCGGTCGCCTCGGCCGAGACCTCGCTGGCCGATTTTCTGAAGACTGAAGCCGCGGGCAAGCGCATCGGCTTCGATCCCTGGCTGCATACGGCGGGCGAGGCGAAACGCCTGCGCACCGCGCTGGAATCGGTGGGCGGCGAACTCGTCGCCTTGGCCGCCAATCCGATCGACCGGATCTGGAACGACCGTCCCGCACCGCCGGCCGGCCGCGCCGTCATCCATCCGGAGAGCTTCGCCGGCAAGCCGGCGGGCGACAAGCTCGCAGAGCTGGCGAAAATGATTGCCGATGCGAAGGCCGATGCGACGATCCTGACCGACCCGTCGTCGATCGCCTGGGCCTTCAACATCCGCGGCTCGGACGTGGCGCACACGCCGCTGATGCTGGGCTTCGCCATCCTGCGCGCCGACGGGCGCCCGACGCTTTTCGTCGATCCGGCCAAGCTGGACGATGCGGTGCAGGACCACCTTGCGGCGCTGGCCGACATCGACACGCCGGAGGCCTTCGAGCCGGCGGTCCGGCGCGAGGCCTCCGGGCGCACCATCGGTCTCGATCCGCAGCTTGCCGCGGCGCGCCTGTCGACTATCGTCGAGGCCGCCGGCGGCACGGTGGCCGAGATGCCGGACCCGGCGCGGCTGCCGCGGGCGATCAAGAATGACGGCGAGATCGCCGGCGCGCGCGCCGCGCATCTGCGCGACGGCGTCGCGGTGACACGTTTCCTCGCCTGGTTCGACCGACAGGAGCCCGGCACGGTCACCGAGATCGCCGCCGCCGAAAAGCTGGAAGCGATGCGCGCCGAACATGCGCAGGAGGACGGTTTTCCGCTGAAGGACATCTCCTTCGACACCATTGCCGGCTCCGGCCCGAACGGCGCGATCGTCCATTACCGGGTGAACCGCGACTCCGACCGGCTGCTGCGCGAGGGTGAATTGTTCCTGCTGGATTCCGGCGCCCAGTACCAGGACGGCACGACGGACATCACCCGCACCCTGCCGGTGGGCGAGCCGACCAGCGAGATGCGCCGCAAGTTCACGCTGGTGCTGAAAGGCATGATCGCCATTGCGACGGCGCGGTTTCCCAAGGGCACGCGCGGCGTCGACCTCGATCCGCTGGCCCGCATCGCCCTGTGGAAGGCCGGCTGCGACTTTGCCCATGGCACCGGCCACGGCATCGGCTCCTATCTCGCCGTGCACGAAGGCCCGCAATCGATCTCGCGCCGCGGCATGGCGGTGATCGAGGCCGGCATGATCCTGTCGAACGAGCCGGGCTATTATCGCGAGGGCGCCTTCGGCATCCGCATCGAGAACCTCATCCTGACCGAACCGGCGACGGAAGTCTCCGGCGGCGACATCGCCATGCATGGCTTCGAGACGCTGACGCTCGCTCCGATCGACACCCGGCTGGTTGCGCCGGAGCTGATGACGGCGGACGAGATCGCCTGGCTGGATGATTATCACCGGAAGGTGCGGGCGGCGCTCGGCGAGCGGCTTGACGCGGCCGACCGCGACTGGCTGGAGGCGGCGACGCGTCCGGTCGGACGGCCGGTCGTCGCCTGACGGCGCCCTAGACGAAAAAGACCCGCCGCAGGGATTGCGGCGGGTCTTCCGGTTTCAGGCGTGACCCGCGGGATGCGCGGGGATGGCCGGGTCGTTGCGGCCGATCAGCGGCAGACGCGACGCGGGCCGTGATAGGGCTGGTAGGTGCCGCTGCGCGGGTCGAAGGACCGGTACTTGTCGGCGCAATAGCGATACCATTCGCCTGTGCCATAGGCCGGCGCGTAGCCGCGCGGCGCCACGCGGTAGAGCGGGCGCGGCGCGTCGTAATAGCGGGGCTGGCTGGCAATGGCGGCGCCGATGCCGAGGCCGATGATGCCGCCGAGAACGGCCGCGCCACCGGAATCGATGCCGCGATGGCGGCGATAATGGCGGCGCCCGCCGCGATAGTGCCGTCCGCCGCGATAATGGCGACGCCCGTAATAGCGCCCGCCCACCAGGTGAACGCCGGCGCCGACAAAGGGCTCGGCCTGTGCCTGGGCGATGCCCAGCGGGGCCCCCACCGGCAGGGTCGCCGGCGCCACCGCCAGCGCGAGAGCAACGGCCATAGACCTGACCGCAAACGACTTGAACAATTTCATACCGACCTCCGGGCGACAGATTCCATCCTGTTCCATTCAACGTCCGGGAAGCTGAATGGCTCCTGAACGATCAGGCCGATCACGCAATGGTTGATGAACGGCCGTCGCCGATACCCAGGCGAGCGCTCGCGCCGTCCTGATCCGCGCCGGGTCAGGTGACCTCGCGGCGGGCCGGTCAGGCGACGGGCTGGCCATTCGTGTCGGTGCGTTCCTTCGCCGGCCCCTTGGCCCGTGCCAGATTTAGCGCCGTGATGATCACCCCGACATGGCTGAAGGCCTGGGGGAAATTGCCGAGCATCTCGTCGCCCACCGGATCGTATTCCTCGGCCAGCAGGCCGACATCGTTCTTCAGGCCGCAGAGACGCTCGTAGAGCGCCACCGCGTCGTCGAACCGTCCCAGGAGGGCATAGACGTCGGCCAGCCAGAACGAGCAGGCCAGGAACGCGCCTTCCTCGCCCTCGAGGCCATCGGCGGTCTCGCCATTGTCGTAGCGGATCACCAGACCGTCGCGCAAAAGGCGTTGCTCGATCGCCGCGACCGTGCCCTTCACCCGCGGATCGTCGGCTGGCAGGAAGCCGGTTAGCGGGATGTGGAGCAGGCTGGCGTCCAGCGCCGTCGAGCCATAGGCTTGAACGAAGGAGCCGAGCTCCGCGTCATAGCCGTTCTTGCAGACATCTTCGTGGATGTCGCCGGCCACCCGGCGCCAGTGCTTGGCGTAGTTCTCGCCGCCGTCGATGTCCGCGGCCATCTTCGACGCGCGGTCGAAGGCCACCCAGGCCATGACCTTGGAGTGGACGAAATGCCGGTGTTCGCCGCGGATCTCCCAGATGCCGTCGTCGGGCCGGCGCCAGGCCTTTTCCAGGAACGGCATGACCGAATGGGCCAGCGCGGCCGAGCGCGGATGCGGGGCGAGGCCGCCCGTGCGCGCCTGGGCCAGAAGGTCGGCGACCTCGCCATAGATGTCGAGCTGGAACTGCTCGGACGCGGCATTGCCGACCCGCACCGGCTGCGACTCGCGGAAGCCTTCGAGCCACGGCACCTCCCATTCCAAGAGATGCCGCTCGCCGGCGACGCCGTACATGATCTGCATCTGCGCCGGATCGCCCGCGACCGACCGCATCAGCCATTCGCGCCAGGCTTCGGCTTCCTCGTAATAGCCGAGATCCATGAAGGCCATCAGCGTCAGCGTGGCGTCCCGCAGCCAGCAATAGCGGTAGTCCCAGTTGCGGCTGCCGCCGATCTCCTCGGGCAGCGACGTCGTCGCGGCCGCGACGATGCCGCCGGTCGGACGGAAGGTCAGCGCCTTCAGCGTGATCAGCGAGCGGCGCACCTCCTCGGTCCAGTTGCCGACCTCCGGGCAGCGGGAGGAGAAGGCGGTCCAGAAGGCTTCGGTATCGGCGAGGGCCGCCTCGGGGTCGGTGCCCGCCAGCGGCTCCTGGTTGGACGGCTGGTGCAGAAGCGTGAAGGCCAGGCGCTCGCCCGCCGAGACGGTGAAGCGGCCCTTGGTGTGCATGTCCTCGCCATGCAGATTGACCGGCGCGCGCATCACCAGCATCTCCGGTCCCGCGACCGCCGTCATCGTGTCGCGGTCGATGCGCGTCACCCAGGGGACGGTCCGGCCGTAGTCGAAGCGCATGACGAGGTCGAAATCGAGATCGACGCTGCCCTCGAGGCCGACGACGATGCGCATGACGTTGGCGATGCCGTCGCGGGGCGGCATGAAGTCGATGAGCATGGCGCTGCCGGTTGCCGTCCTAAACGTCGTCTCGAGGATCAGCGTGCCGTCGCGATAGCGCCGCGAGGAAGTGAACTCCAGATCGCTCGGCGCGATGCGCCAGCGGCCGTTCTCCGGCGTGCCGATCAGCGAGGCGAAGCAGGCGCGGGAATCGAAGCGCGGCAGGCAGAGCCAGTCGATCGAGCCGTCCCTGGAGACGAGGGCTGCGCTTTCGCAGTCCCCGATCATGGCGTAGTCGGCAATACTGCGATGCAAACCCTGCTCCTCGATCCTGTTTCTGGCCGCGACCGCCGGCGTTGCAGGCAGCGAGGGTCAGCAGGATAGGGCCACGACCGCGGCGTGAAAGGTCGCCGGCTATCAAACCGCCGTAAACAGTGCGGCACGGCACCCTGACATCATGTCGCGGTCAGCCCCGGCCGGGACCGTCCGTCCTGCCCGCCGCGGCGGTGTCGGACCCGAGCAGCCGCTGCACCAGCACGAGGCCCCCGACGAGGCAGGGAAGGCCGCCGAACACCGCCATCAGGATGCCGCCGAGACGCTGGTCGTCGAGGCGTTCGAAGCCGAAGGCGCCGACGCAGACATCGGGTGCGTAGACGAGGACCGGAGCCAGCGCGAGAAGGACGCCCAGCATGGTCATATGAATGAAGGTCGCCAGCATGGCGAAGGCGCCGATGGCCGCGTCGCCGGAATGGCGGCCGGCGAAGCTGACCGCCCAGACGAGGAGGCCGGCGGCGAGAAAGCTGACCTGCTGCACCACGAAGACGCCGCCGTCCCGCGCCGCGGCCTCGTGCAGCACCGGCGTGTGCCAGCCCCAGATGATGAACATGTCGAAGGCGGAGGCGGCGATCGCCGAGCCGATGCCGGGGCGGATGACGTGCAGGCCGATGCCGATCCGCCGCAGCCCGATGACGATCATCGGCGCGGCCAGGGTGACGATGCCCAGATGCAGGATCATGTGGGCGGAAAAGGCCCGCCGGCTCATCTCGACCAGCGGACTGAGCCACAGGCCCGCCAGAATGGCGATGCCGAAGGCCGCCGGCCAGGCGCGGATGAGCGCGCGCCGGTGCGATGTGTCGATGTCCGGTGATCCTGCGTCGGCGATCCGTTCCATCCCTGCCATTCTAGGGCAGGCGCGCCGCGCGTCCTGCCGATGTCGCGGTGCCGGCCATTTGCCGTTTCGTTGCGGACACTTGCCGTCGCGCATTCCGATCTGTCGGTTGGCGCGCTCAGGACAAGACACCGCATGATGGCGGCAAGGAAAGCCGCGTCATTATCTCCGCCGCGACAGTTTTCCCGCGCTTATTCGGCCAAACCTTATTGGCAAGCCGCCTGTCAGCACATATCTGAAGAGGAGGACGGTCGTTGCGGCCGTGATTCACCTGATTCCTCGCATCTTCCGCCGGCTGAGGCCGGCCTCCATGCACACAGCTCCGGGCACGATGAAACCACAGTCGAAACCGTTCACCGTCGCCGTGAAACGGCGCAAGCTTTCGCCAGAGGGCAAGAAGAAGTCCGTCTGGTCGGATGTTTCGCATCTGATCGCCGCGGCCGAGAGCGACCTGGCCCGGGACGAGGACCAGGCGCCTGCCGCTGCCGCCGCCAAGACGCCGGCGAAGGCCGAGCCGTCGGCGGGCAAGAGCGACGCGGCGCCCACCCGCCAGCCGCGCATTCTGCAGAGCCGCCCGAGCGAACCCGTCATGGCCGAGCCGGAAGCCGACGCGGAGCCGGTCGAGCGTCCGGTGCGCCGCCGCGGCCGGCCGCGCAAGGTGGTCGCCGAGACACCGCAGCGTCCGGCCGCCGTCGAGCCGGAGAGCCCGCCGCAGCCGCGGGTCGAGCGCGACTGGAGCCGCACCCCGGCGGTCGACGCCGCGCCGGTCGCTCCGACGCCGGTGGTCGATCTGCAGACGGCGGAAACCAGGCTTGCCGAGATCGAGACGGCCGCGACCGAGGCACGCCCGGCGGGCCGCCGTCGCCAGCGGACCGGTGGTCTGCGCGCCGGCGAACGCTGGAAGCGCCATCTGCCCCGCTGGTCGCGCTGATCCGCCCACCGGGCTGTGACCGGTCTGCGGTCGCGGAGCCAAAGGCAGCGTCCCGCGTTGTGCCGTCCGACCCCGCAGGAGAAATTGCGGCGGACGCAAGCCTGTGCGAGAGCGGCTGAATGGACGCAAAGGCCGAAAACGAAACCGCGCGCGACAAGCGCCGGCCAAACGGAGTCCTGAGCGAGCATCCCGAGGATCTCCTCTTCGGCTCGGGCTGGCGGGCGGTCTGGGCGGTGCTGCGGGAAGCCATCCTGCGCCTGTGGAACGACGACGCCATGGGGCTGGCCGGCAACATCGCCTTCCGCGCCGTTCTCGCCATCTTTCCGTTCCTGATCTTCGCCAGTTCGCTCACGGCCTTCATCGGCAATCGCGAAATGGCCGACGGCCTCGTCACCTTCCTGATCGCCATCGTTCCACCGGCCCTGGCCGAGCCGCTGGTGTCGGAGGTGATGAACATCGTCACCATACGGCGGGGCGGGGTGCTCAGCGTCGGCGTTCTCCTGACGATCTGGTTTGCTATCGGCGGCGTCGACGGCGTCCGTGTCGGCCTGAACCGCGCCTATGACATTCGCGAGACCCGCTCGACCATCGTCCTCTATCTCCTGCAGGTGCTGACCGTCGTCCTGACCGGGCTGGTGCTCGTCGTCGTCGGCTATCTCCTGGTCCTGGCGCCGCGCGCCGGATCGTTCCTGCACCAGCTGATGCCGGGCTTCCAGCCCTCTTCAGTGACGCCCAGCTTGGTGCGCTATCCCGCGACCGCGGCGATCCTGACGACGGCTCTGTTCGTCGCCCATGTCTTCCTGCCGGCGCGGCGCTCGCGCTTCAGCAACATGTGGCCGGGCATCCTGTTCACGCTCTGCGCCTGGTCGGCGCTCGTGGCGGCCTTCTCGGTCTATATCGGCCAGTTCGCCAATTACGCCAGCTACTATGCCGGCCTCGCCGGGATCATCGCGGCGCTGTACTTCCTGTACCTGGCCGCCCTGGTGCTGATCTTCGGCGGCGAGCTCAACCGCGCCATCCGGATCCGCCGGCTCGCCCGCGCCCTGCGTCGGGATAAATTGGGCAACGGTTAGTGGGGGTGTATCGAGAACGATAGACGACAATACAACATTTATACGCGTAGGCTGTTGACCTAAGTTTCGCAATTCCGTGGTTCCCGTCGAACGCGATGCCTTTGTCCGTTTTCAAGGAAGAGCAGTCTGTTGCGAAGGTGACTTGTGGAAGTTTTTTGCACAAGAGAGCTTCCCGCATGCCGGGCGGAGGCTTCAGGGGCGATAGCGCATTGTGTGCTGGCTGGCATGCTGTCGGGGTGGCGCTCAAGTGGCGTCCACAACTGGCAGAGGTGACAATCGCTACGCGACTGGACGCTATATGCCTGGATCGATATTTCGATCGAGTTTTATTCAACTGCGTGACATTTGCCGGAGTGAGTCAAAAATACTTCCGGCATTTACTTGTCATCCACGATTTCGCGCCAATATCGCTGATACGCCCGCAATCACGCGGTCGGAACATCGGTCGGAATGCAGGTAGCTCGTAGAGTGCGGCTACCGGGGGAGCGCTAACTCCACCCAGCAGCCTGACCATCACTGACTCGGCTAAGGAGATCAGAATGGCTCACACTGTGATGCCGCGCACCCGTGCGTCTTGCAATACCCCTATCACGTCCATCCGTCCGCCCCTTCAGCACCAGGCAAGCCTGGCGCCAAGGCCTGACGTCCCACGTCATGCCGTGCCGCCCGCCGACATGGCCTTCGCGCAGCGCAATCGGCCCGAGCCCTGTGATGAGCCGCCGGTTGTCCCGGCAGCAGTTGTCGGCGCGGGGGTGCCCAGCGTCGTGCAGGGTAGGGCAATCCCGGCCAACTCTCCCTGCGAACTGGAACGCTCGCCGGCTGCCGCTCCGCGATCTATTCCTGACGAGCGCGTCCTCGAAGCACGAGCGGCCGCGTCCGTCTCCACGGCGTTCGGCCCGGTGTTCTCTGCCAGCGAGATCACCGCAACGCGCTGGCTGCTGACGACGCTCAGCGACAGGCAGCTGTTCCTGGTCCCGCCTGAGGGGATCAATGCCCCCGGCTGCGTGATCGATGACGGTCTGCTGACACGGCTTTCGCGCATCCGCGTAATCTGCAGGGTCGACGCTGGCTCGTTCGGCATCCTCGTCACCTCCGCCTAGACAGCCGACGCTGACCATCCCGCCATGCGGGGTGGCCGACGCGCGATCGTCACGTGTGTGCGTGTCGGTCGGCGCTGCTCTCGCTCATCTCATCATTCCAGACACGTCGTCCGCCGATCGTCATCGCGGACGCGAAGGAACCGCTATGCCCAGAACCAGCAAACTTGGAACCAGCAAACCAGATGGCCGCCGCTCACGGCAGGCCAAGGATGAATCCCGCACCGGGTCGACACCGGAAGCGCGCGTGCAAAAGCTCGCGCTCAATATCGTCGCCAAGGCGGCGAACGCCTCTGCAAGCCCGACCGCCGAAGATCCGTGCTTTGGTGCATGGACGCCGCTGCAGGCCTTCGGGCTTTCGGTCACGACCCGCACCGGCCAGGCGCTGCCGGGCGTCATCGCCATCGGCCTTGAAGCCGATCCGCGGCTGAAGGTGCTGCAGGAGACGCGCCTGCCCATCACCGCAACCGCACTCTCCATCGGCGACCAGGACACGGCCAGGGATGTCGTCCTCGGCGATGACGATCGCACCGTCAGGAACCTTGCGGTCGATCTCATCGTCATCGACCGGACCACCGGCCATGCGACGTTGCTCGACGTCAAGCGCGGCAGTGCCCTCTACTCCTCGCGGGCACGCCTCGACCTGTGCACTGCCATGGCTGCCTGCGCGCTCACCGCGCCTGCCGCCCTTCGCCGGATCAACGTCTCGATCGCCACGGCGTCATGGGGGATCATCGACCTTGGAGGGGCTGCCGGTTTTGCCGAGGACCGCTGCGTGTCCGGCGCCAAGATCGACACGTTCTTCGATGTTCCGATCACGCCGCTGATCGAGCTGTTCAACCAGACGATCGCGACGGGTTACTCGGCCGAGATGCAGCGGTTGGTCGGCCGAGTGTTCGACACGCCGGATGTGACACAAGGCGGCGCGGACGAATGGACCGAGAGCGATGGTGAAGCACCGAGGGAGCTCACGGTCAGGTCAGTCGGGTCAGTCAGGTCGGTCGGTTGCGCTCCCCGTCTGCCGCAGCGCCTGATCGGTCCGCATGAACGCCGTCGGTTGGCACTGGTTTCTGGAAGCGGCAGTCGCTCCCGGCAACGGGGCCGGACATGACCGTCGTGCCGTTTGCCCGATGCGACCGGCAGGGTTCGCGCGAGAAGCGCGATCCGGCTGCGGTCTCGGCGCGGATCTGCGCCATGCCGGCGTCCATCCTGGTCGCCTACACCATCCGCCGCAACCGCGCCGGTGCGGCGCGCGGCGAGATCGCGTCGCTGATCGGTCGGCTTCGCCAGGTCGATGATCCAACGGCCGCGGTCCTTGCCGATCATCTCGAGCCAATGCTGCGCATGCGCAGTGGATCGGTCTCGTAACCACGACGCCTACGTCCGGCATCACCAGTTTGCCAGGCCATCGGTCTGCGCCGGGCAACGGCTTGGTACGGCAAAGGGGAGGGCGCTGCCATCGGCGCTCTCCTTCGTCCGCGATGCCAGCAACCGCCGTGCCGACCGGACCGAAGACGCGAGGAAGGCTCCGATGCCGACAGATCTGCGAACAGGCTTCGAACAGCTGCGCGAGCGCGCGCGAAGGGAACAATACGTCATGCAAGGCGAACTGGACGACATCGCGGATTCGGGTTCGCACAGGGATCGGATCGTCGCGGCGCTGAGCCCGTCCGCGCGCCTGTTGTTCGATGCCATCGAGGGCAACGTGGCGGCCGCCACACGCTCGCGAGGCGAGCGGACGCTCCTCGTCACCGTCAGCGTGTTCTCGTCTGAGTGGCTCGACACGGCACGGCAAGCGGTGAAGGCGTCGATCCGCGCCGCATGGCCCGATCAATACCTGCCGATCACCGTTTTGACGGCAACGTCCGAGAGCCGGCTCGATGATGGCTATCCGTTCGAGCTTCAGCGTCTGCCCGAGATGCTGGCCGAGGCGTCACCCTGCCTCTGCCTCTTTCCGCCTGACCATGAACCGCCAGAGATGCTGCGCGCCATCTCGGATGCTCTGGTCGAGATCGCCGATCCTGCACGCGAGAATATCGAACGCCTGCTCGGCTTGGGCGACGCGCTGCCCCATCTGCCGGACGGAACGATGGGCTCGGCCTACCGGCCGCTCGAACTCGACTTTGCGGTCGGGCGCGGCCGCTCCCCTGCCGAGCGTCTGCGCCTGTTGCAGGAGATCCGTGGACTGCGGCTGGCGGATGACGCGCGCTCCGGGGCTGGACACTCTGGCACAACCGGCGCAGCGCGGCCGCGCATCGAAGACCTGCATGGCTACGGTGAGGCCGGGCGATGGGCCCTGCAACTTGTTGCCGATCTGTCCGCCTATCGTGAGGGCACGATCGGCTGGGAGGACGTCGATGCCGGTGCTCTCTTCGTCGGGCCGCCCGGGACGGGCAAGACCCTGCTGGCCCAGGCCATCGCGAACTCTGCCGGTGTCCACTTCATCGCTACCTCATATGCCCAATGGCAATCGAACAGGTCCGGTCATCTGGGTGACGTCACCAAGGCCATTCGTGCCGTGTTCGAAGCGGCCGCGAAGAACCTGCCGGCAATCGTCTTCATCGACGAGATCGATACGGTCCAGGGGCGCGGCGGATCCGACAGGTCCGCCGACGCCTGGTTCACGGCGATCGTTACCTGCCTCCTGGAGTGTTTGGACGGGATTGGTCGGCGCGAAGGCGTCGTGGTCATCGCGGCCTGCAATGACGATGCGAACCTCGATGCGGCGCTGGTCCGGTCCGGACGGCTCGACCGGCGGTTCTGGATCGATCTGCCCGACGAAGCGTCATTGGCCGGCATCTTCCGCCACCATCTTGGCGACGGCATCGACCCGTCTGCGATCGATCGGGTCGCGACGCTGTTTGCCGGAACGGTGTCGGGGGCGGATGTCGTGCGCATTGCCCGCGATGCCCGGCGTCGGGCGCGGCTTGCTGGCCGGCCCCTCCAGACCGAGGATCTGATCGCGGTTGCGGTTCCCGGCGATGAGCGTGCTCCGGCTGTCCGCCGGCGCATTGCCATCCATGAGGCTGGCCACGCCGTTGCCCGCATGCACTTCGGCCAGGTGCCGACGTCGCTCTCGCTTGTCGAGACGGAACATAGCGGCGGCGCGGTTGTCTTCGATGTCGACGAGGCGTCGTTCGAGGGCCTTCCCGGTGATGTCGTCAAGGAGGCGGTCTGCATGCTCGCCGGTCGTGCCGCCGAAGAGGTCATTCTTGGCTCGCCCTCAGCCGGTGCCGGTGGCTCTGGCAGTTCCGACCTTGCCCAGGTGACCCGCATCGTTGCGAATGCGGAGACCTCCCTCGGGTTCGGCGGCACGCTCGTGCATGGCGCACAGATCGACGGCGCGGCCGTCCACCGTCGGCTGGCACGGCTCTATGCCGAGACGATCGTTCTCGTGCGACGGCACCGGGCCGCGATTGAGGCGCTCGCCGATCTTGCCCTCGAACGGCGTGTTCTCGGACGGGCGGCGCTCGCAGAGTTCGCAAGGAACCACGGCTTCATGGATCCTGACCATGGAGGGCCGGCATGACACGGCTGCTCGTCCTGTCGGACCTTCACCAGAATGACGGCGGCCGCTCCTTCGATCCGGCGAGCGAGATCACCGCGGCGTTCGACATTGCCGTTGTTGCGGGCGACTGCGCCGGCAGGCTGACGGCCTCGCTCAAATGGCTGGGAGAGCGGTTTGCCGGCGTGCCGACGATCTATGTCCCCGGCAATCACGACTGGTACCGCGATGGCTCGCCGTATGGCTTTACCGTCGAGGAGGAGCTTCAGGCGGGCCGTGACCTGGCCGCCAGGCTCGGGATCACGCTCCTGTCCGACGATGCCGCAACGATCAATGGCCTGACATTCCTCGGCGCAACGCTCTGGACTGATCTGCGGTCCGACTCCCACGTCAGCCGCGCGCAGGCCCATGCGGTGGCACGACGCGGGATGAACGACTACCGCTGCATCCACCGCGCCTCATCGACCCGGCGCTCGCGGCGGATCACGCCGGCAACGACGCTCGCCTGGCACCGTGCCTCGTGCCGGTTTCTGGCCGACGCATTCGCCGGAGACATCGAACCACGTCGTACGGTCGTGGTGACGCATCATGCGCCGAGCCTGCGCTCCCTGGCGCTTCCGCACGACCCGCTGGACCATTGTTACGCGTCGGACCTCGAGCCTGCGATCGAGACGTGGCGGCCACGGATCTGGATCCACGGGCATATCCATGCGGCCCGCGACTACAGGGTTGGAAAAACGCAAATCGTCGCGAACCCGCTTGGCCGTGCCGATGAGGCGACGGGTTTTAAACGCAACTGCTTGATCGAAGCGGCGTCCACTGGTTAGGAACGCGCAAGCGCGACAGCCCACGCAGGCTCTTTTTACAGCTTCTACGGGCGCGCCTTATCGACCCCAGCGTTATTTGACAGTTCGGGTTCATCGAAGACCAAGGTCGGAAGCATCGGCTTCTCGGGTGTGCGGTGCTGCGACGATTGCGCCACGTTACTCGTTTGCTGCACCCATTCTCGAAAGACCGCGTCGATTTCGTCGGCCTTGGACGCCGGCCGCTTACGCAAATAGTCAGAGAGGACGCGATACAGCGAGCAAGCCGGATCCGAGGATGGACTACGTTTCAGGATCCCCGCGGCTGCGTGGATCGCATTCGCGGCGCGATCCATATCGTCGTCCAGCAGCGATTGCTTCTGCGAAAGTTCACGTTCGGCGAGCTTCTGGGCTGCTTGCCGCTTCTGATCTGCAGCTTCGCGCGCCGCGGCTGCTGCGTCTCGGGCATCGAGAGCGTTCTGTCTGGCTTCGCACTCTTCTTCTTTCGCCAGCAGCGCAGCTTCGCGCTGGGCGAGGTCTGCTTCTGCCGCCTTCAGCGCCCGAAATCGATAGCGGCTCGGCGAGACGTGCCGTGCGCCTGTCTCGGACCACGGCCGTCCGCGGACGAGGCCAATCGGAGCGCAAACCTCCCCGGCCCAGTCTTGCAGCGCGCTGAGCTGATGCCTTTTTCCGAGATGTGTACGCACGCTGACCCAGGTTTTTGCTTCACCCGTTTTCGAAAGGCTCTGCCTGAGCGGTACGACGAAAACCGACAAATGAGGCGTCTTTTCATCGAGATCGAGGCGCCAACAAGCCACGCGCCAGCGCTTGTCCAAGACACAAGCCTCGAGCACAAGCCCCGTGAGCGCCATGACTTTGAGTGGATCGAACGCTTCGAGCCACCTCCGCGTTTCTTCCCCTGCGATGCGGGTCAATGCCGGCCATCTGTGCTGCAGTTTATGGTTGGAGGTCGACGATGCCCCCTTTTCGGCGGGAAGGTCGTCAAGCCATTCACATTTCCAATGATTTTCGATCGCCAAGCGCCGCAGAATTGCTGCTCCATCAACGGCTTCAGCTGGCGGACTTGCAACGTCCTCATCTGCGACTGCATCCGTCCGTTTGAGCGCATCTGCTGTCACCGTGAACAGCAGTTCTGTGGCAATTGCTGCACCAATCCGCCTTTGGGCATTCGTGGCCGTTGTCGCGTCGTCGACACGGGCGCGGACATCGAAGGGATCCGCCCCCCGCGCTGGATCAACCGGTATAGGTGCTCCAGCCAGCATGAGACTGCGGCGTTCCGGATCGCAATGACCGAGATCGCGCCCTTTCAAAGCTCGGCGACCATGCGACGCTGCTGCAGCAGCAACTGAAACAGTACTTATACGTCGGCTTCTGCAACTGATGTAGAGAGGCATCGCTGTTAACTCCGTGTTTTCGTTCATTCACGAAGCCAAACCGGCAAGAAAGTTTCGCTGGGAAAAATCGTCTTGTTCCGCCGGCTCTGAAAAAAAGCGCTAGTATGTTCCGCAGTTTTCGACTGATTGAGCGCGAGGGGTGTCGCCGCGCCACCTCCCAGACCTTGTCATTCGGCCCTTTAATTGGGGCTCGCTGGCAACTGCCTCGTCGACGTCTCTGCCGGGGTCGATGTTATTTTGGAGGTCGTTGCCTCATGATGGTTTTCGGGGGTGGACGTCTCGATATAAGCAACGACGTCGGATGCCTGCGTCAGCCGAGTGACGGAGGTCGCTGTCACCGCCTTCCTAGCGGGGGGCGTCAGGTCGCGTCGTGTATTGATGCGAGATTGCCGGAGCAGGTCGCGGACTGGCTGAAGAATGGTGCGGAGCCGAAATTGCGCGTGCTCGCCACCGAGACCATCTACGCCTTCGTCTATCGCGCCTCGCAGAAGGCCGAGGAGCTCTGGCGCTATCTCCTGCGCCGGCGCAGGACGCGCCGCCCGATGAGAGCACGCCGGTCACGCGATACGATCAAGAACCGCCGTTCCATCCATGACCGTCCGGCCGAGGTCGAGGATCGCCGACAGGTCGGGCATTGGGAGGCTGATCTTGTCATCTGCAAGCGCGCTCGCCCGGTTCTCGTCCTTCATGAGCGAAAGACCCGTGTGACGCTCGCCACGAGGCTGAACGGAAAGACCGCCGCCGAAACCATCGCAGCGATGACAGCCGTCTTCCGGCGTGTTGCTCCCGGCCTGCGCTCCTCGGTGACGTTTGATAACGACACCGCCTTCGCCCGCCACCGCCTGCTCGACGACCTGTTC
>NZ_ATXK01000011.1 GCF_000421645.1 Aurantimonas coralicida DSM 14790 | reverse complement strand
GAAAACGAGTTCTCCCTATCAGAGCCGTGGTAGACCACCACGTTGATAGGCCGGGTGTGGACGTGCGGCAACGCATGAAGCTTACCGGTACTAATCGCTCGATCGGCTTGATCATTCTCATTCGTCAATGCCCACCCAAACAGGGTGCGCAACACAATCACAATGCCCTCCCAAGACCAGCTTCCAACTTGCCATTTGCCGACCTGGTGGTTCTAGCGGGGCGGCCGCACCCGATCCCATTCCGAACTCGGCCGTGAAACGCCCCAGCGCCCATGATACTTCGTCTCAAGACGCGGGAAAGTCGGTCGCCGCCAGGTCTGCAAATCGCAAGTTGTCCGATAAAATCTTCTTCACACCACACCACGCAAAGCCCCTCGCGCTCACCAGCCGAGGGGCTTTTTGCGTTCAGGGGCTCCGGGAGTAGCTGCTGTGCCCCTGACGGGACCGTGATCCGGCGGCAGCCGCAAAACCCAGTGCCGCGTTCTTGCCGCATCATTCCGTCGGCTTAGTTCTTGTGGGACACCGCATTCGCGACGAATGGCGGGCCTTCGCAGGGAGAATTGCGGCATGAACACCAAGCTCTACACCGTCACCGTCGTCATGGCCGTGATGCTTGCGGCCGCCGGCTGCAGCCGGACCCAGAAGACCATCGGCGGCGCGGCCGTCGGCGGTGTCGGCGGCGCCGTCATCGGCAATGCGGTCGGCGGTACCGGCGGTGCGGTCATCGGCGGCGTCGGCGGTGCGGTCGCCGGCGGCGCCATCGGCCGGAACCTCTAGGCGGGTCAGACCCGACCGTCCAAAGCGACCCGGCCCGCCCTGCCGGCCGGGTCGCTATCGGTGCGCGGCCGACTCCCGCCCGGCGACCGCGATCACTAGGCTCGTCCGCCTTCCGAGAAAAGCCGCAGAATTTCCGTTGACGTAAACGGTAGAGCGTTCCGTTTCTCCCCAGTCTGCGCTATCGGTATGGGCGGACAACGGGAGGTGTCGAGAATGCAGAAACCCTGGTTGCAGATCTATCCGGACGGCGTTCCGGCCGAGCTGCCGGATTTCCCCTATCATTCCCTCGGCGAGCTGCTGAGCGAAGCGTTCATCCAGCACAAGGACCAGCCGGCGTTCCACTTCATGGGCGCCACCATGCGGTTTAAGGAGCTGGACGAAGAGTCACGCCATTTCGCCGCCTTCCTGCAGTCGCTGGGACTGCAGAAGGGTGACCGCGTCGCGCTGATGATGCCGAACCTGTTCCAGTATCCGGTGGCGGTCGCGGGCGTGTTGCGGGCCGGGCTGATCGTGGTCAACACCAACCCGCTCTATACGCCGCGGGAGCTGTCGCACCAGCTGCGCGATTCCGGCGCCAAGGCGATCGTCATTCTCGAGAACATGGCCTCGACGCTCGAGGCCTGCCGGGCCGAGACGCCGGTCGAGCATGTCATCGTGACGTCGATGGGCGACATGCTGCCGACATTGAAGCGGCACCTGGTCAATTTCGTCGTCCGCAAGGTGCGCAAGATGGTGCCGGCCTACAAGCTGGACGGGGCCATCGCCTTCCGCGATGCCATGGCGCGCGGGCGGGCGGCGAGCTTCACCGCGGTCGCCTCGGAGCGCGACGAGCCGGCGGTGCTGCAATATACCGGCGGCACGACCGGCGTTTCCAAGGGCGCGACCCTGACCCATGGCAATATCATTGCCAATGTCCTGCAGTCGGAAGCCTGGCACGCGCCGGCGCTGAAGAACATGCCGGCGAACGAGCAGATCACGACGGTCTGCGCGCTGCCGCTCTACCATATCTTCGGTTTCACCGTGAACATGATGCTGTCGATGCGCACCGGCGGCTGCAACATCCTGATTCCCAATCCGCGCGACATTCCCGCGACGCTGAAGGAGCTGAAGAAGTATCGCTTCCACTCCTTCCCGGCGGTCAACACACTGTTCGGCGCCCTGGCGCGGCACCCCGACGCCAAGAGTGTCGACTGGTCGCATCTGCGCCTGTCGGTGGGCGGCGGCATGGCCGTCCAGGCGGCGACGGCGGAGCTGTGGCGCAAGCAGACCGGCTGTTCGATCTGCGAGGGCTACGGCCTGTCGGAAACCGCGCCGTCGGCCTGCTGCAATCCAACCGATTCCACCGAATACAGCGGGACGATCGGCGTGCCGATCCCCTCGACCGAGCTGAAGATCCTCGACGAGGAGGGCGGCGAGGTGCCGATGGGCGAACGCGGCGAGATCGCCATCCGCGGCCCGCAGGTCATGGTCGGCTACTGGAACCGTCCCGACGAAACGGCCCGGGTGATGACCGCCGACGGCTTCTTCCGCACCGGCGATATCGGCGTGATGGACGAGACCGGCCGGTTCAGGATCGTCGACCGCAAGAAGGACATGATCAACGTCTCCGGCTTCAACGTCTATCCCAACGAGATCGAGGAGATCGTCACGCGGATGCCCGGCGTCGTGGAAGCGGCCGCGATCGCCATCCCGGACGAGAATTCCGGCGAGGCGGTGAAGCTGTTCGTCGTGGCGAGCGATCCGGAGCTGACGGCCGACAAGGTCAAGGCGTTCTGCCGGGACAATCTGACCGGCTACAAGCGGCCGCGCGAGGTGGAGTTCCGCGACGAGCTGCCCAAGAGCGGCGTCGGCAAGGTGCTGCGGCGCGAATTGCGCAACTGAACCGTCGCAGCCGAAGCATCGGCGGCAGCGGCCGCCGTGGCTTCGGCCCGGAGGGCAGGTGGCGACGCTTCTCAACCGACGCCACCTCTGCTAGCCTTTCGGGCCTGACAGGAGGGATCGGCCCGCGAGCGTCGCGTGAGCCGGAGAGGATTTCGTTTTCTCGAAATTCCACGAGATTTCCTCTTCACATTCATCCGCCTGTCGCATATATGGAGGTCACCGGCGACGCGGAACGCGCCGCACGGCAATGGCGCGGGGTGGAGCAGCCCGGTAGCTCGTCAGGCTCATAACCTGAAGGTCACAGGTTCAAATCCTGTCCCCGCAACCAAGTTTCAAACACTCCCGCGAGCCCCGGCTCCGGGAGTGTTTGTCGTTTGGGGCCTCTGTTGTGTCGCTGTTGGGTCGGTTCTGGCGCTGCAATCTCTCAGCGTCCGTCTGGCGTGGCCGAAACCTCTGGCCTTGCCTGCATGGTCCGCTTTTCGGACCCCGCTACGACTCCCCCCAGACCGATCTATTCCCGCGGCCCGGACAGGGCGTCCTGGACGCTGCCGGCGAATGTCGCCATGGCGTCGGCCGTCTGCCGGTTCGCCGGAAAGAAGCTCTCGATGGCGATTCCGGCCAGGGTGACGTCGGTGGCCGTGCCGAACATCGTGGTGGTGCTGAGGAAGGTCAGCGGCCCGTGCGGGCTGGCGATGATCAGCGGCACGGCCACGGCCGGTTCGGGCGGTTCCGGGGTTGGTGACAAGTCGACCGCGATGGACGCCGGGTAGGATTCGAGCTCCTCAAGGAGAGCGGCCAGCACGGGGTCGGCCGACAGGGCGACGTCGCGGGCGAGGCGCCGCAGGAGATGCGCGCGCCATTCGGCGAAATTCACGATCCGCGGGGCCAGTCCCTCCGGATGCAGGCCGAGGCGCAGGACATTGACTGCGCCGGCGAGGAGGTGCCCCGCGACGCCGTCCGTCAGGGCCGCAATCGCGGCATTGGCGGAAAGCAGCGTCCAGTGACGGTCCACGGCCAGGGCAGGGTGGGGCGCGTGGCCGGCCAGGATCCGGTCGATAATTTCTCTGGCGGCGGTCAGTTCGGCGTCCGCCAGATCGTGCTGCGGGAAGATCGGCGCAAAGCCGGCCGCAAGGAGAAGGGCGTTGCGCGCCTCCAGCGGCATGTCGAGATGGTCCGTAAGGCGCAGGAGCATCGCACGGCTCGGCGCCGACCGGCCTGATTCCAGAAAGCTGAGATGGCGTTGGGAAATGCCGGCATCGAGGGCGAGACCGAGCTGGCTGAAGCGCCGCCGCTGCCGCCATTGGCGCAAGAGGTCTCCCGCGGATCGTCGTGCGCGTGTCATGGCCGTGTCTCCACAACCCCGCCTGGCCTGCGCAATGACCTCGGACGTAATCGACAGAGGTCCCATACGCGATCAGGATCGCCGGCAGCGGCCCGGCGGATCGAGCCGCATCGCTCAGGAAAGGCTGAACCGATGGAACGCCATGCGCGCATTCCCACCCTCCGCACCCTGCTGACCCTTGATGCCGTCACCTGCACCGTGATGGGCGGTCTCCTCCTGGCCGCCTCCGGCCCCATCGCCAGCGTGACGCAGATTCCCGCCGGCTTTCTTTCGGGCGCCGGCATGCTTCTCCTCCCGATCGCCGCCTTCATGGTCGCCGTCGCCCGGCTTCGACCGATACCGGGCTGGGCGGCTCACATGGTCGTTCTCGGCAATGCGCTGTGGGTCGTCGCCAGCGTGGCCTTGCCTGTGAGCGGCGTTCTCGCGCCCAATCTTCCTGGCTGGATCTGTCTCCTCGCCCAGGCCGGTGTCGTCGCTCTTCTGGCCGTTCTCGAGTTCGAGACGGCACAGCGGTCCGGTCGGGCACTGGCCTGAAAATGAACAGGGAGGCCGCCATGCCCGCTTACGCCATCGCCCATCTGCGCAATGTCACTCTGAACCAGGGCATTGTCGACTATCTCGAGCGGATCGACGCCACGCTGGCGCCGTTTGGCGGCCGCTTCCTCATCCATGGCGGCGCGAAGGAGCTTTGTGAGGGAGAGGTGACCGACGACATCGTCGTTCTCGCCTTCCCGGACATGGGCCTGGCGCGGGCATGGTACGGTTCGCCGGACTATCAGGCCATCAGGCCCCTGCGGATGCAGGGCACGGAGGGCGAGATCTTCCTGATCGAGGGTGTCGGCGACGATCACCGGGCGACCGACATCTTACCGAAAGAAAAGGCGGGCGGGGCCTGAACCCGTTCGTCCGGCTGGCGGTCGTTGCCATGGCTTGCCGAGCGGGGAGAGTTGCCGGGATCGCCCTTCCGGCCCGCCCGGCGCGATCGTAGTCGGAGTGTCGGCTTGGTCCAAAAGGCCGCCCGGCGGTGTGGGCGGAGCATCACCCCGCCACGCATCGCTGGGCGGCACTGCCGCTCTAGCAATTGGCGGCGATACCGTCGGCGTCCTCGGCGGCACGGGCCGTCCGGCAGGCGGCGCTGCGGGTGGCGTTGTTCAGCCCCTCCTTCGCGTCGTCGAGAGCCTTGCTGCCGGCCTCGCGCGCCTGGTCGATGGCCGGACCGGCGGCCTCGGACAGGTCTTCCAGCGCCGAACGGGCTGCTTCGCCGGTCTGGCGCCCGGCCTCGCCGATCGCCTCCATGGCTTCGCCGGTCTCGCGTTCGGTCGTCGACGGCGCGGAAGCCGGCTCGCTGGTGGTGGACACGGCCGGATCGGCGGCGTCGGTCTCGGTTTCGTCGCTGCATGCCGAGAGGGCCAGAAGCGCCGTCAGGGCGATGGGAATGAGCTTGTTCATGGTGGGAACTCCTTTGCCCTGCCATCTAGGCGGCGGGCGAAGGAGGTCACGGGGCGTTGTACAGAATGCGGCCGATGCTCGTGCAGTCCGAGAAATGCGCCTCGCGGCGGGTAGGTTCGCACGGCACGCCGAAACAGACGCGCGCCCGCACGAACGAAACCGGCAGGACCGTATCGCGATCAACGCAGTCAGAAATGTCGAGATGGGGAAAATTGGAGCGGGCGATGGGATTCGAACCCACGACCCCAACCTTGGCAAGGTTGTGCTCTACCCCTGAGCTACGCCCGCCCGCTCCGTGCGGCGCCTGAGCGCCGCGGACGAGCGGTGTATGCCCCAATCATCGGTGGATTGCAACAGCGAAATGACGGGAATCGAACGGGATTTTCGTGATGGCCTGTGGGGGCCGGAATGCGCGGGATTCCGGGGTGTCTGGCGAGGGATCCGACGGGGTCCCGGAGCCACGGAGTGCGGGGGGCGCAGCGGTCGGGAAGGGTCGTAAGGTGCCGATGGGCGGCGCAGGAGGGCGGAAAGGGCCGCGGGCTGAACGAGATCAAAGGCAGCACGGGAGACGACGATCCTCTCCCAGGATCTTTCAGACTGGACCCGAGCTAAGACGCTCATGCTCGACCAACCGGGCCAGATCGCGCTGGAGATCGTGTCGTGAATCCGGTGCCATTGTCATGCCGGGCGGCGCAGCGGTTCGGGGACGGGACTTCGCAAGCGGGCGCAGGTGCGGTAACCGGCGGCTGTTCGCCAATCGCAAGGGAAGACGCCTGATGAAGGACCGCGACGCTCTGATGGCCTATCTCGACGGGCTCGGCATCGCCACCACGACCGTGGCGCACCCGCCGCTGCACACGGTGGAGGAAAGCCAGGCGCTGCGCGGCACGATCGCCGGCGGGCACACCAAGAACCTGTTCCTGAAGGACAAGAAGGGGACGATCTTCCTGGTCGTCGCCGAAGAGAGCCGGACGGTCGATCTGAAGGGCCTGCACAAGCGCATCGGCGCATCGGGGCGGCTGTCCTTCGCCAGCGCCGACCAGATGCGCGCGTTGCTCGGCGTCGAGCCGGGATCGGTGACCGCCTTCGGCGTCGTCAACGATCGCGACGGCATGGTCCGGCTCGTGCTTGATGAAGGCCTTCTGATGCACGATATGGTGAACTGCCATCCCATGACCAACGAAGCGACGACGACGATCGCGACGGCGGACCTGATGGCGTTCTTCCAATCAACGGGGCACGAGCCGCTTGTCATCGGGCTCGAGGCGCCGGCCGGCGACGGACAGGCAGAATGAGCGACAATCCCTACGCCCCCTACGGCGGCACCTCCTATGGCGGCTACGGCCAGCAGTCGACCACGCCGGCGGCGCCGTCCGCCGCCGCGCCGCGCCAGCCCGCGGCCCCGGCAGCGCCCGCCGCTCCGACGACCACCCTGCAGGGTTTCGGCGACGCCTCCGCCCCGGCCGCAGCCGACCTCGTCAAGGACACGACGACGGCGCAGTTCCCGGCCGACGTCATCCAGGAATCGCGCAACCAGCCGGTGCTCGTCGATTTCTGGGCGCCCTGGTGCGGCCCCTGCAAGCAGCTGACGCCGATCCTGGAGCGCGCCGTCGCGGCCGCCGGCGGCAAGGTGAAGCTGGTCAAGATGAATATCGACGACCATCCGTCGATCGCCGGTCAGCTCGGCGTGCAGTCGATCCCGGCGGTGTTCGCCTTTGTCGGCGGGCAGCCGGTGGACGGCTTCATGGGCGCGCTGCCCGAGAGCGAGATCAAGGCCTTCATCGATCGCGTGACCAAGGGCCAGGGGGGCAGCGGCAACGATCCGGTGGCCCAGGCGATGGAGCAGGCGAACCAGCTTCTGGCCGATGGCGACGCCGGCGGTGCGGCACAGATCTTCGGCGCCGTCCTGCAGCACGAGCCGGGCCATGCCGGCGCGACGGGCGGCCTGGCCGAATGCTATCTGGCGACCGGCGACGCGGCCCGCGCCAAGGCGCTGATCGACCAGTATGACGTCGCCGGCGAGGGGAAGACCGAGGACCCGGCCGTGGAAGCGGTGCGCACCAAGCTGAAGCTCGCCGAGGAGATCGCCCAGCTCGGCGATCCGGTGCTGCTGCAGCAGCGCATCGAGAGCGATCCGGACGATCACCGGGCGCGCTACGACCTGGCGCTGATCGCCCAGGCCAAGGGCGACCGCCAGACGGCGGCGGGGCACCTCCTGGAGATCATCCGCCGCGACCGCAGCTTCGACGACGATGCGGCCCGCACCAAGCTCCTGGAGTTCTTCCAGGCCTGGGGACCGACCGATCCGGCGACCAAGGACGCGCGGCGGCGCCTGTCGGGCCTCCTGTTCTCCTGAATTCCGTTCCGGACCGCGCGACAATGCGCGGTCCGGTGCGGCCTGTTCGGGGGGACGACAGGGCGCGCCGTGCCTGCCGCCTTCTGCCGCATCCCTTGAGATCGCCGGCGACCGATCCAACTTCGGTGTCTGACACGGAGACATCGTTTGGTTCACGCTGGCAATATCAACTACCGGACCGCTTCGGACCTGCCGGACACGGTCCCGGTGTTCCCGCTCTCGGGAGCCCTGCTCCTGCCGGGCGGTCAACTGCCGCTCAACATCTTCGAGCCGCGCTATCTGGAGATGATCGACGACGCCATGGCGGGCGCGCGGATCATCGGCATGATCCAGCCCAGCCTCGACGGCGGCGCGCGTTCCGACGGCGAACCCGAACTCTGCCAGGTCGGCTGCTTCGGCCGGATCACCTCCCTGACCGAATCGGGCGACGGCCGCTACATCCTCAATCTGCATGGCGTGGTGCGCTTCCGGACCCTGGAAGAGCTGGCCACCCGCGCGCCCTATCGCTCCTTCCGGGTCAAGCCGTTCCTCGGCGATCTCGATTTCGGCAAGGGTGCGGACG
Source organism: Aurantimonas coralicida DSM 14790 (assembly GCF_000421645.1). Taxonomy (GTDB): domain Bacteria; phylum Pseudomonadota; class Alphaproteobacteria; order Rhizobiales; family Rhizobiaceae; genus Aurantimonas; species Aurantimonas coralicida. The sequence goes on along the minus strand of NZ_ATXK01000011.1, from coordinate 146,198 downwards.
AGGTGAACCGCGACGCGCTGCTGAAGGCGTTCCGGCAATATCTCGACGCCAACCAGCTCGAGGCCGACTGGGAAAGCGTCACCCGGGCGTCGAACGAGACGCTGGTCAACGCGCTTTGCATGATGTCGCCCTATGGCGCGGCCGAGAAGCAGGCGCTGCTGGAAGCGCCGGACCTGAAGACGCGGGCCGAGACGCTGATCGCGATCACCGAGATCTCGCTGGCCCGCGATGGCGATGGTGGCGACGGTTCGCCGCCACACACGCTGCAATAGGCGACCCATGCCGGCCGACGGCGATTGCGGCCGCTTGGCCGGCGGGCGATAAGACGCGCAACGGCCGCCGCAACGCCGCGCTGAAGGACATGCCATGACCGAGACGAGCCCCCGGCACCAGGCCGGCCAGCCGGACCCCAAGCTGCTGGAGCTGCTGGTGTGCCCGCTGACCAAGACGACGCTGAGCTACGACCGGGAGCGCAACGAGCTGGTGTCGGAGGCGGCGCGGCTCGCCTATCCGATCCGCGACGGCATCCCGATCATGCTGCCGTCCGAGGCGCGCACCCTCGACTGAGCCGCGCCGATTTGTGCCGACATGAAAAGGGCCGGTCGCTGATGCGCCGGCCCTTCGTGCATTGTCTGGATATGCGCAGCTTACTGCTGCCTGGTCTCGGGCGCCGGCGTGGCCTCTTGCGCCTGCGTCAGCACATCGTTCTGCGCCATGACGAGGGCGCGGATGCAGCCTTCCTCGTCCTGCGAGGTCTGGGCGGCGCGCGCCGTCTCGACGTGATCCTCGGCGGTCTCGGTCTTCAGACCGGCCTGGTCGGCCTGGCCGATCAGCGATTCGATCTGGGGCAGGGCCTCGGCGCAGGTCGGGGTCTTCTGCGGTGCGGTCTGGGCTTCCTGGGCGAAGGCGCCGCCGGCGCCGAAGGCGAGAACCGCGGCGGCGAGAAGGGTGGTCTTCATGAGGTCACTCCGTCGATGCGGATCGAAGGCTCCGATCCGTCCATGGCCAGAACCTCGGCGCGGTGGATGGCGGGGACGTGACTGCGAGGTGCTCATTCAGGGACGATTTTCGGGCAGGGGCCATGCTGCGGCCATCTCCCCGCCGTGCCGGTTAACGGCCTCGACGGGGAGGATCGCGATCACCCGGTCAGCCGAGCCAGTCCAGCACGAAGGCGGCGCAGACCGCGATCGAGGCGACCAGCAGCATCAGTTCGATCAGCGGCAGCCGCCGCCGCACCCGCCGCGAGCGGCGAATGTCGTCGCTCGGGTTGCCGCGATCCTCGGTGCAGGGCCCGATCGTGCCTGCCGCCATCAAATGCCGGCTCCGTCGCCCACCGTGGTCGGGTCGGCGCCGTTCTTTCCGGGCAGATCACCGCCGCCGGTCATGAGCGCCAGGAACGGCCGCAGCACGAAGTCGATCGCCGCCAGAAGAACGGCGAAACCGATCCCCAGCCCAAACAGCAGCGCGAGGATGCCGATCATCACCGCACCGGCCGCCCGGTAGCGGATCAGCTTGCCGTGGCCCTTGCGATGCTCGCCCTCGGCGGCGCCGAACCACAGGGCCTGCGCCCGGGCGAGAGGGGACAGCGGCGCTTCGGCCGGCACGGCCTGGGTGATCTCGTCGGAGGCGGAGACCGTGCGCACGATGCCGAGCGCCATGGTCTCGTTGGTCAGCGAATCGATCAGGATGAAGGAGCCGAGCTCGCGGTTTTCCTCGTAGGTCGTCGCCATCACCGGCCGGTCGAAGCCGAGGGTGATCTGGCCGATCTCGTTCATCAGAAGAACGTTGGCCGCACCGGATTCGAAGGTGTGGATGTCGATGGCGTTGTCGAGGCTGCGCACCGAGGCGGGCGTCGTCGAGGTGGCGAGGCGCGCGACGTAGCGACCGCCGGAAATCAGCGGCCGGTCGGCCATCCAAAGGATGTCGGCGGTCACGGTCTTCTGGGCGGCGATCGTGTCGGAGGGCCCGACGAGGACATCGCCGCGCGAGACATCGACCTCGTCGGCAAGGGTGAGGGTGACCGCCTCGCCGGCCTCGGCGCTGGCCACCTCGCCGTCGGGACCCCAGACCGCCTTGACGGTGGTGGTGCGGCGGCCGGGCATGACGGCGATCGCGTCGCCGGGGGCGACACGCCCGCCGACGATGGTGCCGGCAAAGCCGCGGAAGTCGAGATTGGGGCGGTTGACCCACTGCACCGGCAGGCGGAACGGCGCCGAGCCGGCGTCGAAGGTCTCCGGTGTCGCGGTCTCCAGGCGCTGCAGCAGCGTCTGGCCATCATACCAGGGCATGTTCGGCGACGGGGCGGCGATGTTGTCGCCATTCTTAGCCGACAGCGGCACATAGGAGACGTCGGTGAAGCCGAGCTGCGGCAGGATCGCCTCGTAGTCGCGCCGGATCGCCTCGTAGCGTTCCTGGCTGAAGTCGACGAGGTCCATCTTGTTGATGGCGATCACGACGCTCTTGATGCCGACGAGCGAGGTGATGAAGGAGTGCCGCCGCGTCTGCGGCAGGATGCCCTTGCGCGCATCGACGAGGATGACGGCGAGCTCGGCCTGCGAGGCGCCGGTCGCCATGTTGCGGGTGTACTGCTCGTGGCCCGGCGTGTCGGCGATGATGAAGGCGCGGTTGCCGGTCGAGAAATAGCGATAGGCGACATCGATGGTGATGCCCTGCTCGCGCTCTGCCGACAGGCCGTCGACCAGCAGCGCGAAGTCGAGATCCTCGCCGGTCGTGCCGAACTTGCGGGAATCGCGCTTCAGCGTGTCCATCTGGTCGTCGAAGACCGCATTGGTCTCGAAGAGCAGACGGCCGATCAGGGTCGACTTGCCGTCGTCCACCGAGCCGCAGGTGATGAAGCGCAGGAGGGATTCGGCCGGCGCCAGCGCAGGCTGCATGGCGGCCTGCGGATCGACCACGGCCACATCGCCATCGTCGGGCGCGGGGCCTGCGAAGCGTTCGTCCTCGGCGATCACGGCGGGATTGGCATGGCCGGTGAGGGCGGTGTCGACCGCATCCTCGCGGGGGCGTTTCTGCACGGCGATGGTCATGTCAGAAATAGCCTTCCTGCTTCTTCTCTTCCATCGAGGCGCCGGAATCCTGGTCGATGACCCGACCCTGGCGCTCGGAGGTGCGGGAGCCCCGCATTTCTAAGATGATGTCCTTGAGATCGGCCGCCTCGGATTCCACCGCGCCGGTCAGCGGGTAGCAGCCAAGGGTGCGGAAGCGGACCATCATGTTCTCGACGGTCTCGCCCGGGCGCAGTTCCATGCGCTCGTCGTCGCGCATGATCAGCGCGCCGTCGCGGCGCACGATCGGCCGGGTCTTGGCGAAATAGAGCGGCACCACCGGGATGTTCTCCAGGGCGATGTAGTCCCACACATCCTGCTCGGTCCAGTTGGACAGCGGGAAGACGCGGAAGCTCTCGCCCTTCTTCTTGCGGGTGTTGAACAGCCGCCAGGGCTCGGGCCGCTGGTTCTTGGCGTCCCAGCGATGTTCGGCCGAACGCAGCGAGAAGATGCGCTCCTTGGCGCGGGACTTCTCCTCGTCGCGGCGCGCGCCGCCGAAGGCCGCGTCGAACTGGTACTTGTCGAGGGCCTGCTTTAGCGCCTGGGTCTTCATCACCTCGGTGTGCACCCGGCTGCCCGAGGCGAACGGGCTGATGCCGTCGCGCACGCCGTCCTGATTGGTGTGGACGATGAGGTCGAGGCCCAGCTCGCGCGCCCGGCGGTCGCGGAACTCGATCATCTCGCGAAACTTCCAGGTCGTGTCGACATGAAGCAGCGGGAAGGGCGGCTTGCCGGGGGCGAAGGCCTTCATGGCGAGATGCAGCATGACGGCCGAATCCTTGCCGATCGAATACATCATCACCGGATTGTCGGCGGTCGCCGCAACCTCGCGGATGATGAAGATCGACTCGGCCTCAAGCCGCTGCAGATGGGTCATGTGCTTCATTGCGGGAGCCTTTCGAAGGCCGCGTCCCCTTCGGCGGGACGGTTGTTGTCGGCGCGCATGGGCCGGCCGTCGTCATCGACATGCAGGCCGCATTCGCGCTTGGTCTCTTCTTCCCACCACCAGCGGCCGGCCCGCTCGGGCTCGCCCGGCCGGATGGCGCGGGTGCAGGGCGCACAGCCGATCGACAGGAAGTTCTGCGCGTGCAGCGCGTTCACCGGCACGCCTTCGGCGGCGGTGAAGGAGGCGATGCGTTCGCGCGTCCAGTCGAAGATCGGGTTCGCCTTGATCAGCCCGCGGGCGCCGTCGAAGGCGACGTAATCCATGTCGGAACGGTTGGCCGACTGGTCGCGGCGCAGGCCGGTGATCCAGCCCGCTGCCCCGGCCAGCGCCCGGCCGAGCGGCTCCACCTTGCGCACGCCGCAGCAATTCTTGCGAAATTCCGGCGCGTAGTAGAAGCCGTCGATGCCCTGATCGTTGACCAGTTCCTCCAGCGCTTCGGCCTGCGGATACATCGCCCGGATGCGACGGCCGTATTTCTCCTCGGTCTCGCGCCACAGCGCGTAGGTCTCGGGAAACAGCCGGCCGGTGTCCAGCGTCTTCACCTGGATCGGCAGATCGTTCGAGAAGATCAGATGGGTGATCATCTGGTCCTCGATGCCGAGACTGGTGGTGAAGACGACGGGACCGTCGACGCGCGCGACCATCGCCTGCAGGCGTTCGAGCGGCGTCAGGCCCGCGAATTCACCGTTCAGTGTCGCGGCCAGATCGGGCAGGGTTGCGGTCATCGTTTCAAGCCTCGCGGGCGGCCAGCCGTTTTCTCAGAATGCTGCGGTCGTCGCCGTAGCCGTTCTGGTAGTGGCGGCTCATGGTGTCCTTGGCCTCCATCCACTGCTGGACGGGCTGGCGGTTGGCCATGGTCTCGGGCAGCTCCACCTCGTCGAAGCCGCAGGCCAGCGCATCGGCGAACTGGTCGGCGATGAGCGGGCCCGAAGCGCGCAGCGTGCCCTCGAAGCCGGCCCGGCGCAGGCGCTTGGCCAGCGAGAAGCCGCGGCCATCGGAGAAGGCCGGGAACTCGACCACGACCAGGTCCACGTCCGCCAGCAACGGCGCGATGTCCTCCACCGCGGCGTTGTTGGGTACCGACAGGCCGAAGCGGCGGCCGGCGAGATGGTCCTTGGCCGCCTCTGCCAGGGCCAGCGGCACGATCAGCGCGCCATCCGTGCCTAGGGCCTCGATGCTGTCGACGCGGCGATAATGGTCCGACGTCTCGCCGGTCTCGCGGATCAGGGTCATTCGGCTGCCTCCGTCGCGGCCTGGCGCGAAGCGATATAGGCGGTGAAGCCGGCCTTGAACGGCTCCAGCCCGGCGCGGCGCACGGTCTGGATGAACTCCTCGCCCTCCCGGCGCTCGCCGAGATAGACCTGCACGATGCTCTCGATCGCGCCCGGCACGTCCTCGGCGTCGATGCCGGGGCCGAGGCGCTCGCCAAGGGCGGCGTTCTCCGTGGCGTCGCCGCCGACGGTGATCTGGTAGTTCTCCTTGCCGGCCTTTTCGAGGCCGAGAATGCCGATGGCACCGACATGGTGGTGGCCGCAGGCATTGATGCAGCCGGAGATCTTGATCGGCAGCGGGCCGATGTCGCGCTGGCGGTCCTCGTCCTGGAACGTCCGGGCGATCTCCTGGGCGATCGGGATCGATTTCGCCGTCGCCAGCGCGCAATAGTCGAGGCCGGGGCAGGCGATGATGTCGGTGACGAGGCCGGCATTGGCCGTCGCCAGGCCCGCCGCCTTCAGCGCCGCATAGACCGCCGGCACCTCGTCCTTCTTCACATAGGGAAGGACGAGGTTCTGCGAATGGGTGACGCGCAGCTCCGACAGGGAATGGCGCTCGGCGATGTCGGCGAAGACGCGCATCTGCTCGGCCGACATGTCGCCCGGCACCTCGCCGATGGCCTTCAGCGAGATGGTCAGGGCGATGTAGCCAGGCTGCTTGTGGGCAAAGCCGTTCTGCGTGACGAAATGATCGAGGCCCGGATCGGCGCGGCGCGCGGCTTCCAGCGTCTCGGAGGTGTCGGGCAGGGTCTCGTAGGCCGGCGGCGCGAAATAGGCGGCGATGCGCGCGACCTCGTCCTCGGGCGCGTTGATCGTCGGCCCGTCGAGCTGGGCGTATTCGGCCTCGACCCGGCGGCGGAATTCCTCCTCGCCGGTCTCGTGGACAAGAATCTTCACCCGCGCCTTGAACTTGTTGTCGCGCCGGCCCTCGGAATTGTAGACCCGCATGATCGCCTCGAGATAGGCGAGCAGCTCGTCGCGCGGAATGAAGTCGCGAACGATCTTGCCGATCATCGGCGTGCGGCCGAGACCGCCGCCCACGACGACCTCGTAGCCGGGCTCGCCGTCCGGGCCGCGCTTCATCTTCAGCCCGACGTCGTGGACCATGATCGCGGCGCGGTCGTGCTCGGCGCCGGTGACGGCAATCTTGAACTTGCGCGGCAGCCAGGTGAATTCGGGATGCAGGCTCGACCACTGGCGGATCAGCTCGGCGGTCGGGCGCGGATCCTCCACCTCGTCGGCGGCGACGCCGGCGAACTGGTCGGCGGTGACGTTGCGGATGCAGTTGCCGGAGGTCTGGATGCAGTGCATCTCGACATCGGCGAGCATGTCGAGGATCGCCGGCACGTCCTTCAGCTTCGGCCAGTTGAACTGCAGGTTCTGACGCGTGGTGAAGTGGCCGTAGCCCTTGTCGTAGGTCTCGGCGATGTCGGCGAGCTGGCGCAGCTGCTTCGAGCTCAGCGTGCCGTAGGGCACGGCGATGCGCAGCATGTAGGCGTGGAGCTGGAGATAGAGGCCGTTCTTCAGCCGCAGCGGCTTGAACTCGTCTTCCGAGAGCGAGCCGTCCAGCCGCCGGGCCACCTGACCGCGGAACTGGGCCACGCGTTCGCGCACGAACTCCTCGTCGAACTCGTCATAGCGATACATGCTCGTGTCCTCTTCAAGCTCGTCTCGGCGCCGGTCCGGCCGGCTGCCATCCCCTGTCGCGCAGATGCGCGGCTCAGGCGGGCGTCTCGTATTCGGCCTGCTTGCCCATGTCCGGATGGATCGACGGACCCTTCTGGCGCATGGCGTCGCGAAAATGCCGGGCGACCGGCAGGCCGGACCCCTCGATGTCGACTGGAACGAGATAGGGGTCGACCACCATGTTGGCGGCGAGCGCCGCCTTGCCCTCGGCCTCCATGGCGTCGGCCGTCTCGGCGTCATAGGCGACGCGGGCCTTGGACGGGTCGAGCGTCCAGCCGCTGTCGGCGAGGAAGACGACGTCGCCTTCCAGAAGGTGATTGGCCATCACGATCGCCGGCAGCTTGTCGCCCCTGACCTTCGATCCGGCGCGGTGATCCTTCGCCATGTCGGTTGCTCCCTGCCATCGGCCCCATAAGGCCACGTCGCGTTGACCCTACATAGGCGTATTCGATCCTCGGATCGGCGGCGGGCATTGCCGAGCAGCGGCAAGGCGGGAAAGAATTTGCTGCCGGGGGCGTGCGGGGCGATAGAATCGTTCCAGACGCCCCGAAATGCTGCCGTTTCGCCGGGGCGGAGCCCTCAGATGGCCTCGCCCTGGAGGAGCCGCGGCGAGGCGCCGGAATGCAGGCCGGCGGCCTGGCCGATGAAGAAATCCTTCAGCCGCGGGGTGCGGTCGACCAGCGACAGGCCGAAGCTGCGCGCCGCGCGCAACAGGCCATTGTCGTTGGAAAACAGCCGGTTCAGGACGTCGGTGGTGATGCCCATCTGCACGGTGTCGAAGCGCCGCCAGCGCTGGTAGGTCTGCAAGGTGTCGAGGGCGCCGATGTCGAGCCCGAGGCGGGCGGCCTCGACGACGGTCTCGGCCAGCGCCGCGGCGTCCTTGAAGCCGAGATTGAGGCCCTGCCCGGCGATCGGGTGGATGCCGTGGGCCGCATCGCCGGCCAGCGCGATGCGCGGCCGCACGAAGTCGCGGGCGAGCGTCAGGCCGAGCGGAAAGGCGCGGCGGCCTCCTTCGACGGTCAGGGCGCCCAGCTTGTGGCCGAAGCGCTGCTCCAGCTCCAGTTCGAACATCATGTCGTCGGAGGCGACGAGGCGGTCGGCCTCGCGGGTCGGCTCGGTCCAGACCAGCGACGAACGGTTGCCCTTCAGCGGCAGGATGGCGAAGGGACCGGAGGGGAGGAAATGCTCCTCGGCGCGGCCGTGATGCGGACGCTCGTGGGCGACGGTCGCGACGATGCCGGACTGGCCGTAATCCCAGTGGACGGTGCCGATGCCGGCCATGTCGCGGATCGCCGAGCGCACGCCGTCGCAGGCGACGAGAAGTCGCGCCTCGATGGCGCCGCCGGAGGCGAGTTTGACGCGGATCGAGGCCGGCTTCTGGTCGATGCCGGACACCGCGGTGGCCGCGCGGATCTCGATGCCGAGCGCGTCGGCACGTTTGCGCAGGGCGCCGTTCAGGGCGACATTGGGCAGCATGTGAGCGAAGGGCTCGCCCGGTCGCGCCTCGCCGCCGAAGGTCAGGAAGACCGGCCGCACCGGATCGGAGGTGCGGGAATCGGTAACGATCATCTCGGTGATCGGCTGGGCCTCGTCGGCGACCTCCTGCCAGATGCCGAGCTGCTCCAGCATGCGGATGGCGGCGGCGGCCACGGCCGAGGCGCGGCCGTCGCGCTGCCAGACGCCCTCGGGTGCGGCGTCGACGAGGACGATCTTCAGAGACGGCGCGGCATCCGCGATCGCCACCGCCGTCGTCAGGCCGACATAGCCGGCGCCGGCGACCACGATGTCGGCGTGCTCGGGCTGGGAATCGGCAAGGGTGTCGTCGGACATGCAAGGCTCCTGATATCGCGCACGCGCGAGGGCGGCGGGGCAGATTCGGTCCGAAACCGGTTGACCATCTGCCGGTTTGTGGTGCAACGCCGGGTCAGGCGAACGGCGGCGATCTGTCCGCGTACCGGAGTGAATCTAGGATGACAGAGGCCGTTGAAAAGCTCCTCGAGACCCTCGACCTGGAGCGGATCGAGGAGAATCTCTTCCGTGGCACCAGTCCGGACCAGAGCTGGCAGCGGGTCTTTGGCGGCCAGGTGATCGCCCAGGCGCTGGTCGCCGCGCAGCGCACCGTGCCGGCCGACCGCTTCTGTCATTCGCTGCATTCCTACTTCATGCGTCCCGGCGACCCCGCCACCCCGATCATCTACGACGTCGACCGGATCCGTGACGGCGGCTCCTTCACCACCCGCCGGGTCGTCGCCATCCAGCACGGCCACGCGATCTTCTCGCTGTCGGCCTCTTTCCAGAAGGACGAGGAGGGGCTGGACCATCAGGCGACGATGCCGGACGTGCCGGGGCCGGACGAGGTGCCGCATGGCGAGGATCTGAACCAGACGATCCTGAAGCGGGCGCCCGAAGCGGTGCGGCGCTACTGGGAGCGGCCGCGGCCGATCGAGTTCCGGCCGATCTCCTTCGACCACTATCTGACGACCGACAAGCTGGAGCCGGTGCAGCGGGTCTGGGTGCGCTGCCCGGGCGAAATCGGCGACGACCGCGCACTGAATGCGGCGGTGCTGGCCTATCTATCGGACATGACGCTGCTCGACACCTCGCTCTTCGCCCACGGCCTGTCGGTGTTCGACAAGCGCATCCAGGCCGCCAGCCTCGACCACGCCATGTGGTTCCACCGGCCGGTGCGGGTCTCCGACTGGCTGCTCTACGCCCAGGACAGCCCGTCCTCCTCCGGCGCCCGCGGGCTGACCCGCGGCTCGCTCTATTCCGCCGACGGCGTCCTGACCGCCTCGGTCGCGCAGGAAGGGCTGATCCGGCCGCGCCGGGGCGCCTAGAAAACCATCACGACCGCCCGATCTGCACATAAAACATGCAGGTCGGTCTGATGCCGGGTGCCTGAAAAAGTGGCGCCCGAGGGCCCTGGCCAGAAAAATCGCTTGGTTGGCGGTTGTTCGGCCCGTTTGGCACGGACCTTGTTTTCCTCTGAGTCAGTCAACCGTCGGGCGCATGACGCTCCCGGCATTCGCTGGCTCAACTCGGCGGTGCTCCCAGCCGCCCAAGGTTCGAGGTGAACATGAAAATCGTGATGGCGATCATCAAGCCATTCAAGCTGGACGAGGTGCGCGAAGCACTGACCGGCATAGGCGTCCAGGGGCTGACGGTCACCGAGGTCAAGGGCTACGGGCGCCAGAAGGGCCACACCGAGATCTACCGCGGAACCGAATACGCGGTGAGCTTCCTGCCCAAGCTGAAAATCGAGGTCGCGGTCGCGGTCGATCTGGTCGACCGGACGGTGGAGGCGATCCAGACCGCCGCCAAGACCGGCCAGATCGGCGACGGCAAGATCTTCGTCTTCGGCATCGACCAGGCGGTCCGCATCCGGACCGGCGAAGTCGACGTCAACGCACTGTGAGAGGAAGCGACCGGACCATGAAGTTCACGAAACTCCTATTCGCCGCCGGCACGCTGACCGGCCTGGCGGCCACCGCCGCCTTCGCCCAGGACGCCGCGCCTGCTGCGGCCGAAGCTGCGGGCCAGGGCTCCGACGCTGCCGCGGCGGCCGTCGCCTATGCGACCGAGCCGAACGTCGCCTACATCTTCAACACCCTGCTGTTCCTCGTGGGCGGCTTCCTGGTGATGTGGATGGCGGCGGGCTTCGCCATGCTCGAGGCCGGCCTCGTGCGTTCCAAGAACGTGTCGATGCAGTGCCTGAAGAACATCGCGCTCTATTCCATCGCCGGCATCATGTACTGGATCGTCGGCTACAACCTCATGTACACCGGCGTCGACGGCGGCTATTTCGGCTCCTTCGGCACCTACAGCTTCGACGCTGTGGGCGGCAACAACCTCGCCACCGGCTATTCGACGGCCTCCGACTGGTTCTTCCAGATGGTCTTCGTGGCCACCGCCGCCTCGATCGTCTCGGGCACGCTGGCCGAGCGCATCAAGCTGTGGCCGTTCCTCGCCTTCACGGTCATCCTGACCGGCTTCATCTACCCGATCGCCGGTTCCTGGCAGTGGGGCGCCGGCTGGCTGTCGGTGATGGGCTTCTCCGACTTCGCCGGTTCCACCCTCGTCCATTCGGTCGGTGGCTGGGCTGCACTGGCGGGCGCGCTGCTTCTGGGCGCACGCAAGGGTCGCTTCACCGCTGACGGTCGCGGCGTCGCCATGCCGGGTTCGTCGATCCCGCTCGCCACGCTGGGCACGTTCATCCTGTGGCTCGGCTGGTTCGGCTTCAACGGTGCATCGCAGCTCGCCATGGGCACGATCAACGACGTGTCGGACGTGTCGCGCATCTTCGCCAACACCAACCTGGCCGCGGCCGGCGGCGTGGTCGCCACGCTGATCCTGCTGCAGGTCATCTACAAGCGGGTCGACGTGACCATGGTGCTGAACGGCGCCCTGGCGGGTCTCGTCTCGATCACGGCGGAGCCGCTGCAGCCGTCGCCCCTGTCGGCGATCCTGATCGGTGCCGTCGGTGGCGTGATCGTGGTCTTCGCGGTGCCGCTGCTGGACAAGCTGAAGATCGACGACGTGGTCGGTGCGATCCCGGTCCATCTGCTTGCCGGTATCTGGGGTACGATGGCTGTGCCGCTGACCAATGCGGAGACGAGCTTCAGCGTGCAGCTGATCGGCGTTCTCGCCTACGGTGTCTTCACCTTCGTCGTCAGCCTGGTGGTCTGGGCGATCCTGAAGGCGGTGATGGGCATCCGGGTCAGCGAGGAGGAAGAGGCGCTTGGCCTCGATCGAACCGAGGTGGGCGTGGAAGCCTATCCGGAGTTCTCGGTCGGCCGCGCCTGATCCGATCCTGCCGAACGATGCGAGAAGGGGGCCCTTGTGGCCCCCTTTTCACGTTCGGGGCGCCGATGCCAAACACGTGACCGGTATGCCTAACAAAGCGTCACTCTGGGCGCGAAACAGGCAGATTGCGCAGCCCTGGCGGCGGATATGGCGTCAGATCGGCCAGTTTTAAGGCGCTGCGCGCTGCTTCGGGGATATGGCACGGCTTTTGATTGTCTGCCCGCGGGAGCGCCGCGACGCTTCCTCTCCGGCCCCTTCAGGGGCGCACTGGAAAGAAGAGCGACATGGTCACCACTTCCCGTCTGAAACGCCATCTGCCGGCTCTCGCCGCAGGCCTCGGCCTTGCCGCGGCGCTTGCCTGTCCGGCGCTGGCCCAGGAGGCCGCGGTGGCTGATGCGGCTGCGGCGGCAGCGCCCGTCGTCGAGAAGGGCGACGTCGCCTGGATGATGACCGCGACGCTGCTCGTCCTGTTCATGACACTGCCGGGCCTGGCGCTGTTCTATGGCGGGCTGGTGCGGGCCAAGAACATGCTGTCGGTGCTCATGCAGTGCACCGTCATCGCCGGCGTCGTGATGATCATCTGGGTGGTCTACGGCTACTCCATGGCGTTCGGCGGCGGCACCAGCCCTTACTGGGGCGGCTTCGGCAAGCTGTTCCTTGCCGGCGTGACCGTCGATTCCACCGCGGCCACCTTCACCGACGGGGTCGCGCTGCCGGAATATCTGTTCATCGCCTTCCAGATGACCTTCGCGGTCATCACGCCCGCCCTGATCGTCGGCGCCTTCGCCGAGCGCATCAAGTTCTCGGCGGTGATGCTGTTCACCGTGCTCTGGGTGACGCTGGTCTATTTCCCGATCGCCCACATGGTGTGGGACGGCTCGGGCCTGATCTTCAACTGGGGCGCGCTCGATTTCGCCGGCGGTACCGTCGTCCACATCAATGCCGGCATCGCGGCGCTGGTGGGCTGCCTGTTCGTCGGCAAGCGCGCCGGCTTCGGCCGCGACATGATGGCCCCGCACTCGATGACGCTGACCATGGTCGGCGCTTCGATCCTGTGGGTCGGCTGGTTCGGCTTCAACGCCGGCTCGAATCTCGAGGCGACCGGCGGCGCGGTGCTGGCCATGCTGAACACCTTCACCGCCACGGCCGGCGCGCTGGTCGCCTGGTGCGTGATCGAGACGATGATGCGCGGCAAGGCCTCGATGCTGGGCGCAGCCTCCGGCATCGTCGCCGGCCTCGTCGCGGTGACCCCGGCCTGTGGCACGGTCGGGCCGGTCGGAGCGATCGTGCTCGGCGCGATCTCCAGCGGCATCTGCTACTTCTTCGTCGATGTCGTGAAGAACAAGTTCGGCTATGACGACAGCCTCGACGTCTTCGGCATCCACGGCGTCGGCGGCATCGTCGGGGCGATCGGCACCGGCATCTTCACCGCGCCCTGGCTGGGCGGCACGGGCGATGCGGACTTCTCCATCGCCGGGCAGACCATGATCCAGATCTGGGCCGTCCTCGTCACCATCGTGTGGTGCGGCGTCATCTCGGCGATCCTGTTCAAGCTCGTCGACATGGCCGTGGGGCTGCGGCCGACCGCCGAGGCCGAGCGCCAGGGCCTCGATCTCGCCTATCACGGCGAGGTCGCCTACCACTCCTAAGCCATCCTCCCAAGGCTGACTCGACGGGGACGAGCGCAAGCCCGTCCCCGTTGGCGTTTGCAAGGGGAGGCGGCCGGCGCCGCCCTCAAAGAAGCTCGCGGTATTCGGGATGGCGGCGGAACTGCGCCTGAACGTAGGAGCATTGCGGCACCACGGTCACGCCGGCGCCGCGGGCCCAGTCGACCGCCGCGGCCAGAAGTTTCGCGGCGATGCCCTGGCCGCGTTCGCTGGCCGGCACATAGGTGTGTTCGAAGATCGCCGTCGTCTCGCCGGCCATCGTGTAGGTCAGCTCCGACTTGCCGCCCGGCGTCGAAAAGCGGCCCTTGCCGCCGTGATTCTCGTGGCGAATGTCCATGCCTTTGCTCCATCTGTCACTGTCGGCCGCGACATGGGAGGCAAGGCTGGCCGTGGCAAGCCGGAGGCGGTTCCGGCGGGCTTTGCCGCAGCCGCCGCAACTTCCTCTTAAGCTTAAACGGGTCTTAACCAGCCGCGCCTACTCTCCGCGCAAGCAGTGGACCCGCCGCTTCGGGCCGGTCCGCGACGACGAGACAGGCAGGACACGATGGCATCGACGGCGAGTGGCGACAGCCAAACTTCCTTCATCCGGCGGCAGGGCGAACTCTGCGGTGCGGCAGGTCTGATCGGCCTGGCGGCCTATCTGGGCGTCGCCTGCGCCACCTGGACGGTCAGTGATCCGTCGCTGAGCCAGTCGAACCAGAACATGGTCGAGAACTGGGCCGGTCCGGCCGGTGCCGTGGTCGCCGATCTCGCCATGCAGATCTTCGGCCTGGGCGCGGCGCTACTCGTCGCGCTGCCGGCGATCTGGGGCCTTCTGTTCCTGTCCGGTCTGTCCGTCGATCATATCTGGCGCCGCGCCTGGTACGCGCTGGCCGGCATCGTTCTCGCCTCGGCGGCCCTCGGCTGCCTGCCGGCCCCGGCCGGTTGGCCGCTGCCGATCGGGCTTGGGGGCGTGGCCGGCGACATCGTGCTGAAATTCCCGGCGCTGGCCACCGGCGCCTATCCGAGCGGCTTTCTCGGCTTCGTCTTCGCGGTGATGATCGCCGCGCCGGCCGGCTGGCTGTTCCTCAACGGCGCCGGTCTGATCGATCGCAACCGCGCCAGGCCCGTGGCGGACACTCGCCGCCGTCCCGTCGAGGATGAGGACGAGGAGGCCGGCGAAAGCCGCGTGGCGCTGGCCATCGGCGCTTTGGCCCATACCGCCTATTCGGTCCGCTCTTCGGTGCAGCGTCACCTCGAAGCCCGGCGCGCCGCGCGCGAGCCGGCGGAATTCGGCGATCGCTTCGACGACTGGCAGGACGACGATTTCGCGACGCCGCAGGCCGCGCAGCAGCCGCAGATGCAGAGCGGGCGCGAGATCCGCGTCGCGGCGCAGGTCGAGACCGGCGCCGGATATCACGACCCGATGGCGGATTATCCCGAGGATGACGGCATGACCGATGCCGGCAACTGGCAGGATGACGTGCCCTATGGCGACGAGCCGGCGGCCTATGACGGCAGCTTCGACGAGGCGCAGCCGGCCCTCGGCGACGATGCCATGGTAGTCGGCCCCGCCGACCGCGTGTCGCCCAACGCCGCACCGATTCCCGAGGAGAACGGCGGCTGGCGCGGGCTTCTGGCCGGCAACATCGTCGCCTTCCCGGGCCGCAAGGCGCCGGCCGCCGAAGCGCCGCGCAGCGAGCCACGCGGCCGTGCCGAAGGGCAGGGCGCACCCGCCCGGCCGCCGCAGCGCGCCGCAGCCCCGCAGCCCGATGCCGGCGTGCGCGTCGTGCCGCAGGCCACCGTCACCGCCGAACAGCAGCGCCTGCGCACCGGCTCCGGCCGCGCCACGGCCCTGAAGCCGGTCACCACGGTCGCCGACCCGGTGCGCTTCGAGCTGCCGTCGATCGAATTCCTGACGCCGCCCAAGCCGCGCAGCCGCGACAGCTCGCTGTCGCCCGAGGCGCTGCAGGAGAATGCCCGCCTGCTCGAAGGCGTGCTGGAGGATTTCGGCGTCAAGGGCGAGATCATCGAGGTCCGTCCGGGCCCGGTCGTCACCCTCTACGAACTGGAGCCGGCACCCGGCATCAAGTCGTCGCGCGTCATCGGCCTGTCGGACGACATCGCCCGCTCGATGAGCGCCATCGCCGCCCGCGTCGCGGTCATTCCCGGCAAGAACGCCATCGGCATCGAGCTGCCGAACCAGCGTCGCGACACGGTCTATTTCCGCGAGATGATCGGCTCCGACGCGTTCATCCAGAACAAGGCCAAGCTGCCGCTGGCGCTGGGCAAGACCATCGGCGGCGAGCCGGTGATCGCCGACCTCGCCAAGATGCCGCATCTGCTGGTGGCCGGTACCACCGGCTCGGGCAAGTCGGTGTCGATCAACACCATGATCCTGTCGCTGCTCTACCGGATGACCCCGGCCGAGTGCCGCCTGATCATGATCGACCCGAAGATGCTGGAACTGTCGATCTATGACGGCATCCCGCATCTCTTGGCCCCGGTGGTCACCGACCCCAAGAAGGCGGTCGTCGCGCTGAAGTGGACCGTCCGCGAGATGGAGGACCGCTATCGCAAGATGTCCAAGGTCGGCGTGCGCAACATCGACGGCTTCAATGCCCGGGTGAAGGCCGCCATGGAGAAGGGCGAGACGATCTCGCGCACGGTCCAGACCGGCTTCGACCGCGAGACCGGCGAGCCGATCTTCGAGACCGAGGAATTCGACCTGTCGCCGCTGCCCTACATCGTCGTCATCATCGACGAGATGGCCGACCTGATGATGGTCGCGGGCAAGGACATCGAGGGCACGGTGCAGCGCCTGGCGCAGATGGCCCGCGCCGCCGGCATCCACGTCATCATGGCGACCCAGCGCCCGTCGGTCGACGTCATCACCGGTACGATCAAGGCCAACTTCCCGACCCGTATCTCCTTCCAGGTGACCTCGAAGATCGACTCGCGCACCATTCTGCAGGAGCAGGGCGCCGAGCAGCTCCTGGGCATGGGCGACATGCTGTTCATGGCCGGCGGCGGCCGCACCCAGCGCGTCCACGGCCCGTTCGTCGACGACGCCGAGGTGGAGGACATCGTCAATCACCTGAAGAGCCAGGGCGTGCCGGACTATCTCGACTCGATCCTCGAGGAGGACGAGGAAGATGGCGGCGACAGCGGCTCCGGCGGCGGTTCGGGCGGCGGCGAGCCGGACGAGGGCGCCGACCTCTACGACCAGGCGGTGGCGATCGTCCTGCGCGACGGCAAGGCCTCTACCTCCTACGTCCAGCGGCGGCTGTCGATCGGCTACAACCGCGCCGCCTCGATCATCGAGCGGATGGAGCGCGAGGGCGTCGTCGGCGCGGCCAACCACGCCGGCAAGCGCGAGATCCTGGTGCCGACCGAAGACGACCGCATGTGATCGCCGGAGGGCGCGCGAAACAAGGCCAGTGCGCCGCACGCGCGCCCCATTGCTCCCCCAGACTGACGTCCAAGGAAGGGCCCCCCGCGCCGAAACGGCTCCGGGGCCCTATATCCCCCGCATGAGACGAAGGGCGGACTTCGGAACAAGGGAAGTATCCATCACCATGGCCAAGACATTCGACATTATCTCCCGCTTCGCCACGACCCGCGCCCTGGCTGCGACGCTTGCCGTCGCCGCGGTCTGCGGTCCGATGGCGGCCGGTCCTGCCGCGGCGCAGGCCGGCGCCCAGCAGATCGCCGATCATTTCGCCGGCATCCCCTCGATGCACGGCGATTTCGTGCAGTTCGATCCGAACGGCCGGCAGACCGAGGGCAAGTTCTATATCGAGAAGCCCGGCAAGGTGCGCTTCGACTACACCCAGCAGCCGCTACGGGTGATCGCCGACGGCTCCACCGTGGCGATCAACAACAAGAAGCTGAACACCTGGGACACCTATCCGCTGTCGAAGACGCCGCTTAAGCTGCTGCTCGACCGGCGGATCGACCTCTCCCAGGCGAATATCCAGAGCGTCAAGGAAGAGCCGGACCTGACGACGATCGTCATGGGCGACAGCTCGATCTTCGGCAATTCGCGGATCACGCTGATGTTCGATCCGAAGAGCTACGAACTCAAGCAGTGGACGATCCGCGACCAGCAGGGCAAGGACACCACGGTGATGATCTACAACGTCAAGCATGGCGGGGACATCGCCGAATCGACGTTCAAGATCCCCTATACCGCGATCGCCCAGGGCCAGACCGGCAACTGACGCGGCCCGCGTCGCGGGGCTGGCAAGCCTAGCCCTGCGGCGCTTCGCCGGTTCACGCTTCGGCGGCCGCGGGCACGATCCCGCGGCGCCAAGACCGGCATCGCCCTGCGTATCGCAGCGCAATATCTTGCTCGAAACAGGTTTTTCATGGTTACCCGGTGTTAATCAAAAGATTAACGCAAGACGGGTGGCCTGAAACGATCCGTCCTCCGACTGGATTAACCGCTCGACGACTGCTGTTCGGCAGTCACGAGAAAAGGAGGCAGTCATGAGTGCAGCAAACCCTCGGATCATCCTTTCTACTCTTCTTGTCGGATCGGCGCTTGCGGTGGCGTCGCCCGCACTGGCGCAGATTGGCGCGGGCGTCGGCGCCTCCGTCGGCGGGGTCAGTGCCGGCGTGGGCGCGTCGGTCGGTGGCGGCGGCGGCATCAGTGCCGGGGCTGGCGCCTCGGCCGGAGGCCATGACGGCGGCGGTGTCGGCGCGGGCGCCGGCGCATCGGTTGGCGGAGGCAATGGCGTCAACGCTGGTGCGGGGGCCTCGGTCGGTGGCAGCAGCGGCGTCAACGCGGGGGCCGGTGCATCCATCGGTGGCGGCAATGGCGTGAACGCCGGTGTCGGGGCCTCGGTTGGCGGCGGCAGCGGCGCCGATGCGGGCGTGTCTGTCGCCCTTGGCGGCCAGAACGGCATCGACACGAACGGCCGCGTCTCCCTTGGCGGCACGGCGCAGCAGCCGGGCGGCACCGCCGTGCCCGCGCCGACCGGCCCGCAGATCCCCAATCCGGGCGCCGCGCAGGGCTTCGACGGAGACGAGGCGCGCTATCATGCGGCCTTCGAGGGCATGTCGCGGTCGGAGCAGACGGCGATGGTGCGCCGCTGCGCCGGCATCATGGCCGATCCGAACGCCTTCGACCGCGGTCTCGTGGCGCTCTGCAAGGTCGTGCAGCAGGTCCGCTGATCGGCCTTCGGCTGGAGTGGGGCCGCGGCACGGCGGCAGGACTGTGCCGGCCTTCGGCTTCTTCGCCATACCGTACCGGACCGGCGCCGCCTCGTGCGGCGCCGGTTGCATGAGCGGGCAAGACTTGAACGGTGCCGGCAGGCCGCCTAAGCGGGGGCCCCATCGTGTTTTCGCCGGAACTGCCCATGCCCTTCACCATCGCGACCTGGAACATCAATTCGGTGCGCCTGCGCATGCCCCTGGTGCAGCGGCTCCTGGAAGAGCGGCAGCCGGACATCCTGTGCCTGCAGGAGACCAAGTGCCCGAACGACCAGTTTCCGGAAAAGGCCTTCAAGGCGCTCGGCTACGAGCACATCGCGATCCATGGCCAGAAGGGCTATCACGGCGTCGCCACGGTCTCGAAGCAGCCCTTCGACGACATCGTGCGCCAGGATTTCTGCCAGATCGGCGATGCGCGCCATCTGTCGACGCGGCTGAGCATCGGCGGGCGGCGGCTGCGGGTGCACAATTTCTATGTGCCGGCGGGGGGTGACGAGCCGAATCCGGAGGTCAACGTCAAGTTCAAGCACAAGCTCGACTTCATCGAGGAGATGCGGCTGATCAGCGCCGAGGCCGAGCCGGGCGTCTCCTCGCTGCTCGTCGGCGATCTCAACATCGCCCCCTTCGAGACCGACGTCTGGTCGCACAAGCAGCTTCTGAAGGTGGTCTCGCATACGCCGATCGAATGCGAGGGGCTGCTGAGGGCGCAGGCCGACGGGCGCTGGACCGACCTGATGCGCCATCACGTGCCGATGGACGAGCAGCTCTTCACCTGGTGGAGCTACCGTTCCAAGGACTGGGCGGCGTCCAATCGCGGCCGACGCCTCGACCATATCTGGGGATCGCAGGACCTCGCGCCGGCCCTGACCACGATCGACGTGATGAGCGCCGCACGCAGCTGGGAGCGGCCCTCCGACCACGTGCCGGTGCTGGCGAGCTTCAACATCGATTAAGTTAGGGAACGGGCGCCCCTTGCGGGCGCGGCCCTGGGTTCAACTCGTGAAGCGGTGTTCCATGGCGAGGATGTCGCCGGTCATCTCGGCCAACCGGGCCTTCAGCTTGGCGTGAAGACCGGCGGCGTAGTCGGGATATTCTTCCAGCATGCGCCGGAACAGCGGCCGGGTGATGCGGATCAGCTCGCAGTCGGTCAGCGTGCGGGCGCTTGTCGGGCGACGGGTCTCGGTGATCAGGGCCATTTCGCCCAGAAGCGTGCCGGGGCCGTAGGTGCCGACGACGATCTGGCGCTCCGGCCGGCCGCGCAGCAGCGCGATCTCGCCCGACACGATGACCAGACCGGCATCGGAGCGGGCATCCTCGCGGAACACGAACTCGTCGCGGTGCAGCCGCCGGCGCTCGGCGCCAAAGGCCAGCAGCCGCAACTGGTCGGCATGCAGATCCTCGAACAGGGGCACGTTGCGCAGGACGGCGATGTCGCTTTCGAGACTCATCTGGTCGGCGCACCGATCTCCTGCCGGGTTCGCGGCGGCCCGTTGACCAGCACCGTCGCAGCTCTGGCTGCCCGTCGTTTCGTTGCCCGGCGCAGCCGGACCTGTTTCCCCGCCAAGGGAGCGTTAGCGAATGGTTATACGGGAGCGGCGAATTGATGGAAACTCACGACCTGCCGCTTCCGACCGGCAGGCAGCGCTCATCCGCAGCTTTCCGGGGCGGCCAGCATCAGGGGACGAGCTTGTAGCCGCCGGATTCGGTGATCAGGATCCGCGCACTGGACGGGTCCGCCTCGATCTTCTGGCGCAGCCGGTAGACATGGGTCTCCAGCGTGTGGGTGGTGACGCCGGAATTGTAGCCCCAGACCTCCTCCAGCAGCACGTCGCGGGTGATCACCCGGCGGTCGGCGCGGTAGAGATAGCGGATGATCGCCGTCTCCTTCTCGGTCAGGCGGATCTTGCCGCCCTTGTCGTCGAGAAGCACCTTCTGGCTGGGCTTGAAGATGTAGGGGCCGACCTGGAAGGTGGCGTCCTCGCTGTTCTCGTGCTGGCGCAGCTGGGCGCGGATGCGGGCCAGCAGCACGGCAAAGCGGAACGGCTTGGTGACGTAGTCGTTCGCCCCCGCCTCGAGGCCGAGAATGGTGTCGGCGTCGGTGTCCTGGCCGGTCAGGATGATGATCGGCGCCTTGAACCCGGTCTTGCGCAGGACCTTCACCGCCTCGCGGCCGTCCATGTCGGGCAGGCCGACATCCATCACCACGAGGTCGATCAGCCCGGCCCGCGCGGCATTGATGCCCTTGGTCGCGTCGGGCTCCTGCAGGACCGTGAACTCCTCGTGGAGGGAGAGCTGGTCGGCCAGGGTCTGCCGAAGATCGGTGTCGTCATCGACGATGAGAATGCTGCGTACGCTCATGCGATATCGTCGCCCGGTTTTCTCTGCCGTCGCGCCGACGGAGCGGCTCGCGGCTGTAACAATTCGTGATAGACATAGGCGGTTTTCCCGCCGTGTCATGGTCCAGTTGCGAATGATTCCAAAAAAACCGGTGCTGATGGTCCGGCGCGCGCCCGGCAATCCCCGTCGCGGCATCCTGTGTGCCGGGCCTTTGCGCCTGCCCTGCGCGCTCGGCCGGTCGGGCACGACGATCTTCAAGCGCGAAGGCGACGGCGCGACGCCGGTCGCCGCGATGGACGTGCTGTCGGCCTGGCACCGGCCGGGCCGGATGGCGCGCCCGGCCGCGCCGTTGCCGATCCGGCGGATCCGGGCCGATGTGGACGGATGGTGCGACGCGCCCAACCACGCGGCCTACAATCGCCATGTCCGGCTGCCGTTTCCGGCGAGTGCCGAGCGAATGGCGCGTGCCGACCGCCTCTACAATTTCGTCGTGGTGCTCGACTGGAACATCCGGCAGCGCGGCCGGGGCCGCGGCAGCGCGATCTTCCTGCATGTCGCCAAGCCCGGCTATCCACCGACGCAGGGCTGCGTCGCGGTGGCGCCGGCCGACATGCTGCGGCTGGCGCCGTATCTGAGGCGCGGCGCAAGGCTGGTGGTGCAGCGCTGACGCGCGGCGTTCTTCAGCGGCCCGACAATTCGTCACATGCAACCGCGTGCGAGCCTGCGGAGTTGACCCGTCAGGCTTACGGTTTGCCGGGAGTGGCTCCTGAGCTCTCCTGACAGGTTGCATGGAGACGGACATGGAACGCAGCGAAAACACCGACAATCCGACCATCGAACAATATGACCAGCCGACCGGCGGCTGGGGCTCGGTCAAGTCGCTCCTGTCCCACGCCAAGGACGAGGGCATGCTGGCGTCCACCCTGTGGGCGACCCTGCAGAAGCAGAACAAGGCCGACGGCTATCAATGCGTCTCGTGCTCCTGGGCCAAGCCCGCCGAGCCGCATACCTTCGAATATTGCGAGAACGGCGCCAAGGCGACGATCTGGGAAACGACGCCGAAGCGTTGCGACCGCGAGTTCTTCGCGAAGCATACGGTGAGCGAGCTTCTGGAGTGGACGGACCACGATCTGGAGAAGCAGGGCCGGCTGACGACCCCGATGCGCTACGACCGCACGCTCGACCAGTATGTGCCGGTGAAGTGGGAGGACGCCTTCCGTGAGATCGCCGCCGAGCTCAACGCCATCGATCCGAAATCGGCGGTGTTCTACGTCTCGGGCCGCGCCGCGCTCGAGACCTCGCATATGTGGCAGCTGATGGCGCGGATCTACGGGTCCAACAACCTGCCCGACTCCTCCAACATGTGCCACGAATCCACGTCGGTCGGCCTGCCGGAATCGATCGGCTCGCCGGTGGGCACGGTCACGCTGGACGATTTCGACCAGTGCGACATGATGTTCTTCTTCGGCCACAACACCGGCACCAATGCGCCGCGGCTGCTGCACTGGGTGCAGGAGGCGCGCAAGCGCGGGGCGCCGGTGATCACCTTCAATCCGGTGCTGGAGCGCGGCCTGATGCGCTTCAAGAACCCGCAATCGCCGACGGAGATGTTGTCCCCCGACGAGGGGACGAAGATGTCGAGCGACTATTACCAGGTGCGCGGCGGCGGCGACATCGCGGCCATGACCGGCATCGCCAAGGCGGTCTTCGCCCTCGACGATGCGGCCCGGGAGACCGGCCGGTCGCGAGTGCTCGACGTCGATTTCATCGAGACGCATTGCCACGGCTTCGACGAGTTCGAGCGCTTCGTGCGGCAGGCGGACTGGGACGAGATCGTGCGCTGCTCCGGCCTGCCGCGGGACGAGCTGGAGCATGTCGGCCGGGTCTATGCGAAGGCCGAGAAGGTCATCGGCAATTACGGCATGGGCCTCACCCAGCACCGGCACGGCATCGAGAACGTGCAGATGCTGGTCAACCTCCTCCTGATGCGCGGCATGATGGGCAAGCCGGGCGCCGGCATCTCGCCGATCCGCGGCCATTCCAACGTGCAGGGCCAGCGCACCGTCGGCATCACCGAGAAGCTGAAGCTGATCCCGGTGGAAAAGTTCGAGGAGTTCTACGGCTTCACGGTTCCCAAGGAAGACGGTCTCGACACGATCGGAACCTGCGAGGGCATTCTCGACGGATCGGTGAAGGCCTTCGTGGCGCTGGGCGGCAATTTCTCCCGCGCCATTCCCGACACGGCCCGCATGGAGGATGCCTGGCGGCGTATGCGCCTCAATGTCCAGATCTCCACAAAGCTGAACCGCAACCACCTGCTGACGGCGGAGATCAACTACATCCTGCCCTGCATCGGCCGCATCGAGCGCGACACGCAGGCGAGCGGGCCGCAGACGGTTTCCATGGAGGATTCGACCGCCTGCATCCATGCCTCCTTCGGCCACCGCGAGCCGGCGTCGCGCGAGCTCCTGTCGGAGCCCAAGATCGTCGCCGAACTCGCCAAGGCGCTGGTGCCGGGCAAATCGACCGTGCCGTGGGATGAATGGGTCGGCGACTACGCCAAGGTCCGCGACGCGATCGAGCGGGCCTATCCGACCGATTTCCGCGACTTCAACAAGCGCATGGGCACGCCCGGCGGGTTCCATCGCGACATCGGCGCCTCCTATCGCGAATGGCGCACGGAATCCGGCAAGGCGAATTTCCTCACCCCGGACACCTTCGACGTCGACCCGGACATCGACACGACCAGCGCCGATGTCCTGAAGCTGATCACCCTGCGCTCGAACGATCAGTTCAACACGACGATCTACGGCTATGACGACCGTCTGCGCGGGGTGTTCGGCACCCGCATGGTCATCCTGATGAACGAGGAGGACATGCAGCGGCTGGGTCTTCGGAACGACGACCGCGTCGATGTCCAGACCCATACCGACGACGGGATCGTCCGCAAGGTCGAGGATTACCGGGTCCATGCCTGGGCGATGCCGAAGGGCAATTGCGGCGGCTATTACCCGGAACTCAACGCCCTGCTGCCGCTCTGGCACCATTCCAGGCGGGCCCATGTGCCGGCCGCCAAGTCGATCCCGGTGCGGCTGACCAAGCGGGGCCGGCAGGCCGCGGCCTGAGCCGGGTCCCGGTCTTCCGCCGCTGACGGCCCGGAAATCATGCGCAGGACGGGTGCCTGGCGATCAGGCGCCCGTCCACTGCCAGACATTGGTGCGCTTGATTTCGGCGTCTTCCAGGGCCCGAGTGACCGGCACTTCGTAGGTCGCCAGCCGGCTGACGCGATCGGCCGGCAGATAGGCCCGACCCGGATCGCCGACGAGAATAGCGATGCCCTGGGCACCCAGCCGGTCGAACCACGGCGTGATCCGCCGGGCCATGTCCGCGTCGAAGAAGACGTCGCCGGCAAGCATGATGTCGGCCTGCGGGATCTCGCCGATGATGTCGCGCGCTTCGAAGCCGACCGGTGTCTCGTTGAGGGCGGCATTGAGGCGGATCGCGGCGGCACAGAACGGGTCGATGTCGTAGCCGGTGACGGCGGCCGTGCCGGCACGCGCGGCGGCGATGGCGACGAGCCCGGAGCCGGTCGCGAAATCGGCGACGCGCCGGCCCCGAACGATCTCGGGATGGTCGAGGACATGGCGGGCGAGCGCCTGTCCGCCGGCCCAGGCAAAGGCCCAGAAGGGCGGCGGCAGGCCGATCGCGTCCAGTTCCGCCTCGGTCTTCAGCCACAGGTCATGCGCCTCGTCGGCCAGATGCAGCCGGATTTCCGGGACATGGGGCGGAGCGAGGATCGCCGTGTTGGCGCGGATGAAGCGCTCGGCGTCGGCGGGGACAATGCGATCCTTCATGCCGGAAGGCCGGGCTGTACGGGCGATGAAAAAGCGGGGCCGCCGAAGCGGCCCGCACCGTCTTTAAGGAAACCGATCAGGCTTCGTTCTTCACGCGATCGCTTTCGGCGCGCAGCTTGTCGATCAGGATCGACGCATCGGCCTTGCTCAGCGTCTCGTCGAAGGGGTGGCCCGTCTCCTCGCAGAGGGTCTTGAGATAGGACCCCTGTGCCCCGGTCATGGGCTCGCCGCCCGTCGTCCAGGTTTCGGGGTCCTTCTCGGTGTTCGAGCCGGTGTCGACCTTGGCGTTCGCAGTATCCATGACGTGTCTCCGAAGATTGTGTTGTTCCGGAAATGTTCATGGCGCGGCTCCGTTCCCGCGACAGCACCGTTGCGCCGTCGCTGCGGCTATTTGCCCATGGCCCTGGCGGGGTCGAGCCCGCCCATCTCGCAGACTTTGCGGAACTCGTCCGGTTCGACCGGCTGCACCGACAGGCGGGAATTGTTGACCAGCACCATGTCCTTGAGCGCCGGCTCGGCCTTCACCGCATCGAGGGTCACCGGATTGGGGACGTCCATCACCGCCTTGATGTCCACGCACTCCCACTTGCCGTCCTTGGCGGTGGAATCGGGATGGGCCTCGGCGATCACCTCGACGATGCCGACGACGGCCTTGCCCTCGTTGGAATGGTAGAAGAAGCCGCGGTCGCCGACCTTCATCTCGCGCATGAAATTGCGGGCCTGGTAGTTGCGGACCCCGTCCCACTCCTGCCCCTTGTCGCCGGCCTTCTTCTGATGGTCGAAGGACCATTTGAACGGCTCGGACTTGAACAGCCAGTAGCGCATGCCCTCGCTCATGCCGTCGCTGCCGGGTTCTTGATGGCCCAGTTCCACGGGCGGACATCGACCTTGGCGAAGAGCCCGGCCAGCGCATAGGGATCCTTCGCCGCGGTCGCCTTCGCTGCCTCCAGCGAGTCCGCCTCGATCACCACCAGACTGCCGCAGGGCTTGTCGTCGGGGCCGAGGAACGGGCCGGCGAATTTCAGCCCGTCGCCGAGACCGTGCAGGAACGCCAGATGGTCGGCGCGGGTGTCGAGGCGCAGCTGCAGGCTGTCCGGCTTGTCGTCGCAGAGAATGGCAAAGAGCATCGGGTGATCCTTGTCTGGTGGGTCAGAAAAACGGCACGCGAGCGACAGCCCGGTGCCGCGGGTTCAAACGGTTTCCCGCTTCAAAGGGCGGGCGAGCAGGGCCTCGATCGCCGCGTCGATGTCGAGCTGACCGGCGAGAATGGCGGCGACGGTGGCGATGATCGGCGCGTCGATGCGGTGCTCCTGCGCCAGGCGGGCGGCGATCTCGGCGGTGAACACGCCCTCGGCGAGCTTAAGCCCGGCGCGGTCGTCGCCGCGGCCGAGCGCCATGCCATAGGCGAAGTTGCGCGACTGGGCGCTGGAGCAGGTCAGCACCAGATCGCCAAGGCCGGAGAGGCCCATCAGCGTGTCGGGCCGGCCGCCGAGCGCCGCGCCCAGACGTCGCAGCTCGACGAAGCCGCGGGTGACGATGGCGGCCTGGGCGGAGGCACCGAGGCCGCGGCCGGCGACCGCGCCGGCGGCCAGCGCCAGGACGTTCTTCAACGCGCCGCCCGCCTCGACGCCGCGCATGTCGGCGGTGGCATAGCCGCGAAAGGTCTCGGTCGATAGACGCCGCGCCGCCGCGTCGGCGGCCTCTTCGGTCTCGGCCGCGATGGTCACCGCAGTGGGCAGGCCGCGCGCCACGTCGGCGGCAAAGCTCGGGCCGGAGAGGACGGCGAGGGGGCGGCCCGGCAGCACCTCGGCCAGAACATCGGTGGCAAAGCGGCCGGTCTCGCGCTCGATGCCCTTGGAGCAGAGGATCGCTAGGGCGTCGGAGGCAATGTGCGGGGCGAGATCGGCGGCGACGGTGCGCAGGCTCTGGGCCGGCACAACGAAGAGGATGGTGCGGGCGCCGGCGAGGGCTTCGGCCGGGTCCGTGGTGGCGGTGAGGCCCGCCGGCAGCGGCGTGTCGGGCAGATAGCGCGGGTTGCGCCGGCTCTCGTTGATGGCGGCAACGGTCCCGGCGTCGCGGGCCAGGATCCGCGGCGCGTGGCCGGCCCGGGCATAGAGGCAGCCCAGCGCCGTGCCCCAGGCGCCGCCGCCGATGATGGCGAAGTGGCTCATGCCTTGGCTCCCCGTCGGCCGAAGCCGATCATCGGCGCCGAATCCCCGTCCAGGGGCCAGCGCGAGCGCACCGGCGCGTCGAGACCATCGACCATGCCGGCCTCGAAACGCTCCAGCCCGGCATAGGCGATCATCGCGGCATTGTCGGTGCACAGCGCCAGCGGCGGCGCGACCAGCCGAACGCCGGTCCGTGCAGTCTCGACCTCGAGCGCGGTGCGGATCGCCCGGTTGGCGGCGACGCCGCCGGCCACTGCCAGCACCGGATCGGCCAGATCGGGAAAGCGGTCGCGGAACTGCGTCAGGGCGCGGCCGACCCGGTCGGCAAGGCTGTCGGCAGCGGCAGCCTGGAAACCGGCGCACAGATCGTCGACATCGGTCGGCGACAGCGGCGCGGCGGCCTGGGCCGCCATGCGCAGGGCCGTCTTCAGGCCGGAGAAGGAGAAGTCCAGCCGCGGATTGCCCTTCATCGGGCGCGGCAGGGCAAAGCGCTTCGGATCGCCCGCCGCCGCGCGCCGCTCGACATGCGGCCCGCCGGGATTGGGCAGGCCAAGCAGCTTGGCGGTCTTGTCGAAGGCCTCGCCCAGCGCGTCGTCGATGGTCGTGCCCCAGCGCTCATAGGCGCCGAGCCCGCGCACCAGCACGATCTGGCTGTGGCCGCCGGAGACCAGCAGCAGGAGATAGGGATAGGCGAGGCGGTCGGTCAGGCGCGGCGTCAGGGCGTGGCCTTCGAGATGATTGATCGCCAGGAAGGGCAGCCGGCGCGCTGCGGCGATCGCCTTGCCGGTCATGGCGCCGACGATCAGGCCGCCGACAAGGCCGGGGCCGGTGGTCGCCGCGACGGCGGAGAGCTCGTCGAAACCGATGCCGGCCTCGTCCATCGCCGCCTTCACGATGCCGTCCAGCGCCTCGACATGGGCCCGCGCGGCGATCTCCGGCACGACACCGCCGAAGGCGGCATGTTCCTCGACCTGGCTCAGCACCACATTGGACAGGATCACCGGCGCGCCCGCATCGTCGCGCCCGACGACCGACGCGGCGGTCTCGTCGCAGCTCGTCTCGATGCCGAGGATCAGGGGGCGGGGCGGATTGGCAGGCGTCACGTTCGGTCCGGGCGGTAATGGCGTGCTGCCGACATAGGCGATCGGCGCGCGTCCCGCCACCGTCGATCGCCGCTCGGAACCGGTCACCGGCGGTCGAAATTCCGGCCCGGACGGTTCCGGTGGGCGCTCGCCCGCCCTATGAACGAGCCGACGACATGCAAAGCGAACTGACGGGACAGACCATGGCCAGCGACATCATCCGGATCGGCACGCGCGGCAGCCAGCTTGCCAAGGCGCAGGCGAGCGAGGTGCGCGCCCGCCTGATGGCGGCGCACGATCTGCCGGAGGAGGCCTTCGAGATCGAGGTGATCTCGACCACCGGCGACCGCATCCTCGACCGGCCGCTGTCGGAAGTCGGCGGGAAGGGGCTGTTCACCAAGGAGATCGAGGCGGCGCTGATCGACGGGCGCATCGACATCGCGGCCCATTCGTCCAAGGACATGGCCACCGCCTCGCCGGAGGGGCTGGAGGTCTCCGCCTATCTGCCGCGCGAGGATGTCCGCGACGCCTTCATCGGCCGCACGGCGGCGACCATCGACGAACTGCCGCACGGGGCGACCATCGGCTCGGCCTCGCTGCGCCGCCAGTCGCTCCTGAAGCGGATGCGCCCGGATCTGAAGGTGATTACCTTCCGGGGTAACGTCCAGAGCCGGCTGCGCAAGCTGGAAGAGGGCCAGGTGGATGCCACGCTGCTGGCGCTGGCCGGCCTGAACCGCATGGCGATGCAGGACGTCGCGACGGAAATCCTCGAGGTCGAGCGCTTCCTGCCGGCGCCGGGGCAGGGGGCGATCTGCATCCAGAACCGGATCGGCGACGAACGGGTGCACGGCCTCGTCGCGGCGATCGCCGACCCGCGGACGACGGTGGCGCTGACCGCCGAGCGGGCCTTCCTCGCCGAACTCGACGGGTCCTGCCGCACGCCGATCGCCGCCCATGCGGTGCTGGCCGAGGACGGCACGGTCACCCTGCACGGCATGATCCTGACGCCGGACGGCAGCCGGATGCACGAGACCCGGCGCACGGGCATCGCCACCGATGCCGAAGCGCTGGGCCGGTTGGCCGGCCGCGACGTGCTGGACGCGGCGGGGCCGGGCTTCTTCGACGGCTGGGGCGCCTGACGCGGCGCGGCCGGCCATGGCCCGGGTGCTGATTCTGCGCGCGGCGGACGCGGCCGTGCAGACGGCCGAGGCGCTCGCCAAGCGCGGCCATCGGCCGCTCGTTCTGCCGGTGGAATCGATGCGGACGATCGGCGGCCCCGCTCCGACAGGCGACTTCGCCGCGCTTGCCGCGACCAGCATGCGCGCGGTGCCGGCCCTGGCGAAGGCGTTTCCGGGCGATGGGCGCCCGGTCTTCGCCGTCGGTGAGCGGACCGGCTCGGCGCTGCGGGCGGCCGGCTTCACCGATGTGCGGGGTGCCGCGGGGGAGGCCGGGGATATGGCCCGATTGGCCCGGGGCGCAGGGCTCGGCGAGACCGCGACGATCCTCTATGCCGCCGGACGGCCCCGCACCGGAACATTGGAAACCGCGCTGGCCGCTGCAGAAATCGACTGCCGCGTTTGGGAGGTCTACGAGACGGTGGCCCATCGCCCGAAGCGGAGCGCCGTCGCGGCTGTCCTGCATGACGGGCCGCCCGACGCAGTGCTGCTTTTGTCGGCCGGGCAGGCGACGGCCTATGGCGAACTGGTCGCGACCTGTCCCGATCTCTTCCAGCCAGCGCCGAAGATCCTGGCGCTCTCGGCGCGAATTGCCGCGGCTTTGCCCACGAATCTCGCCGAAACGGTTCGCCTATCTGACGACACCCGGCTTGCCTCGCTTTTCGAACGGCTCGACTAACCTAGTTGAAGGATCAGGTCTGATGCGGCGCTTGCGCGGCCCGTGCGAATGAAGGACGAATAGCGTGAATGCGTGCGGTGCGGAAATCGACCGATATCCCTGCCAAGCCCGGTGAGAATGGAGCAGTTTCGATGACCAACCGTCCCCGGCGCTCAAGGCCGAGCAAGACGCGCGGCCAGACGATCGATCTCAAAGCGGAAAAGAACGAACCGGTGACCGACAAGAAAAACGACGACACCGGCGCGACGGCATCTGCCAAGCCCGCCGGCCCGACCGACGCATCGAAGGATGGCAAGACGGCGCCGAAGAGCGGCGCTGCGTCCACGGCGTCCGCCGGCACGGCGAAGAGCGAGGTGAAGTACACCTCGAGCCGCGGTGCGAGCGAGCCCAAGACCGGCGATGCGTCGGCATCGGGTACGGCCGGGACCGGTGCGGCCAAGGCCGAGCCGTCGAAGCCGGCAACGGCAGCGACATCGTCGCCGGTCGCCAAGTCCGCCAGCGATCCGAAGGCCTCCGACAAGACCGGCTCCGCCAGCGCCGCGACCGCTGCGACGTCGGCTTCGGCCAACGCCGCGACCGGCGCCAAGGCGAGCGATGCGAAGGCGGCAACCGCACCGGCATCCTCCGCAACGACTGCAAAGCCATCGAGCACGACCGCGTCCCCGGCTGCGACCACCGCGACCGCGAAGCCGGCAACGCCTGCAACGGGTGGTGCGGCCGCAACACCGGCATCGGGCGGCGCGACGTCAACACCGACGACGGGATCGGCGACCGGCAGCCCGGTAGCCACCGCGGGCAAGGACGCATCGAAGCCTGCGGCTTCCAGCGGCGCGGCTTCGCCGACGTCCGCCTCCTCCGGTTCGGCACCATCCTCCGCAAGCGGTGGGTCCGCGACCACCGGCAGTTCGCCTGCCAAGCCGACATCCACCCCGGCATCGGCAACCGCATCGGCTGCAACCACCGGCAAGCCCGCCTCGACGGGTTCGGGCGGCACCGGTTCGACCACGGGTGCTGCGCGGCCGGCATCGGCAACGCCAGCCACGACCGGCAGCACGGCTCCCGGCAGCAAGCCAGCGTCCGCCGCAACGGGGTCCACGACGTCCTCGTCCGGCAGTTCCAGCACGAGCGCCGCGTCGCGCACGACCGGCACCACGGGTCCATCGACGGGCCGCACGACGACATCGGCGGCGACCGACCGGTCCTCCGGGCTCGGCTTCGGCGGTGCGGCGGCGGCAGGCCTCGTTGGCGCGATCGTCGCCCTGGTGGGCGGCGCCGCGCTGCAGTCGGCCGGCTATCTGCCGAATTTCGGTACGAGCGAGCAGACCACCGGCGAAAGCTACGCCAGCCAGAGCGCGCTGCAGGATCTGGACGGCGAAGTGGCGGCCCTGCGCGAGCAGTTCGCGGCGCTGCCGGCGACGCCGGCCGGTGATGGTGCGGACACGCAGGCCCTGACGGGCCGCGTCGATGCGCTGGAACAGGCCGCAGCCGCACCGGCGGACGACAGCGCTGCGCAGGCAGCCGAGGCGGCCCGCACGGCCGCCGAGGGTGCGACCCAGACCGCGACGGCTGCCCAGCAGGCTGCCGATCAGGCCGGCCAGACCGCCAGCGCCGCGCAGGAGGCGGCGAATGCGGCCCAGTCGAGCGCCGATGCCGCCGCCAAGGCGGCGAGCGACGCGCAGGCGACGGCGGCCAGCGCGCAGGAAGGGATCGCCGGCATCAACGAGACGATTTCCGGCTTCGACAGCCGGATCGCCACTGTTGAAGCGCGCAACTTGCAGGCTTCCAAGGCCTTCGCGGCAGCCAATCTGAAGGCCGCGATCGATGCGGGCGGGCCGTTCATGCAGCAGCTCGAGAATTACGCGCAGATCGCCGGTGGCGAGGGCGCGACGGAGGAGTTGCGGGCCCTTGCAGCGGACGGCGTGCCGACCGAGCGCGAGCTGGCGACGCGCTGGCCCGAGGTCGAGGACCGCATCGCCAGCCAGCTGACGCCGGTTGCACCGGATGCGCCGGTGGGCGACCAGCTCCTGTCGGGCCTGCGCTCGCTGGTGCAGGTGCGACCGGTCGAGCCGTCGGCTTCGGCTGAGCCCGGCGAAGGCGGACCGAACGAAAGCCTGGCACGGCTCGACGCGGCCATCGGCGCGGGCGATCTGTCCGCCTGGACCGCCGAATGGCAGACGCTTCCCGACGCGGCCAAGGAGGCCAGCCAGGATTTCGCCGATCAGGTCGAAGCCCGGCAGACCGCCGACCGGGTCATCGCCGACGCGCTTGCGTCGGCCACGGCGCCGGCTCAGCCGGCTGCCCAGGACAATCAGGGCTAAGGAACAGACATGCTGCGAATCCTCGCCTTCCTTCTCGTCGTTCTGGCCGCCGGCATCGGTTTTGCCTGGCTGGCCGACAATCCGGGAAGCGTCACCTTCGTCTGGCAGGGCCAGCAGGTGGCCACCAGCCTGATGGTCTTCCTCATCGGCCTCGGCGTCCTGATCTTCGCCGTGCTGCTCGTCGTCTGGCTGGTGCGGGCCTTCTTCAAGACGCCCGGCGCCATCGGCAACTGGTGGAGCACGAGCCGGCGCGACCGCGGCTACAAGGCCCTGTCGAGCGGCATCATCGCCGCCGGCGCCGGTGATGCCGTGCTTGCCCGCCGCATGACCAAGCGCAGCGACAAGCTGCTCGGCACGCGCCGCGAGCCGCTGATCCGCTTCCTCGACGCCCAGACGGCGATGATCGAGGGCGATCACGCCCGCGCCCGCTCGGCCTTCGAGCAGATGGAGCGCGACCCGGAGACCCGGCTTCTCGCCCTGCGCGGCCTGTTCCTCGAAGCCGAGCGCGTCGGCGACGAATCCGCCGCGCGCCATTATGCCGAGCGCGCCGTGCGGATTGCGCCGCATGTGCCCTGGGCCGGCGGCGCCGTCTTGGAATCGAAGTGCCATGCCGGCGACTGGGACGGCGCGCTCGCCATCCTGGAAGCCCAGAAGAACACCCGGCTTGTCGATCGCGACGAATCCAAGCGGATGCGCGCCGTGCTTCTGACCGCCAAGGCGATGACGCTGTCGGAGCGCGATCCGGCGGGGGCCAAGACCGCCGGGCTGGAAGCGCAGAAGCTCGCGCCCGACCTGCCGCCTGCGGCCCTGGTCGCCGCCGAGGCGCTGTTCCGCCTGGGCGATCTGCGCCGCGGCTCGAAGGTGCTGGAGACCAGCTGGATCAGCCAGCCGCATCCCGACATCGCCGAGGCCTATGTGCATGCCCGACCGGGCGATTCGCCCGAGGACCGGCTGAAGCGGGCCCGCAAGCTGCACGGCCTGCACAGCGGCGCGGAAGCCGAGATGTGCCTGGCGCGGGCGGCGCTCGATGCCGGCGAATTCGATCTGGCCCGCAAATCCGCAATGGCTGCGGCCGATGCGGAGCCGCGCGAGAGCACCTATCTGCTGCTCGCCGATATCGAGGAAGCGCAGACCGGCGAAGTCGGCCGGGTGCGCGAGTGGCTTGGCCGCGCCATCCGCGCGCCGCGCGATCCGGCCTGGACGGCCGATGGCGTCGTGTCGCGCAACTGGGCGCCGATCTCGCCGGTCACCGGACGTCTCGACGCCTTCGAATGGAAGGTGCCGGTCGAGCGGATCGGCGATGGCGACGGTCCGATGATCGACGCGCATGATGGCGAGGCCGATCACGGTCCTTCAAAGACGATCGGTGCCGAGGCGAAAACGCCCGAGCCGGCGACACCGGCGGCCGTGCCTGCCGCAACGCCTGCGCCGGCCAAGCCGGCGGCGTCCGAACCGGCAAAGCCGGCCACGCCTCCCGCGGCGAATGGCGGCGGAACCGGCGGAGCGGCGACCCAGCCGGCCGCCACGGATGCGACGAAGCCGGCGGAACCGCGCAAGCCCGAGGCAGTTGACCCGCCGAAGGAAACCAAACCCGCGCCGACCAGCGAAGAGCGCAAGGAAGCGCGGTTCGGCTGACGGCTCTTGAGGCCGACGGCCGCTCACGGCGAGGAACGATGTTCGAAGCATTCCGCGATTTTCTGCGCAATATCGGGGCCGGGCCGGCGGAAAGCCGCAAGGACCCGGAAGACGATCTGCGCGTGGCGACGGCCGCACTCCTGTTCCACATCGTTCGGGCGGACGGCGTCGTGACCGATGACGAGCGCACCCGCCTGCACGATGTCCTGCGCGAGGAATTCGCGCTGGCGCCCGACGAGGTCGACAGGATCGTCGCGGCGGGGGACGAGGCCGACACGGAGGCGGTGGATCTCTATAATTTCACCTCGGTCCTGAAGAACCGGCTGGGCGAGGCCGAGCGCATCCGCTTCGTCGAGCTTTTGTGGGAAGTGACCTATGCCGACGGCTCGGTTCACGAGCTGGAAGACAATCTGATCTGGCGGGTCTCCGACCTGCTCGGCGTTTCGACGCGGGACCGGATGTTGATGAAGCGGGAGGCAGCGACGAGAAGCGGGGTCGCCGACTGATTTCATGGCCTACTACGACAACAGCATCAGTGACGGCGCCGATACGGTCGCGCAGGCCATCGCCCGGCATGCCTATACGCTGGAAACCGACGATCCCCGTCCGATCCTCGTCGTCCTGCACCAGGAAAGCTCGACGCCGGGGCGCGTCGGCCAGGTCTTCGACGCCCATGGCGTGCGCATGGACATCCGCCGGCCGGTGATGGGCGATGCCCTGCCGGAGACGCTGGACGATCATCGCGGGGCAGTGGTCTTCGGCGGCCCGCCCAGCGCCAACGATACCGACGCCCACCTCGTGCGCGAGATCGAATGGATGAAGGTGCCGCTGGCCGAAGAGCGTCCGTTTCTCGGCATCTGCCTCGGCGCGCAGATGCTCGCCAAGCATCTCGGCGCCGGCGTCGGCAGCCATCGCGACGGGCTGGCCGAGGTCGGCTTCTATCCGCTGAAGGCGACGCCGCAGGGTCGGGCGCTGCTGCCGCACTGGCCGGAGATGGTCTATCAGTGGCACCGTGAAGGCTTCGACCTGCCGTCGGGCGCGACGCTTCTGGCCGAGGGTGACTGGTATCCGAACCAGGCGTTCAGCTACGGTCCGAATGCCTATGGCGTGCAGTTCCATGCCGAGCTGACACTGGCGATGATGCATCGCTGGACGACCCGCGGCCATGCGCGGCTGACGCTGCCCGGCGCCCAGGGACGCCGCCAGCATTTCGACGGGCGAGCGATCTACGACGCGCCGGTCCGGCGCTGGCTGGAGGAATTCCTCGCCCGCATCTTCGGGGCGCATCCGAAGGGCTGATCCCGTCGCGGCGCACGGGGACCGGCGGTCGGTCGTTCGGCGCGGACGCACGGCTGTCCTGCTTGCATCTTTGCAAATGCTGCGACGTAGCGTAGCGATCGGCTGAAGGGCGCGGGCATCGCGTGGAAGGCTGCACGCCAGGCCGGACATTCGGTCCGCCATGCGTGCGGACGCTGGAGATGGCATGATCGAGAAGCGGCTGGTGTTCGTGTTTCCGGGCTTCGAACCGATGCCGATCACCGCGCATATGGACCGCTTCGCGCGCGCTGCGGCCCGGACGGCTGCGCTCTGGGACACCCGGCTCGCCATTGAGCCGACAGATCGCCGCGCCGAGACGGAAGCCGCGACCCATCGCGGCGTGCTGCGGGCCGAACTCACCGGCCACGGTTGGCGCACCCACACCGATCTCGTCTTCTGCGACTGGAGCGACCTCATCCTGGCCTATGCCGGGCGCTCGTCGCTTCGGCGGCTCTTCAGCGGGCTGGCCGGTCTCGGCGACTTTCTCGTCACCGGGACGGTGTTCCGCTATGCCCGGGTGAGCTGGCGCTATCTGTTCTTCTACCTGTTTCCGCTCGCCGTCCTGGCCGGAACGCTGTTCGGCGGCTGGATCATCGGTGGCCTCGTGGCGGCGCTTGCCCCGCTGCCGGGTCCTGCGGGCCTGCTCGTGGCCGTTCTGGCCGGTCTCGCGACGGCCTGGGCGCTCTTGCTCTACGCCAACCGCCGCCTGCACGTGCTGACCGCGATGGACGACTGGGCGATGGCCCGCGATTTCTGCCGCGACCGCAATCCGGCCATCACGCGCCGGATCGACGCCCATGCCGAGGCCATGCGCCACGCCGTGGCCGGGACGGAGGCGGACGAGATCGTGGTTGCCGCACACAGTCTGGGCGCCAGCCTGGCCGTCCTGGCGCTGGACCGGGCGCTTGCGGCGGGGCTCCGCCGCGACCGCCCGCTGCAGGTGCTGACCGTCGGCTCCAGCCTGATGAAGACCGCGCTGCACCCGGCGGCCGGTGCCCAGCGCCGGGCGGTGCGGGAGATCGTGGTGACCCATGCGGTGCCCTGGATCGACGTGCAGGGCCTGTCCGACCCGATTAATTTCTACAGATCCGACCCGGCCCGCTCGCTGGGCATCAGGGAGGGCGAGGCGCCCACGGTGGTGCGGATCCGCTTCAAGCGGCTGGTGACGACGGCCACCTACCGGCGCATCAAGCGCGATTTCTTTCGCCTGCACCGGCAATTCGTCCTCGCGGTCGAGCGGCGCAGCGCCTATTCCTTCCACATGCTTCTGCTCGGACCCCGCCCGCTGGTCGATTACGGCCGCCTCGAAACCGTCGACCTGCCGCCGTTGTCTCCACCGGCGACGGGCGAAGGAGCGCGGCCGTGACGCCGGCCCTCGTCGGATCGGTCGCCTGGGCGCTGATGGTCGCGGGCTGGTACGTGATCCGCTACCCGTTCGAGCGGCGGGCCAAGCGCGCCCGTGTCGAGCGCAGCCGCCGCGGTCCGGCGGAAACGCTGCGCATGGCGATCTCGCTGACGGGGCTCGGCATCCTGCCGGGCGTGTTCGTCGCCACCGGCTGGCCGGAATCCGCCACCTATGATCCGGCCTGGTGGCAGATCGCTCTGGGGCTCGGCGCCATGGCCGGCGCGCTCGTCCTCTTCCGCAAGACCCACAAAGCGCTCGGCAAGATGTGGTCGGTCTCGCTCGACATCCGCGAGAAGCACAGGCTGGTGACCTCGGGCATCTACCGGCGGGTGCGGCACCCCATGTATTCGGCCTTCTGGACCATGGCGCTGGCGCAGGCGCTGCTGGTTCCCAACTGGATCGCCGGGCCGGCGGGGCTGATCGGCTTCGGCATCCTCTTCGCGGCCCGGGTCGCGCCGGAGGAACGGATGATGGAAGAGGCCTTCGGCGACGAATATCGCGCCTACCGGGCGCGCACGGCACGGATCATTCCCGGCATCTTCTGACCCGGCCCTGATGCCCTGCGGAGCACGGGACGAACCGCAGGGTCAGCCGCGGCCGTCGTAGCTGAGTTCCGGCGCCGGCACTTCGGGCGCGGGCTCCGGCTCGGCCAGATGCGGACGCGTCCGATAGACCGCATAGGAGCCGATGGCGATCACCCCGAGGGCCGGGATGACGATCTGCGTGGCCAGCACCGGCTCGCCGATCGCCGCGCAGATCGCGCCGCCGACGAGGCCGGCTCCCATCTGGATGAAGCCCATCATCGCCGAGGCGGCGCCCGCCATGTGCGGGAATGGCGCCAGCGACGCCGTGGTCATGGCCGGCATGACGAAGGCGATGCCGAAGGCGTAGAGGCCGACCGGCACCATGATCGACAGATAGGACACCGGCAGAACCGCGATCGACAGGGCGATCGACAGAGCGCCGGCTCCGATGAAGCCGAGGCCGACCGGGACGAGGCGATAGGCGCTGGTGCGGGTCATCAGGTAGCGCATGGCCAGCGAGCCGGAGAAGAACATGCCGGACTGGCCGAGCATGCCGATGCCGTATTCGGTCGGCGTCAGCCCGGCGCGCTCGATCAGGACGAAGGGCAGGACCGTTGCGAGGGTGTAGAGCGCGCCGACCGAGCCGGCGACCGTGAGGCTCGTCGCCATGAAGTGGCGGTTGCTGATCAGCCGCCGGTAGGAATGCAGGATCGCCTTCGGCTGGATGCGGCTGGGATCGGGCACGACGGTCTCGCGCATGGCGCCGAGGGTGACGCCGATGACGATCAGGCCGAAGAACATCATCACCACGAAGATCGCGTACCAGCCGGCGAGCTCCAGCGTCAGGCCGCCGATGGTCGGGGAGACGGCGGGACCGAGCGCCAGGATGATGCCGATGGTGTTCATGATCCGCGAGGAGGTCTCGCCCTCGAACTGGTCGCGGACGATGGCGCGGGCGGTGGCGACGCCCACCGAGGCGCCGACACCCTGCAGGATGCGGGCGGCGATCAGCATCTCGACATTCGCCGCGGCCATGGCGAGGATTGCGCCGGCCAGGTACAGCACCATGAAGCCGAGCGTGGTGACGCGCCGTCCGAAGGCGTCGGACATCGGCCCGCAGACGAGCTGGGTCAGCGCGAAGCCGGCGAAATAGACCGCCAGCGACAGCTTGATCATCGATTCGGTGGTGTCGAACTCGGCGACCAGCGTCGGCATGGCCGGCGTGTAGAGCGCCATGGAGATCGGGCCGATCGCCACGAGGCAACCGCCGATGAGGCTCGTCCGGCGCTCCGACATGATGGGCGCGCGGGCAGTTTGTGCGGTCAAGGCGGCGGTCCGTGGTGAGTGGCTGTCCGGAAAGGGACGGCAACGCCGCGCGATGCACGCCGTTCCGTCCCGATCACCGCCATCTAGGGTCGACGCGTCGCCCTTGCCAGACGTAAGGGAGCCTTAGGCTGCGCCCTGTACCCGCATCTCCGCGACATCGGCGAGGGGCTCCGGCGCGTCGCGGTCGTCGCCGTCGCTCAGCGGCACGTTGGTCAGGTTCGCCCGCATCTTGCGCATGATGACGTCGACGGTCTTGCGCTCGTCCTCGGACAGGCCGCTGACGGTGCGCTCATAGACCGCGAGGGCGACGGGCCGGGCTTCCTCGAACACCCGCTCGGCGGAGCTGGTCGGCGCGATGACCTTGGCGCGGCGGTCGTTGGGGTCGACCGAGCGGCTGATCAGGCCGCGCGCCTCGAGCCGGTCGAGATAGGCCGACAGGGTCATCGGTTCGACGCCCATCCGCTCGGCCAGAACCGCCTGACGCGAGCCGCTGTAGCGGCCGACATAGGCGAGCGCCCTGATCTCGCCCGGGGTCAGTTCCATTCCCGCGTCGATGACCGCTTTCTCGAAAGCCTGCCGATACAGCCGCCCGAGGTCCACGATAACAAAGCCAAGGGCGTTGCCCGGTAGAAGTTGCGACATTGGTTGCGGCCCTTGTTTCACGTTTTCCGGTGAGCCGTCCCGGCTCTGAATGACATTACTCGCTCAATGCCGGGGTGAAGGATTTCACCCTGTCGGCACGACCAGAATAGCACGATGGTCTTTCATCTGAACCCTGTCCGCATCATCTACACGTGGAACACGCGCATGGCAGAGGCGGATAAAGGCAGACAGATGAACGATTTGCACCACGCAGTCCCGCTCGACGATAACCATCCTGACGCATTAGCCAGCGAAGTACCTGACTTCGATCAATTCCGTCCCGAAGATTTTCCGGACGCGTTTCGCGCCGCCATGAGCGAGCATCTGTCTGAAATCACGGCGATCGCCGAGAACACGGCGCCTGCCGATTTCGACAATACGATCGCTGCCCTGGAGCGCGCCGGCCGGAAGCTGGAGGAGGTGGCGCGGATCTTCTTCACCCTTGCCGGTGCCCATACGAACCCGGCATTGCAGGGGGTCGAGCGCGACGTTTCGCCGCTTCTCTCGCGTCATTCGTCGCAAATCACTCTCAATGCTGCGCTTTTCGCCCGTATCGATGCGGTCCATGCCGATCGCGATGCAGCGGCGACTTTGACGCCGGAAGACCGGCGGCTTCTCGACCGGATCCATGCGGGCTTCGTGCGCAGCGGCGCGCGGCTCGAAGGGGCCGATCGCGAGCGGCTGGCCGAGATCGACGCCGAACTCTCCTCGCTCGGCACCCGCTTCTCCCAGAACATTCTGGCCGACGAACACAATTGGGTGATGAGCCTCGAAAAAGACGATCTGGCCGGTCTTCCGGACGATCTGATCTCGACCATGGCCGGGGTTGCCGCCGATCGCGGGCTCGAGAACTACGCCGTCACCCTGTCGCGCTCGGTGGTCGTGCCGTTCCTCTCCTACTCGACACGGCGCGACCTGCGCGAAAAAGCCTTCCGCGCCTGGACGAGCCGCGGCGAGAATGAGGGCGCGTCGGACAACCGGCAGATCATGGCCGACATTCTCCGGCTGCGGGCCGAGAAGGCGCGGCTGCTCGGCTTCGACAGCTTCGCCGCCTACAAGCTGGACGACACGATGGCCAAGACGCCGGTGGCCGTGCGCACGCTGCTCGAAGAGGTCTGGGAGCATGCCAAGACACGCGCGGCCGACGATGCGGCGGCGCTGCGCCAGCTGGCCGGCGAGCGCGGCGACAATCATCCGCTGGAGCCCTGGGACTGGCGCTATTACGCCGAGCAGCGGCGGCAGCGGGAGTTCGCCATCGACGAGAGCGAGCTGAAGCCGTATTTCGAGCTCGACCGGATGATCACGGCCGCCTTCGACGTGGCCGGCCGGTTGTTCGGCCTCTCCTTCACGCCCTTGCCCGAGGCGAAGGCCTGGCACCCGGATGTGCGGGTCTGGGCGGTCGCCGACCGCGACGGCCGGCCGCGCGGGCTCTTCCTCGGTGATTATTTCGCCCGCCAGTCGAAGCGGTCCGGCGCCTGGATGAGCGCGTTGCGCAGCCAGCACAAGCTCGATGGCGGGCAGCTGCCGATCATCTACAATGTCTGCAATTTCGCCAAGCCGAGCGCCGGCCAGCCGGCGCTGCTGTCGCTCGACGACGCCCGCACGCTGTTTCACGAATTCGGCCATGCCCTGCACGGGCTCCTGTCCGACGTGACCTGGCCGTCGCTGTCCGGCACGTCGGTGGCCCGCGATTTCGTCGAGCTGCCCTCGCAGCTCTACGAGCACTGGCTCACCGTTCCTTCCGTGCTTGCGGAGCATGCGCGGCATGTGCGGACCGGCGAGCCGCTGCCGAAGCCGTTGCTCGACAAGATGCTGGCCGCGAAAAGCTTCGACGCGGGCTTCGACACCGTCGAATACACCGCCTCGGCGCTGATCGATCTCGGCCTCCACGAATTGCGCGAGGTGCCGGACCAGCCGCTGGCCGCCGAGCGGGCCATGCTGGAAGAGCTGGGCATGCCGCGCGAGATCGTCATGCGTCACCGCTCGCCGCACTTCGCCCATATCTTCTCGGGCGACGGCTATTCGGCCGGCTATTATTCCTACATGTGGTCGGAGGTGCTCGACGCCGACGCCTTCGAGGCGTTCGAGGAGGCCGGCGATCCGTTCGATCCCGAGACGGCCGGGCGGCTCCTGGAGCATGTCTATTCGGCCGGCAATTCGCAGGACGCAGCGGACCTCTACACCGCCTTCCGGGGCCGCATGCCGACCTCCGGGGCGCTGTTGCGCAAGCGCGGCTTCGTGACCGGCTGAGGCCAGGGCCGTTCCTTGCTGCGGCGGGCCGGAATTTCGCTGGCGCCGCCGCAGTTTGGAACGACTCGAAAGTTTCGCAGGGCTGCAATCGCCCTGCCACGCAAGCTGGCGATGGTGCGGGCCTCTTTCTGCTGGAGGTTCCCCGATGTCTGCGAAACGCTTTCCCCTGTCCCGCCGCCGCTTCCTCGCCTCGTCGGGGGCGGCGGCGCTCGTCGCCGGTTCCGGCCTTGCCATGCCGGCGATCAGCCGTGCGGCCAGCCGCCCGGCCTTCACCCACGGCGTCCAGACCGGCGACGTGGACGCCACCTCCGGCATGGTGTGGACGCGGGCCGACCGGCCGTCGCGCATCGATTTCGAATGGGCGACGACCGAGAGTTTTGCCGATGCGAAGAAGCTGCACAGCCTGACGACGCTGCCGGAATCCGACTTCACCGCCAAGCGGCTGATCGCCGGGCTGCCATCGGACCAGGAGATCTTCTGGTGTGCCGTCGCCACCGATCTCGGCGACGTCAACGGCGTCTCCGAGCCCATCGTCGGGCGCTTCCGCACGGCGCCGGCGTCGCGCCGCTCGATCCGCTTTGCCTGGTCCGGCGACACGGTCGGGCAGGGCTGGGGCATCGACGAGAGCCGCGGCGGCATGAAGGCCTACGCCACCA
The DNA here is from genome assembly GCF_000421645.1 of Aurantimonas coralicida DSM 14790. GTDB lineage: Bacteria > Pseudomonadota > Alphaproteobacteria > Rhizobiales > Rhizobiaceae > Aurantimonas > Aurantimonas coralicida. The sequence continues at coordinate 104,196 of NZ_ATXK01000011.1, read as the reverse complement.
TGGCAAAGCACGAGCCGGACTTCTTCCTGCATTCGGGCGACACGATCTACGCCGACGGCCCGCTGAAGGAGAGCGTGGAACTTGCCGACGGCAGCGTCTGGAAGAACCTTCTCATCCCGGAGAAGGAAAAGGTCGCCGAGACGCTGGACGAGTATCGCGGCCAGTGGAAGTACAATCTCATGGACAAGAACGTCCAGGCGATGAATGCGCGCGTCCCGACCTTCTTCCAGTGGGACGACCACGAGGTCATCAACAACTGGTCCTCGGCCAAGGACCTGACTGCCGACGACCGCTATGCGGTCAAGGACATCGCCCTCCTGGCCGCTCGCAGCGCGCGCGCCTTCCATGAGATGACGCCCATCGGCTACGTCGCCGAGGAGCCCGGCCGGGTCTATCGCAAGATCGCCTATGGCCCGCTGCTCGACGTGTTCTTCCTCGACCTGCGCTCCTATCGCGGCGGCAACACCGAGGGGCTGGAAACCGAGGCGTCCGAGGCGACGCAGATGATGGGCGCCGAGCAGATCGCCTGGCTGAAGCGGGAGCTGGCCAAGTCAGACGCCACCTGGAAGGTGATCGCCTCCGACATGCCGATCGGCCTCGTCGTCTGGGACAATGTCGGCGACAGGAAGCTCGTCGAGGCGGTGTCCAACAATGATGGCGGCGCGCCGAAGGGCCGCGAGATGGAATTCGCCGACCTCCTGCGCTTCATCAAGTCGGCCGGCATTGCCAACACGGTCTGGCTCACCGCCGATGTCCACTACACGGCGGCCCATCACTACAGCCCGGATCGCGCCGCCTTCCAGGATTTCGACCCCTTCTGGGAGTTCGTGTCGGGCCCGATCCATGCCGGTACCTTCGGCCCCAACGATCTCGACAAGACCTTCGGGCCGGAGGTGCGGTTCGTGAAGGCGCCGACCGAGGAGCAGGGCGCCAACCTGCCGCCGTCCATGGGCCTGCAGTTCTTCGGCCTCGTCGAGATCGACGGCGACAGCGAGCAGATGACGGTCCGGCTGATGGATGCCGACGACACGGAGCTCTGGACGACGACGCTCGACCCCGTCCGGCGCGGGTGACGCAGCGGCGGGACAGACAGGCCGGCCGGCTGAGCCACGTGCTTCAGCCGGTCGCCCGGTTCCTGGTCGGCGGGCGCGGATGCCGTGACGGATCAGCTGTCCTTGATGGTCCGGTCCGGCCAGCGGCCCGCCGCGGCCGGCCCGACGAAGCGGCCGGTGATCGCGCTGCGATGCGCGCCGTGGGTCGAGCCGCCGCCCCTGGTCTCGCTGATCGTCGTGTGGGGGTGCGTCTCGGCGTAGCGCTTGGTCACGTATTGACCGGACCCGGCATTCCGAAAGGTTTTTCCGCTGTCAGTCGTCATGGTGTCATCCTTCCGCAGGACTGCGAATCGAACTCCAGCGGGCAAATGGTTCGTCCTTTGTTCCGTTGTGTCAAGTCCGGTTGTGGCATGTATCGCGCCGGGTTGTTGTGTCCGGGGCGCAGAATGACTATGTGGGTTGCTCGTTCGGTCGCGTTCGCCCCGTCTTCCGTGAAGAGGACGGGCGGGTCGCGCCGCATAAACACGCCTCCACCTTTCGCACCCGCACAAATTGCTGTATGGGAGCGTGGAATTCGCGCCGGGTGGACCATTGATGGTCCCGCCGCGGCCTTAACTCGTTTCCGGTGACACTTATGAAGCTCCGCAACATCGCGATCATCGCGCATGTCGATCATGGCAAAACCACACTCGTCGACAAGCTCCTGGCGCAGTCGGGATCGTTCCGCGAGAACCAGCGCACCGAAGACCGCGCGATGGACTCCAACGACCTGGAGAAGGAGCGGGGCATCACCATCCTGGCCAAGGCGACTTCGGTCGAGTGGAAGGATACCCGCATCAACATCGTCGACACCCCGGGCCATGCCGATTTCGGCGGCGAGGTGGAGCGTATCCTGAACATGGTGGACGGCGCCGTGATCCTGGTCGACGCGTCGGAAGGCCCGATGCCGCAGACCAAGTTCGTGCTCGGCAAGGCGCTGAAGGTCGGCCTGAAGCCGATCGTGGCGATCAACAAGATCGACCGCGCCGACGAGCGCCATCAGGAAGTCCTCAACGAGATCTTCGACCTGTTCGTCTCGCTCGACGCGACCGAAGAGCAGCTCGACTTCCCGATCCTCTACGGTTCGGGCCGTGGCGGCTGGATGGCCGAGGAGCCGGAAGGCCCGCAGGACCAGGGCCTGACCCCGCTGTTCGACCTGATCCTGAAGCATGTTCCGGAGCCGGACACGGCCGGCAAGGACGAGCCGTTCAAGATGATCGGCACCATCCTCGAAGCCAACCCGTTCCTCGGACGCCTGATCACCGGCCGCATCCAGTCCGGCTCGATCAAGCCGAACCAGGCGGTCAAGGTGCTGCATGGCGACGGCAAGCTGCTGGAAAGCGGCCGCATCTCCAAGATCCTCGCCTTCCGCGGCCTCGAGCGCGTGCCGCTGGAATTCGCCGAAGCCGGTGACATCGTCGCCATTGCGGGCCTGTCCAAGGGCACCGTGGCCGACACCTTCTGCGACCCGCAGGTCAACGAGCCGCTGCACGCCCAGCCGATCGATCCGCCGACGGTGACGATGTCCTTCATCGTCAACGATTCGCCGCTCGCCGGTACCGAGGGCGACAAGGTGACCAGCCGCGTCATCCGCGACCGCCTGTTGAAGGAAGCCGAGGGCAACGTCGCGCTGAAGATCGAGGAAGCCGCCGACAAGGATTCCTTCTACGTCTCCGGCCGCGGCGAGCTGCAGCTGGCCGTGCTGATCGAGACCATGCGCCGCGAAGGCTTCGAGATCGGCATCTCGCGTCCTCGCGTCGTCATGAAGGAAGACGAGAACGGCCAGACGCTCGAGCCGATCGAAGAGGTCGTCATCGACGTCGACGAGGAGCATTCCGGCGTCGTCGTGCAGAAGATGTCCGAGCGCAAGGCCGAGATGATCGAGCTGCGTCCGTCGGGCGGCGATCGTCAGCGCCTCGTCTTCCATGCCCCGACCCGCGGCCTCATCGGCTACCAGTCGGAGCTCCTGACCGACACGCGCGGCACCGCGATCATGAACCGGCTGTTCCACAGCTACGCCCCGTTCAAGGGTGAGCTGCCGGGACGCAACACCGGCGTCCTGATCTCCAACGACACCGGCGAGAGCGTGGCCTTCGCCATGTTCAACCTGGAAGACCGCGGCCCGATGGTCATCGACGCCGGCGTCAAGGTCTATGCCGGCATGATCATCGGCATCCACACCCGCGAGAACGATCTGGAAGTGAACGTTCTGAAGGGCAAGAAGCTGACCAACATGCGCGCGTCGGGCAAGGACGAGGCGATCAAGCTGACGCCGCCGATCCGCATGACGCTCGACCGGGCGCTGTCGTGGATCCAGGACGACGAGCTCGTCGAGGTGACGCCGAAGACGATCCGTCTGCGCAAGATCTATCTCGACTCCAACGAGCGCAAGCGCTTCGACAAGAGCCGCAAGGCGGCCTGATCCGCCGCACGGCATTCGCCGGACACATCAAGGGCCGCGCATTCCATCCGGGATGCGCGGCCCTTTTCGTTTGCGGGGCGGGTGGCGGGCCGCGGCTATTCCGCGGCGTGTTGCATGAGGGCGCTCCCCTCGACCGCGGCATCCCGGTACCAGCCTTGCGCGGCCGCGACGCCCGAACCCGGCTCGATCTTCGCGCCGGCATCGGCCAGCGCCATTTCCGCAACGCTCAGCGCCGTCAGGCACATCGCCGGGTTGAGATCGCCGAGATGGCCGATGCGGAACACCTTGCCGGAGAGCTGGGCCAGCCCGCCGCCGAGCGAGGTGTCGTAACGCTCATAGGCGGTGCGGATCACCGCATTCGCATCGACGCCCTCGGGAACGCGGATCGCCGACACGGTGTCGGAATGCCATTGCGGCGCCACGGCCTGCAGCTTCAGGCCCCAGGCGGCGACGCCCCGCCGCACCCCCTCGGCCAGCCGGTGATGACGGGCGAAGACGTTTTCCAACCCCTCCTCGAAGAGCATGTCCAGCGCCACCCGCAGCCCGTGGAAGAATTGCGTCGGCGGGGTATAGGGAAAGAAGCCGTTGGCGTTCTGGGTGATCATGTCGGCGAAGGCGAAATAGGTGCGCTCCATCTTCGGCCGGTTGTCGCGAGCCGCCGCCAGCGCCTTTTCGGAGACGGCCAGGAAGGACAGGCCGGCCGGCAGCATGAAGCCCTTCTGCGACCCCGCGACGGCGAGATCGACGCCCCATTCGTCCTGCCGGAAGTCGATCGAGGCGATGGACGAGACGCCGTCCACGAAGATCAATGCCGGGTGCTGGTGGGCATCGAGCAACCGCCGGACGCCGGCGACATCCGAGGTCACGCCGGTCGCGGTCTCGTTGTGGGTGACGAAGACGGCGCGGATCGTATGGGCCCGGTCCGCCGCAATCGCGCGTTCATAGGCATCGAGCGGCACGCCGGTGCCCCATTCCACGTCGATGGCCTCGACATCGAGCCCGAGCCTTTGGGCCATGTCGACCCACAGATGCGAGAACTGGCCGAAGCGCGACATCAGCACCTTGTCGCCGCGCGCCAGGGTGTTCTGGATGGCCGCTTCCCAGGCCCCGGTGCCGGAGGAGGGATACATGAAGACGCGTCCCTCGCGCATCTTGAAGACACGCTTCAGATCTTGGAAGAGGGGCAGAGACAAGGCCGGAAAATCAGGCGCCCGCTGGTCTTCCATCGGCACGTTCATGGCCCGCCGGACGCGCTCCGGGACATTGGTGGGGCCGGGAATGTAGAGATGCCGGATACCGTGCTTCATGCGATCCTCCCAGACGCGCAGCCGCGCGAACGGGTGCCGCGAGGCCAGTTGGGGCAGACCTTAATCCGCCGAGCCGGTAAGGCGGAGTTTCAAATTCTGATCCGGGCCTTAGAAAAACTGACGGCCATCGTCGGTGGCCGTCGCGAGTGGACAGTGCCGGGCGGCGCCCGACATGGCGGCGAAGACGAAACGGGGATGTGATGCGATGGGACTGATTTCCGGCCTGATGGGCCTTTCCAGCGATGCGGACGCGACGGCGATTGAGGCCGATCTGGCGCCGATCCTGTTGCCCGGAGAGGGTGTCGAACTCGCCTTCCAGATCGTGCGGGATCTCCTGGTGTTCACCGATCTGCGCCTGATCATGGTCGACAAGCAGGGCATGACCGGCCGCAAGCGGCACATCCAGTCGGTGCCCTATCGGTCGATCACCATGTTCGCCATCGAGACCGCAGGCAGCTTCGATACGGATTCGGAAATGACGCTCTGGGTGTCCGGCCAGTCGCCGATCACACGGCCATTGTCGCGGCGTGCCGATATCGCCGGCATCCAGCGGGCGCTGGCGCAGGGCGTGCTGGCGCCCCGATAGACGCGCCTTCGATCCGACCTTCCAGCAAAAACCGGGGGATAGCCGCTTGCTGTGTCCCCGCTCGGACTCCCGGACGACTACAGTCGCCGCGAATCGCCGGACGGTGCCGGCGAACCAAGACGGATCGTTCGATGTGGGTTATGGTTAAGCTTCCATGAAGACGCTTGCCGCCGAAATCCGTCTGGCCGAACCGCACGATGCCGCCGCCCTGTCCGCGGTGCATGCCACGTCGTGGCGCGGCGCCTATGGCGGGCTGATCCCGCATGGCAGCCTCGAAAAGATGATCGGCCGGCGCAACGACGACTGGTGGGACACGGCGATCCGCAGCGGGGCGGCGATCCTGGTGGCCGAGTTCTCCGGCGCGCCGATCGGCTACGCCACGCTGGGCCGCAACCGTACCGAGGCGTTGCGCGCCGACGGCGAAATCTACGAGCTGTATCTGCGGCCCGAATATCAGGGGCTCGGCTTCGGCAAGCGCCTGTTCGAAGCCGCCGCCGCGCTGTTGCGCGAGCGCGGCCTGAAGGGGCTGGTGGTCTGGGCGCTGGCCGAGAACGACCGGGCGATCGAGTTCTACGGGCGCCTCGGCGGACGCGACATCGCCGAAGGCAGCGAATGCTTCGACACGCGCAAGGTCGCCAAGATCGCCTTCCTCTGGAACTGACGTCCGCAGCCGGCCGGCGCGTGCCTGGCCGAAGGGGCGGACAGCCTGCGCAGCCGCGTGTTGCGCGGGTTCGCCGGAGCGGCTAGAGCGTCTTCGGGGAAACCGGGCCACCAACGCGATCATCCCTGCCATGGATCGCTCTCGCGTCCTTCAAGGACATGCGAGGCGGGTCGCCCGTTCGGATCGACAGGCCACATCTGGAAGGACACATCATGCGCATCGACGCGATCGCCCGCGGCAAGAACCCGCCGGAAGACATCAACGTCATCATCGAGGTGCCGCTGGGCGGCCATCCGATCAAGTACGAGATGGACAAGGACGCCGGCTGCCTGGTCGTCGACCGCTTCCTCTACACGCCGATGACCTATCCGGGGAATTACGGCTTCGTGCCGCACACCCTGTCCGACGACGGCGATCCGATCGACGTCCTGATCTGCAACACCCGGCCGCTGTTTCCCGGCTGCGTGATCAATTGCCGCCCGATCGGCGTGCTGGTCATGGAAGACAACAGCGGCGAGGACGAGAAGATCATCGCCGTGCCGTCGCCGCACATCACGCGGCGTTTCGAGAACGTTCGCGAATATGGCGACCTGCCGGAAATCACGCTGCTGCAGATCGCCCACTTCTTCGAGCACTACAAGGATCTGGAGCCCGGCAAGTGGGTCAAGATCGGCGACTGGGGCGACAGCGTCAAGGCGCGGTCGCTGATCACCGCGGCGGTCGAGCGGGCCGAGAACGCCAAGGGCTGACCGGACCGGTCCACAGACAGCATTCAGATACGGGCGTGGCGGGCAACCGCCGCGCCCGTTCTGCATTCGGCCGTCCGGACGAGGAGGGGGCGGCGGCAGCGTAACACGGAAGATATTGACGGACTGATGACTGCGTCATGCGCAGAATGCACACGAGACGTGCAGCAAAACGCACTACTTTTGTGCAGTGCGATCTCTTACTTGATGGCTATCGAAAACCCCAAACCCTGGAATCAGGATCCCATGTTTCGCCGTCTAACAACCCGCCTCAACACCTACCGCAACCATCGTAACCAGATCCGCCAGCTGGAAATGATGGACGACCGCGAGCTCGCCGACATCGGCGTCGGCCGGTCGCAGATCACTCAGGCCGTCCGCTTCGGCCGTCTCTGAGCCTTGAGGCCGCGGCGCAGGACGCCGCGATCGGGCATCGATCCGCTCTGCCCCACATGAATGCATGCCACGCCGCCTTCGACTGAGTTCGGGCGGCGTTTTGGTGTCTGGAGGTCAGTTCAGGGCGTTGAGCGCCGTCGCGAGGCGCCCGGCGTCGCCGGTGAGGCGCAGGGTCTTCACCCGCGACGTGTGGCCGGCGACCAGCGTCACCGCCGATTTCGGAACGCCGATCGTCTTGGCAAGGAGCTTGAGAAGCGCGGCATTGGCCTTGCCGTCCTCGGGCACGGCCCGCACCCGCGCCTTCAGGAAGGCGCGTCCCGCCGCATCCGTCACGCTGCCCTCGATCCGGTCAGCGGCTGATTTCGGCGTCAGGCGGAGATCGACGAGAACGGCATCCTCGCCGTCAGGCCGCCAGAAGCGCGCGTCGGTCACCGGACCGGGCGGAGCAATCGCTCAGATGCCGGCGCTGTAGATCGCCGGATTGATGTAGACCGCGATCAGATACTGCAGGAACATGATGGCGAACAGGACGACCAGCGGCGACAGGTCGATGCCGCCGAGATCCGGCAGGACCCGGCGGATGCGCCGATAGACCGGCTCGGTCATCTGCCACAGGAAGCGGCCGACGGAGTCGACGAAGGGATTGCCGGGATTGACGATGTTGAAGGCATAGAGCCACGACAACACGGCCGACGCGATCACGATCCACCAGTACAGATTGAGTGCCTGATAGAGGACGTAGGTGACTGCAAGCATCAAATCGGGCCCTTTGCGATAACGGTTTCGGATGTAGCCATCGCCTTGCCGATACGCAAGCCGCGCCCGCTTCGCCGCATGTGCGACCGGCCCGGTTCGGTCACGCCGCGGCCGCCATGCAAGGGGCGTTGACAGGGCCGGCGCCGCGGCACTAAATGCCGGTCGAAATGGTGGACGGGGCTGTAGCTCAGTTGGGAGAGCGCGTCGTTCGCAATGACGAGGTCAGCGGTTCGATCCCGCTCAGCTCCACCAGCCATCATTTCCTTCCAGGACATCGCGCAGTCATGGTCCGCCTTGCCCGGTTGGTGCGGGCCGGATCGTTGCAGGTGCGTGGGTGACACAGGACAGTGAGACCGCTTCCGCCGCGCCGGGCGATCCGGACGCGAGCGCCATTCCGGTCGAGGATCGCTTCGCCGCCTTCCGCAATCCGCGGTTCCTGCGCTACTGGCTGTCGCGCTTCTTCTCCACCTTCGCCATCCAGATCGTCGTCGTCTCGGTCGGCTGGCAGATCTACGACCTGACCCGCAATCCGCTGGATCTGGGGATCGTCGGCCTCTGCCAGTTCCTGCCGGCGCTCGTCCTGGTGCTGGTCACCGGGGCTGCCGCCGACCGCTATTCGCGGCGGATGATCATGGCGGTGGCGATCCTCGTCGAGGCGCTCGGCGCCCTCGGGCTGCTGCTCCTAACCTGGCACGGCCTCGCCACGCCCTATCCGGTTTTCGCGATCCTTGTCGGCTTCGGCATCGCCCGCGCTTTCTTCGGCCCGGCCTCGCAATCGCTGGTGGTCAATCTGGTCACCAAGCGGGAGCTCGCCAACGCGATTGCCTGGAACTCTTCCTCCTGGCAGATCGCGGCGATTGTCGGCCCGGTTGCCGGCGGGCTGCTCTACGGCGTGTCGCCCGTCGCCGCCTACGGCACCGGCCTGACGCTGTTCGTCGCGGCTGCGGTGCTCGTCCTGTCGATCACGGCACCCAGCCAGAAGCGCTCCAGCGAGCCGGCGAGCTTCGAGACCATCGTCGCGGGCTTTCGCTTCATCTGGTCGGAGAAGGTGGTGCTCGGCGCGATCTCGCTCGACCTCTTCGCCGTGCTGCTCGGCGGCGCCGTGGCGCTGATGCCCGTCTATGCACGGGACGTCCTGCATGTCGGCCCCTGGGGGCTCGGGCTCCTGCGCGCAGCGCCCGGCATCGGCGCGGTGTCGATGGCGGTGTGGCTCGCGGCCCACCCGATCAAGACCCATGCCGGCGTCAAGATGTTCGTCTTCGTCGGCCTGTTCGGCGCCTTTACCGCATTGTTCGGCATGGCCGCCGTGCCGTGGCTCGCCATCGTCGCGCTGATCTTCATGGGCGCGTCGGACATGATCAGCGTCTATATCCGCGAGACGATCATGCAGCTCTGGACGCCGGACGAGGTTCGCGGCCGGGTCAACGCCGTCAACATGGTCTTCATCGGCGCCTCCAACGAGCTCGGCGAGTTCCGCGCCGGGGTGATGGCCTTCTGGATCGGCGCCGTGCCGGCGGTGGTGCTCGGGGGCCTGGCGACGGTCGGCGTCGCCGGGCTGTGGTCGTGGATGTTCCCGGATCTGCGCAAGGCCCAGCACCTGGCCGGCCGCGACTGAGGCGGGGCCGGCCTGCGCTCAGCCGATCTCGGCGAGGATGGTGCGCACGTCGCCGAGTCTGTCCACCTGCCGGAAGCGCGGCGCGTTCTTCGGCTGCTCGGCATGTTCCAGCGCCCAGGTCAGCTCATGCGGGATATGGACGCCGAAGCTGCCCGCCGCCAGCGCCGGCAGCACATCCGACTTCAGCGAATTGCCGACCATCATGGCGCGGGCCGGCCCGTCGCCATGGCGGGCGAACAGCCGCTCATAGGTCGCCGCCGTCTTGTCGCTGACGATCTCCACCGCGTCGAAATGGTCGCCCAGCCCGGAAGCCGCGAGTTTGCGCTCCTGGTCGAACAGGTCGCCCTTGGTGATCAGCACCAGCCGGTAGCTGCCGGCAAGCGCGGCAAGGGTCTCCTGCGCTTCGGGCAGGGCTTCGACCGGGTGCTCCAGCATTTCGCGGCCGGCATCGAGGATCTGCCGGACGATGGCCGGCGAGGCAGTGTCGCCCGTGACGTCCAGCGCGGTCTCGATCATCGACAGGACGAAGCCCTTGATGCCGAAACCGTAGTGGCCGAGATTGCGGCGCTCGGCCTCCAGGAGCCGGCTGGAGACCAGGTCCGCGTCGGCATGATCAGCCAGCATCTCGCGGAACCGGGCCTCGGTCAGCTGGAAGAACCGCTCATTGTGCCAGAGCGTGTCGTCGGCATCGAAGCCGATCGTGGTGAGGGCGGGCATCGGGCGCACTCCGCATCCGTGACGCGCAATCTCTAGCGGTTCGCCGCCGGCGCTGCAAAGCGCCCCGGCGGCGAACCGCCCGTCCGAAGCCCGTGACTGCCTATTCGGCGGCGTCGCGGCGCGCGCCGATCTCCTGCATCACACCGGCGGCGATCTCGAAGGACCGCTTGCGGGCCGCGTGATCGTGGATCTGGCCGGTCAGGATCACCTCGTCCGGGCGGTAGGTGTCGATCAGCGCCGACAGGCTGGCGGCGACACTGGCCGGCGAGCCCGTGGCCGAGACCGACAGCGCCTGGTCGACCATGGATTTCGCCATCGGGTCGACGCGGGCCTCGAAATCCTCGACCGGCCGCGGCAGCGGGCCGGGCATGCCGGTGCGCAGGTTCACGAAGGCCTGCTGCATCGATGATTTCAGCACCCGGCCTTCCTCGTCGCTGTCGGCGGCGAAGACGTTGATCGCCAGCATGAAATGCGGCTCGGGCCAGCGCTCCGACGGCCTGTAGCTGTCGCGATAGACCTCGACGGCCTGGGCGAGCGCACCCGGCGCGAAATGCGAGGCGAAGGCATAGGGCAGGCCGAGATGGGCGGCGAGCTGGGCGCCGTAGAGGCTGGAGCCGAGGATCCACACCGGCACGCGGGTGCCTTCGCCGGGCACCGCGCGAATGCGCTGGTTCGGCTCGGCCTCCTCGAAATAGACCATCAGCTCCATCACGTCCTGGGGGAAGTTGTCGGAGTTGTCGAGGCTGCGGCGCAGCGCCCGCGCGGTCATCTGGTCGGTGCCCGGCGCGCGGCCGAGGCCGAGATCGACGCGGCCCGGATAGAGCGTCGCCAGCGTGCCGAACTGTTCTGCGATCACCAGCGGGGCATGGTTGGGCAGCATGACGCCGCCGGCGCCGACACGGATGGTCTGCGTCTGGCCGGCCACATAGCCGAGCGCCACGGCCGTCGCGGCGCTGGCGATGCCGGTCATGTTGTGATGCTCGGCCATCCAGTAGCGCGTGTAGCCGAGCGCCTCGGCGTGGCGCGCCAGATCACCGGAATTGTGCAGGGCGTCGGCGGCGGTCCCACCCTCGGGGATCGGCGACAGGTCGAGGACGGAATAGGGGATCATCGCTTGGCACCTTTCGGGATCAGACTTTCGTCTATCTGGGGATCGGAAGAGGCCGGGAAAAGCCGGTCTGAACAGTCAATCGTCAGGACGACGAACAATCCCTCTTGCTTTCTGTCCAGCCGAGGGAAATTAGCAGCCAAGTCACTCACCCTTCGGAGGAAACGGGAATGGGGCAGGGAGTTCTCTTCGGCCTGGCATTGCTGCCGGTCGCGATCGTGTTCGTCTTGCTCGTCGTCATGCGGCGATCGGCCAAGCTTGCCATGCTGGTGGCCTATGCGGCCACGGCGATCATCGCGCTCACCGTCTGGGGGCAGGATCTCGGCACGGTCGCCGGCGCCACGGTCAACGGTCTCGTCACCGCGCTGACGCTGCTCTTCATCATCTTCGGCGCCATTCTCGTCCTGCAGACCGTGCATGAAAGCGGCGCCATCCGCGCCATCCGCCGCGGCTTCACCGATCTGTCACCCGACCGCCGCATCCAGGCGATCATCATTGCCTGGCTGTTCGGCTCGATGATCGAGGGCGCCTCCGGCTTCGGCACCCCGGCGGCGGTCGCAGCACCTCTGTTGGTGGCGATCGGCTTCCCGGCCATGGCCGCCGTGCTGGTGACGCTGATCATCCAGTCGACGCCGGTCTCATTCGGCGCGGTCGGCACGCCAATGCTCGTCGGCATCAACACCGGCCTGTCGGGCAATGACGGCGTCTTGCAGACCATCTCGCCGCTGCCGCTCATCGACTATGTCTATGCCATCGCCGCCAATGTCGCGATGGTCCACGCTCTGGTCGGCTTCGTCATCCCCCTGATCATGGTCGGTATGCTGACCCGCTTCTTCGGCGCCAACCGCTCCTTTATCGAGGGCTTCCGGGTCTGGAAGTTCGCACTCTTCGCCGGCATCGCCTTCACCGTCCCCTATTATCTGGTGGCGTGGCTGCTCGGGCCGGAGTTTCCGTCGCTGGTCGGCGGCCTGATCGGCCTCCTGATCGTCGTGCCGGCGGCGCGCCGCGGCTTCCTGTTGCCGAAGGACCGGTTCGAGTTCCCGGCGCGGCAGGGCTGGAACGACCACTGGTTCGGCACGCTGAAGGCCGCCGAGGCGGAAGAGGTGGCGGCGGGCCATGCCAGCGGCCGGCAGATCTCGCTCATGCGGGCCTGGTCGCCCTATCTGATCATCGCGGTGCTCCTGGTGCTGACCCGTGTCATCGCGCCGCTCAAGGCGGCCCTGACTTCGCCAAGCGCGACGCTCGCCTTCAACGATCTCTTCGGCTCGGGCATCAACGCCACGGCGCAGTTGCTCTATTCGCCGGGCGCGGTGCTGATCATCGCCTCGCTGCTGGCGGTGTTCATCTTCGGCATGAGCGGCAAGGCCTATGCAAGGGCCTGGGCCGGCTCGGCCCGCACCATGGTCGCCGCGGCGCCGGCGCTGCTCCTGGCGGTGCCGATGGTGCAGGTGTTCCTGAACACCGGTCGCGGCCCGCTGGAATCGATGCCGCTGGTGCTGGCCGAGGGCGTCTCCAGCGTGGTCGGCAGCGCCTGGCCGCTCTTCGCGCCGCTGATCGGGGCGCTCGGCGCCTTCATCGCCGGCTCGAACACCGTGTCGAACATGATGTTCTCGCTGTTCCAGTTCTCGGCCGCCGAACAGATCGGCCTCGGCGCGGCCGGGGCGATGATCGTGGTCACGCTGCAGGCCGTGGGCGGGGCCGCCGGCAACATGATCTGCGTCCACAATGTCGTCGCGGCATCGGCGGTGGTGGGCCTGACCGACCGCGAGGGCGAGGTGATCCGCATGACGCTGATCCCCATGGCCTATTACGTCGTGCAGGCCGGCCTGATCGGCATGGGGCTGATCTATGGCGGCATCTGGCTGATCCTGGCGGTCGTCTGGCTGGCGATCGTCCTGACCGCCATGGCCTTCAACCGCAGCCGGCGCCCGGTCGCCGCGCAGGAGCCGGCGCCCGCCCGATAGGCGCACGGTTCCGGCAAACGAAAGGCCCGGCGGAGCGATCCGCCGGGCCTTTGTCATTCGCGTCCGCTGCCGGCGCGGGGCGCCGGCCAAAGAGCCTAGCGGCCGTCGCGCTTGGCGAGCGTGCGCAGGCGCAGGGCGTTCAGCTTGATGAAGCCGGCGGCGTCCTTCTGGTCGTAGGCGCCGTGATCGTCCTCGAAGGTGACCAGCGCGTCGGAATAGAGCGACTTCTCGCTCTCGCGGCCCTCGACGATGACATTGCCCTTGTAGAGCTTCAGCCGCACCGTGCCCTCGACATGGCGCTGGCTGTGGTCGATCGCGGCCTGCAGCATCTCGCGCTCGGGCGAGAACCAGAAGCCGTTGTAGATCAGCTCGGCATAGCGCGGCATCAGCTCGTCCTTCAGGTGCATGGCACCGCGGTCGAGGGTGATGGATTCCATGGCGCGGTGGGCGGCGAGCAGGATGGTGCCGCCCGGCGTCTCGTAGATGCCGCGCGACTTCATGCCGACGAAGCGGTTCTCGACGAGGTCGAGGCGGCCGATGCCATTGTCGCGGCCCAGATCGTTCAGCGCCGCCAGAAGCTCGTGCGGCTTCATCGCCTTGCCGTCGATGGAGACCGGATCGCCGTTCTTGAAGCCGACGGTGATGATCGTCGCCTGGTCCGGCGCGTCCTCGGGGCTGACGGTGCGCATGAAGACGTAGGGCGGCGCCGATTCCGCCGGATCTTCCAGCACCTTGCCCTCGGAGGAGGAGTGCAGCAGGTTGGCGTCGACCGAGAAGGGCGCCTCGCCGCGCTTGTCCTTGGTGACGGTGATCTGGTTCTTCTCGGCGAAATCGAGGAGATCGGTGCGCGACTTGAACTCCCAGTCGCGCCACGGCGCGATGACCTTGATGTCGGGGGCCAGCGCATAGGCCGACAGCTCGAAGCGCACCTGGTCGTTGCCCTTGCCGGTGGCGCCATGGGCGATGGCGTCGGCGCCGGTCTCGCGGGCGATCTCCACCAGCCGCTTGGAGATCAGCGGCCGGGCGATCGACGTGCCCAGAAGGTAGGTGCCTTCGTAGACCGCGTTGGCGCGGAACATCGGGAAGACGAAGTCGCGGCAGAATTCCTCGCGCACGTCCTCGATGTAGATCTCCTTGATCCCCATCATCTCGGCCTTCTTGCGGGCCGGTTCCAGCTCCTCGCCCTGGCCGAGATCGGCGGTGAAGGTGACGACCTCCGCGCCGTATTCGGTCTGCAGCCATTTCAGGATGATCGAGGTGTCGAGGCCGCCCGAATAGGCGAGGACGACCTTCTTGATGTCGCGATGCTGTGCCATGGGTTCTTCCGTCTTGCCGTTTGCATGGGCTCTAGCGCAAAGCGGGCCGCGAGGGAAACCGGGCGTCGCACGGGCAGGACCGGTGCGGGCGGAAATCGGGTGGCGTTCGGCCCGTAGCGGGCCTAGGTTCGGCGCCGTCCGGTTGCTGCTGCAGATGGCGCCGGTCGATGCATGCTGATGAGGGCGCGATGAGCTTTCTTCCCGATCTTGCGACGCTGCTTGCCTTCGTCGCCGCGGCGTTCGTCCTGACGATCACGCCCGGGCCGGACATGACGCTGTTTCTCGGCCGCACCCTGTCGGAAGGGCGGGCGGCCGGCTTTGCCGCCATGCTCGGGGCGGCGACGGGCATCCTCGTCCACACCAGCCTTGCCGCCTTCGGCATCTCGGCGCTGATCGCCGCCTCGCCGGAGGCGTTCCTGGCGCTGAAGATCGTCGGTGCCGGCTATCTCGTCTTCCTCGCCATCCAGGCGGTGCGCGGCAGTTCCACCTTCCGCCTCGACGGCACCGCGGCGCGGCGCCCGCACAGCCTGTTCTCCAACTGGCTGACCGGGATCGGGATCAATCTCCTCAATCCGAAGATCATCCTGTTCTTCGTGACCTTCCTGCCGCAATTCGTCTCGGCGCAGGACAGCGACGTCGCCGGGAAGCTGTTCTTCCTCGGCGTGTTCTTCATCGTCCTGGCGGTGCCGATGAGCGCGGCGATGATCTTGGCCGCCGACAGGTTCGCGGCGGCGCTGAAGCGCCGGCCGAAGATCATGCGCGGCATCGACTGGCTGTTCGCCAGCGTGTTCTCGGCCTTCGCGGTGAAGATTCTTCTGACCCAGGGGCGCTGAGCCCGGTCGCGCCTCAGGCGTAGGCGTAGGGGCCGCCGCGCTTCAGGCCGCGGCGATAGGCCGGGCGCTCGTGGATGCGCAGCAGGAAGTCGCGCAGCTTCGGCCGGTCCTCGTAGCCGAAACGCTGGGCCGCCGCCTCGACGGGAAAGCTCATCATGATGTCGGCGACGGTCATTTCCGGTCCGGCGAACCAGCCGGTGTCGCCGAGCGAGGCTTCCCAATGGTCGAGATGCAGCGCCATTTGCGGGCGCACCAGCATGTCGTCGACCTTCTTCATCGAGGTCTTCAGGATCGGCTTGGCGAAGAAGGGCGCGCGGGCCGGGATCATCTGCAGCACCAGCATCAGGAACAGCGGCGGCATCGCCGAGCCTTCGGCATAGTGCAGGAAGTGCCGGGCGTTCCAGTAATCCGCGCTGCCCTCAGGCGGCATCAGCCGGCCGTTGCCATGGCCGGCGAGGATGTATTCGACGATGGCGCCGGTCTCGGCGACGGTCCGCTCGCCATCGGTCAGCACCGGCGACTTGCCGAGGGGATGGACGGCCTTCAGCTCGGCCGGCGCGCGCATGTCTTTGGCGCGCTCGTAGCGCTTCACCTCGTAGGTGACCTCGAGTTCCTCGAGGAGCCACAGGACACGCTGGGAGCGTGAATTGTTCAGGTGATGGATCGTGATCATGGCGCCAATCTGCCGCAGTGCAGCGTCAGGGCAAGGTCTGCCGGTCCGCCATGTCCCGCAACGACGTGCGGGACGGCCTCTTCAGAGGCCGGCAGCCTTGCGCAGGGCGGCATTGATCCGGTCCTGCCAGCCCGGGCCCTCCTCCTGGAAATGCTCCAGCACGTCGCGGTCGATCCGCAGCGAGACCATTTCCTTTGCCGTGGGAACGCCGGTGGAGGTTTCCTTCAGCCGTTCGGTGGACGGCGCGGCGGGCTTGAAGACGGCTTCTGCGGCGGCGCGGGGATCGGTCGGGCGGCGGGCCATTCTGTCTATCCTTCGCTGGCGCCGTCGGCGCTCGGTTCGGTCTTGCGGCGGCGCCACCGGCCGGCGGTTCGTCCGGCGACGATCCAGTAGGCCAGGGCAAAGCACAGGGAGGCGACGACGATCGCCGTCTGGACGCTCATATGCGGGGCACTGCCGCCATAGGCGGTGACGATGATCGCGACACCGCCAATGATGCCGGCGGCGATGTGGAGAACGATCGACGACAGGGCGAAGAGCTCGGTGGCGACCATGAACAGGGCCCAGGGCACCAGCACGACCGAGCCGATCTGCGCCGCCTGGGCAAAGAAGGCAATGCCGGTATGGAACAGGAAGACGGGATCGGCGCCGGTGATGCCCCGCGGCGCGTCGAGAAACGGCCAGAGCATGGCGAAGGCGGCGGTCATGACGGCGGCGACGAAGCCGATCGGGATCACGAAGAGAAAACGCAGGACGGTGCTCATGCGGCGGCTCTTATCCTTCCCGAACGGCCGAGGCGAGCGCCCCGCAGGCTGAATATGGGGCGGGTCGCAGGACGGGCCACGGCGCGGAGACGCGATCAGTCCGCGGCGAGTTCGCTGGCGCGCAGGGATTCGAGCCGGTCGCGGGCGCTCTTCTTCATGCGCTCGGATTCCGACTTGAGCTGGCCGCAGGCGGCGAAGATGTCGCGGCCGCGGGGGGTGCGGATCGGCGAGGCATAGCCGGCCTGGTTCACATAGTCGGCGAAGCGCTCGATCTGGTCCCAGTCGGAGCACTCATAGGCCGAGCCCGGCCACGGGTTGAACGGGATCAGATTGATCTTGGCCGGGATGCCGCGAAGGATGCGCACCAGTTCCTTGGCGTCGGCCATGGAATCGTTGACGTCCTTGAGCATCACATATTCGAAGGTGATGCGGCGGGCATTCGACAGGCCCGGATAGGCGCGGCAGGCGTCGAGCAGGTCCTTCAGCGGGTACTTCTTGTTGATCGGCACCAGCTCGTCGCGCAATTCGTCGCGCACGGCATGCAGCGAGATCGCCAGGCTGACGCCCATCTCCTCGCCCGCCTTGACGATCGACGGCACGACGCCGGAGGTGGACAGGGTGATGCGCCGCTTGGACAGGGACAGGCCCTCGCCGTCGGAGGCGACAGCCATCGCCTGGCGGACATTGTCGTAATTGTAGAGCGGCTCGCCCATGCCCATCAGCACGACATTGGTTACCAGCCGGCCACCGTTGGGTACGATCGCGCCGGCGGGGGTCGCCGCGTCCGGCAGGTCGCCGAGCCGCTCGCGCGCCGCCAGGATCTGGCCGACGATCTCGTCGGGCAGGAGGTTGCGCACCAGGCGCTGGGTGCCGGTGTGGCAGAAGGTGCAGGTCAGTGTGCAGCCGACCTGGCTGGAGATGCACAATGTGCCGCGGCCTTCCTCGGGAATGTAGACGGTCTCGATCTCGACCGGCCGCCCGGCGCCTCGCGGCGGAAAGCGGAACAGCCATTTGCGGGTACCATCGACCGAGATCTGCTCGTCGACGACTTCCGGCCGGGCGATCGTATAGGCCTCGTCCAGCGCCTGACGCAGCGTGCCGGCGACATTCGCCATCTGCGAGAAATCGGCGACGCCGCGCACATAGAGCCAGTGCCAGAGCTGCGCGACGCGCATGCGGATCTGCTTGTCCGGCACGCCGACGGCGGACAGCGCCTCGCCGAGGGCGGCGCGGTCGAGGCCGACCAGCGACGGCTTCTCGTCACCGGCCATCGGCATGACCGGCGGCGCGGGACGCGGGCGATTGGCGGCGTGGGCGAGATCGAGCGAGACGGCCATAGCGTGTCCTTTCGCAGGCGACGTGCCGGCGAGACTGACTGAAATTCGGAAATTCACCCCGTCACATGACGGTTTCCGGTCGGTTTCGCAAGGTCAGGCCGTCTTTCCGCTGCCTGAAACGCCAAACGCCGAGCTTCCGGGCCCGGCGTTTTCAGCGATGGCAGACCCCGGCCGAAGCCGGTGGGACCTACTTGCAGTCGTTGATCGAGTTCAGCGCCGCCGTCACGCCCGAGAGCGAATAGGTGTAGCTGGTCTCGGTGCCGCGCTGGGAGGTCGCCTCGACGGTCATCACCCGGCCGGCGCGCAGATTGGCGACGAGCTGCGGCTCCTCGGCGGCGTTCTCCATCCAGGCGGACTCGCCCTTGACGAACATGGAGTAATCCTTGCCGTCCACGTCGACGATGACCTTGGAGCCTTCCTTCAGCGCATAGCCCATGACGACCTGCGGCTCGTAGGAGACGCCCTGACCCGGCTTCTGCGAGACGAGGAAGAAGATGTCGCCATGATCGACATTGGCAGGCGTCATCTTGGTCGGCGTCGACAGGACGTAGCAGATCTTCCCGTCGGAGCCCGAATAGGAATAGGTGCCCCAGGCGTTGAACTGGTTCATGCGCGTCGGGGTCTGGGCCGCCCCGGCGGCGCTCGAGAAGATCAGAATGGCCGCAGCGGCCGTCAGGACGTTCTTGAGGTTCATGGTTCCCCGCTCATTTCGCTGTGCGTGCGTGGTATGGCTGTGGCGACCGGCGCGACGCCGGACGAAAGATTACTGTCGCAGTCTAGCGGCCGGGCCTTTATCCTTGGTTAACGAAACCC
This sequence comes from Aurantimonas coralicida DSM 14790, assembly GCF_000421645.1. Taxonomy (GTDB): domain Bacteria; phylum Pseudomonadota; class Alphaproteobacteria; order Rhizobiales; family Rhizobiaceae; genus Aurantimonas; species Aurantimonas coralicida. Next base: position 85,091 of record NZ_ATXK01000011.1, on the reverse strand, counting down.
CAAGGTGCGGCCGAAGATCGTCGATGTCCGGCCTGTGGGCCAAGAAGGACCCCGGCGTCGTCACCACGCGGGACAGCCCCCGGCATATCCGCCGACCTCACGGAATGTGAATGACGGAAAGAATCGGGCGACAGTTTGGCGCGCATGCCGCAATTCGCGGAAAAAGCATCGAAAATCGTTGCGAGACATGGGGTTGGCGCGATTTCGGCCGGCAGGCCGGCCGGCCACGGCGCCCGCGATCTCAGTCGTCCAGTTCGCCCAGGGCCGTGCGCGCCTTCGCATAATGTTCGGGCCGGATATTGTCGCGGACCGTGCGGAACGCGGCCCAGAGAACCGCGATGTCGTCGGTGAAGCCGAGACCGAGGATGAAGTCCGGGACGATGTCGAAGGGCAGCACGAAATAGGCGAGTGCGGCGAGGAGGACGCCGCGGCTGGCAGCCGGCGTCTGCGGGTCGAGGGCGCAATAATAGGAGGCCACCACGTCCTCCATGAAGGGGATGTGGCGCAGGCCCCGGCGGACCGTGTCGAAGAAGGAGCGGCGCACGTCCGATTCCTGCCGCGCCTGCTCGGCCTCGCTGCCCGGGCGCAGGATTTCGCCGATCTTGCCGTTCTCGATTGCCATCGCATCCTCCGTCTCGCGGACGGTAGATGGATCGCATCGGGCGGCGTCTCAAGCCCCGGCGGTTCGCCGGGCGTCCCGTTGCCTCAGCCGACGCGGTACTGCTGCATCTGGTCGGCGGCGATATCGTGATGCGCCGCCCCATCCGGCGCCAGCGGAAACGCCTCTTCCAGAAGGTAGGGGCCGCCACCGACCGAGTCCTTCGCCGAGAACAGGCCGAAGCGGGAGGCCCGGAAGGGCAAGGTCGAGAAATTGCCGCGGCCGGCGAGATAGCGGGCGACCTCCTCGACCTTGGGCTGGCGGAGCCGGGCGATGGTCACGTGCGGCACGAATTTGCGCGGGTCGGCGGGCAGGCCCACCCGGCGGCAGATCCGGTCGATCTCGGCCTGCAGCTCGGCCAGCTCTGCCGGCGCCTCGACCCCCGCATAGAGCGAATGCGGCTTCTTCGATCCGAAGGCGGCGACGCCCTTCAGCGACAGGGTGAAGCCCGAACAGTCGATCCGGTCGAGCTGGGCGACGATCTCGTCGGCCAGGCGCGATTCCACGTCGCCGATGAAACGCAGGGTCAGATGGTAGTTTTCGGCATCGATCCACCGGGCCGACGGCAAGCCACCGCGGAGGAAGGACAGCGACAGGGCGATGTCGTGGGGAATCTCGAGGGCGGTGAACAGTCGCGGCATCGGAAAGACCTCCGTGCGGTGTTGCCATCGCGAAAAGCGTCTCACCTCGCGAGCCATGTGGCAAGCACAGGGCAGCCCTGCAGGGACCTTCGCCGCGTTGTTCGTTTCGCAATGCACAATTATATTCGGATTGCGGCTCGGGAGATCGCCGCGGGAGGACGAAACAAGGCTGAAGAGCATGTCCAACGTCCCGTTCCCTGCACGCCCGTCAGCGCCCAGCGTTGCCGTCCCGACCGCCGCCCAGTCCGGTGCCGCCTCCGGACCGGTGCATGTCCGGCGCCTGCATCCGGGCGAGGAGCCGCTTCTCCTGGCCCACCTCAAGCGCCTCGACCCCGAGATCCGGCGCCTGCGCTTCGGCAATGCGGTCAATGATTTCTTTCTGGAACGCTACGTGTCGCTGGCGCTCGGCGAGGAGGCCCTGGTCAAGGGCCTGTTCATCGACGGAGAACTGCGCGGCGCCGCGGAACTGCGCTTCCTGACCGGGTCGCATGACGAGGCCGAGGGCGCGTTCTCCATCGAGAAGCCCTATCAGGGCCACGGCCATGGCGACCGCCTGTTTGGCCGGCTCGTCGCCAGCGCGCGCAATCGCGGCGTGCGGCGACTGTTCCTGACCTGCCTGCGCGAAAACCGCCGCATGCAGGCGATCGCCGCCAAGCACGGCGCCGACCTCAGTTTCGACGCCGGCGACGTCACCGCGGAGATCCTCCGGCCCTATGCCGACGTGCAGAGCCTGGCGCGGGAATGGACCGACGAGACCGAAGCCTTCGCCTTCGCCATGATCGAGTGGCGGCGCAAACGCCTGCGCAGCTTCGCCGCGCCGCTGCGCCGGCTGGCGGCGAGCTTCAACCCGTTTCCCGCTCCGCACTGATCGCATCGAGCGCCTTGGTCACCGCCGGCAGGATGCGCTCGACGATGACGGCGACGCCCTCGGGATTGGGATGCATGCCGTCGTCCTGGTTGAGCGCCGGCTCGGCGGCGACGCCATCGAGGAAGAACGGATAGAGGGCGACGTCGTATCTGTCGGCGAGACGCTGGTAGATGCCGTCGAACTCGGCCGCGTAGTCAGGGCCCATGTTGGGCGGCGCCATCATGCCGGCGAGAAGCGCGGTCTGGTCGCGGGCCTGGAGCTTGGCGAGGATCTGGTCGAGATTGCGTTCGGTGATCTCCGGCGAGATGCCGCGCAGCGCGTCGTTGGCGCCGAGTTCGACGATGACGAGATCGGCCTCCTGCGGCACCGACCATTCGAGCCGCGCCAGGCCGCCGCTGGTGGTGTCGCCGGAGACGCCCGCATTGGCGACGCTGACGTCGTGGCCGGCATCGCGCAGGGCGGCCTGCAACTGCTCGGGGAAGGATTCGCCCGGGCCGACGCCGTAACCGGCGCTCAGACTGTCGCCGAATGCGACGATCTGCAGCGTTTCGCCTGCGTCGGGGGGCGTCGCCGCCTGTTGCGCCAGTGCTGCGGCCGGCAGCATCAGCCATGACAAGATCGTCATGACCATCAGGATCGGTTGGAAGCGTTGCATCGCACACCCATATAGCGCAGGCCCCAGCCGGGGCGGTCGCCCCCGCATATAGGAGCTGGCAGGCTTGGCAGAACCAGCGATCCGGTTACGAAACGTTCATCTGACGCTCGGGTCCGGCCGAAGCGCGGTCCACGTCCTCAAGGGCGTCGATCTGTCCGTTGATCGCGGCGAGTCCGTCGGCATCGTCGGGCCGTCCGGCTCGGGCAAGTCGACACTGCTGATGGTGCTGGCCGGTCTGGAACGGGCCGACAGCGGCAAGGTGGAGATCGCCGGACGCTCGCTGGAGGGTCTCAGCGAAGACCGTCTCGCTGCCTTCCGCGGCCAGAATGTCGGCATCGTCTTCCAGTCCTTCCACCTGATCCCCAACATGACAGCGCTCGAGAATGTCGCGGTGCCGCTGGAGCTGGCCGGGCATCCAAAGGCCTTCGAGCGCGCCACCCACGAGCTCGGACAGGTCGGCCTCGCCGACCGCGTGTCGCATTATCCGGGCGAATTGTCGGGCGGCGAGCAGCAGCGCGTCGCCATGGCGCGGGCGCTGGCGCCGGAGCCGGCGATCCTCATCGCCGACGAGCCGACGGGCAATCTCGACCAGGAGACCGGCCGGCAGATCGCCGACCTGCTCTTTGCCGAACAGCAGCGCCGCCAGATGACGCTGGTGCTGGTCACCCACGATCCGGCGCTCGCCCATCGCTGCGGCCGCGAGATCGCCGTGCGGTCCGGCGTCATCTACGACGATCGCGATGCTCTCGAAGCCCTGACCGAGGCACAGCTGGCGAGCGCCGCCGGATGAGCGTCGCCGACACCACCGAAGCCGTCGCCGCCCCGGCGCGGCCCGACATCGTCGGCGGGCGCAGCCATTTCCGGCTGGCGCTGCGCTTTGCCCTGCGCGAGATGCGCGGCGGCCTGTCGGGCTTCTACATCTTCCTCGCCTGCATCACGCTGGGCGTAGCGGCCATCGGCGCGGTCAATTCCGTCGCGACCATGATGACCAGCGGCATCGCCCAGGAAGGGCGGGCTATCCTCGGCGGCGATCTGCGCTTCGCCCTGGTCCAGCGCGAAGCCAACGCCGAGGAAATGGCCTATTTCAACGAGCTCGGCGACGTTGCCGAAGCCGCGTCGCTGCGCTCCATGGTGCGGCTTCCGGACGGCACCGACCAGTCGCTGGCCGAGGTGAAGGCCATCGACGGCGCCTATCCGCTCTTCGGCACGCTGGAGACCACGCCGGCGGCGCCGCTCGGCGACCTCCTGGCCGAACGCGACGGCCGTTTCGGCGCCCTGGCGGCCTCCGAACTCTACGACCGGCTCGGGCTGGAGCCCGGCCAGACCATCCGTCTCGGCGATTCCGACATCGAGCTGCGCGGCGTGATCGACCGCGAGCCGGACGTGCTGTCGGACGGCTTCAATTTCGCGCCGCGCCTGATGATCGCCCGTGCGGCGCTCGACGCGACCGGCCTGATCCAGCCAGGCAGCCTCGTCGAATACGACTACAAGGTCCGCCTGACCGGCAACAACCGCGATGCCGAGGCCCTGTCGAAGGCCGCCAACGAACGGTTTCCGCAGTCTGGCTTCCAGATCCGCACGGCCGCCGAGGCGGCGCCGTCGCTCCAGCGCAATATCGAGCGGTTCTCGCAGTTCCTCACCCTGGTCGGGCTGACCGCGCTGATCGTCGGCGGCGTCGGCGTCGCCAATGCGGTGAATGCCTATCTGGATTCCAAGCGGGCGGTGATCGCCACCTTCAAGAGCCTGGGCGCCGGCGGCAGCTTCGTCGTCATGGTCTATCTGATCCAGATCATGCTGCTTGCGACGGTCGGCATCGCGCTCGGTCTCGTCCTGGCGGCGATCGCGCCCTTCGTGACGGCGCGGTTCCTGGAAAGCGTGATCCCGGTCGCCGCCAGCGCGTCGATCTATCCGGTCGCGCTGCTGACCGCAGCGGTCTTCGGCGCTCTGACGGCGCTGGCCTTCGCGCTCTTGCCGCTCGGGCGCACCCGCGACATCGCGGCGACCGCCCTGTTCCGCGAGGCGGGCGCCACCGGCGGCTATCGCATGCGCTGGGCCTATCTCGGCTCGGCACTGGGCCTGGCGCTGGTGATCGCGCTCCTGGCGCTCGCCATGGCCGGCGACCGGCGCGTCGCGCTGATCTTCCTGGGCGGCACGGCGGCGGCCTTCGTCATCCTGCGGGCCGTCGCCATCGGTATCGAATGGCTGGCGTCCCGCGCGCCGCGGGTGCGCTCGACGCCGCTGCGGCTGGCGATCGGCAACATTCACCGCCCCGGCGCGCTGACCGGCTCGGTCGTCCTGTCCCTCGGCCTCGGCCTGACCCTGCTCGTGACCCTGGCGACCATCGACTACGATCTGCGCCGCGAGATCGGCACGGGGCTCGCCTCGCGCGCGCCGAACTTCTTCTTCGTCGACATCCAGAGCAGCGAGATCGACGGCTTCCGCCAGACCGTCGGCGAGCTCGCGCCGGGCGCTGAACTGAACGCCGTGCCGATGCTGAGGGGCCGGATCACCGCCCTCGACGGGCAGGACGTCGCCACCATGGAGCCGCCGGAAGAAGGCGGCTGGGTGCTGCGCGGCGACCGGGGCCTGACCTATTCGCCCACCGTGCCGGAAAACTCCTCGCTCACCGAGGGCGAATGGTGGCCCGAGGATTACGATGGCGAGCCGCTGGTCTCCTTCGCCGCGGAGGAGGGGCGCGAGCTCGGCCTGTCGATCGGCGACACGCTGACCGTGAACGTGCTCGGCCGCGACATCACCGCACGCATCGCCAGCTTCCGGGCGGTCGAGTGGGAGACGCTGGCCATCAACTTCATCATGGTCTACTCGCCCAACACCTTTGCCGGGGCGCCGCATGCCTGGCTTGCCACCCTGTCGGTGCCGCAGGACGCGGCCGTGACCGAAGAGGCGATCCTCAACCGCGTCACCAATGCCTATCCGGCCGTGACCAGCGTCCGGGTCAAGGATGCGCTCGACGCCATCAACGGCCTGATCGCCCAGCTCGCCCTGGCGATCCGCGTCGCCGCGGCGGTGGCGCTGGTCGCCTCGGTGCTGGTGCTGGCCGGAGCGCTGGCCGCCGGCAACCGCGGCCGGGTCCATGATGCGGTGGTGCTGAAGACGCTGGGTGCAACGCGCATGGTGTTGATTCGCGCCTTCACCACGGAATATCTGCTTCTGGGGCTGGCCACTGGCATCTTCGCCATCGGCGCGGGCGCGGCGGCGGCGTGGTTCGTGGTCGACCAGATCATGCAGCTGCCCTTCGTCTTCGACTGGACAGTGGCGCTGACGACGCTCGGCGTCTCGCTGGTGCTGACGGTGGGGATCGGTCTCGCCGGCACCTGGCGCGTTCTCGGGCAGAAGGCCGCGCCGGTCCTGCGCAATCTCTGACGGGCGCTCGCGGAGTTGAGCCGCCCGTCAGCCCCTGACGAAGCTGGTTCAGGCCGCGGATAACGCAGAATTAATCCTGAATCCGCGCGATTTCGTCACCGCGCGGCAGGGTACTCTTGTGTGCCGCGCGGCCCATCCGCATATTATCCTCAGGATCGCTGGGCGTCCCGCCAGCGGCGCCTCCATGTGCCGGCCATTTCGTGCCGGATATGGACACCGGACGGGACACGCAGAAAGGAATTCTTCCATGGCGGAATATCGGAACGCCGGCGCTCGCACTGTGCCAGCCGCCGGTACCAGAGCGGACATCGACCAGGGCCTCCGCTCCTACATGCTCAAGGTCTACAACCTGATGGCAGGCGGTGTGGCGCTGACCGGCGTCGCGGCCTACGCCCTGTACATGCTGTCCTTCGTGACGAACGACGCCGGTGATGTCGTCGGCCTCACGCAGCTCGGCAACACGCTCTTCAACACGCCGCTCAAATGGGTGGTGATGCTGGCCCCGCTCGGCATGGTCTTCTTCCTGTCGTTCCGGGTCCACAAGATGAGCGTCGCAGCCGCCCAGACGACCTTCTGGATCTATTCGGCGATGGTCGGCGTCTCGCTGGCCTCGATCTTCGCGGTCTATACCGGCGAATCCATCACCCAGGTGTTCTTCATCACCGCAGCCTCCTTCGGCGCGCTGTCGCTCTGGGGCTACACCACCAAGCGGGACATCTCGGGCTGGGGCTCATTCCTGTTCATGGGCGTGATCGGCATCGTGATCGCGATGGTCGTGAACATCTTCCTCGCCTCGCCGGCGCTGCAGTTCGCCATCTCGGTAATCGGCGTGCTCGTCTTCGCGGGTCTGACCGCCTACGACACGCAGCAGATCAAGGAAATGTACTATGAGGGTGACGGCTCGACCGTCATGGGCCGCAAGGCCGTGATGGGCGCCCTGCGCCTCTATCTCGACTTCCTGAACATGTTCCTGTTCCTGCTGCAGCTGTTCGGCAACCGCGAATAGTCTGCCCGACCAGGGATGTGAGTTGACGAGGGCGGCCTGCGGGCCGCCCTTTTTCGTGAGCGCGGCATTCCGGCGCGACCGTCGTGTTTGGTGCGCAAGCCGGTGAATTTCCGCGGCCGGCCCTGCCGGGCGGCATTGATCCGCTGCGCGCGGCGGTGCATCAGAAGCAGGAGAAAACAAGGGAAGAGCCGCCGCGTCCATGAGTGCCCACACGATCCGTCTCGCCGTCCTCGCGGACGTGCCCGCCCTGACCGCGATCTACGAGGATGCGGTCCTCCATGGCACGGCATCCTTCGAGCTGGTGCCGCCGGACCAAGCCGAGATGGAAGCGCGCTTCACCGCGATCACCGGGCAGGGCTTTCCCTATATCGTCGCCGAGGACGCGGACGGGACGGTGCTCGGCTACGCTTATGCCAACGCCTTCCGCACCCGCCCGGCCTATCGCTTCGCGGTGGAGGATTCGGTCTATCTGGCGCCCGAAGCGAAAGGCCGGCGGATCGGCACCGATCTCCTGACGCGGCTGGTGGAACTGTCGGCGGAGCGCGGCTTTCGCCAGATGATCGCCGTCATCGGCGGCTCCGACCACACGCCCTCGATCCGCCTGCACGAGCGGGCGGGCTTCCGGATGATCGGCGTGTTCGAGAATTCCGGCTTCAAGTTCGGCCGCTGGATCGACACGGTGCTGATGCAGCTGCCGCTCGGCGACGGCGGCGACAGCCTGCCCGACGAGACGCGCCACCCAAGCTGAGCTTGGCGGATCAGCCGATCTCGGTGCGCTTCAGATTCTTGTCAAAGACGCCCAGCACGGTCGCCAGATCGTGGCCGCGCTTGAGGATCAGACCACCGGCGGCGACCACCTGATAGGCGCCCTGCTTGCGGGCGAGCTTGGGGTTCTTCTCGACCCGGTACATCGGCATTTCGCTGGTCCGCCGGAAGACCGAGAAGACCGCCCGGTCCTTCAGCATGTCGATGGCGTAGTCGCGCCATTCGCCGGCGGCGACCATGCGGCCGTAAATGCGTAGGATCTGGGAGAGTTCGTGCCGGTCGAAGGACACGATCGGCATGTCCGACGGGCGGGAGCCGGGAAACGGCAGGAGATTGGACGCGCTGTCGCCGTTCGATCCGGAAAAATCCAAGTCAGCCCCTCGTGCGATCATGCGCCGCTCGGCGGGGCGCGCTCTGGCTCGTGACCATATGGTGACACGGAAATGGGGTCGCGCCAAAGCGATTCAACCGATCGCCGCGAGACCCTTTCGGCCGGTCGATGCGGGCATTGCCGCTCAGCGCTGGTGGAACTCGACCTGTGCCGCCGCCAGGATCGGGCCGGGCTTGCCCTCGTCGGTCACCGACTGCAGCAGCGCCGCCCAGCCCCGGCTCTCGCCTTCGGGGCGCGTCAGCATCTCCAGCGGCAAATCGACCTGCAAAGGTTCGCCGGACCACATGCCGAGGATGCGCCAGTCCTGTACCGCATGGCTGTTGACGATGGTGGTGCCGCGGTTCTCGCCGCGGTCGATCGCCGTCCGGGTCTCGTCGTCATAGGTCACGAGCATCAGCACCGGCTGACGGCCGCCGGCCTTGGCGCCGGCGACGTCGGCGGTGATATGCAGCCGGTCGTCGTCGACGCGCATGGTGACGCTCGCGCCCTTGCCGGCCGCCTTCAGCGGATGATCGTCCATCAAGGCGCGGACCTTGCCCTCATGCGAGCCGATGGCGTCGGCAACGCCGTTCACGACGACCTGCGGTGTGTAGATGGTGGTGGTGCCGAAGGCCGCGGCATAGGCGCGCTGGCGCTCGGTGTTCTCGCTGGAGCCATGGGTGTCGCGCCAGCCGATATAGTCCCAGTAATCGACGTGATAGGCGAGGGCGAGGATGCCGGGTTCGACGGCGAGCCGGCTGAGAATCCGGTCGGCGGGCGGGCAGGACGAGCAGCCCTGGCTGGTGAAGAGCTCGACGACCTGTTGGACGGGCCGGATCTCGATCTGCCCGGCGCCGGCGGCCTGTGCGACCGGCAGCGACGCGGCGAGGAGCGCGCACAGACCCGCGAACATCGGCCTCATGGCGAGACGCTGCGCACGAGCGGCAGGTCCATGCTCGGCGTGACGGCGCAGGGCCGCAGGGATCTGTCGTGGGCTGTGTTCATGATGCGAACCTAGAGGTCGGGACGAACACCCGCTAGTCACTTGCCGGTGACGGAGAGTGCCGGGTCGCCGACATGGCAAAGCCGCCGGTTGTGGAACCGGCGGCTTCGATTGTCAGGCGGGCCGCAGGGACCTGCCGGGATCGCCCATCAGGCGGCGAGGCGGCGCAGGACGTACTGCAGGATGCCGCCGTTGCGGTAATATTCCAGCTCGTCCAGCGTATCGATGCGGGCCTGGATCTTCACCGTCTGCACCGAACCGTCGGACGCCTCGATCCGGGCTTCCAGGATCTGGCGCGGCTTCAGTTCGGTCAGGCCGTCGATGGTCACCTTCTCGTCGCCCTTGATGCCGAGCGACTGCCAGGAGGTGCCTTCCTCCGCGAAGACGAAGGGCACAACGCCCATGCCGACGAGGTTGGAGCGGTGGATGCGCTCGAAGCTCTCGGCGATGACCGCACGCACGCCGAGGAGCACGGTGCCCTTGGCCGCCCAGTCACGCGACGAACCGGTGCCGTATTCCTTGCCGGCGAAGATGACGAGCGGCACGCCCTCGTCCTTGTACTTCATCGCCGCGTCGTAGATCGGCATCTGCGCGCCGGACGGCTGGTGGCAGGTCACCCCGCCTTCGACGCCCGGCACCATCTCGTTCTTGATGCGGATGTTGGCGAAGGTGCCGCGCATCATGACTTCGTGGTTGCCGCGGCGCGCGCCGTAGGAGTTGAAGTCCACCGGGCGGACCTGATGGCTGACGAGGTAGTCGCCGGCCGGGCCGTCCTTCTTGATCGAACCGGCAGGGGAGATGTGGTCGGTCGTGATGGAATCCTTGAACAGGCCGAGGATGCGCGCACCCTTGACGTCCTGCACGGCCTCCGGCTCCTGCTTCATGCCCTCGAAATAGGGCGGGTTCTGCACGTAGGTGGAGCGGTCGTCCCAGTCGTAGGTCAGGCCGCCGGACACCTCGATCTTCTGCCAGTGCTCGTCGCCCTTGAAGACGTCGGCATAGCGGTTCTCGAACATGTCGCGGGTGACCGTCTTGCGGACGATCTCGGCGATTTCCTGCGTCGTCGGCCAGATGTCCTTCAGATAGACGTCGTTGCCGTCCTGATCCTGGCCGAGCGGCTCCTTGGTGATGTCGACGAACATCGAGCCGGCCAGCGCATAGGCGACGACCAGCGGCGGCGAGGCGAGATAGTTCGCCCGCACGTCCGGATTGACCCGGCCCTCGAAGTTGCGGTTGCCCGACAGCACCGAGCAGGCGACGAGGTCGTTCTGGGTGATCGCCTCGGAGATCGGCTCCGGCAGCGGCCCGGAATTGCCGATGCAGGTCGTGCAGCCATAGCCGACGAGGTTGAAGCCCAGCGCGTCCAGATCCTTCTGCAGATCGGCCTTGTCGAGATATTCGGTGACCACCTGCGAGCCGGGGGCCAGCGAGGTCTTCACCCAGGGCTTCACCTTGAGGCCCTTCTCATGCGCCTTGCGGGCGACGAGACCGGCGGCAACCAGCACGTTCGGGTTGGAGGTGTTGGTGCAGGAGGTGATCGCGGCGATCACCACGTCGCCGTCGGCCAGGCCGTGCTCGGCGCCCTCGACCGGATGGCGCACGTCGCCGGGGGTCGTGTTCGGCGGCACCGCGCCTTCGTCCATGTAGCGCGAATCGGCGTTCGACTGCGGGGTCTCGCTCTTCTTGCGACCGCCCTTGATCTCGGCCAGGGCGTCGACGAACTTGGTCGCCGCCTCGGTCAGCGCGACGCGGTCCTGCGGACGCTTCGGGCCGGCCAGCGACGGGACGACCGTCGACAGGTCGAGTTCCAGCGTGTCGGTGAAGACCGGGTCCGGCGTGCCGTCCTCGCGGTACATGCCCTGCGCCTTGGCGTAGGCCTCGACCAGCGCGATGCGGTCCTTGTCGCGACCGGTCGCCTCCAGATAGGCGATCGTGTCCTTGTCGATCGGGAAGAAGCCGCAGGTGGCGCCGTATTCGGGGGCCATGTTGGCGATGGTCGCCTGGTCCTCGAGGGTCAGGTTCGACAGGCCGGGGCCGAAGAACTCGACGAACTTGCCGACGACACCGCGGCGACGCAGCATCTCGGTGACGGTCAGGACGAGGTCGGTGGCGGTGGTGCCTTCCGGCAGCTTGCCGTCCATGCGGAAGCCGATGACTTCCGGGATCAGCATGGAGATCGGCTGGCCGAGCATGGCCGCTTCCGCCTCGATGCCGCCGACGCCCCAGCCCAGAACCGACAGGCCGTTGACCATGGTGGTGTGGGAATCGGTGCCGACCAGCGTGTCGGGATAGGCGACGGTCTCGCCGTTCTCGTGACGGGTCCAGACGGTCTGGGCGAGATATTCGAGATTGACCTGGTGGCAGATGCCGGTGCCGGGAGGCACGACGCGGAAGTTCTCGAAGGCCTCGGAGCCCCAGCGCAGGAAGGTGTAGCGCTCGCCGTTGCGGCCGTATTCGGCGTCGACGTTCTTGGTGAAGGAATCCTTCTGGCCGAAAAAGTCGACCATCACCGAATGGTCGATGACCAGATCGACCGGAACCAGCGGGTTCACCTTCTTGGGGTCTGCGCCGAGATTCCGGGTCGCGTCGCGCATGGCGGCGAGGTCGACCACGGCGGGAACGCCGGTGAAGTCCTGCATCAGCACGCGGGCCGGGCGGTAGGCGATCTCGTGGCCGGCCGAACCCTTGTCCTCGATCCAGCGGGCGAGGGCGCGGATGTCGTCCGCCTTGACCGTGCGGTCGTCCTCGTTGCGCAGCAGGTTCTCGAGCAGGACCTTCAGCGAGAAGGGCAGGCGGGCTACGCCCTGAAGGCCGTTCTTCTCGGCTTCCTTCAGGTCGTAATAGACATAGTCCTTGCCGCCCACGGAGAGCGTCCTGCGGCTATTGAAACTGTCGGGTGCGTGGGACAATTGGCTTCGTTCCTTCTCGACCAGTATAAGTCCGAAGGGCGAACGGCCTTGAGCGCTGCGGAAAAGCGCTCGAAGATGCGGGTGCGACCATTTCCGCTTGTCCGCCCCGGTGCCCGCCGGTGCCGGACGGGGACCCTGAGATCGGCGCTGAATTGTTGCCACGCCGGTCGCTGGTGTGGTTGCGGTCGTTATAGGCAAGTTTGTAACGGCTATAAAGGGCCAGATGGCCTTGGGGCGGAAAATCCATTGCAGTGCAGAAAAAGGCGGACATGACAAGGACTTGGCCGTGCCGGACCGGCGCCCACCAGCCGCCGCGCGTCGCGCCCTGCCTTTGCAGGCCGGTGCAATGTCACGCAATTTCCGCCGCGGGCCGGGCGTGAGCGGGCCGATCGCGACCGCCGTGGGGCTGGTCGTCGGGCGTGGCGGAGCGGCCGCAGCCGGGCCGCTGGATTTCCGCATTGCGGCAGGCGAGGCGCTGGTCGTCACGGGGGCGAACGGCGCCGGCAAGTCGACGCTCCTGCGCACGCTGGCCGGCCTGCTGCCGCCGGTCGCCGGTCGTATCGACGTGACGGGCGCGACGGCACCGGACGGCGAGGCGGCCCGCACACTGGCGGAGATCGCCCACTATGTCGGCCACCGCAACGCGATGAAGCCGAATATCAGCGTCGGCGAGAACCTCGCCTTCTGGCGGCGCTATCTCGGCGGCGGCAGGGATTGCGGCCGGTCGATCGCCGACTGCCTCGACGCGCTGGGGCTGCCCGATTTGTCGCATCTGCCGCAGGGCTATCTGTCGGCCGGCCAGCAGCGGCGGGCGAGCCTCGCCCGGTTGCTGCTCGTGCCGCGGCCGGTCTGGATCCTCGACGAGCCGACCTCGGCGCTGGATGCCGGCTCGCAGCTGAAATTCGCCGAGATCGTCGAGGCGCATGTGGCGGCGGGCGGGCTGGTGATCGCCGCCACCCACCAGCCGCTCGGGCTGTCCCGCACGCTGACGCTGGACCTGGCGCCGTCCGCCCATGCCGCGCGCGACGTCGACCACGCGGCGCCTTCCATCGATGCGGCGGAGCTTGCCGCCGCGGAGGGCTGGCTGTGATCGCACTCTTCCGCCGCGACCTGCGGCTGGCCCTGTCGGGCGGCGGCGGCGCCATGACCGCGGTGATCTTCTTCCTCGCCGTCGTCGCGACGATCCCCTTCGGCGTCGGCCCCGACCTCAATCTCCTGTCGCGGATCGGACCGGCCATCCTGTGGATCGGCGCGCTCCTGTCGGCGCTGCTCACCCTCGACCGGCTGTTCCAGGCCGACCGCGAGGACGGCACGCTGGACCTGCTCCTGACCGGCCCGACGCCGATGGCGCTGGTGGTGCTGGCGAAATGCGCCGCCCTCTGGGTCGCCTCGGGCCTCCCGCTGGTGCTCGCCGCGCCGGTGCTCGGCCTGTTCCTGGCGCTGGAGCCGCCGGCGATCGGCGCTGTCATGCTGACGCTGCTGGTCGGTACGCCGGCGATCATCTGCATCGGCGCCGTCGGTGCCTCGGTCGCCGTGGCGCTGCCGCGCGGCGGGCTCCTGGTTTCGGTGCTGGTCCTGCCGCTGGCGATCCCGGTGCTGATCTTCGGCGTCTCGGCGACCTACGGGGCGGTCAACGAGCCGGACCCCTTCCTGCCGCCCTTCCTGATCCTGAGCGCGCTGACGCTGCTCTTCGGCGCCCTTGGCCCGATCGCCGCCGGCGCGGCGCTGCGGGCGGGGGCCGATTGAGACCGCGCCTTCGGCAGGCGGGTCGCCGGCGCAATCCTGACGAAATCGTATGTTTGCCGGCTGGCTGGAGACCTTCTAGACTGGACCCATGACCGACATGTCCGCCGCCAAGCCGTCGCGCTTCACGATCCTGGCCAATCCGACCCGCTTCCTGGAGCTGTCGGGCAGGCTGCAGCCATGGCTCTATGCCCTGGCGCTCATCGCGCTGGCGGTCGGCCTGACCCTCGGCTTTCGCGCTCCGCCGGACTACCAGCAGGGCGCGACGGTGCAGATCATGTTCATCCACGTGCCCTTCGCCTGGCTGTCGATGATGATCTGGACGGTGATGAGCGTGTCGGCGCTCGGCACGCTGGTCTGGCGGCATCCGCTGGCCGACGTCGCGGTCAAGGCCGCGGCGCCCATCGGCGCGGTGTTCACGGCGCTGGCGCTGATCACCGGCTCGATCTGGGGCCGCCCGATGTGGGGCACCTGGTGGGTCTGGGATGCCCGGCTGACCTCGGTGTTCATCCTGTTCCTGATGTATCTCGGGCTGATCGCGCTGACCCGGGCGCTGGACGAGCCGGGCCGCAGCGCGAAGGCTGCGGCGATCCTCGTGCTCGTCGGCTTCGTCAACATCCCGATCATCAAGTTCTCCGTCGACTGGTGGAACACGCTGCACCAGAGCGCCAGCGTCATCAGGGTCGACGGGCCGGCCATGCCGCCGGTCTTCCTGATCCCGCTGCTGGTCTCGGCGGCCGGCTTCACGCTTCTGTTCTTCGCCCTGCATCTGACGGCGATGCGCACGGAAGTGCTGCGCCGGCGCGTGGCGGCGCTGTCGCGGCTGGCGGCCCGCCGCGCAGAGGCCTGAGGATACCATCATGCAGAACGACTATATCGGCTTCATCGGCTCGGCCTACGCCATCTCCGTGCTGGCGCTGGTCGGGATCGCGGCCTGGGTGTTTCTCGATGCCCGCGCCCAGAAGCGGGCGCTGAAGGACCTCGAGGCGCGCGGCATTCGTCGCCGCTCGGCCGCGGCCGCGCCCGTCAGCGGCGCGGAGGCCACGCGATGACGGACGATCCGACGACGCTGCCGACGGCGCCGGCGGCCGAGACCGTGACGAAGGCCCCCAGACCCCGCCGCAACTGGCTGGTGGCGCTGCCGCTGGTGCTGTTCGGCGGTCTTGCGGCGATCTTTCTCTACCAGCTCGTCTCCGGCCACGATCCGCAGCAGATCCCCTCGGTGCTGATCGGCAAGACGGCGCCGCAGACCGTGCTGCCGGCGCTGGACGGCGTTTCCGGTCCCGACGGCGGGCCGATGCCGGCGCTCGACCTCACCGGCTTCGGCGATGGCCGGCCGGTGCTGGTCAATGTCTTCGCGTCCTGGTGCGGGCCGTGCCGGGACGAGCATCCGCTGCTGATGGATCTGGCCCAGGACGATCGCTTCAAGCTGGTCGCCATCAACTACAAGGACAAGCCGGAGAACGCCCGCAAGTTCTTGGAGTCGCTGGGCAATCCCTATGCCGCGATCGGCGTGGACCAGAAGGGCTCGGCGACGATCGACTGGGGCGTCTATGGCGTGCCGGAGAGCTTCCTCGTCGCGCCGGATGGCGAGATCGTCTTCAAGCAGACGGGACCGTTCACGCCCGAGGCGGTGAAGACCGGCCTCCTGCCGGCGGTGGAGCGCGTCCTCGCCGGACCTTCGAAGGGCACTGCGCCGACGAGCTGACCGGGTCGGCGCCGGACGTTCGGTCGCGGCGTGCCGATCCGCGTGCATATTCCCGGGCAGCCGCGCCGAACCATATGGGGCGCATGACCGAGACATCCTTTTCCCTGCGTACGCCCGAGGGCGACGACGTCGCCCGCAAGATCTGCGACACTTGCGGCTTCGTCGCCTATGAGAACCCGAAGATCGTGGTCGGCTCGGTGGTCCGCCATGACGGCCGGATCCTGCTGTGCCGTCGCGCGATCGCACCGCGACAGGGCTTCTGGACCATTCCGGCCGGCTATCTGGAGCTGAACGAGACACCCGAGGACGGGGCGCGGCGCGAGGCGCGCGAAGAGGCGACGGCTCAGCTGGCCATCGAGCGGCTACTGGCGGTCTATTCGGTGCCGCGGATCAGCCAGGTGCAGCTGATCTACCGGGCAAGCCTTGCCGAACCGACGATTGCGCCGGGCATCGAAAGCCAGGCGGTGGACCTCTTCGCCTGGGACGACATTCCCTGGGACGAGCTGGCGTTTCCCTCGGTCCACTGGGCGCTGAACCATGACCGCGCGGCGCAGGAGGGCGCGCTGCCGGTGCCCTTCACCAATCCCGACAAGGCGACCGGCAACACGATGCCCGATGGGCGGGCGCTGCCGGTCGGCGAGTTCTGATCGAGCCGGAGTTCAGCCGAGGACGGCCACCTTCGGGCCCCTCAGTCCTGCACTTCGCCGGCGGTGCGGCGGATTTCGGCGGTCAGTTCGGCCGGCAGGTTGAGCCGTGCGCCGAGAAGGTCGAGATAGGCCCGCTCGGCGGGATGGTCGGGATCGATCGCCAGCACCGAGGCGGTGTAGATCTCCATCGCCAGTTCCGGCGTGGTCGCGCTTGCGGCCAGCGCATCGATGCTCATCGGCTGGCGCATCTCGTCCATAACGAAGCCCTTTTCCTCGGCGTCGAGATCGATCTCGTCGATCCGCCCGAAGATCGCCTGCTGCTCCTCGGCGTCGATATAGCCGTCGGCCTTGGCCGCGGCGATCATCGCCGACAGCATCAGCCGCGCATGGGCCTCCTCGTCGCCGGCCGGCAGGAAGCCGGTGCCTTCGGGGGCGGGGATCTCGGCCGGCGCGCGGGCTTCGTCGGGCAGGCGCGGCGTCGGCTGGGCGTTGGGCAGCGCAGTGCCCTGGCTGGCCTGGTAGTTCTGATAGGCCTTGTAGGCGAGGCCCGCGACGACGGCCGCGCCGCCGAGTTTCAGCGCCGTGCCGCCGAGCTTGCGCACGCCCTTGCCGCGGAACAGGCTGGAGGCGAGGCCGCCGAGCAGCGCACCGCCGATGGCCGAGCCGGCGCCGCCCTGGAGCATGCCGCCGAGCCCCGAGCCGGACCCGCCGCGCCCCTGCAGCATGCCGCCGAGCTGGTCGACGATCGAGCCGCCCTGGCCCTGGCCGGATCGCTGGTCGCCGGGATGGCGGCCGCCCTGGTTTCCGGCGCCGAGGAATTCTCCGAGAAGCTTCTGCATGTCCATGTCGGTCGGCCTCTTGGTTGTGAAGATGTCGGTACGGGACGGCCTAGCGGCCGGTGTCTTCCGCGCCGGCCAGTCGTTCGGTCGAATGCTGCTTGATGAGCGGGATCTGGGTCAGCATGAAGACGATCGTGATCGGCATCGTCGCCCAGACCTTGAAGGCGACCCAGAAATCCGTCGAGAAATTGCGCCAGACGACTTCGTTGACGACCGCCAGGAAGATGAAGAACAGGCCCCAGCGCAGGGTCATCTTGCGCCAGCCCTCGGCGTCCAGCTTGAAGGCCTGGTCGAAGACGTAGCCGAGCAGCGACTTGCCGAAGA
The DNA here is from genome assembly GCF_000421645.1 of Aurantimonas coralicida DSM 14790. Lineage (GTDB taxonomy): Bacteria > Pseudomonadota > Alphaproteobacteria > Rhizobiales > Rhizobiaceae > Aurantimonas > Aurantimonas coralicida. The sequence goes on along the minus strand of NZ_ATXK01000011.1, from coordinate 67,571 downwards.
GCAGCCCGCCGAGCAGCACCGCGGCGAACAGGCCGTTGACGATGGTCGGCTTCATCTTGATGAAGGTCTCGTCCTGCAGCCACAGGGTCAGCGAGCCGAACACCAGCACCACCGCGCCGGTGACCAGCGGCATGATCGGCAGCGATCTGGTGATCGCCCAAGAGACCGCCAGCGAGATCGCCATGGCCGCCATGAACAGGCCGGTGGCGATGAACAGCGGCCCGCCGAACTCCTTCAGGATCGGAAATGTCGCCGCGAGCTGCTCGCCGCGCGAATTGGCGAAGAAGAAGACCATCAGCGGGCCCAGCTCCAGCGCGAATTTCAGGAGCGGGTTCATCTCCTTGCGCGCCGGGCTGTTCGGCTCTTCCTCGAGAATGTGGTGCGACATGCGGACTCCCTATTCCCGGTCCATATCGGAACTGATCGCGACGAATGCGAGGCGTGACCGCCCGTCGCGGCGAATTTTCGCCGGTCAGGCCGACGTGGTGGTGCCGGCGATCGCGGCGGCGAAGTCCTTCGCCTTGAAGGGTTCGAGATCGTCGATGCCTTCGCCGACGCCGACGAAATAGACCGGCAGGCGGAACTTGGCGGCGATGGCGACGAGGATGCCGCCGCGCGCCGAGCCATCGAGCTTGGTCATGACGAGGCCGTTGACCCCGGCCACGTTGCGGAAGATCTCGACCTGGTTCATGGCGTTCTGGCCGGTGGTGGCGTCGAGGGTGAGAAGCACCGTATGCGGCGCGTCCGGCTCGCGCTTCTGCAGCACGCGGACGATCTTCTCCAGCTCGGCCATCAGCTCGGTCTTGTTCTGCAGGCGACCGGCAGTGTCGATGATCAGGACGTCGGAATCGTTCTCGACGGCCCGGTCGTAGGCTTCATAGGCAAGGCCTGCCGCATCGGCGCCGATCGCCTTGGCGACGACCTCGGACTGGGTGCGCTCGCCCCAGATCTTCAGCTGTTCGACGGCGGCGGCGCGGAAGGTGTCGCCGGCGCAGAGAGTCACCTTGAGCCCGCCGCGGGTCAGCTTGGCGGCCAGCTTGCCGATGGTCGTGGTCTTGCCGGTGCCGTTGACCCCGACCACCAGGATGACATGCGGCTTCTTGGCCAGGTCGAGCTCCAGCGGCAGAGCCACGGGGTCCAGCGCCTTCTCGATTTCCTCGGCAAGGATGGTGCGCACCTCCTGGCCGCTGATCTCGCGGCCGAAGCGGCCTTCCGACAGGCGGTCGGTGATCTTCAGGGCGGTCTCGACGCCGAGATCGGCCTGGATCAGCACGTCCTCGAAATCCTGCAGCGTGTCCTCGTCCAGCCGCCGCTTGGTGAAGATCGCGCCGATCGATCCGGTGAGCTGGGTGGAGGAACGCGCCAGCCCCTCGCGCAGGCGCTGCAGCCAGGGCACGCGGGGCGCGGGCACCGGTTCGGGAGCGGCCGGGGCCTGTTCGCGCAGGCGGAAGCCCGCGGCGGCATCGGGTGCGGGGCGCGGCGTGGCTGCCGGGACGGGCAGGGGCGCCCGGTCGCCTTCGGGCGCGGAGGCCGGCGGCGGCGCGATGTCGGGCTCGGGCGTATCGGCTGTGTCGAAAGACGGATCGACCCGCTCGGCGACCGGCGCCTCGCCGTCTTCCTCGTCCTCCGGCGGCAGATCCGCGTCCAGCCAGGAGAAGTCGGCATCCTCGTCGCCGGACGACAGCGCGTCGTCATTGTGCCCGTCGAGATGATCGGCGTCGGAGGCCGGCGGGATGCCGGGCGCCACCGCATCGGCGATCTCGGAGGTCTCGCGGGTTTCGCCCGCCAGCGGCTCGACGGGCGCCGCAACCTCCGGCTCGGCATGTTCGCCCAGCCGCTCGGCGGGGTCGGCGCCCAGGAAGGCGAACTCGCTCTCGTCGGCGGGCTCGGCCGGCGTCGGTTCCTCGAGCCAGGAAAAGTCCGCCGTCTCGGTGTCCGGCTCTAGTTCTGGCCCGAGTTCAGCGTTTTTTTTTGAGCCTGGTCCGCGTTGGAATGCTCGGCCATTTCGGCCAGCGGGGTGATGCCGCCGCCGTCGTTGACGTCGGCACCGGCCTCCGAATCGGCGACCGAACTGGCCGCCGCCTTCGGGCGGACGTCGGGATCGGGCGAGTCGGGCGCGCCGAATTCGGTATCGGACGGCCGCGGCGTATCACCATGCTCGGGCGTGCGATCGGTTTCGCTGTCCGACCCGAAGGAGAAGATGCGGCGGAAGAAGCCTTTTTGCTCAGCCATGGCTTACGTCAGTTCTCTCAGATGGTCGGAGGATGTTCCGGGCGGGCCGGAACGAAGGATATCGGGGCGGGCGACCAGTCTGCCACCGCGTTCGCCCACAATGATAGCGTCGAGGATGGAGCCGGGGAGGCCCTCCTCGATCTCGCAAAGGGTAAAATCGGCACAGCGGCCGCGCTGGTTGCGTTCCACCAGCACCGATTGCCGCGTGCCGACGAGGTTCGCCAGATGCGCGCGATGGGCGGTTTCGCCGCGGGCGCGCAGGGCCATCGCCCGGTCCTTGACGATGTCACGCGGCAATTGCGGCATGCGGGCCGCCGGCGTGCCCTCGCGCGGTGAGAACGGAAACACGTGAAGATGGGTCAGGCCGCAATCCTCCACGAGCTTCATGGAGTTCTCGAACATGGCGTCGGTCTCTGTGGGAAAGCCGGCGATGATGTCGGCGCCATAGACGATGTCGGGCCGCGCGGCCCGGATGTCGGTGCAGAAGCGGATGGCGTCGTCGCGCGAATGGCGGCGCTTCATGCGCTTCAGGATCATGTCGTCGCCGGCCTGCAGCGAGAGGTGCAGATGCGGCATCAGCCGGGTCTCGGAGCCGATCGCCTCGATCAGCGCCGGGTCGGCCTCGACGGAATCGATCGAGGACAGCCGCAGGCGGGCAAGGTCCGTCACATGCCTGAGGATTGCCTGGACAAGCTGGCCGAGCTTCGGCGCGCCGGGCAGGTCCGCCCCCCAGGAGGTCATGTCGACGCCCGACAGCACCACTTCGTTGTAGCCGGCGGCGACAAGGCGCTTCACCTGGTCGACCGTGGCGCCCATCGGCACCGAGCGGGAATTGCCGCGCCCGAAGGGGATGATGCAGAAGGTGCAGCGATGGTCGCAGCCATTCTGCACCTGGACGATGGCGCGGGCACGGCCCTCGATCGCGTCGACCATGTGGCCGGCGGTCTCGGTGACGCTCATGATGTCGTTGACGCGGACCTTCTCCTCGGCGGCGACGCCGAAATCGGGGAGGGCGCGATAGGCGCTGGCGGTCAGCTTCGCGTCATTGCCGAGGACGGCGTCGACCTCGCCCATCTCGGCGAAGCGGTCGGGCTCGGTCTGGGCGGCGCAGCCGGTGACGACGATCCGCGCCTCCGGGTTCTCGCGCCTTGCCCGGCGGATCTGCTTGCGGGCCTGGCGCACGGCTTCCGACGTCACGGCGCAGGTGTTGAAGACGATGGCGCCGCGCGGATCGGCGTCGAGGCCCGCCGCCACGGCCTCGCGCTTCATGATCTCGGCCTCGTAGGTGTTGAGCCGGCAGCCGAAGGAGACGATCTCGACACCCATCAGGCCGGCTCGTGCGTCGCCATCTCGTCGCGCATATAGGCGCCGGTCGCGGGATCGAGACGGCCCGACCAGTTCCATTCGGCCGGCCCGGTCATGATGACATGGTCGTCGTCGCGCCAGTCGATCAGGAGGTCGCCGCCGGGCACGGTCACCGTGACGATGCGGCCGGTGCGCCGGGTGCGGGTCGCCGAGACGGCGGCGGCGCAGGCGGCCGAGCCGCAGGCGCGGGTCAGGCCGACGCCGCGTTCCCAGGTCCGCAGGGTAAGCGCGTCCGGCCCCGTGACCTGCGCGATCGAGATATTGGCGCGCTCGGGAAACAGCGGATGGTTCTCCAGCACCGGCCCGAAGCGGTCGAGCTCGTAGCTCCACACGTCCCGATCGACCCAGAAGATGGCGTGCGGATTGCCCATGGAGGCGACCGAGGGCGAATGCAGGATCGGCGCGTCGATGGGCCCGATCTGCAACTCGATCGCCCTTGTGTCGCTGAACTCTTCCGACAGGGGAATCTCGGACCAGCCGAAGCGCGGCCGGCCCATATCGACGGCGATCAGCCCGTCGTCGCGCTCAAAGGCGGTCAGGATGCCGGCGCGGGTCTCGAAGGTGAAGTCGTGGCGGCCGGTCTCGGCGGCGAGCGCCTGCACCACGCAGCGCGTGCCGTTGCCGCAGGCCTCGGCCTCCGAGCCGTCGCGATTGATGATCCGCACATAGGCGTCGGTGCCGTCGAGCCGCGGGTCGTGGATCGCCATGATCTGGTCGAAGCGGGTGGCCGGATCCTCGGCGAGGGCGCGTGCGGCCGCGGCCGAAATCCGCGCCGCCGATCCGCGAAGATCGGCGACGACGATCTCGTTGCCCAGCCCGTTCATCCGGGCGAAGGCCACGCTCAAATCCGTATCTCGTGCGGCGCTGTCGGTCATGCCGGTTATATGGCCGATGCGCGGCGCGATTGAAAGGATCGCGCGCTCAGCGCTGGCCGAAGGCGGCGTCCTTGAACAGCGCCTTGAACTCGCGCGGCTGGGAACGCCAGTACTGCTTGGGCGCGCGCACCGAGGCGCCGAGCTCGGCCGCCGCATGCCACGGCCAGTGTGGCTCGTAGAGAATGGCGCGGGCGATGGCGATGGCATCGGCCTTGTTCTCGGCGATGATGGCCTCGGCCTGGCGCGCCTCGGTGATCAGGCCGACGCCGATCACCGGGATCGACACCGCGGCCTTCACGGCCTCGGCGAAATGCACCTGGTAGCCGGGTCCGAGCGGGATTTTCTGGTCGGGCGAGACGCCGCCGGATGACACGTGGATCGCTGCGGCGCCGCGTGCCTCCAGCGCCTTCGAATAGGCGATCGAGCCCTCGATGTCCCAGCCGCCCTCGACCCAGTCGCTGGCCGACAGGCGGACCCAGACCGGAATGTCGGCGGGAACGGCCGCCCTGACCGCGTCGAAGACCTCCAGCGGGAAGCGCATGCGGTTCTCGACGCTGCCGCCATATTCGTCGTCGCGCCGGTTCGAGATCGGCGACAGGAACTGGTGCAGGAGATAGCCATGCGCCGAATGCAGCTCGATGCCGACGATGCCGAGACGCACGGCCCGAAGGGCGGTGGCGACGAAATCGTCCTTGATCTTCTGCAGGCCTTCAGCGTCGAGGGCGGTCGGCGCCACTTCGCCGGGTGAATGGGGAAGGGCGGAGGGCGCGACGCACTGCCAGCCGGTCGGATCGGTCGGGGCGATCTGCTGGCCGCCGGCCCAGGGTTCGGCGCTCGACGCCTTGCGGCCGGCATGGCCGAGCTGGATGGCGACGGGCATCTGGGAATGGACGGCGATCGCATCGAGGACGCGGGCGAGCGCCGCCTCGTTGTAATCGGAATAGAGCCCGAGATCCTTGTGGGTGATGCGGGCTTCGGGCGAGACGGCCGTGGCTTCGAGGATCAGCAGGCCGGCGCCGGACATGGCGAGCTGGCCGAGATGCATCATGTGCCAGTCGGTGGCCGATCCGTCATCGGCGGAATACTGGCACATGGGCGCGATGATGATGCGGTTTTCCAGCCGCAATGCGCCGAGTTCGAGCGGGGTGAACAGCGGGCTGAGCGTCTGCGAGATGTCCGAATCCGGGGTCTGCGTGTCCATTCAGGCGGCCTTCCGTGAAGCGTGAGGCTCTCCGAATGCGCCGGTACGCCGCGATGTTCAAGCCCTGCGGCGAGGACGCTGCGTCTTCGGGGCGCGGCGATCACGGGAACAGGGCGGTGGCGCGCCGGTCGACCGGCCCTGAACGAAAACCGGCGGCCGATCGCCCGGCCGCCGGTGGAACTGGATCAGTTGGCCGGTGCCGGTGCGTCGCCGCCGACATCCGGGGCCTCGACATTCACGTCCGGCGTGTCGATCGAGACATTGGTGTCGGCACCACCGCCGGCGCCGCCGCCGAGCAGGCCATCGCCGAAGATGAAGAAGGCGCCGATCACGACCACGACGATCAGGATGCCGGCGATTAGCCAGCTACCACCGCCGCCGCCGCCGCCGTTTCCACCGCGGTCGTTGTTGACGATGACGGTGCGCTCGCGTTCTGGTTCACGAAGGTCGCTCACAGGGGGACTCCACTTCCAACAAAAGGCAGCCAAGGGCTGCCGGGCTACGCGTCGGTCCCGGCCGAAGCCTCGCAGGAGGATCGGCAACGGCGAGGATCGCCATGCGTCGTTCCGCCACAGAATGCCGCAGGGGGGTATTCGTTCCGTGCCCGGCTATCGACAGGCGAACGGGTGACGGCGTCGTCGCCTCCGGCCGGCGATGACCCCATGACCGGCGCCGCCAGAGTGTCCGCCGCAGGGCCGGCTTCGATCGTCCCGACGTTCCGCAGGGGCCGCGAAACTTGACATTGGCGGCCGGTCGGTGTTTCTGCAGACGCAAATCCGCGACATCTGTCCGCGACCCGCCGACCGTGCCCCTCTCGCAAGAGCCGCACGGAGGTCAACATCCGCCAGCGAGTTTCGCCCGCGGATGCGATCCTGCTTTGAGCATTGCCCATCCGGCAGTGGCTTGAGCACAGGCGGGTTTGCAGTTCGGATCGAAGCGAACCACCTTCCGGCTCTGTTCGGAAGGCCGGGAAGGAAGCACGCATGTTCGATTCACTCCAGGACCGCCTCGGGTCCATCCTGAACGGCCTCACCGGCCGCGGCGCCCTGTCCGACAAGGATGTGGCGGCTGCGCTGCGCGAGGTCCGTCGGGCGCTGCTGGAGGCCGACGTCGCGCTGGAAGTGGTCCGGGACTTCACCGATCGCGTGCGCGCCAAGGCCGTCGGCGCGGAAATCCTGAAGTCGATCAGGCCCGGCCAGATGGTCGTCAAGATCGTCCATGACGAGCTGATCGCCACGCTCGGCAGCGAGCAGGTCGCCATCGACCTCAACGCGCCGGCGCCGGTCGTCCTGATGATGGTCGGCCTGCAGGGCTCGGGCAAGACGACGACCACCGGCAAGCTCGCCAAGCGTCTCACCGAGCGTCAGCGCAAGAAGGTGCTGATGGCCTCGCTCGATACGCGGCGCCCGGCGGCCCAGGAGCAGCTGCGCGTCCTCGGCGAGCAGACCGGCGTCGCCACCCTGCCGATCATCGCCGGCCAGGGCCCGGTGGAGATCGCCGCCCGCGCCAAGCAGGCGGCCAAGCTCGGCGGCTACGACCTCGTCATTCTCGATACCGCCGGCCGGACCCATATCGACGAGCCGCTGATGGTCGAGATGGCCGACATCAAGCGGACCACCGAGCCCCACGAGATCCTGCTGGTCGCTGATTCGCTGACCGGCCAGGACGCGGTGAACCTTGCCCGCTCCTTCGACGAGCGCGTCGGCATCACCGGCATCGTCCTGACCCGCGTCGACGGCGACGGCCGCGGCGGTGCGGCGCTGTCCATGCGCGCCGTCACCGGCAAGCCGATCAAGCTGATCGGTACCGGCGAGAAGATGGATGCGCTGGAGGATTTCCATCCCTCGCGCATCGCCGACCGCATTCTCGGCATGGGCGACATCGTCAGCCTCGTCGAGAAGGCCGCCGAGAACATCGACGCGGAAAAGGCCGCGGCGATGGCCAAGAAGATGCAGTCGGGGAAGTTCGACCTGAACGACCTCGCCGATCAGATCGGTCAGATGCAGAAGATGGGCGGCATGGGCGGCATGATGGGCCTGATGCCCGGCATGGGGAAGATGAAGGACCAGATGTCCGCCGCCGGCCTCGACGACAAGATGCTGAAGCGGCAGCTCGCCATCATCTCCTCGATGACCGCCAAGGAACGGGGCAATCCCGACATCCTCAAGCACAGCCGCAAGAAGCGCATTGCCGCCGGCTCGGGCACCTCGTCCGCCGAGATCAACAAGCTGCTCAAGATGCACCGCCAGATGGCCGACATGATGAAGTCCATGGGCAAGGGCAAGGGTGGCATGATGGGCAAGATGATGGGCGGCCTGGCCGGCAAGATGGGCCTCGGCGGCATGGGCGGAATGCCCGGCGGCATGCCCGACCTGTCGAAGATGGACCCCAAGGAACTGGAAGCCATGGCCAAGGCCGCGCAGAGCGGCGGCATGCCCGGCCTTCCCAAGGGACTTCCCCCCGGCATCGGCGGACCGGGCGGCATGCCCGGCGGCGGTTTCCCGGGGCTGCCGGGACTGCCGGCAAAGAAGAAGTGACGGCCATCCGGCCCGACCGAACGACCTGAACACGCACTATCGAACCGATCGGCGCGCCGCCGATCTCGAACCAAAGGACAAGACCCATGCCCCTGAAGATGCGCCTCGCCCGTGCCGGCTCCAAGAAGCGGCCCTACTACCACGTCGTCGTTGCCGACGCCCGCTCGCCGCGCGACGGTCGCTTCGTCGAGCAGCTCGGCTCGTGGAACCCGATGCTGCCGAAGGACGCCCAGCGCGTCACGCTGAACGAGGAGCGGATCAAGCATTGGCTCGCCGAGGGCGCACAGCCGACCGACCGCGTCCTGCGCTTCCTCGACCAGGCCGGCATCATGAGCCGTCCGTCCCGCGCCAACCCGACCAAGGGCCTGCCGGGCAAGAAGGCCCAGGAGCGCGAGGCCGAGCGCAAGCAGCGTGAGGAAGACGCCGCGGCCGCCGCAGCCGAGGCCGAAGCCGCCAAGAACGCGCCGGCCGAAGAGGCTCCGGCTGAGGAAGCCGCTTCCGCCGAGTAAAGCGTCAAGTAAGCTTGGCGTAGCATCATCCTTGTGCAAACGGCGCCTCTGGGCGCCGTTTGAGCAGGGCGGCATCGGAATGTTCCGGGAGCGGTCGTCCTCAGGAGGGATACTGCTTCACATGCCCGATGCAAGACTGGACCCGGCCGACGGCCTCGGAAACGGCCCCGATGGCTGGGCCGAGACTGCGATCTTCGATTTGGCCCCCGTGCCGCTGTGGATCGAGGATTACAGCGGGGTGAAGGCGCTGTTCGAGGAATGGCGCGCCGCGGGAATCATCTCGATTCGCGAGCATCTTGACGCCGATCCGTCGCGCGTCGCCGCCGCGGCACAGAGGATCCGGCTGATCGCCGTGAACCAGTGCACCCTCGACCTGTTCGAGGCGGACAATTTCCAGAACATCTGCGACAATCTCGACAAGGTCTTTTCGGGCGACATGCTCGACAGCCACAAGGAAGAGCTGATCCAGCTCTGGGAGGGGCAGACCGAGTTCGAGAGCTATGCGGTCAACTACACGCTGACCGGCAAGCGCCTCGACGTGCAGCTCAAGGCGCGGCTCCTGCCCGGCCACGAGAGCGACTGGGAACGGCTGCTGATTTCCACCGAGGACGTCACCGAGCGCGAGGACCAGCGCCGGGAACTGGCGGTCAGCGAGAGCTTTGCCCGCGGCCTGTTCGAATATTCGCCCGTCTCGCTGTGGGTCGAGGATTTCTCCGAGGTGAAGGCGCTGATCGACGATGTCCGGGAGCGCGGCATCACCGATTTCCGGACCTTCGTCGATGTCCATCCCGACTTCGTCAGCCGGTGCCTGTCCGAGATCCGCGTCATCGATGTGAACGAGCACACGCTGCAGCTGTTCGGCGCGGAGAGCCGCGACGATCTGTTGAGCCGGCTGGGCGAGGTGTTCCGCGACGCCATGGAGCAGCATTTCCGCGAGCAGCTCGTCGATCTGTGGGAGGGCAAGCTGTTCCAGCAGCGCGAGGTGGTCAATTACAGCCTCAGCGGCGACCAGCTCCATGTCCACATGCAGTTCTCGGTGTTTCCCGGGCGCGAAAGCGACTGGTCGCTGGTGCAGGTCGCCTTGACCGACATCACCGCCCGCAAGAAGGCCGAGGCCTATCTGGAATATCTCGGCAAGCACGACATCCTGACCAAGCTCTACAACCGGTCGTTCTTCGTCGACGAACTGAACCGGCTGGAGCGCAAGGGCCCGACGCCGGTGACGATCATCGTCGCCGACCTCAACGGCCTGAAGACGGTCAACGACGTGATGGGCCACGCGGCCGGCGACGCGCTGCTGCGCCGGGCCGGCGAGGTGCTGAACGAGGCGGTGCGCGAGCCCTGCCATGTGGCCCGCATCGGCGGCGACGAATTCGTGGTGATGATGCCGGCCAGCAGCGAGGAGGACGGCCTGCAGATGGCCCAGAACATCGTCGAGCTGGTCGAGGTCAACAACCAGTTCTACACCGGCGCGGAGCTGTCCTTCTCGCTGGGCGTGGCGACGGCCGAGGCCGGCGAGCGGCTGGAAGCGACGGTCAAGCGCGCCGACGCCCGCATGTACGAGGCCAAGCGCAAGCACTATGCCGACGAGAAGCGCGATCGCCGCCGCGAAGGGCAGTCGCTGGTGAACTGAGGCGGGGGTCACGCGTCTGGCGTACACCCGCTGTCGCCAAGGCGGGCGGGGCGGGCTATTGTCGCCGCCGCGTCCCACCCCGAATGAATGAGTCGTTCCCGATGCAGCAAGCGGTCCCGAGCGCACAGCGCGATCCGTCCCATGGCGAGATCGCCCATGTCTGAGACCGGCAAGCTCGAGAACCCGGTCCTTCTCGGCGTCGTCGGCGGGGCCCAGGGCATCAAGGGCGAGTGCCGCGTGCGCTCCTTCACCGCCGACCCGACCGATCTCGGCGCCTACGGGCCGCTCGTCGACGCTTCCGGCAATCGCTACACGGTGCTGTCGGCGCGGGTCGCCAAGAACGTCGTCATGGTCCGCTTCAAGGAGGTCGCCGACCGCAACCACGCCGAACGGCTGAACGGGCGCGAGCTCTTCGTCGATCGTTCGGTGCTGCCCGAGCCGGAGGACGACGACGAGTTCTATCTGGAGGATCTCGTCGGCTACACGGTCGAGACCGTCGCGGGCGAGGCCGTCGGCACGGTCATCGCGTTCCACGATTTCAACGCCGGCGACATCGTCGAGATCCGCCCGACCAAGGGGCAGACCCTGATGATCCCCTTCTCCGAGGCGGCGATCCCGGTGATCGACGCGGAGCGGCGGCTGATGGTGGTGGAGCCGGGCCCCGCCGGACTGGCGACGCCCGACGACGAGCCGGAGGACGGCGGCGAGGCCGAAGGCGGCGCCGATCGCATGGAGCGCTAGGACGGCCGCCCGGCGCGCAGTTTACTCGCACGGTCCGATTGCGTAACCACCTGCCGGTAGGCACGCCGGCGAGGGGGCCGGCTGCCGCTTTTTCGAGGGAGGACACACATGATCATCGTTTCCGGCATCCAGCGTCTCGACCCGGCCGATCTCGACCGGGTGCGCGAGGCGGCCCGCGCCGTCATCGCCGCGACCCGCGAGGAGCAGGGCTGCATCGTCTATTCTTTCGCCGAGGACATGGTCGAGCCCGGCCTTCTGCGCGTCTACGAGGAATGGGAGACCCGCGAGGACCTGGAGCGGCACGCCAAGTCCGATCATGTGGCCGCCTGGCGCGCCGCGCTGGCTTCGGTCGAGGTGCTGCACCGCGACCTGAAGATCATCGAAGCCGGCGCCGTCCAGCCGCTCGGCTGATCCGGCCATGAGCTTCCGCGCCTCCATCCTGACGCTCTATCCGGAGATGTTTCCCGGCCCGCTCGGCGTATCACTGGCGGGCCGCGCGCTGGAGCGCGGGGACTTTTCGCTGGAGACGGTGCAGATCCGCGACTTCGGCATCGGCCGTCATCGCATGGTGGACGACACGCCGTCGGGCGGGGGCGCGGGCATGGTCATGCGCAGCGACGTGGTGGCGGCCGCGCTCGACCACGCCGCGCCGGAGGCCGACACCCGGCCGCGCATCCTGATGAGCCCGCGCGGCCGGCCGCTGACCCAGGAACGGGTCCGCGAGCTGGCGGCGGGCGAGGGGGCGGTGATCGTCTGCGGCCGCTTCGAGGGCGTCGACGAGCGGGTGATCGCGGGACGCGGCCTCGAGGAAATCTCGATCGGGGACTACATCCTGTCGGGCGGCGAGGTCGGCGCGCTGGTGCTGCTCGACGCGGTGGTGCGGCTTCTGCCCGGCGTCATGGGCAATGCGGTGTCGGGCGATGCGGAGAGCTTCGAGGGCGGGCTCCTGGAGCATCCGCACTATACCCGGCCGGCCGAATGGGAGGGCCGGACGATCCCGCCGGTGCTGACCTCGGGCGATCATGGCGCCGTGGCGCGCTGGCGCCACGCCGAGGCCGAGCGGTTGACCCGCGAACGGCGGCCCGACCTCCTGCCGGGCAAGTCCCGCTAGTCGAGGCGAAAGCCGGCGGGCCGAAGCCCGCCGACGGGTCCTAGTAGACCCGCTTCTTCGGCTCGATGTAGTCGATCTGGTTCGACAGCGTGTAGGTGTGCACCGGCCGATCCTCGAGCGTGACGGTCTTGGCGACCGTGTCGCAGAAGGACAGGGTGTGCTTCATCCAGTTGGCGTCGTCGCGATCGGGGAAATCCTCGCGGGCATGGGCACCGCGCGACTCGGTGCGGTTGCGCGCCGAATCCATCGTCACCACCGCCTGGGCGATCAGATTGTCGTATTCCAGCGTCTCGATCAGGTCGGTGTTCCAGATCAGCGAGCGATCGGTGACGCGAATGTCGTCCGACGCCTTCCAGACCTCGTGGATCTTGGTGTGGCCTTCGTCGAGGATTTCGCCGGTGCGGAACACGGCGCAGTTGGACTGCATGGTGTTCTGCATGTCGGCCCGCAGTTCCGCCGTCGGCGTCGCGCCATTGGCGTAGCGGAAGCGGTCGAGGCGGGCGAGCGCGTTGTCGCCGGCGCCGGCCGGCAGGTCGGGCTGCTCTTCCGACGCGCTGACCGTCTCGGCGCAGCGAAGGCCTGCGGCCCGGCCGAAGACGACTAGGTCGATCAGCGAGTTGGAGCCGAGGCGGTTGGCGCCGTGGACCGACACGCAGCCGGCCTCACCGACGGCCATCAGGCCCGGCACGACCGTATCGGCATTGCCGTCCTTCTTGGTCAGGACTTCGCCGTGGAAGTTCGTCGGGATGCCGCCCATGTTGTAATGGACGGTCGGCAGCACCGGGATCGGCTCCTTGGTGACGTCGACGCCGGCAAAGATCCGCGCCGATTCCGAAATGCCCGGAAGCCGCTCGGCCAGCACCGCCGGATCGAGATGATCGAGGTGCAGGTGGATGTGGTCCTTGTTCTTGCCGACGCCGCGACCCTCGCGGATCTCCATGGTCATCGAGCGCGAGACGACGTCGCGCGAGGCCAGATCCTTGGCCGAGGGAGCATAGCGCTCCATGAAGCGCTCGCCCTCGGAATTGGTCAGATAGCCGCCTTCGCCGCGCGAGCCCTCGGTGATCAGGCAGCCGGCGCCGTAGATGCCGGTCGGGTGGAACTGCACGAATTCCATGTCCTGCAAAGGCAGGCCGGCGCGCAGCACCATGCCGCCGCCGTCGCCGGTGCAGGTATGGGCCGAGGTGGCGGAGAAATAGGCGCGGCCGTAGCCGCCGGTGGCCAGGATCGTCTTCTTGGCGCGGAAGCGGTGGATGGTGCCGTCATCGAGGCAGAGCGCCACGACGCCGCGGCACACACCCTCTTCGTCCATGATCAGATCGATGGCGAAATACTCGATGAAGAACTCCGAGGAGTACCGCAGCGACTGGCCGTAGAGCGTGTGCAGGATGGCGTGGCCGGTGCGGTCGGCGGCGGCGCAGGTGCGCTGCGCGGCCGGGCCCTGGCCGAATTCGGTGGTCATGCCGCCGAAGGGACGCTGGTAGATGCGGCCATCCTCGGTGCGCGAGAAGGGCACGCCGAAATGCTCGAGCTCGTAGACGGCGGCCGGCGCGTTGCGGACCAGATATTCGATGGCGTCCTGGTCGCCCAGCCAGTCCGACCCCTTGACGGTGTCGTACATGTGCCAGCGCCAGTCGTCCTTGCCCATGTTGCCGAGCGAGGCGGCGACGCCGCCCTGGGCCGCGACCGTATGCGAGCGGGTCGGGAAGACCTTGGTGATGCAGGCGGTCTTCAAGCCGGCCTGGGCCGCGCCGAGGGTGGCGCGCAGGCCGGCGCCGCCGGCGCCCACCACGACCACGTCGAAGGTGTGGTCGGTGAATTCGTAGGCCTTGCCGTTCTGGGACGGCGCCGTGCGGTGCGGCTGGCCGTTTGCGTTCGTGCCGTTCGTGGCCATGGTCAGACTCCGAAGCTCATCCGGGCGATCGCGAACAGGCTCGCGACGGCGATGGCGATGGCGAAGAAATTGTTGAGGATCAGCAGCGGCAGCTTGGTCGTGCCGTGAATGTAGTCCTCGATGATCACCTGCATGCCGAGACGCATATGGTAGGTGAAGGAGATCACGGTCAGTGCGACCAGCAGTCCCACCAGCGGATGCGCGAGGGCCGCGCGGACCTCGGCATAGGGCTGGTCGTGCAGGACGATCAGCAGGATCACGAAGCCGGTGATCAGCACCAGATTGGAGATCGCCGACAGGCGCTGCTGCCAGAAATGGCCGGTGCCCTCATGGGCGGAGCCGAGGCCGCGGACGCGGCGAAGCGAGGTTCTCATCTCAGTCATGGAAATATCCCTCAGCCGAAGACCACGATGCCGACCCACAGGATCAGCGTCAGCGCAAGCGAGGCGACGAGGGTGGCCTGGGCCAGCTTCGTCGACGTCTCCTTGCTGAGCCCGATGCCGGTGTCCCAGATCAGATGGCGGATGCCGCCGAACATGTGGTGGAGCAGCGCCCAGGTGTAGCCGAACAGGATGATGCGGCCGATGATCGAGCCGAAGAAGGCCGAGGCGTAGGAGAAGGCCTCCGGGCCGCTCGCGGCGGCGACCAGCCACCAGACGAAGAGCAGCGTGCCGACATAGAGCGCCGAACCGGTGATGCGGTGCAGGATCGACATCGCCATGGTCGGGCGGAATCGGTAGATCGAAAGATGCGGCGACAGCGGCCGCGCAGTCTTGAGGTCGGACATGGGTGCCTTCTTGTCCTCGCATTGGCCAGGCGCTGTGCGCGGGGGCCGGGTTGCCCTTCCCCTACAGCGATCGGAACGCTTCTAAAAGGCTTATCGCAATTGCGAAAGCAACCCTTTGGGCGCGGGATCGCTGGGGGCGGTTCGGCTTAATCGATTAGGCGCGGCAAGAAGGCGCGCGACGGGCGGGTCGCCGCTAGAGCCGATGCGCGCGGCGAATCAGCGCTCGGACGGATCGCGGTCGCGGAAGCGGATGACGTAGCTCGCCCAGTCGGCCGGATCGGCGACCTTTTCGTAGAGACCGCGTCCGGTGCCCGGCGTGCGCGGGGCGTGCAGCACCAGCTTCGACCAGCCGCGACCGTCGGCCTCTTCGGCGAGAAGATCGATCATCGCCTTGGCGATGCCCTTCCGGCGATGCTGGTGGTCGACATAGATATGATCGGCAAGGCCGGAACGCATGCCGGTCCACACATCCGGCAGGTCGTAGAAGATCACGAAGGCGACGAGCCGGCCATTCAGCCGCGCGCCCAGCACCTCGGCGGTGCGGTCCTGCAGCAATTGCTCGGCATAGTAAGTGTCGGGCGCGCCCGGCGGGCCGCGAAACAGCGACTGGTTATAGGCCGAGATCAGCGGCGCCAGATCGCGCGCATCGCCCAGCCGCAGGCGCTCAATGTCGATATCGGGGGCCGGAATTTCCATCCGGTCTGTGTCGACCGGAACGCGGCGGGCGTCAAGCCTGTGACGCGGGGCAGGATGCACGCGAAAGGGGCGGCCCCGTTGCCGGTACCGCCCCTTGCAGGCCTGTGGTCAAAGGCGATGCGTCGCCGCTTGGCGGCGACGCGGCTCGTTCCTAGCGCCAGTCGCGGATGTCGACGAAGTGACCGGCGATGCCTGCGGCCGCCGCCATGGACGGCGAGACCAGGTGGGTGCGGCCCTTGTAGCCCTGCCGGCCCTCGAAATTGCGGTTCGAGGTCGAGGCGCAGCGCTCGCCGGCCTCGAGCCGGTCCTCGTTCATGCCGAGGCACATGGAGCAGCCCGCCTCGCGCCATTCGAAGCCGGCATCCTTGAAGATGACGTCGAGGCCCTCTTCCTCGGCCTGCGCCTTCACCAGGCCCGAGCCCGGCACGATCATGCCCGACACGCCCTCGGCGATGCGACGGCCCTCGACGACCTTGGCGGCTTCCCGCAGATCCTCGATGCGGCCGTTGGTGCAGGAACCGATGAAGATCTTGTCGACCTTGATGTCGGTCATCTTCGTGCCCGGCGTCAGGCCCATATATTCCAGCGCGCGCTCCTTGGACTTGCGCTTGTTCTCGTTCTCGATGGCGGCCGGATCCGGCACGACGCCATCGATCGAGACGACGTCCTCGGGCGAGGAGCCCCAGGAGACGATCGGCGGCAGGTTCGCCGCGTCCAGATGCACGATCTTGTCGTAATGGGCGCCCTCGTCGGAGGCGAGGCTGCGCCAGTAGTCGACGGCCATCTGGAAGGCTTCGCCCTTGGGCGCGCGCGGACGGCCCTCGATGTAGCGATAGGTGGTCTCGTCGGGCGCGATCAGGCCGGCCCGGGCGCCGGCCTCGACCGACATGTTGCAGATCGTCATGCGACCTTCCATCGACAGGCCGCGGATCGCCTCGCCGGCATATTCGATGACGTGGCCGGTGCCGCCGGCGGTGCCGATCTGGCCGATAATCGCGAGAATGATGTCCTTCGACGTCACGCCGTCGGGCAGCGCACCATCGACCTGGACGAGCATGTTCTTCGCCTTGGACTGGATCAGCGTCTGGGTGGCGAGCACGTGCTCGACCTCGGAGGTGCCGATGCCGTGGGCGAGCGCGCCGAAGGCGCCATGGGTCGAGGTGTGGCTGTCACCGCACACGATGGTCATGCCGGGCAGGGTGAAGCCCTGCTCGGGGCCGATGATGTGGACGATGCCCTGGCGGCGATCGGCGGCGTCGTAATATTCGATGCCGAAATCGGCGGCGTTCCTGGCCAGCGCCTCGACCTGAATGCGGCTTTCCTCGTTCTTGATGCCGTTCACCCGGTCGGCGGTCGTCGGCACGTTGTGGTCGACGACGGCGAGGGTGCGCTCGGGCTGGCGGACCTTGCGGTCGGTCAGGCGCAGGCCCTCGAAGGCCTGCGGGCTGGTGACCTCGTGAACGAGATGGCGGTCGATATAGAGGAGGCAGGAGCCGTCCTCCTGCTGGGCGACGAGATGCTCGTCCCAGATCTTGTCGTAGAGGGTGCGCGGTTTGGCCTGGCTCATGGGTTGGTCCTTCTCCGGCGGGCGTTACGCTCCGGCCGGTCTGTGCATGGATGAAACGATGGGCGGGGGGCTCGCGGCCCTCGCATCCTGGCGCCTAGAGGCCGTCGGCGGCGAACAGGCGATAGAAGAAACGTCCCGGCAGCCGCGCGTGGTCGGAGAGCTTGGCGAAGCCCTCGCTGGTCGGCAGGCGTCGACGCGCCTTCATGTCCCGGATCCGATGCATGGGCACAAAATAGCGATTGCGA
Organism: Aurantimonas coralicida DSM 14790; assembly: GCF_000421645.1. GTDB lineage: Bacteria > Pseudomonadota > Alphaproteobacteria > Rhizobiales > Rhizobiaceae > Aurantimonas > Aurantimonas coralicida. Next base: position 50,178 of record NZ_ATXK01000011.1, on the reverse strand, counting down.
CGGCAGGTGACAATCGGGGCGCAGTGCCCACGCCTGCGCTTTCCTGCGATGGCGGCGGGAACCGTCGCGCGCTTCGGCGATTGGCTCTTGCAAGCGGCATGTCGGGGCGCTTCGCGATCCCCGGTGCCAGAACCGAACCCGGACAAAGCCGAGCGATCATGTTCTTCGACAGTTGGTACGACCTTTTCCGCATCGTGATCGTCGGGGCGCTGGCCTATGCCGGCCTCGTCTTCCTGTTGCGGATCACCGGCAAGCGCACCCTGTCGAAGATGAACGCCTTCGACCTGGTGGTGACGGTGGCACTGGGTTCAACCTTGGCCACGGTGCTCCTGAGCAAGGACGTGACCCTGACAGAAGGGCTGGTGGCGTTCCTGCTCCTGTGCGCGCTGCAATACGGCGTGGCCAGCGCGTCGCTCTATTCGGCGCGGTTTCGCAACATGATCAAGGCCGAGCCGACGCTGCTGTTCTTTCGCGGCCGGTTTCTGGCGCCGGCCCTGCGCCACGAGCGGGTGACCAAGGACGAGGTGATCGCCGCGATGCGCTCGAGCGGCCATGCCGCCATGACCAATGTGGAGGCGGTGGTGCTGGAGACCGACGGGTCGTTCAGCGTGCTGGGCAAGGGTTCGGAGCCAGCGGACACGTTGCGCACGGTCAACGATCGCACCGACGCCTCGGAGCTGACCGCCAACGGCTGACCCGCGTCAGTCCGGGACGGCCAGCTTGCGGATGAAAGCCGGGGTGTGCCGGGCCTCGAACTCCGATTCGCGGATCAGGCCGTCAATGTGGCGGGTCAGTTCCAGCACCTGCCGCCGCTCGCGGAAGGCGAGGTAGAACTGCCCGACATAGATGATCGCCTGCAGCGGCCCGAACACGGTGACGGGTGCCGAGAACACCTTCTTCCGATCGAAGAGATAGAGCCGGAGCGAGGGGTAGAGCTCCTCGGTCAGCTGCCGCAGACGGTCGAGCTGGGCGCGGCGCTCGGCCGCCGGCAGGCCGCGTCAATAGCCTTCGCCCGCGGCAAATCCCTCCAGCGCGTCGATCGGCATGGCTATTTCGTAGTCGGTGTCGGGAGCCCGCAGATAGTCCAGCCGGTCGCGCATGTCGGCGATCGCCTGGTCGGAGGTGCGGCCGAGGAAGTCGCCATATTCGAACCGCAGCACCTCTTCCGACTTCAGCATGTCGGGCAGGGTCGCCGGCACATGGCGGATCTTGTAGCCGCGGGCTTCCTCGTGCCAGCGGAAGATCAGTTCGTCGGAGGGCGCCCGCGCGGCTTCCTCGATCCGCATCGAGGCCTGCAGCATCTCGGCCGCTCGCTCAGGGCGATCGGTCAGGCCGAGCAGCCAGTCGGACGAGACGCCAAGAGCCGAGGCCGCTTCGGCGGCGAACTGGGCATTGGGCAGCCGGCCGTCGTCGGATGACAGCAGCAGCGACACGGTGGACCTGTCGGCGCCGCTCGCCCGGGCGAGGGCGCTCTTGGTCATGCCGGTCGCGGTCATTGCGCTGGCGAGACGTTCGCGAAACAGCCGGGAGCGGTGGCGCTTGTCCATCATCCGTGAAGTTTATCACGTCTTGCGGATAAAATCTGCGAACGTGACTTCAGCCATGAGAATTCACGGAATACCCCGGACCGTGTGAGCCGGCTATGGAAAGGGGGCCGCAGGGATGGTGGAGCCACGCTCGAAGCCGTTCGTGTCCCGCCCATGACAACCGGCGACGCTGCCCGTCGCGCAGCCCCCGCCCGCACAGGAGAGATTTCAGCCATGGAAACCCGCATGCGCAGCCTGACCAAAGCCGCCTCCTGGCAAGGGCTCGGTCTGGTGACCATGTCGGCCCTTGGCTATCTCTTCACCGGATCGCTGACATCGGGCGGCATCCTGGCCGTCACCTCCGGCGGCGTCGGCTTCTGCGTCTATCTCCTGCATGAGCGCCTGTGGGCGCGGGTCCAATGGGGCTGGGACCCGGCCGGCGACGACCGTGACGACGGGCTCGGCCACGGCCGCGCCTGACCCGCCCCGGTGCCCCTGCCTGCCTTCGAATCCACGCACAAAAAAAGCGGCCCGGAGGCCGCTTTGAAATTCTGACGAAACTGTCTGCTGCCGATTACTCGGCGGCTGCGTCCTTGGCAGCCTGCTTCTCGGCCTTGGCGCGGTCGCGCTCGGCGACGGCGACCTGACGGGCCTCGTCGTTCAGCTTGCGCGCACGGACGTTGGTGGCCTCGACGATACGGGCCGACTTGCCGCGACGATCGCGCAGGTAATAGAGCTTGGCGCGACGCACCTTGCCGCGGCGCACGACCTCGACCGAATCGAGCATCGGCGAATACACAGGGAAGACGCGCTCGACGCCCTCGCCATAGGAGATCTTGCGAACGGTGAAGTTCTCCTGGATGCCGGCGCCCGAGCGCGCGATGCAGACGCCTTCATAGGCCTGCACACGGGTGCGCGTGCCTTCGGTCACCTTGACGTTCACCCGCAGCGTGTCGCCGGCGGAAAATTCGGGAATGGTGCGGATCGCGTTGATCCGTTCGGCCTCGGCGGCCTCGAGTTCAGAGATGATGTTCATGGCATAGCCTCAATTCGTTTCATGCCGGATGAGTTTGTCTCAGCCGACATGGCCGCCGGGACGGTCAAGTTATTCTGAGGAAATCGGTGGTGCCCATACAACGCTTTGGCCGGCTTGTCACTAGCTGCGAGCGAAGAACCGGTCGGAATCCGTCCCGATCCGTGCGCAAAGCGGCACAAGACGCCTCTGCCTTGTCGCTCCGCGGGGATCGTGCGAAGCCCTTGTGACGATGCCGTGCGGCCGCGCGCGCGTCGTTCCCGCTTCAGGCCACCGCTCGCCATGCCGGCATGCGGCCGGCGCTCCAAGGTCTTCTCGCATGTCCGTCCTCGTCATTGCCCTCCTGTTTCTCGCAGGCTTCGTGTCCGGTGCCATCAATGCGGTCGCCGGTGGCGGCACCTTCATCTCCTTCGGGGCGCTGACCCTGATCGGCGTGCCGTCGATCGTCGCCAATGCGACGTCGTCGATCGCCCAGCTGCCGGGCTACATCACCTCGACGCTGGCCTATCGCAAGGACTTCGCCAAGATGTGGCGCGGCGTCCTCGTCCTGGCGGTGGTCTCGGCCATCGGGTCGCTCGGCGGCGCGCTGTTCCTGCTCTACCTCAACAACGAGCAGTTCTCGGCCGTGGTGCCCTGGCTGCTGCTCGGCGCGACGGCGCTGTTTGCGGCCGGTCCCTGGCTGAAGCCGAAGCCGAAGCACCAGGACGCGGCGGCCGAGGGGCGCAATCTCGCCAGCCCGATCGTCCAGTTCTTCACCTCGATCTATGGCGGCTTCTTCGGCGCCGGCATGGGCATCATGATGCTGGCGACGCTGGGCCTCACCGAAGGCGGCGACTATCACCGGCTGAACGCCATCAAGAACCTTCTCGCCAACGTCATCGCCATCACAGCGATCATCGTCTTCGTCTCCGGCGGCGTCGTCGACTGGCCCGGCGCGCTGGCCATGATACCGGGCGTGGCTTTGGGCGGTTATGCGGGCGTCTGGGCGGCCAAGCGGGTGCCGCAGATCGCGGTGCGGCTGTTCGTCATCGCCATCGGCCTGATTCTCGCCGGCTATTATTTCTGGATCGGCTGAAACGGATCGCTCCGGGGAGGGGGCGATTCGCCATCCTGACAGGCGGGGTCAAAGGCCCTAGCTTGTCCCACGGGACACCGCTGAACGGCCCGTCAGAACGGCCGGTACGACCAAATTCGGAGGACTACATGATCAGAACGACACGCGTCGCCCTTGCCGGCATCACCTTCCTTGCACTGACGGCGGCGCCGGCCCTTGCCCAGTCCCAGGACGGGACGCCGGCCGAGGGCAGCGACGCGAAGCCGGCGGTGGAATCGACGGCCGGCGCGCCGACGCCGACCGAGCCGGCGGCGACCGAAACCCCCGAAGCCCCGGCCGCCTCGGGCGGCGAGGCCAGCGACGCAACCGCGTCCGGCGCGCCGGGTGGCTCTGCCGTCACCGACGAGGAGGCGAAGCGCGCTCCCGTCGCGCCGAGCAACGAGGTCGGCGAGAAGTTCGAGCTGCCGCGGGTGTCGGACGACAACCAGGTCGAGATGATCGCCGGTCTCTGCGGCGTCCAGATGAAGCAGATGAGCCCGGCCGCCTGCACCTGCCTCGGCGAGGCCGCGATGGAGGATCTGTCGGCGCCGCAGCGCGACTATCTGATCGCCAGCGTCGTGGCGCCGCCGGTGGCCGAGCGCATGCTGGGCGACGGCCGCGTCGGCGAGCCCGACCAGAAGGAAATCTTCGCCTTCCTGCAGGCGACGTCGGAGAGCTGCGCCGCCGAGACCGGTGCGGCGGGCCAGGATAACAATGCTCCCGCGACGGCTCCGGCCGAGGCCACGCCCGGCACCGGGGACGACGCGGCCAAGCCAGCGAAGTAACTTACGTCGTCAGACGGATCGGAGAAGGGCGGTGCCATGTCGGCGCCGCCCTTTGTCGTTTCAGGCAGGCGCGGTGCGTCAGCGCGCCAGCCAGCCGCCATCCACCGGCAGCACGGCGCCGTGCACGTAGCGTGCGGCGTCGGAGGCAAGGAACACCGCCGCGCCGCCGATGTCGGAGGCTTCGCCCCAGCGCCCTGCCGGAATTCGCCCGAGGATCGCGGCGGAGCGGTCCGGGTCCTCGCGCAGCGCCTCGGTGTTGTTGCTGACGATGTAGCCCGGGGCGATGGCGTTGACGTTGACGTTGCGCGCGGCCCATTCGCAGGCGAGCAGCCTGGTCAGGCCGCAGATGCCATGCTTGGAGGCGGTGTAGCTCGCCACCCGGATGCCGCCCTGGAAGGACAGGACGGAGGCGATGTTGACGATCGCCGCGTGGCGGTCGTCGGCCATGGCCGCCTTGCCGAAGGCCTGGGAGAGGAAGAAGGCGGTCTTCAGATTGAGGTCGAGGACATCGTCCCAGTCGGCCTCGCTGAAATCGACAGCGTCGGCCCGCCGGATGATGCCGGCATTGTTGACGAGGATGTCGAAGGGGCCGTCCTGGCGCGCCGCGGCCTCGTAGAGCTCCACGGCGGCCGTCTTGTCGGACAGGTCGGCGAGATGTTCGCTGCCGCTGCCGCCAGCGGCCGTGATCATCTCCAGCGTCTCGGTCATGGGCGAGCGCCCGGCGCAGGCGACCGTCGCGCCGGCCCCCGCCAGCGCCACGGCGATGCCCTGGCCGATGCCGGTATTGGCGCCGGTGACGAAGGCGCGCTTGCCGGTCAGGTCGAAGCCCGAACTCATCGCAGGTCTCCCATCTCCACCATGTCCACGTCCTTGTAGTCGACATTGTCGCCGGCCATCGCCCAGATGAAGGTGTAGGACGCCGTGCCCGCGCCGCTGTGGATCGACCAGGGCGGCGACAGGACGGCCTGCTCGTTCTTCACCACCAGGTGCCGGGTCTCGGACGGCTCGCCCATCATGTGGAAGACGCGGGCATCCTCGGGCAGGTCGAAATACAGATAGGCCTCGGAGCGGCGGTCGTGGACATGGGCCGGCATGGTGTTCCAGACCGAGCCGCCGTGCAGCGTGGTCATGCCGGCGACGAGCTGGCAGCTCTCCATGACGTCGGGATGGACGAACTGGAAGATCGAGCGGTCGTTGGAGGTGGCGGCGGCGCCGAGATCGACGCGCTTGGCGGCATCGATCGTCACCAGCTTGGTGTCGAAATGGCGATGGGCGGGGGCGCTGAGAATGTAGAAGCGCGCCGCCGCGCCGGAGAAGGTCAGCGGGCCGTCGCCAAGGCCGACATAGAGCATGTCGCGATGGTTGAGTTCATGGCTGCCGCTGCCGGTGCCCACCGTGCCGGTCTCGCCGATATTGACAATCACCGCCTCGCGGCGGTCGAGAAAGCCGGGCGTGCCGGTCTCCTTGGCACTGTCGAGCACGAGGTCGCCGGCGGACGGCACGGCGCCGCCGACGATCATCCGGTCGTAATGGCTGTAGACCAAATTGATCTCGCCCGGCACGAAGGGCTGCTCGATCAGGAATTCGGCGCGCAGCTGCGCGGTGTCGAAGGTGCGGGCGTGACGCGGGTCGATCGCCTGTCGTGTCTCGATCGTCATGGGATGTCTCCGTTCTGGACATGGCTCCGCCGTCGCCCCGGACGCGAGCCCGGCACGGGACAGAAACGGTGGTGTCTTAGCCGGCTTAGAGGAAGTCTTCGCGAGCCGGGGTGAAGATGTCGATCAGCGTGCCGCCAGTCGCCGAAAAGCAGGAATGCACGGCGTTGGACGGGACCACGAGGCTGTCGCCCGCGGTCACGCGCCGGGTCCTGCCGGCGATGGTGAAGTCGAAGACGCCCTGCCGGACATAGGTCGCCTGGAGATGCGGATGGGAATGGGCGGGGCCGCAGCCGCCCGGCTGGAACTCCACCTCGACGACCATCATCTCCGGCGAATGGGTCAGGATCCGGCGCCGCGTACTGGCGTCGACCTGGGTCCAGTCGCCCGGTGTCTCAACGATCGTGCTCATGGTCTGTCTCCTTGCGGTGCCTCAAGCGCAGGCGCCTAGCGGGGCGAATGGGCGGTACGTGCCACGGTGGCCGCGGCGCCGTCGGTGAGCAATGCGGCGAGGGCCGCGGTCACGGCGCGCCGGAATTCGGGATGGTCGCGCAGATCGGCGCCGAAGACGTCGCCGATGCCGAGATAGGCCGCGGCCAGCCGCTCCGGATCGCGGCCGGCCTCCTCGCCGATGGTCCGCAGCCGGTCGGCCAGCGGGTCCCTGACGTCGATCGGCGCGCCGGCCTCGTCGGTGCCGGTGACGTAGCGCATCCAGGCCGCGACGCCGAGCGCCAGGCGCTCGAAGGGCGCCCCGGCGGCAATGCGGTCGCGGACCGTGCCGAGCAGGCGCTGGGGCAGCTTCTGCGAGCCGTCCATGGCGATCTGCCAGGTGCGGTGCTGCAGGGCCGGATTGTGGAAGCGCGCCAGCAGCGCCTCGCGGTAGCCGCCGAGATCGGTGCCGGGCATCTGCAGCGTCGGCATCACCTCCTCGGTCATCAGGCCGCGCACCAGCGCCTCATAGGCCGGGTCGGCGATCGCCTGCGCCACGGTCTGGTAGCCGCCGAGATAGCCGAGATAGGCCAGGGTCGAATGGGCGCCGTTGAGCATGCGCAGCTTCATGCGCTCGTGGCCCTCGACATCGGACACCATCTCGGCGCCGACGGCGGCGAAGTCGGGCCGGCCGGTCGGGAAGCGGTCCTCGATGACCCACTGGCCGAAGGGTTCGCTGACCACCGGCCAGGCATCCTCGACGCCCAGCGCCGCGGTGATCTCGGCGATGTCGCCATCGCTGGTGGCCGGCACGATGCGGTCGACCATGGTGCCGGCGAAGGCGACGTCGTTCTCGACGAAACGCGCGAGGTCACCGCCGATCAGGGTGGCATATTGCGAAACGATGCGATGGGTGGTCTCGCCGTTGGACGGAAGATTGTCGCAGGGCATCACCGTGAAGGGCACGATGTTCGCCTCGCGCCGGCGTCGCAGCGCTTCGGCGATCAGCCCCGGCGCCGTGGTCGGCGCGCGCGGGTTTTCGAGATCCGCAACGATGTCGGGATGGGCGGCATTGAGGTCGCCGGTCGCCGGATCGTGGCAATAGCCCTTCTCGGTGATGGTCAGCGACACGATGCGCACCGCCGGATCGCACATCTGCGCCAAAAGGGCTTCGGGGTCCTGCGGCGCGACATGGATCGCCTTCAGCGACCCGATGACCCGCAGCTGCGCGCCCTCGCCGGAGCGGAAGGCGACGGTGAAGAGATTGTCCTGGGGCGCCAAGGCATCGCGCATGTCGGCCCGGCGCAGCGACGCGCCGGCGATGGCCCATTGCGGATCGGTGGCGAGGATGTCGTCGAGATAGACGGCCTGATGGGCGCGGTGGAACGCGCCGACCCCCAGATGGACGATGCCGGTGGTGGTCCGGCTCGGATCGTAGGCCGGCCGGCGGACGGCCTGGGGCAGGGACGGGAGGGTCGAAAGCGACAGTCTTTGCATCATGCTCACTTGAACAGCGACGGCAGCCAGAGCGACACCGCCGGGACGTAGGTCACGAAGCCGAGCACGAGGAGCGCGGCGCCGTAGAAGGGCCAGATGGTGCGCATCGCCTGCCAGACCGAGATCCGGCCGATGGCGCAGCCGACGAAGAGCACGGCGCCGACCGGCGGGGTGCACAGGCCGATGCCGAGATTGAGCACCATGATCACACCGAACTGCACCGGGTCGACCCCATAGGCGGTCACGACCGGCAGGAAGATCGGCGTCGTGATGATGATCAGCGGCGACATGTCCATGAAGGTGCCGAGGCCGAGCAGCATGATGTTGACCATCAACAGGATGACGATCGGGTTGTCGGAGACGCTCTTCATGAAGGCGACGAGCTCGGCCGGCACGCGCAGATAGGCGAGCAGCCAGCCGAAGGCGGCGGCGGCGCCGATGATCAGCAGCACCATGGCGGTGGTGCGCACGGCGCCCAGCGTCGCCTCGACGAAGGAGGCGAAGCTCAGCGTGCGGTAGCACACGATGGTGGCGAGCACCGCGTAGACCACGGCGACGCAGGAGCTCTCGGTGGCGGTGAAGATGCCCGAGCGCACGCCGCCGAAGATGATGGCGATGAGCAGGAGGCCCGGAATGGCGGTGAGGAACAGGACGCCGACGGTGCGAAAGCCCTGGAAGGTCTCGGTCGGATAGCCCTGCCTGATGGCGACGCGCCAGGCAACGAACATCAGGACGCCGGCCAGGAGGACGCCGGGGACGATGCCGGCGGTGAACAGGTCGGCGATGGAGATCGAGCCGCCGGCCGAGATCGAATAGATGATCATGTTGTGGGACGGCGGCATCAAGAGCGCGATGATCGACGAGACGACGGTGATGTTGACCGCGTAGTCGGCGCTGTAGCCACGCTTTTCCATCTGCGGGACCATCAGGCCGCCGATCGCCGAGGCGTCGGCGACGGCCGAGCCGGAGACGCCGCCGAACAGGGTGGAGGCGGCGACATTGACCTGGCCGAGGCCGCCGCGGGCATGGCCGACCAACGAGCCGGCGAAGGCCACCAGCCGCGAGGCGATGCCGCCGCGCACCATCAGGTCGCCGGCATAGATGAAGAAGGGAATGGCGAGCAGCGCGTAGACGCTGAGGCCGGAATTGAGCCGCTGGAAGACGATCAGCGGCGGGATGCCCATGTAGATCACCGTCGCCAGCGACGCGATGCCGAGGCAGAAGGCGATCGGCGTGCCGATCAGGAGGAGGAAGACAAAGCTTCCGAAGAGGATGAATAGATCCATGGTCGGGCTCAGTCCGAAATCGCGAAGGCGTTGGCATTCTCGAGCCCGCTGAAGCGGCGCAGGATGCGGTTGGCCGTGAAGAGGATGGACAGGACGGCCCCGACGATCAGCGGCATGAAGGTGGTGCCGCCGGGAAGGCCGAGGGTCGGGATGGTGGTGTTCCAGGTGCCGGCCATCAGCTCGGTGCCGTAGACCATCATCGCCAGCGAGAAGCCGAGGACGGCGAGGTCCGAGATGGTGCGCAGGGCCTTCTTGCCGTTGTCCGGCACGACATAGACGAGGACGTCGAAGCCGAGATGGTAGCCCTCGTGGATGCCGACGCTGGCGCCCAGGAAGATGAACCAGCCCATGAGCTGCACGGAGGTGGATTCGGTCCAGCTCGGGCTGTCGTTCAGCACGTAGCGGGCGAAGACCTGCCAGAAGATGATCAGGGTCATGGTGACGAGACCGATGCCCGCGCCCCAGAGCGCGGTCCGCGCCAGCCGGCGCACGAACGGTTCGATCGTCAGGAGAAAGTGACGCATGGAGCGGGGTCAACCTGCGACGGGAACGGCCGGGGCGAGCCGGCGGGACGCTCGCCCGCTGCCGTTTCGGCGGGACGCAGCGAAGACAGGATCGGGACCGGCGGCGGCCTTGCGCCGCCGGTCCCGCGAAGGCTGCTACTCGGACGCCTGGATGCGGGCGACGAGGTCCTTCAGCTTGTCGTTGGTCACGTATTTCTCGTAGACCGGCTTCATCGCGTCGATGAAGGGCTGCTTGTCGATGTCCTTGACGACCTCGACGCCGGCCTCGCGGACCATCTTCTCCGATTCCGCCTCGCGGGCCTGCCACAGCTCGCGCATCTTGGTGACGCTCTCCTTGGCGGCGGCGCGGACGATCTCCTGGTCCTCCGGCGAGAGCTTCTCCCAGCTCTTCTTGGACATGACGAGGACTTCCGGCACGATCAGGTGCTCGTCGAGCGTGTAGTGCTTGGCGACCTCGAAATGCTTGGAGGATTCGAAGCTCGGCCAGTTGTTCTCGGCGCCCTCGATGACGCCGGTCTGGATCGAGGAATAGACCTCGCCATAGGGCATCGGGGTGGCGTTGCCGCCGAGCGCGTTGACCATGTCGACGAAGATGTCGGACTGCATGACCCGGAACTTCAGGCCCTTCAGGTCCTCCATCGACTTGATGGGCTTCTCGCTGTTGTAGAAGGAGCGGGCGCCGCCGTCGTAATAGGCGAGGCCGATCAAATCATGGGGCTCGAAGGCCGCCAGGATCTCTTCGCCGATCGGGCCGTCCATCACCTTGTGCATGTGGTCGATGGACCGGAAGATGTAGGGCAGCGAGACGACCTGGGTCTCCTCGACGATGTTGTTGAAGGGTCCCATGGAGACGCGGTTCAGGTCGATGACGCCGAACTGGGTCTGCTCGATCGTGTCCTTCTCCTCGCCGAGCTGGGCCGAGTGATAGACCTCGATGCCGATGCGGCCGTCGGTGCGCTCCTTGATGAGCTCGCCCATGTACTTGACCGCCTCGACGGTCGGATAGCCGTCGGGATGGGTGTCCGACGAACGCAGCAGGATCTCCTGCGCCGAGGCGACCGTGGCTGCCCCCGCCAGCATCGTCGCCAGCGCGATCGTCGCGGTGACTTTCCTGAATATGCTCATGCCTGCTTCCTCCCAGAAATGGCGGCGTCAGCCGCCGGTCAAAGCCTGTAGGCCTCCTTGGCCAGGCGATAGGCAAGATCGTGGGCAACCTCGAACGCTTCGTCCTCCACGAGGCGTCCGGTGACCACGAGATCGGCCAGATAGGCGCAGTCCACCCGCCGCGCGACGTCGTGCCGGGCGGGGATCGAGCAGAAGGCGCGGGTGTCGTCGTTGAAGCCGACGGTGTTGTAGAAGCCGGCGGTCTCTGTGACCTGCTCGCGGAACCGCTTCATCCCTTCCGGCGCATCGAAGAACCACCAGGGCGGGCCGAGCTTCAGGCACGGATAGACACCGGCCAGCGGCGCCAGCTCGCGCGAATAGACGGTCTCGTCGAGCGTGAAGAGGATGATCGTCAGGCCGGGCTCCAGCCCGACCGCATCGAGCAGCGGCTTGAGCGCGGTGACGTAATTGGTCGGCTGCGGGATGTCGAAACCCTTGTCGCGGCCGAAGCCGGCGGCGATCCGGTCCGAATGGCTGCGGAAGGAGCCGGCATGGATCTGCATGACCATGCCGTCCTCGACCGACAGCCTCGCCATCTCGGTCAGCATCTGGGCGCGGAAGGTCTCGCGGTCGGCGGCGGAGGCCGATCCGTCGGTGACGCGGGCAAACAGCGCCTCGGCCTCGGCGCGGGGCAGATCGGCGGTGCGCGCCGTCGGATGGCCGTGATCGGTCGCGGTCGCGCCGAAGTCGCGGAAATAGGCGCGGCGGGCACGATGGGCGTCGAGATAGCCGGCATAGCTGGCGACGTCGCAGCCGGTGATCTCGCCGAGACGCGCGAGATTGGCGGCAAATCCCGGGAAGTCGGGATCGATGACCGCATCCGGCCGGTAGGTGGTGATCACCCGTCCGCCCCAGCCGCTGTCGCGGATCGTGCGGTGATGGGCGAGGTCGTCCAGCGCGCTCTCGGTGGTGGCGATCGCCTCGATGTTGAAGCGCTCGAACAACGCCCGTGGCCGGTAGGAATCCTGGGCGAGACGCTCGGAGATGCGGTCGTAGTAGAAGTCGGCGGTCTCGGCCGACAGGCGCCGCTCGATGTCGAACAGGGTCTGGAAGGAATGGTCGAGCCACAGCCGCGTCGGGGTGCCGCGGAACAGGTGATAATGGCTGGCGAAGCGGTGCCAGATGGCCCGGCCGTCGGTCTCGGTCGCGACGCCGTTGGCGTCGGGCACGCCGAGCTCCTCAAGGCTGATGCCCTGCGAGACCAGCATCCGGAAGATGTAGTGATCGGGCGTGACGAAGAGCTGGGCGGGGTCCGGGAAGGGCTGGTTCTCGGCGTACCAGCGCGGATCGGTATGGCCGTGCGGGCTGATGATCGGCAGGTCGGCGACCGTCTGGTAGAGCGCGCGGGCGATGTCGCGCACCCTCGGCGTCGCCGGGAACAGCCGATCCTCGTCCAGTAGCGCCATCCGTTCCTCACCCACGAATTTCATTGCTTGCGAACAAACTGGTATCCTAGTATCCGAATGTCGTCAACAAAGGTCCGCCATGTCTCTCGAAGCCCTTTCCCCGGACGCCACGACCCAGCCCCGGGGCACGATGGCCGACAGCGTCTACACGCAATTGCGCACGGCCATCCTGGAGCTTCGCCTTCTCCCCGGCGTCGGCATTTCGGAGGCCGAGGTCGCTAGGCATCTCGGCGTGTCGCGCCAGCCCGTGCGCGAGGCCTTCGGCCGGCTCGCCCGGACCGGCTATCTGCGCGTGCAGCCGCAGCGGCGGACCGAAGTGGTGAAGATCTCGGTTCAGGAGGTCCGCAACGCCCGCTTCATTCGCGAGGCGCTGGAGGTCGCGGTGGTGCGCGAGGCCTGCCAGCGCGACGTCGGCGAACTGGTCGGCCGGCTGGAGGCCAATCTGGAACTGCAGCGGGCGGCGCAGCTGAAGGACGATCGCCACACCTTCCACCTGGAAGACGACGAATTTCATCGCCTGATCGCGCAGGGCGCCGGATGCGGCTTTGCCTGGCAGCTCATCGACGAGCAGAAGGCGCAGATGGACCGGTTGCGCTTCCTGTCACTGGCCTTCGGCCAGCCGGCGGTCTACGAGGACCACGTGGCGATCTTCGAGGCCATCAAGGCCCGGGATGGCGAGGCGGCCGACCTTGCGATGCGCACGCATCTCGGCCGGATCAACGACCATCTGGTCCGCCTGAGGGTCGAGTTCGACCAGTATTTCGACGACAGCGACGCGGGCTGAGCCGGCGCGCCGTCAGCCAGGACAGGGGCGTCGCAGGGCGCCCGACACGCGACCGGGGTGGGGACGCAACATGCAGGAAACGTGGCGCTGGTTCGGGCCGCAGGATCGCATCCAGCTATCGGAAATCCGCCAGACCGGCGCCCGGGGCATCGTCAATGCCCTGCACGAGATCCCCTATGGCGAGGTCTGGACGGTCGAGGCGATCACCGCGCGAAAGGCGCTGATCGCCGAAGACCCGGCGCTCGGCCTGGAATGGCAGGTCGTGGAAAGCCTGCCGGTGCACGAGCGCATCAAGCTGGGTGACGGCGATCTGGAGCCGCTGTTCGAGACCTATCGCCAGTCGCTGCGCAATCTCGCCGCCTGCGGCATCCGTACCGTCTGCTACAATTTCATGCCGCTCCTCGACTGGACGCGGACCGAACTGGCCGCGCCGGTGGTGGGCGGCGGCACCAGCCTGCGCTTCAACATGCACGAATATGTCGCCTTCGACGTCTTCATGCTGGAGCGCGAGGGCGCGGCCGACGGCGTCGCGCCGCAGACGCTGGCGCGGGCGAAAGCCTGGTTCGAGGCCTCCACGCCGGCCGATCGCGAGCGGCTGCTGACTGCCATCAATGCCGGCCTGCCGGGCGCCTATGCGCGCTACGACGTTGCCGGCCTGCGCGAGATCCTCGGTCGCTATGCCGGCATCACCCGCGACGACGTGCGGGCCAATTACCGGCGTTTCCTCGAAGCGGTGGTGCCGGTGGCCGAAGAGGCCGGCATGCGGCTTTGCGTCCATCCCGACGATCCGCCGCGACCGCTCTTCGGCCTGCCGCGGGTGGTCTCGAATGCCGAGGACATCGCCTTCGTGCTCGATGCCGTGCCGTCGCCGGCCAACGGCCTGACGCTCTGCTCGGGCTCGCTCGGCGCCAATCCGGCCAACGACGTGCCGGCGATCGCCGCACGCTTTGCCGACAAGATCCATTTCGCCCATCTCAGAAACGTCGCCAAGGACGCCGACGGCTCCTTCGAGGAGGCCGATCATCTGGCCGGCGACACCGACATGGTGGCGCTGGTGCGGGTTCTGATGGCCGAGGAGCGCCGTCGCCGGGCCGAGGGCCGGGCCGACGCGGAAATCCCGATGCGACCCGATCACGGCCACGAGCTTCTGTCCGACATCGGTCGCGGCACGCATCCGGGCTATCCGGTCATCGGCCGCATGCGCGGCCTGGCGGAACTGCGCGGCGTCATGGCCGCGGTCGCGACCCTCGACGGCGATGCGGCCGCCCATCGGGTGCCGGCATGAGCGCGGCGACCCGCAGGCGCATCGTCTCCATCGGCGAATGCATGGTGGAGCTGTCCTCGGCCGGCGAGGGGCTCTATCGCAAGGGCTTTGCCGGCGACACCTTCAACACCGCCTGGTACCTGCGGCGCGGGCTCGGCGAGGGCTGGGACGTCGCCTATCACACGGCGCTGGGCACCGACACGACATCGGACGAGATGCTGGCCTTTTTCACCGAGGCGGGGCTTGCGACCGATCTCGTCCGCCGCATCCCCGAGCGGATGCCCGGCCTCTACATGATCCATCTGGACGGCGCCGAACGCAGCTTCTCCTACTGGCGCGACAGCGCCGCGGCCAAGCTGCTGGCGGCCGACCCGGCGCAGCTGGACGCGGCCGCTGCGAGCGGCGACGCCTTCTATTTCTCCGGCATCACCCTGGCGATCCTGTCGCCGGACGATCGCCAGCGCCTGCTCGACATGCTCGGCGCGGCCCGCGCCGCCGGCAAGCTGGTCGCCTTCGATCCGAACATCCGGCCGCGCCTGTGGCCCGAGCCGGATGTGATGCGGGCGGCGATGGAGGCGGGCGCCGCCGTCGCCAGCCTCTGCCTGCCGAGCTTTCCCGACGAGGTCGCGGCCTTCGGTGACGCGTCGCCCGAGGCGACCGCCAGACGGTATCTGGCCTGTGGCACCGGCGAAGTGGTGGTCAAGGACGGCTCCGACCCGGCGCTGGTCGCGACGGAGGGCGGCTTCGAAACCGTGGCTGCGCGCAAGGTCGCCGACGTCATCGACACGACGGGGGCGGGCGACAGCTTCAATGCCGGCTATCTCGCCGCGCGCCTCGACGGCGCCGAACCGCGGCAGGCGGCCGAACGTGGGCACGAGCTGGCCGGCGAAGTCGTTCGCCATTACGGCGCCCTGATCCGTTAACGCGGCCGAAACCCTGCCGGGATTGCGGGGTTCCTGTCGCATCTGCCGCATCGTAAGGTTGCTTCACCCGTTCGGTCGTCCGATGCGGGTGAAGGGAGCCTTGCGATGATCCGCCCTGTGCGTTCGTTCAGAAACCTGGCCCTGCCGGCATTCGCCCTCAGCCTCGTCCTCACCGCCCCGGGAACACCCGCGATAGCGCAGGATGGCGCGTCGCCTTCGCCCGCCAATCTTCTGCCGGCGCCCGTCATGCCGGTGCCGCCGCTTCTGGACCGGCAGCAGGTGGACCGGGCTGTCGATCGCCTCGACGGGGTCGTCGAGGGCGTGATGGAGACGACCGGCGTGCCGGGCGTCGCGGTCGCCGTCGTCTACCGGGACGAAGTGCTCTTCGCCAAGGGCTTCGGCCTGCGCGAAGTCGGCGAGCCGGAGCCGGTGAATACCGACACGGTCTTCCTGCTCGCCTCGTTGTCGAAGCCCATCGCCTCGACCCTCGTCGCGGGGCTCGTTGGCGACGGCCTGTTGGAATGGGACCAGCCGGTGCGCGGCTACGATCCGTCCTTCGCCCTGTCCGATCCCTATGTCAGCGACCATGCGACCTTCACCGATCTGATGTCGCATCGTTCGGGGCTGGCGACGGGGGCGGGCGACCTTCTCGAGGATCTGGGCTTCGACCGGGAGACGATCCTGTCGCGGATCGACCAGCAGCCCCTGGACCCGTTCCGCTCGACCTATCACTACTCCAATCTCGGCTATACCGCCGGTGCGGTCGCCGCCGCCAAGGCCGCCGGCCAACCCTTCGAGGACCTTGCCACGGAGCGGCTGTTCCGGCCGCTCGGCATGACCCGCACGAGCTATCGCAACGCGGACTATGCTGGCCATGACAACCGGGCGAAGATCCATGTGCGGGCCGGCGCGCCGGACGAGGGACGCTGGGAGGCGCGCTACGAACGCGTAGCGGACGCAGAGGCACCGGCCGGCGGTGCCAGCGCCTCGGTCTCGGATATGGCCCGCTTCCTGCGCCTGCAACTCGGCCAGGGTCGTTTCGAGGGCACGACCCTGATCGATGAAAGCGCCCTGGCGACGACCCATCAGCCGCATATGCCCAATCGCCTGCCGGCGGATCCGGCGATCCGCGCCGGCTTCTACGGGCTGGGCTGGAACGTCGGCATCGACGATCAGGGCCGGGTGACGCTCGGCCATTCCGGCGCCTTCAACCTCGGCACCGCGACGGCGATCTCGCTGCTTCCCGGCGAGGAACTCGGCATCGTCGTCCTCACCAATGGCGAGCCGATCGGCGTGCCGGAGGCGATCTGCGCGAGCTTCATGGATATCGTCCAGAACGGCGAGCAGACCGTCGACTGGCTGGGCTTCATCGGCGGCATCTTCGCGGCGCAGCGGGACGCCGAGCTCGAGGCGGCGGAGGTGCCGCCGGCACCTGCCGATGCCGCGGCACCGCGCGATCTCGAGACCTATGCCGGCCGCTACGAAAACAGCTATTACGGCCCGCTCCGCGTCGAGGCGGAGGATGGCGCCCTGTCGATGATCCTCGGTCCGGCGCCAGCGCCGACGCGCTTTGCCCTCACCGCATATGACGGCGACGTCTTCACCTTCGAGACGATCGGCGAGAACGCCATCGGGCCATCGCTCGCGCGGTTCCGCACGGACAACGATGGCCGGGTCGCGGACGTCACGCTGGACTATTACGACCGGGCGGGTCTGGGGATTTTCGTCCGGGACTGAGCCGGTGGATGCGCGGCGCACATGATCTGCGCCGCTCACCGAGGATCGCGCACGGGCGGCGCCGCCGTAGCGGCCGCCCGCAAACGGTCCTGCCTACATGGTCGCGCCGATCTGCCAGGGCACGAATTCGTAGTCGCCGAGACCCTGTGCCTCGGATTTCGACATTTCGCCCGACGCGACGCGCAGCAGCAATTCGTAGATCTCGCGGCCGGCGGCCTCGATCGACAGCCCCTCGGAGACGATCCGGCCGCAATCGACGTCCATGTCCTCGGACAATTTGCGATACATCTCGGTGTTGGTGGCGATCTTGATGGACGGCGACGGCTTGAAGCCGGCGGCCGAACCGCGACCGGTGGTGAAGGCGACGAGGTTGCAGCCCGAGGCGATCTGGCCGGTCACCGAGGCCGGATCGTAGCCGGGCGAATCCATGAAGACGAAGCCGCGCGTATTGACCGGTTCCCCGTAACGAAAGACCCCGTTGAGCGGCGTCGTGCCGCCCTTGGCCGCGGCGCCCAGCGACTTCTCCAGGATGGTGGTCAGACCGCCCTTCTTGTTGCCGGGCGACGGGTTGTTGTCCATCGAGCCCTTGTTGCGCGCGGTATAATCCTCCCACCACTCGATCAGCTTGACCAGCTTGCGGCCGGTCTTCTCGTCCTTGGCGCGGCGGGTCAGAAGATGTTCGGCGCCGTAGATCTCCGGCGTTTCGGCGAGGACGCCGGTGCCGCCCTGGGCGACCAGCAGGTCGCAGGCATAGCCGAGCGCCGGATTGGCGGTGATGCCCGACCAGGCGTCGGAGCCGCCGCACTGGAGCGCGACCATCAGCTCGGAAGCGGGGCAGGGCTCGCGGCGCGCCTCGTTGGCGATCGGCAGCATGGCGCGAACCCGCTCGACGCCGATCTCGACCGTGCGGCGCAGGCCCGCCACGTCCTGGATGTTCATGGCGTGGAACATCGGGCCCTTCTCGATCCCGAAGGCTTCCAGCAGCCAGTCGATCTGGTTCACCTCGCAGCCGAGGCCGACCATCAGCACCCCTGCGACGTTGGGATGGCGGGCATAGCCCCACATGATCCGCTGCAGCGCCTCGAAGCCCTCGCCATCGCCGCCCATGCCGCAGCCGGTGCCGTGGACGAAGGCGGTGACGCCGTCGACATTGGGATAGGCCGCCAGCTCCTCCGGCCCGAAGGCCTCGGCGATCTTGCGGGCCGCCGTCGCCGAGCAGTTGACGGAGGTGATCACCGCGATGGTGTTGCGGGTGCCGACGCGGCCGTCCTTGCGGCGATAGCCCATGAAGGTGTCGCGCTGGTCCTCGGGGACCATGGCGACCGGCCGCAGGTCGGTGGAGAAATCGTAATTGTGGGCCGTGCCGCGGAACTCGACATTCTGGGTGTGGACGTGGCTGCCGGGCGCGATGTCCTCGGCGGCGTAGCCGATGATCTGCGCATATTTGATCACCGGCGTTCCGGCGGGAATGGCCCGGGTGGCGATCTTGTGGCCGCGCGGGACCAGTCCGAGCGTCGTCGTCTCCTCGACCGCGGCGCCGGTTTCCAGCGCCTTCAGCGCCGTGACCACGTTGTCCGAAGGGTCGAGGCGCACCGTATTCGTCGACATGTCTGAACTATCCTCTGTCTCGACCGATCGCATCGACCGGATACCTCGCCGCGCCGCTGCCCGCCTCATTTTGCGTCGCCGCCCTTGCGGCAGCGATCGTCAAGAACGACGATGGGGCCATTGCGCTGTGGGATGCAATCAATATGATCGCCTGAAAACAGTGTATACATTGGGGAGGAACAAGATGAAATACACACAGCATGTACTGGCCCTTTCGGCCGCGACTGCCATTGCGCTCACCGCGCAGCCGGCCTTCGCCCAGACGGCGCTGAAATTCGCCCATGTCTACGAGTCCAGCGAGCCGTATCATACCTGCGCGGTGGAGGCGTCGGACAAGCTGAAGGCGGCGACGGAGGATCGCTATTCCTTCGAGGTGTTCCCGGCGTCCTCGCTCGGCAAGGAAGTCGACATCAACGAAGGCCTCGGCCTCGGCACCGTCGACGTGATCTATACGGGCCAGCTTTTCGCCGGCCGCGCCTACGGCCCGATCGCCATCGGCGGCGCGCCCTTCATGTTCCGTGGCTACGACCACTGGGACGCGTTCCGCAACTCCGATCTCTTCAAGGAACTGGCGGCCGGCTACAACGAGGCGACCGGCAACCACGTCGTCGCCACCACCTATTACGGCCAGCGGCACGTGACGGCGAACAAGCCGATCAACACGCCGGCCGACATGGAGGGCATGAAGATCCGGGTGCCGAATGCCCCGCTCTACATGATGTTCCCGAAGGCGGTGAACGCCAATCCGACGCCGATCGCCTTCGCCGAGGTCTATCTGGCGCTGCAGCAGGGCACGGTGGACGGCCAGGAGAACCCGCTGCCGACCATCCAGGCCAAGAAGTTCTACGAGGTGCAGACGGACATCTCGCTGACCGCCCATATCAACGATGCGCTCCTGACCATCGTCGGCGGCCCGACCTGGGACCAGATGGAGGAGGCCGACCGGACGGCGCTCTCCGATGTTCTGAAGGAAACCGCCGACTGCGCCACCACGCAGGTGCGCGAGAACGAGGCCAAGCTCGCCGAGTGGTTCCGCGAGCAGGGCGTCAACGTTCACGAGGTCGACATCACGCCGTTCCGCGAGGCGACGATGAAGCTGCATAACGGTCCCGACGCCACCTGGGACCAGGAGACCTACGACCGCCTCCAGGCGATCGAATAGTCTCCTTCTCTTCGGAAGTCTCGCCGGGCGCGCTCAGCGCGCCCGGCCTGTCTCCTCGTTCCGGATGCGGTCATGGCGTCACCTGAAATCGAACCCGGCCCGGAAGCGGGCGTACAGCCGCTGGAGCCGAACCCCTTCGCCGACCAGCCCGTCGATCTGTCCGATCTGCGCTGGAGCGACGGCGTGGTCTTCGGCGTCTTCTGGCTTTTGGCCTTCGTGGTCTTCCTGCAGTTCTTCACGCGCTACGTGCTCAACAATTCCCTCGGCTGGACCGAGGAGATCGCGCGCTTCCTGCTGATCGCGGTCACCTTCATCGGCGCGATCATGGCGGCCCGCAAGGAAAGCCACATCGCGGTCGAGCTGTTCTACCGCTATCTGCCGCGGCGGGGACGCTTCGTGGCGCAGATCACCGTCGATGTCATCACGCTGGTCTTTTACGGCGCCATGGGCTGGTTCTGCGTCCAGCTCGCCGGCCGCACGCATCAGAAGATGGTCTCGATCGACGTGCCGAAATCCTCCGTCTACTGGGGCGTTTCGGTCTGCTTCGCGCTGATGACCGTCTACGCGCTCATCGCCCTGATCCGCCATTGGCGCAGCGGCACCAGCCGGCTGATCGACCCGGAACGCTTCGCGCTGACGGGCACCGGCCTTTGATGCCCAGGCGCGCCGCTGCCTCCCATTCCTTCGCATGCGACGCCGGGCCGGTGCGCCCGGCCGGTCGCGGCCTTACCTGTTGTTCGGGGTTTCCATGCTGCTGACGATGCTGTTCGTGCTGCTTCTGGGGATGATCATCCTCGGCGTGCCGGTCGCCATCGCTCTGGCGGGCTCCTCGGCGATCTTCATCCTGGTCGAGGGCCGGGTGCCCGACGTCGTGGTCATCCATCGCATGATCAACGGCGTCGATTCCTTCCCGCTGCTGGCGATCCCCTTCTTCATCCTCGCCGGCAACCTGATGAACGCCGCCGGCATCACCGAGCGGATCTTCGACTTCGCCAAGGCGATCTTCGGCTGGATGCGCGGCGGTCTCGGCCATGTGAATGTCGGCGCCTCGGTGATCTTCGCCGGCATGTCGGGCGCGGCGGTGGCCGATGCCGGCGGCCTCGGCGCCATCGAGATCAAGGCGATGCGCGACGCCAATTACGAGCCGGGCTTCGCGGTCGGCATCACGGCGGCGTCCTCGACCATCGGGCCGATCATTCCGCCGTCCCTGCCGATGGTGATCTACGGCGTCGTCGCCGGCGCCTCGATCGGCCAACTCTTCGCCGCGGGCTTCATTCCGGGCCTGCTGATGGCCGTCTCGCTGATGGCGATGATCGCGATCTATGCCCGCCGCCGCAATTATCCGGTCGACCAGCCGTTCAAGCTGTCGATCCTCGGCTTCACCTTCAAGCGCGCCTTCCTGTCGCTGATGACGCCGGTGATCATCGTCGGCGGCATCCTGACCGGCGCCTTCACGCCGACGGAAGCGGCGATCGCGGCCTGTGCCTGGGCGCTGATCCTCGGCCTCGTGGTCTATCGCACGCTGACGCTGAAGCGGTTCCTGCGGGTCTCCTTCGACACGATCGAGACCACCGCCGTCGTCCTGTTCATCGTCGCCGCGGCGTCGATCTTCGCCTGGATCCTGACCTCCAACCGGGCGCCGGAGCAGTTCGCCGCGCTGATCCTGACGATCTCCGACAATCCGTGGGTCGTCCTGCTTTTGATCAACCTGATCCTGCTGATCGTCGGCTGCTTCATGGAGACCGTGGCGGCGATCACCATCCTGACGCCGGTGCTGCTGCCGATCGCCATGCAGATGGGCGTCGATCCGGTGCATTTTGGGGTGATCATGGTGCTCAACCTGATGATCGGCCTGTTGACCCCGCCGATCGGCATGGTGCTCTACGTCCTGTCGCGGGTATCGGGCATTCCGTTCGAGCGCTGCATGTCGGCGACGGCGCCCTTCCTGGTGCCGCTCTTCGTGGTGCTGTTCCTGATCACCTTCATCCCGGCCCTGACCATGTGGCTGCCGACGCTGATCTATCGCTGAGGCAGGCGTCACCCGGCAACGGCCGCGAGACAACGTCGCAGACACCGGAAAACGGCCGGACTTCAAACGATTTGAAGCCTTTCCGCGCGGTTTCGTCTCTGGTGTTTTGCAGCGCACGCTTTATGTTGCGAACGATTCCAGAAAGGCACCGGATACATCCTCATGGTCGAACTTGCCCTCCCGAAGAACTCCACCATCAATCCCGGCAAGGTGTGGGACAAGCCGGCGGGCGCGACGAATGTGCGCGAGTTCAAGATCTATCGCTGGTCGCCGGACGACGAGGAAAACCCGCGGACCGACACCTATTACGTCGACACCGACGATTGCGGCCCGATGGTTCTCGATGCGCTGTTGTGGATCAAGAACAAGGTCGACTCGACCCTGTCGCTGCGCCGCTCCTGCCGCGAGGGCATTTGCGGCTCCTGCGCCATGAACATCGACGGCTCCAACACGCTGGCCTGCACCAAGGGCATGGACGAGATCCGCGGCGCCGTGAAGGTCTATCCGCTGCCGCACATGCCGGTGATCAAGGACCTGATCCCCGATCTGACGGTGCCCTACACCCAGCTGCGCTCGATCGAGCCGTGGCTGAAGACCGATACGCCCGAGCCCGAGCGCGAATGGCGCCAGAGCCATGAGGACCGCGAGAAGCTCGACGGCCTCTACGAGTGCATCCTGTGCTTCTGCTGCCAGACCTCGTGCCCGTCCTACTGGTGGAATGGCGACCGCTATCTCGGCCCGGCCGTCCTGTTGCAGGCCTATCGCTGGCTGATCGATTCCCGCGACGAGGCGACCGGCGAGCGGCTCGACGATCTGGAAGATCCGTTCAAGCTCTATCGCTGCCACACCATCATGAACTGCACCCAGTCCTGCCCGAAGGGACTGAACCCGGCCAAGGCGATCGCCGAGATCCGCAAGATGATGATCGAACGCCGGGTCTGACCCGGCGGCAGGCGCGGCGATTCGGCAACACCGGCTGGCGGAATCGCCTGCCGGTGTGATTCCCGCACACGCCGCCCCGTTTGCCGACACATTTCGTGACCACGACAGCGCCATGAGCACGTTGTCGATCCGCGGCCGTCTGCCGGCCCTTGCCACCCTTCTGTCCGCTGCCGTCCTGTCCGGCTGTGTCGGCGCACCGGAGATCGAGGAGGTGGTGTCACCCCTCAGCTACGGTCCGAGCCAGGAATGCCTCGCCCGGGCGATGTTCTTCGAATCCAATCGCTCCAGCCGCGAGGGCATGCTCGCCGTCGGCACCGTGGTGATGAACCGCGTCGGCTCGCCGAGCTATCCCGATTCCGTCTGCGACGTGGTCGCCCAGCCCAAGCAGTTCGCGCCCGGCGTGATGACCCGCGACATGGGGGCCGGCAAGGAACTGGCGATGCAGACCGCCCATGAGGTCCTGTCGGGCAAGCGCCACGCCGCCGTCGGCGATGCCAAGTTCTTCCACACGGCGGGCCTGAGCTTCGGCTACGGCAACATGCACTACAAGGTCATTGCCGGCGGCAACGCCTTCTACCAGAAGATCTCGCGCGACCAGCGCAGTGCCGGCTTCCGCATGGCGTCCCAGGCGGAGGTCCGCAAGAATGGCGCCGCCGCGGCCATCGACGAGGTTCGCACCGCCGCCGTTGCGCCGAGCCCCGAACGGGACACGTCGGCCCCGGCCGGGCTGGCGACGGCCACCGCCATGGCGCCGCGCAAGACTACCGGTGACGAGGCCAATCCCTTCCTGACGCTCTGGCAGGGCCTGACCGAACAGCCGGCCCGCGCCGACAGCGGCAAGGGCGGACGCGTTCGTGCGGCGGAGGCCGCCGCGCCGACCCCGGATGTCGCCGATACGGCCACGCTCGACGCCCGCATGCAGGCCTTGCCTGGCGTCCAGACCACCACCGCCGACTGAGTTCGGCCGGCGCGGGGCTCCGCGAAAGCCGCAATCCCCGTTGGTTCTGCCGGCGTCCGATCGTCCGGCCCGCGTGATGGCGGCATTGCGGTCGGCATGGCAGCCATGGCTTCCTATATGGCGGGGCGAGACCGAAGCCGGGACGGGCATCGGTCACAGCCAAGCCGGCAGGAGCCGATGACCGAGACCGTTTCCGCCGCCAATCCGCTTCCGGACCGGATCGGCCCGATCCTCTATGCACGCGGCGGCGATGGCCGGCGCGACCATCTCGCTGCGATCCTCGTCCTGGACGAGGCGGCCGCGGCGCCCGACCTGTTTGCCGCGGGCGAGGCGATGCAGCCGATTGCGCTGGCCACGAGGTTCGGCCGCACGGTCTGGCGCTACGATTTCTCGCTGCCGGCCGGCACCACCAGTTCCTACCGCATCGACGAGACGGACTATGCCGTCGTCAGCCCCGACGGCGGCGCGGCGCGCATCGCCTATGTCTCCTGCAACGGCCAGGAGAACGGGGATCTTACGCGCGACATCGCCGAGCGCGACGCCATGTGGACCCGGCTCACCGCCGAGCACGACCGCGCTCCGTTCTCCCTGATGCTGCAGGGCGGCGACCAGCTCTATGCCGACGACGTCCTCGCCTGTCATCCGGATGTACAGCGCTGGACCAGCCTGAAGCCCGACGAGCGCGGGACCGTACCGCTGACCGAGGAGGCCCGCGCGGCGATCCGGCGCTTCTATTTCGAGCGCTATCTGATCAGCTTCGCCCGGCCCGCCATGGGGGCGATGTCGGCCCATGTGCCGTCCGTGTCGATGTGGGACGACCACGACATCATCGACGGCTGGGGCAGCCATCCGGCGGCGCTCCTGGACAGTCCCGTCGGGCGCGGCCTGTTCGAGGCGGCGCGCGAGATGTTCCTGATCTTCCAGCTGGCGGCGGATGAGGCCGACCTGCCGGCGATCGCGCTGGACCGGCAGGCGCGCAGCCTGGGCGTCGCGGTGCGCTATCCGGGCCTGACGATCCTCGCGCCGGACCTGCGCAGTGAACGCCGCCCCGACCGGGTGATGGGGCCGGTCGGATGGAAGAGCTTCGAAACGGCCTTGGAGACGACGCCGGAGCCGGACCGGATCGTGCTGATGTCCAGCGTGCCGGTGCTCGGGCCGCGGCTGAGCTGGGCCGAGCTCGTCGCCGGCATCGTACCGCGGGTCGCCAAGCTGTCCGACGATCTGCGCGACCAGTGGCAGAGCCGGGCGCATCGGCGCGAATGGATCCGCTGCCTGCAATGCCTGGCCGATCGCGCCGAGCGGGCCGTCGGCGGGCTCGTGGTCGTCTCCGGCGAAATCCATCTGGCGACGCGCGGCGAGATGCGGCTTCTGAACGGGAGTGTGATGCACCAGCTCGTCGCGTCCGGCATTTCCCACCCCGCGCCCGGGCCGGCCTATCCGTTTGCGCTCGGCCTTCTCGCCCGTGTCGGCGAGAGCCCACTGCGCGGCCGGAAGATCCGCTTGCGGCCGCTGCCGTCGCGCCGCGCGACCTATACGAGCGAGCGCAACTACCTCGTCC
The DNA here is from genome assembly GCF_000421645.1 of Aurantimonas coralicida DSM 14790. GTDB lineage: Bacteria > Pseudomonadota > Alphaproteobacteria > Rhizobiales > Rhizobiaceae > Aurantimonas > Aurantimonas coralicida. The sequence continues at coordinate 24,815 of NZ_ATXK01000011.1, read as the reverse complement.
TGTCGCAGGACGGCATGGACTGGCAGGCCGAATGGGAACTCGAAGACAGCGGCCGGACCCCGAAGCTGGCGGTCTGACCGGTTAAGGCGTCACCGGCGCGAATGCGACATGGCTGTCGCATTCAGTACAGGGCTCGGACGGAAATTCTTCGTTTGGGCTCAGGACGATACGCCAGGGCCCGAAAAGTTCCGCTGTCGTAGAAAGACCCTATTGCTGCCAGAGTCCGTCCTTTTTCTCGTCACAGGAATTGACGAAGGAGGCGGCGTCGCAAACGTCGCATCTCAAGGACATGCCAAGAATGAAGTTTCTGCCGAAGGCCGCTCTCGCGGCTGCGCTTTTCGCCGGAACGATGGTCGGTTCGTACTCCGTCGCAATCACTCCGGTCGTAGCCGAAACGAAGTCCGCGGCCTCGGGTTCCGCCTCTTATTACGGAAAGCGCTTTCATGGTCGCCGCACGGCGAACGGCGAAAGCTTCAACATGAACTCCATGACGGCGGCTCACAAGACGCTGCCCTTCGGCACCAAGGTGCGCGTCACCAACCGTCGCAACGGCAAGTCCGTCGTCGTGCGCATCAACGACCGCGGCCCGTATCATGGCGGCCGGATCATCGACCTGTCGCGCGCCGCGGCCTCGAAGATCGGCATGATCCATTCGGGCACCGCCAAGGTCAGCCTCGACATCCTCTAGGGTCTCGGCTTTGCCGACCGCATGACGGGGCGCTGGCCGCCCGCATGTGACACCATCTCGTCCGACGGCGCCGCTTGCGCCGCGGACCGCCCGCGACACGCATCGCGGGTCTGGCTCGGGCTTTGCCCCTGACCGCCTCCCGGTCGTCCCGGCCCGCGGCGCATCGCCTGCGTCGCCGCCGCGATGTCCCGATCGGCCGCTGCCGGTCCTGCTTCCTGTCTTCCCGTTCCCTGCCTCTTCCTGTGACGTGCCGATCTTCGGTAACGACCGCTGCAACCGCTGTTGACACCCCCACGGGGACTGCTACCGTCCGCTCGTCCAAGGGGAGTTCCGGCAAGGAACTGAGAGGCCGACGGCCGCCGATCATCGGCGAAGCGCGCGGCGACCCTACGAACCTGATCCAGTTCATACTGGCGTAGGGATGGGAAAGCCGCCGACCTCTCCGGCCCGCAATGCGGGCCATGCCCTCAACGACAGGGGCGATCCGACAGGCCGACGAGAGTTTTCGATCACCGAAAGCAGAACTGGATCTCCGACGCGAGCGCGACTGGAGAACCAAGATGAATGCCGTGACACCCACCGTCACCGCCGGCCCGCTGCCGGCATCCCGCAAGATCTACCTGGCCGGAACGGCCTTTCCCGACATCCGCGTGCCGATGCGCGCAATCACCGTGCATCCGACCGCGGGCGAGCCCGACGTCATCGTCTACGATCCGTCCGGCCCCTATACCGACAGCCAGGTCGAGACCGACATTGCCAAGGGACTGCCGCGCATCCGCGAGAGCTGGATCGCGGCCCGCGGCGACACCGAATTCTACGAGGGCCGCGCGGTGCAGCCCGAGGACAACGGCAATCTGCCGGCCGAGAAGCTGACGCCGGAATTTCCGGTTCGCAACGCACCGCGCCGGGCGACGGGCGGGCGCGCCGTGACCCAGTACGAATATGCCCGCGCCGGCATCGTCACCGCCGAGATGGAGTTCGTCGCGATCCGCGAGAATCTCGGCCGGGCCGAGGCAAAGCGGGCCCTGGAGCGCGACGGCGAGCCGTATTCGGCGGCGATCCCGGATTTCATTACCCCGGAATGGGTGCGCGACGAGGTCGCCTCCGGCCGCGCCATCATCCCGGCCAACATCAACCATCCGGAAGTCGAGCCGATGGCGATCGGCCGCAACTTCCTGGTCAAGATCAACGCCAATATCGGCAATTCCGCCGTCACCTCCTCGATGGCCGAGGAGGTGGAGAAGATGGTCTGGGCGATCCGCTGGGGCGCCGACACGGTGATGGACCTGTCCACCGGCCGCAACATCCACAACATCCGCGACTGGATCATCCGCAACGCGCCGGTGCCGATCGGCACGGTGCCGATCTACCAGGCGCTGGAAAAGGTGAACGGCATCGCCGAGGACCTCACCTGGGAGGTCTTCCGCGACACGCTGATCGAGCAGGCCGAGCAGGGCGTCGACTATTTTACCATCCATGCCGGGGTGCGGCTGTCCCATATTCCGCTGACGGTGGACCGCACGACGGGCATCGTGTCGCGCGGCGGCTCGATCATGGCGAAGTGGTGCCTGCATCACCACCGAGAGAGCTTTCTCTACGAGCATTTCGAGGAGATCGCCGATATCTGCCGGGCCTATGACGTGTCCTTCTCCATGGGGGACGGCCTGCGCCCCGGCTCGATCGCCGATGCCAACGACGCGGCACAGTTCGCCGAGCTCGACACGCTGGGCAAGCTCACGAAGATCGCCTGGGCCAAGGGCTGCCAGGTGATGATCGAGGGGCCGGGCCATGTGCCGATGCACAAGGTGAAGGAGAATGTCGATCGCCAGATGCGGGTCTGCGGCGAAGCGCCGTTCTACACGCTCGGACCCTTGGTCACCGATATCGCGCCGGGCTACGACCACATCACCTCGGGCATCGGCGCGGCGATGATCGGCTGGTTCGGCACGGCGATGCTCTGCTACGTCACGCCGAAAGAGCATCTGGGCCTGCCGGACCGCGACGACGTGAAGGTCGGCGTCGTCACCTACAAGATCGCGGCCCATGCCGCAGATCTCGCCAAGGGCCACCCGGCTGCGCAGCTGCGCGACGACGCGCTGAGCCGGGCGCGCTTCGAGTTTCGCTGGGAGGACCAGTTCAACCTCTCCCTCGACCCGGAGACGGCGCGCTCCTTCCACGACCAGACGCTGCCCAAGGAGGCGCACAAGGTGGCGCATTTCTGCTCCATGTGCGGCCCGAAATTCTGCTCCATGAAGATCTCCCACGACATCCGCGCCGAGGCGCAGAAGGAGGGCATGGAGAAGATGGCGCAGAAATATCGCGAGGGCGGCGATCTCTACATGCCTGCCGGCGACGTGCCGGCCGAGTAGGGCGCAGCGAAGCGGAGGCGGCGGTGTGCTGCCGCCTCCCGTGTCCCCAGTGGAACGGGGCGGGCACGCTGGTGGTTAGGCGTTCGACTGCATCAGGAGAACGCACGATGGCCGATCCGAAGGCCCCCAGACACGACCAAAAGCCCGCCGATGGCGGCGTCCTCGACAATGCGCTGCAGCGCACCGACAATTCCTTTGCCGGCAAAGAGCCCGACGAGCGGCTGATCGGCACCGATGTTCCGGACGACGAACAGGACGCCGAGGAAGACGAAGAAAGAGACTGACCGTCTCTTGCTCTGGCCGATCGGTCGCGCCGCGCAGCAATTGCCCGGACGCCCGATCGCCGCTAAAGCCGCGCCATGCGGAACGCTGACGACCTTCTGAGCGAACTCGACGTTTGGCACGATGCCGGCCGGCGGATCGACATGTGGTGGCGGGACGACGATGCGATTGCCGCGACGCCGGCGCTCGAGGCGCTGGTCGCCGCCGCGCACCGCCATGCCGCACCGCTGGCGCTGGCGGTCATTCCCGCGGGGCTGACGGACAGCCTGGTCGCCCATCGGGGCGATCCGCTCCTGACCGTCCTCCAGCATGGCCACGCCCACAGGAACCACGCCGCGCCCGGCGGACGCGCCGTGGAATGCGGCGGCGACCGGCCTTTGGCGGAGGTGCTGGGTGAGTTCGACGAGGGGCGCAGCCGCTTGGCGGCGGCATTCGGCGACCGGCTCGTGCCGGTGATGGTGCCGCCCTGGAACCGCATCGAGCCGGCGGTGGCCGAGGCATTGCCGGCCATGGGCTATGCCGGCATCTCGGTATTCGGGCCGCGCCAGACCGCCTCGCCGCAGGCGGATTGCCGCCATGTGAACGCCCATCTCGATCTTCTCACCTGGAAGGGCGGTGCCCGTTTCGCCGGGCACGACAAGCTGGTCCGGCTGGCCGCCGAGCGCCTTGCCGACCGGCGGCTCGGGCACAGCGATCCGGCCGAGCCCTTCGGCATCCTTACCCACCATCTCGACCACGACGCCGAGACCTGGGCCTTTCTCGACGAATTGCTGGCCCTTTTCGCCGCCCATCCGGCGGTCCGATGGCGCGACGCGGGGGCACTGTTCGCCGGCGCCATGACGGACGAACTCGTCCGATGAGCGCGATCGTGCGACCGGCGCGAGCCGGCGACATCGCTGCGGTGGTCGAACTCCTGCACACCCACATGAACGCCAGGATCCCCCGCGAGCGCTGGGCCCGGCTGCTCGACTATCCCTGGCGACCGGAGGGTGTCGAGCGCGGCTGGCTGGTGGAGGATGGCGAGCATGTCGTCGGCTTCATGGGCACGATCTACAGCGACCGCGTGATCGGCGGCCAGTTGCGGCGCTTCTGCGATCTGTCCTCCTGGTATCTCCTCGCCGATTATCGCGGCGACGGGACCGGCGACGATCTGCTGCGCTCGGGCACGGCGCAGCCCGGCGTCACCTACCAGACCATGACCGCCCGCCGGGCCACCGGCCGCAAGATCCGGGCACTGGGCTTTTCGGTGCTCGACGACAGCCGCAGCCTGTTCCGGCCGAGCGGGGCGCCGGGGCGCCTGCCGGTGCTGCGGGATGCGGCGGCGATCCGCGAGCGGCTCGATCCGGCGCAGCGGGTTGTCCTCGACGCCCATGCCGGCTTCGACCTGCACCATGCCTTCGTCGGCGACAGCTGGCTGGTCTGGCAGCGCAAGCTGAAGGGTGAGGCAATCGCCTATCACGAGATCCTGCATGCCAGCGATCCGGCGTTCCTGTCGGCGCATGCGCAGGGTATTGCCGATGTCATCGTGACCGGCGAGCGCGGCGTTCTCGCCATCGACACGCGCTTCATGACGCCGGGCGACGATCAAGGCACGGTGGAAACGATCAGGCTGCCGCGCTGGTACCGCCCGGCGGATGTCGCGCCCCGCGACGTCGACCATCTGCATTCGGAGGTGATCCTCCTCGACCAGAAGCTGCCCTGAGCGCTCAGGCGAAGGCGACGAGGTCGAGCGGGGCGTCCACACCCTGCACCTGCCGGCGGTCGAGGCGGGTCAGGCTGGAGGCAGCGGGCGGGCGAAACCCCTGCGCCTGCGCCATGTCGAGGCTGGCCTGGGTGGTCAGGGCAAGGGTCTGCTCGACCTTGTTGTGCTTTTCCAGCTTGGCGGCGAGGTTCACCGGATCGCCGATCACAGTGTATTCGAGCCGGTGCTCGTCGCCGAGCGCGGTGAAGACCACGGTTCCGGCGGTCGCCGCACCGTTGACGCGCAGGCCGATCGGGCCGAAGCGTGTCTCCATCTCCGCCGCCCACTCCCGGGACAGAGCGAGGATTTCGCAGAGGGCCGCGAGGGCCTCGGCCGCGGCTGTCCGCGACGGCCTCGTCGCGCCGAAGGTCGCCAGCAGGCCGTCGCCCAGATATTTGTCGACGATGCCGCCATGGCGCTCGATCACCGGCACGATGCGGGCATGCAGGCCGACCAGCACCTCGACCACCTGCCGCGCGTCGTGCCGGGCCATGAAGCCGGTGAAGCCGCGAATGTCGAGGATGACGATGGCCGCCTCGCGCTCCTCGGCGTCGCCGGCCACCACCGATTCCGGCGACGTGACGATGGCGCGCTCCACATCGGCCGGCAGGAAGCGGCGGATTTCCTCGCGCTCGATATGCTCCAGCGTCGCCGCCGCCAGGAGCCGCTTGGCCCGCACGAGGGCAAGCGCCAGGACGGTGGTGAGGACGAGGATCGCGACGATCTTGTCGATCTCGGCGCCGACCAGAATGCCGTCGCCATGGATATAGGCAACGAAGCTACGGGTGATGGCGTCGGTGCCCTCGGCGTCGATGGCATAGAGCGTCAGGCCGACCCAGCCGAGCGCCGCTACGGCGCCGGTGGTCAGCACCCAGGCGGGATCGAAGCGGAAGGCGCGAATGGCGATGAAGACGAAGACATACATCACCGTCGGCGCCTTCAGGGAAAAGCTGGCGCCCTGGCCGTACTGGACGTGAAAATACCAGACGAGACCGTAGAGCAGCGCGATGTCGACGAGGACCGACAGGCCGAGAAACCAGGCCGGCAGGCGGATCCGGTAGGACAGGAACAGGCGGAGGGCGGTGAAGCAGAGATAGACCGCGAGGCTGATCGGCACCGGGTGCTGCATCTCGCTGTCGACCGGACGCGGCGAGACCAGATAGAGCACGGTGATGAACAGGCCGATGCCGAGCTGGACCCAGCCGATCAACCGTTCGCTGCGGATTTCGAAGCGATCCACGACCTCGCGCACGCGCTCGGGAATGGCGCGGCTGGATTCGCGCCGGGCGAAGGGCGCCAGCAGCTTGTTTCGGTTGCTCACGTCGGATTCGCCCGGTAACTGGCCCTCATGAACGCTCCGTCCCCGGCTGTGGTCATTGCGGTCGATCCGTCGCGGCGGTAGACGGGCGCGGTTTCCCCGGGGACACGCGCGCTTGCGTCAGGGCCGGAAAATGGCCAGTGTGTCCCGGTCGAGCAGGGTCGGAGCGGCAGGAGTATCTGATGAAAGCCCGGCCTCCGCGCGTTCTCATCTACAGTCACGACACCTACGGTCTCGGCCATCTGCGCCGCTGCCGCGTGATCGCGCAGGCCCTGGTGGCGCACCGGCCCGACATCTCGATCCTCATCGTAGCAGGCTCGCCTGTCGTCGGCTCGTTCAGTTTTCCGCCCCAGGTGGATTTCATTCGCGTGCCGGGCGTCGTCAAGCTCGGCGCCGACACCTATGCCCCGTCCAATCCGGGCCTGTCGCTGGAGGATCTGACCAAGATCCGCAGCGCGATCATCCGCTCGACCGCCGAAATCTTCGATCCCGACATCTTCATCGTCGACAAGGAGCCGCTCGGCATGCGCGGCGAGGTCGAGGCGACGCTGCATCACCTCAAGACCACCGGCGCCCGGCTGGTGCTGGGGCTGCGCGACATCATGGACGAGCCGTCGCGGCTGATCGAGGAATGGACCCGCAAGGAGGCCTTCGGCGCGGTCGAGAATTATTACGACGACATCTGGATCTACGGGCTGCCGGAAATCTGCGATCCGCTGGCCGATATCGGCGTCTCGGACGCGGTGCGGCGCAAGGCGACCTTCACCGGCTATCTGCAGCGCGCGGACGAGCCCTCGGGCGCGCTGCCGGATCGCATCCGGATCGGCGAGCGACCCTATGTGCTGGTCACCACCGGCGGCGGCGGCGACGGCGCCCAGCTGGTGGACTGGGTGCTGCGGGCCTACGAGACCGATCCGTCGATCGGCGTACGGGCCAAGATCGTTCTCGGCCCCTTCATGGAGACCGGCTACCAGACGGATTTCCAGCGGCGCGCGGCCCGGCTCGACAGCGTCGACCTGATCACCTTCGCCGCCAGTATCGAGCCGTTGATCGAGCGGGCGGCCGGCATGGTCGCGATGGGCGGCTACAACACGTTCTGCGAGATCCTGTCCTTCGACAAGCCGGCCGTGGTCGTGCCGCGCCGCCAGCCCCGGCTGGAGCAGTATATCCGTGCCTCGCAGGCCCAGGAGCTCGGCCTGATCGCCATGCTGCTGGATGACGAGATCGACAATCCCGCCGCCATGGCCGATGCCATCCGCGCGCTGCCGGGCCAGGCGCGACCGCGCTCGGTGGCGGTGGACGGCATTCTCGACGGCCTGAAGACGATCTGCGAACTGGCCGACGGCTACATCGCCGCCGGGCGCCATTCGGGCAGCGCCAGCCGCGGCGCCGCCGGCGACGACGAGTGGGCGCCTGCCCGGACCCTGCCCAAGACCGGCACTGCATGAACATCGCGTTCTACGCGCCGATGAAATCTCCCGATGATCCGCGGCCATCCGGCGACCGCACCGTGGCGCGTGGCCTGATCGACGCCCTGCGGCTGGCCGGCCACGGGGTGGTGGTGCCGTCGCACTTTCGCAGCCATGACCGCGGCGACCCGGCGCGTCAGGCGCGGCTGCAGACGGTCGGCGGACGGCTGGCCGAGCGGCTGTTGCGGCAGGGCAGGGTGGCGAAGCCCCGGATCGACCTCTGGTTCACCTACCATCTCTACCACAAGGCGCCGGACTGGCTGGGACTGCGCGTCGCCACGGCGCTCGGCGTTCCCTATGTCGTCGCCGAAGCCTCGGTCGCCGGCAAGCAGCGCGGCGGGCGCTGGGCGCAAGGGTTCGAGGCCAGCCTTGCGGCCCTGTCCCGCGCCGACCTCGTCATCGGGCTCAACCCGGCGGACAAGGCAGGCGTCATGCCCTGGCTCGGGGACGAGACCGCCTATCGGGCGCTGCTGCCCTTCGTCGATACGCAGCCCTGGCGGGCGGCGGCCGGGCGGCGCACCGACATACGGGCGGCGCTGGCCGCACGCCACGGCCTGGCGCCGGACCAGCCCTGGCTGATCGCCGCGGCGATGATGCGCGAGGACCAGAAGCTCGCCTCCTATCGCCTGCTGGCGGAGGCTCTGGGTAGGCTCGACGGCGCGGCCTTCGACGTCCTCATCGTCGGAGCCGGCCCGGCCGAGCCGCAGGTGCGCGCTGCCTTCGCCGGCCTGTCCTGCCGGGTGGCGTTCCATGGTGCCGCGGCGCCAGAGGAGATGCCCGACCTTTTCGCCGCGGCCGATCTCGCCGTCTGGCCGGCGATCAAGGAATCCTGGAGCATGGCACTGCTCGAGGCGCAGGCGGCGGGGCTTCCGGCGGTGGCGGGCAACAGCGGCGGTGTCTCCGGCATCGTCGAGGATGGAATCACGGGACTGCTCACGCCGGAGGGCGATGCGGAGGCCTTCGCCGCCGCGGTGCGCCGGCTGCTCGATCCGGGGCTGCGGACCCGCATGGGCACAGCGGCATCCAGGCGGGCGGAGCGGCATCATTCGCTGGAAGCAGCCTCCGCGGCACTCGACGCCGCGCTGTCCGACACGCTCGGACGGCCCACACCAACAGGAAAGGCGGAGACGGCCTGATGCGCGTTCTCTTTCATGTCCAGCATCTGCTGGGCGTCGGCCATCTGCGGCGCGGCGAACTCCTCACCAATGCCATGGCCCGGCGCGGCATGGAGGTGACGGTGGCGCTCGGCGGCATGCCGGTCGCGGAAATGCCCTTCGCCAACGCCGAGGTGGTGCAATTGCCGCCGACCCATATCGACGGCGCCAATTTCAAGACGCTCTACGATGCCGAGGGCGAGCCGATCACCGACGCATGGCGTGCGGCTCGGCGCGACGCGCTGCTGGCGCTCTATGAGAAGGTCCAGCCGGACGTCGTGCTCCTGGAGATGTTCCCCTTCGGACGCTGGCGCTTCAATTTCGAGCTGGTGCCGCTCCTCGAACGGGCGTCGCGCGACAAGCCGCGGGTCAAATGCGTGACCTCGGTGCGCGACATCCTGGTGGAGACCAAGCATGCCGAGCGGGCCGCCAGGGGCGCCGCGCTGGCGCGCGAGCATCTGGACGCCGTGCTCGTCCATTCCGATCCGTCGCTCTTCACCTTCGCCGAGACCTATCCCCATGCCGGCGAGATCGACGATCTCATTCGCTATACCGGCTATGTCACCGAGCCGGCCGAGCGCGGCGCAGCGCCGGGCAACGGCGAGGTGATCGTGTCGGCCGGGGGCGGCGCGGCCGCCGGCGCTTTGATGCGCACGGTCATGGCGGCGCGGCCGCATACGCCGCTGGCCGACCGGGTCTGGCGCTTCCTGACCGGACCGCGCATGGCCGAGGACGAGTTCCAGGCGCTGGCAGCGCTGGCCGACGAGACGACCATCGTGAAGCGCTTCGAGACGAACTTCCAGGAGCGGCTCGACGGCTGCGCCCTGTCGATCTCGCAGGCCGGCTACAACACGGTGATGAACCTCCTGCGCGCCGAAGCGCGGGCCGTTGTCGTGCCCTATGACGAGGGCGAGGAGACCGAGCAATGGTTCCGCTCCGAGCGCATGGGGAAGATGGGGCTCCTGTCGGTGGTGCCGACCTCGCGCCTGTCGGCCGAGACCATGGCGGCGGCGGTGGCCGAGGCCTGGCAGCGCGAGGCGGGGGCGCGTCCCGCGATCGATCTGGAGGGCGCAGCCAACGCCGCGGCGACGATCGCCGCCATGGCAGGCGGTGCGGGCGAGTGAGCCGCGGCGGGCAATGGATCGCAAAATCTGCATGACTTGCCGCGCGGTTCCGTGCTGCAATCGCAACGCCCGTGCGCGAAGGACCATGCCGCGGAGCCGAAGAGGTGGAATGAGCGGATGCCAGGGGGAAGCGGTGCCTCGGTGCTGGACCGGCCGATAGACACGCCGGACCGGCCCGCATCGGTCGCCGCGCGGCCATTGCTTGCGATCGAGAACCTGTCCGTCGAGTTCCAGTCGATGGCCGGGACGGTGAAGGCCGTCAGCGGCCTGTCGCTCAGCGTCGGCGCAGGCCGCACCGTGGCGCTGGTCGGGGAATCGGGCTCCGGCAAGACCGTGACGTCCCAGGCCATTCTCGGCCTGCTGCCGAAGAGCGCGGTGATCACCGGCGGCAGCATCCATTTCGACGATCCGTTGCAGGGCCCGGTCGACCTCGCCGCCCTGTCGCCGCGCAGCCCGCGCTTCCGGGCGGTGCGCGGGCAGTCGATCTCGATCGTCTTTCAGGAGCCGATGACCTCCTTCTCGCCGCTGCATACGCTCGGCGACCAGATCGGCGAGGTGCTGGAGGTGCACGGCCGCGCCTCCGGCGCCGAGGCGCGCGAGCGGACCATCGAGACCTTGCGGCTGGTCAGGTTTCCCGAGCCCGAGCGGGCGCTGAAATCCTATCCGTTCGAGCTGTCGGGCGGGCTGCGCCAGCGGGCGATGATCGCCATGGCGCTGATCTGCAAGCCGGCGCTGCTGATCGCCGACGAGCCGACGACGGCGCTCGACGTGACGCTGCAGGCGCAGATCATCAAGCTGCTGCGCGAGATGCAGGGCGAACTCGGCATGGCCGTCCTGCTGATCACCCACGATCTCGGCGTCGTCGCCAACCTGGCCGAGGACGTCGTGGTGATGCACCACGGCAAGGTGGTGGAGTCCGGGTCGTCCGGGACGATCTTCGCCGATCCGCAGCACCCTTATCTGATCTCGCTGATGAAGGCGGTGCCCGATCTCGACCAGGCGGAATCGCCCCGGCTGAAGCCGATCCGCGAGATCAAGGTCGATGCCGGCGCGCTGATGCGGCGCGAGCCATCGGGCGCTGTCGGCGCGCCGTTGCTGGAACTGAAGGGGGTCGCCAAGAGCTTTTCCCGGCGCGGCGACCGGCGGCTGTTTTCCAGCGCGCCGGCGCCCAGCATCCATGCGCTGAAGGACGTCTCGCTGACCATCCGCCGCGGCGAGTGCCTCGGGCTTGTCGGCGAATCCGGCTCCGGCAAGACGACGCTCGCCCGCGCGATCATGCAGGCGGTGCAGGTCGACAGGGGCGCCATGCTGTTCGACACGCCCGACGGGCCTCTCGACCTGGTCACGGCCGACCGCAGCCAGCTCTTTGCCGTCCGCAACCGGCTGCAATATGTCTTCCAGGACCCGTTCTCGTCCCTCGATCCGCGCATGACGGTCGGGGCGATCCTCGCCGAACCGTTCGAGATCCACGCGGTCTGCGACCGGGCGGAGCGCCGCGTGCGCATCGAGCGGCTGCTGGCGGCGGTCGGGCTGGAGCCGCAGCATGCCGGCCGCTATCCGCACAGCTTTTCCGGTGGCCAGCGCCAGCGGATCGGCATTGCCCGCGCCCTGGCGCTGGAGCCGGAATTCCTGATCTGCGACGAGCCGGTGGCGGCGCTCGACGTGTCGGTGCAGGCGCAGATCCTCAATCTGCTCAAGGATCTGCAGCGCCTGTGCGGCCTGACCTATCTGTTCATCTCGCACAATCTGGCGGTGGTGAATTATGTCGCCGACCGCATCGCGGTGATGTGCGACGGCGAGATCGTCGAACTGGCGCCGCGCGCGGCGTTCTTCGAGGACGCCCTGCATCCCTATACGCAGATGCTGATGCAGGCGGTGCCGCACGCCGATCCGCAGCGGCCGCTGGATTTCGCCCATCTGCCGCCGGTGGGCGAGATCGGCCAGCGCAACTGGCCGGCGCCGTTCACGGCCGAGCCCGGCGTCGCCCGGCCGCTGCTGGAGGCCCGGCCGGGGCATTTCGTGCGGGCCGCCAATCTCGACTTCCTCGCCGGACGGCCCGCGCCATCGCCGGCGACGGAGCGGCGCTGACATGGCGGCAGCGGACGAACTCGACGAGAGCATCTTCCGCTATGTCTGGCGCCATTCGCGGCCCCAGCAGATCTGGCTGTTCGCCGTCCTCCTGGTCTCGCTGCCATTCCTGTATCTGACGCTCGACCTGCCGAAACGGATCGTCAACGGGCCGATCCAGGGCGACTGGGCGCCGGGACAGACCGAGACGCTGTTCGCGGTCTCGCTGCCGCTGCCGGGCTTCCTGGGCGGCGGCGAACTGGCGCTGTTCGATGGCGTCGAACTCGACCGGCTCGGCGTGCTCCTGTGGCTGAGCCTGACCTTCCTGTTCTTCGTGATCGTCAACGGGCTCTTCAAATTCTATCTGTCGAACTACAAGGGCCGGCTCGGCGAACAGCTGCTGCGGCGGCTGCGGTTCCAGCTCGTCGACCTGGTGCTGCGGTTCCCGACCGCCCGCTTCAAGCAGGTGCGCGGTCCCGAGATCTCCTCGATGATCAAGGACGAGACCGAGCCGGTGGGCGGCTTCGGCGGCAGTGCCTTCGCCGACCCGGCCCTGCTGCTCAGCCAGGCCGGCACCGGTCTCTTCTTCATCTTCCTGCAGAATGTCTGGCTCGGCGCGGTGGCCGGCGGCGTCGTGCTCCTGCAGCTCATCCTGATCCCGCAGATGCGCCGGCGGCTGGTCAGGCTCGCCCGGGCCCGGCAGATCACCGCCCGGCTCCTGTCGGGCCGGATCGGCGAGATCGTCGAGAGCATCCCCTCGATCCGCACCAACGACACCTCCAACTGGGAGCGCGCCGAGCTCGGCAGCCGGCTCGGCCGCATCCTGTCGATCCGCTACGACTTCTTCCGCTGGAAGTTCTTCGTCAATTTCATCAACAACCTGCTGGCGCAGATCACTCCCTTCATCTTCTATCTGGCCGGCGGCTATCTGGTGATCGCCGGGCGGCTCGACATCGGCCAGCTCGTTGCGGTGATCGCCGCCTACAAGGAGCTGCCGGGGCCGCTGAAGGAGCTCATCGCCTGGGACCAGTTCCGGGTCGACGTGCAGTCGAAATACGCCCAGATCCGCGAGCAGTTCGTGATGGGCAACCTGATCTCTCCCGACGTCCAGAAGCTGTCCTACGAGACGCCGCCGCGGATCGAGCGGGAGATCGCCATTTCGGGCCTGCGCATTGCCGACGATTCCGGCAACGACCTTCTCGAGCCGACCAGCCTGCGGCTGGGGCCGGGCGAAGCGATCGCCGCGTCGGGGCCGATCGGCGGCGGGGCCGAATATCTGGCCGAGGCCCTGGTGCGTCTGTCCGAGGCCGCGTCGGGGCGCATCAGCATCGACGGCCATGCGCTGGACGGGTTGCCCGACGCCTTTGTCGGGCGCCGCATCGCCTATGCCACCTCGGGGCTGTATTTCCCCCAGATGTCGATCCGCGACGCGCTGGTCTACGGGCTGCGCCATGCGCCGCTGGTGCCGGCGGGCGGAGACCGCGCCGCCAGCGAGGCGCGCCAGCTCGCAGCCCGGGCGTCGGGCAACAGCGACCTCGACGTCGACGGCGACTGGATCGACTACGCGGCGGCCGGCATCACCGGACCGCACGAACTGCACGGCCGCCTCGCGCAGGTGCTGGACGTCGCCGATTTCCGCATCGACATCGCCCGGCTCGGGCTGCGCAACCGCGTGCCGGCGGACCTGCCCGAGGAGACCTGCGCGCATGTCCTGAAGGCCCGCGGGCGCTTCCGCGAACGGCTCGCGGAAGGCGGCGACGAAGTCTATTTCGAATCCTTCGATCCGGCCCGCTATTCCGACTATGCGACGGTCCTGGAGAACATTGTCTTCGGCATCGCCCTGCCGGAAGCCGCCGAGGAGATGCCGCTGGCCGCCCGGCCGCAGATGGTCGCCGTCCTGGAGGAGGCGAGGCTCGACGACCTCCTGCACGAGATGGGCCGGCAGATCGCCGAGACGGTGATCGAGATCTTCGGCGACCTGGCGCCGGACAGTCCGCTGATGGACAATGTCGACCTGATGACGCCGGAAGAGGTCGACGGCTACAAGGCGGCGCTGCGGCGCGCCGCGACCGACGGCAGCACCAGCGAACGCCGACGCGACCGGCGCGCCTTCCAGGAGCTGGCCTTCGGCTATATCGAGCCCCGGCATCGGCTCGGACTGCTCGACGACGACATCAAGGCCGCGGTCCTGTCGGCCCGTGCGCGGCTCCTGGAGCGCATGGACCCCGAGCTTGCGCAGGCTGTGTCGATGCACGTGCCGGGGGCGATCAACCCGGCCGCCAGCTTCCAGGACAACATCCTCTTCGGCCGCGTCGTCGACCGCTACGCCGAAGCCTCGGCCCGCATCAACGAGGTGCTGGTGGAGACCCTGCGCGAGACCGGCCTGTCGCAGACGGTGTTCGAGATCGGATTGGATTTCGACGTGGGCAGCGGCGCCAAGCGGCTGTCGTCGGGCCAGCAGCAGAAGCTGGCGCTTGCCCGGGCACTGCTCAAGCGCGCCGATCTCCTGGTTCTCAACCGGCCGCTGTCGTCACTTGACGGGGAGAGCCAGCGGGAGACTATTGTGCGTGTCCTCGCATCGCGTGCGGCACTCGGCATCGAACGGCAGACGATCTTCTGGGTCCTGAGCCACGCCGAACATGCGGAGCTCTTCGACCGGAGACTGGAATTCAAGGACGGGCGCATGATCACGAACTCGACGGGGGCCGAAACGCGTCCGCACGAGTCCGATGCGGCGCGCGACGACGCCGAAGTGGCCGGATGACCGAGAGGACGACGTGACACTGCTCAAATCTGAAATGGACCTGCTTCGTTCGGTCCCGATCTTTGCCGGCATGGAGCCCAGCCGGCTGAAGCTCATCGCCTTCACCTCGGACTCGATCGCCTATCGCCAGGGGCAGGTCATGTGCCGGCAGGGCGAGCGTGGCGATTCCGCCTATGTGCTCGTGGCCGGCGAGGCCGATGTCTCGATCGAGACGGAAGACGGCGACTTCGTGGTCGCGACCCTCGGCCCCGGCGACGTGGTCGGCGAGATCGCCATCCTGTGCGACACGCCGCGCACCGCGACCGTCACGGCGAAGAGCGACGTCTCGGCCTTGCGGGTGCGCAAGGAGTGCTTCCTGCAATTGCTGCGGCAGTTCCCGGAGATCGCCGCCGAGGTGATGCGCGGACTGGCCGAGCGCCTGACCCACATGAACCAGGAACTGGTGGCGGCGCGCAACCGGGCCGCCATCGCTCCGGACGCCGCAGATTGAGCCGGTTCGAGCTCACCGTCTGGGGCGCACGCGGCAGCATACCGGCCCCGGCGGCGGCCAATACCCGCTACGGCAGCGACACCAGCTGCGTCGAGGTGCGCTGCGGCGACCGGGTGCTGGTCTTCGACGCGGGCACGGGCATCGTGGGCTGCGGGCGCAAGCTCTACGAGGAGCAGGTCGGCGAGATCGACATCCTGCTCACCCATTGCCATTTCGACCACATCATCGGCCTGCCCTTCGTGATCCCGCTCTACAAGGACCACGCGGCGGTGCGCATCCATGCCGGCCATTTCCTCGACGACACGACCTGCCGGGACATGGTCGAGCGGTTCATGCGGCCGCCCTATTTCCCGGTGACGCCGAAGCAGTTCGCCGCCCATATCGACTATCGCGACTTCCGCCCGCCCGCGATCCTCGACCTCGGCGACGGCATCATCGTGCGCACGGTCCGCCTCAACCATCCGAACGGAGCGGTCGGCTACCGGGTCGACTTCGAGGGCCGCTCGATCTGCTACATCACCGATACCGAGCACGAGCCGGGCACGCGCGACGAGGCGGTCGCCGCCTTCGTCGCCGGGGCCGAGGTGATGATCTACGATTCCACCTATAGCGACGAGGACATGGCGAAGTACCGCGGCTTCGGCCACTCCACCTGGCAGGAGGGGGTGCGCCTGTGCCAGGCCGGCGGGATCGACAGGCTGGTCATCTTCCACCACGACGTCCTGCGGACCGATGCTTCGCTGGCAAAGCTGGCGGAGGAGGCGCAGGCGCGTTTCACCGGCGCGCGCATCGGGGCGACCGGCCTGACGCTGGCGATCGGAGAGGACGGAACGGTAACGGAAAGTCACGACGATGGGACTGGCCAAGCAGGTTGACGACTGGCTGCTGAAGCAGTCGCTGGGCAAGAGCGACATCCAGACGATCTTTCGCGATCTCTGTCTGCGGCTGACCGGCATCGGCGTGCCCATCGCGCGGGCGCGGCTGAACTGGCCGACCCTGCATCCGCTGTTTCGCGCCGAAATGGTCAAATGGCATCGCGACGAGGATGTCGGGATCGAGCATTTCCACCACCAGGACGCCAATACCGACGCGTGGCAGCGCAGTCCGCTGCGCTACATGGTGGAGGCCGACATTCCGGTGCTGCGGCGTCGCCTGTCGGGCCCCGGCAAGCTCCTGGATTTCGCCATTCTGGAGGAGCTGGCGGCGGCTGGCTACACCGACTACATCGCCCTGAAGACCGAATTCTCGCAACCGGGCGCCTACAGCGAGCTGCAGGCGCGGGGCATCATCGTGATCTGGGCGAGCGACCGGGCGAGCGGCTTCACCGACGAGGATCTCGACATCCTGCAGGAAATCCAGCTCACCTTCGCGCTGGTCTGCAAGACGATCATCCAGTCCCAGATCATGACCAACATCGTCGAGACCTATCTGGGACGAAAGGCCGGTCGCAGCGTTCTCGACGGCAATATCCGGCTCGGCGACGGCGCTAGGACGAAGGCGCTGGTCTGGTATTCGGATTTGCGCGATTCCACACGGCTGACCGGTACGCTCGACAGCGATGCCTTCCTGAAGCTCCTCAACGACTATTTCGAATGCGCGACCCGGCCGGCCCTTGAGGCGGGCGGCGAGGTGCTGGCCTTCATCGGCGATGCGGTGCTGGTGATCTTTCCGCTCGGCGACGGGCCGATCGACGGGCCGGGCATCACGACCGAGGTGCAGCAGGCAGTGGCCGAATCCTTTGTGCTGCGCGACGCGACCAACGCGGTGCGCCGCGAGCGCGGCCTCGATCTCATCGAGTTCGGCGTCGGCCTGAATGTCGGCAGCGTCGTCTTCGGCAATATCGGCGTGCCCGAACGGCTGGCCTTCACGGTGATCGGCTCGACGGTGACCGAGGTCGAGCGCATCGAGAAGCTGACCAAGACGGTCGAGACCAACGTGCTCGCCAGCGCCGAGGTCGCGGCCCTGTCGCCTGACGACTGGGTCTCGGTCGGGGCCCATGCGCTGAACGGCGTGGAGCGCCGGATGGAGCTGTTCACGCCGCGCCGGAACGCTGCCGCAGCCGCCGACGCGCCGGTGCGCACCGTCTCCTGAGCGCTGCCGGAGCCGCGTCGGGTGCGCTAGCGGTCAGTGGTGGTGGTGCGGATCGACGGCGTCGCGCAGCCCGTCGCCGACGAAGCTGAAGGCCAGCACCGTCAGGATGACCGGCACCATCGGCAGGAGCAGCCACGGATAGAGCGCCACCGCCTCGATGTTCTGGGCTTCCGACAACAGGACGCCCCAACTGGTGATCGGCGGCCTGAGGCCGAGCCCGAGGAACGACAAAGCCGTCTCCGCCAGGATCATCGTCGGGATCGACAGCGAGGCCGAGGCGATGAGATGGCTCATGAAGTTCGGCAGCAGATGGCGGAAGATGATCCGGCGCGGACGGGCGCCGAGCATTTCGGCCGCGACGACGAAATCCTCCTCGCGCAGGGCGAAGAGCTTGGAGCGCACGGCGCGGGCAAGGCCCGGCCAGTCGAGCAGGGCGAGGATCAGCGTGATGCCGAAATAGATCAGCAGCGGGCTCCAGGTGACCGGCAGGGCGGCGGACAGGGCCAGCCATAGCGGCAGTTCGGGCAGCGAGCGCAGGATCTCGGTGACCCGCTGCACGACGGAATCGATCCAGCCGCCGAAATAGCCGGCGAGGCCGCCGATTGTGATGCCGAGGATGAAGCTGAGGGTCACCCCGACGAGGCCGACGGTGAGCGAGATGCGGGCGCCGCTGAGAATGCGCGAGAGCATGTCGCGGCCGAGCCGGTCGGTGCCCAAGAGGAACAGGCTGCCGCCCTCCGGCGGGCAGACCAGGTGCCGGTCGCCGGAGACCAGCCCCCAGAATTCGTAGGGGTCGCCCTGGCAGAAGAAGCGCAGGGGCAGCGGCCGGCTGGTGTCGGGCGTGTATTCGCGCTGCAGGGTGTCGAGGTCGAGGTGGAAGTCGAGCGGATAGACGAAGGGTCCGACGAAGCTGCCCTCGTGGAACAGATGCACGGCCTGGGGCGGGGCGAAGATGAAGTCGGTGTGCCGGCTCTGCATGTCGTAGGGCGCCAGGAACTCGACCACGAGGATCGAGAGATAGCTGACGACGAGGAACGCCAGCGACACCACCGCAACGCGGTGGCGCAGGAAACGCCACCAGATCAGCCGCGACTGGGAGGCCTCCATATAGGCGAGCGACACGGTCGAGCCGGCCGCGACCGTGGCTTCGGAATCGAAGGGTTCGCGCGAGACGAAATGCGGCGTCTCGCTCATCGGATGGTGGTCTTTCCGAGCCGGATACGCGGATCGAGAATGGCCAGCAGCACGTCGGAGACGAACATGCCGACCACCGTCAAAAGGGCCAGGAACATCAGGAAGGAGCCGGCGAGGAACATGTCCTGGCTGCGCAGCGAGGACAGGAGCATCGGCCCGGTGGTGGGCAGCGACATGACCGCCGAGATGATCACCGAACCGGAGACGATCTGCGGCAGCAGGCTGCCGAGGTCGGCGATGAACGGATTGAGCGCCATCCGCAGCGGGTATTTCAGCAGCACCCGGTGTTCCGGCAGCCCCTTCGCGCGGGCGGTGACGACATATTGCCGGTTCAATTCGTCGAGGAGATTGGCGCGCAGGCGGCGGATCATGCCCGCGGTGCCGGCCGTGCCGATGACCAGCACCGGCACCCACAGATGCGACAGCACCGAGCCGGCCTTCTCCAGCGACCAGGGCGCGTCGATGAAGCGGGGGTCCATCAGCCCGCCGATCGAGGTGCCGAACCAGACATTGGCGAGATAGAGCAGGATCAGCGCCAGCAGAAAGTTCGGCGTGGCGAGGCCGAGAAAGCCGAGGAAGCTCAAGCCATGGTCGCCCCAGCTGTATTGGTGGGTGGCGGAATAGATGCCGATCGGGAAGGCGACCAGATAGACGAAGATGACCGTCGCCACGTTGAGCAGCAGCGTCAGCGGCATGCGCTCGCCGACGATGTCGGCGACGGGCTGGTTGTACTCGAAGGAATAGCCGAGATCGCCCTGCATCAGCCCGGTCACCCAGACGAGATACTGCTCCCACAAGGGCTTGTCCAAGCCGTATTGCTCGCGCAGGAAGGCGATCTTGTCGACGGTGACGTTCTCGCCCTGGGCGCGGATCTCGGCGATATAGCTGGTCAGGTAGTCGCCGGGCGGCAGCTGGATGATGACGAAGACCAGCACGCTGATCGCCAGCAGCGTCCAGGCCATGGTGACGAGGCGGCCGGCGAGATAGCGGATCATCCGTGTTTTCCTGCCAGGGCGGACGCGCCGCAATCGAACCAGAACCCGTCCGGATGGTAGATGCCGAAATAGGCGCCGGGCTCGTAATTGTAGACGCCGCGCTCGGGCACGTTGTTGAGCGTGTCCGCCACGGCGACGATCTGGTCGACGCCGGCAACGATGCCGATCGTATAGACCTGATCGGCGGAAATCCGCAGCATCCGGCCCCAGATGTCGGCGCGCTCGGCGTCGTCGTCGGTTCGCATCCAGCGCTTGCGCAGCTCGGCGAGTTCGCGCAGCGGCGCCAGCGCCTCGCTGCCGCCGATCGCCTCGCCGCCTTCGCCGCCGGTCTCGGTCTGCATGCCGAAGGACGGCCATTGCAGCTGCTCGGCCGTCGAGGGGGCGAGCTCGGCCGGGTCGGTGGCAGGGGTCGGCACGCCATTGTCGAGACCGGTCCAGACCGACATCAGCGTCGAGCCCGCCTTGATGCGGTTGCGGAAGACCTCGCGCTGGGATTCGCGGATCAGGAGATCGATGCCGAGCCGGCGCCAGTCGTCGTGGATCAGTTGCAGGACGTCGCTCTGCTCGCGGCTTTCACCGGCGGTCTCGACGACGATGCGCATCTGGCGCCCGTCGGGCAACAGGCGCAGGCCATTGCGGCTCTCGCGCTCCAGTCCGAGCTCGTCGAGTAGCGCATTGGCCGCATCCGGGTCGTAGCCGGCCCACATCGTCGGCAGCTCCGGGTCGAACAGGGTCGAGCGGGGCAGGACGGTGTTTCCGCCGGGCACCGCAAGGCCGTAGAAGATCGCCTTGTTGATGTCGTCGCGGTTGATCGCCAGGGACAGCGCCCGCCGGAAATTGGCGTCCTGGACCAGCCGGCGCCAGGCCGGGTCCTTGACGTTCAGATTGGGATAGAGCGTGACGTGGGAACCGCGGCCGGATTCCCAGCGGCGGACCTCGAAGCCGCCGCGCGCTTCGGCCCGCTTCAGGAACGGATAATTGGGAAAGCTGAGATAGGCGGCCTGGAGATCGGCCTCGCCATTGGCCACCTTGGCCGGGATCAGGTCGGCATTGGCGATCGTCAGGGCGACGGTGTCGATATAGGGCAGCTGGCGCCCCTGCGCGTCGACACGGTGGAAATAGGGGTTGCGGGTGAACATCAGCCGTTCGGAGGGCGGCTCGGTGGCGAGCTTCCACGGCTGCAGCGTCGGCAGGTCCGGATTGTCGTTGCGGTGGCCGCGGTCCATCTTGAAATGCAGCGCCGCCCAGTTGCGCTGGCCTTCCGCCTCGACCCGCGCCGCGAGTGTTTCCGGGTCGGCATAGGTCTCGTGGAACTGCTTCAGGTAATGGGCCGGGCGGTAGAGCTCGAAGGGCAGGGCGGCGGCCTGGGTCGCCAGGAAGTTCGGGTTCGGCTTGGCCCATTCGTAGCGAATTTCGTAGGGCCCGGGGAAGGTGACGCGGGGCGGCTTGCCCTCCACCAGCAACTCGCCGGGAATGCCGAACCGCGCGATCTGCGGGTTCTGCGCCATGTCCTCCCAGAAATAGCGGAAATCCTCGGCGGTGAACGGCGCACCGTCGGACCATTTCATGCCGGGCCGCAGATGGAAGGTGAAGATGCGCCCGTCCTCGACCTCGAAGCGCTCGGCGATGTCGGGCACGAAGGCGTAGTCCTCGTCATAGCCGACGAGGCGGGCATAGCCGAAGACCGACAGGGTGCGCGTGTCCTTGGCGCTGCCGCCGATCATCCGCAGCGTGCCGCCGAGCCGGTCGGCCGAGCAGACGGCATCGACGGGCATGACCAGCGGGCGCTCGGGCAGGCGCTGAGACACCGGGGGCAGGTCCCCGGCACTCACCGCCGCCTGCAGCGCGGCGGGCTCGCCGAAGGGCGCGTGGGATGTGTCCGCGACGGCCTGTCCGGCCGAAGCCGGCGCCCAGAGGATCGCCGTCCAGAGGAGGGCCATGCCGGCGAGCGCTCCCTGCCGAAATGCTCGCTGCTGCCGTGTGGATCGATGCATGGACGGGCCCTTGTCTGCCGCGTCAGTAAGCTTTGCGCCCGCCGGCTTGTCAAACCGCTGGCGGCGGGAAAGCGTGGGCATCTCACCGCGCCCCCACGGCATCGCGGGGATGCCGCGACCTGGCCCGGCCTGTCGCGGGTTGCGAGCCGCCGGCCATGTGACTAGATGGCCGGCATCCGGCCCGCCTTCCGGCGGGGAACGGGCACCTGCCGGTCATCCTCGGCCAGTGCCGGACGCTGTCGCAAGGACCGACCACCATGGCAGGACGCATCGCCACGATCGTCAAGGGGTATCCGCGGCTGTCGGAGACCTTCATCGCCCAGGAGATCGCCGGGCTCGAGGATCGCGGCGTCGCGCAGCTGATCGTGTCGCTGCGCCAGCCGGCCGAGAAGCGGGTGCATCCGGTGCACCGGCGGATCAATGCCGAGATCCTCTATCTGCCGGAATATCTGAAGGACGATCCGGCGCGGGTGC
The DNA here is from genome assembly GCF_000421645.1 of Aurantimonas coralicida DSM 14790. Lineage (GTDB taxonomy): Bacteria > Pseudomonadota > Alphaproteobacteria > Rhizobiales > Rhizobiaceae > Aurantimonas > Aurantimonas coralicida. The sequence goes on along the minus strand of NZ_ATXK01000011.1, from coordinate 2,601 downwards.
GGGCCGGCCGCGCCTTTGCCGAGCGCCAGCCGGGCTATCAGGCGGCGCGAGCGATGTTCGAGGCCGATCTGACGCGCGACCCCACCGCCAACCGCCACCGGCGCTTCGGCCAGGCCTGCGTCCTCGCCCATGAACTGCCCGACGACATCGGCTGGCTGCACACCCATTATCTGCACACGCCGGCCTCGGTGACGCGCTATGCCGCGACGATCCGCGGGATTGGCTGGTCGTTCTCCGCCCACGCCAAGGACATCTGGACCTCGCAGGCCTGGGAGCTGACCGAGAAGCTGGGCTCGGCCGCCTTCGGCGTGACCTGCACGCAGGTCAATCTCGACTATCTGCAGTCGCTGGCCCCCGAACCCGGGCGGGTCGAGCTGGTCTATCACGGCCTCGACCTGTCCGGCATCGCGCCGCCGGAGCGGGCCGCGCGCGGCGAGCGCCCGTTCCGCATCGTGTCGGTCGGCCGCACGGTGGAGAAGAAGGGGTTCGGCGATCTGATCCGCGCGCTTGCCCGGCTGAAGGATCGCGACTGGACTTTCGATCATGTCGGCGGCGGCGCGATGACCGCCAGGCTGCAGCAACAGGCCGACAAGGCCGGGATCGGCGACCGCATCACCTGGCATGGCAGCCGCGAGCGCGAGCATGTCTTCGGACTGCTGGCGCGTTCGGACCTGTTCGTCCTGCCCTCGCGCATTGCCCGCAGCGGCGACCGCGACGGCCTGCCGAACGTCCTGATGGAGGCGCAGGCGCATCGCCTGCCGGTGGTCTCAACGAAGGTCTCGGCGATCCCGGAACTGGTCGAGGACGAACGCACCGGCCTGCTCGTTGAGCCGCGCGACCCCCGGGCGCTGGCCGAGGCGATGGCGCGGCTGATGGACGATCCGGATCTGGCGGCACGGCTGGCGGCGGCCGGCGAGCGCCGGGTGCGCGAACGCTTCTCGCCGAAGCCCGGCATCGACCGGGTGGCTGCGCTCCTGAAAGCGACGCCCGCCCGGAACGCCGCGTGAGCCCTGCCGACTTCCCACTGACGCGCCGGCAGCTGGACGCCGCCGCCGCTGCCGGTGTCGAGCTCGCCTTCTGGTGGCGCGACGACGACGCCCGGGGCGCGACGCCGGAGCTTGCGCGCCTTCTGGCGCAGCGCGAAGAGATCGGCGTGCCGCTGGCGCTGGCGGTGATCCCCGACGGGGCCCGGCCGGATCTTCTGGATGGCATGACGCCGGACGACGACATTTGTCTGTTCCTGCACGGCTGGGGCCATGCCAACCACGCGCCGGCCGGCGAGAAGCGCGCCGAATTCGGCGATCATCGCCCGGCGGCGGCCATGCTGGAGGAGATCCGGCGGGGCCGCGACCGGCTTGCCGCGCTCGCCGACGAGCGGTTCCTGCCGGTCTTCGTGCCGCCCTGGAACCGCATCGGCCCCGGCATGGCCGCCCGGCTGGGCGACGCCGGCCTGCCGGGCCTCTCCGTTTTCGCCAAGCCGGCATCCCGGCATCGCGTCCACACCCATCTCGACCTGATGGACTGGCGTGCGGGCCGGGCGCAGGACGCCGCAACCCTCGACAGGCTGCTGGCCGCGCAGATCGCCGCACGGTTGATGGGCGAGGGGGGAGCATCGGCCAGTAATCCGTCCGCCGCGCCGATGTGCCCGGACACGCCAATGGAGGCGCCGGCCCGCACGCCTGCCAGTGGCGCTGACCCCGTGACGGGTGAAACATCGGCAAATATCGCGTCCGCGGCGCGGATGCGCCGGGGCATGCCAGCGGAGACGCCGGCGCACACACCTGCCGGCGGTGCTGACCCCATGGCGGGTGGAACATCTGCCGCTAGTCCCTCTGCCCCAAAACGCCGGGACACGCCTGCCGCGGCGGCGATCGGTACGCTTGCCGGTGGTCCTGGGCCCGTTGGGTGGCCGCCCTCAGAGACGCAGCCGATCGGCCTCCTGACCCATCACCTGCAGCATGACGCGGCCGCGTGGGAGCGTCTCACGGCGCTGCTCACGCTGCTCGCGCCACGCCCGGGCGTCGTCTGGCCAAAGCTGCCCGACCTGTTCGCCCTGCAACCGGTGACAAGACCCCGCACCTGACGGCTGAGGGCCGAGCGCGGCTCACCCGTGGCGCCGTTCCGGAGTGGCCGACGTGTCGTCCGGCAGCGGATGCCGCAGGATGTCCCCTGGAAGCGGGAATGCGCGGCGTCCTTGGAGACCTGGCAGGGCGCGAGCCGGCGAGCGCGACCGGCCATCTCGCAGCAGCACGAGGAACGACGGCATTCCGTCGCGCGCAGTCGCAGCGAAGGACCGCGAGGCTCTTCACGCGCCCCGAATGCGGCCCCGCGGCGAAAATCGTGTCGCGGGGCCCTTGTGCACGCGGCCCCGGCTTTGATAAGAGACCGGCGCGCTCGCAAGGCGCCGACCAATGCCTCGGTTGATTTGAAGCCGCACCGTCCGGACGCCCGTCGTCCCCACCCGGCGCGACACCTTCGAACAGGATGGTCCCGACCGACGGGGCAACGGCCGGAGAGGTGGCAGAGTGGTCGAATGCACCGCACTCGAAATGCGGCATACGTGCAAGCGTATCGGGGGTTCGAATCCCCCCCTCTCCGCCA
>NZ_ATXK01000010.1 GCF_000421645.1 Aurantimonas coralicida DSM 14790 | reverse complement strand
CGAGATCATTTGACGAAGACCGAGACGGTCACGGTCGCCGCGATCGAAGCCGGAGTGCCCAACCTAGCCAAGGCGAGAGAGTTGATCGACCGGTTTCATGCCATGATCCGCAGTCGAGAAGTCGGGGATCTTTCGTCCTGGATTCACGATGCCGAGGGAAGTTTGTTGGCGTCCTTCGCTCGCGGCATCAGTAAGGATGCATCCGCAGTGCAGGGTGCGATTACCGAACCGTGGTCGAACGGCCAGACGGAAGGCCAGGTGAACAAGCTCAAGCTCGTGAAGCGGCAAATGTACGGGCGCGCCAAGCTTGATCTTCTTGAGGCCCGCTTGCTCGGCGCCGCCTGATCGTCATCGAAAGTGCGTCAGACCCAAAATTGCACGCCGAATGACAGCGGAGATCGACCCGATGTTCGCGGGTGCGGTCTCCATTTGCCGAGAGTTGGTGACTCCTGCGGGCGCGATCGACAACTTGTTGGTTACCCCGTCCGGGTTGCCGATCCTCGTGGAATGCAAACTCTGGCGAAATCCGGAAGGACGTCGCGAGGTCGTCGGACAAATCCTAGACTATGCCAAGGAGCTCAGCCGCTGGACGTCTGCCGATCTCCAGCGTGAGGTAGGGCGTCGGCTTGGTAGAGAGGGCAACGCCGTTCTCGATCTTGTGCGGTCGGCGGACGCGTCCGTCGACGAGATAGAGTTCAACGACGCCCTTTCCCTTAACCTACGCCGCGGGCGGTTCCTCCTCCTCATCGTCGGCGATGGGATTCGCGAGGGGGTCGAGGCTATCGCCGAATACCTACAACGCCACGCGGGCCTCCATTTCTCACTCGGTCTTGTGGAGATGCCCGTCTATGTAATGCCGAACGGCGACAAGTTGGTCGTTCCGCGCGTGCTCGTCCGGACGGCGATTGTGACGCGCAATGTTGTTGGGGTACCCGACGGTCACGTCGTACAGGACGTCGCCTCGGACGGGGAAAGCCACGAGGTCGATCCCGACCGCCAAGCCCTCGGTGATATACAGCAGGCGTTCTGGAAGGAGTTCCTCCCTGTCCTTCGTATTCGTGATCCAGAACAGCCGATCCCACGGGCCCCCAGGCAGGGATACCTGAATGTCATGATGCCCGCGCCCGGTGGAAGCAGTTGGCTGACCGTCTACCGTGACATGCGGAAGAACGAGGTCGGGCTGTTCCTGTCAGCGACCCGCAACAGCGCGGGGGAATACGCTTCCGACAGATTGGTCGAAGATTTCGCTGCCGTGGGTCCGCAACTCGGTGGAGCGGCCGAAGTGACCAAGGATACGTACGGCAGAAACCGCATCGGCGAGCATGCATCCTTCGGACCGCTCTCACACCCCGATAACAAGGCACGCGCGTTCAGTTGGCTCGCTGAACGCGTGGACAGCTATGTCACCGTCATGCGCCCCCTGATCAGGTCGGCGGTGGCAGACTATGCAGAAACCTATGGAACGGGGGCGACCTGAGTGTCCGATTTCGCTCGTGCCCGACGGAGGCGGTGATGACGGTCGGCTTATGGCTAAGACAGTTCAGGCTTTGAAACGCTCGCAAGCCGTCAGCCGCTGGACAATCGCCTCCGAGTGCCCGCCGTAGACTTCTTCGCGCAGGAACAAGTCCTCGTCGTCGAAGGCGTCCTCGTCGACCTCCCGCCACCAGCACTTGGGGCGACCGTCCGAACCGTCCGCCCAGCGGTAGCCGCGCGCCTTCAGGACATCCTTCGTGTGGAAGGGCGAGGCGACCGCATGGACGCGCAGCCTCGCGCGCCCGGCTGATACCAGCAACTGCGCGAAGGGGGCAACGGCACCGTCGACCCGCGACGGGCCCGCTAGGACCTCGAGCAGCGCGTGGCAGTCGTCGACGGCACGGTGGCCGTTGTGGAAGAGCCCGACTTGCCCGACGAGGTAGCCGAGCTTGGTTCCCTCGAACCCGAGTGACGTCCAGTCGATCTCGGACACCGAGCATGCCCACGGTTTCACATCGAAGCCGCACGCGAGCTTTTCGCAGAACGGACGGTCGAAGCGCGCGTTGTGCGCGATCATCAAGTCGGCGGGCTCAATGAAGCGCTCCACAACGTCGAGGTCGATGACCTGCCCGCGGACCATCTCGTCCGTGATGCCGGTGATCCGGGTGATCTCGGCGGTGATGGGCTGACTCGGTTGGCGCAAGCCAGAGAACACGCCGACGACGTCACGGATTCCTCCGTCGTCGTAGGTGAAGGCTACCATACCGAGTTCGATGATTTCGTGCGTCGCGTGGTTCAGTCCGGTCGTTTCCGTATCGAGGAGGACGCCGAGCTTCAAGCCGTTCGGCCACGGGCACGGCATCGGCTCGACGGGTCGCGGTACAAGTTGCCGGAGGACACGGTAGCGGCCGGTCTCTTCAAGGCGGCTGGCCATCTCCTCGTCCGCGGGGAAGGCGGCCACCTGGGGACGGCGAGTGGAAGGGTAGGGCAGGGGCGGGGCGACTGCGTCGTCGTTCGCTGCGGTCTCCGCGAACAAGTCGGCCTGCCTCCCTGCCGCCGCCGGAGGAAGCTGCCCCATCAGGACACCCCGGTGGGCAACGGCGAGGAGGGTCGACCGAGATTGGGAGACAGGCGGTCTGAAACCATGGTGGGACAACATCATCGAGTGAGACTCGTGTAGCGCAATAGTGCGCCACGGGACTATCCCCACAATTCGCTCGCGGTGGTCAGCTTGGCACACACACCCTCTCGGCCAGACCCTGATCGTCCTTTCAGGTGTCGGCCTGGTCCAGCGTTGGGAGGGACCGGTTCAGGAAATCCGGGCGGGTGACACCGTTTGAATCCCGCCGGGGTCAAGCACTGGCACGGTGCCTCACCCGATAACGCGACGAGCCATATCGCGTTTTCCGAAAGTGTCGACGGCTCGACAGTCGAGTGGCTCGAACTCGTTACTAACGATCAGTATCCCGACTGAGTGGTCCATCACGGGGCGCTACATCTCGCGGACTCGCGCGCCCAAACCCAAAAACGTCCGCAGTCAAGTTGGCTGCGGACGTTCCGTCAGGATCGCTAAGTCAGGAGGCTCCGACCCGCTGAAGGGAGCTCCTGGTCCAGAATCAGGTTTTCGGCGGCGCCTCGACGCCTGAGAAGGCGAGCACTGCTTCGGGAAGCCGCGCGCCCCGAACCTCAATGGCCGCGACCGCGGCATTCAGTTCCTCCAACTCCTGCGGCGTGAACCCGATTGCCGTCGCGCCGACGTTCTGGAGCATGTGCGCCATCTGCGTCGTGCCCGGGATGGGGACGATCCAAGGCTTCTGCGCCATCAGCCATGTCAGGGCGATCTGCCCCGGGGCGGCTTCCTTCCGCTCCGCCCAGCTCTTCACGAGTTCGACGAGCGCAAGGTTGTGAGGCAGGTTTTCCGGCGAGAACCGGGGCTCGATCCCACGGATGTCACCCTCGGCAAAGCGCGTTCGCTCGTCGATGGCCCCCGTCAGGAAGCCGACACTGAGCGGACTCCACGGCACGAAGCCGATGCCGAGTTCTTCACATAGCGGGATCACCTCGTCTTCCGGCCCGCGCCACAGCATCGAGTACTCGTTCTGAACGGCGGTGACGGGTAAGGCGGCGTGCGCCCGCCTCAGCGTGTCCAAACCCATTTCGGAGAGGCCCCAGTGGAGGACCTTGCCCTCGTCCATGAGGTCCTTGACCGCCCCCGCGACGTCCTCGATCGGCACGTCCGGGTCAACGCGATGCTGGTAGAGAAGATCGATGCGGTCGGTGCGAAGGCGTCTGAGCATGCCTTCCACGGCCTGCTTGATGCGCGCCGGTTTGCTGACCAGCCCCGGACGCCGCTCGCCGGTCTCAAGATCGACATCCCAGCCGAACTTGGAGGTGATCACCACCTTGTCGCGAAACGACTCGATCGCCTCGCCGAGGATCCGTTCATCCTCATGCGGGCCATACGCCTCGGCCGTGTCAAAGAAGGTCACGCCGTGATCGTAGGCGGCGCGGATGATGTTCAGCATCTCCGGCCGATACGGGACCAGCGTCGTGTAGGTCCGGTGCATGTTCTGGACACCGAGGCCAATGCTGGAGACCTCCAGCGAGCCCAGCCGCCTGCGCCCCGCTACTTCGGCCGTCGATGCAGCGCCGCCGTTGCCGCCGCCACTTTCGACGGAAGCCTGCGCATGGGCGCGTCCGATAAGCGGCGCGGCGGCGGCGGCTCCTGCCGCAAGAAGGAGGCCGCGGCGGCCAATTTGAAGTCCTCGCTTGTTCGTCATGTCAGATCCTTTCGTGAGAGTTCGTGTGGTTGCGCCGTGTTCCGCCTGCGCGGTCGGATGCCAGGGGCCGGTCGTGCCGGCGCCTCTGGGCGCGTTGCTAGAGTCCGGTCATCCGCAGCGCGGCTTCCGGCAAGCGTTCACCCTGAAGGTCGAGCTGGGCGGCGCGGCTTTCGATCTCGGACAGATCCGCCTCGGTGAGATCCACCTCGGTCGCCCCGAGGTTTTCCCGAAGCCGGTGCGGCTTGGTCGTGCCGGGGATCGGGACGATCCAGGGCCGCTGGGCGAGCAACCACGCCAACGCCACCTGAGCCGGCGTCGCTCCCCGGCGATCCGCCACCGAGCGCAGCAGTTCAACGAGGACAAGGTTGGCCCTGCGTGCCTCTGGCGAGAAACGCGGAACGTTGTTGCGGAAGTCGGTCGGATCGAACTGCGTGGCCTCGTCGATCTTGCCCGTCAGGAAGCCGGCGCCGAGCGGGCTGAAGGGAACGAACCCGATCCCGAGTTCCTCCAGCGCCGGCAGCAGTTCGCTTTCCGGGCCACGCCAGAACAGCGAGTACTCGCTCTGGACGGCCGTGAGAGGCTGGACCGCGTGAGCGCGGCGGATCGTCGGAACGCCCGCCTCCGACAGGCCGAAGTGTCCGACCTTGCCTGCGGCAATCAGTTCCTTGACGGCCCCGGCGACGTCCTCAATGGGGACCACCGGGTCGACCCGGTGCTGGTACAGGAGGTCAATGCGGTCGGTCCGCAGCCGCTTCAACATGGCGTCGACGACTGCCTTGATGTGGTCGGGACGGCTGTTGGTTCCGCCGGTCCGCTGGCCCGTCTCGAGATCGATGTCGAAGCCGAACTTGGTCGCGATCACGACGCGGTCCCGGATCGGCGCAAGCGCCTCGCCGAGCAGGCGCTCGTTCTTGAACGGACCGTAGGACTCGGCCGTGTCGAACAGCGTGACACCCTCGTCATGAGCCGCGCGGATCAGGCTGATCATCTCCGTCTTGTCGGCAGCCGGGCCGTACAGGCTGGTCATGCTCATGCAGCCGAGGCCCAGGGCGGAGACCTCCAGTCCATTGCCCAGCGTGCGATGCTTGATCGTCATGGTCTTGCTTCCGAATGCGTTGAAAGGAGGCTCTCCAAGTTCGAGAGCGGAAAGGCGTGTCAGCGAACCGGCGGCGACCGTTCGAGCCAGTCAGTGACCTCCTCGAGGGTGCGACGTTCCTGGTCGGCCTCGAGCGCGAAGGCTCTCGCCAGGCGCGAACCTTCGGCGCGCTCGGCGAGGAGTTCCTCGCTGTTGCCGAGGCCATAGCCACCATGCGTGATGAACGGCAGGACGGTTTTGCCGGACAGGTCGTGCTGCGAGAGGAACGAGCGGATCACCGGCGGGGCGGTGCCGCTCCAGATCGGAAAGCCGAGATAGATGGTTTCGTATCGTGACAGGTCCGATACCGAGCTCTCCAGCTCCGGCTCAAAACCGGCGTCCCGCTCCCGATGCGACTGTGCGACGGTCTCCTCGTAGTCGGCCGGATAGGGCTGACGGGGGCGGATCTCGAATTCATCTGCTTCGGTTGCCCGGCGGATCTGGCCCGCGATCACCCGCGTGTTGCCGGAGCGGGAGAAGTACGCGACGAGAACCCGCGAGGCCGACCCCTGTGCGCGTGCGCCGCTTCCGGGACTTGTCGCGACCAACGTTGGAAGCGCCAGCAGGGTCGACGCGGCCAGCAGGCTTCGGCGGGATAAACGGGTCGAGCTCATATGATGGCCTCCAGCCTCAGCGACCGACGCGGGCGCGAAGGTGCTCCGGGTAACGGTCGCCCTGTACCGCGATCCGCGACATCGCTCCGTCGATGCGGGCGAGGTCGTCGGCGGACAGCAGCACGGCATCGGCGCCGATGTTTTCCTTCAGGCGATGCGATTTGGTCGTGCCGGGGATAGGGACGATCCATGGCTTCTGCGCGAGGAGCCAGGCCAGGGCGATCTGGGCGGGCGTCGCCGCCTTGGCGGCGGCGATCTCCTTCAGGAGGTCGACGACTGCGAGGTTCGCTTCGCGAACGTCGTCGGAGAAGCGCGGCACGCTGGCCCGGAAGTCGCCTTCGGTGAACTTAGTGTCCCGGTCGACCGCGCCCGTCAGGAAGCCCTTTCCGAGCGGCGCGAACGGCACGAAGCCGATGCCGAGCTCCTCGAGCATCGGCAGGATCTCCGCTTCCGGCTCGCGCCACCACACCGAGTACTCGCTCTGGAGGGCGGTTACCGGTTGGACCGCGTGGGCCCGGCGGATTGTCTCTGCCCTCGCCTCGGACAGACCGAAATGGCCCACCTTGCCGGCGGCGATCAGGTCCCGGACCGTCCCGGCGACGTCCTCGATCGGCACGTCGGGATCGACACGATGCTGGTAGAGAAGGTCGATGTGGTCGGTCCGCAGGCGCTTCAACGAGGCGTCCACGACCGAGCGGATGTGGTCGGGCTGGCTGTTGAGGATCTGCTGCCTGCCGTCCTCGCCGAACGTGAAGCCGAACTTCGTGGCGATCACCACGCGATCGCGAACGGGGGCCAGTGCCTCGCCGACCATCTCCTCGTTGGTGAAGGGCCCGTAGACCTCCGCGGTGTCGAAGAACGTGACGCCGAGATCGACGGCCTGCCTGATGAGGTCGACGCCCACCTTCGCATCGGGAGCGGTGCCGTAGACCGGCGCAAAGCCCATGCAGCCGTATCCGATCGCGGATACTTCCAGGCTGCTCGTTCCCAACTGACGCTTCCGCATGGCGGATCTCCTTCTGGTTCACCGCGAGCACGCGCATCGAAGCCGCCGACCGCGACCCGCAGGGTGAAGTCCGTGTTGGTGTTGGGGGTGATGTAGGCCCGCGGCGGACAGCGGATTAGCCGGAAGAATGTTCTAACGCTTAGAAGCAGCCCTAATCAGTCAACGGGCGTCGCAGCCCTTCTCGACGGACGTCGGTTCGGCTCCACGAAGCGCTCCCAGAACCCGATCGCCTCGTCGATCCAGGCCGCCGCCCGCGTTCCCGTGCCGAGACCAAAGCCATGGCCGAGACCCGGGTATTCCCGGTAAACGACTTCGGCGCCCAACTCGCGCAGGGCGGTGACCCGCTCAAGCATTCTCGAAAGGGGAGCGACGCCGTCGGCTTCACCGACGACAACGAATGTCGGAGGCTCATCGGCCGCGTGGTCCGAATGGCCCGTGTAGGCCATGACCACCGCCGATGGCTTCGGCAGATCCTGGCCGCCGAACGCTGCGGCGCCGTGCGATCCGATCGAGGCCGCCATGCGCGCGCCGGCGGAGCTGCCCCACAGCGCGTATCCCTTCCTTGCGACCCCAAGTTCCTCTGCGTGGTCGACGATCCAGGACAGGGCAGCCGCGAGGTCTTCGGTGGCGAGCCTGCCGCCCAAACCGGCCCGGTATCGCAGGACAAAGGCGTTGTACCCCTGTCGGCTGATCTCCTGTGCGTAGGGAAAGCCTTCGTGCAACGAGCCGACATAGGAGAATCCGCCTCCGGGCGCCACAATGGCGAAAGGTGCTCCCGGCACGCTGCGGAAGTAGAACAGGCCGGTGCTATCGACCGTCGGGCCGTTCTTCGGCCGGGTTCCTTCGTAAAAATCGTAGAACACCCGGTTTCCGTCGTTCACGTCGTCGATCATGCGGTTGAGCGCCGCGACGGCACCCTCGGGATCGACCTCACTGTGGTAGGGCATCAGCGACCGCATCCCCCGCAGGCTCATGGAGGGATCGTACGGGCGGCCGTCCCACGGCAGGATCGATGGCGCGAAGCCTTCGAATGCCGGGTGCGACAGCAGGTCGCCGATGGTGTCGTCGGCCGACAGATGGTCGCTCGTCGGCGCGGCGATCGTCTCGACTTCTGTGGTGCCTTCGTCCCCGTCGACGGGGGAGTCAGCGGATGTGGCCCCCACCAGGGCGAGCGAGGCAACGGTCAGGCAGACGGCGGAAGCGGTGCTGGACCAGTTCATCGTTGATGTCCGTGACGAAGATGAGCGACGCCCGAACCGTAGCGCTGGCTGAACGCCTCTGTTAGAGGCGTAATCGGCAAAGCCTCAGAAGGAACGCTAATCAATGGCGCTCGAGAACTACAACGAGCTTGCCGCGTTTGCGATCGTGGCGAGGGAGCGGAGCTTCACCCGGGCAGCGGCCCAGCTCGGCATCTCGCAATCGGCACTGAGCCAAACGATCAAAGGTCTCGAGGCCCGGCTCGGAATGCGTCTCCTGACCCGGACGACCCGTAGCGTCGCTCCGACCGAGGCGGGCGAGCGCCTGTTGCAGACTGTCGCGCCGCGCTTTCAGGAGATCGATCACGAGCTCGCGGCATTGAGCGTCCTGCGGGACAAACCCGCGGGGACCGTTCGCATCACAGCCGGTGAGCATCCGGCGATCTCAATCCTGCAACCCGCCCTTGCTCGTTTCCTTCCCGAGCATCCCGACATAAAGATCGAGATCATCGTCGACTACGGCCTGACCGACATCGTCGCCGAGGGATTTGACGCCGGGGTCCGGATGGGCGAGCAGATCGCCAACGACATGATCGCCATGAAGATCGGCCCGGAGATGCGGATGGCCGTGGTGGCGTCGCCGGGCTACTTCGCGGAGCATGGGGTTCCCCTGTCACCTGAGGACTTGACCGCCCATCGTTGCATCAACACGCGGCTGCCGACCTACGGCGGACTGTTCCCCTGGGGCCTTGAGAAGGACGGCCGGGAGATCAAGGTTCGGGGCGAGGGTCAACTCGTCTTCAACAACCTCGCCATGCGCCTTCTCTCGGCCATCGATGGGCTCGGCGTCGCCTACATGCCGGAGGACCAAGTGCTGCCGCACGTCGCCGCCGGGCGGCTCGTCCGCGTATTGGAGGACTGGTGCCCGCCGTTTCCCGGCTACCACCTCTATTATCCGAGCCGAAAGCACGCCTCGCCGGCCTTTTCCGTCCTGGTGGAGGCTCTGCGCTACCGCAGCTAGGCGGGCCTGCGCACGGCGGATCGTCCGGCTTCCACGAGCTTTAGGCCGTAATGCGTCAGGGCGATGCAAAGGCCGACGATGGCTCCCGCGTGGCCGAAGAAGCCGAGCACCGACTCCTCGAAGTTCCACCAGTCGAGACTCACCTGCATCGTCAGTTTGCCGCCGAGGCCGAGCGCCAGCGAGCTGGCGACGCCCTGCACGGCTATTGCCAGCGTGACAAGGCGAAGAACGGTCGCCCGCAGCATGCTTCGACCGGTGATGCCGAACAGGCTGCGCGCCATGCCCATGATCATCGTCCAACGAAAGCCGAGGTGGACCGCGACGATCACCAGCGCCCAATAGGCCGCCAGCGTGTGGATCTGGCGGACTGTGAAGCCGCCGTAGGCCGACATCACCGGAGACAGGGCATTGGAGATCAGGATGCTCGTCGCCAAGAGGGCCAGCATGACGAGGAGAAGCGCGAGCGTGGCCGGGACGTTCAGGGTCGAACGCATGTCGCGCTGAGGGCGCGCGGCTCTACCGTACCAGCGGCGGTTGAAGGCGTTGTGGACGATCAGGAGGAGAAAGAACGCGGTCCCCGCCACCTCGTGAGCGATGTTGCCGAGCCACCAGTAGGAAAGGCCGAACAGCAGCAGGCCGAAGGCAAGAAGGTCGAGGACGAGGCGCAGGCGGAGGATGCTGGTCATAGAACCCTCACTCGACCGGGGTGCCGTCGAAGCGCGGGATCCGGTAACCCGTGAACAGATAGTCGGCGTCAGCCTGGCTGCTGTGGCAGGACTGGCAGCGCGCCGTGTTCTCGTCCGTGTTGATGGAGCGGTCCGGCCAGAACCACTGGAATTGCCAGTCGTCGGTGCGCCGGCCTTCGTCGTAGTCGGCGCCCCAACCGTCGCCCTTCTCCATCACGAAGTAGCGGTAGAGCTCGTCGTCGCGATAATCGACCAGGACGAACTGGGTGCCGGAAGGGATGGCCTCACCTTGCTTAACCGCCTCGATCGCCATCGGCGTCGTCATGATGTGTTCGGTGACGTCGCCGCGGCGCACGGTCGTGTAGTGCACAAGCGCCTCCAGTGCCGGGAACTGCACGCGATTGGGCTCGGCATGGACCTGCCACCCCGCCGCTATCGTGGTAATGGCGGCCGTGACGACGAAGACCAGGGCGGCTTGGGGTCTTGTGGGGATCAACAGGCGGTCCTTTTCAAGGTTCGCCTGACCGTTACCCTTTCCGCATCCTCGCCTTTAGACCCCTGAAACCGATAAGAGCTAGAAGCCGCGCTAATGAGTTGATGCGCGGCGTGTGCCAATCGCAACGGAGCTGACGATGTCCGGTCCTTCTCCCTTCCACGGCTTGTGCGCCTTCCCGATCACGCCTGCTGACGAACACGGGCGCGTCGATGTCGAGATGCTCGCGAGGCTTCTGGACCGCTTGTGCGAAGCGGGCGTCGATTCGATCGGCCTTCTTGGCTCCACCGGCACCTACGCCTACCTAACAAGGGAAGAGCGGCTTCGAGCGGCGAAAGCCGCGGTGGAGTGCGTACGAGGGCGCCTACCGCTCGTCGTCGGCGCCGGGGCGCTCCGCACGGATTGGGCGCAGGATCTTGCACGGGACGCCGAGGCCGCAGGCGCCGACGCGCTGCTCATGGCACCGGTCTCCTACACGCCACTGACGCAGGACGAAGCCTTCGAGCACTACGGGGCCGTGACGGATGTTTCCGGATTGCCGATCTGCCTCTACAACAATCCCGGCACCACCCACTTCACCTTCGGCTTCGATCTCCTGGAGCGGCTCTCCGGCCTCCCGACGATCCGGGCCGTGAAGATGCCCTTGCCCTCGGACGGCGACTACGCTGGCGAGCTCGCCACCCTGCGCAACCGGACGGAGCTTGCGGTCGGCTACAGCGGCGACTGGGGCACTGCGGATGCGTTACTGGCGGGGGCGGATGCCTTCTACAGCGTCCTCGGCGGCGCACTGCCCGGTCCGGTCGTTGCCCTCGCGCGCGCTGCGCGGGCGGGCAATGCCGAGGACTTACGTCGCATCGATGCCGAGCTGTCGCCGCTTTGGGAGGTCTTCCAGATCTTCGGAAGCCTACGCGTCATGTACGTGCTCCTTGATCTACTAGGTCTCGGAAAAATGGAGCTGCCGCGACCGATCCAGCGGCTTGGGACAGAGGCGAGGGAGCGTGTGGCAGCGGCGGCGGAACCGTTGCTGGCCAGTTGATGAGGCGAGTTTTCCCATTTCTGGTTTGCACGACGGATGTCTGTGTAGTGCAAAGGGAGGCAGCACCACGAGCGGCTCTTCTGGGTCGTGAGCGGAATGACGGCTATTTGCGACAACGCTCCAGAAGCGGACGGTCTTCTTTCGGCCCGGTTTCCGCAGTCAGAGATGGTTCCTGGTCGGGGTATTTACCCTTGCTGCCTGAACTCGCGAACTCTCCCAACTCGTGCGTCGAAGGGCCCGGTCGGTGTCCTGCCGTCCTGGTGCCTGCATCTAAACTGGGCCCGATCGGCGAGTACGATCTCCGCTCCGAACTTGCTTGCCGGCTTCTCGAGCCTACTGCGTCCTTTTGGTTCTCACTTGACCGACAGAAGTGTTGATTCCCACGCGGAACTGACCCGGGTTGTCCATCGAGGAGTAATCCGGCTTCGAGTTGAGTTGAGATGGTCATGTCTGGGTCAAGGTATGTTCGCCTTCCTTCCTCTTGCGGTTGGTGGCCGCGGTGCTCGCCCTGAAGCGGAAGCTGTCATTTCCGATTTCGAGAATGTGGCAGCGATGGATGCGTCGATCGAGTAGGGCGGTGGTTATCTTGGCGTCGCAGAAGACGGTGGCCCATTCGCTGAAGCTCAGATTCGCCGTGATGACAACGCTGGTGCGCTCGTAGAGCTTGCTCAGCAGATGGAAGAGCAGCGCGCCGCAGGAGGCACTGAATGGCAGGCATCGAAGCTGGTCTAAGACCACGAGGTCGAGACGCGCAAGGGTCTCGGACAACTAGCCGGCCTTGGCCTTCTCCTGTTCGAGCGTGTTGACGAGTTCGATGGTCGAGAAGAACCGAACTTTCCGACGCTGATGCATAACAAGCTCGCCGCCGCGCCTTACAGAGTCGAGGACAAGCGGTCAGGACGGCGCCCCGCAGCTTGGACGTCAGGAAGGGCGTCCGAGTTCGCTCTGAACCTTGGCGGCGTCACGGGACGGCGGAAGGCCGAAGAACCGCGCGTACTCTCGGCTGAACTGCGAGGCGCTCTCGTAACCGACCTCGAAGGCAACAGCGGCGGCGCTTTCGGCCCCGCCGATAAGCAGGGTTCGGGCATGGAGCAGCCGGATCTGCTTCTGAAACTGGAGCGGGCTCATCGCGGTCGCCGCCTTGAAGTGCCGATGGAAGGCGGAAGCACTCATCGCCACCATGTCTGCCAATGCCTCGACGCGCATCGGGCTGCGGAAGTTGCCTCGGATCCACTGGATCGCGAGGCGCATGCGGGACAGGGCGGTGTCCGGCATGGCAATGTCGCGCAGCATCGCCCCGTGCGGCCCTTGCAGGACCCGGTACAGAATCTCCCGCTCGTAGGCAGGGGCGAGAACCGGGATGTCGCCCGGAACCCTCATCAGGCGCAGCATTCGCACCCAGGCGTCCAGCAGGTCGGGCGTTACCGAGGCAACGGAGAAGCCGCCGACGTGCAGGTTGGCATGGGATAGGGGCGGTGCATCCGCCAGCATGCCTGCGACAACGTGCGGATCGATCGTCAGGCTGACCGCAAGGTAGGGCTCGCCCGTCGCCGCCGCGTGGATGGACCCCACCGCCGGCAGATCGATGGACATGACGAAGTAGCTCGCGGGATCATAGTCCAGCGTGCGGTCGCCGATCGTCATCGATTTCCGCCCCTGGAGGATGAGGTTGATCATCGGGTCGTAGACGGCGGAGAGCTCGTGCTCGGGAATCTTTCCCTGCACCATGGCGACGCGCGGGATACCCGTGTCGGTTCTTCTGTTCTCGGCATGCGAGGCCAACGCGCGCAGTTCGTTCAGGCGATCTTCCATACCTCGAGGCTTGCAGTCGGCGACCGGGCGCGCAAGCCGGAAAGCAGGAATAGGCAAGAACCGGACAGGATCGGGCCCGACCTCCTGTCCGTGGCGGCGGTAGAAAAGAGCCACGGACAACGCGGAGAACACCAATGAAGATTGCCATCATCACCGGCTCCAGCCGCGGCCTCGGCCGGAGCACCGCACTCAACTGCGCCCGGCGCGGTGCGGGTGTCATCGTTACCTACAACAGCCATCCCGACGGCGCCGAGGAGGTGGTCCGGGCGATCGAAGCCGAGGGCGGCAAGGCCGTGGCGCTGAAGCTCGACGTCTCCGACACCGCTTCGTTTCCTGCCTTCCGGGACCAGGTAGCCGAGACACTGTCGGCGACGTGGGACCGAGCCGACTTCGATCATTTGGTCAACAACGCGGGCTACGGCCTCTGCAACCCAATCGAGACCGTCACCGAGGCCGACTTCGACGACCTGTTCAACGTGCACCTGAAGGGGCCCTTCTTCCTGACACAGGCGCTGCTGCCGCTGATGGCGCGCGGCGGGCAGATCATCAACCTGACCAGCGCCACCACTCGCGTCGCCACCGCCGGCGTCGCGCCCTATGCCGCCTTCAAGGGCGGGCTCGAGGTGCTGACCCGCTACATGGCCAAGGAGTTCGGCGACCGCGGCATCCGGGCCAACGCTGTCGCGCCCGGCGCCATCCGCACCAACCTCGGTGGCGGCTTGAACGACGAGTTCGAGGCGCTCCTCGCCGGACAAACCGCACTCGGCCGCGTTGGCGAGCCCGACGACGTCGGTCGGATGATCGCCGGCCTCCTCTCGGACGACAATGCCTGGGTGAACGCCCAGACCATCGAGGTCGCCGGCGGCTACGTCATCTGAACCACCCGTCCAAACTCAGCCGCAGGAGAGTCCCGTGCTCGACCACGTCTTCATCTCGGTCAGCGATCTCGACCGCTCGATCGCCTTCTACACCGCGACCCTCGCGCCGCTCGGCATTACGGACCGCGTCGACTACGACGGCGCTGACGGTCCACCCGGGCATCCCGACCTGAAGGGGTTCGGCTGCGACGGCCGCATTTTCTTCTGGCTGCGCCCAGGGATAGTCGAGGGGCGGGCCGCCCATGTCGGCTTCGTCGCAAAATCCAACGCCGCGGTCGATGCCGCCTATGCCGCGGCGATGGCGGCCGGGGCGACCGACAACGGCAAGCCCTCGGCCCGGCTTTATTACGACCCACGCTACTACGCCGCCAACGTCCTCGACCCCGACGGCTACAGCCTCGAGTTCGTGCACAAGAGCTGGCAGCAAGGGAGCTGATGCCATGTCCGATCAAGGCAAGATGCATCGCGCGGCCGAGGCTTTGATCGCGGCGTGCAACGCCTTCGACGTTGACGCGGCCGTTGCACTCTTCAGGCCGGAAGCGGTGATCGACGATCCCTCGACAGGCCAGCGCTTCGACGGCCACCCCGGTATCCGAGATTACGTCACGCAGTTCTTCGTCGGCTACCACTCCGTCACGCGTCTTCTGTCGATCGAGGCAGTGGCCACGGACCGTACCCGGGTGCGGGCCGATTTCACCGGCGACTTCGGCCATGAGGTCGGACTGCTGGATGTCTCGGTCGATCAGGATGGGTTCATCGTTCGCATCGACGCTGATCTCGAGTGACGTCGGCCTGAGCGCCGCAGCCTCGAGTCCACGCTTGGCGACACCTGAACCTTACACCCGCACGAACGCCGACCCTCGGTGCGTCGGAAAGGAATAAACCATGACGAAACTACTGATCTACGGCGCCACCGGGTACACGGGTCGGCTGGCGGCGGACCGGGCGAAGGCTGTCGGGCTCGACTTCGAGATCGCCGGGCGGGATGCCCCCAAGCTGGACGCGGCATCGGTCGAGCTGGGTGTTGCCCATCGTGTCTTCTCGCTCGATGACGCAGGCGAACTTCCCAAACACTTAGCCGGATGTTCGGTACTGCTCAACTGCGCGGGTCCATTCGCCAAGACCGCGGAGCCGCTGATGCGGGCCTGCATGAAGGTCGGTGCCCACTACCTCGACATTACCGCCGAGATCAACGTCTATCGCCGGGCCGAAGCCTTGGGCGGTGAGGCCGAAGCCGCGGGAACGATGCTGCTCCCGGGCGTTGGCTGGGACGTGGTGCCGACGGACTGCCTGGCCGCCCACGTGATGAGCCGGGTGAAGGATCCGAGACGGCTACGGATCGCCCTCCAGGTCGCCGGATCAATGTCCCGAGGTTCGGCAGTCAGCGCGGGAGAGATCATCGGTGCGGGGTTGATGGCTCGTGTCGACGGAGCCCTTGTGACCAAGTCCGACACGAGCTTCGCATCCTTCAACTTCGGCGACGGCGCGGTCGATTGTGCGCCGCTGTCGTTCGGCGATCTGGTGACCGCCTGGCGTTCCACCGAGATCCCGAACATCGAGATGTTCGTCCACGTATCTGGTGACGCTTTCCCCGAGGGCGACCTATCGACGTTGCCGGACGGACCCAGCGCCGAGGAGCGCGATGCGCACCGCGCACGAGCGGTGGCCGAGGTCACCGGGGCCGACGGGACGGCCGCCCGCTCCGTTATCGAAACCGTGAACGGCTACTCCTACACGCCGTTGGCTGCCGTCGAAGCCGCGCGGCGGGTGCTGGCGGGCGAACACGAACCCGGCTTCCAGACCCCGGTCAGGGTGTTCGGAGCAGGCTTTGCCGAGACAATCTCAGGGACGACGATCACCGACCTCTGACGGTGAGCACTTAAGCGGCGTCTGGCGGTACGCCAACGTTCTGGAACTCGCCCTCCAGCGTGCGGCCTGCCATCCGCGCAACCTCGACCAATCGTTTCTGCGACATGCCAAGGCACGCGAAGGACGACAGGCCGCGCATGGTCACGAGGACGTAGTCGGAGATTTCCCGGGCGCGGGTCGGATGATGGAGCGCCACATAGGCATGGATGGCATCCATGGCGCCCCGCCCTAGCTCCATGGCCATCCGCCGCGCGGTCTCGTCGTCTGCCCGCATCCCCTCCGTGACGAGGCAACCCTTGAGTTCCGCGTCGCCGCCATACTGACGGGCGCTGGCAACAAGAAGCGCGTTCAACGCCTCGGCAGGAGGACGTCCAGGAGCGAGCAGCTTGTCGAGCGGCAACGCGTGCAACGACGAGTAACGCTTCATCGCGCGCTCGAAGAGTTCGGCCTTGCTGCCATAGGCAGCGTAGAGGCTCGGCGGGTTGATCTCGAGCTCCTTGGTCAGATCGGCGATGCTGACGGCGTCGTAGCCATGTCGGTGGAAGAGTGCCTGCGCCTTGGCAACACCCTCCTCGCGATCGAACGCCGGCCGCCGCTTGCGCTTCTGTGCCTCCATCAAACCCTCCGTTTCGACCCATGATATAACGGTCGCTACACCGACGCACAAGCCGACACCATCTCTTGTATGTAGTGAATGGTATATAAAACGCTTGCCAGCGCATTGTCGTGCATATAGCGTCCGCTACATGAATGGTGGCGATGATGCCTCCGGTACCGGGAACGAGCTTATGACATTCGCAGGAAAGATTGCCGTCGTGACGGGCGGGGCGACGGGCCTCGGCTTCGCCATTGCAAAGGAGCTGGTGAGCCAGGGCGCCCGCGTCGTGGTGACGGGTCGGCGCCAGAAGGAGCTCGACGAAGCCGTCGCCATGCTTGGCGAGATGAGCGCCGCGGTGCAGGCGGACGTCTCGAAGCTGGAGGACCTGAGCCGACTGTTCTCGCAGGTCGGCGCCGAGCATGGTCGCGCCGACGTCCTGGTCGCGAACGCTGGCAAGGGAGAGCTGGAGCCTTTGGGATCGATCACTGAAGGATCGTTCGACCGGATCTTCGACACCAACGTCAAGGGCGTGGTGTTCACCGTCCAGCACGCATTGCCTCTGATGCGCCCGGGCGGCTCGATCGTCATCGTCGGCTCGACCGCATCGATCAGTCCGGGCCCGGGGCTCAGCGTCTACGGTGCAACAAAGGCCGCCCTTCGCGCGCTCGTCCGAGCCTGGGTCCTTGACATCAAGGGAAGCGGCATCCGCATCAACCTCCTCAGCCCGGGCCCGGTGAACACCCCATCTCTTCGGAACATGTTTCCGACGCCCGAAGAGGCCGAAACCGCGATCGCCTTCCTCAACGGCCAGAGTACCATCGGTCGCATCGGCGAGCCGGAGGAGATCGGACGCGCGGTGGCTTTCCTCGCCAGCGACGCGGCCAGCTACGTCAACGGCGCCGAGCTCTTTGCCGACGGCGGCGCCTCGCAGGTCTGAGGCCCGCCGAGCTCGCCGCAAGGATGTCTGTCCGGCAAAGATCGGAGCCGACGAACCGACCACCAGCTTCCTCGGCGTAGCTCGGTTCAAGCAGCCCCGGGGACCTGACGTCCCCCACTATCCCTTTCCAATCTTGCCGCGCCAAACGATCTGCGTCGGCTTCACTCCATTAGAGGTTTCCATGTCCACTGCCCAACGCGTTGTCTATCGTGAACTCGGCGGTCCCGAAGTCCTGAAGCTCGAACCCCTCGATCTCCCGGAGCCGGGCCGAGGCGAAGTCCAGTTGCGGATCCTTGCCGTCGGCACCAATCGGTTCGACGCGTTGATGCGGCGCGACCATTACGTGATCGCGCCCGCCTTTCCTTCAGCGATGGGCAACGAAGCTGTCGGCGTGGTGAACGCCGTCGGTGCCGACGTCAGTCATGTTGCGCCGGGCGACCGGGTCGCGGTTCTCCCGGTCGTCTCGCCCATCATGGGGACGGGGACCTATGCGACCGATGCCAATGTTCCCGCTCACGCGGTCGCGTCCGCCATCGCGGAACTGACGTCGGCGGAGGAGGCGGGCCTTTGGATGGCAGCCTTGCAGGCATGGAACATGATGGCTCGCCACGACCTACCAGCAGGAACATGGGTTCTGGTAACGGCCGCCACTTCGGCAGTGGGATTGATGGCCTTGCAGATGGCGCGCGATCTGGGGCTCCGCGCCATTGCCACCACCCGCCGCAAGGACGCAGAGACTTCGCTGTTGGCCACCGGCGCCGCCGCGGTCATCGTCACGCGCTCGGCCGGTGATCTGGCTAAGGGCGTCGAGGAGATCACCGGGGGAGCCGGAGTCGGTCTGGTCATCGAAGCGGTGGGTGGCGACACGCTCGCCGAATGCATCGGCGCTACCGCTGAAGGCGCCCACATCATCTCCTATGGCGCGCAGAGCTCTCCGGACTTCAAGGCCGCCCGGGTCAATCTGCCCCTGATCGCGCTCGATCGCAGGACGCTGACCTTCTCGGAACTGTTCGAGGTGACGGAGAATGCCGAGCGCTTCGCCGCCGCTAGAGATTACATCCGCGAGGCTGTTCGCCGAGGCGCGCTGCGGCCGGTCATCGACCGCACCTTTCCACTGACTGAGGTCCAGGCCGCGCACCGCTACCTTGAATCCGGCCGCCTCACGGGAAAGGTCGTTCTCTGCGCGACGGAGGAAGTCCCATGCTGATCGACCATGTCGAGATCCCGGTCTCCGACGCGGATGCGGCCAGGGCGTTCTACGAGGCGGCGCTCGGACCCCTCGGCGTGGCCTGCATCGTGTCGGTTTCGCCGGATCATTCGGCGAGCGGCACCAAGCGGCATGGCCTGGGAAGCGACGGATACCCGCGCCTGTGGATTCACGACGGCGAGCCCGCGCCTGGTGGTGTTCATCTCGCTTTCGCCGCGCCCGACCGTGCCACGGTGGATGCCTTCTACGCGGCGGCCATGTCCGCCGGCGGCCGGGACAATGGTCGGCCCGGCATCCGCGCCCGATATCATCCGTCCTACTATGCCGCCTACGTCCACGACCTCGATGGCAATAACATCGAGGTCGTGTGCCAAAGGGAATGAACGAAGAGGCTGCTTAGGGAGGCGGCATGACGGTCAGGACATGTGGATGCAACTGCGGCGCGGTCCGCCTCGAGATGCGCGGCGACCCGATCCGCGTCGGCCTCTGCCACCGCACCGTCTGTCGGAAGAAGACAGGCGGACCCTACCTGGCGTTCGCCGTCTTTGCAGAAGCGGTCGTCACCGTCACCGGCGATACCCGGGGATGGGCGGGACTTCGTCCACCGTCACTTCTGCCCGACCCGCGGCTCGTGGCTCTTCAGCGTCGAGGGCAACGGAGAGCTCAAGGTCCGCCGCGGGTGCCTCGACGCCGCGCCGACGGATCTGGCGCCCACGTACGAGAGCTGGATCGTCCATCGCGAGAGGTGGCTTCCCGGAGGTGCCGGGGCAGGGCAGAGCGAGCGGGATCGGAATGCGCAAAGCTAAATCGCAGGGAGCGCTCGCGGCCACTAGGTCACGAACTCATAAACGGGTAGCGGATTTGGCTGCGGGATGATTCAAGCTCCGAAAGGAGTTTGCAATGTCGCAGCGCCGCTACGAGCTGACCGATTTCGAATGGTCGATCATCGAGCCACTTTTGCCGAAGAAGCCGCGCGGGGTTCCACGTGCCGATGACCGCAAGGTCCTGAACGGCATCTATTGGCGGCTTCGCATTGGGTCGCCATGGGCCGACATTCCGGAGCGCTACGGTTCGGCGACGACCTGCTACAATCGCTTTGTGCGGTGGCGCAAGGTCGGTGTGTGGGACCGCATCTTCGATGCCGTTTCGGTGGCCTACGATGGTTATCTGCAGTCGACCGACTCCTCCTCGATCAGGGTTCACCAGCATGCCAGCAACGTCAGGCGGCAAAAAAGGGGGCGCCGAAGCCGCCAGCCTGGCACGATCCGTCGCCCTCTGTATGGGGCGCTCGCGGGGCGGATTGACGACGAAGATCCATGCCCTTGTCGATGCCGACGGGCTACCTGTGAAGCTGGCTCTCACCGCCGGGCAGGCCCATGACGGGCGCTCGGCCATTGGCATGCCCGACACAATCGGCCCGGGGCAGGCCCTGCTTGCCGATGCAGCTTACGACAGCGACGCTTTGCGTCGCCAAATGAAGGCGCAAGGCGGCTGGGCTTGTGCAAAGCCGATGCCCAACCGACGCGAAAAGCCCCCCTTCAGCCGCTATCTCTATCGCTTCCGGAACGTGGTCGAGCGGTTCTTCAACCGCATCAAACACTGCCGCGCCATCACGACCCGCTACGAAAAGCACGACGCTATCTCGCACTCGTCAAACTCGCCGCCGTCCGACTATGGATCGCAGCTAATGAGTCAGTGGCCTAATCCGCGTCACGCAGGGTTGGATCGAGACGGTCACGCAGCCAGTCACCGAGCAGGCTTACCGACAGCGTCGTCAGGAAGATTACGACGCCGGCTGGGATTGCCATCCACCAGGCCGTCGCGATGTAGTTCCGCCCTTCGCCGAGCATCAACCCCAGGCTCGTTTTCGGTGGCTGGACGCCAAGCCCGAGAAAGCTCAGCGAGGTCTCCAAGAGAATCAGTTCCGGAAAGTTCAAGGTGACCTGCACCACGAGGACGCTGAGAATGTTGGGCAGTACGTGGCGGACGTAGATGCGGAACGGGTGGACGCCGAGCGTGCGGACGGCGAAGGCGTAGCCCTGCGCGTTCGCCTGCAGGACCAGCCCGCGCGTCAGGCGCGCATAGACTTCCCAACCATAGAAACCGACCACGATGAGGAACAGTTCGAAGCTGTTGCCGAAGAAGGCGAGGATCGCCAGCGCGATGATCAGGAACGGCATCGACGCCTGGAAATCGACCAGCAGCATGACGACTTCGTCGACCCAACCGCGGAAATGGGCGGCGAGAAAGCCGAGCATTGTGCCGATCACGGAACCGATCAGCGTGCCGCAAAACGCGATGAGGACGCTTGTGCGCAGGGCGTACAGGAGCCGCGAGAAGACGTCGCGACCTAGCCCGTCAGTACCCAGAATATAGGCCGGGTCGCCGCCGAGAAAGGCTGGTGGCTTAAGGCGATTGAGCAGGCTCTGCTCGGCGTAGCCGTAAGGCGCGATCAGGTCTGCGCCGATGGCCGTGATAAGAACGAGGAAGAGCCAGGCGCTGCACAGGCTGACGACCACCGGCAGGCGGCGCTGTCGCCGCGTTGATTGCGTCTCTGGTTCGGTGAGGATCGGATCGACGGAGGTGCTCATGCCTGCGCCTCCCGTCGGCCAGCGCCGATGCGTGGGTCGAGCCAACCATAGAGGATGTCGACGAGGAAGTTCACGACGACCATGGTGAAGGCGATCAGCAGCACGACCGTCTGGACGACGGCGAGATCGCGGAAGGCGACGGCATTGACGAGAAGCTGGCCGACGCCCGGCCATGCGAAGACTGACTCGACCACCACCGCACCGCCGATCAGCGCCCCTATGCGAAGACCGATGACCGTGACGATCGGGATGCCGGCATTCGGCAGTGCGTGGCCCATGATCCGACGCCCGAACGGCACGCCCTTGGCCCTGGCTGTCCGCATGAAGGGTTGATGCAAGACTTCCAGCAGCGACGAGCGGGTAAAGCGTCCGACCGTGGCGGCGTAGCTGGTGCCGAGCGTCACCGCCGGCATGATCAGGTGCTCGATACTGCCGGCACCCGAACTGGGCAGGACCCGCCAAGTCATTGCGAAGAGCAGGATCATCAGAATGCCAAGGAAGAAGTTCGGCATCGAATGGCCGAAGATGGTGAAGGCCATGGTCGCGTGATCGATCGCGTTCCCACGGTTCAGGGACGCCAGGATACCCGCTCCGAGCCCGAGAAGCAGCGTGAGGGCAAGCGCCGCGAGACCTAGTTCAAGCGTCAGGGGCACGCGCTCTAGGACGATTTCGAGCGCCGGCCGGTCGTCGCGGAACGAAAAGCCGAAATCTCCGCGGACGAGGCCCGCGACGTAGCGCAGATATTGTTCCGGGAGCGGACGGTCGAGACCCCACATCGTGCGGTACTGCGTGATCACGGCCGCCGGCGTGTCGTCGGGGAGCATCTGCGTGACCGGATCGCCGGACATGCGCAGGACGACGAAGACGAAGGTCACCGCCAGAACGAGCGTCAGACACGCGCGCAGCAGCTTCGTGAGGACGAAACGCGGGCTCATTGCAGCAGGTCTCCCGGTCCGTTCGACCAGCCGTAATCGGTGATTGCCCGGCCGTCGACGAGCCACTGCTCGACGATCTGTTGGTGGTCGCCGACCGCGGCCATGAGGCTGCGGCGCTCGACGCGCGCAGCGCCGCCGTCCTGATTTGCCAGGACCTCATGCATGATGCGGCCGCTGGTTCCGTCGCTTGCAAGACCGAGGACCGCCAGTAGCGTCGGCGCGATGTCGGGCAGCCAGCATGGTGTCGCCGATCGCACGCCGCGATGGAATGCCGGCCCGGCCGCAGCGAGAACGGTCGAGAGCTCGCCTCGGGCGAGGCCGCCATGCATGCCGCCGCCGGGATCGATCCCGCCGACGAACAGGCAGGTTTCCGGCGAGCCGGGCTCGGGGCCCGTCGAAGCTCGGAGCGTGAAAGAGACGGGCGCAGAGCGACGATGGCCGCCGCCCATGGCCGAGGCCGCGATCGCGCCCGGCACGGCGGCCTGCGGCTCGCCGGGAAGGTTGACGAAGACCAGCCCGCACCACGGCTCGGCCGCCAGTCTTTCGACGGTCGCGGCGATCGTCTCGCGGGATGGTTCGGGGAGATAGAGGCCGGAAAAATAACCGGGCGCCAGATGGTCCACATGGTCGGGCAGGGCTGCCCTCAGATCGACCCGGCGCGTGCCGGTGATCTGGCCATGGTCAGACATGACCATGATGTTTTCCGGCCCGTCGCCGGCCTCCCACCAATCGAGAAGGCGCCCGAAGGCGTCGTCGCAGCCCCGCTGCGCGGCGATCGTCTCGAGCCCGTCGATCCCAAACCCGTGCGAGGTGATGTCCGGATCCGACATCCAGAAGATTGCCAGATCCGGACCATACGCAGGATAGACGAGGTCGGTCAGGACTCGCGTCGCATAGTCAATCCTTGCCGAGTTGGGCGTTGCGCCTTCTGGTACTGTACCGAACCGGTCCTCAGCCTGCCGCATGACGTCCGGCGTTCCGACCCCCTCATGCACCGAGAACACCGGCTGTCCGAGACTGCCCGCGCCGTAGCTCATCATGAAGGTAGCGCCGGGCGTGGCCGTGCTGACGACGGCGAAGCGCTTGCCTGCGCGCGCAAGCCGATGGCCGAGGCTCTCGCGATCGACGAGGACGCCGAGCGCGTCGGCTCGCAGGAGATTGTCACGCTTCGCCGTGTTGAAGAGACCCGCCGCCGAGACCTCCGGATGGATGAACTGGTTGGCGACGAGCCCGTGCTGGCCCGGAGCGCAGCCGGTGACCGTGCTGGTCGAGGCAACGCGGGTCTCGCTCGGAAAGACGCTGCGCGAATGGGTCATGTCGACGCCGCCTGCGATGAACCGGGCCAGATTCGGCATTCGTTCGGCCGTGGCCCGGTCGCGCCGCAGTCCGTCGAAGCAGACGAGAAGGGTCGAGCCTTGGTTCATGCGCGGGCCTCCGGCTGATGGCCGGCAAGGGCATCGCGCGCTGCGGCGGGATCGTTGACGAGGAAACCGGCAACGCCGTTGGCGGCCATGCGGCGCAGGGCCTCAGGCACGAAGTCGCCGACGTCGCGGCCGGTGTGGTGATGACCCGTGGTGACCCAGACCCGGCGGTTCCGGCCATTGACGGCATCGAGGCGCTCCGGGCTCGCGTCGCACTCCCACAGGCGCAGGATGGTGCCGCCGGCCGCGAAGAACGCCTCTTCTTCGTCAGGGTCCTTCAGAAGGCCCAATATGGCGGCGCTCGTCCGGGCTCTGACGTGGCGCACCGAGGCGATGTCATGGAGACCGAAGACAGGTCTGTCACGACCGCAAGCCTCTGACACCGCGACGATGCGATCGAGTGCTTCGGGCCGCTCGTCCTTGATGTCGAAAAGGATGGCTTGCCCGGCCGGCAGAACGCTGAACAGCAGCGCCAGAGGCGGTGCTGCCGCCGCACCGTTGGCAGCGATTGCGGCAAGGGTTGCCACGTCGATATCCGCGATCGTGTCGTGACGGCCCGCAAGCCGAGTAAGATCGCCGTCGTGGCAGCACACGAGCGTCCCGTCGCGGGTCATGCGGATGTCGGCCTCGACGAAGTCGGCGCCGGCCTCGTATGCGGCCCTCCAGGCATCGGGCGAGTTTTCACGGTGCGCGGCCGAAAAGCCGCGATGGGCGACGATCGCCGGTCTGTTCATGACGGAGAAAGGCATGGGTAGGATTCCTAGGCGGCTTGGGCCGCCGCTTCGCGGGCTCGGCGCATGGCGGGAGAGGCCGCCGGCAGCGCCGCGATCAGCGATTGCGTGTAAGGATCTTCCGGGCGGGCGAAGACCTCGCTCGCCAGCCCTGTCTCGACGATCCGTCCGCGCTGCATCACCGCGATGCGATGGCTGATGTGGCGCACCACGCCGAGATCATGGGAAATGAAGAGGTAAGCGACGCCGAACTCGACCTGGAGGTCTTTCAACAGGTTGAGGATCTGCGCCTGCACCGAAACGTCGAGTGCGCTGACGGCTTCGTCGCAGACGATCAGCCGCGGCGACAGAGCGAGCGCCCGGGCGATCACCGCGCGCTGCAACTGGCCGCCGGACAACTGGTGCGGAAAACGCGATCCGAGCCCGGCAAGGCCGACACGGGCGAGCAGGGTCTGCGTCTTGTCCTCGCCGTTCACCACCGCGTCGATCCGATGAGCGGCCATGGCGCCGTGGATCTGCGCGGCAATTGCCAGCCGTGGATCGAGGGCCTGGGACGGGTTCTGGAAGACGACTTGGACGGTCTTGCGCTGCCGGCGCCATGCTGCCGTGTCGATAGCCGCATAGGGCTCGCCGTCGAAGGTGACCCGGCCCTCGCTGGGCGCCTCGATGCCCGCCGCGATGCGGCCGAGCGTCGACTTGCCGCTGCCGCTCTCGCCAACGATCCCGAGCGTCTCGCCCGGGCAGAGCGTCAGGGTGACGTCCTTGACGGCGCTGACCGGATCGCCGCGGCGGAGCAAGACGTGCTTGCCGCCATAGCGCCGGCTCACGGCCTGAAGTGCGAGCATGGGGTCGCTCATCAGCTCTGGCCCGGAAAGTGGCATGCGACGGTCTGCGACCCGGCATAGGGCCGTGGAGGCGGGCAGGTCGCGCATGGATCGGCTTGCTTGTCGCAACGCGGACGAAACGCGCAGCCGGTGGGGCGCGCCGCCGGCCGCGGCACCGTTCCACCGATAGCCGCGAGCCGTCCGTCCGTCGCCGACAGCGCATGCAGGCGGCAGTTCATCAGGCCCTGCGTATAGGGGTGGGCAGGGTGGTCGAAAATGTCGTCGACCGTGCCCGTCTCGACGATCCGGCCAGAATACATCACCGCGACGCGGTCGGCGATCTCGGCGACGACGGACAGGTCGTGAGTGACGAAGATCATCGCCGTTCCCGTCTCGTCTTGCAGAGCCTTCATCAGCTTCAGGATCTGCGCTTGGGTGGTGACGTCGAGCGCCGTGGTTGCTTCGTCGGAGACGAGCAGCCGCGGGCTGCAGGCGAGTGCCATGGCGATCATTACCCGTTGGCACATGCCGCCCGACAATTGATGCGGATAGGCACCGGCGCGCGCTTGCGGGTTCTGAATTCCGACCTTGTCAAGAAGTTCGACCGCCCGGCGCATCGCGACTTTCCACGAAGCCCCCTCGTGGACCACCAATGCCTCGGCGACCTGGCGGCCGACCCGCTGCACCGGGTTCAGCGAGGCGGCTGGATCCTGGAAAATCATCGCGATGTCGCGCCCGCGCAAATGCCGCAGTGTCCGCTCGTCGAGGCCGGTCAGATCGTTGCCGAGAAGGCTGACGCGACCGGCCTTCAGGTGCACGGGATCCGCCAGCAGGCCCATCGTGGCGAGGCAGGTCAGGCTCTTGCCGCAGCCACTTTCACCAACAAGGCACAGCGTTTCTCCGGCGGCGACATGAAGCGAGGCGTCAAGAACGAGATCCACCGTATCCGTGCCGATGGTCATCCCCTCGATCGAAAGGACCGGAGCCGCAGTATCGGCAGGAGCGATCGAGACATCCGAAACGGGGGAGGCGCCGGCAAAGCCGGCGCCTCCCGTTGGCGGGAGGGAGAGGTTCACGAGCCCTTGGCCCCGTCCTCCAGATTGAAGGGCCGCAGGTCCATGTAATAGAAGGTGTAAGGCTGCCATTTCAGAGACTTGCGTACGCCGTAGGTCTCCAGCGGCTGGTACAGGATCGTGCCGGGCGCATCGTCCTCCCAGGTGTCCATCAGATCGACGGCGAGGTCAAAACGCTTGTCGTGGTCGAGCGTCGTCTCAAGCTCCTGACCAATCTGGTTGAACGTGTCGGGCGTCCAGCTTTCCCAGGTCTTCTGGGCCGAGCCATAGGGGCCCCAGGTGTTCCACAAGCCGCCGACCGGGTCGGGATAGCGGGTGGAATTCGACCAGTTGCGGACCATCAACTCGTCGTTCGAGAGGGAGTCGAGATCCTCCATCACGTTTAGCTCGGCATTGAAGCCGACAGCCTTCCACATCTCCAGGATCGCCTGGGCGGCCGGCAAGGCGTTCAGGTAGTATTGCGGCTCTGTGGAGTAGATGATCGCCTCGCCGTTGTAGCCGGCCTCTTCGAGGAGCTGACGGGCCTTGTCCGGATCGTAGCCGAAACCGGGGCGTTCGGCCTGGTACATGTCGCCATATTCTGGATATTGGTGACCGTTCGGCACCACGGCATCGCCATTCCAGAGCGCATCAACGAGCAGCTTGCGATCGATTGCCAGGTTCATCGCCTGGCGAATGCGCTTGTCGGCCAGCACGGGATGGTCGGTGTTGTAGACAAGGACGTGCGAGTTCGCGAGGACAACGCTGCGCGTCTCGATGTCGTCATAGGCGTCGATCTGGGCGATCTGGTCCGGCGCCACATTGGTCACGATGTCGAACTCGCCGCTGACGAGACCGGCGATGCGGGCGGCCGGCTCCGGCACCCTGCGGAAGGTCACGGTCGCCGCGGTCGGCTCGCCGTCCCAATACTGGTCGAACGCGTCGAGCCGGATGTACTGATCGGCCCGGTACTCGTCGAGCATGTAGGGACCGGTGCCGACTGGAAACTGGGCGAAGCTCTTGCCTTCGGCTTTCTCCAGCCAGTCGTCCTTGTCGACGATCCAGGAGGCCCAGGAGGCGAGGCGCTGCTCGAGAAGCGGGTCCGGCGCCTTGGTGACGAAGCGCACGGTGTAGTCGTCGAGCTTCTCGACCCGGTCGAGTACGCCGAAATAGGCCCGACCTTGTGGCAGCGGCGAGTCCTCACCGATCAGGCGCTCGGGCGAAAAGGTGAAGACCACGTCGTCGGCATTGAACGCGGCGCCGTTGTGGAACGTGACGCCCTCGCGGAGCTTCACTTCGAGTGTTGTGTCGTCGATCCGCTCCCAACTCTTCGCGAGCGATGGAACGAGCTTGGCGCCGCCGCCGCCTTCACCCGAGAGGAAGTCCCGGCGGATCAGGGTGTCGAATACCGAGTAGGTGATCCGGGTGCCGACATTGGAGAGTTCCTTGCCTGGCTCCAGCGTCGGCGGATTGTCTGCGACGGCGACGACGATGTCGGGTCTGTCGGCAGCTTGCGCCGGCATTGCGCCGAGACCGCCCATGGCAAGCCCCGCAGCAAGGCAAGCTGTGATCGTCCTGTCGAACATGTTCGCTCCTAAGTCCTACTGACAAAGGGCGTCTATCGCTCTGGTGAGAAGCCGCAGTGACACTCACGCGACGATTCTGTGAACGAGGGCGGCGAAGGATCGAGGACGTCGGCCCGCAGAGCAGCAGAATGTTTCGACGGACAGCTTCTGCGTGGACGTTCAAGGGAGCCGGGGAACTTGCCGCCGAGCCCTGCCAACGGCTTAGTTGCGCCCAATTCAGGCATAAGAGCCAGTTCCGCGATCGTCTATAGCTGACATCGAGTGGCTTCAACGGCTGATCTCGTCAGCGGTGGGTGCGCAAGCTAAACGAGTTTGCCTACAGTATCCCGCCGATGGAACGCGAACTGAAATTGGCCCATGCGACGAGAGCGTTATGAATTATCGTATGCGTCGGCAGATTTCTAAGACGCTATTTGCAGGCAGCTAAAATACAACTCCTGCTGGAAGTGGGTGAAGCCACATAGCGCTATTGTCAACTTCCTCTCCTGCAGCGGTGCCATACCATGCCGTACCCGCACGGCCGCCCCAAACGTGCTAGCCTGACGTGGGGCTAGGCTCGGATGGCGGGAACTTGGAACGAAGAACCGATCATGGTGCGGAGACCGACCACGACCGTCCCGAAGGGCTCGAGTCCTGGTTGCGCCTGGCCGGCCTAGAAGCTCTGGCACCGCGCCTGATTGAGGAGGATCTGGATCTGGAGCTCTTGCGTGAGCTCGACGAATCCGACCTGCAGGAACTCGGCCTGACGCTCGGACAGCGCCGGCGCTTGCTAAAGGCGCTGCACGAGGCGACGCCGGCGCGGCCTGTCGACGCCGAACCGCCGTCAGACGGTGCAGCCGAACGGCGGCAGATCACCGTCATGTTCGTTGACCTCGTCGGCTCCACCGAACTCGGCGCGCGTCTGGACCCAGAGGAGATGGCGACCCTGATCCGTCGGTTCCAGGACACGGTCGCGGGCGAGATCGCTCGGTTCGGCGGCCATGTCGCCAAGTTCATGGGGGATGGCGTGCTAGCCTATTTCGGCTGGCCGCGCGTGCGCGAGGACGAGGTCGAAATGGCGTTGCGCGCCGGCCTTTCGGTCGTCGAGGCGGCCGGGCGCCTCGCTTCCCCTACGGATATCCCGCTCGCCGTTCGCGTCGGTTGCGCAAGTGGTCCCGTCGTGGTCGGCGACCTCATCGGCGACAACGAGGCGCGCGAGCGCACCGTCGTCGGCGATACGCCGAACCTCGCCGCGCGGCTGCAATCGATCGCGGCCCCCTCCGCCATGGTGATCTCGGCGATGACGCGTCATCTCGCAGGCGAACACTTCGAGGTCGAGCCCTTGCCGGCGCTGAGGCTGCGTGGCTACCTCCGGCCGGTCGAGGCCTTCCGCGTCCTGCGCGAAAAGATGCTCGTAAGCCGCTTCGAGGCGCGGGAGGGTCATCGCCTGCTGCCGCTTTGCGGCCGCGCGATTGAGTTGTCGCTCCTGCTTGAGCGCTGGGAGCTGGCGAGGGGCGGCGAGGGGCAGTGCGTACTCCTGACCGGGGAGGCCGGCATCGGCAAGTCGCGGATCACGGCGGAATTGCTGCGTCGTCTGGAAGGCACGCATCACTTCCGGATTCGCCAGCAATGCTCGCCCTACTACGCCGATACACCGCTCTGGCCGGTGGTCCAGCAACTACGGCACGCGGCTGGGCTCGACCCCGATGTCGGAAATCCAGAGAACCTTAATCGTCTGACTGCACTGCTGGCGAAGGGCGATGAGGAGACGATCGGCGCGCTGCCGGCGCTGGCCGACGCCGTTGGTCTGGTCCCGCCAGACTCCGAAATTTTCGAGCGATTCGGTCCGCAGCAACGCCGTGTGATTACGCTGCAGGCGCTTGCTGCCCAACCTGTGGGCCTTTCTCGCGCCCGTCCGGTCCTCATGGTGCTGGAGGACGCGCATTGGGCCGATCCCTCCACGCTGGAACTCTACGGCCTCGTTCTCGACGCGATCGGCGACCGGCCAGTGATGATCCTTATGACCAGCCGTCCAGAGGGTGGGCCGCGGCTGACGGCCCATCCCCATGTCACCCGGCTCGCGCTCAATCGGCTGAGCCGTGCCGCCGCGCAAGAGCTGATCAGGGAACTGATGAGTGATACCGCGACGTCGAGCGAGATCCTGGAAGAGATCATAGCCCGCACCGACGGCGTGCCGCTTTTCATGGAGGAACTGACCAGAGCCGTCATCGAGTCCGGCAGCCAGGGCCCCTCGCTCGCCGCCATCCCCGCTTCTTTGCACGACAGCCTCATGGCCCGCCTCGATCGACTGCCGGGCGTTCGCGAAGTCGCGCAGATCGCCGCGTGCATCGGCCGCGAGTTCGATTACGCGCTGCTCGCGGCCGTGGCCGGCCTGCCCGGGGCGCAAATCGACGAGGCGCTCGATCGGCTGGCCGAAGCCCAGTTGGTCTTCCGCCGCGGCGCCGCTCCCGCCGTTCACCATGTCTTCAAACACGCACTGGTCCGTGACGCCGCCTATGCCAGCCTGTTGCATTCGCGCCGCCGAACTATTCACGGAGTCATCGCGGCCGCGCTCACCGCGCGTCCCGACGGGGCGCCCCACAGTCTGATCGCCTACCATGCGGCCGAAGCTGGCGATCTGCCACAAGCTATCGATCGCTTCGTGGCCGCCGGCCGTGCCGCCACCCATCGCAGCGCCAATGAGGAGGCGGTGAGCGCCATTTCCAACGCACTCGCCCTCACGGAGAGACTTCCCGAGGGACCCGATCGCGCGACGCGAGAACTGGACGCACGTGTTGCCCTCAGTGTGCCGCTCATCGCGGTGCGGGGCTATGCCTCGCCGGATGTCGAGGCGGCCTTGACGCCTGCCGTCGCGCTCGCTGAGCAACTTCGGGACGATGCGTGCCGCTTCACGGTGCTGCGCGCGCTCTGGAACTGCGTCTACGATCAGGGGGAGTTGACGCGCAGCGCCGCGCTCGCCGATCAGCTCATCGATCTGGCCGAAACCTGCGGTCGGGGAGACTGGTTGCGGCTTGCCCGACGCGCCCGCGGCTCCAACTGCAAGTCGGAAGGTCGTTTGCCGGAGGCGCGTGCGGCGTTGGAGGCCGTGCTCTCTGACCCCACGCCATGGTCGCCGGAGCAATCTCTCTTCGACCACGGCGAGAATCCGGAATTGATCGCACATCTCTATCTCGGGTGGATCGATACGGTCGAAGGCATGCCAGCCACCGGCCTTGCCCGGATCGAGGCGGCCATCGGCGATGCCGATGCGCTGGAATTCCCGATCGCCAGTGTTTTCGCTGGTGCCATTCGCAGCTTGGTTCTCTTCTTGCGGCGGGATGCAGAAAGCTGTCTGGAACAGGCAGAGAAGAACCTGCGGCTGAGCGAGAAGCACGGCTTTGTCTTCTGGGCCGCGCACGACAACATCTTCATCGGTTGGGCAAAAGTGCTGCTGGGCGGAGGCGTGTCAGCCCTCAAACAGTCACGCGACGGCATCGAAAGGTGGAAGCGGACGGGCGCGCGCTTGCATGTCGCGACCTGGGATGCGGTCGCCGCCGACGCGGCGCTCCATCTGGGATGCACGGCGGACGCTGTGGAACTGGTCGAAGAGGCGTTTGCCTGCACCGCGCACGCAGGTGAGGAGTTCATGCTATCCGAAATTCAACGTCTTCATGGGTGCAGGCTTCTCCATGAGGGCGACGTCGATGCCGCAGAAGAGGCCCTCGGCCGCGCTTGCGCTACGGCGGACTGGCAAGGCGCCCACTGGTTCAAGCTACGAGCGGCCCGCGACCTCGCCGCGCTCCGCATGGCGAGGGGCGACAATTCGGGAGTGTCATTGTCAGCGCTCGTGAGTGCCCTCGACTCAGTAATCGAGGGTGACAATCTGAGGGACGTCGTTGAGGCGCGCGATCTGCTGCATCTGCTCCGCGAATAGCTCGTGACGCCGCTACACCGTTGGATGCGATCTGCTGATGTAATCCACCGTCCGAATCGTCAGAAACCGATTCCGAGTATCCTGAGGATTTGGGTCTTAATGAGCGTGACCCGCTTCGCTCGCGCGCCCAATTCCCAAGTCCGGGACTGGTTTGGCAACAAATGGCAGAGCGCGAGGGCCACGGGCTCTGCTGAACAACAACTCTCATATCTGCGTACCTAAGTGGACGGTCTCTTTACGGCCCAATGCTGAACCGGAAATCATTTCCGACCCGGGTGGAAAGCGGCCAGGCAGTTCTCCAGCGTCGATGAGAGAAAAGCGGACGCATGTTGAGCTTCTGGGCCGTCTCAGATCAACCCTCCTGCTAGATGCCAGAGTGCTCCCGCACCCGCGGCTCCCAGGAGAGTCGGCAGGATGCCGATGTTAAGTCGGAATAACGCCAGAGCGGCTGCGGCAAAAAGCAGTAGGGCCATTGGGTCAACGCTCGAAGGGACCGGAACATCGAGGGAAAGCAGACCCATTTGGGCTTCATCAACCTGTCGGAAGAGGACGTGCATCCCAAACCAGACGCCCAGGTTCAGGATCACCCCGACCACCGCCGCGGTGATCGCCGCGAGTGCGCCGGAGAGCGCGCGGTTGCCGCGCAACCGCTCGATGTAGGGCGCGCCGAGGAATATCCACAGGAAGCACGGCGTGAACGTCACCCAGGTCGTGAGCAACCCGCCGAGGGTACCGGCGAGGTAGGGGTTCATGCTTCCCGGGTCCCGGAAGGCGGCGAGGAAGCCGACGAACTGGGTGACCATGATCAGCGGCCCCGGCGTCGTCTCCGCGAGGCCCAGCCCGTCCAGCATCTCGCCGGGTCCGAGCCAGCCATATTGCTCGACGGCCTGCTGCGCGACATAGGCGAGAACGGCGTAGGCGCCGCCGAAGGTGACCACGGCCATCTGGCTGAAGAACACCGCGATGTCGGCGAAGGCATTGCCGGTGCCGAACACGATCAAAAGCAGGGCGACGGGGATCAGCCAGAGCGCCAGGAACACCCCCGAGATGCGCAGCGCCCAGGCAACATTCGGCTGGGCGTGATCCGGCACCGCTTGGCCCAGCGCGGAGTCGGCGTCGGACACTGTCGCTCCCTTCGATGGTCCGTGACCGCCGTTGCCTGAGAAGGCCGGAAGTCCTGCACGGGCGGCGACGTATCCAATGGTCCCTGCGGCAAGGATGATCGCCGGGAACGGCACGTCGAAGAGGAAGATCGCGGCGAAGGCCGCACCGGCTATCGCGACCATGATGCCGTTGCGCAGCGCCCGTCGGCCGATCCGGTTGACCGCTTCCAGCACGATCGCGAGGACCGCGGCCTTCAGTCCGAAGAACAGGCCGGCGACGATGCCGACATTGCCGAAGGCGACATAGACCCACGACAGCGCCATGATGGCGACAAGGCCCGGTAGGACGAACAAGGCCCCGGCGACGAGGCCGCCCTTCGTGCGATGCAGGAGCCAACCGAGATAGGTGGCGAGTTGCTGGGCCTCGGGCCCGGGGAGGAGCATGCAGTAGTTCAGGGCATGCAGGAACCGCTCCTCGCCGATCCATCGCTTCTCGTCGACGAGGATGCGGTGCATTACGGCGATCTGACCCGCCGGACCGCCGAAGGATAGGCAGGCGATCTTCGCCCAGACGCGGACCGCTTCACTGAAGGGAATCCCATGGTCTGGGGTGCGGGCGGATCCGGACGCGTCATGGCGGGAGGCGGGCAAGTCGGTCATCTCACAATCCTGCCTTCCGAACGGGCCAGTTGTGCGTCTCGTCCGTCGCGTCGCGGCACCAGCGGTAAAACGCGTCGTAGAGGAGCAGTCCGGCCTCCAGTTGCTCGAGGTCGTTCGCGTACATCCGCGAAAGGCCGAGCGATGCAGCTAGCAATCCGGCTGCTTCCGGGGCGAGGTCCGGTCGGGCGGTGTCGGCACCGCGAACCAGGGTCGCAAGCCGGAGCAGCGGCGGCGTCGCGAGATCGAGCTCCTCGACCATCGTGTCGAACGTGCAGCGCTCCCCGCGGTGGCTCCAGAAGACGTTCTCGACGTCGAACGGCGCGGCCCCGAAGCGCTCGCCGACCGCCTGGACCTCGGATGGCTGGACGAATAGGAACACCGCGAACGGATCGACGAAGCGTCGGATCAGCCAGGGACAGGCGATCCGGTCAACCTTCGGCCGGGCCCGGGTGACCCAGACGGTCCGACCCTGGCCGTCCCGACGGGGAAGCGAGGCTTCCGGCACGACCGGCAGGCCCGCAGAAGACCAGGCTTCGTGGCCACCCTCCAGCGCTTCGGCGGCGACACCTTCATGGCGCAGCCAGGCGGCGACGCCGTGGCTGAGCTTGGCGCCGGCATGGCAGACAACGACGACCGCTCTGGCGCGAAAGTCCGCCGCCCAGGTCGCGACCGTCGCATGATCCCTGCGCACCGCGCCCGGCACCAGCCGCGGGTCGGCGGCGAAGTCTTCCTCCGTCCGCACATCGACGACGAACGGACATTTCGGGGTGCCGACGAGGCGTGCAAGCTTGGCGTGTGTGATGGCGATCGTAGAAGCCATGACGCGTCCTTCCATGAATGGATGAGTGGACGCGATGCTTCGGCCGGGGCCTCGTGGGGTGATCGCAATCCCCATTCCGGCATTCAGCCAGGGCGGCCGTCAAAGTCAAGTCACCGCCGCGCCGATCCCCGCCATCGGATGCGAAGGAGGTTCATTCGCCACCATGACCCGGATTCGGAATTCATTTCCGACCCGGGTGGAAGCCATCCGTACGCTATGCGGCCGGTATAGTCTCAACCTGCCAGTTGCACGTTCAAGCTGTTCTGATCAGGCGGCATTTTGCCAAGTGAGGCCCCTGACGATTATTGGTGATCATCGGAGATGACGGATCGTGATCAGATTGTGCCGTCGAGCGTGTAGCGAACACCGTCTCCCGGTTACGAAATGGCCGCCTTGCACGCGACATATGAAGCCCGCGGTCGATTTGCGTCCAAGTTCGCTTCATCGCAGGTTTACCGATTGCCAGCATCCGTAGCTGCGGCTACCGATCAACCATGCGGATTGGAAACTGCATTGCCCATACCCTGCATGGAGCTCTTATGGAAACTGCAGTTATCAAAGCGAAGACGGGCGTAGCGGGTCTTGACGACATCCTCGTCGGTGGCTTGGCTCCCGGCCACGTCTTCCTGATGGAAGGCAGTCCTGGCACCGGTAAGACCACTATTGCTCTCAGCTTCCTCATGAGCGGTGCTGAGATCGGTGAGAGGGGCCTCTACATCACACTGTCGGAGACGGAGAAGGAACTGCGGGCCGGCGCGAGATCGCATGGCTGGGACCTCGGCGATACGATCGAGGTAAGCGAGCTCGTCCCTCCCGAAAGCCTGTTAGATCCGGATTCCCAGCAGAGCCTTTTGTATTCTTCGGACCTGGAGTTGGGCGAGACGACGAAGGCAATCTTCGACGCCTTCGAGCGCATCCAGCCTTCCCGTGTCGTCCTCGACAGCCTTTCCGAGATACGCCTGCTCGCACAGAGTTCACTTCGCTACCGCCGGCAGATCTTGGCACTGAAGCATTTCTTCGCCACGAAGAACGTCACCGTCCTCCTGCTTGACGACCTTACGACTGACACGATGGACAAGACTGTCCATTCGATTGCGCATGGCGTGATCAAACTGGAGGAACTTGCGCCAGAATACGGTTCGGAACGCCGAAGGCTTCGCGTCATGAAGTATCGCGGTCAGTCTTTTCGTGGAGGCTACCACGACATGGTCATCAAGAATGGCGGCGTGCAGGTATTTCCACGGCTTGTCGCGTCCGAGCACCGTATTCCTTTTACCCGGACGCAGTTGACGAGCGGGATTGCGGAACTCGACGCGTTGGTCGGCGGCGGGCTAGAGCAGGGTTCTAGCACATTGGTCCTCGGCCCTGCCGGTACCGGAAAGAGCACCTTCTGCTTCCAGTTCGCCGTCGCGGCCGTCGCGAGAGGCGAGAGGGTGGCGATGTTCATCTTCGATGAAGAGCTCGGCCTGTTGTTCGACCGGACGAAGGCCTTGGGGATGGACCTCGAGGCGATGAGGGATGCAGGGCTGCTGCTGATCGAGCAGGTCGATGCGGCAGAGCTTTCCCCTGGCGAATTTGCTCACCGTGTCCGGGATCGCGTCGACAGTTCGAATGCAAAAACCGTCGTCATTGACAGCCTCAACGGATATCAAGCAGCGATGCCGGCTGAAGGTTCCCTGACGCTGCACATCCACGAGTTGCTCCAATACCTGAACCGGCGTGGGGCAACCACCTTCCTGACGGTCGCGCAGCATGGTCTCGTCGGCGACATGAAGTCCCCTGTAGATCTGACGTACATCGCGGACACCGTCATCCTACTCCGATATTTTGAAGCTCTCGGCAATGTCCGTCGGGCGGTCTCCGTAATCAAGAAGAGAACGGGTCTACATGAGGATACCATCCGTGAGTACAAGATCGGAGTGACTGGCCTGGTCCTCGGACAGCCGCTGAAGGAGTTCCAAGGCGTGCTTCGCGGTGTACCTACTTTCATCGGCACCTCGGAAGGCGGACCGAGGTCTGTTCCAGAGGGCATGCTGTAGGGATGTCGGCACTGATTGCCCTCATCTTGTCGCCCGGCGGCAGGGACGCTGCCATTGCCGCGCGAATCATAGAGGATGTCGGCCTTCAGCCGGTCGTATGTGAGAGCTGCCAGGAACTGATCTGCCGGATCGGCGACGGCAGCGGCTTCGCGATCGTGACCGAGGAATCCTTTCGGGGCGTCGATCTCAAGCCATTGCACGACCGCCTTACTACACAGAATGCGTGGTCGGACTACCCCTTCATCATTCTGACGCGGCGTTCGGAAAGTTCGCAGCGAAATCCTGCGACGACGCAGCTTGCCGAACTTCTGCGGAACGTGACTTTCCTCGAGCGTCCATTCCATCCCTCGACGTTCATCAGTCTTGCGAAGACCGCTTCGAGAAGTCGTGAAAGGCAGTTCGAGGCTCGTGCCCGTATCGTCGAATTGCACGAGCGCGACGATCAGCTCAGGCAGGCAAACGAGACTTTGGAGACGCGTGTCGCCGAGCGGACGGCGGAAATGCAGTTGGCTCACGAAAAACTGGTGATGGAGGTTGAGCAGCGGGAGCGGACGGAAATTCTTCTGAGGCAGGCGCAGAAGATGGAGATGATCGGTCAGCTTACGGGCGGCATCGCGCACGACTTCAACAATTTGCTCATGGCGGTCCTGGGAAACCTCGAACTTCTGCATCGTCATATGACGCTCGATGCGAAGGCTGAACGCTTGGTCGACGGAGCTGTGAAGGGCGCGCAGCGTGGCGCCGCACTCACCCAGAGACTTCTGGCATTCGCGAGAAGGCAGGAGCTCACCCTCGCTCCGACGAACCTCTCCGAGCTCGTGAGGGGAATGGCGGACCTCTTGGACCGATCTCTCGGCTCGACAATCGAGCAGCATGTCGTACTTCCAGAAGGCATGCCTCTGGCTTTCGTCGACGGCAATCAGCTCGAGCTGGCTCTGCTCAATCTCGCAGTGAATGCACGTGATGCAATGCCGGACGGCGGCAGCCTAACGATCGAGGTGGACGTGCCGGATACGTTCGAAGCGATGGTGCTGCCATCGGGCACCTACGTGCGACTTTCAGTCTCCGATACTGGCTCTGGTATGAGCGAGGAGACGCTGAAGCGGGCGACCGAGCCTTTCTATTCAACAAAGGGCGTCGGCAAGGGAACCGGTCTCGGGCTGTCGATGATTCAGGGTCTTGCCGAACAACTCGGGGGATCGCTGCGGCTGACAAGCACGGTTGGCATAGGGACGCGTGCGGAGCTCTGGCTTCCGGTCGCCGCCGGCGCAGGCGAAGTACAGGCTGCCGAGCCAGATCTCGAAATTTCGGCGGTGACCGTCAGTTCCCGGATCCTGATAGTAGATGACGATCCGCTGATTTTGATGAGCACTGTCGACATGCTCGAAGATCTCGGTCACGAAGTCGTCGAGGCGGGTTCTGGAGCGAAAGCGCTTGAGATTCTGAACGCCGGTGAGCAGTTTGACCTGATGATCACGGACTTTTCGATGCCGAGGATGAACGGCGGTCAGCTTGCCCGTGCGGTTCATGAGCTTCGTCCAAGCCTGCCGATGCTTCTGGCCACAGGATTCGCAGAGATGCCGTCCGGTTCTGAAATCGAGCTGCCGAGGCTCGGGAAGCCGTATACCCAAGCGCAGCTAGCGGCTGAGATCGGGAAGCTACTGCGGTAATGTCAGATCGTACATGTGACTGGCGTGCGCTGAATATAGGAGGGCTGTTATGAAGCCTTGGGTGCCATGTATTCCGCATAACGAGCCTGTTGCCATTACAGCTATGCTGCCCGAGGATCTTGGACTGGAACCGCTCCCTTATGCGCACGGGCACGTGTTCGGACACCGGGGATTCCAACTATCCTCATGGTTATCTTAGCCTGGATGACAGCCTACACCTCTGAACTAAAAAGCCTCGTTTGCCGCCGACGGCGGGCTGGATGACCAAGTCGATCTGCTACTCTTGGGCTTGGGCTCCCAGCCCTTGTCGGCACATATGTCAGGGCTTCTGATCGACCGCATGCTCCGTTCGCTCGTCCTGATCAGCCTAGGTGCATTCGGTAACGTCGCCCCCGCTGTTGGGATGTCACCGGAGACCGCAAACGAGATGACGATGGCCGAATTAAATGAAAGCAATCGGGATTTTGCAGCGATAGCTTAAGTGCCTGACGTGGGTCGTGAGCGGTACGACAGCTACAGGCCATACCGTCCAGAAAGCCGCCGGTCGGCTTTCGGCCCGAACCGGAATCGGAAATCATTTCCGACCCGGGTGGGCTGCTGCCAGTCCGGTTGACGACGCTAAAGAGCCAAAGCGGACACGGCTACGTGTGGCTGAAAAACGCTCCCAACTCGACAGCCAGTTCCTCCGGCGCTTCCTCGGCCATGTGGTGGCCGCAGTCGAGGCTGCGACCCATCACGTCGTCGGCCCAACCTCGCCAGATGCCCAAAATGTCGCCGTGAAGTTCTTCGAGGTCATCGCGTGCTGACCAGAGAACCAGAAGCGGACAGGCCAGCCTGCGGCCCGCCGTCTGATCGGCCTCGTCATGAGCCCGGTCAATACCAAGTCCAGCTCGGTAGTCCTCAATCATTCCGTGAACGGTTGCAGGATCGTGGATCGCTGCATGGAAGTCCGCGTAGGCTTGTTCGCCCATAGCAGTCGGAGTCCCGCCATACCAAGCGTCCGGGTCGGCCAGGATCGCGCGTTCGGGCTTCTCGGGCTGCGCGAAGAAGAACCAGTGATACCAGGCGGTGGCAAAACGTGCGTCGCAGCGATGGAGCGCTTCCGCAATGGGGACGCCGTCCAGGATCGCAAGACGGCTGACGACGTTGGGATGGTCCATTGCTGTGCGGAACGCCGTGTAGGAGCCTCGGTCGTGGCCGACGAGCCCGAAGTGATCAAAGCCTAGGTGGTGCATGAGTTCCACGCAGTCTTGTGCTTTGGCCCGTTTGGAAGAGCCGGAATGATCGGGCGTGTCCCGTGGCTTTGAGGATTGGCCAAACCCACGGAGATCGGGGCAAACCACCGTGAAGCGATCGGACAGGACTGGGGCGACCCGATGCCATGTTGCATGGGTGCGCGGA
The DNA here is from genome assembly GCF_000421645.1 of Aurantimonas coralicida DSM 14790. Lineage (GTDB taxonomy): Bacteria > Pseudomonadota > Alphaproteobacteria > Rhizobiales > Rhizobiaceae > Aurantimonas > Aurantimonas coralicida. The sequence goes on along the minus strand of NZ_ATXK01000010.1, from coordinate 115,350 downwards.
TGACCATGAAGCAAGAGGAGCGGCGGACCACTGCCACCCATGCGAACTCTTAGTGTCGCATTAGAAAGCTGGATCCGCTCCAGCTCGAAGCCTTCGAACATACGGCCTCCCGCCCGTTCTGAGATGATCCGGTGACAGTTAGGGCCGCGTTCGCTTATGGGTACGAGGCAAGTCTGCCCTGTCGACAGCAACGGGTCGCGAGCGGTACGACAGCTATCGGCCATACCGTCCAGAAAGCTGCCGGTTGGCTTTCGGCCCGAACCGGAATGCTCAGCAGATGGAAGAGCAGCGCGCCTTCGGAGGCACTTCCGGCAGGTATCCAATCTCGTCGGGGATCACGAGGTTGAGACGGGCAAGGGTCTCGGACAGTTAGCCGGCCTTGCCCTTGGCCTTCTCCTGTTCGAGCGTGTTGACAAGTTCGATGGTCGAGAAGAACCGGATTTTCCGACGGTAATGCTCGACTGCTCACCCCGCGGCGGCGGGGTGAGCGGGCTTCATGCGATCACGAGCGAACCTATGCGACGCTGAGCGAGATCCGGTGACGCATCAGGGCGCCGGTCCCCCGACAGCGCTTCCGTGATCCCTGTTTGTTCCTGCTTGCATTCCTGCGCGGCGGTGCCGCGCAGGTTAAGTCATTCTATTGGCGTCGTTTTCAGGACGTCGCGAACCTAGGTTTCAGTTCCTACCTTGTCGAAGGCGCTCACAACTTTGCTTCCGATTCCACAAATTTGGTATTCCCAACATCTATCGGATCGGATCAGCTGCAGCCGCTGGTCGAGCCGCAGGTGTCGCATTTCAGGCAGGTGCCATTGCGGACCATCGAGTAGTTGCCGCATTCGGTGCAGCTGTCGCCGGTGTAGCCCTTCATCATGGCGATGGAGCGCCGTTCGGCGGTCGACGGTGCCGCCGCCACATTGGCGGTGTCCTTCGCGCTCGCCTCATAGGCCAGCGGCTGATCGAACAGGCCCTGGGCCGGCGTCGTGTCCGACGTCGGGGCCGGATCGGCAAGCGGCGCCTGCTCGTAATCGCGCTTGAAGGCGGCCGCCGGCGTGCCGAGCGCCGTCGGCGACAAAGCCGTGGCCGTGGCGGCAGCCGTTGCCGGACGAGCGGTGACGCGGGCAGGGGATCCGCCGGCGGTGTTGGCCGCCGTCCGCGCGGCCGTGGTCACCGGCTTGGTGCCGGCCGGGGCGTTGGCTGCGTTGCCCTGGGGCTCGGCCGAGGAGATCAGCCGGAATTTCGACGTCTGCCCGCGGACCATGCCGTGGGAGACCGGCAGCGGCTGCGGCTTGTCGCCCTCGACACCGCGACCGAGGGTCGAGGCGCCGAAATCCTCCGGCTGGACATGGGCGAGATCGTGCCGGTCCAGATAGGAGACCGCCAGCTCGCGGAAGACGTAGTCGAGGATCGACGTGGCGTTCTTGATCGCCTCGTTGCCCTGCACCATGCCCGCCGGCTCGAAGCGGGTGAAGGTGAAGGCCTCGACATATTCGTCCAGCGGCACGCCGAACTGCAGGCCCAGCGAGATGGCGATGGCGAAATTGTTCATCATCGCCCGGAAGGCCGCGCCCTCCTTGTGCATGTCGATGAAGATCTCGCCGATGCGGCCGTCATCGAACTCGCCGGTGCGCAGATACACCTTGTGGCCGCCGACGATGGCCTTCTGGGTGTAGCCCTTGCGCCGGTTCGGCAGCTTCTCGCGGTCCCGGACGACCTTCTCGACGATCCGCTCGACGATGCGCTCGGCGACTTCCGCGGCCTGGGCCGGCTTGGTCGCGGAGGCGAGCGCCGCGGTCGCCATCTCGACGGCGTCCTCGTCCTCGTCGTCCTCGTCGGCGATCAGCGAGGCGTTGAGCGGCTGCGACAGCTTGGAGCCGTCGCGGTAGAGGGCGTTCGCCTTCAGGGCCAGCTTCCACGACAGCATGTAGGCCGCGTTGCAATCCTCGACCGTCGCCTCGTTCGGCATGTTGATGGTCTTGGAGATGGCGCCCGAGATGAAGGGCTGCGCCGCCGCCATCATGCGGATGTGGGATTCCACCGACAGGTAGCGCTTGCCGATGCGTCCACAGGGGGTCGCGCAGTCGAACACCGCCAAGTGCTCGGGCTTGAGGTGCGGCGCGCCCTCGAGCGTCATGGCGCCGCAGACATGGACGTTGGCCGCGTCGATGTCCTTCTTCGAGAAGCCGAGGAACGGCAGGAGCTCGAAGGCGAAGTCGGCGAGCTGCTCGTCGGAGACGCCCAGCGTCTCCTTCATGAACGCCTCGCCGAGGGTCCATTTGTTGAAGACGAACTTGATGTCGAAGGCCGAGCCGAGCGCGGCGTTCAGCGCGGCGATGTGCTCGTCGGTGAAGCCCTTGGCCTTGAGCGAGCCCGGATTGATCGCCGGTGCCTGGTTCAGATTGCCGTGGCCGACCGCATAGGCCTCCATCTCAGCGATCTGGGCCTCGGTGTAGCCGAGCGAGCGCAGGGCCTCCGGCGCGGCGCGGTTGATGATCTTGAAGTAGCCGCCGCCGGCGAGCTTCTTGAACTTCACCAGCGCAAAGTCGGGCTCGATGCCGGTGGTGTCGCAATCCATGACGAGGCCGATCGTGCCGGTGGGCGCGATCACCGAGACCTGGGCGTTGCGGTAGCCGTTCTTCTTGCCGAGTTCGACGGCATCGGTCCAGGCGGTCTTGGCCCGGGCGGAGAGGCGCTTGTCGGGCAGCGAGGCATGGTCGAGCGGGACCGGGTCGACCGACAGGCCCTCATAGCCATTGGCGATGCCATGGGCGGCGCGGCCATGATTGCGCATGACGCGCAGCATGTGCTCGGAATTGCGCTCGTAGTCCGGGAAGGCGCCCAGATGCCCGGCCATCTCGGCCGAGGTCTTGTAGGCGACGCCGGTCATCAGCGCCGCGATGGCGCCGCAGATCGCCCGACCCTCGTCGGAATCATAGGGGATGCCAGCGGTCATCAGCAGGCCGCCGATATTGGCGAAGCCGAGGCCCAGCGTGCGGTAGTCGTAGGACAGCCGCGCGATCTCCTTGGACGGGAACTGCGCCATCATCACCGAGATCTCGAGGACGACGGTCCACAGGCGGGTGGCATGCTCGAAGGCGTCGGTATCGAAGCGCTTGATGCCCTCCGGGCCGTCGAGGCCTTCCTCGCGGAACTGGATAAGGTTCAGCGACGCCAGGTTACAGGCCGTGTCGTCGAGGAACATGTACTCCGAGCACGGATTGGAGGCACGGATCGGGCCGGCCGCCGGGCAGGTGTGCCAGTCGTTCATGGTAGTGTTGTAGTGCAGGCCGGGATCGGCCGAGGCCCAGGCGGCGTAGCCGATCTGGTCCCAAAGCTCGCGTGCCTTCAGGGTCTTGGCGACCTTGCCGTCGGTGCGACGGATCAGGTCCCAGGTGCCGTCCTCCTCAACCGCGCGCAGGAAGTCGTCCTTCAGCGAGACCGAATTGTTGGAGTTCTGGCCGGAGACGGTGAGATAGGCTTCGGAATCCCAGTCGGTGTCGTAGACTGGGAATTCGATGTCGGTGTAGCCCTGCCGCGCGAACTGGATGACGCGCTTGACGTAGTTCTCCGGAACCTGGGCGCGCTTGGCGTCCTTGACCGCGCGCTTGAGCGCCGGGTTCTTCATCGGCTCGAAGCAGTCGCCGTCCGGACCCTCGCAGTTCACGCAGGCCGACAGGATCGCCTTGAGGTGCTTGGACACGGTCTTGGAGCCGGTGACGAGCGCGGCGACCTTCTCCTCCTCGCGGACCTTCCACGAGATGTAGTTCTCGATATCGGGATGGTCGATGTCGACGACGACCATCTTGGCGGCGCGGCGGGTGGTGCCGCCCGACTTGATGGCGCCCGCCGCACGGTCGCCGATCTTCAGGAAGCTCATCAGGCCCGACGACTTGCCGCCGCCGGCCAGAGTTTCGCCTTCGCCGCGCAGATAGGAGAAGTTGGAGCCGGTGCCGGAGCCGTATTTGAACAGGCGCGCCTCGCGGACCCACAGATCCATGATGCCGCCGTCATTGACCAGATCGTCGGCGACGGACTGGATGAAGCAGGCATGCGGCTGCGGATGCTCGTAGGACGACGTCGAGCGAGTCAGTTCGCCGGTGCGGTAGTCGACGTAGTAATGGCCCTGGCCGGGACCGTCGATGCCGTAGGCCCAGTGCAGGCCGGTGTTGAACCACTGCGGCGAGTTCGGCGCGACCTTCTGGGTGGCGAGCATGTAGGCGAGCTCGTCCTTGAAGGCGGCGGCGTCCTCTTCCGAGGCGAAATAGCCGCCCTTCCATCCCCAGTAGGTCCAGGTGCCGGCGAGCCGGTCGAAGACCTGCCGCGCGTCCATCTCCGAGCCGGTGCGCTCGGCCTCGGGCAGCTTGGCCAGCGCCTCCTCGTCGGCGACCGAGCGCCAGAGGAAGGAGGGAACGTCGTTCTCCTCGACCTTCTTCAGCGCCTTCGGCACGCCCGCCTTGCGGAAATATTTCTGCGCCAGGATGTCGCTGGCGACCTGGCTGAACTGGGCCGGCACGTCGATGCCGGCGAGGCGGAAGACCACCGAACCGTCGGGGTTCTTGATCTCGCTCGTCGCCTTGCGGAACTCGACCGAATGGTAGGCGCTCTCGCCAGCCTTCGTGTACCGGCGTTCGATCTTCATGCCCATGACGGTCCTCGTCTATTCCGTGTTTGCCGCAACGAATCGCGCCAGCGGGCGAGGGAAACCCCTTCGCGCGGCGCGTTGTCTCGAAAAATCGCCACCGGGCGCATGTGGTATGGGGCCCGGGTGGCGACACTAGATATAGTATATTCGGGGTGGTTAAGCGACTCTGAATCGGGCGTTTGCGACCGGAGGCGGCAGCTTATCCACCTATTCCCGACGGGCCTGTGGACAGCGGTTAACGCCTTGGCGCCACGCGGCCGGTTCTGCCCTGCCGGCCGGCGCTCCAGCCCGCGCCGGATCGCACTCGGGCGGGTCCGCAGCTTCGCGGCCAACCTCGCAGGGGGAGGCTGGCGAGCGCAAGTGTGGACGGCGGTTGAAAGCGGGGACAAGTCCGCGAAGGCGCCGGAGCCCGGTTGTTTCGTCGGACGCTTGATGTCGCACCGGTGCGGTCCGGCAACGGTGCGAAGGCGGGCATAGGAAGCCCAAGCCATATCTGCCGGGCGCGGCGGCCGAATCGGTGTCTGGCTACGAAGATCGGCGCCCGGACGCGTCTCGCCCCTTCAGCCGGACACCGAAACGGACCGGCCAGGGTGCTCTATCGCTGGGTGGCGTTTGTCAGCCGAGGGTGCTCTTGCTGATCGGCGCCTGGAAGGTCAGGCCGAGATCCCAGGGGAAGAAGATCCAGGTGTCCTGAGACACTTCGGTGATGAAGGTGTCGACCAGCGGCCGGCCCTTCGGCTTGGCGTAGACGGTGGCGAAATGCGCCTTGGGGAGCATGGTGCGCACCAGGCCGGCGGTCTTGCCGGTGTCCGTCAGGTCGTCGACGATCAGGATGCCGTCGCCCTCGTCCTTCAGGAGTTCCGGCGAGATCTCCTTGAGAACCCTGAGCTCTCCCTGCTCGCTGTACTCGTGGTAGGAGGCGATGCAGACCGTCTCGATCAGGCGGGTGCCGATCTCGCGGGCGATGATGGCCGCCGGCACGAGGCCGCCACGGGTGATGCAGACGATGGCGCGCCAGTCGTCGCGCTGGCTCGCCAGCCGCCAGGCCAGCGCCCGTGCATCGCGGTGAAACTGGTCCCAGGAGACGGGGAAGGATTTCTCGACCGTGGACATGACGCGCTTCCGGGCTGCTGGAGGGAGCGGTTGCGATAGATCGAATCATCCCGCCGATGCAAGCCGCGTTGCCCGCGGACGCGTCACGGACGCCGGTTTCCACGCATAAAACCGCCGAGGGCCGCAGCACTGCGGCAAAACGGACACGTTGCCGCCGTCGGATCGGGAGGAGATCGCCGGTCCCCCGGGCTCGGTCCTACTCCTTGGAGCGCGCCCGACCGAGATCCTCGAGCATCGCCGTCACCGCGGCTGCGGCGCTCTTCAGCGCCGCATCGTCGCGCGAGCGCACGACGATCTCGGTGGAATAGCGGTCCCCGTCGAATTTCGGATAGGAGCCGATCGTCACCGCCGGGTGCGCCTTCGACAGGGTGCGCAGCGGGTCGCCGATGTCGCCCTCGCCATACGGGCAGGGGATGGCGAGGCTGGCGATGGCCTGGCCGGCCGGCAGCGTCGACAGGACATTGCCCAGCATGGCCTGGAAGATCTGCGGGACACCGGCCATGACGAAGACATTGTCGATGCGAAAGCCCGGGGCCTTGGACACCGGATTGTCGATCAGCGTCGCGCCCTCCGGGGTGCGGGTCATGCGGCGGCGAGCGTCGGTGAAGTCGAGGCCGCGGCCGGCATAATAGTCCGCCAGGAGTTCGACCGCCTCGGGATGCTCGCCGATGGGCAGCCCGAAGGCGGCGGCGACCGCATCGGCGGTCAGGTCGTCATGGGTTGGGCCGATCCCGCCGGAGGTGAAGACGTAGTCGTAGCTGCGCCTGAGGGTATTGAGCGTGTCCGCGATGAAATGCGGCTCGTCGCCGATAATGCGGACCTCCTTGAGATCGATGCCGGCGAGCGTCAGGAATTCCGCCAGATGGCCGATATTCTTGTCCTTGGTGCGCCCGGACAGGAGCTCGTCGCCGATGGCGAGCATCGCGGCAGTCGCGGCGGGTTGGGCACTCATGGCGAAGCTCCGGCACTGCGCTGGGACCACGGCACGGACTGCGTCCGCGCCCTCCACAGCTCGATCGATTCTCAGCGGCACCACCCGGTCCGGACGGCGCTGCAGCACCGCTAATGAGGGCGTTCGGCGCCGCAAGGCAAGGCCCGGCGCGAAACAGCAATGCGCCGCTTTGCTTCTGCGGGGTGACGGTGCGTTGCAACATTTCCACCTCTCGGATGCCGGCAATCCGACTAGGTAAGGGCCAGAGCCCATCCGGCCTCCAGACTCCACGACATTTTCTGAAAGGAAGCGAACCGATGGCGAAAGTCCTCGTACTCTACTACTCCAGCTACGGACATATCGAGGCGATGGCAGAGGCCGTAGCCGAGGGCGCGACCAGCGCCGGCGCCACGGTAGACATCAAGCGCGTCCCCGAGACGGCCCCGCAGGAAGTTGTGGCGGCGGCACATTTCAAGACGGATTACGCCCATCCGGAATGCGACCCGATGGACCTGCCCAGCTACGACGCCATCATCGTCGGCGTGCCGACCCGCTTCGGCAACATGGCCTCGCAGATGCAGGCGTTCTGGGATCGCACCGGCCCGCTGTGGGCGAAGGGCGCGCTCGTCGGCAAAGTGGGCGGTGCCTTCACCTCGTCCGCGTCCCAGCATGGCGGCAACGAGACAACGCTGATCTCGGTGATCAAGACGCTGCTGCATCACGGGCTTATGGCCGTCGGTCTGCCCTATGCCTTCGCCGGACAGATGGACATGAACGAGATCGTCGGCGGCACGCCCTATGGCGCGTCCACCATGGCCAGGGGTGACGGTTCGCGCATGCCCAGCCAGATCGAGCTCGACGGCGCCCGTTTCCAGGGACGGCACATCGCCGAGATTGCCGCGAAGGTCGCGGCCTGAACGAGGCCGGATTTTTGGGGACGGCGAGGGACACGAGATGCCCCTCGAGGGTGGTCGTCCGATATGGCTCGGGCGACCGCTACTCCGATAGACGGCGCAAAGACATGATGACGCTTGCCTGCGTCATGATTGCGGGCTGATTGCCCCCGCAGGATCGCAGCCAAACGTGCCGAAACGCGCGCGTCTCAGTTGTTCGGCGTCTCCTGAAGCGAGCCGCTGCCCTCGAAATTCAGCGCATCGAGCAGGCGCGTCAGGGCCGCGTTCTGCTTCTTCAACCGGACGAGGAAACCCTGCGCTTCGTGAGCATCGGTACTGGCGCTGTCGACACTTTCCACGCGGGCAATGCGCGCGGATCGGGCGGTGTCTCCGAAACGGCTGGAGTGCTCCGTCATGCGTCGGTCTCCCATGCTCGTGTGGTCCGGCTTCTGGCCCGCCGGTTACGCAACGTTACTCATTTTTGCCGCAATTCGCGATGGCTTTTTGTTTCAGTGTGACATTCGGTCCACGAATCTTGACACGGATACCCCGTTTGGTTGAGGTCGCGGCGGCGCGGGCGTGGCGGAATGGTAGACGCAAGGGACTTAAAATCCCTCGGGCTTCGTCCCGTGCGGGTTCGAGTCCCGCCGCCCGCACCAGCAGACAGAACGACTTAGTGCCGGTTCTTGCTGCAATTTGCGAACGATGGCTCCTCATGCGGGCCATCAGTGGCACTGATCACCACAATGTGTGACCGCCGATCACGGACTGGCAGCGGCGGCCGGGCTCTCTCCACGGGGACATTCCATGACCGATCTACCCACCAGCGTGCCCCCGTTCGAGGCCGTGGCACCGCAACTCGTCGATGTGGCGATGGGGCGGACCCATGCGGATCTGGTCGTGCGCAACGCGCGCTGGGTCAATGTCCATTCCGGCGAGATCATCCCGCAGACCGACGTCGCGGTCGCCGCCGGGCGCTTTGCCTATTGCGGGCCCGACGCCGGCTACATGATCGGGCCGGATACCGAGGTGGTGGAGGCCGCCGGGCGCTTCATCATGCCGGGGCTCTGCGACGCGCACATGCATGTCGAGAGCGGCATGGTGACCGTCACCGAGTTCTGCCGCGCGGTGATTCCGCACGGCACGACCTCGATGTTCATCGACCCGCACGAGATCGCCAATGTGCTGGGCCTGCCGGGCGTCCGGCTGATGCATGACGAGGCGCTGGCCCAGCCGGTCAATGTCTGGGTGCAGATGCCGTCCTGCGTGCCGTCGGCGCCGGGGCTCGAGGAAGGCGGCGCGATCCTCGGCCCGCAGGATGTCGCCGAGGCGATGGGCTGGCCGGCGATCATCGGCCTCGGCGAGGTCATGAACTTTCCCGGCGTGGCGGCCAACGACCCGACGATGGTCGGCGAGATCGCGGCAACCCGGAAGGCCGGACGCACGGTCGGCGGACACTATGCCTCGCCCGATCTCGGCCGCGCGTTCCACGCCTATGTCGCCGGCGGTCCCGAGGACGACCACGAGGGCACCCGCATGGAAGATGCCGCCGCGCGGGTACGCCAGGGCATGAAGGCGATGCTGCGGCTGGGCTCGGCTTGGTACGACGTCGCCGAACAGGTGCGGGCGATCACCGAGATGGGTCTCGATTCGCGGCATTTTATCCTGTGTACCGACGACTGCCATTCCGGCACGCTGGTCCGCGAGGGGCACATGGACCGCGTCGTGCGGCATGCCATCTCGCGCGGGCTGAAGCCGATGACCGCGATCCAGATGGCGACGATCAACACCGCCGAGCATTTCAAGCTGGAGCGCGAAATCGGGTCGGTCACGCCGGGGCGCCGTGCGGACTTCCTGATCGTCTCGGATCTGAGCGATCTGACCATCGACGCCGTCTATGGCCGCGGCGTGCGGCTGGCGTCGGGCGGCAAGCTGGAAGCCGACATGCCGGCCCATGCCTATCCGGACAGCGCCATCGACACGGTGAAGCTCGGCCGGGCGCTGACGGCGGACGACTTCCGCGTCGCCGCGCCGAAGGGCGCGGGCGCGACGGTCGAGGCGCGGGTCATCGGGGTGGTCGAGAACCAGGCGCCGACCCGGGCGCTGACCGCAAAGGTGCCGGTGCAGGGCGGCATCGCCATGCCCGATCCGGACAACGACGTCTGCCGCATCGCGCTGGTCGAGCGGCACCGGGCGAGCGGCGACTTGGTCAACGGCTTCGTGTCCGGCTTCGGCTACACGGGGCGCTGCGCCATGGCCTCCACCGTCGCCCATGACAGCCACCACATGATCGTCGTCGGCACGTCCGAGGACGACATGGCGCTGGCCGCCAACCGGCTGGGCGAGGTCGGCGGCGGCGTGGTCTTCTTCGCCGATGGCAAGGAGCAGGCGCTGGTCGAAATGCCGATCGCCGGCCTGATGTCGAGCGAACGGGCCGAGATCGTCGCGGAAAAGGCCGACCGGCTGATCGCGGCCATGCGCGCGGCCGGCTGCACGCTCAACAACGCCTATATGCAGCATTCGCTGCTGGCGCTGGTGGTCATTCCGAGCCTGCGCATCTCCGACAAGGGCATCGTCGACGTGGAGCGCTTCGAACTGGTCGACCTCTTCGTCTGACGCCTTGGACCGCCAATCGGCCCGGTCGCGCCCTTTCCATCAGGCGGCGACCGGGCTCCGCGCATCCGACATGATCTTCAGCCCGATCGCGACGAAGCAGGCGCCGGCCAGCCGCTCGATACGGTGACGGACATCGCGGAACCGGGCCATGATCGGTGGCGAAGCCATGAAGAGGCTGACGGCGGAATACCAGGCGAGTGAGCTCGCAACGACCAGGCCGATCATCAGCACCATGACCCACGACGGCATGGCGCCGGACGCCGCCGTCGCAAACACGCTGGCGAACAGGACGATCGCCTTGGGATTGGTCAGGGTGACAAAGAAGCCGAACAGGAGCGCACTGCGCTCGCGCGGCGCTCCGCCGGCGATCTCCACGGGATCGGGGCGCTTGATGATCAGCCGCAGCCCGAGAAAGACGAGATAGGCGCCGCCCAGGATGCGGACGAACCAGGTCAGCCATTGATACTGGGTCAGGATCGCCGACAGGCCGATCAGGCTCAGGCCTGCGTAGAAGCCGAGACCGAGCGAAACGCCCAGCGCCGTCGCCAGGCCGGCCCGCGATCCCCGCGTCATCGCAGAGCGCACGACCGCGACGAAATCGGGCCCCGGCAGCATCAGTGCCGGGATGAAAACCGCGAGCACGCTGCCGACTGTCATGACGAGGTCCATCGGGCATTCTCCCGCGCAGGCTTAAGAGAGGTGATTATCGTTCCTGCCTTCAACCCGTGCAACGACAGCGACGCGGGTGACGCGGATCGGCCGCGCGGCTTTACAAATTCGCGCGGATGGCCGATGGCTGGCGCAACGGTAATCGAGCAGAGAAAGGGGCGCGCGATGGCATGGAACATCACGATCGGCGGAGCCACGTCCCTGATTATTGGCGCCGGCCTGTCTGGCGCCCGTGCTGCACAGCAGCCATCCGGTGCTCCGACATGTCCGGCCCGCGGCGGCGTCGTCTAGACAGCTTCCGCCTATCCGGCCGCCGCATGTGACGGCCGCGCATTCCTTCGGAGCCGGAGCCGGTTCCACAAGAGCTAAGTCTGTGATCCATGTCCGATAACGAGTTTTCCCGCCGCGTCGCTGTCGCGGAAGAGGCCCTGCGTGCCCTGTTTCCGGCGACGCCCCTGCAGCTCAACGAGCATCTTTCGGCCAGATACGATGCGCGCATCTTCCTGAAGCGCGAAGACCTGACGCCGGTGCGCTCCTACAAGATCCGCGGCGCCTTCAACTTCATGCGCAAGCGGATCGCCAACGGCTCCGCCACCGGGCGGTTCTGTTGCGCTTCGGCCGGCAACCACGCCCAGGGCTTCGCCTTCGCCTGCCGGCATTTCGGTCTCGAGGGCCGGGTCTACATGCCGGTGACCACGCCGCAGCAGAAGATCGACAAGACCCGTGTCTTCGGTGGCGATGCCGTCGAGATCGAGCTGATCGGCGACTTCTTCGACGATTGCTATGCGGCGGCCAAGGCCTATTCCGCCGAGACCGGCGCGGCGATGGTGCCGCCCTTCGACCATGAGGACATCGTCGAAGGCCAGGCGACGGTTGGCCAGGAAATCGCTGCGCAGCTCGACGGGGAGCGCCCCGACATGCTGGTGCTGCCGGTCGGCGGCGGCGGACTGGCCTCCGGTCTGGCCCGCTACTACGCCGGCGAAGCCAGCCCCGACTTCCGCTTCGTCGAGCCGCTCGGGGCGCCCAGCCTGCGCACAAGCCTGACCAAGGGCGAGCGCACGCGTTTGCCGCAGCTCGACGGATTCGTCGACGGTGCAGCCGTCGCCGAGATCGGCGCGCTGCCCTACGAGACGCTGTCGCGCTTTGCGCCGGACGACGTGCTGCTGTCGCCGGAAGGCCGGCTCTGCCAGACCATGCTGGAGATGCTCAATCTGGAGGGCATCGTCCTGGAACCAGCCGGCGCGCTGGCCATCGACGCGCTGCGCGACCTGAAGGACGAGATCCGCGGCAAGACCGTCGTTCTGGTGGTCTCGGGGGGCAATTTCGATTTCGAGCGCCTGCCGGACGTGAAGGAGCGGGCGCTCCGCTTCGAAGGCTTGAAGAAATACTTCATCCTTCGGCTGGCCCAGCGCCCCGGCGCGCTGAAGGATTTCCTCGATTATCTCGGCCCGGACGACGACATCGCCCGCTTCGAATATCTGAAGAAATCGGCCCGCGACTTCGCCTCGATCCTGATCGGCATCGAGACCAAGGACCCGGCGAATTTCGAGGGGCTGCTGGCCCGCTTCGCCGAGAATGGCGTCAGCTACCAGGACATCACCGACAACAATATCCTCGCCGATCTCCTGATCTGATCCGCCAGCGATCCGCGTGATCACGACCGCCGCGGCTCCGGCCAGCGGCGGTCGCGTTGTCAGTCCTGCGGGACCGGCGCCTCAGTGCGCAGCAGGCCTTCGGACTTCAGGTCCGACCACAGGCCGGCGGGGATCGTCTGCCCGATCAGTTGCAGATTGCGCTGCAGATGGTTGCGGGACGACATGCCGGGGATCACCGCGGCGACGCTCGGATGGGTGAGGGGAAAGCGCAGGGCGGCGGCGGCCAGCGGCACGTCATGGGCCTTGCAGACGCTCTCGATCCGCCGCACCCGCTCCAGGATTGCCGCCGGCGCAGGCTCGTAGTCGTAGGTGGCACCCGCCACAGGCCCCGTCGCCAGAATGCCGGAATTGAACGGCCCGCCGATGACGATCGAGGCGTTCTCACGCTGACAGCGCGGCAGGAAGCTGTCGAGTGCGGTCTGTTCGAGAAGCGTGTAGCGGCCGGCCAAGAGGAACACGTCCCAGCGTCCGTGGTCCATCGCCTCCTCGCAGACCTGCCACTCGTTGACGCCGAGCCCGATCGCCTTGACGTCGCCATTGCGGCGCAATTCGTCGAGCGCCCGGTAGCCGCCTTCCATGGCCTGCCTGAACAGCGCCGGATGCGCCGCGGCGCCATGGGTGACCGGACCGATGTCATGCAGGAAGAGGATGTCGACCCGGTCGATGCCCAGCCGCTGCAGGCTGTCCTCGTGGGAGCGCATGACGCCGTCATAGGAATAGTCGTAGTCGGAGCGGAAGGGCGCCGCATCGACGAACTTCTCCCGGTCCGGATTGGGCCCGCGATCCGGTCGGATCAGCCGCCCCACCTTGGTGGAGACGACGGCCTCCTGCCAAGGCAACCCGCGCAGGGCGTCGCCGAAACGGCGCTCCGACAGGCCGAAGCCGTAATAGGGGGCCGTATCGAAATAGCGAAAGCCCGCCTCCCATGCGTCGGTCAGGAGGCCGCGCGCCTCGTCCTCCGCGATCGGGGCGTAGAGATTGCCCAGCGGCGCACCGCCGAAGCCGTATTCGGTGACCTGGACGCCGCTGCGCCCGATCTCGCGTTTGCCGAACTGCATGGGTGATCCTCCCTGTTGGTTCAGGCGGAGCCTCGCCGCAGCCGCCGATCTAGTTTGTCGTCACCGGGCGCGAGCGCATCCTGGCGACGGTCTCGCGCTCGGCCCGCTTGCACAGCATCGGCGGCAGGCCGCGGTCCATCAGATCCATATCGTCCAGCACCATGTCGCCCATCCGCTTGAACGCGACATCGAGCGCGCCGGCGCGATGCGCCGAGCAGAGGAAGCCGTCGAGGGTGCGCACCGGATGATCCTGCGCCAGGGGCTCCTCGGGGAAGACGTCGCTGGCGGCCTGGATGCGACCGGAGCCCACCGCCGCCATCAGGGCGTCGAAATCGACGACGTCGGCGCGGCTGAGCAGGATGAAGGACGCGCCCGCGCGCATAGCCGCAAACTGGGCGGCGCCGATGAAGCCCTGGTTCTCGGAGGTGACTGCGGCGACGGTGAAGACCGTGTCGCTCTCGGCCATGACTTCTTCGAGCGTGGCGGGGACAACGCCGTGGCCGCGCAGGATCGCGTCGGGAAGCCAGGGGTCGAAGACCCGGATGGTGACGCCGAACCCCGTCAGCAGCCGGTGCAGCGCCCGGCCGAGATCGCCAAAGCCGATCAGGCCGATTTCAGATCCGCCGATCAGGCGGGCGCTGTGGTTGCCGTCGCCGCCCCAGGCTTCGCGGCCCTCGCGGAAGGCGCGCGCCGCGGTGCTGACGCCGCGGGCAAGATCGAGTGCCATGGCGAGGCCCAGTTCGGCGACCGGCTGGGCAAAGACGGCGCCGGTCGTCACCACGTGAATGCCGCGCTCGAACAGCGTCGGATAGGGCATGTTGTCGATGAGGTTGCTCTCGACATTGAAGACGCAGCGCAGCGATTGCAGCCGCTCCAGCGTGTCCGCGTCGACCGGGGGCTGGCCGATGATGTAGCGGGCCGCCGCCAGGACCGGATCGGGCAGGGCGGCCAGACCGTCCGGTTCGCATTCCACGACCTGATAGGTGTCGAAGAGCTGCCTGCGCCGCGCATCGGTCAGGATCAGCGCGAGCGAGCGCGGATGCGGCACGCTGATCACCAGCGGCCGGTCGTCGACAATTGCGGATGGGGCAGCCGGCAGGCTCACGCGACGTTCTCCATGTTCGTTTGCGACCGGGGCGGTCTGGCCGATCCGCGGATCACCAGACGCGACGCCAGCCGCCTGTCCGAAGGGCGCCGGCTCGGATCGGCCAGAAGCTCCTGCATCATGTCGGCGGCCGCGTCGATCATCGCGGCGACCGGCTGATGGACCGTCGTCAGGTCGTAGGCCGCATGGGCGGCAACGCCGATGTCGTCGAAGCCGACGACCGCCAGATCACCGGGAATCTGCAGGCCGAACTCGCTGCGCGCCACGTCGATCACCGCCAGCGCCATGACGTCGTTGGCAGCGAAGATTGCGTCCGGCTGTTCGGCTCCCGACAGCAGCCGCCGGCTGGCGGCAAGACCGTCGGCATAATTGAAATTGCCCGTCTCCTCGGCAAGCAGCGCGACGCCGCGGGCCGCGAGCCGGTCCGTGAAGCCGCGCCTTCGCTCACCGCTGGTCGCCGCACAGGGCAGTCCGGCAAGATAGGCCGGTCGCCGGCAACCGGCATCGAGAAGCAGGTCGGCGACCGCCGCCGCGATCTCGACATTGTCGACCGTGACCGCGCCCACCGGCACCTCGTCGGCGTGGTCGGAAATGCCCTCGATATCGGAGTTGAACACGACGACCAGCGGAATATCGAATTCGGTATAGCGGGCGGCGGACTGGGGCGAGATGTCGTTGGACAGGAAGAAACAGCCATCGACGCGGTATTCCAGCATGGAGGGCATGGCGATCTGCAGGTCGCTTTCCGCGTCGCCGGAAAAGATCAGCGTTTTCAGGCCGTCGTCCTGCAGGCGCCGCGCCAGCCGCTCCAGCGCGACGGCGATGAAGGGGTTGTCGAGCCGGCCGGTGACGATGCCGATGATGCCGGAGCGCCGGCTTACCATCGCGCGGACCAGAGCGTTGCGGTGATAGCCGAGCTCCTTGGCGGCGGCGAGCACCTTGCGGCGGGTCTCGTCCGAGACGCTGGCTCCCTCGGTGAGGGTGCGCGACACCGCCGAACGCGACACGCCGGCCAGTTCCGCGACGTCGAGCGCGGTCACGCGGCGGCGGGACGGGCGCGAGGGTCGTTTGGCTGACGTCATGCCGTTTCGAGCGCCCCCGTGATCAGGCCGGTCGCCTCTTCCGGAGAGCTGGCGGAGATGGGCTTGTCGGCGACCTTGCGCCCGCGGCGCAGGACGACCAGCCGCTCGGCGACGGCGAAGACGTCGGGCATGCGGTGGCTGATCAGGACGACGGTGACGCCGCTGTCGCGCAGCCGCTTGATGAGATCCAGCACCTGCGCGACCTGCCGCACGCTGATGGCGGCGGTCGGCTCGTCCATCAGGACGATCTTCGATTGCGCCAGCCGGGTCCGGGCGATGGCGACGGCCTGGCGCTGGCCGCCGGACATCATCCGCACCTTGTCGCCGGGGCAGGTCTCGGACTGGAGCTCGGCGAAGAGCTCGGCCGCGCGGCGCGACATGGCGCGGTAGTCGAGCACCTGGAAAGGACCGATGCGGCGCTTGAGTTCGCGGCCGAGGAAGACGTTGTCTGCCGCGGTCAGGTTGTCGCAGAGCGCCAGGTCCTGATGCACCACCTCGATGCCGTGATTGCGCGCATCGGCACTGTCGGCAAAGCGCACCGGCTGTCCCTCCAGCGCGATCTCGCCCTCGGACGGCTGGAAATTGCCGGCGATGATGCGCACCAGCGTCGACTTGCCGGCGCCGTTGTCGCCCATCAGGCCGACGACCTCGCCATGGCCTAGCGTCAGGTCGATGTCGTCGATCGCGTGGATCGCGCCGAAGCGCTTGGAGACGTTGCGCAGTTCGAACAGCGGTCCGGTCATTCGGCAAGCCTCCGCGTGGCGGCGAACTGGTCGAGGGCGACGGCCGCCACGAGGATCACGCCGATCAGGATCTGCTGGATGAAGGAGGAGACATTGAGCAGCACCAGGCCGTTGGTGAGAACGCCGATCAGCAGCGCGCCGACGACGGTGCCGAAGATGCTGCCGACGCCGCCGAAGAGGCTGGTGCCGCCAATGACGACAGAGGCGATGACGGTGAGTTCCAGGCTGAGGCCAGCGACCGCTTCGGCGGAGTTCAGGCGGGCCGAGAGCAGGAAGGCGGCGAGGCCGCAGAAGAAGCCGCTGATGACATAGACCAGCATCACGATCCGGCGGATCGGCACGCCATTCAGCGCGGCGGCCCGGGCATTGCCGCCGGTGGCGTAGACGTGCTTGCCGAAGGCGGTGTAGCGCAGCACCAGATGGGCGACGAGCGCCGCGAGGACGAAGATGATGACCGGGACGGGCACCATCGAGATGCGGCCCTGGCCCCACCAGGCGTAGTCTGCGGTGAAGCCGGAGATCGGCCCGCCACCGGAAAACAGCAGGGCCGCGCCGCGAAAGGCGGTGAGCCCGCCGAGCGTGACGACGAAGGGCGGCACCTTGAGGCGGGTGATCGCCAGCCCCTGCAGCGCACCGCCCGCCATGCCGACGGCGAGCGCGGCGAGGACGGCGAAGATCACCGGGTTGCCGGCGGCATCGCCCGCGGCGATGGCGAAGCGATCGTCCAGCCCGCCCTTGGCGACATAGGCGCCGACAAGGCCGGCGAGCGCCAGGAGCGAGCCGACCGACAGGTCGATGCCCGCGGTCAGGATGACGAAGGTCATGCCGATGGCGATCAGCCCGGCGATGGAGACCTGCCGCAGGACATTGAAGATGTTGAGCGGGTGCAGGAAACGCGGCTCGAGGATGGCGAAGATCGCGACGAGCAGCAGCAGGAACAGCGGGGCGGCATAGCGGGCCAGGAACTGGATCGCATCGAAGGGATGCGCTCGCGAGTGCGGCACCGCAGACGGGGGCGCAGGGGTCATGATCTCATCCGAAGACAGGGACGGGAAAGAGCCGGCGGCGACGCCGGCTCTTCTGGCAGCGCGGTAACGCCCGGCGCTACTGGATCTCGCCGAGGCGCTCGGCCTTGTCGAGATTGTCCTTGGTGATCGCGATCGGGTTCAAGAGGACCAGCGGCTCGGGTGCCTTGCCGTCGCGCAGATGCGCTATCATCGCCTCCAGCGCCGTGGCGCTCTGGCCGCCCGGAAACTGCTCGATGGTCGCGGCGAGGCCGCCGTCGCGCACCGAGGCCAGCGCCTCGGGCAGGGCGTCGAAGCCGATGATCGGGATGTCGAGGCCGCGCTCCTGCGCCACCTGCAAGGCGCCGAGCGCCATGTCGTCATTAGCGGCGACGATGACATCGGGCGGGGTGGCGAGGCCGCCGAGGATCGCCTCGGTGACCGACGCGCCTTCCTCGCGGGCGAAATTCGCCGTCTGCTCGGCAACGAACTCGTAATTGTCCTTGCCGTCGAGGACGTTGTGCAGGCCCTTGTTGCGATCGATCGCCGGGCTCGCGCCGGGCTGGCCTTGCAGATTGACGACGCGGGCGCCGTCCGGGAACAGTTCCATGATGAGGTTGCCCTGGGCCTCGCCGCCGACGACGTTGTCGGCGCCGACATGGGACAGGATGCCCTCGACACCGTCGACGCGGCGGTCGATCGTGATCACCGGGATCTCGGCATCGACGGCCTGCTTGAGGGCCGGGGCCATCGCGACCGCGTCGATCGGGCTGATGATGATGCCGTCGACGCCCTGGATGATCGCCGCTTCGACGTCACCGGTCTGCTTGGTCGTCTGGTTCTGGCCGTCGGTGGCGATCAGGCTGATGCCGCCGACCTCCTCGGCCTTCTTGGTCAGCGCGTCCTGCATGTGGACGAAGAACGGGAACTCCAGCGCCGGCATGGAGGTCGCCAGCGTGACGTCCTGGGCATGCCCCGGCACCATGGCGCCCAGCAGCGACGCGGCGACGACGCCCGGCGCCAGCAATTTCGAAAACGGCTTCATTCCATCCTCCCGAGATCCGGCGCGTTCGCGGCCTCCCAGCGTCGAACGCCCGTATTTATCGTCGCGGAATCAATTAGAAGCGCCAACCGCCCCAAGTAAAACCGCCCTTTGCACACGTGTGCAACGATGCTACGCTAGCTTCGGTGCTGCGATCGGTCAATGGCCGAGCTGCCGCCGGCGGATTTCAACTTTGCGCTGCATGTATAGCCATGTTGCGATGCGAAATCTGACAGTAACGGGTTGATCTGCGTCGCCTTCGGGTGACACTCAAGGCGAGGGCCGGCGGCATTCCTGCTGCAAACGCCCGGGACGAACTGCCGGCGGGAGGGCCGAATATGGGGGAAACAGGGTCGGCTGTGGCCGTGGAGGATCCGCGCTTTGCGGCATTCTTCCCGCCAGACGCGAAGCTGGAGCGCATTGCGGAGGGGTTCATCTGGGCCGAGGGGCCGGTCTGGTTCGACGAGATCGGCGAATTGCGCTTCTCCGACATTCCCAACAACCGCATGATGGCTTGGACGCAGGAGGGCGGACTGCGCGTCTTCCGCCAGCCGGCGCAAAGCACCAACGGCCATACCCGCGACCGCGACGGCGCGATGATCTCCTGCGAGCATACCGGGCGCTGCGTCAGCCGGACCCGGATGGACGGCACCTACGAGGTGCTGGCGACCCACTGGCAGGGCAAGCGGCTGAACTCGCCCAACGACGTGGTGGTCAAGTCCGACGGCTCGATCTGGTTCACCGATCCGCCCTACGGAATCATCTCGGACCATGAGGGCATTCGCGCCGAGAGCGAGATCGGGTCGAACAATGTCTACCGGATCGATCCCGACACCGGCGCGGTCGACCTCGTCGCCGACGATTTCGACCGGCCCAACGGCCTGGCCTTCTCCGTCGACGAATCCGTTCTCTACGTCGCCGATTCCGGCCGCGCCCGCGGCCACGGCTTCGGCACCGACGACAGCCGGCCGCATCACGTGCGGGCGCTGACCGTGGTGGATGGCCGGCGGCTGGGGACGAGCCGGGTCGTCTGCGAGGTCGACCGCGTGCCCGACGGCCTGCGGGTCGACACGGAAGATCTCCTCTGGGTCTCGGCGGCCGACGGCGTCCATTGCTTCACGCCGGCCGGCGAACGGCTCGGCCGCGTGCGGGTGCCGGAGGTCGTGGCCAATCTCACCTTCGGCGGGCCGGATCGCTCGCGGCTCTTCATCTGCGGAACGAGCTCGATCTACGCCATCGACACCACGCGCCGCGGGGCGCAGCGGCCGTGACGGTCACCGCCCGCACCTTCGTCACGAACTTCCGGCGCCGGAACGGGGCCGCTCACCAGAAGGACCATCGCCCATGCTGAAGGGGATCGACCCGCTCCTGAACGCCGAATTGCTGGGCGTCCTCGCCGCCATGGGACATGGTGACGAGATCGTCATCACCGACGCGAACTTCCCGTCCGAATCGGTGGCACGCGACACCGTGCACGGCACCGCGCTGCGCATGGACTGCTCGGCCCCGCGCGCGGTCGAAGCGATCCTGTCGCTGCTGCCGGTCGACGATTTCGAGCCGGACGCCGTGCGCTTCATGAATGTCGTGGGCGATCCCAAGGCCCGGCCCGAGGTGATCCAGGAGGGCGAGGCGCTGTTTCGGGCCGAAGGCGCAGACCTCACCGGCGTCGACCGGTTCGATTTCTACGATCAGGCGCGCGAGGCCTATGCGATCGTCCAGACGACCGAGCGGCGTTTCTACGGCAATTTCATCATCCGCAAGGGCGTGATCCCGCCGGGTTCCAGCAGCTGAGGCGAGCGATGTCGGAGCGGATCGACGCCCATTGCCATTTCTGGCAGCTGTCGCGAGGCGACTATCACTGGCTGCAGGACAATGACGATCCGGCGCTGGCGCCGATCCGGCGCGATTTCGGTCCCGCCGATCTGCGCCCGCTTTCGGCAGCGGCCGGGATCGGGCAGGTGGTCCTGGTGCAGGCGGCCGAAAGCGACGCCGAGACCGATTTCATGCTGGCGCTGGCCCGGCAGAACGATGAGATCGCAGGCGTCGTCGGTTGGGTCGATCTGGCCTCGGCCGGGGCCGCGGACCGGATCGCAGCGTTTGCGGCGGAGCCGGCGCTGAAATCGCTGCGGCCAATGCTGCAGGATATTGCCGATCCCGACTGGCTGCTGACGGCGCCGTCGCCCGCGGCACTCGCCGCGCTGGACCGCTCGGGCCTGCGCTTCGACGCGCTGGTGCTGCCGGTGCATCTGTCGCGGCTCGCGAGCTTCTGTGCTGCCCATCCCGATCTGCCGGTCATCATCGACCACGCCGCCAAGCCGGCGCTCGGCGCGCCGTCGGATGATCCGCGCCATGCCCTGTGGGCCGAGGGGATGGCCCAGCTGGCCAGCGAGACGGCCTGCGCCTGCAAGCTGTCCGGTCTCCTGACCGAAATGCGTCCCGACCAGCGCGACACGCCGGAGGCGGCGCTGGCCGTCCTGCAGCCGGTGTTCGAGCAGCTGTTGGACTGGTTCGGGCCCGGGCGCCTCGTCTGGGGCTCGGACTGGCCTGTGCTGACCCTGGCGGCATCTCACTCCAGCTGGGTCGAGATCACCGACGCCTTTCTCGCGCCTCTGTCAGCGAGCGAGCGCGCGGCGATCCTTGGGGGCAATGCCCGCCGGTTCTACGGGCTGGCGGAGGCGAATAACGGATTGGGCTCAGCCAAGCTGAGCGGCACCTGAATGCGCTTTCTCGCTTCCTTGCGCGAGTAATATGTCCCGGTACAACGCAGACGCGCTCCCCTTCCGTTGCGAAACGTGCCAGCTTGGTCAAAGTGCAATGCAGCATCGGGGCTTGATCATGATCTCGCATGGTGTTCCTTCGCATTTCGGAACCGCGGATATCTGTGTGGCGGGAGCGGGCCCGGTCGGTCTCGCAGTTGCACTGCAATGCGCCCAGGCCGGCCTCAAGGTGATCCTTCTGGAGTCCGGTACGCAGCGCGCAAGCAAGACGCACCAGCTGCTGTCGAATTTCACCAGCGACGACGACATCATTCATGCTCCGGCGCATCTGACCGTGCGCAGGGTTCTGGGTGGCACATCAACCATGTGGGGCGGGCGCTGCGTCGAGTACGACGATATCGACTTTGTCAGGCGCGACCATGTGGGAGGATCGGGCTGGCCTATCGCCCATCATACGCTGAGACCGTACTACGACGCCGCGCGCCGTTTCCTCAGCAGCGACTTCGGCGCAATTGACCCGGTGCCGGAGCAGAGTATCTTCCAGACCACGTCGCTGGAAAGCTGGACCCGCGACAGAAACACGGCGCATTACCACCGCGAGGTCCTGAAATCGTCGAAAAGCATACTCGTCTGCACCGACAGCACATTGGTCGACGTGCGGATGCGCAATGGGGGCGGCGCCGTCGAAGCGTTCGTCATACGGTCTCGCGGGCAGGAGGTTGTCGTCCGGGGCTGCGCCTTCGTTCTCGCCTGTGGGGGGCGCGAGAACGCCCGTTTGCTCCTCAACCTGCAGAGGCGGTTCTCCGCAATGTTCGGCGGGGAAGGGGGCCCACTGGGGCGCCGTTACATGGGCCATCTGGCCGGCGAAATCGCCTGTATCGAATTCGCGGACCCGAGTCTGGCCGAAGCGTTCTTCTTTCGGCGGGCCGGGCAGCGGACCTTCATACGGCACCGGTTTCGACCGACCGACGAGACCCAGCGTCGCCACGAGCTTCTTAATATCGCCTTCTGGCCAAAAAGTCCGCCGCCGGAGGATGCGTCCCATCGCGACGGCGTTGCTTCGGCGCTGCACATAATGAGCCGGCTGCGCGTACGAGCGCGACATCGACCGGGGCGCCCAGCCGACCCGACAGTCGCCAGCGCGCACATCCTCAATATTCTCCGCAAACCGGGCGCTGCGATGATCGGGGCAGCCAGCTATGCCTATCGGCAAGCGACGCCGCGGAGCCTATATCCGCATTATTTTCTTCGGACACCCGATAATATCTATCTACTCCACTATCACTCCGAACACGCGCCGAACGACGCTAGCCGGATCGCGCTTTCGTCCGACAAGGACGATTTCGGGCTTCACAGGCTATCGGTGAGCTTCCGCTATGGCCACCAGGATTTCCAGTCCGTCGTACGCGCCCATGAACTGCTGGATGAGTGGCTGAGGTCTCAAGGATATGGCCGATTGCGATATCTGGACGATAGCGGGGATCGCCTTGAGGGCATCCGCCGCCATGCCCGGGACGGCTACCACCAAATCGGCCTGACCCGCATGTCGGATAGGCAGGGAGATGGGGTCGTCGACACAAACTGCACCGTACACGGGGTCGCCAACCTCTCCATCGCCGGAAGCTCGGTTTTCCCGACCTCCGGACAAGCCAACCCGACCCTCGCCGCAGTCGCGCTTGCGCAGAGACTTGGCGATCACCTCACCCGCAGGCTCTCGACGCGCGGCTCGCCCAGCCCGGCTCCGCACGACCCGCCAGCAAGTTCGTCCTCCACCTTGACTGAGGGGCGTTTCCTCCGAGGACGAACGGACGGGGCAGAAGCGTGAACCGATACTCGGTCATTGACGCGAACCGCACTGCACCCCGGGACCATAGGAATTCGCGATACCAAGTGATCGATAGCTGGGTTGGCGGATGGGGTGGGATTCGAACCCACGGTACGGTCTCCCGCACGCCGGTTTTCAAGACCGGTGCCTTCAACCGCTCGGCCACCCATCCGACAGCGTCCGATTAAAGCCGACGGCGGTCCGGCGCAAGCGGGCGTGGTGTCTTGGCCGCGATCGTGGGCGTGGCCTTCGCGTCGGTGTCGGCCGCGGTGGTTCAAGCAGTTCGCGACGCGCGGCCGGGTTGGGAGATAGCGTTGTAATAATTCGTGAACGGACGTTATCCGCATAGCGGCCACCGGTCCAACCGTGGCGGCAATGTGGCGCCCGGCGTTGATTGGCGGGGCCGTGCAGCCGTCGGCATGCCGGCGCATTGTGCTGTGTTCGCGTGGCAGAGGCTGTTCGGACTCAACGCCTTATCGCCGGGCGCGGCAGGGGCCGCGCCGCGTTTGGGGGGCGTGGCAACGCGGAGCCGGGCGGTTGTGAAGAGCGTGTCGGCTGCGCGCGGCCGGCGGCCAAGTCAAGCGCCGAAAGGGCCGGCGGATCGGGCGCGTTGCGGCCAAAGGTTTGCCCGGCGGGTTCAGTCTTTGGTAAGCTCCAGCCTGCATGGGGGCGCAGGTGCCGGAAGTGCCGTTCGCGGATCTTCCGGCTGTGTATTGAGTGATGGAAGGGGCGCAGCATGGGCATTGCCGCTGCGAGACGGAAGCGACACGGGCTGATGACCGGCCTGATCGTTTCGTCCGGAATGTTTCTGGCCGGCTGCACGGGGGCGCAGTCCCCGGTCGAGGAACTGGCCGACATCAGCACTACCGTGAAATTCGACTCCCGGACCTTCGGCGTTCCGGCCAGTCCGCGCATCACCACTGCCAAGCGCGTGCCCAAGGGCGGCGGCCGTTCGCAGGTCGGCAAGCCCTACAAGGTACGCGGCAAGTGGTACTATCCCAAGGACGATCCGGGCTATTCCAAGTCCGGCACGGCCTCGTGGTACGGCCCGAACTTCCACGGCCGCCTGACCGCGAATGGCGAAGTCTACGACATGCATGGCCTGTCGGCGGCCCATAAGACGTTTCCGCTGCCCTCCTATGCGATGGTCACCAATCTCGAGAATGGCAGCCGCGTCATGGTGCGGGTCAACGACCGCGGGCCCTTCGCCCATGGCCGCGAGATCGACCTGTCGGCCGTGGCGGCGAAGCTGCTGGACTTCCAGCATGCCGGCACTGCCGAGGTGCAGGTCGACTATATCGGCCGGGCGCCGCTGGAAGGCGACGACACGCAGATGCTGATGGCGAGCTACGTGCCGGCCCAGGGCGCCGATCCGTATGGCGACGCCGTCATGGTGGCCTCGGCCGACGATCGGCCGATCCCGCAGCGCGGCGTCCAGCCGAGCGCCATCGCTTATGGCGAGACCCGCGAATTGCCGGGTGTGCGTCCGGACGCCGTCCGGGCGGGTGAGGGCAGGGGCGCCGGATCGGGTGAAGGCTTCGATCTGCGCAGCTTGCTGCCGCTGGACGGGATCGCCGCTTTTGCCAGCTCCTACGCGCCGGAACACAGCACTGGCGGTGCAGGCGATGCACTGTCGGCGGCGGTCGCCGCGGAGCCGGAACGGATTGCCATCGGCACGATCGCCGGCGATCTGGCAGAGCGGGTGCGCAGCGTCGCATTCGGTCATGGCGAACTGGTCGAGGACGCAGTTCCCGGCGAGAATGGCCGCGTCGCGACGTTGGTCGTCGCCCCCGTTGCCGACACCGATGCCGTGCTGCGTCGGCTCTGGCAGGTCGGTGCGGAAAACGCTTTCGTCATCCGCGACTGATCGGTTGCGCGACAGGCCCGGCAGGCGGCCGCCGAGCCGGCCCACGGGCTTGTTCAGCCTCTCAGCGCATCCTCTCCCGAGAGAGCGGAAACCAGTCCGACGGAAAGTGACGACGCGCATGTTGCGGCGGCGTCCGGCAGCGGCCTAAAGTCCGCTCATCTTCCAGTGCCCGCGGCTCCAAGCCGCCGGCACGTGCACGCGGATACCGATGACAAACGCATTTCCGTTCAAGGCCTTCGTCGTCACCGTCTCTCTCATGCTGCCGCTGGCAGGGCCCGTCGGCCCCACCCTGGCCCAGGAGGAGGACGTGCCGCGGATCGAGACGACGGCCCGCGAAGCGTTGCTCGTCGATGGCGAAACCGGCACGGTGCTGTTTGCCAAGAATGCCGACGCGCCGTTCCCGCCGGCGTCGCTCGCCAAGATGATGACGATGGAAATCGTCTTCGCGGCGATCAAGGACGGGACGCTCACCCTCGACACGGAATTTCCCGTCAGCGAGCATGCCTGGCGCACCGGCGGCGCACCGTCGCGGACCTCGACGATGTTCGCCGAGCTGAAGTCCCAGGTGCCGGTCTCGGCGCTGATCCGCGGGGCGATCATCCAGTCGGCCAACGACGCGGCGATCGTCATCGCCGAGGGCATGGAAGGCTCCGAGGCGGCCTTCGCCGAGCGCATGAACGCCCGGGCCCGGGAGCTCGGCATGATCAATTCGCGCTTCGCCAATCCGACCGGCCTGCCGGCGGACGACCAGTATGTCACCGCCCGCGACCTGATCACGCTGGCGCGTCATCTCCGGTCCACCTATCCCGAGCTCTACGCGATCTATGCCGAGCCGGCCTTCGAGTGGAACAAGATCTTTCAGCGCAATCGCAATCCGCTGCTGTCGATGGAGATCGGCGCGGACGGGATCGAGACGGGCTACACCGAGGCCTCGGGGTTCAGCCTGGTCGGAGCCACCTCGAATGGCGGCCGCGATACGCTTCTGGCGGTGAGCGGGCTCGAAACCGCCCGCGACCGCGCCAGCGAAGCCCGCAAGTTGCTGCTGTGGGCACGGGAATCGTTCGAATCGGAGACGCTGTTTCCGGCCGGCCAGATCGTCGGTTCGGCCAATGTCTTCGGGGGCGAATCCGGCAGTGTCGCGCTGGCCGCGACGGAGCCCGTCGAGGCGCTCGTCCCCGCCGATGCGCCCGAGCTCGTCAGCCTCCAGATCCGTTATCTGGAACCCCTGATCGCGCCGATCGCCGAAGGCCAGACCGTTGCCTCGCTGGATATTCTGGTAGAAGGAGAGCCGGTGCTTTCGCGCGACCTCCACGCTGCCAGCGCGGTGGCTGCCGGAAGCTTCACCGACCGCGCACTCGGCGCGGTCAGGGAGCTCGCCGTCGGCTGGCTCCGGACGCTCTGATCATCCACGCGGACGCGAATTGACCCGATTTTTCATGACATTCGAGGGCGGCGAGGGGAGTGGCAAGACGACCCAGATCGCCCGGCTTTCCGACCATCTGCGCAGCGAGGGCCACGACGTCGTCACCACCCGCGAGCCGGGCGGCTCGCCCGGCGCCGACGCACTGCGGCACGTCATCCTGTCCGGCGCCGCCGAGGGGCTGGGCGTCGAGGTCGAGGCGATGCTCTTCGCCGCTGCCCGCGCCGATCATGTGGACACGCTGATCCGGCCGGCACTGGATGCCGGCAAGATCGTCCTGTGCGACCGGTTCCATGATTCCACCCGGGTCTATCAATTCCTCGATTCCGATCTCGACCAGGATTATCGCGACGCGATGGAGCGGGCCGCGCTCGGCGATCTCCTGCCGAACCTGACCATCATCCTCGACGTGCCGGCGAGCGTCGGGGTCGAGCGGGCGCGCCAGCGCCGGGCCGACCATTCGCCCGACCGTTTCGAGAAGGAGGACGAAGCGCTGCACGAGCTCCGCCGGCAGGCCTTCCGCAAGCTCGCCGAGGACGAACCGGAGCGCTGCGTGATCGTCGACGGCACGCAGGCCGAAGACAAGGTCGCGGCGGAGATCCGGGACATCGTCGACGACCGCCTCGGGGCGGCCCGGTTCGAGGCGATCGGCCAGTCGCTGGGGGCAGGGCAGGCCGCCCGATGAGCGACGCGGCGCTGGACATCCCGGCGAGCCACGACGATCTCGATGGCGTGCCGCCGCCCGCGGCGACACCCACGCTCTTCGGGCACCGCAGCGAATTTGCCGAGCTGGCGTCGGCCGAAGCGGCCGGGCGGCTGCACCATGCCTGGCTGTTTCAGGGCCCGCGCGGGGTCGGCAAGGCGACGACCGCCTTCGCCTTCGCGCGGCACCTGCTTTCGCCCGGCCATGCCAGGGGCACCGAGGCGCCGGTGTTCGATCCGGCCGACCCCGCCATGCGCCAGATCGCGCTCGGCACCTATCCCGGCCTCGTTCATGTGACCCGCCCGCCGGTCGAGAAGGGCACGGGTTTTCGCACCCAGATCACCGTCGAGGGCGTGCGCAAGCTCAACCGGTTCTTCCAGGCCACCGGTTCGCGCACCAGCTGGCGGATCGCGATCATCGATCCGGCCGACGACATGAACCGCAGCGCCGCCAACGCGCTGTTGAAGATTCTCGAGGAGCCGCCCGCGCGCTCGGTCTTCCTGATCATGAACCACACGCCGGGCCGGTTGTTGCCGACCATCCGGTCGCGCTGCCGCACCCTGCGCTTCGAACCGCTGGAGGACGCTGACCTCGCCGCAGCGACCGCCGCCGCGCTGCCCAGCGCCGGCCAGGATGAGATTGCCGCCGCCGTACCGCTCAGCGAAGGCAGCGCACGGCAGGCGATCTCCCTGATCGCCTATGGCGGGATCGAGATCCGGCAGTCGCTCCAGACGCTCATTGCAGCAGACCGGCCCGACTGGAACAGCATCCATTCCATGGCCGACGCCCTGACCCAGAAGGGGCGCGAGCAGGCCTACGAGTTTCTGATCACGGCGCTTCTGTCGGCAACAGCCGAGGCGAGCGAGGCGTGCCTTTCGCGCGGCGACAGCGCCGGGGCCGCGTCGCTCGCGGCGCTCTGGCAGGACGAGACCGCAAGGCTGCGCGAGGCCGCGGCCTACAATCTCGACCGCAAGCAGGCGCTGCTGACGCTTTTCGACCGGTTCTACCGCTGCCGCGGGGCCGCAAGCGCCGCCTGAACGCCATTGCGGCAGGTTTCGGGCGCCGATCGATTGAGCCGCCTGCGCCAATGCACTATGTCGCAGGGATCACGTCGCCTATCGTACCGGAGTTTGACGACAGCCCCATGGCCGAACGCTTCTATCTGACCACCGCGATCTCCTATCCGAACGGTCGTCCGCATATCGGCCACGCCTACGAGTTCATCGCGACCGATGCCCTGGCGCGCTTCAAGCGGCTGGACGGCTACGACGTGTTCTTCCTGACGGGCACCGACGAGCACGGCATCAAGATGCTGCAGAGCGCGCGCGAGCAGGGCATCAGCCCGGCCGAGCTCGCCCGGCGGAACTCGGCCGAGTTCGAGGCGATGGCGACCCTTCTGGGCGGCACCAACGACGATTTCATCCGCACCAGCGAAGAGCGGCACGTGGCCGCCAGCCAGGCGATCTGGACCAAGATGGCCGCCGCCGGAGACGTCTACAAGGACGCCTATTCGGGCTGGTACTCGGTCCGCGACGAAGCCTATTACGGCGAGGACGAGACCGAACTGCGCGAGGATGGCAAGCGCTACGGCCCGCAGGGCTCGCCCGTCGAATGGGTGGCCGAGGAAAGCTATTTCTTCAAGCTGTCGGAGTTCCAGGACCGGCTGCTGGCGCTTTACGAGGACAATCCCGACTTCATCGGCCCGGCCGAGCGGCGCAACGAGGTGATGTCCTTCGTACGCTCGGGCCTGCGCGACCTGTCGATCTCGCGGACCACCTTCGACTGGGGCATTCCCGTGCCCGGCGACGAGAAGCACGTCATGTATGTGTGGGTCGACGCGCTCACCAACTACCTGACCGCCACCGGCTTTCCGGAGGAGGGCGAGCGCTCGGCCTACTGGCCCGCCGACCTGCACGTCATCGGCAAGGACATCGTGCGCTTCCATACGGTCTACTGGCCGGCCTTCCTGATGTCTGCCGGCCTGCCGCTGCCGCGCCGCGTCTATGCCCACGGCTTCCTGTTCAACCGCGGGGAGAAGATGTCGAAGTCGGTCGGCAACGTCATCGACCCGGCCGCCCTGGTCGAGGTCTACGGCCTCGATCGGCTGCGCTATTTCCTGCTTCGGGAGGTGCCGTTCGGCCAGGACGGCAATTATTCCCACGAGGCGATCGTCAACCGAACCAATTCCGAGCTCGCCAACGATCTCGGCAATCTGGCGCAGCGGTCGCTGTCGATGGTCGGCAAGCATTGCGGCGCGAAGGTGCCAGCGCCGGGCGCGTTCACCGAGGCCGATACGGCGATCCTGACCGCGGCGAACGACCTGTTGCCCAAGGTCCGCACGATGATCGACCGGCAGGAACTGCACGGCGTTCTCGCCGCGATCATCGCCGTGGTCAGCGAGGCCAACCGCTATTTCGCAGGCCAGGAGCCCTGGGCGCTGCGCAAGAGCGATCCGGCGCGCATGGAGACGGTGCTGTTCGTCACCGCCGAGATCCTGCGCCGCGTGGCGATCCTGCTGCAGCCCTTCGTGCCGGAGAGCGCCGGCAAGCTGCTCGACATTCTCGGGGTCGGCCCGGACGGCCGGACATTCAATGAACTGACACCCGATGTCCGCCTCGTCCCGGGGGCCGACCTGCCGGCGCCGCAGCCGATCTTCCCGCGCTTCGTCGAGGCGGAAGACGCCGCATCATGATGCCGTTCCTCGTCGACAGCCATTGCCATCTGGACTTCCCGGACTTCGCCGAGGATCGCGCGGACCTGATCGTCCGCGCCAAGGCCGAAGGCGTCGGCCTGTTCGTGACGATCTCGACCTTCGTCTCGAAGATCGAGAACTTAAAGGCGATCACGCGGGACCACCCGGAGGTCTATGCCTCGGTCGGCACCCATCCGCACAACGCCGCCGCCGAGCCGGATGTCAGCACCGAAGAACTCGTGCGTCTGTCGCAGGACCCGCGGATCGTCGCCATCGGCGAAGCCGGGCTCGACTATTTCTACGACAAGGCGCCGCGCGACATCCAGGAGACGGTGTTTCGCCGGCATATCGCGGCGGCGCGCGAGACCGGGCTGCCGCTGGTGATCCATTCGCGCGACGCCGACGACGACATGATCCGGATCCTCGAGGACGAAAGCGGGAAGGGGACCTTCCCCTTCATCCTGCACTGCTTCTCCGCCGGACCGCGGCTCGCCGAGGTCGGCGTGGCGCTTGGCGGCCATGTGTCGTTCTCCGGCATCCTGGCCTTCAAGAAGTCCGAGGAGATCCGCGCCATCGCCGCCGACGTGCCGATGGAGCGCCTGCTGGTTGAGACCGACGCGCCGTATCTCGCGCCGCCGCCGTATCGCGGCAAACGCAATGAGCCGGCTTACGTTCGCCATACCGCCGAGGTCCTTGCAGAAACGAAGGGAGTCGATCTGGCGACCATCGCGCGCCAGACCTCGGACAATTTCTTCGCGCTGTTCTCGAAAGTTCCCGATCCGAGAACGGCTTAGGCGGAGACGCTGAGGGTGAGCGACACGCTACGGCTGACCATTCTGGGCTGCGCTTCGTCGCCGGGAGTGCCGCGGATCAACGGCGACTGGGGCGCATGCGACCCGACGAACCCGAAGAACCGCCGTCTGCGGTCTTCGGCGCTGGTCGAGCGGATCGGACCGAACGGCCGGACGGTCGTCGCCATCGATTGCGGCCCGGATTTTCGCGAGCAGATGCTGATGGCCAGGGTCGCACATCTCGACGCCGTGGTGCTGACCCATCCGCATGCCGACCACATTCACGGCATGGACGATCTGCGCGGCTACATGCTGACCCAGAAGTCCCGCATTCCGGTGCATTCCGACCATTCGACCCATGCCCGTGTGCTGGAAGCCTTCCGCTATTGCTTCGAGACACCGGCGGGCAGCGCCTATCCGCCGGTGGCGCGGCATGTCGAGATCAGCGCCGGCCAGACATTCTCGGTCGATGGCGCCGGCGGCAAGCTGAGCTTTGCGCCATTTCGCCAGGAACACGGCTCGATCCATTCGCTGGGCTACCGGATCGGGCCGCTGGCCTATTGCAGCGACGTCAGCGACTTTCCGGACGCCGCCATCGCGGCCATTGCCGGCGCGCAGCACATCGTCATCGACGCGCTCCAGTACCGGACGCATCCGAGCCATCTGTCGGTCGAGCAGGCGCTCGACTGGATCGCGCGTTTCGGCGTGCCCGAAGCGACGCTGACCCACATGCATATTCCGCTGGACTACGCCACACTCTGTCGCGAGCTGCCGGGCCATGTGCGTCCGGGCTTCGACGGCCTGACGCTGGAATGGCCGCTCGACGCCTGAGCCGGAGCCGCGCCGGCTGCGACCGGATCGCAGGCCCGACCGAGGCCGCCCAACGTCCGGCATATCTGCTGCCCATCAGCCGCCATCCGTTCGGTTCCATAATCTATCTTATGCAACTTAGGTGCATGGGTGGATGGATACGGGCTCGACTGTAGGCCGTGTGAGACGCCGCGATGCGTGCCGGTCATCGGCTGGCCCTTCCCCTCGGGTCCGCGCGTCGCTATGCGGGATCGATCCGCAGGACTGTTCCGGAGTTTCGCCATGACGCCATCCAAGGACGTTGCACGCCTCGTCGAGATCATGGCGGCGCTGCGCGATCCGGTTTCCGGCTGTCCCTGGGATGTCGAGCAGGACTTCGCTACGATCGCGCCCTACACGATCGAGGAAGCCTACGAGGTCGCCGATGCCATCGAACGCAACGACGCGGTCGACCTGCGCGAGGAGCTGGGCGACCTCCTGCTGCAGGTCGTATACCACGCACAACTCGCGTCCGAGGCCGGCCTGTTCGATTTCGGCGACGTGGTGGACGGCATCACCCGCAAGATGATCCGCCGGCATCCGCATGTCTTTGGCGATGCCGAAGCGCGTTCGGCGGGCTCGGCCAAGGGCCAGTGGGAGCGCATCAAGGCCGAGGAAAAGGCCGAGCGCGCGGCTCTGCGCGCGACAGCGGCCACGGTCGCGCTGACGGCCGACACGCGCGTCCCGGAGGCAGCGGACCAGGCCGCATCGGGGTTTCTCGACGGGGTTCCGTCAGGCTTTCCGGCGCTGACGCTGGCACTGAAAATCCAGCAGAAAGCCGCGAAAGTCGGCTTCGACTGGGACCGGCCGGAGCCGATCGTCGGCAAGATCATCGAGGAAATCGACGAAGTCGCCGAGGCTGCGGAGAGCGGCGATCGCGACGCGCTTGAGGGCGAGATCGGCGATCTCCTGTTCAGTGCGGTCAATCTCGCGCGCTATCACGAGATCGATCCCGAAGCCGCGTTGCGGCGTTGCGTCCGCAAGTTCCGTGGCCGGTTTCGCCATATAGAGCAAGAGCTTGCCGCGACGGGCCGCGCGCTGGAAACGGCCAGCCTCGATGAAATGGAAGCGCTCTGGATCGCAGCCAAGACGCGCAAGCAGCCGGCGGCGTCCTGACGGGGCCGGGCCGGTCCTGAGGGTCTGGTCGGATACCGCAGGTCAAGGCTGCCGCGCTCAGGCCTTCGGGGTTCGGGTGCCCGATCTCGGCCGTTTCGGCTCGCCTTTGGGCTTCGCGGCGCCCTTCGCCTCGGCCGCGCGCCGGGAGGCTCCGTCCGCTAGCGCGATCCAGCGTTGCGCTTCGTCCGGGTCGTCGAAGGCGGCATCCGGAATCCGGTAATAGGGCATCCGCACGGGGCTTCGACCGGTGCGGGCGTAATGCCAGTTTTGCAGACCTTCGGCCTCGTAGATGGCATCGGTCTCGGCATTGCTCTTGAGATAGAGTTCGCCGTCGACGACCAGGGCGAGGATGCGATCCCCCGCATAGATCCCCTGCCCGCCGAACATCCGGCGAATGCGAAATCCGGGAACCGAGGCGAAAAGCTCGCGGAGAATGTCCTCGTCCATCGGACCGCTCAGGTGCGATGGCGGGCGGTCATCCCGGCTGGCCGGCGAGCGTCGCCAGATCGGCCTGCTTCAGCTCGACGGATTCGCCGCAGCCGCAGGCCGAGGTCTGGTTGGGATTGCGGAAGGTGAAGCCGGACCGCAGGACGGTCTCCTCGTAGTCCATCTCGGTGCCGAGCAGGAACAGGACCGCTTCCGGCGCGACCAGCACCCTGGCGCCGTCCTTCTCGATCATGTCCTCGTTGGGATTGGCCTCGGTTGCGAGGTCGATGGTGTATTCCATCCCTGCGCAACCACCCTTCTTGATACCGACCCGCAGGCCGAGCGCACCCTCGCCCTTGCTCGACGTGATCGCCTTGACCCGCTCGGCGGCGGCGTCGGTCATGCTCATCACGGTGAAGCGGCCCATGGCGGCCTCCTTTCGAGAAATTCTGTCACGCGAACACTATCAGAAAGATGGGGCGTTTCGCGAGGCGCCACAAGGCGAACGCTGCGTCGGCATGCGGGCTGCGCGCGATGCAGCATTGCTCAGGACCGCGACCAGAGTTCGCGTGTGGCAAGTTCGGCCGCATGGCCGTCGGGATCGCGGAAATACAGGCTGTGGCCCCGTCCCCGCGACCATTGCACCTCGCTCTCCACCGCGACACCGCAGGCTTCGAGATGGCGGCGCCATTCATCCACCGAGCCCGACGGAATGCCGAGCGCGAAGTGGATCGGGCCCTGGCCGTCATGCGGCGGGATCGTCCCGTCCGGTGTCGCCACCGGTTCCAGCGTGGAGCCGCGGGCGAACAGGATCAGGACCGTGCCGTCGGGCAGGCGGAAGACGCAGATGCGCTCTTCCTCGAACAGCGGCTCGATGCCGAGCAGCGCCGCGTAGAACGCCTTCGACCGCGCCATGTCATCGACATAGAGGCAGGTCTCCAGCAATCCCGACAGCGGCGGTGTCATGGCGTCAGCGTCAGAACCAGCCGACGGCGACCTGCGCCTCTTCGCTCATCCGCTCGGGCGTCCACGGAGGATCGAAGACGAGGTCGACGCGGACCTGGCCGACGCCGTCGACCGAGCTCACGGCATTCTCGACCCAGATCGGCATTTCGCCGGCCACCGGGCAGCCCGGTGCGGTCAGGGTCATCTCGACATCGACATTGCGCTCGTCGTCGATGTCGATCTTGTAGATCAGGCCGAGCTCGTAGATGTCGGCCGGAATCTCCGGATCGTAGACGGTCTTCAGCGCGCCGACGATGTCGTCGGTGAGGCGCGTGAGCTCCTCGGCCGGGATCGCCGATTGCGTGCCGTTGTCGCCGGACGCCATGGCGACGTTGGCGGCGGCGGTGTCGTCCGCTGCGGGCTTTTGTTCGGCTTGGTCGGTCATGCGATCATCCTTGCGGCCTGCCCCGGTTTCGCGTGATCGCGATGCTGCGGGGCCATGCCTTCAAAATCTTCTCTGGCGGGCGCCTGATCAGGCGAAGAAGCGCCGCGCCTTTTCGAGCGCCTCGGCCAGGCGATCGATCTCGTCGGTGGTATTATACATACCAAACGATGCCCGGCATGTGGAAGTCGCGCCGTATCGCTTCAAGAGCGGCTGGGCGCAGTGGGTGCCGGCGCGCACGGCGACGCCCTCACGGTCGATGACCATGGAAATGTCGTGGGCGTGAATGCCCTCCAGGTCGAAGGAGACGATGGCCCCCTTCCCCGGCGCTTCGCCATAGATGCGCAACGAGTTCACTGCGCGCAAGCGCTCATGGGCGTAGTCGCGCAGGGTTTCCTCGTGGGCGGCGATCGCCTCGCGGCCGATGTGGCGCATGTAATCCAGCGACGCACCAAGGCCGATGGCCTGGACGATTGGCGGCGTGCCCGCCTCGAAGCGGTGCGGCGGCGCGTTGTAGGTCACCGCGTCCTCGGTCACCTCGACGATCATCTCGCCGCCGCCATTGAAGGGCCGCGTGCGCTCCAGCATCTCGCGCTTGCCGTAGAGAATGCCGATGCCGGTCGGGCCGTAGACCTTGTGCCCGGTGAAGACGTAGAAATCGCAATCGAGATCCTGCACGTCGACCGGCAGATGCACGGCGGCCTGGCTCCCGTCGACGAGCACCGGAATGCCCTTGGCATGAGCCATCGCGCAGACCGCCTTCACGTCGACGACGGTGCCCAGCACATTCGACATGTGGGTGGTGGCGATCATCTTCGTGCGCGGCGTGATCGCCCGTTCGAAGGCCGCGACGTCGATGGAGCCGTCTTCCTCGACCGGCACGAAGACCAGCTTGGCGCCCTTCTTCTCGCGGATGAAGTGCCAGGGCACGATGTTGGAGTGGTGCTCCATGATCGTCAGGACGATCTCGTCGCCCTCGCCGATCTCGTTCATGCCGTAGCCATAGGCGACGAGGTTGATCGCCTCGGTGGCGGACCGGGTGAAGACGATCTCCTCGGCGCTCGGTGCGTTGAGGAAGTCCGAGACCTTGCCGCGGGCCGCCTCGAATTCTTCCGTCGCCTTGTTGGACAGGAAGTGCAGGCCGCGATGGACGTTGGCGTAGTCCTCGCTATAGGCCTTCTGGATCGCGTCGAGCATGGCCCGCGGCTTCTGGGCCGAGGCGCCATTGTCGAGATAGACCAGCGGCTTGCCGTAGACTTCCTTCGACAGGATCGGGAAGTCGCGCCGGATGGCGTCGATGTCGTAGGCGGGACTGGCCGCAGCCATCACGTCAGCCTTCATGGCACGGGAACTCCGGTTTGCGCGCGGGTCGCCTCGGCATGGCCGAGGGGCGAGACGGGCGCGGCCGAAATGTCGGCGCGCCCGTCAGGACCGCATTATCGCTCGTGTGCGAGCCAGGCGTCGATGCGCTCCATCAGCGCGTCTCCGGCTGCTTCGTCTTCCAGTTCTTCCACGACCTCGGCGACGAAGGCCTTCACGAGCAGCGCCCGTGCCGGCTTCTCCGGAATGCCGCGCGACATCAGGTAGAACAGGTGATCGGCGTTGATCTCGCCCGCCGTCGCGCCGTGTCCGCACTGCACGTCGTCGGCGAAGATCTCCAGCTCGGGCTTGGCCGAGAAGTCACCCTGGTCCGACAGGAGCAGCGTGTTGCAGGCCATCTTCGCGTCGGTCTTCTGCGCGTCCTTGGCAACCTTGATCATGCCCTGGAAGACGCCGTGGCCACCCGTGACCACGTTCCGGAAGGTCTCCGTCGCGGTGGTGTGGGGCACCTGGTGGCGCAGGGTCGTCGTCACGTCGACATGCTGGCCCTCGGTCAGAAGGTTCACGCCGCGGATTCGAATCTCGCTGTTCTCGCCAACGGATTCGACGTGAACCTCGTTGCGTACCAGCGCGCCGCCGCTGTTCAGGACGAACAGCTTGAACACGGCATTAGCGCCGACGGTCACGTTCAGCTGCCCGAGATGGGCGGCCGACATGCCCTTCGCCTGATCGATGATCCAGAGCACTTCGGCCCCGTCGGCGATGGTCAGGTGCGACACGCCGGTCGAGGGCGCGCCGGTGGCGTTGCCCTCGATACGCTCGACGAAGGTCGCGCGGGCGCCCTCGCCGACCGTGCAGCGGGCAAAGCCGTGGCCACGCTCACCGGTGCCGGCGCGCAGCTCGATCGCGGACGCCAGCGCCGTACCGGCGGCGACGTTGACCACGACGGCCGGTGCGCCAAAGGCGGCATTGACCAGGCGGACCGTATCAATCGGCCGATCGAGATGGTTCGGCGACTTGTTCCAGTCCGCCGCTTCGCTCACCGCCGCGATCTGCACGCCCTCGGGCGCACTGGTCGCAGCCGGATCGCTCATCTCGACCACATGGCTGTTGTGCAGGAGCGGCGCCAGCAGCGCCGAATCTTCGCTCGCCGTCGCCTCGGCCGCCGGCAGGCGCCCCATCAGGGCGCGGAGATCGGTGTAGTGCCAGGCTTCGGTGCGCCGGTTGGGCAGGCCTTCACGGCGCAGGGCGTCGATGGCGGAGGCCGCCGTCGCGACGCTGCCGGCCCGCTCGGCGCTGTCGATCAGCGCCGCCTCGGCCGGGCTTCGGGTCTTGAGCAGATGCACCGTCATGATCAGGCTGCCTCGTCGATCAGCTGGCCGTAACCCTCGTTCTCGAGCTGCAGGGCCAGATTCTTGTCGCCGGTCTTGATGATGCGGCCCTTGTAGAGGACGTGCACCGTGTCCGGCACGATGTAGTCGAGCAGGCGCTGGTAATGGGTGATGACCAGGAACGAGCGCTCCGGTGAACGCAGCGCGTTGACGCCGTCGGCGACGATCTTCAGCGCGTCGATGTCGAGGCCGGAATCGGTCTCGTCCATGACGCAGAGCTTGGGCTCGAGCAGCGCCATCTGCAGGATCTCGGCGCGCTTCTTCTCACCGCCCGAGAAGCCGACATTCAGCGGCCGCTTCAGCATGGCGGCGTCGATCTTCAGATCGGCTGCCGCGGCCTTTACCCGGCGCATGAAGTCGGGCGTGGTCAGCTCGCCCTCGCCGCGCGCCTTCCGCTGCGAGTTGAGCGCGGTCTTCAGGAAGGTCATCGTGGCGACGCCCGGGATCTCCAGCGGATACTGGAAGGCCAGGAAGACGCCCGATGCGGCGCGCTCGGCCGGGTCCATCTCGAGGATCGACTCGCCGTTGTAGAGGATATCGCCCTCGGTGACCTCGTAGTCGTCGCGACCGGCGAGGATGTAGGACAGGGTCGACTTGCCGGAGCCGTTCGGCCCCATGATCGCCGCGACCTCACCGTCCTGGACGGTCAGATTGACGCCGCGCAGGATCTCGGTTTCGTCGTCCGCCACGCGGGCATGAAGGTTCTTGATTTCAAGCATGTCAGTTCCTGCGATCAGTAGCTGCGCGTGTCGCGCAATTCATAGTGTTGCGAGCGTTCGTCGAACCGCTTCAGGACTTGCCGCGCCTCGTCGGGGACGTAGCTGCGCTCGTGGTCATCGCCGACAAAAGCCTTCACGTTGTCGATGGAATCGAATTCCATGATGGTGATGAACTCGACCTCGTCGGCAAGCGGGCGTCGCAGCACCTCTATGCGGCGGAACCCGGGAATGGCCTTGCCTTCGATGCCCTTGATCACCTCCGAGCGAAGGATCGCCTCGTACGTGTCGGCGTTTTCCGGCGTCGTGTATCCATGCCAGATCCGTTTGATCATCCCACCGAGCCTTCGAGGCTGATGCCGATCAGCTTCTGGGCCTCGACGGCGAACTCCATCGGGAGCTGCTGGATCACGTCCTTGACGAAGCCGTTGACGATCAGCGCCACGGCCTCTTCCTCGGGGATGCCGCGCTGCATGCAGTAGAACAGCTGGTCGTCCGAGATCTTCGAGGTGGTCGCCTCGTGCTCGAACTGCGCGGTGGCGTTCTTCACCTCGATATAGGGCACGGTATGGGCGCCGCAGTCGTTGCCGATCAGCAGCGAGTCGCACTGGGTGAAGTTGCGGGCATTGGTCGCCTTGCGGTTGGCCGAGACCTGGCCGCGATAGGTGTTGTTCGAATTGCCCGCCGAGATGCCCTTGGAGATGATGCGACTCGACGTGTTCTTGCCGAGATGCAGCATCTTGGTGCCGCTGTCGATCTGCTGGCGACCGTTGGACACGGCGATGGAATAGAACTCGCCCCGGGAATTGTCGCCGCGCAGGATGCAGGACGGGTATTTCCAGGTGATCGCCGAGCCGGTCTCGACCTGGGTCCAGGAGATGCGCGAGTTCTTGCCGCGGCAGTCGCCCCGCTTGGTGACAAAGTTGTAGATGCCGCCCTTGCCGTCCTTGTCGCCCGGATACCAGTTCTGGACGGTGGAGTACTTGATCTCGGCATCGTCCAGGGCGATCAGCTCGACCACGGCCGCATGCAGCTGGTTCTCGTCGCGCTGGGGCGCCGTGCAGCCTTCCAGATAGGAGACGTAGGAGCCCTCATCGGCGATGATCAGCGTGCGCTCGAACTGGCCGGTGTT
This sequence comes from Aurantimonas coralicida DSM 14790, assembly GCF_000421645.1. GTDB lineage: Bacteria > Pseudomonadota > Alphaproteobacteria > Rhizobiales > Rhizobiaceae > Aurantimonas > Aurantimonas coralicida. The sequence goes on along the minus strand of NZ_ATXK01000010.1, from coordinate 76,448 downwards.
CTTCTCGTTGATCCGGAAATAGGTCGACAGCTCCATCGGGCAGCGAACGCCCTTCGGCACGTAGACGAAGGAGCCATCGGTGAAGACCGCGGAGTTCATCGTGGCGAAGAAATTGTCCGACACCGGCACGACCGAGCCGAGATATTTCTTCACCAGCTCGGGATGCTCGCGGATCGCCTCGGAGATCGGCATAAAGATGACGCCGGCCTTCTCGAGTTCCTTCTTGAAGGTGGTGGCGACGGAGACCGAATCGAACACGGCGTCGACGGCGACGCGGCTTTCGCGCGGCGCGATCTCGTTGCCGTCCTCGTCATAGGTCGGCTCGGCCGCCGGCTTGACGACGCCGGCCAGCATCTCCTGCTCGCGAAGCGGAATGCCGAGCTTCTCGTAGGTGCGCAGGATCTCGGGATCGACCTCGTCCAGCGAGGCCGGGCCGGACATGGATTTCGGCGCTGCGTAATAATGGATGTCCTGGAAGTCGATCTCGGGATAGTCGAGACGCGCCCAGGACGGGCTCTCCATCGTCTTCCAGCGCTCGAACGCCTCCAGACGCCAGTCCAGCATCCACTGGGGCTCTCCCTTCTTGGCGGAGATCAGCCGGATGATGTCTTCGTTGAGGCCCTTGGGCGCCACATCCATCTCGATGAGCGTCTCGAAGCCGTATTTGTACTGATCGACATCGATCTTGCGGACCTGATCGATGGTTTCCTGAACTGCTGGCATTCCAATTCTCCATACTCGCCGGATTCAAGGTCCGGTGGTCGGCGCGCCGCCGAAGCGCCCGGCCGCGCGGTGTAGATAGCAACGAAGCGCCCCGATTTTTAGGGCGTAGCCGATGTCCTGCGAACTCTTATCGTCACGCCGCGCGGTGGGCCCTCGCCGCCGGTGCGGCGCGCCCAGCCAGGGCGGCATATTCGCGAACGAAACGATCGAGATCGTGCGTCGCGGTGTCATAGCCGAAGCTGATGCGGATGGCACCGTCATCGGCAGAAATCTGAAGGCCTCCACGGACCATCGCATCGACCACATGGCTGCGACCGACCTTGCCCGACGAACAGGCCGATCCGGCCGACACGGCGAGCCCGGCGAGATCGAGACCGATCTGAGCGGTTTCGGCGCGCAGACCCGATGCTGCGATCGCCACCGTGTTGGGCAGGCGCGGCGCATGGCCGCCGAGAAGGGTCGCCTGCGGCACTTGCGCCAGAAGCGCGGTTTCCAGATACCGGCGCAGCGCCATCAGATCGTCGGGCGCATGCTCGAGCCGTTGCCGCGCGATACGGGCCGCCGCGCCGAGGCTTGCGATGGCCGGCACGGCTTCCGTTCCGGCGCGGCGCCCCTTTTCCTGGCCGCCGCCGCGCACGAGCGCGAAAGGCCGCGTCGCGGGATCGCGAAACATCATGGCGCCGACGCCCTTGGCCGCACCGAATTTGTGCCCGGAGACGAAAGCCGCATCGGCGCCGCTCGCCGCAAAATCGAAACCGATTCGGCCGATCATCTGGACCACATCGAGGATAAGCCGGACCGGACGATCGGCAATTGCCGTCCGGATGTCGTCCAAGGGCTGCAGGACACCGGTCTCGGAATTGGCCAGCGTCAGCGCCAGAAGGCCGGTGATGCCGTCTTCGAGGGTCTCGGCCCATGCGGCCAGGGCGGCGCAATCGACGATGCCGTCAGCATCGACCGGCAGGCGCGTCACGTCGGCGGGGGCGAAGGCACCGCCGTCACGCACGCAAGGGTGATCGGTGTCGATGACGGCGAGATGTAAAACCTGCGTCTCCTGCCCGTCCACGAGCCAGCGCGGCGACAGGCAGGTAGTGGCCGCCTCACTGGCGCCACTTGTGAAGGCGATCTGTTCGGCGTCGCAGCCGACCAGCCGCGCCAGTTCGTCACGGGCGCTCTCCACCAGCTTCCTGGCGGCACGTCCTTCGCTGTGAACAGACGAAGCGTTGGCGGCATCGAGCGAGTCGATCAGCGCGGCGCGCGCTTCGGCCAGAAGCGGCGCACTCGCATTGTGATCCAGATAGAGACGCTCGTCTCTGCTCATTGCCTCTCGCAACGGTTCGGTCCGGGGCGCGATGCGCAAAAATCTTGAATTTTCGACGACGCCCGGACTACAAGACGCCTGATAGACGCCCGTAGTTTTGAATCATTCTAAACTGGACCCTACGAGGCCACTTCGGCTTCGTCAAGTCAGGCCAGCCGAGCCATCCCGCTCGCCAAGGAACATTATTATGCCCGAAGTGATCTTCAATGGCCCTGCCGGCCGCCTGGAGGGCCGTTACCAGGCCGCCAAGGAGAAGAACGCCCCGATCGCCATCGTCCTGCACCCGCATCCGCGCTTCGGCGGCACGATGAACAACCAGATCGTCTACAAGCTCTTCTACATGTTCGTGGAGCGCGGCTTCACCACCCTGCGCTTCAATTTCCGCGGCATCGGCCGCAGCCAGGGCGAGTTCGACCATGGTTCGGGCGAATTGTCGGACGCCGCCTCGGCGCTCGACTGGGTGCAGAGCCTGCATCCCGATTCCAAGCAGTGCTGGGTCGCCGGCTATTCCTTCGGCGCCTGGATCGGCATGCAGCTCCTGATGCGCCGTCCCGAGATCGAAGGCTTCTTCTCGATCTCGCCGCAGCCCAATTCCTACGACTTCTCCTTCCTTGCCCCCTGCCCGTCCTCGGGCCTGATCATCCATGGCGACAAGGACCGGGTGGCACCGCCGAAGGACGTCCAGACCCTCGTCGACAAGCTGAAGACCCAGAAGGGCATCGTCATCACCCAGAAGACCATGGAAGGGGCCAACCACTTCTACAGCGAGCACACCGACGAGCTGCTCGGCGAATGCTCCGAATATCTCGACCGGCGTCTGGCCGGCGAACTCAGCGACCCGCGGCCGAAGCGCCTGCGCTAGGCCTCAGAACCCGGCACCGAGACGCCTCTCAGCGATCGGTGCCGGCTTCCGCCTGTCGGGCATCATCCGGCAGCGACAGGACACCGCCGGTCACCGCCTCGCGGCAGCCGGTGGTCGTCGGCCAGGTCAGCGGACGGCGATCCAGCGACCGGACGGCGAGATAGCCCCAGGCTTCCGCCTCCATGGCATCGCCGTCGAAACCGGCCTCCTCGGCCGAGACGACCACCGCATCCGGCCCGGCGCCGGCTTTCAGATCGGCCATGATCGCCGGATGGTGGCGCCCGCCGCCGCAGATGATCCAGAGCTTCGGTTTGGCCGGAAAATGCTCGGCCGACATCAGGATGGCCGCGGCGCTGACGAAGCACAGCGTGCGGGCGACATCCTCGAGCGTGCCGCTGCCCGGCGGCGGAACCGGAAAATCGAAACGGTCCAGCGATTTCGGTGCGGGTCGGGCAAAGAAGTCCGACGCCAGATAGCGTTCGGCCATGCCTTCGATCAGACCGCCCTCGCTGGCGATGGCGCCATTCTGGTCGTAGGGAATGCCCGCCTCGCGCTGCAGCCACTGGTCGAGAAGCGCATTGCCCGGCCCCGAGTCGAAGGCGACCGGATCGGTTTCACCATCGAGCCAGGTGACGTTCGAGATGCCGCCGATATTCACGAATACGACCGGATAGGTCCCACGGTCCGCGGGCAGGCTGCCGGCCAGCGCCGCGTGATAGGCGGGCACGAGCGGCGCGCCCTGCCCGCCGGCCACCATGTCGGCCGCACGCATGTCATGAACCACCGGCAGGCCCAGTTGCCGGGCGAGGAAATCGCCCCGGCCGATCTGGACCGTCAGCGCCTCGGCCGGGCGGTGCAGCACCGTCTGGCCGTGAAAGCCGACGACATCGACCGAGGCCCTGTCGATGCCGCATTCCTTTAGGAAGCGCGTGACCGCTTCACCGTGGCGTTGGGTGAGCGCGACTTCCAGCGCCGCCAGATCCCCGGGACGTGCGTCGCGCTGCCGGATCGTCTTGGCGGTCTCCAGCGCCGCCGCGAGCTGGTCCCGGAATACCGCGTCATAGGCGTAGACCCGGGCCGGTCCGCGTTCGACGACGGTATCGCCATCCGTGTCGACCAGCGCCACGTCGATTCCGTCGAGCGACGTGCCGCTCATCAGGCCGATGGCGCGGCGCAGCTTCGGTTGGCGCAATTTCGGCTCCACAACTGGAATTCTGGCGCAGGGCTGATAAACCGCACCCCACATCTTGCGGAGCGCCTGCCGCTCCGGCGAAAGAACAGGATCACCATTCCATGACCCGCTTCAAGTCCGAGTTCCTGGCGACACTCGCCGAGCGCGGCTTCATCCACCAGACATCCGACGACAACGGCCTCGACGAGCTGTTCCGCACCGAAACGGTCACCGGCTATATCGGCTTCGACCCGACGGCCGCCAGCCTGCATGTCGGCTCGCTGATGCAGATCATGATGCTGCACTGGATGCAGCAGACCGGTCACCGGCCGATCGCGCTGATGGGCGGCGGCACCGGCATGATCGGCGATCCGTCTTTCAAGGACGAGGCGCGCAAGCTGCAGACCGAGGACACGATCGCGTCCAATCTCGCCGGCATCAAGCGGTCGTTCCAGCCATACATCCGTTTCGGCGACGGGCCGACCGATGCGGTCATGGTCGACAACGCCGAATGGCTGCTGGAGCTGAACTACGTCGCCTTTCTGCGCGATGTCGGCCGGCACTTCTCGGTCAACCGCATGCTCTCCTTCGATTCGGTCAAGCTGCGGCTGGACCGCGAGCAGTCGCTGTCCTTCCTCGAATTCAACTACATGATCCTGCAGGCCTACGACTTCGTCGAGCTCTACAAGCGCACCGGCTGCAAGCTGCAGATGGGCGGCTCGGACCAGTGGGGCAACATCGTCAACGGCATCGATCTCGGCCGGCGCATGGAGGGTGCGGATCTCTACGCCCTCACCTCGCCGCTGCTGACCACCTCGTCGGGCGCCAAGATGGGCAAGACCGCCTCGGGCGCGATCTGGCTCAATGACGACATGCTCAGCGCCTATGATTTCTGGCAGTACTGGCGCAACACCGAGGACGCCGATGTCGGTCGCTTCCTGAAGCTCTACACCACCTTGCCGATGGACGAGATCGCGCGGCTCGAAGCGCTGGGCGGCTCGGAGATCAACGACGCCAAGAAGGTGCTGGCGAACGAGGTCACGGCCATGCTGCACGGCCGCGCCGCGGCCGAAGCCTCCGCCGAGACGGCGCGCAAGACCTTCGAGGAAGGTGCGCTGGCCGACAGCCTGCCGACCATCGAGGTTCCGGCGGCGTCGCTGGCCGAAGGCGTCGGCCTCCTGTCGCTGCTGGTCTCCGCGGGCCTCGCCGGCTCGAACGGCGAAGCGCGCCGCCACATCAAGGGCGGCGCCGTGCGGGTCAACGACGCGCAGGTCACCGACGAGCGGCTGACGGTCGGCACGGACGCCCTCGTCCAGGGCGTCGTCAAGCTGTCTGTCGGGCGCAAGAAGCACGTGCTGGTCCGGCCCGCCGACTGAGCGGCCGGACGCGCCCGCGCTGCGGGGGCGTCAGTACTCGAAGATGCGCCGGAAGATGCCCGGCGCGATGGCGGAGATCGGGTTCACCGACAGGGTCGGGTCGTCGAGCGGCCCGGCCAGACGGTAGGTGATCCCGATCAGGCCGCCCTCTTGGCCATTACCCAGAATGCCGCCAAAGAAGGGGATCGCGCCGAACAGGCGGTTCACCCCATAGGCGGGCATGAAGGACCCGTCGATGGCGATGCGCTGGGCGTCGTCGACGATCACCCCCTCGAAGCTCGATCCGAAGATCGGCCCGCGAATGATGCCGTCGCGGGCCACCAGCCGCGACCCGTTCCAGGCGAGCTGAGCCGAGGCCGCGTCGAAATAGGCATCAGAGGTCTGCAGTTCCTGACCCACGGCGCCGGCGAGACTGGCCTCCCGGTCGCGGGTCGTGCCGACGAGCCGGGCCAGCCGCGATTCGTTCACCAGCGTGAAGTCCTGCAGCGCCAGCTTGCCGCCATACTGGGCGGGCTGATTGCCCGCCATGGCGAGCCGCGCCCTGCCGCCATACATGTTGGAATAGAGCCCGGTGAAGCGCAGCAGCGCGCCGGCGTCGTCGGTGCTCAGTTCGACGCTGCGGCCTTCGCCGCGCTTCTGGATCGCCAGACGTAGCGGCGAGCCATCCGCGGCCACGGCGGCGATGTCGGCCACCGGCGCGCCGGACGCCTGCTGGCGAAAGGCGATGGTGGCATTGCGCAGTTCCTCGCCGCCGAAGCCGATCAGGCGATCCACCGCGATCGACAGGTCGAGCGGCGCCTGGCGGGTTCCGGTATCGGTCGCCGATGCCATGCCGCCGGCGCGCAGCCGCGCAAGGCCGGCCCGCGCATCGAGGCTGCGTCCGGTCAGCGCCACCTTGAAGCCGCCATCCTCGCGCCGAACGCTGCCGGAAAAGTCGTCCGAGCGACTGAAGGCCGCCTTGTCGATCGTCACCGACTTCAGGCCACCGCCATCGGCTTCGGCTCGGCCTTCGGCGTGGAAGCCTTCGCCTTCGAGCTTGGCATTGGTCAGGCTGAGCGTGTTGTCGTCCGTCGTCATGTCGAAGGACAAAGAGGCCGGCACGCCGGGCCCCTTGCTCCAGCCGGCCGCCGGAAGCCGCAGGCGCGCGGCCGACAGATCGATCGCGGCGCGGTAAGTGTCGCCGGACCGCACCAGGGTCGCCGACAGGGCGCCGTCCACGACGTCGTCCAAGGTCGGCAGGATAGCCTGCAGCTGGCTCTTTTCCAGTTCGGTCGTGATGGTCAGGGACCGCTCGCCGACCGGGTTCGGCTCCAGCGGTTCGGCAAAGGCGATCCGGGCCGGGACGCCGTCGATCGTCGCGTCCACCTCGCCGAAGACCGTGCCGGGGGACAGGCTGGCCATGCCGGTGATCGCGCCGAGCTGGCGCCCTTCCAGCCGGCGTTTCAGCCCGACATCGTCGAGGTCGGCGATCACCGTCCAGTTCTGCAGAACGGATTTCTCGCCCGGGCGCCCGAGCAGGAAGCGGGCATTGACCCCGGCCGTCGCCGCGCCCGAGACCTCGTCGCTCTTCCAGCCGATCTTGTCGAGCGCATTGATCGGGTCTCGGTCGGCGATCTCCAGAAGCGCCGGGGCCGGCCCCCCGATGTTCAGCGAGAGCGACGCGATCACGCCGGACTCCTCGCGTTCGAACTCGAGCGACGATGGCAGAATCGTCACCTCGGGAACCGCCGCGACCGTCGCCGAAGCGACCGAGATCACCGTCCTGCCGGCCCGAAAATCCAGATCGCCCGTAACGGCGGAGAGATCGGGCAGATCGCCGATCGTGGCAAAGGCGGCGCCGTCGATCGCGAGGGCGAGATGCATCTCCTCGGCGCTCGGGCTGATCTCGGGGTCGAGGATCTTCGGCAGCCGGTCGACGGACACGTCGAGCGTGAAATTGCCGTTTTCCACCCGGCCCGTATCGCCGGCATGGTCGATCACCCAGGATCGCGCCTCGGGCGAGATGATGATCGGCCAGAAGGCCTTCACTGTGGCCGCATCGACATTGTCGAAGGTCAGATCGGCGCGGATGCGGTCCTCGGGCTCCATCCCGCCCAGTGCGGCGGCCCCGGCCAGCCCGCCATCGCCGGTGTCCAGGACCAGACGCTCGATGTCGGCCGCCGCATCGGCCGGATCGAACCAGCCGCCCAGCGTCAGCTCGGCGGATCGCGCCGCGCCATCGCCCCCGGCGGTCGAGATCAGACGCGAACTGGCAAGGCTGAAGCCGTGATGGCCGGCGGCGTCGGCGACGAGGTTCAGCCCGCCCCGAAACTCAGCCTCGACCGACGCGGTCTCGATACGGGCGGCGGAGACGCGCGCATAGCTGCGCCCCTCGTCGAGTGTCAGTTCCAGGACGCCGCTCTGCAGCGCGACGGGCATGCGGCCGATCAGGCGGCCTTCGCCGGCGTCCAGCCGCACGCGCAGGTTCCGGCCGGCCTCGGTGGTGGCGAGTTCGGCGGCCAGCGAAGCCGAGCCCTCGAAGGCGACGGATCGGTCCGCCGCGTCCTGCGGCGGTTCGCCGAAGGCCAGCGGCAGTGGAGCGGTCTCGAGCGACAGCCCGGCCAGCCTGTCGCCGTTCGGGGCCAGGGTGGCGCGCCCGGTCACCGCGACGTCGCGACCTGCAAGGTGCGCCGTCAGGTCGATGGCGGTCTCCCCCTGGCCGACGCGACTGACCGTCAGGCGGTCGAGCCGCGTGTCGGGATCGGCGTTCAGGCTGGCGACGTCGGCCACCTCCAGCAGGCGCAGGCCGGCGTCATCGAGGGCCGTGAAGATGCGATCGGCCGTCTGGAAGATCTCGTCCGGTTCGAAGGGCTCGCCATCGCCTTCCCCATCCAGGCTGCCCGGGTCCAGTCGCACCCGCTCCACGGCGAGGGTTTCCAGCGCGAGATTGCCGGACAGCAGGCTGGAGACGCCGATGCCGGCGCGCACCAGCGCCACCGTGCCGACCGTTTCGCCGGACTCGCGATCGCGCAGGGCGACATCGGAAAAGCCGAGCCCGATCCGGCCGCTCGGGCCGATGCCGATCGTCTGCTGGCCCAGCGCGACGACATAGCCGGGACCAAGGGCGTTCGAGGCGAGTTCCTCGGTCTTGCGCCGCAGCAGGTCCTGGCCGGAATCGGTCCACAGGATGGCGGCGGCAAGCCCGCCGATCAGCAGGGCCGCGCAGATCGCGATGCTGGCCGTGCCGGCCAGGATACGGACGACAATCTTCATCTTCGGCGAAACGCCTCCGGACTGCGACCAGCCTCGTGCGCAGGACGGAATGGAATCTGCGCAGACATGGCGTCTCGGCGCTCCCCTGCCGACGCCGTTTCGAACCGGACGCCGCGCGTTGAACAATACGTCGCGCGGAGCATGCTTTCGCCCGCGCATCTCATCCGGCATCTTCGCCACCAGATCGTCAGCCGCCGGCTGATTCGTCCAGTCACCCTCTCCTGACGCACGATTTCCCCGAAAGGATGGCACGCCATGCCGATTTCAGCCGGTGAACCCTGTCCGACATTCAGCCTGCCTGACGATCACGGCGCCGTGGTCGCGTCCGACGATCTCCTCGGCAAGCCCTTCGTCCTCTATTTCTATCCCAAGGACGATACCTCCGGTTGCACGCTTGAAGCTATCGAGTTCACGCGGCTGAAGAGCGATTTCGACGCGATCGGCGTTCCGGTTTTCGGTGTCTCGCCCGATCCGGTGAAGAAGCACGGCAAGTTCCGCGACAAGCACGAGCTCACGGTCCGGCTTCTGTCGGACGAGGAGAAGACGCTGCTGTCGGCCTTCGGCATCTGGGTCGAGAAGAGCATGTACGGCCGCAAATACATGGGCGTCGAGCGGACGACGGCGCTGGTGGCGGCCGACGGCACGGTGGCGCGGCTCTGGCCCAAGGTGAAGGTGCCGGGGCATGCCGAGGAGGTTCTGGAGGCCGCGCGCCAGCTGTCTGCCGCGACATGAGCAGCGAACCGCGCGAGGCCGGCTCCCCTGCGACGCTGCGCCAGGCCGCGATCGAGGCGCTGAGGGCGGCCGATCTCGACGAAAAGGTCGAGCGCACCAACCTCGCCTGCCGGCTGTGGTTCGGTCGCCGGCTCGGTCTGCACGCCCCGCACGATCCGGCGCTACCCGACAGGCCGGGCCGCCCCGCCGAGCCGGTGCTCGTCTCGCCGCGCACGGTCAAGCGCCGCTCGGTGCACACCGAAACCGGCCGGATCGCACTGATCCATGCGCTTGCCCATATCGAACTCAACGCCATCGACCTGGCGCTCGACATCGTCGCGCGCTTTGCCAGCGAACGCGTGCCGCGCTCCTTCTTCGATGGCTGGATGACCGTGGCGCTGGAAGAGGCCAAGCATTTCCGGCTGCTGTCGCGGCGACTGGAATCACTCGGCAGCCATTATGGCGCCCTGCCCGCCCATGACGGGCTCTGGCAGGCGGTGGAGGCGACCGCCCACGATCTGGGCGCACGGCTGGCGGTGGTTCCGCTGATCCTCGAAGCCCGCGGGCTCGACGTCACGCCGTCCCTCTTGGAGAAGCTGCTGGAGGTCGGCGACGCAGACACCGCCGCGATCCTGGAGATCATTTACCGGGACGAGAAGAAGCACGTGGCGATCGGCGCCAAATGGTTTCGCTTCCTGTGCGCCCGCGAAGGCCGCAACCCGGCGCAGCGGTTCCAGGAGCTGGTGCGGGCGAGCTTCCGCGGCGACGTGAAGGCGCCCTTCAACGATCGCGCCCGCGCCGAGGCCGGCCTGACGCCCACCTTCTACCGGTCGCTCTCGCCGCTCTCGAGCTGAGGTCGACGGCCGATTACCCCGGCCAAAGCGGGCCCGGACGCCCGTCGCCACCGCCGGAAGGCGGTCGATCCGCTGCCGATCAAAGGAATGTTAACCTTACCCGAGTGTAATCAGGCGGTCGACGGGACATCGCGTCCCGGTATCCGGGGATGGGTAATGACTGCGGTGAAGCACAGGCGAACATTCGGCGATCGACGCGAACCGCATACGGTGATCATCGCGCGCGGCGAACAGGTTCGCTACTTCACCATCGGCCGCAAGGCCCTGATGCTCGGCTCGGCCCTCGCCGCCCTCGTCGCGGCCACCTGCGTCGCGATTCCCTCCTACTATCTCCTGCAGGACGACCTCACCGTGCGCTATGCCGAGCGCCAGTGGAAGGTGACGCGCGACTACGAACAGCGGATCGCGGCGCTGCGGGCGCAGCTCGACACCGCCACGAGCCGGCAGTTCCTGTCCGAGAAGATGGTCGAGACCAAGGTGGAAGTGCTGCTCGACCAGCAGGAGGAACTGACCGCCCGCTACGACAAGCTGCAGCCGCTCCTCGAACGCGCCAAGGCCACCGGGATCATCACGACGGCCGTCCCGCTGCCCACGCAGAACCCGCGCACCTCGTCGGTCGAAGACACGCCCTCGGAGACCGAGCCGGCGCTCGAAGCCCATGGCGATTCGCTGGACGAGGACGAGCCGATGCTCGACACGATCCGCACCAGCGCGATTCCCGGCGACGACTGGCGCGCTGCGCCGATGACGGCCGCAGCGACCGCGAAGGTCGGGCCGCGCCGCTTCGACATTTCGGAAGCTGCGATCCGGCAGATCGGACGCTCCATCGACATGGCCGAGCTTCGCCAGATCGGCGACCTGCAGAGCCTCGCCGCCAAGGCGCGCACCCGCACCGTGCGCATCGCATCGGCCCTGACCGCGATCGGTATCGACCTGCCGCCGGACACCGTCGGTTCGGCCGTCGGCGGCCCGTACGAGCCGGCACCCGCCGATTTCGATTTCGAGGAATCCTACGCCGAGCTCGATGCCGCGCTCGATGCGCTGAAGAAGCTGCATGACGTTGCCGAGCGCCTGCCTTTGACCGAGCCCATGCCGGCGAGCACCCGCTCGAGCACCTTCGGCATTCGTTCCGACCCGTTCCTCGGCAAGCGCGCCCTGCATGCGGGGATCGACTATGCCCGCCCGAGCGGCTCGGCGGTCTCGGCGGTCGCGCCGGGCAAGGTCGTGCGCGCCGGTCGGGCCGGCGGCTACGGCAATCTTGTCGAGATCGACCACGGCAACGGCATCACCACCCGCTATGGCCACATGTCCCGGATCGACGTGTCGGTCGGCGACGAGGTCGGCCGCGGCACGCGCATCGGCGCCGTCGGCAGTACCGGCCGCAGCACCGGGCCGCATCTCCACTACGAAGTGCGACGGGACGGCAAGGCCGTCGATCCGATGCGCTTCCTGCGCATCCGCGACAGGATCCGCCTGCCGTCCTGACACGGGGAACGGTCTGCACCGGGCGCAACGCAAAACGGGCCACCGTTTCCGGCAGCCCGCTGAATGCTCATGCGACGATGGCGTCGTCAGTCGATGTCGTCGACCGCGGCGTCGCCGCCATGAACCCGGTGCGCCAGCGCACCCTCCATGAAGGGGTCCAGCCCGCCGTCCAGGACTTCCTGCGGCGAGGTGCTCTCGATGCCGGTCCGCAGATCCTTGACCATCTGGTACGGCTGCAGGACGTAGGACCGGATCTGGTGGCCCCAGCCGATATCCGTCTTCGAGGCCGCCTCGGCATTCGCCGCATTCTCGCGACGTTCGAGCTCGGCTTCGTAGAGCCGGGCGCGCAGCATGTTCCAGGCGGTCGCCCGGTTCTTGTGCTGCGAACGCTCGGCCTGACACTGGACCACGATACCGGTTTCCAGATGCGTGATGCGCACGGCCGAGTCCGTCGTGTTCACGTGCTGGCCACCGGCGCCGGACGCCCGGTAGGTGTCGATGCGGACATCGGATTCGTTGACGTCGATGTCGATCGAATCGTCGACCACCGGATAGACCCAGACCGAGGCGAAGGACGTGTGCCGCCGCGCCTGGCTGTCATAGGGCGAGATCCGCACCAGCCGGTGGACGCCGGATTCGGTCTTCATCCAGCCATAGGCGTTGTGGCCCTTGATGAGCAGCGTGGCGGACTTGATACCCGCCTCTTCGCCGGAATGCTCTTCCAGGACCTCGACCTTGAACTTGGCCCGCTCGGCCCAGCGCATGTACATGCGCTGCAGCATCGCCGCCCAGTCCTGGCTCTCGGTGCCGCCGGCGCCCGAATGAACCTCGACATAGGTGTCGTTGGAATCGGCCTCGCCGGAGAGGAGCGTCTCGATCTGCCGCTTGTCGGCCTCGGCCTTGATCTCGCGGATCGCAGCCTCGGCTTCCTTGACGATCTCGGCGTCCTTCTCCTCCTCGCCCATGGCGATGAGTTCGATATTGTCCTGCAGCGACTGGTTCAGGCGGTTCACCGCGCCGATGGCGGTGTCCAGGAACTGGCGTTCGCGCATGAGCTTCTGCGCTTCGGCCGGATCATCCCAGATGGTCGGATCTTCCGCCTTGTTGTTCAGCAGGTCGAGGCGTTTGAGAGATTTCTCCCAGTCAAAGATGCCTCCTCAGCAGGCTTATGGCCTGCTTGATTTCGTCGACAAGGTTCTCGATCTCGGCGCGCAAGCCGCAATCTCCTAAATCCTGAGGGTATGGTCTCGCACCGGCGACGCAGGCCTCGCCGTCGCGCGGGGCGACGTCGGAGCCGGATTGCCGGTCGGGGTGGCTCTATAACGGTCCGTGGCCGGCTTGGCTAGAACAGCCCGCCGCCACCACCGCCCTGGACGATGGCCTGCTCGGCCTCCTGCGAGACCTGCCCGGAGCCGAAGCCGCCGGCCATCTCGTCGGCGCCGATGATGTTGAAGGTGTCGGACGGCCCGGTGCCGGGCTTGAACGCCTCCATGATGACGTCGCCGCCCGAACCGCCGGAGCGCATGCCGGTCTTCCGGTTCACGGCGATCAGGTCCATGCCCTCGGGCACCTTGAACTCGACCGGCGGCACGCCTTCCAGCGCATCCTCCATGAAGTCGATGAAGACCGGTGCCGCCATGCCGCCACCGGTGGCGCCGCGGCCCATCGGGGTCGGGTTGTCGTAGCCGAGGAACACGCCGGTCACGAGGTCCGGGGTAAAGCCGACGAACCAGACGTCCTTCTCCTCGTTGGTGGTGCCGGTCTTGCCGGCGATGGGAACGCCGAGCGCGGCCACACGGGTGGCGGTGCCGCGCTGGACGACGCCCTCCATCATCGACGTGATCTGGTAGGCGGTCATCGGGTCGAGCACCTGATCGCGCTCGTCGACCAGTTCCGGCTCGCTCTGGCCGTCATAGGCCGGCGCGTCGCAGGTCTGGCAGATGCGCTGGTCGTGCTTGTAGATCGTCTTGCCGTAGCGATCCTGGACCCGGTCGATCAGCGACGGCTCCAGCGAGCGGCCGCCATTGGCGATGACCGAATAGGCCGACACCATGCGCAGGACCGTGGTCTCGCCGGCGCCGAGGGCCATCGGCAGATATTTGCCGAGATTGTCGTAGATGCCGAAACGCTCGGCATATTCCGCGACAAGGTCCATGCCCATGTCCTTGGCGAGCCGGATCGTCATGAGATTGCGGCTCTTCTCGATGCCGAGGCGCAGGGTCGAGGGACCGGCCGAGCCGCCGCCGTAATTGGACGGTTCCCAGACGCCGCCATTGCCGTCCGGCAGCGAGATCGGCGCGTCCATGATGACCGAGGACGGCGTGTAGCCATTGTCCAGCGCCGCGGCGTAGACGAAGGGTTTGAAGGACGAACCGGGCTGGCGATAGGCCTGGCTGGCCCGGTTGAACTCGGACTGGGCGAAGGAGAAGCCACCGACCATGGCGACGACACGCCCGGTCTTGGGCTCCATCGCCACCAGTGCGCCCTGCACCTTCGGCGGCTGGCGCAGCCGGTAGCCGGCGCCCTCTTCCTTCTTCTCCACATAGACGACGTCGCCGCGCGACAGCACCTCGGCGGCGGAGCTGACATTGCCCTTCCGATCCTCGGTGTTCAGGCGCAGCGCCCATTTCATGTCGTCCCTGGCGATGCTCGCCAACTCGCGCTCAGCGCCCCGGGCGCCGGACATGTCGCGCGGCGGCTGCAGGCCGATCTCCACGCGACCCGCTTCGGCGGTCAGGACGACGGCCAGACGCCATTCGGGGACGTCGGCGAGCGGCTCGATCTTGGCCAGCGACTGGCCCCAGTCGCTGCCGATCTCGACCCGGGTCACCGGCCCGCGCCAGCCGCGCTCCTCGTCATATTTGATCAGCCCGTGCTGGAGCGCCTTGCGCGCCTCCGCCTGCAGCGTCGGATCGAGGGTCGTGCGGACCGACAGACCGCCCTCGTAGAGCGCGTCGACGCCGTAGCGCTGGATGATCTCGCGGCGCACGTCCTCGGTGAAATACTCGGACGACGCCAGATAGGTGCCGGTCGGCCGCGGATTGACGTCGAGCGGCTTTTCCTGCGCCTCGCTGGCGGCCTCGGCGGTGATGAAGCCGTTGGCGGCCATCTGGTCGATGACCCAGTTGCGGCGCTCGATCGCCCGGTCCGGGTCGCGGAACGGATTGTAATTCTCCGGCGCCTTCGGCAGCGCGCCCAGATAGGCGGCTTCCTCGATGGTCAGTTCGTTTACCGACTTGTCGAAATAAGCCAGCGCCGCGGCGGCGACGCCGTAGGAGCCGAGGCCCAGATAGATCTCGTTCAGATAGAGCTCGAGGATCTTGTCCTTGGAATAGGCCTGCTCGATGCGCAGCGACAGGATCGCTTCCTTGATCTTGCGGTCGAAGGTGCGCTCGTTGGTCAGAAGGAAGTTCTTGGCGACCTGCTGGGTGATGGTCGAGGCGCCCTGCATGCGGCCGCCCTTGGCCAGCACCATGACGGCGCGCGCCACGCCTTCGATGTCGACGCCCGGATGCTGGTAGAAGTTCTTGTCCTCGGCGGAGAGGAAGGCGTTCTTGACGAGATCCGGCACCGCCTGGATCGGCAGGAACAGGCGCCGCTGGCGCGCGTATTCGGCCATCAGCGAGCCGTCGGCGGCGTGCACCCGCGTCGTGACGGGCGGCTCGTAGGCCGCCAGGACCTGATAGTCCGGCAGGTCACTGCCCATCTTCTCGATGTACCAGGCGAAGCCGCCGGCCACCACGAGGAAGAAGACGGCACCGATGGCAAAGAAATAGCCGAGCAGTCTGATCATCGAAACTCCGTCCGCCCTGCGCCGCCGCGCCGGTCCGGTTCATGCTCCCCGCATCGGCTCGCAGGAGCCTTGGCCGGGAATTTGCAACATCCGCCGCGCATGGGCCGCAGCGAACGTCCTTTTAACGTTTTCCTGCTGCGCAAATGCGGCGAGGCCATGGACATGGGTGCATGACGGCCCCGCAATGCAGGCAAGCGTTGTCGATTTACCACATCCGCCCGGATGCGCGTGCCCGATTAGCCGGGCTTGCGCGGTTCGGCGACCTTTTCCCCGAAGAAATCCATCACCGCCCGGGCGATCGCCGCGGCGGTGTCCTTGCGCCAGGCCGCGTCCGTCAGGAGCTTCTCGTCCTCGCGATTCGACAGGAAGCCGAGCTCCACCAGCACCGAGGGGACGTCCGGCGCGGTCAGGACCTTGAATCCGGCCGAGCGTTTCGGCCGGTTGATCAGGCGAATGTCCTCGCGCCGCAGGTCCCGGACCAGCGACGAGGCGAAATGCTCGGAGAAGCTGACGGTCTCGCGCCGGGTCAGGTCGAGAAGGATGTCGAAGACGGTCGGCTCGTCGCGCTGCCATTCCTCGCCGGCGAAGCGGTCCGCCGCATTTTCCGACGCGGCGATCTCGCGCGAGAGCTCGTCCGAGGCGGTCTCCGAGAGCGTATAGACGGTCGCGCCCCGCAGATCGGCGTAGCGGATCGAGTCGGCATGGATGGAGATGAACAGGTCGGCGCGTTCGCGGCGGCCGATCGCCGCGCGCTCCTCCAGCGGAATGAATGTATCGTCGTCGCGGGTCAGCGTCACCTCGACATCGCCGCGGGCCTGCAACGCATCGCGGAGAGCCAGCGCCATGGCGAGGTTGATCTCCTTCTCCAGCGTGCCCGACTTCGACACGGCGCCCTTGTCGACGCCGCCATGTCCGGCGTCGAGCACGACCTTGAGGACACGCCCCTGCGGCACGGCCGCCGGCACATCGGGTCCGGCGTCAGGGGCATCCTGCCGCGGCGCCGGCGTCGACGATGACGCCGCAGCAACCTTGCCGGACGTCGCCGGGCGGATGGTCAGGGAGAGCGTCTCGCCGTTCGCCGTCGCGGCGCGGTCGAGCTCGGCGCTGGCCGCACCCTTGAGCGTAAAGATGAAGCGATACCGGTCGGCCGCGACAAGGCCGTGCCGGCTCGTCGAGACGAGCGCATTGTCAGGCGGCGCATCCAGCGCGGCAGCCGAGAGGGTGTCCTCGAAATCGACGGCGATCCGCTCGGGATTGCGCAGATGCAGGACCCGCGCCTCGGGCTTGCCGATAACGTCGAACGCGACGGTGAAGGCGTCCGCGTCGGCGGCCTGGGTCACCGCGGTGATGATCCGGTCCTCGGCGAGCGCGGAAGACTGGGCACCCCACAGCAGGAGCACCACCACAGCCGCCAGGGCTGTCCGGGCAAGCTCGGCCACCACGTTCCGGCATCGTCCTGTCATTGCACCCCTTCCCGGTCACAGCGTGTCGCGTCCTCTGCGCGATAGGCCATCCCTGCTGACGCGACAATGTTGATGAGACTGGGGCGACGGCTCAAAGTCGCGCGGCCGAACCGCTGCGGCGGCCGGCAGCGCTCCGGCGACAGGCGGTATGCCGCTTTGCACCCACGCCTCGCGCGATCTCTTACCTTGCGACCACAATCGCCGCGCCGCACTTGTTTATTAGGCATTCCCGTCATAAAATCGAACCGAGGCTTAGTGATGCGGAATCACATGCAGCTGCCGATTCGGAGGCACGAGTGCCCCGCGGACGTCGGCACGGCTGCGGCGAAAACGTCGCGGCAGGTTTGCGATCCTGCGACCAGTCACCGAGCCTCGAGCAGAATTTTCATTTCGCCGCAGGAATTTCCTTCCCGGCGGATTTCCAACGTCGCGAATGTGCCCGGCTCGCAAGCCGCCAATTCGCCCGTTTCGTCGGCCGCCCCAGCGGCCATGTAGTTGTTACAGGTCGAATCTTGTCACCAGCTCCCGTTCTCCGATACCCGCCGCATCCCTTAACAAGGGGTCTGGCGCCGTCGAGTCACGGCCGCGCTGCAATGCCAGATTCCACCGATACGGGCTCGCGCCCTCCCGTCGACAGGCAGGCGCATGACGCCTTGCCGCGACCTGGTGCGAGCGCCCGGGAGTCCTTTCATGGCAAACAAAATGCTGATCGACGCGTCCCACCAGGAGGAGACGCGCGTCGTCGTCGTCCGGGGTAGCCGGGTCGAGGAATTCGATTTCGAATCCGAACACAAGAAGCAGCTCAAGGGAAATATCTATCTGGCGAAGGTGACGCGGGTCGAACCCTCGCTCCAGGCCGCCTTCGTCGAATATGGTGGCAACCGCCACGGCTTCCTCGCCTTCAGCGAGATCCATCCCGACTATTACCAGATCCCCAAGGCCGACCGTCAGGCGCTGATCGAGGAAGACCTCCAGTGCGCGATGGAAGAGGAAGAGGCCGACGAGCCAAAGCCGACCCGTTCGCGTCGCGGATCGCGCAGCAAGTCTGCCGCGAACAGCGACGAGACCGTCTCGGAAAAGGCCGAGATCGACGAGAACGGTGACGAGGCCGGCTCCGACGCGGCGTCGAGCGACGCCGATCAGGGCGAGGCCCATGGCGACGAGACCGAAATCCGCGCCACCGAGTCCGACGACGATCACGACGCAGACGCCGATGCCGATGGCATCACGACGTCCGGCGGCGACGGTGACGACGAGGAGAACGGGTCCGAGCGGTCTTCGCGGGGCCGGCGCGGCGGCCGCGGTCGGCGCGGGCGCACCCGCGCGTCCGGCGACGACGAGAGCAATGGCGACGAGGACGGCGACGACGAGATCGACCAGATCGGCTCCGAGGACGCCATGGAGGAAGTGCCGGTCCGCCAGGCACGCCAGCGCCGCCAGTACAAGATCCAGGAAGTCATCAAGCGTCGGCAGATCCTGCTGGTGCAGGTCGTCAAGGAAGAGCGCGGCAACAAGGGCGCGGCCCTGACCACCTATCTGTCGCTGGCCGGTCGCTATTCGGTGCTGATGCCGAACACGGCGCGTGGCGGCGGCATCTCGCGCAAGATCACCAATGCGGCCGACCGCAAGCGGCTGAAGGATGTCGTGCGCGAGCTGGACGTGCCGCGCGGCATGGGCATCATCCTGCGCACGGCCGGTGCCAACCGCACCAAGCCGGAGGTCAAGCGCGACTACGAATATCTGATGCGGCTGTGGGAGACGGTGCGCACCGTCACGCTGTCGTCGATCGCCCCTGCCCTCGTCTACGAGGAAGGCAGCCTGATCAAGCGATCGATCCGCGACCTCTACAACAAGGACATCGACCAGATTCTCGTCGCCGGCGAGACGGGCTACCGCGAAGCCAAGGACTTCATGCGGATGCTCATGCCGAGCCAGGCGAAGGTCGTGCAGCCCTATCGTGACCCGACCCCGATCTTCGTGCGGCAGGGCATCGAATCGCAGCTCGACAAGATGGTGCAGCCCCACGTCACGCTGAAGTCGGGCGGCTACATCATCATCAACCAGACCGAGGCGCTGGTCGCCATCGACGTCAATTCGGGGCGTTCCACCAAGGAACACTCGATCGAAGACACGGCCTACCAGACCAACATGGAAGCCGCCGAAGAGGTGGCGCGCCAGCTGCGTCTGCGCGACCTCGCCGGCCTGATCGTCATCGACTTCATCGACATGGACGAGAAGCGCAACAACCGCGCGGTCGAGAAGAAGATCAAGGAGTGCCTGAAGAGCGACCGGGCCCGCATCCAGGTCGGCAGCATCTCGCATTTCGGCCTGCTGGAAATGAGCCGCCAGCGGATTCGCGCCAGCGTGCTGGAATCGACCATGCAGACCTGCCCGGTCTGCGAAGGCACCGGTCATATCCGCTCGTCCTCGTCGTCGGCGCTGCACGTGCTGCGCACGATCGAGGAGCATCTGCAGAAGCACGCCGACCACGATCTCATCGTCAAGGTTCCGACCTCGACGGCGCTCTACGTGCTCAACGAGAAGCGCCAGCGGATCGAGGAACTCGAGCACCATCACGGCCTGCGCATCATCCTGGAAGCCGACGACAGCGCCGGCCACCAGGCGATCACCATCGCGCATGGTGCCGAAGCGACGAAGCCGGAAATCACGATCGATGCCGGCCAGCCGGATGCCCTCGCCGTCAGCGATGCGCTCGACGACGCGGCGGACGAGGAAGCGGCACGCCGCTCGGCCGACGAGCTCGACCGGATCGCCGAAGAGAAGCCTGCGGTCGAAGACAAGGGCCGTGCGGAGGAAGACCGGAACGGGTCGGACAATTCCGAAGGCGGCGGTCGCCGTCGCCGCCGGCGTCGGCGCAAGCGGTCGGGTGACGAGGACGAGACTGTCGCCGACGGCCAGTCGCGCGACGACCGTTCGGATCAGGACAATGGCGATGATCGCGACGGCGATGCCGAAGGTGACGACGAGACGGATGGCGGCGCACATCGCAGCACCAGCCGGACCGACGACGACAGCGACCGGGGCCGCAAGCGCCGCCGCCGCGGTCGTCGGGGTGGTCGCCGCAATCGCGAGGACCAGAATGGCGAGGGCGAATCCGGCCAGCCGTCCGGTGACGTCGCAGCCGATCAGGCTTCGGACGCGCAGCCGATCCACGCCACCGCAACGACGGTGATGTCGGATCAGGTCGCCGCAACGCCGGCCCCCGTGGCCGAGGATGCGCCGGTGGCGTCGCCCGCCGAGCCGGTTGCCGCGCAGAGCGAAGCGGCCGACAACGCCGACTCGGCGGTCGTGGCAGAGCCTGCAATGCCGGCTCTGGCCGCCGAGCCGGTGGCCACCAGCGAGCCGGCACCGGTCGAGGCACAGCCTGCCGCAACCGAAGAGACCGCCGCGGCCGCAGCCAACGACGATACGCCCGCCGCGCCGGAATCGTCCGACCCGGTGGTCACGTCGAGCACCTCGAACGATGCCGAGGCCAAGCCCGAGAAGCCGCGCCGCACCGGCTGGTGGGCGCGCCGGAGCTTCTTCTAAGGCGAAGCGCATCACCCGCGTCGCGCCGCGGGACACGGCAGACATGAAAACGGGCGGCCCATCGGGCCGCCCGTTTTGCGTTCCGGGTCTGTTGTTGGGGCCGGGACCGGCGCTGCCGGTCAGCCGATGCGGCGGTCGGCGATCCGGTCCAGCGCCTCGGCGAGCGTTGCGTGATCGCAGGCGTAGGACAGCCGCACGAAGTTCTCGCCGCGGCGGGTGTCGAAGTCGGTGCCGGGGGTGATCGCCACATGGCAGCGCTGGAGGATGTCCGCGGCGAACTGCGTGGCGCCTGATTCGCCCTCGGGGATCGCGGCATAGGCGTAGAACGCGCCATCGATGGGGGCGATATCGCGGAAGCCCAGCTCCGGCAGCCGGCTCGCGATGAGGTCGCGATTCTTCACATAGCCATCGCGCACGACGTCGAGTTCGGCCGTCGCGTCGAACACCGCCGTGGCCGCGACCTGCGAGAGCTCCGGTGCGGAGATGTAGAGGCTCTGGCCGATCCGCTCGGCGGCCCGCAGCAGCGCCTTCGGCAGAATCAGCCAGCCGATCCGCCAGCCGGTCATGCAGTAATATTTGGAGAAGGAGTTGACGATGATCGGCCGGTCGGAGAACTCCAGCGCCGTCGCCTCGGCCCGGCCGTAGGCAAGGCCGTGATAGATCTCGTCGGAGACGAAGCGGATGTTTTCGGCATCGGCATATTCGACCAGCCGGCGCAGCTCGTCGCGGGGCGTGACGGTGCCGGTGGGGTTGGCCGGGCTGGCGATCAGGACCCCGGCGAGCCGGTGCTCCTCATGGGCGGCGCGCAGATGCTCGGCGGTCAGGATGTAGCCGGTGGTCCGGTCGACCTCAATCTCCACCGGCACCAGCCCGAGCGCGCGCAGGATGTTGCGATAGGCCGGGTAGCCGGGCGCGGCGAGCGCGATCCTGTCACCCGGATCGAAGGCGGCGAGAAAGGTCAGGTTGAAGCCCGCCGACGAGCCGGTGGTGATCATGATCTGCGCGGCATCCACCGTCTGGCCGTAGGCGTCGGCGTAGTGGCGGGCGATGCGCTCGCGAAGATCCTGGCGCCCGAGCGCATCGGTATAGGCGATGCGGCCATGGTCGAGCATGCAGCGGGCGGCATCGCGCGCGATCTGCGGCGCCGGCGCGGCCGGCTGGCCAACGGCCAGCGACAGCACCCGGTCGCCCCGTGCGATCATCCGGTTGGCTTCGGCCAGAACGTCCATGGCGCGAAACGGGTCGATGTCGGACCGCTTTGATGCCATCATCGTGAGGGTTTCGGACAGGTCGGACCGCATGTTTCGCCTCGATTTCGCCGGATTGGGGTGAGGATTGCCAGACAGTGCCGGGATCGGATCGGGAATTGGCGATCGGTCATCGGCCAGCATCGGAGGGGACTAGCATGAACATGTCGCTCGGCGCGATCTCCGCCCGCATCACATCGATGATCCTGGCGGCATCCGTGGCACTGGCACCGGTTAGCGTTCAGGCCGCCGGGAAGGACAAGGCCAGCCTGCCGATCGTGCGGGACGCCGAGATCGAGGCGCTGGTCGCCGACTATGCGCGTCCGCTGCTGAAGGCGGCGGGCCTGTCGCGTTCAGGCATCGAGATCGTGCTGGTCAATTCCGACGCCTTCAACGCCTTCGTCTCCGGTCGCCGCATCTACATCAACACCGGCGCGATCACCGCGACGCAGACGCCCAACCAGCTGATCGGCATCCTCGCCCACGAGATCGGCCATCTGGCCGGCGGTCACCAGCAGCGACTGCGCGAACAGCTGGAGCGCTCCCAGGCCATCGCCGTGGTCGCGAGCCTGCTCGGGGCCGGAATCGCAGCGGCGGGCGCCGCCGCTGGCGGCGGCAGCGCGGTCAGCGCCGGGGCAGGAGTGATGATGGGCGGCGGCGGCATCGCCCAGCGCAACCTGCTCAGCTACCAGCGCGGCGAAGAGTCCACCGCCGACCGGTCCGCCCTCACCTATCTGGAAGCGACCGGCCAGTCCGCCCGGGGTCTTGTCGAGACCTTCGAGATCCTCGATCGCGGCAATCTCTTCGCCCGCAGCAGCGGCGGGAACTACACCTCCTCGCATCCGGTGCCGCGCGACCGCATTGCAGCCCTGCAGCGGCTGGCCCAGGAAAGCCGTTTCTACGACCGGGCCGACAAGCCGGAACTGGCCGTGCGCCACAATCTCGCCCGGGCCAAGATCGTCGCCTACAATGACGGTGCCGGGGCGGTCCGCCGGATGTTCGCCCGCGATCCGCGCAGTCTGGCGGCCTATTACGGCGACGCGATCGCCACCCACCTCGCCGGGTCCCCGGCCTCGGCGCTCGCCAAGGTCGATGCGCTGCTCAAGGCCCAGCCGAACAACGCCTTCTTCTACGAGCTGCGCGGCGATATCCTCGTCGATGCGGGACGCTCCCAGGAGGCGGCGGCCGCCTATTCGAAGGCCGCCAGGCTGGACAAGACCGGCTCGGGGATCCTTAAGGCCGAGATCGGCCAGGCGCTGGTGACCAGCGGCGATCCGGCCAAGATGAAGGAGGCGATTCGCCTCATCCGCGAGGGCCTCAGCTCGGATCCTGGCAATTCCGTCGCCTACCGGTTCCTCGCCATGGCCTACGGGCGGATCGGCGAAGTCGGCCGCGCCGAACTTGCCACCGCCGAAGGCTACTGGCATGGCGGTGCCTTCCGCCAGGCGAAGATCTTCGCCATCCGCGCCCAGCAGAAGCTGCAGCCGGGCACGCCGCCCTGGCGGGCGGCGCAGGACATCATCCAGACCGAGATTCGCTGACGGGCGATCCGCACCGAACCGAACAGAAGGACGCCGCACCCGTGCTTTCCATCCGACGCCTGACCGCCGCAACGGCCCTCGCCTGCACGCTTCCGCTGATCGCAGCCGGCGCCGCCAACGCGCAGGACAGCGCGCCCGCGGCAGCGCAGACATCGTTCGACGCGAAGCAGACCGACGCGATCGAGACGATCGTGCGCGCCTATCTGATCGAGCATCCCGAAGTGCTGCTGGAAGCGCTCGACGCGCTGGAGGCCAAGCGGACGGCCGACCAGTCGGCGGCCCAGAAGGCGGCGATCGCCGAAGTCGGGCCGGCGCTGTTCGAGACACCGGAGGGCACGGTGCTCGGCAATCCCGACGGCGACGTCACCGTGGTCGAGTTCTTCGACTACAATTGCGGCTACTGCAAAAAGGCGATGCAGGACATGGATGCGCTGCTCGCGGCCGATCCGAACATCCGCTTCGTCCTGAAGGAAATCCCGGTGCTCGGCCCGCAGTCGCTGGAAGCCGCGCGGGTCTCCCTCGCCTTCCGCGAGATCGCGCCGAACGAATACGCAGCCTATCACCGCGCGCTGCTCGGCTCGCGCGGCACCGCCGACGAGGCAAGCGCCATTGCGGTGGCCGGAGATTTCGGCGTCGAGGAGTCGGCCCTGCGCACGGCCATGCAGTCATCCGCCGTGACGGAGGCGCTGCGGCAGTCGAACGAGATGGCGACCCGACTCGGTATCAACGGCACGCCGTCCTACGTGGTCGGCGAAGAGGTGGTTCCCGGCGCGGTCGGTCTCGACAATCTGCAGGCGAGCATCGCCAATGTGCGCGAATGCGGAACCATTGCCTGTTGAGGACGGGCTGAGGGAACGAAACACCCGTCGGGGCGCTTTCCCCACGCTGTCGATGCCTCTATACGGGGCTGTGAGCTGCGCGGTGCGCGTGCGATTGCCAGAAAAGACCGAGGGTCGATGACCTCGACGATCTACTTTCTCAACGGCCCCAATCTCAACACGCTCGGAACCCGCGAGCCCGAGATCTATGGCACGACGACGCTGGCCGACATCGAGGCCCGGTGTCGCGATGTGGCCGCGGACGCCGGCTTCGAGATCGTGTTCCGGCAGTCCAACCATGAGGGCGAACTGGTCGACTGGATCCACGAAGCGCGCGAACGCGCCGTGGCGATCGTCATCAACGCCGCCGCCTACACCCATACTTCCCTCGCCCTTCACGACGCGCTCCGGGTCTTCGGAAAGCCCGTCGTGGAGGTGCATCTGTCCAACATTCACGCGCGCGAGGAGATCCGGCACAAGAGCCTGATCGCGCCGGTCGCCGTCGGCATGATCGCCGGCTTCGGCCCGGTGGGTTACGAACTCGCCATTGCAGCCCTCAAGGCGCGCCTGTGAACAATCGAGTCGAATAGACCGAAGGAATCGCATGTCGAAAGAAGACAACTCTGTCGACCCGTCGTTCGTCCGCGAGATGGCGAGCATCCTGAAGGACACCGATCTGACCGAGATCGAGGTCGAGCACGGCGAGATGCGCGTCCGCGTCTCCCGCCAGAAGGATTATGGCGGCTACGCCCAGCCGATGCACTACGCTGCGGCGTCGGGCCCGGCGCCCGCCGCTCCGGCGCCGCACGCGGAGCAGCCTGCCGCCCCGGCGGCCGCCACCGGCCCGGAGAAGGGCACGGTCCCCTCGCCGATGGTCGGCACGATCTACCTGTCGTCGGCGCCGGGCGCGCGCGCCTTCGTCGAGGTCGGCCAGAAGGTCGCCGAGGGCGAGACGCTGCTGATCATCGAGGCGATGAAGACGATGAACCAGATCCCCGCGCCGCGCGCCGGCACGGTGACCAAGATTCTGGTCGAGAATGCGCAGCCAGTGGAATACGGCGAACCACTCGTCGTGATCGCGTAAGGGGCGCGGCATGGTCAAGAAGGTCCTGATCGCCAACCGCGGCGAGATCGCCCTGCGGGTGCTGCGCGCCTGCAAGGAACTCGGCATCCCGACGGTGGCCGTCCACTCCACCGCCGACAACACGGCCATGCATGTGCGCCTTGCCGACGAGAGCGTCTGCATCGGTCCGCCGCCGGCCCGCGACAGCTATCTGAACATTCCGCAGATCGTCGCCGCCTGCGAGGTGTCCGGCGCCGATGCCGTGCATCCCGGCTACGGCTTCCTGTCCGAGAATGCGCGCTTCGCCGACATTCTCGACGCCCACAAGATCACCTTCATCGGCCCCACCGCCGAGCATATCCGGATCATGGGCGACAAGATCGAGGCCAAGCGCACCGCCAAGCGTCTCGGCATTCCCGTGGTCCCCGGCTCGGCGGGCGCGGTGACCGACGACGACGAGGCCGCACGGATCGCCGCGGAGATCGGCTATCCGGTCATCGTCAAGGCTTCGGCCGGCGGCGGTGGCCGCGGCATGAAGGTGGCGAAGACGGCGCAGGACCTGTCGATGGCGCTGTCCACGGCCCGTTCGGAAGCCGGAGCGGCCTTCGGCGACGATGCCGTCTATCTGGAGAAGTATCTGGAGAAGCCGCGCCATATCGAGGTGCAGGTCTTCGGCGACGGCGCCGGCAACGGCATCCATCTGGGCGAACGCGACTGCTCGCTGCAGCGCCGCCACCAGAAGGTCTGGGAAGAAGCCAGCTCGCCGGCGCTCGACCAGGAGCAGCGCGACCGGATCGGCATGATCTGCGCCAACGCCATCGCCAAGCTCGGCTATCGCGGCGCCGGCACGATCGAGTTCCTGTACGAGAACGGCGAGTTCTATTTCATCGAGATGAACACCCGCCTGCAGGTGGAGCATCCGGTGACGGAAGC
The DNA here is from genome assembly GCF_000421645.1 of Aurantimonas coralicida DSM 14790. Lineage (GTDB taxonomy): Bacteria > Pseudomonadota > Alphaproteobacteria > Rhizobiales > Rhizobiaceae > Aurantimonas > Aurantimonas coralicida. Next base: position 50,286 of record NZ_ATXK01000010.1, on the reverse strand, counting down.
CATCACCGGGCTGGACCTCGTCCACGAGCAGATCCGCGTCGCCAGCGGCCAGGGTCTGTCGGTGACGCAGGCCGACATCCAGTTCGCCGGTCATGCGATCGAGTGCCGGATCAACGCCGAGGACCCGGAGACCTTCGCACCGTCGCCGGGGCGGATCACCCATTACCACATGCCCGGCGGTCTCGGCGTACGGGTCGATTCGGGCGTCTATCAGGGCTATTCGATCCCGCCCTTCTACGACAGCCTGATCGGCAAGCTGATCGTGCATGGCCGCACCCGGACCGAATGCATGATGCGGCTGCGGCGCGCCCTCGACGAGATCGTCGTGGACGGGGTGAAGACCACGCTGCCGCTGTTCCGTGACCTCGTGGACAATCCGGACGTCGCCAAGGGCGACTACGACATCCACTGGCTGGAAAAGTATCTCGCCCGCAGATCAGCAGGGTAGGATCATGACACGGCGTGGTGGCCAGCGTTTCGAGATCACCCCGTCCATCCTGCTGAAGGCCTATGCCTGCGGCATCTTTCCGATGGCGGAAAAGGCGGACGATCCGGGCATCTTCTGGATCGATCCGACCGAGCGGGGAATCCTGCCGCTGGACGGCTTCCACCTGCCGCGCAGCCTGCGCAAGACCATCCGCCGAGCGCCCTTCGACATTCGCGTCGACACCGCCTTCGCGGCGGTGGTCGACGGCTGCGCGGAAGCTGCGCCCGGCCGCATGGAGACCTGGATCAACGGCCAGATCCGCTCGCTGACACTGGCGCTGGCGCAGGAAGGCTTTGCCCATTCGGTAGAAGCTTGGGACGGCGACGAGCTCGTCGGGGGCCTGTATGGCGTATCACTGGGCGGCGCGTTCTTCGGCGAGAGCATGTTCTCGCGCCGCACCGATGCGTCCAAGGTCGCGCTGGCCTATCTGTGGGAGCGGCTATGCCGTGGCGGCTACCAGCTCCTCGACACCCAGTTCCTGACCGGCCATCTGGAGCGCTTCGGCGCGATCGAGATCGACCGCGACACGTACCAGGCGCTGCTGGCCGAGGCGATCACGGTGGATGCGACGTTCTACCCCGCGGGCGCCGGGACATCCGATTCGCTTTTGCAGCTCTTCAGCCAGACGTCATAGACCGGATGCTCGACGGCGTTGAGGCCGGGAGACGCGGCGAACATCCAACCGGAGAAGATCTGGCGGATGTCGCGCTGCAGGGTGATCTCGTCGACCTTCACGAAGGCATCGGTCTTGGCGGCTTCGCCCTCGGCGCTGGTGTAGCAGACCTTCGGCGTCACCTGCAGGGCGCCGAACTGCACCGTCTCGTCGATATAGACGTCGAAGCTGGTGATCCGGCCGGTGATCTTGTCGAGCCCGGAGAACACCGCGACCTTGTTGGCGATGCGCTGCTGCGCCGACGCCGGAACCAGCGCGAGACCGGTCGTCACGGCAAACAGGATCGACGCACATAGCCGACGGTTCATGGGGGCGTCCTCAACATTTCCGGCCCGCCGGGCCGGGCAATACGCGCTGTGTCTGCCGGCAGATTGCGGCGATGACAGGGAGATCGTCCGGGCAGCAATCGAAAAGGCCGAAAGCCGATCCTGTCAGGCGGCCGACCGCGCTCCGGACCGCCGTGCGATCAGGGCGTCCAGGCGTCGTAATCGTCGGTGACGCGCGGGCGCTCGGACGGAGTGAGCAGCGAGCCCTGCGGCCGGTAGGCCTTGGCCGTGCCGGTGTAGTTCGGCTGGTGCGGCTTCTGCCAGGCGCGCGGCTTGTAGTCTTCCTGCGAAGGCGGCGTATCGACCCGGTAATGGATCCAGCCGTGCCAGCCGCCGGCTATCATCGACGCCTCGGCCGGGCCGTTGTAGATGACCCAGCGCTTGGTGCCGTCGGCGTTCTGATAATACTGGTTGCCGGCATCGTCCTCGCCGACCTTCTGGCCCTTGCGCCAGGTGTAGAATCTCGTGCCGATCGTCTGGCCTTGCCACCAGGTGAAGATCTGCAGCAGCCATTCCTTCATGGGAATTCCAGTCCGTGTCGATGCGGGGACGTTATGCTGCCGCGGCCGCAAAATGTCCACCATGGATCGCGTTCGCGCCGCCCTTCGGCGGCGCCCTGCCCGGCTCAGCCGGCGGCCAGCGTCTTCTCGTAGACCGAGGCTGGAATACCCGAATCGGCACAGCCGCAATTGGCGGTCGAGCCGGTCTGGGTGAAACCGTGCGCGCGGTAGAAGTCGATCGCCGGCATATTGGCTTCCTCGACCTCGAGGCGCAGCGTGCGCGCCGTCGGGAAGCAGTCGGAAATCTCGGCCAGAAGATCGCGGCCGATGCCCTGGCGCTGACAGCCCGGCCGCACATAGAGCTGGTGCAGGACGACCATCTTGCCGTCGCCGGCGGTCGCGGCGGCATAGGCCATGCCGCCCAGCCGCGTGCCGTCGTCGGCGACCAGGAACTCCGAGTTCAGCCGGTTGATCCGCGGCCTGAGCGCTTCGACCGAATGCCACGAGCGGGTGATCTCGCTCACCCGCTCAGCCCCGTAGATGTGGTCGTAGGTCGCGTGCCAGGTCTCGCCGAGCAACTGGCTGATCGCCTCCAGATCGGCCGCGCCGGCGGTGCGGACGAAGAAGGTCATTCCACGCCGAGCTTCTGCTTGACCAGCGCGTTGACCGCCTGGGGATTGGCCTTGCCCCCGGTCGCCTTCATCACCTGGCCGACGAACCAGCCGGCCATGGTCGGCTTGGCGCGGGCCTGCTCGACCTTGTCGGGATTGGCTGCGATCACCTCGTCCACCGCCGTCTCGATGGCGCCGGTGTCGGTGACCTGCTTCATGCCGCGCTCGTCGACGATCTTCTCGGGGTCGCCGCCCTCGTTCCAGACGATCTCGAACAGGTCCTTGGCGATCTTGCCGGAGATCGTCTCGGCCCGGATCATGTCGAGGATCGCCCCGAGCTGGTCCGCGGTCACCGGCGTCTCGCCGATATCCTTGCCGGCCTTGTTCAGCGCGCCCAGCAGGTCGTTGATGACCCAGTTGGCAGCCTGCTTGGCGTCGCGGCCCTTCGCCACGGCCTCGTAATAGTCGGCGATCGCCTTTTCGGAGACGAGGATCGAGGCGTCGTAGGCCGACAGGCCGGCATCGCGGATCAGCCGGTTCTTCTTGGCGTCCGGCAGTTCCGGCAGGCCTTCGAGCAGCGCGTCGACATAGGCCTGGTCGAATTCCAGCGGCAGAAGGTCCGGGTCCGGGAAGTAGCGGTAGTCATGCGCCTCTTCCTTGGACCGCATGGCGCGGGTCTCGCCCTTGGCCGGATCGTAGAGGCGGGTCTCCTGGTCGATGGTGCCGCCATCCTCGAGGATCGCGACCTGACGACGCGCCTCGGCCTCGATGCACTGGCCGACGAAGCGGATGGAGTTGACGTTCTTGATTTCGCAGCGGGTGCCGAAATCACCGCCGGGACGCCGCACGGAGACGTTGACGTCGGCGCGCATGGAGCCCTCGTCCATGTTGCCGTCGCAGGTGCCCAGATAGCGCAGGATGGTCCGCAGCTTGGTCAGATACGCCTTGGCCTCGTCGGCCGAGCGCATGTCGGGCTTGGAGACGATCTCCATCAGTGCGACGCCGGAGCGGTTCAGATCGACATAGGACATGGTCGGATGCTGGTCGTGCATCGACTTGCCGGCATCCTGTTCGAGATGCAGCCGCTCGACGCCGATCTCGATCTCCTCGAACTCGCCCTTGGAGTCCGGGCCGACGGAGACCGAGACGATGCCCTCGCCGACGATCGGGTCCTTGAACTGGGAAATCTGGTAGCCCTGCGGCAGGTCCGGATAGAAATAGTTCTTCCGGTCGAACACCGAGCGGTGCTTGATCTCGGCCTTGAGGCCGAGGCCGGTGCGCACCGCCTGGCGGACGCATTCCTCGTTGATCACCGGCAGCATGCCCGGCATGGCCGCGTCGACGAGGCTGACATGATCGTTGGGCGCGCCGCCGAAATCGGTCGAGGCGCCGGAGAACAGCTTGGCCTCGGACGTTACCTGGGCGTGGACCTCCATGCCGACGACGATCTCCCAGTCGCCGGTGGCGCCGGAGATGAAGTTCTTCGGATCGGGCGTTCGGGTGTCGACGAGGGTCATGGGCGTGTCCAGAAACTGAAGATGGGCTGCCAGAACGGCTGGTTCAATGCATGAAATCGGTCCGGTGGCGCAGCACGCCGGAGCGGCTGCAGCCGGTCAGCGACCGAGTGCGGCGACGATCGTGTCGCGCTCGGCCTCGAGGCTCTGCGCGCTCGGCTCGCGCCCGGCGCGGCGATACCAGTATTCGGCATTGCCCTGGTCGCCTTCGACGCGGTGGAGATGTGCGTGGATCCAGGCTGCGTCGGCGGAATGATCGTCCTGCACGATCGCGTGGGCGCCGTGCCAGTCGCCCGCCGCCAAGAGATCGAGTGCCTTGCGAAGCTCCGCCATCAGCCTACCACCATCTTGCCGGTTCGAAGCGGCCGGCCGCCTGCTCGATGGCGCTGCCGATCGCAAACAGGGTCTCTTCCTCGAAGGGCCGGCCGATGAGCTGGAGACCGAGCGGCAGCCCGTCGCCGGACAGGCCCGCGGGAACGGCGAGGCCCGGCAGGCCGGCCATGTTCACCGTCACCGTGAAGATGTCGTTCAGATACATCTTCACCGGGTCGGAGGCCATGTCCTGATCGGCGATGCCGAAGGCGGCCGAGGGCGTCGCCGGCGTCAGCAGCGCGTCGATGCCGTCCGCATAGACGGTCTCGAAGTCGCGCTTGATCAGCGTGCGGACCTTCTGGGCGCGCAGGTAATAGGCGTCGTAATAGCCGGCCGACAGCACATAGGTACCGATCATGATGCGGCGCTTCACCTCGCGGCCGAAACCGGCAGCGCGGGTGTTCTCGTACATCTCGGCGACGTCCTTGCCCGGCACGCGCAGGCCGTAGCGCACGCCGTCATAGCGGGCGAGGTTCGACGAGGCTTCCGCCGGCGCGACGATGTAATAGGCAGGCAGGGCGTATTTCGTGTGGGGCAGCGAGACGTCGACGATCTCGGCGCCGGCGTCGCGCAGCCAGGCGATGCCCTGCTGCCAGAGCGCCTCGATCTCCTCCGGCATGTTGTCGACGCGGTATTCCTTCGGAATGCCGATGCGCAGGCCCTTCACCGAACGGCCGACCGCGGCCTCGTAGTCCGGCACCGGCAGGTCGACCGAGGTGGTGTCCTTCGGATCGACGGAGGCCATGGATTTCAGAAGGATCGCCGCATCGCGCACGTCGCGGGCGATCGGCCCGGCCTGGTCGAGGGACGACGCGAAGGCCACCGTGCCCCAGCGCGAGCAGCGGCCATAGGTCGGCTTGATGCCGACCGTGCCGGTCAGCGCGGCGGGCTGGCGGATCGAGCCGCCGGTGTCGGTGGCCGTCGCGCCGGCGCACAGATGCGCCGAGACCGCCGCGGCCGAACCGCCGGACGAGCCGCCGGGCACCAGGTCGGCATTCGAGCCCTTGCGGCGCCAGGGGTTCTTCACCGGGCCGTAATAGGAGGTCTCGTTGGACGAGCCCATGGCGAACTCGTCCATGTTGAGCTTGCCCAGCATGACGGCGCCATCGGCCCACAGATTGGCGGTGACCGTCGATTCGTAGCGCGGCTCGAACCCGTCGAGAATATGCGACGCGGCCTGGGTGTGGATGCCCTCGGTGGCGAACAGGTCCTTGATGCCCATTGGGATGCCTTCGAGCGCGCCGGCCTCGCCCTTGGCCAGCCGCTCGTCGGAGGCCTTCGCCATGGCCAGCGCCTTGTCCGGCGTCACCGCCACATAGGCGTTGATCTGCGGGTTGGCGGCCTCGATCGCGGCATTGTAGGCCTGCGTCAGCTCGGTCGCGGAAAACTCCTTCGCCGCCAGCTTGTCCCGCGCTTCGGCGATGGTGAAAGACGTCAATTCGGTCATGGGGACAGCTTCTTCTCGTAAAAGCGACTGTAATCGGAATCCGGGTAGTCGAGCACGGCGCCGCAGCGCGTGAAACCGGATCGTTCGTAAAGTCTCCAGGCCGCCTCGAAGCCGGCCGTGGAGCCCGTTTCCAGTACCAGCCGGCCGAGTTCCCGGCGGCGCGCCTCGGCCTCGATGGACTGCAGGACCAGCCAGCCGAGCCCGGACCCGCGCACGTCCGGCGTCGTGTACATGCGCTTGACCTCGCCGATCGCGGGGCTGTGAACCTTCAGCGCGCCCATCCCCACCGCGGCGGACTGATCATCGCGCACCACGAAGACGGTGGTGTCCTCACCGGCCATCTGCTCGGCGGTGAGCTGAAACTGGAACTCCGGCGGCGACAGCGGCCGGAGATGATCGTTCAGCCGGGCGACCAGTTCGCGCAACTCATCCTGAAGCGGCGATTCCACCGCGATCGTCACCGTCATGGCGCGACTATTCCACCACCTTCGGCACGACGAAGAAATGATCTTCGCTGGCCGGCGCGTTAGCGACGATGTCGTCGGCCTTGGCGCCGTCTGTCACTTCGTCGGCGCGTTTCTTCATCACCATCGGGATCACCGACGTCATCGGCTCGACGCCCTCGACATCGACCTCGCCCAGATGTTCGACGAAGCCGAGGATCGCGTTGAGTTCGCTTTCCATCGCCACGACCTCGTCGTCGGTAACGGCGATCCGGGACAGCCGGGCGACCCGGCGGACTGTTGAAGCATCGACGGACATTGCGGTCCTACTGGTTGCAAGAGGAATTGCGCGAGCTATAGCGGCGCGCCCCTTGCGAGGCAACGCCGCAATGGCCGGACGGCCTAGGCGCTGCTCTGCGCCCCGACCGTCCGGTCCGGATCCGAAAGCCGAAATGCGTGCGATCAGACCTCGAAGGCTTCGCCGATCGCCGGCTTGATGATCTTGCCGGCGTCGCCTTCCATCGCCTCGGTGAACTTGTCCGGGGTCTGGTCGAGGATCGGCAGCGTGCCCCAGTGGATCGGGATGATCTTGTCGAAGTTGAAGTAGCGCCGGCAGGCGAGCGCCGCCACCGCCGCGCCCATCGTCAGCCGATCGCCCACCGGCACCATCGCAACCTTCGGGGCGTGCAGTTCCTCGATCAGCGCCATGTCGGCGAAAATGTCGGTGTCGCCCATGTGATAGACCGTCGGGCCGTCGGCGAAGTGGAAGACCAGTCCGTTCGGCATGCCGAGATAGGTCACGGTCCCGTCTTCCTCGACATGGCCGGAGGAATGAAACGCCTGGGTCAGGGTGACGGTGAAGTCGTCAAAGCTCGCGGTTCCGCCGGTGTTCAGCGGCTCGATCGCCTCGATCCCCTTCTTGCCGAGCCAGCTGACCAGTTCGAAGGTGCCGACAACCTTGCAGCCATGCTTCTTCGCGATGTCGACGGTGTCGCCGACATGGTCGAAGTGGCCGTGGCTGAGGACGATATGGGTGACGCCCGCGACGGCGCTGTCGATATTGCCCTCGAAATGCGGGTTACCGGACAGGAACGGGTCGATCAGGATGACCGACGAGCCGGTGTCGATCCGGAATGCGGAATGGCCGAAATAGGTGATCTTCATGGGGGCTCCTTGCGGTCCGATCGCCGGCCGGACCTCTGTTCTGTGGGTGGTGTCCGGCACTCGGCGTGCTAACTGCACCGGCCCGTCCCCCGGTCAAGGAGAACGCGATGGCCATCGTGACGCTGGAAGAATTCGCCGACGCCGTCCCGAGCGGCACGACCATCGCCGGTCTCGACCTCGGCACCAAGACCATCGGCCTCGCCGTGTCGGACCGCGGCCAGCGCTTCGCCACGCCGCGCAAGGTGCTGCGGCGAACCAAGTTCACCGCCGATGCGAATGCGCTGGTGGCGGCGCTGAACGAGGACAGCATCGTCGGCATCGTCATCGGCCTGCCGCTGAACATGGACGGGTCGGAGGGGCCGAGGGCGCAGGCGACGCGGGCTTTCCTGCGCAATTACAGCCGCTTCGACGAACGGCCGGTGCTCTTGTGGGACGAGCGCCTGTCCACGGTCGCTGCGGAACGCGGCCTGCTCGAAGCCGACGTCTCGCGCAAGAAGCGGGCCGAACGGATCGATTCGGCCGCCGCCTCCTTCATTCTTCAGGGTGCGCTGGACCGGCTTTCGTCGCTGCGCTCATAGGCAAAGCCGTTCGCCAGGGCGAGCCGCGCGGCGCGCCGGGCCTGCCACCACGCCCGGATCTTCTTGCGGCGGCGGAAGGCGAGGATCGCGCCGAGGATCAGGCTGTCGATCGCGAGCGCACGCGCCACCAGCGGCGGGATCGTCGCCGGCTCGATACCGAGGATCGCGCCGTAGACCATGAAGACCCGGTCGTGGGTTTCGCGGGAGAAGAGCGGTCCGCCGAGATCGTTCAGCGAAAGAAAATACCAGCCCCAGAAAAAGACCAGGGGTCCGATCCAGAGCACCAGGAAGGTGCGCATCAGCGGGACTTGCCCTTGTCGCCGAACGGCGAGCGATGGCGGCGCATGAGCGCCTCGCGCTCGGCGGCGTGGATCGACCTGAGAACCGATTCGAAGGCCGCATCGTCGGCCGCGTCATCGACTTCGACCAGGCGGTCGAACAGCAGCGCTCCGAAGGTCAGCGCCAGCGCGACGAGGAAACCCGGGCCATCACCGAACAGGCTGGCGAGCGGCGATCCGGCGATGCTTGCAGCGGCATAAAAGGCGAAGAGTGCGACCAGCACAGCCGCGGCCAGCGGCTCGGCCCGGCGGATGGCCAGAATCGATGGCGAGGAAAGCCCGGCGATCGCCATGCCGAGGCCCGTGGCCAGCGCTACGAAGAGGCCTGCGAAGACGAGGGTCGCCTGGGCCGGCAGATAGAGGTCGGCCGCGATCGCGAAATCCTGCAGGAGCGGCGCGGCCGCGGTTCCGGCGGTCAGCGGATCGAGCCAGCCCGAATGCGCCATGAGCCGCAGACTGCTGACAGCCGCGAACCCAATCCAGGCACTGAGCGCCAGGGTCGTCGCCATTCTGCGCATGGAACCTCCTCGTCACGGTTACCGATCCGTTAACGGCGACCCTGTCGGTGAGAGGCCTTTGCCGCAATCGAAACCGGTTGTTAACCTTAACGCGTCCCCTTCCTCTGCCTCCTTCAGTGCAAACGCCGCAGCTTGGGTTTCGGTTGCCGAAATCCGGCGCCGGGCTCAGCGGATCGGCGGGTAGAGATCCTCGACGATTGCCCGCGAATCATGGCGCAGGTCGAGCATGCCGTAGGTATTGCGGAAGACACCGCCGAGCCGCGTCTCAGTGAAGGCATCGGCGGTCTGGCCCAATCCCAGCCGGCGCATGGAGGCGCTGGCGCCCGCCAGGGCCAGCTGCTCGGCCAGCAACCGGCAGGCGCCTTCGTCCGCCAGCGCCATCGCCATCGCGGCGCGCAGGACACCGGGCGTGCCGCCGGCGGTCTCGGCCATGTCCGCCTCGATCGTCGAGATCACCGTGTCGAAGGCCTGCGGGTCGCGCTGCAGGATGCGGGCGAGGTCGAGGGCCATCACGTTGCCGGAGCCCTCCCAGATCGCGTTGACCGGGGCTTCGCGATAGGCGCGGGCAAGCCTGCCGTCCTCGACATAGCCATTGCCGCCGAGACACTCCATTGCCTCGTATGTCAGCCCCGGGGCCATCTTGCAGACCCAGTATTTGGTGACCGGGGTCATCACCCGCGCCCAGGCGGCGTCTGCCTCGGAGGCCGCCTCCCCCGTTCGCCGGTCGAAGGCTTCGGCGAGCCGGAAGGACAGCACCGTCGCGGCCGCAACGTCCAGCGCCATGTCGGCCAGGACGCGCACCATCTGCGGCTGCTCGATCAGCGTCTTGCCGAACACCCGGCGTTCCCGGGCGTGATGGACCGCCTCGGCGAGCGCGCCACGCATCAGGCCCGCGGAGGCCAGCGCACAGTCGAGGCGGGTCAGCGTCACCATTTCGATGATGGTCTTCACGCCCTTGCCGGGATCGCCGACACGCCGCGCGTCGGCGTCGACGAACTCGACCTCGGAGGAGGCGTTGGAGCGGTTGCCGAGCTTGTCCTTCAGCCGCTGGAAATGCAGCCCGTTCAGCGAGCCATCGTCGCGGCGCCGGGGCATCAGGAAGCAGGTCGGCCCCTCCTGCGTCTGCGCCAGAACGAGGAACCCGTCGGACATCGGTGCCGACATGAACCATTTGTGCCCGGTCAGCCGATAATGCCCGCCGCCGGCATCGACGGCGCGGGTGGTGTTGGCCCGCACGTCGGTACCGCCCTGCTTCTCGGTCATGCCCATGCCGAGAGTGATGCCGGCCTTGGTCAGCGGCGCCTTGACGCTGGGGTCGTACTGCCGCGTGGCGATCACCGGCAGCCAGGCATCGCGCAGCTTCGGCGCCGCCGCGAGCGCCGCGACCGACGCGCTGGTCATGGTCACCGGGCACAGATGGCCGCATTCGACCCCGGCCGTCATGTAGAAGCGCGCGGCCCGCACCGCATGGCGGCGCCCGACCTCCTCCTCCGGCCCCTGCCAGATCGAGGCGTGCAGCCCGTCGGCGACCGAGCGCCGCATCAGGGCGTGATAGGCGGGATGATAGTCGATCAGTTCCAGCCGCCGGCCCTTCTCGTCGAAACGACGCAGGCGCGGCGTCTCGATATTGGCAAGCCGCGCCAGATCATGGGCCTCGAATGAGCCGCAGAATCGTCCGTGCCGCTCCAGTGTCGTCAGGACCAGGTCAGGAAAATCGGCGGCCAGGAGACGCAGCAGCGGATCGCCGCGAAAGGCGTTGAAACCAGCATAGTCGGAGGACTGGTTGGTCACCTCGTGGGTGTGGAAATTCGTCTCGGCCACACGCGACTCCTGTGCTTCACTTGCTCTCGATCCTTGCCGCTAAACCACGGATTGCCTATAGGCGTCGTTTTAATGAGCGCGACCCTGCCTTTTCCCCCGTTCGGCCAGCGACACCTTCTGGGTATCGCCCGCCTGCAACCCCACGAGATCGAACAACTGATCGATCTGGCCGAGGCGGAGGTGGCGGTCAGCCGCCGGCGCGACAAGAAGAAGTCGACGCTGAAGGGCCGCACCCAGATCAACCTGTTCTTCGAGGCCTCGACCCGCACCCAGGCGTCGTTCGAACTGGCCGGCAAGCGGCTGGGCGCCGACGTCATGAACATGGCGGTCGCCAATTCGTCGGTGAAGAAGGGCGAGACCCTGATCGACACGGCGATGACGCTCAACGCCATGCAGCCGGACATCCTGATCGTGCGGCACCATTCGGCCGGCGCCGTGGCGCTGCTGGCCCAGAAGGTCGCCTGCTCGGTGGTCAATGCCGGCGACGGCGCGCATGAGCACCCAACCCAGGCGCTGCTCGATGCGCTCACCATCCGCCGCCACAAGGGCCGCATCGCCCGGCTCACGGTGACGATCTGCGGCGACGTGCTGCACAGCCGCGTCGCGCGCTCCAACATCCTGCTCCTCAATGCGCTGGGCGCCCGGGTCCGCGTCGTCGCCCCGGCAACACTGCTGCCGAGCGGCATCGAATCGATGGGCGTCGAGGTCTACCGGCGCATGGAAGACGGGCTGAAGGACGCGGACGTGGTGATGATGCTGCGCCTGCAGCGCGAGCGCATGGAGGGCTCCTTCGTGCCGTCGGTGCGGGAGTATTTCCGCTATTTCGGCCTCGATGCGGCCAAGCTGCGCCACGCCCGGCCCGACGCGCTGGTCATGCATCCCGGGCCGATGAACCGCGGCGTCGAGATCGCCTCGGAGATCGCCGACGGGCCGCAGAGCGTCATCGAGGAACAGGTGGAGATGGGCGTCGCCGTGCGCATGGCCGTGATGTCGGCCCTCATCGGCGGACCGGAGGCCTCGGCATGAGGGTTGCAGCTCCGACCGTCATCGAGCATGTGCGGATCATCGACCCGGCCCGGTCGCTGGACGCGGTCGGCACGGTCGTCGTCGTCGACGGCCATATCGTCGCCGCGGGCGCCGACGCGCTCAACCAGGGCGCGCCCGACGGCGCCGAGATCGTCGACGGCCGAGGCCTGCTGCTGGTGCCCGGGCTCGTCGACGCACGGGTGTTCATCGGCGAGCCGGGCGGCGAACACCGCGAGACCATCGCCTCGGCCTCGGCGGCGGCGGCGGCCGGCGGCGTCACCTCGATCCTCACCATGCCCGACACCAATCCGGTGGTCGACGAAGTGGCGATCGCCGAATTCGTCATGCGGACGGCGCGCGATACCGCCGTCGTCAACGTCTTCCCCGCGGCAGCGCTCACCCGCGGCCTGAAGGGCAAGGAGATGAGCGAGATCGGCCTTCTCACCGGGGCCGGCGTGCGCGCTTTCACCGACGGCCGCCACACCATCGCCGACCCGGTGCTGCTGCGCCGGATCATGACCTATGCGCGCGATTTCGATGCCCTGGTCATGCACGAAACGCAGGATGCGGCGCTGACCGGCAACGGCGTCATGAACGAGGGGCTGCTGGCCTCCTGGCTGGGCCTGCCGGGCGCGCCGGCCGAAGCCGAGATCATTCCGCTGGAGCGCGACCTGCGGCTCGCCGTCCTCACTGGCTGCCGCTACCACGCCGCCAAGCTCTCGCTGGGCGAATCGGCGGACGTCATGCGGCGGGCCAAACGGCGCGGCATCGCGGCGACGGCCGGCGTGTCGATCAATCATCTGTCGCTGAACGAGAACGACATCGGCGAATACCGCACCTTCTTCCGCCTGTCGCCGCCGCTGCGGCGCGAGGAGGATCGCGCCGCCATGGTCGAGGCGCTGGCCGACGGCACCATCGACATCATCGTTTCGTCCCACGATCCGCAGGACGCCGACGGCAAGCGCCGGCCCTTCGCCGAGGCCGAGAGCGGCGCGATCGGCCTGGAGACGCTGCTGCCGGCGGCGCTGCGGCTGCATCATTCCGGCGCCGTGCCGTTGGCGCGCATCATCGAGGCGGTGACCGCCGCTCCGGCAAAGCTCCTCGGCCTCGATCGCGGCACGCTGGCGCCCGGATCCGTCGCCGACATGGCGCTGGTCGATCTGGAAGCGCCGTTCCTGTTCAGCGAGGACCGCATCCGCTCGCGCTCCAAGAACACCGCCTTCGAGAACGCCCGCTTCCAGGGCCAGGTCTTGCGGACCTTCGTCGCGGGCCGCACAGTCTTTTCGGAATCGGACCGGAGCGGGGGCTGAATGGTGGATTGGGACTCAAGCCTCTGGCCGATCTGGCTGGCCTGCGTTGCTGGCGGTTATCTCGTCGGCTCGATTCCCTTCGGGCTGATCTTCGCGCGGCTCTTCGGCCTCGGCGACATCCGCAAGATCGGTTCGGGCAATATCGGCGCGACCAACGCGCTGCGGACCGGCAACAAGCCGATGGCGGCGCTGACGCTGGCCGGTGACGTCCTCAAGGGCACCGTGCCGGTCCTGATCGCCTCGCGCTGGGGCGGCGAAGCGGCGATCCTCGCGGGTCTCGCGGCGTTTCTCGGCCACCTCTTCCCGGTCTGGGTCGGGTTCAAGGGCGGCAAGGGCGTCGCCACCTATCTCGGCATCCTGCTCGGCATCGCGCCCATCGGCGTCCTGGTCTTCGCGGTGGTCTGGCTCTCGGTGGCCTTCCTCTTCCGCTATTCCTCGCTGGCGGCGCTCGCCGCCACGCTGGTCGTGCCGGTGGTCTATGTCGCGCTCGGCTACATAGACGCGGCCGCCCTCACCGCGATCCTGACCGCCATCGTTTATATCCGCCATCACGCCAATATCCGCCGGCTGCTGGCCGGCACGGAGGGCAAGATCGGAGCCAAGGGGTGAGCCCCTCTGACGCCCCTCCCCACGGCGTCAGACTTCCCGACGAGACGCGGCTCGCCTGGCTCCGGCTGATCCGCAGCGAGAATGTCGGCCCCGCCACCTTCCGATCGCTGATCAACCGCTATGGCGGCGCCGAGGCGGCACTCGCGGCGCTGCCGGAACTCGCAGCGCGGGGCGGCCGCAGCGTTCGCGTCGAGAGCCTTGCCGCGGCCGAGGACGAGATGAACCGGGCCAGCCGCATGGGCGCCCGCTTCATCTGTCTCGGCGAGCCCGACTACCCGCCGCTCCTCAAGGCCACCGAGAGCGCGCCGCCGGTGCTGGCGGTGATGGGCACCGAGACGGTTCTCCATCAGCCCGCCGTCGCTATGGTGGGGGCCCGCAACGCCTCGCTCTCGGGGATCAAGCTTACCCGCCAGTTTGCCGACGAGATCGGCCGGGCCGGCTACGTCGTCGTCTCGGGCCTTGCACGGGGCATCGATGCCGCCGCGCACGAGGCGGCGCTGACCACCGGCACGATCGGCGTCTTTGCCGGCGGCCTCGACCGGCCCTACCCCGACGAGAACCGGCCGCTGATGCGCCGGATCATCGACGAAGGCGGATGCCTCCTGTCCGAGCGGCCGTTCGGATGGGAGCCGCGCTCGCGCGATTTTCCCCGGCGCAACCGGCTCGTTGCCGGCTTGGCCCTGGGTCTCGTCGTGACCGAGGCGGCGCTGCGTTCGGGCTCACTGATCAGCGCGCGGATCGCCGCCGAGATCGGGCGGATCGTCTTTGCCGTGCCCGGATCGCCGCTCGACCCGCGGGCCGCCGGTGCCAATCAGCTTCTGAAGAATGGCGCGATCCTGGCGACCGAGGCGAACGACGTGACCGCGGCGCTGCGACCGTTGGACGACCGCATGGGCTGGATGCCGCCCGCCATCGAGGAACCGCCCTCGGGCCAGGAAACCGACGAGCCGGCCAAGGGCGAACGCGAGCGCATCATCGAGACGCTCGGGCCGACGCCGATCGATGTCGACGACATCATCCTCCACACCGGTGCGCGGCCCGGTGTCGTGCAACTCGTGCTTCTCGAACTCGATCTGGCGGGCCGCCTCGAGCGACATCCGGGCGGACTGGTCTCGCTACTTCTCTGAGCGCCGGGCACCGGACGTGAGCTGATGCTCGGCCTCGAGCCGCGCCATCTCCAGGAAATAACCCAGCAACGAGTTATGCGGCGCGCCGAATACAACCTTCAGTTGCGTCAACATGTCGCTCACGTAGCGCAGGCTCGCTTCCCGGTCCTCTGGATGTGCTGTCATGGTCGGCACGCTCCCGAACGCGGTTTGAACCGGCCACTGATCCTGCAGCCCACCGCCTCGTCTGCAGGTTGGGATTATAGAGATTTTCCCTTATTGGTTGCAACCTTCGCGGGGTCCCGATCCCGCCGGGGTTGACCGGTCGCGCCGGACTGTCCATGTGACGGTGCGGTCGACGCGCTGTTCGTCGCTGAATTCTCCGCCGCACAGGCGACCTTACCGGGTCGCATCTCTCTTCTCTCAGGACTGCCTTGTCATGGATGTCGTCATCGTTGAATCGCCCGCCAAAGCGAAGACGATCAACAAGTATCTCGGCAGCAACTACCAGGTGATCGCCTCCTATGGTCACGTCCGCGACCTGCCGGCCAAGGACGGCTCGGTGCGCCCGGACGAGGACTTCGCGATGAGCTGGGAGGTCGGCAAGCCGTCCGTGAAGCGAATCAGCGAGATCGCCCAGGCGGTCAAGAAGGCCGACGGCCTCGTGCTCGCCACCGATCCGGATCGCGAAGGCGAAGCGATTTCCTGGCACGTCCTGGAAGTGTTGCGGCAGAAGAAGGTGATCGGCACCAAGCCGGTCAGCCGGGTGGTGTTCAACGCCATCACCAAGAAGGCCGTGCTCGACGCGATGGCCAATCCGCGCGCCATCGACGAGCCGCTGGTGGACGCCTATCTCGCCCGCCGCGCCTTGGACTATCTCGTCGGCTTCACCCTGTCGCCGGTGCTGTGGCGCAAGCTGCCCGGCGCCCGCTCGGCGGGCCGCGTCCAGTCGGTGGCGCTGCGCCTCGTCTGCGACCGCGAAGCCGAGATCGAGCGCTTCAAGAAGGAAGAGTACTGGCAGATTGCCGCGATGCTGGCGACGCCGCGCGGCGACGATTTCCGCGCCCGCCTCACCGGCTTCGGCGGCGACAAGCTGCAGAAGATGTCGATCGGCGACGGCGACAAGGCCGAGACGATCCGCGCCATGCTGGACGGGGCGACCTACCGGGTCGACAGCGTCCAGGCCAAGCCGACCAAGCGCAATCCGGGCCCTCCCTTCACCACCTCGACGCTGCAGCAGGCGGCCTCCGCCAAGCTCGGCTTCTCGGCCTCGCGCACCATGCAGGTCGCGCAGCGGCTCTATGAAGGTGTCGATGTGGGCGGCGAGACCGTCGGCCTGATCACCTATATGCGGACCGACGGCGTGCAGATGGCGCCCGAGGCGATCGCCGACGCGCGCAAGTCGATCGGTGCCGCTTTCGGCGAGCGCTATGTTCCGGAAAAGCCACGCTATTATTCGAGCAAGGCCAAGAACGCGCAGGAGGCCCATGAGGCCATCCGCCCGACCGAGTTCGGTCGCGCGCCCAAGGATGTCGAGCGCTATCTCGACCGTGACCAGGCACGCCTCTACGACCTGATCTGGAAGCGCTGCATCGCCAGCCAGATGGCCTCCGCTGAGATCGAGCGCACCACCGCCGAGATCGTCGCCACCAATGGAGGCGAGACCGCGACCCTGCGCGCTACCGGCCAGGTCATCAAGTTCGACGGCTTCATCGGCGCCTATGTCGAGCACCGCGACGACAGCAAGGCGAGCGATCCGGGTGACGAGGACGACGACCGCGCCCGGCTGCCGGAAATCCTCGCCGACGAGGATCTGGCCAAGCGCGCCATCGAGGCCTCGCAGCACTTTACCGAGCCGCCGCCGCGCTATTCCGAGGCGTCGCTGATCAAGAAGATGGAAGAGCTCGGCATCGGCCGGCCCTCGACCTATGCCTCGACGCTGCAGACCCTGGAGGATCGCGGTTATGTCGTGCAGGAGGCCCGCAAGCTTCTGCCCGACGCCAAGGGGCGTCTTGTCACAGCGTTCCTGCACAATTTCTTCGAGCGCTATGTCGAGTACGACTTCACCGCGGCGCTGGAAGAGAAGCTCGACCTGATCTCGGCCGGCCAGCTCGCCTGGAAGGACGTGCTGCGCGAGTTCTGGCAGAACTTCTCCGCACAGGTCGACGGCACCAAGGAACTGCGGGTCACCAATGTTCTGGACGCGCTGAACGTCGAACTCGGCCCGCTGGTCTTCCCGCCCAAGGAAGACGGCACCGAGCCGCGTGCCTGCCCGCGCTGCGGCAACGGCCAGCTGTCGCTGAAGCTCGGCAAGTTCGGCGCCTTTGTCGGCTGCTCGAACTATCCCGATTGCGGCTATACCCGCCAGCTCGGCACCAACATGTCGGGCGACGGTGCGGCCGCCGACGAGGGTCCGTCGGATCTCGGCGTCGATCCGGAAACCGGCGAGCCGGTGACCCTGCGCACGGGTCGTTTCGGCCCCTATGTCCAGCGCGGCGAAGGCAAGGAAGCCAAGCGTTCGTCCCTGCCCAAGGGCTGGCAGGCCAGCGAGATGGATCTCGACAAGGCGCTGCGGCTGCTGTCGCTGCCCCGCGAGGTCGGCCTGCATCCCGAAAGCGGCAAGCCGATCCTGGCCGGTCTCGGGCGCTACGGGCCGTTCCTCAACCATGACGGCATGTACGCCAATCTCGAGACCATCGAGGACGTGTTCGAGGTCGGCCTCAACCGGGCCGTCACCGTCATTGCGGAGAAGAAGGAAAAGGGCGGCCGCGGACGCGGCACCCCCGCGGCGCTGGCGACCCTCGGCGAGCATCCCGAATATGGTGGCCAGATCACCGTTCGGGACGGCCGCTTCGGGCCCTATGTGAATGTTGGCAAGGTCAATGCGACGCTGCCCAAGGCCAAGGACCCCGCCAGCGTCACGTTGGAAGAGGCGATCCAGCTGATCAACGAGCGGGTTGAGAAGACCGGCAAGACGCCGAACGCCAAGAAGGCTCCTGCCAAGAAGCCGGCGGCCAAGAAGGCTGCCACGAAGAAGGCGCCCGCCAAGAAGGCCGCGCCCAAGAAGACGGCGGCGAAGGCCGATGCCGATGGCGAGGCAGCAGTGAAGAAGCCGGCGGCCAAGAAGGCGCCCGCGAAGAAGACTGCCACGGCCAGGAAGCCGGCGGCGAAGACAACCACCGAACCGCAGGCCGCCGACGATTCGGTGCCCTGGGATCAGGAGTAGACCTTGGCGAAAGGCCGGTCCCGGAACGACGCACCGCCCGAGCTCACGCGCGAGGCGGTGCTCCGCTTCATCGCGGACAATCCCGGCCGCGCCTCCAAGCGCGACATCGCCAAGGCCTTTGCGGTCAAGGGCGACGGGCGCGTCGCGCTCAAGGATCTTTTGGCCGATCTGCAGGCCGAGGGGCTGCTGGCGGGAAGCCGTAAGCGCTTCTCGACGCCGGGGGTCCTGCCGCCGGTGGCGGTTCTGGAAATCCGCAGCCGCGACGACGACGGCGGTCTCCTGGCCGAACCGGTGAGCTGGGACGAGGCCGTCGATGGCGAGCGGCCGCGTCTGGCCGTGCGGCAGGATCGCGCCAAAAGCCCGGCGGCGGGCCTCGGCGAACGCATCCTCGCCAGCATCGAGGAGGACGAGGGCGGCGCCCGGATCGCCCGGATCATCCGCGTTCTGGAGCAGCGCAAGACGACGGCCCTGGGCGTGTTCCGCGCCAAGCCCGGCGGCGGCGGCCGGGTCGAACCGGTCGAGCGCAAGCAGCCGGAATACGCCATCAAGCCCGGCGACGAGAACGGTGCGCGTAACGGCGACCTCGTGGCCGTCGAGCCGGGGCCGCGCGCGCGTCTCGGCCTGCCCTTCGCCACCGTGACCGATGTCGTTGGTTCGATGGAATCGGAGCGCGCGATCTCGACCATCGCACTGCATGCCCATTCCATTCCGCATGTCTTCCCGAAGGCGGTGCTGAGCGAGGCCGAGGCCGCCGGCCCGGCCAGCATGGCGCATCGCGAGGACTGGCGGTCGCTGCCGCTGGTCACCATCGACCCGGCCGACGCCAAGGATCACGACGACGCGGTCCATGCCGCGCCCGACGAGGACCCGGCCAATCCCGGCGGCATGGTGGTGACCGTCGCCATCGCCGACGTCTCCTATTACGTCCGCCCCGGCACCAAGCTCGATTCCGAGGCCCGGCTGCGCGGCAATTCGGTCTACTTCCCCGACCGGGTCGTGCCCATGCTGCCCGAGCGGATCTCCAACGACCTCTGCTCGCTGCGCGAGAATGTCGACCGGCCGGCGCTCGCCGTGCGGATGGTGCTCGGCGCCAATGGCGAGAAGCGGCACCACAGCTTCCACCGCGTGATGATGCGCAGCCACGCCAAGATCGCCTACGAGGCCGCCCAGGCGGCCATTGACGGGGCGACCGGCGACGTCGACCCGCATGTGACCGAGACGATGCTGAAGCCGCTCTGGGCGGCCTACGCACTGGCCCGCTCGGCGCGCGAACGCCGCCAGCCGCTCGACCTCGACCTGCCCGAGCGCAAGCTCAAGCTCGGCCCCGACGGCCGGGTGGAGAAGGTCGTCGTGCCGGCTCGCCTCGACGCCCACCGGCTGATCGAGGAGTTCATGATCCTCGCCAATGTGGCGGCGGCCGAGAGCCTCGAATCCAAGCGGCAGGCGCTGATCTACCGCGCCCATGACGCGCCGTCCCTGGCCAAGCTGGAATCCCTGCGCGAGTTCCTGCGCACGCTGGAAATCTCGCTGGCCAAGAGCGGCACGCTACGCCCCTCACACTTCAACGGCATCCTCAGCCAGGTGAAGGCCAGCGAGCACGAGAGCCTGGTCAACGAGGTCGTGCTGCGCTCCCAGTCGCAGGCGGTCTACTCGCCGGACAATATCGGCCATTTCGGCCTGAACCTCGACCGTTACGCGCATTTCACCTCGCCGATCCGCCGCTATGCCGATCTCATCGTGCACCGGGCGCTGGTCACCGCCTTCGATCTCGGCGAAGGCGGGCTCAGCCGCGAGGACGAGGAAAATCTCCAGGCGACCGCCGAGGAGATCTCGCGGGCCGAACGCCGGGCCATGGCGGCCGAGCGCGACACGGTCGACCGGCTGATCGCCCACCATCTGGCCGACCGGATCGGTGACGATTTCGAGGGACGCATAGCCGGCGTGACGAAAGCGGGGCTTTTCGTCGCGCTTCCGGCCTTTGGCGCCGATGGTTTCGTTCCCATATCGACACTGGGGAACGAGTTCTTCCATTATGACGAGGTCGGACGTTCGCTGGTTGGCGACCGCAGCGGCAACGGCTACCGCCTCGGCGACACCGTCGAGATTCGTCTGAAGGAGGCCATTCCGCTGGCCGGCTCGATGCAGTTCGAGATGCTCAGCGAGCCGCGCAAGCTGCCGCGCGAGGCGGGCTCGTTCCACAAGACCGGACGCAAGCAGCGCTTCGGCCGCCGCGAGAAGAACGTCGCCGGGAAGGTCAGGAAGAAACGATGAACAGTGTGACCATGCACGCAGACGCCGAGGCCCGGGCCAACAGCGCCGAAGGCGATCGCCCGCTCTGGCCGGCGCTCGTCAACGGCTTCCGTTGCCACTGCCCCAATTGCGGTGAAGGCAAGCTGTTCCGCAGCTATCTGCGCAGCGTCGACGACTGCACCGTGTGCGGCCAGGAGATCCACCATCACCGCGCCGACGATTTACCGCCCTATCTGACGATCTTCATCGTCGGGCATATCGTGGTCGCCCTCTTCATGGGAATCGAAGCCTCCTACGATTTGTCGATGTGGACGCATCTGGCGATGTGGGTTCCGGTCACGCTGGTGCTCTCGCTGGCACTCCTGCAGCCGCTGAAGGGCGCCACCATCGGCCTGCAATGGTCGCTGCGCCTCGGCGGCTTCGGCACCGAGGACGAGGCGGATCGCGTCGGGTGAGCGAGGCCGGTGATCCGCTCGCTACACTGAACGCCGAACGGGCGCGGCTTGCCCGGCCGAGCGGACTGCCGGCGGCCAAGGCGATCCGCGACGCCGGAACGCTGCTCATCGTCGACGACAGCGACGGCACGGCCCGCGTCCTGATGGGACGACGCTCCACGAAGCATGTCTTCATGCCGGGACGCTATGTCTTTCCCGGCGGCCGGGTCGATCCGTCCGATCTGGCGCTGGCCCGCGACTTCGCCCTCTCCGAACCTGCCCTCGACCGCCTCTGTGCCGGCCCCCCGGCCCGCTACGACCGACGGCGCGCCACCGCAACGGCGCTCGCCGCGATCCGGGAAACCTTCGAGGAGGCGGGCGCCATGATCGGCGCGCCCGGCAGCTTCGCCGGCAAGGGCGAGCACTGGAGCGTCTTCGGCGCACGCGGCATCCGCCCCGCCCCGGAGATGCTGGTGCCCATTGCGCGGGCGATCACGCCGCCTGGTCCCCCGCGGCGCTACGATACCCGCTTCTTCTGTGTCGCCGCCGATGCGATCGGCCATCAGCTCGCCCTCGACGAATTGCCGACGGACGAGCTGGAAGAGCTTGCCTGGGTCGATCTGAACGCGCTCCAGGAGCTGTCGCTGGCACCGATCACCCTGCGCATCGTCGGTGATCTGAAGGCGCGCATCGCCGACGGGACCTGGCGCGACCCGGCGCGGCCGATGCCGTTCTACCGGGCCATTCGCGGCCAGTTCGTACGCGAATCGCTCTGACGCAACGGGGCGGTGACCGATGGACAGGCAAACCGCCGACGACATCGTGGCCGAAGCGGAAGCCGGGATCGAACGCGTCGACTGGGTTGCCGCCGGCGCCGCCATCGCCTCGATCAGCGCCGTCGGCATCGCGCTCGGTCTCGGCCTGCCGCTGCTCAGCGTCATCCTCGAAAGCCGCGGCATCTCCACCACGATGATCGGCGCCAACACGGCTGTCGCGGGCGTCGCCTCGCTGCTGGCCGCGCCGCTCGTCACGCCCATTGCGCGCGTCCTCGGCGTGCGCCTGTCGATGCTGATCGCGATCGTCCTGTCCGGTGTCTCGGCCCTCGGCTTCTACTATTTCACCGCCTTCTGGACGTGGTTCCCGCTGCGACTGGTCTTCCACTTCGCCATCACCGCGCTGTTCGTCCTGTCGGAGTTCTGGATCAACGCCGCCGCGCCGCCGAGCCGCCGCGGTTTCATCCTCGGTATCTATGCGACCGTCCTGTCGCTCGGCTTCGCGCTTGGCCCCTACATCTTCTCGGTGGTGGGCTCGCAGGGCTTCCTGCCCTTCGCGATCGGCTCGGGCGTCATCTTCGCCTCGGCGATCCCGCTGCTGTTCGCCTGGGATCGTCAGCCGGCGCTGGGCGAGCGGCGCCACGGGGCGTTCTGGCGCCATATCGTATCGGTTCCCACGGCCACCGGCGCGGTGCTGATCTTCGGCGCGGTCGAAGCCGGGGGATTCGCCCTCTTCCCGATCTATGGCGAGCGGCTCGGCTACACGGAGGCCGCGGCGGCGCAATTGCTCATTGCCATCGGCCTCGGCAACGTCCTGATGCAGATCCCCATCGGACTGATCTCCGACCGCGTACGGGACCGGCGCTCGCTGCTGACCCTGTTCGCGGCGGTCGGGCTGGCCGGGACGCTGTGCCTGCCGCTTCTGGGCACCGACTGGTGGCTGATGGCGAGCCTTCTGTTCCTGTGGGGCGGTGTCGTGGCCGGCCTCTACACGGTCGGCCTTGCCCATCTCGGCTCGCGACTCGGGGGCGCCGATCTCGCCGCTGCCAACGCCGCCTTCGTGTTCTGCTATTCGGCCGGCATGCTGGTCGGTCCGCAGACCATCGGGTCTTCGATGGATCTCTTCGGCTACAACGGATTTGCCTGGGCCTTGGCGCTGTTCTTCGGGCTTTATCTGGTTCTCACCGTCGCCCGCATGGTCTGGGCCCGCGACCGGTCTTGACTTGGCTGCCGTCATGGCTATGGTCCGGCTCGAATTCGCCGACGCCCTGCGCCGGCGCATCGTCGCGTGCTACCGCTGCAGCGGCTTTTCGCGAATCGAACAATTTGGGTTTCCGCCGTCATCTGGACGAACGGCACCGGCACAGGGCCGGTCAGTTCGAGACGCGGCACGCATCAGCGAACGGATAGGGCCATGGCCAAGGCAACCACGATCAAGATCAAGCTCCTCTCGACCGCCGACACCGGCTTCTTCTACGTCGCGCGCAAGAACAGCCGCACGATGACGGAGAAGATGGTCAAGACCAAGTACGACCCGGTCGCGCGCAAGCACGTCGAGTTCCGCGAAGCCAAGATCAAGTAAGCTCCGGCAGGCCTTCGCCTGCCAGGGACGAATCGAGCGCCGCTCCGGCAACGGGGCGGCGCTTTTCGTCGTTCAGGCGGCGGTTGTGCGCGGACACAACCCAGAGTACCGTGATCGTGCGGCAGATGCATGCGGAGCCCGGACATGGCGAAGCATCTGATTCTGGTTCACGGGCGCTCGGTGAAACCAGCCGGCAGCCTGATGGCGGCGATGGTCGGGACAGCCCTTCGCGAGGGGTTGCGACGGGCCGACGCCGGGATCGCGCTGGCCGATCTCGAAGCCGGCGACCTCAAACTGTCCTTCATCTATTACGGCGACATCAACAACGAGATCGCGGCAGCCGATCCTGCCAAGCGCGCCATTCTCACCGCGACCAACGATCCGCGCTATGCGTTCCGGCCGGCCCTGCCCTTCGACCTGATCGAGGTGGGCTACGCCCTCACCTCGGCGCTGCGCCGCTTCAACCGGACGACCTATCGCGCCGTCCTGGCCGAGGCGGAGGACTGGCGGTTGCTCGACGAGGCGGCGGATATTGCCAGCCTGTTCGGCCAACTCTTCACCTTCGGCTTCCTGAACGATCGGCTGATCTCCGGCGCCCTGCCGGACCTCTCAGCCTATCTCACCTCGCAGATCGTCTCCTCGGCGATCCGCAGCCGGCTGCAGTCGGTGCTTCTCCCGGCGATGGAGGCGCGCGACGATATCTGCCTCCTGACCCACAGCATGGGCTGCATCGTCGCCTGGGACGTGTTGTGGAAGCTGTCCTACATGAGCGAATACGAGCCGCTGCGGGCGCGTGGCGGCCATGTCGCGCGCTGGATCACCTGCGGCTGCCCGCTGGGCGAACCCGGCGTGCGGCGCAATCTGCTCGGCGGCTGGGCACGAGCGAACGAGGAATTTCCGCGGCAGATCCGGCAATGGCGCAATATCCACGCCGAGGACGACTACATCGCCCATGTCGAGCGGATGCGGTCGACCTTCGGCGCGATGATGCGCGCCGGCTTCGTCGGGCAGATCAGCGACCGCAAGATCTACAATTGCTGGCACTATGCGGATGCGGCGACCGGGGCCCTCGTCTCCAACCCGCACGATCTCTACGGATACCTGATGCATCCGGCGATGGGCGCCGCCATCGCCGAATGGGCCCAGCACTGATCGCCGGCATGCCAGGCAGGCCGAGCGCTCCTCGCCGCCCTGTCCTCAGCTCCCCTTACAGCGGGATGTTGTCGTGCTTCTTCCAGGGGTTCTCGAGATCCTTGTTACGCAGCATTGCCAGCGCCCGCGAGACCCGGCGGCGGGTCGAATGCGGCATGATCACCTCGTCCACATAGCCCCGCTCGGCAGCGACGAAGGGCGACAGGAAGCGCTCCTCGTAGGCCTTGGTGTGGGCCGCCAGCTTCTCCGGATCCTTGGCGTCCTTGCGGTGGATGATCTCCGACGCCCCCTTGGCGCCCATCACCGCGATCTGCGCCGTCGGCCAGGCATAGTTGATGTCGCCGCGCAGATGCTTGGACGCCATGACGTCATAGGCGCCGCCGAAGGCCTTGCGGGTGATCACCGTGACCTTCGGCACGGTCGCCTCGGCATAGGCAAAGAGCAGCTTGGCGCCATGCTTGATCAGGCCGCCATATTCCTGCGCGGTCCCGGGCAGGAAGCCCGGCACATCGACGAAGGTGACCACGGGGATCGAGAAGCAGTCGCAGAAGCGCACGAAGCGCGCGGCCTTGCGCGAGGCGTCGGAATCGAGAACGCCGGCCAGCACCATCGGCTGGTTGGCGACGATGCCCACGGTGCGGCCCTCAATGCGGCCGAAGCCGGTGACGATGTTGCCGGCGAAGGCGGCCTGGATCTCGAAGAAGTCGCCCTCGTCGACGGTCTTCCGGATCAGTTCCTTGATGTCGTACGGCTTGTTGGCGTTGTCCGGGATCAGCGTGTCCAGCGACACGTCCTCGGCGGTCACCGACTGGCTGTAGTCGAGCTCGGGCACCGGCGAGGTGTTGGAGGCCGGCAGGAAGTCGATCAGCCGGCGCATCTGCAGCAGCGCGTCGACGTCGTTGTCATAGGCACCGTCGGCGATCGACGACTTCACCGTATGGATGGAGGCGCCGCCCAGTTCCTCGGCCGTCACCGTCTCGTTGGTCACGGTCTTCACCACGTCGGGACCGGTGACGAACATGTAGGAGGTATCGCGGACCATGAAGATGAAGTCGGTCATCGCGGGCGAATAGACGTCGCCGCCCGCGCAGGGGCCCATGATCACCGAAATCTGCGGGATGACGCCGGAGGCCAGGACATTGCGCTGGAAAATCTCGGCATAGCCGCCGAGCGCCGCGACGCCCTCCTGGATGCGTGCACCGCCGGCGTCGTAGAACCCAATGATCGGGGCGCGGTTGCGCAAGGCGAGGTCCTGGACCTTCTGCACCTTTTCGGCATGGGCCTCGGACAGAGAGCCGCCCAGCACGGTGAAGTCCTTGGCGAAGACGAAGACGGTGCGGCCGTTGACCGTGCCCCAACCGGTGACGACGCCGTCGCCGGGATAATGCTGCTGGTCCATGCCGAAATCGGTCGCCCGGTGCTGGACGAACATGTCGAACTCCTCGAAGGAGTCCTCGTCGAGAAACACCGTCAGCCGCTCGCGGGCGGTCAGCTTGCCCTTGGCGTGCTGCGCCTCGATCCGCTTCGTGCCGCCGCCTTCGCGGGCCTTCTCGCGCCGCGCCTCGAGTTCCGACAGCATGTCGCGCATTGCCTGTTTCCTCACCTGTTGCGTCTGTACGCGGTCCTTGCGACCGTCCTGCCCTGCGGGCAGACCATAGCAGTGCCGCCGCCCGGGTCGAGCGGCGACCGGCTTATTCGCTGTCCAGAAGGACGGCCGCGACCTGCATTTCCTGCCAGCGCAGTTCGCGGCGGGCGCTCGCCTCGTCGTCGGCGCCCCATTGTTCGATGTTCCAGTCCTCGTCGACATGCGCCCTCAGCCATACGTCCTCGGCCGTCAGATGCCCTTCGGCGAGGGCGAGAGCCAGCAGCGCCGATCCGGTCAGGGTCGTCGCCTGATGCATGGCCGCGACCTTGAAGGGATCGTCGATCCCGGCGAGGCGCTCCCGGAAGGCGGCGATCGCGGCGGGCGGCTGGGCGACATGCATGACGCCCTCGGTCAGAAGATACCGGGCGCCGAAGCTATCCCGCGCCCAGTCGAGCACCGGGTCCCAAAGCTCCTGCTGGCGCGCCACCAGCCGCTCCGGCGTGCCGGCGCGATAGAACAGGAGATCGGTCTCGATATAGCGGGCGAGATCGTCGCGCACCGGAATCGGATCGTCGGCGATCGCCTCGACCACGGTGTTGACCAGCCGGGTCATCGGCATGGTTGCCGGATCGATGCGCTCGCGCTGGGCATCCCATTCGGCGGCAACCACCTCGGCGGCCCTCTGCATGGGGACCGCGAGCGGCCGTCGGCCAGGCGTCTTCACCGGCCGGCCATCGAGGAGCACCGCGAAGCCGTCGTCGGTCGGCGCTAGCGTCACCTCGCTGTAGAAGCGCTTCGGCAGTTCAGCCTTCGCCTTGTCCTGCGTCATCCGTGTCTCTCATCTTGCGTGCCGCACACGGAGCGCTGTCAATCGCGTCGCACCACATGCCATTGTCGTCTGCCGGCCTCGCCGGACCCCGCCCTACAGCGCCGGAGCGGCTTGCCGCATCGCGGGCTGGATGATCGGGTCCGCCAGCCAGCGGTCCACGCTCTCGACCAGCCCGGTCACGGTTTCGGCGACGGCATAGGCGCCGGAGGCAAGCAGCGGCGCCGGCTCGTGCGTGCCCCAGGCAACCCCCAGGGCCGCGGCGCCTGCGGCCCGGGCCATTTCCATGTCGAAGATCGAATCGCCGACGACCAGCGCATCGCGCGGCGCAACGCCGAAGACCGTGCAGCATTCCTCGACCATCGCTGGATGCGGCTTGGACGGGCAGTCGTCCGCCGTGCGGACCGCGAGGAAGGCGTCGGTCAGGCCATGGGCCTCGCAGATCGAGGCGACGCCACGGCGCGACTTGCCGGTCACCAGCCCTACGAACACGTCGTCGCGCGCCGCCAGATCCTGGACCAGCGCCTTCATGCCGGGAAACAGATGCTCGCGGAAATCGGGATCGGCGCGCTGGATGCGGAAGGCTTGCCGATAACCGTCGACGAGAGTCGCGACGAGCGCCGGCTCGGCGACGGGATGCAGCCGCCGGATCGCCTGGTCGAGGGACAGGCCGATAATGCCCCGCGTCGCGGCATCCTCGGGCGCCGGCAGGCCGTGTGCCTCGAAGGCCAGGCGCATCGTGGCGCAGATGACCCCGCAGGAATCGGCAATCGTGCCGTCGCAATCGAACAGAACGGCCTTCATCAGTCGTTCATCGCCGTTTCGTCGAAGCCGAACAGATTGAAGGTCTGGATCATGTGGGGCGGCAGCGGTGCGATCTGGTCGATGAAGCCGCCGCTCGGATGCGGAATGACAATGCGGCGGGCGTGGAGGTGCAGCCGTTTCTGGACGCCGCCCGGAAACTCCCAGTTGGTGTCATGCTCGAAATATTTCGGGTCGCCCAGGATCGGGTTGCCGATATGCAGCGCGTGGACACGCAGCTGGTGGGTGCGGCCGGTATAGGGCTCCATCTCCACCCAGGAGAAGTTCTGCGCCAGGTTCTCGATGACCCGGTAATGGGTCAGCGCATGGTCGGCGCCCTCCTCGCCATGCTTGGCGGTCCGCATGCGGTCGCCGTCCGGCGTCTGTTCCTTGACGAGAAAGGTCGAGATGCGGCCCTCATGGGGCACCGGTACGCCCTTGAGGATGGCCCAGTAGGTCTTCTTGGTGTCGCGCTCGCGGAACGCCTTGGTCAGCGCGGTGGCCGCGCCGCGGGTGCGGGCGACGACCAGCACGCCGGAGGTGTCGCGGTCGAGGCGGTGGACCAGCCGGGGCTTCTCGCCCTTGCGGCTGCGCCAAGCCTCCAGCATCTTGTCGACATGCCGGTTCAGGCCGGAGCCGCCCTGCACGGCCAGTCCTGCCGGCTTGTTGAAGACGAAGACCTTCTCGTCCTCGTAGATCAGCATCTGCGACAACACCTCGTCATCGTGCTTGTCGCGCATGGTGTTGGCCGTCAGCGGCCCGATCTTCGGACGCCCCGCATCGCCGCTCATCGGCGGAATGCGAACCATCTGCCCGGGCTGCACCCGGGTATCGGTCTTGGCGCGACCACCGTCGATGCGCACCTGTCCCGAGCGCAGCAGCTTCTGCAGATGGCCGAAGCCCAGTCCCGGGTAGTGCAGTTTGAACCAACGATCGAGGCGCAATCCCGCCTCGTCATCCTCGATCCGTCTTTGTTCGACCGACGCCATTATCACATGCCTTCCGCTTGAACTGGTGCAGATAGCATCAGGCGAGCCCGCGCGCGAGGGCGAGACCGGCAAACAACGCCGCGATCCCCACAACCACCGACCCGATCACGTAGATCGCCGCCAATGTGTGGGATCCGCGCTCGGCCAACGCCATCGCATCGAGCGAAAAGGTCGAGAAGGTGGTGAAGCCGCCCAGGCATCCGGTGGCGACGAACAGGCGAACTTCCTGCGAGGCTCCGAAGCGTCGTGCCGCCAGCTCGATGAACAGCCCCATCAGGAACGAGCCGAAGACGTTCACGAAGACCGTGCCCCACGGAAATCCCGCGCCGAACAGGCGCATGGCAGCCATGCCGGAGAGGTGCCGGAGGGTGGCGCCGACGGCACCGCCGGCGGCAACGATGAGAAGCTGTGACATGGCCGCCTTCTAACCGATGGCGCGACGTGGCGTAAGATGCCGGAGAAGCCCGGTGTCGGCAGGCTGAGAACACCGTCCGAACGCAAGACGGCGGGGCCAGTGGCTGGCCCCGCCGTCGGTTTGTCGTCCTGGGAAGGCGGCCTATTCGGCGGCGCGCGCTTCCGCCTCGGCGTGCTGCTGGAACGGCTGCTTCAGCTCCCCATGGAGCCCGCGCAGGGTCGAATAGCAGAGCACGAGCAGCAGCACCGCGAAGGGAAGCCCCGTCGTGATCGCCGCCCCCTGCAGGGCCGCCAGACCACCGCCGATCAGCAGCGTGATCGCCACCAGACCTTCGAAGGTCGCCCAGAAGATGCGCTGGGGCACCGGCGCGTCGATCTTGCCGCCTGCCGTGATCGTGTCGATCACCAGCGAGCCGGAGTCCGACGAGGTCACGAAGAACACGATCACCAGGATGATGCCGATGAACGAGCTGATCGAGGACAGCGGCAGCTCGCCGAGCATGGCGAAAAGCTTGACCGACAGGTCGGCGTCCACGATCCCGGTGTAGCCGGCGATCGTTTCGGTCAGCGCGGTGCCACCGAAGATCGTCATCCAGATCACCGAAACGACGGTCGGGATGAGCAGCACGCAGGTGATGAACTCACGCACCGTACGACCGCGCGAAACGCGGGCAATGAACATGCCGACGAAGGGCGACCAGCTGATCCACCAGGCCCAGTAGAAGGTCGTCCAGCCGGTGCGATAGCCGTCATCGGTCCGGCCGAACGGGTTCGACAGCGGGATCACCTCGCGCAGATAGGCGACGGAGTTGCCGAAGAAGCCGTAGACGAGATCCATCGTCGGCCCGACTGCAAAGATGAACAGCATCAGCAGCAGCGCCAGGACCATGTTCAGCTCCGACAGCCGCTTCACGCCACCGTCGAGGCCGGCCACGACCGACACCAGCGCGACGGCGGTGATCAGACAGATCAGCACGATCTTGGACAGGAGCGAATCCGGCACGCCGAACAGGAAGTTGAGACCGGACACCGCCTGCTCCGCACCGAAGCCGAGCGAGGTCGCCAGACCGAACAGCGTGGCGAAGACCGCCAGGATGTCGATCAGATGGCCGGGCCAGCCCCAGGTCTTCTCGCCGAGCAGCGGATAGAAGGCCGAGCGGATGGTCAGCGGCAGACCGAGATTGTAGCTGAAGAAGGCGAGGGCCAGCGCCACCACGGCGTAGATCGCCCAGGGATGCAGCGCCCAGTGGTAGATCGTGGCGGCCATGCCAAGACGGCGTGCCGCCTCGATGTCGCCGGGAGCGCCACCCAGCGGTGCAGCCGAGCCGCCTTCCATGGCGGCGGTGAAGTGGGTGATCGGCTCGGACACGCCGTAGAACATCAGGCCGATGCCCATGCCGGCGGCGAACAGCATCGCGAACCAGCCGAAATAGCCGTAGTCCGGACGCGCGTCCTTTCCGCCGAGCCGGATCTTGCCGTAGGGCGAGACGATCAGGAACAGGCAGAACAGCACGAAGATGTCGCCGGCGATGATGAACAGCCAGTCGAAGGTGTTGGTGATCGCCGGACGCAGCCACCCGAAGAAGCCGTCCGCCATCGTCGGGAACAGCAGGGTGAAGGTGACGAAGGCGATGATGACGCCGGCGGAAATCGGGAAAACCGGATTATGAATATCCAGCCCGAACCGTTGCATGTTGTCTTGACCGACCTCGTAATCGGTTATCGAATGTTCGGCCAATTGGCCCGGTTCGAGAGACATCTGAACCTCGCTTTGCACGATTATGGAAATTCGGGGGCGTCAAACGAAGCCCGGACGATCAAGCCGCCATATTGCCACAGATCGGGCACGCGGACACTCCGGCGATATTCTCACCGATGCTGATTACTTGGTGTCGCGGGAAAAGTATCAACCCCTGCGGTCACGATTGCGGCGAAGTTTCGCCCAATTTTGAAGCCGGTCGCCGATCGGGATCTCTGCACCACGATCAGTCGGCCGGTAGAATTGCTGCCGGTCCATCTCGTCCGGAAAATAGTCCTGACCGGAAAACGCGTCGGGCGCGTCATGGTCATAGGCGTATCCGGAGCCGTAGCCCTCGTCGCGCATCAGCGCAGTCGGGGCATTGAGAATGTGTTTCGGCGGCAGCAACGAGCCGTGTTCCTTCGCCGCGCGCATGGCCGCCTTGTAGGCGGTGTAGACGGCGTTGGATTTCGGTGCGCTCGCCAGATAGACGGTCGCCTCGGCCAGCGCGAGTTCGCCCTCCGGCGATCCGAGATAGTCGAAGGCGTCCTTGGCGGCGAGCGCAATGCCCAGCGCGCGGGGATCGGCCAGTCCGATATCCTCGGAAGCCATGCGCACCAGACGGCGGCCGAGATACAGGGGGTTCTCCCCTGCGTCAAGCATGCGGCACAGCCAGTAGAGGGCGGCGTCCGGGTCCGAGCCGCGCACCGACTTGTGCAGCGCGGAAATCAGATTGTAATGGCCGTCCTGGCCCTTGTCGTAGACCGGCGCGCGCCGCTGGACGATCTCCTGCAAACCCGCGGCATCGAAGATCTCGCCCTTGCGGCTGGCGCGCCAGACCTCCTCGGCCAGCGTCAGCGCGGCGCGGCCGTCGCCATCCGCCATGCGCAGCAGCACCGCCCTCGCCTGTTCGTCGAGCGGTAGTGCCATGCCTTCGGTCGCCTCGGCCCGCTCCAGCAGCTTCACGAGGCTGGCGGAACCGTGCGGCTTGAAGGTCAGTACCCGTGCGCGCGACAGGAGAGCGGCGTTGAGCTCGAAGGACGGGTTCTCGGTCGTGGCGCCGACGAGGACGACGGTGCCGTCTTCCATGACCGGCAGGAAGGAATCCTGCTGGGCGCGGTTGAAGCGGTGGATCTCGTCGACGAAGAGCAGCGTGCGCCTGCCGTTGGAGCGACGCAGCCGCGCCGCCTCGAACATCTTCTTCAGATCGGCGACGCCGGAAAAGATCGCCGAGATCTGCTCGAAGGCGTAGTCCACCTCATGGGCGAGCAGCCGCGCCACGGTGGTCTTGCCGGTGCCCGGCGGACCCCAGAAGATCATCGAACCGAGGCTCGTCGCCTCGAGCATGCGCGACAGGACCCCGCCCTCGCCCGTCAGATGTTCCTGGCCGACGACCTCGCCGAGCTGGCGCGGTCGCAGCCGGTCGGCCAGCGGCCGGGAGCGGTCGTTCCGATCGTCCACCGCCGTTGCGGATGGCCGCGGCCGCTCGCTCGGAGCGCCGCCACCGTCGCCGAAGAGATCCGCCATGTCAGCGCACCCGCCGCGCCAGGCGGCGTCCGTTCCGGTCGATCTCGAAGCTCCAGCCGCGATTGCTGTCGATGGCTGCGGCCTCAAGTTCCCTGGTGGTCGTCACCGGCTCGCCGTTGACGGCGAGGACGATGTCCCCCGGCCGCAACCCGAAACGCTGCGCGAGCGAGCCGCGCGCCACCTCCGCCACGAGCACGCCGGTCTTTTCGAGCGGCATGTCGAACTCCTCCGCCACGCGCGGCGACAGGTTGAGGACGGTGGCCCCGGCGAACGGGTTCTGCCCGTCGATGGTGCGGGCGTCGCGCGGCGGTATCTCCGGCGCCGGCTGCAGCGGCAGTTCCAGCGTGCGGCGCTCATCGCCGCGCAGCACCGTCAGACTTACGGTCTTGCCGATCCCGGCCGTCGCCAACCGGTACCCCAGGGCATCTGCGCCGCCGACCTCGAGGCCGTCCACCGCCAGGATCACGTCGCCGACCGCAAGGCCTGCCGCCTCGGCGGGACCACCGGGCATGATGCCCCGGACGAGGGTTCCCGACGGGCGATCGAGCCCCACCGCCTCGGCGATGTCGGCGGTCACCGGCACGAAGCTCGCCCCGATGAAGGGCCGCTCGAAGCGGCCGCCGGCCTTGGCCGAACGGATGAAGCTCGCCACCATGTTGGCGGGAATGGCGAAGCCGACGCCGTTGGAGCCGCCCGAGCGCGAGAAGATGGCGGTGTTCACCCCGACCAGTTCCCCCGACATGCCGATCAGCGCGCCGCCGGAATTGCCGGGATTGATCGCCGCATCGGTCTGGATGAAGAAGCCGAAATCGTCGACGCCGATATGGGTTCGGGCGAGCGCCGAGACGATGCCGCTGGTCACCGTCTGGCCGATGCCGAAGGGATTGCCGATCGCCAGGACGAGATCGCCGATCTGCAACCGGTCCGAATCGGCGATCGGCAGGGTCGGGAACGGCCCCTCGCCCTCGATCTTCAGCACCGCCAGATCGACGCTGTCGTCCTTGAGCAGGACCTCGGTTTTGAACTCGCGCCCGTCGGCAAAGCCGATCTTCACCTCGTCCGCGTCGGCCACGACATGGTTGTTGGTAACGACGAGCCCCGACGCATCGACGATGACGCCGGAGCCGAGGGACGATTCCATCCGCGGCTGGCGATTGCGCGGCTGGCCGAAGAACTGACCGAAGAAGGGATCGCCGGCGAAGGGCGAGCGCTGCGCCGGGACGGCCCGCGCGGCATAGACATTGACCACCGCTGGCGCAGTCCGCTTCACCAGAGGTGCGAAGGAAAGCTGGATCTGCGTCTGGCTCGCCGGCACGCGGGCATCGGCCTCCCCGACGGGGGATGACGGCACCGGCTGCCCGGCCGGGGCGGTGTCGGCCTCGGCGACGCGGGTCTCGCCGTCATCGAGGAGGGGGACGAAACCATCGCCCGGCGCCGCGCTGCCCGCCGCATCCTGCCCCAGGGACGGCTTCGGATCACCGCCGTCGAAGAGGTCGAGATAGGGGGCTGCGAGCACCCCGGCGCCAATCAGTAGACCCGCAAGAATCAGTTTCATCTGCATATCCGGTCCGCCGTGGTGGCTCGGCAGCATCGGCCCGGCACTGTGAACAGGCGCTGGAACCGGATGCTGCCTTGCGAAAAGTCACGCCGCGCAGTGGCGGCCTGCTTTCGCATAGACCAGACCGCGGACGCGAAAAAGGGGCCGTTGCGGCCCCTTCCTCGTCATTGCGATCTGTGTGGCTGACGTCGCCTAGTCTGCGACCGCCGTCTGCGTGCTGGTCGCAACCGCCTCGTCAGGCAGGTCGGCCGTCGCGTAGCTGGCGGTCAGGACGCCAAATGCCGCCATGGCACACAGGAGGGTCAGAAAAGTGCGTCGCATGGAGAGCCGGCCCGTGGTGTTCATGATGTCCGCATTTTTCATAGAAGTTGTTTCATCCGCGTAAATGTCGCCACTTTTGCGTGGCTGCGTCCCGTTCTTGAGGGCAAAAGCGTTCGGCCGCCAAAAGGTTGCCTCGTTTTGAACGAAATTTCTGCTGGCTCCCCCGAGACCCCGCCTATGCCACGCCCCGGCGGCCCTCGCCATGGCATTTGCATCACACTTACCGAATACGCGAAATGCGTAGCAGCCGAAGCTGGAGCGGCCCATGCGGGCTTGTCTCAGACGGTCCGCGGCAGCTGCGGGATGCTCTGCGCCATCGCGGCGACGGCATCTTCCGGGGGCCGTGCCGACAGGCCGAGAATGTCGCGCGCCGGCGTGGTGTCGAGCGATTTGCGACGACCGAGTTCGGGCACGGCGGCGCGTGCCTGCGGTGACAGGATCGCGGCAAGCCGCACCACGCGATCCGGCAATGTCCAGCGCGGCAGGCGGCGTGCTTTACCGGGACAGGCCTCGCCCACCACCTTGCCGATCTCGATCAGGCTGAGCGTGCCGCTGGACAGGGCGAAACGCCGTCCGGACACTGACGGCGCCGTCATCGCCGCCAGATGCGCGTCGGCGACGTCGCGGACGTCGGCGAGCGCGAAGGCCAGATCGGGAACGACGGGCATGCGCCCCTCCATCACGGCCCGGATCAGCGCTGCCGACGTGCCCTCGCCTCCCGGCGCGCCTGCCCCCAGCAGCGGACCGAGAACCAGTGCCGGATTGATCGCGACCAGGTCGAGCCCCGCGTCTCGCGCCGCATCCCAGGCAGCGCGTTCGGCGAGGGTCTTCGACAGGGCATAGCCGGAGATGTCGGGGCTTTCGGTGTCGGACCAGTCGGCCGCGCCGTAGTACTCCCCAGGGCGCGGAGGATGGGCCGAATAGATCGCCGCGGCCGACGACGTCAGGACGATCCGCTCGGCGCCGGCGCGTTCCGCGGCGGCCATCACCCGCAGGGTGCCGTCCACGGCTGCCGGAACCAGCGCATGCCGGTCGCGTGGCGGGCTTGCGGGGAATGGCGATGCGCTGTGCAGCACGTAGCGGCAGCCTGCGGCCGCCTCCATCCAGCCGGCGTCGTCAGTGAGGTCCCCAGCGACGAAGGACAGCCGATCGATATCCGCACCGGCGGCGGCGAGCAGGCCGCGAACGGCGTCTGCCTTGTCGAGCCCGCGCACCGTTCCGCGCACATCGTAGCCGGCCCGGAGCAGACGCAGCGCCACATGGCCGGCGATGAAGCCCGATATGCCGGTGAGCAGCACCCGATCCCGCGCCATCGCTAGCCTCCTCGTTCGTGCTGTCCCACGCCGCACGACTACGCGCGGGTCAGCCGGTCACCCTCCGGCAGATAGCGTGGGGTGGAGCGGACATGAAAAAGGGGCCACATGGGCCCCTCGTTCCTCGTTCCGATGATCGGGTCGATCAGGCTGCGTCGAGCTCGCCTTCGGCCTCGACGCGCTCGCGATCAATGGCGCCACGGGCTTCCGGGTCACGATCGACGAATTCGATGACGGCCAGCGGGGCGTTGTCACCGCGGCGGAAGCCGGCCTTCAGAACGCGGGTGTAGCCGCCGTTGCGCTCGGCGTAACGCGGAGCCAGCGTGTCGAACAGCTTGCCGATGACCGACGGGTCGCGAACCTGCGAGATCGCCTGGCGGCGCGCATGCAGATCGCCGCGCTTGCCCAGCGTGATCATCTTCTCGACGATCGGGCGCAGTTCCTTGGCCTTCGGCAGGGTGGTCACGATCTGCTCGTGCAGGATCAGCGAAGCGACCATGTTGGCGAACATCGCCTTACGGTGGCTGGCGGTACGATTAAGCTTACGACCGCGTTTTGCGTGGCGCATGGGATTTCCTCAAGTCAAATAAGCCGGCGTCATTGCGCCGGAAGTCGGGATCTTTGCGTCCCTGCCCCGTTCTCGGGACAGGCCGCCGTTCCTTTGAATGATTGAAATCCTCCCGCCGACGCGGGCGCCGGCGGGAGGCAGTCTCGTTCTAGTACTGGTCTTCGTAGCGCTTGGCCAGATCGTCGATGTTCTCCGGCGGCCAATCCGACACTTCCATGCCGAGATGCAGCCCCATGGACGCGAGAACTTCCTTGATCTCGTTGAGCGACTTGCGGCCGAAATTCGGCGTACGCAGCATCTCCGCCTCGGTCTTCTGAATCAGATCACCGATATAGACGATGTTGTCGTTCTTCAGGCAGTTCGCCGAACGCACGGACAGTTCGAGCTCGTCGACCTTCTTGAGCAGCGCCGGGTTGAAGGCCAGTTCGGCCATCTGTTCCTCGGCACCGGCCGGCGCGCGCTGGTCGCGCTGCGGCTCCTCGAAGTTCACGAACACCGAAAGCTGGTCCTGCAGGATGCGCGCGGCGTAGGCCACGGCGTCCTCGCCGCTGATCGAGCCATCGGTCTCGATCTGCATGGTCAGCTTGTCCTTGTTCAGGTCCTGACCCTCGCGGGTCGCCTCGACCTTGTAGGACACCTTCTTGACCGGCGAGAACAGCGAATCGACCGGGATCAGCCCGATCGGCGCATCCTCGGCGCGGTTCTGGTCGGCCGGGACGTAGCCCTTGCCGGTGTTGACCGTGAACTCCATGCGGATCTCGGCGCCCTCGTCGAGGGTGCAGATCTCGTGCTCGGGGTTCAGGACCTCGATGTCACCGACCGTCTGGATGTCGCCGGCGCGGACGATGCCCGGGCCCTGCTTGCGCACCACCATCCGCTTCGGGCCTTCGCCCTGCATGCCGATGTTGATTTCCTTGACGTTCAGGACGATGTCCGTGACGTCTTCACGGACGCCCGGGATCGAGGAGAACTCGTGCAGAACGCCGTCGATCTGGATGGCCGTAATGGCGGCACCCTGGAGCGACGACAGAAGAACGCGACGCAGCGCGTTGCCGAGCGTCAGGCCGAAGCCGCGCTCCAGCGGCTCGGCCGTCAGGGACGCCTTCGAACGGCTTCCGCCATTCTTGAACACCACCTGGTTCGGCTTGGTAAGATCTTGCCAATTGCTAGCAATCATGCGGATGCCTTTCAGTTTCCTCGCCACCATCCAATCGTGGCGATAGGTCTGAGTGCGGAAGGCGGAACCCTTCCTGTCGGCTGCACACCGCGCTCAGACGAGCGCGGCGAAAAGCATCAGACGCGGCGCTTCTTGCGGGGGCGCACGCCGTTGTGCGGGATCGGCGTGACATCACGGATCGAGGTGATCGTGAAACCGGCGGCCTGCAGCGCGCGGAGCGCCGACTCACGACCCGAACCCGGACCGCGGACTTCGACCTCGAGGGTCTTCATGCCGTGTTCCTGCGCCTTCTTGGCGGCGTCCTCGGCAGCGACCTGCGCGGCGAACGGCGTCGACTTGCGCGAGCCCTTGAAACCCTGCGCGCCAGCCGACGACCAGGCAATCGAGTTGCCCTGCGCATCGGTGATGGTGATCAGCGTGTTGTTGAAGGTCGAGCTCACATGGGCGACGCCCGACGTGATGTTCTTGCGCTCGCGACGGCGAACGCGCTGTGCTTCTTTAGCCATTAAACTGTCCTGTTGATATCGACACCGCCGTAATTCCGGCAGCTACACCACGGCGCGCCCGAGGACGCGCCGCATCGTATGAAACGGTTCCGGAAGGACCCGTCTTACTTCTTCTTGCCGGCGATCGCCTTGGCCGGACCCTTGCGGGTGCGGGCATTGGTGTGCGTGCGCTGACCGCGAACCGGAAGGCTGCGACGATGACGCAGGCCGCGGTAGCAGCCGAGGTCCATCAGACGCTTCACGTTCATTGCGGTCTCGCGACGCAGATCGCCCTCGACGCGGTAGTCGCGATCGATGATCTCACGGATCTGCAGGACTTCAGCGTCGGTCAGGTCGTTGACGCGGCGCTCGTCGCCGAGATTGACCTTCTTGACGATGTCCTTGGCATGGGCAGCGCCGATACCATGGATGTACTGCAGCGCGATGACGACGCGCTTGTTGGTCGGGATGTTGACGCCAGCGATACGGGCCACAACCATACTCCTAGAATTAGATGGGCTCTGGGCCCGCCATACACAAGATGCGGGGCCCTGCAGCCGAAAGCGACCGATGCAGGACTCCGAATGAAGACATGCGCCGATCGCTAAGGATTCGCGAATAGCGCAGGCTATAGATCAGCGGGGCTTGACAAGTCAACCGCCCGCCCCTTGCGGCGGCCGTGGCCGCCGCCGGTTTCGACGCGTCAGGCCTTGCCCGAAACGATGCGCTCGATGCTCTCGGTCACCACGTCGATGGGCTGCATGCCATCGACGGCACGCAGCGTGCCCTTGCAGTGGTAGTAACCGACCAGCGGCGAGGTGTCCTTGTAATAGGACCGCAGCCGGGTGCGCATGGTCTCGGCATTGTCGTCGGGACGGCGCTTGAAATCCGTCGAGCCGCAAACGTCGCAGACGCCCTCGACCTTCGGACGCTTGTCCTCGTCGTGATAGACCGCGCCGCAACTGGCGCAGGAGAAGCGACCGGAGACGCGGTTGACGAGGATATCGTCATCGACCTTGATCTCGATCACATGATCGAGCTTCAGGCCCTTGCGCTCCAGCATCGCCTCGACCGCGTCGGCCTGGTTCAGCGTCCGCGGATACCCGTCGAGGATGAAGCCCTCGGCGCAGTCCGCCTGGTCGATCCGCTCGGAGACGATCGCATTGACGATGTCGTCCGAGACGAGATTGCCGGAATCCATCACCGCCTTGGCTTTCAGCCCGACTTCGGACTGGGCGGTCACAGCCGCCCGCAGCATGTCGCCGGTCGAGAGCTGCGGGATCTTGTGCGTTTCGATCAGGCGCTGCGCCTGGGTGCCCTTCCCGGCTCCCGGCGGCCCCAACAATATCAGCCTCATCTGGCCCCCCGTCTTCCACCCCTGAGTTTCGCCTTCTTCACGAGGCCCTCATACTGGTGCGCCAGGAGGTGCCCCTGCACCTGCGCGACAGTATCCATCGTGACGCTGACGACGATCAGCAGCGACGTGCCGCCAAGATAGAACGGGACACCCACGGCCGAGATCAGGAATTCCGGCAGAAGACAGATGATCACCAGGTAGATGGCGCCGACGACCGTGATGCGGGTCAGCACGTAGTCGATGTATTCGGCCGTGCGCTCGCCCGGACGGATGCCCGGAATGAAGCCGCCATGCTTCTTCAGATTGTCGGCCGTGTCCTTCGGATTGAACACGACGGCCGTGTAGAAGAAGGCGAAGAACGCGATCAGGCCGGCATACATCGCCATGTAGAGCGGCTGGCCGTGGCCGAGCGAAGCGATCGTCGCCGACGCCCAGCCCGGCAGATCCTCCGTGCTGGTGAAATTCGCGATCGTCACCGGCAGAAGCAGGAGCGAGGACGCGAAGATCGGCGGGATGACGCCGGCGGTGTTCAGCTTCAGCGGCAGGTGCGACGTGTCGCCCTGGAACATCCGGTTGCCGACCTGGCGCTTGGGATACTGGATCAGCAGCCGGCGCTGGGCGCGCTCGAAGAACACGATGACCGCGATGCAGGCGACCGCCACGACGATCACCAGAAGGATCACGGCGGTGGACAGCGCGCCGGTGCGGCCGAGCTCGAGGAGATTCGCGATCGCCGAAGGCAGATGCGCCACGATGCCGGCGAAGATGATCAGCGAGATGCCGTTGCCGATGCCGCGGGCGGTGATCTGCTCGCCCAGCCACATCAGGAACATGGTGCCACCGACCAGCGTGATCACCGCGGAGACCTGGAAGAACATGCCCGGATCGACGACGATGCCGGGCTGGGTCTGCAGGCCGGCAGCGATGCCGTAGGCTTGGACCGTGGCCAAAAGCACGGTGCCGTAGCGGGTGTACTGATTAATGACCTTGCGGCCCTGCTCGCCTTCCTTCTTCAGCTGCTCGAGCGACGGAATGACCGACGTCATCAGCTGAATGATGATGGAAGCGGAGATGTAGGGCATAATTCCCAGCGCGAAGATCGCCATGCGTCCGACGGCACCGCCGGAAAACATGTTGAACAGACCGAGAATGCCGGTCGACTGCTGCTGGAAGGCCTGCGCGAGTGCGTCAGGGTTGATGCCCGGCATCGGAATATAGGTGCCGAGCCGATACACCAGAAGCGCACCCAGGGTGAACCAGATGCGCTTCTTGAGATCCTCAGCCTTCGCAAAGGCCGAAAAGTTCAAATTCGCGGCGAGTTGTTCCGCAGCCGATGCCATACTTTACCTGTCTCCGGGGTTGTCCGGCGGGTCGGCATCGAATGCGCGCCCGTACCGTCAGCCGCGCCGTCTACCGGCGGGCTCCTCCATGAGGAAGACCGAGAGATAGACGCCGCGTCCGCCGGGTGCAAGAAGCCTTAGGCTTCCGCTCCCACGGTCTTGATGGAACCACCAGCCTTCTCGACCTTCTCGACGGCCGACTTGGAGGCGCCATCGACGAGGAAGGAGACCTTGGCGGTCAGTTCGCCGTCGCCCAGGACGCGCACGCCGTCCTTGGCGCGACGCACCAGACCGGCAGCCTTGAGGGCTGCGAGATCGACTGTCGCCGAGGCGTCGAGCTTGCCGGCGTCGATCGCCTGCTGCACGCGTCCGAGCGACACGACGTTGAAGTTCTTGGCGAAGATGTTGACGAAGCCGCGCTTCGGCAGACGGCGGAACAGCGGCATCTGGCCGCCCTCGAAGCCGTTGATCGAGACGCCCGAACGGGACTTCTGTCCCTTGACGCCACGACCACCGGTCTTGCCCTTGCCCGAACCGATTCCGCGACCGACACGCTTGCGCGAGTGGGTCGCGCCCTCGACGTCGGAAATCTCATTGAGTTTCATGTTGCTTCTCCTGGTCTACCGGAGGGTGGGCAACGCCCTGCCCTGCGCGGTAGCCCGATGCTCTGGCAAAATTACGGTCTGGTGCGGCCGCGCCCAACGCGATGCCGCTCCACGCACTCGTCAGGCCGGCTCGACCACGCGCACGAGATGGGCGACCTTGGCGATCATCCCACGCACGGCGGGGGTGTCCTCGAGCGTCCGGCGACGGTGCATCTTGTTCAGCCCCAGGCCGATCAGCGTCTGGCGCTGGTCGGCGGAGCGACGGATGGGGCTGCCGGTCTGCACGACGGTGACGGTGCTACCTGCGGTTTTTGTTTCGGCCATCGATTGGCTCCTTCAGTCAAAGCGCGAGGAGTTCGCCGAACTCCCCGCATCCAATCAATCCTCGGA
This sequence comes from Aurantimonas coralicida DSM 14790, assembly GCF_000421645.1. Lineage (GTDB taxonomy): Bacteria > Pseudomonadota > Alphaproteobacteria > Rhizobiales > Rhizobiaceae > Aurantimonas > Aurantimonas coralicida. The sequence goes on along the minus strand of NZ_ATXK01000010.1, from coordinate 9,032 downwards.
AGCGGCCTGCGCACCGATGACTTCCCGGCGACGTGCCTGGAGCTCGGAGTACTTGATGCCGCGACGCGAAGCGACGTCCTTCGGATGCATGGCCTGCTTCAGGCCGTCGAAGGTCGCGCGAACCATGTTGTAGGGGTTCGACGAGCCGAGCGACTTGGCGACGACGTCATGCATGCCGACGGCTTCGAAGACGGCGCGCATCGGGCCGCCGGCGATGATGCCGGTACCGGCCTCGGCGGCGCGCAGGATGACCTTGCCGGCGCCGTGACGACCGCTGACGTCATGATGCAGCGTACGACCGTCGCGCAGCGGCACGAAGATGAGATCGCGCTTGGCGGCTTCCGTCGCCTTGCGGATGGCCTCCGGCACTTCGCGTGCCTTGCCGTGGCCGAAGCCGACGCGGCCCTTCAAGTCGCCGACGACGACGAGGGCGGCGAAGCCGAAGCGACGGCCACCCTTGACCACCTTGGCAACGCGGTTGATGTGAACGAGCTTGTCGACGAAACCGTCATCGCGGTCTTCACGTCGATCGTTACGAGGCGCCATATCCTGTTCCTTGTTCTTTTCCGGAGGCGTCTGTCGGTGGCGACCGCGTCAAGCGGCCGCAATGATACGGGCGATGCGCCCGAGCGGCCTCAGAAGTTGAGACCGCCTTCACGTGCCGATTCGGCGAGTGCCTTGATCCGGCCGTGATAGATGAACGCGCCACGATCGAAAACCACGTCGGTGACGCCGGCTTCCTTCGCACGCTCGGCGACCAGCTTGCCAACCGCCGCAGCGGCCTCGGTGTCGGCACCCGTCTTCAGCTGCGAACGCAGCGAGGTGTCGAGGGTCGAGGCAGCGGCGAGCGTACGGCCCGCGGTGTCGTCGATGATCTGCGCATAGATGTTCTTCGAAGAGCGATGGACGGACAGCCGAGGACGACCGTTCGCCACCTTCTTGATCGAGCGGCGGATGCGCGAGGCCCGCCGTCGCAGATTTTCCTTCAAGGTAGCCATTACGAGCCCTACTTCTTCTTGCCCTCTTTGCGGACGATCGTCTCGTCAGCATATTTGACGCCCTTGCCCTTGTAGGGCTCGGGGCCGCGGTACTCGCGAATCTCTGCCGCAACCTGCCCGACCCGTTGACGGTCGATGCCCGAGATGACGATCTCGGTTGGCTTGGGCACGGTGATCTGGATACCTTCCGGCACCGGGTAGATCACATCGTGCGAGAAGCCAAGGGCCAGCTGCAGGTTCTTGCCCTGCAGCGAGGCACGATAGCCGACGCCGTTGATCTCGAGCTTCTTCTCGAAACCCGTCTTCACGCCGTTGACGATGTTGGAGATCATCGTGCGGGACATGCCCCACTTGGAGCGTGCATCCTTGGAATTGTCGCGCGGATCCACCTGGACCGCGCCGTCTTCCATCTTCACGAGGACTTCCTCGTTCACCACGAAGGTGAGCTCGCCCTTAGGGCCCTTTGCCGTCACGGTCTGACCGTCGACGGTGGCAGAGACACCCTCCGGCAGTGCGATCGGCTTCTTACCAATACGAGACATTTCGAAACCCTGTGCGTTCGCTGGGCGTCAGTGCCGCCGCGTCAGAAGACGCGGCAGAGCACCTCGCCGCCGACATTCTGTTCACGGGCGCTATGGTCGGCCATGACGCCCTTCGGCGTCGACAGGACCGAGATGCCCAGACCGTTCGCGACCTGCGGAATCGTCTTGGCCGACACATAGACGCGACGACCAGGCTTCGAGACGCGGGCGATCTCCCGGATGACGGGTCCGCCTTCGTAGTACTTCAGCTCGATTTCGTACTCGGACTTGCCGGCAACGAACTCGGTCTGGGTGTAGCCACGGATGTAGCCCTCGTCCTTGAGGACGTCGAGCACACGGCCGCGCAGCTTCGACGCGGGCGTCGTCACCGAGGACTTGTTGCGCATGATGGCGTTGCGGATACGGGTCAGCATATCGCCGAGCGGATCAGACAAAGACATGTCTATACCTCCTTACCAGCTCGACTTCACGATACCGGGGATCTGGCCGTTGTTGCCCAGGTCCCGGAGCGCAATGCGGCTCATCTTCAGCTTGCGATAGTAGGCGCGCGGACGGCCCGTCACCTCGCAGCGGTTACGAATGCGAACCTTCGACCCGTTCCGCGGCAGTTCCGCGAGCTGGAGCTGCGCCTGAAAGCGCTCTTCCATGGGGGCGTCGGCATTCTTGGTGATCGCCTTCAGAGCAGCCCGCTTGGCGGCGTATTTCGCCACCATCTTCTGACGGTGCTTGTTCTGCTCGATCATGCCCTTTTTGGCCATTATCTCGTCCTTTGCTCGTCAGCCGTTACTGGCGGAACGGGAAGTTGAACGCTGTCAGCAGCGCCCGGGCTTCGTCGTCGGTGTTCGCCGTCGTACAGACGATGATGTCCATGCCCCACATCTGATCAACCTTGTCGTAGTTGATCTCCGGGAACACGATGTGCTCCTTGACGCCCATGGCGAAATTGCCACGACCGTCGAAGCTCTTCGGGTTCAGGCCGCGGAAGTCGCGGACACGCGGCAGTGCGATCTGCACCAGCCGGTCCATGAACTCGTACATGCGGTCCTTGCGCAGCGTGACCTTGGCGCCGATCGGCATGCCTTCGCGGACCTTGAAGCCTGCGATGGAGTTGCGCGCATAGGTGATGACCGGCTTCTGGCCCGCGATGCGGCCCAGGTCCTCGGCAGCGACCGTCGGCTTTTTGGAGTCGGCAGTTGCCTCGCCGACGCCCATGTTGATGACGATCTTGTCGACGCGCGGGACCTGCATCTCGTTCTGATACGAGAACTGGTCCTGAAGCGTCTTGCGGACCTCTTCGCGATAGACGCGCTTGAGGCGCGGCTCGTAAGCGGTTTCCGTATCAGCCATTGATCTGCTCTCCCGAGCGCTTGGCGACGCGCACCTTGGTGCCATCGTCGAGTACCTTGAAGCCGACGCGGGTCGCCTTGCCGTCCTTCGGGTCTGCGACCGCCAGGTTGGAAAGCTGAATGCCGGCTTCCTTGTTGATGATGCCGGCTTCCTGGGAAGCGGTCTGACGCTGGTGGCGCTTGATCATGTTGATCCCACGCACCAGTGCACGACCGTCCTTCGGCATCACCTTAATGACTTCACCCGACCGGCCCTTGTCCTTGCCGGCGAGCACGACGACCGTGTCGCCCTTGCGGATCTTCTGCATCGTCCGCTCTCCTTCTTACAGAACTTCGGGGGCCAGCGAGACGATCTTCATGTGGTTCTTGCCGCGAAGCTCGCGGGGAACCGGGCCGAAGATACGGGTGCCGACCGGCTCTTTCTTGTTGTCGATCAGGACCGCGGCGTTCGAATCGAACCGGATCACCGAACCGTCGGCGCGGCGGATGTCCTTGGCGGTACGTACCACCACGGCCTTCATCACGTCGCCCTTCTTCACACGGCCCCGCGGAATTGCCTCCTTCACGGAAACGACGATGATGTCGCCGACCGAGGCATATTTCCGCTTCGAGCCGCCCAATACCTTGATGCACATGACACGACGCGCACCGGAGTTATCCGCGACGTCGAGGTTTGTTTGCATCTGAATCATGTCAGACCGCCTTCAAAGCTTGCTGCCGGGGTGCGCTTGACGCGCGCGTCCCGGCCAAATCATCAACTGGCTGCTGCCGCTTCGCTCGAAACGACGATCCAGCTCTTGTCGCGCGAGATCGGCCGCGTCTCCTCGATGGAGACGATATCGCCGACCTTGTACTGATTGCTCTCGTCGTGCGCCTTGTACTTCTTGGTACGGCGCACGGTCTTCTTGAACAGCGGGTGGGTGAAGCGACGCTCCACCAGGACCACTACCGTCTTGTCGTTCTTGTCGGAGACGACCGTCCCCTGCAGGATACGTTTGGGCATATTCTCGTCCTCAGGCCTTGGCCTCGCCCGCCTTCAGGCGAGAAATCGTCTTGATCCGCGCGATGTCGCGGCGCACCTTGCGCACGCGGGCGGTGTTCTCGAGCTGACCCGTGGCACGCTGGAAGCGCAGGTTGAACTGCTCCTTCTTCAGCTTGGCGAGCTCGTCGGTGAGTTCGTCCTGGGTCATTGTCTTGACGTCGGAAGCTTTCACTTCAAACTCTCCTATTCGGCAATGCGCTGAATGAAGCGCGTACGGATCGGCAGCTTGGCCGCGCCGAGACGAAGCGCCTCGCGGGCCGTCGTCTCGTCGACACCGTCGATCTCGAAGACCACGCGGCCGGGATGCACCCGCGCCGCCCAATAGTCAACGGACCCCTTGCCCTTACCCATGCGGACTTCGGTCGGCTTGGAGGTCACGGGCAGGTCCGGGAAGATCCGGATCCACACGCGGCCTTGGCGCTTCATCTGGCGGGTGATCGCGCGGCGAGCCGCCTCGATCTGACGCGCGGTGACCCGCTCTGGTTCCATCGCCTTCAATCCGAAGGCGCCGAAATTAAGGCCGGTTCCGCCTTTTGCGGTACCGTGAATGCGTCCCTTGAACGCCTTCCGGTACTTTGTGCGCTTTGGCTGCAGCATCTTATGTCACTCCGAATTCGATAAGGCTCAGGCGTGCTCGCGACGACGACCGCCGCCGCCCTGACCCTCGCCTTCGACCTGACGGCGCTCGGAGGCCATCGGATCGTGCTCGAGAATCTCGCCCTTGAAGATCCAGACCTTGACGCCGCAGATGCCGTAGGCCGTCTTGGCTTCGGCAGTCCCGTAGTCAATGTCGGCGCGCAGCGTGTGCAGCGGCACCCGGCCTTCGCGGTACCATTCGGTGCGCGCGATCTCCGCGCCGCCGAGACGGCCACCGCAATTGATGCGGATGCCTTCCGCGCCGAGGCGCATGGCGGACTGGACGGCACGCTTCATCGCACGGCGGAACGCCACGCGGCGCTCGAGCTGCTGGGCGATGGACTGAGCCACCAGGGTCGCATCGGTCTCGGGCTTGCGCACCTCGACAATGTTGATGTGCGTCTCGGCGTTGGTCATCGCAGCGAGCTTCTTGCGAAGCTTCTCGATGTCGGCGCCCTTCTTGCCGATGACGATGCCCGGACGTGCCGAGTGGATCGTAATGCGGCACTTCTTGTGCGGACGCTCGATGACGATCTTGGAGACCGCGGCCTGCTTCAGCTCGTTGAGCAGATAGGCGCGGATCTTCAGATCCTCGTGCAGCAGGTGACCGTACTCGCCGGTGTTCGCATACCAGCGCGAATCCCAGGTGCGGTTGATGCCGAGCCGAAAACCGGTCGGATTGATCTTCTGACCCATTATGCGGCCTCCTCGATTGCGGCGATCTCGCGCACGACGATCGTCAGATGCGAGAACGGCTTCTCGACGCGGCTGGCACGACCGCGACCGCGGGCATGAAAGCGCTTCATCGTGATCGACTTGCCGACATAAGCCTCGGCGACGACCAGCGAATCGACGTCGAGATCATGGTTGTTCTCGGCGTTGGCGATGGCGCTTTCCAGCGTCTTCTTGACCGTCTCGGCGATCCGCTTGCGCGAGAAGGTCAGATCCGCGAGTGCGGCGTCGACCTTCTTGCCGCGGATCATCTGCGCGACGAGGTTCAGTTTCTGCGGGCTGACACGGATCGTCCGGGCGACCGCTCTCGCCTCGTTCTCCGACAGCCGACGTTCGGCTTTGGCCTTGCCCATTGCTACTTCCTCTTCGCCTTCTTGTCGGCGCCGTGGCCGTAATAGGTGCGGGTCGGAGCGAACTCGCCGAACTTGTGTCCGACCATATCCTCGTTGACCGACACCGGAATGTGCTTCGAGCCGTTGTAGACGCCGAAGGTCTGACCGACGAACTGGGGCAGGATCGTCGAACGACGGCTCCAGATCTTGATCACATCGTTGCGGCCGCTCTCGCGCCCCTTCTCGGCTTTCTTGAGAAGGTAGCCATCGACGAACGGACCCTTCCAGACGGAACGTGTCATGAAGAAATCCTCTTACTTCTTGCGCTGATGGCGCGAGCGCATGATGAACTTGTCAGTCGACTTGTTCTGGCGGGTACGCTTGCCCTTGGTCGGCTTGCCCCACGGCGAAACCGGGTGACGACCACCGGACGTACGACCTTCACCACCACCATGCGGGTGATCGACGGGGTTCATCACGACACCGCGAACGTGCGGGCGACGACCCAGCCAGCGCGAACGACCAGCCTTGCCGAGGTTGATGTTCGAGTGATCGGCGTTGGAGACCGCGCCGACCGTCGCGAGACAGGACGACGGGACCAGGCGCTGCTCGCCCGAATTCAGGCGCAGGATTGCGAGACCCGAGTCACGACCGACGAGCTGCGCATAGGCGCCAGCCGAACGGGCGATCTGACCACCCTTCTCCGGCTTCATCTCGACATTGTGGACGATCGTGCCGACCGGCATGGCCGACAGCGGCATCGCGTTGCCCGGCTTGACGTCGACGCCGGACAGGCCCGAGATCACCGTGTCGCCAGCAGCCACGCGCTGCGGCGCCAGGATGTAGGCGAACTCGCCATCCTCGTACTTCAGCAGCGCGATGAAGGCGGTGCGGTTCGGATCGTACTCGATCCGCTCGACCGTCGCCGACACGTCGAACTTGCGACGCTTGAAGTCGATGATGCGGTAGGTCCGCTTGTGACCGCCGCCCTGGTAGCGAGCCGTGACGCGACCGGCATTGTTGCGGCCGCCCTTCTGGCTGAGACCCTCGGTCAACTGCTTGACCGGCTTGCCCTTCCAGAGGCCCGAGCGATCGACGATGACCAGCTGACGCTGGCTCGGCGTGTTCGGTTTGAAATTCTTAAGTGCCATTGCCTAGCTCCCTCCGGTCCCGATCAAAGACCGGTCGAGACGTCGATGGACTGGCCTTCGGCCAACGTCACGACGGCTTTTTTCTGATCGCTCTGGCGGCCGATGCGGCCACGGAAGCGCTTGACCTTGCCCTTGCGGACCATGGTGTTGACGGCGGTCACCTTGACATTGAAGAGCGCCTCGACGGCGGCCTTGATGTCCGGCTTGGTCGCCGTCCCCGGGACGTTGAAGACCACCTGGTTGTTGTCGGACAGAAGCGTCGACTTTTCGGTGATCACCGGGCTCGTGATGACGTCGTAATGGCGCAGATCGGTCATTTGAACCGCTCCTCGAGAGCCTCGACCGCAGCCTTCGACAGAACCAGCGTCTGGCGGCGGAGAATGTCGTAGACGTTGATGCCCTGAACCGGCAGCACGTCCATTTGCGGGATGTTGCGAGCCGAGCGCGTGAAGTTCGCGTCGAGCTCCGCACCACCGATGAACAGCGCGTTGGTCAGGCCCAGATCGGCGAAGGTCTTGACCATCGCCTTGGTCTTGCCCTCAGCAGCCTTCAGCTCGTCGATGACGACGATGCCGCCCGACTTCGCCTTGGCCGACAGCGCATGGCGCAGGGCCAGAGCCCGCACCTTCTTCGGCAGGTCATGCGCATGGCTGCGCGAGACCGGACCGTGGGCCTTGCCACCACCGCGGAACTGCGGCGCACGCGCCGAGCCGTGACGGGCACGACCGGTGCCCTTCTGGCGGTACAGCTTCGCGCCGGTCCGTGCGATTTCCGCACGGCCGAGGGTCTGGTGGGACCCCTGCTGGCGCTTGGCCAGCTGCCAGCGAACCATGCGCTGAAGAATGTCTTCGCGCGGCTCGAGACCGAAGATGTCGTCGGCCAGGGTAGCCGTGCCGGCGTCCTTGCCGTCGAGGCTTTTGATCGTAACGTCCATTATTCCGCTCCCTCGGAAGCGTCCGCGGTCTCGACAGCAGCACCGTTTCCGGCGTTGCGGAGCGCGGCCGGCTTCGGCGCGTTGTCGGGCAGCGACGCCTTCACGGCGTCACGAATTTCGATCCAGCCACCCTTGGAGCCCGGGACGGCGCCACGAACCAGGATCAGGCCCTTCTCGGGATCGGTGCGCACGACCTGCAGGTTCTGCGTGGTCACGCGGACGTCGCCCATATGGCCGGCCATCTTCTTGTTCTTGAAGACCTTGCCGGGATCCTGACGCTGACCGGTCGAACCGTGCGAACGGTGCGAGACGGACACGCCGTGGGTGGCGCGCAGGCCGCCGAAGTTGTGGCGCTTCATCGCGCCGGCGAAGCCCTTACCGATCGAGGTGCCGGTCACGTCGACCATCTGGCCCGGCACGAAGTGCTCGGCCGTGATCTCGGCACCGACGTCGATCATGTTGTCGTCCGACACGCGGAACTCGACGAGCTTGCGCTTCGGTTCGACCGAAGCCTGGGCAAACACGCCGCGCATCGGCTTGGACGTGTTCTTGACCTTGGCGAGGCCAGCGCCGACCTGGACGGCGGTGTAACCGTTCTTTTCCTTGGTCCGCTGGGCGACGACCTGGAGGTTCTCGACCTTCAGGACGGTGACCGGAACATGCTCACCGACGTCGTTGTAGACGCGGGTCATGCCGACCTTCTGTGCTATCACACCTGAACGCATGGGCGTTATCCTTCCCGTGCTCGGATCAGAGCTTGATCTCGACATCAACGCCGGCGGCGAGGTCGAGCTTCATGAGCGCATCAACCGTCTGCGGCGTCGGATCGACAATGTCGAGGAGCCGCTTGTGGGTGCGCATTTCGAACTGCTCGCGCGACTTCTTGTCGACGTGCGGCGAACGGTTCACGGTAAACTTTTCGATCCGCGTCGGCAGCGGGATCGGCCCCCGCACATTCGCGCCGGTGCGCTTAGCGGTCGACACGATCTCGCGGGTCGACGCATCGAGAACCCGGTGATCGAACGCCTTGAGGCGGATGCGGATATTCTGGCCGTTCATTTTATTCGTCCTCTCGTCGGAGACCACCGGCGCGGCGGCGCTTTCCGAGCGCTTGTCTTGTCAAAGCAGCCAATGTCGCGCGGGGCGAACCCCGGCTCGCCCGTGGGGGGCAAAGAACCGGGGACGCCGCTCTCAAGCGCGCGGCGTCCCCGAGATCGCTTCGTCCTACTCGATGATCGAGGCGACGATGCCGGCGCCGACGGTGCGGCCGCCTTCGCGGATGGCGAAGCGCAGCTTGTCTTCCATCGCGATCGGCACGA
>NZ_ATXK01000009.1 GCF_000421645.1 Aurantimonas coralicida DSM 14790 | reverse complement strand
AGCCGTACACTCTCATACCGAAACGTGATAACGATCGATCGTTCTCTCATGGATGCCTCGCAATCGGAAAGGAAACCGACACGAAGCTCCAGGCAAACAATCCGCCGCCCACGCTTCTCTTTCTTCTCAATCTTCAGTTTTCAAAGAGCACGCCGATCAGATCGGCGGTGGGACATCCGGACAAGTCCGGTCATACCCTGAGGAGGGTCGCTGCAAAGCGGCTCTCGATAGATGATGACGATGGCGGCGCAAAACCGAACCGGTCAGAACAATTTGCCCCGAACCAGTTCTCAGCGGACCGTCCGGCCCGCCCCGGCGCCACCGCCGTCGTCGATGAACGCGATATAGGCCACCCCATCCGGACCTGTCAACGACCTCAGTCGCAAAAACTTCGCAAAGTTGGATCGGATCGGCCGCGGGCTCCGAGACGACTGAGGTAAACTGCTGTTCGGACTGGAGATTTGTGAAGACGGAAATCTTGCATAGCCGATGCCGACGGTGGGCGATCCTGCAAATCGGGCGCTGGCCGTCGGATCGAGTCCCTGGCCAAAAGGGGTGAACAACGTTCCCCGCAGTATATGGGCGCCCCGTGAGCTTCGATGAAAGTTCGACGACCGGGTTTGGCGTGCTGATGGGTGCGTCATTGCAGAGGTTCGAATGGAATCCGGACTGCGTCGCTCTGGAATGCGCCTCCCAGAATGCCGGACGAGCGGATTGGGGAGGCCCTGACACTCCCCCATTCAACGCTCATCCTTCACGGCCTTTCGCCTCCTAATATCCTCGCCTGCGTTGCGCCGGAGCGAAGCTCGACCGCGAGATCATCGCCGTCGTCGTCTCCTCGATCGATCACTGCCATTACTGCCTGACCGCCCATGGTGCTGCCGTGCGCCAGCTCTCCGGCGACCCGGCTCCGGCGAGGCGATCGCCCAGAACTGGCGCGCCGCCGGGCTCGATGACCCGCGCGCCGCGATGCTGGATTTCGTGGTGCAGCTGACCGAGCGCCCGGACACCATCGTCGAGGCGGACCGGCAGGCGCTGCGCGACACGGGCTATACGAACCGGGGCGTCTTCGACATTGCGTCGGTCGCCGCCTTCTTCGCCATGAGCGACCGCGTCGCCTCGGCCACCGACATGCGCCCCAACGACGACTGTCACGCCATGGCGCGGTAGCTCCGGGGGCGTTGCGCGAGCCGCGATGGCGCGGGGTGGCAAGGCTCACGCGGTGGCGGGCTGGGCTGCGGAAACGATGGCTCGTGCCGCGACCGACTGTGCAGCGGCGGCGGTTTGGCATGGGTCCTCGGGCCGAGCCCGAGGATGACACCTGTGTTGGGTGATGCGGTTCCCCATCTATCGGCGCGCCGAGCGTGATCGGTCGAAACGCAGGCGTGGCTTCGTGCTCCGGGGAAACGCTCCTACCCCACCGCGCGTCATCCTCGGGCTTGACCCGAGGCCCCATGCCTCGACCGCGCCGATATCTTTCCCGTTGCAGAAGGCAGGGTAGCGAACCGCCCGTGCGCGAAACCCCGACATCATTCGGCCTTCGCCGCCGATTACCCCCAGCATCACGCGCCCGCTAGGTGCCGCCGTGCCTCGCGAACCGGCGTTCTGCCATCCCGCCGACGTGCATCCAATCGACGACAGCCCGGCCGCGCCACACCGCGACCTTCGTGCGCCTTCTCCGGTATCGCGCGGTCTCCGGTATATGGACTCGCGCGCGTACGCGTGAGGATGGAAGATCGATCGAAGGACAGCCGGTGACTTGAGACAGGCCGGCGGGCCCTGTATGCCCTATGGATCGTGTCACCCATGGCAGCTCGCCGGGGCGATATGGTCGATATTTCGCCACCTTGTGCGCCGAAGGCGGAAGCGGGGATATCCAGAGGCGACGACGAGAGGGATGGTGCGCTTGCCGCAACACACGCCGGCATTCGGGGACGAGCCGCCGCTGATCAGCGACCGAAGGCGCAAGCCTGACCGTCGTCAGGTCTCGGCGCGCTGGCTGGCCGGCACGCTTCTCACCGGCCTGACCTCGACGGCGCTGATGGGCATCGCCCTGTCGGCCGCCCTCGACGGCCATCGCGGCGCCGCCCGGCCCGCCGGTCTCGCGGCTGCCTTCGCTCCCAGCGAGGATCTGAACGAGAAGGGCGAGCGCGTTGTCGCCACGGCCCTTCCCGTCGCCCGCAGCCGGCAGGTCGTCGAATTGTCGACCATGACCCGCGAGGGCGACCGCGAGGTCATCCGCACCCTGCCCTTCGGCTATGTCAACATGCTGCTCGGCGCCCGCCACCAGACCAGCATCGACTACCCGGCCTTCGACCCGCTCAACATCTTCGCCGACCCCGACGCCGACGAACCGGAATCCGGCGACGAAGGCCAGGCCGCGCAGCTCTACGGCGCGCGCGTGGAGGCCGAGGTCCGGCTGAAGGTCGAGCCTTTCGACTTCGACTCCGACAGCTACGAGCGCGTCGACGACATCGGTACCAGCGAGGCCGAGCGCCTGGTGCGGCAGGTCTCGCCGTCGCTCGCCTATGCGCCGGTGCAGGTCGCCTCGCTCAACACTGTCGATCCGCTGCGCTTCAACCTGACCAGCGACGCCGCCGAATACGAGCCGGGCTCGGCCTTCCGCGTGATCGAGGAGAACGTCTCCCTCGCGCCGTCCGACACCGGCAGCGACCGGCCGGAATTCCACGAAGAGGTCATCCCGCTGCGCGAGGCCGCGAAGATCGCCGCCGTGCTCGATGCCAATGGCTATGACGAGAGCAAGAGCGGCAAGGCGGTCGAGGCCCTCGCGGCGCGGCTGGAAGCCGATGCGCTGAAGCCCGGCGACGCCCTGCGCGTCGGCGTCGAGACGATCGGCGAGGCCGCGACGGTGGTCCGGCTCTCCGCCTATCGCGGCACCCGCCATCTGGGCACCGTCGCCGAAACCGAGGACGGCCCGTTCGAGCCGGCGCAGGCGCCTGAAATGGGCGGCTCCGTCGCGGCCGCTTTCGACAGCAGCGAAAGCGAGGCGCCGCTGCGCGCCAAGATGCCGACCGTCTATGACGGGCTCTACCAGGCCGCCCTCGCCTATGGCCTCAACGACCGCCTTTGCCAGCAGCTCGTCCAGATGCTGGCCACCGAGGTCGATCTGCAGTCGCGCCTCAGCCCGACCGACCGCATCGCCGTCTTCTACTCCATGGAGGAAGGCAAGGAGGAGGCGACCGACGAATCCGAGATGCTGTTCGTCGACGTCCGCTTCGGCGAGACCTCCCGGCGCTTCTACCGCTTCCGGCCGAAAGACGCCGAAAGCGCCGACTATTTCGACGCCGACGGGCGCAGCGCCAAGCAGTTCCTGTTGCGCAAGCCCGTCCCCAGGGGCCGCTTCAGCTCGGCCTTCTCGACCGGTCGCAAGCATCCCGTGCTCGGCTATGTCCGCCCGCATTGGGGCGTCGACTGGGCCGCCCCGGGCGGCACGCCGATCCTGGCGTCCGGCGACGGCGTGGTGAAGAAGGCCGGCTGGGTCAGTGGCTACGGGCGGCAGACCATCGTGCGCCACGCCAATGGTTACGAGACCTCCTATTCGCACCAGAGCGGCATCGCCAAGGGCGTCAAGGTCGGCTCGCGGGTGCGCCAGGGACAGGTGATCGGCTATGTCGGCTCGACCGGCCTGTCGACCGGCAACCACCTGCATTACGAGCTCGCGGTGAACGGCCAGAAGGTCGACCCGATGCGCATCAAGCTGCCGTCGGGCCGGGTGCTGGAGGGCGAGGAACTCGCGACCTTCCAGCGCGAGCGCGACCGGATCGACGAATTGCTGCGCGAGCGGGTGGAAACGCCATTGCTGGCGGCCCGCTAGGCAGCGTTCGCGCGATCAGTGTCGTGCCGCGGACAGGCCGCCGACCGAGGCCGGACGACGGCGAGGTACCGGATTATTCGAAGGCGTTGAGGGAGCGGACGAACCGGCTTTCCTCGACCATCCGCCAGCGCAGGCTTTCGGACAGCGGGACGATCTCGTTCGGGCGGCCCATATCGCCGACATCGGCGCGGATATGGGCGTCGAGCAGGGACATCGACCGGTCCAGCCGTTCTGCCGATTTCATGGCCTGGCCAGCACGCTGCGAGCGTTTTGCGATCTTCAGTCCGAACATGTCGCCACCCCTTCGGCGGATCATCATCAATCCATGGGATGTGCGATAGTCGCGCTGGCAATTCCAGCGATAAGATCTAAACTGATCGGTGAGTTGCACTCATCGGTCCCGCGCATGTCCCGGCACAGCCAGCTTCCCCTGATCGAAACCGATCTCGCGCGCACCTTCGTCGCCATCTGCGACACGGGCAGTTTCTCGCGCGCCGCCGACCGCGTCGCCCGCACGCCCTCCGCGGTCAGCCTGCAGATGAAGAAGCTGGAAGAGATATTGCGCCGCGAATTGTTCGTGCGCGAGGGCCGCACCGTGCGACTGACCAGCGATGGCGAGGCGTTCCTGGGCTACGCCCGCCGCCTGATGGACCTCAACGAAGAGACCGTGTCGCGCTTCCTGACGCAGGGCATCGAGGGGCGCGTCGTCTTCGGCGCCCCCGACGACATCGGCTATATCGCCGTGCCGCAGATCCTCAAGCGTTTCGCCTCGACCCACCCGCAGGTCGAGGTCGACGTGAAGCTGCGCTCGAGCGACGATCTGCGCCGCCTCTGTGATGCCGGCGAGCTCGATCTGGCGGTGCTGGCCTGCGGCGAATACGGCCAGCGCAAGGTCACCATCGTGCACACGGAAAATCTCGTCTGGGCCGGGCTGAAGCATGGCGGCGCCATCGCCCGCGAGCCGCTGCCGCTGGCGCTTGCCAGCCGCGGCTGTGCCTGGCGGGCCATCGCACTCGATGCGCTCGATGCCGCCAATGTGCGCTATCGCATCGCCTATTCCAGCGGCCATTCCCAGGGCCAGATCGCCGCGGTGCTGGCCGACCTCGCCATCGCCCCCCTGCCGGAAAGCCATGTCACGGCGCCGCTGCAGAAGCTCGGCGCGGCGGAAGGCTTGCCGCCCCTGCGGCAATACGAGGTGGCGCTGATGAAGCGGCGCGGCTGCAGCGCCGTCGCCGACGCGCTGGCGGAGCATGTCGTGGCGAGTTTCGCCGACCTGCAGCCGACCCCGACGCTGGCCTTCGCCTGACCGCGTTCCGGCTGCCGAAGAGCTTTCAACTCCAACCCGCGGCACGGCCCGCGCGGCCTCACTTGCAATAGGTCGCCCCGTTGCGACGGGCGGCGATGTCGAGGTGGAAATGCGTCGCGTGGTCGGCGTCGGTGCCCGGTCCCAGCACCGTCTTGAACGGCCCGCAGGCGCCCACGCGAATCTGGCGCTGGAACGCCTGCTCGGGCGAGCCCTCCGCCTGCTTTTCGACGCCCAGCCGGCGCCCGCTGGCAAAGCCGAAATCGGCGACGTCCACGGCGCTGCCGCGGGCATGTTCGGAAATGCGGCTGCCGGACGAGCGGCTGCGGCAGACATAGGTGGAGGCGTGGCGAAACGCCGTGACCGCATCGCCGGGAAACTGCGTCTTTGCCGCGGGCACGACGCTGCTCGCCACCCAGATGTCCAGCGCCAGCGCCGAGCGGCAAAGAAGCTGCGTCGGCTGGGCGATCGTCACGCCGGAGGACAGCCGATCGAGATCGACCGGACGCAGGACACCGCAATCGCCTTCGCTGATGCTGTCGCCCACCGTGAAGGTGACGCCGCGCCGGGTGAGTTCGTCTTCGCAGATCCTGGCGTCGGCGATGGCGGCGGCCGCCGCGACGGCGGCTTCCGGGGTGATGGCCGGGTCCCGGTCGCGCAGTTCCGTCGGCGTCGCCCGGTCGCTCTGATCGGCGGGTGTGTCTGCCGCGGGCGATGCGGCTTTGCGACCGGCGGGACGCCGCTCCGGCAACGGAATCGCAGTCAACGGCCGTTCGGCCGCTTCGTCGCCGGACAGTGGCGCGTTGGCTGGATCGTCGGCCGCCTCGAGCGCCGCGCTGGCCTCCGCGCCGTCCGAACCTTGCGCGGTCGCCGGGGCAACGCCCGTCAGCAGTATTGCGATCAGAGCCGGCGCGGCCACCCAACGCCGTGGCAACGGCAGGAGACGGCTCTGGAAGTGCCCGGTCCTCGGCATAAAGCGTCGCCTTCGATTTATCGCCAGCGCGATGCCGCTGCACCCCTGCCGGCCTGACGGTCGCAGCTAGTGGCGCCGCCCACACTCGCCAGTATCCGTTAGGGAAGCGCGTCGATCCCGCGCGGCCCTCCACGGCTCGCCACGCATAGCGCCTCTTGCGCCGCAGAGCGGGTTCGCGACACTGTGCGCCGCAAAGGCCGGGCCCTATCGGGCCGAGGCGGCGAGAGGAACAGGATGAGCGTTCTCGTGACCGGCGGCGCCGGCTATATCGGCAGCCACATGACCCTCGGGCTCCTTGCCCGCGGCGAAGAGGTCGTGGTCGTGGACGATCTGAGCACCGGCTTCGACTGGGCCATCCCCGAAGGCGTGACATTCGCGAAGGGCGACATCGGCGATGCCGCCTTCCTCGAGGCGGTGTTTGCGAAGCACAGGCCGCAGACGGTGCTGCATCTCGCCGGCTCGCTTCTCGTCGAGGAATCGGTGGCCGATCCGCTGCGCTACTACGCCAACAACACGGTCGCCTCGCATATCCTCATCGCGACCGCCGTCCGCCACGGCGTCCCGCATTTCGTGTTCTCCTCCAGCGCCGCCGTCTACGGCATGCCGGGCAGCGAGCCAGTGCGCGAGACCGCCGAACTGCGGCCCGTTTCGCCCTATGGGCGGTCCAAGCTGATGACCGAGATGATGCTGGAGGACGTCGCCCGTGCCCATCCGATGCGCTACGCTGCCCTGCGCTATTTCAACGTCGCCGGCGCCGATCCCGAGGGCCGCGCCGGGGAATCCACCCATTCGTCGACGCATCTGGTGAAGGTCGCCTGCGAGACCGCTTTCGGCCTGCGCGATCACGTCAGCATCTTCGGCAGCGACTACCCGACGCCGGACGGTACGGCGGTGCGCGACTACATCCACGTCACCGACCTTGCGGCCGCCCATCTCGATGCCATCGCCTATCTGCGCCGGGGCGGCGAGAGCCTGGTCAGCAATGTCGGCTATGGCCGCGGCTTTTCGGTCCGCGAGGTGCTGGAGACCGTGCGCGGGGTGCATGGCCGAGATTTCGATATCCGCTCCGCCGGGCGCCGGGCCGGCGATCCGGCGATGATCGTCGCCGACGGCAGCACCGCCCGCGAGACGCTGGGCTGGATACCGAAATACGACGATCTGCCCACCATCGTCGCGCATGCCCTGCGCTGGGAGGACCGGCTGCGCTTTCGCAATCATCGATAGGGCGACATGAGCATACGGGCCCGTAACCGATGGCGGGCCGCTCCTCTGACCAGCAGCCGGATATTGCGGAAAAGCTGCCGTCGTGGCGCAACCTTCGCCCGGCCATCCTGTTGCGGACAGTTGGATGCGAAGGACGAAACCGGGCATGGGTCCGTGAATGGTTGAGATGAGTTGCACCAACCCCGAGATTCCGCAGGCCACGCCCATCGCGCCCGTGCCGGCCGGGCCGTCGCAGTGGCAGATTTTCCATTACAACGAAACCATCTGGCCGGCGGTGCTGGAGCTGTGCGACGGCGCCCGCACGAGCCTTGCGATCGAGCAGTACATCTTCGCAGCGGACATCATCGGCACCCGGCTGATGGATGTCCTGACCAAGGCCGCCCGGCGCGGCGTCCATGTCCGCCTGCTCGTCGATGCCTTCGGCAGCGCCGAGCTGGCCCGGAGCCCGGCGGGCGCCGCGTTCCGGCAGGCCGGCGGTGAACTCGTCCGCTACAATCCGCTGAGCCGGCTTCTGCGCAATCCGATCAGCGGCATGCACCGCCTGCACCGCAAGTCGGTCATCGCCGACGGGCGCCGGATGATGGCCGGCGGCGCCTGCTATTCCGACCGCATGGCGGACTGGCGCGACACGATGGTGCGCATCGAAGGGCCGATCGTGCCGGCGGCCCTCGCCGCCTTCGAGACCGCCTGGGCCTATGCCAACGGCATCTCGGCCCGCCGGAGCCGCAGCCAGTCGGCGGAAGCGACCTGCGGCGCCGGCCACTGGAACTATTTGACCAGCGATCCGGTGCGGCCGGCCCGCCAGCAGATCTACCAGGCATTGCTGAGCCGGCTGCGCGACGCCGAAACGTCCATCGATCTCGCGACGCCCTATCTGTTTCCGTACCGGAAGATCTGGTCGGCGCTCACCGGCGCAAGGCAGCGCGGCGTGCGCGTCCGCCTGCTGCTGCCGGCCGTCAGCGACCATCCGGCCATCGATCTCGTCTCGCAGCGTTTCGCCGCCGCGCTTGCCCGACGCGGGGTCGAGGTTCACGGCTATCTGCCGGGCATGATGCACGCCAAGCTGGCGATCATCGACGACTGGAGCATGGTCAGCAGCTTCAATCTCGACATGCTGAGCATCGGCCTGAATGTCGAGAACGGCCTCGCCACGACGTCGCCGGCCTTCCGCGCGGTCCTTGCCGATCAGTATGCGTGCGACATCGCCACGTCCCGCCGCTTCTGATCGCCGTCGGCGCCCATCAGCGACAGGTCGGCCCAGACCGGCAGATGGTCCGAGGCGAGCCGCGCCCGCTCTGAGCTGTGCACCGCGGCCGCATCCACATGGATGTCGAGGCTGGTGATGATCCGGTCGAAGGAGACGAAGGGCATCTGCGAGTGGAAGCTGAGGCCTGGCGCGATGACGTGATGGTCCTCGGCGAAATGGGCGAGACATCCACCCTCGGTGTTCCACTGGTTGAGATCGCCCATCATCACCGTCGGCAGCGGTTCTTCGAGGCTCGCCAACTGGTCGAGCACGGCGCGGGCCTGCCGCTTGCGCCACAGCCCGACAAGGCCGAGATGCATGCCGACGACGCGGATCTTCAGATCGCCGATCTGCAGGTCGGCCAGCGCCGCGCCGCGCGGCTCCAGCGCCGGCAGCACCAGACGCTTGCGGCGCAGCAATTCGACGTCCTTGCGCACCAGGATCGTGTTGCCGTGCCAGCCGAGACTGCCCGGCCGCACGCCGAAGCGGATCGGGCGGAAATGCGTCATCTCCGCGATCAGGCCGGGCGACAGGGACGACAGCCGGTCGCCGAGCCGGCGATCGACCTCCTGCAACGCGACGATATCGGCATCGAGTTCGGTGAGGACGTCGAGAATCTGCTTCGGCCGCCGGCGCCAGTCGGTGCCGACGCTCTTGCGGATATTGTAGGACGCGACACGAAACATGAGACCTCGTTCCCAAGCCGGAGCCGGGATCATTGCCCCTGTCCGCGCTCTCCGCAATGACCGCCCCTCAAGGAACGCGCCGGGATGCGGGATCATCCGGCCGCGGCAACGCCGCTGTCACGACCGGGAAAATGAACCAGCGGCGCGTTCGATCCATCGGCGGCGCAGCTTCCTGCCCGGCGCGATGCGCCATGCGTCTCACACGGCGAGAGGCAGGATCACCAGTTCGAAGGTCACGCAGACCGGATTGTCGCCATGGACGAGCCGACCCTCGAAGATCGTGCCGTCCATCGCCACCACGCTGACGTCGAGCCGCGGCTCGGACGTGCCCACTTCGATCCGGCCGTCGCGGATCAGCAATTCCGACGCATAGGAATCCATCGCTGGCCCGTTCGTGAAGCGCCCGCCGTTGAGGCTGCCGATGCCGAAGAGACGCGCGTCGGTGATCCCGCGTTCCGCGCAGATTGCCGCGATGGCGGTGCCCACGTCCTGATTGGGCCGCAGCGTGACGGCCAGCGCGCGGGTACCGTCGCCGGTAGCGGATCCGGACACGCCGTCGCGCGGCATCGTTTCGGCAGCGAAGAGGGTGAAATTGGTCTCGGCGTCGTGCCGCGCGACAAAGCTGGCACCGACGAGTCCTGTGCCGCGGACATGCAGCGGCTCGGCCGTGCGGGTGTCGAGCGGCAGCATGTGCCCCATCGCCCGGTCGCCGGCCGGATCGGTCCAGATGCCGTGGCAGTGGAGGAAGGGTTCGCCGTCGCGCCAGCCGACGATGGCGCCGGCCGCCTCGACGGTGACGATGCCCTCCGGCGCGAAGGTCTCGCTGTACCAGGCTGCGTGGCTCGGGCCGGGCGAGCCTGCGGGCATCACGTAGCGAAACGGCGCGAAGCGACCGTCGGACAAATCGACCCAGGCGCCGTCGCAGCCTGCCGCAGCAAGCCCCTCGGCGATCCCGGCATTGACGATCTCACCGGCCGGCACGGTGAAGTCGAGCGGCACCGCGCGCGCCGACGCGACGCAGGATCGCTCTTCCGCGTCCGGGCCCGGATGAACGATCCGCCGGGGCGCCGTCACGACAATTCCGTTCGCGAGGACATCGCCGGAAGGATGGCCGGCCCGATGCTCACACCGCGCGCTCGCCGTCCAGAAGCCCGCGCTCTTCCAGCGCCTGGCGCACCAGCTTCTTGGTGATCTTGCCATAGGCCGATTTCGGCATTTCGTCGACGAAGACGAAGCGCTTGGGCAGCTTGTAGCGCGACATCTTGCCGTCGAGGAATGTCCCAAGCTCGGCCTCGCCGACGCTTTCGCCGGCAACAGTCACGCAGACCGCGATGCCGACCTCGCCCCAGACCGGGTCGGGCACGCCGAGAACCGCGACCTCGCTGATCTTCGGATGGGTGAGGATCTTCTCCTCGATCTCGCGCGGATAGACGTTGGAGCCGCCGGAAATATACATGTCCGAGGCGCGGCCGGTGATCGACAGATAGCCCTCGGCATCGAGATGGCCGAGATCGCCGGTGCGGAACCAGCCATTGCGAAACGCCTTCGCATTGGCGTCCGGATTGTCGTAATAGCCCGCAAAGACAGCAGGGCCGGTGACGCAGATCTCGCCGGTCTCGTTCGGTCCGAGTTCGGTGCCCGCCTCGTCCTGGATCGAGATCGCCATGCCGGTGCGCTCGTAGCCGCAGCTGCCGATGCGCGCTGCCGCGTCGTCGGCCGAATGCTCATGGGCCGGCAGGACGGTGATGTTGCCGGTCACCTCGCCCAGCCCGAAATACTGCACGATCACCGGGCCGAGCGTCTCCAGCGCCCGCTTCTGGTCGGCGCGGTACATGGGCGCACCGGCATAGATCACGTGGCGCAGCGAGGAATGGTCGTATTCGGCGGCCGCCGGATGCTCGACCAGCATCTTCAGAATGGTCGGCACGGTGAACATGTTCGTCACACGCCATTCCTGGACGAGGCGCCAGGCGGCGGCGATGTCGAAGCGCTCGGTGGGCATCAGGATCGTCTTCGCCCCCGCCGCGACCTGCGTCAGCTGATGGACACCCGCGCCGTGCGACAGCGGCGCGACCACCAGCGAGGCATCGCGCGGCCCGGTCCCGGGCATCAGATCGCAGAGATGGTTGGTCGCCACGAAGGACATCTGGCCGTGGGTCAGCACCGCCGCCTTCGGCCGGCCCGTCGTGCCCGAGGTGAAGAAGAACCAGCAGGGATCGTCGCGATCGACCGAAGCATTCGCCACCACGACCCCGCGATGGGCGGCGACGAGCGTGTCGTAATCCTCGCCGAATGCGGCCGCACCGATCGCCACCACGAAGCCGAGATCGGGACAGGCCGCCCGGCAGGCTTCGGCATGATCGGGAAAGGCGGCGTTGCAGATCATCCCCGTCGCGCCGCTGGCCCTGGCGAGATAGGCGACCTCGTCCGGCGTCTGGCGGAAATTCGTCGGCACCCAGACCGCGCCGAGGCGAAAGCAGGCGAACATGGATTCGAACATCTGGTTGCAGTTCTGCGACTGCACCAGGATCCGGTCGCCCTTCGATACGCCGTAGCGATCGCGCAGCGCCGCCGCCATGGCCGAGGCCCGCGCGTCGATCTCCGCCCAGTTCCATTCCGTCTCGCCCCAGACGAGGCCGACCTCGCCGCCGAGGCGGCGGGCGGCCCGCGTCAGGAAATGCGCGAGATTGGCGACCCGCGTCGATTGCGGCGCGACGCCGCCCTTCGGGTCGCCCGTCAGGACGCCTGTCGTCACTTGGCACGCTCCAGGATGGAGACGTAATTGGCGACCGCGGCACCGCCCATGTTGAAGACGCCGGCCATCGTCGCTTCCGGCACCTGCATGTCGCCGGCCTCGCCCATCAGCTGCATCGCCGCCATCACATGCATCGAGACGCCGGTGGCGCCGATCGGATGGCCCTTCGATTTCAGACCGCCCGACGGGTTCACCGGCAGCCGGCCGTCCTTGGCCGACACGCCGTCGCGGATCACCCGGTAGCCCTGGCCCGGCTGGGCGAGGCCCATGGCCTCGTATTCGATCATCTCGGCGATGGTGAAGCAGTCATGGGTCTCGACGAAGTCGAGATCGTCCAGCGACACGCCGCCATCCTCCAGTGCCCGGGACCAGGCCCGGCGCGCCCCGGCGAACTCGGTCACGTCGCGGCGGCTGAGCGCCAGGACGTCGTTCATGTGGCGGCGCGAGCGGAAGGCGATCGCCCGCTCGAGGCCGGCCGCCGTCTCCTCGTCGGCCAGAACGATCGCCGCCGCGCCGTCGGAGATCAGCGAACAGTCGGTGCGCCGCAGCGGTGCGGCGACATAGGGGTTCTTGTCGGAGATGATGTTGCAGAAGTCGAAGCCGAAATCCTTGCGCATGTGGGCGTAGGGATTGGCCATGCCGTTCTTGTGGTTCTTGGCGGCGATCATCGCCAGTTCCTCGGAGCGGTCGCCGTATTTCTGGAAATATTGCTGGGCGATCCGCCCGAAAAGGCCGGCAAAGCCCCCTTCCACCTCGGCCTCCTCCTCGCGGTAGCTCGCGCCCAGCAGGATGTCGCCGGTCTGGACCGTCGGGATCGCCGTCATCTTCTCGGCGCCGACCACCAGCGCGATCCGCCCGCGGCCGGATTCGATGAAGTCGATGGCGCTGTAGAGCGCCGCCGAGCCGGTGGCGCAGGCGTTTTCCATCCGCACCGCCGGCACCATGCCGAGCCCCTCATGGGCCATGCCGACGAGGGCGCCCTGGAAGTCCTGCTTGGAGAAGCCGTTGTTCATGACACCGACGAAGACGCCGTCGACGCTTTCGGCGCCGATCCCGGCATGCTCCAGCGCCGGGGCGACGACCTCGCCCATCAGCGCCTGGGTCGTCGGCGCCTCGGACTTGCCGAAATGGCTGTGCGACCAGCCGACCATCTGTGCCTTGCTCATTGCCTGATCCTTTCGAGTTCGAACCGTGAAGCGGCCTGTCCGCTTGCGGGGCCGGTTGGTGCGGCGCGCTTGTCCGCCGGCGGCCTCGTCTGCGGTCTCATGTTGTCCTGTCGCGGGCCGTCGGGCGCGAACATCTGGCGCAACCGGGCTTCGACGGCCTTGACCTCGTGCTCGATGAGGGAGGCCAGCTCGCCTTGCCGGGTCTCGCCCATGCGGCTGTCGATCGCCGAGAGGCTGAGCGCGCCGGCGACCCGACCGTCGGGATAATGCACCACCTTCGCGATGGCCCAGGAGTTCGGCAGCACCAGCCCCGGATTGACCGCGAAACCGCGCGCTCGGGTCAGCGCCACATGCTCGCGGATGATCTCCGGCGAATAGAGCGGATAGCCCGCCGCCATGATCTCGCGATTGGCCGCCAGCACCCGCTCGATCTCGGCGTCCGGCAGCGTTGCCAGGATCGCCAGCGATCCGCCGCCGACGCCGAGCGGATGGCGGTCGCCGACCTCCAGCGCATGCGTGCGGATCGGATAGGCGCCCTCCTCGCGGTGCAGGCAGACCGCGAAGGCGTCGCGCCGCACCGACAGGAAACTCGTGTCGCCGCTGCGTGCCGACAGGGCGATGAGGCTTTCCATCGCGACATCGAGAAGGCCGTAGCGGCGCGAGGCCAGAACGCCGAGAACGAACGCCTCCTCGCCGAGATGGTAGCGCCGGCTGACCGGTTCCTGCTCGACGAGACGCGAGCGCATCAGCGCAAGGAGGAGCCGCCGCGCCGTGGCGCGGTTGAGACCGCTTTCCTCGACCACGGTGGAGAGCGACACGCCGCCGGCGTGCCGGCTGATCAGCGACAGGAGCGCCAGCGCCCGGTCGACGCTCTGGGCTCCGCCGATCTCGCGTGCGACGGGTTGATCTCCACCCAATCGCGCCTCCCCGATGTCCACATTATGGATGCTGTTTCTCACGGCACATTGTCGAGCAAAGGATATCCGGTTGCAAGCGGTCCGGCATGCTGGCAATGTTTGCCCCGCTTACAAGGTCGATGGTCCACCATGTGGATGCTCGGGAGGTTGAGCCGGCCTTTGACTTCATTCGATCGGGGAGGACCGACCTTGAAATTCGCCAGACTCCTGGCCGCAACGGCCATCGCCACCACGCTTGCCGCCCTGCAGTTGACGCCGGCCTTGGCCGAGACGCTGCGCCTGTCGCACAACACCAACGACACCACGACCTGGCAGAAGGGCGCCGAGAAGTTCAACGAGCTGCTCCAGGAAAAGAGCGGCGGCGAACTCGACATCCGCATCTTCCCGAACGCCCAGCTGACCGGCGGCGACCAGATGAAGCAGGCCGAGATGGTCGGCCGCGGCGCCCTCGACTTCGTCGTCACCTCGGCGATCAACGTCACCCCGCTGGTGCCCGAGATGGCGGTGTTCTCGCTGCCCTATCTCTACACCGACTATGACGACGTCGACGCCACCACGTCGGGCGCGCCCGGCGACCGCATGGAAGAGATCATGGCCGGCCACGGCATCGTGGTCCTCGCCTGGGGCGAGAACGGCTTCCGCGAGGTGACCAACAACGTCCATCCGATCAAGACGCCGGACGACCTCAAGGGCCTGAAGATGCGCGTCGCCGGCCCGATGTATATCGACGTGATGAACGCGCTGGGCGCCAACCCGCAGCAGATGCAGTGGACCGAGACCTTCTCGGCCCTGCAGCAGGGCGTCGTCGACGGCCAGGAGAACCCGATCGGCGCGGTGATCATCCCGCAGCGCGTCTACGAGGTACAGAAGTACATCACCCCCTGGCACTATTCCTACGATCCGATCTTCGTCGGCGTCAGCCAGAAGCTCTGGGACAGCTGGGACGCCGAGCGCCAGGAGATGGTCCGCGCCGCCGCCGAGGAGGCGATGGCCTACCAGAAGAATATCACCCGCGAGGATACCGCCTCGGGTATCGAGTTCCTGAAGGAAAAGGGCATGGAGGTCTACGAGGCGAACGCCGAGGAGATCGACGCCTTCCGCCAGGCGACCAAGTCGGCCTACGACACCTGGGCCGCCAAGGTCGGCCCGGAGCTGGTGGCGCTGTTCGAAGACACCGTTGCGAACTCCGGCGGCGACGCCGCCAAGCCCGCGAACTGATCGCCTGAAGGGCGGCGTTCTTTGGAACGCCGCCCGTCCCACCCTGCCGGCCAGTTGGATATGTCGATGCGCGCAGTTCTGGAGGATGCGGAGAAGATCGTCTGCGCGGTGATCTTCCTGGTGATGACCGGGATCGGCTTTCTCAACGTGGTCGTGCGCTATCTGACCAGCTATTCCTTCGCCGCTACCCAGGAGATCCTCCTCAACGGATTTCTCCTGCTGACCATCTTCGGGGCCGCCATCGCCGCCCGCCGCGGCGAGCATCTGGCCGTCACCCTGTTTGCAGACCTTTTGCCGCCGGCCGGGCGCCGCGTCGGCCTGTGGCTTTCCACCAGCCTCTCGGTCTTCCTGCTCTGCCTGTCGGCCTGGTACTGCTACGGCCTCGTCGCGCATCAATATGCCAGCGGCGTCACCTCGCCCGGCCTGCAGGTCCCGGCCTGGTACTACACGCTCGGCCTGCCGCTGGGTTTCCTGCTGATCGCCCTGCGCCTCGTCCAGCACACGCTGGGCTTCGACCGCGCCTTGCGCGCCGGGGACGAGCGGCATGCCTGATCTCGATCCGGGCACCCAGATGGTGCTCCTGTTCTTCGTCCTTCTGTTCCTGCGCGTGCCGGTCGCCTTCGCGCTCGGCCTGTCCTCGCTCTACGCCATGTGGGCGATCGGCTTCGGCCTCGATCTCGTCGGCGATCTCCTGGCCAGCGGCATCTCGAAATTCTCGCTGCTGGCGATCCCCTTCTTCATCCTCGCCGGCACGCTGATGGGCACGGTCGGCATCGCCGAACGGATGATCCGCTTCTTCCGCGTGCTGGTCGGTTCGCTGCCGGGGGGCATGGGCATCGTCGGCACGGTGGTCTGCCTGTTCTGGGGCGCCGTCAGCGGCTCCGGCCCCGCCTCCGTC
The DNA here is from genome assembly GCF_000421645.1 of Aurantimonas coralicida DSM 14790. Lineage (GTDB taxonomy): Bacteria > Pseudomonadota > Alphaproteobacteria > Rhizobiales > Rhizobiaceae > Aurantimonas > Aurantimonas coralicida. The sequence goes on along the minus strand of NZ_ATXK01000009.1, from coordinate 158,981 downwards.
GCCGCCATCGGTCCGCTGATCATCAAGGGCATGGCCGAGGACGGCTATCCGCGGCCCTTCGCGGCGGCGCTGGTGTGCACCGGCGCGGCCCTGTCGATCGTCATTCCGCCCTCGATCGGCCTCGTGATCTACGGCGTCATCGCCGAAACCTCAATCGCCGAACTCTTCATCGCAGCGATCGTCCCGGGCATGGTCATGGGCGCGCTGATGCTGCTGACCCTGCCCTTCGCCGACCGCGCCCGCACGGCCGCCCGGTCCGGCGCCGGCCTCGCCTCGCTGGTCCCGCCGCCCTATGCCGACCGCCCCTATGGCGAGCGGCTGGCACGCTCCTTCGTCGATGCCTTCTGGGGCCTGCTGACCCCGGTGGTCATTCTCGGCGGCATCTATGCCGGCGTCTTCACCCCGACCGAGGCGGCGATCGTCGCCACGGTCTATGCGCTTCTCGTCGGCCTGTTCGTCTATCGCACCCTGACCTGGCGCACCCTCTACGCGGCGCTCGTCGAAGCCAGTTCCTCCTCGGCCGTGGTCATGCTGGTCGTCGCCTTCGCCAGCCTGTTCGGCTGGGTGGTCACCGTCGACGACCTCGTCGGCAAGTATTCCTCGGTGCTGCTGGGCCTCAGCGACAACCAGTGGGTGATCCTCTTCGTCATCATGGCGGTGGTGCTGGTCGCCGGCATGTTCATGGATGCCATCACCATCATGTTCATCACCCTGCCGATCTTCCTGCCGGTGGTGCGCGAACTCGGCTGGGACCCGGTGTGGTTCGGCGTTCTCCTGATGGTCAATCTGGCCATCGGCCTGTTCACGCCGCCCGTCGGCATCAACCTCTTCGTCGCCGCCAACATCACCCGCCTGTCGCTGGAAAAGATCGCGTTGGGGGCGATCCCCTTCCTGTTGACCAGCCTCGTCGGCCTTGCCCTCGTCGCCGCCTTCCCCGGCCTGTCGCGGATTCTCACGGCCTTCATGGGCTGAGCGCCGGGCAACGTGGGAACGGTGCGGCTGCCGATGACGGGCGCAGCGAAGATCGCTATCGTCGCGCGCGACGGCGCCCGCCTCCCAGCCGGCGCCCTGAAGAGGAGCTTACCCTTGGCCGAGACCAACGCCCTGCACACGACGCCGCTCGACGCCCTGCATGTGGCGCTCGGCGCCCGGATGGTGCCCTTCGCCGGCTATTCCATGCCGGTGCAATATTCCGCCGGCGTCATGAAGGAGCATCTCCATACCCGCGCCGCCGCCGGCCTGTTCGACGTCTCGCATATGGGCCAGGTGGCGATCCGGCCGAAATCGGGCGATCTCGCCGACGCCGCGCTGGCATTGGAAACGCTGGTGCCCGTCGATGTCGCCGGATTGAAGGAGGGCCGCCAGCGCTATGCCGTCTTCACCGGTTCCGACGGCGGCATTCTCGACGATCTGATGATCGCCAATCGCGGCGACCATCTCTTCCTGGTGGTCAACGCCGCCTGCAAGGAGCAGGACATCGCCCATCTGCGCGCCGGGCTCGACGATACGTGCGAGGTCGAGCCCCTGACCGACCGCGCGCTTCTGGCCCTGCAGGGGCCGGCCGCCGAGGCCGCCCTTGCCACGCTGAACCCGGCCGTCGCCGAGATGCGCTTCATGGACGTGCGGGCGCTCGACCTTCTCGGCGCCGCCTGCATCGTCTCGCGCTCCGGCTATACCGGCGAGGACGGCTACGAGATCTCGGTTCCCGCCGACGCCGCCGAGAAGCTGGCGAAAGGCCTGCTGGCGCTGGAGACGGTGGAGCCGATCGGCCTTGGCGCCCGCGACTCGCTGCGCCTGGAAGCCGGGCTCTGCCTCTATGGCAACGACATCGACACGACGACGACCCCGGTAGAGGGCGCGCTGGAATGGTCGATGCAGAAGGTCCGCAAGGCCGGCGGCGACCGCGAGGGCGGTTTTCCCGGTGCCGACATCGTCCTGAAACAGCTTGCCGAGGGTGCGACCCGGCGCCGCGTCGGCCTGTTGCCGGAAGGCCGGGCCCCCGTACGCGGCGGCACCAGCCTGTTCGCCGAGGCCGAGGGCGGCGCACCGGTCGGCACCGTCACCTCCGGTGGTTTCGGTCCGACACTGGAGGCGCCGGTCGCCATGGGTTACGTTCCGGCCGAACTGGCCGGATCGGGCACCCGGCTTTTTGCGGAAGTCCGTGGCAAGCGGCTGGCCGTGACCGTCACCCCCCTGCCCTTCGTCACACCCGGCTACAAGCGCCGCTGAAGCGAGAGGACGTTTACATGTTGAAGTTCACCGAGGAACACGAGTGGCTGCAGATCGACGGCGACACCGCGACGGTCGGCATCACCGAACACGCCACCACCCAGCTCGGCGACCTCGTCTTCGTCGAACTGCCGGCGGTCGGCGCCAGCTTCGCCAAGGGTGACGACGCCGCCGTGGTGGAATCGGTCAAGGCGGCCTCCGAGATCTACGCGCCCCTCGACGGCGAGATCACCGAGGTCAACCAGGCGATCGCCGACGACCCCTCCATCGTCAACAACGACCCGCAGGAGGCCGGCTGGTTCTTCAAGATGAAGCTGTCCGATCCCTCCGCCGCCGAGGCGCTCATGGACGAGGCCGCCTACAAGGCGATGGTCGGGTAAGGACTGAACAGCATGGGCACCGAATTCACCGACTACGATCCGTATGATTTCGCCAATCGGCGCCATATCGGCCCGTCTCCCGCCGAGATGGACGAAATGCTCGCCCTGCTCGGCGTCGACAGCCTAGATGCGCTGATCGACCAGACCGTCCCGGCCTCGATCCGGCAGGCCGAGCCCCTGGACTGGGGCACGCCGATGACCGAGCGCCAGGCCCTCGACGCGCTGCGCGAGACCGCCGACATGAACGTCAAGCTCGTCTCGCTGATCGGCCAGGGCTATTACGGCACGATCACGCCGCCGGTCATCCAGCGCAACATCCTGGAGAACCCGGCCTGGTACACGGCCTATACGCCCTACCAGCCGGAGATCAGCCAGGGCCGGCTCGAGGCGCTGCTGAACTTCCAGACGATGATCTGCGACCTCACCGGCCTCGACATCGCCAGCAGCTCGCTCCTCGACGAGGCAACGGCCGCGGCCGAGGCGATGGCCATGGCCCATCGGGTCTCCAAGTCGAAGCGCGACGTCTTCTTCGTCGATGCCGACTGCCATCCCCAGACCATCGGCGTCATCCGCACCCGCGCCGAGCCGCTCGGCCTGTCGGTGGTGGTCGGCGACCCGATGACAGATCTGGTCGCCTCGGACGTCTTCGGCGCCATCGTCCAGTATCCGGGCACCTACGGCCACGTCCACGACTTCACCGCGACCTTCTCCGCGCTCCACGCCGAGAATGCGCTCGCCATCGTCGCCGCCGATCCGCTGGCGCTGGCCCTCCTCAAGACGCCAGGCGACATGGGCGCCGACATCGCCGTCGGCTCCATGCAGCGCTTCGGCGTGCCGATGGGCTACGGCGGCCCGCATGCCGCCTACATGGCGGTCAAGGACGCCCACAAGCGCGCCATGCCCGGCCGCATCGTCGGCGTGTCGGTGGATTCGCGCGGCAACCGCGCCTACCGTCTGGCCCTGCAGACCCGCGAGCAGCACATCCGCCGCGAGAAGGCGACGTCGAACATCTGCACCGCCCAGGTGCTGCTCGCCGTCATGGCCTCCATGTACGGCGTCTTCCACGGCCCGACCGGCATCAAGGCGATCGCGCAGCGCGTGCATCAGCGCGCCGCGCTGCTCGCCACCGGCCTGGAGAAACTCGGCTACACCATCGAGCCGGATGCCTTCTTCGACACGATCACCGTCGAGGTCGGCCGGCTGCAGCGGGTGATCCTCGACGCGGCGGTGGCCGGCGGCGTGAACCTGCGCAAGATCGGCGACGACCGCATCGGCATCAGCATCGACGAGCGCACCCGTCCGGGCAATATCGAGGCGGTCTGGCGGGCCTTCGGCGGCGATTTCGCAGCCGAGGATTTCGAGATGGGCTACCGGCTGCCCGACGGCATGCTGCGCACCAGCGACTACATGACCCATCCGGTCTTCCACATGAACCGGGCCGAGAGCGAGATGACCCGCTACATGCGCCGGCTCTCCGACCGGGATCTGGCGCTGGACCGCTCGATGATCCCGCTCGGCTCCTGCACGATGAAGCTCAACGCCACGGCGGAGATGCTGCCCATCACCTGGCCGGAATTCGCCGAGCTGCATCCCTTCGTGCCGCAGGACCAGGCGCTCGGCTACAAGGCGCTGATCGACGACCTGTCGGCCAAGCTCTGCGTCATCACCGGCTTCGACGCCGTGTCGATGCAGCCCAATTCCGGCGCGCAGGGCGAATATGCCGGGCTCCTGACCATCCGCGCCTATCACCACGGGCGCGGCGACACACACCGCGACATCTGCCTGATCCCGACCTCGGCCCATGGCACCAATCCGGCCTCGGCGCAGATGGCCGGCATGAAGGTCGTGCCGGTACGCTCGGCCGAGAACGGCGACATCGACGTCGAGGATTTCCGCGCCAAGGCGGAGAAGCATGCGGACAATCTCGCCGCCTGCATGATCACCTATCCCTCGACCCACGGCGTGTTCGAGGCGAGCGTCGCCGAGCTGTGCGACATCGTCCACGCCCATGGCGGCCAGGTCTATCTCGATGGCGCCAACATGAACGCGCTGGTCGGCCTCGCCCGGCCCGGCGACATCGGCGCCGACGTCTGCCACCTCAACCTGCACAAGACCTTCTGCATCCCCCATGGCGGCGGCGGTCCAGGCATGGGGCCGATCGCGGTCAAGTCGCATCTGGCGCCGCATCTGCCGGGCCACCCGCAGACCGGCGGCGAGGCCGGCCCGGTCTCGGCAGCGCCCTTCGGCTCGCCCTCGATACTGCCGATCTCCTGGAGCTACTGCCTGATGATGGGCGGTGCCGGCCTGACCCAGGCGACCAAGGTGGCGATCCTCAACGCCAACTACATCGCCCGCCGCCTGCAGGACGCCTATCCGGTGCTCTACAAGGCGAAGAACGGCCGGGTCGCGCATGAATGCATCATCGACACCCGGATCCTGCAGGACAGCGCCGGGGTCACCGTCGACGACGTCGCCAAGCGGCTGGTCGATTGCGGTTTCCATGCCCCGACCATGAGCTGGCCGGTGTCCGGCACGCTGATGATCGAGCCGACCGAATCCGAGCCCAAGGCCGAGCTCGACCGCTTCTGCGACGCCATGCTGGCGATCCGCGAGGAGGCGCGGGCCATCGAGGAAGGCCGGATCGACCGCGACAACAACCCGCTGAAGAACGCCCCGCACACGGTGGAGGATCTGGTCGGCGACTGGGACCGTCCCTACAGCCGCGAGCAGGCCTGCTTCCCGCCCGGAGCCTTCCGGGTCGACAAGTACTGGGCGCCGGTCAACCGGGTCGACAACGTCTATGGCGACCGCAACCTCGTCTGCTCCTGCCCGCCCATGGAGGCCTACCAGGAAGCCGCCGAATAGTGGAGGAGCGGCCGGCATCGAGGGCGTAACGTATACATTGACATGGCGCGTTGCGGCACCGATAGTCGCAGCCGGAGTTGAGGCGTCGCCGCAAGGCGGCGCTTCGAGAAGGGGAGACGGGGCAGACATCCTGCCTCTGGCGGGCAGCCATCCGGTACTGCCGCGCAACTGATCTGGGAGGATCCATGTACAGACGCACCTTGATGACCCTCGCCGCGGCCCTGATGGGCACGACGCTGCTCGGCGCCGGCGCTGCGACCGCGCAGGAATATCCGGACCGGCCGATCCAGATGATCGTGCCCTGGGGCGCCGGCGGCGGCACCGATGCCGTGGGCCGCATCTTCGCCTCGCTGCTGCAGGAAGAGCTGGGCGTTCCGGTCAATGTCGTGAACCGCACCGGCGGTTCGGGCGTCGTCGGCCACAGCGCCATCGCCAATGCCGAGCCCGATGGCTATACGCTGGGCATCATGACGATCGAGATCGACATGATGCACTGGCAGGGCTTGACCGAGCTGACCTATGAGGATTTCGACATCCTCGCCATGGTCAATGCCGATCCGGGCGGCGTCATGGTCTCGGCCGATTCCGAATATGATTCCCTCGAGAAGCTGCTCGAGGCGCTCAAGTCGGAGCCGAAGGGCACCTTCAAGGGCTCCGGCACCGGCCAGGGCGGCATTTGGCATCTCGGCCTCGCTGGCTGGCTCCTGTCGGAAGACCTCGCACCCGATCAGGTGACCTGGGTTCCGAGCCAGGGCGCGGCACCGGGCATCACCGACATGGTCGCCGGCGGCGTGGACATCGTGCCGTCGTCGCTGGCCGAAGGCCGCTCGATGATCGACGCCGAGCGCGTGCGTCCGCTGGCCACCATGGCGGCCGAGCGCCAGGAAGCCTTCCCGGACGTGCCGACCCTGAAGGAAGCCACCGGCTCGGACTGGACCCTCGCGGTCTGGCGCACGGTCGTCGGCCCCGACGGCCTGCCGGACGACGTCAAGTCCAAGCTGACGGCGGCCATCGAGAAGGCCTACAACAGCGACGAGTACCAGACCTTCATGAACGACCGCGGCTTCGGCATGCGCTGGGCCGCCGGCGAGGAAGCGACGAAGATCGTCGCCGACGACGACGCCAGCCTCGGCGAAGTCATGAAGAAAGCCGGTCTGGCCAAGTAACGGGACGACAGCGGCGGCGCCTTCGGGCGTCGCCGTTGCTTTTCGGGCACCCGCGACCGGCAGACGCGTCGGCGCCCGCCGGGCTGCCATCCACCGCGGCCGTCCCGCCGCACCGCTCCACATGCTGCCCTCTGCCCTGCCCTTCGCGGCGGGAGACGCTCTTCGAACCGGCGCCAGGCGCCGTCCGATTTCCCGAACGGCCCTGAGGCGAGGATGTCACCGCGTCCATGAAACTGAACGATCTTTCCCTCGGCATTCTCGCGCTTCTGTGCGGCGGCGGGATCTACCTCTCCGCGCTGCAGTTCTCGCCTATTCCGGGGCAGGCCTACGGGGCCGAGACCATGCCCACCACCATCGCCCTCGTCGCGATGGGCCTCGGCCTGTTCATGATCGGCAAGGCGGTGATCGCCGGGACCGACCAGCCGGCCTTCGCGCTGGCCGAATGGGCCCGTTCGCCGGTGTCGCTGATCGGCCTGTCGGTCGCGGTGGGCCTCATCCTCTTCTACATCCTGTTTTCCAAGGCGCTCGGCTTCGTGCCCACCGCCTTCGTGGTGATCCTCACCTTGATGCTCACCCTGCGCACCCGGCCGGTGACCGCGATCGTCGTGTCGCTCCTGGCGACCATTGTCATTCAGCAGGCCTTCGGCCGCCTGCTGCTCGTTCCGCTTCCGCGCAGCGCCCTCGGATTTCTCTGGTAGTCGATCATGTCCGTTATCGTGGAAGCCCTCGGGCTCGTCTTCCAGCCCTATGTCCTCCTGGTCATCCTGGGGTCCGCCTGCTTCGGCATGTTCGTCGGCGCCATTCCCGGCCTGACCGCGACCATGGCGACGGCGCTCCTGGTGCCGATCACCTTCTTCATGGATCCGGTGCCCGCCATCGCGGCGATCGTCACCGCCACGGCCATGGCGATCTTCGCCGGTGACATTCCCGGCGCCATGCTGCGCATGCCCGGCACGCCTGCCAGCGCCGCCTATGTGGAGGACGCCTACCGCATGACGCGGTCCGGCCGGTCCGAGGAAGCCCTCGGCGCGGCCCTGGTGTTCTCCTCGATCGGCGGCATCTTCGGCACCATCGTCCTCGTCACCGCCTCGCCGGCGCTGGCGGAAGTCGCGCTGAAATTCTCTTCCTTCGAGTATTTCTGGCTGGTCGTGCTCGGCCTGTCCTGCGCGATCTTCGTGTCGCCGGGCTCGGTGACCCGCGGCATCATCTCGCTGCTGATCGGCCTGTTCGCCGCCACCGTCGGCATCGACAATCCGGCCGGCGAGCCGCGCTACACCTTCGGCAATGTCGAGCTTCTGGCCGGCGTCCAGTTCATTCCCGCCATGATCGGCCTCTTCGCCGTATCCGAGGTGCTGCGCTCGGTCGTGGCGCGGGTCGCCCGGCCGGCCATCGCCCGGTCCAGCGGCGACGGCGTCTTCCTCAGCCAGTGGAAGAACTTCAAGCGCTACCCGGTCCAGGTGTTTCGCGGCAGCGCGTTCGGCACGGCCATCGGCGCGCTTCCGGGCGCCGGCGCCGACATCGCCGCCTGGATTTCCTACGCCGTCAGCAAGCGCTTCTCCAAGACGCCGGAGAAATTCGGCACCGGCCATGTGGAAGGCCTCGTGGAATCCGGCGCCTCCAACAACGGTGCCGTCAGCGGCGCCTGGATTCCGGCGCTCGTCTTCGGCATTCCCGGCGATTCCATCACCGCGATCGTCATCGGCGTCCTCTACATCAAGGGCATCAACCCGGGCCCGACGGTGTTCATCAACGACCCGCAGCTAATCTACGCGGTGTTCATCGTCTTCTTCCTGGCCAACATCATCATGCTGCCGCTGGGCTGGGTGGCGATCAAGTCGGCCGGCACCATCCTGTCGATCCCCGAACGCGTCCTGATGCCGATCATCCTGATGTTCTGCATCGTCGGCTCCTTCGCCATCAACAACTCGATCTTCGGCGTCATCCTGATGCTGATCTTCGGCATCCTCGGCTTCCTGATGGACGAGAACGACATCCCGATCGCCCCGGCGATCCTCGGCCTCGTCCTCGGGCCGATGCTCGAGCAGAACTTCATCACCTCGATGATCAAGGCCGATGGCAGTTTCCTGGCCTTCTTCGAGCGGCCCATCGCCGCCGGGCTCGGCCTGTTCACCATCGCGATCTGGTGCCTGCCGCTGATCATGATGATGCTCATGCGACGCAAAAAGGGATCCGCCCGGCCGGAACCGGCGGCCGGCGACTGACCGCCTCCGGCGCAGGCCGGCGGCGCGGAGCCCCTCCATCATAAGGCTTGCGTAACGAACGCCGGCGATGAATTCAGACGATTCATCGCCGGCAAACGACTTTACGTGCAGTGCAGCAGAAGCTATGAGAACGATCGTTCGCTCTCAGATCCGGATGCTGCCCTTGCCCGCGACCACCCCCCTGCCCGACGGCTCCGCAATGACGGCCCAGGACCAGCGCCGCGTTCAGGTGCTGGCCGCCGCGCGGGCCTGTTTCGCCCGGGCCGGCTTTCATGGCGCGTCGATGCAGCAGATCTGCGCCGAGGCGAAGATGAGCCCCGGGGCGCTCTACCGGTATTTTCCGTCCAAGGACGCGATCATCGAGGCGATCGCCGAGGAAGAGCGGGGCAACGCCGCCAATTGCATGGCGCTGCTCGGCGGCCCCGGCAGCATCTTCGACCGCATCGTCGCCGTGGCGATGGAATATCTGCGCCAGACGCTGGATCCCGACACCGGCGGGCTGATGGTCGAGATCTGCTCGGAAAGCATCCGCAACACCACCATCGGCAAGCGTTTCCACGAGATCGAGCTGGAGGTGCGCCGGGCCTTTCGCGAAGCCCTGCAGCAGGCCCATGATCGCGGGGAGATCGCCGCCGACATCGATCTGGGCGTCGTCCTCACCGTGCTCCTGTCGGTCGGCGACGGTCTGGTGATGCGGCTGCAGATCGAACAGGACTTCGACATCGAAACCATCGAGCCGTATCTGCGGCGCATCGTGGAGGGCCTTCTGGCCCCCCGGCCACCCGCCACCGCTTGAATTCCGCGCCGCCCTGCGGCGGTCACCTGACCCGACATGGTCGGCGACGGACGTTCCATCAGGCGGGCCCGGCCCGCAAGAGATCGAGGCCTGCCATGTCCCTGCGTCCCCTCGCCCTTCTTCTGGCAGCCGCCGTCGCAGCCATGCCGGCCAGCGCCATGGCCCAGGATGCGCCGGCCGCGACCGCCGCGCTGCAGGCGCCCAGCGTCTCCGTCGTCGAGGCGAAGCGCCGCGAGATCGTCTCCACCGTCACCGTCACCGGCACGTTGCGGCCGCGCGAGACCGTCGTCGTCGGCAGCGACGTCGAAGGCCTGCGGATCGAGGCGCTGCTGGCCGACGAGGGCGATATCGTTTCAGCCGGCGATGTCCTCGCCCGGCTCGACACCGACATGATCGAGATCGGCCTCGCCCGCAGCCAGTCCCAGACCGCCCGCGCCGATGCCGCGATCGCCCAGGCCAAGAGCCGCATCGCCGAAGCCGAGTCCGTCGCGACCGAGGCCCAGTCCGCCCTCGCCCGCACGAGGCCGCTCGCAGAGAAGGGCATTGTCGGCCAGGACGTCCTCGACCAGCGCGTCTCGGCCGCCGCATCCGCCGACGCCGCGCTCGCCAGCGCCCGCCAGGGCGTCGCCGTCGCCGAGGCCGACCGGGCGCTGACCCTTGCCGAGCGGCGCGAACTGGAACTGCGCAAGGCGAAGGCCGAGATCAAGGCACCCACGGACGGGCTGATCCTGTCGCGGGCCGCCCGCCTCGGCAGCGTCGTCTCGGGGGCCAGCGGCAGCCTGTTCGAGATCGCCCGTGACGGTCAGATCGAGCTGGATGCCGAGGTCGGCGAGACCGTGCTGCGCCGGCTGGCTGAAGGGCAGGCCGTGACGGTCACCCTGGCCGGCGGCGGCGAACCGGTCACCGGCAAGATCCGCCTCGTCTCGCCCATGGTGGACGCGACGACGCGGCTCGGCCGCATCCGGGTCGCTTTGCCCGCCTCGTCCGAGCTTCGCACCGGCAGCTTTGCCCGCGGCGTGGTCGAGACGGACCGCTCCACCGGCGTCGTCGTTCCGCGCACCGCGATCATCGCCGATGCCGACACGGCCGTGGTGCAGGTGGTGCGCGACGGCACCATCGAGACCCGCGAGGTCACGCTGGGCATCACCACCGGCAGCGACGCCGAGATCCTCGAAGGGCTCGAGGCCGGCGACCAGGTCGTGGCGCTGGCCGGCACCTTCGTGCGCGACGGCGACGCGGTGACGGCCGTCGCCCTGAAGAGTGCGGAGGGCGAAGGATGAACTGGAACTTCTCCGCCTGGGCGATCCGCAACCCGGTCCCGCCGATCCTCCTGTTCTTCGTGCTGGTGGCGCTGGGCATCTCCAGCTTCATCAGCCTGCCGATCACGCGCTTTCCGAATATCGACGTGCCCGTCGTCGCCGTCACCATCACCGAATCCGGCGCCGCGCCATCGGAACTGGAGACGCAGGTCACCAAGAAGGTCGAGGATGCCATCGCCGGCATTTCCGGCGTCAAGCACGTCACCTCCACCATTACCGACGGCTCCTCGGTGACGGCCGCCGAATTCCGGCTGGAGATCGACACCGACCGCGCCACCAACGACGTCAAGGACGCGGTCGCCAAGATCCGCTCCGATCTGCCGCTGACGATCGACGAACCGGTCATCCAGCGCATCGAGGTCGAGAACCAGTCGATCGTCACCTATGCGGCGGCCTCGCCCGGCAAGACGCCGGAGCAATTGTCCTGGTTCGTCGACGACGTGGTCATCCGCGCCTTGCAGGGCCTCAACGGCGTCGGCCGGGTCGAGCGCATGGGCGGCGTGGAGCGCGAGATCCAGGTGCGGCTCGATCCCGACCGGCTGGCCGCCCTCGGCGTGACCGCCGGCGAGGTCAACCGGCAGCTGCGCTCGACCAATGTCGACCTGTCGGGCGGTCGCGGCGAATTCGGCGGCCAGGAACAGGCGATCCGCACCCTCTCTTCTGCCGACACGGTGCAGGGGCTCGCCGAGACGCGCATCTATCTGCGCGGCGGCCGGCAGGTGCGCCTCGCCGAACTCGGCGAGGTCGTCGACAATTGGGAAAAGCCGCGCTCCTTCGCCCGGCTCGACGGCCGGCCGGTCGTCGCCTTCTCGATCTACCGCTCCAAGGGCGCCAGCGACACGACCGTCGCCGACCGCGCCGCCGAGGCCGTGGCCAAGCTCGCCGCGGCCAATCCGGACGTCACCTTCTCCAAGATCGACGACAGCGTCACCTACACCTACGGCAATTTCGAATCCGCCATGGAGACCCTCGCCGAGGGCGCGCTCCTGGCGGTCATCGTGGTGCTGCTCTTCCTGCGCGACTGGCGCGCCACGGCCGTCGCGGCGATCACCCTGCCGCTCGCCGCCATCCCCACCTTCTGGGCGATGGACCTGATGGGCTTCTCGCTCAATCTGGTCAGCCTGCTCGCCATCACGCTGGTCACCGGCATTCTCGTCGACGACGCCATCGTCGAGATCGAGAATATCGAGCGCCATATCGGCATGGGCAAGAAGCCCTACCGCGCGGCCATGGAAGCGGCCGACGAGATCGGCCTGGCCGTCATCGCCATCACCATGACGATCATCGCCGTGTTCTCGCCGGTGAGCTTCATGGGCGGCATTGCCGGCCAGTACTTCAAGCAGTTCGGCCTGACGGTCGCGGTGGCGGTGTTCTTCTCGCTGCTTGTCGCCCGGCTTATCACCCCGATGCTGGCGGCCTATTTCTTCCACGCCCATGCTGTCGGCGGGCCGAGCTTCGGGCGGCTGCTGCGCCGCCGGCTGATGCTGCTGGCACCGCTGGCAGGTCTTGCCATCGGCGTGCTCTTCGCCATCGCCTTCCTGCCCTCGGCCGGACCGGACAATCCGGTGACCGGAGCACTCGGCCCCTATGCCGCCATGGTGCCGGCGCTGAGCTTCGATCAGGCGACGGAACTGTCGCTCTTCGTCATGGCCGGGGCCGTGGGGCTGGCGATCCTCCTCGCCTATCTGGGCATGCCGCACCCGACCGAGCAGAGCGACGGCCTGTTGATGCGGGCCTATACGCGCTTCCTGCGCGTGACCGTGCGCTGGCGCTGGATCACGCTGGCGGTCGGCATCGGCCTCTTCGCCCTGTCGATCGATGCGGTGAAATATCTGCCCACCGGCTTCATTCCCAAGGAAGACGCCTCGCGCATCGTCGTGTCACTGGAACTGCCGCCCGGCTCGACGCTGGAAACCACCCGCGCCGTCACCGACGACGCCGTCGCCTCGATCCGCGAACTGCCGGAGGTGCGCAGCGTCCTGGTGATCGGCGGCTCCAGTCCGACCGGCACGCTGGAGGTGCGCCGCGCCGCGCTGACCATCAACCTGACGCGCAAGTTCGAGCGCACCCGCAGCCAGGCCCAGCTCGAGCCGATCATCGACGCCAAGCTGGCGGCGATCCCCGACATCCGCTCCTATTACGTCAACGATCGCGGCGAGCGCGAACTCTCCGTCGGCATCCTGGGCGACGACGGCGCGAAGGTGTCCGCCGCCGCGGCCGACCTCGAAGCCCAGATGCGGCGCGATCCGATCTTCGCCAACCCGTCGGCCATGGCGTCCTTCGCCCGGCCCGAGATCCGCATCGTGCCGCGGCTCGACAAGGCCGCCGATCTCGCCATCGCACCCGACGCGATCTCCGAGACGGTGCGCGTCGCCACCATCGGCGACGTCGGGGCAAATCTCGCCAAGTTCAATGTCGGCACGCGGCAGGTGCCGATCCGGGTGGAACTGCGCGAAAGCGCCCGCCAGGACCTGTCGACCATCCGCAATTTGCGGGTGACGACCGGCACCGGCGCCTCGGTGCCGCTCGACAGCGTCGCCGATATCGGCTTCGGCCAGGGCCCCTCGACCATCGACCGCTACGACCGCGAGCGGCTGGTGAAGGTCGGCACCTCGATGGCGCCCGGCTACGAGATCGGCCAGGGCAGCGAGCGGATCATGTCGCTGCCGGCGGTGAAGAACCTGCCGCCCGGCGTGCGCATCCAGGAAGTCGGCGACGCCGAGATCCAGGGCGAGGTCTTCGCCGGCTTCGCCTCGGCCATGAGCGCCGGCATCATGATGGTGCTGGTCGTGCTGATCCTGCTGTTCGGCAGCGTCTTCCTGCCGCTGACCATCCTCGCCTCGCTGCCGTTGTCGGTCGGCGGCGTCGTCGGCGCCCTGCTCCTCACCCACACGGCGATCTCCATGCCGGTGGTCATCGGCATCCTGATGCTGATGGGCATCGTCACCAAGAACTCGATCATGCTGGTGGATTTCGCCGTCGAGCAGGAAAAGCACGGCATGCCCCAGACCGAGGCGATCATCGACGCCGGCCGCAAGCGGGCCCGTCCGATCATCATGACCACGCTGGCCATGGCGGCGGGCATGGTGCCGGCGGCCATGGCGACCGGCGAAGGTGGCGAGTTCCGCGCGCCCATGGCGATCGCGGTGATCGGCGGCCTGCTGGTCTCCACCGTCCTGTCGCTGATCTTCATCCCGTCGCTCTATACGCTGATGGACGATCTCAGCCACACGGTCGGCCGGCTGTTCCGCTGGCTGGTGCGGCCGAATGCCAGCGACGACGGTGACGCGACCGGCGAAGTCCCGGCCGCCCCCGCCCGTGCCGCCGCGGCGGACGCGACGCAAGATGAGCCGGACGCGCCGTCCTGGCGCCGGGTGACGGAATTCCCCCAGCGCGCCAAGGACGAACTGCCGGCGCCCAAGATGCAGCCCGCCGCCGAATAGTCCCGGCGGCGGCGGCGATCGGTATCAGCCGGCCTTGCCGTCCGAACCGGTCAGGCCGAATTCGGCGAAGACCGCGTCGGTGTCCTCGCCGAGTGCCGGCACGCGGCCGAACTCCGGCAGCTTTCCGTCGACGAGAAAGCCCGGCGCCAGCATCGTCACCGGCCCGGTCGGCGTCTCCACCGTCACCGTGCGGTTCTGGGCGTGGTGCTTGACGTCCTCCATGGTCGACAGGCGCCCATAGGCGATCTTCGCCGCTTCCAGCTTCTCGGCCATGGCGTCGCGGTCGAAGCGCGAGAACACCTCCTGGATGATCGCCTCCAGCGCCGGACGGTTGGCGACCCGCGCATTGTTCGAGGCGAAACGTTCGTCGGTGGCCAGATCCGGCAGCTCGAGCGCCCTGGCGCAGAGATTGGCCCATTCCCGCTCGTTCTGGATCGAGAACAGGATCGCCCGTCCGTCGGCGCATTCGAAGACGCCGTATGGCGCGATGGTCGGATGCGAGAGGCCGTTGCGCGGCGGTGTCTTGCCGCCATAGACATATTGCAGATACGGCACGTTCATCCAGTCCGACAAAGCGTGGAACAGCGACAGCGAGATGTGCCGGCCCTTGCCGGTGCGCTCGCGCACGAACAGCGCCTGCATGATCGACGACAGCGCCGTCATGCCGGCGGCGATGTCGCAGACCGAGACGCCGACGCGGGCCGGACCTTCCGCATTGCCGGTCACCGAGGACAGGCCGGTCTCGGCCTGCACCAGGAGGTCGTAGGCCTTCAGATGCGCGAAGGGGCCGTCGTCGCCATAGCCGGAGATCGCGCAGGTGATCAGCCGGGGGAAGCGTTCACGCAGTTCCGCCATGTCGAAGCCCAGCCGCGAAATGACGCCGGGGGCGAGGTTCTGGATGAACACGTCGGCCTCGCCGATCAGCACCGCCAGGCGCTCCCGGTCGGCCGGATCCTTCAGGTCCAGCCGGACCGATTCCTTGCCGCGGTTCAGCCAGACGAAATAGGCGCTCTCGCCATGGACGAGACTGTCGTAGCCGCGGGCGAAATCGCCCTCCGGCCGCTCGATCTTCAGGACCCGCGCCCCGGCATCGGCCAGCCGCCCCGAGACGTAGGGGGCGGCAACCGCCTGTTCGACGGAGACGACCAGGATGCCGGCAAGATCATCGTTCATGGGGCTCTCCGCAGGTTTCGAGCGACAGACAGGATGCGCTCGCACAAGGACCGTGACCGCCCTGAGCGACCGTTCCCACGGCGGTGACATCGTAAGGCAGGAAATGCAATAACCGGCCGCTCCGTCATCGATGCGACGCGACGCGGCCATAAGCGCCGGGTATGGGCGGGGACCGGCCGGGAGAGAACCGACATGCACGCAGCGCCGATTGCCGAAGCCGACTTCATCCGCTCCGTCGCCGACGCGCTGCAATACATCTCGGTCTATCATCCGCCGGACTTCGTCGCCCATCTCGCCCGGGCCCATGAGCGCGAAGAAAGCCCGACCGCGCGCAACGCCATGGCGCAGATCCTGGTCAATTCCCGCATGTCGGCGCTCGGCAAGCGGCCGATGTGCCAGGACACCGGCACCGTCAACGTCTTCGTCAAGATCGGCATGCAGGCGCGGATCGACAGTCGCCGTCCGCTGGCCGAGCTCGTCAACGAGGCCGTCGCCCGCGCCTACACCGACCCCGCCAATCCGCTGCGCGCCTCGATCGTCGCCGATCCGATCTTCGAGCGCCGCAACACCGGCAACAATGCGCCGGCCGTCACTCATGTCGAGATGGTCTGCGGGGACAGCGTGAAGGTCACCGTCGCGGCCAAGGGCGGCGGTTCGGAGAACAAGGCGCGCTTCGCCGCGCTCAATCCCGGCGCCTCGATCGTCGACTGGGTGCTGGAAACGGTCGAAGGGCTCGGGGCCGGCTGGTGCCCGCCGGGCCTACTCGGCATCGGCGTCGGCGGCACGGCCGAAAAAGCGATGATCCTCGCCAAGGAATCGCTGCTCGCCCCGATCGACATGACCGATCTTCTGGCCCGCGGGCCCGCCTCGATGCTCGAGGAGTTGCGGATCGAGATCTACGAGGCGGTGAACGCCCTCGGCATCGGCGCCCAGGGCCTCGGCGGCCTGACCACGGTGCTCGACGTCAAGATCGCCACCCATCCGACCCATGCCGCCTCCAAGCCGGTCGGGCTGATCCCGCAATGCGTCGCCGACCGGCATATGAGCTTCGTCCTCGACGGGTCCGGGCCGGCGACCTTTGTCCCGCCGTCCATCGATCTGTGGCCGCAGATCGCGCTGGCCGGTGCCGCCGAGACCCGCCGCGTCGATCTCGACCGGATTACCCCGCAAGAAGTGGCAGGCTGGAAGGCGGGAGAGACGCTGCTCCTGTCGGGCCGGCTCCTGACCGGCCGCGACGCCGCCCACAAGCGCATGGCGGCGATGCTGGACCGCGGCGAGCCGCTGCCGGTCGATCTGAGGGGTCGGGCCATCTACTATGTCGGCCCGGTCGATCCGATCGGCGACGAGGTGGTGGGCCCGGCCGGCCCCACCACTTCCACCCGTATGGACCCGTTCACGGACCAGATCCTCGCCGCGACGGGGCTTCTGGTGATGATCGGCAAGGCCGAGCGCGGTCCCGCCGCCATCGACGCCATCCGCCGGCACGGCGCCGCCTATCTCATCGCCGTCGGCGGCGCGGCCTATCTGGTGTCCAAGGCCATCCGCTCGTCCCGGCTCGTCGCCTTCGAGGATCTCGGCATGGAGGCGATCCGCGAATTCACCGTCGAGGACATGCCGGTCACCGTCGCGGTCGACGCGACCGGCACCTCGGTCCACACAACGGGCCCGGCCGAATGGCGCCGCCCGCAGATCCGCGTCGGCGGTGCGCCGGTCTCCGCCTGATCCGCGCGCTCGCGTTCACGCAATGGCGATTGCAGCCCTGGCCGAACTGGCGATAACGTCGCGCGGACAGGGATGAGGAGACCGCCGTATGAGTGACGCACCGACCGACGAGCCGCGCTGGAAGCACGACGGCGTGCGCGTCATCAAGGGCGACCGGCTGGATTCCAACACGGCGCAGACGCCCGGCATGTTCCGCCAGGCGGCGATCAACCATGCCCGCGTCGGGGCACAGAAGATCTGGGCCGGCACGGTGACCATCGAGCCGGACGCCAAGACCGGCGTCCATCACCACGGCGCGCTGGAAAGCGTCATCTTCGTCCTGCGCGGCAAGGCCCGGATGCGCTGGGGCGAGCGGCTGGAATATGTCGCCGAGGCCGAGGCCGGCGACTTCATCTTCGTGCCGCCCTATGTGCCGCATCAGGAGATCAACGCCGATCCCGACGCGCCGCTCGAATGCGTCCTGGTGCGCTCCGACAACGAGGCGGTGGTGGTCAACATCACCGATGTCGAGCCGGTCGAGCGTCCCGAGGAAGTCTATTGGGTCGATCCGATCCACAGCCATCCCGACGCCGACAGTAACGCGTCTTGAGCCGGTGCCGCGGATCGGCGACAAGCGCGATCAGATGACGGCTGGCATTGCCGCAGACCGGCAGCCCAAGCCCCCGCAGAGGAGACCCATTGATGGCCGACACTGACGAGACGACGCCGGCCGACGTCCTGGTCTTCGGCTCGCTGAATGTCGATCTCGTCTGCCGGGTAGCGAGCATCGCCCGGCCCGGTGAGACCGTGCTGGCGCCGCGTTACGAGCAGCTGTTCGGCGGCAAGGGCGCCAACCAGGCGGTCGCGGCATCGCGCATGATCGGCGGCGGCAACAGGGTCGCCATGGTCGGCGCGGTGGGCGACGACGTTCTCGGCCAGGCGGTGGCCGACAATCTGCGCGGCGAGGGCATCGATGTCGGCGGGCTGCAGACCGCACCCGAGCGCACCGGCTGCGCCTTCATCTCGATCGACGCGGCGGGCGAGAACGCCATCACCGTCGCCAGCGGCGCCAATGGCTGCGTGACCGCCGGGGCGCTGGCGCCCGGCCGGCTGGGCCCGCAGAGCATCCTCGTCCTGCAGATGGAGATCCCGCTGGCTGAATGCGTTGCGGCGGCAAGGGCCGCGCGGGATGCCGGCGCCCGCACGGTGGTCAATCTTGCCCCCGTGCCGCCGGATCTCGACGAGGCAGGCATGCTGCAGCTCATGGAACTGGCCGACGTGCTGGTCGTCAACGAGAGCGAATTGCGCGCGGCCGCCACGATCTGCGCGGTCGAGAGCGGCAACGCCTCCGAGCGGGCGCGCACCCTGTCCGAACGCCTGGACCTCGCCGTCATCGCCACACGTGGGTCGCGTGGCCTGATCATCGCCGACCGGAACCGGCCGGTGCGCTCCATCCCGGCAATGAGCGTCGAG
Source organism: Aurantimonas coralicida DSM 14790 (assembly GCF_000421645.1). GTDB lineage: Bacteria > Pseudomonadota > Alphaproteobacteria > Rhizobiales > Rhizobiaceae > Aurantimonas > Aurantimonas coralicida. Next base: position 140,214 of record NZ_ATXK01000009.1, on the reverse strand, counting down.
ATCGTCGACACCACCGGCGCCGGCGACACCTTTGTCGGCGTCTTCGCCGTGGGCCTGTCCGAAGGGCGCGCGCCGGACGACGCCGCCGAACGCGCCGCAATCGCCGCCTCCCTCGCCTGCCGCAAGCTCGGCGCCCAGTCGGCCATGCCGACCGCGGCGGAGGTCGAGCGCGCACTGGCGGAGCTCAAGCCATAGAACCGCACAGCCACGGGCGGCCGCCGACCTGCCCGGCAAACGGCCCTATCCGCCAGACCCCGACGGCAAGGCGCCGCATCATCGGCATCTCGGCGATCCTCGTCGCGATGTCCGCCATGCTGTCGCCAGCTTTTGCGGCCTCGACGCGGGTGGCCGTGGCCGCGAATTTCACCGAGGCCGCGCAGGAGATCGCCGCCGCCTTCACGGCCGCGACCGGCGATACCGCCGAACTCAGCTTCGGCTCGACCGGCACGCTCTATACCCAGATCTCCCAGGGTGCGCCCTATGAGGTGTTCCTGGCGGCCGATGCCGAGCGACCGGAAAAAGCGATCGCCGTGGGACTCGCCGTCGCCGGCAGCCGCTTCACCTACGCCACCGGCCGCCTCGTCCTCTACAGCACCGAGCCGTCCCGCGTGACGGGCGAGACCACGCTGACCAAGGGCGCCTTCGACCGGCTGGCCATCGCCAACCCCGCCACCGCTCCCTATGGCGCGGCGGCCGTGGCGGTGCTGCAGGCGCTCGGGGTTTACGAGGCGGTTCGGCCAAAGCTCGTGCAGGGCACCAGCATCGCCCAGGCCTACCAGTTCGTCGCGACCGGCAATGCCGAGCTCGGGCTTGTCGCGCTGGCGCAGGTCGCCGGCAAGCCAGACGGTTCGCACTGGCAGGTTCCGGCAGACCTGCATGCCCCGATCGACCAGGATGCCGTACTCCTTCAGACCGGGCGCGACAGCGCCGCGGCCAGCGCATTTCTGGACTTCCTGAAGAGCCCGGAAGCGGGCGCCATCATCCGCCGCTACGGCTACGAGACCGGAGCCTGACGGCTGATGTTCGATGGCGGCGACATCTGGACCCCGATCCTCCTGACCATCCAGCTCGCCGCGGCAACGACTGTGATCCTGCTTTTCCTCGGCACGCCGCTGGCCTGGTGGCTGGCGCGCTCGACAGCGCGGTGGAAGGAAATCGTCGGCACCCTGGTCGCCCTGCCGCTTGTGCTGCCGCCGACCGTCCTCGGCTTCTATCTGCTGATCGCGCTGGGGCCGGAGGGGCTCGGCGGCCTCCTCGGGCTGCGCACCCTCGCCTTCAGCTTCGAGGGGCTGGTGATCGGATCGGTGATCTATTCCATGCCCTTCGTCGTCCAGCCGATCCGCAACGCCTTCGAGGCGATCGGCGACCGGCCGCTGGAGGTCGCAGCCACTCTCCGGGCCTCGCCGCTTGATCGTTTCAGGACCATCGCCCTGCCCCTGGCGCTGCCCGGCTTTCTCACCGGCGCAGTGCTGGGCTTTGCCCACACGGTCGGCGAGTTCGGCGTCGTCCTGATGATCGGCGGGAGCATCCCCGGCGAGACCAAGGTGCTGTCGGTGGCGATCTACGACTATGTCGAGACCCTGCGCTGGGCCGAGGCTCATATCCTCGCCGGCGGCATGCTGGTCTTCTCCTTCCTCGTCATCCTGGCGATGACCCTGTTCGGCCGCCGCATCGGCCAGCCCCAGCCATGAGCGCCGAGGCCGAAACCGGGCCGGCCGGCCTCTCCGTCGCCCTGGCGGGACGTCTCGGCGCCTTCGCGCTCGACATCGCCTTCGCGGCGCCGGCGAGTGGCGTGACGGCACTGTTCGGCCCCTCCGGCTCCGGCAAGACCTCGGTGCTGCGCGGCGTCGCCGGGCTCGCCGCCTTCGACGGCCGCGTAACCGTCGGCGACGAGATCTGGCAGGACGCCGCGAGCTTTCGCCCGCCCCACCGGCGGGCCGTCGGCTATGTCTTCCAGGAAGCCAGCCTGTTTCCGCATCTCACCGTGGCGAAGAACCTCGTCTATGGCGCCCGCCGCAGCCCCGGCGGCGTCGATGCCACCCACCACGCCGAGATCGTCGAGCTTCTCGGGCTGGCACCGTTGCTTGCCCGCGCGCCGGCCGGCCTGTCGGGCGGCGAACGCCAGCGGGTCGCGCTTGGCCGCGCCATCCTGTCCCGCCCGAAGCTGCTGTTGATGGACGAGCCACTCTCGGCCCTCGACCGCTTCGCCAAGGACGAGATTCTCCCCTATTTCGAGGCGCTGCAGTCCGAACTCGCCATCCCCGTCCTCTATGTCAGCCACGACATCGCCGAGGTGGAACGGCTGGCCGACCGGATCGTCGTGATCGAGAAGGGCCGGGTCCGGGCCGCCGGCGCGCTCAATGCGGCGCTCACCGATTCCGGCCTCGGCTTCGTGCGCGATCCCCATGCGGCGGCAGTGCTGCCGGCCCGCGTCGTCGCCCACCACGCCGAAGACGCCCTCACCGAACTCGACCTCGGCGGCCAGCCGGTCTTCGTCGACGGCAGCGGCCCGCACGATGTCGGCGCGGCGCGGCGCCTGCGCATCGAGGCCCGCGACGTCAGCCTGTCGCGGGAGATCCCGACCCTGTCGACCATCTCCAATACGCTGAAGGTGCGCATCCTTGCGATCGAACCGGCCAATGCCGCCGATTATGCGGTCTTCCTGGCGCTGGAGGGGGCCGAACAGTTGAGCTTCGTCGCCAAGGTGACCCGCCGCTCGGCGCGCCGCCTGTCGCTGACGCCCGGCGACAGCGTCTTCGCGCAGATCAAGTCGGTCTCTCTCGCCACCGCCCGGGCAATCGGCGGCTGACGGCGCGCCGGCCTGTCGGACTTCTGAAAGTCACCGACCTGACCTAGGGTAGGGTCCCGAGCCGGAGGTCGAGCCAGAATGACTATGCAGGACAGGATCGCATCTCACCCCCTCGCCTATCCGGTCGCCTCGCGGCTGATGCACTGGGCCGTCGCGGTTCTCGTCCTGGCGGTCTGGCCGCTCGGCGCGGTGATCAGCGTGGTCAAGGACGACGCCAAGACCGGCTTCTACTTCTTCCACGAGTCGCTCGGCTTCCTGATCCTCTGGCTGATGCTGGCGCGCATGGCCCTGCGGCTGCTCTACCCGCCGCCGCCGCATCCGCCGATGCCGGTCTGGCAGGCGCGCATCGCCAATCTCGTCCACGGCCTTCTCTATGTCGTCCTGATCGTCCAGCCGATCGTCGGCTTCCTTGCCACCAATGCCTTCGGCTTCCCGCTCGACTGGTTCGGCCTCGGCACGGTCTGGAGCCCGGTCGGCAAATCAGACGATCTCGCCCCGATCCTGATGCAGGTGCACGAAATCCTGGCCTGGTCGATCCTCGCTTTGTTCGTGCTGCATATGGGCGGCGTCCTGCACCACCACATCCTGCGCCGCGACGCGACCTTGCACCGGATGATCTGACTGGCGAGGCCTGCGCTAGCGCGGCAGGGCCAGCACGTCGAGATGGCCGACGCGGCAGGTGCCGCGCCCGGCATTCTCCATCCGCATCTGCCGCCAGTCGGCAAGATCGGGCGTCGCGATCGTGCCGGTTTCCGCCACCGCATTCGCCATGCCGGCATCGAAGAGCCGCCGCAGCGGCGCCTCATCCGCGCCGAGACGCCATGGCGAGGACGCCGTGCGCACGGCGTATCCACGCGCCGCGAAGGCATCGGCAAGGGCCGGTCCCGCATCCGGTCCGAGCGCCGTGCCCAGCCCCTTGTCGCCGCGCTGATGGCGGTTGAACGCCGCCACCACCGCCGCATCGAGGCGATGTTCCTCGCTCCAGGCGACGCTACCGTCATAGCTGAGCGCGGCATAGAGGCCGGCCCCTTCGGCAACGAGCCGGTCGGCCAGCCGCTCGACGAAATCGCGCGAGGCAAGATCGAACAAAGCGGACGCCGTGACCAGCCGGACGCCGGACAGGTCGAGGGCATCGAGATCGGTCAGATCGGCCTGCACGGTCTCGACATTCTGCGTCGCCGCAAGCCGCCGCCCGGCCTCGGCCAGGAGCGCCGCATCGATGTCCACCAGCCGCCAGCGCAGGCGTGGCGCGTGGGGCGACACGGCGCGCAAGGTCGATCCGGTGCCACAGCCGAGATCGACGGCGAGCGGGGCGTCGCCGGCACCCTCCAGCCAGGCGACGGCGCCCTGCAGCAGGCCCGTGTCCCGCGCCGCCCCGTCGGCGGGCTCGCGAAGATCGAGCCAGTTGGTGTCGAAGCCGCTCATGCCATGGCCTTTGTCAGAACGTGTGAAAGTGTCCCGGCGCTCTCGCGCCATGACGGCAGCTTCTGTCCCGCCGCATAGGCCGCGTCGCCCATCGCGCGCCGCCGCTCCGGCCCGCTCAAGAGCAGGCGCAGCGCGTCGGCGATGCCGGCGACATCGCCCGGCGGCACCAGCACGCCGGCCGTCTCCGGCACGACCTCGGGCACCGCCCCGCCCGCACAGCCGACGATCGGCAAGCCGTGCGCCAGCGCCTCGGCGAACACCATGCCATAGCCCTCGTAGCGGCTGGCCAAAGCGAAGATGTCGGCCGCGGCATACTCACGGTCGATCGCGTCGCTTGCGCCGCACAGGGTGATGCGGTCGCCAAGCACCAGCTCGGCGATCTGTGCCATCAAGGCCTCGGCCGTCGCCGGATCGGCAGTCTCGTCGCCGACGATCCGGCAGTGCCAGTCGAGATCGCGGATGCCGGCCAGCGCATCCACCAGGGTCGCATGGTCCTTGCGGGCAATCAGGCTGCCAACCGACAGGATCGTCGGATTGTCGCCGCTGCCTTGCGCCCGCGCGGCCGCCTCGGTGCCGGGCACCACGACGGAGAGCCGGTCGTCGGCGACGGCAAAGTTGGCGACGAGCTCCCGCGCCGTGGTCGGGCTGGTCGTCACCACCTCCCGCGCGAAACCGAGGGCGCGCCGCTCGCTCGCCGCCAATCTAGCGGCCGTTGCGGGATCGAGCCCGGTTTCCAGCGCCAGCGGATGATGGATCAGCGCCACGAGACGCAGGCGTCCAGCCTCGGCTGCGGCGATCTCCGGCATCGCCCCGAAGGCCAGCCCGTCGACCAACACCAGCGCCCCGTCCGGCAGTCCGGCCAGGAGGCGCGCCGTCCCGGCGAGGACCGCGGCGTCCGGCTGCGGAAACCCGTCCGGCAGCCGCAGATGTTCGATCTGCCAGCCGAGGGCGCCGAGTTCGGCGATCATCCGCCGGTCATAGCCATAGCCGCCGCTGCGCGTCGCCAGATTGCCCGGAATCGCGAAATACAGCGTTCCGATCAAAGATCGGCCTCGTACCAGGCGCGCGCCACGTGGGATTCGTGCAGCTGGATCTTCAGGCGCTTCACCCGGGCCCCGCCGTCGCCGAGTTCCCCGGCGGCGATCTTCTCAGCGATCGCGTCGAAGAGATGCTTGGCCAGGAATTCCGTCGTCGTCACCTTGCCGGCGAAGATCTCGAGTTCGTCGAGGTTCTGGTAGTTCAGCGGCTTGACCACGCCGGCGAGGATCTCGGTCGCCAGGCCGATATCGATGGCGAGGCCATCCGCGTCGAGGCTGTCGGTGAAGAATGCCGCGTCGACGACGAAGGTCGCGCCGTGCATGCCCTGCGCCGGCCCGAAGACCGGACGCAGCAGGCTGTGGGCGATCATCATGTGGTCGCGGACTTCGACGGCGAACATGGGCAGGTCCTTTCGGGAAGCGGTTAGATGGAAGGTCAGTCGTAGCGGATGCGGTGGCACAGTGTCGCCGGGTCGGCGAGAATGCCGCCATAGCGCTCGGGCAGCTCAGTGAAGCGGGTTTCGCCGGAGACGAGACCGTCGAGGCGCGGATCGGCGAGCAGGGCCAGGGCCGTGGCCATCCGGCGGCCGAGGCTCCACCGGGCCCGGCGCTCGGGCGGTACATGGCCGACCTGCGAGGCGACGATCTGCAGGCGGCGACTGTGGAACGCTCCGCCCAGAGGCACGCTGACCGGGCGGTCGCCATACCAGCTCAATTCGACGATGCGCGCCTCGAAGCCCGCCGCTTCGATGGCGGTCGCAAGCCCTGCCGTGCTGGCGGAGGCATGGACGACCACGTCGCAATCGGCCGGCGCCTCTGCCGGAGAGGCGAAGCCGCAGCCAAGCATCTGCGCGATGGCGGCCCGCTCGGGGTTCAGATCGACGAGGCAGGTGTCGGTGCCGGGAATGCGGGCGGCCAGCCAGGCGACCAGCAGGCCGATGAGGCCGCCGCCGACGATGGCGACCCGGTCACCGGGCGCGATCTCTGCGTCCCAGACCACGTTGAGCGCGGTTTCCATGTTGGCGGCGAGCACCGCCCGTTCCGCCGGCACGTCGTCCGGAACCGGAACGGCCATCGCGGCGGGCGCCTGAAAGCGGTCCTGATGCGGATGCAGGCAGAAGACCGTCTGGCCGAGCCGTTCGGGCGGGCCGGCAACGATCTCGCCGACGGTCGAATAGCCGTATTTCACCGGAAACGGGAAATCCCCCGCCTGAAGCGGCGCGCGCATCCGCTCATGCTCGCTCTCCGGCACGTGTCCCGCCGCCACCAGCGCCTCGGTGCCGCGGCTGATCGCCCCGAACCGGCTGGCGATCTCCACCGATCCCACGGCGAGCCCGCCGAGTTCTTCCACGCGCAAATCCGGTCGATCCGGCCCTTCGAGCCAGAGAGCGCGACATATGGTCGTCATGGGCACAGTCGCCTTTCGATCGATCGTGGCTCGCCGGCAGCAGCGATGTCGGCGTCCCCGCGCTGCGCACACCGGCCTCGACGGGCCGGGTTGTCGCGCAAGTGGCTGAATTCGCAGCCGAGGCCGCGCGGCGTCAGCGGGACTGGTGAATCTGGAGAGAGGAACTAAATCCCCATGTGATCGGGTCAACAGGACTGCGACGGCTCGGCCGTTTCGCAAGGGGTGACGATCTATCCCATATCGGGCGCTGGGGATTTTCCCCATCGACCCGACATAGGGTGCCAGCGATCGGGTTCCGGTCGAAGCAACGCGAACGGTCCGCGAAGGGGCCAGAACGGGCGGGTAGGATGACCATCCACACCAACGCGTCAGCAGCCGACCCGGCACAGGTGTCGCTGGCGTCCTTCGGTCCCGATGCGGCAATCCGCTGCGAGCGCGCCGCCGCGGAATTGCGCTTCGGGCGACCGATCCGGATCGTCGGCGAAGACGGGGCGGCACTGGTCGCGCTGACGCTGGACACCGCGACCCCCACCGGCTTCCGCGACCTCTCCGACATGCTAAGCGGCCGTCTGCAGCTCTATCTGACCCCGCAGCGCGCCAGCGTCCTTGCCATCGACGCCCCGGATGGCGCCATGATCGGCATCGATGGCATGGACTTCGACACCGCCTGTCACCTGGGCTATCTGCGCGGCGCTGTTCCGCCCGAAGGCTGGCAACCGGCCAGCCCCCTGGCCGGCGAGGCTGCCGGCGTCGCCCGTCTGGCGCTGCTGCTGCCGGCCATCGTCTGCGCGTCGATCGCCGCCGACGATCCGATCTTCGCCGACTGCGCGACCATCGGGGTCGGCGACATCGCCGTGGCGCTGGCCGCGACGTCCCGCCGTTTCGAGGTGGTGGCCGAGACGGCCGTACCGCTGGCGGGAATCAAGGAGGCACGCTTCGTCGTGTTCCGCGGCGGCTTTGCCCAGCGCGACCAGATCGCCATCGTGGTCGGCCAGCCGGACCGCGCCTTTCCTGTGCCGGTGCGGGTCCACTCCTCCTGCATCACAGGCGATCTCTTCGGGTCGCTGAAATGCGATTGCGGCGACCAGCTGCGCAACGGCCTGAAGACGCTGGAAGCGCGCGGCGGCGGCGTGCTGCTGTATCTCGACCAGGAAGGGCGCGGCACCGGCATCGCGTCCAAGATGCGCGCCTATGGCCTGCAGGCCGAAGGCCTCGACACGATCGACGCCGATGCGGAGCTGGGCTTCGGGGCCGACGAACGCCGCTACGAGACCGCCGCCGCCATGCTCGACGGTCTCGACATCAAGCGCATCGACCTTCTGACCAACAACCCGCTCAAGGTGGCCTATCTGAAGGCCTGCGGCATCGACGTGGTGGATCGCACCCCGGTCACGGGGACGGTGACGGTCGAGAACCGCCGCTATCTGCGCACCAAGGCCGAACGCGGCGGCCATCTCCTGGCCGTCGATCGCCTGTTCGGCGGCTGACCGCAGGGTCGATTGCGCCGCGTCAGGCGGGATCGAGGAAGCAGTAGACGTCGCCGGAATTCGCGGCCTCCGGCAGGCGTGACAGATGCTCAGCCATCGCCTCGGCGGTGTCGCCCGCCGACGTTTCCCAGGCATGGCTTTCGCCCAGCGAGAGACGAAACCGGTGATAGCCCAGCGCGCGCGCCCGGGACAGCGCGGCCAGCGCGACGTCCCGCTGCAAGGTCGTGAACTCGAAGGAGAGGATCGGCACCGGGGCGCTCAGCCCGGCAAGCACCCGGTCCTCCAGCCCCTCCACGTCGATCTTGATGAAGGCCGGCCGGCCATGGGCGGCGATCAGATCGTCGAGCGTCACCGCCGGCACGGTGACCGCCCCGTCCCACACCTGATCGCGCCAGCCGGTCCCGCTTGCGGCGGCCGCGACCAGCGCGTCAGACCCCGTGGTGACGGTCGGATTGGCGCTGTTCACATGCAGCCGGATCTCGCCCGGCGCATCGGAAACGGCCGCCTGCACGATGTCGATGCGGCGGCGCCAACCGAAGACCAGCCGCAGCAGCGCGGCAAGACGGGGCTGGGGCTCGACCGCCACCACCCGCGCGCTGAGACCGTGCAGGACACGGGTCCTGTCGCCGACATGGGCACCGATGTCGAAGACCAGATCGCCCGGCCGGACCAGACCGCCATAGAAGGCTGCAAGGCTGCGCAGATGCCGGCGGTCGCCGTGATAGATGGCGAGGCTGCGCAGGATGCCCGACCAGCCCCGGAAGCTGCCGACGCTCCGTGCGCCCATCAGCGGCGGCCGATGTCCGCATCGATCCGGATCGGCACCGGCGCGGCATAGGCGTTGCGGACAGCTTCGCCGGCGACGGGACGCCGCCAGCGCCGCGCGGTCGCCGGCACCAGATCCTTCAGGACCATCGGCAGGGCGGATTCCTCCGGCACGGCAAACAGGCCCGCGCGCGACAGGACGCGGCCGAGGACCGGCATGGCGGTGACGACGGTGAAGGGGATCGCCACGAGGAGGCCGGCAACGAAGGGCAGCGACCAGACCAGCGCCAGCGGTGCGGCGGCGAACAGCGTGACCGCCATCACACCGCCGAACAGGGTCTGCGGCCACATCGCCCGGGTCGCCGACCCCCATCCGACGCCCAGCACGTCGCGGTTCTGGCCACTCCAGGTCACCGAGCGCCCGAAGGGCAGTCCAGCCAAGAAGATCGTCACATAGACCGCGACGACCGGCGCCATCAGCATGGACATCAGGATCTCGACAAGGGTCGAGACGGCGAAGCGCAGCGGCCCGCCATAGGAGCGCACGGCGCCGCGGGTCAGAACCACGTCGAGCGCCCCGGCCAGTTTGGGCGAGATGCTCAGGAAGAAGATCACCGCGAACAAGGCCAGACCCAGTTCCACGTAGCGGGCGTCGAAGGTCCCGGTCACGGCCTTGGCACAGGCCGCGATGGTCATCGCCAGCCAGGCCGGCGGCGCCATGTACATCAGGATCGCCTGCAGGATCTGGAAGCGGCTGAGCGGCGCAAGGCCGGGCGTGAACAGGAACCGCCAGTACTGCATATTGCCTTGGCACCAGCGCAGGTCGCGCTTGGCGAAGTCCGGCAGGGTCGGCGGATTGGTCTCGTAGCTGCGGGTCTCGACCGGGATCACCCGGACCTCGTAGCCGGCGCGGCGCATGAACGCCGCCTCGAGCTGGTCGTGGCTGAGCACCGGACCGCCGAGCGGCGGGCGCCCCGGCAGGTCCGGCAACTTGCAATGGGCCCGGAACGCCGCCGTGCGGACGACGGCATTGTGCCCCCAATAGGGCCCGCAATCGGCGTTCCACCAGGCGGCGCCCATGGTGAAGGAGCGCATGCCGTGACGCATGCCGAACTGGAAAATCCGCGCAAAACCGCTGTTCGCCGGCATGCCGACGACGAGGCTCTGAAGGATGCCGAGCCGCGGATGCCGCTCCATCGCCGCCACCATGCGCACCATGACGTCGCCGGCCATGACGCTGTCGGAATCGAGCGGCAGGAAATAATCGTACTCCGCTCCCTCGTCGGCGAGGAACGCGGCGATGTTGCCCGCCTTGTAGCCGGCATTGTCGCGGCGGCGGCGATAGACCGGCTCGCTTCCCGGCGCGAAGATGGCCGTGAAACCCTCGAAAGCCACCTCTTCACGCTGCCCGATCTCGGCGTCGTCGGTGTCGCTGAGGATGAAGAAGCGGAAATGGTCGGCAAGGCCGGTCTTGGCGAGGCTGCGGCGCATGGCCTCCAGCCGCTCGAAGCTCGGCTCCGGCGCCTCGTTGCGCAAGGTCATGACGATGGCGGTGCGGCTGGTCAGCCGCGCCGGACGCCCCGCGGGTCCGGCCTCGAAGAACGGATAGACGCTGGCCGAAGGGTCGGCGGGTCCATGCAGCAGGACGAGACCGATCACCGCATTCCAGAAGCCCAGCACCGTCCACGGCGTCGCCAGCGCGAAACCAGCCAAGATAACGGCCTCGAGGGCATCGATCCCGTCGCCCGACAGGATCAGCGTCACGCCCGCGGCGAGCCCGACGATCGTCGCCAGATTCAGCGCGGCGACAAACCAGCGACGCAGGGCAATCGGCCAGCCGACTGTCTCGATAACCGGCAGCGCGGCTTCCGGCGCCGGCACGCGGTCGGTCTCGACCATCTTGCGGATGTCGCCACCGCCTTGGGGTTCGCGCAGCACGTCTCGCACCTCGAATGACGATGAATGTCTTGGCCAGAGCCTTGCGGGCCATGCGCCGCACAAAGGCGTCCGCATGAAGGGCGGAAAACGCGACCGTTCGATGACCGTTGCATCACGAAACCGCGTCCGATCGCCTCAGGCGCAGCGATTTACAGGCAGCTAACGCTGCGCTGCCGCGGTGGTCGCGGGCGAGAAGGCGGGCCGGTCGGCATCGGGATACCAGTATCGCGCCGCTGGCTTGTCGCGCTCGATCAAAACGAAATTGTTGGCGAAGACCCGGTAGGGATGGCTCCATTCGCCATCCGGCCATTGCACGCGGATCTCCGCCCGTTCGGCCGTGCCGAGCCCCAGATGGACGAAGCCGGAGGTGCCCGAGGCGTGGCCCCCGCCAACCTGGATCGTCCGGTTGAGCGAGACCGTGCCGATCTTCACCGACAGCTTGGCCCCGAGCGCCGCGCGGTTGCCGCCTTTCTGGCTGAGCGCGACTTGCAGGAAATTGCCCAAAGGCCGCGTGCCGAAATCGCTCCGGCCGCCGAGATTGCGGAACAGGCTGGCCGGCCCGCCGCGATTGACCACCAGAATGTCCTCGGCGCCGTCGAGGTTGAAGTCGGTGAGCAAGGCGCCGCGCCCCTTGGTCGGCAGGGCCAGTCCCGCCGCCTCGCCGCGCTCGGTGAAGCGGCCGTCGAAACCGCCCATCAGGAGATTGTCCGGATCGTAGGCGGCAAAATCCGGCATCGCCTCGACATTGCCCTTGGCGATGAAGAGATCGAGCGCCGTGTCGTTGTTGAAATCGGCAAAGCCCGCATGCCAGCCTGTCGAGGGCCGGCCCTGATCACCGGTGTAGGGGCGGTGCGCCGTCGCCCGCCGCTCGAAGGCCTCGTCGCGATAGGTCGGCGCGTCCTCGAACTCCCGGTCGAGGAATTGCAGTTTGGTGTCGCCCATCGAGGTCAGGGCATATTCGGGATAGCCGTCGCCATCCACGTCGCCCTCGGCGATGCCCATGCCCCAGATGGTCAGATGCTGCCAGCCATCGGCCTTGCGATAGGGACGCGGTGCCCGGCCCGGCTCGACCCGCCAGAGCTGCTCCTCGCCGCCGCGGTAATATTGCCGGTCATTGGTGATCCGCAGCGATGGCTGGCCGGAGCGGTTCCAGTCGGTGAACAGCATCGACAGGGCGCAGAAACCGGGACTGAGCGCCGTCGGCTCGGAATAGTCCGGCTGCCCGTCGCCCCCTTCGCGGGGACGCAGCAGCACATTGTCGGCGCAGGTGCCCCAGGGCGAGCCTGGCGCGGCGCGATCGACGTAATTGCCGAAGGCCAGTGTCGGATAGGTCGCCCCCGGCTCGACGATGGCCGAGAAGGCGGTGGTCCAGGCCCGTCCGCCATCGAACTTCCAGTCGAAATTCGCCTTCTCGAAGCGGCATTCCGGCCCGCCTTTCAGAAGCAGGTTCGCACCGACCCGCAACAGCACCAGATCCTCGTGGCCGTCCTGATCGATATCCAGCGGATAGGCGCCGGTCACATTGGCGAGATCCCTCGGGTCGATGTCCTGCGCCAGCTTCTCGAAGGCCAGCCGCCCGCCCGCCTGCGATCGGTTGGCGTAGAAACCGGCCTCGCCCTTGCCGCCCGCCAGAAACAGGTCGGGAAAGCGGTCGCCATTGCAGTCGAAAGCCGCACCGCCGCCGCCGACGAAGAACTCCCACGGCCCGCCATAGCTGTGTGCGATGCCGGCCGCCTTGGCCTCCTCCTGGAAGAGCGGCGTGTCGCCGGCAAATGGCAAAGGCGTGTCCGCGGGCCCCGCGGCATGGGCAAGGCCCGCCGAGGCCAGCAGCACGAAGGCGGCCCCCATGATGCAGAAGCCGCCGCCGCGGGCCGGGGTCTGGTGGCCGGTCATGGCGTGATCCTCAAGGTCTTCAGCCAGGCGATCAGGGCCGAGCGGTCGGCTTCGGTCAGATCGCCATAGCCCGCTGCACTTTCGCTGGCCGCACCGCCATGGGCGCGGATCACCTCGTCCAGCGTGGTCATGTCGCCGCGATGGCCGTAGGGCGCCGTGTCGGCCAGCCCCCAGAGCTCGGCGGTCATGAAGACGTCGCGCTCGACGAAGCGCTGGGCCAGCGTCTCATTGCCGAGATCAGCGGTGCGGGTGTCGGCAATGCGGTGGCGCTTCAGATCGCCGAACAGCGGCACCAGCACCCGCCCTTCGGCGTCGCGCGGCAGGTGCCGGGCCCACTCGGTCAGGGCAAGGTCGTAGACGGCCGGCGTCTCGACATCGCCGGTGCGCAGGGTCCCGGCGGTGTCGACCGGACCGGGATCGGCGAAGGCAAGGCTGTCCAGCGGCAGCGACGGGCGATGGCAGCTCATGCAGCCGAGTTCCGAAAAGACGTCGCGCCCCCGTGCGGCGGCCTTGCGCCATGCAGGATCCTCTGGCGCGATCTCGCGCGGCGCCGGCAATGTCGCCTGCCAGGCGACCAGCGCCGAAACCTCGCCGGCGCCGAGCTCGTCATCGTGCCCGTCCCCATCGAAATCCGCCGTGCCGGTCCAGCGCGTGCCCCAGCGCTCGTCGGGCTGCATGCCGTGATGCTGGTTGAGCGCATTGACGGTGAACTGGCGCAGCGAGGTCATCACCCCCTTCTGGGTGAAGGGGCGTACCACCAGATCGTCGTCGACGCCGTCGAGTTCGCCGAGATCCACCGATCCGTCGGGCAGCGCGGTGATCCGTCCGAAATCGACGCCCTTCGACGTCAACGTCCGACGAACTTCCATGCCGCTCGCGCGGGCCTCCTTCAGCGCCTCGGCCCGCGCCGCCGTCAGATCGACGGTCATTTCGCGCGCCAGAAGCTCGATCAGCCCGGCGCCGAACAGATGGTTGGTGCCGCGCTCGTTGGAAAATTGCGGATCGAGCGTGTCGAACTCGGCGCTCTCGAAGCCTTCCGACACGAAGGCATTGGCGACGAAGCCACCGGCGCCGCCGGCGACCGGTTCGTTGTGGCAGGACGAGCAGGCATTGGCGTCGGGTCCGGCGAGGCGCTGGAAGGCGTGCTCGGCCGGGCGCCGGCTGCGGGTCGGCACGATCGCCTGGGTCGCATTCGGCCGCCCTGCCCCGTCGAGAATGGTGAAGCGCGCTGCAAACAGTGCGCGGCCCTGTTCGGTCAGCTCCGCGAGGGCCTCGGCGGACAGGGGCCCGGCCAGCATCGCGGGATCGATCCTCTGGCGGATCGTGCGCTCGCTCCAGGCGGGCTCCTCCGCCATCGCCGGTGCGAGCGGTCCGCCCAGCGAGCCGAGCAGGATCATCGCGAGGATCGCAGGACGATGTCGCATCAGGCCGCCTCCCTCGTCTCGGCGCCGCCGGCGCCAGCGAACTCGCCGTCCACGGCCGCCAGTGCCTTGGCCGCGGCGGCCTCGAACACCAGCTCGTCCACATCCTCGACCCGCGAGAAGGGCGTGTCGACACCGACGCCGTCGATGGCGCTGTCGCCGATGCCGGCACGGATCGTCGGCTCCAGAAGGTCCATGGCGTGGGCCCCGGCGCCGGTGACCACGATCGGCAGCGGGTCGATCAGCGTGAACATGCGCCCGAGACTGTAGCCGATCGCCGTGCCCGCCTCCTCGAAGGCTGCCAGCGCAGCGGCATCGCCGGAGCGGGCGAGCGCCGCCAGCCGGTGCATGTCCTCGTCGGAAATCCGCCGTGTCGGGATTTCGTCGGTCCGCCCGTAGGCGCGGCGCCAGATCGCATAGTCGCCGGCATAGGCTTCCACGCAGCCGCGATTGCCGCAGCGGCAGAGCGCGCCGCCGGGAATGTGGTTGATATGGCCGAACTCCACCGCCGAGGAGCGTTGGCCCTGAAAGGTGCTGCCCCCGAGCCGCAGCCCCATGCCGACACCGAAGCCGATGAACAGGGTGGCAAAGTCGCGCCCGACGAAATCGGGCTTCCAGCGGAACGCCTCGGGCATCAGCGAGCAGTCGTTGAAGACGCCGACCTCGGCGCCGGTCAGCGTCGACAGCGGGCCCGCGATTTCCAGATTGCGCGCCTTCAGCGTCGGCGACCACAGGATGCGCCGGGCATTGCTGTCGGTCTTGCCCTGCACCGCCAGAACGATCTGCCGGGGTGACGGCGCACCGGGGCTCGCCGTCTCCGCCTCGCGCAGGAGCTCCACCAGCAGCCTCACCAGCCCGTCCTGATCAAGATCGGCGATGTCGCGTTCGCAGGAGGCCGCACCGAGGGTCACACCGCGATAGTCGCACAGCCGCACCGACAATTCGCCGACGGCGATCTTCGCGGTGGCGACGGTGGCGGCCGTCCCCTGCAGGCCGAGGCTCTTGCCGGGCCGACCACGGCGCGAGGCGCGTTCGTCCTCGTCGACCTCAACGATGAGGTCGGCGCGCAGCATGCCGGTGGTGATCGCGGACGCCGCCGACACCGACAGGCCGGTGGCCGCACTGATCGCCTTGCGGGTGGCGATCCCGGTGCGTCTGAGATGGTCGATGACCGCGCGGCGATTGTGTACGCGCACGGCATCCGCATCGGTCTTGGCGAGCATGATCCCTGGTTCCTCCCCCGGCCTAGGACGGCCGCCCTCCTCGGCGGATAGCCATAGCCCTATTGTCATGTTGACACGCCTGAAAATTGCTGTCACGATTTTTTCCGAGGCTTGGAAAAAGTCTCGACGGCCGGGATGTGGGCCGGGGACCGGAAAGCGGGCGCCATGGCGCCGGGAGGAAAATCATGAAGTTTCTGAAGCTCGCGCTGGCTGGCGCGGTGTTCTCGATGGCTGCCGCCGGATCGGCCGCCGCGCAGGACGGCAAGACCGTCGGCGTGTCCTGGTCCAACTTCCAGGAAGAGCGCTGGAAGACCGACGAGGCGGCCATCAAGAAGGCCCTCGAGGCCGCCGGCGCCACCTACATTTCGGCGGACGCCCAGTCGTCGGCCTCCAAGCAGCTCACCGACGTGGAGTCGCTGATCTCGCAGGGCGCCGACGCGCTGATCATCCTGGCGCAGGATTCCGCCGCCATCGGCCCGGCCGTGCAGGCCGCCGTCAACAACGGCATCCCGGTGGTCGGCTACGACCGTCTGATCGAGAACCCGGACGCCTTCTACCTGACCTTCGACAACAAGGAAGTCGGCCGCATCCAGGCGCGCGAAGTCCAGAAGGCCCAGCCGGAAGGCAATTACGCCTTCATCAAGGGCTCCTCGGCCGATCCGAACGCCGACTTCCTGTTCTCGGGCCAGATGGAAGTGCTCCAGGAAGCCATCGATTCCGGCAAGATCAAGAATGTCGGCGAGGCCTATACGGACGGCTGGCTGCCCGCCAACGCCCAGCAGAACATGGAACAGATCCTGACTGCCAACAACAACGAGGTCGACGCGGTCGTCGCCTCGAATGACGGCACCGCCGGCGGCGCCGTGGCGGCTCTGGAGTCCCAGGGTCTGGCCGGCTCCGTACCGGTCTCCGGCCAGGATGCCGACTTCGCCGCGCTCAACCGCATCGCCCGCGGCACGCAGACCGTCTCGGTCTGGAAGGATTCCCGCGAGCTGGGCAAACGCGCCGCCGAGATCGCCATCGATCTCGCCGACGGCACCGCCATGAACGAGGTCGAGGGCGTCGAATCCTGGTCCGGCGGCCCGAACGGCACCGAGATGCAGGCGATCTTCCTGAAGCCGGTGGCGATCACCAAGGACAATCTGGACACCATCATCGACGCCGGCTGGGTGTCGAAGGACGTGGTCTGCCAGGGCGTCGACGCCGGTTCGGTTCCGGCCTGCGACTAAGCCAGACGACAGGACGGCCGCTCCCGAACAGGGGGCGGCCTTTCACCCTCACGGCCTGCTCGAACGCCCGGTCCTCGGCCCGGCGCTTCCCCCACGGCCGGATCGGGTGCAACATTCCAACAGGACAGCGCTGAACGCCTTGCCCCGGGCCCTTTCGCCCGGCACCGCACCAGCGTGATTGCGCCAGGGAGGCGAGCATGAGCCAGTCGGCATCCGAACCCAGCGTCGGCGCCCGCGCGTCGACGGGAGGCGGTCTGTCCCGATTTGTCCGGGCCACCGAGGTCGACACCCGCATGCTGGGCATGGTCGGCGCGCTCCTGGTGATCTGGCTGGTCTTCCACGTCCTGTCCGGCGGCATCTTTCTCACCCCGCGCAACCTGTGGAACCTGACTGTCCAGACCTCGTCCATCGCGGTCATGGCGACCGGCATGGTGCTGGTCATCGTCACCCGCAACATCGACCTGTCGGTCGGCTCGATCCTCGGCTTCACCGGCATGGCCATGGCCGCGCTGCAGGCCAACATCCTGCCCGGCATGCTCGGCTTCGACAGCCCCTTCACCTGGCTTCTCACCCTCGCCGCCGGCATCCTCGTCGGCGTCGCGATCGGCGGTCTGCAGGGCTACATAATCGCCTTCATGGGCGTGCCGGCCTTCATCGTCACGCTGGGCGGCCTGCTGATCTGGCGCGGCGGCGCCTGGTGGCTCACCTCGGGCCGTACCGTCGCCCCGCTCGACGACACCTTCCGGCTGATGGGCGGCGGCGCCACGGGCTCGCTCGGCGAGACCTGGACATGGATCCTCGCCATCCTCGCCTGTATCGCCGTCGTCGCCTCGCTGGTCTTTGCACGCAAGCGCCGGGTGCGCTTCGGCTTCCCGCAGCGACCGGTCTGGGCGGAGGTGACCATCGCCGCCGTCACCACCATCATCATCCTGGGCGCCGCTCTGGTCCTCAACGCCTATGAATGGCCGTCCGCCATCGCCCGGCGCTACGCCGAGGCCGCCGGTATCGAGGTGCCGGAAGGTGGCCTGCATATCGGCTACGGCGTCGCCGTGCCCGTGCTGATCGCCATCGTCGTCGGCATCGTCATGACCTTCGTGACCCAGCGCACCCGCTTCGGCCGCTACGTCTTCGCCATCGGCGGCAATCCCGAGGCCGCCGAGCTTGCCGGCATCAACACCCGCTGGGTGGTGATGAAGGTGTTCATGCTGATGGGCGGCCTCGCCGCCCTCGGTGCCGCGATCTCCACGGCCCGCCTCAACGCCGCCACCAACGCGCTGGGCACGCTGGACGAGCTCTACGTCATCGCCGCCGCGGTCATCGGCGGCACGTCGCTCGCCGGCGGTGCCGGCACCATCATTGGCGCCATGCTCGGCGCGCTGGTCATGCAGTCGCTGCAGTCGGGCATGGTGCTTCTGGGCGTGGATTCGCCGCTGCAGTCGATCGTCGTCGGCGTGGTCCTGATCATCGCCGTGTGGATCGACACCGTCTATCGCAGGAGGGCCGCATGAGCGCCACCGAGCAGTCCATCCACGACCACGGCGCCGGTCACAGCGACCCCGTCGACCGCAGCGGTCCGCCGCTGGTCGACATGCGCGACATCTCGATCGCCTTCGGTGGCATCCATGCCGTCGACGGCGCGACCATCGATCTCTATCCCGGCGAAGTGGTCGCGGTGCTCGGCCATAACGGTGCCGGCAAGTCGACGCTGATCAAGATTCTGTCCGGCGCCTACAAGCGCGATTCCGGCGAGATCCATGTGCGCGGCGAGCCGGCGGCAATCGCCAATCCGCGCGACGCCAAGGCCTATGGCATCGAGACGATCTACCAGACGCTGGCGCTGGCCGACAATGTCGACGCCGCCGCCAACCTCTTCCTCGGGCGCGAGATGCTGACCCCCTGGGGCACGCTCGACGACGGCGCCATGGAGGCCGAGGCCCGCAAGGTGATGGGCCGGCTGAACCCGAACTTCCAGCGCTTCAAGGAGCCGGTGAAGGCGCTCTCCGGCGGCCAGCGCCAGTCCGTCGCCATCGCCCGGGCAATCCTCTTCAACGCCAAGATCCTGATCATGGACGAGCCCACCGCGGCGCTCGGGCCGCAGGAGACCGCGCAGGTCGGCGAACTGATCAAGGAACTGAAGAAGGACGGGATCGGCATCTTCCTAATCAGCCACGACATCCACGACGTCTTCGACCTCGCCGACCGGGTGGTGGTGATGAAGAATGGCCAGATCGTCGGCGGCGCACGGACCGAGGACGTCACCAAGGACGAGGTCCTCGGCATGATCATCCTCGGCAAGTGCCCGCCCGGCGCAACGCCCGGCCCAGGGGCAATGCGCGAATAGCAGATCGTTTGATCGGGCGCGGGAGGTTCTCGCGCCCGAATGCCTTCCGGGTCAGTCCGCCATGGCGGCGCGCAGCGCCGGGTAGAGCCGGCGATAGAACAGATAGGCGTCGTCGAAGGCCCGGCCGTGGGCGTTGTCCGGGCGAAACCGCCTAGCGATCGGCGGCTCGGTCATCACCGTCGTCGGATCGTCGCCGGTCGCCGCACAGAGGCCGAGCCGGGCCGCCCCGAAGGCGGCGCCGAAATCGCCCGCCTCGGGCAGTGCGATCTCCGTGTCCAGCACATTCGACAGCAATTGCAGCCAGTAGGCCGAGCGCGAACCGGCGCCCACGGCGATCAGCCGCTGCGGACGCGCCGCCTCGCCGCCGGCCTCCAGGCAATCGCGCATGGAAAAGGCGACGCCCTCCAGCACGGCGCGGGTCATCGCCTCGCGGCCGGTATCGGCCTCCAGCCCGGCGAAGACGCCGCGGATTTCGGAATCATTGTGCGGCGTGCGCTCGCCCGACAGATACGGCAGGAAGGTCAGCCGGCCGGGGGCCTGCACCGTCTCGCCCAAGGCGCCGGTCAGCGCCGCCGGCTCCTCCTTCAGGAGCTTCGACAGCCACTCCACCGAACCGGCCGCCGACAACGTCACGCCCATCTGGTGCCAGAGGCCGGGAATGGCGTGGCAGAAGGTGTGCAGCGCCGTCTCCGGCGCGGGCTCGTAGCCGGCAGAGGCGGTGAACAGCACGCCCGAGGTGCCCAGTGACAAAAAGCCGGTGCCGGGCTCGGCAACGCCGACGCCGCAGGCCGAGGCGGCATTGTCGCCGCCGCCACCGGCCACCACCGTGCCCTCCTGCATGCCGAAGCGCGCCGCGAGTTCGGGGCGCAGGCCGCCGGAAACCGCCGTGCCCTCGACCAGCCGCGGCATGTGGTCCAGCGTCAGCCCGGTCTTTTCCAGCATCCGCGCCGACCAGTCGCGCGCACCGGTGTCGAGCCAGGCCGTGCCGGCGGCATCCGACATTTCCGACACCGCCTCGCCGGTCAGCCACAGCCGCAGATAGTCCTTCGGCAACAGCACCCGGCGCAGCCGGGCGACGACCTCCGGCTCGTTGCGCGCGACCCAGACGATCTTCGGCGCGGTGAAGCCCGGAAACACGATGTTGCCGGTGATCGCCCGCGATTCCTCGTCTTCGAGTTCGGCGGCCTCTTCGTGGCTGCGGGTGTCGTTCCACAGGATGCAGGGCCGCAGGATCGCGTCGTCCGCGCCCAGCAGCGTCGCGCCGTGCATGTGTCCGGACAGGCCGATGCCGGCCACCGACGCGAGATCGGCGCCATGGGTATCGGACAACTCGCCCAGCGCGGTCTCGCAGGCCGCGATCCAGCTTTCGGGGTCCTGCTCCGACCAGCCGAATTGCGGCCGCTCGACGCTGAGCGGCACCGAAGCGGACGCGATGACGCGCTGGTCGTCGCCGATCAGCAGCGCCTTCAGCGAGGAGGTGCCGAGATCGAGGCCGAGATAATTGCTCATGTCACGTCCTTCACTGGCCGCAGGTTCATGCGGATTCGTCGAGCTTGCGCCGGGCCGCCGCGGCGAGGAAGCCCGACCGGGTCAGACCGTGCCGCGCGGCATAGGCATCGATTTCCGCCAGTTCGTCGGCAGCGATGGTCACATTGACCCGCACCGAACGCGGGGCGCGACGCGGCGCCGACACGAGGATCGCGACGCCCTCGCGGTAGCCGCAATCCGACATGACGGTTTCCAGCGACGAGGGAACGGGCAGCGCGCCTCCGTCCTCCAGCAACCCTTCGATATGCAGCGCCAGGGCGTCCTGCGCCATCGTGCGGGCGTCGTCGAGCGTCCGCCCCGCCGTCACGCAGCCGGGAAAGTCGGGGAACGACACGCCGAAATCGCTGTCGCCCTCCTTGTGGATGATCGCGATGTAATCGGTCATCTGGTTTTCCTCAGCACAAGTCCGGCCTGCTTCTCGATGCTTCGCAGGGTGCCGCTCGGCAGGTCCCGCTTGGGGTGAGGCAGCGTGACAAGGCCGGGCTTTGTCGGATGCTTCAACTGCATGTGGCTGCCCCGCCGACGAACCTCGCGCCATCCATCGGAAAGCAGGGCAGCGAGGATGTCGCGACTATCCATGTGTATGAATACACATCATTGCCCGACATCCTCAAGCCGTCAGACGTAGCGGTTGACCACGCCCTCGAGATATTCCTGCCGGCCCGAGCGGGGCTGCGGGTCGAGGTCGAGCGCCCGTGCCGCGACCTGTTCCAGGCTGCGCTCGCCGGCAAGCACCGCCTTGCCCTCGCCGCCGTCCCAGCCAGCATAGCGGTCGTCGACATGCCTGGTCAGCGCGCCGTCGGCCAGCATCTTCTCGGCGGCCAGAAGGCCGCGGGCGCAGGCGTCCATCGAGGCGACATGGGCGATCAGCAGGTCGTCTGGATCGATCGATTGGCGCCGGATCTTGGCGTCGAAATTGAGCCCGCCCGTGGTGAAGCCGCCATGCTGCAGCATCTCGTGGAAGACCAGCGCCAGTTCCTTCACATCCATGGCGAACTGGTCGGTGTCCCAGCCCAGGAGGTCGTCGCCGCGATTGACGTCGAGCGAGCCGAACAGGTCGTTGGCATAGGCGTAGCGGACCTCGTGGTCGAAGGAATGACCGGCGAGGATGGCGTGGTTCTGCTCGATATTGAGCTTCACCTCGCCGAGGAGATCGTATTTCTGCAGGAAGGCGAAGACCGCCGCCGCATCGAAATCATACTGGTGCTTGGTCGGCTCCTTGGGCTTCGGCTCGATCAGGATCGGCCCCTCGAAACCGATCTTGTGCTTGTAGTCGACGAGCATGGCGAAGAACCGGCCGAGCTGGTCGAGTTCGCGCTTCATGTCGGTATTGAGCAGGGTCTCGTAGCCCTCGCGCCCGCCCCAGCAGACATAGTTCGCCCCGCCGAGGCGATGGGTGGCGTCGAGCGCCGCCTTCACCTGCCCCGCCGCATAGGCGAAGACGTCGGGATCGGGATTGGTGGCCGCGCCGGCCATGTAGCGCCGGTTGGAGAAGAGATTGGCGGTGCCCCAGAGGAGGCGCACCTTCTGGCTCTCCATCTTCTGGGCGAAGATGTCGGTGATCGCCTTCAGATTGTCGTTGGATTCCTGCAGCGACGTGCCTTCCGGCGCCACATCCACGTCGTGGAAGGTGAAGAACGGCACGTCGAGCAGCCGGAACATCTCGAAGGCGACATCGGCCTTCTGGCGGGCCAGCGCCAGCGGATCGTCGCCATGCATCCAGGGCCGCAGGAAGGTCTCACCACCGAAGGGATCGCCGCCCGGCCAGGTGAAGGAATGCCAGTAGCAGGCGGCAAAGCGCAGATGGTCTTCCATCCGCTTGCCCATCACCTGCCGGTCCTTGTCGTAGAAGCGGAAGGCGAGCGGGTCGGTCGATTGTTCGCCGGCAAAGGCGACCGGCGTCGAGAGATCGAAGAAGGAGGTGTTGGACATGGGACAGCTTCCTGAAGGTCGGGCTTTGCGCCCACGGAAATGGCGGTGGTGTCAGGTGCGAAGGGATGGCGACGGCCCGGGAGAACGCGGCGACAACCGCCCGAACGCCCGGCTTTCGCCGAGCGCATCGCGCGCCGCGCGCGCGGCTTCTTCCGTCATCATGGCATCCTCCCGGATCGGCGCGGAGTAGTTGAGCGAGCCCCACGCCGCGTCTTCCCGCCCAGTATCGCGCAGGCTCGCCGCGTTTTGAAGTACGCACCTCAAAAATTCGCCGCGAGTGCTTTCTGACCGTCTGGCCGGGCCGTTGACGGTCATCTGAGACAATCGTGAGCGGCACTGGGTCGCGTCGTCGCAACCTCCGTGCTCTCCTCGGGTTGCACCTCGACATGCCCAGACCGGAGGATCCCATGCCGCACTTGTTCGACCGCCGGACCATCTTGACCGGCGCCGCCGCCACCGGCCTCGCCGCGACGCTCGGCCTGCCCCGCGCCGGTGCGCAGCCGGCGGCAGGTGCGGGGTCCGGCGCCCTCACGACGAAGACCGTCCCGTCCAGCGGCGTTGCCATTCCGGTCATCGGGCTCGGCACATGGATCACCTTCAATGTCGGTGACAATGCCGATGCGCTGGCCGAGCGAACGGCCGTCATGCAGGCCTTCTTCGAGGCCGGCGGCGGCATGATCGATTCCTCGCCCATGTACGGCTCGTCCCAGGCAACCATCGGCCACGGCCTCGCCAGCTCGGCATTCCCGACACCCTGTTTGCCGCCGACAAGGTCTGGACGGGCTCGCCCTCCGACGGCCCTGCGCAGATCGCCGAGACCGAGCGCCTGTGGGGCGTTCCGCGCCTCGCCCTGATGCAGGTGCACAATCTCGTCGGCTGGGAGGGGCATCTCGACACGCTGGCTGCGATGAAGGCGGAGGGGCGCATCGGCCATATCGGCATCACCACCTCCCATGGCCGCCGCCACGCGGAGGTCGCGGCAATCATGGAAAGCCGGCCGATCGACTTCGTCCAGCTCACCTACAATCTGGCCGACAGGGAGCCCGAAGAGCGGCTGCTGCCGCTGGCCGCCGAACGCGGCATCGCAGTGATCGCCAACAGGCCATTTCGGCGCGGGGCGCTGATCGACGCGATTGCCGGTCAGCCGCTGCCGGCCGTCGCTGCCGAGATCGGTGCGGAAACCTGGCCGCAATTCCTGTTGAAATACATCGTCTCGCATCCGGCGCTGACCGTCGCGATCCCGGCAACCCGCCGCGTCGACCATCTGCGCGAGAACATGGCCGCCGCGACGGGACCGATGCCCGATGCGTCGCAGCGCCGGCAGATGGCGCTCGCCTTCGACAATCTCTAGACCGCTGTCATGCTGGCCGATCTGTCCACCTACAGCCTGCAGGACTTCCTCCTGTTCGACGCGGCGATCTACCGGGATCTGTTCGCCCAGATCAACGCACGCGCCTGGCCGCTTCCGGTTGTCGGCATCGCGGCAGCGCTGGCCTGCCTCGGGCTCGGGGCCGCACGGCATCGCTGGGCTTCACCGGCCAGCGCGGCCCTGCTTGCGGCGGCCTTCGCGACGTCGGCCTGGCTGTTCTTCTTCGGCGTCTATGCGACGATCAACTGGGCCGCGATCTATTCGGGCTGGACCTTCGTTGCCGAGGCTGCGCTGCTTCTCGTGGCGTCCGTCGTCCTCGGCCGGTACGCTCAGCCGCGCATCTCTGTTTCGACGCCCCGGCTCCTGGCGGGAACGGCCTTTGCTCTCTACGGTCTTTTCGTCCATCCGCTGGCCGGCTGGCTGTTCGGCCGTGCGGCGAACGGCCTCGAATGGTTCGCCCTGGCTCCGGACCCCACGGCCCTCGTCGCCATCGGCCTTCTCGCCGTCACCATCCCGCATCGCCGGCTGGCCCTGTCGCTCGCCGCGCTGCCGCTGCTGTGGCTGGCGGCAAGCGCCATGACCCTATGGCTCCTCGAAACGCCGGGCGACGCGCTGCTGCTGGCCGCTGCGACGATGGTCGGGCTGGTAATCCTGCTGCTGCCGGCGCGCCACCCGCGCGACAACGCCGTCACCGATCCCCTGCCGGCGATCAGGCCGGCCGAGACCGCAGCCGTCCCGCGTGGCCTTGCAGCAACCTTCCTGCCCACCAGTCCGCAGGGCGCCCGCACCGGACGATCCTGAACGGCGGGCCCTGCGCCAAGCCCGGATGGCCGCTGGCGTCCGCGCCGAAAGGCGAATGTCCCTTCCCCTCACCCGTCGTTAGGTTACCCTCTTGCGGCGCCGTGCCTGTCGTCAGGCGCGGCGGGGAGATCGCGGAATCCGGTGCAGCGGCAGCGCACCAGCACGAGGCGCAACGGGGAGGAACGACCATGGCCAGCCGCTATCACGAGGTCTACGACGCCAGCCGAAGCGACCCGGAGAAATTCTGGCTCGACGCGGCCGGCAAGCTGGTCTGGACGAAGAAGCCGACCCGCGCCCTCGACCCCGATGCCGGCGTCTATGGCCGCTGGTTTCCCGACGGCGAATGCAACACCTGTTTCAACGCCATCGACCGTCACGTCGAGGCCGGACGCGGCGACCAGGTCGCGATCATCCACGATTCCCCCGTCACCGGCGGCAAGCGCCGGCTGACCTATGGCGAATTGCTGGTCGAGGTGAAGGCGCTGGCCGCCAATCTCACCGATCTCGGCGTCGGCCGGGGCGACCGGGTGATCATCTACATGCCGATGGTGCCGGAAACCATGATCGGCATGCTGGCCTGCGCCCGCATCGGCGCGATCCATTCGGTGGTGTTCGGCGGTTTTGCCGCCCGTGAGCTGGCGGCGCGCATCGACGACGCGGCGCCGACCCTGATCCTGTCGGCCTCCTGCGGCATCGAGCCGACCCGCAAGGTCGAATACAAGCCTCTCCTCGACAAGGCGATCGAACTGGCCACCCACAAGCCGGCTGCCACCATCGTGCTGCGCCGTCCCGAACTCGATTGCGACCTGATCGAGGGCCGCGACCACGACTGGGACGAACTGCGCCACAATGCGATGGCCGCCATCGCCGCCGGGCGCGAGGTGCCCTGCGCGTCCATGAAGGCCACCGACCCGCTCTACATCCTCTACACCTCCGGCACGACCGGCAAGCCGAAGGGCGTCGTGCGCGACACTGGCGGCCACATGGTGGTGCTGCACTGGTCGATGCAGGCGATCTTCGGCACCGACCAGGGCGAGGTGTTCTTCTGCGCCTCCGACGTCGGCTGGGTCGTCGGCCATTCCTACATCGTCTACGCGCCGCTCCTGCGCGGCTGCACCACGGTCCTGTTCGAGGGCAAGCCCATCGGTACGCCCGACGCCGGCACCTTCTGGCGCGTGGCCGCCGAACATGGGGTCAAGGTGCTGTTCACCGCCCCGACGGCGATCCGCGGCATCCGCAAGGAGGACCCCGACGGCAAGCTGCCCGGCGACTACGATCTGTCGCAATTCGAGGCACTGTTTCTAGCCGGCGAGCGCGCCGATCCGGAAACCCTGATCTGGGCGGAAAAGGCCCTGCAGCGGCCCGTCATCGACCATTGGTGGCAGACCGAATCCGGCTGGCCGATCGCCGCCAATCCCCTCGGGCTCGGCCTCCTGCCGATCAAGCGCGGCAGCCCCGGCGTCGCCATGCCCGGCTTCGACGTGCAGGTGCTGAATGCCATGGGCGAACAGGCGCCGCCCAACGAGATGGGCGCCATCGCCATCAAGCTGCCGCTGCCGCCGGGCGCCCTGCCGACCCTCTGGAACGCCGACGATCGCTTCAGGGACGCCTATCTGACGGCCTTTCCCGGCTATTACTCCACCTCCGATGCCGGCTTCATCGACGAGGAGGGCTATGTCTACGTCATGGGCCGCACCGACGACGTGATCAACGTCGCCGGCCACCGCCTGTCGACGGGCGAGATGGAAGAGGCCGTAGCCGGCCATCCGGCGGTGGCCGAATGCGCCGTCATCGGCATGCGCGACGCGCTGAAGGGCGAGTTGCCCTGTGGCTTCGTCGTCCTGAAGAACACCAGCCAGCTGGATCGCGGGCAGATTGAGGCGGAGCTGATCACGCTGGTGCGCGAACGCATCGGGCCGGTCGCCGCCTTCAAGCGCGTGCTCGTGGTCGACAAGCTGCCCAAGACCCGCTCCGGCAAGGTCTTGCGGCGCACCATGAAGGCGATCGTCGACCGGGACGATTACGAGACCCCCGCGACCATCGAGGACGCGACCGCCCTCGACGACATCCGCCGCGCCGTCTCGGGCGACTGAGCCGCGCCGGTCAGTCGGTGCGGATACGCCCCTCGACGGTGACATTGCCGTCTTCGCCGAGGGCGATCACCACGATCTCCCCGGAGGCCGGATAAATGCCGGTCAGCGCGGTGATGTTGACCTGATGGCTGACCAGCGCCGCCTTCCGGCCGGCCGCATCGAGTTCTGCGAGCCGCGCCTTCAACGTATCCGTCTGCGCCGCGCCCTTGCCGCGGTCGGCGAAGAAGGAATTGAGCTCCGGCGCGGCCGTCACCGGACCGAAACCCAAAAGCTCGGCGGTTTCGCTGGACCGGCACCATTGGCTCGCGAGAACCATGCCGATGGCGACGCCGGCCTCGCGCAGGCGGTCGCCGATGCGCCGCGCCTGCGCCCGCCCCTCCTCTGACAGATTGCGCTGGGTCGAACAGTCGCCGAGCGTGAAACCGGCTGGATCGCCCGTGCCCGGCGCAATCGCATGGCGCATGAGGATGTGGGTGTCCGCGGCCCGCGCCGCATCGAACTCCTCCTGTGCCGACGCGCTCGCGGCGGCGCCAAGAAGAAGGAGCAGGGAGACAAGGCAGGCGGTCACGGCATTTCGCATGGCGGGCGGCACTCCGGTCGGTTGGCGAACGCGCGGAATTTCGGGCATCGGGCCGGATCCGACAGGCCGCAGCGCCCCACGATCGCGTGAGGCGGACGACATGACGCAGCGCCCGATATGGACGAGTGAGCGCCATTTCTGTGCCGCCCGGCAGTTTCTCTTGTCGCCAATTCCGGCTAGAAGCCGCCCGCGACGCATCAGCACGGGGTCCGGAGACCGCCCATGAACCATTCCGATCCGCAGCCGGACACCGGCGAGACCCAGGCCCGCCTCCTCGCCGAGGCGCTGCCGTTCATGCAGGCCTACGAGAACAAGACCGTCGTGGTGAAATATGGCGGCCACGCCATGGGCAATGCCGATCTCGGCCAGGCCTTCGCCCGCGACATCGCCCTGCTCAAGCAGTCCGGCGTCAATCCGATCGTCGTGCATGGCGGCGGCCCGCAGATCGGCCGCATGCTGTCCCAGATGGGCATCGAATCGCGCTTCGAGGGCGGCCTCAGGGTCACCGACGAGGAGACGGTGAAGATCGTCGAGATGGTCCTTGCCGGTTCGATCAACAAGGAAATCGTCGCGCTGATCAATGCCGAGGGCGAATGGGCCATCGGCCTGTGCGGCAAGGACGGCAATATGGTCTTCGCCGAGAAGGCGCGCAAGACGGTCGTCGATCCCGATTCCAACATCGAGCGGGTGCTCGATCTCGGCTTCGTCGGCGAACCGGTCGAGGTTGACCGCACCCTGCTCGACCTTCTCGCCCGCTCCGAGATGATCCCGGTCATCGCCCCGGTCGCGCCGGGCCGCGACGGCGCCACCTACAACATCAATGCCGATACCTTCGCCGGCGCCATCGCCGGTGCGCTGGAAGCCTCGCGCCTCCTGTTCCTGACCGACGTGCCGGGCGTCCTCGACAAGTCCGGCGAGCTGATCAAGGAGCTCTCGGTCGCCGAGGCCCGCACCCTGATCCGCGACGGCACGATCTCCGGCGGCATGATCCCCAAGGTCGAGACCTGCATCGAGGCCATCGAGAACGGCGTCGAGGGCGTCGTGATCCTCAACGGCAAGAAGCGCCACGCGGTGCTGCTGGAACTCCTGACCGAGCACGGCGCCGGCACGCTGATCGTCCCCTAGGGGCTGCGACGGCGCATGGCCGCGCCGCCAGTGCTGGCCTCGCGTGGCCAGCGTTCGCGGATCATCCGCGGCAGGATGCTCGCTGCGGTGACCGCGGCGATGCCGGCGGCGCCGAGGAACATCGCTTCCGGGCCGAAGGCGCTCGAGGCGAAACCGGCGACGAGCGGACCGACGACGCTGCCAACGGCAACCGCCAGCAGGGCCTCGGTGAAGCTCAGCGACGGCATGGAGGGAAACAGTTCCTCCGACCAGAACGCCATCACCGCGCTCATCATCATCACATAGGCGCCCTGCAGCCCGGCCGAGACGACGACGCCGGCCCAGGAATTCGGAGCCAGCGCGATCAGCGCCAGCGCGGCGGCCGCGGCGACATGCAGAAGCCGCAGGAGCCAGGGCAGCCCGATCAGCGTCTTGACCTGCCCGGTCGTCAGGCCGATGAGGCCGAAAATGCCATAGGACAGGAAGACGATGGCCGGCGCGGCGCCTTCCGGAATGCCGGGCAGTCCGCCGGCCTGCTGGATCCGGTCGGCGGCGAAGGAGATGTAGATCGTCGTGGTGATGCCGAAGGACAGGGCGATCCACAGGAGCGGCCGCGCCGGCTCGGCGATCAGCGATTTCCAGCTTCCTTTCCCCGGGGGCCCGGGATCGCCGGCCAGCTCGCGCAGCGCCCCGATATTGCCGGCCAGCGCCAGTGCCGCCACGACCGCGAAGCCGGCCCAGCCGTAGCGCCAGGACGATTCGCCATAGCTGACCATCAGGGCCGTCGCGCCGGCAGCCGCAACGCCGAGGCTGGTTCCGGTGCTGACCATGGAGAGCGTCGCCGGACGCCGGGCCTCGTCGACCAGACGATGGACGGCGTTGTTGAACGGCGCCCAGGAGAAGCCGGCGCTGGAGGTGGCGAGGAACACGCCGGCGGCCAGCACCCAGGCATTCGGCGCCGCCGCCACGATCGCCATGCCGACCAACGCTGCGAACAGGCCGGACACCACCGGCATGCGCGGCCCGGATCGTGCGGTCATCGCGTAGCTGATCAACAGCCCCAGGAAGAAGCCGAAGAAGCCGATCCCGGAGATCACGCCGGCGATGCCGGTCGACAGGGAGAAGGTCGACTTGAACTCGGCCAGGAACAGGCCGAACCCCATGCGGGCGGGCCCGAAGGTGATGGCGGTCGCCGCGAAGCCTGCCGCGGAAAGCTTGATGAATGGCGTCATGACCTCGCTCCGATCCGGCGAGGAAAAGATCGTGGCCCCGTCACGGTTCCCTTGCGGCCGCCCCGGTTTGCTTCGCTGCGACTTGAACTGCCGTGGCGCTGGCCTGGTGCGAACGCGCTGTCAGGTGGCCGTGCCCAGCAGTGTCAGGATGCCGGCGACGATCAGCAGGCAACCCGCCAGCTCCAGCCGGGCGATCTTCTCGCGGAACCAGAACACCGACGAGGCGAAGGTGAAGATCAGTTCGATCTGGCCGAGCGCGCGGACATAGGCGACCTTTTCCAGCGTCATGGCGGTGAACCAGCAGGCCGAGGCCGAGACGCCGACGAGCCCGACCAGCAGCGCCGGCCGCCAGGCCTTGGCGACGGCGACGAGTTCGGCCCGGTCCTTCAGCGCCATCCAGACGAGCATCACGGCGGTCTGGATGCCAGTCGCCCAGACCAGCGTCGTCGCCGCCCGGGCGAGCACGCCGCCCTCCTCCAGCGACAGCGACGCGCCGCGGAAGCAGACGGCCGAGATGCCGAAGAAGGCGCCCGAGGCGATGCCGATCCCCGCCTCGCGCGAGAAGAGCGCCCGGCGCAGGCTGGTGCCGCCCTTGCGCCCGGCGATCGAGATCAGCCCGACGCCGAAGGCGCCCGCCAGGATGGCGCCAAAGGCGAGCCAGGAGATCGTCTCGCCGAGGATGATCAGGCCGAAGATCGCCGCCTGCACCGGCTCGGTCTTGGAATAGGCCGTGCCGACCATGAAATTGCGGAAGCCGAACAGATAGACCAGCAGGAAAGTCGCGAGGATCTGGGCAATACCGCCGGCCGCAACGGCAATGAGAAATGTCGCGTTCACGCCCGGCAGGGTGGCGCCTCCGACGAGGTCGAGCGCCACGATGTAGAGCACGGCAAAGGGAAAGCCGAAGCCGAAGCGCGCAAAGGTCGCGCCGGTCGAGCCCATCCGGCCCTTCAGCTGTCGCTGCAGCGACGAGCGGAGGTTTTGCAGGAAGGCGGCGGTGATGGTAATCGGAATCCAGAGCGGCACGGGCGATCCGTCAGTTTGTCTTACCGCCCTCGCTCCCCTATTCGGCGACGCTTGGCAAGGCGCCCGACGCTCGAACCTTCCGGACCCCATGACCGCTCACTCGCCGATCCGCCAGACCGCCGATGCCCGCCCGCAGGATTTCGCCCATGTGACGGAGTGGGTCTTCGATCTCGACAACACCCTGTATCCGCGCCACACGAACCTGTTCTCGCAGATCGACCAGCGGATGACCGCCTTCGTCTCGGACTTCCTGACGCTGCCGAAGGACGAGGCGCGGGTGGTGCAGAAGGATTTCTACCGGCGCTACGGCACGACCCTGCGCGGCCTGATGCAGGAGCATGACGTCGATCCCGACGCCTTCCTGCAATATGTCCACGACATCGACTATTCCTGGCTCGCCCCCGACACCGCGCTGGGCGACGAGATCCGCGCATTGCCGGGTCGCAAGTTCATCTTCACCAATGGCGATCGCGGCCATGCCGAACGCGCCGCGCGCCAGCTCGGCATTCTCGACCATTTCGAGGACATCTTCGATCTCGTCGCCGCCGGACTGGTGCCCAAGCCGGCCTCGCAGACCTACGACAAGTTCCTCGGCCTGCACCGGGTCGATGCGGAACGCGCCGTGATGTTCGAGGATCTGGCGCGCAATCTGGAAGTGCCCAAGGCGTTGGGCATGCGCACGGTGCTGATCGTGCCGCGCAACCTGGAAGAGAGCTTCGGCGACGTCTGGGAACATGAAGGCCGCGACGGCGAGCATATCGACTTCGTCACCGACGACCTGACGACCTTCCTGCGCTCCATCCGCTAGGCGCGATGCAAAAGGGCGACCGGATGAAATCCGATCGCCCTGTCTGCGCTTCGCCTGTCATGGGTGTCAGTCGCGGAGAAGCGACCGGTTCGGGCGCGCCAAACCGGCCTGCCCGTCGGTCGCCGCATCCGCCATCAGGTCGGATTCGGCTTTCCCGCTCTTGGGGCCCTTCTGGTTGGCCTCGAAGATCGCTTCCATCTGTTCGGTGCCGTTGGGCGCCGTGCCGCCCTTCGCCTGCTCGCGCTCGGCCTTGCTCTGCGCATCGAGATCGCTGCGCTCCGCCGGGTGCTTCTCGCCGTCCCTGGCCATGTGCTGCGGCGTGTCGCGGTCCTGCTGGTCGCGCATCATCTCCGAGTCGGTGTCGGTCTTCGTCATTGCAATCTCCTGTCCCGGGTCACGGCGCATCGCGCCGGTGATCTTGCGGAAGCAACGCCGCGTCCGCGACACGGGTTCCGGAACGGCCGGTCAGCACGCACCAACGCAAAATGCCGCCGACGGCAGAGAACCGGCGACGGCATTTCTTTATGGACTGCGCGGGAAAGGCCGCGAATTCAGCGACCGACGCAGATGATCGGCAGGACCGAATCCTTGACCGCCGCGGTGGCGTCGGGGACGCTTTCCAGCGGCAGCGAGGCGTCGGCGGTCTTGTAGGCGACGGCGTTGCGGTCGAGGAAGGCCACGGCCGCATCGGGGCGGACGGCGAAATTGATCGACTGCGGGATATCGCCCGTCGCATCGGCGACCGCCACCGCGTTCAGCTTGGCGGTGACCACGCCGACGACACGTCCTGCCAGATCGACGAGGGGGCCGCCGGAATTGCCCGGCTGCACCGGCGCCGAGATCTGCAGATAGCGCTCGTCATTGGCAAGACCCAGGAGCGACGAGACGTTGCCGCGGGTCACGTTGAGGGAATCGGCCAGGATCGAACGCAGCGGATAGCCGAGCGCCAGGACGTCCTCGCCCAGACGCGGCTTCGTGACGGACATCGCCAGCGGTTCGCCGACCACACCGTCGACCTTGACCAGCGCCAGGTCGTTGTCGGTATCGAGGATCGTCTTCGTGGCGACCTGCTGCTCGCCGACGAGCACGCTGGTGCAGGCCCGCACCACATGGGCGTTGGTCAGGAGCCAGCCATCCTCCGAGATGACGAAGCCGCTGCCGGCCATGTCGAATTCCGGCTTCTGGGGAACAGGCGCCGGCTGGGCCTTGGCGGGTGCCGGGGACGGCATCTCGAAGAGGTTCGGCTGCTTCGGATCGACCGAGGCCATCGCGTAGCGGGATTCGAAGGCACCGTTCGTATGGCTGCGAGCCAGCAGCGCCGAGAAGGCGTTCGGCTCGCGCGAAGCGACCAGGGGTGCCTGCGGCTCGCCGGCGAAGGGCTCGAACAGATTGCCGGCCACGGCCACATAGGGCCGCATCACCTTGGCCCGGTCCTTGGCATAGGACACCGAGAAGCCGCGGAGATCGCCGCCTTTTGCCGAGAAGCGCATGACATAGTGATGGTCGCCGGCATTGCCGTCGAGGGTGAACCACTCGCCGCCGAACTCGGCATTGGCGACGCTGCGGTCAGGGGTCGGCGTGCTGAGAACGTCGAACAGGCCGCGCAGGGTCTGGCCGGTACCGGCGATGCGGACGGTCTCGATCTCGACCGTCTTGTCGGCGGCGCGCCACAGATGGCCGACATCCGTCGGTCCCAGATCCTCGACCAGACGCATCGGCAGCGGCACGCGCTGGCCGGTCACCGCATCGTCGATCAGCGCCATGCCGGTCGCCGCCTCGGCGCCGTCGGACTTCTGGATCAGGAGACGCAGCATCGCCTCGTCGATGACGCCGTCCGCGACCATGCCGTGCCGGGCCTGGAAATCGCGGATGGCGCGCAGCGAGGACGCCGCGATGTGGCCGTCGAAGGCACCGGCATAGTCGCCGGTCCAGGACAGACGGATCTGCAGGCCCTTGCGGAAATCGAGATCGGTCTGGTCGTTGTAGGCGACGGCCAGTTGCGAGACCTGCGCGCCGAAAGACGGCGTCGCCATGGGCATGGTGCCCAGAGCCAGTACCGTCATCAAAACCCGCGCCGAGCGCCGCATGTCATCCCCCATCATCAACCGGTGACAGACAAGCAACGTAGGATGCGCGAAATCGATCCACGAGTCCTTTACTTTTTCTTAATATGGTTGCGAATGCAATTCTTCCTGCGACTGACGAAAGTTCCGCCAGTAGACATCCGGCCTGTTGCTGTCGGCTTCAGATCGCGTTCAGACGGCGCCCGGCGCCGTGCGTGTCACCGGCCCGGCGGCCGTTCCGTCATCGCCGAGTTCGGCCGCCTCGATCCGCTCGCCGCGCCGCATCAGCTTGTCGGTCGACACCAGGATCTGGTCGATGTCGCGGCCCGCCTGCCCGAAATGCGTGCGCAGCGCCGACACCCTGGCGTCGAGCCGGACGAGATCCTCGCCCAGAAGCCGGACCTCCTTCTGGATGCGCCCCGCCTCGGCCCGCATCCGGGCATCCTTGAGAATCGCCTGCACCACCTGGATCGACAGGAGCAGCAGCGATGGCGAGACGATCACCACCCGCGCCCGGTAGGCCTTCTGGACGATATCCTCGAAACGCTCGTGCAGTTCGGCGAACACCGCCTCGGACGGCACGAACAGGAAGGCCGTGTCCTGGGTCTCGCCGGGGATCAGATATTTGTCGGCGATGGCCCGCACATGCACGTCCATGTCGCGGCGCATCCGGCTGGCGGCGAAGGTCCGCGCCTCGTCGCTCTCGGCCTCGCGCAGGGCGGTGAAGGCCTCCAGCGGGAACTTCGCGTCGATCGCCAGCGACGGAGCGCCGTTCGGCATGCGGATCAGGCAGTCCGGTCGCTTGCCGTTCGACAGGGTCGCCTGGAAGGAATAGGCGGCCGAGGGCAGCGCGTCGGCGACGATCGCCTGCATCCGCCCCTCGCCGAAGGCGCCACGGCTCTGCTTGTTGGAGAGAATGTCCTGCAGGCGGACGACCTCGCCGGCAAGCCCGCGGATCTCGCCCTGCGCCCGGTCGATCACCGCCAGCCGTTCGGTCAGGGCGGTCAGCGAGGCGCTGGTGGCCGTGCCGGTCTCGCGGATCGACTGGCCGACGCGGGTGGACAGCCCGTCGAGCCGTTCGGCGAGCGTGCGGGTCAGGTCCGCCTGCCGCGAGCCGATGATCTCGGCCATGGTCTGCATGCGGCCGGTGATCTCGGCCTGGGAGCGCAGCACCGCGTCGAGCCGCTCCGACGCCTCGCTGTCGCTGCGGTCGGCATGATCGCCCGCCTCCCGCGCGGCGCGGCTGGCCCGCCGCCACAGGACGAAGAACAGGGCCGCCAGCCCTGCCAGCAACGCTTCGGCCAGCGTCAGCGGATGATCGCCGAGAAAGATGACGGGAGCCGAGAAGGCTGCGGCGAAGGCGGCGCTGTCCATGACCGAACTCTAGCGGGCGACCCTTAACGAATCGGGACCAAAACGCGAACATAGACCATCCCGCCCCACCTGACGACGGCGGAGCCATCATCCGGACCGGCGGAAAGCCGGCCGGGGCCTTCATCCGAGATTGACCGGCTTCGTGCCAGCCATTACCTGAACGCCATGACGATCAAGCCCCTCATCATCCTGCCAGACCCGGTTCTGCGCCAGACCTCCAAGCCTGTCGAAACGGTCGACGACCAGGTGCGTCGCCTCGCCGACGACATGCTGGAGACGATGTACGACGCCCCCGGCATCGGCCTTGCCGCCATCCAGATCGGCGAGCCGCTGCGCATGATGGTGATCGACGTCTCCAAGGAAGAGGAGGAGAACGCGCCGCGCATCTTCCTCAATCCGGAGATCCTGACGACCTCCGACGCGGTCAGCGTCTACGAGGAAGGCTGCCTGTCGATCCCGGACTATTACGCCGAGGTCGAACGGCCGGCCGAGGTCACGGTGCGCTATCTCGGCCTCGACGGGAAGATGCACGAGGAAACCGCTGACGGCATCCTGGCGACCTGTGTACAGCACGAGCTGGACCATCTGAACGGCGTCCTGTTCATCGACCACATCTCCAAGCTGAAGCGCGACATGGTAGTGAAGAAGTTCACCAAGGCCGCCCGCAGGACCGCCTGAGCGACGCGGAGGGGACCATGGCGCTGCGCGTCGTCTTCATGGGAACGCCGGCCTTCTCGGTGCCGACGCTCGCCGCCCTGGCGGCGGCCGGTCACGACATCGCCGCCGTCTACACCCAGCCGCCGCGCAAGGCCGGCCGCCGCGGCCTGACGCTGACGCCCTCGCCGGTTCAGCGCGAGGCCGAACGGCTCGGCCTGCCCGTGCGTTCGCCGCTGAATTTCAAGGACCCGGCCGATCGCGAGGCCTTCGCCGCCCTCGACTGCGACGTCGCCGTGGTGGTCGCCTACGGGCTGCTCCTGCCCCAGGCGGTGCTCGACATGCCCCGCCAGGGCTGTCTCAACGGCCACGGCTCGCTGCTCCCGCGCTGGCGCGGTGCCGCGCCGATCCAGCGCGCCATCGAGGCGGGCGATGCCGAAACCGGCATGATGGTCATGCGAATGGAAGCCGGCCTCGACACCGGCCCGGTTGCGTTGACCGCCGAAACCCTGATCGCCGCGACCGACACGACCGCCGAGCTGCACGACAGGCTGGCGGAGATCTGCGCGACACTGATGGTCGAGGCGCTCGACAAGCTCGAAGCCGGCACCCTGACCTTCGAGGACCAGGATTCGATCGCCGCCCGCACCGGCCGCGCGCCAATCTATGCCGCCAAGATCGACAAGGCCGAGGCGGCGCTCGACTTCACCGGCGACGCGTCCGGCATTGCCCGCAGAATCAACGCCTTTTCGCCCTTCCCCGGCGCCTGGACGATGATGAGCTTCGGCGGCGCCCCCGAACGGGTGAAGTTTCTGCGCGCGGCGGCCGAGACCCGCGACGGCGCACCCGGCACGCTTCTCGACGACCGGCTGCTGATCGCCTGCGGCACGGGCGCGATCCGCATCCTCGAACTGCAGCGCGCCGGCGGACGCCGCATGAGCGCCGAAGAGCTTCTGAAGGGAACGCCGGTTCCGGCGGGCGGCCGCGCCGGCGCGGCCTGATGCCCCGTTTCAAGCTGACCATCGAATATGACGGCAAGCCCTATTGCGGCTGGCAGCGTCAGAAGACCGATTTGTCGGCGCAGGAGGTGATCGAGACCGCGGTGGCAGGCTTCACCGGCGAAGCCGCCACCCTCTTCGCGGCAGGACGCACCGATGCCGGCGTTCATGCGAGCGCCCAGGTTGCCCATGTCGATCTGCAGCGGGACTGGGAGCCGGACACGGTACGCGACGCGCTCAACGCGCATCTGCGCGACGCGCCTATCGCGATCCTCTCGGCCGAGCGGGTGGCCGACGATTTCGACGCTCGCTTCTCGGCCCGCAAGCGCTTCTATCTCTACCGCATCTTCAACCGCCGGGCGCCGCCGGCGCTGCTGATCGGCCGGGTCTGGTGGGTGTCGAAGCCGCTCGATGTCGATGCCATGCACGCGGCAGCCCAGCGCCTTGTCGGCACCCATGATTTCGATACGTTCCGCTCCGCCCATTGCCAGGCGAAGAACCCGATCCGCACGCTGGAGCAGCTGGATGTGGTCCGCGGCCCGGGCGAGGAGATCCACATTCACGCCATGGCGCAGTCCTTCCTGCACAACCAGATCCGCTCCTTTGCCGGATCGCTGAAGCTGGTCGGCGAAGGCCGCTGGACCGAGGCGGATCTCGTCGCCGCGCTGGAAGCCCGCGACCGCAAGCGCTGCGGCCCGGTAGCCCCGCCGGACGGGCTGTATCTGACCCGGGTGGAATACGGCACCGCGCCCAAGCGCACCCTGCCGCCCTATCCGGGCTGAACGCGCGTCAGATCAGCCGGATGCCGGTCAAATCCATCACCGCGCCATAGCTGACCAGCGAGATGACGATCATGCCGATGGTGATGATCGCCGCCCCGGCCATGTCCTTGCCGGTGGCCATGTAGATCAGCCGCACCGTCAGCGCGATGGAGGCGATGGTCACGAGGAGGCCGAGCGCCGACAGGCCATTGCCAGGCCCGAAGGCAAGCATCAGCAGCCAGTAGGGTGCGAACACCCAGGCCAGCAGCGCCCCGCCCCAGTTCGTCGCCACCACCAGCGGCACGATCTTGCGCGAATAGCCGACGCGCTTGGCGACCAGCATCAGGATCAGGATCGGCAGCGTCCAGGCGAGGAAGTCGGCCAGCGCATGGGCGCCATAGACCGGCACCGCGCCGTAGCCCTCCGCCGTGCCGGTGCGCGGCGCCGACGTCTCGAACTCGATCCATGACAGGGCCACGGGCGGCAGCGCCACGAGCATGGCCGAAAACGACTGCCAGAAGCCGTCCGCCGACAGGTCGAGGCGTTTCAGCCCTTCGGCGCGCCCGGCCATCAGAAGGGCGACGCCGGAAAAAAAGTTCAGGACGTGGTCGAGACTCGGCACCAGATCAGGCGTGGGCGGCAAACCAGCGGGCGATGAAGGTTTCATAGATCCTCGTCAGCGTCTCGAGATCCTCGACGGGCACCCGTTCATTGGACATGTGCATCGTCTTGCCGACAAGCCCGAATTCCACAACCGGGCAAAAGTCCTTGATGAACCGGGCGTCCGACGTGCCGCCGGAGGTCGACAATTGCGGCTGGCGGCCGGTGACCGCCTCCACCGCGCCGGCCAGCGCCTGCGTCAACGCGTCGTCCCGCGTCAGGAAGGAGTCCGAGGGCCGTGCCCGCCAGACGATCTCGACATTGGCGGCATCCCGGCCCTCCCGGAACCGGCCCGAAGCGGCCGCCGCCTCGATGCGCCGGGTCAGTTCGTCCTTGAGGCTGTCCGGCGTCCAGCGATCGCTGAATCGCACGTTGAAGAACAGGCGCGCCCGTGCCGGAATGACATTGACCGAGCTGTTGCCCGTGTCGATGGAGGTGATCTCCAGATTGGAGGCCGGAAATTCCGCCGATCCCGCGTCGAGCGGTTCGTCCATCAGCGCCTCGGCAATGGCCGTGAGGGAGCGCAGCGGATTGTCGGCCAGATGCGGATAGGCGACATGGCCCTGAACGCCGGTGACCCGCACTTCGGCCGACAGCGACCCGCGCCGGCCGATCTTGATCATGTCGCCCATCGCCGCCGGATTGGTCGGCTCGCCGACGATGCAGGCGTCGAAGATTTCGCCGCGCGCTCTCGCCCAGTCGAGGAGCTTCACCGTGCCGTTGACCGCCGGGCCTTCCTCATCGCCGGTGATCAGCAGCGAGACCTGCCCGGCCGGGCGCCCGGCCCGCTCCACATGGCGGGCATAGGCCGCAACGAAGGCGGCAATGCCGCCCTTCATGTCGACGGCGCCCCGGCCATAGAGCTCGCCATCGACGATCGCCGCCGAGAACGGGCCCTCGCGCCAGTCGCTCTCGTCGCCCGGCGGCACCACGTCCGTGTGTCCGGCAAAGACCAGATGCGGCCCGGCCGCTCCTGCGCGGGCAAACAGATTCTCGATGTCGGGCGTGTCGATGTCGGAGAACACCGGGCGTTCGACGGCAAAGCCCAGCGGCGCCAGCATCTCTTCCAAAGCGGTAAGCGCCCCGCCTTCGGCGGGCGTCACGGAGGGGCAGCGGATCAGCCGCGTGAGGATCGCGACCGGGTCGGTCGCATCATCGCTGCGGGCGGCGGAAACGGGCAAGGAAACAGTGTCGGTCATGGCCCACCGGGATAGATCAGATGATGCCGCAACGCCACCAGCTGCGGCCGTCTTCCCCGATCCGGCTTCGTGCCACGTTTCCGCCGCCTTCCGGACGGACAGGCAGCACAGGGGACATTGCGCGAGGGAACTTCCATGACACTGCCGAGGACCGCCATTGCCGGCTCTGCGTGCGTCACACGGGCCGCATTGTTCGGCATGATCGCGTCGCTGGCGGCCCTTGCCGGCTGCATCGCCGACGGCCCGGGCGGATCACCCATGGGGATCGCCGTCGCCGGCAAGGAAACGGCAGATGCGGCCGAGGATGCCGACGCACCGGCCGAAGCCGATGTCGCTGTCGCCGCCAGGGAGGCGGAGGCAGGCGCCGAGACCGGCACCATCTCCGGCAGCGCCTCGCTCGACAGGCTGATCGAACGCCATGCCGCCGAGGCCGGCGTTCCCGCCCCCCTCGCCTATGCGGTCGTGCGGGTGGAAAGCCGCTACAATCCGAAGGCGCGCGGCAACGGGGTCTACGGCCTCAGCCAGATCAAGCCGGCAACCGCCCGGTCGCTGGGCTTTTCCGGCCCGACCAGCGCTCTCTTCGATGCCGACACCAACCTCACCTACGGCATGAAATATCTGAAGGGCGCCTGGGAAAAGGGCGGTCACGACGTCTGCCAGGCCTCGATGAAGTACAAGGGCGGTCACCGCGCCACCCGCATGAGCGCCTCGGCCCAGCGCTATTGCTCCGCAGTCAAGGCGCATATGGCCGAAGTGTCGAAGCGCCGCCGGACACCCGGAACGGTCGCCGAGCCCGAATCCGAACCGGGCCTGATGGGCACGCTCGTCGCCGCCGTGACGCCGGCCCCCGAAAAGCCCGCTGCAACGCCGGCCAAGGCCGCACGGCCTGCCGCAGCCGCGCCGACAACGGCCACCGAGGTCGCGACCGCTGCGCCGGCCAGTGAACCGGCCGCAGCGCAACGCGGCGACACGCCCGTGGTCGCAGCCGCCTATGTCGCGGCACCGAAGCCTGCGGCGATCCCGCGGCCCGTTGCGCGTACCGAAGCAGGCGAGACGGCCGCATCAGCGCCCCAGCCTGCGGCGGCCCCGGCTCCTGAAAATGGTAAGGGTGGTCGCATCGCCTCGCGCCCGGCCAGCGCACCCGCCGAGCCCGATTCCCTCGCCGCCCGCATGGCCGGCACGGACGATCCGG
Organism: Aurantimonas coralicida DSM 14790; assembly: GCF_000421645.1. Classification (GTDB taxonomy): domain Bacteria; phylum Pseudomonadota; class Alphaproteobacteria; order Rhizobiales; family Rhizobiaceae; genus Aurantimonas; species Aurantimonas coralicida. The sequence goes on along the minus strand of NZ_ATXK01000009.1, from coordinate 99,844 downwards.
CGACGGAACTGCGCGGTAGCGGAGCGGACTGAGCGTCCGCTTCGGCTGAGCCGGTCGGCGGGCCGCTAGTCCGTCTTGTCGGAGACCACCAGCATCGGCCCCAGCCGGTCGCGGCGATAGTCGATGCCGCCGTCCGGATAGGACAGGCTCGACACCTTGCCGTCGAAGAACAGCGCGTCGCGGCAGCCGAGCCGGTCGCGGAAGAACACGGCGAAATCCCAGAAATTGACCGGGCTGCGCGACAGGACGAGACGCACGGTCCGCCCGTCCGCGCTGGCACAGACGCCGTTGCGCACATGCCGGCTGTCGGAACCGTCGATGAAGCGCGGATGCAGCTTGCCGTCGATGAGCAGCATCGGGCCCGACTGGGTCGCGAGCGTCGGCCGGCGGGGCGCGGCGAGATAGGCGTCGGTGGTCAGGACCGCCGCGCGCCCATCCTCGACAAAGAATACGCCATTCGGCTGCATCGAGTAATTGCCGCTGCCGGTTCCGCGCACCAGCGGACTGACCTCGACGCCGTCCTGCACCGCAAGGCCGACCGGACGGCGGTCCTCGTGATACATGCCGGCATTCATGATCAGGCGGACGCGGCCATTGACGCTTGCCGCGGCGCGCTCGAAGGTCCGGTAGGGCGCGTTGCTCGCGTCGACGGCCCGCAGCGCGAGATCGGTGCGATCCAGCGGCACGTCGCAGACCAGATACTCCACCCCCGCCGCAACTTCGCTGCGGCAGAGGCCGTCATGGCCGGCCGGCAGCGAGGGCACGCCCTGCAGCCAGCCGAACAGGCCGCTCGCCGCGATCAGCGAGAGAGGCCAGAAGGTTCGCAGTCGCGCCATCGCGGATCGGCCTTGGGGCAAGGGTCGCGGCTTGGGGCCGCGACGCCGGCTCAGTTGCGCAGCAGCTCGTTGATCGAGGTCTTGGAGCGGGTGCGCTCGTCGACGCGCTTGACGATGACGGCGCAATAGAGGCTCGGCCCCGGCTCGCCATTGCCCATCGGCTTGCCCGGCATCGAGCCTGCGACGACCACCGAATAGGGCGGCACTTCGCCATAGGAGATCGTGCCGGTGGTGCGGTCGACGATCTTGGTCGACTGGCCGAGGAAGACGCCCATGCCGAGCACCGAGCCTTCGCGCACGATGCAGCCCTCGACGACCTCGGACCGGGCGCCGATGAAGCAGCCGTCCTCGATGATCGTCGGACCGGCCTGCATCGGCTCCAGCACGCCGCCAATGCCGACGCCGCCCGACAGATGCACGTTCTTGCCGATCTGCGCGCAGGAGCCGACCGTCGCCCAGGTGTCGACCATCGTGCCCTCGTCGACGAAGGCGCCGAGATTGACGAAGGACGGCATCAGGACGACGCCCTTGCCGATATGGGCCGAGCGGCGCACCACCGCGTTCGGCACGGCGCGGAACCCCATCTCGCGGAAGCGGTCGGCGTTCCAGCCCTCGAACTTCGACGGGACCTTGTCCCACCAGGTCGCCCCGCCCGGGCCGCCTTCAATGACGGTCATGTCGTTGAGGCGGAAGGACAGGAGCACAGCCTTCTTCAGCCACTGGTGCACGGTCCAGCTGCCGTCGGCCTCGCGGCTGGCGACGCGCGCCTCGCCGCGGTCGAGCAGGTCGAGCGACGCCTCGACGGCATCGCGGACTTCGCCGGTCGTCGATGCCGAGATCGAGTCCCGGTCCTCGAAGGCCCGTTCAATGGTGGTTTCGAGGGCGGCGCGATCCGGCGCGGTCATCGGCGAACTCCTGCAGAATGGGGAAAATGCGGGCGCTGCGCACCCTGACCAAGTCGGCGCGGACCCTAGTTGAAGGCCCTGAGGCGGTCAATCGACGGCCCATGCAGGCGACGAGGCAGACACGATGAACGAAACACCCCGCAACCAGAACGGCTGGGACCCCTTTCCGAGCTCGCGGCGGGACAAGGAAGAGACGGCAGTACAGGTCGATACCCCGCAGACCCGCTCCCCCACCTATGCGCTGGCCTATGCCGACGACGACTTCCTGACCCGCGAAGAGACCCGCGGCATCCGGCTTCAACTCGAGCTGATGAAACCCGAACTGGCGCTGAACGAGGCGGGCATCCTGTCCACCGTCGTGCTGTTCGGCGGCGCCCGCATTCCCGAGCCGGGCACCGAGGCCTGGGCGGCGCGCAACGAGACCCAGCGCCGCAACCTCGAGGCCAATTCGAAATTCTACGAGGAGGCCCGCCGCTTCGCCGCCATCGCCTCGCAGCATTCGGCCAACAGCCATGGCGGCAAGGAATATGTCATCGTCACCGGCGGCGGTCCCGGCGTCATGGAAGCCGGCAATCGCGGTGCGGCCGATGTCGACGCCCTGTCGATCTCGCTCAACATCACCCTGCCCCATGAGCAGGCGCCGAACCGCTTCGCCACGCCGGAACTGTGCTTCAACTTCCACTATTTCGCCGTCCGCAAGATGCACTTCCTGCTGCGGGCGAAGGCGATGGCGATCTTCCCCGGCGGCTTCGGCACCATGGACGAATTGTTCGAGGCGCTGACGCTGATCCAGACCCGGCGAATGCAGCGCATTCCGGTGCTTCTGTTCGGGGAGAGCTTCTGGCGCCGCGTGATCGACCTGGAGGCCCTCGCCGAGGAAGGCACGATCGCGCCGGAAGACCTCGATCTCGTGACCTATGTGGACACGGCCGAGGACGGCTGGGCGGCGATCCGGAAATTCTACGATTTCTGAGGATGCAGCGGCGGGACGTCCGACATCACCGCACCGCCCCCTGGCGCCCGTCATCCTCGTGCTTGCCCCGAGGATCCACGCCTCTGCGCCTTAGCGACCATTCCGTCGGAGATCTGCGCCGCGTCACCGGGTACGGCATGGGTCCTCGGGTCAAGCCCGAGGATGACGACCTTGCTTGATGGAGTGGCGCTTCCGCTGAGATTGGGCTCGAAGCCCCGGCAGGCGGAACCTGCGATGGGCGGACTTACTGGTCCGCCTGCCCCATCCGGGCGCGGAGCGCCTCGCAGGGGTCGGAAATGTCGTTGCGCGGCGTGAAGATCGTGTAGTCGTAGGGCGCCGGCGCATCGCTCGTCAGGCCGTAATCGGCGGCCTCGGCCTCGCCGTCGCTGACCTCGACCATCTGCACCGCGACCGTGGCCGCGTCCGGATCGCGTTCCGCGAGGATGTTCGGCACGCCGCGATCCTTGCGGACATGGCCGGAGCCGGCGATCAGCACGGCGCTGCCGCTCTCTTTCGCCGCATCGACCAGCGCATCGGCCAGTGCACCGTCACGGGCCCGCTGGACCGTCGCCATGGCGCCGATGGCGCCCTCGGGCATCAGCCCGCAATGGGCGGTCCTGATGGTGTCGGCCAGTGCGTCCGCCTGTTCCGCCGGCACTTCGAGGCGCAGCGACAGGCGTTCGATCTCGGCTTCGCTCAGGGCGTCGAGGCCGTTTTCGCCGATCGCACGGATCGTCTGGCGGTCGAGATCTCCGGCGCGAAGCGGCAGGCCCTCGGCGACGGCCGCCTCGAAGACGGGCTGGTAGATCGAGAAGGCCGGCCAGCCGCGTTCCGACCATTGCAGATGCTCGGAGAGCGACGCGACATCGCGGTCACCGGTCTCGGCAAACTCCTCCAGAACGTCGGCAAAGCTTTCCGGGATCATCTCGAAGACCACGGCCGGCTCGCTGCCCAGCTTGGCCAGCCCGCCGATGATGTCGGCCTGCAGCTGGTGATGATCGGGATTGTCGTGGATTTCGCCGAGAAGCAGATAGCGGGCGCCGCTGGCGGCCCCCATCAGCGTGTCGCGGCTCGAGCGCGCACCGCGCGCATCGAAGACTTCGCCGACCAGCGGATTGTCGCGGAAATGCTCCGACTGCCAGGCGGTCGCCATCGTCGGCAGGTCGGCGGTCGAAGCACTTGTCGAACGGCCGGTCGTCGCCGCCACCTTCAGCGACAGCGTGCGCGAACTGCCGGCCTGCGCGAGTTCGGCGAGCTTGGCCGACGCGGATGTCGCGACGGGCTTCGACACCGCCGGCTGGGCCAGATCCCGGACATCCGGCGTGCCGTCACCATCGGCGTCGAACGGTTCGACTGTCGCGACCGCGATTTCGGAAAAGGCATTGTCGGCCGGGCGGACGAGGGAAACGTCGAGGGACAGATCGGATTTCGGCGCGACGAACTCGGCGACATCGGTGCCGGCGTCCATCTGCGGCATGACGAGGTCGGCCGTCTTGCCGACGGCGTAACCGAGCCCCGCAAGGAGCATGATGCTGGAAGGTATCCAGATCCGTCGTTTCAATCGGTTTCCCCAAAAACGATTGCAAAGCCCGGAGCGCGAATCGTGCGAGCCGATCCGCAATCTATTGGCTCAGGATGTGGCGAAACTATTGCAGCGAGGGACGAAGGTCACGCAAGCCCTGCAAGGGGTGCAGGTTCGGGCAAGGGCCAGTCACCGGCCGGATGGATAGGGCGGACGGTTCGAAGACCTGCTTCGAACCGTCCGCGTCGCCTCCCCAGGCAACTCCCGCCGCTTGGCAGGCGATCGTGCCGCCTGCTCTCCTCGGGTTCCGTCATCTTCGGTACAAGCCACGTCCCGGCGGCGAAAGGTCGTGGCCGCAACAGGGGAAAGGTTTTGGCAGGGATCGTGTACGAGAGGTTAAATCAACTGTGGATAGCATCACAGCGCGCCGGCGAGCGCCCTTGTCGGCCAGCACGTCTCGCCCATTCCGGACTTGAGCTGGAACGCCCCGATCGAGCGCCGCGTCTTGAAGCCGGCAAGCCCGTCCGCCCCGCCGACATCGTAGCCGCGCGCCTCCAGCTTCTGCTGCATGCGCGCGACGTCGCCCCGCGTCAGCCGGTCGGTGGGCTTCCAGTCTCCCGCCAGCGGTCCCGCCCCGAGCATCCGGTCGGCGACATGGCCGACGAACAGGGCGTAGAGGTCGGAATTGTTATAGGCCTTGATGGCGTAGAAATTCGGCGTGGCGATGAAGGCCGGGCCGAAGCGGCCGGCCGGCATCATCAGGTGGCCCCGCGCCGCCAGTTCGTGGCCCGGAAACGGCCGGCCCGAGACGCGCGTCACGCCGGCGGCGACGAATTCCGAGATCGGACGACCGAGATCCGGCCCCTCATTGGCGCAGGAGACGGCGGCCGGCACCCGCGCCTCGAAGCCCCAGTCGCGGCCCGGCTGCCAGCCGGCCTGCTGCAGGTAATGGGCGATCGAGGCCAGCGTGTCGGGCACCGAATTCCAGATGTCCTTTCGCCCGTCGCCGTCGAAATCCACGGCCAGCGCCAGGAATTTCGACGGCATGAATTGCGGTTGGCCGAGCGCGCCGGCCCAGGACGACTTCATCTCCGAGGTCTTCAGATGGCCGTCGGCGACGATCTGCAGGGCGGCGAGCAGTTCCTCGCGAAACATCGCCTTGCGGCGTGAGAGATAGGCCTTGGTCCCCAGCACCTCGAAGGCGTCATGGGGGATCTTCGCCGCGCCGAAGGCCGATTCCCGCCCCCAGATGGCGACGATGATCGGGGCCGGCACGCCGTAGCGCGCCTCGATCCGGTCGAGAACGGCGCGGTATTTCGCGATCAGGGCGCGCCCCTGGCGGGCATTGCCGGCCACCGCGCCTTCCGACAGATAGGCCGCGCCGCTCTTGAACTCGGCCTGGAAGTTCGTCTCCGCAACGGTCGCCTTCGCGCCGGGAAGCTGCAGGTCGGGCAGCTTCAGATTGGGCGACACGCCCTTGAACGCCGCGTCGAACACCGGCCGCGGCACACCGCGCGCTCTGGCGGCGGGCCAGATGTCGGCCTCGAGGAAATTGCGGAAACCGGCCGTCAGGTTCTGCGCGCTGGCCGGCGCGAACGTCGCAGCACACAGGAGAACGACGGCGGTGAGGAGGCGAAGCGATAGCTGCATCGCTTGAGGGTAGCCGGCTCTGCGAAGCGCGCCAAGACCGGCTGCGATGGATGGACGACGGGCGGCGGCCCGGCCTAGCCTTCGTGCCGCCAAACCGATGAAACAGACGCGGAGGATGCGGCATGGAGCAATATACCGGCGGCTGCCTGTGCGGCGACGTGCGCTTCGTGGCGACGGGCCGGCCCGATCGTGTCGGCCTTTGCCATTGCCTCGACTGCCGCAAGCATCACGGCGCCCTGTTCTACGCCGCCGCGATCTTCCGCCATGACGCCGTGACGCTCACCGGCGAAACGCGTGCCTATGCGGGGCGGCATTTCTGCCCGCGCTGCGGCGCGTCCGTCTTCGCCTGCACCGGTGACGAGACCGAACTGCATCTCGGCGCGCTGGACGCCCCGGACCAGCTGACGCCCACCTACGAATGCTGGACGATCCGCCGCGAAACCTGGCTGCCGCCCTTCCCGGTTGCCGCACGATACGCCCGCGATCGCGACGCCGCGGATGGCGACGAGCCGTAGATCACCGGTGGAAGAATGAAGCCGCCCTCAGAGCCCGGTGCGCGAGCGCATGGCGGCCGAGAGCGTGCCTTCGTCGAGATAATCCAGCTCGCCGCCGACCGGCACGCCGTGGGCCAACCGCGTGACCCGCACCTCGAAGCCCTCGAGCTGGTCCATCAGGTAATGCGCCGTCGTCTGGCCCTCGACCGTGGCGTTCACGGCCAGGATCAGCTCCTTCACCCCGCCCTTGTGGACGCGTTCGACGAGCTGCCGGATGGTGAGGTCGTCGGGGCCGATCCCGTCGAGCGGCGACAGGACGCCGCCGAGCACGTGATAGGCCGCGTTCAGCGCCTTGGCCCGCTCCAGCGCCCAGAGGTCCGAGACGTCCTCCACGACGATCACGATCGACTGGTCGCGCGAACCGTCGGTGCAGATCGTGCAGGGATCGAAGGTGTCGATATTGCCGCAGACCGAGCAGATCGTCACCTTGTCCAGCGCCTCGCCCATGGCGGCCGACAGCGGCGCCAGAAGCTGCTCGCGCCGCTTGACGAGATGAAGCGCCGCGCGGCGCGCCGAACGGGGACCAAGGCCTGGGAGCTTGGCAAGCAGCTGGATCAGCCGCTCGATCTCCGGGCCTGCAATGGGTTTGGCCATAAGGGTCTAGATGCCGCCGGGACGCCTCAGAACGGCAGGCTCATGCCGGGGGGCAGCTGCAGGCCGGCGGTCAGTTCCTGGGTCTTTTCCTGGATGGCCGCATCGAGCTTGCCCTTGGCGTCGTTATGCGCCGCCATGACGAGATCCTCGACGATGTCCTTCTCGTCTTCCTTCAGGAGCGAGGGATCGATCGCGATGCCCTGCATCTCGCCCTTGCCGGTCAGCGTGACCGACACGACGCCGCCGCCGGCCTGGCCGGTCACCGTGATGGAAGCGATCTCTTCCTGGAGGCCGGCCATCTTGGCCTGCATCTCCTTGGCCTGCTTCATCATGCCCATCAGGTCTTTCATCGCGATCTCCTAGATGTCGTCGTCGTCGGACAGCTCCGACGGATCGACCAGAATGTCGTCCTCGACCACGTCCGAAACAAGCGCTGCCTCCTCGGCCGCCGCCTCGGCGTCGCCGCGCAGCCGCACATCGACGACCTTGGCGCCGGGAAACGAGGCGAGGATCGCCGCGACTTCCGGGTCGGATTCGGCGTCGAGCAGCAGCGTGTTGCGGCGTGCGGTCGCGACCTCGTCGAGGGTCGGCTTCGCCTCGCCGTTGGAAATGGTCACAACCCAGCGGCGCCCGGTCCAGTCGTGCAGCTTGCGGGTGAGATCGGTAATCAGCGTGCGCGGCGCCTCCGGCGTCAGCGCGACCTCGAGCCGCCCCGGCACCAGCTTCACCAGCCGCAGATAGCGCCGGATCGACACGGTCATCAGCGAGTCGCGCTTGGATTCGGCCAGCGCGACGAGCTGTTCCAGCGAGGCGATCTCGACCTCCGGCCGTGCCTCTTCGACGGCCGGACGGATCTGCGGCCGCGAGTTCTGCCCGCCGCCCATGCGCGCGCTCATCATCCCGGAGGATTGCGGCCCGCCCGCCGGTGCGGCGGAGCCTTGTGCCGACGGGGCGGCGATGGCCTGCGTTGGCGCAGGAGCCGAACCGCGGGAGCCGGACGCTCCCGCACCGTTGCCGCTGCCCTGCCCGTGCCCGGCCGCGCCGTTGCCGCCGGCCGGTGTCGGGGCCGGCAGATTGCCGAGCTCGCCGCTGCGGATCAGCCGCACCAGATCGTCGGGCGACGGCAGGTCGGCGGCATGGGCGATGCGGATCAACGCCATTTCGGCGGCCTGGCGCGGCGCATTGGCGTTGCGCGTTTCCTCCAGCGCCTTCAGCAGCATCTGCCAGACCTGGCCGAGAGTGCGGATCGACAGGCTCTTGGAAAATTCCAGGCCGCGCTCGGCCTCCATCGGCGACAGCGCGGCGTCCTCCGCCGCATCGGGCACGAAGCGCAGCGTCGTCACGAGATGGGTGAAATCGGCAAGGTCGGCGAGAACCACGGCCGGATCGGCGCCGACGACATACTGGTCGCGCAGCTCCTTCAGCGCCGCCGCGGCGTCGCCCTTCATCAGATATTCGAACAGATCGATGATCCGGACCCGGTCGGCGAGACCCAGCATGTCGCGCACCGCCTGCGCGGTCACCGCGCCCGCCCCGTGGGCGATCGCCTGGTCGGTCAGGGAGAGGGCGTCGCGCACCGAGCCTTCGGCGGCGCGGGCGATCAGCCGCAGCGCATCCTCGTCGACCTCGACATGCTCGGCCGCCGCGATCTTCGTCAGATGCGCCATCAGCGTCGCCGATTCGACGCGCCGCAGGTCGAAGCGCTGGCAGCGTGACAGGACGGTGACCGGCACCTTGCGGATCTCGGTCGTCGCGAAGACGAACTTCACGTGCTCCGGCGGCTCCTCCAGCGTCTTCAGCAGGCCGTTGAAGGCCTGCGTCGACAGCATGTGGACCTCGTCGATGATGTAGACCTTGTAGCGCGCCGAGACCGGGCGATAGCGCACCTGCGCGATGATCTCGCGCACGTCGTCGATGCCGGTATGGGACGCCGCATCCATTTCGACCACGTCGACATGCCGGCCTTCCATGATCGCCTGGCAGTGGATGCCCGGCTCGCCCATGTGGATCGTCGGCTGGTCGATCTCGTCGGTCTGGTAGTTCAGCGCCCGCGCCAGGATGCGCGCCGTGGTGGTCTTGCCGACACCGCGCACGCCGGTCAGCATCCAGGCCTGGGCGATGCGGCCGGTCTCGAAGGCGTTGGTCAGGGTGCGGACCATCGGCTCCTGGCCGATCAGATCGTCGAAGGAGCGCGGGCGATACTTGCGCGCCAGCACCCGATAGGGCGCAGCGTCGCCGGCCTCGGATGAAATCGCAGTGCCGCTTTCGATATCGCTCATCGCGCCCTGGGTCCGGAAATTCGCGTCGCGGGATGGCGGTCGCCTGCCACCTGTCGGCCGGCGCGGCGGCCCCGTGACCGATGCCGCGCTCGCGTCCGGTTCTGAAGCGAATGGGCGGGGGACGCAAGTCCTGCGTGGCCGATGGACACCCGTCGTGATTTCGCCTTGCATGGCGCCGATAGGCGGAGGGAAGATCGCGCAGGACGCGCCGGCTTCAGTCACGAACGGTCGCGCAAACGGAGCGGAACGATGGCACTGACGCAGTATCAGGAGCGGCGCAGGCTGGCGCTGTTCGTCCTGTTGATCGGCGCCTTCCTGGCGCTGCTCTTCGTCGGCTCGGCCTGGAGCGAGGAGGTCCACGAGACCATCGAGGTCGCCGGCCTCGCCCTCATCGTCGTCGGGATCGCCGGCCGGATCTGGTGCACGCTCTATATCGGCGGCCGCAAGGCTTCGGAAATCGTCGCCAGCGGGCCGTATTCGATCTCGCGCAATCCGCTCTACGTCTTTTCCAGCATCGCGGCGGGCGGCGCCGGCGCGGCCACCGGCAGCCTGCTGCTCGGCGCGATCTTCATGCTCGGCTGCGCCGTGGCCTTCCGGGTCGTGATCCTGCGCGAGGAGCGCTATCTGCGCGACGCCTTCGGGGCCGATTTCGACAGCTACGTCGCCCGCGTCCCGCGCTTCCTGCCCAATCCGGCGCTCTACCAGGACATTCGGCGCGTCACCGTCGACACGCGGCTGGTCTATCGCACGCTCACGGACGGGCTGGTGTTCTTCCTCGCCCTGCCGTTCTTCGAGACGGTCGAGCTCCTGCAGGGCAGCGGCTATCTGCCGGTGCTGCTGCGCCTCTACTAGGCGGCTAAACGCGTCACGGGCGCGGCCTGAAGGCGGCACGCTCGCACGCGGTGATATCCTGAAAAGGGGAATGGGTGGGAGGCTGGCACGATGACCCGTGCCGGAGCTCGTTGGGGCTGCTTCCTTCCGGACCTGACCCGGTTGGCGAGTGGCGCGTCCACCACCAACCTCCCGCGCTCCATATCTGCGATCGCTGCCCTAATTGCAACCCGGGCACCCCAGATCGAGGACAGGAATTGATGCCAGCCTTCCAACTCGACCCCTGCCTTGCCAGGGACACGACGTCGATCAGCCGGCTCGGCCTCTGCGACCTGCGCCTGATGAATGACAGTCGCTGGCCGTGGCTCATCCTCGTGCCGCAGCGCAATGCCATTACCGAGTTTCACGAGCTGACGCCGCTCGACCAGACCATGCTGACCTTCGAGATGGGTCTCGTCTCCAAGGCCCTGCAGTCGGCGGTGAAGGCCGACAAGATGAATATCGGCGCCCTCGGCAATATCGTGCCGATGTTCCACCTGCATGTGGTGGCGCGGCGCAGGGGCGATCCCAACTGGCCGGGCCCGATTTGGGGACATGGCACCCCGGTGCCCTATGATGCCGGCGAGGCAGCGCGATTCGCCGACGAGATACGGCGCGCCATCCTGCCGGCCTGACCCTGCGGACAAGCGAGAGAACGACCCTTGAAGGATGACAACCAGCGCGCCGCGATCGCCGATCTGGCGGAGGTGAGCGCCCGCACCGGCTTTGCCGGCAACACGCTGTGGCGCGACGGCGAACGGCGCAGCGACGACAGCCTCGCCGAGGCGTTGGCCCATGACAGGGCACGGATCTTCCTGGCGACGCCCGGTGGCCGATGGCTGTATCGTACCGGTGGTCCGGCCCTCGATGTCGGCTTCGCCCGCACCGACGCCGAGACACTCGGGGCGGATTTTTCCACCTGCATCCTCCTCGGCTTCGAGCCGGACGGCCGCCCGGTGCTGGCCGCCAGCGCCCCGACGGTGACGCTTCCTGCCGAAGGGCTGGAGGACAACGATCTGCGCTCGCTCGCCATGCGGGCGAGTTTCGACCCCGACACCGAGGGCCAGCTCGGCCAGGCCGCCCATCTCCTCGGCTGGCATGCGCGCAACGGTTTCTGCGCCCGCTGCGGCGGGGAAACCCGCTCCGAAGCGGCCGGCTATCGCCGCCGCTGCACGCGCTGCAACGACGTGGTCTTCCCGCGCACCGATCCGGTGACCATCATGCTCGTCCATGACGGCGCCGGCCGCTGCGTGCTGGGACGCCAGCCGCATTTCCCGGAGAATTTCTGGTCCTGCCTCGCGGGCTTCGTGGAGGCCGGCGAGACGGTCGAAGCCGCGGTACGCCGCGAGACGCTGGAGGAATCGGGGCTCGCCGTCGCCTCCGTGCGCTATCTGGCGTCGCAGCCCTGGCCGTTCCCCGGCAGCCTGATGATCGGCTGCATCGCGCGAGCCAGCACCTTCGAGATCGATTTCGACAGCGACGAACTGGAAGCCTGCCGCTGGTTCGACCGCGCGGAAGTGCAGGCGATGCTGGCCGAGGCCCATCCGGAGGGCCTCGCCCTGCCCCGGCGCTTCGCCATCGCCCACCATCTGATCAAGGCCTTTGCCGACGGCGAGGTCTGACGCGGCGCGGCCGGCCCCGGCGGGCTATTCGCCGGCCGGGCGGTCCGTGCCGGCGTTCAGCCGGTCGGGCGCGGCCTCGTAGACCCCGAGGATCGTCACCTTGCGGGTGAAGAAGGCCAGTTCCTCCAGCGCCAGCCGCACCGAATCGTCGTTCGGATGGCCTTCGACATCGGCATAGAACTGCGTGGCGATGAACTGGCCGCCGAGCTGGTAGCTCTCCAGCTTGGTCATGTTGACGCCGTTGGTCGCGAACCCGCCCATCGCCTTGTAGAGCGCCGCCGGCAGGTTGCGCACCTCGAAGACGAAGGTGGTGACCGTATTGCGACCGACCGGGGCCCACAAATCCGTCGGCTGGGCGCCGGGCCGCGACAGGACGACGAAGCGGGTCACGTTGTTGGCCGAATCCTCGACGTCGCGCTCGATGATGTCGAGCCCGTAATGCGAGGCCGCCAGCTCCGGCGCGAGTGCCGCGCGGCTGCGGTCGCCGGCCTGCGAGACCTCCCGCGCCGCGCCTGCCGTGTCGCCGGCCACGACCGGTTTCCAGCCATTGCCGCGAATGTAGCGGCGGCACTGGCCGAGCGCGTGGATGTGGCTCTGCACGGTGCGGATCTCGTCGCGGGCGACGCCCGGCAGCACCATCAGCTGGAAATGGATCGGCATGAAATATTCGCCGACGATCTGCAGGCCGGAATCGGGCATCAGATGGTGGATGTCGGCCACCCGGCCAGCCAGCGTGTTCTCGATCGGGATCATCGCCAGCGCCGCCTCGCCGGATCGCACCGCGTCGAAGGCGTCGTCGAAGGACGGGCACGGCATCGGCTCGTGATCCGGCCGCACCGCCTGGCAGGCCATGTCGGAATTGGCACCGGGCTCGCCCTGGAAGGCAATCTTGGGTCGGATGTCGCTCATGGCTCGACCCCGTACATGATTCGCGCCCGCTCCAAGTCGGCGGGGCCGTCGACGCCCAGCGGTACGGTGTCGATGATCTCGGCGTCGATCCGCATGCCGTCTTCCAGCGCCCGCAACTGCTCCAGCTTCTCGCGATTTTCCAGCGTCGAGGGCCCGAGCGTCACGAAACGTTCGAGGCTCGCCCGCCGATAGGCGTAGAGGCCGACATGATGAAACAGCGGCCCTTCGCCCCAGGGGGCGGTGGCGCGGGTGAAGTAGAGCGCCCGCAGTCGCGACGGGCCGTTGGGCGAGCCGACGATCTTCACCACGTTGGGATTGGTCTTCTCCTCCGCGTCGGTGATCGCGACGCCGAGCGTCGCGATGTCGCAGCGCGGATCCTCGAAGGGGGCCAGCACCTGGCGGATCGCCTCGGGCTCGATGGTCGGCAGATCGCCCTGCACATTGACGATGGTCTCGACCGCACCGTCAGGATCAAGCCCTTGCAGCGCCTCGAAGATCCGGTCCGAGCCCGACTGGTGCTCGACCGAGGTCATCACCGCCTCGTAGCCCGCCGAGACCACCGCATCGAGGATTTCCTGCGAATCCGTGGCGATCACGACGCGACCGATATTGGCCGCCGTGGCGCGCTCGGCGACGCGCACGATCATCGGCCGTCCGGCGATGTCGGCAAGGGCCTTCTGGGGCAGGCGCGTGGAGGCCAGCCGTGCGGGAATGAGAACGAGGATCGACATGAGCGGGCGAGGAACCGGAAATTGAAGCCGCAAAACGCTTGTCTGTAGCGGCGCGGGATGACAAAAGGCGCGGTGGAACCGCCTCTTACAGATATTGCCTTGAAACCGCAAAAGACCTAGGTTCCGCGCGTTTTTGTCAGACAGAAAGCGGCGGCGCCTGGTGCCCCTGCTTGCAGAGGGAGCCCTCCCGCCCATGAATTCGTTCGAGGCCAACAAGATCTTCGGAGCCGTGCTCGGGACCATCTTCGTCCTGTTCGGCGGCAGTCTGCTGGCGGAAGCGCTGTTCCATGCCGAAGCGCCGGAGCAGCCGGGCTACGTGATCGTGGCCGCCGAGCCGGGTGAAGGCGGAGACGCCGCTCCCGCCGCCGCGGAAGATCCGCCGGTCGCCGCGCTGCTGCAGACGGCCGACGTCGAGGCCGGCGCTTCGCAGTTCAAGAAGTGCGCCGCCTGCCACAGCATCGAGAAGGGCGGCCCGAACAAGGTCGGCCCGCATCTGTGGGACGCCGTCATGCGGCCGATCGCGTCGGTCCCCGACTTCGGCTACTCGACCGCCATGCAGGAATTCTCCGAGGGCGGCGAGGTCAAGTGGGACTATGAGCACCTCTACGGCTTCCTGAAGAACCCCAAGGGCTACATCCCGGGCACCGCCATGGGCTTCGCCGGCCTGAAGAAGCCGGAAGACCGTGCAAACCTGATCGCCTACATGCGCGAGCAGGCCGACAGCCCGGCGCCCCTGCCGGAAGCTCCGGCCGAGGCACCGGCTGAAGAGGCCGCTGCCGAAGACACGACCGACGCCGCCACGACGACGCAGGGCGATCCGGCCGCAGGCGGCCAGTCCGCTGCCCAGGCCGGCGGCACGGCCGATGCCGAGCCGGCACCCCAGCCGGGCGCCGAACAGGCTCCGACCATGAGCGAGGAAGAGCGCCCGACGCCGCCTGCCGCCGACGCGCCGCAGGACGCCGGCGCAGCGCAGGCCGAGGACCAGCAGGGCGCCGGCACCGGCACCGAGGCGGCTCCGGGCGCCGAGGAGAACGTTCCGGGCGAAGAGAACGCCGCGGACGAGGAAGCTGCAGCAGCACCGGCCGAAGGCGCGGCGGGCGAGACCCAGGTCGCCGCTGCCGAGCCGGCCGCCGTGTCCGGCGATCCGGAAGCCGGCAAGAAGGTCTTCCGCAAGTGCCAGGCCTGCCACGCCGTCGGCGAAGGCGCGAAGAACAAGGTCGGCCCCGAGCTGAACGGCATCGTCGGCGAGGCCATCGCCGCGGTCGAAGGCTACAGCTTCTCGCCGGCGCTGGTCGTCTATGCCGAGGAGCACCCGACCTGGAACGTCGAGGAGCTGTCCGCATGGCTGGCCGATCCGCGCGGTCTGGTGAAGGGCACCAAGATGGTCTTCCCCGGCCTGAAGAAGCCCGAGGATGTCGCCAACGTCATCGCCTATCTCGCCACCTTCGACGAGAACGGCGCGACCACCGGCAACTGAGCCGGCACGGCACCGACATCGAGAAACATCCGCAAAGCCCCGGCCCTCGCCGGGGCTTTGTTCGTTTCGGCCTGCCGTTGCTCCCGTCAGCCGCTGCCCGAAGCCCTGTCCGGGCTCGATTACGCTTTCGTCACGTGACTTTACCCGCCCCCCTTCCCTAGATTGGGTCAAGACCCGATCGCGGGACCATCGCCCGCCTATTTGCATGGAGGCCGCCCTTGTCGTTGCCGAACCGTCTCGTCCGTCTTGCCGTCGCGAGCAGCCTCGCCTTCGGTGTCATCGGCGCTCCGGCCCTTGCGCAGGACAATGCGGCCACCCAGCCGGACCAGCAGGTGGAGACCGGAACGGCAGAGGCCGAGAACGCGGTGGCCGCCGCCCCGAAGGCCGAGGGCGCCGGGGAATGGCATGAATCCTCGTCGCTGATCGAGGGGTCGAAATATCCGGACGACTTCGCCCATTACGACTACGTCAATCCCGATGCGCCCAAGGGCGGCACGCTGAACCAGATCGCCATCGGCTCCTTCGACAGCTTCAACCCCTTCATCGTGCGCGGCACGCCGGCGGCGGGCCTTGCCACCTTCGGCGGCGGCCTCCTCTACGACACGCTGATGGACCAGTCGCCGGACGAGCCGGGTACGGCCCATGCGCTGATCGCCGAAGCCGTCCGCTACCCGGCGGACTTCTCCTCGGTGACCTACCGCCTCAACCCGGAGGCGCGCTGGCATGACGGCGAGCCGGTGACCGTCGAGGACGTGATCTGGAGCTTCGAGACGCTGACCGAACTGCACCCGCAATGGTCGGCCTATTACAAGAACATCGTCTCGGCGGAGCAGACCGGCGACGGCGAGGTGACCTTCACCTTCGACCAGACCGGCAACCGCGAACTGCCCAACATCGTCGGAGACCTGACCATCCTGCCCAAGCACTGGTGGAAGGGCACCGACGCCAGCGGCAACAAGCGCGACATCACCCAGCCCACCTCCGAGGTGCCGCTCGGCTCAGGCCCCTACCGCATCAAGTCCTACGACATCGGCCAGTCCATCACCTGGGAGCGCGTCGCCGACTATTGGGGCCTCGACAATCCGACCCGGGTCGGCCGCTACAATTACGGCGAGATCCGCTACGTCTATCTGCGTGACACCAACGCGGCCTGGGAGGCGTTCAAGAAGGGCGGCCTCGATGACTGGCGGCTGGAGAACATGTCGCGGCGCTGGGCCGAGGGCTACGACTTCCCCGCCGTGAAGGACGGCCGGGTCATCCGCAAGACCATCGACAGCGGTCAGGTCCAGTCGATGCAGGCCTATGTGCTGAACAACCGGCTGGAGAAGTTCCAGGACCGACGGGTGCGCAAGGCGCTGACGCTGGCCTACAATTTCGAGGAGATGAACCGCACGCTGTTCTTCGGCCTCTACGAGCGCATGCACTCCTATTTCGAGAACAGCGAGCTGGCCGCCAAGGGGCTGCCGGACGAGCGCGAGCTCGCCTATCTGGAGCCGCTGCGCGGCCAGATCCCCGACGAGGTCTTCACCGAGGAGTTCGCGCTGCCCGCCTATAACGATCCCGGCGCAGCCCGAAACTATCTGCGCGAGGCGCTCGGCCTCCTGAAGGAAGCCGGCTACGAACTGCGCGGCACGACGCTGGTGAACGCGCAGACCGGCGAGCCCTTCACCATCGAGTTCCTCGGCAACGACCCGATGGACAACCGCACCCTCGAGCCCTTCGCCCGCCAGCTCCAGCGTCTCGGCATCCAGACCGAGGTGCGGATCGTCGACACCAACCAGTATATCGAGCGCATGAACGGCTTCGAGTTCGAGGTGGTCGGGCTGCGCTATCCGGGCCAGTCGCTCTCCCCCGGCAACGAGCAGCGCGACTTCTGGAGCACCACCGCTGCCGACGCCCCGGGCAGCCGCAACTATTCCGGCATCAAGAACCCGGCGATCGACCAGCTCATCGACGACATCGTCTATGCGCCGGACCGCGAGAGCCTCGTCGCCGCCACGCGCGCCCTCGATCGGGTGCTGCTGTGGGAGTATTACGTCGTCCCGCAATGGTACAAGTCTGAGGACTGGCTGGCCTATTGGGACAAGCTGCAGATGCCGGAAAAGGGTCCGGCCTATAACGGCATCGACCCCTTCTCCTGGTGGACGAAGTCTGCCGAGGCCGACAAGGCTGCAGCGAACTGATGGCGACGGCGCTCGGTCATTTCACCCGCCGCCATTTCGGTCAAATGATGCTGGGTGCCGGCGTCGCGGCGATCCTGCCGGGACGGCCCTTCGCACAGGTGGCGACGGGCCAGCCGCTGCACGGCCTGTCGGCCTTCGGCGAGCTGAAATATCCGCCGGATTTCGACCATTTCGACTATGCGACGCCCGGCGCGCCGGCCGGCGGCCAGATGAACCTGGCCGTCGCCTACTGGGCGCTCAACCAGTCGCCCCTGACCTTCGACACGCTGAACAGTTTCGTCCTGCAGGGCAACGCCCCGCCGCGCATCGAGAAGCTCTACGATTCCCTCGTCGTCGCCGCGATGGACGAGCCCGACGCGATCTATTGCGCGCTGGCCGAAACCGTCACCCTCTCGGCCGACCGCAACAGCTTCACCTTCCAGCTGCGGCCACAGGCGCGGTTCTCCACCGGTGATCCGGTGACCGCCGACGACGTGGTCTTTTCCTACGAGACGCTGAAGGAATTCGGCCATCCAAGCCTGCAGGTGGCGCTCCGCAACGTCGCTGAGGCCGTCGCCGAGGACGCGGCGACCGTCCGCATCACCTTCTCCGGCGCGCAGAGCTACCAGGATGCCCTCGACGCCCTCGGCATGCCGATCCTGCCGCGCGCCTTCTTTGCAGACCGGGACTTCGCCACCGTCAGTACCGAGGCGATCCCCGGCAGCGGCGCCTATGCCATCGGGCGCTACGAGTTCGGCCGCTACATCGAATATATCAAGCGGCCTGACTATTGGGCGAAGGACCTGAATTTCGCCCGCGGTCTCGGCCATTTCGACACGCTTCGGATCGACTTCTTCCGCGATCGCCAGCCGGCACTGGAAGCCTTCAAGAAGGGATTGATCACCTTTCGTGAGGAATTCACCACCAAGGACTGGGCGACCGAATACGACTTCCCGGCGGTCCAGCGCGGCGAGGTCATCAAGCGGGAATTTGCCGCCGAGAAGCGCCCCCGCTTCCAGTGCTGGGCCCTCAACCAGCGGCGCGAGCGCTTTGCCGATGCGCGGGTCCGGCGTGCGATCAACATGTGCTTCGACTTCGAATGGACCAACGCCAACCTCCTGTTCGGCCAGCGCGTCCATTCCGATTCGCCGTTCCAGGGCTCCGAATTCGTCGCCACCGGCAAGCCGTCCGAAGCCGAGCTCGCTCTCCTGGAACCTCTGCGCGGCACGGTCCCCGACGAGGTGTTCGGCGAGGTCTGGGTACAGCCGGTCAGCGACGGCTCGGGCCGCGACCGCCGGCTGCTGCGCGAAGCCTCGCAACTCTTCGCCGAGGCCGGCTGGCGCCGCGATGGCAACCGTCTGGTCAACGCCGCCGGCGAGCCGTTCCGGCTGGAATATCTGACCTATGGCCAGGAGCAGAAGCGGGTCTACGCCAAGTTCGTCGACACGCTGCGCACACTCGGCGTCGACGCCACCATGCGGCTCGTCGATCCGGCCCAGTATCAGGAGCGGATCAACCGCTACGATTTCGACATGGTGCTGGCCGCCTTCAGCCTCGGCGCCACGCCGACGCGCGAGGGCCTGTCGCTGTTCTTCGGCAGCGACGCGGTCGACCGTCCCGGCGCCTACAATTATCCCGGCATGGCCAGCGAGGCCGTCGACACGCTGATCGGCCACGCCGCCCGCGCAACGAACCGCGCGGAACTGGTGACGGCGCTCCTCGCCCTCGACCGGGTGTTGCGCTGGCGGCTCGACTGGCTGCCCAACATCACGGCCGACGGCCATCGCGCCGCCTTCTGGGATATTTTCGGCTTTCGCGAGGACAAGCCGGACTATTCGTGGCCCGTCGAGACTCTATGGTGGTACGAAGCGGAGAAGGCCAAGGCGCTGGGCCGCGGCTGATCCGCAGCCGGGCACCACGCTGAAAACGGGACGGGTCGCGGCCGCGCTTTTGCGATCGCGCCACGCCCGCGTTATCACCGCAATCGGCCGGTAATGCCGGCTGCCGGTTCGCCGGCGCAATCTGCATCTCGGAGACGATCACCCGCCCATGGGCTCCTATATCCTCCGCCGCATTCTGCTGATGATCCCGACGCTCGTCGGCATCATGGCGATCTCGTTCCTGGTGATCCAGTTCGCGCCCGGCGGGCCGATCGAACAGGTCATCGCCAGCCTGCAGGGCGAAGCCGGCGGCGCCATGGACCGGGTGTCCGGTGGCGGCGGCGATTTCGGCTCGGGCTCAAGCGGCGGCAGCGACAATTCCGGCTATCGCGGCGCGCAGGGGCTCGACCCGGCCTTCATCGAGCGGCTCGAAAAGCAGTTCGGCTTCGACAAGCCGCCGCTGGAGCGCTTCGGCATGATGCTGTGGAACTATGTCCGCTTCGATTTCGGCGACAGCTATTTCCGCTCGGTCTCCGTCTGGGACCTGATCCTCGAAAAGATGCCGGTGTCGATTTCGCTCGGCCTGTGGATCACGCTCCTGTCCTACCTGATCTCGATCCCGCTCGGCATCCGCAAGGCGCTGACCGACGGCTCGCGCTTCGACGTGTGGACTTCCGGCGTCGTCATCGTCGCCTATGCGATCCCCGGCTTCCTCTTCGCCATCATTCTCATCGTGCTGTTTGCCGGCGGGTCCTTCTATGACTGGTTCCCCCTGCGCGGCCTCCTGTCCGACGGGGTGCGCGGCGACTGGTGCGCGGTCTGGTCGCCGGCCGGCGATCTCGGCCGCTGCGTGACGCAGACCATCCCGGACTATTTCTGGCACCTGACGCTGCCGCTGATTGCTCTGTCGCTGTCGGCCTTCGCCACGACGACGCTCCTGACCAAGAACTCCTTCCTCGACGAGATCCGCAAGCAATACGTCACGACGGCCCGCGCCAAGGGCCTGTCGGAGCGGCGGGTGCTCTACGGCCATGTCTTCCGCAACGCCATGCTGATCATCGTCGCCGGCTTCCCCGGCGCCTTCATCTCGGCCTTCTTCGCCGGCTCGCTGCTGATCGAGACGATCTTCTCGCTCGACGGACTCGGCCTGCTCGGCTTCGAATCCATCTACCAGCGGGACTATCCGGTCGTGTTCGGCACCCTCTACATCTTCTCCCTGCTCGGCCTCGTGACGACCCTTCTCTCCGACCTCACCTACACCTGGATCGATCCGCGGATCGATTTCGAGAAGCGGGAGGTGTGACGATGGACGACGCACAGAAGGACCGCCTCGCCGCCGAACAGCGCGATCCGACACTGCCCGACGAGCGCGCCGCCGACATTGCACGCGAGCAGACCGCCGGCATCGCCCAGATGGCGCCGGAATCGGAGACGACGAAGCGCCCGCGCCTGTCGCCCCTGAACCGCCGCCGCTGGCAGAACTTCACCGCCAACCGGCGGGGCTTCTGGTCGCTGTGGATCTTCCTGATCCTGTTCGTGATCACCGGGCTGGCCGAACTCGTCGCCAACGACCGGCCGCTGCTGGTCGAGTACAAGGGCGAATTCTACTACCCGATCGTCGTCGACTATCCCGAGGAGGTCTTCGGCGGCTTCCTGCCGGTGACGAACTATCGCGACCCCTTCGTGCAGGACGAGATCGACGCCAATGGCTGGGCGATCTGGCCGCCGATCCGCTATTCCTACCAGACCGTCAACAACGCCATTCCGACGCCGGCGCCCTCCGCCCCCTCCTGGACCTTCACCAAGGAGGAGCGCTGCCAGCGCTATCCGCTCGGCGCCGAGGACCCGAACTGCACCTTCGGCAACATGAACTGGCTGGGCACCGACGATCAGGCCCGCGACGTCGCCGCGCGGCTGATCTACGGCTTCCGCATCTCGGTGATGTTCGGCCTGATCCTGACGGCGGCCTCGGCGGTGATCGGCGTCGCCGCCGGCGCGGTGCAGGGCTATTTCGGCGGCTGGCTCGATCTCCTGTTCCAGCGCTTCATCGAGATCTGGTCGTCGATCCCGGTCCTCTACCTGCTGCTGATCATCGCCGCGATCCTGCCCCCCGGCTTCTGGGTGCTGCTCGGCATCATGCTGCTGTTCTCCTGGGTCGCCTTCGTCGGCGTGGTGCGGGCCGAGTTCCTGCGCGCCCGCAACTTCGAATATGTCAACGCTGCCAGGGCTCTCGGCGTCGGCGACTGGACGATCATGACCCGCCACCTCCTGCCGAACGCGATGGTGGCGACGCTGACCTTCCTGCCCTTCATCCTGAACGGCTCGATCACCACCCTCACCTCGCTCGACTTCCTCGGCTTCGGCCTGCCGCCCGGCTCGCCGTCGCTCGGCGAGCTGCTGGCCCAGGGCAAGAACAATCTGCAGGCGCCTTGGCTGGGCTTCTCGGGCTTCTTCGTGATCTCGCTGATGCTGTCGTTGCTGGTCTTCGTCGGCGAGGCGGTGCGCGACGCCTTCGACCCCCGCAAGAGCTTCGGGTGATGCGGGGACCGCGGGGGGCGTCGCATTCCGTCGGTGGATGCCGCCGGGGCGGCTCCAGCCGCCGGCCGGAGCCTCTCGCATGAGCGATCATTCCCAACATCACCACGGCAGCCACGACCATGCGCACGGCTTTGCCGGCCATGCCGGGGGCGCCAACGAGACGCGGATCGCCATCGCGGCGGTGGCGACCGGCGCCTTCATGGTCGCCGAGGTGATCGGCGGTCTGGTCTCCGGCTCGCTCGCGCTCCTTGCCGATGCCGGGCACATGCTGACCGACTTCGCCGCCCTGGCGCTCGGCTGGTTCGCCTTCCGGCTGGCCCGCAAGCCCAGCGATGCGCGCCGCACTTTCGGCTATGACCGCTTCCAGGTGCTGGTCGCCTTCGTCAACGGCCTCGCCCTGTTCCTGATCGCCGCCTTCATCATCTACGAGGCCTGGCACCGCCTGCAGGCGCCGAGCCCGATCCTCGGCGGTACCATGATGGCGGTCGCGGTCGCCGGCCTTGCGGTCAATATCGGCGTCTTCCTCGTCCTGCACGGCGCCGACCGCGACAATCTCAACATCCGCGGCGCGGTGCTGCATGTCCTCGGCGATCTTCTCGGCTCGGTCGCCGCGATCCTCGCCGCGATCGTCATCCTGTGGACCGGATGGACGCCGATCGACCCGATCCTGTCGGTGCTGGTTTCGGTGATCATCCTCGTTTCGGCCTGGCGGCTGGTGCGCGATGCCGGCCATGTGCTGCTCGAAGGCGCGCCCGGCGACGTCGACATCGCTGAGATCGCGCCGCATCTGGTTGGCGCGGTGCCGGGCCTGCGCGAGGTCCATCACGTCCACGCCTGGTCGATCACGCCGGAACGCACGATGGCCACGCTGCACGCCTGCATCGCCGAAGAGACCGACGGCACGGCCGTCGTGCGCACCATCAAGGCCGAACTGCGCCAGCGCTTCGCCATTCACCATGCGACCGTCGAGATCGAGCGCGGCATCTGCGCCGACGACGGCCGCGACCATCATGGCGAGGCACCTGCTGCCGCCCCATGTCACATGCCCGCCCGAGGGGCGGCCGCCACGTCCCCGCGATGACGCCGGAACAAGGATTTCAACGCTTGAGCCCGACCGCCAATATCGCCCAGCCCCCCGCACCGCAGGACACGCTGCTGTCCGTCGAGAATCTGTCGGTCGCCTTCACCCAGGGCGGCAAGACGCAGCTCGCCGTCGACAACGTCTCCTTCTCCATCGGCCGGGGCGAGACCGTCGCGCTGGTCGGTGAATCCGGCTCCGGCAAGTCGGTGTCGGCGCTGTCGATCCTGAAGCTGCTGCCCTATCCGGCGGCCAGCCATCCCGGCGAGGGCCGGGTGATGTTCGACGGCCAGAACCTGATCAACGACGACGAGCGCGATCTGCGCAAGGTCCGCGGCAACCGCATCTCGATGATCTTCCAGGAGCCGATGTCGTCGCTCAACCCGCTGCACACGATCGAGCGGCAGATCGGCGAGGTCCTGAAGCTGCATCGCGGCATGCGCGACAAGCAGGCGCAGGAACGCACGCTCGAACTGATGCGGCAGGTCGGCATCCGCGATCCGGAAAAGCGGCTCGACGCCTATCCGCACCAGCTTTCAGGCGGCCAGCGCCAGCGCGTGATGATCGCCATGGCGCTCGCCAACGAGCCGGACCTTTTGATCGCCGACGAGCCCACCACCGCCCTCGACGTGACGGTGCAGGCGCAGATCCTCGAACTTCTGAAGGTCATGCAGACCCGTCAGAACATGGGGATGCTGTTCATCACCCACGATCTCGGCATCGTGCGCGCCATCGCAGACCGCGTCTGCGTGATGTACCGGGGCAAGATCGTCGAGGAAGGCCCCACCAAGCGCATCTTCGAGGCGCCCGAGCACCATTACACCAGGCATCTCCTGGCCGCCGAGCCGAAGGGCCAGCCACCCGCCGCCAACGCCAATTCCCCGGCGGTCGTCGAAGCGAAAGACGTGAAGGTCTGGTTCCCGATCAAGACCGGCTTCTTCCGGCGCACCACCGACCATGTGAAGGCGGTCGACGGCATCGACCTCACCGTGCGCGCCGGCCAGACCGTCGGCGTCGTCGGCGAATCCGGCTCCGGCAAGACCACGCTGGGCCTGGCGCTGACGAGGATGATCGGCTCGACCGGCGAAATCCGCTTCGACGGCGAACGCATCGACGAACGCTCCTTCAAGGCGATGAAGCCGTTGCGCGAGCGCATGCAGATCGTCTTCCAGGACCCGTTCGGCTCGCTCTCGCCGCGCATGCCCATCGCCGACATCGTCGCCGAGGGGCTAGAGATCCACGAGCGCAAACTGTCGGCCAGCGAACGCGACGCCCGCGTCGTCACCGCACTGAACGAGGTCGGTATCGACCCGGCGACCCGCTTCCGCTTCCCGCACGAATTTTCCGGCGGCCAGCGCCAGCGCGTGGCGATCGCGAGGGCCATGGTCCTCAATCCGCGCTTCGTCATGCTCGACGAGCCGACCTCGGCCCTCGACATGAGTGTGCAGGCTCAGGTGGTGGACCTGCTGCGCGATCTCCAGAAGAAGCACAATCTGGCCTATCTGTTCATCAGCCACGATCTGCGCGTCGTGCGGGCGCTGGCCAACGAGGTCATCGTCATGCGCAATGGCCGCGTGGTGGAGCGGGGACCGTCCGACGAGATCTTCGACAACCCGAAGACCGATTATACCAAAGCGCTGATGGCCGCCGCCTTCGACATCAAGGCCGCACCGACGGGAATTGTATCGCAATGAGTACAGGTCACTACCGCGACAGGCTCGACGACCAGCCGATAGAGACGGAGCTCGTCAGCGACGAACTGCTGCATGGCGGCTTCCGCGACTTCAAGGTGGCGACCCTGCGCCATGCCCGCCTCGATGGCGAAGGGATGGTCGGCCCGGTGCGGCGCGAATATCTGCACACCGGCTCGGTGGTCGTCGTCATCCCCTACGATCCGGTACTGGATTCCATCGTAGTCATCCGCCAGTTCCGCCTGGCTGCCGCGCTGAAGACCGAATGCGGCGCGGCGCTGGAGCTGCCGGCCGGCATGGTCGATGCGGGCGAAAGCATCGAGGCCGCAGCCCGGCGTGAGCTGACCGAGGAGACCGGCCTCGTCCCGCAGGCCGTGGAGGACTGCTTCCGGATGCTGGCCGCGCCGGGCCTCACCGACGAGCACGCGACGATCTTCCTGGCGCTGGTCGACGCGTCGAACCTTGCGACCTCGGCCGGGAATGCCGAGGAGGACGAGGACATCCGCCCGATCCTTGCGAAGGTCGACGATCTCGTCGCCGCCGTCGACGACCGGCGGGTCGAGAACGGCTATCTCATCGCCTGCGCCCACTGGTTCGCGCGGCTCGGCCGCTCGCGGGCCCAGGCGCTGCTCGGCACGCTCGACGGCCCGGAGGACTGATCCATGACCATTCTCCTCTCCGTCACCGGCTTCGACCCGAAGCGCTGGCGCGCCGCCCTGGAAGCAGCCGATAGCGGCCGCGACATCGTTCTGGAGCCGGCCCATTCGACTGACCCCGCCATCGAATACGCCGTCGTGTGGAAGCAGCCGCCGGGCCTTCTGGAAGGCCTGCCGAACCTCAAGGCGATCTTCTCGCTCGGTGCCGGCGTCGATCACATCTTCGCCGACAAGGCCCTGCCCGACGTGCCGGTGGTGCGCATCGTCGCCGACGATCTCACCTCGCGGATGAGCGAATATGTCGTATGGCGGGTGCTCGACCATTTCCGCCGTGGGCGCGCCTATCGCACCCAGCAGGCCCAGACGATCTGGCACGAGCGTCTGCAGCCGGCGGCACGAGAGATCACCGTCGGCATCATGGGCTTTGGCGAACTGGGGCGCGACGCGGCCGGCAAGCTGCAAGCCCTCGGCTTCAACATCGCTGGCTGGAGCCGCACCGCCAAATCGGCCGAAGGCGTCGAGACCTTCGCCGGCGAGGACGGGCTGGACGGCTTCCTGGCAGCCTCGGACATCGTCGTCGTGCTGCTGCCGCTGACCGCCGACACCCGCGGCATCATCGACGCCGGGTTCCTGTCGCGCCTGAAGCGCCGCACGCCGCTGGGTGGTCCGGTGCTGATCAATGCCGGTCGCGGCGGCCTGCAGAACGAGGCCGCGATCCTCGAGGCGCTGGATCAGGACACCCTGATGGAAGCGTCGCTCGACGTCTTCAATGTCGAGCCGCTGCCGGCCGATCATCCGCTCTGGCGCCATCCGCGCGTCTTCGTCACGCCCCATGCGGCGGCGGTCTCCGACCCGGATGCGCTGGCCCCCGCCGTCATGCGCCAGATCGCGGCCCATGAGCGCGGCGAGCCGCTGCGCGGCGTCGTCGACCGCACCGCCGGCTACTGACCGACAGCCAGGCGCAAACGGAAACGCCGGACAAGGGAAAAGCCCCTGCCCGGCGTTCGACTGCGCAACGGGGCGGCCCGAGCCGCCCGGTGACAAGGCTCAGAACTCTTCCCAGCCCTCGCTCTGCGGCGCGGTGTTGCGGGCCGCCGCGGCGCCGCCGCGACCGGTCTGGCGCATCTGGACGACGGGCGCCTTGGGGGCAGCCGGGCGCGACCGCGACGGGCGTGCCTGCCGGCCAGTCTCCGCGCGGGTGCGGAAGCGGCCGGTGAGCTGATCCAGCGCATCGGCGTCCTTGGCCAGCGTCTGGCTGGCCGCCGTTGCCTCTTCCACCATGGCGGCGTTCTGCTGGGTCACCTTGTCCATCTGGTCGGCCGCACCCGAGACTTCCCGCAGGCTCGTTGCCTGTTCGCGAGCGCTCGACGCAATGGTCGAGATGACCTCCGCCATGGCGCTGACTTCGGTGACGATCTCTTCCAGCGACTTGCCGGACGCCGTGACCAGCTCGACGCCGGTGCCGACCTGCTCGCGGGACGTGGCGATCAGCGTCTTGATCTCCTTGGCCGCTTCCGCCGAGCGCTGGGCGAGGCCGCGCACTTCCTGGGCGACGACCGCAAAGCCCTTGCCCGCCTCGCCGGCCCGCGCTGCCTCGACGCCGGCATTCAGCGCCAGAAGATTGGTCTGGAAGGCGATCTCGTCGATGACGGAGATGATCGAGTTGATCTTCTCGGAAGACTGCTCGATCTGGCCCATGGCCGCGACCGCCTTGCCGACCACCTCGCCGCCCTTCTGCGCCTTGCCCCGTGCGTCCGAGGCGACGCGCTGTGCCTGACCGGCGCTCTCTGCCGTATCGTTGACCGCCTGGGTCACCACGCTGAGCGCCGCGACCGTCTGTTCGAGGCTGGCGGCCTGCTGCTCGGTGCGATGCGCGAGGTCGTTCGAGGCGGTGGTGATCTCGCCCAGGCCCATGCGAATCGAGCCGACCGCATTGACGACGCCCCCGACGGTTTCCTCCAGCGTGGCGACGGACTGGTTGTAGAGGTCGCAGATCTCCTCGAAGCCCACCATGCGGGCACGGTCGAGGCGGGCGGTGAGGTCGCCCTCAGACAGCGCCCGGAAGGCCGGCGCGATACCGGCGATGAACGCCTGGCGTGCCGTCTCCGCCGCGTCGATCTCGGCGCTGCGCCGCTGTTCCAGGCCCAGCCGCTCGGCTTCCTGGCGTTCGGCGATCATCGCGCGCTTCTGCTCCTCCGAACGGCGGAACGACAGGAGGGCCTTCACCATGTCGCCGATCTCGTCCTTGCGGTCGCCGTCGGGTACGCGGGCGGTCATGTCGCCGGCGGCGAAGTCACGCATGGCGGCGGCGGTGACCGAGATCGGCGTGGCGATCGACCGACCGACGACAAGGACGGTGGCCGCGATGATCAGCGTCAGCAAGGCCGCCAGGGCCAGAACGATCTTGAGGGCCAGGGACGAGGCCGCGGCACTGGCCGCCTCGGCGTCGACGCGCGTCGACGCCACGCCCGACAGGATCGTCTGGAACAGCGGCTCGACCTCGGCGAAGACGGCGCTCAGTTCCTGACGCAGGGCCGCTTCCGCCGCCATCGCCTCGGCATAGCCGGCAAAGTTGCCGGTGTAGATTGCAAGGTCGGCCAGCACCGCATTGCGCGTCTGCACCGAACCGAAGGCGGCCGGGCCGACGCTCGCCAGGTCGCTGGCCTGGGCGTTCAGCCGCTCGACATATTTGAGGTCGCCGCGAAGGATGAAATCCTTCTCGTGCCGGCGCAGCATCAGCATCATCACCTGCAGCGAGGGATTTCCCACCTCGCTCAGTTCGGCTTCGAGGTCGTGGACCGCAGTGCGCAGCGCGCCCCGCAGGCCGGAATTCTCGTCGAGGCCCAGCGAGCGATTGACCGCCGCCGCCTGCTCGAACAGCTCGCCATAGCGGGTGAAACTGCGGCGCATAGCCTCCGCTTCGCCGGCCAGCCGGCTCAGACCGCCCGCCTGCAACCGGTCGGAGAGGTTCTGGAACGCGTCCGCGAGGCGGGCGCGGACGGCGGCGTGCTTGGCGATATCGGCCTCGGTCCGGCGCAGGAAGAAGTCCTTCTCGGCGCGCCGCGCCTGCAGGAAGTCCACCTCGATGCGCTGCGTCACGCGTTCGGCGTCACGCGCGCTGTCGATCACCGCCGCATAGTCGGACCGGATGCTCTGGTCGGTGACGAAGATGGCGGCGAGAGCCAGCATGCCGGCGATACTGACCGCCGCGATCGCGGCGATACGGGTGGAAATCTTCAGGTCCGAGAGCTGCACGGCAGAGCATGTCCTATGGCATCAAAGGCGTTCGGGGAGGGCGAACGCGGCAATCCATGCGTCTAGGCTGCGCTGCTTAACAACGCCTTAACCATCCAGGTTTTCAGCGCTTCGTAAGCGGGCCAAACCATTGCAATTCCTGACGTCCTGCGGCGGCGGCGCGCCATGCCTCGCCGCGGCGCAGGCGGGCGCGGATCAGCCGTGGACCGCAGCGGCGGGCCGCAATCGCCTGACGCTGGTGACCGCAATGCCCCGCTCCTCGAAGCGCGCCATGGTCTCCATCAGAGGCTCGATCGCCGTCAGCATGTGATGCGCGTTGGCGTGCAGAAGCCGGGCGCCGTCGAGCATGATCCCGACATGCCCCTTCCAGAAGACCAGATCGCCGCGCTGCAGCGCCTCGACGCCGGCAACCCGCGTGCCGAGCGCGCGCTCCTGCATGTCGGTGTCGCGCGGCGCCTCGATCCCGGCCATCTGGCAGGCGATCTGGACGAGGCCCGAACAGTCGATGCCCGACACGCTCTTGCCGCCCCACAGATAGGGCACGCCGAGGAAACGCTCGGCGATGGCGACATAGTCGGCGGCGACGCTGGCGACCGGCTCCAGATGCTGGAGGACGACCGCCCCCGCCGGCTCGATCCGGGCATAGGCGGCGTTGTGGTCCTGCCCGGCACCGACCACCGCCAGGGCGGCGCCCATCGGCAGGTCGTGGAGCGGCGGCAGCTTGATGTCGTAGCCGGGAAAGACCAGCGTGCGCGGGACGCAGACCCGGTGCGTCGGGGCGGCGCCGGGCCGGCCGAGCGCCGCGCTCGGCACGTAGCCGACATAGCCGTCATTCCGGAGCTGCACCCAGGCCCAGCCTTCGTCATCCTCGTCGAAGACGGTGACGGCCTCGCCGAACAGTGCCTCGGTATCGAGCGGGGCATTGCCCGCCGGATGCCGCCGGACCGGCGCCAGGGCGGCGATGATCCGGCGCGGGACCCCGTCGACGAAGCGATCGGCCGTGACCTGCCCCTCGAGCCGGCGGTCGGCGAGATCGGGGCGCACGGCGTTGAGGCGGGGATCGGGGGAGCCGGTCATGAACGCGTCTGCCTTGCTGTGCGAAACGAAGAAGATGCAACCGGCCCGCATAAGCCGATCGCCTGAGGTGCCAAGCCGTCAGCGCCGCGGAAAGCGCGCCTTCAGCACCTGGAAGAGGGCACGGGTGGCATGCGCCTCGCCGCCGATGGGGCCGATCGGGCTCGCCTTGGCGCGCCAGCCATAGACGTCGAAATGCGACCAGCTTTCGGCCTTTTCGACGAAGCCCTGCAGGAACAGTGCGGCCGTCACCGCACCGGCGAAGCCGTCGCTGGTGACATTGTTGATGTCGGCGACCCGTGAGGAGAGGTTGGCGGCATAGGGCGCCCAGAGCGGCATCCGCCAGACCGGGTCGGCCACCGCCATACTCGCCGCGGCGAGATCCCCGGCAAAGCCGTCATCGTCGGTGAAGAAGGGCGGCAGGTCGGGCCCGAGCGCCACGCGGGCGGCACCGGTCAGGGTCGCCATGTCGATCAGGAGCTGCGGCGCCTCCTCGTCGGCCAGCGCCAGGGCGTCGGCGAGCACCAGCCGGCCCTCGGCATCGGTGTTGCCGATCTCCACCGTCTTGCCCTTGCGGCTGTGCAGGATGTCGCCGGGACGGAAGGCGTTGGCCGAGATCGCGTTCTCCACCGCCGGGATCAGCACCCGCAGATGCAGATCGAGGCCGCGGGCCATGATCATGTGGGCAAGGCCCAGCACGTTCGCGGCGCCGCCCATGTCCTTCTTCATCAGGAGCATGCCCGAGGCCGGCTTGATGTCGAGGCCGCCGGTGTCGAAGCAGACGCCCTTGCCGACGAGGGTCACCTTCGGCGCGTCCGCCCGGCCCCAGCGCATGTCGATCAGGCGCGGCGCCGAGGCGCTGGCCCGGCCGACGGCGTGGATCATCGGGAAGTTCTCTTCAAGCAGCGCGTCACCCTCGATCGTCGTCACCGCGGCGCCGAACCCATCGGCCATCGCCCGGGCCGCCGCTTCCAGTTCGGCCGGTCCCATGTCGCTGGTCGGGGTGTTGATGAGGTCACGGGTCAGCGACACGCCGGCCGCCAGCGCCTGCGCCTCGGCGGCGTCGACGTCGCCGGGCGGCGCGAAGCGGATGACGGCCGCCGCGTCCTCGTCCTTGCGCCCGGTGCGGTAGCGATCGAAGCGATAGCCGCCGAGAAGCACCGCCAGTGTCGCCAGCGATCCGTCGAGATCGGCGCCATCGGCAAGCTGCCAGTCGCCCGCCGGCAGATGGGTCGCCAGCGCACCGGCCGCGAGTGCCCGCCGCGCTGCCGCGCCCTCCCCCGTTCCGGCGGCCTTGCCGAGGCCGAGAATGGCGCCGGCGGTCGCCCCGTCGGCATCGGGCACCAGCAGCACCTGGCCGGCGCCGGCCTCGAACCGCGTCGCCCGGGCCCAGCGCCGCGCCGCCTCCGGCAGGTCGTCGAGCCCGTCACGGGTCGCCGTCCAGACAGGCAGGGCGGTCGCGGCATTGTCGCTGGCAAGGGTGATCGGCATGGGGCGTGTCCTGGGGTTTGCGTCCTGGGACCGGCATTAACCGGTCATTAGGGTTAACGAAATACTCTCACCGTCGAAGGCCGTCCCGTTTTCGATGCGGCCGACATGCAGGCGGAACAGGAGCAGATCATGGTCGGGCGCGGAACTAGTTCGGGACGCCGTGCAAAACAGGGGCTGCTCCTTGGCGCATGCCTCGCCCTGATGGTGACCCAAGGCTGCGGCTCCGTGTCCAACGAGACCACCGGCTCGATCCAGCGCCCCGCGCAGCAGGGCCGCACGGTGGCCCAGATGAACACCACCGAATTGCAGTCGGCCGTGCGCACTTATGGCGCCGCCTATGACCGTGATCCCAAGAACAAGCCCACCGGCCTCTCCTATGCCGCCGCCCTGCAGATGGCCGGACGCAACGACCAGTCGCTGGCGGTGATGCAGCAGATGGCGATCGCCCATCCGGAAGATCGCGACGTCCTCGCGGCCTACGGCAAGGCGCTGGCCGCGGCCGGCGACCTGCCCAAGGCGCTGGAGACCATTCGCCGCGCCCAGACCCCGGACTATCCCGACTGGCGGCTCTATTCCGCCGAGGGTGCCATTCTCGACCAGATGGGCCAGCAGGTTCCGGCGCGCACGCTCTATCGCAAGGCGCTGGACATGCAGCCGAACGAGCCGACGATCCTGTCCAATCTCGGCATGTCCTACCTTCTCGGCAACGATCTGAAGTCGGCCGAATCCTATCTGCGCTCCGCCGCCTCCCAGCCGGGCAGCGACAGCCGCGTGCGCCAGAACCTGGCGCTGGTCGTCGGCCTGCAGGGCCGCTTCGACGAGGCCGAGAAGATCGCCAGCAGCGAACTACCGCCGGCCGAGGCGGAAGCCAATGTCGCCTTCCTCAAGGCGATGCTCGCCCAGCAGAACACCTGGGCGATGCTGAAGGACAAGGACAAGGCCGAGAACTGATCGGTCCCACCGCTTCACGCTGACGGTTCGAAGACACGAAAAGGGCGCATCCTCGGGGGTGCGCCCTTTTTGCGTTGACCGCTGCTGCGGCCCGCCCCTGGGCCGCCTCGATCAGGGCAGACGGACAGCGGTCGCTCAGCTTCATGTGTTCGGGTGCTGCGCCGACCCTCGCTGTGATGGTTCGGGATCGTCCCCGCGCGTTCATGCAGGGACCAAGCCGCCCCCTAGCGAGGCCGGCTCCACGGCGCGGCCAGACACGGTCCGGCGGGCGGCAGGCGCCGGGCACCCTGCTGGCGGTGCCGCTACTGGACGGCCATGACCTTGATGATCGCCGGGCCGATGATGACGGCGAACAGCACCGGCAGGAAGAACACGATCATCGGCACGGTGAGCTTCGGCGGCAGCGCGGCGGCTTTCTTCTCCGCAAGATTCATCCGCTGGTCGCGGTTTTCCTGCGACAGCGTCCGCAGCGCGGTGCCCAGCGGCGTGCCGTAGCGCTCGGCCTGGACCAGCGCCGTACAGACCGTGCGCACGCCGTCGAGGCCGGTGCGGGTGGCCAGATTGTCATAGGCCACCTTGCGGTCCGGCAGATAGGACAGCTCGGCGCAGACCAGCACCAGTTCCTCAGCCAGCGGGATCGACTGGATGCCGATCTCCTCGGCCACCCGGCGGAAGGCCGCCTCGATCGAATTGCCCGATTCCACGCAGATCAGCAGCAGATCCAGGGCATCCGGCCAGGCCCGGCTGATCGACAACCGGCGCTTGGTGGCGCGGTTCTTCACGAAGAAGATCGGCGCGACGAAGCCGACATAGGCGACGCCGAGGCAGATCGCGATGCGCATCATCGTCGGATGCGTGTCGAGGAGGCCGAGGCCGAAGACGTAGAACAGCGCGAGGGCGAACATCAGGAGCGGCAGCACGGCGCGCGCGAACAGGAACAGGGTCAGCGGCCGCTGGCCGCGATAGCCGGCATTGCGCAGGCTCGTCACGGTCTTGTCGTCGGCCAGCGCCGTGCGCAGGTTGAGCCGTTCGACAACGAGGCTGGCGACGCCCTTGCTGTCCTGCTGGCGCAGGCCCGAGCGACCGCGCTCGTTCTCAGCCGCCATGCGCGCCCGCTCGCGCGCCCGCATCTCGTCGCGCTCCAGCGCCACCGCCTTCATCCGGCTTTTCAGCTGGTTGCCGGCGAGCATCGGCATGGCGATGGCGATGAAGGTGGTGAACACCGCGATCGCCATGACCACGCTGGCGGCGACCGCCGGGGACACTCCGATGAGCGCGAACATTTCCATACTCGTCTGCACCTTCCGCTTCGGCTGCGCGTTCTGAGCGGCGCCGGTCGGCCCTTAGAAATCGAAGCTGATCATCTTCTTCATCACGAAGACGCCGGTCGCCATCCACAGCCCCGAGATCGCCAGGATCAGATGGCCGGTGCCGGAGGTGAACAGGACCGAGATGTAGTCGGGCGTCGTGATGTAGACGAGGCTGGCGACGACCACCGGCAGCGCGCCGATGATGCCGCCGGAGGCCTTGGCCTCCATCGACATCGCCTGCACCTTCGCCCGCATCTTCTTGCGGTCGCGCAGCACGTTCGACAGGTTGCCGAGCGCTTCCGACAGATTGCCGCCGGCCTGCGACTGGATGGCGATGACGATGGCGAAGAAGTTCGCCTCGGGCGTCGGAATGTTGCGATAGAGCTTCTCGACCGCCTCGGAGATCGGCACGCCCATCTGCTGGCTCTCGATGATCTTGCGGAACTCGCTGCGCACCGGCTCCAGCGTCTCGCCGGAGACGATCCTGAGCGTGTCGTTCAGCGGCAGGCCCGATTTCACGCCGCGCACGATCAGATCGATGGCGTTGGGAAATTCCTCGCCGAATTTCTGGAAGCGCTTCTTGCGCGCCCGCGACAGGAGGAAGCGCGGCAGGCCGAGCCCGCCGACGACGACCGCGCCGATCAGGAGCAGCAACGGCGCGCCGAAGATCGCCGCCACGAACAGGCTGACGAAGCCCATGGCGATGCTGAGCAGCACGAACTGCTTGACGCTCATCGTCCAGCCGGCCTGTTCGAGCTGGCGCTGCAGGGTCAGCTTGCCGGTGTGCTTGTCGCGCTCCTTCTGGCGCGATTCCAGCTCCTTCAGCGACGACTGGATCGTCTTGCGGCGCTTGTCCTGCTCCTTCAGCCGGTCGCGGGCGACCTTCAGCGAGCGCCGCTCGGTGTCGTCGCGCGTATATTGCGCACGCCGGTTCTCCACCTTGCGTTCCTTGGCGATCCGCGGCTGCAGGAAGGCGAAGGCGAGCGCGCCGGCGGCGATCGTCGAGAACAGGATAAACAGGATGACGCCGGCCGGGCTCATTACAGCATCCCCGCCGGCTCGTCGGCGCCCGACGCGTCGAGGGCGGCGGCAAGGCGCTGCTCCTCGTTGTAGTAGCGCGCCCGGTCCCAGAAGGCCGGCCGGCCGATGCCGGTGGAGCGGTGGCGGCCGATGATCCGGCCCTGCGCGTCCTCGCCGGTCATGTCGTAGACGAACAGATCCTGCGTGGTGATCACGTCGCCCTCCATGCCCAGCACTTCTGTGATGTGGGTGATCCGGCGCGACCCGTCACGCAGGCGCGCGGCCTGGACGATCACGTCGATGGAGCCGACGATGATCTCCTTGACGGTGCGCGAGGGCAGCGAGAAGCCGCCCATGGCGATCATCGATTCCATGCGGTTCAGGCACTCGCGCGGCGAGTTGGCGTGGATCGTGCCCATCGAGCCGTCATGGCCGGTGTTCATCGCCTGCAGGAGGTCGAAGACCTCCGGTCCGCGCACTTCGCCGACGATGATGCGTTCGGGCCGCATGCGCAGGCAGTTCTTGACCAGGTCGCGCATGGTGATCTCGCCCTCGCCCTCGATGTTGGGCGGTCGGGTTTCCAGGCGCACGACATGGGGCTGCTGGAGCTGCAGCTCGGCCGAATCCTCGCAGGTGATGATCCGCTCGTCGGTGTCTATATAGCGGGTCAGGCAGTTCAGAAGCGTCGTCTTGCCCGAGCCGGTACCGCCGGAGATGACCACGTTGCAGCGGACCCGGCCGATGATCTGCAGGATCTGCGCGCCTTCCGGCGAGATTGCGCCGAACTGGACGAGCTGGTCGAGGGTGAGCTTGTCCTTCTTGAACTTACGAATGGTCAGCGTGGTGCCGTCGATGGACAGCGGCGGCGCGATGACGTTGACGCGGCTGCCGTCGGGCAGGCGCGCGTCGCAGATCGGCGATGTCTCGTCGACGCGCCGGCCGACCTGGCTGACGATGCGCTGGCAGATGTTCAGGAGCTGCTGGTTGTCGCGGAAGCGGACATTGGTCTCCAGCACCTTGCCGGCGACTTCGATGAAGGTCTGGCGGGCGCCGTTGACCATGATGTCGGCGATGTCGTCGCGCGCCAGCAGCGGCTCCAGCGGCCCGTAGCCGAGGACGTCGTTGCAGATGTCGCTGAGCATGTCCTCCTGTTCGGAGATCGACATGGCGAAGCTCTTGATCGCGACGATGTCGTTGACGATGTCGCGGATTTCCTCGCGCGCGCTCTCGGCGTCGAGGCGAGCGAGCTGCGACAGGTCGATCGTATCGATCAGCGCCGCGAAGACCTCGGCCTTGCGGGCGTAATAGCTGTCCGGCCGCACGGCCGCGGAATTGTCGCTCGCGGCGGCGGCCTCCCGCGGCGCCGCTGCCGCCGGCGGCGGCGTGACGGGCGCCCGCGACACGGGCTCGCGCGGCTTGGGCGCCGGGACCGGCGCGGCCGACGGCTTCGGCAGGGTCGAAGTCAGACCCATGCCGGGATTGCTGCGAGGCTCGTTTCCGCGTTTGCCGAACATGCTGCCGCTACTCCCTGGTTGCTTTGCCGCTGTGGCGCAGCCGCTGGAGAAGGCCCTGCTTCTTCGGCTTCTTGGCCGTGCCGCGTCCGGTCAGGACGTGGGCGACGTGCTCGAAGGCCTCCACGGCCGGATGCTTGCCGTCGAGTTCGGCGAGCATCTGCCCGTTATTGGCCGCATTGCCGAAGGCCTGCGGGTCGAAATTGATCTGGGCGATCGGCTCGAGGCCGAGCGGATCGGCGAATTCCTCGGGCGAGATTTCCGGACGCCGCGGGATCGCCAGCTGGTTGAGGATCAGATGCGGCACCGGATCGTTGGGCCGCAGCTTGGCCAGCATGTCGACGAGGTTCTTGGCATTGCGCAGATTGGCCAGATCCGGCGTCGCGGTGATGACGATCTGGTCGGCCGAGGCGAGAACGCTGCGGGTCCAGTCGTTCCACACATGCGGGATGTCGAGCGCCACCACCGGCGCGCCGCGCTGGGCGGTCTCGATCAGCGCCGAGAAGGCTTCGGTCGAGAAGTCGTAGGTGCGGTCGAGCAGCGACGGCGCGGCCAGCAGCGACAGATGCTCGGCGCATTTCGACAGCAGCCGGTCGAGCATGGTGTCGTCCATGCGCTCGGCCGAGAACACCGCCTCGGCGATGCCCTGGGCCGGGTCCTGGTCGAAATTGATGTTGGCGGTGCCGAAGGGCAGATCGAGATCGGCGATCACCACGTCGCTGGAGAACAGCTTGGAGATCGACCAGGCCAGATTGTGGGCGATCGTCGATGAGCCGACGCCGCCCTTGGCGCCGACAAAGGCGATCGAGCGGCCGAGCGGCTCGGAATCGGGCGCGGTGAACAAAGAGCCGATGATCGTCATGATGTCGGCGATCGAGACCGGCGCGACGAGATATTCCGACACGCCGCGATGCATCAGGTCGCGGTAGAGCGCCACGTCGTTGTAGTGACCGATGATGATCACCTTGGAGCCCGGGTCGCAGACCTCCGACAGGGATTCCAGCTCGCCGATCAGTTCAAGCGGCGGCAGCTTGGATTCCAGGATGACGAGGTTGGGCGTCGGCGCGCCGGAGAAATGCTCCACCGCGGCGCGGATGCCGCCGAGATTGACCCGCATGTGGGTCTTAGCCATGCGCCGGTCCGCCCCGGCATTCTCGATCGGCCGGGCGACGGCCTCGCTTTCGCAGAAGGCCTGGATGGAGATGCGGGGGATCGGCCGGACGTTATCCAGACCGGCCGGATCGTCGAAGCTGGTGTCCGGCGCAGCGCGCGAAGCGGTAGACATGGTTTCCGCGGCTCCCATCAGTATTCGATTTCGCTGGAACCGGCCGCCGTCGTCGTCGGCTCGCCGCGCCGGTAATTGTCGAGCACCGTGGTGCGTCGGCCGGCATCGATGGAATCGACGCCGCGCGGCGACAGCAGATCACGCGGATCGGCAATCTGGGCGGCAAGGTTCTGCTGACTGGCGCAGCCGAAATTGAAGTAGTTCTTGTTCTCGGACGTGTCCGTCATGTCGTCGGGCCAGCGCCCGCACGGACCGGTCTTGGCGACCAGCGTCGCATAGGTCAGCCGGATCGGCGTCGGCCCTTCGGCGCCCACCGCCGAATAGGGCTGCACGAAGATCCGGTCGCGCGAGATGTAGCGGCCGCGCAGCGCCTCGACGATCTCGTGCGAGACCCGGTCGGCGGCATACTGGTTGGCCGAGCCGGTCGGCAGCATCACTTGGATGGAATCGGCGCCCGAGGCGCGGAACCGGTCGCCGAAATGCTCGACGCGGCCGCGATTGGCGTAGGACAGGCGGGCGTCGGACATCACGATCGGAATGTCGATGGCTTCCTGGTCCTCCGACACGACGATCGGATGCCGGGTGCGGTAATCGTCGGGGATCGAGCCGACCTCGACATTGTGGACGTTGGCGCAACCGCCGGCGATCAGCATCGCGGCCAGCGGCAACAGGGCGGCCATGGACGTCCGGGGACGGCGGCGGCCGATGATCTGCGAACGGTCTTGCACCTGCGATCTCCCAGAACCGGTCATTTGTAGATGAAGCCGACGACGCCGTGATACCGGCCGGGTGGCAGCTTGGTTTCCATGTGGCCGTAGACGCGATTGACGCGGCCGAGGAAGTTGGCGGCACCGTCGCTGGACAGGGCGAAGCCGTCGTCCGGGCGGGCCAGCGCCTGGCGCGGAACCGGGCGCACCAGATAGGGCGTGACGATGATCACCAGCTCGGTCTCGTAGCGCTGGAAGTCGCGCGAGCGGAACAGCGTGCCCAGCACCGGGATCTTCGACAGGCCGGGGAAGCCCGACATGACCTGGCGGGATTCGTCGCGCACGAGACCGGCGATGACCAGCGAGCCGCCCGACGGCAGCTCGACCGTCGTATCGGCCAGACGCTTGCGGATGCCGATGACGGCAGAACCCGACGCGGTCGAGCCACGGCCAAGATTGAACGGCGATTCGAAGGTTGGTTCGGAGACGCTGGTGCGCACCTTCAGGCTGATCCGGCCGGGCGACAGGACGACCGGCGTGAAGTCCAGGCCGATGCCGTACTCGACCAGCCGGCTGTCCAGCGTGACGACCTCGCCCTCGACCTCGGTGTCGACGATGCGGCCTGCATCGTCGCGGATGTTGGTCCGCTTTTCGGGCGTAATGGTGCGGCCGTCCGGGATGGAGAATTCGCCGCCGACCTTGAAGCTCGCCTTCTCGCCGCTGATCGCCGTCAGGCTGGGCTCGGCGAGGGTCCGCATGACGCCCGCCTGGTTCAGCGCCCGCAGCTGCGACTGCACGGTGTCGCCGCCCGAACTGTTGGTGATGCGGCCGAAGGTGTTGGACAGCGGATTGCCGAGACCGAAGAGATTGTCGGTGGCGGCCGAATAGGCGACGCCGTCGATCGAGCCGCTGGCGATGGAATCGATGCCGAGCTGCTTGACCACCGAGCGCTGGACCTCGGCGACGGTGACCTTCAGCGTCACCTGGTCCTCGCCCTGGATCTGCAGAAGATTGACGATCTGGCTCTGGCGCCGGTCTTCCTGGGCAAAGCCAACATCGCCATCACCGCCGCCGGCGCCGCCCGAGGCGGTGGCCTGCTGGATGTACTGACCCGTGGTGCCCTCGCCGCCGGTCACGAACAGCCGCGCCAGACGCTCGACCTTGGCCGCGTCCTGGGGCGTCTGCACGGTGCCGTTCAGGACGACGTTGTCGTTCAGCATCTCGACCTGGACGACCGAGGACGGAACGTATTTGCGGATCGTCGCCTCGAGGCCGTTGATGTCGCGCTCGATCTTCAGGTCGATAGACGCGATCTGGCGGTTCTGCCGGTCGAAGACGACGATGTTGGTCTGGCCGATCTGCTTGCCGAAGATATAGATGCGGCGCGCGTCACGCGTAACCGCATCGGCCACCGCGGGGTTGGCGACGAGGATGTCGTGGGCGTCGGCCTCGAGCACGATGACCTTGGTCTTGTTCAGACCGAGATTGATGGACTGGGAGCCCTGGCGGACGTTGACGACGGTCTGCTCGGCCTGGGCCGGCAGGGTCGTTGCCAGTGGCGCGAGTGCCGTGGACGCCGCGGCCATGACGACCACCAGTTTGCGAAGCCGGGCGCGTAGCATGTCGGATCCTCTCCAATCGTTCATCGGGTTGCCCGTCATTCCTTGGTGGTGATTTCGGAGGACTGGCCGTAGCGCACGACCCGGATCTTGCCGTTCCGGGCGTTCTCCTGGGCGAGCAGGAAGGCCGCATAGCCGGGCGAACCGGGCACGGAATCGGCGAGCGAGCGCAGCGACAGCACCAGACGGTCGGCGATCTGCTGGGCAGCGGTGAGGGCTTCGGCCTGGTCGGGATCGACTTCCAGCGTCGCGGTCGATCCGACCACGACCTTCTCGCCGTCCTTCTCCTGGATGGTCTGGTCGATGGCCAGGACCCGCAGATTGCGCAGGACGGTCTCGGTCAGCACCTGGTCGCCACGGTTCTCCGAGCTGGACACCCGGCGGGTCATGATGACGTCGACATGGTCGTTCGGCAGGACGAAGCCGCCGGCCGAGGTCTCAGCCGCGATCTGGACGGCGACCGCCCGCTTGCCGGCCGGCAGGACGGCGGACATGAAGCCCTGGTCCGAGCGGATCAGCTTGGATTCGCGCACCGGTTCGCCGGCGAAGAAGGACTGGCGGGCCAGCGAGCCCTTGAGCGTCTCGATGGCGTCGGGCCGGTCGGATTTGCGGATCAGCGTCGGTCCGATGCCGTCCTCGGGCCAGCTCTGCCAGTCGAGCGCCTCGTCCACCGCCTCGCCCATCGACAGGTCGCGGGACGTGACCAGCACTTCGGCGAGCTTGATCGGCGGCTCGGCCGGCGCCGCGGTGATGATCACCGGTTCGGCCTTTTCGGGCTGCAGGTTCAAGGCGACGAATGCCGCACCCATGGCTGCGACCAATGCGACCGCCACAACTGCCATGCGGGCTAGATTCATCGGGCTACTCCTCGCAAACGAGGCCGCGACCATGCGGCTGTTCACGACGGTTATCGCCGACAAACCCTCAATGTATGGTTAACGAAACCTCTCCCGCCCGATCGGCAGGCCTCAGAACGGGGCGCTGCGGGCCGCGATGTCGATCCAGACACTGCCGGAATAGACGGTCAGGCCGGCCAGGCCGAGGGCGATTCCATAGGGAATGCCGGTCTCGCGTTCGAGCAGGCGATCGATGAAGGCGACGCCGGTCACGGGCTGCAGAAAGGCCCGGATGGTCAGGAGCCCTATCGTCAGGAGCCCGCCATAGATGCTGGCGAAGAGGATGTATTCGAGGAGCATGGGGGTGGGCCCGAACCACACCGCGGTGGCGGCCAGGAGCTTGGCGTCGCCGCCGCCCATCCAGCCCGCGGCGAACATGCCGAAGCAGACGGTCAGGCAGACGAGGCCGATGCCGAGATGGGCACCGATCGCACCGGGCGCCATGCCGGCCGCATAGGCGACGACGGGAAAGGCCAGGGCGAGGAGGATGGAGACGCGGTTGGCGATGGTCATCGTCACCAGATCCGACGCGGCCGCATAGAGCATGGCGAAGGGGAAGATGACGAGGAGCGCAAGAGCCGTCACACGCCTACTCCAATATCCAGGACCGGGCGAAGCATCTGCTCCGTCCCGGTCCTGATGATCTTGAAATCACGCGGCATCTCCACGCGATGCGTCGCAATTAGTTGATCGTGGAAGGCGTGGAGCCGAGCATCGTGCCGATGTTGGTGAAGGAGGTGGTCAGGCCGCCGGTCACGAACGGGAAAGCGGCGATCAGGGCGACAGCCATGATGGCGGCGATCAGGCCGTATTCGATGGCGGTCGCGCCGGACTCATCCTTGGCGAAGCGAGCGAAAAGCTTGGACATTGGGAACTCCTTGATATCCAGATACCCGTTTGAAGCAGTATCCCCGTCGACTGCCTTGTCGATCGGATTGAGCCATGTCTAAGGGTGGCCGGTTGCGATCGTCTTAAGCGGCGTGGTTTATTTTCCCTTCGCCTCTTGCGTCGAATTTTCACCTTTGCTTCACGACCGGGCTTAATCCTGCGTTTACCAAGACCGTTCTACCTAGAGTGAGGACTCCAGCAGCAGAACGGGATGAGCCACATGACCAGCACACTGCGCGCCGCACTGGCTGCGATCGCCGTTCTCGCCGCATGCGGGAATGCCGCCGCCTTCGACAGCCGCGACGTCCTGCCGGTCGAGGTGGATCACGCCCGGATCGTCCAGATCGACAACCCGGCGGCCACGGTGATCGTCGGCAACCCGGCGATCGTCGACGTGGAGGTGCTGTCCTCGAACCGCCTGGTCCTCACGGGCCGCAGCTACGGCATCACCAATCTCGTCATCCTCGACGCCAATGGCGACATCGTCATGGACCAGCAGGTCGCGGTGCAGAGCTTCGAGGACAACACGGTGCGGGTCTACCGCCAGGCCAGCCGCGTCACCTATGCCTGCGCCCCCAAATGCGAGCCGACGGTGACCATCGGCGACAATGTCGACAGCTTCGGCGAGGCCGCGCAGCAATATGCCCAGCGCCAGGGCATGGCGATGGATGCCGCCAAGCAGTAATGCCGCGCCTGCTCCTCGCGCCGCGCTATCCCACCTCCCCTGTGAAACCCTCCCGGTCCGCCTATCTGCCTGACCACACGCCGCGGCGGCCCTGGCCGGCCGTCGGCGCCTGACAGGCCGGGACTCCGGTCGCGGCAAGGAGAGAATGTTGGCGCGCGCTGTTCTGATCGTTCTCGATTCCTTCGGGATCGGCCATGCAAGGGATGCCGAAGCCTTCGGCGACGCGGGAGCCGACACCTTCGGCCATATCCTCGAACGCGCCGAAGCCGGCGAGGCCGACCGTGCCGGCATCAGACAGGGCCCGCTCGCCCTGCCCAACATGCGCCGCCTCGGCCTCTTCCATGCCGCCGGTCTCGACGGCGACGGATCGCCCGCCGGCCTCTGGGGCTCGGCCGGCGAGGTCTCCCATGGCAAGGACACCCCGTCCGGACATTGGGAGATCGCCGGCGTGCCGGTGACCTTCGACTGGGGCTATTTCCCCCACACCGTGCCGACCTTCCCCGCCTCCCTGATCGCGCAGATCGGCGACGACGCCGACATTCCCGGTATTCTCGGCGACTGCCATGCCTCGGGCACCACGATCATCGCCGAACTCGGCGAGGAGAGCATCGCGTCCGGCAAGCCGATCTTCTACACCTCCTCCGACAGCGTGCTGCAGATCGCCGCCCACGAGACCCATTTCGGCGTGGAGCGGCTCTACGCGCTCT
This sequence comes from Aurantimonas coralicida DSM 14790, assembly GCF_000421645.1. Lineage (GTDB taxonomy): Bacteria > Pseudomonadota > Alphaproteobacteria > Rhizobiales > Rhizobiaceae > Aurantimonas > Aurantimonas coralicida. The sequence continues at coordinate 57,518 of NZ_ATXK01000009.1, read as the reverse complement.
GCGCGGTCGCACGGCGGCACGTCGATCCCTTGAATATCGGCCGGGTCATCGCCCGGCCCTTCACCGGCGAGACCGCCGCGACCTTCCGCCGGACCGCCAACCGCCGCGACTATTCGGTGCCGCCACCCGAGCCCACCATCCTCGACCGCGCCGTCGCCGCCGGCCGCCGGGTCATCGCGATCGGCAAGATCGGCGACATCTTCGCCCACCAGGGCATCTCCGAGGTGCGCAAGGGCGACGGCAACATGGCGCTGTTCGACGCCATGCTGGGCGCCTTGGACGACGCGAGCGACGGCGACATCGTCTTCGCCAATTTCGTCGATTTCGACATGCTCTACGGCCACCGGCGCGATGTCGCCGGCTATGCGGCGGCGCTGGAATCTTTCGACGCGCGTCTGCCCGAGCTCGAAGCGCGACTGCGGCCGGGCGATCTCGCCATCATCACCGCCGATCACGGCTGCGACCCGACCTTCCGCGGCACCGACCACACCCGCGAGAACGTGCCCGTGCTCGGCTTAGGGCCGGGCATCGCCGCCCGCGCCATCGGCCACCGCGAGACCTTCGCCGATATCGGCGAGAGCGTTGCCGCGCATCTCGGCCTGCCGGAAGGCCGCCACGGAACGAGCTTCCTGTGAAGGCGGACGCCGCCCCGGCCCTCGCCCGCGCAAGCTCCGGCGGTGCCGTCCCCATGGCCGAACTCCACTGCCATATCGAGGGCGCGGCCCGCCCCGCACTGGTGCTGGAACTGGCGGAACGCCACGGCATCGACCTCGGCGGCATCGTTCGCGACGGCGCCTATGTCTGGGACGACTTCACCAGCTTCCTCGCAGCCTATGATCGCGCCTCGCTGGTCTTCCGCGACGCGGCTGACTATTGCCGCCTCGCCGAGGACCATCTGACGGGCCTTGCCCGCGCCGGCGCGGTCTACGCCGAATTCTTCATCTCACCCGACCACGCGGCAACGGCCAGTGTGCCGGGCGATGCCTATCTGGGCGGTCTCGCCGAGGGTATCCGCCGGGCGACGGCCGCGACCGGCATCGAGGCGCGGATGATCGTGGTCGGCGTTCGCCATCTCGGTGCCGATCGGGTCGAGGCCGCCGCACGCTTTGCGGCGACCCATGCGGTGCGCGAACCGCTTCTGACCGGCTTCGGCCTTGCCGGCGACGAGCGCATCGGCACGCCCCGGGACTTCGCCCCTGCCTTCGACATCGCCCGCGACGCCGGGCTCGGCCTGACCGCCCATGCCGGCGAATTCGACGGCGCGGAGAATGTCCGCGAGACGGTCGAGATCCTTCGAACGAGCCGCATCGGCCATGGCGTGCGCGCGGTCGAAGCGCCGGACGTGGTGCGGATGCTGGCCGACAAAGGCATCGCCCTCGAAATCTGCCCCCACTCCAACCTTGCGCTTGGCGTCTATCCGGACGTGGCATCGCATCCGCTGCGGCCACTGGTCGAGGCCGGATGCCGGGTCACGCTGAACTCCGACGATCCGCCCTTTTTCGCCACCGATCTTGCGGCCGAATACGCTTTTGCTGCGTCTGCCGGCTTCGGGCCGGGCGACCGTCTCGGCTTCACCCGCAACGCCATCGAGGCCGCCTTCGTCGACGAAGCGACCCGGCAGCGTCTCCTCCAACAACTCGTTGTCTCGGCGATCGCCCTTGGCGCGCCGTCATCGTCCGGTTAAGCAGAAGCCAAATCAGCCAGAAAGCGAGGCCCCATGGACGGCGTCACCGTGATCGACCACCCGCTGGTCCAGCACAAGCTCACCATCATGCGCAACAAGGAGACCTCGACGGCGAGTTTCCGCCGGCTGCTGCGCGAGATCTCCACGCTCCTCTGCTACGAGGTCACGCGCAATCTCGACCTGACGACGATCCGGATCGAGACGCCGATGGAGGCGATGGATTCGCCCGTGCTGGAAGGCAAGAAGCTGGTCTTCGCCTCGATCCTGCGGGCCGGCAACGGCCTTCTGGAGGGCATGCTCGACCTCGTGCCGGCCGCCCGCGTCGCCCATATCGGGCTCTACCGCGACCACGAGACGCTGCAGCCGGTCGAATATTACTTCAAGGCGCCCGAGGATCTGGAAAACCGCCTTGTCATCGTCGTCGACCCGATGCTGGCAACGGCCAATTCGGCCATCGCGGCGATCGAGAAGCTGAAGGAGCGCGGCGCGAAGAACATCCGCTTCCTCTGCCTGCTGGCGGCCCCGGAAGGCATCGAGCGGTTCCGCACCGCCCATCCGGACGTCCCGGTCTTCACCGCCTCGATCGATCGGCACCTCAACGACAAGGGCTACATCGTGCCCGGCCTCGGCGACGCTGGCGACCGGATGTACGGCACCAAATAGCCGCCACGGCGGGCCGGTCTTAACCGATCGGCAACCGCGCCGGGCGATGGCCGCCCGGCATCGCCGGCTTTTCGCCTCCGGTTAACCCCGCTGCGCCCACACTGTCCGACCTAAGTCGCAACGGGTCGGACCGCCGGATGCAGAACTTCGTCATCATCCTTGCCGTGACCTCGCTGGTCGCGCTGGCCGTGCCATCGGCCTTCGAGCACTACCGCGCCGGCATGCTGTCCGGCCAGGTGGAGACCGTCGAACGCGCCCCCGAGGTCATCGATGCGGCGATGGAACGTCCCGCCAGCCTTTCCGGCCGCGTCGCGCGCCTCGCCGCCGATGCCAGTGGCCATTTCCGGACCGATACGCGGATGAACGGCCGCTCCGTGCCGGTCCTCGTGGATACCGGCGCAACCTACGTTTCCATCAACGACACCACCGCCCGCCGCCTCGGCGTCGCCCCGCAGCTCGATGAATATCGCTACACGGTGCAGACGGCGAATGGCGAGACCACGGCCGCCCTCGTCACGGTCGCGCGGATGCAGCTCGGCCCGATCGAACTGCGCGACGTCGACACGCTCGTCACCCGCGACGGCACCCTGCCCGTCGCCCTCCTCGGCATGAGCTTCCTCGGTCGCCTGTCGAAATTCGAGATCGCGGACGAGCAGCTGACGCTGAAGCAATAGGACCAGTCCGAGGCGCTCAGCCGATGCGGTCGATGACCGCGGGCCGTGAGCCACCTGGCCCTGCATCGCCGAAGCTGTAAGCTGCCCGGACCACCGCCGCTGCCGCCTCGGCCGCCGCCTCGTCCCGCGCATGGACCAGCGCGATCGGATCGCCCTCGCCCAGCATCGTGCCGATCGGTGCGAGCTCCGTCAGGCCGACCGAATGGTCGACCGCATCCTGCGGCCGCGTCCGTCCACCGCCGAGGCCGACGACGCAAAGCCCGAGCTGCCGCGCATCGACGGCCGTGACGGTACCCGGCCCCGTCGCCACGATTGGTCGGACAACCGGCGCCCTGGGCAGATACGCATCCATCCGCGCGACGAAATCGACGGGTCCGCCGAGCGCAGCCACCATCCGGCCGAAGATCTCCGCCGCGCGCCCGTCGTCGAGGACGGTGCGGGCCTTGGCCTCGCCGGCGACGAGATCCGGCCCAAGCCCGGCCAGCACCAGCATCTCCGCCGCCAGCGCTAGCGTCACCTCTTCCAGAGCCGCGTCGCGGTGGTCGCCGGTCAGGAAGCGAACGGCGTTGCGCACTTCCACCGCGTTGCCGGCCGCCGAGGCCAGTGCCTGGTCCATGCGGGTGATCAGCGCCGTGGTCTTCAGCCCAGCCCCGTTGGCCACCTCGACGAGGCTCGTCGCCAGCGCGCGGGCGTCCGCCTCGCTGGCCATGAAGGCGCCGGAGCCGCATTTGACGTCGAGCACCAGGCCTTCGAGCCCGCCCGCCAGCTTCTTCGACAGGATCGAGGCGGTGATCAGCGGGATCGATTCCACCGTCGCCGTCACGTCCCGCACGCCGTAGAAGCGCTTGTCGGCCGGGGCGAGTTGGCCGGTCTGGCCGATGATCGCGCAGCCGACGTCGCGCACGGTCCGCCGGAACGTCGCATTGTCGGGCGTCACCGAATAGCCGGGGATCGATTCCATCTTGTCCAGCGTACCGCCGGTATGGCCGAGCCCGCGCCCCGAGATCATCGGCACGGCCGCGCCGCAGGCGGCGACGATCGGCGCCAGCATTAGCGAGACATTGTCGCCGATGCCGCCGGTCGAATGCTTGTCGACGACTGGGCGGTCGAGGTCGGACCAGTCGAGGACATCGCCGCTGTCGCGCATCGCCTCGGTCAGCGCGACGGTCTCGTCCCGCGCCATGCCCTGGAAGAAGACGGCCATGGCAAAGGCGGCGACCTGCCCCTCGGTGACGCTGCCGTCGTCGAAGCCGGCGATGAAGGCCTTGATCGCGGCCGGATCGAGGGTCTCCCCGTCCCGCTTGGCGCGGATGAACTCCTGCGGCAGGACCGCCATCAGTAGCCGGCCGCCCCGCCGGCCCGCGCCTTGCCGCCTGCCACGGCGAGAAGATCGCCGAGGACGCTGGACGCGCCCAGACGGAAGCGCTCCGGCGTCGCCCAGCCGGGGCCGCAAATCGCCTCGGCGAGTTCGAGATAGCCGTTCGCGTCCTCGAAGGTCTTGATGCCGCCGGCCGGCTTGAAACCGACGTCGCGGCCGGAATCGGCGATCGCGCCGAGCAGCAGCCGGGCGGAGACGGGTGTCGCGTTCTCGGCGACCTTGCCGGTCGAGGTCTTCAGGAAGTCGGCCCCGCCGTCGAGTGCCGCCTGGCAGGCCACGCGGATCGCGTCCGGGTCGCCGATCTCGCCGGTCTCCAGGATCGTCTTCAGCCGCGCCGTGCGGCAAGCTGCCTTCACCTGGCGCACCTGGTTCTCGACGAAATCCGGATCGGCCGGAATCTTCCGATAGGCGATCACAAGGTCGATCTCCTCGGCACCGTCGGCGACCGCCACGCGAGTCTCGGCGAGGGTCGCGTCCAGATCCTCGCCGCCGGCCGGGAAGTTCACCACCGTCGCGATGCGGATGGCCGGCGCCAGCTTTTCGCGCGCGAAGGCGACGAATTGCGGCCAGATGCAGATCGCTGCGACCGGCCCTTCCGGCGTCGCCGCCCGGTCGCACAGCGCCGCGACATCGGCCTCGGTGCAGTCGTCGTTGAGATTGGTCAGGTCGAGGCAGGCGATCAGTTGCCGGGCGCGGGCCTGCATGTCGGCATCAGTCATCGAAGCCTCCGTTTTCCAGCATGGCACCCAGAATCCGCGCCAGCCGCGCGCCACCCTTTGGCGCCATGTCCTTGGTCTCCGCATGGGAGAGTTCGGCGCCGGTCATGCCGGCCCCGTAATTGGTGATCACCGAGGCGGCGACGACCCTCAGGCCGAAGAACCGCGCCAGGATGGTTTCGGGCACCGTCGACATGCCGACCGCGTCGGCGCCCAGCGTGCGCGCCATGCGGATCTCTGCGGGCGTCTCGAAGGACGGGCCGGAAAACCACATGTAGACGCCGCCGAACAGCGTCTCGCCGGCCGTCTCGGCGGCGGCGGCCAGACGCTCGCGCAGCTCGGCATCATAGGCCGCCGTCATGCCGACGAAGCGGGCGTCGGAGGCTTCGCCGATCAGCGGGTTGAGCCCGGAATAATTGATGTGATCCTCGATCATCATCACCGAGCCAGGCGGCATGTCCTCGCGCACCGAGCCGGCCGAATTGGTCAGGAGCAGCCGTTCGATACCCAGCGCCGCGATCGCCGCGATCACCGGCCGCATCACCGCCGCATCGCCGGCCTCGTAATAATGGACGCGGCCGGACAGGACGAGAATGTCGCGCCCACCGAGCCGGCCGACGACGATCTCGCCGGCATGGCCCGTCACCGCGCTCACCGGAAAGCCGGGGATCTCGGCGAAGGGGATCCGGATCGTATCCGCCATCGCATCGACCAGCAGCCCCAGTCCCGATCCCAGCACCATCGCGGCCACCGGGCGGCGGTCGCCCAGCCGGTAGCGCAGATAATCGGCGGCCGCGCTCATGCGAGGCTCTCGGTGTCGAAGGCGCGCGGCAGGAGTTCGCCCATGGTGACGGTCTCGCGAACGCCGCCGTCAGCGTCGCACAGATGCACCTTCGTTGCCGCGTCGGCGAATTCGGCGATGCGCTGGCGGCAGCCGCCGCAGGGCGTGCACAGCGGCAGCTTCTCGGCGACCACGGCCACCTCGGCGATCCGCCCGCCGCCGTCCATCACCAGATGGCCGATCGCCGTCGTCTCGGCGCACCAGCCTTCGGGAAAGCTAACGATCTCGACATTGCAGCCGGAGAAGATGCGACCGTCCGTGGTGCGCAGGGCTGCGCCGACAGGGAATTTCGAATAGGGCGCGTGGGCGCGCCGCATCGCGGACTTCGCCAGCGCGAAGAGATCGTCCGCCATTTCTATCTTTCTTTCACATAGGGAACGCCGCCGGCCTTGGGCGGGGTGGCCTTGCCGACGAAGCCGGCCAGCAGGATCACGGTCAGGATGTAGGGCAGCGCCTGCACGAACTGCACCGAAATCTCGCCGATCAGCGGAATCTCGACGCCCTGGACGCGGATCGAGATCGCGTCGAGGAAGCCGAAGAGCAGGCAGGCCAGCATCACCGGTAGCGGCTTCCAGTTGGCAAAGATCAGCGCCGCCAGCGCGATGTAGCCCTTGCCGGCAGTCATGTCGCGGGTGAAGCCCGCGGCCTGCGCGACCGCGAGATAGGTCCCCGCAAAGCCGGTGAGGATGCCGCAGATGATCACCGCCCGGTAGCGCAGCCAGGTCACCGAGATGCCGGCTGTGTCGACTGCCGCCGGGTTCTCGCCGACGGCCCGCAGACGCAGGCCGAAGCGGGTGCGGAACATCACCCACCAGGTCAGCGGCACCATCAGGAAGGCGACATAGACGAGGATCGCGTGGCCGGAGAGGATGTCGGCATAGATCGGGCCGATCACCGGCACGTCGGCGATGGCGGCTGCCCCCGGCAGCTCGATGGCGCCGAAGCGGCTGTCGCCGGACAGGCTCGGCGTGCGCCCGCCCTGGGCGAACCAGGCCTGGCCGAGGATGATGGTCAGGCCGGCGGCGATGAAGTTGATGGCGACGCCCGAGACGATCTGGTTGCCGCGATAGGTGATCGAGGCAAGGCCGTGGATCAGCGAGAAGCCGGTCGCGGCGAGAACGCCGACCAGCAGCCCGAGCAGCGCCGAGCCCCAGACGGCGGCCGCCGAGGCCGAGGCGAAGGCGGCGATCAGCATCTTGCCTTCCAGCGAGATGTCGAAAATGCCGGAGCGTTCGGAATACAGGCCCGCCAGCGCCGCGAAGAGCAGCGGCGTCGACAGCCGGATGGTCGAATCGATGACGTTGATCCAGGCGCCGGCATCCATCAGCGGGACTCCTCGACATCGGCGCCCGCCGGCTCCGCGGTGCGGAACCGCACCCATTGATAGGCCGCACCCACGCCGGGCCGGAACATGTTCTCCATGGCGCCGGCAAACAGGATGACGAGGCCCTGGATGATGACGATCATGTCGCGCGAGATCGCCGGCATATCGAAGGCGAGTTCCGCCCCGCCCTGGTAGAGAACGCCGAACAGGATGGCGGCGGGGATGATGCCGGCCGGGTGGCCGCGCCCCATCAGTGCGACGGCGATGCCGACGAAGCCGGCGCCACCGGGGAAGTCGATCAGCAGCCGGTACTGGTCGCCCATCACCGGGTTCAGCGCCATCATGCCGGCGAGCCCGCCGGACACCATCATGGTCACGACGATCAGCCGCGTATGCGACATGCCGGCATAGCGCGCGGCGCGCGGCGAAAAGCCCAGCGTGCGGATCTCGTAGCCGAGCCGCGTGCGCCAGATCAGCACCCAGACGAAGAAGGCCGCGGCGAGCGCCACGAACAGCGAGACGTTGAGCGGAGCGCCGCCGAGATTGAAGCCGAACAGCGCGAACAGCTCCTTCAGCTTCGGCAGCTGGCCGCCCGCCTCGAAGGTGCCGGTGCCCGGCGACATGGTGCCGGCGGGCTTCAGCGCGCCGACGAGGAGATAGACCATCACCGCCGCGGCGATGAAATTGAACATGATCGTGGTGATGACGATGTGGCTGCCGCGCTTGGCCTGCAGGATCGCCGGGATGAAGGCCCAGGCCGCGCCGAAGGCGCAGGACAGGGCGACGGCCAAAGGCAGGTTCAGCCACCAGGGCAGGATGCCGCCCAGCGTCAGCGCCACCGCGGCGACGCCGAGGCCGCCGATATAGGCCTGCCCCTCCCCGCCGATATTGAACAACCCGCCATGAAAGGCGACCGCCACGGCAAGGCCGGTGAAGATGAAGCTGGTGGCGTAATAGAGGGTGAAGCCGATGCCCTCGCCATAGCCGAAAGCGCCGCGGATCATCAGCGCCGCGGCCTCGACCGGGCTTTCGCCGACGACGAGGACGACGAGACCGGCGACGGCGAAGGCCACGACGAGATTGATCAGCGGAATCAGACCGTAGTCGATCAGCGGCGGAAGCTTGGCGTAGGGGCGGCTCATGCGGCGGTCACTCGTCGCTCGCGAGAAGGTCGAGATGACCGTCGTCGGACAGCTTGAAGAACGGATTGTGGGCATATTCCCACAGATGCCCGTCGAGATCGCGGAAATTGCCGGAGAACCCGCCCCAGAAGACTTCTGCCGGCGGCTTCACCGGCAGGGCACCGGCCGCGAGTGCCCGATCATAGGCCTCGGACACCGCGTCGACGGAGGCGAAATTCACTGCCAGCGCCACCGAACCGGAGCCCACCGGCAATTCGCCCTCGCCGCCATCGGCGATCATCTCGGCGCGGTTCCACAGGCCGAGGACGATCGACGCGCCGACCATGAACGCCGTCGATTCGACGCTCTGCGGCGCCTTCGTCCAGCCCAGCGCCTCGTAGAAGGCCACGGCCCGGGCGACATCGGCAACGCCGAGCGTGACGAGGGAAATGCGCGCCGCGCTCATTCCGCCGCCTCCTGCCCCTCGATTCCGGCCATCAGCAGGCCGAGCTCGCCTTCGTTGGCATCGGGACTGCGCTCGCCGACGATGCGGCCGGCGAACATGACGAGGATGCGATCCGACAGGGCGCGGATCTCGTCGAGCTCGACCGAGACGAGCAGAATCGCCTTGCCGGCGTCGCGCATCTCGATGATGCGCCGATGGATGAACTCGATCGCGCCGACATCGACGCCGCGGGTCGGCTGGCCGATCAACAGCACGTCCGGATCGCGCTCCATCTCGCGGGCCAGCACGATCTTCTGCTGGTTGCCGCCGGAAAAGTTCGAGGTCTTCAGCCGGCAGTCCGGCGGACGGATGTCATAGGCCTTGATCTTGGCCTCGGCGTCGCGGCGCATGGCGTCGCGGTCGAGCAGCGGCCCCTTGGCGAAGCGCGGATCGCCCTGGTAGCCGAGAATGGCGTTCTCATTTTCCTCGAAGGGCAGGACGAGGCCCATATGATGACGGTCCTCCGGCACATGGGCGCAGCCCATGCGGCGGATCTCGGCCGGATCGACCTCCTGCGACGGGTCGATGTCGCGTCCCAGCATGGCGATGCGGCCGCTTTCGGCCCGGCGGATGCCGGCCAGCGCCTCCAGAAGTTCCGACTGGCCGTTGCCCGCGACGCCGGCGATGCCGACGATCTCGCCGGCCTTCACGTCGAAGGAGACGTCCTCGACCATGACGACGCCGCGCCGGTCGCGCACCGTCAGGCCGGTCACGCTCAGCTTCACGTCGCGCGGCGCGGCCGGCGCCTTGTCCACCGTCAGGAGCACGCGGCGCCCGACCATCAGCTCGGCAAGTTCGGCGGCATCGGTGTCGGCGGTGCGGCGCGTCGCCACCATCTCGCCCTGCCGCATCACCGAGACATTGTCGGTGATCGCCATGATCTCGCGCAGCTTGTGGGTGATCAGGATGATCGTCTTGCCCTCGTCGCGCAGCTGCCGCAGCACCGCGAAGAGGTGGTCCGCCTCGGCCGGGGTCAGGACGCCGGTGGGCTCGTCGAGGATCAGGATGTCGGCGCCACGATACAGCGCCTTCAGGATCTCGACCCGCTGCTGGCGGCCGACGGGAAGCTCCTCGACGATGGCGTCGGGGTCGACGTCGAGCGAATGGTCGCGCTCCAGCCGCTTCAGCTCGGCCCGCACCCTGGCGATGCCGGAAAACAGCAGCGGCGACTGCTCGGCGCCGAGCATGACGTTCTCGACCACGGTGAAGTTCTCGACCAGCATGAAATGCTGGTGGACCATGCCGATGCCGGCCGCGATGGCGGCGTTCGGATCGGAGATGTCCACGGTCTTGCCACCGACTTTGATCGTGCCGGAATCGGCCTGGTAGAAGCCGTAAATGATCGACATCAGCGTCGACTTGCCGGCGCCGTTCTCGCCGATGATGCCGTGGATCGTGCCACGTTCCACCGCCAGATTGATGCGCTTGTTGGCCCGCACCACGCCGAAGCTCTTGTCGATGTCGATCAGTTCGATCGCCGGATCGGGCATGCAGATTCTCTGGCCTGTCGTCGTTCGCCGGAGCTTAGAGAGCGGGGGCCGTGAATGCCAGTCCATAAGCGGCCCGCACCGCATCGCCGGATCGGGCGTTGCGTTGGCGGCACGCATACGGGATGAGTCGGCAAACGCGGACGACGGACGAGAGCGATGCCGGACGACAGACAACAGGACCGGCCGGGGCCGGCACGGCGCGAGGCCTACCGGGCCTTCGTGCCGTTGACGACGCGCTGGTCGGACAACGACATCTATGGCCACATGAACAATGTCGTGCACTACGCCCTGTTCGACAGCGCGGTGAATGGCTGGCTGATCGCCAACGGTCTCCTGGACATCCATCGCGGCGACCGGATCGGGCTCGTGGTGGAGACCGGCTGCCGCTACTTTGCCGAACTCGCCTTCCCCGACCCGGTCACGGCCGGCATAAGGGTGGGCCGGCTGGGCACCTCATCGGTGCGCTACGAGGTCGGGCTGTTTCGCGGCGAGGCCGACACCGCGGCGGCGGAAGGGTTCTTCGTTCATGTCTATGTCGACCGCCACACCCGCCGCCCGGCCCCGCTGGACGACCGGCTGCGCAACAGGCTTCTGGAGCTGACCCTATGAGCGAGACCGACGACGGCAACGAGAAGCGGATCGAGGATCTGGAGATCATGGCGGCCCACCAGGCCCAGATGATCGAGGATCTGTCGGAGGAATTGCAGCGGGCTTCCGCGGCGATCGAACGGATGCAGCGCAGCCTGCGCTCGCTGGGCGACCGCTTCGAGGCGCTGGAGGACGTGGCGATGCCGCGGCCGGAAAACACCAAGCCGCCGCATTATTGAGCGGCGGCCCGGCCGGGCGTCACGGCAGCCGGGCGATCCGCTCGGTCAGAAGCGCGAAATAGGCATCGGCATCGCCCGAACGCACCCAATGGGCGTTCTGCGGCCGGTCGGTGACGCCCCAATAGTCGCAGACGGTCATGCCGCGGGTCAGAAGACTGCCGGTCTCAACCTCCACATTGACCGGCCGCGCCGTGAAGATGTCGGGGCGTAAGACGAAGGCGGTCACGCAGGGATCGTGCAGCGGCGCGCCCTCCCAGCCGTATTTCTCCACGTCGAAGCGCTCGGAAAAGTTCAGCATCGCCGCGACCGCAGCGCCCGAGCGATTGCCCAGATCGCCGAAGCCGGCGATTCGCGCGCGCGTCGAGCGCATGAAATGGGTCACGTCGAGGGGCAGGACGGTGATCGCCGCGCCGCTGGCAAAGACGATCGCGGCGGCCTCGGGATCGACATAGATGTTGAACTCGGCCGCCGGCGTGATGTTGCCCCCCTCGAAGCAACCGCCGCCCATCAGGACGATGTCCTTCAACCGCGCTGCAATGTCCGGCGCCTTGGTGAAGGCGACGCCGAGATTGGTCAGCGGCCCGAGCGCCATCAGCCGGATCGTCCCGGCCGGATGGGCGCGGATCGTCTCGATCAGGAAATCGACGCCATGGCCCTCGCGCGCCGCAAGCTTCGGCTCCGGCAGGTCCGGCCCGTCGAGACCGGTCTGGCCATGCACATGCTCGGCCGTGACCAGCGGGCGCAGCATCGGCCGCTCGCAGCCGGCATGGACCGGGATCTCCGGCCGGCCGGCCAGTTCCAGCAGCTTCAGCGCGTTCTTCGTGGTCAAAGACAGGGGAATGTTGCCGGCCACGGTGACGATGCCGAGAATGTCGAGCTCCTCCGGCGAAGCGAGCGCCGTCAGGATCGCAACGGCATCGTCCTGGCCGGGATCGGTGTCGAAGATCACTTTCTGGGTCATCGTGCCTGTCCTTCGCCGTTGGCTGCGGCCCGCCGATAGCACTGCGCGCCGGACGGCGAAAGCGTGCAGGTACCGGGCCCAGTGGCAAAAAAGGCGCCCCGCGAACGGGACGCCTTTCGATCACGCCGCGACGAAGCGCGGGATCAGTAGGGGCAGCTGGAATCGGTGCTGTAGTCGTGCACCTCGATCTTGCCGTCGATGATGTCCTGCCGCGCCTGGTCGACGGCGGCCTTCATCTCCTCGGTGATCAGATCGGCATTGTGCTCGTCGAGGGCATAGGCGACGCCGTCATTCTCGAGGCCGAGCGTGACGATACCGGGCTTCCACTCGCCCTTCGCCGCGTCGTCGAAGGTCGTGTAGACCGCCGTGTCGACGCGCTTGACCATCGAGGTCAGGACATGGCCGGGAAACAGCATGTTCTGGTTGGAATCGACGCCGATGCCGTATTTGCCCGCGTCGGCCGCCGCCTGCAGCACGCCGATGCCGGTGCCGCCGGCGGCGTGGAAGACGACGTCCGCGCCCTGGTCCATCTGCGACTTGGTCAACTCGCCGCCGCGCACCGGATCGTTCCAGGCCGCGCCGGTCGTGCCGGTCATGTTCTCCAAGACCTTGGCGTCCGCCTTCACCGACTTGACGCCGCCGGCATAGCCGCAGGCGAATTTCGAGATCAGCGGAATATCCATGCCACCGACGAAGCCGACCGTGCCGGTCTCCGACTTCATCGCCGCCAGGATCCCGACGAGGTAGGAGCCTTCCTCTTCCTTGAAGAGGATCGACTGGACGTTCGGCGCGTCGACGACCGCGTCGATGATGGCGAACTGGGTGTCGGGATATTCCTTGGCGACCGCTTCCAGCGCCGCGGCTTGGCTGAAGCCGACCGAGATGATCGGGTTTGCGCCGTCACGGGCGAAGCGGCGCAGCGCCTGCTCGCGCTGGGCGTCGTTGGTGATCTCGAACTCGCGATATTCGGTGCCGCTGTCGGCCTTGTACTTCTCGGCGCCGTTATAGGCGGCCTCGTTGAAGGATTTGTCGAATTTGCCGCCGAGGTCGTAGAGCAGCGCCGGGGCGAAATCGGCGGCCGAGGCCGAGGAAGCCGAAAGGAGCGTGGCGGCCAGAAGTCCGGCCAGGAACTGTTTCATGTGATCCGATCCCTGTTGCAATGGGCTGGTGGCGACAGGCCCTGGGACCCGTCTGGCTCGCGGCGCCGGCACAGCCCCGCGTCTGTCCCGAAGACTGGCATGGCCGCCGCCGGAAATCACGCGGAATCAGATCACTTGGTGTACGCGCCGCCGCCCAAACGGATCGCCTACAAAGCGGCAGACGACTTCCCCGGCTGAAACATCCGCAGCGTCATCCTCGGGCTCGACCCGAGGACCCATGCCAAAACGCCGGAACCACCGCTCCGGCGACGAACTGGCTTCGGGGCAGCGCTTCGATGGCCGGAACGCGCCCGCACCCCGCCCTATCCTGCCGCCGGCGCTATTGCGCCGCTTCCGCCCCGAGCCCCACCGGACACGACACGCCGGTGCCGCCGACGCCGCAATAGCCGCTCGGATTCTTCGCCAGATATTGCTGGTGATAGCCCTCGGCATAATAGAACTCGCCGGCCGGGCGAATCTCGGTGGTAATCGTCCCCTTGTGGCCGGCGGCCGTCAGCGCCTCCTGATAGGCGGCCTTCGACGCCTCGGCGGCAGCCCGCTGATCCTCCGAGGTCAGGTAGATCCCCGAGCGGTACTGGGTGCCCATGTCGTTGCCCTGGCGCATCCCCTGGGTCGGGTCGTGGCCTTCCCAGAAGGTCTTGAGCAGCGTCTCGTAGCTGATCCTGGCCGGATCGAAGACCACCAGCACCACCTCGTTGTGACCGGTCTGGCCGGTGCAGACTTCCTGGTAGGTCGGGTTCGGCGTCGTGCCGGCGGCATAGCCGGCGGCCGTCACCACCACGCCCGGCAACTGCCAGAACTTGCGCTCGACGCCCCAGAAGCAGCCCATCCCGAAGATCGCCGTCTCCAGCCCGTCGGCGAACGGGCCCTTCAGCGCCTCGCCATTGACGAAATGGGTCTCGGCCGTCTCGATCGGCGCATCGCGGCCCGGCAGCGCATCCTCGGCGCCCGGCAGCTTCATCTTCTTGGAAAACATGTCGAGAATATACATGGTCTGCTCCTAACTGTCGTTTCTGGCGGTCCGGTCAGCGCAGCGACGGCCGGCGCCGGGACCATGGCTTGCGGCCGAGGACGAGGAAGACGAGGCCGGCAACGCCCGCGGTGATCGCCACGGACCAGCGGCCGATCTCGCGGGTCGCGGTGGCCAGCGTCGCGCTGTCGGTCGCCGGCGGCAGGCTGCTGCCGATAAGGGCCAGCGCCTCGGCGACGGTCAGAAGCCGCGCCGTTTCGGCCGCCAGGCTGCGGGCGATGTCGCCGACGGCGAACACCACGCACACACAGAGGAACAGCGTTCCGATCAGGCGCAGCAGCAATCGCATCGTTTCTCCCTCGCGTCGTTCCGTGGCCCGCTTCGCGCTTCCGGCGGCCCGGCCCCATCATCTCGCCCGTCATGCCGACGGCCTGCGGCGAAGCAGCCGTGACGGCGAGACTAGCACAATCGAATGGCCCACTGAGGATAGGTGGGGGCACTGCCGCGCCGGCACAATCGCCGCTGGCAGAAGGCCGCATCACGGTTTGGCGAAATCGGCTCTTGAACCGCGAAGCGTTCTGGCTATAGTCCGCGCCGTTCGAGAGGGCCGCGAACGCACTGATTTGGTGCGCTCCGGCCCGGTCGCCTTTCAGGCGTCACAGACGGCCAGACCGCCCGTTTGTAGCCTCGAACATCTGGTGAGGTGGCCGAGTGGTTGAAGGCGCACGCCTGGAACGCGTGTATACGGGAAACCGTATCGAGGGTTCGAATCCCTCTCTCACCGCCATTAAACGCCCGCCCGCCCGCGGCGTCGGCGACAAACCTCTGACAAATTTCGATATTCAGGAAACTGCGGCGTCGCAAAGCGTTCCGCACCATCATCCTGCGTCCTGTTCGCGCCTAGCACGCCGGAACCTGGTGGCCGAACGCCTGCGCGGAGCCTCCATCGAATCCGTCGGATCGCAGCGGGTTTCGGGCCTTCTCGAACCGGAGCGGAAGGCTGCGGCGGGAGGCTTCCTGAATGATGCCGAGCTCGATGGCGGTTTCGTCGAGCGGGTCCTGCAGGGCGTATCCGGCCAGGATGCTGGCCTTGATCTCGCCGAAGACGAGCGATCCTGCATCGTGTGCGCGTTCCACCGCTTCGCCGATGGCCTCCCTCAACGACATCTGCATCGCCCGCTCCGATTCGATCTCCTCGATCGTCCCAGTCTGGCCGGTCCCGGCGAGCCGCTCGCTTAACTGGTATAAGCAGACCTTATTGTTTCGGCCCGGTCGCCCGGTTTGAAAGCCTCTCGCTGACAGCGTGCTTCACGCCATGCAGGCGGAGGCGCTCATTCGTCCGCTTCCCTTGCTTCGGCGACCGCAAGTTCCAGCCCTTCGATGAGGATGAACACCAGGCTGGACAGCAGCCCCGCGACGAACCAGCTGGTCGTTCCCGACAGCCAGTGGCCGATCAGAGTGGTGACGCCCAGCGCCAGGCCGACGGAGACGAAGTTCATCATGCGGCCGAACAGCCGGGTGCTGGTGGATTCATCGTCCGGCTGGTGGCGCAGGAACAGGAGAGCCAGCCATTCGGCCACCATGAAGGCCAGAACGGTGCCGGCAGCCCCGGCGAAGATTCGCACCGCCGAAGCGGGGGCGACGAGGTTCAGCAGCGCGAAAGAGCCCGTGATGGTCGTCGAGAAGGCGAAGGCCGATGAATTGTCCATCACGCTCAACCGGAGGTTCTTCAGGATCAGGCTCGATCGGCGCATCGCCTCCCCCCCCAGTGGCTTGCAGTCAGCGATCTGCGAAACCGGTGCCCCACCCGAGCCACGGCGCCGCTCCGCCACGGCCGCTCAACATGGAAGCTCGCCGATTGGCCGGAAGGTCCCCCGCCGCGTCGTGGATCGGCCGTTCGCCTATGCCTTGCCGAGCGGTATCGAAATCTCACATTCCATCTTGTGCCGATCAAGCCGGATCGTCGTGTGGGCGTCGATCTGGTAGCCGAGTGTGCGTTTCAGGAGCTCGAAGCCGAAACCGTCGCGGATCGTTTCGGGCAGCGGATCGCGCAGCCCCGTCTCGGCCCATTCGAAGTCGAGCCACCGCGTTCCGTCCCGATCGTCCAGCCGCCATGTGACGCGCACCGATCCGTCGGGCGTCATCAGCGGCCCGTATTTGATGGCGTTCTGGGTCAGTTCGTGAATGGCGAGGGCAAGCGGTTCGGCAATGCGCGCCGGCAAACGGATCGACGGACCGTCGATGTGAACATTCTCGCCTTCGCGCAGGGCGCCAGCCAGGATTTCCTCGGCAACGATCTCGACCAGCGCGACGTCGCCGGCCGGACTGCGGGCGACATAGGTCTGGATGCGGCCCAGCGCGTCGAGCCGCCCCTCCAGATGGCCCGCGAAATCGGTGACGCTGGCGCTCGTTTCGCCGGTGCGCCGTACGATCGAGCGGATGTTCGCCAGATTGTTGCGCACGCGGTGCTGCAGTTCCGCCAGAAGCCGGCGCTGCTCGTTCCTCAGATTCTGCAGATCGTCGACATCGGTCGCGGTGACCAGCCAGGCCGGCGCGTCGGTATTGTCCGGATCGGGAACGGGAAGCGCAGACCCCATGATCTTGAACCACCGGTAGCTGCCGGTTCGCGCCTCGAGCATGCGGATATGGGCGGCGCGGCCCGGCTCGTCCGCAGGCACGCTTGCCGCCAGGGCGGTCTCGCGGTCCTCGGGGTGAACCGCCTCGAGCCAGCCGCGCCGGCGGTCTTCCGCCGGATCGAGGCCCGTGTAGCTCACCCATTGCGGGCTCGCCCAGGACCATCGTCCATCCGCGGCAAAGGCCCACAAGAGCGCCGGAACCGCCTCAATGATCGTCGACAGCCAGGCCTCCCTCGCCTGTCGGGAGCGCGATTGCGAACGGTCCGGCCCGGCCATCAGGCCGCCCTTTCGCGTGCGGATCCGGCCCCGCTTGCCGCCGTCATGAGGACGAGGAGAGAGCCCGCCCGGGCGACACCAATCATTCGATCCCCGACGGATCGCGTCCCGGGCCAAGGCCTATCCGGGTCTTCAACATTGTCTCCCGGCTCCACGAAACTCTCCCCGCAAACAGAAGCAAAGCGTTGTCGCGTAAGATGCCCTTCGGGCCTTTGCATCCTCGCGGCAGCCTTGCCCGATCATTGCGTTTTCCAGACACCCAACCGCCTCCGCTCTGGTTCGGTTCAGACGATTGTCGGCATTTTCTGCGCACGGCTAGGTATTTGCCGCCAGATGGCTGCCTTCTTGACCGAGGTGCAGATAGTTCGGATTGAACATGGCGGCCTGCTGCAGACCCGGCAGATCGAGAATGCGCAGGCGGGAATCGTGCAGATGAATGAGGTTGGACCTGCGCAGATCCTGCAGCACGCGGTTGACGCTGACGGGTGTCAGGCCGGTCGCCTCGCCGAGCTCGCTCTGGGTCAGCGGAAACAGGCAGGCGCCATCGGTGACGAGCCCGACGCAATCGAGCCGCGTGTAGAGTTCGCAGATCAGATGGGCGATGCGCTCGCGCGCGTCGCGCTGGCCGACATTCATCGTCCATTCCCGCTGGACCGCCGCCGTAACCAGCGTGTCCCACCACAGCGCCTGCATCACGCGGGGGCTTCGGGCGATGGCGCGTTCGAAGGCATCGCGCGAGATCTCCACGACCGTGACCGATGTCAGCGCCGCGATCGAATGATCCATGTATTTAAGGATGAAGATGTTCAGGTCGCAGATGTCGCCGGGAACGAAGATCGACATGATCTGCCGCTTGCCGTTCTCCAAATCCTTGTAGCGGCAGGCCCATCCGTCGAGGAACAGATTGACGACCTCCGGCTTGTCGCCCTCGTTGATGATCGTTTCGCGGGCCCGGTAGACGCGCTGCCGATGCTGCGCGAGCGCCTCGAGAGCGTCCCGATCGTCCGATGCCAGCCGCGTGAAATGCTCGAGCTTGCGGATCAGCTTGTGGGGCATTGCACTCCAGTCCGGACGATCGCCTGTCGAAGGGAATCCTCCTCGAAAGATCATGCCCGCGAGGGGGGCTGCAGCGATCGACTCCGCTCAGCCCGATAACCTATCACTCCGCTGGATGGTGGCCTCACCTTTTTCTGTAAAGCACTGTTTCCATAGGCATGACCCAAGCGGACCGATCCGCCTGCGGGAGCCCGCCGCTGCGCGCCGAAAGGCTACCGCCCTTGGCCGAACAGCTCGCGCATCAGCCTGGCGGCGTCGGTCGGCTTCTCGTAGAGCGGGACCTTGCTGTAGGATTGCGGAATGGCCCAGCGTTCATAGCCGCTCGAGAAGACATAGGGGACGTTGCGCGCGCCGAGGGCGTCGGCAAGCAGGAAGATCATCTCGCCGCGCAGATTGATGTCGAGGATCGCCGCGCTGACCACCGTCTCGGTTTCCAGGCAACGCATGGCGCCGTTCACATCGGCAAAGGGCCCCAGCACCTCGGCGCCGGACGATCGCAGGCTGCGGCTCATGTCTTCGGCGAGGAAGTACTCGTCCTCGACGAGAAGCACGCGTTTGCCGGAAAGGTCGAGCCGGCGATCACTCTGCCTGTTCGCCACCATATTCATGGTTCGCTCCTCTCGTTACCGCCTTGCGATATCCGCCTGACCGGGAGATCGATCGTGCATTCGACGCCATCGTCGGTCAGGCGATAGGTCGTACGCGCATCAAGCTGGAAAGGCAGAGCCTTCTCGATGAGTTCCCGGCCGAAGCCGCCGGCCGACATCGGGCTCTTGCGTTCCAGGCTCATCTCCACGCCGGTTTCGATCCATTCGAGATGCAGGAATTCCACGCCGTTCGCGTCCGTCTGCCGGCGCCACGATACGGCCAGCCGGCCGTTCCCCACCAGCGCACCGTATTTGGTCGCATTCGTGGTCAGTTCATGGATCGCCAGTGCGAAGGTCTGGAGCGTCGCGGAGCGCAGCTCGACATCCGCCGGCCCGTCCAGCACCACCCGGTCGCCCAGCGTGTCCGGATCGCCGCCCTGGGCGGCCAGCTCGGCGTGGACGAGTTCCAGAAAGGTCACGCGCTGGCCGCTTTCCAGTCGCGACAACATGCCGTTGACCCGCGACAGGGCGTCGAGACGGGTGTGATATTTCGCCAGGAAGGACTGGGTGGACTCTGCCCCTTCGGCGGTCTTATCGGCCAGCGAGCGAACCACGCCGAGAAGGTTGCGGGTGCGGTGCTGCAATTCGGCGACGAGAACCCGCTGGCGCTCCTGGAAGTCCTTGCTCTCTGTAATGTCGCTGGCGATGCCGAACCATTCGGTCAGCGCGCCGGACCCGTCGAAGATCGGGACGGCCCGCGCCAGCGCCCAGGCGCCGGTGCCATCGGCGCGCCGGGTCCGGTATTCGATCTCGAAAGGGGCCTGACGGGCGATAGCCGCGGTGACCGTCTCCTCGACCTGCTGACGGTCTTCGGGCTGGATGAAGCGGGCGAACCAGTTGTCGCCGCCGCTGTCGTCATCGCCAAGGCCCGCCTCGCCGGACAGCTCGCGCATGCGCGACCAGTCCGAGTTCATCCGGTACATGACCTGCGCACTGGCCTGGACGAGCGCCCGCAGCCGGCGTTCCGACTCGGCCAACCGGCGCTCCATCTCGAGGCGCTCGGTGATGTCGACGAAGGTCATCACCGTGCCGTCGATCCGGTCCTCGATGGTGCGATAGGGGCGCACCCGCATCATGTACCAGCGTCCGTTCCGGCTGCAGACCTCGCTTTCCAGCGGCGCCAGATCGCGCAAGACCTTCTTCACCTCCCGCTCGATGCCGTCATGCTCGAGCTGATGGGTGAAGTCGGTAATCTGCCGGCCGACATCGCTCTCGGCGACGTTGAACAATGCCGCGACGGGCGGCGTGAACATCTTGATGCGCAGCTGGGCGTCGAGGAAGAGCGTGCCGATCTCGGTCGCCGTGGTCAGGTTCTGCAGGTCGCTGTGCGCCGAGGAAATGCTCTGCAGCTTGACCTTCAGCTCGGCATTGACCGTCTGCAGTTCCTCGTTGATCGACTGCAGCTCCTCCTTGGAGGTTTCCAGTTCCTCGGAGGTGGACCGGTACTCTTCGTTGATGGATTGCAGTTCCTCGTTCGCCGCCCTCAGATCCTGGATCGAGGCCTCGTGCTCGTGGCGGCTGGCGACCAGCGCCTCCTGCGCGGCCTTCAGCTCGGCATGGAGGCGGCGCATCTCGCCGGGCTCGGCAAGGGCTTCGGGATCCGGGCCCTCGTCGATCTCGGCGGCCCCCCCGTCATTGAACAGGACCAGCGTCTGCACGGGAGCGGCCGTCCCGTGGGTCACGGGGATCACCGACAGGGTAATCCTGCGGATCGCCCCTTCCATGTCCACCGCTACCGGATGGGTCACCGTCGGCAGCTTCTGATCGAACGCCTTGCCGAGCGCCATCTTCAGATCGAGCCGCAGCTCCGGCCGCACGACCGCCGAGAGCCGGCTGGTGAACGGACCGGACGAGTGCAGGATGAACCGGCCTGCCGTCGGCGACATGTGCAGGATGTTGTAGCCGGCATCGACCAGCACGCTGGGCGGCGCGAAGCGTTCGAGTGCCGAAGCGTGGGTATCGGTCGGCGTCGCCGCCCGTCCGTCGCGCGCCACATGCGGCTCGGCGGCCTGCGCGTAGCCCGTGGCGCGATGGTCGGCGACGAGTTGCGGCAGTTCGGGCTGCATGCCGGGTGCCTTGGGCAGGCTGCGATAGATCCGCGCGTCCCGCTCGACGGTGGCGA
Organism: Aurantimonas coralicida DSM 14790; assembly: GCF_000421645.1. Classification (GTDB taxonomy): domain Bacteria; phylum Pseudomonadota; class Alphaproteobacteria; order Rhizobiales; family Rhizobiaceae; genus Aurantimonas; species Aurantimonas coralicida. The sequence goes on along the minus strand of NZ_ATXK01000009.1, from coordinate 36,467 downwards.
ACAGGTCCGGGCTGGAATCTGCGGTCTCGGCCGAGCCGAGGAACAGATAGCGGTTGCCCCGCAGCCCGTAGTGGAAGATCGAGCAGATCTGCTTCTGCAGCGAGCGCTCCAGATAGATCAGCAGGTTGCGGCAGGCGACGAGATCCAGCCGCAGGAAGGGCGGATCGCGCAGCACGCTGTGCGACGCGAACAGGACGCAGTCGCGGACCTCCTGGTTGACCCGGTAATGGGTGCCGTCGTCGTGGAAGTAGCGGGCGAGGCGCTCGTCGCTGACATCGGCACGGATCGAATGGGGGTAGCGGCCCTGCCGGCCCGTCGCCAAAGCGCCCTCGTCGAGATCGCTGGCGAAGATCTGGATCGGCACCTGCACCTTGCGCCGCTCCGCTTCCTCCAGCATCAGGATGGCCAGGCTGTAGGCCTCCTCGCCGGTGGCGCAGCCGGCGACCCAGGCGCGGATGCCCTCTTCCTCCAGATTGTCGAAGATCGGCGCGATGGCGCAGCGCGCGAGCGACGCGAAGGCGTCATTGTCCCGGAAGAACATGGTCACCGAGATCAGGAGGTCGCCGAACAGGTCCTGCGCCTCTTCCGGCGTGCTCTTCAGATAGTCGGCATATTCGGCGATGCTGGTGATGCGGTTGACCTGCATGCGGCGCAGCACGCGGCGCATCACCGTCGCGCGCTTGTAGCTGGAGAAGTCGTGTCCGGTCCGGGCCCGCAGGAAGGTGGTGATGCGGCGCAAATCGTTGGCCGCGCCGCCCTCGTCGAGCGAGCGAACCGCCTCCTTGCTGCGCGCGACCTCGCCGATCCGCTCCACCAGCCGGGCGATGGGGCCGACGAAATCCGCCGCGCCGGTGGCGATGGCGCTGTGCGGCATCGACGGAAAGCCCGCCTCGGCCGGCTCCTGCACGAAGACGACGCCGCCCGCCTCCTTGATCGAGCGAATGCCGATCGCACCGTCCGAGCCGGCCCCGGTCATGACCACCGCCAGACCATCGCCGCGCCCGGCCGCGATGGAGCGGAAGAACATGTCGATCGGCGCGCGATGCCCTCGAGGTTCGGTAAAGGGACGGGCGGCGATCGAATCGCCTTCGATGACCAGTTCGCGATCGGGCGAGATCACATAGACGCAGTTGGGCTTCAGGGCGGGCCCGTCATGGACCTCGTGAACCGGCATGGAGGTGCAGGCCGCCAGGATCTCGCTCAGGGCGCTCGGATGGTCGGGCGCCAGATGGACGATGACCACATAGGCCAGTCCGAGATCGTCGGGAATCTGCCGGAAGAAGCTGCGGAGCGCCGAGACGCCACCTGCGGACGCGCCGATGGCGCAGACCGGCGTGAAGCGTTGCATATTGGCGCCTGGACCAGCGCTCCCGTCGGACATGAAGCCTCATCGAATCTGCGTCATTCCCCCTTGGATATACGCCACGGTTGCACATTTGACAGCGCGCACCCGTCGGGACCGGCGTCGATCATGTGGCTGGCTTACGTTAGCGCGGGGATAGGGTCGCGAGCGCAGCGCTTCGCCCGCATGGCGCTGCGGCATGACGGCCTGTTCCTGACCTTGGGTGAGTAGGCGCCTCTCGAAGTCGTGAGGAACCCGTCGCGCCGCGACCCGTTCGGCCAAAAAGCTGCGCGGTCGGCGAGCGTTCCGCATGCCGTCCGGCCGATGCCCTGCAGGCAACAGGTGGGAGGGGCGACGAGCCAACCCCGGCGGGAAGTGCCTCCCGTTTGCTGGTGAGGCTCGCAACGGTGGCTGCATCACCCGCCCCTACCCCGCAGGCCGATCAAGGAGAAGCCAGACCGATGTCCTACGTGCGATTTGGACTGATGATCCTCACCTCGACCGTGGTGATGTTCATCCTGATGTATCTCAACACCTACGCCCTGGAGCACGTCTTCTTTTCGGAGACGCGCACCTACATGGCGATCCTGATGGGCGCCACCATGGCCGTCATCATGCTGGCCTACATGCTGGGAATGTATGCCAACAAGGCGCTGAACATCGCGATCTTCGCAGGCGCCATCGTCGTCTTCGCGCTCTCCCTGTGGCTCGTGCGCAGCCAGGTCACGGTCTCCGGGCCGAGCTACATGCAGGCGATGATCCCGCACCATTCCATCGCCATCATGACCTCCGAGCGGGCACAGATTCGCGATCCGCGCGTGCGGAAGATGGCGGACGAGATCATCGAGGCGCAGCGGCGCGAAATCGCCGAGATGCGCTACCTCATCGCCGAGGTGTCGGCCGGCAACACGGTCGATTCCATCTATCAGGACCCGCCGGCCGAGGTCGGCACCATCGAGGACGCCCTCGGCCAGGCCCTGGTCTCGACGCTCGACCCCTCCCCGATGCCAAAGGCCGAGGCAGACGAGATCCTTGCAGCCGGACCGCGCTGCGTCTTCCACCGCAGCCGCGAGACTGATCCCATCTTCTGGGCCGCGCAGGACGGCGCCGACGGAGCCATGAAGCTGAACGGCGTCCTCGTGCCGCTGGAAGCGCAGGACCGGACGGAGACCGGCGTCGTCTACGGCGCGCCGGGCGTGTCCGTCGCCGTCCGTCCCCTGGGGGAAGAGGCCGACTGGCGCTCCGATGCCGAACTGGTCTTCACGCTCGATCAGGGCCTGACCATCGGCTATCGCGGTTTCTACGAATGTAGGGCCGCCTGAACAGGCCGCATCGCCGCGCCCGCTGACCGACCGGTTGCCGCCCGCTCCCTGCGAGGCGGCGCCGGTCACTCCAGCGTATAGAGATAGGCCGTGATGTCGCGGGCCTGCTGCTCCGTCAGCCCCATGTCGGGCATGACGCTGCCCGGTGCGACCGCCTGGGGCTCGCGCAGCCAGTGGATCATGTTGGCCGGCGTGTTGCGCAGCAGCCCCGCGAGATAAAGCCGGTTGGCCATATGGTCGAGCGGCGGGCCGACGAGACCCTCGGCCCCGTCGATGCCGGGGATGATGTGGCAGGCGCCACAGCCGGCCTGACGGATGCGAACCGCGCCGATCGCGACATCGCCGATGGCCTCGGCTCGCGAGTGCGCCGCATCGTCCACGCAGCCGGCGAGGACGAGCGGAACGAGCATCGCCAGGCCCGCGGCGGCACGCATCACAGACCGCATAGGCTCGTCCAGAACAGCGAGACGGTGTTGAAGACGATGGCGACGGTGAACAGCGTGCCGATCCCCACGCCCCAGAGGGCGAGAAAGCAGCTTCGCCCCTCCGCCGTGTCCAGAATGTCCCGGTGGCGACCTGAGGATTGCTTCCGGGTCTGGCGGTAGGCGAGAAGCGCCAGCGCGAGCGAAGCCAGGGCAAGGACCAGCGCCGCGAGATTCGCCGCAACGATCATCGCGCCGATTCCATCGAGATCGACAACCGGACGTTTCGCGCCGTCGCCGCCGATGCAGGCATTGCCGGCCAGGGCGGTGGCGGCGGACAATTGCAGGGTCCAGGCGGCCGGAGCCCCGGCAATGCCGACGATGAGGCGCCAGTTCGCGACCGTGCCCGAGGCCGGCGCCGGATGTCCGATATGGAAGATCGGGCGTGTCGGTTCCGTCATCCGCTCACCTCAGATGGGGCGTGATGTAAAGACTGAAGAAGACTGCCAGCCAGACGACATCGACGAAGTGCCAGTACAGGGCGCCGATCGCGACCGGCGCCATGCGCTGGCGGTCGAAATAGCCGAGAGCGCTCCACACGGTCAGCACGGCCAGGATGACGAGCCCGACCACGACATGGGCCAGGTGGAACCCCGTCACCGTGAAATACATCGAACCGTAGGAATGGGCGGACAGGGTGAAGGGCTTGTCGAGCCATTCCTTGACCTGCAGGCCGACGAATATCGTGCCCAGCGCAAGGCCGACCAGCAATCCCGCCACCAGCCGGCCGCGCGACCCGGTTTCGGCGCCCTTTTCCGCAAACCAGACGGCGATACTGCTGGCGATCAGGATGACCGTGCTCGGCGCCGACAGCGTGAAGGACGGCAGCTCGGCCGGATACCAGTTCGGGCCGGACTGGGTGGCCAGGTAGAAATAGCTGAACAGGAGATAGGAAAAGAGGACGGCCTCGGTCGCAACGAGGGTCACCATGCCCCACCAGCCCGAAGCCCGTCGGGCGATGCTGCCGACCGCCAGCGATCCGATCTGCAGGGGCGCTTCGGCCATGGGAACTGCATCACGCATGGCCCGGCTCCCGCTTCTGGCCGAGATCGGCCCGTGGCCAGAGCCAGGCAAGCAGGCCGAAGAGGATCGCCAGGCCTGCGCCGGCCGCAACCCACCACCAGTGCAGGAGAAGCGCGGCGAAGCCCAGGGTCATGGCGAGGGTCACCAGGAACGGCCAGGGATCGTCGGCGGGCATCTTCACGATCAGGTCCGGCTGGGCGTCGATCGGCGTCGTCACCAGCATCTCCTTGCCATCGTCGAGCAGCAGCCCGCGTTCGAGGGAGGAATCGCCGCGGCCTTCGTCGAGCCGGCTCTCCCACAGGGGATGGCGGCTGGCGATGACCGGCAGCACTGCGAAATTGTAGGGCGGCGGCGGCGACGAGACCGCCCATTCCAGCGTCGGCGCGTCCCAGGGATTGGCGCCGGCCGGCGCCCCGCGCCGCAGGCTGACCAGCACGTTGATGAGGAGCATGGCGAAACCGACGGCGAAGATGAAGCTGCCCACCGTGGTGACCATGTTCATCGCGCTCCAGCCGACGTCCTGCGGATAGGTATAGATCCGGCGCGGCATGCCCAGAAGCCCGGTCCAGTGCATCGGCAGGAAGCCGAGATTGAACCCGATGAAGATGGTCCAGAAGGTCCAGCGCCCGAGGCGCTCGCCCAGCATCCGCCCGCTCATCTTGGGAAACCAGAAATGCAGCCCGCCGAGCACGCCGAACAGATTGATGCCGATCAGCACGTAATGGATGTGCGCCACGACGAAATAGGTGTCGTGCAATTGCAGATCGGCGGGCACCGACGCGGTCATCACGCCGGAGACGCCACCGATGACGAACATGGCGATGAAGGCGGCGAAATAGAGAAAGGCCGTCGAGACGACGATCCGGCCGGTCCAGATGGTGGCGACCCAGGCGAAGACCGCGATCGCACTGGGAATGGTGATGATGAAGGAGGCACCGCTGAAGAACGACATCGACAGGAAGGGGATGCCGGTGGTGAACATGTGGTGCACCCAGACGCCGAACCCCAGCGCCATGGTGCTGATCGTTCCAAGCACGACGAGCGTATAGGCGACCAGGGGACGCCGACAGAACACCGGCAGGACGTCCGACGCCATGCCCATGGCCGGCAGGACGATGATGTAGACCCAGGGATGGGCGAAGATCCAGAACAAATGCTGCCACAGGAGCGGCTCGCCGCCCCCGCCGGTCTCGTAGAAATGCGTCCCGAACTGGCGGTCCATCCAGAGCAGGAAGAAGGCGAGGCTGACGGCCGGCACGGACAGGAGAATGCCCATCGAGATCGTCGTCGTTCCCCAGACCATGATCGGGATGCGGTTGATCGACATGCCGGGCGCCCGGCAGCGCAGGAAGGTGACGACGAAGTTCGCCGCGCCGACCGTCGTGGATATGCCGAGGAAGATCATGCCGAGGGCATAGAAATCCATGTTCGGGCCGGGATTGAAGTCCTTCAGCGAATAGGGCGCGTAGTTGAACCAGCCATCATTCGGCGCCGCGCCGATCAGGAAGCTGGAATACATGAACAGGCCGGACGCCAGATACACCCAGTAGGAGAAGGCGTTCAGCCGCGGAAACGCCATGTCCCGCGAGCCGAAGAGCAGCGGGAACAGATAGTTCGAGAAGCCCGACAGGATCGGCAGGGCATAGAGGAAGATCATCGTGATGCCGTGCATCGAGAACAGCTGGTCGTACTGTTCCGGGGTCACCACGCTCTGCTCGGGCCCGGCGAGCTGAATCCGCATAATCAGTGCCTCGATGCCGCCCGCGATGAGGAAGGCGAAGGCCGTGACGATGTAGCGGATGCCGATTTCCTTGTGATCAACGGTGCCTATCCAGCCCATCAGGCCGGAATCCGTTTCCCAGATCGCCTGGAGCCGGGCTTCCAGTTCCGGGGTCGCGACGCCCGCCTGCGGGATCTTCTGATGCGGCTCTGCCACGGCTTTCCCTCAGTCCAGCGTCGCGAGATAGGTGCGGATGGCGTGCAGTTCGGGGCCCGAAATCCCCGTATCGGGCATGTGGCTGCCCGGCTTGAGTGACTGCGGCGCGGCGATCCAGCCCGACAGGTGCCCCTTCGTATTGGGCAGCATTGCCGAGGCGATCGTCGTCCGGCTCATCAGATGGGTGAGATCCGGCCCGATCTCGCCCGCGGACCGGGTGCCGCGCACCGCATGGCAGGCGCCGCAGCGCAGGCGAAACGCCTGCCGTCCGGCGTCCGCCAGCGAGCCGGGCGATGTGGGCTCCGCAGCCGCGGCCTGTGCATCCCACCAGGCCGTGAAGTCCTCGGGCGCGTCGACGAACATGCGCATGGCCATGTTGGTATGCTGCTGCCCGCAATATTCGGTGCACTGGCCGCGATAGACGCCGACCCGGTCGCCCTGGATCCAGGTCTCGTTGATCTGCCCGGGAATGGCGTCGGTCTTGCCGGACAGCGCCGGGACCCAGAAGGAATGGATGACGTCGGTCGAGCGCAGCTTGATGCGCACCGGCTCCCCGAGGGGAATATGCAGTTCGTTGGCCGTCTCGAAGCTGCGTGCGGGATCGTCGGGATCGACATAGCGCGCCTCCCACCAGAATTGCTGCGCCGTCACCTCGATCGTAAAGACCGGTTCACGCCCGGGCGCGGCAATCCGGGCCATGAGGTCCACCGTCCAGGCGGTGTAGCCGATCAGGACGAGCGTCGTCAGAACGAGGCCGGCATGGATCCAGCCGATCCCGCCGGGCGGGCGCGAGACCGCGATGATACGGCCGCCCGCCTGCAGATCCGGATCGCGGCGACGCAGGATCCCGATGATCACCATGGCGCTGATGATGACCACCACCAGCACCGAGACCGCGATCAGCCCCCACAGCAACGGCACGGTCATGTCGCCCTTCGCGCCGAAGGTCTCCAGGTAATACATCGGCGTGTCGGCTGGGCGGGCCGGCAGCGGGGCGGCGACCGTTCCGCCCAGCGTGACCGCCATCACGAAGGCCGGCCGGACCCGGACGGGAAGGCCCGCGGCGCGAAGATCGACCGGGGAATGAGGATCCGTCCTCATGCGGCTCCCGGCAAGGACCCTGGAGGAACCTCTGCGCTGCAGATTTTCGGCGTCGTCCCCATCTGCCAGATCGCTCCCGATTGCTTACGATATCCGGGTGACATGCCGGCATGTAGGCGGCGGGCCTTAAGATCAACCGGCGGCGTCTTCGCCGGACAGGACGCGGGCGCTGCCCTCACATGGGCGAAGCGGACATTGTCGGCGCCGGAATGGTAAGCCGGCAATCGCCGCCATCATCGATCCGGCCAGGATCGACCGGCCCGTCGCCGCCCCTGTTCATAGGCGAAGCCGGCGAGCCAGATGGCATGGTCGGCGGTGCTGGTGCCGGCGAAGCGCGCGTTCGGGCCCTCTTCCCGGCAGGCGCGGCGGCCCTCGGCCCACACGGCCCGTTCGCGTGCCGCCTCGCGCATGCTCGCCACGAGGGCACCGACCGGCTGATCGACTGCACTCATCCGCGGGTCAGAGGGCCACGATCGTGCCGGCCCCGTCGTCCTTCAGACGCTCGACGGCCTCCCGCGATCCCGGTTCCATGGCCACGCCGAGCCGTCCGCCTTCGGCGATGATGAAGCGGGCGAGATCGTCGACCCGCTCCTCGTCGGTGATGCCGTTGGCCGCGGCGATGCGCCTGGCGGTCTGGCGGACGATCATCAGCGAGCCCGTGGCTGCTGCGCGTGCGACGGCTTCCACCGCCTGTTTCTGGGTCTGATCCATCGAATGTCTCCACGTTTCCTTCGTTCTGGCGAAGCCGCGGAAACGTGTCCCTAAAGTATGATAGCGCCGCACCGGCGACCCCGGGTCACAAGAGGCCACCACGGTGTGCATGGAGATTTCTGTTGCCTGACAACGAAGCGCGTTCGGCCGGGCAATTCGCGACTTATGTGCCGCCACGTGATCGCCGCCGGCCGGACGGCGCTCCCGGAGCAATGCTCATCCCGTTCCCGGCGGAATGTGCGCGACTATATCCGTCGGTTGACGTTTCCCTCACGAACACGCGAGACGGAATGAGGCAGGACACGACCCAGGCCCCCACCATGTACGGACATGACGCGGCAGACGCGCCGGCACCCTGCGCCCTCTTGCAGGCGGGGCGGAACTGCCGAAGCGTCTCGCGTGCCGAGACGGCCACCGTGCTCGTCGATGGCGCGCGATATTTCGCGCGTCTGGACGAATGTCTCGAAGAGGCCCGGCGCTCGATCGTCATCGTCGGCTGGGACTTCGACGCCAGTGTCCGCCTGCGCCCCGATGCGGATGGCAGCGGCACGACGCTGGGCGACCGCCTGCGCTCGCTGGTCGAGGCGCATGAGACGCTCGAGATCCACATCCTAATCTGGAGCTTCGCGGTCGCGCATGCCCCCAGCCATGGCATGTCGCTGCTCTTCGGCGGCGACTGGCAGGATCATCCGCGGATCCATCTGAAGCTCGACCGCACGAACCGCTTCTACGCGTCCCATCACCAGAAAATCGTCCTCATCGACGGGGCGCTCGCCTTCGTGGGCGGGATCGACCTGACCGTCGGCCGCTGGGATACGCCCGAGCATCGCCCCGCCGACAGCCGCCGGGTCGAGGCCGACGGATCGAAGGCGCGGCCGGTGCATGATTGCCAGGTCGCCCTGACGGGCCCGGTGGTCGACGACCTCCTGGCCATTGCGGCCGAGCGCTGGCAGCGGGCTACTGGCGAGGCGCCGCGATTTGCCGGCCCGGCCACAGGACCGATCGCCGGCCAACCGGAACGGTCACCCGATTTCCGGCATGTGCCGGCGGGCATCGCCGTCACCGATCCGGGCGGCGGCTGGCGCGGTCCACCGCCCGTGCGCCACGCGGCCTGGCTGACGGTCGACGCGCTGCGCAGCGCAGGGCGGACGATCTATATCGAGAACCAGTATTTCGCCGGTGCGCTTGCCCGCACGATCCTGCCCGAACTGCTCGAAGCCCCGGACGGCCCGGAGATCGTGGTCGTCACCACGCGCAGCATGAACGGCTTCGTCGAGCAGCTCTCGGAAGGCACGAACCGGGACCGGCTCCTGCGCCATCTGAAGCGGTTCGACCGGCACGACAGGCTGCGGGTCTTCCATCCGATGCAAGGCCCGGTCTCCTACCCCGACGAGATCTTCATCCATTCCAAGATCCTCGTCGCCGACGACGGCTTCCTTCGGGTCGGCTCGACGAATTTCAACAACCGCTCCATCGGCGTCGACACCGAATGCGACCTCGGCCTCGTCGCCGACACGACCGAGCATCGGGCCGCGATCCGCACGATCATGGCCCGGCTGGTCGGCGAACATCTCGGCGCCGATCCGGCGACGGTGCTGGAGACGCTTGCGGAGACCGGTTCGCTGATCCGCACCATCGACCGGCTGAACGGCGGCGACCGGCGCCTCGTCGGCTTTCCCGCCCTCGCCTCCTCAGGCCCGCGGCGGCCGCAACTCGGCACGCGTCTGCTCGATCCGATCGCCCCCTTCGGCACGCCAGCCTGGTGGCGCGGCCGCTTCAGCTGCTCCTGACCGAGGCGTCCGACGACGTCTTCGAGCGCCAGACGGTTTCGGTGACGGCCAGAACCAGGCCACCGATGGCCAGCGGCACGAGGAAATAGGTAAAGCGGAAGACCAGCACCGCCGTCAGCAGGCCGCGGCCGGACAGGAGCGTCACCACGACGGCTTCGAAGACGCCGAGCCCGCCGGGCACATGGGTCAGCATGACGCCGGCATTGGCGAGGACATAGACCGTCGCCGCCGACAGATACGGGACCTCGGCGATCCCGAGCAGCGCCTGATGGAGGCAGGCCGCGACCAGGGCGAAATTGGTGGCGCCGAGCACGACCTGCCCCAGCGCCAGGCGCAGGCTCGGCATTTCGAGGACGAAGGAGCGGAATGTCAGGGGGCGGCGCAGGAAGGCGGCCAGAAGCAGATAGATGACGACTCCCAGCGCCGCGACGGCGCCGATGGCGAGGATCATGCCCTGGCCGAGACCCGTCACCTCCGCCGCGAGCGCCGGGCGCAGAAGGACGGCCAGTGCGCCGAGGGTGGCGAGGCCGACGGTCACCGTGAGCCCGGAAAACAGGATCAGCTTGGCCACGTCACCGGTCGACAGGCCCCAGCGCCGGTAGAAGCGGTAGCGGATGGCGCCGCTGCTCAGGCCGGCAAAGCCGATGGAATGGCCGAGCGACAGCGACACGAAGGAGGCCAGCGCCACCTTGGGATAGGCCAGCCTGTGACCGACATAGCGGGTGCCGAGAAGATCGAACAGGGTGAGCGTCGCGTAGCTTCCCGCCGCGAACATGCCGGACAGGGCCAGATGGTCGAGGGGAAACGCCCGCAGCGCCTGCATCAGTTCGGCCACGCTGTAGTCCCGTAGCGTCCGCCAGATCAGATAGCCGGCCAGCGCCACGAAGCTGGCGATGCCGATGCGCCAGAGCCAGGTCAGCCATCGACCCTTCGCATCCGCATCCATGTTCGTCTCCGATCGCAAGAAGTCAGTGGCCGGCGACGCCGGACACCGGCCGTGGCCGCGCGCCGCCGCCGGAGGCTGTCAGAGCCGCCGTCCATCTGGCAGACGGGCAGCGACGCGGCGGCGCCGCTCCATGCCGGCACCCACGCAGGCCGCTGCCACGCGGCAGCGCCCCGATCACGCCTTACAGGGTCTCTTCGACCGCACCGGCGGGCGGTCCTCCGACCTCGACCCGGACCTGGGTGGGATCGAAGGCGATATGGTCGCGCACGGCGCTCAGTTCGTCGACCGGCTCCGTATAGGCCCAGGCCGCGTCCTGGCCGGCACGGTTCATCGCCGAGATCGTCCAGAACTGCGCCTGCCCCTTGGCTTCGGGCACGCCGCCGCGGTCGCTGTCGACGAAGAACGCCGTATGAACGCGATCCCTGGGGATATAATAGATCGGCTCGGCGCCCTCCTCGCGCACCAGAAGCGCATGGTCGGTGCTGGCGATGATGTCGTCGTGGAAATAGACCGTCACCGGCTTGCGGATGTGGTCGATGGCATAACGGCCGGTTTGCAGGGTCCGGGCATCGGACATGACATTCTCCTTTCCTTCACATGTGAACCGCCGCGAGGCGGACGGCGACGCGCCTCATGCGGCCGGGTTCAGTTCCACTTTCACCCAGCCCTTGTTCTGGGCGTCGAAGGTCTCATAGGCAGCGATGACGTCGGTCATCGGTTCCATCTGCGACAGGATATGTTCGGGCTTCAGCCCGCCGCGCCGCACCAATTCCACCAGTTCCTGGACGTATTTCTTGTGGTTGGCGTTCCCCATCCGCATGGTGATGTTCTTGTTCATCGCCGTGCCGATCGGAAAGGCGTTGTGGCTCTGGGGATAGACGCCGATGATCGCCAGGGTGCCGGCCTTGGCCAGCGCCTCGGTCGCCCATTCGAGGGACAGGGACGGCGCGTCGCCGGCGGCAAAATGCGCCGCATTGGTGTCGGCGCCCGCCTCGGCCAGCCGCTCGACCTGCTCAGCATATTGCTCGGCGCGCTTTTCCAGGACCCGCATCGGCCCCTTGGTGGGCATGAAGGCATCGACCCCAACGACATCGATCGCCCGGTCCGGACCGATGCCGCCGGTGAGTTCGCGGATCGCCTCGATCGGGTTCTCTTCCTCGAAATTGATCGTCTCGGCGCCCAGTTCGCGCGCCTTGTCCAGCCGGTCCGGCAGGCGGTCGACGGCGATCACCCGCTGGGCGCCCTTGTGCCAGGCCCCCAATATGCTGAACAGCCCGACCGGACCGCAGCCCATCACCAGCACCGTCTTGCCGCGGCCGGCCTCGATATCGGCGATGTCGGCGCCGAACCAGCCGGTGGAGGCAATGTCGGACAGGCAGATCGCCTGATGGTCGGTGATCTCCGGATGCAGCGGCACGAGATTGACGTTGGCATGGGGGATGCGGGCATATTCCGCCTGCAGCCCGTCGAAGGGGCCGGTCGGCTGCGGGCCGCCATAGAAGGCCGTCCCGGCGAGATGCCCGTTCGGATTGGCGTCGTCGCACTGGGCGGTATAGCCGTCGCGGCAGTAGGAACAGTGGCCGCAGGCGATCGTCGACGGGATCACGACGCGCTGGCCGGGGCGCAGATTGCGGACGCTGCTGCCCACCTCCTCGATCACGCCGACACCCTCGTGCCCCATGACGGTGCCCTCGACCATCCCGGGCATCGACCCGCGGATCATGTGCAGGTCGGTTCCGCAGATGGCGCTCGACGTGATCCGCACGATGGCGTCGGTCGGCTGCTTGATGGTCGGGTCGGGGACCGTGTCCAGGCGAATGTCGCGGATACCGTGAAAAACGACAGCTCTCATTTTGCTGGATCCTCGTAGCTATGCGTGGTGGCTCGCTTCGATGGAGCAAGCAACAGCGACAGCAGACGCGGCGGACTGTGCCACTGCATTGAAGATCAACTCAGACGGCCGGACCTTGATCCGTTGCTGTTTTGATGGCCGGCTGCCGACCGCCAGTCCGGTCGCGTCGCACGGTGCCAGCGTTCCCGGTCGCGTCGTTTAGCGTCGATGTCCGGTGTCTTACAGGAGACGGCATCGTCGGGCGTTCGCGGCGTGCGCCGACACATCACGCACAAACCTTCCCTTTCGTAAGCTAATGCAAAGCGACATGCTGGATGGGAGGTAGCCCTGATCCCGTTCCGGGTCGTCCGCTGCCGGGCCGACATATCATCCGACCGGTGGAACGGTCGCGCCCGCGCGCTCCACACGCGGCTCCAAGACGGCGATGCCGTTCCGGCTCGACCCTGTCCGGGCAAAGCAAAGACTAGCGTGACAATCCGAGGGCTTCGCTCGTGCGACGCGGATTCTCCTACGGCCCGTCGCTCGCCGGCTCCGTCGATGACGGCCAGGACCGCGGCCTTGTCGGCATCTTCGCCTGCGCCCGCATCAACGAACAGCTCTACACGATCATTCGCTGGATGCAGGAAACCGGCTTCAGCGATCGCTTTTATGATGTGAAACAGGGCTGGCGGCGTCAGGACAGCATGTTCGGACTGCGCGACAAGCCGAAGGCATTCGCCTCGGCCCATATCCCCCTGGCCGACGGGACGGCGCTGGATCTGCCCTTGCGGGATTTCATCCGTTACAAGGGGTTGTCGCTGTTCTTTGCCCCGAGCCTCGCGAGCCTGAAGATCCTCGCCGGCGATCCCGGTCCGGCATAAGCGGCTTGGCCCGCAGGGCTGGCAACGCGTGGGTTCCCCCGCCCCGAACGGCCGCGCCGAACCATGGCAGCTGGAAATCTGACCTTTCCGTCAGACAATCGCGCATCTGCCCTGCTCTGGTAACCGTTTTTTCGTTCCCGGCTGGGATGTTAGCGGTCCCCAGGAGGCTTCATGGCGACTGCGCATCATATTCTCGTCGTTGACGACGACCCCATCTTCCTCGCAGTGGCCGAGAGCGTCGTGCTGTCCCTGGGTGACCATACGGTGACGACGGCATGCGACGGCGTCGAGGGACTGGCGGCGCTGCGCGCGGCACGCCATCCGATCGACGTCATCGTCCTCGACCTGAACATGCCGAAAATGGACGGTCTCGCCTATCTGCGCAGCCTCGGCGAGCAGGGCTATGGCGGCGCCGTGTTGCTGTCGAGCGGTGAATCCGAGGCCATCCTCGACGCGGCCCGCCGCATGGGCGAGATGCTCGGCGTGCGCATCTGCGGCTCCATGAAGAAGCCGATCCGAACAGCCGATTTCGTCGCGCTCCTGGAGGCCTGCGAAGCCTGCCCGCAACAGCAGAGATCCACCAGGAGGCCGGCCAGCGCCGCCGCGTCCACCACCGCGCGCGGAACGCTGCTGCCCTATTACCAGCCCCAGGTGGACCTCGTCTCGCTGGAAGTGACCGGCCTCGAGGCACTGATCCGGCTCGACACCGTCGGCGGCGAGATCCTCGGACCGCAGGCGGTCTTCCATCCCGGCCTCAGCGAGGCCGACCTTCCGCCCCTGACCATCGAGATCGCAACGCGGGTCATGGATGACATCGCCGCATGGCGGGCCAAGGGCGTCACGCGCCGCGTCTCGATCAACCTCGATGCCCGGATCATCGAGGTCCCCCATGTCATGCCGGCACTGTTCGGCCTGGCGGCCGAGCGCGACCTGGACCCGTCCGGCATCACCTTCGAACTGACCGAAACCGCCCTGCCCAGCTCGATGACCGACATGATCGAGATCCTGACGCGGGCGCGCATGGCGGGCTTCGGCGTCTCGATCGACGATTACGGCACCGGCAGTGCCAATTTCGCGCTGCTGCGCCTGTGCCCGTTCAGCGAGCTGAAGGTCGACCGCTCCATCGTCCAGGCCTGCGTTCACGACCGCATCTCGCGGCGCTTCCTGGAGAACACGGCGACCACGGCAAAGGATCTCGGCATGGCGGTGGTGGCTGAGGGGGTCGAGACGACCGAAGAACTCGCCATCGTCCGCGAGGCCGGCATCCGCATCGTCCAGGGCTATCTGTACAGCAAGCCCCTGCCGGCCGCCGACGCCTTCGTCCTCACCGACTTCGCGCATGCCGCGCGCCGGTTCGGCTCGGCCTGACCCGGTGGCTGGGGCTCAGCCGGGTTTTGATTCCGCGCCGCCCCGTCCGGCCGTGACGGCGCCGCGGTCACGGTGGCGCAGAACCATGCGCGCAGGATAGACTTATGCCCGCATCACGACAGGCCCCCGCCCCGCGGGTCCGACTCTGGCGCTCCCTCGGGTTCCGCCTGTCGCTGGTCGTCGTGCTGGCGGTCATGGTCGGCGTCACCAGCACCGTCGGCTTCTTCGTCTACCAGGATTTCCGCCAGACGGTCACCGCCGAAGAGAACCGCCTGAAAAGCTCGGCCGCCGCTTTCGCCGCCGCCGCCTCCAACGCCATCGCCGAAAACGACCGCCGCGGCACGCTGGAGGTCCTGCGCGGGATCCGTGACCTGGCCCATGTGCGCTACGCCAGCGCGGCCGATTCCGAGGGCCGGACGGTGGCCGAGATCGGAACCTCGGAAGCCCTCGTCAGCACCGATCGCAGTCTCGGCGACGGGACACTGACGTCGGTGTTCTTCGCGGATACGATCACCGGGGCCGCCCCCGTCCGCAAGGGCGGCATCGTCGTTGGCACGATCGCCATCCATGCCGACATCGCCTGGCTGCGCGGCCTGTATCTCCACAATCTCCTGATCTCGCTTCTGGTCGGCGCCTCCGTCCTGGCGGTGACGGTTCTGGTTGCGTGGATGAGAATCGCCCGGATCATCGATCCGCTGCGTGCCCTGGCCGGCGAGTTCGCCGATATCGGCGCGCGTTCGGATCTGTCGAAACGACTGCAGGTGACCTCGAACGACGAAGTCGGCGTTCTCTCCGGGGCCTTCAACGACATGTTCGCCCGCATTGACGAACGCGACCGGCTGCTGCAGCGCCACCGCGAAACGCTGGAGGACACGGTCACCCTGCGCACCGCCGAAATGCGCAGCGCCAGGGACGAGGCCGAGCGGGCCAATGCCGCCAAGTCGGAATTCCTCGCCACGGTCAGCCATGAGATCCGCACCCCGATGAACGGCATGCTGGTCATGGCGGAGATGCTGTCGGCGGCGCCGATCCCGGGCCGCTATCTACGCCATGCCGAGATCATCCTGCGCTCCGGGCGCGGGCTCCTGAACATCCTCAACGACATTCTGGACATGTCCAAGATCGAGGCCGGCCGCCTCGACCTGGAAGAGATCCCGCTGTCGGTCGACACCCTGGTCGAGGACGTCGCCAGCCTGTTCGCCGAAAAGGCCCGCGAGAAATCGCTGTCCATCGCCACCATGATCGACGCCGACGTGCCGGCCGAAGTGATCGGCGATCCGGTCCGCATCTCCCAGGTGCTGACCAACCTCGTCAACAACGCCCTGAAATTCACCGAGACCGGCGGCGTCACCATCGCGGTCGAGTGCCTTGCGCCCAGGGACGCCGGCGGGCCCCCGATGCTGGGCTTCACCATCCGCGACACCGGCATCGGCATTCCCGCCGACAAGCTGGGCAAGCTGTTCGGCCGCTTCACCCAGGCGGACCAGACGATCACCCGCAAGTTCGGCGGCACCGGCCTGGGTCTCGCGATCTCCAAGCAGCTGGTGGAGGCCATGGGCGGCTCCGTGCGGGTGACCAGCGAGGAAGGCGTCGGCTCCTGCTTCGGCTTCGAGGTCGCGCTGGAGATCCACCGCCCCGCGCCGCGGCCGCAGAGCCTTTCCGGCCGCACGATCCGGCTTCTCGACGCCGACCCGATCACCAGCGAGGCGACCGCCACCCTCCTCATCCGGCGCGGCGCCACGGTTCTGCGCGGCGACGAAACCGGCCCCGCCCCGGCGCTGGTCCTGACGCGCGAGGCGCATCTGGCCCGTCTGGCGACCGCTTCCTCCACCGCGCATCCGCCGATCGTGGTACTGCGCGCCAGCGACGCCCGCGTCGCGGAGGGCGAGACCGCCGACCTCGCGGTCGCCGGCGCCATGGCGCTGCCGCTGCGCCGCAGCGAGATCGAGCATCTGGCGCAGGCGCTCGCGACCGGCGATTTCGCGGCCCTGCGCGACGACACCCCGGCCATGGAGACCGCGGCGAAACTGCCCGACATGTCCGGCCTGCGCGTCCTCGCGGTGGACGACGTCGCGGTCAATCGCGAGGTGCTGAAGGAAGCCCTGGCCACGCTCGGCGTCACCGCGGCGCTGGCCGAGAGCGGCGAGACCGCCGTGGCGATGACCGAGCGGGACGCCTACGACATCATCTTCATGGACTGCTCCATGCCCGGCATGGACGGCTTCACCGCGACGCGCCTCATCCGCGAGGGCGAGCGGCATGCCGGCCGCCAGCCCGCGACCATCGTCGCGCTGACCGCCCACAAGGACCCGGGCAGCGCCGGCGAGTGGCAGAGCGCGGGCATGAACGCCTATCTGACCAAGCCCTTCACGATCCCGCAGATCTCGCGGGTCCTCGGCGACTTTGCCGGCACCCGCCCGGCGAACGACCAGCCCGGGTCAAAGCCGGAGGGTCCGTCCATCGACGCCCCGTTGCCGGCCCACGCGAACGGTCCCCTCCTCGATCCGGCAACCTTGGACATGCTGGCATCGCTGGTGAAGCGCAGCGGCCCGGCCGTTCTGCAGAAGATCGTCGGCCTGTTCGCGGCCAACGCACCGAAGGCGCTGGCCGACCTACGGGAGGCCGTGGCAGCCGGCAGCGACGAGACGGCCCGGCTGGCCCACGCGCTGAAATCCATGTGCAACAGCGCCGGTGCCGCCCGCGCGGCCGGGCTCTGCGGCACTGTCGAGGCGGCGGCCCAGGCGGGCGAGCCGATCGCGCCCGGCATGCTCGACGAGATCGCGGCCACGCTGGCCGACAGCCACGACGCCCTTGCGGCACTCGCGACCGCGCCGGACGCCGATGCAGCCGAGCAGTCGGCATGAAGGCGGTCCGGGACATCACCGCCCGGACGACGCCTCGGACACGCGAAAGCTCAAATGCGAAACGCCGGATTCACCTCGTCCTAAAGGCTTGTGAGCTAAGAAAAATTCGTCATCTCACCACAACCGGCACCCTGACAGAGGAGGCATGACATGACGCACCGTCTGAATGCCTTCGCAGCCTCGACCAGTGGCAATGTCGCCGCCATCGTGGCCTTGCTCACGCCGCTCCTGATTTTCATCATGGGCAGCGTCGTCAATCTCTCGACCGCTCAATCCGCCCATTCCCGCCTGCAGAGCGCCGCCGACAGCGCAGCCCTGGCGGCCGCGCGCGAACTCTACATGGCCAACAGCCGGCCGGAGGTGCTGAAGAGCGTCGCCTATTCCTTCGCCATGACCAATCTCGGCAACCAGGCCGAAGGCGTCTCGATCGACGTCAAGATCGGCGGCCGATCGGATGCGACGGCTGCGGAATCCGCCATTTCCACCGAGGTCACGGTCACGCTCAGCAAGGATTTCGGCAAGTCGCTGCCCATGCCCGACCTGACCGGCGTGATCGGCGAACTCACGGCCAGCGCCACGGCGCGGATTGCCGGCGGCGGCCGCATCTGTGCCATCGCGCTCACCAAGGAGGGCAAGAAGGCCATCGACATTTCGGGCAATGCCCAGGTCCAGGCGGCCGATTGCGCGGTGTATTCCAACTCGATCGATCCCAGCGGCCTGTCGGTCACCAAGGTGGCGAAGCTCTCGAGCGAACTCGCCTGCTCCTCCGGCGGCTATGACGGGATCGAGTCGAACTACGAACCCTTGCCGCTCACCGATTGCCCGGCCGTCAGCGATCCCCTGACCTCGCGCATTCCGCCGGTCCCGACGAAATGCGATCACAAGAACCAGAAGATCTCGAACAACAACCAGATCCTGTGGCCCGGCACCTATTGCGGCAATCTCCAGGTCAGCGGGTCGAAGATCACCCTGCGGCCCGGCACCTACATCTTCTGGGACGCCAAGGTGAAGCTCCACAAGGGCACCGAGATCACCGGCGACGATGTCAGCCTCGTCTTCATCGGCAAGAACTCCAGCCTCGATCTGAAGAACGATTCGTCGATTTCCCTGTCGGCTGCGAAGGACGGGCCGATGGCCGGCATCCTGATCTATGCCGATAGCGAGAAGGACAGCGGCCGCAGCTTCAAGATCGAAAGCGCCAACGCCCGGCGCATGATCGGCACGATCTACCTGCCCAATGACGAGCTCACCATCGGCGGCGACAAGAATGCCGACGGCAAATGCGACATCACCGCCGCCGACGATCCGGCCGAGACGGGCTCGCCCGGCTGCAAGTCCAATGTCGGCGAGTTCTCGGACTGGACGGCCCTCGTTGCGGACAAAATCACCATCACCTCGGGCGTGAAACTGGTCCTCAACGCCAATTACGCAGATTCCGACGTGCCGGTCCCGGCCGGCGTCGGCCCGGTCGGCGGCAATATCGCGCTCAGCAAGTAAGCGCGCGCCGCGACAGGAGCCTCTCTCAGGCGTCCGCGAACGCACCGGGATTGCGACGCCAGACCGAATAATTGAGGCACGCGGCCAGCCCGGCCCAGGCGAGATACGGCACCAGCAGCCAGGCCGCGATCGCATCGATCGGCGCGAACAGCGCGATGTTCACGGCGATCACGCCGGCCATCGCCACGACGTCGGCAAAGGCGAGGCCGGGACGGTGCAGGCCGAAGAACAGGCCCGACCAGGCGGCGTTGAGGACGAGCTGCAGGCCGTAGACGGCGAAGGGCAGCGCCACCAGGCCGGCGGTCTCGTAGACCCGCCAGCCGGCCACCGCGATCATCAGATAGAGAATTGTCCAGACGATCGGAAAGGCGAGGTTCGGCGGCGTCCAGCCCGGCTTCTCGAGGCGGGCGTACCAGGGCCCCGGCTTGAACACCACGCCGCTGATCGCGACGACCGCGACGATGGCGATAAAGACGAAAAGGCTGGCGATCGCCGCAAGGCTCATGATGATCTCCCGATCGGAATGGATCGTGGCGCCGTCCGCAGGGGCGGACGCTCACCGGATATAGGGTGGCGCGGATCACGAAAATCCGCGACGGATTGTCTAGAGAAACGGGCTCCGCCAGATCCAGATCGCCACAGCGGCGAGCACCGCGATGGGAACGCAGATCTGCAACGGCCGCAACCGCTCGGCCGGCAGCGGCCGGTCGTGGGGTGCAGCGACCCGGTCGAGGATCGCGAGACTGGCAAAGCCGGCAATCTGCAGCAGCGCCGCGACCAGCGGAAACGCCCAGATGGTCGCCACGAGGCTGGCGACGCCGGCGATAAACAGCCCGAGCATGGCGGCGATCTCGGCAATGGCCGCACCGCCCGTCTGGCTGAGGCTCGCTCCGCGCCGCACGCCGGCAATGAACAGCAGCACCGATGCGCCCCAGAACAGGGTGAGATTCAGCGCCAGGAAGGACTGGGCCTCCGGCGCGAACCACAGGACCAGCGCGCCGGCGATCAGCGGCAGCATCGCCCCATAGGCGAACAGCCGGTCGATCCGGGGCGACCCGTCCGGCTCCCCTCTCCTGCGCTCGCGGCTGTCCATGTCGGCCCTTTCCGTTGCGGGGGCCAAACGGCAACGACCCCGCCGGGTTCCGGCGGGGTCGTGGACGCGCGGTGTTCGGATCGCCGCTTGCGGGCGACGTGCCGCCTAGTTGCGGATCATCTTCGGCAGCCAAAGCGAGACTTCCGGGAACACCGTCAGGATGACCAGCGTCAGCACCAGCGGCACGTAGAGCGGCATCATCTTGATCAGGATCTGCCGCATCGACACCCGCGTGATGTCGCTGAGCAGGAACAGCGCCAGCCCCATCGGCGGGGTCAGGAGGCCCAGCATCAGGTTGAAGATCGTCACGATGCCCAGATGCACCGGATCGACGCCCGCCATGTGCAGCGGCTGGGCGATGATCGGCACGACCAGCAGCGTCGCCGTGGTCGAGTCCAGGAACATGCCGACGATCAGCAGCAGCACGTTCACCACCAGGAGCAGCATCAGCGGATCGGTGCTGACGGTCAAAAGCCAGCGCGCCGCCATCTGCGGGATCTGCTCGATCGCCAGGATCCAGCCGAAGATCGACGCCGCGGCGACGATGATCAGGATGGCCGAGCTGCTCTTCACTGTCTCATAGGCGGAGCTGAGCAGATGCTCGACGGTGAGCGTGCGATAGACGAGACCGCTGATCAGGAGCACGTAGACCACCGTGACCGCCGCCGCTTCCGTCGGCGTGAAATAGCCGAGCAGCATCCCGGCGACGAGCAGCACCGGGGTCATCAGGGCCGGCAGCGCCGGGACGAAATCGGCGCCGAGCTGGCGCAGGGTCGGCCAGCGCTCCGAGCGCGGGAAGTCGTTGCGATAGGCAAGGATCGCCACGGTGATCATCAAGAGGATCACGCACATGACCGCCGGGATGATGCCGGCGAGCAGCAGCTGCACGATCGAGACGCTGGTCACCGAGCCGTAGATGATCAGCGGGATCGACGGCGGGAAGATCGGCCCGACCACCGCCGAGGCGCCGGTCAGGGCGCCGGCAAAACCGCGGTCGAAGCCGCGCTCGGCCATCGCCTTCACCTCGATCTTGCCGAGACCGCCGACATCGGCGAGCGCCGCGCCGCTCATGCCCGAGAAGATCAGGCTGGAGACGACATTGACCTGGCCCAGCCCGCCCGGCACCCGGCCGACCAGCGTGTCGGCGAACTTGAAGATGCGCTCGGTGATGCCGGCCTGGTTCATCAGATTGCCGACGAAGATGAAGATCGGCACGGCCACCAGCGGAAAGGAATCCAGCGCGTAGCTCATGCGCTGGCCGATCAGCTCGATCGGGATGTTGCCGAGAAGGACGTACAGCACCGACGGGATCAGGATGGCCAGTACCACCGGCCAGCCCAGAAGGAAGGACAGCGCAAAGCCGCCCAGAATTGCGAAACTGCTCATCGAATAGGCCTCGTGCGGGCGCGTGGCCCTAGATGTGCACCACGTCTTCGCTCGGCTGTTCCTGCGCGAAGGTCACGTAGAGGGGGTCATGGCGCCAGGCCTTCAGGGTCTGCAGCGCGCATTCGACGGCCGCCAGCGTCAGACCGAGGAAGCCGGACGCGAAGAAGATCCAGTAGGGGATGTTCAGCGTCGGCGTCGCATTGTCGAGATTGCGCAGCGTGGCTATGGCGACCGAGGTCGCGGCCACGGCGAAGGCGAGGCCGCCGGTGGCCGGGATCGCCACCCGCAGCACCCGGCGCAGCCGCTCGGGCAGGGCCGACAGCACCTCTTCCATGCGGATCGAGGCGCCGGACGAGACGACATAGGGCAGCGTCACGAACACCACGCAGATCAGCATGAAACGCGCCAGTTCCTCGGCGCCCATGAAGGGTCGCGAGAAGAACTGCCGCAGCACCACCTGCAGCACCGGCAGGCCGATCATCACCGCCAGAAGCAGCACCGAAACGGCGCGGAACACCCGCCGGACCGGTTCGAGAACGCGGTCGGCCGTGCCCACCCGGGCATCGGCATGGGTGACGTCGAGATAGTCGTCGGAATTGAGATCGCTCATGGCACAATCCACGGCAGGGAACCCCCACCGGCAGGCGGCAGGGGTTCGCGGGTTGTCGATCGTGGCCTACTGGATGGCGCGGATGCGCTCCATGTACGGACCCCAGCTCGGGAAGTCCTTGGCGACCTGGGCGTCGACGCCGGCGCGGAAGGCTTCGATGTCGAGGCCGTCGGCTTCGGTGATGAAGGTCATGCCCTTGTCGGTGAGTTCGCCGACGAGGTCCTTTTCCGCCGTCATCGCCTGCTCGAGCGTCTCGTCGGCCAGCGTGTCGAGGGTTTCCAGGATCGCGGTCTGGTCCTTCTCGTCGATCGACTGCCAGACATCCTCGTTGATGAAGACCGGCAGCACGTTCTGCATGTGGCCGGTCAGCATGACGTGGGTCTGTACCTCGTAGAGGCCGTTGGCGTTGATCATGGTGAGCGGGTTTTCCTGACCGACGACCATGCCGGTCATCAGCGCGGTCGGCAGCTCGCTGACCTCCACCGGGGTCGGGATGGCGCCGAAGCCGGAGACCATCGTCGTCCAGAGCTGCAGCGGCACGCCTCGGAAGGGCTTGCCCTCCAGGTCGGCCGGCGTCCGGACCGCCTGGTTGGCGGTCATCTGCCGGGCGCCGCGGAACAGCCGGCCGATGATGCGCATGCCGCCCTTCTCGACGAGCTGCGCGTTGAATTCCTGCATGACGTCGGAGGTCTGCGGATCGGTGGCGGCCAGAGCATGGGCGCCGTCGCGATAGACGAAGGGTGCCGAGAACACCGCGATGTCGTCGACGAGCTGCGCCAGCGAGGCGAATTCATGGTGCCCCATGGAGATCGAGCCGCTGCGCACGCCGTCGATCAGTTCCTGCACGCCGCCGAGTTGCGAATTCGGGAAGACGGTGACGGTGACACGCTCCTCCGTCGCCTCCGGAATCCGCTCCTTCGCGCGTTCCGCATACCAATGCTGGATGTCACCTTCCGAGCCCACATGGGCGTAACGCAAGTCCACGGCCTGTGCGCCGGCGGTGGCGCCAGCAAGCGAGAACCCACAGGCAGCAAGCCCCAGAGCGAGTTTCTTGATCAATGACACGTCGTTTCCTCCCGAATTGACGATTGTCCCCCGTCCGTTTGCCAAAGGCTCCTCCAACGGACTAGAGAATTCTGGCATACCAAATTACATTTGCCTAGCCCGGTGCGGAGGACGATCGGGCCGGCAGGTTTTCGCGCCGCGTCGAGAGGGCGGGGCGCACATGGGAGGACGGAACATGACGACGATCGGATTCATCGGCCTGGGCCTGATGGGCAGCGGCTTCACCAAGCGGCTGCGCGAACTGGACTATCGCGTGATCGGCCACGACCGTGAGGCGGAGAAGGTCACGGCCGCTGCCGCCTGGGGCGTCGAGCCGGCCGGCTCGCTGGCCGCTCTCTGCGCCGAGGCCGACATCATCACGCTGTGCCTGACCACCAGCGACGCGGTGGCGTCCGTCGTCACGGGCGCGGACGGCCTCGTCGCCTCGCGCAAGCTGTCGGGCCGCACCGTGGTCGACTTCTCGACCACCGAGATGGCGGTGACGCACCAGGTCGCCGCGGCGATCGAGGCGGTTGGCGGCCGGTTCGTCGATGCCCCGGTCTCCGGCGGGCCGGGCGCTGCCGAGACCGGCAATCTGGCGATCATGTTCGGTGGCTCCGAGCCGGCGGCGGAGGCGGTCACGCCGATGCTCGAGCAGCTTGGCCGCGCCACCCATATGGGCGCCATCGGCACCGGCCAGGCGACCAAGCTGGTCAACCAGGTGCTGTGCCTGACCAATTACTGCGTCGCTGCCGAAGCGCTGCGCCTGGCCCAGGCCTATGGCGTCGACGCCGCCAAGATCCCGCACGCGCTGGAGCCGGGGCTGGGCAATTCGGCGGTCCTGCAGGCGATCTATCCGCGCATGGTGGAGGAGGATTTCGCGCCGCGCGGCTATGCCCGCCAGATCCTGAAGGATTTCGAGATGCTGCATTCGGCCACCAAGGCCCAGCATCTCGCTCTTCCGATGAGCGCCCAGGCCATGACGATGTTCCGCATGCTGGTCGCGCAGGGCGATGGCGAACTTGACGGCTCGGCCGTCGTGAAGCTCCTTCCGAAGGTCGGCCGCAAGGCCTGACGCCTCGCGACGCCGGCGGCGCATCGGGGGTTCAACTGGACCTTCGAGCGCCGGCGGCCCTGCCCTTCGCCAGCCTCACGGGAGACCGCCATGGACCTGCCCCTTCTCGACGACCTCGCCATCGTCGATGCCCACCATCATCTGTGGAAGATCAGCGAGAACTACCTGCCCTGGCTGTGCGACGCGCCGCCGATCCCGTTTCGCTATGGCGACTACAGCGCCATCCGGCGCGACTACATGCCGGATGATTTTCGCCGCGACATGGCCGGGCTGAGCCTTGCCGGCAGCGTCTATATCGAGACCGAATGGGACCCGGGCGACCCGGTCGGCGAGACCGCCTGGATCCACGGCATCGCCGAGGCGAACGGCTTTCCCGATGCCGTGGTCTGCCAGGCCTGGCTCGATGCCGATGACGTCGGCGACGTTCTGGCGCGCCAGAGCGCCTATCCCCGCGTGCGCGGCGTCCGCCACAAGCCGAAGGCCGCCGGCGCTCCGGGCGCGGTGGTGCGTGATGCGCCCGGATCGATGGGCGACATGACCTGGCGGCGCGGCTTCGCGCTGCTGGAACCGCACGGCCTGTCCTTCGACCTGCAGACACCCTGGTGGCATCTGGAGGAAGCCGCCGATCTGGCGGCGGCCTTCCCGCATACGCAGATCATCCTCAACCACACCGGCCTGCCCTCCGACCGCAGCCGCGAAGGCCTCGACGCCTGGGCGGCGGCGATGAGACGTTTCGCCGAGGCACCGAATGTCGCCGTGAAGATTTCCGGCCTCGGCGTGCCGGGTGCGCCCTGGACCGCCGAGAGCAACCGCGAGATCGTGCTGACGACCATCGAGACCTTCGGCGTTGCGCGCTGCATGTTCGCCAGCAATTTCCCGGTCGACAGCCTCGTCGCCTCCTACCGCACGATCTTCGAGGGCTTCTCGCAGATCACGGCGGATTTCTCCCGCGACGAGCGCGCCGCCCTGTTCGCCGACAACGCCCGGCGGCTCTACCGCTTCGCCTGACTCGCGCCCGGCGACGAACCGCGTCGCCTGGCCTCGCAAAGACCGCCCGAAAGGGTTGCGCAGGCCACGCCCGATGTGATCCCTACCGGCCATCGCCGACGCGCATTCGCGCCGGCCCCGCCGCCAACAGGAAGCCCGCCATGACACTGTCCGACTATCTTCCCGCCGACCATGGCGATGCCATCCTCGTCGGCCGCATCCACGATCCCGAAGTCTCCGGCCCGACCGTCGTCGTCCTGAAGGGCGACCGTTTCGTCGATGTCTCGGCCGTCGCCGCGACCATGTCCGAGCTTCTCGAGACGAAGGACCCGGTCGCCCGCCTCGCCAGCGCGAGCGGCGGCAAGAGCTGGTCCGCCGAAGAGATCCTGTCGGCTTCCCCGTCGGATTCGACCCGCCCGCATCTCTTGGCACCCTGCGATCTGCAGGCGGTGAAGGCCTGCGGCGTCACCTTCGCGCGCTCCATGGTCGAGCGGGTGATCGAGGAACGCGCCAAGGGCGATTTCGCCCGTGCCAAGGCGATCCGCGAGGAGATCGCCGCGGTCATCGGCGGCGCCCTCTCCGACATCAAGGCCGGTTCACCCGAGGCGAGCCACGCCAAGGAAGTCCTGCAGAAAGGCGGCTACTGGTCGCAATATCTGGAAGTCGGCATCGGCCCGGATGCCGAGGTCTTCACCAAGGCGCCGGTCCTGTCCTCGGTCGGCCATGCCGCCGAGATCGGCATCCTGCCCTCCTCGGCCTGGAACAACCCGGAGCCGGAAGTGGTGCTGGCCGCCAATTCGCGCGGCGAGGTCGTCGGCGCGACGCTCGGCAACGACGTCAATCTGCGCGACGTGGAAGGCCGCAGCGCGCTGCTCCTCGGCAAGGCCAAGGACAACAACGCCTCCTCGTCCATCGGCCCGCTGATCCGGCTGTTCGACGACCGCTTCACCATGGACGACGTGCGCGCCGCCGAGCTCGACCTGACGGTCACCGGCACCGACGGCTACGTCCTAGAAGGGCGTAGCTCGATGCGCGAGATCAGTCGCGATCCGCTGGATCTCGTCGCCCAGACCTGCAGCCGCCACCACCAGTATCCCGACGGCTTCATGCTGTTCCTGGGCACGCTCTTTGCTCCGGTCGAGGATCGTGACGTCGCCGGCCAGGGCTTCACCCACAAGCTGGGCGACACGGTCGAGATCGCCAGCCCGCGCCTCGGCCGGCTGGTCAACACGGTCACCCACACCGACAAGGCGCCCGAGTGGACCTTCGGCATCACCCAGCTGATGCGCAATCTGGCCGCCCGCGGCCTCATCGGCACCCCACGCACCTGACCAGCCTCATCGGCCGGTCCGGGGCGATTCCCTGGCCGGCCCGGTGTCCGGCTCCGGTTAGCTGGTCCTGATCAGCCCGACCCAGCGGCCCGGCTATTTCGCCTTGGCGAAGTCGCCGGCCGCCTGCATCAGGTCGAACGCCTTCAGGACGTGGGTTTCCAGGAGTTTCTCGATCGCCGCCTCGTCGCGCGCTTCCAGCGCGTCGAGGATCGCCTCGTGCTCCTTGATCGCCGCCTCCCAGCGGTTGGTCTTCAAATTGCACTCGTAGCGGATGCGATAGAGCTGGGCGTTCACCACCCTGTGGTGCTCGGCCAGCACCGGGTTCATGGCGCAGCGCACCAGCGCCTGGTGGATCTGCTGGTTGCGATCGAAATAGCCGATGCGATCACCGCGCAGATAGGACGCCAGCATCTCGTGGTGCAGCGCCCGCAGCTCCCGCAATTCCTCCGGCGTGGCATTGCGGCATGCCAGCTTGCCGGCAAAGGCCTCGAGCCCGCCGAGAAATTCCAGGAGATGGCGGACATCATTGGCGCCGAGCACCGCCACGGTGGCGCCGCGCCGCGGATGCAGCTTCACCAGCCCTTCCGAGGCCAGGATCTTCAGCGCCTCGCGCAGCGGCGTGCGCGACACCTGCAGGATTTCCGACAGGGCCCGCTCGCGCACCGGCTCGCCCGGCAGAAGCTGGCTTTCCAGGATCATTTCGCGAATGCGATTGGCGACGAGGGCCGGTTTCAGATCCTGCGACGGGGTCGCATCGACCCGGCGGGGAAACGCGGTCACCACCGCGGATTGCGTTTTGGTCATCGTCGCTCTGTCGCCGTTTGTCCGCCTGCACCGCGTTCCCGCGGTTCGGCCCCATCCGTGAATGCCCGTTTGCCGGGGTCGGCCCCGTGCATTTGCCACCCAGCATAGCACGGTTCGCGGCGTTCACGTCGCCGCAGGCCGCGTTCCATACCAAAGTGGCAGACGGCATGGGACGTAAAACGGGTCCGGATTCGATTTTCCGAGGGGTTCAGGCGTCCGGGCCACATCTTCCCACCCTCTGTCATCACCGCACGAGCACCATTGTATGCCAATATCAGCCTCCGCATCGAGAATACGATGCATGGGCCGCCAGAGATTATGCCCGTTGACCTGCCATTGCCCGATATTGCATACCAGATGCGGTGGGAGCGGCGGCGGCGGCCTGACGACAGGCACGACCGCCCGGCATCAGGGGGGAAAGCATGGACAATCCGGCACCGGACGACCGCGCGGCGACGCAGGAGGCCGCCCGGCCCTTGCCGCTGGCAGGACTGCGGGTTCTCGATCTCAGTCAGGTGATGGCCGGACCGTTCGGCTGTATGCTGCTCGGCGACATGGGCGCCGACGTGATCAAGGTCGAGCCACCGGCCGGCGGTGACCAGACCCGCCGCTCCATGGGCTTCCGCATGAAGGGCGAGGACAGCCCCGGCTTCCTGGCGCTGAACCGCAACAAGCGCAGCGTCACCATCAACCTGAAGACCGAGGCCGGGCGCGAACTCTTCTACGCGCTGGTCGAGACCGCCGACATCGTCGTCGAGAACAGCCGGCCCGGCGTCGCCAAGCGGCTGGGCATCGACTACGAAACCCTGTCGAAGCGCAATCCGCGGCTCGTCTATGCGAGCATCTCCGGCTTCGGGCAGACGGGACCCTGGTCGCAGCGTCCGGGCTTCGACCTGATCGCCCAGGCGATGTCCGGTGTCATCAGCGCGATGGGCATTCCCGGCGGCGAACCGATCAAGTCGGGCGTGCCGATTGGCGATCTGGGCGCCGGCCTCCTCGCCGTCTACGGCATCTTGAGCGCTATCATCGGCCGCCAGGCAACCGGCCGCGGGCAGTATGTCGATGCCTCGCTCTTCGAGGCGGCGCTCGGCCTCTCGGTCTGGGAGAGCACCGAATTGTGGGCCACCGGCCGCTCGCCGCAGCCGCTGGGCACGGCCAACCGCATGAGCGCGCCCTATCAGGCCTTCGCCGCCGCCAACGGCCATTTCGTCGTCGGCGCTGCCAACCAGAAGATCTGGCTGACCTTCTGCCAGGTCATCGACCGCATGGACCTGACCGAAGACCCGCGCTTCCGGGACAATCGCGACCGGCTGCAGAACCTGCCGGCGCTGGTCGCCGAGCTGAATGCCGTCTTCAAGACCGAGACCGTCGACCACTGGGTCGATGCCTTCATCGCCGCGGGCGTGCCGGCCGGGCCGATCAACGACTATGCCCAGGTGATGGCGAGCGACCATGTCGCGGCCCGCAACATGGTCATGAAGGTCGAGCATCCGGTGGAAGGCGAGATCAACACACTCGGCTTCCCGGTCAAGCTGTCCGGCACGCCGCAGGAAGTGCGCTATCCGCCGCCGCTGCTTGGCCAGCACACCCGTGACCTCGTCGATGAACTCGGTCTGTCGGACCGCTACGACGAACTGGCCGGCGGCGGAGCCTTCTCGCAATGAGTGCCAACGACGCCGACGGGGCCGTCACGCTGGAGCGGCGCGGCACCGTCGCCCATGTCACCTTCGACCGCCCGGCCGCCCGCAACGCCATGACGCGGCAGATGTACGGGCAGCTCCACGCCATCTGCGACGAGCTGCAGGCCGATGCCACGCTGCGGGCCGTGGTCTTGCGCGGCGCCGGCGGCAAGGCCTTCGTCGCCGGCTCGGACGTACGCATCTTCTCCGGCTTCGAGACCGGCGAGGACGGCATCGCCTATGAGCGCGAGATGGAGGAACACACGCTGGCGCTGGCCCGCATCCCCGTCCCGACCATCGCGGCGATCGACGGCTGGACCGTCGGCGGCGGGCTGAATCTGGCCGCCGTCTGCGATCTGCGCATCGCCACCGCCGGATCGCGCTTCGGCGTGCCCATCGCCAGGACCGTCGGCAATTGCCTGTCCATGGCGAACTATGCCCGGTTGGTCGCCGGCTTCGGCGCCGCCCGGGCCAAGCGCATGCTGCTCCTGGGCGAGATCCTCGATGCCGACGAAGCGCGCGCCTGCGGCTTCCTCGCCGAGATCGTCGAGAAGGACGCGCTCGACGATGCCGTCACCCGCCTCTGCGATACCATCCTCGCCAACGCGCCGCTGACACTGCGGGTGAGCAAGGCCGCCATTGCGCGCCTTGCCGAGGACCCCGGCGCCGACGGCGACGATCTCATCGCGTCATGCTACGGCAGCCGTGACTTCAAGGCCGGGGTCGCCGGCTTCCTGAGCGGCAAACCGCCGGCCTGGGAAGGCCGCTAGGCATCGGCCGGGACCAGCGAGGACCATCCATGACCGCATCCATCGCCGAGACACATGCGAAGCCCGCCCCGGACGCCATTCGGGCCGAACTGCTCGCCGAGTTCGGGCCGAAGACGGTGCTGTCGGACCCGGTCGACATGCAGCGCTATTGCCGCGACTGGCATGGCGACGTGGAGGGCAGCGCCCTGGCCGTGCTGCGTCCCGCCGATACCGAGGAAGTCTCGCGGCTGGTGCGTGCCTGCGCGGCGGCCGGTCTGGCCATCGTACCCCAGGGCGGCAATACCGGGCTGGTGCTGGGCGGCCTCCCGACCGATGCGGCCGGCCATGTCGTCCTGACGCTGGAGCGCATGAACCGCATCCGCACCATTGCCGCCGACGATTTCTCCGCCGTGGTCGATGCCGGCTGCATCCTTGCCGCGATCAACGCGGCGCTGGCCGAACAGGACCTGCTCTTCCCACTGTCGCTGGCCGCCGAGGGCTCCTGCCAGATCGGCGGCAACATCGCTACCAATGCGGGCGGCATCAATGTCCTGCGCTACGGCATGACACGCGAGATGATCCTCGGCCTGGAGGTGGTGCTGCCCGACGGCACGATCTGGAACGGCCTCTCCACCCTGCGCAAGAACAACAGCGGCGTCGACCTGAAGCAGCTCTTCATCGGCGCCGAGGGCTCGCTCGGCATCATCACCGGCGCGGCGCTGCGCCTCGTGCCGAAGCCGACGCGCAGCGAGACCGCTTTTCTGGCGCTGCGCTCCCTCGACGACGTCATGGCGCTCTATGCGCTGGCGCGGCGCGAATGCTGCGACCTGCTGTCGGCCTTCGAGCTGGTGCCGCCCGAGGGCCTGACCTTCGCGAAGGAGGCGGACGCCGACTTCGTGCCGCCGCAGATCGCCGACGCGCCGGCCTATGCGCTGATCGACGTGGCCGCCACCGGCCCGATCGATCTGCGCGCCATGGTCGAGGCCTTCCTCGAAACCGCCATGACGCGGGACCTGGTGATCGACGGCGTGCTCGCCGCCTCCGAACGCCAGGCCGCCGGCCTGTGGCAGATCCGCGAGGGGATGATCGAGGGACAGGCGCTGCGCGGCCCGCATCTGCGCACCGACCTGTCGGTTTCGCCGTCGCAGGTCGCCGGATTCATCACGCAATCCATCGAAGAGCTCGGCCGCAAGCTGCCGAACTGCCTGCCTGTCGCCTACGGCCATGTCGGCGACGGCAATATCCACCTCAACGTCATCCCGCCGCGCGGCCTCGAGCGGGAGGCGCGCGACGCCATGCTCTACGAGGCGAAGACCATCCTCAACGCCGTGGTCGACCGCCATGGCGGCGGCATCAGCGCCGAACACGGTATCGGACGTCTGAAGCGCGGAGACTTCGAAGCACGGCGCTCGCCGGTGCACGAGACCCTGCTGCGCGGGTTGAAGCAGTTGCTCGACCCGGCGGATCTGATGAATCCCGGCTGCCAGCTCACCTCGCCGCGCGACGGCGCGGATGTCAGAAGCCTCGGCTAGAGCAAACCGTGCGGCTCGGCGGCCGCGCGATCAGCGACCGTTCTTCGCTCGCCATTCCTTGAAGCGGGCCTGGTGCTCGTCCTTGGTGCAGGGATAGAGGCCGATGATTGTCTCGCCCTCGCGCACCCGCTCGATGACGAAATCCTCGTAAGCGGTCATCTCCACCGCCTCGTCGGCGACCTCGTCGGCGATATCCGCCGGAATGACGATCACGCAGTCGTCGTCGCCGACGATGACGTCGCCGGGAAACACCGGCGAGTCGCCGCAGCCGATCGGGCCGTTGATCTCGATCGCCTCGTGCAGCGTCAGATTGGTCGGGCTCGACGGCCGCGTGTGATAGGCCGGCATGTCGAGGCCGCCGATCGTCGCCGCGTCGCGAAAGCCGCCATCGGTCACGATGCCGGCGGCACCGCGCACCATCAGACGGGTGATCAGGATATCGCCGGCACTGGCCGCCCGCGGGTCCTTGCGACTGTCGATGACCATGACATGGCCCGACGGGCAGGCCTCGATCGCGGCCCGCTGCGGATGGTCGGGCTTGCGGAACTCGGCGAGCTGGTTGCGGTCCTCGCGGGCCGGCATGTAGCGCAGGGTGAAGGCGGGGCCGACCATGTTGCGGCCCTTCGGCGCCACCGGATGCACCTCCTGGATCACCTGGCTGCGCAGCCCGCGCTTGTAGAGCGCAGTGGCGAGCGTCGCCACCGAGACGCCCATCAGTTTCTGCCGTGTTGCTTCGTTCATCGCCAGGGTCTCGCTCCGGTGCGTTGGTTGGACGCCGGGAACGGCGCCGACGGGATCAGATCAGGCCGTTGGTCGTCAGGAAGTCAGTCATGCGGGTCTGCTGCGCCTCGGTCAACGGCCAGGCCGAGGGCGGCCGTGTCGGTCCGCAATCGTCGCCCATCGCTGCGAGCGCCGCCTTCACGCCGGTGACGTTGGTGCCGTTCAGCTCCTCGGCCCGGATCTCCTCGAAGGCGCGCATGCCGGCGATGAGGTCGCGGGCGGCCGCGTAGTCGGAAGCTTCCAGCGCTGCATGGATCGCCATCGAGCGTTCCGGCCAGACATTGATCAGCCCCGAGGTGAAGCCCCGCGCGCCGACGGCGTAGAAGGCCGGCGCCCAGACTTCCGCGAGACCGCCGACCCAGGTGATCGACGGGTCGCAGGCGGCGATCGCCTCGGCGAGTTTCATCGGGTTGGGCGTTGCCCATTTCACGCCCTTGACGCCTGGCAGCGCGCAAAGCGCGGCGATGCCCTTCGTGCCGATCGCATCATTGCGCAGATACAGCATCACCGGCAGGCCGCCGGAGGCGTCGATGATGGCGCGGACATAGTCGACGGTGCCGCGCGGCGCGACGAACGGGTCCGGCGGCTGGTGGATCATCAACGCGGTCGCGCCGGCCTCGGCCGAAGCGCGGGCCAGCCGGCAGGCATCGCGGATGCCGCGCCCGACGCCGGCAAGCAGCGGCGCCCGCCCGTCCACCAGCGCGGCGACCTCTTGCACCATGGTCACCGCCTCGTCGGTGGTCAGGGCGTAGAACTCGCCGGTATTGCCGTTGACCACCGGCATGTGGACGCCGGCGGCCAGCGCCCGGTCGAGGATCGGCGCCAGCTTCGCCGGCGCAACGTCGCCCGCGGCGTCATAGGGCGTGACCAGAATGCCGGAAATGCCAGCAAGGGCCGTATCGAGATCGTGGCGCATCGCGGCCCTCTAGAAGATGTCGGGTTCGGGAACCGCCGGGCCGAAGCCCCGCTCGAGATAGTCGAAGTCGCAGCCCTTGTCGGCTTGGGTAACGTGGCGCGAGAACATCCAGCCATAGCCGCGGCCATAGCGGGGCTCGGGCGGCGTCCATGCCGCGCGGCGCGCTTCCAGTTCGGCCTCGTCGACCAGCATGTCGAGCCGCCGGTTCGGCAGGTCGAGCCGCACGATATCGCCGGTCTTCAGCAGCGCCAGCGGGCCGCCGACGAAGGATTCCGGTGCCACATGCAGGACGCAGGCGCCATAGGAGGTGCCCGACATGCGCGCGTCGGAAATCCGCAGCATGTCGCGATGGCCCTGCTTGATCAGCGCCTTGGGGATCGGCAGCATGCCCCATTCCGGCATGCCCGGCCCGCCCTGCGGCCCGGCATTGCGCAGCACCAGCACATGGTCTGGCGTCACGTCGAGGTTTTCGTCGTCGATCGCCTTCTTCATCTCCGGATAGGAATCGAAGACCAGCGCCGGCCCCTCATGCACATGGAAGCGCGGGTCGCAGGCCGCCGGCTTGATCACCGCCCCGTCCGGGCAGAGATTGCCGCGCAGCAGTGCCAGCGAGCCCTCGTGATAGACCGGGTTGGACAGCGGCCGGATGACGTCGTCATTGTAGACGACGGCCCCCTCAAGGCATGCGCCCAGCGTCTGGCCGGTGACGGTGAGGCAGGAGGTGTCGAGCCGTTCCTCGAGCTGCTTCATCAGCGCGCGCAGGCCGCCCGCATAGAAGAAATCCTCCATCAGATAGTCCTTGCCCGAGGGGCGGACATTGGCGATCAGCGGCGTCGTGCGGCCCAGTTCGTCGAGATCGTCCAGCGTCAGCTCGACTCCGGCGCGGCGCGCCATGGCGATGATGTGGACGACCGCATTGGTCGAGCAGCCGGTGGCCATGGCGACGATGGCGGCATTGCGCACCGCCGCCGCGGTGACGATCCGGTCCGGTGTCAGATCCTCCCAGACCATGTCGACGATCCGCCGGCCGCAGGCCGAGGCCATGCGCTGGTGGCCGGAATCGGCCGCCGGGATCGACGAGGCGCCCGGCAAGGTCAGCCCCATCGCGTCGGCGATGGCCGTCATCGTCGCGGCGGTGCCCATGGTCATGCAGGTGCCGACCGAACGGGCGATGCCACCCTGGATGCCCAGCCATTCCTCGTCGGTGATGTTGCCGGCCCGCCGCTCGTCCCAGTATTTCCAGGCATCCGATCCCGAGCCGAGGATCTTGCCGGCATAATGGCCGCGCAGCATCGGCCCCGCCGGCAGGTAGATCATCGGCACGCCGGCCGTCAGCGCCCCCATGACGAGACCCGGCGTGGTCTTGTCGCAGCCGCCCATCAGCACAACCCCGTCAAGCGGGTGCGAGCGGATCATCTCCTCCGTCTCCATCGCCAGCATGTTGCGGTAGAGCATGGAGGTCGGCTTGGTGAAGCTCTCGTCCACCGACAGCGACGGCAGTTCGACGGCGAAGCCGCCGGCCTGGGCGACGCCGCGCTTCACGTCCTGCGCGCGCTCGCGAAAATGGCCGTGGCAGGAATTGAGCTCCGACCAGGTGTTGAGGACACCGATGATCGGCTTGTCGCGAAAATCCTCTTCCGCATAGCCGAGCTGCATCATCCGCGAGCGATGGCCGAAGCTGCGTAGATCGTCGGGCGCGAACCAGCGCGCG
This sequence comes from Aurantimonas coralicida DSM 14790, assembly GCF_000421645.1. Lineage (GTDB taxonomy): Bacteria > Pseudomonadota > Alphaproteobacteria > Rhizobiales > Rhizobiaceae > Aurantimonas > Aurantimonas coralicida. Next base: position 1,676 of record NZ_ATXK01000009.1, on the reverse strand, counting down.
CTGCGCAGCGTGTCCGGCGTCTTCCGGCGGGTTTCGGCCATGGTTTCCTCGTCCTCGGCAGCATATTTCGGCGGCATGTATGCGCTTACATAAACCAGCTGTCAACGAAGCGGGCGGCGCAGCACAGCTGCCGATACCAAGATGGAAAAGCAAGCCGAATGCGTATACATGTTGGCGCTGAGGCACGGCGGATGCGGGCGCGAAGGTCCAGTCCACGGCGAGCCAGCCGGCCGCGCGAAGCTGACAGTTGACCCATGTGTCGGGACGAGAGGTGGAGACGAGGCGATTGACGGACGATCAGGCTCCACCGCCGAAAGGCGCGCCTCCCGGAGGCGGTCCGGTCACCATGGCGACGATCGGACGGCTCGCCGGCGTCTCGCAGGTCACCGTCTCCCGAGCCCTCAGCGATCCGTCCAAGGTTTCGCCGGCCACGCTGGAGAAGATCCGCGAGGCCATCGCGGTGACCGGCTTCGTCCCCAACGCCCTGGCCGGCGCCCTCGCCTCGCGGCGTAGCCGGCTGATCACCGCCCTGGTGCCGTCGATCACCAACATCGTCTACGCCGCGATGATCAAGGCCTTCAGCGAGCGGATCCGGGCCCATGGCTACCAGATCCTGCTGTCGGAGACCGGGCTGGATCCGGCCGACGAGGAGGTGCTGATCGAGACGCATCTGTCGCGCCGGCCGGACGCCATGCTCCTGACCGGCATCCACCACACGCCGCGGGCCCGCAGAATGCTGCTGGGCGCCGGCATTCCGGTGGTCGAGGTCTGGGACATCACCGACTCGCCCATCGATCTGTGCGTCGGCTTTTCCCATGCCGAGGCCGGGCGCGCGGCCGCCGACTATGCCATCTCGGCCGGCTACGTCAGGGCCGGCACGGTGTCGGCCGACGACGAGCGGGCGGCACGTCGCAAGGCGGCCTTCGTCGCGCGCTTCGCCCCCGCCGCGGAGACGGCGATCGAGACAGTCGATTTCGATGGCCCGGCCAGCCTGGAACGGGGCCGGCAAGGCCTTGCCGAACTCATCGACGCCCGTGGTTTCGCTGGCGGGGTGGTCTTCTGCAGCTCCGACCTTCTGGCCCACGGCGTGCTGATCGAAGCCAAAGCGCGCGGGCTCGCCGTTCCGGCGGACATCGCCGTGATCGGCTTCGGCGACCAGGATTTTGCCGCCCATGTCGAGCCGGCGCTGACCACCGTGCGGGTCGATCGGCCGGCCTTCGGGCGGGCCGCGGCGGAAGCGATCCTCGCCCGTTTCGACGGCACCGGCCCGCAGGCACCCGTCACCGATCTCGGATTCCGGATCGTGGCGCGCACATCCGCCTAGAGCGTCGGGCGATTAATCTGCAACGCAGCCTGCAGCTTTGAAGTAATTCCAGCATTCGTCGGGTGTGAAGAGGGCGCAGATATCGCCGACAGCGCGCCAGAGATCATCCAAGGTTCGGGCGGCCGCCTTTCGAAGCAGCGTCTTCAGCTTTGAGAATGCCATTTCTATCGGATTGAGGTCGGGGGAGTATTTCGGCAGGAACAAGAGCCAGGCGCCCCGCTCGGCGATGGCCTGCGCGGCTCTTGGGCTCTTGTGTACGTTCAGGTTGTCCAGAATGACGACATCGCCGGGTTCGAGACATGGCGCCAGTTGCGTGCGCACGTAGACGTCGAACGCCGCGCCGTCCATGGCG
>NZ_ATXK01000008.1 GCF_000421645.1 Aurantimonas coralicida DSM 14790 | reverse complement strand
CCGATCCCGGTCCGCAGTGTTGGCACATGGTTGGAACGAGGAGGCTTCAGCCTCCCCCGATCATGCGAAGGGGCATCCACAGACCCATGCCGATCATGACAAGGTTCTCGGTCAGCGACACGAAGCCCAGCGGCACGTTCGAGCCGCCGCCGACGCAGGCGCATTTGAGTTCGCGCTTCTGCACATAGACCGCATAGAAGACCGACACGGCGCCGATCGTCCCGATGACCAGCGCGATCGGCGCCGACAGCCAGGTGAGGGTGCCGGCAATCATCAGCACGCCGGCCAGCGTCTCGCCGAACGGGTAGATCTTGCCGTAGCGCACCCATCGCTTGGCCAGGAGGTCGTAGTTCAGGAACATGGTCGAGAAGCTCTCGACGTCCTGCAGCTTCTGAATGCCGAGCAGGCACATGGAGATGGCGAAGAACCACTCGATCGCCCGCACGGTGAAGATCGTCTCATAGGCGGCAAAGGAGACCGCCAGCGCCATCAGGAAGGCAACCGAGAAGATGGCGATCACCGGCTGGTAGGTGGTCTCGTCCTTAGACTGGACCGACTTGCCGAAATGTTCGCGCAGATCGGTGTAGCCGCCGACGCGATCGCCGCCGATGAAGGTCTGCGGCGTCGTCTCGACGCCATGCTTTGCCTTGAAGGCGTCGGTCTCGTCGCGGGTCGTCAGCCAGTTGTCGTCGACCGCGAACCCTTCGCGCTCGAGAAGGTCCTTCGACTTCAGCCCGTAGGGACAGACATGCTCCTCCATGACCATCCGGTAGAGGACGGCCTTCTTTTCTGGGGATGATGGCAGTACCGCACTCATGAGAACCTCCTGTCTATGGGGAGCGCAACGACAATCACGCTCGTCGCAAACCGTTGCTCTCTGGATCGAATGAGGGGTCCTGTAGCTGGGACGGTCAACCCAGAACTGATATGAGTATCGGTCTCCAACAACTGTCCGATGAGTATAGAATGGTCGGGTTGAGAAAAGACAGCAGAAGGAGTTAATGGCTGAGCCGTTTTCAACTATGCTCGTGGCCGCCTCTGCTAACTTGGCCTCGTGCCAAGAAAATTCCCACAAATAGGAACACCAATGCCATGCCGACAATGCCGATCACGACGATCATCGGATCTGACTGCCACTTCATCCCGGTGAATGCAGCCAGTACCCCGGCATCGAGCGCGATGGCCGTCAGCAGCATCCAGCCATGCGCGCCGATCTCTTGGCGTAAGTGCCGGAACACGCCCCAGTGAATGATGATGTCCATCACCAGGTAAAAGAAGGCGCCAAGCGAGGCGATCCGGCTGAGGTCGAAGAATACTGTGAGAAAGCCAGCGATCACGACTGTGTAGATGAGCGTGTGGTCCTTGATTGTGCCCGACATTCCGAAATGACTGTGCGGGATCATTTTCATGTTGGTCAGCATCGCCAGCATCCGCGAGACCGCGAAAACGCTCGCGATCAGACCCGATGCTGTCGCGATCAACGCGAGTGCCGCGGTCAGGTAGAAGCCGGTCTGACCAAGGGCGGGCTGGGCAGCTTCGGCCAGCGCGTAGTCCTTTGCTGCCACGATGCGGTCGAGCGAAAGGCTGGAGCTGACCGCAAAGGCGACCAGGAGATAGACGACGATGCAGATCGCGATCGACCAGACGATGGCCCGGCCAACATTGCGATGCGGGTCGGTGATCTCGGCGCCGCTGTTCGTGATGGTAGTGAAGCCCTTAAAGGCGAGTATCGACAGCGCGACCGAGGCGATGAAACCGCCCGCGCCCATCTCGCCGCCGGTGGCCTCGAAGGTGATGCCGCTCGCCCAGAGTCCCGCAACTCCGAACAGCGCGATCCCGCCCACCTTGAGCACCGCCATGACGATGGAGAACATCCCAACCGACCGCGTGCCCGAGGCATTCAGAAGAAAGGCGAATACAATCAGCCCTACGCCGAGGATCGGCACGAGAACACTATCCGGATCGCCTCCGAAGGCCTGAAGGGAATATGTGCCGAAGGTGCGCGCGACAAGACTTTCGCTGATAACCATTGACAGCGCCATCAGCAGAGAGGCGCCTGCCGCGACCGTCGTCGGCCCGTAAGCTTTCTTCAGGATCATGGCGACGCCGCCCGCAGACGGAAACGCATTCGACATCTTGATGTAAGTGTAGGCGCTGAACGCGGTCACGATCGCACCGACAACGAACGAGAGCGGGAAGAGCGGACCGGCGAGTTCGGCAATCTGGCCCGTCAGCGCAAAGATACCGGCCCCAATCATCACACCGGTGCCCATGGCCACAGCCCCCGACAGGGTGATGCTGTTCTTCTGGTATTCGCTCGTCATCAATTCCTCTTTCAGGCTTTGGTCGCGTTGCCCTCTGGAAAAGCCGCAATCCCTTACGAGCCCTATGCGAGAAGTGCCCAATGTCTGCCGTCGCTGATTTTCTCACCGTCGAAGACCGCACCGGCAAAACTCGCTGAAACTTCCGGCCACTGCGGCCGTGGCCAGAGACCGCAGCGGGCATTGGGCAGTCGACCCTTCATGCATTGGCCTCGCGTATGGCCTGCGCGCCGAGGAGATGGCGGCGGGTCAGCCAGATCACGAGCAGCGGAACGACGACCCATTGGAGGAGCGGACTCAGACCAGTGCCTAACGGCGGTACGAGCGGCATCAGTTCCGAATAGGACCAGCGTAAGCTGATGTTGGTATAGTAGTACTCGAACCCTACGGTCAGGACGATACCGACAGCGACAAAGAGTCCGGCCGGAAAGCGGGTTGGCCGAAGGAGCCAGTCACGGCTACGTGCCGCCAGACAGGCAGCCCAAAATGCAGTCAGCGCGAACCCGACATCGCCAAAAGTTGCCGACATGCAAAGCTTGATCGCCTCCCAGTGAGGCATCTCGGCCATGCCGGTATAGGTCGGAACCTGAACGAACTCCCAGACGAAATGCAGGACGAACGAGAAGTAGGCGACGGGAAGTTCGGGCGCCTCCCACAGGCCAGCAGGGCGTGCGCGGTCTTCGGAAAAGGCGCGCGCGTTCGTCTCATTGGTATATCCCATCAAATCGCGTCGACGGCTTTCGCCAGAAGGTCCCGCACCTCACCCGCCACGGCTGTCAGTTCGGCGTTTTCGATCGCCTGCATAGACGCCACCGGGTCGATCGCACTGATTTCCACGCCGCCCTCGACTTCGCGCAGGATGACATTGCAGGGCAGCATCGCGCCTACCCGTGGCTCGATTCCGATCGCCTGATGCGCCATCTTCGGATTACAGGCGCCGAGGATGCGATACGCCGACATCTCGACATCGAGCTTTTTCTTCATCGTCGCCTTGACGTCAATTTCGGTCAGTATGCCGAAGCCATGGTTCGCTAACGCCTTGCGCGTTCGGGCGGCAATGTCATCGATACCCCAGCCAGCAATCGTTCGATTAATTGTATAGGTCATCCTCAGTTCCTTTGATCTTCCCGAAATGCCGTCATGATCGAACCACAAATACTGGAGCAAACCCGCCTCCAGGTGTTCTGAAATTCGTGGTTTGTCCTTGATAGAGGCGCGCAGCAACCAGAAGCACCTGTCCATCATAGGTATAGAGCCTGATGTCCATCTTGCGCGGCTGGAATGCGTCATCGATCCTGATCATGCGCTCGCTCGGCCTGACCAGGGTCTGGGCAACGTAGCCACCCCCCTTGATCTCTGCCCAGACGCCTTTCGTCACCTTGTCGCCGCGATACACTGCCTTTCCACCGTGTCCGCCCGTCGGCTTGAAAAACAGGGCCTTCCGCGACTTCCAAAGGTCCTCGGCATTTTCGGGAGTGACAAGGACAGTGCGCGGAACAGAGCGGAGCTGCGCCAGAAGTTTCGGTTCCAAGCCCCAGGACTCGATCAATGCCGGATCTGAGAGGATCGAAAGGTTCCGTTTGTCGGCGAGCAGCGCGTGGTTGTAGGAATTCGGCGTGACGACCACGGCGCCGTCTCGGTAGGCGTCTCGTAACGCTTTGTGTTCTGGCCGATCGAACGCAAAATCGGTGACCCGGTTGTAAACAAGGTCGATCGGCTTTCCCTCGAGGCTGAGCCGACCGGCCTCAACGCGAAGCTGGCTGGCGTCCGCGATGACTGCGTCCACGCCGCGAGCGGCCAAGGCTTGCCTCGCCAGCACGAACTCAGGATAAAGATACTGTTCCTCCGGCCTGTCGTCGACGATAGCAATCCGACGTATTGCACCGTTTCCCCGCTGGCGCATCCATTCGTTTTGGAACATGCGAAACGCCGCATCCTCAAAGGCGTGCGGCTTAATTGGTAGGTCCATTTCCGCACAGCAAGTGCGCTGCGCTCTTGCAAGAAGAGCGTTGAGGAATGCCCCACCGGCGTTGGTATTAATCTCGATAAGTCGGGGGCCGTCTTCACCAAGATGGAAGTCGTAGCCCATCAGGGCGCCAGCCGGGCCGTGATCCTCCCGCGAGATTTTGGGGGCCCAAGAGAAAACCGCGGCCTTGTACGCTGTGAGCCGGGCCGTCTGCTCGATAGCTGCGACCACTTTGTTTGGCGGCTCCTTTGCGCACGAGGGAATCCGATTTGCTTCGAAGCTTCAACAGGCTGAATGGGTATCGACCCCTCCGACCACCTTCTGCATCTCGGCTACCTGGCTGGCAGAAAGGAATACCGGCACGTTCGAGAACAAGTGAGCCTGCTCAACCACCTTCTGCATCTCGGCTACCTGGCTGGCAGAAAGGAATACCGGCACGTTCGAGAACAAGTGAGCCTCGCGGGCTGATAGGGCGGATGAACCTTTCGCAGAATTCCGGATCGCCAGCTTCTTGCTCTAGTGCCTCGCACAGCGATCGACGGTCGAGCGTGACGCAGAAGCAGTTCTGGTTGAGCCGATCCGAGAGGACACGCGTCGGATCAGAGGACGTCAAGTTTGAATTGCTCATTGCTCGCCACACCATGACTGCGTCGGAAACCGACGCGCTTTGAGCTTGAGGGAAGCCTGGATCACAGGTCGACCCGCCTGAGCCGAAGTGCATTGCTGATGACTGATACCGAAGACAGGCTCATCGCCGCTGCCGCGATCATGGGGGAGAGCAGAAGCCCGGTGACGGGGTAGAGCAGCCCTGCCGCGACCGGTACGCCGAGGGCGTTGTAGGCGAAGGCGAAGAACAGGTTCTGCTTGATGTTGCGCAGGGTGGCGCGCGCCAGCTTGCGCGCCCGGACAATGCCCATCAGGTCACCGCCCAGGAGGGTAATCCCCGCACTTTCCATCGCCACGTCTGCGCCCGTTCCCATGGCGATGCCAACATCGGCGGCGGCAAGCGCGGGCGCGTCGTTGACGCCGTCGCCTGCCATCGCGATCTTGTGGCCATCGCGGCGCAACTGGTCGATCAGGTCCTTCTTGGCCTCGGGCAGCACGCCCGCGCGGACCTCGTCGATGCCGAGCCGCCCCGCGACCGCCTGCGCCGTGCGTTCGTTGTCGCCCGTCGCCATGATGACGCGTAGCCCCTGGCCGTGGAGTTCCCTGATTGCCTGCGCCGTTGATTCCTTGATCGGGTCGGCCACCGCCACGATGCCTGCCAGCGCGCCCTCAACCGCAATGAACATCGCCGTCTTGCCTTCAGCGCGCAGCGTGTCGGCCTTCCCTTCGGCCCGCGTCACATCCAGCCCCATCTCCCGCATCATAGCGGAGTTGCCGAGCGCAACCGCGCGCCCGCCGACGTTGCCGCGCACGCCCTTGCCGGTGACTGCTTCGAAGTCCGCGGCTTCCTGACGCGGGGCACCCTGCGCCTCAGCTCCCTCGACGATCGCTTCGGCCAGCGGGTGTTCCGAGCCGCGCTCCAGCGCTGCCGCCAGTGATAGGAGGTCGGGCTCCGTCAGGTTTCCGAGCGCGAGCGTATCGGTCAGCTTCGGCTTACCCATGGTCAGCGTGCCGGTCTTGTCGACTATCAGTGTATCAACGGCCGCCATGCGCTCCAGCGCCTCCGCGTCCTTGATTAGAACGCCAGCCTGCGCCCCGCGCCCCGCCGCCGTGGTGATGGAGATCGGTGTTGCCAGTCCCAGGGCGCAAGGACACGCGATGATCAGCACGGACACGGCCGAGGCTATGGCGAAAACAAGCGCGGGTTCCGGGCCAAAGGTCAGCCAGACACCGAAGGCGAAAACGGCGATGGCCACGACCGCCGGGACAAACACCGCCGACACCCTGTCCGCCAGTCCCTGGATCGGGGCGCGGGAACGGCGTGCATTCGATACCATCGTCACGATCTGTGCCAGCACCGTGTCGGATCCGACCTTACCCGCCTCCATCACCAGCGAGCCGTTCTTGTTGATCGTAGCCCCGGTCACGGCATCGCCCGGACCCTTTTCCACCGGCATCGACTCGCCGGTGAGCATGCTTTCGTCCAAGGATGATCGGCCCTCGATAACCGTCCCGTCGACCGGCACCGCATCTCCCGGGCGCACACGCAAACGGTCGCCTTCCATGATGTTGTCCAGCGGCGCGTCATATTCCGAGCCATCAGGCAAGATGCGGCGCGCGGTCTTGGGCGCTAGGTCCAGAAGCGCGCGGATCGCGTCGCCAGTGCGTTCGCGCGCACGCAGTTCCAGGACCTGCCCGACGAATACCAGCGCGACGATCACCACGGCCGCTTCGTAATAGGTGCCGACACCCTCGCCCATCCGATAAGCATCGGGAAAGACGCCCGGCAGGAATGTCGCGACCAACGAGTAGAGATAGGCTGCCGCTACGCCGAGGCTGATCAGTGTCCACATGTTAGGGCTACGGTTCACCACCGAGTCCCAGCCACGCTGAAAGAACGGCAGAGCCGCCCAGAGAATGATCGGCGTCGCCAGCACGAATTCGAGATAGCTGGCGGTCTGGTGACCGATCCAATCGCGCACGGGTAGCGCCACCAGTTCGCCCATGGTCAGCACGATCAGCGGTACCGCCGCCGCCGCCGAAATCCACATCCGGCGGGTGAAGTCGGTCAACTCCTCGCTGGGCTCGTCGGAAGGCAGCATCGGCTCCAGCGCCATGCCACAGATCGGGCAGGCCCCCGGAGCGTCGGTGACGATCTCAGGGTGCATCGGGCATGTGTATTGAATATTGACCGGCACAGCCTGCTTCGGTCCTGCTGCTCGACCCGAGCCGTAAAACCAGGGATCGATGGTGAACTTCGTCTGGCAATTCTCGGAACAGAAATGGAAGGTGTTGCCCCCAAACTCAGCGTGACGCCCGTTGGGCTTGACTGCGACCGTCATCCCACAAACCGGGTCTCTCGCCGTCTCGGTCCCCGCCTGGATGTCAGGTGCCGCGTGATGATGATCATGGTCCATGGCCTGCCAACCTCCGGTCTGTCTTCTCATCATCGAGCTTCCAGTGGCTGGAAGCTCAAGCCAATTTTCAATGATAGTCGTGAGGGCTCCTTCTGACAGGACTGGCGCGGATCTCCAGTAAGCCGATAGCCACCTGATAATGGAATCGACGGGGAGGTGGCGGCGAGCGGAGATACTGAGGTTACGCCAGATATTTGATCTTGAGTGCCTACCAAGCTCTCGATGTAGGATGCCGCTGAAACGCGCCGGGTTTCCCAGAGACCGTTTAGCTTTAGTCCTAGGCAGCGATCGGCATTGCCTCAAGCTCGGCGTAGTATGCGGCTTCTGCTTCAGCGGGTGTGATGTTGCCAATTGGCTCGACAAGCCGGCGATTGTTGAACGAGCCGACCCATTCGAGGGTGGCGAACTCGACGGCTCCGAAGCTGCGCCACGGCCCCCGCCAATGGATGGCCTCGGCCTTGAACAACCTGACGCCATGAAGCTGAAGGTTTGCAATCTTGATCTCTTCTACCGTTCGCATCAGCCGACGGGGGTTAGAAAGGCCGGTTGGTTGCGTTACGGTGGGCCGCTCATGCTCAGCGAACGCTGGCGCCGTCGACGCGAGATGAGGATTCGGGCATATTGGCTGAAACGTCGACTGACATGCGTCGCGCATGGATCCTTGGAGCGAATGCTGGAACGTCAGTCTGGAGGTAAGGCGGACAGGAATGGGACCCGACTGGAGCGATCCGGATTGCAAGGATTCGCCATGCCTGAGTATCCGCCCATCGATGGCATCGCATGCCGGGGCGCACGAGCAATGCTTGGCATCAGCCAAGGCAAGCTGTGCGAGCGAGCGGGTTGCGGGCGCAGCCTGCTGAACGATTTCGAAAACGGTCTGAGGGTCCCGAAGGCTAGTAGCGCCGCAAGGATCCGCGAAGCTCTCGAGGCTCTCGGAGCGGTGTTCATCGCCCATGGCGAGCGCTATGCGGTTGGTGTTCGGCTTGCGACCGCTTCGGAGAAGACCGCAAGGGGGCAGTCGATAGCAGACGGACGCGGCCGTGTGTCCCGACTGGCGAGGTCTGATCGGGCGGATTGTTAGGGCCGGTCAACCGAATTCGCCCGGAACCCGAGCCGGGGTCGCGTCGGCCCGACCGGATCGCGTCGCTCAGACGCTGAGAAATCGAGGATTGCCTCACTAAGTAACTTTGGGAGATCCAGTGTGGTCACCGGAGCTGTCGAAAGTTCATGTGTTCGGCAATCCCCATCGAACAAATGCACTACAGCAAGGCACTAAACCGATACGCTCGTGCACATCTGGACAACCTGATTTGCTCGATTGCAGACGCCCTTTGTTCCGTCGGCGCGCCGATGGTGTCGCGAACGCTGTCTCCCTCGCATTCGAACTGAGGCTGCCATCCGCCAAGACCGCCGATCGACTTCGTGGCAGATCGATCGAAAGCGCCGAGGCCGGCGAGTTTGAGTGGGATGCGAAGTGCTGGCTGCAACGGCTCGAGCGGAAGATGATCACGTCGGAATACACTCGCTGCGAACGTTCGCCGGCTACCCGGCGGGAGGTTAGCTTCCGGCCAGCCGTGTCCCTTGCGTACTTCGCCCGTAGCCTGATCGTGCATCAGGGAGGACCATATGAGCCAGGAGCGCCTCAAAATCTCGTGGCAGCATTTCACTCAGGAAGACGCAGATCTTTTGTCGGTCTGGCGGATCGACGCTCCGATCACGGTCATGAATGATGACGATGGCTTCACGGTAGGCACCGGCGGGTGGTGGCGACCAGGAATTATCCTGGAGGACAGGTTGCAGAAGCTTCGCGACGCCGGTCACTCTAAGGCATTCGTCGAGGCCGTCAGATGGGCGGGCGGCAAGGAGGCGTGGAGCGTTCGCTTCTGCGAGGAGGGCGAACTGCAACCTGACATTCCGCTCGGCGGATATGGCACCGGGCCGCCACCGCGGTAGCGGCGGCGATGGAACTCGCGCCACGGCACCCCTTAGGCTATGTCAAAGAGTAGATGCGGTAGGGCAAAGACGGTCAGTCACTCTAACTGCTTCAATCGGGCGATCTTAGGAGGCCGAAGTCATTGCAGGGATCGCGCAATCCCTTGCGGACATCCCAGTAACGTATTGTTATCACTGAGGCGTCAAAAAGCCTTTTTGAAAGCGGGCACAATCGTGGCTGGTCCTCGAAGAGGAGAAACGAAGAGGGGCGGCCCGTCTCCGGACCGCCCCTCGTTTAGACCCTTCCGGTATCCCGCATGGGGAGCAAGCTTCATCGTAATGTCGCCACCGACCGTGTGATGCCAGTCACGCCGGCGGGCTTGCCCCAGACAAGCCCCCAGCGACATCCGTCACCCCATGACGAGCCGAGGCCCGCCCGCCCTTCGACGCCGCACCCGCTCGGCGAACCCCTCGACCACCGGCACCTCCTCCCGGCCGGAGACCTCCGCCTCCGTCAGCTCCGGCTCCCGACGCCTGCACGGTTCGACACCCAGCGCCCCACCGCCCAGTCCGCGCGCTAGGCGCCCACACACCAAGCCGCCCGCTGCCGCGAGGCGGTCGAGGTCGTGCGGCTGGAGCCGAAGCAGCCACGACACTTGGTCCGGCGACAGGGCCTCAAGGGACACCTGCCGGCGGTCGGTCGCCGACGCGCGGGCGTAAGCGTGCACCGTTGCTGACACCGGGTCGGTGCCGTCGGGCGCCGGGTCGAGATCGGACGGCAGCGCGCCGGGCAGGGCGCGCCCCTTGCCGCGCTTGGCGACCATCGCGGCGATCTCGCCTGCCGTGTCCGGCGGTGGGGCTGCATCGGGCGGCAGGGGGAGGGAGCCGCCTCCGCCACCGCTGAGCATGCGGCCGGGGAGGGAAACCGTCCACTCGACGGCCCACCAAGCGTAGCGGAAACCCTGCGCGGCGAGGTGGGCGGCGGCGGATGCCATAGCGCGCATGGCGGACAGGATGGCGGCGAGCATGGGGGTGTCCCTCCTTCTGGGTGTCGGAGGATGGTGGACGTCTAAAATGCAAGGGACGACGTAAGGCGCGCGAGAACCGAGTTTCGACACCGTTTCGGCCTGGGCTAGACTCCCCCGGGCGACTCCTGTCATCCAGGCCGTCCACTTCAACGAGGCCATCATGTCCGCCGCCGCCCTCCTTTCCTTCCGCCCCGAGCACGATGCCGAGGTCCGCCTGATAGGCGGCTCGAATTCGTCGGACTCGCGGGACACGCGCCCCTATGCGCGATTTGGAAGGAACTGCGGACAACATGATCAGCAACGACAACAACGACGGCGCGGCGCGCGCCGCTAGCATCGAAGGGGAGCGCCAGCAGGTGCTCCGCCTCCTCGACTGGCTTGAGGAGGGTGCTGGCCTGGCGATCGTCGCCATCACGGTCTTCAAGGCGCGCCCGCAGCCGCAGCCGTTCGGCTCCACCGAGCGCCTCGCCGCCTTCATGGAGGCGAACATCGACAAGATGCTGGCGGTCACGCCCGAGGTGAAGGTGCCCATCGAGGGCATGCCGGCATCGGTGGTCCGGTCGACGCTCTCCCACTGGCTCTCGCACACCACGGTCAACGTCCTCTGGCAGGTCGACTTCGTCCTGAAGAACCGCTGAACGACCGAGGCCCCGGCCGGCACCATCAGCCGGGGCCTCGGTGCCCAACCCAACCCCTAAGAAGGCTCATCATGCATCCCGCCGCCATTCTCTCCTTCCGCCCAGAGCACGCAGTCGAGGTCCGCCGCATAGGCGGCACGACGGCGTCCGACTCGCGGGCAATCGGGTGCCCCTCAGCACCTCAACGGAAGGAAAACAGGAATGGCCAAGATCTTGAAGTTCACGCCGAAGGCACACCTCGACACTGAGACGCTGGACCGCATGGCGGCGGTCGCCGCTGAGCGGTTCCGCAGCTTGCCGTCGGCGATCCGCAAGGGGCAGGAGCCGCCCAGCCAGATGGTCTGCGGCCTCATCAAGGGCGCCCAAGCCGCCGACGTCGCCCGCTGGCTCTATCAGAACCTGACGCTGCCGAAGAAGCAGTTCGCCGAGTTCCGAAAGGTCGTGACGGACGCGGGCATCGCCAACAACATCACGGGGGGCACGGCCCTCGACGCGCTGATCGAGCGCACGGTCGCGACCCAAAAGCCGACGCTGGAGGCGATCGCAGAGCGCTTCGGCGCCACGCTGGTCGAGGGAGAGGTGTCTGGAGCCGAGGATGTCGCGGACGAACTCGAGGCCCGCGAGCGCGCTATCGAGGACGCGCGCCGGGAAGCCGAGGACGTGGACATCGGCTTGCTTCGCGAGTGGATGGACGACTTTGGCTGGCTCAGCCTGATGATCCTCGCCGACGAGCGTGGGCGGGCGTTGTTCAAGGACCAGTACGACTTCTCCCGGTGGGCGCAGGAGAACTGGCACGGCTCCACGGCCTTTCGGGCGGCTCCGCTTGGGGTCCTGGACTGGCAGGGCGCCAACGACGCGATCTTCCACTGGATGGAGGAATGCGAGTTCGACCTGGAGCATCTCAACCGGATCGTCGCCAATGCGATGGCGCGTCGCTGAACAATGGAGGTCCCGGCATCACTCGCCGGGGCCTCTTTGTTTCAAGCCCGCCATCCGCACCGCGCGGCGCCGTGCCGATTGTGCTCGACGACCTGCCGCACGAGCTCGTCCGACGTGCTCGCGACGTCGGCCGCCGTCGGCCGCCGTCGGCCGGATCGCGCGCCAGCCGTCGCAGCCGGAGCTAGGCGCGGTCGTCGCGCACCCAGCCAGCGAACTCATCGCGGCGAGCGCGAGCACTGAGAGCGTCAACCTGGTCATCGGTCCGGTTCCTTTCGCGCAGGGCGTCGAGGGAGTCTCGCGTCTGCCGAGACTCCTCGGCGCGCTGCCCGGCGCCGTACACGCGGGCGACGATGCCGAGGGCGACGAGGGCGCCCGCCCCGGCGGCGGCCAGCCAGTGGCCCACGCGGGTGCCGGCGAACCAGGCGAGGACGGTGGTCATGCGGCGACACCTTCGTACGTCCGGCGCGACCGGAGCCACTCGTAGCCGGCATAGGGCAGCGCGGCGACGCCCACGAGGCCGGCGACGGCGACCACGCCGGATGCCAGCGCCTCCGCGGCGTCGGCGAGCCTCGGGATGCCGGCGACCTGACCGGCGAGGCCACCGACCTGAGCGGCAGCCGCCTCGAGCTGCGCCTTCGCCTGGCCGAGCGAGACGGCGGCGGCCGTGGCGGTGGCGACCTTGCCGACGTTGGGCAGCTCGGCAACGGGCGTCTTGCCGAGGTTCTCGCGCTCTCCCGGGAGCTGCTTCTCCAAGTGGCTCCACGTCTCCGGCCCCACGACGCCGTCCGCCTTCGCGCCGTGCGCCTTCTGGTAGGCGACCACCGCGCGCTTCACGTTCGGGCCGAAGTCGCCGTCCACCGCGAGCCGGGCACCGGCCGGGCGCTCGGCTTGGTGAGGCGATCGGTCAGCGCCGGGGCGCGTTCCCCATCACCAGGCGCGGTTGCGCCGCAACTTTCGAGGTCCGGATGCCAAAAAGTGTTGCCCATCAGCGCGCAAAGGACAAGCTGGCCGAGCTGCTCGGATCCACCTACGACGCCCAGGCGATGGCCGAAATCCTGCACCGGGACAACCGCGACCCGGCGCTCGCGTCGGCGATGCGTCGGCTTGCCGAGGCCGCCGAGGATTTGGAGCGGGCGGCGACGAGGGCGGGGCGGCCGCTACTGAGTGTCGTCAGGTAATTCTGGAGTCACTTGAACTGGCGTGGTAGCCCATCCTCCCATGGACAAGGACGATAGGACATCCGGACATCTACGCTGGCGCTAGCCATCAACAAGATGTCCGCATGTTGCGTTCGACGGGTGCTCGGATGGTGGATGTATGGCTGATTTGACGGCAGAGAGGGCCCTGATCTTCCGGATCGTACATCGGGACAATGTCGAATGGATTTTGGACAACGGCCTGCACTGCAAGAAGGCCCACGTCTCGGACCCAAACTACGTCGCTATCGGCAACCTCGAGCTGATCGATAGGCGAACCAATCACCCGGTTCCGTGTCATCCAAACGGCACGCTGGGCGACTACGTACCGTTCTACTTCACCCCATTCTCTCCGATGATGCTCAACATCAAAACTGGATATGGCGGGATCCGGAAGAGGGCCAATGAGGAGATCGTCGTTCTCGTCTCGTCGCTACACAAGCTTAATGAAGCTGGGTTACCAATCGTCTTCACGGATCGGCATGCATATCTACAGGCTGCAAGATTCTATACGGACATGCAAAGGTTGAATGAAATAGACTGGGCAATATTGCGGGCGAAGGACTTCAAGAGAAATGCGGAGGATCCCGGCAAGTTCGAGCGATATCAAGCAGAAGCACTTGTCCACAGGTCGCTTCCGTGTGCTGGTCTATTGGGTATCGCATGCTATAATGAGGCCGTCATGGCTTCTGTGAAGCGCCAGACCGAGCGCCGGGGGTTAAATATGCGGGTCATCGCACAGCGGAAATACTACTTCTGATGATTAGATTTGTTTCAGGCAATCTACTCAACTCGGGTGCTGAAGCCCTCGTCAACACGGTCAACACTGTGGGCGTGATGGGAAAAGGCATTGCCCTCATGTTCAAGGAGGCGTTCCCGGCTAATTTTCGGGCTTATGCTGCAGCCTGCAAGAACGAAGAAATCAAGGTCGGCCAGATCTTCGTTACAGAGCGAACCGACTGGGTCGGCGGACCACGCTGGATCGTCAATTTCCCCACCAAAAAGCATTGGCGAAACCCGTCGAAAATCGAGTGGATCGATCAAGGATTGGAAGATCTCAAGCGGTTCGTGATTGCGAACGGCGTACGGTCGATTGCTCTGCCGCCACTCGGCAGCGGAAACGGGGGCTTGGACTGGCGGGAAGTGAGGCCGCGTATCGAGCAGGCTCTGGGTGATTTGATTGATGTTGATGTGATCGTCTACGAGCCGACTGATGTCTATCAGAACGTCGCCAAACGAGAGGGCGTCGAGAAACTCACTCCTGCGCGTGCTCTGGTTGCAGAGTTGGTGCGTCGGTATTGGATCTTAGGCATCGAATGCACAATGCTGGAAATCCAGAAACTGACCTACTTGCTTGATCGAAATGTGAAAGCGACTGGGGTAGATAGTCCGTTGAAGCTAGCCTACAAGGCGGAGCGGTATGGCCCCTATGCGCAGAACCTGCAACACCTGCTGAACAGTTTGGACGGTAGCTACCTGCACTGCGAGCGGCGGATTGCTGATGCTGGACCCTTGGATATTGTATGGTTTGAGGACAGTAAGCGCGACCACGTTGCAGCCTACTTGAAGTCGGCAGACGCTCGTCCCTATCTGGCAGCCCTACACGCAACATCGG
Organism: Aurantimonas coralicida DSM 14790; assembly: GCF_000421645.1. GTDB lineage: Bacteria > Pseudomonadota > Alphaproteobacteria > Rhizobiales > Rhizobiaceae > Aurantimonas > Aurantimonas coralicida. The sequence goes on along the minus strand of NZ_ATXK01000008.1, from coordinate 169,404 downwards.
ACACCATTGATGGCTTCGAGTCCCCCTTGGGTATGGAGCTGCTAGGGACGATCGATTGGCTCCTCGATCACGGGGCTGAGGCCAACGTTCCTGCGGTGCGGGAAGGTCTTCGCAACTGGGCGGGCGGGATCGAAGCTGGCGAGCGTAAGCAGCGTCTGTTCGATGACCGGATGCTTCAGCTCGCCCTTGAGAGGCTAACCGGACGGATAGCCGAGGAAGCCTAACCGGAAGGTACGTCTTCATTCGGCTCCGCATCCGGCACCGACACGCTGACGAACGCCGCCGACACATCGATCTTGGTGCCCGGCGCGCTCCGATGACGGTGAACTCCTGCGCGCTCTCCCCGCGACCCGCGCGGATATCCGCCGCCCGCAGGACGCGGGTGCTGATGGGCCGGGTCGCCTTCTTGAGCGCGCGGACGAGCTGACGGGTGGACGAGCTGCTCATGCCTCGGACTCCAAGTCGATCTGCCTCGGCAGCGCCAACGGCCGGCACGTAACCCGCAGCCTCCTTGAAAGCAGGTCCTCCTGTCGCAAGGCGTCGTAGCCGACGACAAGCTGCGTCACCCGCGTTGCCAACTCCTTCTCCGGGTCGTCGGCGACGAACATCGCGGCGAGCTGCGACGCCGCTTGGTTCGACCACTCGAACACGCGCGGCGTCGCAATCCGAAGGGACATCGCGTTGACGGGCGTCGAAGCCGACTTGCCCGTCACCTTGTAGACGAGGGCGCCCGTCACCTCATCGAACTCGTCATCGGGCGGGATCGCCGTCGCCCGGCACGCAGCCGGTGGTGAAGCTCGCGACACGGTTGCCGTCCCCGTCGGCGGACAGCTCTAGGTCCATGATTTTCCCGACCGGCGCGGCGCCCGAGATGTAGCGGCCCGCGACCCGGATCTCGTCGTCCACCGTGAGCTCGCGGGCCAACTCCCAAGGGATTTCGCCGCTGAAGCGCACGCACTGTGCCTGTAGGAGGGCTTCGCGCTCCAGCATGTGCAGCGCGCAGTTCACCGTTCGCGCGCCCCGGTCGGTATCGACGTAGCTAGACCGCCGCGCATCGAGAGGGACGTCTTTCTCGGCTCGCTCCCACAGCACGACGCCCCCGTCGTCTTCGTGCAGAAGGCTTTCGCCTTGACGGTGTGCGCCTTCTTGCAGGACCACGCCTTGCCGTTCGCCAGCACCCGGTCTCCATCTCGCTGTCGCTGTCGCTGTCGCTGTCGCTGTCGCTGTCGCTGCCGAAGGCGCGGACCGACTGCACCTCTGTGGCGAGGATCGAGTCGTAGAGCGGGTAGTGCGGCACCGGGAGAGCCTTCGCCCGGCGGGTGTCCCGCCTGACCGATTGCGGCGCCGCGCGGCTGTGACTGGACCAGCCCGATGACGCCGTCGCGCTCCTCGATCGCCGTGAGCGTGCTGATGCCCTGGGCGTGCCACTTGAACCAGCGGCCGAGGTCGTCGGGTGCGTTGGGGTCCTTGTTGATGGCCGTCGTCAGGCTGGTGAAGGTGAAGAGGTCGGAATGGTTGAGCACGGTGTGCGTCTCCAAGGGATGTGGGGAGGACCGCGCTCAGCGGGCCTTAATGCCGTTCACGGCGAGTGCCGCGATGGCGGAAGCGGCGGCCGCTGGGACGGTCGGTAGCGTGAGCTCGAACCGCTTGACCTCGTCGCTATCGATGACCGCAGCCTCGACCCCCACCAGCGGGGCGGCGTCCGTCGCGTCGACGTGGCGGCACAGGATGACGGCGGTCTCGGCGCCGACGTACGGAACCGCGAACCCGGTAGGGTCGCCGTCGACTTCCTCGGACTCGAGCACGGTGCCGGCTTGGTAGTCGGCGCCGGCCTTCAGCACGCGGTGCCGCGCGAGCGGAAGCCGTTGGCCTCCGACAGGATGAAGACTTCGTCCGGGATGTGGGGGTGAGCCAGTCGGCCATGTGGGATGTCTCCGGGGGAAAGGGTGGCGGCGCGACGGCGTTTGGCTTCGTCCTCCGGGATGTGGCCCGGCTCGCTCGGCGGCGACCGCGTCGCCTCGGACTCGGCGGCCCGGCGGACGAGCCACTTCACCACGTCGGCGATGTCCAGCTCCCACGGAGTTCTGGTCGCTTGTTGCCGCGCTGGATGGCCGGGCAGCCCTGTTCCAGCCATTTCGCGATCGTGTTCCGGTCGCGGTCAAGCATCAACGCGATGGCGGCGAGCGACTTCACGCGGTTGGAGGCGCTCTCACCGCGCGGCGTCGTCTCATCGCCGCTCTCAATCATCACCCCGGCGCTGTTGCGCGGCCGCCTCGGCATCCTGCCCGACTCCTTTTGTTGCAAGGACTCCGGCAGGTTTGGCCGCAACTTTCGACGGCAGGCATGATGATGTTGGGAGGGCGATTCCCAGATTGTTGACGGCGGATTTGCGCGGCCGCCGTTGATCCCTTACTCGGGCGGCGCGCCGTCCCCGCCCGGCTGCCCCGTGCCGTTCAACGTCCCACGCTCCGCGATCAGCGCCATTTCCCGCGCACCGATGTTCCCCGCCGCCGGGTTCTCGAGAATGTGCAACTCGATGCCCCGTCCAGCCCGCACCGCGTCCGCCAGCGCGACATGGATGCGCCTGAACCCGGCAGCGTTCCCTGCGCGGTATCCCCGCCCGGCGAGCAGGTTGCGGACGTTCTGGGTATACTGACGGGTCGGGCGGGTGCCGCGCGTGTAGCGGCCGATGTAGCTGCCGACGCCCTGGATGACCCACTCGTAGATGCCGGGCAGCTCGAGCGACGCCCCGTCATGGACGGTCAGGGTGAACCAGGGGTCCGGTAGCTCCATGGGCTGATACCCGGTCAGATTGGCCAGCTCCGCGACCCGGCGGAGGATGCGGGGGAGAAGCCCGCTCTCGAACGCGGACGCGAGCGTGCCTTCCGAGAACCGGTCGCCCCGGATCAGCGTCGTCAGAAGCTTGGCAAGCTGACGGACGCTCGCCGCCTCCACCGCGCCGGGCTCGCGCTGGAGGCGGGTTGCCTCCTTCGCGCCGTGCCAGTCCGTCCACGAGAAGTCCGACGGCACCCACCCGCCATCGTATGCAGCGGTGACGAAGGCTTGCGCAGGATCCGACATCGAAAAGAACGGCATCTGCACCGCGCCGCCTTCCATCGGTTGCCCGCCGGCCCACTCGCCGAAGAAGAAGCCGGGCGCCGCGAAGGCGTCGGCGAACGGGGCGAGCGCCGCGAGGTCGGGGTTCATCCTCCGCCGGATGATCCCGCCGGCCTGGGTGTCCGGTCCGACGTTGATGGACCGCTGGGAGTCGGTCACCAGGCGGACGCGGTCGCCGTCGTCGGCGAGGCCCCAGCCGGCGTGGCTGCGGAACAAGATGACCTGCGCGCCCTCGGTCGCCCGTTCCCGGACGAACTCGATCGCGAGCTGGGACGACGGCAGCGCGGCGATGAGGTCGTCACTGATGAGGTTGGATCTCCGCGAGTGGTAAGCGACGATCTCCACGCAGGCGACGCGCTGCGCAAGGGACGACATTGCTTCGTCGAACGACCAGCCGTCGGCAACCAGCCCGTCGGCAAGGGCGGCAAATTTCGGCCACCACCATCGGAAGGCGCCCGTGTTCGCGATCTCGGGATCGACGCACCAGAACGGTGACGCGAGAGGTGCTTGATGCAGTCCCGAAAGCTTCAGGGCACGCGTCACTGTCCGGCTGCCCTCGTCGAGCCAGTTGCCGGGGTCGAGGCCGGGGTTCAAGAGGCACAGGACGATGTCCGCGCGGCGCAGGTCGCCGATATATGGCTGCGGGATCAGCGAGGCTTGGAGGCGGGACCGCTCGCGGCGGAACTCGTCAACGGCGTCGGTTTGGTTCTCCGGGGCGTCCCAGCGGACGCGGGCATCGTAGCGGTCCTGCCGAAGGATGGCCTCGTCGGCGGGGTGGATCCAGTGGCGGCCGCCCTCGAAGCCACCCCAGAACTCAGTCAGCCTATCTGCAGCCGTGCCCATGCGATCCTCCCCGACGTCCGGCACCGGATACTATGGCCGGGCGTCTCATGGAAACCGCTCGCTAACCATCACCACCGAACGGACGCGCGCGCGGCGGAGCATCGACCGGACGTTGAGGGTTTGTCCGCAATCACGGACGCACGATGGCTCCCACGTCCCTACGAGGCTGCCCAATGGAGTTGTCCTCCTTCATGCTTCCGGTGACGCTCGCGGTGTTCAGCATCGCGTTCTGCGTCCTCTGGCTCTACGGCTATAAGGCAGCTTTCTGGTGGGCGCTCGGATACGGAGCACACGGCCGGTAGCGGTTGATCAGCTCGGCACCATTGTATGCGATTGATATCGGCGGAAATCGCTGACATCAGCGAAGATGATGGTGTGAAGAGGAGATCGCGAAGCGTGTCGGACCAGTCCGACGCCTCGTCGTCGGCCTGCCGGAGGGTCAGGCCGTAATGGGCGAGACGCGCCTTACAGGCATTCCAACAGGCGACTTTCGATGGCGTCTTTGGCTTCCTGCACCGGAGGCAATGCGCTTCTTCAATCCGACAGTCGGAAACTGCTACTGAGGCAATACGACAGCCGCGAGCGCGGTATCCTCACCGAGCTGATAGTCTAGGTATCTCTCGATCATCCTCTCCCTCTGGGCGAACAGTGCGGCACGCCTTGGAGGATAAACGAAAGAGCCCTCCGCGAAACGGACTGGGGTAGGTAACGGCAGAACGGCGTTTCGCTCACCTACCGAGAACTGCATCCCGACCGCACCCTGCTCTGTGAGCGTCAAGGGCCGATCGCGACCGAAAAGGGCGTAAAGCGGTTCGAAACGGTTCGCCTCGTTCGAGACTTGTGCATACACGTAGGCTTGGCCGTACTTATCGGCGAAGCTGGGCTCGGCCGTGTCGGGCATCGGAGGCCAATTCCCGCGGAGCATGTTCAGATAGACGTGAGCCGCATTCTCGGCAAGATAGGGGCTGTTCTCAGCTATGCGGACAAGGCGGTCGTCAAGCCGACCGTCGCGAATGTCCTCCGCCATCGCAAGCGCCGTGACGCCTCCATGTATGCGCGCATAGTAGGCGATTGCGAGAGTCAGCATGTCTACCGATGCGCGGGTGATCTCCTCGCCGTGCGAATAGGAGGGCAGCCGGTAGACCTCGTCCATGTCGCGCGCGAACCGAACCGGGTCCTCCGCGTAGAGGTCCGCCAACTGGCTCACGACGAGCATCCAGTCCGTGATGTCGAGCAAAATATCAGTGTTGAGAGCGATCGAAGTGATGTCCCGCGCGATCTCGTCCTCGCTTTCCCCGGGGAGGCAAACTAGTCCCCGGATCAGGGCCTCCCGCCCATCGCGACTGGTGCACTGGTACCGGAACCCCTTGCCGATCTCGCCGCTCACGGTCGCTAGGTCCTGTACCCCCTCGATGGGAGATGCGTTCATGAACAGAAGTGTCGAGGGAGAGGCTCCGTGGCGGATGGCGAAGTCGACCGCTACGGCAAAGGCTGGGTCGACCACGTTCTGGCGGTACGACGTGAGAAGCCCCTGCCACGCATTCGCCTCATCCCTTTCCGCAGCCGACAGGGTGCTCGGGTCGCGCAGACGCTCGGGGTTAAGGGCGCGATCAGCGTCCAAGAAGTGGCCGAACCACCTACTGGCTGTGCCGGCCGACGTCGTGCGCAGCACGGTCTGGATGCAGTCGCTCGCCGGGGCAGCCCGCGCATCGAGGAGGCGGCGGGCGGCGTCGAACGAGGGGAACCTGAGGGTCGCCCGGTCGACATATGACCCGTCGTCTTCGGAGATGCTGTCTCCGGTGATCGCCTTGGCATAAACCGTGTAGCAAGCTTCCCACTCTCGCCAAACCAACGATTTCACTGCGTTTGAGATGCGCTGCTGCTCGACCTGCATCTCGCTCAGGCGCGCGTCCAGCGCCTCGTAGGAGGCCTGGACTTGGCGGGACACCTCCGACACGGCATCCAGGAGCACCTTCTGGTTCTTCAGAATGTCATCCAGTTTGGCATTGACGGCCCCAAACTGTTCCTTGAGGTAACCCATCATCACCTTGAACCGCTCCGCATCCGGATCGGGCTTCTTGCCGAACATGCCGGTGACGGAAGCGATCGCACCCAACGGATTGCCGGACATAAAGCTCATGTAGGCGTTTAACGCACCCGAAGCGATATCAATCGCCTTCTGACCGTCCTCACCGATTGGAATTCCTAGGTTCGAGGTGATCGCTTGGACGTCGCTGATGCCCCTGAGCACCTGTCCCGCGGCTTGCACCCGCATCGCTACTCGTGCCTCGCCATCGTACTGTTCAATCAGTGCCGTTTTAATCGTCTGGGCGTCGCAATTGGTCTGCTCCGCAGGGCAGGCGATCCGGGAGTCCATTAGCCCAGACCTCAGAGCGCGGACTTTCTCAGATGGCGGCATGGAGGAGAACATGAAGTCCGCCATCAGGCCTTGGTTGCTGCCAAGCTTGGTCACCTCCTCCCTGACAGTCTGGACTCGGACGCCAACTCGGTAACATCGCCGCTTAGGGAGACGATAGCGCCCTCGTGTGCGACCAGAGTATCCTGCACCCGCTTCTGGCTGTTTCTGACCTCGGACGCGAACTCCCCGAAACTCCGATCTAGGCGATCTACGTCGTCCGCGACGACGCCCAGCGCATCCAGCGTCGCGACGGTGTGGGCCGCCCCGGCCCGCGACAGCGCCTCGGCAGCGGTCTTGACTAGCTCATCGTCGTTGGAGGCCTGGGCCCGCTCCTTAACGTCGCGAAGAAAGCGGTCGCTCTTCTCGACGGTCTCCCGTAGAAGCTCGGGATTGTTGAGCAGACCCTCTAAGCTGGCGGCGCCAGACTCAGCCACTAGTTCGTTCCGGAGCGTGCTGAGAAGCATGCCTGCCCGCTTGTTTCCGATTTCCTCAACCTTGCGGTTCGTGAGGTCGAGCGAAATTGCCGAGGCGGCACCGATTAAGGTAAGCGGCACGGTCACCGCGGCCTGCGGACCGCCGTAGAGGGCCACGCCTGCGATAAGTCCGCCCGTGCCCCATTTCACTCCAGTCGCAACGGTCGAAACGCCGGAATAGCCGTTGCGAAGCTCTTCGTAGCGGCTGAGCGACTGCTCGATTTTCTCGCTGCGCTCGGCGGCAGGAAGCGACGATGGGGGGATCGAGATGCTCTTGTGATCCATCCAGAGCTTCGCCGTGCCGAGGCCGACGCGGGCCGCGAGATTGGCCGCATCGGACGCTTCGATCTGCTTGGCGGCCACATGAGTCGTGCACGTCAAAAAGAACGTCAGCAGCACGGCAAGGCGACAATATCGTTCCATTTTGCACCTCGCTTCTAGCAAACCTCGTGCCTAGCCCCACCCGCGCAGCCACCCCTGTCATGAGGAGTAAGCGGCTCCGGCCCGCACTGATTGTCGTAGCGGAACCCCTGGCCTATGGCATAATCCACCTGGACACTGGTGCCTGGATAAACCTCGCTCCCAGCCGGCGGCTTCGTCCCGATCACGGTGGCGGTCCGAACGTCGAATCCCGAACAATCACGACGATTCTCTTGTACCGACCGGCTCACGAAACCGCTTGGATCGGTAGGCATCTCCATGGGAGTAAGTTCCCCTGAACGGATCGCATTCATACCATCGCTTAGGAGCGTTCCCGTCACGCCTGGGACAGCTACATATCGACCACCGACCACGTCGAGGAAGACCGCTTGGGTCGTCACGTCTATGGCTGTTCCGCCTACTGGGACCTGCGACCAAACGGTCCCGCGGACGCCGCCGTCGTGCCTGCTTTCGGTGACGTCGACCGCTACTCCCAGGTCGCGCAAGGCGGCAAGCGCCTCCTCCTGCGGACGGCCCTTCAAGTCGGGCAAGGTGATCCCGTTCGAGACCCTCAGCCAAACGGCGCGGTCGCTTCCTAGCTCCGAGCCCGGGCCGGGGATCTGTTTAATCACGATTCCCTTGCGATCCGAGGACTCGACTATCTCGATCTCAAGCTCGATCCCGACGTGTCCGGCGGCCTCCTGCGCTTCCTCCAGATACATGTTCTGGAACGACGGAACCGGCTCTGCTCTCGCGAGCACCGGGATGATCACCATAAGCATTATTATGGCCACGATGCGAATCATTGGAGCGCTCCAACGCAACGGAAGCACGAATATACCCAAAACCTTATGGGACTATGGTCGATTATCGCGCAAATGCAAGCGCTCGCTGTGGTGTTGCAGCTCAGGGTTTCCGCCGACGCGATGACACAGAACCGCGGCATCAAAATACCAATGCTTGATAAGGTGGAAATGCGCAGGAAGATACTCCGAGAATCAGTATTATCACGCATTACTCTGCACTACTGATGTAATTATGGCCAAGTGGTTCGCGGTATCGCCTGTCCGTTGGAAGCAACAAGGCTCACGAAGGCAGTGACACTCCGTCCCCGGGAGGGAGCCGCGCGTTCCGCCCAATTCATAACAAAGGTCTTGAGATGTCTCCTGGCGCCCGGCTGCATCATGTCGTGGGCTCCTTCGGACTCTCTAGGCGGCGGCCGCGCGCGGTGCCGCTAGGCAGGCCGTGGCGGCACGCGTCGGTAACGCGTTTTGCACCATCGACGCTGCCAAGTGGAAGTGATCCGGCCTTAGGTTCCGACCGCTCTCACGGTCTGTCGAGTGCCGTCAGCCCTTCGCCTTCGCCCGCTCCACCACCGCCGCGTGCCGCTCTCGGTGCGCGGCGTTGGCCTCCCGCCACCCGGCGTCCCATTCCTCCGCGAGTTCCGGATGGTCCGGCCGCCCCGTCGTCTCGTCGTCCGACAGCCCCGCGAAAATCTCGTACGCCGAGGAGCCCGCGTCCTGCGCGGCCTCGGCGTCGTCGGTCGAGACGGCCGGCCAGTCCCGTTTCCGTGTTCGCGGACCCGGCGGCGGAGCGACGACGCGCGGCGGCTCGGCATACCGCGCGACCCAGCCGCGGAGGACGCCGTCCATCCGGCGCTCCTCCTCGACAAGTGCCGCGTCGAACTCGGCGACCTGCGCCCGGAGGTGATCGATGTGTGCGCGCATGCGGGCGATGGCGATGGACGGGATCTTCAGAAGGGCAGGGCCGACCCAAGGCGGGATGGGCTTCTCGCCCGACGCCCAGCGCCGGATCAGGCTGCGGTCCAGCGCGCCGGCGGACGGCATGCTGCCCTTGCCCGCAGGCCGGAAGAGCACGAGGTCGGCCGCGATCTCGCGACGCCATCGATCCTCGGTTCCGTAAATCTCGAGACCGATCCGGACGAAGTCCCCGGCTTCGATGGACTTGTCCGGCCACGTCGCCCGCAGGACGCGTTCCGTCGCCTCGTCGAGGACGCCGAGGGTCTCGCGGGCGACGGGACTGGTGGTTCGCCGGGCGGGTTTGGGGCGAGGCGGCGTGTAAGGAGGCTCGGTCATGACGAGACTCCTTACACCGGGCGCCCGTCCGCGCAAGCCGTCGTCAGCTCCTGGCGCCGCGCGTCCCAAGTGCACGGGCCATCTTACGGTCGAGCTGGTACCCGAACTCGCGTTGGGTCGCGAACTTCCGGTTCGCCTTCTGGACGGTCTTCTCGAACCGGAACCGCTTCCTCGACGCTCCGCGCGGCACGCCGCAATAGCGGTCCGGCTTGATCGCCTACGTGAAGAGGTCGCGCGGACCGGACCCGCCGTCCTCGCCAGTCTTGCGAACGCCGCCCTTGATCTGGCGGACGAGGTACGACGCCGCCGGCAGCTTTGATGCTCACAGTCGCCGTGGCGGATGCGCCGTGTTTGATGCGCGCCGGCCGTAAGGTGAAGGCCTGGAGCGTCATCGGCTTCGGCCTGTCGAAGACGTCGACGGCGTTTTCCTTCAACGCGACCACGGCCTCGCGGGCCGCCCGGTTCATGACCGCGGCGGCAGCGCGGGGGATGGCCTTCCGGCCGATGGCGTTCATGTCGCGGGCGAAGGCGGCGTGATCGATGGAGAGGCCGAAGCCGATGGAGGGGGGGGTTGGCATGGAGGGCCCGTGCGGGATGAGTCTCGGGATAGCGGAGACTCGTCGGGCGCAAGATGCTAGGCGAGGCGGCCGAAACCGATTGACGAGCAGGTGGAGACTTTCAAGAGGCTCTGGCCCGACAACCGGGCTGCGGCGAATGCCAAGCGGGCGGCGCGCGTGTTGGAGGACCCGAGTATCATTTCCGGGGAGCCGTGCGTGTCTGGCACCTAGGTGCCCGCGCGGACCATCCTAGCATACCTGCAAGCTGGGCGGTCGGACGTTGAGATCTTCGAGGACTACCCGACTCTGCCTGCTGAGGGTGTCCGTGCCGTCCGGGCGTGGACCGAGGGGTTAGGCTCACGCGTCCGAGAGCGGTCCAGATGCCCTGGATGACCTCTCGTACAGCGACGAGAAAGCAGACTGATAGACCTCCACGTACACAATTACACCCACTTCCGCGAATTGGGGGCTATTGTGTACGTGGGGCGCCTAGATGGGCCCGCCACCGTTCCGACGGCGACGCGGCGGCTCCAGACTTTGATGTCGGGTGGCTACTCGATGTCCGGCAGCCGCACGGACCCGTACGGTCAGCGGCTGGTCATCGTGACGCTCGCCGACGGGCGCGATGCCGGGAGGGTGCTCATCGACGAGGGGGCTGGCGCAGTCATCGCCAAACTCGGGGAATCTTTGGTGTTGACGCCCTCGATTCTTGCAATCGCTGATCCGACAAGCATGAGAACTACGCTCCGCCGACGTAGGCAGGATTCGGCTCGACCTCGATCCCGACGGTATGGTACCGCGCCAGCGGGTCTCGACCGTCCCAGTTCGGAGGCATGCGGCTGCCGAGGCGGGCCGCATTGAGAAGTGCCTCTTCCTCGGAGGTGATGATGCAGACCGTCAGGTCGCGGACGAGGACCTCCTTTACCGCGTCCGTGGAGGGGTCGGCCATCTCCATGAGCTGCGCCTGCAAGGCCCTGAACGGCACGGCGTGGTCGTAGCGGATCCTGCCGCCGCCCCGGGGGATGCCCGCAGAGGCGAGCGACCGGTAGCGGGCGGCCTCGAGCTTGTTTCCCCCGCGCTTCTCCCACAGGAAGTGTATGGGGTCGCGCAGCGCCTTCGTCCAGGCCGAATTCGGCATCCCCTTGTCGCGGACGCGCTGGCAGTACCGGATCGCGTCGCAGATCAGGTCGAGTCGCTGGGCTTCTGATAGGCCGCTCCTGACTGTCATGGGTCCTCCTTCTGTCGAGAGGGCATCTAGTCAGGTGGTGGCGGTCGTCTCGTCCGTGATCTCGGATGTCACGGGCGGATGATGCGGTCGGACCAGGTCACCTCCTTGCGAAGGACAGGCACTAGGCGGCGGGTTGAGTTGGACGTCGTTATGCGGCTGCCTCCGATGCGATGCTTCGAGGTCCGAACATGCGGCGTTTCGCCTACACCCGCTGTGCGATGTCGGATCGCTCGATGGTGCACTTCTGCCTCTGACCGATGCCCTGGCCTAGCGCGGTGGATCACCGTCCGAAGCGAGGCGTATCATCCGGGCTGGGTTCGATGCCCAAAGCGATGCGTCGTCGACGGACCAACTCCTCGACGATGGTCTATTCCGTGAACTCGTCACCCCTGACCCGGTCGACGAAGCGTGGCTTCGGGCCCGTGATCCAGAAAAAGAGCGCGTTGAACCGGGGTATCTCGACCAGCCGTATTTCCCGTTCGCCGGGTTCGTCGGCGATACGATCAGCTATGCTGATGGCTGCCAACAACCCGCGCTTCGTGGCCACGAATTCCGTTCGTTCGGCTTGGAATTTGCCGATCAACCCACGGACGGAAACTCGGGCCACGAGTGCATTCTCCTTCAGGACCTAGAAAACGAATGCGTCCGGGATCCACGCCTTTGGAAACAGATCGCTGTCCTCGTCGCCCTCGGTAACGTAGGAGCGCAGCGCCACCTTCGACTGCGAGTATTCGGTCGCTTGACCGGGTCTCGGACGACCGAAGGAACGTACCGCGCGACCTGCGCGGCGACCCGCCCGTGCAGCCGAGCCTCCTCGGCGGCGATGAAGTCCCGCGCCTCGCGATCTTGCGCGCTAAGCTCTGCCAGCCAACGCTCGATGTCTTGCTGGCGTCGGGTACGGACGATCCCGGGCGGGCGCAGCAGCCCGGCGGCCATCCACTCCGGGATCCGCCGTTCGCCGTTCCTCCAGCGCTTCATCAGCATCCTGTCGATGCGACCCTGCGACTCGAGGCCGCCCTTGCCGTCCTGCCGAATGGCGGCGCGGTCCCCCGCGAATTCGATCTCCCAGTCCCTCCGTCCGTCGTAGATCGCCTCGGCAACCGCCGATACGGCGTCGGGATCCGCGCCGTGGCCGTGCGGCCAGTGGCGCTGCAGGAGCGTCAGGTCGTCTTCGGCTGGAGGGGTCTCAGTCATGGTGAGACTCCTCCAGCCGGGCGTCTGATTCCGCAAGCGCGCCGTCACATCGGCACATTCCATGTGTGGTCATGGGAGGCCCGCTGGCGGTGCAAAATGCCGACACCGCGTGATCTGCCGGCGGTGCTCACCGCATGACGGGAGTAATGGGCGCGAACGTCAATCCGCACGGTCTCCGGATGCCCAGAAACGGCGCTCCGCGTCGGCCCGTCGACGGCGTGCCTTGGCGTCGTCCGGCAGCGTGTAATGAGATAGCCTCGTGTAGGACTCGGCAGCATCGAATCCTTGCCGGGTGAGATGCCTGTGAGCCGTTCGCATTAGCCGCTCGTAGACAAGGGCTTCCGGGCCGTCTGGAGCCTTGCGCACAGCCTCAGCCAGACGCCGCACGGCGACGGCCAGTCCTTGAACGACAATCCGCGTTTCGGGCGCGCCGCGGGAACCGGTTGCCCCGGCCTTCGCACGTTCACGCAGCCGTGCCCTGTACCTCCGCTGCTCTTCCGCATGTCTCGTCACCATAGCCCTGTCATCCCGCTCACCGCGTGAGGCATGAGCTTGTCGGATGGGCCTGCAAGAGACGACGGCGACGTGTGGATCAGGGTTTAGGCATAGAGAGACGTTCGGGGGTCAACATGCGCGGCCGCAGCGTCCCAGCTCGCGCTCGCATGCGCGTCGACGACGCGACGCCCGGTCGTCCCGGGAAAGCCGTATGAACGGCTCGCTCGATCGCGTTGGCGCCGGGACCGCCCACGGCGAGCAGGAGAATCGCGGCATCGGAGAGGGCGATCCTGATCGCTTCGTCCGTCGCCTCCGGTCGGCCGGCTTCGGCCGAGGCCCGCTTCTTCTCGCGGTGCCTGCGCTGGGCATCGCGGTTGTACGTGGCGCGGTCTTCAGCCGCCAGCTCTCGTACGGTGCGTTTGCCGCCCTGCGTCGCCATCGCGGTGTACAGCGCCGCGATGGCTTCGGTCTGCTTGTCCGTCGTCGTCATCTCGGTGTCCCCCTGCTCAGTCCAAGGGTGCTCCGCCGGCGGAAATCTCGCAAGCGATGTTTGACATGTAAAACACGAAATCGTCGGCGCTTATTGCAGGCTTCCCACCCGGGGGAGACCCCTCGCGATAGCGTCGGCCCGCGCGCGAGCGGGGATCCCGCTTCGCCCCGGGGCGACAGGCTTCTTGTCGCGCGGAGCGCACGGAGACCTTCTCGCGAGATCGGTCGGCTGCTCTCGCGAGAAGGTTGACGACGGGCGTCGGGGGAGACCCATCGCGTAGCGATCGCTCGACGCTCGTCGGTTGGGCGCGACGCTTATCTCTCTCCATGCCCTGGCCAATACCCCGCGAAGCGGAACGGCTTTCGAGAGACCCTCGCGGAGCTTGTTGTCGGCTGGCTCGCGCGGAGGATCCCAACAGCGCGAGCAGGAAGACTCCTAGCAGGGGCGGAATCCCAAGGTGCGAGAGGGTCGTTGGATTCTACTTAGTATCAGGCCAAGGCGGTGGTGGATTTTTCTCGAAATGCCTACGTTTTTGCGGACCATTTGATCGCAGATCTAACGGAAGATGTTCCATTCGGTCGCATATCTAACGAGTTGCGCGACCGATGGCGCGAGCGAGCGGCGTACCGCCAGCCGAAGGCACGGAGCCATCCGCCGGCGGAGCCCTTAGTTGACTTCTACTTAGTATCGCAAACCCAAACGGTTGACCGGGCCTCTTCGTCGCTCGCCAGATCGAAGGCATTTGATCGCGCATCTAACGGCGAGCGGCTCATTTGGTCGCACATCTAACAGCCATCGCTTGCTCCACGCTCGGACAGAGCTCAGCATTTGATCACAGGACGTCTGCACGAGGCGACGAAATGGGAGAGGGACGATGGCGGTACAGAGATTGAGGCGGAGGCGGGTGCCCACGACGTCGTACGCGCGGCTCGAGAACGCCGCCCTGGCTGCGGTGGTATCCGAGGGCGGGGAGATCGAAGGGCGGGAGAGCGGGCTCTATAACCCGGCTCCACGGGGGAGCGTCGCAAAGGCATCGGCCAGCGTCGAAATCTTCCGCTCGATCGCCCCCCAGTCGCCCCGGCCGGCGGAGATGCTCGACACCGTCACCGTCAAAGGCGACGGGATGCTCTCCGCTCGAGACTTGGCAATCCACGAGTACCTTGTCGCCGCCGCGTACGAAGCCGCGTACGTCGCATCGGAGCAGGGGACCGAGCGCGAGGTCGTCGGGCAGGAGCTCGAGGTTCCGATGAAAGGCGTCCTTGCGTTCCTCGGTACTTCCGCCCGGCGTGCCCACGTCTTGAAATCGGTTGCCGCGCTGAACCGGACTTCGGTGTCATACAGCATCCCCGGGGGGCGCACGGTGACCGATGTCCCTCTCTTGGTCGGCTGGCACGAGTCGGGCGCCGAAGCCGACGTCGTCCGGTTCTCGCTTCCGTCGCGGGTGTGGTGGCTGCTCGCAAGCCAGCCGTCTTACGCGTATCTCGAGTTGGCCGCACTCGCGACGATGTCGTCGCGCTACGGCATTCATCTCTACCGCCACCTGGCGCTTCGAATGAGCCGGACGCGCTGGGATCCGATGGAGCCAGATACGGTCCTTCACTACAGCCCGGAGGAAGCGGCTGCCGCCATCGGCTACGACGAGGCGCCGATGCAGGTGGGGCGACTGACGACGGCACTGAAGCGCGCCGTTTCGGATCTTAAGGAGGTCCGGCGCTTCCGCGTCGAGTACGCCGCGCCGCGCCGCCGAGCTGCGAAGGGGGCTCCGATCTCGGCGTTCGTCCTCCAAATCGCGATGCTGCCCCCGCAGGTCGAGACGGCCAAGCTGGGGGGCATCCACAAGTCGGCCAAACCCTTCACCGGCGCGCCGGACGTGCCGGATCTTCGAGTCAATTCGCATGTGTGGGACAAAGCCTCGGAACTCGCGCGGCAGCACGGCCGGCGTATAGCGCCAAATTACATCTCCGGCGCTTGGTTCGGCTCTCTTCACGAGGCGTACGGGGGCGGGCCGACGGATCGGGACGCCGCCCGGAAAGAATATCGAGGCGCAGTCCTCCTCCGCGCGATCCGGGCGCACGGCCCGGACCGGGCGGCATTCGCTTGGTTCACGGAAGAGCTCAAGGATCCAGACCTGCTCGCCGAGGTTGACCATTCGTCAGAGCTCGACAGAAGGTTCAAGTACGAGGCCGCCGGCGAGAAGGCCCGACGTATCCGCCTCAGGGACTACAAGCACGGCGACCGCAAGCAACGGGCGGCGCGGCTGCCCAAGCCGACGCGTGAGCAGCGGTTTGCAAAAGCGGTGGCGAAGGTCGAGGCCGGCAAGGCAGAGCGCTTGAAGCGTTTCGCCGATGCGACAGTAGTGGAACTGGACGTCGCCTACGACGGTATCAACGACGCGAGACGAATGGCTGACGACTTCACGCGCCGGACCTGGCGGGGCAACCGACTGATCGAACTTCGTCTCAGCCACCTAGTACGCGACGACATCGTCACGGAGGTCATCGGACGCTACCCGGCATCGGTCGACGACCTTGAGTCGGTGCTCTCGCGACCGGACATCATCAGTGGCTACCGACCGATCCACGATCCGACGGTGGAAGCGCCGGTAGTCACGGGACCGCGCCGCCCCGCCTTTCTTCCCGGAAGCAAGCCATGGGAGGTCGTAGGCGGGACGACCAAAAAGCCGAGCGATGACGATTGACGATCGCTCCCCGTTAACCCTGCCGGCGTCCGCGTCCGGCAGGGTCCTCGACGCCGCGCCGCCGGCCGGCTACCTGTGGCAACACAACCGGAGCGACCACCATGCGGAACACGACCTTCTCGATACGTAGCTGACACCCGTCAGGCCCGCCGCCGCAATCAAGCGACGGCCGTATCAGAGGAGAACCGCATGCCGTCTCACGAAGATTCCTACGATTCCCGACCGATTCCATTCCCCCAGCGCCGGCGGCTCGACATCCGAGCGTTGGCCGACCGCACCGCGCTTTACTATGCCCAGGATGCCGCCCCGGGGCCGCGTCTGACGGACGACTGCCCGGTGCTGCGCCGGTGGTCCGTCGCTCGGATGGGCGGTTGCCCCTGCATCATGGGCGTCGACGATTTCGGCCACGTCCTGTCGATCGAGATCCAGGCATACGCCGCAGACGGCACGTGGGCGCGGCGACTCGACGGCAGCTACGTCCGCCTCCGGGAACCGTGGCCGCTGCCGCTTGCTCCGGAGGCCGGACGATGAGCCGGACGCCCATGACGGACCGCGAGCGCGCTCACATCGAGCACACGCTCGCGCGTTACGAGAGTCTCTGCGCCGACCTGCGGGACACCCTCCTTCACGGATGGCCGTCACCTAATTTTCTGGAGGAGAAGGGTACACCGCTCATCGACCTTTGGCGGTTCGGCAGCCGCGGAGTGATCATTCTTGAGGGGGAGGTCGCGTCGCATCCGGTCCTCGGCGCCGGATGGACGCGGACTTCGCCGCTTCTGGCGCTCTCCGTCCGGGCGGGCGTCGGGCGCACCCAATCGCGCTGGTACCGTCTGGGTACGCACCTCCAACAGGTGGCCGACGCGCTCGGGGCCCAAATCGTCGACGGAGGCCCCGAATGAAGCCATTTGACATCAGCCCCGAACAGCGGGAGCTGCTCATCCGGGATGCGGAACGCTACGAGCTTGTCGCCCGAGGGGTCCGAGAGATCGCGGAGTTCGGGCGTCCCTCCGACATCGCGCTCGCGAGTTCCCCGGTAATCGAGGGATGGGGCTTCGAGGCGCTGGTGGGTAACGAACTCGTCGGCGCATGGAAGCCGGCAGGAAAGCCTACCCTCGTCGCAGGCCGCGCCGGTCGCGTCATCCTCAATGCTGCCGACCTGTCGGCTGTCCTGACTGAGCAGGGCTGGTTCCGCCTCGGCGCCCCGGACGAATCCCGGGCCAGAACAACGGAATTGCCCCGATGATCGACATACGACCACGCACACGCACACGCTGACGGCATCCGGTCTCTCTCCGGGTGCATCGACACCCTGTGAAAAGGAGACATCCTGATGTCCGATAATATCCATACCTATGATCCGGCGGGCCTGCGCGAGCGGTTCCCTGAGATGCTCCAGCAGGCATTTGATGTCTCGCCGCCGCCGGGCTGGGTGCCGCTGGTCGCGCGCCTGCTCGAGCGCATCGACCCCGCGCTCGCACCGGAGGATCGTCAGTCTTTCCGGATTACGCAGATCAAGGAAAAATTTGGCGGACTTCGCTGTTACCACAACGGCGGCGAGGACATCGAGATGATGGTCGACGCCGCCGACGAGGAGGCGCAGCGGACGTGCGAGGTCTGCGGAGCTCCCGGGCGCAAGCGCACGGGCGG
The DNA here is from genome assembly GCF_000421645.1 of Aurantimonas coralicida DSM 14790. Taxonomy (GTDB): domain Bacteria; phylum Pseudomonadota; class Alphaproteobacteria; order Rhizobiales; family Rhizobiaceae; genus Aurantimonas; species Aurantimonas coralicida. The sequence goes on along the minus strand of NZ_ATXK01000008.1, from coordinate 151,727 downwards.
CTGGATCGCCGTGCGCTGCGACGAACACGCGGAGGTCTGACGATGCGTATCTGGATCCTGTCCGACCTTCATATCGGCGCCGACGGCATGGAACTCGAGATCCCGGAGGCAGACGTCTGCGTCTGCGCCGGCGACGTGACCGACCCGGTGCTCGGTTCGATGCGCTGGCTGAGCCAGTGCATCGGGTACCATATGCCCGTCATCTTCGTCGCGGGGAATCACGAGTTCTACGGGGACTCGGTCGCGCACGGCCGCGCGATGGCGCACGCTCATCCCGTCGATGGCGTGCATTTGCTCGACGACAGCAGCGTTGTCCTCGACGGCGTGCGCTTCGTAGGGGCGACCCTCTGGACCGATTACGCGCTGTACGCGGCGGGCAAGGTCGACCGCGAGGCGGATCTGGAGATCGGACATTCGATGGACATCGCTGAGCGGCTGCTTGCGGATCATTACGCCGTACGCGTCGGTGACGGGGGAGGCCTGGTCCGCCGTTGGACGCCGAACGACGCGCGAGCGATGCACCAGCGGAGCAGGACGTATATTGAAGAGGCGCTTGCGACGCTATTTGAAGGACCTACGGTCGTCGTGACGCACCACGCGCCGCATCCGCGCAGCGTGTCGCCTGAGTACCATGAGAGCCTACTGAATCCGGCTTTCGTTTCGGATCTAACCCCGGTCATCGAGACCGGTCGGCCCGACCTGTGGGTGCACGGTCACGTACACTCGTCGCACGATTATCGGGTGTCCGACACCCGGGTCGTCTGCAATCCTGGGGGCTACTCGCACGAGAGGTCCGACTGGGATCCCGGACTCGTCGTCGAGTTGGATCGTCGCTCGGGGGGAGGATCCCGATGACCCGCCGGGTTTCCTGTACTTCGAAGCAGGCTTTGCTCGATGATGCCAGAGAGCGGGCGCGTCGGCTGATCGAGGAGAGCCGGGCGCAGAGGCAGCGGGACATCGAGGGCTGGACGTCCGTCGGTGAGCTGGCGGACCGGATCACCGCCGCCGTCGACGAGGCGCGCCGGGGGCCGGCAATGTCGGTGGAGGAAGCGCTTGCGATGATCGACGGCTTTGGCGAGACGAGGCACTAGGGCCGCTGGAGCCGGGCTTCGGCTTGGGCGCAGCCCTCTTTGATCAGGCGATCCCACTCCTCCAGCATCAGCGACTTGTCGGGCAGGGCGGGATCCTGGTCGTATACCGTCTCATCAAGGCCATACCGCCCTTCATCGGCTCTCGTGATCATCGGCACCGCCTCTTTCGTCAGTCCGAGAGTCGTCACCCGGGGGCGCATGTGCGTGACGAACGCGCGACGGAGGTCATGGGTGGCTGCCCATGGCGCGGACGCCAGAGGACCGCCAGGCGCGCGCAGCTCCTCCAAAACTTCGTTGAGCATGCGCTCGGACATGTGGCCGGTCCCGGGGTCCGTCTTACGGCGCAGACGCTGTTGAGGGAAAAGCCAGGCATTACCGGTCCGACCATACGCCTGCGCGGCGCGAACCGCGCTGGCGGCGAGATCGGGCAGCGGCAAGACGCGAAATTTACCGCTCTTGTCCGGCCCGATCTTCCAGACCATGCCGTACTTGGGGTGCTCCACGAAGGCCCGCCGACGCGCGCGGACAACGGTCATCCGGCGCTGCCCGGTCATCATCTGTAGCAAGATGGCTAGCCTCGCGGCATGATTCTTCGCCGCCTCCAGCCCGATGACGATCATGCCGAGTTCCTCCAGTGTCAGCGCCCGTGGAGCCTCGCTCTCTTCGTGCTCTTCGTATGCGCTGACGGACGACGTCGGAGCGCGCTTCAGCTCGGTAGCGACATTCGCGGTCAGGCCACTGACTTCAGAGTTCTCGACGGCCCAGCCGAACACCGCCTTCATAGCTGCGACCGATAACCGCGCCTGGTTCGAGTTCGACACCTGCTTCCCGTCCACGTTGCCGCGTCCGAGGACGGAGTTCCGGACGAGCCTGAGGTCGTGCGTGGTGATCAGCGTCACTGGGCGCCCGGCGATCGACTTGAAGTCCGCCTCAAGTGGCGAGCCCGGGACCGCACCGAGGGCGGAGCGGTAGCCTCGATGTGTGTCTGGCGAACGGTGGCCCTTGCACCAGGCGAGGTAGGCGTCGCGCATGCCTTCCCACCTCATGACGGTTCCCGCCGCCGCCGCCGCCTGGGCTGTCGAGGCGTCGACGGAGCGGTGGGCGACGGACGCCTTGAGCATTGCTGATGGGTCGTTGCCCTCGGTGAGCATGCCACGAGCGCGAGCGACCAGATTGCGCAGCTCCGGGATGTCCGCGGCGTCGAACGCCGACAGCGGGCCGATGGCAATCTTTTTCACCCGCGTGATCAGGTACCAAGCGGCGGCTCCTGACTGCACGCGGATCGCGAGACCGGGCATTGTCGCGTCCCGGTAGATCTCGCTGTCGCCGTCACTGGCGATGCGAGCGGCCTTCCTGATGGTGTTCCCGTCGAGGATTTCAGTTGGCATAGGCGTGACCTGTGAAAGGGAGGCGTGACCTGACGGTTAGCACCATGGGCTCCAAAGGTCACGCCGAGGTCACGGCCAAGAAAGTTTACCGTTGCAGGCGGGGTTGAGAAAATTGCTGAACACGCGGTAGTTTAGGGGCTATATCACGATGCGGAGGTAGGGTCTGAGCCTCCTGACGCCCCTTACCAGCTATCTCTTAATCAGCGGGTCGTAGGTTCGAACCCTACATCACCCACCAAATCTTCTTTCCAAACATCTTCCTAGGTCATCGGCAACCTTCTGGACCCCTCCGGGGAGCGGTCGTCGGCATGTGCGCGACGAAGGTCGTCCGCGCGCGATCTCCGTCGCTGACTGCGCATGGTTCAAGCCGCTACCGGGTGTCCTGCGCTGCAATCGGCACCGGTTCGCAGCCTTTGGCGGATCTGCCGGTGTGAGACGCAGCAGCGTCGACGGTCAGGCCGCGTATGGCGCTTCCGCTTCGCCGCGATCGGCGTCACCGCGCCGGTGACGTCGCGATGACCACCGACGACAGGATATGCGCCTTCATGATCGCCTCGGCCCATTGGGCGTCGCCGAGGGAGAGGGCGGCGACGATCTCGCGGTGGTCGCTGCAGCTGCGCCGGATCTGATCCGGCGAGAACTTGCGGTAGGTCCGCATGATCAGCGCCAGATCGATCATCGGCGCGGCGACGCTCAGCAGGTGTTCGTTCCCCGACAGTTCCAGCAGGCGGACGTGGAAGGCGGTATTGGCCTGTGAGAACGTCTGCAGGAAATCGCTTTCGCTGCCTGCGAGCAGTTCCTCCATGGCGGCGCACATCGCTTCGAGGCCGCGGACGTCCGACGCCGTGGCCCGCCGGACCGCCAGCGCGCAGCCATAGCTCTCCAGAACTGCCCTTGTGCCGAACAGGCCGGCGACCTTGTCGCCGTCCCAGGACGCGACCGTGGCGCTGGACCGCGCCTTGGTGACGGCGAAGCCTTCCGCGGCGAGCCGCCGGATGGCCTCGCGGACCGGCGTCCGGCTGAGGCCCGACAGGCGCGCCAGTTCCTCCTCCGCCAGGCGAGATCCCTCCGGGAAGCGATTGGAAACAATACCATCCCGGATGAACCGGTAGGCTTCGTCGGCCGCGCCGAGGCTCTCGTTCTCCGCCATCAATTCCGCCTTCTGTATACAAGGATTTGCGTCGAGCCGATTTATATGCCTTTTTGACGACCTGTTGTATCCAGGAGGAGCAGGCCCCCCATGTCGTCCAGTCTCAGATCCATTCTCGCCGAGCCCGGCTGCGTCGTCGCCCCCGGCATCTACGACATGATCTCGACCCATCTCGCGATCAGCGCCAAGGCGAGAATACTCTACATGACCGGATACGGGACTGTGGCCTCGCATCTCGGCATTCCGGACGCCGGGCTGGCCTCCTTCCGCGACATGGTCGACCGGGTCGCCGTGATGGGCCGCGCCGCGCGGGAGGCGGGCATTCCGCTCGTGGCCGATGGCGACACCGGCTATGGCGGCCTCCTGAACGTCGACATGACGGTGAAGGAGTACGAGCGGGCCGGGGCGTCGGCGATCCAGCTCGAGGACCAGGTGTTTCCCAAGAAGTGCGGCCACACGCCCAACCGGCCGGTGGTGCCCAAGCAGGAGATGGCCGACAAGATCCGTGTCGCCGTCGAAGCCCGCCAGAGCGACGACTTCCTGATCATCGCCCGCACCGATGCTCGCTCCGATCAGGGGCTCGACGAGGCGCTGGACCGCATGGCCGCCTATGACGCGGCGGGGGCCGACATCCTGTTCGTCGAATCGCCGGAGAGCGAGGACGAGCTGCGGGTGATCGGCGAGCGGTTCCCGCACAAGCCGCTGGTCGCCAACATGGTCGAGGGCGGCCGCACGCCGGTGCTCGACGCCCGGCGCCTCGGCGAACTCGGCTTCAGCCTCGCGATCTTCCCGGCCATCGGTTTCCTGTCCACCGCCAAGGCCCTGGAGCGGGCCTATGGCGACCTCGTCGCGACGGGCGCCTCGGCCGGCAAGGACGATCTCTACAGCTTCGAGAAGTTCAACCGGATGATCGGCTTCGAGCGGGTCTGGGAGTTCGACAAACGTCACGCCCGCGACTGAGGAGGCGCGGGCGATCTGAGTTTCAATGGGAGGAAAGACAATGACGATGATGAAGATTGCGGCCCTTGCGGCCGGGTTCTCGATGCTGCTTTCGGGCAGCGTCTCTGCACAGACGGTGACGCTGGCCTCGACGGTGCCGGACAACGGCGTCAACAAGGTGGTCGTCGAGGCCCTGAAGGCCGAGCTCGCGACGGCCGCCCCCGACATGACGCTCGACATCTTTCTCGACGGGACGCTGGGGGGCGAGAACGAGCTGATCGATCTCGTGCGGATCGGCGAGACCCAGATCCACATGGGCGTCATCCACGCATCGGAATATTTCCCCGAGCTCGACGCGACGCTCGTTCCCTATCTGCTGCCCGACTATGACAGCGTCCAGCGGTTCCTCGACGGGCCGGTCGGCGACAAGATGAAGGCGGCACTGGAGGAAAAGGGCAACGCCAAGTTCCTCGGCACCTATTACCAGGGCGCCCGCTGGGCCACCTCGAACACCGCCTTCACGACCCTTCCGGAGCTTGAGGGCATCAAGATCCGGATGCCGGAAATCCCGCTGTGGATCGACATCTGGTCGGGCATGGGCGCGGTGACGACGCCGATGCCGTCGCCGGAAGTGTTCTCGGCGCTCCAGACCGGCGTCATCGACGCCCAGGAGAACATGCTCAGCAACATCTACGGGCGGAAGATCTTCGAGGTGCAGAAGTACCTCATCGCCACGCGCCACCAGCAGAGCTACGTCACGGTGATGGCCAATCTCGACTTCTGGAACGGTCTCGACGCGGCGCAGCAGGAGGCGCTGCAGAGTGCGATCGATGCGGCCACCGAGGCCGGCAGCGACGCGGCCGTGGCCGAGAACGAGCGGATCATCGGCCTGATCGAGGCCGCCGGCGTCGAGACGGTCGAGCCGAAGCCGGAGTTCCGCGAGAAGGCGCTGCCGGTGATCAAGGCCGCCGCCGACAAGATCCTTGCGCCCGGCGTCTACGACGCGGCGATCGAGGCCGTCGACGGTGCTGGAGGCGAGCCGACGGGCACTGCCAAATGACACGGGTCACGACCCTGGTGACGAGGGCGGCAGACGCCCTCGTCACCATCTGCTTCGCGGGGTTCTTCATCGCCGTCCTCGCCCAGATCGCCTACCGCTATCTCGGCATCAACCTCGTCTTCAGCGAGGAACTGGCGCGGCTGCTCAACCTCTATGTCGTTTTTCTCGGGCTGGTTCTGGTGACGGTGCGCCACGGCCATATCCGCATCGACCTGCTCGACCGCATTCTGGGGCGAAACCGCCTGACCGACACGCTCTACCGGTTCCAGCTGCTGGCCGCCTTCGTGTTCCTGTGCGCGCTGACTGTCGGCGCCTTCCAGCTGATGGTGGCGAACTGGCCCTATCCGCTGGCCACCATGTCCTTCGTCAGCCAGGGCACCGTCTATCTCGCGCCCTTCCTCGGCGGGGCGGCGGCCGCGATCATCACGGCGGTCCACTTCGTCACGCCCGGCCGGGCCGATCTCATCCACGCCGAAGCCGAAGACGGGGAGGCCTGATCGATGGTTCCGGGTTTCCTCTCCATGGCCGTGCTCATCGTGCTCCTCGTTCTGGGGATCGGTGCCGGCTACGCTCTCGGGCTCGCCGGGCTCGGCTATTTCGCCGTCACCCGCGGCCTCTTCGACATTCCCTATGCGATCGTCACGCAGCGGCTCGTCGCCGGCGTCGATTCCTTTCCGCTGCTGGCGATCCCGCTGTTCATCTTCGTCGGCCATCTGATGAACGATTCCGGTTCGACGACGCGGCTGTTCAACTTCGCCAATGCGCTGGTGGGGCACGTCAAGGGCGGGCTCGCGCAGGTCAACATCGTCGCCAGCATGCTGTTTGCCGGCATGTCCGGCTCGGGGGTCGCCGATGCGGCGGGCCTCGGCGCCATGGAAGTGCGGGCGATGCGCGAGGCCGGATACGACGACAAGACGACGATCGGCGTCACCGTCGGCTCCTCGTTGATCGGCCCGATCATCCCGCCGAGCATTCCGGCCATCCTCTACGCGGTGCTGGCCGGCGTCAGCGCCAGCGACATGCTGCTGGCCGGCATCGTGCCGGGCATCCTGATGGCGCTTGCCCTGATGGGCCTTGCGGCGATCTTCGCGCGCACTCGCGGACTGCCGTCCGGCCGGTTTCCGGGGGGCAGGGCGCTCGGCAAGGCGTTTCTGGGTGCCTTCGCACCGCTGTTGACGCCGGTGATCCTGCTGTCGGGAATCTTCGCCGGCGTCTTCACCGCGACCGAAGCGGCGGCGGTGGCCGGCCTTTGGGCGTTCCTCGTCGCCACGCTGCTCTACCGGAGCCTGGATTTCAGGGCGGTGATCGGCGTTCTGAAGCGGACGGCCTACGACACGGCGGTCATCTTCTTCATCCTCGGCTGCTCGTCGCTCTTCGCCTGGATCCTCACGCGGGCCCGGGTGCCCGACACGCTGGCGGTCTGGCTGTCCGGTGTGACGCAGAGCCCAACGCTCATGATGATCATGATGATCGTCTTCCTGCTGTTCATCGGCTGCTTCATGGCCGTGTCGGTGGCGATCAACGTCTTGACGCCAATCCTCGTGCCGATCGCCATCGCCTTCGGCTTCGACCCGGTCCATTTCGGCATCGTGTTCATCATGATCCTCGTCATCGGCGAGGCGACACCGCCCTTCGGCATGGTGCTGTTCGTCATGACGAAGGTGGCTGGGGTCAGCTACGAGAAGGTGGCGGCCGCAGCGCTGCCTTGGCTGGGCGCCATCCTCATGGTCGTGCTGCTGGTCGCGGCGCTGCCTTCGCTGGCGCTCTGGCTGCCGGCCCTCATGGGCTAGGCGGGTGGCGGCCCGACGGATCGCCTGCCGGGCCTTGCCGGACCTCAGCGCGTGCGGGCGGTGGCGACGGCGCGCTTCATGTCGGCCGGGGCGACGACGCCGGGGAAGAGCACCGTGCCGACCAGATAGGCCGGGGTGCCCATCAGCCCGAACCCCTCGGCCTGCTGGTTGTTGCGCTGGAGGATGCCCTCGATGCGTGCCCGATCGGCCTCATAGGCCCGCTTCAAGGCCGCCACGTCGAAGCCTGCCCGGGCGAGGATGTCCTCGACCTGGTCGGGCGTCAGATGGCCGGGCGTCGCCATCAGCGCGGCCTGTGCCTTGGCGTAGTGCTTGCCGGCAGCCAGGGTCAGCCGGGCGGCCAGTACCGAGGCCGGGCCGAAGACCGGCCAGTCCTTCATGACGTGGCGAATGTTGCCGTCCTCGCGCACGAGGCGGGCGACGTCGGGATGCGCCTTCTTGCAGTAGGGGCACTGGTAGTCGAAGAATTCGGCGATGGTCACGTCGCCCTTCGGATTGCCGAGGACCGGGATCTGAGGGTCGAACAGCACCGCCTCCGGCGACATCGGGTCGGTCGGCGCCGCGTTCGCTGCGCGCGGCAGCAGCGAGACCGTGCCGGTGGCGAGGAGCGCTGCCATCAGGTGGCGGCGGTCGAGGCTGGGGCGGGTCATGCGGCAGGGTCCCTGTCGGTGTCGGCGACCTGCGGTGCGGACTCGGGGCCGAGCACCACGACGCGGGTCTTGGGCGGCACGCGCCGGTTCAGGTCGATGACGTCCTGGTTGAGCATGCGGATGCAGCCCGACGACACGGCCTTGCCGATCGACCATTCCTGGTTGGTGCCGTGGATGCGGTAGAGCGTGTCGCGGCCGTCCTTGAATAGATAGAGCGCCCGGGCGCCAAGCGGGTTCTCGATGCCGCCCTTCATGCCGTTGCGCAGCTCGCCGCCGTATTTCTCCGGCTCGCGCTTGATCATGTCCTGGGTCGGGGTCCAGCGCGGCCAGGCCGCCTTGCGCTGGATCAGCGCCTCGCCGGTAAATTCCAGCCCGGCCTTGCCGACACCGACGCCGTAGCGCATTGCCTTGCCGTTCTCCATGACGAGATAGAGGAAGCGCTGATACGGATCGACGACGACCGTGCCCGCCGGCTCGCTGGTATCGTAATCGACGATCTGGCGGATGTTGCGGGACTCCATCGCGGTGGGGGCGACGGCGGGAATCTGCCAGCCATCGTCCAGCACCGGCCCATACATCTCGGCAACGCGCGGATCGACCGGCGGCTTGGGCTGGGCGTAGGCGAGCTGCCGGGTGGGTTCGCCGCTGGTGGAGCAGGCGCCCAGCGCCAGTCCGAGGAGGGTGATCGCGACGGCGCGGGGGACGGTTTGGATCATGCGGTCTGTTCCTGAAATGCTGTAAGGCGTAGGGCGCCTCGTCAGACCGGGTGGTCGGTCGCCAAGCTTAAGGCAGCCTTAAGCTGGATCGGCAGGATCGCCGCCGTGGCAGAACCGCAACGGAGCAGGCATGCGCATTCTGATCGTCGAGGACGACGAGATCCTGGGGAACGGCCTGAAGGTCGGACTGGGCATGAGCGGATTCACCTCCGACCTCACCGATTGCTGCCGCGATGCGGAGGCGGCACTGGCCGTCGGAGGCTTCGACGCCGTCGTGCTCGACGTGATGCTGCCGGACGGGTCGGGCCATGACATTCTCGCGGCCATGCGCCAGCGCGGCGACACCACGCCGGTGCTGCTCCTGACCGCGCTCGATGCGCTGCCGGACCGGATCCGCGGTCTCGACGGCGGCGCCGACGATCATCTGGGCAAACCCTTCGCACTGGACGAGGTGGCGGCGCGGCTGCGGGCGCTGATCCGCCGGGGGACCACACGCGCCGAGCCCTTCCTCGAATGGGAGGGGGTGCGGGTCGATCCGGCCGCCATGGTGGCGACGCAGGACGGTGTGGACATCCGCCTGTCGCGGCGCGAATTCGCCGTCCTCCACGCGCTGATCCAGCATCCCGGCGCGATCCTGTCGCGCAGCCAGCTCGAGGACAAGCTCTACGGCTTCGACGAGGGCGTCGAGAGCAACGCCGTCGAGGTGCATGTCCACAAGCTGCGCGCCAAGTTCGGCAGCCGCTTCATCGAGACGCTGCGCGGGGTCGGCTACCGGCTGCGCAGGGCCGATTCATGAGAGCGTCGCTGAAGGGCCGGCTGTTCGTCCTGCTTCTGGTCTCCACCGGCTTCATCTGGCTGTCGGCGACGGCCTGGATCTACGCCAGCACGCGGGCGGAGGTGGAAGAGGTGCTCGACGCCCGGCTGATGGAGGCGGCGCGCATGGTGTCCTCGCTGGTCGGCAGCCGGCAGATCGATCTGGCAGCCGCGGCCGAGTTGGGCACCTCGGACCTGCCCGCCTTCACCCAGGCCGGCCAGAGCTACGAACGACAGCTGTCCTGCCAGATCTGGTCGCTGTCCGGCTCGCTGCTCGGCCGGTCGGACGGCGCCCCGCAGCAGCGCCTGTCGGACCATGGATCGGGCTTCGCGGAGCGGCAGATCGACGGCGAGACCTGGCGGGTGTTTGCCGTGCGCAGCGCCGAGACCGGCGTGGAGGTGCTGGTCGGCGACAGTCTGGAAGTGCGGGCGCGGCTGGTGCGCGACATGGTGACGGGCCTGCTCCTGCCGATGATCCTGATTGCGCCGGCTCTGGCGCTGATCATCTGGTTCGCCGTGCAGCGCGGCATGCGCCCGCTCGACGAACTGGCCGGCACGCTGGCCGGGCGCAGCGCCGACGAGCTGCATCCGCTGCCGGCGGAGGGAAGCGTCACGGAGATCCGCCCGATGGTGGCGGCGCTCAACGGGCTGTTCGACCGGGTGGGCCGGGCCCGTCGGAGCGAGCGGCAGTTCCTCGCCTATGCCGCCCACGAATTGCGCACGCCTCTGGCCGGGCTGAAGACCCAGGCCGAGATCGCCACGCGCAGCCCGGATGCGGCGGTGCGCGACGTTGCGCTGACGCAGATCACCACCGCCGTCGACCGGACGTCGCGGCTGGTGCAGCAGCTTCTGGCAAGCGCCGAGGCCGAATGCGTCGATGTCGACGGTGCGCCAACGCCGGTGGAGCTGCGCGACATGCTCGCCGATCTCCTGACCGATCAGGCGGCACGGCTGACGGCGAAGGGCGGGCGGCTCGATCTCGATGCCTCGCTCTCGGACATTCAGATATCCGCGAATCCGACCTTGCTGGCGCTGGCCCTGCGCAATCTGGTGGAGAACGCGGTCAACCATTCGCCCGAGGGAGGGACGGTCCGCATCGCCCGCAGGGGCGAGGCGATCCTTGTCGAGGACGAGGGGCCCGGCCTGCCGGAAGACGAACTCGCCCGCGCGACCGAACGCTTCTTTCGTGGCCGGAACCGCGTCGCAGTCGGATCGGGACTGGGGCTCAGCATCGTCGCGCAATGTGCCGAGCGGCTCGGCGGTACGCTGTCGCTGGCCAATCGCGACGAAGGAGGCCTGCGCGCCACGCTCGGCGTTCCGGGTCTGGCCGCCTGATTGCGATCGGTCGCGCGGGGCAGGGCTCGGTGCGATCAGTGGGGCCGGGCGGCGCCCTGGTTGCGGCCGAGGCGGATGGCATGGCGAATGCTGTCGAGGAGGGCACTGTCGACGAGCGGCTTTTCCAGAAGCTGCATGACGCCGGCCTTCCGGGCGCGGCGGCGCAGGGTTTCGGTGGCGTGGCCGGTGATCAGGATGATGGGCAGCGTCAGCCCTTTCGCCCGCAGGGCGTCGAGCACGTCGAGGCCGTCCATGCCGGGCATCTGGTAGTCGAGGACGAGGCAGCAGGCTGCGCCGAGATCGTCGTGCAGCAAGAGCTCCTCGCCGGTGCCGCAGAGGCTCACGGAGAGATCGTCCAGTTCCAGCGCGAATTTGAGGGATTCACGCACCGCCAGATCGTCGTCGACCAGAAGGATCAACCGCTTTTCTTTCCTCATGCGAGCTGCTCCGGCACCATCGTCGGCAACCGCCCCTGCCGCGCCCAATTGGTCCATTAGGCAAACGGTCGGCACGCATGCCTTGATCTCGCGCAAGAGGGCGACGAGGCCGGCGGTGCCGGGTCTCGCTTGATCGACCGCAAGGCACGGATACGGCGGGCCGCTACAGCTCGTGCATGCGAAAAGAGGGCGCTGCCGTGATCGTCACCCTGACCATGAACCCCGCTCTCGACCTGACGACCTCGGTCGACCGGCTGCTGCCCGAGGCCAAGCTGCGCTGCGGGCCTGCCCGCCTCGATCCGGGCGGCGGCGGGGTCAATGTCGCCCGGGTGATCGGCGCGCTGGGCGGCGGGTCCCGCGCGATTCTCACCGCCGGCGGGACCATGGGGCAGGCATATCGGGAGCGCCTCGCCGACGAGGGGCTGGAGACCCGGGCCATCGCCATTGCCGGCGAAACCCGGCTGAACATCACCGTCGCTGAAACCGACACAACCGCCCAGTACCGGCTCGTCCTGCCGGGACCCGAGCTTGGCGAAGCCGAATGGCGGGCCTGTCTCGACGCGGTCGATGCCGATCTGGTGCCCGGCGGCTTCGTCGTCGCCAGTGGCAGCCTGCCGCCGGGCGTGCCCACCGATTTCTATGCGCGCATCGCGGCGGCCGCGAAGAGGCGCGGCGCCCGCTGCGTGGTCGACACGTCGGGTCCTGCGCTGGCGGCGGCGCTTTCGGAAGGTGTCTTCCTCGCCAAGCCGAACCAGCGCGAGTTCTGCGAGCTGACGGGCGTGGCGCCCGCCGACCGGCAGGGACAGGAACAGGTGGCGCTCGACATGGTCCGGCGCGGGGCGGCCGAGATCGTCGCCCTGACCCTCGGGGCGGAGGGCGCCGTCATCGCCTCGGCGTCAGGGCTGCTCACGATCCCTCCCGTCAGTGTGGAGCCGCAGAGCGCAGTCGGCGCCGGCGACAGCTTCGTCGGCGCCTTCGTTCTCGCGCTTTCGCAGGGCCAGCCGCTGGCAAACGCCGCCTGCCTCGCTTCTGCCGCCGGCGTGGCGGCGCTGCTGACGCCGGGAACGGAGCTCTGCCGCGAGGCGGACGTGCGGCGGATCGACTGCGAGCTCGCCGCCCGCATGGGGCTGAAGACGCCGGACGACGCGCGCCAGCGCGTGCCCTCAGCGAAGTGATCGGTGCAGGCTGCGGCAGATTGCAAGCGGCCGGGATAATCCCGCAACTTGACCACGAGGCCGGCACGGTGGAAGTGTCGGTCATCGACGAGGGATACAACCTCCAGCACCTGCCGGCCGCGATCTGTCCATGGAATCCGATATCGAGCCAGAACCGCGGATCACCTGCGGGAACGCGGAGAATGCCCTGCGGGCGCTCCAGGCGGCGGGCGTCGGCACGTGGCGGTTCGATCCGGTTGCCGGCACCATCAGCCTCTCGCAGATTGCCGCCGAGCGCTTCAAGACTGGCGTCGATGTCCAGCCGCTGACGGCGCTTCTGGGCCGGCTCCACCCCGAGGACCGCGCCATTGCCGAGCAAGCGTTCGGCGCTGCCGTACCCTTCGGCATCGACATCGACGTGCGATCGATGGCGGCAAGTGGCAGGGAGGAATGGCTGCGGCTGCGCGGCCGCGCCATCGAGGAGGTCGGCGGAGGCTCGGCGATCCATGGCGTCCTCGCCGACATCACCTCCCGCAAGGCGGCCGAGAACGCCAACAACCGCCTCGCGGCGATCGTCGCCTCGGCGGACGTGGCGATCATCGGCAAGTCGCTGGACGGCCTCGTCACCGACTGGAACCGCGGCGCGGAGGCGATCTTCGGCTACAGCGCGGCGCAGATCGTCGGCCAGCCGATCACCATGCTCTTGCCCGAAGGCCAGGAGGACGAGGAACGTGTCTTCATGGAGCGGCTGCATCGCGGCGAGCGGGTCGAGCATTTCGAGACCCGGCGCCGCCGCGCCGACGGGCAGATCATCGACGTCTCGCTGACCGTCTCGCCGGTGTGGGACGCGGCCGGCCGGCTGGTCGGCGCCTCGAAGGTGGCGCGCGACATCACCACCACCCGCCGCGCTTTGACCGAGCTGGCCGAGCGCGAGGCCCGCCTGCAACTGGTGCTCGACACCGTGCCCGACGCGATGATCGTCATCGATACGGCCGGCATCATGCAGTCCTTCAGCGCCACCGCCGAGCGGCTGTTCGGCCATCGGCCCGACGAGGTCATCGGCCGCAACATCAGCATGCTGATGCCGTCGCCCTATCGCGAGCAGCACGACCATTATCTCGCCCGCTACCTCGCCACGGGGGAGCGGCGGATCATCGGCATCGGCCGAGTCGTCGTCGGCGCCCGCAAGGATGGCTCGACCTTTCCCATGGAACTGTCGGTCGGCGAGATGCAAAGCGGCGAGAACCGCCTGTTCACCGGTTTCGTGCGCGATCTGACCGAGCGACAGAACACCCAGCGGCGCCTGCAGGAGCTGCAGGCGGAGGTCATCCACATGTCGCGCTATACCGCGCTCGGCGAGATGGCCTCGACGCTGGCGCACGAGCTGAACCAGCCGCTGACGGCGGCCGCGAACTACCTGAAGGGCGCGCGCCGGCTGCTCGACGGCGGCGACGCCGACAACCTGCCCACCGTGCGCGACGCCATCGACCGCGCGGCGGACCAGGCGCTGCGGGCCGGGCAGATCATCCGCCGGCTGCGCGACTTCGTGGCGCGGCGCGAAAGCGAGCGGCGGATCGAGAACCTGCCGACGCTGATCGAGGAGGCCAGCGCGCTGGCGCTGGTGGGGGCGAAGGAGACCGGCGTGCGGGTGTCCTTCGACTTCGCCCCCGAAGCCGCGCTGGTCCTGGCCGACAAGGTGCAGGTGCAGCAGGTTCTCCTGAACCTCATCCGCAATGCGGTGGAGGCGATGCAGGAAACGCCGCGCCGCGAACTGGTCGTCGTCACCTCGCTCGGCGAGGACGAGATGGTACGGGTGGACGTCACCGACACGGGCACGGGGATCGCCGCGGATGTGGCGGAGCACCTCTTCCAGCCCTTCGTGACCAGCAAGGCGCAGGGAATGGGGGTCGGCCTGTCGATCTCGCGGACCATCATCGAAGCCCATGGCGGGCATCTGTGGGCCGAGCCGAACCCGGACGGCGGCACGATCTTCCGGCTCACCCTGCGCAGCGCCCGGATGAAGGAGGTCGAGGATGGCGAATAATGCCGTCGTGCACGTCATCGACGACGATGCGGATGTGCGCCAGTCGCTGGCCTTCCTGCTGGCGACGGCCGGACTGGCGGTGCGGGTCTACGATTCGGCGACCGCCTTCCTCGCCTCGCTCGAGGGACTGCAGCCCGGCTGCATCGTCAGCGATGTGCGCATGCCGGGGATCGACGGGCTGGAGCTGCAACGGCGGCTGAAGGGCCTGGGCGTGATGCTGCCGGTGGTCATCATGACCGGCCATGCCGACGTGCCGCTGGCCGTGCAGGCGATGAAGGAGGGCGCCGTCGACCTGGTCGAAAAGCCCTTCGACGACGAAATCCTGCTCGAAGCGATCCACACGGCGCTGGAACGCTGCAACCACCAGGGGGGACCCGACGGCGACACCGCCCGGATACAAGGACGCCTCCAGTCGCTGTCGCCGCGCGAGCGGCAGGTGCTGGACGGGCTGCTCGCCGGCCATCCCAACAAGACCATCGCCTACGATCTCGGGCTCAGCCCGCGCACGGTGGAGGTCCACCGGGCCAATGTCATGACCAAGATGGAAGCCTCCAGCCTGTCCGAGCTGGTGCGGATGGCGGTGCGCGCCGGCGCGCTGACGGACGGGTAGGGCGTATCCGATGCGCCGCTCGCACCATCCGCCGGCGGGCTGGTATGGGCGACGGCGATCCATCGCGCGATCTGTGCACGGCGCGTCACCATTGCGGAGCGCAGCCGCGCCCTTCATCTGGACGCCATGAAGGGCGGCGAGAACCCGCTTGCCGGGCTGCATCCGACGCAGCCGGACCGGTGCCGGCCAAGCGTCGCTCGCGAAAGGACTGAACCATGCGTATCACGATGATCGGTGCCGGCTATGTCGGCCTCGTCTCGGGGGCCTGCTTTGCCGATTTCGGCCATGAGGTCGTCTGCGTCGACCGCGATCCGGCGCGGCTCGAACTTCTGGAACTCGGGCGCATGCCGATCTACGAGCCGGGGCTGGACGAGCTGGTGGCGCGCAACGCCGTGCAGAAGCGGCTGCGCTTTTCCAGCGATCTTGCTGCTTCGGTCGCGGGCTCCGACGTGGTGTTCATCGCCGTCGGCACGCCCTCGCGGCGCGGCGACGGCCATGCCGACCTCTCCTATGTCTACGGCGCGGCCGCCGAGATCGGCCGGGCGCTGTCCGGCTTCACCATCGTCGTCACCAAGTCCACCGTGCCGGTCGGCACCGGCGACGAGGTGGAGCGGATCATCCGCGAGGTGAACCCGGACGCCGACGTCGCCGTCGTCTCCAATCCGGAATTCCTGCGCGAAGGCTCGGCCATCGAGGATTTCAAGCGGCCGGACCGGGTGGTCATCGGCACCGAGGACGAGACCGCGAAGGCAATGATGTCGGAGGTCTACCGGCCGCTCTCGCTGAACGCGGCGCCGGTCTATTTCACCTCGCGCCGTACGGCAGAGCTGACGAAATATGCCGCCAATGCCTTCCTCGCCATGAAGATCACCTTCATCAACGAGATCGCCGATCTGTGCGAAAAGCTCGACGCCGACGTCCAGGACGTGGCGCGCGGCATCGGCATGGACGGGCGGATCGGCTCGAAATTCCTGCATGCGGGGCCGGGCTATGGCGGATCGTGCTTTCCCAAGGACACGCTGGCGCTGGTCAAGACCGCCCAGGATGCCGAAAGCCCGGTGCGGCTGATCGAGACGACGGTGTCAATCAACGACCAGCGCAAGCGCTCGATGGCGCGCAAGATCGTTCAGGCCTGCGGCGGATCGGTGCGCGGCAAGACGATCGCGGTGCTTGGCCTGACCTTCAAGCCGAACACCGACGACATGCGCGACGCGCCGTCGATCTCGATCATCCAGGCGCTGCAGGACGGCGGCGCCCGGGTCGTGGCCTATGATCCTGTCGGCATGGAGCAGGCCCGCGCGGTGCTCGACGACGTCACCTTCGCCGAGGGGATCTACCAGGCGGCCGAGGGCGCCGATGCGCTGGCCATCGTGACGGAATGGAACGAGTTCCGCTCGCTCGACCTGGCGCGGCTGAAATCCCTGATGACCCACCCGGTGATGGTCGATCTGCGCAACGTCTACAACAAGGAGACGGTGACCCGCGCCGGCTTCAGCTATGCCGGCGTCGGACGCCCGCGCGGGAGCGACGCGGATGCGCCGGTCCGGTCCGCCGAAACCCGCGCCGTTTGACACGCGACCCCGCAGCGATGGATAGCCCTTCGGCAAGACCACGCCACCCGGCCGGACCGGCCGGGGCGATCGCGACCGGAGGTGCCGCTATGCGCCAGGACAAACGGGACCAGGGCACGATCGCCGTCATCGGGCTGGGCTATGTCGGCCTGCCGCTGGCGGTGGAGTTTGCGCGGCAGCGCAAGGTTCTGGGCTTCGACATCAGGGCCGCGCGGATCGCCGAGCTGCAGGATGGCTGCGACGCGACACTCGAAGTCGATCCGGCCGATCTGCAGGCAACGGCGGACAATCTCGCCTTTTCCAGCGATCCGGAAGCCCTGTCGGCCTGCAGCATCTTCATTGTGACGGTGCCGACGCCCATCGACAAGGCCAACCGTCCCGATCTCGGGCCGCTGATACGGGCGACGGAATCGGTCGGCCGGGCACTCTCGGCCGGTGCGCTGGTGATCTACGAATCGACCGTCTATCCGGGCTGCACCCGCGACATTTGCGCGCCGATCCTGGAACGTCTGTCCGGGCTGACACTGAACCGCGACTTCTTCCTCGGCTACAGCCCGGAGCGCGCTAATCCGGGCGACCGCCAGCACCGGCTGACGACGATCACCAAGGTCACCAGCGGCTCCACCCCGGAGGCCGCCGAGACCGTCGACCGGCTTTACGGCACGATCGTCACCGCCGGCACCCACAAGGCGCCGTCGATCGAGGTGGCGGAAGCCGCCAAGGTGATCGAGAACACCCAGCGCGACCTCAACATCGCGCTGATGAACGAGCTCTCGATCGTCTTCCAGCGGCTCGGCATCGACACGCTCGACGTTCTGGCGGCCGCCGGCACCAAGTGGAATTTCCTGCCGTTCCGGCCCGGGCTCGTCGGCGGTCACTGCATCGGCGTCGACCCGTATTACCTGACCCACCGGGCGCAGGAGGTCGGCTATCATCCCGAGGTGATCCTTGCCGGGCGGCGGATCAACGACCGGATGGGGCACCATGTGGCCGACCAGGTGGCGCGTCTGATGATGAGCCGCGGCCTGCCTGTCGTCGGCAGCCACATCCTGATCATGGGCATCGCCTTCAAGGAAGACTGCCCGGACATCCGCAATTCGCGGGTGATCGACCTCGTCCGCGACCTCAGGCAGTTCAACGCCGTGGTCGATGTCTGGGACCCCTGGATCGCGCCGGAGGAATGCGAACGCGAATTCGGCTTTGCCTGCCTGACCGAAGCGCCCAATCCTGCCACCTATGACGGGATCGTGCTGGCCGTCGGCCACCGCCAGTTTGCCGCCATGGGCGCGGAGGCGATCAGGGGGCTGGGCCGGGAGAACGCGGCGTTCTACGATGTGAAGGGCGTCTTTGCGCGCGAGGAAACGGACGGGCGGCTCTGATGACGATCCTGGTCACCGGCAATGCCGGCTTCATCGGCTTCCATGTCGTGCGGCGCCTTCTGGAGCGCGGCGACGATGTCGTCGGCTTCGACGTGGTCAACGACTATTACGACCCGGCGCTCAAGGAAGCCCGGCTGCAGGTGCTGGAAGAGACGGCGGCGCGTTCGAGCGGGCGCTACAGCTTCGTGCGGGCCAATCTTGCCGACCGCGACGCGGTGGCGGCCTGCTTTGCGGCGCATCGCCCGGACCGGGTGATCCATCTCGCGGCCCAGGCCGGCGTGCGCTACTCGCTGGAAAATCCCCATGCCTATGTGGAATCCAACGTCGTCGCCTTCACCAACATCCTGGAAGCCTGCCGCCATGGCGGGGTCGGGCACCTGACCTATGCCTCGACCTCGAGCGTCTACGGCGCGGACACGGCGATGCCGTTCTCCGAGCACCAGAGCGTCGATCATCCGCTGCAGTTCTACGCGGCCACCAAGCGCGCCAACGAGCTGATGGCGCATTCCTACAGCCATCTGTTCCGGCTGCCGACGACGGGACTGCGCTTCTTCACCGTCTATGGCCCGTGGGGCCGGCCGGACATGGCGCTGTTCCTGTTCACCCGGAACATCCTCGAGGGCCGGCCGATCCCGCTGTTCAACGGCGGCAACCATACCCGCGACTTCACCTATGTCGGCGACATCGTCGAAGGGGTGATCCGCACCAGCGACAACCCGGCCGCGCCGAATGCCGACTGGAACAGCGACCGGCCCGATCCGGCGACCAGCAATGCGCCGTTCCGGCTGTTCAACATCGGCAACAATTCGCCGGTGAAGCTGCTCGACTACGTCGAGGCGCTGGAAGAGGCGCTGGGCCGCAAGGCCGAATGCCAGCTCCTGCCGCTGCAGCCGGGCGATGTGCCCGACACCTTTGCCGATGTCAGCGAACTGGAACGGGCCGTCGGCTACCGGCCGGCGACACCGGTGAAGGAGGGCGTTGCGGCCTTTGTTGCATGGTACCGCGACTATTACCGGGTCGCCGCTGACGTCTAGCGAGGGCAGGGCGCTCCATCCGGCCCTTGGGGGAGATGCCGGCGAAGATCGCACCCTTGCAGGGATCCGGCAGCGGGGCCGCCGGATCCGGTAGTTTCAGAGCTGATTTTTACTTCTTGCCGCCGAAAAGGCCGGCGAAGAACGCCACCATTTCCGGCACCATGCGCTGACCGAAGCCGCCGGCGGTCGCCAGCGACAGCGCCTGCTTGGCGGAGGTCGACATGACGCTCGGCACGCCGAGATCGTCGGCCATGCGGCTGTAATAGCCGACATCCTTGCGAGCATTGGCGACCGAGAAGGCCAGCATGTTGGGATTGTCGTCGACGGCGTAGGCCTTGACGAAATCCATCATGCCGGACTTCAGCGGACCGGCGGACATCACGCCGTACAGCGTGTCCCGCTCGATCCCGGCCTGGTCGGCCATGGCGAAGGCCTCCGACATCGCGCAGGCGGTGGTCATGGCGAAGAAATTGTTGATCAGCTTCAGCGTGTGACCGGCGCCGAGCGGGCCGACATGGAAGATGTTCTCGCCGAGATCCTCGAAGACCGGCTTGGCGCGCTCGAAGGCTTCCGTGCTGCCGGCCGACATGATGTTGAGCTTGCCGTCGACGGCGTGGGACGGGGTGCGGCCGAGCGGTGCGTCCATGTATTCGGCGCCGGCCTCGGCCACGGCCGCGGCGATCCGCTTGGTCGAATCGGGCAGCGAGGTGCCGAAGTCGATGACGAGGCTGCCCGGGCGCAGGCCCGCAATGACGCCGTCCTCGCCGAACATGCGCGCCTCGACCGAGGCGGAGGTGTCCATGCACATCATGACGATGTCGCTGCGGCCGGCGAGCTCGCGCGATGTCTTGGTCTCGGTCGCCCCGCGCTTGACCGCGGCATCGACATTGCCGCGGCTGCGGTTGGCGATGACGGTCATCGGGTAGCCGAGCTTCTGCATGCGCTCGACCATGGCCGATCCCATGAGCCCGAGGCCGATGAAACCGATCGATGGCTTGTTGGTCATAGTGAAGTCCCTCTCCGGCGAACGGTCGCGCTCCTGCACGTCGATTCCCGCTCGCGATCTCCAATCGTACCGGCGATAAAAAGCACCGACAGGCTTAGCGTATACGTTGTTGACCCGCGCAAGTCATCGGATATAGTCGGAATCGGGAGAAAATACTGCACTGCAATATTGCAGCGCAGAAAGAACGGTGCGCGTTTACTGCAGAAACGCGCACCATATTGGGAGGAACAATATGACGTTTGGATTCATGAAGGGTGCGGCCGCCGCACTTCTGCTTGGTGCCAGTGCCGTGGCGCTCGGTTCGGCCGCCCCGGCCGCTGCGCAGACGAAGCTGATCGGCGCGAGCCAGTTCGACGAGAACCACGCCTTCACCAAGACGATGCGCAAGTTCGAGGAGCTGGTTTCGGCCTGCTACACCGAAGAGCCCATCGAGTTCGAGATGCACCTGAACTCCGAGCTGGGCCTCGAGAAGGACTACGTCGCCTACATGAACCAGGGCCTGTCGGTGGACTATGCGGTGGCCTCGCCGGCCCACATGTCCACCTTCTCGAAGATGGCGCCGCTGATGGACATGCCGTTCCTGTTCCGTGACGAGGATCACTGGAACAAGGTCCTGGAAGCCGACGCGCTGAAGCCGATCGCCGACGACATTCTCGAAAAGGCCGACATCCGGCTGCTCGGCTATGCGGGCGGCGGCACGCGCAACGTCTTTGCGACGCGGCCGGTCACCAACATGGAAGAGATGAAGGGCCTGTCGATCCGCATGCAGGGCGCCCCGATCTGGACCAGCGTCTTCAACGCGCTCGGCGCGGCGCCGACCGTGATCGCCTATAACGAGGTTTACAACGCCATCCAGACCGGCGTCATCGAGGCGGCCGAGAACGAGGCGGCCGGCGTCGAGCAGATGAAGTTCTACGAAGTGGGACCGGAGCTGTCGCTGACCAAGCACGCGATCACCATCCGGCCACTGATGATGTCGAACAAGACCTATCAGCGCCTGCCGGAAGGCCTGCAGAAGTGCATCGACGAGTCCGGTCCGCAGGCCGGGCAGTACGGCCGCGAGATCGAAAGCGGCGAGGACGGCAAGAAGCTCGACGCCATGGTCGAGAAGGGCTGGCTGAAGACGCATGAATTCACCGAGCGTGATGCCATGCTGGCGGCCGCCAATCCGGTGCTAGAGGCCTATGCCGAAGAGCTCGGTGCAGCCGACGTTCTGAAGAACATCCAGGCGATCAAGTAACGGCGCCTGGCCGGGGCGGCTCTGCCGTCCCGGCGACCCCGGCTGTTTCCGCGCATTTCCCGCATTTTTCGGTAGAGTTCATGCATCGCATCCTCGACGCAGTCCACCTCGTCCTCAAGGTGGCACTGGGCCTGCTCGTCGCAGGCCTGATCATTCCCGTGACGATGCAGGTGCTGTCACGTTCCGACTACGTGCCCCGCTATATCTGGACCGAGGAGATCGCCCGCTTCTGCTTCGTGTGGATGATCATGATCGGCGCCATGTGCGCGGTGCGCGACGGCACTCATTTCGATCTGGAGATCCTGCCGGAATCGGCCAATCCCAAGGTTGAGCGGGCCAAGCGCATCTTCGTGCATCTGATGGTGTCGCTCGTGGCCGTGATCT
The DNA here is from genome assembly GCF_000421645.1 of Aurantimonas coralicida DSM 14790. Classification (GTDB taxonomy): domain Bacteria; phylum Pseudomonadota; class Alphaproteobacteria; order Rhizobiales; family Rhizobiaceae; genus Aurantimonas; species Aurantimonas coralicida. The sequence continues at coordinate 129,918 of NZ_ATXK01000008.1, read as the reverse complement.
TCGTCTGGTACGGCTGGCAGTTCCTGCTCTTCGGCTGGTACCAGACCTCCGAGATCGCCTCGCTGCCGATGAACTGGATGTTCGTCGCCTGGCCGCTGATGGGGGTCGTCACGCTGCTCTTCATGGCCGAGAAGGTCATGATCGAACTGCGGCGCCCGCTGGGAGAGGTCGCATGACCCCCGGTTTCGTCGCCGCGCTGCTGTTCGGGCTGTTCCTGCTCTTCATCATCCTGCGGGTGCCGGTCGCCTTCGCGCTCGCTCTCGCCTGTATCCCGGTGTTCTTCCTGGAGCCCCGGCTGACGCCGATCCTGCTGCTGCAGGAGATGTTCCGCTCCTACAATTCCTTCGTGCTGCTGGCGGTGCCGTTCTTCCTGCTCGCCGCCAATCTGATGAACGCGGCGGGTATTACCGACCGCCTGATCCGATTGTCGCGGGCCCTGGTCGGGCACCTTCCGGGCGGTCTCGGCCACGTCAATGTCGTGGTGTCGATGTTCTTCGCCGGCATTTCGGGCAGTTCGACCGCCGACGCTGCCGGCATCGGCTCGCTGCTGATCCCGCAGATGAAGAAGGAGGGCTTCTCAGCCTCGTTCTCCGTCGCCGTGACCGCCTGTTCCTCGGTGATGGGCGTCGTCATTCCGCCATCGATCCTGATGGTGGTCTGGGGCGGGCTGATGTCGGTCTCGATCGGCGGCCTGTTCCTTGCCGGTATCATACCGGGCATGCTGATCGCCGGCGCGCAGATGACAACGGTCTACATCTATGCAAGGCGCCACGGCATGGGCCTGCACACCCGCGCCACGTTCCGCGAACTCGCCGGTGCGTTCCTCGGGGCCGCGCTCGCTTTGATGACGCCGATTATCATCGTCGGCGGCATTGTCGGCGGCGTCTTCACGCCGACCGAGGCCTCCGTGGTCGCCGCCCTCTATGCGCTGTTCCTCGGCATGGTCGTCTATCGCACCATCGGCCTGAAGCTCCTGACCGAGGTGCTCTACGACACCGGACGCTTCGCCTCGATCGCGCTGTTCTGCATCGGCACCGCCAGCGCCTTCGGCTGGATCCTGGCCTATTTCAAGGTCCCGGCGGCGCTCGTCTCCTATGTGCAGGCGATGGATCTCGGCATCACCGAGATGGGCTTTGCCGTGGCGATCGCCTTCCTGATCATCGGCTGCTTCATCGATGCAATCCCGGCGATCATCATTCTCGGCACGGTGCTGTGGCCGGTTACGCAGTCGGTCGGCATGCATCCGATCCACTTCGCCATGATCGGCGTGATCAGCCTCGCCTTCGGCCTGGTGACGCCGCCCTACGGCCTGTGCCTGCTGATCTCATGTTCGGTCGCGGGGATATCGGTCAAACGGGTGATCAAGGACGTGGCGATCATCCTGGCACCGATGCTGGCCATCCTGGCACTGGTCATCGTGTTCCCGTCGGTCAGCCTGTGGCTGCCGCGACTGCTGATGCCGCAATTCGTCAACTGAGCCATCGGTTGAGGGGGGAGGAGCGCGGTGCCCGGAAACGGTGCGCCGCGCTCTTTTTATAGACCATGCGATCGGGGAAAGACGCACATGACACGCAGCGATCGGCGGCCGGATCTCTGGCTCTACGACAAGGCGATGCCGTTCTGGATCGCGACGGCGCGGGACGACCGGTATGGGGGCTTCTTCGACCGGCTCTCCTCGGCCGGTGAGCCCTATGAGGACGATCCCAAGACCACGCTCGTGCAGGCGCGGATGCTGTTCACCTGCGCCCATGCACGGCTGAACGGCGGCGGCGAGGACTGCGTCGCCGGCGCCGAGACCGCGCTGGCCTTCCTCACCGACCATCTGCGCGATCCGTCCGACGGCGGATTCTACCGCGCGGTCGGCCGGGACGGCGATCCAGCCGGGCCCGGTGCGAACCGGGTCAAGGATGCCTACGACCACAGCTTCGTGCTGCTCGGACTTGCGTCCTTGTTGCAGCTCGGGCCTTCGGAGACTGCGCGCAGTCTCCTCGACGAGACCTTCGACTGGTTCCACGGCACCCTCTTCGATCCGGCGACCGGCGGTTATCACGAGGACGACCGGGCCACGCAGCCTGGCGAACCCTATCCGCTGCCGCGCCGCCAGAACCCGCACATGCACCTCTTCGAGGCACTGCTGGCGCTGCACGAGGCGACGGACGAGCCGCGCTGGCTGGAGCATGCGAGGCGCATCGCCGAAGTCTTCGCGGCACATTTCTACGACGCCGACACCGGCTCGCTGCGCGAGTTCCTCGACCGCAATCTCGGCGAGGCGCCGCCGCCGGCCGGCCGCATCCGCGAGCCGGGCCACCAGTTCGAATGGGTCTGGCTGCTGCACCGCTATGCGGCCCTATCGGGCGACCGGCGCTTCGACGGCCATGCCGCGGCCCTCTACCGGTTCGGCTGGAACAACGGCACCCATCGTGGCGGCCGGCTGGGCGGCGGCGTCTTTGACGAGATCGACCCGTCAGGGGCGCCGATCTCGACATCGATGCTGCTCTGGCCCCAGACGGAAGGCATCAAGGCGCATCTGGCGCGGGCCGAATCGGCCGGGGACGCGGAGGGCGTGGCGCGGGCCCGGCAGCTGACCAAGCTGATGTTCAAGCAGCACATCGCTGCCGACCGCCCGATCTGGCGCAACCAGATCGATCCCGACGGCAACACGCTGCAGGCCGACGCGCCGACGCGGCTGCTCTACCATGTCGCCATGGCGATCATCGAAGGCCAGCGGCTCGGCGCTTGGGAGGCGCAATAGCGCTGCCGCTGTTCACTGTTTGGTGCAACCCGCGCCGGCCTGACTGGCGGGCGCGGGTGGGCCGTCAGGCCGGGTCTGCGGCGACCGCGACGCTGGTTCCCGTCCGGCCGGCCTCGATCAGCGCATCGATCAGGCGATGCACCTTCAGCGCCTCGCGGCCCGAGATGCGGGGTGGGCGCCGCTCGTCCAGCGCATCGAGGAAGTCGGCGATGGCACTGCGGTGCCAGTCATGCGGGAAATCCATCGGATTGGCCCCGGTGCCGCCGGCAGTCTCCAGCGGCGCGACCCGCTCGGTGCAACCGTCGTGGAACGTCACGTCGAGGCCGGTCCCGGCAAGGACCGCGGTCCCGTTGCGGCAGATGAATTCGATGCGTTCGGGAAAGCCCGGATAGGCGGCGGTCGTCGCGTCGATGGTGCCGAGAGCGCCGTTCTCGAAGCGGATGCCGGCGGCGACCATGTCCTCGGTTTCCATCACATGCACCGGACTGGTGGTGGCGAAGCCCCGCACCTCGGCCGGTCGACCGGCCAAGCTCAGCATCAGGTCGAGCGTATGGATGCCCTGGGTGAGGAGCACGCCGCCGCCATCGCGGGCGAGGCTGCCGCGGCCGGGCTCGTCGTAATAGGCCTGCGGACGCCACAGCCGGATGATCGTCGAGCAGCCGGCGATCTCGCCGAGATCGCCGGCGGCCATCATCCGTGCGAGCGCCTCGGCGGCCGGGCGGAAGCGGTGCTGCAGGACGATGCCGAGGGTGACCCCGGCGGCCTCGCAGGCCTCGACCATCTGCGTGGCGCGCTCGGTGGTGATCTCCAGCGGCTTTTCCAGGAGCACGTGCTTGCCCGCCGCCGCACAGCGCCCGACGATGTCGAGATGGGTGTTGGGCGGGGTCAGGACGATGACGGCGTCGATGCTCGGATCGTCGAGGATCGTCTCCAGACGATCGCAGGTCGGCACCGGGAACTGCGCCGCGAAGGCCTCGCGCCGGGCCGCCGTGGGACTGTAGGCGTAGGCGATCTCGACCCGGTCGGCGAGATCGTTGAGGCTGCGGACATGGGCGCCCACCACCATGCCGAGCCCGACCAGCGCGACCCGTCTTTTCTGAACTGCCAAGAGTTTCTCCCCCCGAAGATGTCGCGAATTTCCCCTGCGACACTGTCAGCCATATGGCCGGCGATGCCAAGGGCAGAGAGACCGCCAGGTGAGACGTGCCGGGCGGGCCGGCCCATGCGGACGTGCCGGAGCCCCGAACGAAAAAGCCCCCGGGACCGTCGGTCACCGGGGGCTTCGTTCGTGGTCTGCGCGGAGCTTAGCCGAGCTTGCCGTCGATGCGGCGCGGCACGTTCAGCGGGTTGGCCTCCTGCAGGGCCTTCGGCAGCAGCGCGTCGGGCATGTCCTGATAGCTCACCGGCCGCAGGAAGCGGGCGATGGCGAGCGTGCCGACCGAGGTGGAGCGGCCGTCGGAGGTGGCCGGGAAGGGACCGCCATGGACCATGGCCGGGGCCACTTCCACACCTGTGCCGAAGCCGTTGACCAGGATGCGACCGGCCTTCTCCTCGAGCACGGGCAGCAGCTTGCGGGCGTCGTCGTGGTCGCCCTCTTCCATGTGCAGGGCGATGGTCAGCTGACCCTCGACCGAGCCCAGGACCTTCTGCAGTTCCGCCTCGTCGGCACAGCGCACGATCAGCGAGGTGGAGCCGAAGACCTCTTCCTGCAGCTCGGGATGCGCCAGGAAGTCGGCGGCCTTGGTGGAGAACAGGGCCGCCTGACCCTGGAACTTCTCGCCGACCTTGCCCTCGGCCAGCTTCTGGACCTGCGAATGGCTGTCCAGACGCTTGACGCCTTCGCAATAGGCCTCGTGGATGCCCGGCGTCAGCATGGTCGCGGCCTGAGCCTCGCCCAGCGCGGCGCTGGCGCCCTTGACGAAGCTTTCCAGGCCCTCGCCGTCGATGGCGAGGATGAGGCCCGGATTGGTGCAGAACTGGCCGGCACCCATGGTGAGCGAACCGACAAAGGCCTTGCCGATCGCTTCGCCGCGTGCGGCGAGGGCGCCCGATAGCAGCACGACCGGGTTGATCGAGCTCATCTCGGCATAGACCGGGATCGGCTCGGAACGGGCCGCTGCGGTCGCCATCAGCGCCGTGCCGCCGCTGCGCGAGCCGGTGAAGCCAACAGCCTTGATGCGCGGATCGGCGACGAGACCCTGACCGATGACGCGGCCCGAGCCGAACAGCATCGAGAAGACGCCCTCATGCAGGCCGCAATCCTTGACCGCCTTCTGCACGGCCTTGCCGACCAGCTCGGAGGTGCCGGGATGGGCCGAATGGGCCTTGACGACGACCGGGCAGCCGGCGGCCAGCGCCGAGGCCGTGTCGCCGCCAGCGACCGAGAAGGCCAGCGGGAAGTTGGACGCGCCAAAGACGGCGACCGGGCCGACCGCGACGTTGCGCAGGCGCAGGTCGACGCGCGGCATCGGCTTGCGGTCCGGCATGGCCGGATCGATGCGGGCCTCGAGGAACGAGCCCTCGCGGACGGTCGCGGCGAACAGCCGGAGCTGGCCGACCGTGCGGCCGCGCTCGCCCTCGACGCGGGCCTGCGGCAGGCCGGTCTCGGTCACGCAGCGCTGGACCAGCTCGTCGCCGATATCCATGATGTTCTGGGCGATCGTCTCCAGGAACACGGCGCGTGCTTCCAGATCGGTCTCGCGGAAGATCGGGAACGCCTCGGCGGCGAGCGCGCAGGCCTTTTCCAGATCGTCGGGGCCGGCCGCACCGAAGGCCGGCTCGAGCTTCTCGCCGGTTGCCGCGTCAAGGCCGTGGATGTCGCCTGCGGTTCCGTGTCGTGTCGCGCCTCCGATGAGGAGGTCTCCTGTCAAAGCCATCAATTCACCTGTCATTTGCAGCCATGCCCGCCACACCGAAGCGGACGAGCGATCCTGGGACCCGGAATGTTTGTCGCGGGTGGCGAGCTTTCAATGCATACATCGACATTAGGCAGCACGGCTGTCCACACGAAAGTCATGCGACGCGCCGGCACCATTCGCCGGTGACGTGCTTCACGTGTCATCATATGACGCTCGGGGCAAGGTCGCCGATGTGCTATCGGTTCCCGGAAGGGCACGATCGGGGCAGTGGATACGTTATCCACCGGTCGTGGAGGGAGACGTCGCGCGGGGATTGCCGGCCGGGAGCGGCCGCCGTGGCGACGCGAGACCGGGGCGTCCGCATCTGTCTGCAAGGGCAGGCGGGCGCACGGCGAGTGAAGGAAGAGGGGGCATGATGGAACGGCGCAGGCTTGGAACGGGCGGACCGCAGGTGGCGCCCGTGGGGCTCGGCTGCATGAGCTTCGGCGGCATCTACGGGGCGACCGACGTGGCGGAGAGCCACCGTACGCTCGACCGAGCCATCGAACGCGGCATCGATCATCTCGATACGGCCGATGTCTATGGCGAGGGCGTCTCGGAGGAGGTGATCGGCAGCTTCCTGAAAGCCCGGTCGCACCGATTCGTCATCGCCACCAAGGCGGCGATCAAGCGGGCGCCGCAGCGCAGCTTCGACAATTCGGCCGACTATCTGCGCGGCGCGCTGGAAGGCTCGCTGCGCCGGCTCGGCGTCGAGCATGTGGATCTCTTCTACATCCATCGCCGCGAGGCCGGGCGGCCGATCGAGGAGGTGATGGAGACGCTGGTGCGCTTCAAAGAGGAGGGCAAGATCGGCGCGATCGGCCTGTCGGAGATTTCTCCGGGCACGTTGCGCCGGGCCAATGCGGTGCATCCGGTGGCCGCCGTCCAGAGCGAATATTCCCTGTGGACGCGCCTGCCGGAACTCGGTCTCGTGCAGGAATGCGAGCGCTCCGGCACGGCTCTCGTCGCCTTCTCGCCGCTGGCCCGCGGCATGTTCGGGGCAAAGCCGCTGGTGCCGGCCGATTTTCCGCCGGGCGATTTCCGCACTGCCAATCCGCGCTTCGTCGAGCCGAATTTCAGCCACAACCTCGCCGCTGCCGACCGTTTCCGTGCCTTTGCGGCCGAGCGCGGCCAGTCGCCGGCGGCGCTGGCGATCGCCTGGGTGCTGCATCGCTCGCCGCAGATCGTCGCCATTCCCGGCACGCGCAGCGCGGATCATCTGGACGACCACGCCGACGCGATGGCGATCACGCTGTCGGCGGAGGACATGGCCGCCATCGAGGCCGTGCTGCCGGTCGGCTTTGCCCATGGCGACCGCTATTCGGACGCCCAGTCCGTCGGACCGGAACGCTATTGCTGAGCCGGCCTCCAGGCGGCCCTTGCGGCGGTCTTGGCGATGGCCCCTGGGCCGCGCTAGACCTGAGCGTAACGGCCCGGCCGGCTCGATCCACCGCCCGCTGACGCGGGTTTCATCCGGCGTGATCCTCGCGCCTCCCGCAGGACGGTCTTCAAGGCCGCGCATTCCTTCGAGGTCGATCTGAACATGACCCAGTCGCAAGCCAATGCCCGCAACGGTGGGCGCATTCTGGTGGACCAGCTGCTGAAGCAGGGGGCCGACACTGCCTTCTGCGTGCCCGGCGAAAGCTATCTGGCGGTGCTCGACGCGCTCTATGACAGCCGCGACGAGATCCGCCTGATCAATGCCCGCCACGAGGCCGGCGCGGCCAACATGGCCGATGCCTACGGCAAGCTGACCGGAAAGCCGGGGCTGTGCTTCGTGACCCGCGGCCCGGGCGCCTGCCACGCCTCGGTCGGCGTGCACACGGCATTCCAGGATTCGACGCCGATGATCCTGTTCGTCGGCCAGGTCGGCCGCGACATGCGCGATCGTGAGGCCTTCCAGGAGATCGACTATCGCCGGATGTTCTCGCCGGTCGCCAAATGGGCGGCCGAGATCGAGACCACGGCGCGCATTCCCGAATATGTCGCGCGGGCCTATCAGGTGGCGATGTCGGGTCGGCCGGGACCGGTGGTGCTGGCGCTGCCCGAGGACATGCTGACCGAGATGGCGAGCGTCGGCGACGCGCCGAAGGCGACGCCGGTCGAGGGCCATGTCACGGCCGCCGATGCCGAGGCGATCCGGGCGATCCTCGCGGAGGCGAAGAACCCGCTGATGCTGGTCGGCGGCAGCGGCTGGACCGATGCGGCGTGCCGCGACATCACTGCCTTTGCCGAGGCCAACGGCCTGCCGGTCGCCAGTTCGTTCCGCCGCCAGGACGTCGTTTCCGCGGGCTCGTCGAGCTTCGTCGGCGATTTCGGCACGGCCGGCGCGCCGAGCCTCGTCAAGCGGATGGCCCAGGTCGACGTGCTGTTCGTCGCCGGCGCGCGGCTCGGCGAGATGACGACCAAGGGCTACACGACGCTCGATTCGCCGGCGCCGCGTCCGCGCCTCATCCATATCCATTCCGGCGCCGAGGAGGTCGGCCGGGTCTATCAGCCCGAGCTCGGCCTCTGCGCCTCGCCGGCCCCGCTGGCCTCCGCCCTTGCCGAGGCGCGCTGGTTCGAGCCGTCGCGCTTCGAGGGCTGGCGTTCGCAGCTGCGCCAGGAGTTCCTGGCCGACGTGGAACCGGAACAGGAAGCCGGTCCGCTGGATCTTGCGGCCGCCTTCACCACTTTGCGCGAAGAGCTTGCGACCGACGCCATCGTCACGCTCGACGCGGGCAACCACACGGGCTGGCCGCAGCGCTACCTGCGTTATGGACGGCCGGGGCGGCAGATCGGCTCGACGGCCGGCGCCATGGGCTATGCGGTGCCGGCGGCCGTCGCCGCGGCGATCGCCCATCCCGACCGCACCGTCATCGGCTGCGTCGGCGACGGCGGCTTCCAGATGAGCGGCCTCGAACTGGCGACCGCCGTCCAGTACGGCGCGACACCGATCATCTTCGTCTTCGCCAACGGCACTTACGGCACGATCCGCATGCATCAGGAGCGGGAATATCCCGTCCGGGTGGTCGGCACAGACCTGCAGAACCCGGATTTCGCCGCCATGGCGACGGCGATGGGCGCCCATGGCGAGCGAGTGACCAGCAATGACGAGTTCATGCCGGCCTTCGAGCGGGCGCGTGCCTCCGGCAAGGCGGCGCTGATCGAGCTCGTCACCGATCCCGAGCGGATCTCGACCCGCACCACGGTCACGAAGCTGCGCGCCTCGGCGAAATAGCCATCCGGTTCGGCCTGCGGTCGGTCCTCGCGCCGCCGCAGGTCGCCATGCCTCGACTATCTCGAACACAGCACTCTGGGAGGATTTGCACCGATGATCGATCTTTACACCTGGGCGACGCCCAATGGCCGCAAGGTCTCGATCGCGCTGGAAGAAATGGGGCTTCCCTATGAGGCCCACGCCATCGACATCACCAAGGACGAACAGTTCGATCCCGCATTCCTGAAGGTCGCGCCGAACAACAAGATCCCGGCGATCGTCGACCGCGACAACGGCCTGACGCTGATGGAATCGGGCGCGATCCTGATCTATCTGGCGGAAAAGTCCGGCAAGCTGCTGCCGACCGAGCCCGTCGCCCGGATGAAGACGCTCGAATGGCTGATGTGGCAGATGGGCGGCTTCGGTCCGATGCTCGGCCAGGCGCATCAATATCTGAAGTTCAACAAGGGCAAGGCGCCCTTCGCAGAGGAGCGCTTCGCCAAGGAAGTGCGCCGCCTCTACGGCGTGCTCGACACCCAACTTGGCCGCGAACAATATGTCGCCGGAGAGTATTCCATCGCCGACCTGTCGATCTGGCCGTGGGCATCGCGCCATGAATGGCAGGAGATCTCGCTCCACGACTTCCCGAATGTGAAGCGCTGGTATGTCGAACTGGCCGGCCGCGAGGCGGTGCAGAAGGGCTATCACGTGCCGAAATTCACGCAGGACATCCCGATGCCCTGATGCGGCATCGGCCGTCATGGACGGCCGGCGCCGAGGGAGGCGGTCCCCGGAGATGAAGAAAGGCGGGGCGCTCGGCGCCCCGCCTTTTTCGTGTCAGCCGTTGCGCGGATGGCTGCTGTGGGCCGAGGCCTCCAGCAGGTCGCCGGGCTCAATCGGCGCGTTCTCCGGCGCCTCCACATGGCCCGGATCGACCATCGGCCGGTTGCGCGGCACGAAGTCCGGCGCCGGCCAGCGCCAGTTGAGGAACAGGCCGAGCGCGCCGAGACCGGCACCGATCATGTCGGTCGTCAGGCCCGGCTTGATCAGCGTGAAGGCGGCGGCGATGTAGAGGAGCCGCGTCGGCCAGTTGGCCGGCTTCAGCAGATAGCCGGAGAGGCCGCCGGTGAGCAGCGTGACGCCGGTGATCGAGGTCACGACGGACACGGCCACCTTGTCCCAGTCGCCGATCAGGAGCAGCGACGGGCCGAAGACGAACATGAACGGGATGATGTAGCCCGTCAGCGCCAGCTTCACCGCCGCGATGCTGGTGTCCCAGACCGCCGAGCGACTGATGCCGCAGGCCGCATAGACGGCAATCGCCACCGGCGGGGTGATCGCCGACAGGATGGCGAAGTAGAGCACGAACATGTGCGCTGCCTCGACCGCCACGCCGAGCCGGACGAGAGCCGGCACGAGAAGCGCCACCTGGACGATGTAGGCCGGGGTCGTCGGCATGCCCATGCCCAGGACGATGCCGGCGACCATGGTCAGCAGCAGGGCCGGCAGCAGCATGTCCTGCGCCGCGGCGCGCACGATGCTGGTGAAGGTCAGGCCGAGCCCGGTCTGGGCGATGACACCGATGACGATGCCGGCGGTGGCGCAGGCCATGGCGACGATCACTGAGTTGATCGCGCCGGCCTCAAGGCCGTCGATCAGCTTGGCCATGGTGAATTCGCTGCGGGTGGTGCTGCGCATCAGGACGACCGGCACCACGGAGACGATGCCCATCAGTGCCGAGAAGGGCGCTGAGAAGCCGGACATCAGCGTGCCGATGATGATGAACAGCGGCAGGAACAGGTGGCCGCGCTCGCGCAGCACCTCGCCTACGCGGGGCAGATCGGCCTTGGGCAGACCCTTCAGGCCCTGTTTCTTGGCCTCGAAATGCACCGCGAGGAAGACCGCGAGATAGTAGAGGAGGGCGGGCAGCAGCGCGAAGGCCGCGACCTTCAGGTAGCTGACGCCGAGAAACTCGGCCATGACGAAGGCCGCGGCACCCATGATCGGCGGCATGATCTGGCCGCCGGTGGAGGCGACCGCCTCGACGGCGCCGGCGAAGTGCGGCGGATAGCCGATGCGCTTCATCAGCGGGATCGTGAAGGTACCGGTGGTCATCACGTTGGCGACGGCCGAGCCCGACACCGAGCCGAACAGGCCCGAGGTGACGACGGCGACCTTGGCTGGTCCGCCGGCCTGGCTGCCGGTCAGCGCCAGGGCGAAATCCATGAACAGCTTGCCGATGCCCAGCCGTTCGGCGAGGGCGCCGAAGATGACGAACAGCACGACATAGGTGGCCGAGACCTGCGCCGGGATGCCGAACAGGGCATCGGTCGTCATGTACTGGTATTCGAGCAGCCGGATCAGGTGGGTGTTGGTGAAGAACACCTGGTAGCCGAGGAAGATCAGCGCGGTGATCGGCAGGATCGGGCCGATGGCGCGGCGCGTGCCCTCCAGGACGACGACGATCATGAGGATCGCAAAGCTGATGTCGGTGGCCGAGACCGGGCCGACATAGGCCATGCGGGTGTTGAAATATTGCTGCTCGACGATCGGGTAGGCCGAGGCCGCGAGCGAGCCGACCAGGAACAGCCAGTCGAGCGGCGTCGGGGCCTTGCCCTGGCGCGAGGCGAACATCGGCAGCGACAGATAGGCCAGCACCAGCGCGAAGCCGAAATGGGTGGCCCGCAGGGTGAAGGCGTTGGGTGGCCCGAAATAGGCGACATAGAGGTGGAACAGGCTCATCGTCACCGCGACGACGGTGATCGTTCGCTTCAGCCAGACTTCGTGTCGTTCCATGTCACCCCCCGTGGACAGGCCGGATTGCCGACCCGTCGTCCGGCCGGCTCAAGCGCCCGCCGGTCACAAAAAGGCGTGCGGCCCCTCCCGAAGCCGCACGCCCGCCATCCTGCTTACATCTCGACGCCGTTGGCCTTGTAGAAGGCCTTGGCACCCTCGTGCATCGGCACGCCGACGTCCTGGGCCATCTCCTCGACGGTGATGTCCTTCATCGCGGCGGCGATGGCGGCGAGATCCTGGCGGTTCTCCCACATCTGGCCGAGAATGCCCTCGACGACGCCGGCATCGAGATCGCAGCGCGCGATCACGTGGGTGGCGTAGCCGACCGCGCTGACGTCCTCGTCCTGCCCCGGATAGGAGCCGGCCGGGATGGTCACGCCGGTGTAGCCCGGATTGATCTCGGCCTTCATCTTGGCGATGAAGTCGGCGTCCAGCGGCACCAGCTTGATCTCGGAGGAATTGGCGAGATCCATGATCGCCGAGGCCGGCACGGTGGTGCCGAGCGTGAAGATGTCGGAATTGTTGTCCTGCATCAGCGACACGCCATCCGAATAGGACACGTAGTCGACGGTCGACAGGTCGTCATAGGTCATGCCGGCGGCCTGCATCACGGCGCGGGTCACCTGCTCGGCGGTGTTGCCGACCGGCTGGGTGGCCAGACGCTTGCCGGCGAAATCCTCGACCTTCTCGATGCCGGTGCTGGCGGTCGTGACGATCTGGAAATACTGCGGATAGAGCGTCGCGAGGTTGCAGACATTGTCGGCTTCGCCTTCGAACGGCTCGCGTCCCTTGATGGCGTCGACCGTCGAGATGGAATTGGCGAAGCCGAGATCGGCAGCCCCGTTCTGGACGCCCTGGACGTTGGCGACGCCGCCGCCCGGCAGGACCTGGATCGCCACGCCGTCGGGCGCCATGCCCTGGATGGCGCCGCCCAGCGGATACCACGAACCGCCCTGCGGACCGGTCATGAACCGCAGCTGCTGTGCCTGTGCCGGCATGGTCATGGCGATGCCCGCCGCCGTGAGCGCGAGCGTCAGTAGGGTCTTCTTCATGTCTTTCTCCTCCCAGTTTATCTCCGCCCCGAGGGACGGTCGGTCACGTCGGCGCACTCTCCCGCTCGAACAGGAAGGCGGCGCCCGCCCGTTCGGCAATCTCGCGCAATTGCGCGGCGAGCTTCGCAGACAAGGGGATGCCGTGCGCCAGCCTGTCGGCCTCGCGGGCATATTCGGGGTCGCCGGCCACCATCACCGGATGGGCCGGATCGATCGGGTCGGTCGCACGCAGGCCGTCGACCATGCGGTCGAGGTCGTCCTCGAAGGCGGCGCGCGAGCCGCGGATCATCGCGGGATCGAGGGCCAGGATGAAATGGCCGACATCGTGCTTCTGGCCGGGGGCCCCGCGCAGCGGTGTCAGGGCGGCGCCGGACAGGACGCTGGACAGGACCTCGACCATGGTCGCCAGCCCATAGCCCTTGTGGCCGCCCAGCGGTGCCAGCAAGGGATCGAGCAGCGCGAGGTTGGGATCGCGCTGGGGTGTGCCCTGACGCGTCAGGGCCCAGCCTTCCGGCAGTTCGGTCTCGGCCCGCTGCGCCAGCTTGAGCTTGCCGATCGCCGCGGTGGAGGTCGCCATGTCGAGAAGGAAGGGCTGGCCGCGTGCCGAGGGGGCGGCGAAGGCGATGGGATTGGTGCCGAGCTTCGGCGCCAGCCCGCCTGTCGGCACGATGCCGGCCCGCCAGACCGACGAGGTCGAGATGCCGACGAGCCCACGTTCGGCAAGCCGCCGCACATAGACGCCGGCCGCGCCGTAATGGTTGGAATTGCGGATCGAGATGGCGGAGATGCCAAAGCGTCCGGCCCGCTCGGCGGCCATGTCCACGGCCATCATGCCGGGCACCTGGCCGAAGCCGGCGTCGCCGTCGATCAGCGCGACGGCGCCCATGTCGTGCACGACCTCGATATTCGGCGTCGCGGTGGCGCCGCCATTGCCGAGCTGCTGGTCGTAGAGCGGCAACAGGGTCAGGCCATGGGAATCGATACCCATGAGGTCGGCCGCGACCAGCACGTCGGCGGTGACCGCCGCATGCGCATCGCTCATGCCCCATGCGGACAGAATCGCCAGGGCCTGTCGCCGCCAGGTCGCGCTGTCGACCCTTTCGGCTGTCTCGGACTGCATGCCGTTTCCTCCGGCCGGTTCTTGCTGCGATCTTATGACAGGGCGATCGCTTGGGATGGACGCCATCATCCGCTGCCGACGTTGTCAAGCGGCATCGCGGCAGCGTATGGGAGCGGTGGCACCGACGAACGACCACACGTCGCCATGCTGCAATGGCGTTTCGCGGGGGCGAAACGCGACCAGGTCGTATGATGAATCAGGGGAGGTCGACGCGATGACGTCGCAGAACAAGATTGCCGTGGTAACCGGCGCAGGAACCGGCGTTGGCAAGGCCATCACCACGGCGCTGGTCGCCGACGGGTTCACGGTCGTGATGACCGGTCGCCGCCGCGAAGTGCTGGACGAGGCATCCAAGGCCATCGGCGAGGCGCAGACCGTCGTCGTGCCGGCTGACATTTCCGACAAGGCCTCCGTCACGGCGCTCTTCGCCGAGGTCGAGAAGCGCTTCGGCCGCCTCGACCTGCTGGTCAACAATGCCGGCGCCGGCTCGCCGGCCATCCCGATGGAAGAGCTCACCGCCGAGCAGTGGAACACGGTGGTCGGTGCGAATCTCACCGGCGCGTTCTTCTGCACGCAGGAAGCCTTCCGCAAGATGAAGGCGCAGACGCCGCATGGCGGCCGCATCATCAACAACGGTTCGGTTTCCGCGACGACGCCGCGGCCGAATTCCTCGCCCTACACGGCGACCAAGCACGCCATCACCGGCCTGACCAAGGCAACCGCGCTGGACGGCCGGCCGTTCGACATCGCCTGCGGCCAGATCGACATCGGCAACGCCACCACCGAGATGACCGCGCGCATGTCGAAGGGCGTGCTGCAGGCGGACGGCACGACGGCGGTCGAGCCGACCATCGACGCCGGCCATATCGGCCGCGCCGTGGCGCACATGGCGAGCCTGCCGCTGGAGGCCAACGTCCTGACGATGACCGTCATGGCGACCCAGATGCCCTTCGTCGGTCGCGGCTGACGCTGCCGCACATCGTCCGGGCCAGACCGGCCCGGACGCCTTCGAGACTGACCAGCAGAGCAGGAAACACGATGACCGCATGTTCCGCCGTCCGGCCCTATCGCGGGGTCTATCCCGTCGCGCCGACCATTTTCACCGAGGACGGTGCGCCCGATCTCGACGGCCAGCGCCGGGCGCTCGACTTCATGATCGACGCCGGATCGACCGGCATCTGCATCCTGGCGAACTTTTCCGAGCAGTTCGTCCTGTCCGATGCCGAGCGCGACGAGCAGATGCATCTGGCGCTGGAGCATGTCGCCGGCCGGGTGCCGGTGATCGTGACCACCAGCCATTTCTCCACCGATGTGTGCGTCGCCCGCTGCAAGGCGGCGGAAGCCGCCGGTGCCGCCATGGTCATGGTGATGCCGCCCTATCACGGCGCGACCTTCCGGGTCGGCGAGAAGCAGGTCTTCGAATTCTTCAAGGCGCTGTCCGACGCGATCTCCATCCCGATCATGATCCAGGACGCGCCGGTCGCCGGCACGCCGCTGCCGCCGGCACTGCTCGCCCGCATGGCGGCCGAGATCGAGAACGTCTCCTATTTCAAGATCGAGACCGCCGGCGCCGCCTCCAAGCTGCGCGAGCTGATCGCGCTCGGCGGTGACGCGATCGAGGGTCCGTGGGACGGCGAGGAGGCGATCACGCTGATGGCCGATCTCGACGCCGGCGCCACCGGCGCCATGACCGGCGGCGGCTTTCCCGACGGCATCCGCCAGATCATCGATCCCTATTTCGCCGGCGATCGCGCAGCAGCCGTCGCGGCCTATGCGCGCTGGCTGCCGCTGATCAATTACGAGAACCGCCAGACCAGCTTCGCCACGGCGAAGATCCTGATGAAGGAAGGCGGCATCATTGCCTCCGACGCCGTGCGCAAGCCGATCGCCCCGGCGCATCCGGACACGCGCGCCGGTCTCCTGGAGCTCGCCCGCACGCTCGACCCGCTGGTCCTGCGCTGGGGCCGCTAGGCGGGTAAGCCTCGCCGTCGGCTGACGCCTGACCCGCGCGACGGGGAGGGCGGTCACCCGCTCATCGACGACACGACCGGCGGCCCGGGTGCTCTCCAGCGCCCGGGCCGTTCGTCATACCGGCACGGGAAATCGACCTGCGCGCCGACGCCCCCCTGCTTGTCGCTGCCCGAAACTGGTTTGTGATAAAACTAGTTGCGGCGGGTCTTTCTCTCGCCTAGCCTCCGGGCATGGTCGCCCTTGCGGCGGCCCGGACGGTGACGTCCGGCGGCCTTGGGAGGGGAAGCATGTCAGCGACACGACGGTCCGCGGAGCCGGACAGTCCTTTGCGCGGCGACGATCCGGTCCGCCGCGGTGCGCTGGACGATTACATCGCCTTTCATCTCCAGCTTGCCCAGAACGCCTCCTTCAAATCCTTCAAGCGCCATGCGGCGCAGGCCGATCTGCGGCCCGGCCATTTCGCCGTGCTCTCGCTGATCAACGACAATCCGGGCGTCACGCCGCTAGCGCTGAGCCGCGCGGCCGGTCGCGACAAGTCCACCCTGACGCCGGTGCTGCGCGATCTCGACCGGGCGATGCTGATCCGGCGCTGTCCGAGCACCGCCGATCGCCGCAGCCACGGTTTGCACCTGACCGACAAGGGCAGCGAGAAGCTGGCGCATCTGGCCGAATGCGCCGCCCGTCACGACCGGGAACTGGACGCCATCGTCGGGGCGGGCAAGCCCGCGCTTCTCGACATGCTGCGCCGCCTCATCGCTGCGCTGGATTGAGAGGAACGTCGCCGATGTACACCGCCAGCACCGCCTTTCTCGAAGCCCTGATGGAAGCGGGGGTCACCCATCTCTTCGTCAATTTCGGCAGCGACCATCCCGGCCTGATCGAGGCGATCGCCGAGGCGCGTGCCAAGGGTCGTTCGGTGCCCCGCGTCATCACCTGTCCGAACGAGATGGCCGGGATGAGCGCGGCGCAGGGATTCGCGCAGGTCTCCGGACAGGCGCAGGCGGTCATCGTGCATGTCGAATGCGGCACCCAGGCGCTGGCCGGCGCGGTGCACAACGCCGCCAGGGGCCGCGTGCCCATGCTGATCTTCGCCGGCGCCTCGCCCTTCACCCAGGAAGGCGAGCTGCGCGGCAGCCGCAACGAATTCATCCAGTGGATCCAGGATGTCCACGACCAGCGCGGCATCGTGCGCGGCTACATGAAATACGACAACGAGGTGCGCACCGGGCGCAACGTCAAGCAGCTCGTCCACAGGGCCATGCAGTTCGCCGGCTCCGAACCCCGCGGCCCGGTCTATCTGATGGGCGCGCGCGAGGTGATGGAGGAGGAACTCGCCGAGCCGGTGACGATCGATCCCGGCCAGTGGCGCGCGCTGGCTCCCGCCGCACTGCCCGAGGCGGCGGTCGGCACCATCCTCGACGCGGTCGCGGAAGCCCAGCGGCCGCTGGTGGTGACCTCCTATGTCGGACGCAATCCTGAGGCGGTGCCCGAGCTCGTCCGCTTCTGCGAACGCCTCGGCATCGGCGTTCTGGAATCGGTGCCGAACGCCATGAACTTTCCGCACGACCATCCGCTCTATCGCGGCAACCAGTGGAACGAGCCGCGCCAGAACGCGGCGCTGGCCGAAGCCGACTGCGTCATCGTCATCGACAGCGACGTGCCGTGGATCCCGACCATCAGCAAGCCGGCGGCGGATGCGACGATCATCCATCTCGACGTCGATCCGCTGAAGGCGGCGATGCCGCTCTGGTATATCGGCGCGCGCCACGCCTTCCGCACCGATGCCGCGACGGCGCTCGCGCAGCTCAATGCCGGGCTCGACGCACGGCAGCCGGCGCCCGAGATCGTCGATCGACGCAGCCGCCATCACGCCGCCGCGAGCGCAGCCCGGCGCGAGGGCCTGATCGCGCTCGAAGCCGGCGCGCCGGACGCGATCACGCCGGAATTCGCCACGGCCTGCGTGCGCCGGCACATCGACGCCGACACCATCGTCCTCAATGAGGGCATCACCAATTACCCGGTAATCTTCAACCACATGCGAATGACCGCGCCGGGCTCGATCTTCACCTCCGGCGGGGGCTCGCTCGGCTGGAACGGCGGCGCGGCCATCGGCGCCAAGCTCGCGGCCCCGGAGAAGACCATCGTCGCGATGACCGGCGACGGGTCCTACATGTTCTCGGTGCCGTCCAGCGTGCACTGGATGGCCGCCAAATACGGCACCCCGTTCGTGCAGATCGTCTACAACAACCGGGGCTGGAAGGCGCCGCGCTTCTCGGCGATGGGCGTCCATCCCGACGGCTATGCCAGCCGGGCCGACGATCTGGACATCGGCTTCGACCCGCCGCCACGCTATGCCGACATCGCCGCGGCGGCCGGCGGCGCCCATGCGCGCCGGGTCGAGCGGCCGGACGAGATGGAGGCGGCAGTGGCCGAGGCGTTCGACATGGTGCGCAACCAGGGACGCTCGGCGGTTCTCGACGTCTGGCTGGCATCCGCATGAGGATCGCCGGGATCGCGATCGACCGGGCGCATGCGGGCCGGGATGGCCGGCACCGCTTGCCGTCCAGCGGTTCTCCGACGATGGTCGCATGGCGATGGGGAAGGGATGGCTAAGCCCCGCGCGGCGTGACAATCTAGTTGGAAGCAAAACGAGTTTGCCGGCACTGCCGGAGGTCGAACGAGGTGAGCGGGAGGCGGCGGGAGACGATCCGCACCCGGTACCGGAGCACCCGACGGTGTCGCCCGGAACAAGCGAAGAGGAGGACGCGATGTTGAGGATGAAGAGACGGCAGTTCCTGGCGGCGACGGCGGGCGTGCTTGCGGCCCCCGCGCTGATGCGCAAGAGCTGGGCGGCCGAGCCCGAAGTGACGCTGAAGCTGCATCACTTCCTTGGCCCCAAGGCGCCGGCGCACAGCCAGATGCTGGAGCCCTGGGCCCAGTCGATCGAGGCCGATTCCGGCGGCCGGGTGAAGATCGAGATCTACCCCTCGATGACACTTGGCGGCGCGCCGCCGCAGCTTTTCCGGCAGGTCGCCGACGGCGTCGTCGACATCGTGTGGACGGTGAACGGCTATACGCCGGGCCTCTTCCCGCGCTCGGAAGTGTTCGAGCTGCCGACCATCTTCACCAACGACATCGCCGCGGCCAATCTGGCGATGCGCGAGATGTATGACGAATATCTGGCGCCCGAATACGAGCCGGTGCATCTCCTGTTCAATCACGTCCATGCCGGACAGGCGATCCAGATGGCCAACAGCCCGGTGCGCACGGTCGCCGATACCCAGGGCAAGAAGCTGCGCGTGCCGGGCCCGACCGGCAACGACGTCGTCACCGCGATGGGCGCGACCCCGGTCACCATGCCGGTGCCGGACCTGCCGCAGGCGCTGTCGACAAACGCCGTCGACGGGGCGCTGATCCCCTGGGAGATCATTCCGCCGCTGAAGCTGCAGGAGGTCACCCAGTACCAGATCGAGGGACCGGACAAGAACCGGTTCGGCACGACCACCTTCCAGGTCTCGATGAACAAGGGTCGCTGGGAAGCGCTGCCGGACGATCTGAAGGCGGTGTTCGACAAGAACTCCGATGAGGCGTTCCTGCGCAAGGTCGCCGAGATCTGGCGCGGTGCCGACGATCACGGCATCAAGGTCGCGGTCGACGCCGGCAACGAGCACATCCAGCTCACCGCCGAGGAGATGCAGACCTTCAACGACGCGCTCGGACCGGTCGTCGACAAATGGCAGGCCGACCACACCGACTTCGATTCCGCGGCCCTCGTGGCGGCGGCGCGGGCGGCCATGGACAAGCACAAGTCCTGATGGTCCGCGACGAGACAAACCGCGGCGGGGCAGTCATGCCCCGCCGCACCGGCTGGCTGGCCGCCGGCGTCCGGCTGGTCGCACGCCTCGTGCGCTACTGGGCGCTGGCCGGCGGCATTCTTCTGACCGGGCTGGCCGTGATGACGGCGCTCAGCGCCGGCTCGAACATCGCCTTCTCGGTGCCGTTTCCGGCCGACCACGAACTGGTCAAGCATTTCGTCGCCATCGTCATCTTCATGTTCCTGCCGTACTGCCAGCTCGCCGGCGCGAACGTGACGGTGGACATCTTCACCGAAGGCATGAGCGCGGGCGCGAAGGCGGCGATGGCGCTGTTCTCCGCGATTTTCGCGGCGGCCTTCGCGCTGCTGCTCCTGCGCCAGATGTCCTACGGCTTCGGCAGCTACATCCAGTATCCGGAGGTCACGCCGGTGCTGAAGCTGCCGCTGTGGACCGCCTTTCCGCCCATCCTCCTGTCGCTCGCGCTGCTGTTCCTCGCGGCCGTGGTGACGATCCTCGACGGGGTCGCCGGCATGCGCGGCCAGCCGAAATGGACCGAGGACACTCCTGCGACAGCGAGCGAGTAGACCACGATGATCGACCCGTTCCTGCTCGGCATTCTCGGGCTTTTGCTGCTGTTGTTCCTGATCGCCGTGCGGGTGCCCATCGCCTACACGATGATCCTGGTGGGCATGGCCGGCACGGCGATCCAGTCGGGCTCGACAGTGCTCCTGTACCAGCTCAAGGACCTCGCCTACGCGCAGTTCTCGAACTACGATCTGTCGGTGCTGCCGATGTTCATCCTGATGGGTGGGCTGGCGTCGCGCTGCGGCCTCTCGCGCGATCTCTTCCGTGCCGCCAATGCCTGGCTCGGGCGCTTCCATGGCGGTGTCGCCATGGCGGCGGTCGCGGCCTGCGCCGGCTTCGGCGCGTTGTCCGGCTCGTCCACAGCGACGGCCTCGACCATGGGGCAGGTCGCGCTGCCGGAACTGCGCCGCTACAAGTTCTCGCCGTCGCTCGCCACCGGCACGATCGCCGCCGGCGGCACGCTCGGCATCCTGATCCCGCCCTCGGTCGTGCTCATCGTCTACGCCATCATCGTGGAGACCAACATCGTCACGATGTTCGCCGCCGCGCTGATCCCGGGCATCCTGGCGATGCTGATGTTCATGGCGACGATCGCCATCTATGTCCGCTTCGTCCCCGGCTCGGGTCCGGTGGGTGAGGCGGTGCCGCGCCAGGAACTGGTCGCGGCGAGCATCGCGGTGATCCCGGTCGCCATCATCTTCGGCGTGGTCATTGGCGGCATCTATGCCGGCGTCTACAGCCCGACGGCGGCGGCCGCGATCGGCGTCTTTCTCGTCGGCATCTACGGCTTCGGACTCGGACGGCTGAACTGGGGCAGCTTCGTCGAGGCGCTGCTGGAGACGGCGCGCACCAGCGGCATGATTTTCCTGATCCTCTTGGGCGCCGAACTCCTGAAGATCTTCATGGCCCGGGCCGGCGTGCCGCAGGCCGCCGCCGGCTTCCTGCAGGAGAGCGGCCTCGCGCCATTCCAGATCCTTGCCCTGATCATCGTGGCGTTCCTGATCTTCGGCTGCCTGATGGACAGCCTGTCCATGGTGATTCTGGCGATCCCGTTCTTCTGGCCCGTCGTCGCCGGGCTGGATTTCGGGCTCGGCCCCGAGGAGACCAAGATCTGGTTCGGCATCATCATCCTGGTGGTGGTGGAACTCGGATTGATCACGCCACCGGTGGGGCTGAACGTCTTCATCATCAACTCGCTCGCCCCGGACGTGCCGATGCGCGAGACCTTCAAGGGCGTGATGCCGTTCTTCGGATCGGAAATCGTGCGGGTGCTGCTGCTGATCGCCTTCCCGGCGATCTCGCTACTGCTGCCGCGCCTGCTGCAATAGGCAGAGCTGACGGCTGCGGGGACGGGCGAGCAGTCGCGTTCCCGACCGAGCCGGGAACGCGTGCCGTCGGTTGGTCAGGCGCTTTCGACGCTCTGCTCGATGGCGCCGAAGATCGAATGCCGGCGCTCGTCCAGCATCTCGATGCGGACGGTGTCGCCGAAGCCGAGAAACGGCGTGTCCGGATCGCCACCGCCGGCTGCCTCGGCGCGGCGAAGGCCGGCGAGGCTGGAATGGCCGGAACCGCCCGCCTCGATCGAGGCGCCCTGGCCGCCTTCCGGCTGGTCGGCGACCGCGCCCGAGCCGACGATCGTGCCGGCCGCCAGCCGGCGGGTCCGCGCTGCCCCAGCGATCAGCGCCGGGAAATCGAAACGCGTGCCGATGCCCGCATCGACCCGGCCCAGCGGCTTGCCGTTCAGGTCGACGCAGAGCGTGCCGCTGAGCCGGCCGCCGTCCCATGCGTCGCCGAGTTCGTCCGGCGTCACGGCGACGGGGGAGAAGGCCGGGCTCGCCGTGCCAGGACGCCCATCGGTCCCCACGGGTGAATCGGGCGAGCCGCGCAGCGCGACGGCATTGACCAGCATGACCAGACGGATCGCCTCACGTGCTTCCGCGGGCCCCGCGCCCATCGGCACGTCCCCGGTGATCACCGCGATGCCGCCGGCCAGATCGATGCCCCATGCCTCGTCGGCGGCGAGGATCGGCTCGCGCGGGCCGAGGATCGCATCCGACGCGCCCTGGTGGAGCGCTGGCCCGTCATCGGGCCCGGCAGCCTCCGTCGCCGCCTCGATCCATTGACAGGCGCGGGGCAGGGGGCTGGCCGCATCGTGCTCGTGGAAACGTTCGGCCGGCACCGCCCCGGTTTCGAGGCTCTGGGCTAGCGTCGCCAGATGCGGCGCGACGCGCGCCCAGTCGTCAAGCGCCGCCTGCAGGGTCCGGGCGAGGAACGCGGCGTCGGTCATCTGCGTGAGATCGCGCGAGACGACGACGAGGCGGCCATCGCGGCTGCCATCCTTGATGGTTGCAAGTTTCATGCGTCGGGGATCCTCCTCAAGAGGCTGCCGCAGCACCTGCTCCGGCAAGCCGGCCGGTTCCCGGACTCCACCTGCCGGGCCCTGGCGACGTCAAGCCTAGCACGCATGCGGGAATGTGGGGCGGGTTTCGCGTCGGCTCCCTACCGGTCTCAACCGGGCGCCGAGCGCGGCCGGCGGCGGGACGGCGGGGGCGGCCGAACTCGACAGCGGACGGGGGATGCCATACGGATCGCCCATCGGCTTTGCGCCGCGAAACCCCGACGAGCCACGGATCCGCGTGCGTCCCTTCAGATGCCCGGGCCTTTCGAGAGACGAACATGCTGCATACGGTTTCCGCCTTCGACCGCATCGGCGAGGAGAACGCCTTCGCGGTGCTCGCACGTGCCACCGCCCTTGCCAATTCGGGCCGCGACATCATCAATCTGGGCATCGGCCAGCCGGATTTCCGTACGCCGGAGCACATCGTCGAGGCGGCCATCAAGGCGCTGCGCGACGGCCATCACGGCTACACGCCGGCCAATGGCCTGATCGCGACCCGCGAGGCCGTGGTGCGGCGGACGCTGGCGACGACCGGCATCGAGGTCTCGCCGGAATCGGTGATGATCCTGCCGGGCGGCAAGCCGACCATGTATGCGGCGATCCTGATGTTCGGCGAGCCGGGGGCCGAGATCCTCTATCCCGATCCGGGCTTTCCGATCTATCGCTCGATGATCGAGTTCACCGGCGCGACGCCGGTGCCGGTGCCGGTGCGCGAGGAGAACGGCTTCGCCTTCTCGGCCGAGGAGACGCTGTCCCTGATCACGCCGAAGACGCGGCTCCTGATCCTCAACTCGCCGGCCAACCCGACCGGCGGCGTGACCCCGCGCGCCGAGATCGAGAAGCTGGTGAAGGGCCTCGCCGACCATCCGGACGTGGCGATCATGTCGGACGAGATCTACGACGTGATGACCTATGACGGCGAGGCGCATTGCTCGCTCCTGACCTTCCCGGAGATTCGCGACCGGCTGATCGTCCTGAATGGCTGGTCGAAGACCTGGGCGATGACCGGCTGGCGCATGGGCTGGTCGATCTGGCCCGATGTGCTGATGGACAAGATCCGCAAGCTGGCGGTCAATTGCTGGTCCTGCGTCAACGCCCCGAGCCAGTTCGCCGGCATCGCCGCGATCGACGGGCCGCAGGACGACGTCGAGACGATGATGCGGGCTTTCGACCGGCGCCGCAAGGTGGTGGTAGAGGGCCTGAACGCGCTGCCGGGCGTCTCCTGCGCGACGCCCAAGGGCGCGTTCTACGCCTTCCCGAACATCTCGCAGACCGGCTGGAAGGCCAAGAAGCTGGCCTCGGCCCTTCTGGAGGAGGCCGGCGTCGCGCTGATCGGCGGGCCGGATTTCGGCATTCTTGGCGAGGGCTATGTGCGGCTGTCCTACGCCAATTCGGAGGAGAACATCGTGCGGGCGCTCGAGCGCGTCGACGGGTTCCTGCGCTCGCATTCGGCGCCTGCCTGACAGCGGCGGACCATGGATATGCCGGGAAATCCGGGTGCGGTGGTTTAACTCTCGGGCCGACTGATTAGGTTGGAGAGCTTACCCCGAACACCAGGAGACGGCATGTCCGATCAGAACGACAACGAGAACGGCATCCAGGGTGTCATGGTGGAGAAGCTGGAGGGCGTTTCGCAGCTCCCCGACGGCAATGTCGCCCTGATCATCCGCAATGGCGACGCGCCCATTGGCCTCGTCTTCACGCCCCAGGACGCGCAGGACGCGGCGAAGCTTCTGGCTTCGGTGCATCCCGAAGACGGCGCACCGAACGGCGACGCCGCCTGAGGCAGGATCTATCGATGGCGGGTGGCGCGCAGCCATCCGCCATTTTTCGTTTCGGGCGGTCTGTTGGCCGTGACGACCGGCAACGCCGCGTTCGCGCCAACGCCCGCCCGGTGGCGGCCCGAGATCAGTCGGTCGGAGGCAGGGCCTCGGCCCAGGAGACGATCCGAGCGGCGAGGTCGTCGGTGGTCTGCGGCGACACGATATCACCCGCCAGGACGTGGCTCGCCGGATCGCCGCTCGCCGGCACCTCCACCACTTCGCGCGGACCCTGCCAGCGTTCCATGACCGCCTCCGTCGCGGCGGGATCGACGATCCGGTCGTTCGGCGAAAACAGCGTGAGGACCGGAAGCGCGATGCCGGAGATGTCGGCCCGCAGGGTTTCGCGCACCAGCGCCGCCATCGGGACCAGCGCGCCGATGGGATAGCGCGTCGTCCAGTTCTCCGCCTGCGGATCGTTCAGCGGATCGAAGCCGCGGGTCTCGCCGCCGACCAGCGGCAGGAGATCGCGCGCCCAGGGCAGGTCCAGCGCAAAGGCCCAGCGGTCGAGCAGGCCGAAATTCGGCGAGATCAGCACCAGTCCCGCCACATCCTCCATCAGGCCCGGCTGCGTCGCCCCGAAGGTGGCCAGCGTGCCGCCGGTCGAGGTGCCGATGACGATGACCCGGTTGCCGATCTCGCGGCCGATGGCGACCGCTTCGGCCAGATCGTTGAGCCAGGCGTTGACGTCGGCCTGTTCCATCGCGGCGCCGTCGCGGCCATGGCCGGTAAGGCGGGTGTAGAAGAGGTTCGCGCCCAAGGATGCCGCGACCTTGTCGGCGAGCGGCCGGGTCTCTCCCTTGGCGGCGGAGAAGCCGTGCGCATAGACGATCGAGACCGGCGTGCGGGCGCGCGAGGCCGGATAGGCCCAGACGATCTCCTTCTGCGCGTTCGGGCGCAGATTGGGAATGTCCGCCTCGGTGCGCGCGAGGTAGGCGTCGGCATCGGCGCCGATGGCGGCGGGATCGAAGCGGATCGTCGTTTCCACCGGTTCGCGCGGTCCGAACAGCCAGACGGCTGCACCGGCCAGCAGCAGGACGATAACGAGAGCGATAAGCGTTTTCCAGAGCAAGGGCAGCGTCCGTTCGGCGGTGGCAGGCGTGGCTTCGTCTATCGCGTCTGGTGCCGGCGTGAAACCGTCGGGATCGTCGCTCCCGTGCCGGCGTTCAGCCGCGGCTGTCGCCGGCTTCGACCAGCCGCCGGATCAGCGCGCCGACCATCAGGTCGAGATGGGCACCGCCGCCATTCTTGTAGGCGGTGATGGCGTCGGGCGAGGACCGGCCGGCGGTTCCGGCGCACAAATCGTGCAGGTCGCCCAGGACGTCGTCGGCGGTGATGGTGCCGGCGTCGAGCGGGATCTGGATCTCGCCGATATGGCCGAAGGTCGTGCGGCGGGAATCGACGAAGAGTTCGGCGCGCTGGAGCAGCGTGTCGTCGGCCTCGCGCATGTCGGGCCGGAAGGCGCCGATCAGATCGACATGGGTGCCGGGGCTCAGCCACTCGCCCTTCAGGAACGGCTCTTTCGACAGGGTGGCGGTGGAGACGATGTCGGCGGCAGCGACCGCCTCGGCCAGCTCGGTCGCGACCGTCACCGGAATGGCGTTATCGGCGTATTCCGCCGCAAGCGCCTCGGCCTTGTCGGTGCTGCGGTTCCACAGGATGATTTGCTCGAGGTCGGGAAAGAGCTCGCCATAGGCCGGAATCAGCGTGCGGGCGACCGTGCCGGCGCCGCAGATCAACAGCCGCCGCGAACCGGGGCGGGCCAGCAGCCTGGCGCCGAGGACGGAATCGCCGGCGGTCTTCCATTTGGTAACGAGGATGCCGTCGACGAGAGCCGTGGGCGCGCCGCTGTCCTCGTCAAAAAGCAGCATGCCGCCCTGCACGGACGGCAGCGGCGGGTCGCGGCGCGGATTGTCCGGATAGACGGTCACCGATTTCAGCGCGATGCCGAGGCCTTCGATCCAGGCGCCGCGATTGAGCAGGCTGCGCCCATCGCGCGACAGCAGCATGTCGCCGATCTCGGCCTGCGGCAGGCGATGCGCCTCGCGGATCGCCTCGGTCACCGCCGTCCAGGTCAGGAGATGATCCGCCTCTGCGCTGCCAATGATCCTCATCGCGGCGCGTCCCCGGCGACCATGCTGGTGGGGGCCGGCGTGTGGTGCTCCCTTGCCAGCGCCTCGACCGATTCTATCGCCGGCGTCTGGACCATCCGCGTCGCATAGGGCGTAAAGCCGTGCTTGCGGTACAGCGGCAGGGCGGCGGGATGATCGAGCGTGTTGGTCTCGATGGTCAGGCGTTCGGCGCCTTCCGAAAAGCCGGTGACGATTGCCTTGGACACCAGATGATCGGCAAGGCCGCGACCGCGAAAGGCCGGCATGATGCCGAGATGGACGATGCGGGCCGATTTCAGCGACCGGCGCATTTCCAGTTCGAACCAGCCGGCGACGATGTCGTCGGCCAGGAGCACGAAGATGCGGGTCGCCTCGTCGTGGATTTCCCGGTCGAGGCGGTCGTCCGGCAGGATCCGCGACGTCCAGTGATGCGGGTCGCCGACGCTGCGATAAAGCGTGCGATAGGCATCGAGCGCAATGTCGCGGATTTCGCGAAAGCTCAACTCCGTGTCGGAAGCGGGCGGCGAGGCCACCCGCTCGGGCGGCTGACGCAGTTCCAGGCTGGTGACCGTGGTCGTCAACAGGCGCATGGGGATCACGGTCCGGTCACGACCGGTGTGTCGGTCGCGCCGCCCCATTCCGTCCAGGAGCCGTCATAGAGCCGGTGCTGCCTGCTGCCGAGGGTTTCCAGCGCCAGGTTGAGCACGGCGGCGGTCACGCCCGAGCCGCAGCTCGTCACCACCGGAGCATCGGGATCGACGCCTGCCGCGGCGAAGGCGGCGCGCAGTTCCTCGGGCGATTTCAGCCGGCCGTTCTCGGCAAGCTGCAGGAAGGGCAGGTTGCGGGCGCCGGGCATGTGGCCGGCGCGAACGCCCGGGCGCGGCTCGGCGGCTTCGCCGGCAAAGCGGTCGGCCGGGCGCGCATCCACCACCTGCAGCGCGCCGTCGTCGACGATCCGGCGCATCTCGTCGAGGGTCGCGACGGCATCGGCGTCGAAGCTGGCCTCGAAGGTCGCGGGCTCGGGCGAGACCTTGCCGGTTTCGACCGGGTGATTGCCGGCCCGCCAGGCCGGAAAGCCGCCGTCGAGAATGCGCACGTCCTTTGCGCCATAGGTCCGGAACATCCACCAGACGCGCGGCGCGGAAAACAGGCCCATGCCGTCATAGACGACGATGGTGTCGGTCTCGCGGATGCCGAGCCTGCCGACGGCTGCGCCGAAATCGGCGGCCGAGGGCAAGGTGTGCGGCAGCGACGAGGCCGGATCGACGATCGCGTCCTGATCGAAGAACACCGCGCCGGGAATGTGGGCTGTCTCGAATTCGGGCTCGGCCAGACGCTTCTGCGCCGGCAGATACCAGGAGGCGTCGACGACCGAGAGCCCCGGCTTGCCGAGATGGCCGGCGAGCTCGTCGGGAGAGATCAGGAAGGGGTTCTGGCTCATGCGCCGCCTCGATCATGCACTGGTGCCACGGAGTGCCGCGGCCAACGGATGGCGCAGTAGATCGCACCCGTTCCCGTCGCGGCAAGGGCAGTTACGGGTTTCAGGCGGGCAGGGGGCCGAAGCGGATGCGGAAGCGCCGGTTGACCTTGCCCTTCTTCTCGATCTTGCCGATGTGGATCTCGCCGACTTCGCCGGTTTCCAGGACATGGGTGCCGCCGCAGGGCTGGGTGTCCACCGACCCTTCGTCGCCGACGCAGACCAGGCGGATCCGCCCGGTGCCGCGGGGCGGCTTGACGTTGGCCGACTTCACCAGGCCCGGATTGGCGTCGAGTTCGGCATCGCTGATCCAGCGGGTGAAGACCGGATGGTTGGCCTCCACCAGTTCCATCAGGCCGGCGGTGACCTCGGCCTTGTCCGGCGCGCCGTCGGGAATGTCGAAATCGACCCGGCTCTCGTCCTCGCCGACCGCCGCGCCGGTGATCGGAAACGGACAGACGACCGTCAGGAGATGGCAGGCCGTGTGCATGCGCATCAGCTTGTAGCGGCGCTTCCAGTCGACATGCAGCACCAGGGTCTCGCCGGGCTGCGGCAGGGTCGGCTCGTCCTCGACCAGCATCAGGATGGTGGACTTGTCGGCGGCGTAGACCGTGTCGACGATCTTCACCTGGCGGCCGTCGGCCGTCTCGACGAAACCGGTATCGCCCGGCTGGCCGCCACCGGCCGCGAAGAAATTGGTGCGCGCGAAGACGAGGCCGGGGCGCCCGTCGGCGGTGGTCTCGACGCGCAGCAGTTCGGCTTCCATCGTCGATAGATAGGAATCGTCCTGGTAGACGCGCTCGGTTCCGGCCTCGGACATGGTCAGTCCACCGGCTCGAAGGGCACGTCGAATTGCGGCGTGCGCTCGATCCACTGCGGCACCGGCAGGCCCTTGTCGCGCAGGAAGGCCGGGTTGAACATCTTCGACTGGTAGCGATTGCCGTAGTCGCACAGGATGGTCACGATGGTGTGGCCGGGGCCCATCTCCTTCGCCATGCGGATGGCGCCGGCGATGTTGATGCCCGACGAGCCGCCAAGGCAGAGCCCTTCCTCGGTGATCAGGTCGAAGACGATGCGCAGGGCCTCGTCATCGGGGATCTGGTAGGCGAAGTCCGGCTCGAAGCCTTCAAGATTGGCGGTGATGCGGCCCTGGCCGATGCCCTCGGTGATGGACGAGCCTTCCGACTTGAACTCGCCGGTCGTGTAGTAGCTGTAGAGCGCTGCGCCCATCGGATCGGCGATACCGAACTTGATCTGACCGGAGCGGCGCTTCAGGCCCATGGCGGTGCCGGCGAGAGTGCCGCCGGTGCCGACGGCGCAGATGAAGCCGTCGATCTCGCCGCCGGTGCCGTGCCAGATCTCCTCGGCGGTGGTGACCACATGGCCGTCGCGATTGGCGAGATTGTCGAACTGGTTCGCCCAGATCGCGCCCTGCGGATGGGTCCTGGCCAGCTGTTCGGCGAGGCGGCCGGAGACCTTCACGTAATTGTTCGGGTTCTTGTAGGGGACCGCCGGCACTTCGATGAGCTCGGCGCCCATCAGGCGCAGCGCGTCCTTCTTTTCCTCGCTCTGGGTCTCGGGGATGACGATCACAGTGCGATAGCCGAGCGCGTCGGCGACCAGCGACAGGCCGATGCCCGTATTGCCCGCGGTGCCTTCGACGATGATGCCGCCGGGCTCCAGGAGACCCTTCTCCTCGGCGTCGCGGATGATGAACAGCCCGGCGCGGTCCTTGACCGACTGGCCGGGGTTCAGGAATTCGGCCTTGCCGTAGATCTCGCAGCCCGTCGCTTCCGATGCCTTGTGCAGTCGGATGAGCGGCGTGTTGCCGATGGCGTCGAGGACGGAATTGTATCGGGACATCTGGGACCTGATTGGCGGGATGCGGAATGCTGCCGCGAAACTATGACCGGTGGGTGGGGGTGGCAAGGCAATGATTGCCGTGACGGGAAACTTGTCTGCCGCCGCGCACCGGGAATCACTGGCCGCCTGCCGAGGCGGCGACCGAATCGGTAACGGCGGGGACGGCGGCGTCCGGTCGGCTCAGCCCTTCACTTCGCCATAGGCGTCGAGCGCCCGCTTGCGCGCCGTCCCGTGGTCGACGATCGGCTTCGGATAGGTCTTGCCCAGTTCCACCCCGGCCTCGGCCAGGGTGTCGGCATCGGCCTCCCAGGGCGCGTGCAGGGCCTTGTCCGGCAGATCGGCGAGTTCGGGCACGAAACGGCGAATATAGTCGCCGTCGCCATCGAAGCGCTGGCTCTGTGTGACCGGATTGAAGACCCGAAAATAGGGCTGGGCGTCGGCGCCGCTGCCGCCGATCCACTGCCACTGGGCGGTGTTCGAGGCGATGTCGCCATCGACCAGCGTATCCCAGAACCAGCGCTCGCCCTCGCGCCAGTCGATCAGCAGGTCCTTGGTGAGGAAGGAGCCGACGATCATCCGCACGCGGTTGTGCATCCAACCGCATTCCCAGAGCTGGCGCATGCCGGCATCGACGATGGGGTAGCCGGTGAGGCCCTTCTGCCAGGCCCGCAGCTCGGACTCGGCGCTGCGCCAGGGGAAGGCGTCGAAACGCTCATTGTAGTTCTGCGTCGCGAGCGGCCCGAAATTGTGGAGCAGGTGATAGTTGAAGTCGCGCCAGACCAGTTCCTTCTTGAAGGTCTTCAGCGCGTCGCCCGGAATGGTCTTGCGCCGGTTCGCATAGGCTTCCGCCGTGTGCCAGAGCCGATAGGGCGAGATTTCGCCCCAGCGCAGATGCGGCGACATGCGCGAGGTGGCGTCGTCCCCCGGACGGTCCCGCCCGTTAGGATAATCGTCCAGCCATTCGTCGCAGAATTCCTCAAAGCGCTCATGCGCGGCGGCTTCGCCGACCTCCCAGAACGCGGCGATGCCGCCGGACCAGTCAGGGCGCGTCGGTAGCAGGCCCCAGTCCTCCAGCCTGTCCGAGCGGGGCTGATCGTCGAGCGCTGCGAGCTTGTCCGGCGGGTCGATCGGATCGCGGGGTTCGCGCTCGGCGAGGTTCTTCCAGAACGGCGTATAGACCTTGTACCAGCCGCCGGTCTTGGTGCGCACCTTGTCGGGGTCGTGCAGGATGTTGGCGGTGAAGCGCTGCACCTCGACATCGCCGCCCAGCGCCTGCTCGACGGCGTCATCGACGGCGCGCGAGGCCTGGTCGTAGCGCCGGTTCATCAGAAGCGTCGTGGCGCCGGTCGATTCGACGATGTCGACGACATGGTCGCGCGCCTTGCCGCGGCGCAGGATCAACGGCGCCCCCTTGTCGGCGAGATCCTTGCCGAAGCGCTTCAGCGAATGATGCAGCCACCATTTGTGCGCCCCGCCCAGGGGCCGCACGCCGTCGCTCTCCTCGTCGAGAACAACAAGCGGCACGACCGGGCGTCCGCTGTCGGCGGCTTCGGCCAGGGCCGGGTTGTCGTCGAGCCTGAGATCGTCCCGAAGCCAGACGACGATCGGTTCGATCTGTGATGTCTGCGTCATGAATGCTGCCTACGCTTGTCCCGACGTGATCCGGTCGGCCCGGTATGGGGCACCATGTGTCGCGAAAGCGCGGAGAGGCGAGGGCGGTGCGACCAAACGGGCCGAATCGCGGCAGCGCGTGTTGCGTCCGGCAGAAGGCAAACAGGGCGCTGAAACGAAGAAAGCCGCCGGTCGCGAGACCGACGGCTTTCAAGAAACTGGCTCCCCGAGCAGGGCTCGAACCTGCGACAATTCGATTAACAGTCGAACGCTCTACCAACTGAGCTATCGGGGAATGACGCGTCCAACGCGTTGGCGTGCCTATAGCAAAGCGATTGCGCATTTGCCAACCCGTCCGGGCAAAAAAACGCATCGCAGCATGGCGGAAAAACCGACAGGGCGGCAAAGGCTTGTGCGGACGGGGCGCCGCGCCCATTTCGCAGCGCAGGTGACGGGCCACAAGGAATGCCGCAGGTCATGGACGAACAGCAGGACGTGCCCGATGCCGGCGGCCACGACGAAGCGTCGGTCCGCAAGGCGCACCGTATTGCGGTGATGGGGCGCGACATGCCGCTGCCCGCCTCGCGCGGCCTGCGGATCGCCACGGGCGCCGCGCTGGTCCTGGGCGGCACCGTCGGCTTCCTGCCGATCGTCGGCTTCTGGATGATTCCCGTCGGCCTTCTGGTGCTGTCGGTCGATCTCGGCCCGGTGCGGCGGTGGCGCCGCCGCACGGCGGTGCGCTGGGGCCGCTGGCGCGCAACCCGCCGCAACTGAGCGAGCGGTTGTCGGCCCGTCAGCGCAGCCGCGTCGGCCGCCACACCACGATATTCGGACGGCGGTCCCGATCGAGCTCCCTGGCCTCGACCTCGCAATCGCGTTCGCGGCATTCGCGGCAGCGAAACGCCAGCTTTTCCAGCGGGCCTGCTGGATCGGCGGCCATGGCCAGGTCCACCGCCAGGAACGAGGCGGCATGGCCGCATTTGCGGCATGTGGCGGTGACCAGCATGCCGCGGCGTGCGGCTTCGCCGAGGGTCCCCGATCGTGGTCTGCTGGTATCGCTCATGCCCGCTAGATGGAACGAAGCATGAACATCGTCAACGGAAAAAAGGGCGCTGCCGCAAGTCCGGCAGCGCCCCGCGGGCGACGGGAGCTGGGAGGATGCTCCGGTGCCGATTACAGGCCGTTGGCGACCGGCTGATAGGCCAGCGGCGTGACGGTCGTGCGGGTGGCGGGCGCGAATCGCGCCGCGTCACGGGCGGTCTGCGGTGCGGCCGTGCGTTCGGTGCGGGTCACGCGGCGAGCGTCGCTGCGAACCGCATCGTTGCGGTCGGCCGCGGCGCGCTGGCCGGACTGGAACTCGCCGTAGAAATGGCCATAGCCGACGTCGCCGGTGGAGGCGAGCTGGGCCGAGGCCGGAGCGGCGAAGGCGAGGGATGCCGCGAGGCCTGCGGCGAGGAGCGAAAGCGTCTTCATGGCAATGGTCCCTTGGTTTGGGGCTCCGGCGGACTGCGCTTGGCAGCATCCGAAAACCCGCTAATGATGCGATGCATCAGACCTATTGTTGGAACGCTCCCGGTGGTAGATGGCGGAATTGCAACTCGTCGTCCTACTGGTGGAACGCATGCCCAATCTCGATGACCTCTTCTATTTCGAGGCCGTGGTGCGCCATGGAGGCTTTGCCGCGGCGGGCCGGGCGCTGGGCATTCCAAAGTCGAAGCTGAGCCGCCGCGTCGCGGCTCTGGAGCAGCGGCTCGATGTCCAGCTCTTGGAGCGCTCGGCCCGTCGGCTGTCGCTGACGGCGGTCGGCGACGTATTCTACGGCCATTGCCGTGCGGCGCTCGCCGAAGCCGAGGCGGCCGAGGAGGCGGCCCAGACCCTGACCGCCGAGCCGCGCGGGCTGGTTCGGCTCGGCTGCCCGCCGGGCTTTGGCGAACATGCGCTGGCCGGCGTGCTGCCGGCGTTCTTCGCGGCCTATCCCAAGGTGCGGCTGCAATTGCTGGTGTCGCTGGAGACCATCGATCTCATTGCGGAGCGGGTCGACGTGGTGATCCGCGCCAATCTCGCCTTCGAGGAGAACTCCGACCTGGTGGCGCGCAAGCTGGGCCCGATCGGCATCGTCCTGGTGGCGAGCCCGGCCT
Source organism: Aurantimonas coralicida DSM 14790 (assembly GCF_000421645.1). Taxonomy (GTDB): domain Bacteria; phylum Pseudomonadota; class Alphaproteobacteria; order Rhizobiales; family Rhizobiaceae; genus Aurantimonas; species Aurantimonas coralicida. The sequence continues at coordinate 96,313 of NZ_ATXK01000008.1, read as the reverse complement.
TCCTAGCGGCGCATCCACCCATCGCGCGACCGGAGGATCTGGCCGGCCTGCCGACGATCGCCCATCAGAAGACGCAGGACCAGAGCATTTGGGAGCTCTATGACGGCGCCGACCGGCCGGTGCGGATCCGCCACGAACCCCGGCTGCTGGTCAACGACTTCGCCGTCTCCCGCGAGGCCGCCATCGAAGGGCTGGGCGTCGCGATGCTGCCCCAGGCGGTCTGCTACGACGCGCTCGCCTCGGGCGCGCTGGTCCGGGTGCTGCCGGATTATCATGCCGGCGAGAGCATGGTGCATCTTCTGTTCACGTCGCGGCGCGGCATGCTGCCGGCCGTGCGGCTGCTGGTGGATCACCTGATCGACACGCTGCCGGAGGTGATGCGGCGCAAGCGCGCGGCCGTATACGAATCGCAAACCGTCGCCTGAGCGCCAAGTCGCTCATCTGGAACCGAATTCCGCTTCGACCCCTTTCGCTTTCCAACAAACGAATGAGAGGCGGATACAATGTTCAAGCAGCTTGCGGCAGCCCCGATCCTGGCAGCAGCGCTCTTCACGGTTCCGGCCATCGCGCAGTCGACCTCCGGCGATTCCCTGTCGCAGGGGATGATCGAGATGGCGTCGCTGTCGGTCGAGCCGCGCGAGAGCCGCAGCATCAAGAGTGCGTCCAACGGCGTGCCGATCCCGACGCCGCGGCCGGAAACCATCCGCAACATCGCGCCGCAGGAGCCCGTCGAGCGCACCGCCGAAGGCTATCGCCTGATCGGCCCGCGCTTCTTCCCGGCCCAGTAAGCCGCATGCGCTGACAGGCGATGGTGCCGCCGGTCGTCGAACTGTCGTGAATACAATGTAGGGGGAGAAAGCTGGAGGCCTCGGAGGGAATCGAACCCCCGTGCAAGGATTTGCAGTCCTCTGCGTAACCACTCCGCCACGAGGCCTCACCGGCGCTGTACCTACTGATTTGATTGGGCTCTCGCAAGCCCCTCCGATCCGATCTGCGAACATCGTCATGCCGGCACGCCGGCAGCCCCGGTTTTCTGTCACGCCGCAACGCCGAACGGTGCGTTGCGGCGATCTTCGCCTTGCCTCGCTTCTAGGGCGCGACTAAGGAAACGACAGAGAACAAGGCGAAACGGCGACGAGAGATCGGAATGTCGACCATGGACTTTGATGCCGCCCGTACGCGGATGGTGGACAACCAGATTCGCACCACCGACGTGACCCGCCACGAGATCCTGCGGGCCTTCCTCGAGGTGCCGCGCGAAGAGTTCGTGCCGGCCGCGCGCAAGCCGCTGGCCTATATCGACGAGGACGTGCCGCTCGGCAACGGCCGCTTCATCATGGAAGCCTCCCCCTTCGCCAAGCTGATCCAGCTCGCCGCGATCCGTCCCGACGACGTCGTTCTCGATGTCGGTTGCGGCACCGGATATTCGTCGGCGGTGCTGTCGCATCTGGCCGGCTCGGTGGTCTCGCTGGAGCAGGATCCGGAGCTTGCGGAAGCGGCGACCGAGAACCTCGCCCGGCTCGACTATGTCACCTGCGCCGTCGTCGAAGGCCCGCTGAACGAAGGCTATCCGTCGGAAGCGCCGTTCGACGTCATTTTCGTGCAAGGTTCTGTCGACATCCTGCCTGAAACCCTGCTCGAACAGCTTCGGGATGGTGGCCGTCTGGTCGTCGTCGAGGGGCAGGGCAATGCGGCGGAAGCCAAGCTCTACTTCAAGGACGACAACGGCGTCGTCGGCAGCCGGTTCGGATTCAACTGCAGCATCCGGCCGCTGCCGGGCTTTCAGAGGAAGGCCGAGTTCGCCTTCTGAGCGATCAGCATCGTTGCAGATTTGCCGATTCGCGAAACAAATGCCGGGCAGGGGGCCGTGTCGCTTGATCGATCGGCCGTGCGCCTGATTAGTATGCCCCAAACCTCAAATGGCATTCCCGGGTCTGACGTTTCCGGGAGACGTCGGGGCGGGGGCGGTGACCGTTACCTAAGTGGGCCGCGTCATGGAGTATGAACATTGATCGGCAAGACTGTGATTGCCGCGCTTCTGGCCGCGGGCACGCTGTTGTCCTCTCCCAGTGGGGCGCTGGCGGAAACGCTGACCGGGGCGCTCGCAAAGGCCTACAAGTTCAATCAGGATCTCAATGCCGCCCGCGCCCAGCTCCGCGCGACTGACGAGAACGTGCCGCAGGCCCGCTCGGCGCTCAGGCCCTTCATCAGCGGCGTCGGTTCGGCGAATGCCAGCCGCAGCCGCACGACCCGTGGCGACGACCTGCCGCGGATTCGCGACCGGACCGACTCGATCGGTTTCGGTGTGCAGCTGAACCAGACGATCTTCGACGGCTTCCAGACCCAGAACAACGTCGCCGCGGCGCAGGCCCAGATCCGGGCAGCGCGCGGCAATCTGTCCAACACCGAACAGAACGTCCTGTTCGATGCTGCCAGCGCCTACATGAATGTCCTGCGTGACCGGCGCATCGCCGCGCTGCGCCGCGAAAATCTCGGCTTCCTCGAAGAGCAGGTGCGGGCCGCCGGCGCACGGTTCGAAGTCGGCGAAGGCACGCGGACCGACGTCGCCCAGGCCGAATCGCAGCAGGCGCTCGCAACGGCGCTTCTGAACAGCGCGCTGGCGCAGGTGGCGTCCAGCGAGGCGACCTATTTCGACATCATTGGCGATTCGCCCGATAATCTGGTTGCCGGCACGCTGCCGTCCGGCGTGCTGCCGCGCTCGGTCGACGAGGCCTTCCGCATTTCTCAGGCGGAGCATCCGGCGATCCAGGCGACGCTGGCAGCGGTTGACGCGGCGGCCTTCCAGGTGAAGTCGGCGGAAGGCGCCTTCCTACCCGAGCTCAGCCTGACCGGCCGTGTCGATGACACTTACGCGCTCAACGAGCGTGACCCGTCCAGCCTGCCGGGCGTGCGCGTGAACACCCAGAACGAGGTCTCCGCCTCGGTCGGGGCGCAGCTGACGATCCCGATCTATCAGGGCGGTCGCGCCAGTTCCGTCGTGCGCCAGGCCAAGGAAGTGCTCGGCCAGCGGCGCATCGAAGTGGATGGCGCCCGTGATCAGGTGCGTGCCGCGGTGGCGACGTCATGGGCGCAGCTGCAGGCGGCGCGGGCCAACATCACGGGCTACCGGGCCCAGGTCGACGCGGCGCGGCTCGCCCTCAACGGCGTCATCGAGGAGCGCAATGTAGGCCAGCGCACCACGCTGGACGTGTTGAACTCCCAGGCCGACGTAATCTCGGCGCAGATCCTGCTGGCCGGTTCGACCCGCGACGAGGTCGTCGCCGGCTATGCCGTTCTGTCGGCCATCGGCCGCCTGTCCGCCGAGCGCCTCAACCTCGTGGCGAATGTCTATCGGCCGACCGAGCATTACGAGGCGGTCGAGGACAAGTGGTTCGGCCTGCGCACCCCCGACGGCCGCTGAGCCTCGATCGGGCGAGCGCCGGACCCCGCGAAGCGAGTCCGGCCGGCAACAGCACGCTGCAAGAAGCTGGTGATAGAGACGCTGAAGGGCCTTGCGGGATTCCCGTCGAGGCCCTTTGCGCTTAGGCTTCACGCATGATTCGAGCGATAGGGTCTGCGCCTGTCGCCCAATTTTGCGGGAGCTCGTCATGAGCAATGCTCTACCGGCACGGGAACCGTCCATGGACGAGATCCTGGCCTCCATCCGGCGTATCATCGAAAGCGGCGAGGAGAAGTCCCCCTCGCGCCGGGCTGCGGCCAAGCCGGCCGCTTCGGTCGAGCGCGATGATATGCAGGCTGGCGAGCCGGCAATGCGCGCGCAGCAGGGTTCCAGGCCCGCGCTGACGGAGCCGCGCCTCGAGAACCCGGCACCGGTTCAGGCCGAGCGCGACGAGGTCTCGGGCTTCGACGGGCTCGGACGCCCGGCCAACGATACGGTGCGTCAGGCCCCCCGGCCCAAGCTCGGGATCGTGCCGCCCGCGGCGCCGGTCGCGGACGATGAGGATGTCGCAGACGACGCCGGGATGTCGTCCGGCCCGGGCCTCTCGCTGGACATGGTCGAAGACGAGGTCGAGACGGCCGTCCGACAGGCGGTTGCGGCCCATGACGGCCGCCTGGGCAATGCGGCGGATGCGACCGACGCGGACATCTTAGAAGACGTGACGGCGCTGTCGTCGGCCCGGCTGCAGGCTGCCTCGCTCGCCGCGGCGTCCGAGCGCCGGACGGACGCGGTGCGCGATTCCGTTGCCGATGTCTCTGCCATGGCTGCCACTGACGACGAAGACGAAGTGCCTGCTGAAGCGCGGCTGGAGCCGGCGGAGGCGATGGCCTCCGCGCAGGCTGCACCGATGCCGGCCGGGTCCATTGCAACATCGTCCGCTGCCGAGGTTTCGGCCGAAGCCGACGAGCCAGCCGATTATCTCGGCGAGTTCGACGAGGACGAGTTCGCCAGCGAGCTTCTCGACCGGGCCGGCCTGTTCGAGGCGGGCCGGGCCGACGCCGACGTCGATGTGGCAACAGATTCCGTCGTCGGCGATAGCGCCGAGGACGAGGACCGGGAGGCCGAAGAGGCTCCCGCCATGACCGCGCGCCCGTCGTCGCAGGCGCACGAGCCGGCTGAGGTCGAGGCCAAGGCCGCGGAAGCTGTCGAGGCGCCGGCGGCGCCGTCCGCACCGGTGGCGGCGACGACTGCGGCCGACATCCACGCCCTTGTCTCGCATGAGGCCGGCGAGCGCATCGCCGGGTCGTTCGAGGATCTCGCCCGCGTCATCCGCGACGAGCAGATGCGCACCATGGACGAGACCGTCCGCCAGATGCTGCGGCCGATGCTGCAGGAATGGCTCGACGACAACCTGCCGCGCCTCGTCGAGCGGCTGGTCCGCGAGGAGATCGAGCGCGTCGCCCGCGGCGGTCGCCGCTGACAAACCCGGCCTGCGGCGCGCAGATCGCATCGCGGGCCGACACGGCTCTTCGTTGACAGTGTCGAAAGCAAGGCTGTAACCGGTTCTGGAACATCACCGCCCCGGGGAATCCGGCTGGCGCGCGCACCGGACAAGCCATGATCGAAAAGACCTATGACGCCGCGGCGATCGAGCCGCGTATCGCCGAGCGTTGGGAAGAGGCCGAGGCCTTCCACGCCGGAGCCGGCGCCGCCGAGGACGCCGAAGCCTTCTCGATCGTCATTCCGCCCCCCAATGTCACCGGCTCGCTCCACATGGGGCACGCGCTGAACGACACGCTGCAGGACGTGCTGGTGCGCTTCGAGCGCATGCGCGGCAAGAAGGTGCTGTGGCAGCCGGGCCTCGATCACGCCGGCATCGCCACGCAGATGGTCGTCGAGCGTCAGCTGGCCGAGCGCAAGGAGCCAGGCCGGCGCGACATGGGCCGCGACGCCTTCATCGAGCGGGTCTGGCAGTGGAAGGGCGAATCGGGCGGGGCGATCCTCGGCCAGCTGCGCCGTCTCGGCGCGTCCTGCGATTGGTCGCGCGAGCGCTTCACCATGGACGAGGGCCTGTCGAAGGCCGTGCTGCACGTCTTCGTCGAGCTCTATCGCAAGGGCCTGATCTACAAGGACAAGCGTCTCGTCAACTGGGACCCGAAGCTGCTCACGGCGATTTCGGACCTCGAGGTCGAGCAGAAGGAGGTGAAGGGTCACCTCTGGCATTTCCGCTATCCGCTGGCCGATGGCGTCACCTACGAGCATCCCTACAATCTCGATGCCGAGGGCAACCGCATCGCGTGGAAACCGTCCGACGGCGAGCCCGCCGGCTACGAGACCCGCGACCATCTGGTCGTCGCGACGACCCGGCCCGAGACCATGCTGGGCGACAGCGGCGTGGCGGTCAGCCCCGAGGATCCGCGCTACCGCGATCTCGTCGGCAAGTCCGTCATCCTGCCGCTGGTTGGCCGCCGGATTCCGATCGTCGCCGACGAATATCCCGATCCCGAGGCGGGCACCGGCGCGGTGAAGATGACGCCGGCGCACGACTTCAACGATTTCGAGGTCGGCAAGCGCCACGATCTCATGCAGATCAACATCCTGACGATCGCCGCGAAGATCACGCTGGCCGAGAACGAGGCCTTCCTCGACGGTCTGGAGGAGACCGCCGAGCTCGAGCGCACCATTGCGGCGCTCGACGGCGAGGACCGCTTTGCCGCGCGCGAGGCCATCGTCGCGATGATGGAGGAGGGCGGTCTCCTTGCCGCCGTCGAGGACCATCCGCACACGGTGCCGCATGGCGACCGCGGCGGCGTGCCGATCGAGCCGTTCCTCACCGACCAGTGGTATGTCGACGCCAAGACGCTGGCCGAGCCGGCCATCGCCTCGGTGCGCGAGGGCCGCACCAAGTTCGTGCCGAAGAACTGGGAAAAGACCTATTTCGACTGGATGGAGAACATCCAGCCCTGGTGCATCTCGCGTCAGCTCTGGTGGGGCCACCAGATCCCGGCCTGGTACGGGCCGGACGGCGAGATCTTCGTCGCCAAGACCGAGGAAGAGGCGGTCGCCGCGGCGCTGTCGCATTATGTCACCAACGGCACAATCGACGACGAGGAAGCCCGCGCCATGGCCGCCGACCCGGCGCGCCGCGACGGCTTCCTGCATCGCGACGAGGACGTTCTCGACACCTGGTTCTCGTCGGCCCTCTGGCCGTTCTCGACGCTCGGCTGGCCGGACCAGACGCCGGAACTCGCGACCTATTATCCGACCAGCGTCCTCGTCACCGGCTTCGACATCATCTTCTTCTGGGTCGCCCGGATGATGATGATGGGCCTCGAATTCATGGACGAGGAGCCGTTCCACACGGTTTATGTCCACGCCCTGGTGCGCGACAAGACCGGCGCCAAGATGTCGAAGTCGAAGGGCAATGTGGTCGATCCGCTCGATCTCATCGACGAGTTCGGCGCCGACGCCCTGCGCTTCACCCTGGCGATCATGGCGGCGCAGGGCCGCGACGTGAAGCTCGATCCGCAGCGCATCGCCGGCTACCGCAACTTCGGCACCAAGCTGTGGAACGCGACCCGCTTCGCCGAGATGAACGGCGCCGTGCACGGCGGCACCCTCGATCCGTCGCAGCTCACGCTGCCGCTGAACCGCTGGGTCGTGACCGAGCTCGGCCGCACCATCGCCGAGACTGAGACCGCCATCGCGGCCTACCGCTTCAACGAGGCGGCGGCGACGCTCTACCGCTTCGTCTGGAACCTGTTCTGCGACTGGTATGTGGAGCTGGCCAAGCCGGCTCTGATGGGCAGCGACGAGGCTGCGGCCAACGAGGTGCGGCACGTCATGGGGGCGGTGCTCGACCGGATCTACGCGCTGCTGCATCCGTTCATGCCGTTCATCACCGAGGAGCTGTGGCAGGTGACCGCCGCCGGCGAACGCGCCTCGCTGCTCTGCCATGCGGCCTGGCCGGTGCTCGACTTCGCCGACCGCGACGCCGCCGACGACATCAACTGGCTGATCGAGGTTGTGTCGGAGATCCGCTCGGTGCGGTCCGAGATGAACGTGCCGGCGGCGACCGAGGCCGATCTCGTCGCGGTGGCGCCGGATGCGGCGACCGCGGCGCGGCTGGAGCGGCACGGCGCCGCGGTGAAGCGGCTGGCACGGCTGGCGACCATCGTCACCGCGGAGACCGCGCCGGAACAGTCGGCGCAGATCCTCGCGGCAGGGGGCAGCTTTGCCCTGCCGCTGGCCGGGCTCATCGACGTCGCCGCCGAGCGCAGCCGCCTTGGCAAGGCCCGCGACAAGGCCCTGGGCGAGATCGAGCGGATCGACCGCAAGCTCTCCAACCAGAAGTTCGTCGCCAACGCGCCTGACGAGATCGTCGAGCAGGAGCGCGAGAAGCGCGAAGGCTACCGGATCGAGGCCGACAAGCTGTCGGCGGCGCTCGAACGGTTGCAGTAGCCTTACAACCGGGAGCACGGCGTTTCCTTGCATGGAGGCGCCGTGCTCCTGCAAGGCCCGGTATCATCCGGCCCTTGGCCCCGAGCCGTCGATCTGTCGTATTTATGACACGCTCGGGACACGATTTTGTCTCCTCGTGCCGCGCGCGCGCCGATCTCTCCCTACGTAACTGCCCGTTCCCCAACGCGAAAAAGCAGAATGTGCAAAGGCTTGCGCAGGCTTCGCCGGCTATGATCGCCGCTGTGGCGGAAGCGTCGCAATCGCCCCGGTGTTGCAACCGGGGAGTTCCGGACCGCGAATTTATCGTTTACGTTTGCGTCAACTTTCAGCGGCTGGGTTCCCGCGGAAGTTCAACAAGAGTGGGGGGATTCCATTGCGAACTTTTCTGACAACGATTCTCGGCGCGTCCCTGGCTTCGGCGGCGCTCAGCACGTCGGCCCTCGCCGGTGGCTTCCAGCGCGGCACGGCTGACACGGACATCCTGTTCGAGCAGGGCACCGCCGTGATGCGGACCGGCGTCACCTACGTCAATCCGCAGCGCGGCTTCGAGTCGATAAACGGCCAGAGCGGCAATTTCGGCACCTATACGCAGGATTACCTCATCCCGTCGCTGGCCTTCGGCATCAACAGCGAGATGGCTGGCTGCGCAGGCACCTACGTGATCTCCTTCGCGGCGGAATCCGACTACACCGGCGCGCCGGGCGGGGCGCTTCCGGCTGGTCCGACGGCCAATTCGCGAACCGAGACGAGCGAGTTCGAGTCGAACGAGTTCGGCCTGACCTGCCGCCTGTCCTACACCAATGACATCGGCCGCTTCAGCATTCTCGGCGGCGTCTTCGCCGAAGACTTCACCTTCGATGGAACCAGCCTCTCTGCGACTCCGATCAATGCGGTTCCGGTGTTCCTGCCGGTGCGCACGACCGTCGAGACGAAGAGCGACTATGCATACGGCTATCGCGTCGGTGCGGCATTCGAGAAGCCGGAAATCGCTCTGCGCGCCCAGGTGATGTATCGCTCCGAGGCAACGCATGATGAGTTCACCGGTACCGGACAGGTGACGGCGAACGGCGATGCCTACATCATCGGACCCGGTGGCGTGCAGGTTGTCGTGCCCGGCGCTCCGGCTCCCGGAACTCCAGTTGCGGCAGGCACCTCCAACTTCTCGGATGTCGTCAGCCCGCAGAGCCTCTACATCAACGCGCAGACCGGCATCGCACCGGGCACGTTGCTGCTGGCGTCGTTCCGCTGGACCGACTGGAGCACCAACGGCACCGCCGTCAGCTCGATCACCACCGGTGGCGTGACCCGCTCGAGCCTGTCGCCCTACAACTGGCGTGACGGCTACACGGCGTCGATCGGCCTCGGCCGGGCGTTCACCGACGAGATCTCGGCGGCCGTCTCGGTCGGCTACGATCGCGGCGTGTCGACCGGTTCGGAGACGACCTACACCGATCTCTACACCCTGGCCGGCGGCGTCTCGTTCAAGGCCAATGAGTGGAGCGAGCTGCGCTTCGGCGGTCTCGTCGGCTACTGGACCGATGGCGAGCAGTCGACCAGCGACGGTGCGTACTTCAATGCCACGGTCGGCGACGATTTCGTCTATGCGGTCAACGCCTCGATGAAGTTCACTTTCTGAGTCCGGTCTTACGACCAACTCGTTGAAACACAAGGAAGGCGCGTCCGCAGGGCGCGCCTTTTTGCTGGCCGGGACCCTCTCGCGGGCATCGAGGCGAATTCGCTGCTTGTGGGATCGCTGCAACACTATTGCAGCGGAGCATCGCCTATAGTCCGCCGCGGGGAGCCATGCCCCGTTGCCGCCACAAAACCCGCTCACCCCAGAGGTGCTGATCGGGCGCGGCGTCGAGGCGGGCCATGAACAGCGTTGTGTACGAGGGGGACCGATGGACGCGCATTCGATCGACAAGAAGAACCTGCCCAGCCGGCATGTGACCGAGGGGCCGTCGCGCGCGCCGCACCGCTCGTATCTCTACGCCATGGGTCTCACCAAGGAAGAGATCCATCAGCCGCTGGTCGGCGTCGCCTCCTGCTGGAACGAGGCCGCGCCGTGCAACATCTCGCTGATGCGCCAGGCGCAGGTCGTCAAGAAGGGCGTCGCGGCAGCCCGCGGCACGCCGCGCGAATTCTGCACCATCACCGTCACCGACGGCATCGCCATGGGCCATCAGGGCATGAAGGCCTCGCTGGTCTCGCGCGACCTCATCGCCGATTCGGTCGAGCTGACCATGCGCGGCCATGCCTATGACGCGCTGGTGGGTCTGGCCGGCTGCGACAAGTCGCTTCCGGGCATGATGATGGCGATGGTTCGCCTGAACGTGCCGTCGGTCTTCATCTATGGCGGGTCGATCCTGCCGGGCAATTTCCGCGGCCAGCAGGTCACCGTCCAGGACATCTTCGAGGCGGTCGGCAAGCATTCGGTCGGCGAGATGAACGATGACGATCTCGACGAGATCGAGCAGGTCGCCTGTCCGTCGGCCGGTTCCTGCGGCGCGCAGTTCACCGCCAACACCATGGCGACCGTGGCCGAGGCCATCGGCCTGGCGCTGCCCTATTCCTGCGGTGCGCCGGCGCCCTACGAGATCCGCGACAAGTTCTGCTACGCGTCGGGCGAGATCGTCATGGAGCTCCTGGCCCGCAACATCCGGCCGCGCGACATCGTCACCCGCAAGGCGCTGGAGAACGCCGCCGCCGTCGTCGCGGCGACCGGCGGTTCGACCAATGGCGCCCTGCATCTGCCGGCGATCGCGCATGAATGCGGCATCGAGTTCGACCTGTTCGACGTCGCGGAGATCTTCCGCAAGACGCCCTACATCGCCAACCTCAAGCCGGGCGGCAAATACGTCGCCAAGGACATGTTCGAGGCCGGCGGCATCCCGATGCTGATGAAGACCATGCTGGACCATGGCTATCTGCACGGCGACTGCATGACCGTCACCGGCCGCACCATTGCCGAGAACATGGCGAAGGTGACCTGGAACCCGAACCAGGACGTCATCCATCCGGCCAACACGCCGATCACCGAGACCGGCGGCGTCGTCGGCCTGAAGGGCAACCTCGCCCAGGACGGCGCCATCGTGAAGGTGGCGGGCATGAAGAACCTGCGGTTCTCCGGCCCGGCGCGCTGCTTCGATTCGGAAGAGGAATGCTACGAGGCCGTCGCCAAGCGCCAGTACAAGGAAGGCGAGGTTCTCGTCATCCGCTACGAGGGCCCGCGCGGCGGACCCGGCATGCGCGAGATGCTGTCGACCACGGCGGCGCTCTACGGCCAGGGCATGGGCGACAAGGTCGCGCTGATCACCGACGGCCGGTTCTCCGGCGCGACCCGCGGCTTCTGCATCGGCCATGTCGGCCCGGAAGCGGCGCTCGGCGGTCCGATCGGCCTGCTGCGCGATGGCGACATCATCACCATCGATGCCGTCGCCGGGACACTGGACGTGGACGTGTCGGATGACGACATGAAGAAGCGGGCCGAAGACTGGAAGCCCCGCGAAACCGACTACCAGTCCGGTGCCATCTGGAAATACGCCCAGCAGGTCGGCACGGCGCGCCTCGGCGCAGTGACACATCCGGGCGGAGCGGCGGAAAAGCACTGTTATGCGGACCTCTAGTTCGTTCCTGTCGGTCTCGATCCTGGCGTTGACGCTGCTTGGCAGCGTCGGCGGGTCGGCGCTTGCGCTCGACCCGGCGGCCAGGGTCAATCCCGACGCAGGACCGCTGGAACTCTTCTCCTTCGGCTTCAAGGCCTATCAGCGCGGCGAGAAGGTGGAAGCCTTCGAGGCGCTGCGCTACGCCGCCGACAAGGGACATCCCGGCGCGCGCTGGAAGCTCGGCCGGATGTATGCCGAGGGCGACGGCGTGCCGGAGAACGACTACGAGGCCTTCAAGATCTTCGAACAGATCGTGCGCGATCAGGGCGAGGAGGAAGGCAACTTCACCAATGCCGCCTACGTCTCCAGCGCGGTCGTCGCGCTGGCCGACTATCTGCGCGTGGGAATCTCGGGCAGTCCGGTGGCGGTGGACCTGCAGCGTGCGCGGCAGTTCTACTTCCACGCCGCGTCCTATTTCGGCGACGCCAAGGCGCAGTTCGAACTGGGCCGCATGACGCTGAACGGGGAGGGCGGCAAGGCCAATCCCCGGCAGGCGGCGCGCTGGCTGAATCTGGCCGCCGAGAAGGGCAATGTCGGCGCCGCGGCGCTGCTCGGCTATCTGCTGTTCGACGGTGACCGCATCTCGCTGCCGGCCCAGCCGGTGCGCGGGCTCGGCATGCTGACCATGGCGCTGAAGCAGGCCTCGCCGCGCGACGAAAAGTGGATCCGTCCGCTGCAGGAAGAGATCTTCGCGATCGCCTCGGAAAACGAACGGCGCACCGCGCTCGCCTATGCCGAGCAGCAGATCGCGTCCGCGACCGGCATGGTCAGCACCAAGAACTGATCATCTGCGGATAGTTTGCGACGGCCGCGTCTGCGCTCCGATGGAATGCGTCAGAGCGGCTCAGGCTGCCAGTTCGACCAGCACCGGGACGTGGTCCGACGGCTTTTCCCAGCCGCGCACATGCCGGTCGATCCCCGCCGATGCCATCCGGTCCTGCGCCTCGGGCGACAGCAGCAGATGGTCGATGCGGATGCCGTTGTTCTTCTGCCAGGCACCGGCCTGATAATCCCAGAAACTGTAGGTGCCGTCGGCATCGGTCGTGGCGCGGATCGCGTCACTCAGCCCCAGATTGATGAGCCGGCGATAGGCCGCGCGGCTCTCGGGCTGGAAGAGGGCGTCGCCCGTCCAGTTGTCGGGCCGCGCCGCGTCGGTGCGTTCGGGGATGATGTTGTAGTCGCCGGCCAGCACCAGCAGTTCCTCGCGGGCCATGCTTTCGCGGGCATGGGCGTGGAGACGCTGCATCCAGGCGAGCTTGTAGGTGAATTTCTCGGTGCCCAGCGGATTGCCGTTGGGCAGGTAGAGCGAAGCGACCCGCAAGGGGCGGCCGTGGAAATCCCAGACGCCCTCAATGAAGCGGGCATGCTCGTCGCTGCTGTCGCCCGGCAGCCGCGGCTCGATCGAGACCGGCTTCTCCTTCGACAGGAGCGCGACGCCGTTGAAGCCCTTCTGGCCATGCGTCTCCACATGGTAGCCGAGCGCCTCGAGCGCCTCGCGCGGGAAGGTCTCGTCGACATTCTTGATCTCCTGCAGGCAGGCGATGTCGGGCGAACGTTCCCGCAGCCAGGCGAGAAGGGCGTCGAGGCGGGCCTTGACGCCGTTGATGTTCCAGGTCGCGATCAGCACGGGGGCGTCAGACCGAGAAGGACGTGCCGCAGCCGCAGGAGGCGACGGCGTTGGGATTGCGGATCTGGAAGGACTGGCCCATCAGGTCGTCGACGAAATCGACCACCGAGCCTTCCATATAGACGATCGAGACTGGGTCGATAACGACCCGCGCGCCGTCGCGCTCGAGGATGATGTCGTCCTCCTCGCGGCCGCTGGTCAGGTCGTATTTGTAGGAAAAGCCCGAGCATCCGCCGCCTTCGACGGAAATGCGCAGCGAATCGGCGTCGTCGCTTTTCGACAGGATCGCCGCGATCCGCCGGGCTGCGGCTTCGGAAACGGTGACGGTGTGATCGGTGGTGTCGCTCATCTTGCCGTTCGGCGCGTCGTTGGCTGGCGCGCCGCTCCTTGTTCGAGGGCTGACACTTAAGTATGGACGCCGGGTTGGCCGGTCAATCGGGACGGATCGTTTCGCGATGGATGAATCCCAGGGAACACGCGACGCGGCATTCGCGCGGATCGGGATGGGCGGCATCGCCCGTGCCCCTTACGCCGTGCAGCCCGAGGAATCCCGCGGCCGCCTCTATCCCGAACCCGCCAGCCGCACCCGCACGCCGTTTCAGCGCGATCGCGACCGGATCGTCCATTCGACCGCCTTTCGCCGGCTGAAGCACAAGACCCAGGTCTTCGTCGCCGACGAGGGTGACCATTTCCGCACCCGCCTGACCCACACGATCGAAGTGTCGCAGATCGCCCGCGCCTTCGCCCGGGCGCTGCGGCTCGACGAGGATCTGACCGAGGCCATCGCGCTGGTCCACGATTTCGGCCACACGCCCTTCGGCCATGCCGGCGAGCGGGCCCTCGACCGGCAAATGGCGGCCTATGGCGGCTTCGACCACAACGCGCAGTCGCTGCGGATCGTCACGGCGCTGGAGCATCGTTACGCCGAGTTCGACGGGCTGAACCTGGCCTGGGAAACGCTGGAGGGGCTGGTCAAGCACAATGGCCCGCTGGTCGGGCCGCGGGCCGAGCCGGGCACGCTGCTGCCGAGGCCCGTGGCGGATTTCGACGCGCTGTTCCCGCTGGAGCTCGATGGCTTCGCCAGCCTCGAAGCGCAGGCCGCGGCGATCTCGGACGACATCGCCTACAACACCCATGATCTCGACGACGGGCTCAGGGCCGGCTTGATCGACGTGGAGGATCTGCGCGAGCTGCGGCTCGCCGGCGCCATCCTGAAGGAGGTCGAGGAGGCCTATCCCGGTCTCGACCGCACCCGCACCGGCCACGAGATCCTGCGACGCCACATCACCCGCATGGTCGAGGACGTCATCGGCACGGCGCTCTCCGGCATCGCCGCCATCGACCCGAAGAATGCAGGGGACATCCGCTCGGCCGACCGCGCGATCGTGCTGTTCTCGCCGGCCATGCGTCAGGCGGTGGACGAGACGCGGCGTTTCCTCTTCGAACGGGTCTATCGCAACGAGAGCATCATGCAGGTGATGCGCACCGCCGAAGGCATCGTCGATGCGCTGTTCGAGCGGCTGATGGCGCGGCCCGACCTGATGCCGGGCGACTGGAGCCGCGATGCGGACAGGCTGCCGGCGGACAAGCTGGCGCGGCGCGTCTCGGATTACCTCTCGGGCATGACCGATACCTTCGCCATGGCCGAGCATCGCCGGCTGTTTGACGTCACTCCGCAATTGCGCTAGCCGGCCTTTCCTTCTTTAAGGCACGCAGATGCGTGACGCCCGGCCGCCAGAACGTCCGGGCCGCGCCGCGACGGCGGCCGCCGGAACCAGTCGAGGTCCAGGATGAACATCTTCGCCGATTTCGAATCGCGCGTGAAGGCTGCGGTCGAAGCCGTTCTTTCCGATAGTGAAAGCGGCGTGCCGGATCTGGCGCGCGTCACGGTCGAGCCGCCGCGCGATGCCGCCCATGGCGACCTTGCGACCAACGCCGCGATGGTGCTGGCCAAGCCGCTGGGCCTGAAGCCGCGCGATCTGGCCACCCGCATCGCCGCGCATCTTGCCCGCGATCCCGATGTCGAGACGGCCGAGATCGCCGGGCCGGGCTTCATCAATCTGAAGCTCTGCCAGCCCTTCTGGATCGCGCATCTGGCAGGCATTCTCGCCGCCGGCGGCGATTTCGGCCGGGCGCCTGCCACCGGCCGCCGGGTGAATGTCGAATATGTCTCGGCCAACCCGACAGGGCCGATGCATGTCGGCCACTGCCGCGGCGCGGTCGTGGGCGACGCCGTGGCGAGCCTGATGGCCTTCGGCGGCGACGAGGTGACCACCGAATACTACATCAACGATGCCGGCGAGCAGGTGAACGTTCTCGCGCGCTCGGCCCTGCTGCGCTACCGCGAGGCGCTGGGCGAGACGATCGACGAGATCCCGGCCGGTCTCTACCCCGGCGAGTACCTCAAGCCGGTGGGCGAAAAGCTGGCGAGCGAGTTCGGCGACCGGCTCCTTGCGATGGACGAGGCGGAATGGCTGCCGCTGGTGCGCGAACGGGCCATCGACGCGATGATGGAAATGATCCGCGCCGATCTGAAGCTGCTGGGCATCGAGCAGGACGTGTTCTTCTCCGAGCGCACCCTGCATGACGACAATGGCGGCAAGATCGCCGCCGCAATCGCCGATCTGCGGGAGCGGGGCTTCGTCTATCAGGGCTCGCTGCCGCCGCCCAAGGGTCAGTTGCCCGAGGATTGGGAAGACCGCGAGCAGACCCTGCTGCGCTCGACCGAGGTCGGCGACGACCAGGACCGGCCGCTGGTGAAGTCCGACGGCCGTTACACCTATTTCGCCGCCGACGTCGCCTATTTCCGCGACAAGTTCGAGCGCGGCTTCCAGGAGATGGTCTACGTCCTCGGTGCCGATCACGGCGGCTATGTGAAGCGGCTGGAAGCCGTGGCGCGGGCGGTGTCCGGCGGCACCGCGACGGCGGACGTGCTGTTGTGCCAGCTCGTGAAGCTCTACCGGAACGGCGAGCCGGTCACGATGTCGAAGCGCTCCGGCAATTTCGTCACCCTGGCGGACGTGGTGGAGGAGGTCGGCCGCGATCCCGTCCGCTTCATGATGCTGTTTCGCAAGAGCGACGCGCCGCTGGACTTCGACTTCCAGAAGGTCACCGAGCAGTCGAAGGACAATCCGGTCTTCTACGTGCAGTACGCCCATGCCCGTTCGGCCGCGATCTTCCGCCAGGCCGTCGAGGCCGGGCTGACGCTGCCCGACTTCGCTTCGCTCGACCGCGAGACGCTGGATCTCCTGAACGACGAGGGCGAGATCGGCCTGATCCGCAAGCTCGCGGAGTTCCCGCGGCTGATCAAATCGGCAGCCGATGCAAAGGAGCCGCACCGGCTGGCCTTCTATCTCTACGACCTCGCATCGTCGTTCCACGCGCAGTACAATCGCGGCAAGGACCTGCCGGAATTACGGTTTGTTAACGCTGATGAGGCCAAGATCACCTTGGCCCGACTGGCTCTGGTGAAGGCCGTGGCGCTGGTTCTGGCTACGGGACTCGGCCTGATCGGGGTCGACGCTCCGGAAGAAATGCGCTGACCGATCACGCTTTGGTCAAGTTCGTCCCCTAGCCCACGAGAAGGGGCCGGACGCCTCCGGAGCACGAAGATAGGCGGGGGTGTGAATGTCGACGGGGGACATGAACGGCGCGGGTTCGAAGACGGACCGGCTGACGGCGACGCCTGACGAAGATCCGTTCGCGGATCTGGCGAAACTGATCGATCAGCCTTGGGGCGCGGAGCCTGCGGTGCGCGCCGAGCGTGACGCCGCTGCCGCGCCGACCGGCGATGCGACCGGTTTCGACGAGGAGGCCCTGGCCGGCGTCCTCGACAAGGAATTCAACCGCAGCTTCGAATCGATGGACGATTTCGCAGCGCCTGCGATGGCTGCTGACGCGCCGTCCCGCGACGACGAGACCATCACCAATTCCTATGCGAACTGGGTGTCGCCGCGCGGCGCTTCTGCCGCGTCTACGGGTTTTGCCAGCCAGTCGCGCTCCGCGACGACGCCGGCTGCCCCCGAGGCCCAGCTCGACGCCGCGATCGACGACGAGCTGGAGGTCGCGCTGCGTGGCCTGTCGGCTCCGGCCAATCCGCGCGGCACGCCGCTGCATCACAGCGAGGCTTTTGCGCCGGCAAGGGTCGAGCCTGCGCCGATGCCGCAGGCCAGCACCAAGCCGCTCGACGATTTCGACGAACTGATCGCCAGCGAACTCGCGGCGATGACCACGACGCCGCAGGTGCAGCGCATCAACGAGGCATGGGACGGTGCCGATACGCGCATGGCAGCGGCCGGACCGTCCGCGCCGCAGCACGGCCATGCCGGTCTCGCCCAGGACGACAGCAATGCCTTCGGCGTCGAATCGCTCGACGATCGTTTCGATGATGGCCGCGGTGTTCGCGGTGCGTCTCACCGGGCCGCCGGCGCCATGCTCGCGGCAGGGCAGGGACGTTTCTCGCCCCGTTCGCTCGGCTTCGGCGCCAGTGTGCTGGTCATCGCGCTGCTCGGCGGCGTTGGCGCCTATTACGCATCCGGAAGCGGCGGCGTTGCGGGCTCCGACGAGGTGCTGATCGTGCGCGCCGATCCCGAGCCGGTGAAGGTCGCGCCGAAGGATCCGGGCGGCCGCGCCGTGCCGAATCAGAACAAGGCGGTCTACGAGCGCGTCCAGAGCGCCGACGCCGACATCAAGCCATCGCAGACCACTCTCCTGTCGGCAGCCGAAGAGCCGCTGGAACTGCCCTCGCAGGTCGCCAACGATCTGCCGGGCGTCGATCTCAGCCCGATCGGCACGGCGCGTGCCGCGTCGAACGGGATCGGCGACGGCTCCGTGCGGGTCGCCGACGCATCCGCCTCTGCCGAGCCGATCGCGGTCCTGACGCCGCGGCGCGTGCGCACCCTGACCGTGCGGCCGGATGGCACGCTGGTCACCGAGGACACGGTGCCCGAGACGTCGATGGCGGATCTGCGCGGCGAGAACCCGGCGATGATCCCGGCCGCCTCGCGTCCGGTGGAACTGGCGACGGACGCGGCCGATGCCGCGACGACCGAGACGGTGGACGACACAGCATCGGCAGGACAGCCTGCACCGGGCATGCCCGTGCCGGCGATGAAGCCGACGCGACCGGCCTCCGCCGCGACCCGCGTGGCGGCGCTCGCCACGGCAGAGCCCGAGCCGCAGGTGTCGCCGGCCGCCGTCGCCCCGGCGCCGACCCCGGTCGCGCCGGAGCCGGCCGTCGATTCGGCCACGGAAACCGCCAGCATCGCGGCACAGCCCGCAGCGGCGCCCGCCGCCGTGACGGCCCCTACCGGTGACGGCTATTACGTCCAGATCTCTTCGCAGCCCAGCGAAACGGCGGCGCGGGAATCGTCCCAGGCGCTCGGCCAGCGCTATGCCGGCGTGATCGGCGGGCGTAACCTCGTCATCCAGTCGGCCGACATTCCGGGCAAGGGCACCTATTACCGGGTGCGCGTGGCGACCGGCTCCAAGGACGAGGCGACGAGCCTGTGCTCCCAGCTCAAATCAGCCGGCGGCAGCTGCTTCGTGGCGCGCTGAGCGTCGCCGGCCTTGCCGGCGTCGCACTGACGGGCCGTTCCTCGCGCGGGACGGCTCCTTCCATTCTTCACACAGACACACGTCCCGGCGCTGACGCGGGACCATCCGTGCACGCACAGGAGACGGGAATGAGCGGATCGAAGGCGTGGATTGCCGCGCCGGCCGGGCTTCGCCTGACGGCGGACGAACGCGCCTTCTTCGCCGACGAGCGGCCCTGGGGCTTCATCGTCTTCGGCCGCAACATCTCCGACGCCTCGCAACTGTCCGATCTGACGGCCGAACTGCGCGAGATCGGCGGGCGCGCCGCGATCCCGGTCTTCATCGACCAGGAAGGCGGGCGGATCAATCGCCTCAAGCCGCCGATGGCGCCGGCCTATCCGACGCCGGCCGATCTCGGTCGGCTGCATGCCGCCGATGCCGAGGCGGGCGTGCGCGCCGCGTGGCTGCAGGGCCGGCTGCTGGCCGCCGACATCATGGTCTATGGCATCAATGCCGACTGCGTGCCGTGCCTCGACGTGCCGGTGCAGGGTGCGGATTCGGTCATCGGGGATCGTGCCTACGGCCTTGACGGCGACACCGTCGCCGCCCTCGGTCAGGCCGTGGCGGACGGGTTTGTGGCCGGCGGCGGCCTACCGGTGATGAAGCATATTCCCGGCCATGGCCGCGGCAATGCCGACAGCCATTACCGCCTGCCGGTGGTCACAACGCCCCGCGCCGAGCTGTCCCGGACAGATTTCGCCCCGTTCAGGGCCCTGAACACGGTGCCGGCGGCGATGACCGCGCATATTCTCTATACGGATATCGATGCCCGTCGCCCGGCGACGCTGTCGCCCGTGGTGATCGAGGAGGTCATTCGCGGCGAGATCGGTTTCGACGGTCTCCTGATGAGCGACGACATCTCGATGAAGGCGCTGCAGGGCGATCTCGGCGACCTCAGCCGCGAATGCCTCGATGCCGGCTGCGACGTCGTCCTCCACTGCAATGGCGACATGGCGGAGATGCGCAAGGTCGCTGACGCCGCGCAGCCGCTGGCAGGAGAGGGCGAGCGCCGCGCCGCCGCCGCCGAGGCCTGCATCGCGCCCATCGTGCCGGCCGACGAGGCCGCGCTGCGGGCGGAATATCGCGAACTCGTCGCCCGCGTCGCCTGAACCGGTTGCCGTCGCCGCGGCGAAGGGTTAGCCAGAGCGCAGAAGGCTGGGCGCGCGCGCCGGCCGACCAGAGTGACGGGCTGTCCAACGTGCATGACCGGACCCGCGACGCCGTCGCGCCATCCCAGAAATCCGCGAGCAGGACGAGCGCCGGCGTCAGCTTTGCCGCCCGTCTCGCCTTCGAGAACGTCTCGCACGCGGTCGGCGACACGCAGATCCTGAACGACATCAATCTGGCGGCCGAGCCCGGCGAGATCCTGTGTCTGCTCGGGCCATCCGGGTCCGGCAAGACGACGCTCCTGCGGATCGCCGCGGGGATCGAGCGGCAGACGGCGGGACGGCTGGTTCTGAACGGTCGCGAGATCGCCGGCGAGACGGCGTTCGTACCGCCGGAAAAGCGCGGCATCGGCCTGATGTTCCAGGACTTCGCGCTGTTTCCGCACATGACCATTGCCGAGAATGTCCGCTTCGGCCTGACCGCCATGTCGGGGGACGCGGCGCGCAAGGAGGCGATGGCCGCGCTGGAGCGGGTCGGCTTGAGCGGCTCCGCCGGGCTTTATCCGCACACCCTGTCGGGCGGCGAGCAGCAGCGCGTGGCGCTGGCGCGGGCGATGTCGCCGCGCCCCTCGGTGCTGTTGATGGACGAGCCGTTCTCCGGCCTGGACAGCCGTCTGAAGGACGTGGTGCGGACCGACACGCTGCAGATCCTGCGCGAAAGCCGTGCGACCGCGATCATTGTGACCCATGACGCCGAGGAGGCGATGCGCATGGGCGACCGAATCGCGCTTCTGCGCGACGGGCGCCTGGTGCAGCTCGGCACGGCGGCCGAACTCTACAGTCGCCCGGCCAGTCTCTTTGCCGCGGGATTCTTTTCCGAGCTCAACGTCATCGACGGCAATGTGCGCGGCGGCCGCGTGGTGACGGCACTCGGACCGGTCGCCGACACGGCCCTGCCGGACGGCACGGCGATGACCGTGGCCCTGCGTTTGACGGGCCTGCGCCTGCAGGAGCGGGACGACGGCGTGTTTGGACGGATCGTCGCACGGCGGTTTCTGGGCAGCGTCGATCTGATGACCGTGGCCATCGAGGGGCTCGATTATCCGCTGCGCTCGCGCATGCGGGCGGGAATTGTCGAGCAGGGGCGGCGCGACGTCGTTGTTTCCGTTGATCCGCAAGACGTTATCGTGTTTGAAAAGTCCGCGGACGATCGCTAGCTTGGGAAGATCGAACGCCTTACGCGTTCCAGGGAGATTTTATAATGGGTAGCTTCAGCATCTGGCATTGGCTCATCGTCCTTGCGGTCGTGCTGCTGCTCTTCGGTCGCGGCAAGATCCCGGAACTGATGGGTGACGTTGCCAAGGGCATCAAGAGCTTCAAGAAGGGCATGTCGGAGGACGAGACCGAGGCGGCTGCTCAGGAGCGCCGGTCGCTCGACCATAACGAGGCCGACGTGGTGGCCCGCGACGTCAAGCGGGAGAAGACGGTCAACTGATCGCCTGCACATGAGGTCATCGATGACGACGGTGCGCCGTCGTCATCAGGTCAGTTCGCTGTTTCCGAGACGCTGAAATGTTCGATATCGGCTGGTCCGAACTCATGGTCGTTGCGGTGATCCTGGTGGTCGTCGTGGGGCCAAAGGATTTGCCGCGCATGCTGCGCACGTTCGGGCGCACCAGCAAGCAGTTGCGGTCCATGGCCGGCGATTTCCGCCGCCAGTTCGACGATGCGTTGCGCGAGGCTGAGCTCGACGATGTCAGGGACACCGTGAGCAAGGTGCGCGATCTCGATCCGACCAAGGACGTGCGTGCGGCGATGAACCCGATGAAGGCGGTGGGCGACGAGATTCGCTCGTCGCTGAAGGCCGCGACCAAGGCGCCCGAACCGAAGGTGCCGGGCGCCTCCGGTGCGGCCGTTGCGGCCGAACCCGACAAGGCGGGGGCGACCAACAGCCCGCAGCCGGCGGACAAGCCTGCCGAAAGCGCGGATGCCGCGCCCCAGAAGAAGAGCGAGGACGCGGCGTGAGTCGGAACGACACCGATATCGAGGCCTCCTCGGCGCCGCTCATCGAGCACCTCATCGAGCTGCGCACGCGGCTGATGTGGAGCCTCGGCGGCTTCCTCGTGGCCTTCATCCTCTGCTTCTTCTTCGCCAAGCCGATCTTCAATTTCCTCGTCGTTCCGTACCAGACAGCGACGGAATGGGCCGGCGTGCACAACAAGCAGGTCGAGCTGATCTACACGGCGCCGCAGGAATTCTTCTTCACCCAGGTGAAGATCGCGGCCTTCGGCGGCTTCTTCCTCGCCTTTCCGCTGATTGCCTCGCAGATCTACAAATTCGTGGCCCCCGGCCTCTACCGCGAGGAGCGCGGCGCGTTCCTGCCGTTCCTCGTCGCCACGCCGCTGCTGTTCCTGCTCGGCGCGGCGCTGGTCTATTACTTCTTCACCCCGATGGTGATGTGGTTCTTCCTGTCGATGGAGCAGACGGGAACCGGCGGACAGGCCGCGATCCAGCTGCTGCCGCGGGTCTCCGAATATCTGTCGCTGATCATGACGCTGATCTTCGCCTTCGGACTGGTGTTCCAGCTTCCGGTGGTGGCGACGCTTCTGGTGCGGGCCGGCATCACCTCCTCGCAGGGGCTGGCCGACAAGCGCAAATACGCCATCGTGCTGGCCTTCGTCGCCGCGGCGATCCTGACGCCGCCCGACCCGATGTCGCAGATCGGTCTTGCCCTGCCGACGATCCTTCTCTACGAGGTGTCGATCTTTGCGGCACGGATGATCGAACGCAAGCGGGCCCAGCGGCAGCGCGAAAGCGAGGCGCAAGCCGATAGCTGACGGCATGACCCGGATCCCGCCGCTCGTCGGTCGGGAAACGGGAATCAATGCTCGACATCAAGTGGATACGTGACAATCCGGACAAGCTGGATGCGGCCCTCGCACGACGCGGCGCCGCGCCCCTGGCCGATCAGCTTCTCAAACTCGACGAAGAGCGCCGGGCGCATCTGACCCGCCTGCAGACCTTGCAGGGGCGGCGCAACGAGGCGTCCAAGGCGATCGGCAAGGCCAAGGGCACCGGCGACGAAGCCGGCGCCGAGGAGCTGATCCGCGAGATCGGTGAGATCAAGGAAGCCATCCAGGACGGCGAGGAGACCGAGCGGCGCATCGACAAGTCGCTCGAGGACGCGCTCGCCCGCATTCCGAACATCCCGCTCGACGACGTGCCCGAGGGCGCGGACGAAGCCGACAATGTCGAGATCCGCCGTCACGGCGAGGCGCCGAACTTCGGCTTTGCGCCGAAGGAGCATTACGAGCTCGGCGAGGGCCTCGGCCTGATGGATTTCGAGCAGGCGGCAAAGATCTCCGGTTCGCGCTTCACCATCCTGAAGGGCCAGCTCGCCCGGCTGGAGCGCGCCCTCGGCCAGTTCATGCTCGACCTACACACCGGCGAACACGGCTATCAGGAAACCGCCGCGCCGCTCTTGGTGCGCGACGAGGCGCTGTTCGGCACCGGCCAGTTGCCGAAGTTCAGCGAGGATCTCTTCCACACCAGCGAAGGCCGCTGGCTGATCCCGACCGCCGAGGTGCCGCTGACCAATATGGTGCGCGAGCAGGTGCTGGGGGCGGGCGACCTGCCGCTGCGCTTTACCGCGCTGACTCCGTGCTTCCGCTCGGAAGCCGGCTCGGCTGGACGCGACACCCGCGGCATGCTGCGCCAGCACCAGTTCTACAAGGTCGAGCTGGTCTCTGTGACCGACGAGGACTCCTCGATTGCCGAGCACGAGCGCATGACCGCGGCAGCCGAAGAGGTGCTGAAGCGTCTCGGCCTGTCCTACCGGGTCGTGACCCTTTGTGCCGGCGACATGGGCTTCGGTGCCCGCAAGACCTACGACATCGAGGTCTGGCTGCCGGGGCAGGACGCGTTCCGCGAAATCTCCAGCTGTTCGGTCTGCGGCGACTTCCAGGCGCGCCGCATGGGCACGCGCTACCGCGTCGAGGGCGAGAAGGCCGCGCGCTACGTTCACACGCTGAACGGCTCCGGCGTCGCCGTCGGGCGGGCGCTGATCGCGGTCATGGAGAATTACCAGAACGAAGACGGCTCGATCACCGTTCCGGAGGTCCTGCGGCCCTATATGGGCGGGCTCGAACGGATCGAGAGGACGGCCTGATGCGCCTGCTGCTGACCAATGACGACGGCATCCACGCCGAAGGGCTTGCCGTGCTGGAGCGGATCGCACGCGAGCTGACGGACGACGTCTGGGTCGTGGCGCCGGAGACCGACCAGAGCGGGCTGTCGCATTCGCTGACGCTGTCCTCGCCGCTGCGCCTACGCAAGATCGACGAGCGCCGCTTCGCCTTGTCCGGCACGCCGACCGACTGCGTCATCATGGCGGTCAAGCAACTGATGGATTCGCCGCCGGACCTGGTGCTGTCGGGGGTGAATGCCGGGCAGAATATCTGCGACGACGTCACCTATTCCGGCACGGTCGCCGGTGCCATGGAAGGCACGATGCTGGGCTTGCGCTCGATCGCGCTCAGCCAGGCGTTCAAGCCCGGCAGCCACCGCGAAGCGCTGTGGAAGACGGCCGAGACCCATGCGCCGGCGCTGATCGAGCGCCTGATGGCGTTCGATACCCCGCCCGGACACCTGATCAACGTGAATTTCCCGGCGGTCGAAGCCGACGCGGTCGAGGGCATCGAGGTCACGCGCCAGGGCAAGCTCGACTATTCGCTGGGCATGGAAGAGCGCCGCGACGGCCGTGGCTTCCCGTATTTCTGGCTGAAGTTCGGGCGGCAGGCCGGCGCCGAAGTGGAACAGTCGGACGTGGCCGCCCTGACGGCCGGGCGGATCTCGGTCACGCCGCTGCATCTCGACCTGACCGCCCATGCGCTGCGCGACGAGCTGCGCACGCTGCTCGGTTGATGGCGCCGACCGGCGAAGGCATGGGGCGCGACCGCGAGGATCTGGCGGCCTTCCTCCTGTCGCTCCGGTCGGAGCGCATCACCGATGCACGGCTTCTGGAAGCGGTGGAATCGGTGCCGCGGCGGCTGTTCCTGCCCGAGGGCATCGCCAACGCCTATGAGAACCGCTCGGCCCCCATCGCCTGCGGCGAGACCATGCACGGGGCGCTGGCCGCCGTGCGGCTGGTGGCGGCGCTGGACGTGCAGCCGGCGCACCGGATTCTGGAGATCGGAACCGGCAGCGGCTACATCACCGCGCTCCTGGCCCGGCTCGCCACCCATGTCAGCTCCTTCGACCGCTATCGCGGGCTGGTGGAGCCGGCGGGTCGGCGGCTGCGCGACATCGGCATCACCAACATCTCGCTGTTCCTGGAAGACGGGCGCGACGGCTTTGCCGGCGGGGCGCCGTTCGACCGGGTGATCGTCCATGCGGCGTTTCCCGCCGTGCCGCGGCAGTTCCTCGACCAGCTCGGCTCCAACGCAGCGATGATCTGCGCGCTCGGGCCGGGCGACGGGCCGCAGGAACTCCTGCGCCTGCGCAAGGTGGGCAGCCGCTTCGAGCGCGAGCCGTTGGGCACGGTGCGCTATCAGCCGCTGGCCTTCGGCACGGCCGACGTCCTCTGATCGGGGCACGACAAGGCGTCGAAGGGCCGTCAAACATGGCGTCAACGTCCAAGAAATGTCGTTTTTGCCCCGCGACTTAACCGGGCAGTAAGATTAACGCGCTTCAATAGGTCCAAGAGTAAACTAGCGTGCTCAAGGGACGGCGATGCGTATCAATGTGCTGAAATCCGTGCGGCTCAGAATGGTGCGCTCCGTCGCGATGGTGGGATTGGCCGGCCTCGCGGCGGGTTGCAGCTCCGACGTCGTGCGTTTCGACGATGGCTTCTACACCGGAGCCGTGCCGCAGGCGCCGGCCAGCAACCAGATGGCGGCCAGCCAGCCCTATCCGGGCGATGTCGATGCCATGAACACCGGCAGCGTCTCCCGGGGCATGCCGGCCTATGGCAACGGCGCCCAGGCGGCATCGGGCTACCCGGCGCAGAACCAGGGCTCCTACCAGACGGCCGCGAACAGCTATCCGCAGGGCGGCGTCGCCACCTCGGGCGCCGTGCAGACCAGCCAGCTGCCGCCTCCGCCGCCGCCGAGCTACGCCACCGCACCGCAGTCGCAGGCTTCCGCCGCGCCGACCTCGTCCTCGGTGCCCGCCACCCGCGGCGCACCGCCCTCGACGCTCGGTGAGCAGGCGGCCCGTGTCGTCTCGCCGCAGAGCCGGCCGATGCAGTCGTCGGCCTCGCAGCCGACGCGATCGGCCGCCGCCAGCGGCGGCAGCAGCGTGAAGGTCGAGAGCGGCGATTCGCTGCTGGGTATCGCACGCCGCACCGGTGTCTCCGTTGCCGACATCAAGCGCGCCAACGGCATGAGCGACGACACCATCCGCATCGGCCAGACGCTGACCTTGCCGGCCGGCGCATCGGCACCGACCCGTGTCGCGGCTGCCGAGCCCAAGGCCGCGCCGGAGCCGCAGCGTCCGGCCGAGCCGCAGAAGGTCGAGGCCGACAGTGCGGCGCCGAAATCCTACTCGCCGCCCAAGACCGCCGAGAAGTCCGGCCGTCCGTCGGCCAGCGAAACGCCGAAGGCGGCCAGCCCGTCGACGACCGTCAGCAAGGAAGTCGAGACCGAGGTGGCGGCCGTCGCGCCGAACTCCACGGGCATCAGCCAGTTGCGCTGGCCGGTGCAGGGCCGCGTCGTCAATCGCTTCGGCGAGAAGGTCGGCTCGCGCCGCAATGACGGCCTCAACCTGTCGGTGCCCCGTGGCACGCCCATCAAGGCCGCCGAGAACGGCGTCGTGATCTATGCCGGCGACGGCCTGAAGGAGTTCGGCAACACCGTTCTCGTCAAGCACGACAACGGCCTCGTCACCGTCTACGGCCACGCCGACCAGATCGACGTGGAGCGGGGCGCCAAGGTCAAGCGCGGTCAGCAGATCGCCAAGTCCGGCATGTCGGGCGACACCGACATTCCGCTTCTGCACTTCGAGGTGCGCAAGGATTCGGCCCCGGTCGATCCGACCAAGTACCTCCAGTAGACGCCGACCTCCAGGCGTGACAGGCCCGGCCCCGCGGACAGCAGCGGGGTCGGGCCATTTGCGTTTGGCTTCAGGGGATCAGCTGTCGGCGACCGGCGTCAGCGTCCGGCCGAGGCGCCCGGCCAGATCCTGGACGAACTGGAAGGCCACGCGGCCGGAGCGGCTGCCCCGGGTCGTCGCCCATTCCAGCGCCTCGTGGCGGACCCGATCCGGATCGACGTCGAGATCGTAGGCGGCCAGATAACCGTCGATCATCGCCAGATAGTCGTCCTGGCTGCAGCGGTGGAAGCCGAGCCACAGGCCGAACCGGTCGGAGAGCGACACCTTTTCCTCCACCGCCTCGCCGGGATTGATCGCCGTCGACCGCTCATTCTCGATCATGTCGCGCGGCAGGAGATGGCGCCGGTTCGAGGTCGCGTAGAACAGGACGTTCTCCGGCCGTCCCTCGACGCCGCCCTCCAGCGCCGCCTTCAGCGACTTGTAGGCCGAATCGCCCATGTCGAAGGACAGGTCGTCGCAGAACAGCAGGAACGGGTAGGGCGCGGCCCGCACGATCCCCATCAGCCGCGGCAGATGGTCGATGTCCTCGCGGTGGATCTCGATCAGCTTCACCGGCGCCGCGCCCGCGTCGAGCCCGGCATTGACCGCGCCATGCGCCGCCTTCACCAGCGACGACTTGCCCATGCCGCGGGCGCCCCAGAGAAGCGCATTGTTGGCCGGCAGGCCTCGGGCGAAGCGGTCGGTGTTCTCCAGGAGAATGTCGCGCGAACGCTCGATGCCCTTCAGCAGGGCGATCGGCACGCGGTTGACCGAGGGAACCGGCACGAGCCCAGCCGGCGGGTCGAAGACGAAACAGTCCGCCGCCGTAAAGTCAGGCGCCGGGGCAGGGGGCGGCGCAAGCCGTTCCAGCGCCCCCGCGATCCGGTCCATCGTGTGCTTCAGGCTGGCGAGTTCTGCGGCATCCATGGCGGCTCTTTCGTCTCGAAGCTTCGCCGGATCGTCGGCCCGGCGGACGCTTGTTGCATTCGGGGCGACCGATCGTATATTCCGCGCACATCGTAAAGGCCCTGCTGTCGGCGCTGCGTCGCGCAAGGCATGACCCTGTGCCGATTTTCTGAGAGGTTTTTTCCATGTTCGTGACCGAGGCTTTCGCCCAGACGGGTTCCGCAGCGGGGGGGAGCGATCTGTTGATCAGCGTTCTGCCGTTCGTGGCCGTGTTCGCGATCATGTATTTCCTCATTATCCGTCCGCAGCGCACCGCCATGAAGAAGCGCGAGGAGATGCTGAAGAACATCCGCCGCGGCGACACCGTCGTCACCGGTGGCGGCATCGTCGGCAAGGTCACCAAGGTGCACGAGAGCGGCGAGCTGGAAGTGCAGATCTCCGAGCAGACCCGCGTGCGCGTCATGCAGGGCACCATCGCCGACGTCCGGGTGAAGGGCGAGCCGACCGCCGCCAACACCAAATAGCCGTGTTGGCGCGGCACACAGCGCCACTGGACTGAGATTGCGTCGCTGCCGGCCTTGCCACAAGGGTCGGTGGCGGCGGTTTTAACGCTTGCCAACGGCGCGCAATACCGGCGCGGCCGTCGACCCTGTCGGGACACCCATGCTCTATTTCTCGCGCTGGAAGACGTTTCTGATCTGGCTGACGGTCGCCATCGGCGTCCTCTATGCGTCGCCTAACGTCCTGCCGCAGCAGGCGCTGGACAAGCTGCCGTCCTGGTTCCCGCAGCAGTCCGTGACGCTGGGTCTCGACCTGCAGGGCGGCTCCTACATTCTTCTCGAGGTGGATTCGCAGTCGCTGGTCGCCGACCGGGTGCAGACCCTGCGCGACGACGCGCGGCAGGCGCTGCGCACCGAGCGCATCGGCTATGCCGGCCTGTCCGACAACGATCGCACCGTGACGATCCGCCTGCGCGACCCCGAACAGGTGGCGGCCGCCCGCGAGGCGCTGTCGCCGATGACCGACCCGATCTCCAGCGGCAGCGTGCTGGGTGGCGGCGCGGTGACGGAGGTAGCGATCGCCGAGCCGCAGCCCGGCGTCCTGACCCTGTCGCTCACCGACGAGGGCGTGGCCTATCGCACGTCGGCTGCGGTGACCCAGTCGATCGAGGTGGTGCGCCGCCGCGTCGACGAGCTCGGCACCACCGAGCCGGTGATCCAGCGCCAGGGTGACGACCGCATCATGGTGCAGGTGCCCGGTCTCGGCGATCCGCAGCGGCTCAAGGCGCTGCTCAACCAGACCGCCAAGCTGACCTTCCGCCTCGTCGACGTGACCGCTTCGGCCGAGGACGTCGCCCGTGGCAGCCGTCCGCCGGCGGGCTCGGAGCTTCTCTACACCAACGACCCGACCCCGGCGCCGGTTCTCGTGCAGCGCCAGATCATGGTGTCGGGTGAAAACCTGACCGACGCCCAGGCCGGCTTCGACAGCCAGAGCAACGAGCCGGTCGTCAACATCCGCTTCGACACCCAGGGTGCCCAGCGCTTCGGCTCGGTCACCCAGCAGAATGTGGGGCGTCCCTTCGCCATCGTCCTCGACGAGAAGGTGCTGTCGGCGCCGAACATCCGCGAGGCGATCCTCGGCGGCCAGGCGCAGATCAGCGGCAGCTTCACCGTCCAGAGCGCCAACGATCTCGCGGTGCTGCTGCGCGCCGGCGCGCTGCCAGCAACGTTGAACATCATCGAGGAGCGCACGGTCGGACCGGGCCTCGGTGCCGATTCGATTGCCGCCGGCGAGACCGCCGGCGTGATCGGCGCCCTCCTCGTCGTCGTCTTCATGCTGGCCGCCTACGGCTTCCTTGGCATCATCGCCAATATCGCGCTGATCGTGAATTTGGTGCTGCTGTTCTCGGTGCTGACCGTCATCGGCGCGACGCTGACCCTTCCAGGCATCGCCGGCATCGTCCTGACGCTCGGCATGGCGGTGGATTCCAACGTCCTGATCTACGAGCGCATCCGCGACGAGCGCCGGCAGGGGCGCTCGGTGGTGCAGGCCATCGACATCGGCTTCCAGAAGGCGCTGGCGACGATTCTCGACGCAAACATCACCACGCTGATCGCGGCGGTCGTGCTGTTCTTCCTGGGGTCGGGGCCGGTACGCGGCTTCGCCGTGACGCTGGCCATCGGCATCATCACGACCGTCTTCACCGCCTTCACGCTCACCCGCTGGCTCGTCGCCGCCTGGGTGCGCCGCAGCCGGCCGAAGGAACTGCCGCGCGGCTTCATCCGGCTGGTGCCGGAAGTCACGCGCATTCCGTTCATGAAGGTCCGCCTGCAAGCCTTTGCCCTGTCGATGCTTCTGTGCGTTGCATCGGTGGGCGGCCTCTTCGCGGTGGGGCTCAATCTTGGCATCGACTTCACCGGCGGCACGCTCATTGAGGTGCAGGCCAAGAATGGCGAGGCCGATATCGGCGACATCCGCGAGCGTCTCGGCGCAATCGGCGTGCCGGACGCGCAGGTGCAGGAGTTCGGCACCCCGACCGAGGCGCTGATCCGCATCGGCTCGCAGGGCGGCGACGCCTCGCAGGTGGCGATCGTGGAATCGGCGCAGGAGGCCCTGGCGGCCGACTACGACTTCCGCCGCACCGAGGTGGTCGGCCCGACCGTCTCGGGCGAACTGGCCTTCGCGGCGATCGTCGGCGTTCTGGCGGCGCTCTTCGCGATCCTAATCTATGTCTGGATCCGCTTCGAGTGGCAGTTCGCGCTTGGCGCGATCATCGCGACGGTCAACGACGTCTTCCTGACGCTCGGCTTCCTGGTCGTGACGCAGCTGGAATTCAGCCTGGCCAGTGTCGCGGCGATTCTGACGATCGTCGGCTACTCGCTGAACGACACGGTGGTCATCTACGACAAGGTCCGCGAGAATCTGCGGCGCTTCAAGAAGATGCCGATCGGCCAGCTTCTCGACCTGTCCGACAACGAGATGCTGGCGCGCACCACCATGACTTCGGCCACGACGCTGCTGGCGCTGGCGGCGCTGTTCGTCTTCGGCGGCGAGGTGATCCGCTCGTTTGTCGCCTCCATGCTGTTCGGCGTGGCGATCGGCACCTTCTCGTCGATCTTCGTCGCCGCACCGGCGCTGATCTTCTTCAAGCTGCGGGCTTCGGACTTCGCAGCCAAGAAGGAAGAGGAAGAGGCGGCGCGCGAGGGCGGCTCGACGGCGCGCGAGGCCTGACATGGCGAAGGGTATCGAGATCCGCGAGGCCCATTTCCCGGGCCGGGCCCCGATCGAGGCCTATGGCAATGGCGGCTTCCGCTTCGCCTCCATGTCGCATCGCGGCTCGATCCTGTGCCTGCCGTCCGGCATCTACGGCTGGGACGGCACCGCCGAGGCGCCGTTCACCGGCGAACGTCTCGGGAAGGTGTTCGAGGAAGCCGAAGAGATCGGCTTCCTGTTGTTCGGTACCGGCAAGGACATTCGCCGGCTGCCGCCGGCGCTGGCCGACCGCATGCGCCAGGTCGGCATTTCCTGCGATCCGATGTCGACGGGCGCGGCGGTCCGCACCTTCAACATCATGCTCTCGGAAGGCCGGCCCGTAGCGGCGGCGCTCGTGGCGGTCGACTGAGCCAGTTCTCGTGACCTCCGCGGCGGTCTGACGCCGGCCGAACGACTGGCCCGATGCGCCGCGCCACACCATCTTTCATCCGCGGGCCCGAAGCCCGAACCAAGCCGAGGCGCTGAGACACGGCCATGACGGATCTGAGCGAGAATTACGCCGAGTGCCTGCGTCTGGTGGAGACGGCCGATCGCGACCGGGCCATCTCGCTGGCCTTCGTTCCGGCGGACAAACGCAACGATGTCGCCGCCCTCTATGCCTTCAACATCGAGACCGCGCGGGTGCGCGATTCGGTGAGCGAGCCGATGCCGGGCGAGATCCGCCTGCAATGGTGGCGCGACGCGCTGGCGGCGCCCGACCAGGGCGCGGCCGGGCATCCGGTCGCGGCTGCCGTCGCCGACACGATCGCCCGCCACGACCTGCCGCGTGCGGCGTTCGACCGCTTCCTCGAAGCGCGCATCTTCGACCTCTATGACGATCCGATGCCGTCGAGCGAAGAGCTGGAGGCCTATGCCGGCGAGACCGCCTCGACGCTGATCATGCTGACGGCGATGGTGCTGGCGCGCGACGCGGCGGAGACGCAGGCCGATGCGGCGGGACATGCCGGGGTTGCCCAGACGGTCGCCGGCGTCCTGCGCCTGTTGCCGCAGCACCGCGCCCGGCGGCAGGTCTTCGTGCCGGCCGACATTCTCGCCGCTGCCGGCTGTTCGAGTGAAGAGCTGATCCGCGGCGAGCGGGAACCGGCAGGCCGCGCGATCGCGGCGATGACCGCCTTCGGGCGCCAGCACGTGCGCGCCTGGACGACCAAACTCGGCGACATTCCCAAGCCGCTGCGACCGGCCTTCCTGCCGGCGGCGCTGGCGGGGCGTTACCTCGACCTCATCGAACGGGACGGAGCGGCGACGCTCGACCAGCCCGTCGAGATCGGCCCGCTGCGCAAGGCCTACATCAACTGGCGCACGATGCGGCGCTGACGGCGGGGATCGACCGCCGGAGCGATCCGCGCTTACATCGCCGCAGCGGCCCGTGCATCCGGGCCAGCACAACGAACTTCCAACCGATCCGAAAGCCGACCCCACCATGGCATTGCGCACGATGAGGTCCGCGCCCCGGCATGTCGGGCAGTTCTGGCGCTCGCTGGCGGCGGGAGCGGGCGTCGCGGCCTTCCGCTTTCCGCTGGCGAGCCTACTGATCGTCGCCATCGCTATCCTGTCCAACCTTGCCCTGCGGGATGTCTATCCGGTGGCCGAGGACGATCTCGCCTGGCTGCTGGCGGCGTTCTATGGCGCGGCGGCCATGTCGGTCGGCATGGTGCTGGCGATGGAGGCGCGGGGCGCGTCCGTGGCGGTGCGGCAGGGCGCGTCTGTCCTTGTGGCGCTCGTCGTCGGTGCGGCGATCTGGGCCGGGCCGGCGCTGGCGGTGTTTCCGCCACCGCTGATCGTTGCCGCGACCTTCGCCGTTCCGCTGGCGGGGTATCTGGGCCTGCGCGATGCGGAAAGGTTCTGGGTCTTCACCTTCTGGACCGTGGTCGGCGTCAGCCTCGCCTTTCTGTCGGTGCTGCTCTTCGTCCTCGGCCTGTCGGCGATCCTGGAGATGATCCGCTACCTGTTCGAGGTCGGGCTGCCGGGCGACGCCTACGAGCATATCTTCGCCACGGCCTTCGCGCTGGTCGGGCCGCTCTTCGCGCTGGGCCGTATCCCGCATCATTTCGACGAGCGCATGCCGGCGGGACAGGACGAACGGCTGATCTCGGGCCTGCGCATTCTGTTCGACTGGGTCGCCGTGCCGCTGGTGCTGGCGACGGCGCTGGTCCTGCATCTCTATGCCGCCAAGATCCTCGTCACCGGCGACGTGCCGAAGGGCGAGATCGGCTGGATCGTCACCTTCTTCGCGCTGTTCGTCCTCATGCTGCGCATCGCGGTCGATCCGTTCCGTGCCGGCGCCGCGGCGGCCACGCGGCTTTTCACACGGTATTTCGCCCTGGCGCTTCTGGTGCCGCTGTCGCTGCTCGCCTATGCGATTTGGCTGCGGATCGGCGCCCAGGGGTTCACGCTGGAGCGGTACTACCTCGCCCTCGGGGCGCTGGCGGCGTGGCTGGTCCTCGCACTGCAGTTTCCGGGACGCACGCGTGGCGACATTCGCTGGATGGCAGCGGTGCCGGTGTTGCTGCTGGCGGTGTCGGCCTTCGGGCCATGGGGCGCGTATGACACGGTTGGCCGCAGTCAGGCCGCCCGCATCGTCGAGCGCTTCGTGGTGGACGACGGCGCCGGCGGGCGCCGGCTGGTCGCGACTGAGCGGCCGGATCGCGAGTCCGCCGAACTGCGCTCGCGCCTCTACGTTCTCGACGATGTGAGCCAGCTCGACCGCCTGGCGCCGCTGCTGCCGTCGGACTTGATGGAGGGGGAGGAAACGGACCGGCGCGAGCGCATTTTCGCGGCGCTCGATCTGTCGGGTCCCGTCGGCGTGCGCGAATTGCGCAGCTTCACCGCCAATGCGCCGATGGTGATCGACATCGCCGGGTTCGATCGCGTCGTCCCGGAGCGCGACCTGCGTGAGGGGCCCGCAGACGGCGAGACGAGCAGCACCAACGCCCCGTCATCCGAAGGAGCGGTGCTGGCGCTTGCAGGTGGCGAGTTGGTGCTGCGGATCGGCGGGGCGGAAGACCGCTTCGATCTCGGGGTGGCGATCGACGCCCTGCCGGAGGCGGTCTACGCGACGGCGCCGGACCGATTGCCGATGCAGGTCGTCGATCTCACCGGCGCGAACGGGCGCAGTGTCCGCCTGGCGCTGCGCCAGATCGTGCGGGATGGTGACGACGGGGCCATCCTGTCGGCGCTGCTGACGGTCTACTACCGGTCCGGCGAATGGCAGGAGCGGCCGGGCGGCTGAGCCCGGCCCCTGGGTCTTCGATCAGGCCGTGGATACTACTCGGCAGCTTCCGCGATCGGTGTCTGGCCGAGCCAGCCGGCGAAATCTGCGAGGGCGCGGGCGGACAGGGCCTTCTTCTTGGCGATCGCCTTGTCCTTGCCGCGAAAGCGCGTGACGCCCTCCGGCTTCTGGATGGCGCCCGGCTCCAGCGGCGGGAACAGGCCGAAATTGATGTTCATCGGCTGGAAGGACCGCTTGCCGCTCTCTTCCTGATGGGCGAGGTGGCCGCCGGTGATATGCGCGGCGAGCGCGCCCATGGCGGTCGTCTGCGGCGGCGGGGTCGCGGCTTCGCCGAGGCGCTCGGCGGCGGCGAAACGGCCGGTCATCAGCCCGACGGCGGCCGATTCCACATAACCCTCGCAGCCGGTGATCTGGCCGGCAAAGCGGATATGCGGGCGCACCTTCAGCCGCAATGTCGGGTCGAGCAGGGTCGGCGAGTTCAGATAGGTGTTGCGGTGCAGGCCGCCGAGCCGTGCGAACTCGGCGTTTTCGAGCCCGGGAATCATCCGCAGCACGGCCGCCTGGGCGCCGTATTTCAGCTTCGTCTGGAAGCCGACGATGTTGTAGAGGGTGCCGAGCGCATTGTCCTGGCGCAGCTGCACGACGGCATAGGCCTTGATGTCCGGCTGGTGGGCGTTGGTCAGGCCCATCGGCTTCATCGGGCCGTGACGTAGGGTCTCCGGACCGCGCTCGGCCATGATCTCGATCGGCAGGCAGCCGTCGAAATAGGGCGTGCCTTCCCATTCCTTGAACTCGGCGCGGTCACCCTCGACGAGGGCGGCGACGAAGCGCTCGTAGGTGTCCTTGTCGAGCGGGCAGTTGATGTAGTCCTTGCCGGTGCCGCCGGGGCCGACCTTGTCGTAGCGCGACTGGAACCAGGCCTTGTCCATGTCGATGGAATCGAAATGCACGATGGGCGCGATGGCGTCGAAGAAGGCGAGGGCGTCGGTGCCGGTGGCGGCGCTGATCGACTCGGCCAGCGACGGCGCGGTGAGCGGGCCGGTGGCGACGATGCTGGGACCCCATTCCTCCGGCGGCAGGCCCTCGACTTCGCCGCGCTCGACGGTGATCAGCGGGTGGGCCGCGATCGCGTCGGAGACGGCGCCGGAAAAGCCCTCGCGATCGACGGCGAGCGCGCTGCCGGCGGGCACCTGGTGGGCGTCGGCGCAGCGCATGATCAGCGAATTGGCCAGCCGCATCTCGGCATGGAGGACACCGACCGCATTGGTCTGGCTGTCGTCCGACCGGAAGGAGTTGGAGCAGACCAGCTCGGCCAGCTGGTCGGTCTTGTGGGCTTCGGTGCCGCGGACGGGCCGCATCTCGTGCAGCACCACGGGCAGACCGCGTTCGGCGATCTGCCAGGCAGCTTCGGATCCGGCGAGCCCGCCGCCGACGACGTGAATGGGTTGTTTCGACATGGAGGTAATTTAGCAGTCGCGCGTGGCGATCAAAAGGCCGCGTGGCGATCCGCGCGCATGATCGGGCAAGTTTGCGGCCTCCAAACGACAACACCCGCCGGGGGGAGGACCCGACGGGTGTCGCATTGGGACCTGCGCTGGGAGGAGGATGCGCAGGTCATATCCGCTTCAGGCCCGGGAGGAGGTGGGCCCTACGCGAAACTCTAGAAGGTCTCTGATCGCCCGTCGGGGGGAGGACCCGACGGGCGACTGAGAGGTACCTGCGCTGGGAGGAGGATGCGCAGGCACTTTATCCGCCTTGGGCTTGGGAGGAGGAGTAGCCCTCGGCGAAGCTCTGTAATCTCTGGGCGCCCGCCGGGGGGAGGACCCGGCGGGCGTCTGGGTGGAAACTGCCTGGGAGGAGGAGTGGCAGTTTCCGATCCGCCTGGGTCCTGGGAGGAGGAGTGGACCCTTGCGAAAGTCTTGGCTGATAATCAGCCGATGGCGCGGCGGGCGACCGAGTTGATGTCGCCGCGCGAGATGCCGAGATCGGCCAGCTCGCGCTGGGAGAGACGGTTCAGTTCGTTGACCGTCTCGCGGTAGCGGCGCCAGTTGTTGTAGGAGCGAACGAGGTTCATTGGTCTATCCTGCGGTCTTAAATCGATTGAAGCGGCTGATTGTTTCGTCTGCGTCGCTTCGTTGACTGGAAGGTAGGCGGTGCATGTCGGACCCGCTAGAGCCTTCGATGCATGGCAGCCTTGCGATTTGTGCATCGCAACAATTGACATCGACGCACGGGTCGTGGGCGCGCTCGCCGGGGCAACTCACTCTTACCCTCGTGCGGGCAGGAGCCTGGTCGAGCCGCTCGCCGTTCTCTGAAGGGATGCGCGGGGGTTCGGCGCCGGATCACGCCAAAACGGCCGGTCCCGTGTGAAAAAGCCATGGAATCATGCGGATTGGCCCCCATATGGGCCTTTCGTGGCCGCGAGGCCGGTGATATAGAAGCGCGCGTCTCGCGTCGCCCACCGTACGGCGCACTATGCGGGTGTGGCGGAATTGGCAGACGCACTTGGTTTAGGTCCAAGCGCCGAGAGGCATGGGGGTTCAAGTCCCTCCACCCGCACCAGCGGCCGCTTTCACGGAATTCATTGCGGGTCGGCCTGAATGATCGGTCGTCTCGAGCACACAAGAAGGTATCCAGAATGCAGGTAACGGAAACCAAGGCCGAGGGCCTGAAGCGCGAGATCGAGATCGTCGTGCCGGCCTCGGATCTTGAAGCGCGGCTCCAGACCCGGCTCTATGAAGCCAAGGACCGGGTGCAGCTGAAGGGTTTCCGGCCGGGCAAGGTGCCGGTTGGCCATCTGCGCAAGATGTACGGCAAGTCGCTGATGGCGGAGATCGTCAACCAGATCCTGACCGAGACCCCGCGCAATGTCATTGCCGAGCGCAACGAGCGCTCTGCAATGCAGCCGGAAATCGGCATGTCCGAGGACGAGGCCGAGGCCGAGAAGGTTCTCAACGGCGGCGCCGACTTCAAGTTCACCCTGACCTACGAGACGCTGCCGGCGTTCGAGCTCAAGGGCACCGAGGGCATCAAGATCGAGCGTCCCGTCGTCGAGGTGGCTGACGCGGAGATCGACGAGCAGGTCGAGCGCATCGCCGAGAACGCTCGGACCTACGCCGCCAAGGATGGCGCTGCGGACAAGGGCGATCGCGTCACCATGGACTTCGTCGGCAAGATCGACGGCGAGCCCTTCGATGGCGGCACCGCCACCGACAGCAACCTGGTGATCGGCTCCGGGCAGTTCATCCCGGGCTTCGAGGACCAGCTGATCGGCGTGAAGGCCGGCGACGAGAAGACCGTCGAGCTGACCTTCCCCGAGGATTACGGCGCCGCGCATCTCGCCGGCAAGCCCGCGACCTTCGACGTCACCGTCAAGGAAGTCGCCGCTCCCGAAGAGACCACGATCGACGACGAGTTCGCCGCCAAGCTCGGTGTCGAATCGCTGGATCGCCTGAAGACGGTCGTGCGCGAGCAGATCGAGAGCCAGTACGGCCAGGCGACGCGCCAGAAGGTCAAGCGCCAGCTGCTCGACGCCCTCGACGCGGCGTATGATTTCGAGCTGCCGGAGAAGCTGGTCGAGGCCGAGTTCACCAACATCTGGAACCAGGTGCAGGGCGAGCTGACCAACAGCGGCAAGACCTTCGAGGACGAGGACACCACCGAGGAGAAGGCGCGCGCCGAATATCGCCGCCTCGCCGAGCGTCGGGTCCGCCTGGGTCTGGTCCTGTCCGAGATCGGCGAGAAGGCCGGCGTGCAGATCACCGACGAAGAGCTGCAGCGCGCCATGTTCGAGCAGCTGCGCCGCTATCCGGGCCAGGAGAAGGAAGTCTACGAGTACTTCCAGAAGAACCCGGACGCCGTCGCCAGCCTGCGCGCGCCGCTCTACGAGGAGAAGGTCGTCGACCATCTGCTCGCCGAGGTGGATGTCACCGACAAGACCGTCAGCAAGGAAGAGCTGATGGCCGAGGACGAGGACGACAAGGAAACCGCCCTCGCGTCGTAAGGCGTCGCGTCGCGCAAGCGACCATCGTCGAGAATTTCGGGAGGGCCGGCGCGAGTCGGCCCTTTCGCATATCTGGCCGGCAGTGCAGGGCTCGCGCCCGCCCAAGTCTGGTCATCACTATCGCCGATAGAGACGTGCGCCGCGCGGACCCGCCGCGTCGGCACATAGTGGCAGCGCCGATCCGTCGGCCCTGCGCCCCCGCCACCCGGACCGATCACAGAACAGGCTTCCCCGCGGCATGCAGCGATTTCCGACGACCGCCATCCTCGCCTTCCTCATCGGGCTCTTCGTCCTCACCGGCGCAAGTCACGCCCAGATGCCGGGACTGTCGATCGGCGCGTCGGGCGAGACCGAGGCCAGCGCGTCGGCCGATCCCTCGCTGGACGATCTGATCGGCATTCTCGAGAACGACGACACCCGCGCCAAGCTGATCGAATCGCTGAAGGCCGCCGCCTACAAGGCGCCGGAAGCCGCTGAAGCGGCCGAGGCCGGCACGGACGCCGCGCCGCGCACGCTGCCCGGCGAGATCGCGCAGTGGACCCGCTCCATGGCGGGGGGCCTGCTGGACACCTGGGATCAGGTCGCGGCCAGTCTCGTCTCGGCGTCCCAGATGCTGTCGGGCGCCAGCCGGATCGACCTGCCGATGCTGATCTCCGCAATTCTGCCGGTGGGGCTGGTGGCCCTCGTCGCCTTCGGCGTGCTGTTCGCCAGCCGGGTCATCAAATATCCGATCTTCCGGCGGCTGGCCGATGCCGCCGAGCGCACCGGCCCGATCAACAAGCTCCTGCTGCTGGTCATCTCGTCGATCGTCGACGCGTTGTCGGTGGTGGTCGGCTGGGCCGCCGGCTATCTCGCCGCGGTGATCTTCTTCGGCGGCGAGCCGGGGATCAACCAGGCCCTGTTCCTCAACGCCTTCCTGCTGATCGAGATGGTCAAGGTCGGCCTTGCCAGCTTCGTGTCGCCGTCCTACCCGCAATTGCGGCTGACGCCGTTCTCGAACCGGCAGGCGAGCTACTGGTATTTCTGGATATCGCGGCTGATCTCGATCCTCGGCTACACCTTCATGTTCGTCGCGCCGATCGTGCAGCAATCGTCGAGCATCGCGGCGGCCGAGGCGGTGCGCTTCATCGTCGTGGTCCTCTGCCTGCTCCTGACCATCGGCCTGATCCTGAAGAATCGCGGCGTCGTGCGCGAGCGGCTGAAGCGCGCCAAGCACCAGGGCGACCGTTCGGTCAGTGCCTGGGTCTATGCCTTT
This sequence comes from Aurantimonas coralicida DSM 14790, assembly GCF_000421645.1. GTDB lineage: Bacteria > Pseudomonadota > Alphaproteobacteria > Rhizobiales > Rhizobiaceae > Aurantimonas > Aurantimonas coralicida. Next base: position 56,704 of record NZ_ATXK01000008.1, on the reverse strand, counting down.
GTCGGCCAGATCTGGTGGGTGCTGGCGATCGGCTTCGCGCTGGCGCTTTTCATCGTATGGGTCCGCAGCCCCGAATCCGGCCTTGCTTTCATGACGACGGCGACGCTGAAGTCGATCGCGGCCATGGCCGTTGGCGGACTGATCGTGTCGATCCTGTCGCGGGTCATCGCCCGGGGCATCCCGATCCCGCAGAACCTCAAGGACCGGTTGCCGCTTCTGGAGCGCCGGGTGAATTCCTTCATCCCCAACGCGCTCACCGTCTTGCGCGGCGTCGTCATCGTCGTCGTCCTGGCGGTGATCCTGGAGGCCTGGAACCTGTTGTCGTTCAGCGACTGGCTGGCCAGCCCGCTGGGGCAGCGCTTCGCGGGCGGGCTCGTCGGCGCGGGCATCATCCTGGCGGTCGGCGTGGCGATCTATATCGGCGTCTCGTCCTGGGTGGAGTACCGCCTCAACCCGAATTACGGCACCGTGCCGACGGCGCGCGAGCGTACGCTCCTGTCGCTGTTCCGCAACGCCTTCACGATCACCATGATCGTGCTGGTGGCGATGCTGGTTCTGTCGCAGATCGGCATCGACATCGCACCGCTCCTCGCCGGTGCCGGTGTCGTCGGCCTCGCCATCGGTTTCGGCGCCCAGAAATTCGTCCAGGACATCATCACCGGCGCCTTCATCCAGATCCAGAACGCCATGAACGAGGGCGACATCGTTGAACTGAACGGCATCTCCGGCACGGTCGAGGAGCTGACCGTGCGGTCCGTCGGCCTGCGCACGCTGGAAGGCACCTGGTACCTGATCCCGTTCTCCTCGGTGGACCAGGTGGCGAACTTCTCCAAGGACTTCGCCTATTACGTCGCCGATATCGGCGTGGCCTATCGCGAGAATGTCGACGACGTGAAGCAGATGATGTTCGACGCCTTCGACGAGCTGAAGACCACCGCCGTCGGGGAGAACCTCCTGAGCGAGCTCGACATGTGGGGGGTCAACGAGCTCGGCGATTCGGCCGTCGTCGTGCGCGGCCGGGTGATGACCAAGCCGTCGACCCAGTGGGGCGTCGGCCGGGCCTATCGCGAGATCATCAAGCGGATGTCCGACGAGCGCGGCATCGAGATCCCGTTCCCGCACATGACGCTGTGGTTCGGCGAGGACCGGAACGGCAAGGCGCCGCCGGTGCGGGTGCGCCAGAACCTGGAAGCCGATACGGCGCATCCGGCGATCGAGGCGAGCGGCCAGCCGACCGAGGGCGGCGACTACGGCACCCACGACGCGGACCGCAAGCCGATTCCGCCGGGCGGCGGCGACATCGACAGTGCCGGCGAGGGCAGGGGCTGATTGCGCAACGGCCCGCGCACGACCATATGGGGCACAGGGGCCAATCCCTTGGGCCTCATGGCATTCGGCGCGGGGGAACGCCTTGCATAGGCGCTTGGCCAAGTCCTATCTACTGAACCAGACGAATCCCTTCGCTATTCCCGCGGCACCCGGTGGTGCCGCTCATCAGACCAAGCAGCGAGACGACGACCGATGACACATCCCGTGGAAACCGCGATGAACCTCGTTCCCATGGTGGTCGAGCAGACCAACCGGGGCGAGCGCGCCTACGACATCTTCTCGCGGCTTCTGAAGGAGCGGGTGATCTTCATTACCGGCCCGATCGAAGACTCGATGGCCACGCTGGTCTGCGCCCAGCTGCTGTTCCTCGAGGCCGAGAATCCGAAGAAGGAAATCGCCCTCTACATCAACTCGCCCGGCGGCGTGGTGACCAGCGGCATGGCGATCTACGACACCATGCAGTTCATCAAGCCGGCGGTCTCGACCCTGTGCATCGGCCAGGCGGCCTCGATGGGTTCGCTGCTGCTGTGCGCCGGTCACAAGGACATGCGCTTCGCCACGCCGAACGCCCGCATCATGGTGCATCAGCCGTCCGGCGGCTTCTCGGGTCAGGCGTCCGACATCGAGCGTCACGCCCAGGACATCATCAAGCTGAAGCGCCGCCTGAACGAGGTCTATGTCGAGCACACCGGCCAGGACTACGAGACGGTTGAACGCACGCTCGATCGTGACCACTTCATGACCGCCCAGGAGGCGCGCGAGTTCGGTCTGATCGACAAAGTCTATTCGTCGCGCGACGCCCTCGAGGCCGAAGGCACCAAGTAGGGCTGCGTCGTCACGCCATGGCCACACTTGCATCGCGATCATGGCGGCGCGTGCGTTAAGCGCCGCTCAAGCAATCGACGCTACGCTGGACGATGTGCAAGAGTGGCCGATGGTATCGGGTCGTGGCTTTCGGGTGAGAGTCGCTTTGCCGAACGGGGCCGGGGGCACTAGGTTCGGTAGACCAAACGAGAAACGGATCCCTGGAGGGGACCGGATCGGAAGGAAAGACGCATGAGCAAAACGAGCGGCGGCGACTCCAAGAACACGCTCTACTGCTCTTTCTGCGGGAAGAGCCAGCACGAAGTCCGTAAGCTGATCGCCGGGCCGACGGTCTTTATCTGCGACGAGTGCGTCGAGCTGTGCATGGATATCATCAGGGAGGAAAACAAATCCTCCATGGTGAAGTCGCGGGAGGGTGTCCCCACCCCGCAGGAAATCATCGCGGTTCTCGACGACTACGTGATCGGGCAGTCCTTCGCCAAGAAGGTGCTCTCCGTCGCCGTGCACAACCATTACAAGCGGCTCGCCCACGCAGCCAAGAGCAACGACGTCGAACTGGCGAAGTCCAACATCCTGCTGATCGGCCCGACCGGTTGCGGCAAGACGCTGCTCGCGCAGACGCTGGCCCGCATCCTCGACGTGCCGTTCACGATGGCGGACGCGACCACGCTGACCGAAGCCGGCTATGTCGGCGAGGATGTCGAGAACATCATCCTCAAGCTGCTGCAGTCGGCCGACTACAATGTCGAACGCGCCCAGCGCGGCATCGTCTATATCGACGAGATCGACAAGATCAGCCGCAAGTCGGACAATCCCTCGATCACCCGCGACGTGTCGGGCGAGGGCGTCCAGCAGGCGCTGTTGAAGATCATGGAAGGCACCGTCGCTTCGGTTCCGCCGCAGGGCGGCCGCAAGCACCCGCAGCAGGAATTCCTGCAGGTGGACACGGCGAACATCCTGTTCATCTGCGGCGGCGCCTTTGCCGGTCTCGACAAGATCATCTCGGATCGCGGTCGCAAGACCTCGATCGGCTTTGCGGCGAATGTCGCGGGTCCCGACGACCGGCGCACGGGCGACGTGTTCCGTCAGGTCGAGCCCGAGGATCTCCTGAAGTTCGGCCTGATCCCCGAGTTCGTCGGCCGTCTGCCGGTCCTGGCGACGCTCGAGGATCTCGACGAGGCGGCACTGGTCCAGATCCTGGAAGAGCCGAAGAACGCGCTGGTCAAGCAGTACCAGCGTCTGTTCGAGATGGAGAATGTCGAGCTGTCGTTCCACGAGGACGCGCTGCGCGCGATCGCCCGCAAGGCGATCGAGCGCAAGACCGGTGCCCGCGGCCTGCGCTCGATCATGGAAGCCATGCTCCTCGACACGATGTTCGACCTGCCGACGCTGGAAGGCGTGCAGGAAGTCGTGATCTCCGAGGACGTGATCGACGGCAATGCCCGTCCGCTCTACATCTATTCCGAGCGGAACGGCGAAAAGGAAAACGTCAGCGCCTGATGTGAATCATCAAGGCGAGGTTTGACGGCTTATGAGCCCGTCCCGGCTTGGCGCCGGGGCGGGCTTTTCATTTTCGAGGACCGTCGCCTGCGACATCGGACAGCACCCGCGTCCCGCTGCCGAATCGCTTGAATAGCAGGCGTGTGACGCCCACATTACGGTCGTGATGGCGCTGTACCCGCGCGCTTCGAAGAAGGCGCAGGATCGGTGGCCGAACACGGCGAGGATGCCGTAGAAAGGAATACCATGTCTGATATGCAAGAACGCCAGGGTGCCGCCGGGGCGGCTCTGTACCCGGTTCTGCCGCTGCGCGACATCGTCGTGTTTCCGCACATGATCGTGCCGCTCTTCGTCGGCCGCGAAAAATCGATCAAGGCGCTCGAGGAGGTGATGGGTGCCGACAAGCAGATCCTGCTTGCGACCCAGAAGAACGCCTCCGACGAGGACCCGACCGCGGATGCGATCTACGAGATCGGCACCGTGGCCAACGTGCTGCAGCTCCTGAAACTCCCGGACGGCACCGTGAAGGTGCTGGTCGAAGGCATGGGCCGGGCGAAGATCGAGAGCTTCTCGCCGCGCACCGAGTGGCACGAGGCCTCCGCCAGCCTGATCGAGGAGACCGAGGAAGACCCGGTCGAGATCGAGGCGCTGGCGCGTTCGGTGGTCTCGGAGTTCGAGAACTACGTCAAGCTGAACAAGAAGATCTCGCCCGAAGTGGTGGGGGCTGCCGGCCAGATCGAGGACTACTCGAAGCTCGCCGACACGGTCGCCTCGCATCTGGCGATCAAGATCCCAGAGAAGCAGGATATGCTGGCGATGATCAGCGTGCGCGAGCGGCTGGAAAAGGCCCTCGGCTTCATGGAATCGGAAATCTCGGTTCTGCAGGTGGAGAAGCGTATCCGCTCGCGCGTCAAGCGCCAGATGGAGAAGACCCAGCGCGAGTACTACCTGAACGAGCAGATGAAGGCGATCCAGAAGGAGCTCGGCGACGGCGAGGACGGCCGCGACGAGATGGCCGAGCTGGAGGACCGGATCAAGAAGACGAAGCTCTCCAAGGAGGCGCGCGAGAAGGTCGCCGCCGAGATGAAGAAGCTGAAGCAGATGTCGCCCATGTCCGCCGAATCGACGGTCGTGCGCAATTATCTGGACTGGATCCTCGGGTTGCCCTGGGGCGTGAAGTCGCGCGTCAAGGTTGATCTGAAGAAGGCCGAGGACGTTCTCGAAGCCGATCATTTCGGGCTCGAGAAGGTCAAGGAGCGGATCGTCGAGTATCTGGCCGTGCAGAGCCGCCAGTCGAAGCTGAAGGGGCCGATCCTGTGCCTCGTCGGCCCTCCGGGCGTCGGCAAGACCTCGCTCGCCAAGTCGATCGCCAAGGCGACCGGCCGCGAATATGTGCGCATGGCGCTGGGCGGCGTGCGTGACGAGGCCGAGATCCGGGGCCACCGGCGGACCTATATCGGCTCGATGCCCGGCAAGGTCATCCAGTCGATGAAGAAGGCCAAGAAGACCAACCCGCTGTTCCTTCTCGACGAGATCGACAAGATGGGCCAAGACTTCCGCGGCGATCCGTCGTCGGCGCTTCTGGAGGTGCTCGATCCCGAGCAGAACGCCAGCTTCGTCGATCACTATCTCGAGGTCGAATACGATCTGTCGTCGACCATGTTCGTGACGACGGCCAACACGCTGAACATCCCGGCGCCGCTGATGGATCGGATGGAGATCATCCGCATCGCCGGCTACACCGAGGACGAGAAGGTCGAGATCGCGTCGCGGCACCTGCTGCCTAAGGCGATCCGCGACCATGCGCTGAAGCCCGAGGAGTTTTCCGTCAGCGCCGATGCGCTGCAGGAGATCGCCCGTCGCTACACCCGCGAGGCCGGCGTGCGGAACTTCGAGCGCGAGCTGATGACGCTCGCCCGCAAGGCCGTCACCAAGATCCTCAAGGGCGAAGAGAGCAAGATCGAGGTCACGGCCGCGAATCTGTCGGACTATCTCGGCGTGCCGCGTTATCGCTACGGCGAAGCGGAGACCGAGGATCAGGTCGGCGTGGTGACCGGACTGGCATGGACCGAGGTCGGCGGCGAATTGCTGACGATCGAAGGCGTCATGATGCCCGGCAAGGGCAAGATGACGGTGACCGGCAACCTCAAGGAGGTGATGAAGGAGTCGATCTCGGCTGCGGCCTCCTATGTCCGGTCGCGGGCCCTCGACTACGGCATCAAGCCGCCGCTGTTCGAGAAGCGCGACATCCACGTCCACGTGCCGGAAGGCGCGACGCCGAAGGACGGTCCGTCCGCCGGTGTCGGCATGGCCACGGCCATCGTCTCGGTGCTCACGGGCATTCCGGTGCGCCGCGATATCGCCATGACCGGCGAGATCACCCTGCGTGGCCGGGTCCTGCCGATCGGCGGCCTGAAGGAGAAGCTCCTGGCGGCGCTGCGTGGCGGCATCAAGAAGGTGCTGATTCCGCAGGAAAACGCCAAGGATCTGGCCGACATCCCGGACAATGTGAAGAACGGGCTGGAGATCGTGCCGGTGTCGCGGATGGGCGAGGTGCTGCGGCACGCGCTGATCGAGATGCCGACTCCGGTCGAATGGTCGGAAGTGGACGAGCCGATGTCCGGTCAGCCGCTGGTGGAAAACGGCGCCACGGCTGTTGCCCACTAGGCTCACCTTCACATCTTGTTAGTAATGCCGCCGCTCGTCGGCGGCATTTTTTTGCCCCAAAGCCCTGAAAACAGGGGCTTTGGCGTTGCAGAACGTTGTATCATCCGCGAAAGTCGCGGCCGTACTCACGGATCGCTAAGATGCGCGAACGATAAAAGGAGGGTATCCATGAACAAGAATGAACTGATCGCCGCCGTATCCGAGAAGGCTGACCTGTCCAAGCAGGACGCCAGCTCCGCAGTGGACGCGGTGTTCGACACGCTGCAGGCCACCATGGCGAAGGGCGACGACATCCGCCTCGTCGGCTTCGGCACCTTCTCGGTGTCGCATCGCGCCGCCTCCAAGGGCCGCAACCCCTCGACCGGTGCCGAGGTCGACATCCCGGCCCGCAACGTGCCGAAGTTCGCTGCCGGCAAGGGTCTCAAGGACGCCGTCAACAACAAGTAAGTTCTGGCGCGGCCCCGCGGCCGCAGCAGTGCGAACGTAAAGACACCGGTCCAGGCGACAAGCCTGACCGGTGTTTTGCGTTTCAGGGGCCGGTATCGCACAGCGAACAAAGGCCGGCGTCGTGGCTTGCAGTCAGAAATCGGAGAGAATGTGCGGCAGGGCCGCAGGGCCGGAGCGGGCAGGGTGCCGCTGGCAGGATGCGGTCCGCGCGGCATGGCGCTGCGGACGGCTGCCGGCGGGGCAGGCGGGAAGGCCTGCCCCGCGGCGTATCAGTCGGCGCTGAGGGTCCGTGCTTCCGGGCCCTTGTTGCCCTGGACGAAGCGGACGGTGACCTTCTGGCCGTCGGCGAGGGTGGTCAGGCCGGAACGGTTGAGGGCCGTGGCATGGACGAAGACGTCCTTGCCGGCGCCGTCGTCGAGGCCGATGAAGCCGAAGCCCTTGTCGGCATTGTACCACTTGACCGTGCCGGTGGCCTCTTCCTCGGGACCGCCGGGAGCACCGCCGCCCTGCCGCTGGGGCGCGGGACGGGCGCGTGCCGGTGCGGGGTTGCCGGAGCCGGCCGCGACCGAAAGCACCTCGGTGACCTGCATGCCCTTCTGGCCCTGGTCGATCCGGACCGTGAGGCGGGTGCCTTCGGTCACGCCGTCGGCGCTGGCGCCGGCCGCCTCGAGGGCCCGCACGTGCAGGAATGCCTCGGTGCCGTCGGCAGCCTTCACGAAGCCGAAGCCCTTGGTGGCGTTGAACCACATCACTTCGGCGTCGGACGGCAGCGATCCGCCGGACCCGCCAGCGGGCGACGAGCGCTGGAAGTAGCTCGGCTCGGCATCCCGCTCCGCCGGCAAGGCGCCGTCATCATCGAATCCGCGGCGGCGCGTGTCGCGGTGGTCTCGGTATTTACCCATGGTGGTCTCAGCTTGGACATGTTCGGATTGCGGAATATGTAAAGGAAACGGCATCACGCGCAAGCGGCAGAGGATGCGTTTTACATCCTCCGCTCGCGCGATAGCTGTTTTCCGCGAATGATTTACCAGCAAATGATCGCGCATGCGACGGCGAAATATCGCCGTCAGGCGCGTTCCGCCGCATCGGCGATGACAGCGAGGAAGGTGTCGCCGTAGCGTTCCAGCTTGGCGAGACCGACGCCGGGAACCGCGTGCAAGGCGTCGGCATCGTGTGGCCGCCGCTCGGCCATGGCCCTGAGGGTGGCGTCGGAAAACACCATGTAGGGCGGGACCTGCTGCTCCTTGGCGAGCCGCAGCCGCTCCTGGCGCAGCGCCTCGAACAATGTCGCCGCGGTCTCGTCCATCCCTTCCGTCGCATGGTCGCTGCGGCGGAACTGGGTGGCCTTGCGGACCCGGTCCTTGCGCAGGATCACCTTGCGCTCGCCGCGGAACACGGCGCGGGCATCCTCGCCCAGCTTCAGGGCGCCGAAAGCGGCGTGGTCGATGGTCAGAAGGCCCGATGCGGTGAGCTGCCGGGCGACAGACTGCCAGACACGCTGTTCGGTATCCTTGCCGGCGCCGAAGACCGGGATGCCGTCCTGGCCGGCGCGCACGACCTTGTCGGTCGCCTTGCCGGTGAGAACGTCGATCACATGGCCCGAGCCGAACCGTTCGCCGGTGCGGTAGACGGCGGCGAGCAGCTTGACCGCCGCCTCGGTGCCGTCCCAGGTCTCGACCGGAGACAGGCAGGTGTCGCAATTGCCGCACCGCCCCTCGTGATGCTCGCCGAAATGGGCGAGGATGGCGGCGCGGCGGCAGTCGGCCGTCTCGCAAATGGCCAGAAGGGCGTCGAGCTTGGCGCGCTCGACCCGCTTGATGGTTTCCTCCGAGCCGCCCTGATCGATCATCCGCCGGCGCTGGACCACGTCCTGCATGCCGTAGGCCATCCAGGCGTCGCTCGGCTGGCCGTCACGCCCGGCGCGGCCGGTCTCCTGGTAATACGCCTCGACCGACGAGGGCAGGTCGAGATGGGCGACGAAGCGCACGTCCGGCTTGTCGATGCCCATGCCGAAGGCCACCGTCGCGACGAGGCAGAGATTCTCCTCGTTGAGGAAGGCGGACTGGTTGGCGGCGCGCACGCTGGCGTCGAGGCCCGCATGGTAGGGCAGGGCGCGGATGCCCTGGGTGTTCAGCCAGGCCGCCGTCTCTTCCACCTTGCGGCGTGACAGGCAGTAGACGATGCCGCTGGCGCCTTCGTGGCGTTCCAGGAACGACAGGAGCTGCTTCTTCGGATTGTCGCGCTCGACGATGGCGTAGCGGATGTTCGGCCGGTCGAAGCTGGTCATGTAGACCGGCGCGTCGGTCAGCCGCAGACGCTCGATGATGTCGGCCCGCGTCGTCTGATCCGCGGTCGCAGTCAGGGCGATCCGCGGCACCGAAGGAAAGTCGTCGGCAAGGGTTTCGAGCAGCCGGTATTCAGGCCGGAAATCGTGACCCCAGGCGCTGACGCAATGGGCTTCGTCGATGGCGAAGAGGGCGATGCGGACACGTGACAGCGTGCGCCGGAACCCCTCGCTGACGATCCGCTCCGGCGTGACGTAGAGAAGGTCGAGCCTGCCGGCGAGAAGGTCGGCGCGCACCGTGTCGCGCTCCTCGTCGCTCATGGACGAGTTCAGGGAGGCAGCGTTGACGCCGGCCTGGCGCAGACCCTCGACCTGGTCGTGCATCAGCGCGATCAGCGGCGAGACGACGATGCCGACGCCCGGGCGGCAGAGTGCCGGGATCTGGTAGCAGACCGACTTGCCTGCGCCGGTCGGGAACAGGACGACGGCATCGCCGCCGGCGACGACCTGATCGACCACCGCTTCCTGCTGGCCGCGAAAGGCCGCGTGGCCGAAGACCGTCCGCAGCATCTCACGCGGATCGGCCGTCGCGCCGGCATTGGTCGCCTGCGTCGGGCCGTTCCTGTCGAACAGGGGATCGGTCTTGGCCGGCCCGGCGGACCGGCGTCCTTCTTGCTGCATCATCGTCTCCGGGAATCGCCGCGCGAGGGTCGGCCATCGGGCGGCGCAACGCAACTCGTCGGCCCGTGCCGGACCGGCGGCGATCGGTCACGTGTAGGTGGTGGCCCGTGACGGGGCCGCAATGGGTTCATGGGGCGCCCGATCCGGCATCGACCGGAAAACGGGCGCTGAGAAAGCGGGAGCCCGCGAGGCCGAACCGCCACGGCGTCTCGGCGCCCTTGGTGATGCCGATCCGCGGCCCGACGACGATCTGCGGCGATGCGGCTGCCGGCTCCAGCCGGAACGGCGGCGCGTCGAGGCGGCAGCCATCCTGCGCGCCGGTGATGCCGAGAGCCTGGGTGAGTCGCCCCGGACCGGCGCAGAGCTTGCGGATGTCGGCGAGGCCGCGCCGCTCCGCCATGGCGTCGAGGCCGAGCGTCGGTTCGATCGCCCGGATCAGGACGGCACTGGCGTTGCCCGGCGCCTCGCAGACGAAATTGAGGCACCAGTGGATGCCGTAGGAGCGATAGACATAGGCCCGACCCGGTTCGCCGAACATCGCGGCGTTGCGCGCCGTGGCGCCCTTGAAGCTGTGGGAGGCGGGGTCCTGCTGGTCGTAGGCCTCGGTCTCGACGATCGTGCCGCCGACGGTGCCGTCGACGACGAGCGTCGCACCGATCAGGTCCCGGGCGACGGACACGACGTCACGGTCGAAGAAGCGCGTTGGGATCATCATGGCTCGGCGGTGGCTGTTTAGGGCGCTTGGCGATCGGCGGTGCTTCGACGACGCACGGCGCGCCGTTTCGTTCCGACTGCGGCGAGGCGGAACGCATCGATTTCACGTGCCCGCCCTTCCGCAGATCGGTGGCCCACCGGATGGCGGTGGTCGGGAACGGCATCGGCGCCTTGACGTTTCGCGGTCGAGGCAACTTGAGGAGGTATCCATGCCCGCTCAGTCCAAGTCACAGCAGAAGGCCGCCGGCGCGGCCCTGTCCGCCAAGCGCGGTGACACCAAGGTCTCTGATCTGCAGGGCGCGTCGAAAGGCATGTACGAATCGATGAGCGAGAAAGAGCTCGACGACATGGCGTCGACCCAGCGCAAGGGCAAGCCGGAGCACAAGTCCGACTAGCGCCACCGTTCTTCGCCTTGCAATCAACAGCCGGCAGGTGACCCTGCCGGCTGTTGCCGTATCGGGTACGTAGAGGCCGGCGAAGACGCCGTGGCGCTTGTGCGACAGCGGCGCCGGCATCGTGAGCCGCGGCGTGCATCGGGGAACACATGTGCTAAGGGCGCCCGACATCATGTGACGGAGCAGTCTTCTAGCGATGCCGAAAAGCGCCCTCGACAAGGATCTGAAAAAGGTCGTTTCACTGGAAACGGCCACCTACGGTTCGGCCCGCTCGGTCGCGGCGCCCGGCATGGCGGTGCTCTTCCTTCTGGGGGCGATGGCGCTGGCCAGCGTCTTCGTGGCCGATGGTCCGCTGACCTATCTCGTCGTCATCGCCGCGGTGATCGCCGGCTACATGGCGTTGAATGTCGGCGCCAACGACGTTGCCAACAACATGGGCCCGGCCGTTGGGTCGAAGGCGCTGACGCTGGCCGGTGCGCTGGCGATCGCCGCTGTCTGCGAGGGCGCGGGCGCCATCATCGCCGGTGGCGACGTGGTCAGCACGATCTCTCGCGATCTCCTGCAGCCGCACGCGGCGATGGAGGCGATCGACTTCATCCTGATCATGATGGCGGCGTTCCTCGCCGCCGGCCTGTGGATTCACCTCGCGACCGTCTTCGGCGCGCCGATCTCCACCACCCACGCCATTGTCGGCGGCGTCGTCGGCTCCGGCGTCGCGGCAGCCGGCGCCGGGATCGTCGCGTGGCCGATGCTGGGCGCGATCGTCGCCAGCTGGATCATTTCGCCGGCGCTGGGCGGCGGCATTGCCGCGCTGCTCCTGGCACTGGTCGAGACCCTGATTCTCAACCGCGAGGACCGTCTCGCGGCGGCCCGGCGCTGGGTGCCGGTGCTGGTGGCGCTGATGTCCGGCATCTTCGCCATGTATCTGATGACCAAGGGCCTGAAGCGGCTGTGGAAGCCGGAGCTGGCGCATGTGCTTGCGGGCGGGCTCGCGTTCGCCATCGTCGGCTGGCTCGTCGCCCGGCCTTGGATCCGTCGGCGTTCCACGGGGATGGACAGCCGCATCAAGACGATCAGCAGCCTGTTCGTGCCGCCGCTGATCTTCGCGACCGCGCTGCTGTCCTTTGCCCATGGCGCCAACGACGTCGCCAATGCGGTCGGACCGCTGGCCGCGATCGTGGCGACTGCCACGTCGGGATCGACTGCCGACGGGCAGGTGGTCCTGCCGCTCTGGGTGCTGTCGATCGGCGCGATCGGCATCGCGGTCGGCCTCGCATTGTTCGGGCCGCGGGTGATCCGCACCGTCGGCGAGAAGATCACCAAGATGAACGAGATCCGCGCCTATTGCGTCGCCCTGTCGGCCGCGATCACGGTGCTGCTGGCCTCGAGCCTCGGCCTGCCGGTGTCCTCGACCCATATCGCGGTGGGCGCGATCTTCGGCGTCGGCTTCCTGCGCGAGTTCAAGTCGAACCGCGGGCTGGTCAATCCCGGGGTGCAGCCGCGGACGCTGTTCCTGAAGACGTCGCGGCTGAACGCGACGCCCGAGGAGGCGATCGCCAATTTCCAGAAGCGCGAACGGCGGCGTCTGGTGCGGCGTCAGCACCTGTTCGGCATCGCCGCCGCCTGGGTGATCACGGTTCCTGCGGCAGCATTGCTCTCGGCGCTGCTCTACCTCGCCATGTCGGCGATGGTCGTCAGCTAGCGGTCAGCCGGCGGTAGAGCTTCTCGGTCAGCTCGACGACCGGCTTTTCCGTCAGCAGGCGGCGGGTTTCGGCGAAGGTTGCCCAGTGCCGGTAGCGCTGGCGCATTTCCTGCCAGGCGTCGTGCTGCTGCTCGACCCGCAGCGGATAGAGCGTCACGTCGAGGACCTTGGTCTGGCGAAGCCCGCGCTTGAGCGTGCGGTAGGTGCCGAGCGGGGCCTGTTCGACATGGCCCTGGACGCCGGCCTCCTCGAGCGCTTCCTGCGCGGCGCTCTCCCAGGGGGCCAGGCCCTCCATCAGGGAGCCCTTCGGAAAGATCCAGCGGCCGGTGCGGCGCGAGGTGATCAGCAGGAAGACGGGCTGGTCGCCGACCACCGCATAGGGGATCGTCCCGGTCTGGGTGCCCGAGGGGTCGCTGCCGCGCAGCATCGAACGTTCGGCGAGTCTTTCGCGCAGCACTTCCATCATGGGGCCGGTTCCTCTCTCGTTCCGCTCGGCGCGCAGGCCATCCCGGCGCGCGCAAAGCAGATCATCATCATATCAACTGCATTGAACTTGCCTCGGTCTGGCGGCGGCAAGTTGCCTGTAAAGATTGTGTCGCGGCGAGCCTGCGCGGCGCCTGCTAGAGGCAGGGCGGCAGACATCGAATCGCAGCGTATCATCCGTGCATGAGTTATAGGGCGCACCTCGTGCGCTTTCCAGCCCCTGCTGTCGGGTGCGAGAGGAAAAGCCCTGTGGCGCCAAGCGTTTGTCTTCACGCTTGCGTGAATCGCGGGAGAGCCTGGTGGCCGTTCGGACACGGGTCGCGACGATAGTCCGCAAGGCCGCGCCAGGCGGACTTCCGGCTTCATGCTTTGGCCATATTGGAGTGCGTTACGAGCTTGTAACGCTTGGTCAGCGGGCGAATCCGGCAAGACCCGTCAGCTTCCGTTTACCATGACGGGCTAGGTTCTGCAGGGACGTGCATATCCACGAGGAGTTTCGATGACGATTTCCAACGACGCGTGCAACGGCAAGCGGCTCAGCCGCCGTCGCTTCGTGCTCGGCACGGCGGCCGCCAGTGCAGCGATGCTGCCCGGTGCCGCCTTTGCGCAGAACGCCCTCGGCGAACTGCTGCAGGCGCCGACGCGCGGCAATTGGGACGATCAGTTCGACACGCGCGGCTCCAACGTCCGTCAGGTCGCCTCGAACTCCCCGGTGCTCTCCGAAAACACGATCTATTCGCTGCAGGAGGCGATCAACAGCTATTCCGCCATCGTGCAGGGCGGTGGCTGGCCAATGGTGCCGGAAGGCGAGACGCTGAAGATCGGCGTGCAGTCGCGCACCGTGCCGGTGCTGCGGCAGCGCCTGGCGATTGCCGGCGACCTCGGCAGCAATGCCGGCGGGTCGCCCGCCTTCGACACCTATGTCGATGCGGCGGTGAAGCGCTTCCAGGCCCGCCACGGCCTCCCGGCCGACGGCGTCGTCTCGGGCCACACCTACAAGGCGATGAATGTCGGCGCCGATTTGCGTCTCGGCCAGCTCCAGACCAATCTGCAGCGTCTTCGCGAGAAGGTCGCCACCGATCTCGGCCAGCGCTACGTCGTGGTCAACATTCCGGCCGCCTCGATCGAGGCCGTGGAGAATGGCCGCGTCGTGCAGCGCCATACGGCGGTCGTCGGCAAGGTCGACCGGCAGACGCCGATCCTCGACTCGCGCATCACCAATCTCAACCTGAACCCGTACTGGCATGCGCCGGTGTCGATCGTCCGCAAGGACATCATCCCGCTGATGCAGAAGGACCCGACCTATCTGGAGCGGAACGCCATCCGCATCTTCGACGGCAATGGTCAGGAAATCCCGCCGCAGACGATCGACTGGAACACGGAAGAGGCGGTGAAGTACCTGTTCCGCCAGGATCCGGGCAAGATCAACGCGATGGCGTCGGTGAAGATCAACTTCCCGAACCCGCATGCGGTCTACATGCACGACACGCCGCAGCAGAGCCTGTTCTCGGAGCTGATGCGGTTCGAATCGTCGGGCTGCGTGCGCGTGCAGAACGTGCGCGACCTGATCGTCTGGCTGGCCCGCGACGTGCCGGGCTGGGATCGCCAGCGCATCGAGCAGGTGATCGCCGCCCGCGAGCGTCAGGACATCGACCTTGAGAACCCGGTGCCGGTGCATTTCACCTACATCACCGCCTGGGCGACCGATCCGACGGTCGTGCAGTTCCGCGACGACATCTATCACCGCGACGGTGTCGAGCAGCTGGCGATGAGCGAACTGACGGCGACGGCCTATGCGCCGAACCAGCAGAACCCCTATGCCCGCGGTGACGACGGCTACTGAGCCACGCCAACGCGACGACATGCGGGCCGGGTGCAGCGTGCGCCCGGCCTTTTTCATGCGCGGCCTTTCGCCGTTGGTGCTGCGCAAGCGGCTATGGTATTGGCGCAGCCATCTCGTGGCAGAACCCCGCCGGGTCGCCGCGCCGCCCGAAGGAGACCATCATGAGCCAGGCCATTCGTAACGATGCGTCGCGCGAGTTCGGCGATTTCTTCACCGCCTCGCTGGCCGACCGCGACCCCGACATCTTCGGCGCCGTCGGCAACGAACTGTCGCGCCAGCGTCACGAGATCGAACTGATCGCGTCCGAGAACATCGTGTCGCGCGCCGTGCTCGAGGCGCAGGGCTCGGTGCTGACCAACAAATATGCCGAGGGCTATCCGGGCCGGCGCTACTACGGTGGCTGCGAGTTCGTCGACGTCGTCGAGACGCTTGCGATCGACCGGGTCAAGCAGCTCTTCGGCTGCGAATTCGCCAATGTGCAGCCCAATTCCGGCAGCCAGGCCAACCAGGCGGTGCTGCTTGCCCTTTCGAAGCCGGGCGATACGCTGCTCGGCATGAGCCTCGACGCCGGCGGCCATCTGACCCACGGCGCCAAGCCCAATCTGTCGGGCCGCTGGTTCAACGCCGTGCAGTACGGTCTCGATCTGGAGACCGGCCTGATCGACTACGACCAGGTCGAGGCGCTGGCCGTCGAGAACAAGCCGGCGATCATCGTGGCCGGCGGTTCGGCCTATTCGCGGCAGATCGACTTCGCCCGCTTCCGGGCGATCGCCGACAAGGTCGGGGCGTATCTGTGGGTCGACATGGCGCATTTCGCCGGCATCGTCGCCGCTGGGCTTCACCCGAGCCCGTTCCCGCACGCCCATGTCGCCACCTCGACGACCCACAAGACTCTGCGCGGGCCGCGCGGCGGCATCGTCCTGACCAATGACGAGGCGATCGCCAAGAAGATCAATTCGGCGGTGTTCCCGGGGCTGCAGGGCGGACCGCTGATGCACGTCATCGCCGGAAAGGCCGTGGCCTTCGGCGAGGCGCTGACGCCGGGCTTCCGCTCCTATATCGGGGCGGTCTGTGAGAACGCCCGGGCGCTGGCGGAAACGCTGCGCGAGGGCGGTGTCGACATCGTCTCGGGCGGCACCGACACCCATCTGATGCTCGTCGATCTGCGGCCGAAGGGCCTGACCGGCAAGGCGTCGGAACTGGCGCTCGGCCGGGCCAACATCACTTGCAACAAGAACGGCGTGCCCAACGACCCGGAAAAGCCGATGGTGACCTCGGGCATCCGGCTCGGCACCCCCGCGGCCACCAGCCGCGGCTTCGGCGTGCCGGAGTTCCAGGAAGTCGGCCGGATGATCGTCGAGGTGCTCGACGGCCTGAAGGCGGCCAATTCCGAAGAGGGCAACGCCGCCGTCGAGGCTGCGGTGAAGGAGAAGGTCGTCGCGCTGACGGACCGGTTCCCGATCTACGAAGGCCTCTGACAGCCGCCCGGGCCGGCACGGCCCAGCCAGGGATCATGCGCGGCGGCCATCAGCACGCATGATCGCTTCCAGGATCGAAGAGGTGCCATGCGCTGTCCCTATTGCGGCTCGCAGGACAGTCAGGTGAAGGATTCGCGCCCCGCCGAGGATGGCGGCACGATCCGGCGCCGGCGCGTCTGTCCCGATTGCAACGGTCGCTTCACGACCTTCGAGCGCATTCAGCTCCGCGAGCTTCAGGTGCTGAAGAAGTCCGGCCGCAAGGTGCCGTTCGATCGCGACAAGCTGGCCCGTTCGGTCGAGGTGGCGCTGCGCAAGCGCTCCGTCGATCCCGACCGGGTCGAGCGGCTGATCTCCGGCATCGTGCGCCGGCTCGAGCAGTCCGGCGAACAGGAAGTGCGGTCCGAAGCGCTGGGCGAAATGGTCATGGAAGCCCTGAAGGGGCTCGATGACGTGGCCTATGTTCGCTTCGCCTCCGTCTATCGCGATTTCCGCGAGGCTCGCGATTTCCAGTCGCTGATCGGCGAGCTGGGACGCGGCGACGGCCCCGCGGCGATCGACGAGGACGAGACCGCGCCCGACGAGACACCCTCGTGACCGGGCAGGGCACTTTGACGACGAGCCCCGAACGACCGGCCACCGACGTCGACCGGCGCTTCATGGCGGCCGCCATCCGCTACGCCCAGCGCCATGTCGGACGCACGGCGACCAACCCCTCCGTCGCGACGCTGATCGTACGCGACGACGGAACCGGCCCGCGCATCGTCGGGCGCGGTGTCACCGCGATCGGCGGCCGGCCGCATGCTGAGACGGGCGCGCTCGCCGAAGCCGGTGAGCTTGCGCGCGGCGCCACCGCCTATGTCACGCTGGAGCCCTGCGCCCATCACGGCCGCACGCCACCCTGCGCCGAGGCGCTGGTGACGGCGGGAATCACGCGCGTCGTTTCGGCGGCGGCCGATCCCGACCCGCGTGTCGACGGCCGCGGCCACGCGATCCTGCGGGCCGGCGGATTGTCGGTCACGCCGCGCGTCATGGCCGCAGAAGCCGCCGCGCCCATCTCGGGCTATCTGACACGGCACGGCGCGGGCCGCCCGGAAATCCTTTTGAAGATGGCGCTGTCCCGCGATGGCCGGATCGGCATTCGCGGCGGCGGCCAGGTGAAGATCACCGGTGCGGTCGCCGACGCCCAGACCCATCTGGCGCGGGCCCGCCACGATACGATTCTGATCGGCGCCGGGACCGCGCAGGAAGACGATCCGCGGCTCGACTGCCGTCTGCCGGGCATGGCCGACCGGTCGCCCAACCGCATTGTGCTCGATCCGCGGCTGCGGACCCCACCGGAGCTGACCATCGCGCGCACTGCCTCCGAGACGCCGACGCTGATCGCCACCCTCGCCAGCGCCGATCCCGAACGCCGGGCGGCGCTGGCCCGGCAGGGCGTGCAGTTCATCGCCTGCGAGGCTGATCCGGAGACCGGCCGCATCGCACTGCCCGAACTGCTGGAGGATCTGGCGGCGACGGGCGTTGCGAGCGTGCTGGTGGAGGGCGGTGCCGAGACCGGCGCCAGTTTCCTCGACAGCGATCTTGTCGACCGGCTGATCCTGGTGCAGGGGCCGGTGGAGATCGGCGAGGAGGGCGTGCGCGCGCCGATCGACGTCGCCACGGCGCGCAGCCGCTTCCGCCTGGTCCGCGAATATCGCTTCGGCGACGACCATTGGTACGAGTTCGAGAGAAGGGCCGCCTGATGTTCACCGGGATCGTCACCGACGTCGGCCGGATCGTCCGCACCGAGCGCCTCGACGCCGGCCGCCGCTTCCGCGTCGCCACCCGATACGACCCGGCCGGGATCGCGCTGGGCGCATCCATCGCCTGCTCGGGCGTCTGCCTGACCGTGACGGCGCTGCCACAGGCGGGCGACGCCGACCGCTGGTTCGAGGTGGAAGCCTGGGAGGAGGCGCTGCGTCTGACCACGGCCGGAAGCTGGGAGGAGGGGAGCGCTCTCAATCTCGAGCGGTCGCTGAAGATCGGCGACGAGATCGGCGGGCATCTCGTTTCGGGTCACGTGGACGGGCAGGCGGAGATCGTCACCGTCACCGAGGAGGGCGAGGCCGTCCGCTTCACCCTGCAGGCGCCTGGCGACCTCAGCCGCTTCATCGCCCGCAAGGGCTCCGTCTGCCTCGACGGCACTTCGCTGACGGTGAACGGCGTCGACGGCGACCGCTTCGACGTTCTCCTGATCCGCCACTCACTGGACGTGACCACCTGGGGCACGCGAAAAGCCGGCGACAGGGTGAATCTCGAGGTCGACCAGATCGCGCGCTATGCCGAACGGCTGTTCGGCGCACGGTCGGCGGAGAGCTGAGGCTCCGAGCGAGCCGAAGACCTATCGTCTTTTCTGCATGTCTTTGCCGGTTTTGCCCGTCACGACACGCTTTCGCCGCCTCCATCCTGTTGCGTGCAGGGCGCGCGAGGGGTAACCCACGCCATCGCTTCCCCGAAGGATACCGCAATGGCTGCCAAGCTGAATCTCCTCGTCGTCGAGGCCCGCTTCTATGACCCCATCGCAGACCTCCTTCTGGACGGTGCGACGGCGGCGCTGACGGAAGCCGGCGCCGATTTCGACGTCGTCACCGTTCCCGGTGCGCTGGAAATTCCGGCCGCGATCGGTTTCGCCCTCGGCGCAGCGGATGAATCGGGCACCGAGTATGACGGCTTTGTCGCACTCGGCTGCGTGATCCGCGGCGAGACCTATCATTTCGAGCTGGTGTCGAATGAATCGGGCCGGGCGCTGACCGACCTGACGGTTCATGAGTCGATCGCGCTCGGCAACGGCATTCTGACCGTCGAGAACGAGGAACAGGCCCGCGACCGGGCCGACCCGAAGCGCAAGGACAAGGGCGGTGCCGCGGCCCGTACGGCGCTGGCGATGATTGCCCTGCGCGAGCGGATGGGAGCCTGATCATGTCCAGTTCCGAACCTCAGGCGCGGCCGGTCAAGCAGGCCAACAAGCGCGGCGCGGCACGGCTCGCGGCCGTTCAGGCCCTCTACCAGATGGAAGTCGGCGGCACCGCGCTGCTGGAGACCGTCGCCGAATACGAGAATTTCCGGCTGGGCAGCGAGATCGACGGCGAGACCTATCGCGAGGCCGATGCCGGCTGGTTCCGCGACGTGGTGTCCGGAGTCGTGCGCAGCCAGACCGAGATCGATCCCAAGATCCACGCCTCGCTGCCGACCGACTGGCCGCTGTCGCGCATCGACACGACCCTGCGGGCGATCCTGCGGGCGGGCACCTACGAATTGTCCAACCGCAAGGATGTGCCGGTCGCGGTGATCGTGTCGGAATATATCGACGTCGCCAAGGCCTTCTACACCGGCGACGAACCCGGCCTGGTCAATGCCGTGCTCGACCGCGTGGCGCGCCGCGTACGGGCCGAGAAGCCCGGCGAGACCCGGACCGCGCGTCGCGGCGCAGCCGGCGGTGAGCCCTCGGCGTGAGCGCCCCGGTCGCCAGAACGCCAGCCCCCGGGCCGGTGCTCGGCGAAAAGACCGTCCGTCGCAACGCCATCATCCTGGCCGCCGCACAGGCGCTGTGCGGCGCCTCCGGGCCCGTCGCCATCTCGATCGGCGGCCTGGCCGGCTCCTGGCTTCTCCTGGCCGACAAGTCGCTCGCGACCCTGCCGGTGACCGGCTACAATCTCGGCGTCGCCCTCGGTGCACTTCCGGCAGCCGCCCTGATGCGCGCCGTCGGCCGGCGCTACGGCTTCATCTCGGGGGCCCTGGTCACCTCGGCCGGCGGCCTCGTCGCGGCGACCGCGCTCTTCCAGGAAAGCTTCTGGCTGTTCGCCTTCGCGCTGATGCTGATCGGCGTCGGCGGCTCCTTCGTCCAGCAATATCGCTTCGCCGCCACCGACGGCGCGCGCCGCTCGTTCCAGTCGCGGGCGATCTCGATCGTCCTGGCCGGCGGCATCTTCGCCGCGGTGATCGGCCCTCAGACGGTGCGCTATACGGCCGACCTGTTCCTGCCGGTGGAATTTGCCGGCGCGTTCATCGGGCTGGTCTTCCTGGGCCTTGCCGGCGCCGCCATCCTGTCCTTCCTGCGCATTCCGGACAGTCCCGACGAGGGGCATCCGGCCGATCTCCTGCCGGCGCGGCCGCTGGCGACGGTCGTGGCGCAGCCGCGGTTCCTGGCCGGCCTGTGCTGCGGTGTCGGCAGCTTCGCCATGATGAGCTTCGTGATGACCGGCGCGCCGCTGGCCATGGTCGGCTGCGGCCTGTCCAAGGACATCAGCACGCTCGGCATCCAGTGGCATGTCCTGGCGATGTTCGGTCCGAGCTTCTTCACCGGCCGGCTGATCCAGCGCTTCGGCAAGGAACGCATCGTCGCGACCGGCCTGCTGCTGCTGGCCGCTAGCGCCGCCGTCTCCCTGTCGGGTCTCGCGGTCTGGCAGTTCTGGACCGGCCTCATCCTGCTCGGTCTCGGCTGGAACTTCGGCTTCATCGGTTCGACCGCCATCGTGGCGGAGACCTATCGCCCGTCCGAGAAGAACAAGACGCAAGGCTTGCACGACTTCGTCCTGTTCTCGTCGGTCTCGCTGGCCTCCTTCCTGTCGGGGCGCACCTTCGTGGCCGCCGGATGGGAGACGATGAACATGGTCGTCTTCCCGGTGGTGCTGGTCTGTCTCGTGGTTCTCGTCCTGCAGGCGCGCTTCGCGCCGCTGCAATCGGCCGCCGACTGAGATCCTCGTGCCGGGCGCCCGTCCGGCCCGGACGGACACGAGCCTGAATTCCGGCCTGACCGCGACCGCGTCGTGCCGAAGATCACGGCGCTTGACGGCTTGCCGACTCCATATAACCTCGACCCGCTTGGCAAGGCGGGGAGCCTTCCCCGTCTTCGGCAGAACAATCGAAGATTGCCGGACCAAACCGGCACGGATCGAGGGGACAGCATGCCGACAATTCTCATAGTGGTGGCCCTGTGCGGGCTGCTGGCTCTTGCCTATGCGGGCTGGGCGACGCGATCGGTCCTTGCGGCCGACCAGGGCAATGCCCGGATGCAGGAAATCGCCGGGGCCATCCGCGAAGGTGCCCAGGCCTATCTCGCCCGCCAGTACACGACGATCGCCATTGTCGGCGTGGTCGTGGCGATCGTCACCGCGCTGCTCCTGTCGATCTACGCGGCGGTCGGCTTCGTCATCGGCGCGGTCCTGTCCGGTCTGGCCGGCTTTATCGGCATGAACGTCTCGGTCCGGGCCAATGTGCGCACGGCGCAGGCCTGCTCGCGCTCGCTCAGCCTCGGCCTCGGCATCGCCTTCAAGTCCGGCGCCATCACCGGCCTTCTGGTTGCCGGTCTCGCGCTTCTCGGCGTCACCGTGTATTTCTACGTCCTGACGGTCTGGATCGGCCTCGACGTGTCCGATCGCACGGTCATCGACTCGCTGGTCTCGCTCGGCTTCGGCGCCTCGCTGATCTCGATCTTCGCCCGCCTCGGCGGCGGCATCTTCACCAAGGGCGCCGATGTCGGCGGCGATCTCGTCGGCAAAGTGGAAGCCGGCATTCCCGAGGACGACCCGCGCAACCCGGCGACCATCGCCGATAATGTGGGCGACAATGTCGGCGACTGCGCCGGCATGGCAGCCGATCTGTTCGAGACCTACGCCGTGACCGTCGTCGCGACCATGGTGCTCGGCGCGATCTTCTTCGCCGGCACCGACATCATCGAAAGCGTCATGATCTACCCGCTGGCGATCGGCGGTGCTTGCATCCTGACCTCGATCGTCGGCACGTTCTTCGTGCGTCTCGGTTCGAACGGCTCGATCATGGGCGCGCTCTACAAGGGCCTGTGGGCGACGACGCTCCTGTCGATCGTCGGCATCGCCGTCGCCACCTGGGCGACCATCGGCTTCGGCGACATCGGTCAAGCAGCGTCGGGCATGACCATCAACGGTCTCAACCTGTTCGTCTGCGGCATCATCGGCCTCGTGGTGACCGGCCTGATCGTCTGGATTACCGAGTACTACACAGGCGTCGGCTTCCGGCCGGTCCGCTCGATCAGCGAGGCGTCGGTGTCGGGCCACGGCACCAACGTCATCCAGGGCCTTGCCATCTCGCTGGAATCGACGGCGCTGCCGACGATCGTCATCGTCGCCGGCATCATCTCGACCTTCCAGCTTGCCGGGCTCTACGGCACCGGCATCGCCGTGACGGCCATGCTCGGCATCGCCGGCATGATCGTGGCGCTCGACGCCTTCGGTCCGGTCACCGACAATGCCGGCGGCATTGCCGAAATGGCCGGCCTGCCGGCGGATGTCCGCAAGTCCACCGACGCGCTCGATGCTGTCGGCAACACGACGAAGGCGGTCACCAAGGGCTACGCGATCGGCTCGGCCGGTCTCGGCGCGCTGGTGCTGTTCGCGGCCTACAACTACGATCTGGCCTATTTCGTCGAGCAGGCGAATGCCGGCAACGGCTTCGAGTATTTCCGGGGCGTGGAACCGGATTTCGCCCTGACCAACCCCTTCGTCGTGGTCGGTCTGCTGCTCGGCGGCCTTATCCCGTTCCTGTTCGGCGGTATTGCCATGACAGCCGTCGGCCGCGCCGCGAGCTCTGTGGTGGACGAGGTGCGTCGGCAGTTCCGCGAGAAGCCGGGCATCATGGCCGGCACCGAGCGGCCGGACTATGCACGGGCCGTCGACCTGCTGACCAAATCGGCGATCCGCGAGATGATCGTGCCGTCGCTGCTACCGGTGCTCGCGCCGATCGTGGTGTATTTCGGCGTCTATCTGATCGCCGACAAGAGCCAGGCGTTCTCGGCGGTGGGCGCGATGCTGCTCGGTGTCATCGTCACCGGCATCTTCGTCGCCATCTCGATGACCTCCGGTGGCGGGGCCTGGGACAATGCCAAGAAGTCCTTCGAGGACGGCTTCGTGGACAGCGCAGGCGTGCGTCACGAGAAAGGCTCCGACGCCCACAAGGCCTCGGTGACCGGCGACACGGTGGGTGATCCCTACAAGGATACGGCCGGACCGGCGGTCAATCCGGCGATCAAGATCACCAACATCGTCGCGCTGCTGCTGCTCGCGGTGCTGGCGCACAACTGATCGCGGCTGAGCCGAAACAAGAAAGGCCCCGCAGGCGAAAACCTGCGGGGCCTTTTCGGTGACGCGGTAGCGGTCTCGGCAAACCCTAGAGGTTCGGGCCCGGCGAGCCGCTGCCGGTATCGGACAGGATCTGGCCGAGGAAGGTGCGGTCCTGACCGCCGGTCGGCGTGGTGCGCGAGATGAAGTCGAAGGGCTGGCCGTCCTGCAGGCCGTAATTGGCGATGCGCTCGACCCGGCCCTCGCCGTCGAAATAGACCGATAGGACGCGCTGGTCGACGAGCTGCGGCTTCATGAAGGCGACCGGCCGGACCCGCTTCTGCGAGATGTAGTAGAACACCTCGTTGTCGAAGGTCGCCGTGGTCGAGGGCGAGCCCAGTGCCAGCAGCACCTGTTCGCGGCTCGAGCCGACCGGCACGAGTTCGACGGTCTTTTCGTCGATCACGTAGCCCTGGGTCAGCACTTCGCTGGTCGTGCAGTTCGACAGGGCCAGTGCGGCCAGAACGGCGGCCGAGGCGAGGAGAGGGCGCTTGAGTCGGACGGAAGGCTTCACGCTGTCTTACTCCTTGAGGCCATCGCCGATACGCGGCTGGCAGGTCCGTTGCCGCGACGCGGGAGTGCCGGCCGGCGGGATGTCCGCAAGCGGACGCCTCCGGCTGACGCGCGAGCGCGGCGGATGCGTTTTGGTAAAGCACCTGCGGGAGCGTTGCAATCGATCCGGCGCTGTGGCACCGCCCGTGGCAGTGTAGCCATCGATCGGCCCAGCAATGTTTCAACGTTTCAGAGCCAACCGTCGTCTCAAGGCGCGCAACCGCGAGGTCGTCGACGATCTCTACGCCGCGCTGGTGATCCGGTCGCGCCAGGACGACCTCTATCTCGCCTGCGCTATTCCCGACACGGTGATGGGACGCTTCGAGGCGCTGTCGGTGCACGTCTTCCTGTTCCTGCGGCGCTGCCGGGACGAGCCGACCCTGCGGCCGCTGGCGCAGGAGGTGGTCGATCGCTTCATCACCGACATCGAGGATTCGATCCGCGAACTCGGCGTCGGCGATCCGTCCGTGCCCAAGCGCATGCGCAAGCTGGCCGGCGTCTTCTACGAGCGGGTGTCGGTCTATGATGCCGCGCTCGACGCTGGCGACGCGGCGGCCCTTTCGGCTGGCCTGAAAGGCCGGGCGGTGCCGGCGGATGCGCCGGAGGATGCAAGCGCGCGCCTTGCGACCTACATGATGGCGGAAAACGAGCGATTTGGAGCGATCGCGGCCGAGACGATCCTGGCCGGCACGCTCCAACCAGGGACCAGACCATGAGCAATCCGCAGACCGGGCCCGACCCGATCCGACTTCACATCGCCGCCGAGAAGCTGCCGCGCGACGGCCTCGAGATCCACTACGAGGCGAACGAGGCCGAGCGTGCCGCGCTGGCCCGGCATCTCGATATCTTGGAGGTTCGCGAGCTGCGGGCCGACCTCACCGCCTCGCGCTGGCGCGGCGAAGGGGTGAAGGTGAAGGGCAGCCTGCGCGCCACCTTGGTCCAGGAGAGCGTCGTGACGCTGGAGCCGGTCAGCCAGGCGCTGAACGAGGCGTTCGAAACCACCTTCGTGCCGGAAGGCTCGCGGCTGGCGCCGGTGCCCCAGACCGGCGAGAACGAGATCCATGTCGATCTGGAAAGCGAGGACCCGCCGGAGACCTTCCGTGGACCGCAGATCGACGTCGGGCCGTTCCTGATGGAAGCGGTGTCGCTGGGGCTCGATCCCTATCCGCGCGAATCCGACGTCGCCTTCGAGGCCGTCGACACCGATCCCGACCCCAAGGCGGGCGTCCGCTCGGCCTTCGACGTGCTCACCACCCTGGTGCCGCGCGAGACCAAGGACGCCAAGGGCGAATGACTGTTTCAATTCGGCGGTTGCTGTTCACGCGTAAACCGATATCTTCGCGCCGCGCGGCCAGGACGCCGTGCGCAAAGGCGAGAGACCATTGATTTCAAACACTGGTATCACGATTTCGGTCGACGCCATGGGCGGCGACCACGGCCCTTCCGTCGTCTTGCCGGGAGCTGCCATCGCGCTCCAGCGGCATCCGGGCACGCGGTTCGTGCTGTTCGGTCAGAGCGAGGCGGTGCTGCCGGTGCTCGACCAGCATCCCGAACTGAAGGCGGCCTCGACCTTCCACCATTGCGAGATCTCCATCCGCATGGATGACAAGCCGTCCCAGGCGCTGCGGCAGGGGCGGTACAAATCGTCCATGTGGCGCGCCATCGAGGCGGTGAAGACCCATGAGGCGGACGTCGCGGTCTCGGCCGGCAACACCGGCGCCCTGATGGCGATGGCGAAATTCTGCCTGCGCACCATGGCCAATATCGAGCGCCCGGCCATCGCGGCGATCTGGCCGACCCTGCGCGGCGAGAGCATCGTTCTGGACGTGGGCGCCACGATCGGCGCCGACGCCCAGCAGCTGATCGATTTCTCGATGATGGGCGGCGCCATGGCGCGCGCGCTCTTCGGCGTCGAGCGGCCGACGGTCGGCCTCCTCAATATCGGCGTCGAGGAGGTGAAGGGCCAGGACGAGATCCGCGAGGCGGGGCGCCTGCTCAAGGAGACGCCGATCCCGGGTATCGACTATCGCGGCTTCGTCGAGGGCGACGATCTGGGACAGGGAACCGTGGACGTGGTGGTGACCGAGGGCTTCACCGGCAACATCGCCCTGAAGACCGCCGAGGGCACCGCCCGGCAGATCAGCGCCTATCTGAAGGCGGCGATGAACCGGACCTGGATGGCCCGCGCCGGCTATCTGCTCGCCCGCAGCGCCTTCCAGCGGCTGCGCGACAAGATGGATCCGCGCAAGGTCAATGGCGGCGTCTTCCTCGGCCTCAACGGCATCGTCATCAAGAGCCATGGCGGGACCGACGCCGAAGGCATCGCGGCGGCGATCGATCTCGCCCATGCGATGGCCCGGCACGGCCTGCGCGAGAAGATCGAAGCCGACCTGGAAAACTTTCACCTGCGTGTGTCCGACGACGTACCGGCGCCCCCCGAGAGCAGCAGTCAATGACGATGTCCATCCGATCCGTGATCCGCGGCACGGGCTCCGTTCTGCCCGCACGCACGATGCGCAACCAGGACTTCGCCGGCATCGTCGAGACCTCCGACGAGTGGATCCGCCAGCGCACCGGCATCGAGGCGCGCCATATTGCGGGCGAGGGTGAGACGACGGTGTCGCTCGCCGAGGGCGCGGCCCGCAAGGCGCTGGACGCGGCCGGCCTGACACCCGCCGATATCGACGTGATCATCCTGGCGACCGCCACGCCGAACAACACCTTTCCGGCCTCCGCCGTGCAGGTGCAGCACAAGCTGGGCATCACCCATGGCTTCGCCTTCGACGTCCACGCGGTGTGCAGCGGCTTCGTCTACGCGCTGACGACCGCCGATCTCTATCTGAAGGGCGGCGCCGCCAAGCGGGCGCTGGTGATCGGCGCGGAAACCTTTTCGCGCATTCTCGACTGGGAAGACCGCTCGACCTGCGTCCTGTTCGGCGACGGCGCCGGCGCGGTGGTGCTGGAAGCGGTGCCCGCGGACGCGGCCGATGTCGGGTCGGCCCAGGGCATCATCACCAGCAAGCTGCGCTCGGACGGCTCCCATCAGGGCAAGCTCTATGTCGATGGCGGCCCGTCCACCACCGGCACCGTCGGCAAGCTGCGCATGGAGGGCCGCGAGGTCTTCAAGCATGCGGTCGGAATGATCACCGACGTCATCGAGGAATCCTTCGCGGCGGCCGGCATCGGCCCGGACGACGTCGACTGGTTCGTGCCGCACCAGGCCAATCGCCGGATCATCGACGCCTCGGCACGCAAGCTGGGAATCGCGCCGGAAAAGGTGGTGATCACCGTCAATCAGCACGGCAACACCTCCGCCGCCTCGATTCCGCTGGCGCTCGACGCGGCCGTGCGGGACGGCCGGATCAAGCGCGGCGACCTCGTCCTTCTGGAGGCGATGGGCGGCGGGTTTACGTGGGGGGCAGTTCTGATCCGCTGGTAGACATCGATCCTTGATTCACATGCTGTTTTCGTTAATGTTCGCAACGAACAAGGCGCTGCCCGCATGTTTCGCCCTGCGGTCTTCCGGCAAAGTTAGGGGACATTGATGGGAGAGAGAACTCTCACCAGAGCGGATCTTTCGGAGGCCGTCTTTCGCAAGATCGGGCTGTCGCGAACCGAGTCGGCGCAGCTGGTGGAAATGGTCCTCGACGAGATGTGCTCGACGATCGCCAGCGGGGAATCGGTGAAGATCTCGTCCTTCGGGTCGTTTCTGGTGCGCGAGAAGAACGAGCGGATCGGCCGCAATCCGAAGACCGGCGAAGAAGTGCCGATCCTTCCGCGCCGCGTTGCTGTGTTCAAGCCCTCCAACGTCCTCAAGGACCGGATCGTCGAGGCGCATGTGCAGCGCCAGGACGGCGGCAGCGCCGACAAAGAGACCGAATCCATGGCCATGCTGAACGCGGCGGCCGAATAGCCGAAACGGCTCGACGATTGCGACCATGACCGACAAGAGCGCCGACGCCTTCCGGACCATCAGCGAGGTCGCTGACGAACTCGACCTGCCTCAGCATGTGCTGCGGTTCTGGGAAACCCGTTTCCAGCAGATCAAGCCGATGAAGCGGGGCGGGGGGCGCCGCTATTATCGGCCGGACGATGTCGAGCTCCTGCGCGGCATCCGCTACCTGCTCTACGTCAAGGGCTTCACCATCAAGGGCGTGCAGCGGATCCTCAGGGAGAACGGTCCGCGCTTCGTCGTTGCCATAGGGACCGGCGACATGGCGGCGCTGGCCCAGATCCAGGCTGGCCGGACGCCCGCTGCCGCCGCGCCCGCGGCCGAGGCGCCCCAGCCGCCGCTGCACGATCTCGATCTGATCGCCACCGAACCGTTGCCCGAGCCATCGGCGGCCGAGGCCGCGCCGGCGCCCATGGCCGCTCCCGAACCCGAGATCCGGGAGCCGGACGAGCCGGCGAAGCCGCGCGGCGGTTTCCTGAAGCGCTATCGCGAGCCTGCCGCGGATGCCGGCATGGGGCTTCCGGCCGAAAGCATCGCCGCCCTCGACGACGTGATTCTCGAACTTCTCGAGTGCAAGCGCCTGCTCGATCAGGTCCGCTGATCGGCCGGTACGGGCCGCGATTGCGGGGCTACCATCGCGTCGCCGCCGCCGCGTTCCGGGCCACCCGCATGCGCCGCCGATCGACATCAGACGATGGCGCTTTCGCGCCGATTTTCCTGTTGCACCGAAAGCGTCCGGCCTCTAGGAGTGACGCAGTCGGAGCGTAGCGCAGCCTGGTAGCGCACCTGAATGGGGTTCAGGGGGTCGGAGGTTCGAATCCTCTCGCTCCGACCAGCTTTCCCACATGACATCGCAGCATGATTTCTGAGACGACACGGCCTGTCCGTGCCGTTCACGGCGCGGCGCTTGGGCTTGTCCCTTTGCGCGTCGCCATCGCCTGCGCAATCGCGCGTGCCGCCAGCCCGTCCGTCATTGTCCGGGCGGTTGTGTCGAGGCGGGGCCGGTCAGTCTGCGACGGGCATGCGGCAATGTGCTCGCCAATCGATCCGCAACCTATCGCGCCACGCACTGTTTCACCCCTTGAGTTGGAACACGAAGCGGAGCACGCATGGTCAAGAAAGTCAGTTCGACCGAGGCCCGGCAGGGAAGCAGGGGGCGTCCCGTCCTCCTGATCCTGATCGCCGGTCTCTTCCTCATCGTGGTCGGTTATTTCATCGTCGGAGCGATCGGTTATTCGACACAGCCCGATGGCGATACGCTGGAACCGGATTCCACCCGGACCACGTCCGAACAGACCGACAGCGTCGTCGTGTCCCCGCAGGACTCGCAGACCGGCGATTGACCGTTGCAGCGTGCCGGACGGCGCAGCACCGTTCGGCAAACTCATGTGACGCGTATTCTCGGACGCAGCGTCCCGGCATCGCATCTTCAGCCTTCAAAGCGCATCCGCATCGCGGGACTCGACGCTGACGCCGTCGGTGACGCTGTCGCTGGGAAACAGGATGACCCGCGCGCCCTCCGGCACGCCGTCCCGCAGTTCGGCCATCGCGTCGTCGCGGTGATCGATGTCGACTGGCCGCATGACTGCGCGGCCGTCCTCGACCACATATACATTCCAGGCGTCGCCCGAGCGGAACAGCGCGCCGAGCGGCACCCGGCGGACGGCGTCGGCCTGCCAGAGCGCGATCCTGACGAAGACGCGGTAGCGGTGGCCGGGCAGCGGCGTCTCGGCGTCGGTCGGATCCATGTCGAGCCGCACATTCACCCGCTGTTCCTCGATGCCCAGGGCGGACACCTTGGTGAAGGCGGTCGGCTCGATGCGGCGCACCTTGGCCGTCAGATCGGGTCCACCCCAGTCGGCGATGATGGCCGTGGCGCCCTCGCGCACCCGGACCGCGTCCGAGGAGAGCAGGTCGACGACCACCTCCAGCCGGCGCGGGTCGCCGATCTCGGCGAGGGCGGTGCCGGCCGGCACCACCGCCTCGCTCTCCACCGGCACCGAGATCACCACGCCGTCGGTCGGCGAGAGCAGGGGAACGCAGCGGTCGGAGAGGGAGCCGACCGAGGGCGCGTCGTCCGGCTGGATCAGCCGCACCTGGGCGCTCACCAGTTCACTCTGCCGGAGCGCCACCTGGTTCTCAGCGCGCTGCAGCGCGGCCTGCTTGAGTTCGACGGCGGTTCTTGCCGCCTCCAGCGCGGCGGCGGAGATGATGTTGGTCGCCTTCAGCTTCTCGGCACGTTGCAGTTCCGATTCGGCCTGCTTGAGATCCGTCGCGGCAAAGGTCAGGTCGGTCTCGGCCAGTTCGATCCCCGCGCGGGCGACGCCGACTGCGGCGGCCAATTCGCCTTCCGAGCGCATGTCGATGAAGCTGGGATCGATCGGATGCAGCGTGGCGATCAGGCTACGATTGGCTACCAGCCGGTCGCCGACATGCAGGGGGCTGCGCTCGGTTCGGGCCGCATAGGGCGCCGACACCGTGTAGACGTCGCGGTACTGGGCGATGCCTTCCTCGTCGACGGTGACGGTGAGAGGGCCGGTGGTCACGACGGCGATATCGACGGGGATCGGCTTGGGGCGCAGGGCCTCGTAGGCGGCGAAGGCGAGACCGGCGAGGACCAGCGCGAGCAGGAGGTATTTGAGCCAGCGTGCCATGGATTACTCCCTCGTCTTCAGGACGCGGATCAGGTCGAGGCGGTCGACCCGGCGACGCACCAGCAGGGCGGAGCCCGCGGCGGCCGCCAGAACGATAAGGCTGGCCTTGGCGAAGATGGCGGGCTCCAGCACCAGCGGGATCTGGAAGAGGTCGCTGGCGAACCCGTCCGTCACCAGCATCGCGAAACCGGCACCCAGCGCCCAGCCGAGGGGCTGCGCAAGGATGACGACCAGCAGGAGTTCGGTCAGAAGGACCTGCGAGACCTCCATCCGGGTGAAGCCGAGCACCCGAAGGCTGGCAAGTTCCCGCGCCCGTTCCGACAGCTGAATGCGCGCCGAATTGTAGATCACGCCGAAGACGATGATGATCGCCAGCGTGAGGTAGAGGGTCGTCATGATCGAGATGTTGCGGTCGATTGTCTCGCGGAACTTGTCGCGCGACAGGGTCTGCAGACCGAGCGATGCGATCGCGGGCGTCGACTTGATCGCCGCGTAGAGGGCATCGAGCGCGGCCGTGTCGACCGCCAGATGCGCGCCGCCGACGCGCGGTCCCTCGCCGGTGAGGCGCGACAGGGCGTCGATGTCCATGAAGACGCCCAGCCCCAGAAAACTTTGCACGACGGCGCTGATCCGTACGGTGGTCGTGATCTGGCGGCCGGTGAGCACCTCGACATTCGCCGTTCCGCCCCGGGTCAGACCGAGCACCTGGGCGACGCGTTCGGAAATGACGACGCCGTCGGACGGCAGCACCATCGGATCGAAGTTCGCGTCGAGGACTCGGGAGAGGGTGGTCGCCGGCGGCTTTCCGGTGATGGCGAGGCGGCGTGACCGGTTGCCGTTGCTGAGGATGACCGGCACGCTGAGATAGGGCTCGGCGGCGACGACGCCGGGCAGATGGCGCACGGCCGCCATGACGGCGGGCTGTGCCGGCTCGCCGAAGGCGAGACTCGCATGCTGCCGATCGGCCCGCCAGAACACCGTCTCCACCATGAAGTCGACCGAGTCGCGCGCAAACAGCGCCGTGACCAGAAGCGCGACGCCGAGGGCCATGCCGAGGCTGGTCAGCGCGGCACGGACCGGCTGATGCAGCAACTGGCGGAACGCCATCACGGTGAGCTTGGAGAAGAGGTTCGCCAGTCCCAGACGGGCGAGCAGCGACCGGCCGAAGCGCGCCGGTGCCGGCGGGCGCATCGACACGGCGGGATCGAGCGCCAGGACTGACAGGATCGCCTTCATCGCGCCGGCCAGCGCCGCGGCGATCGAGATGCCGGCGGCGATGGCATAGAGGTCGGGGCTCGACTGGAACACGAGGAAGGGGAAGGAGAAGAACTCGCCATAGAGGCGGGCGAGCCCGCGCCCGAGCCAGGTTCCGGCTCCGGCGCCGATCGCGACGCCGACCGCCGAGATCGCGATCACCAGCTTGGCGTAGTGCCAGGCGATCGTGCGATCGTAATAGCCGAGCGCCTTCAGGAGGCCGATCTGTTCGCGCTCCAGGGCCACCAGCCGCGTCAGCACGATGTTGATGAGGAAGGCCGAGACGAGGAGGAAGATCGGCGGGATGATCCGCGCCATGGCCGCGAGCTGGTCCAGCTCGGCGTCGAGAAAGGCGTGCGACATCTGATGCTTGCGCCCATAGGCTGCCATGCCGCCATAGGGCTCAAGCAGGCGGTCCACCGCCATCAGCACCGCCGGTTCGCTGGCGCCGGGCATCAGCCGCAGGACCAGATTGTTGAACGCCTCCTTGCGGTCGAACACCGGTCCCAGCACGTCCCCGGGCCTGTAGAGGATGGCATAGCGGCGCGGGTCGGGGACCATGTCGCCCGGCCCGATCGTGTAGATGAACTCCGGCGACAGGACCGTTCCGGTGATCTGCAGCCGTTCCTTGCGTCCGTTGAGGATCGCCGAAAAGCTGTCGCCGATGCGGAAGGCGTGGGCCTTGGCGAAATCCTCGTTGACGGCGACCTCGTTGGCCCGGCCGGCTTCGGGGAGCCTGCCGCGACGCACCAGCAGCCGATTGACCCGGGGTTCGCCATGGGCGGGGAGCGAGATCACCTGACCGGAGGCGGGTTCGCGCATCTGCGGCAGGTCGAGCAGCACCCGGCGGCTGATCCGCATCTCGAAGGAGGCGACGCCGGGAATCTCCAAGATCGCCTTGTCGAGCGACAGCGGCGCCCGGTTCGCCTCGGCCACGACATGGGCGAAGCGGTAGCGCTCGTAATAGGCCTCGCGGGTCAGCAGCAGGGACCGGTGCGCACCGACCGCGATGATGATCGTCATCACCCCGCAGGCCATGACCAGCGCCACCGCCAGGCCCTGCGCCCAGAGGCGCATGAGATCGCGCAGGAGTTTGCGGTCCAGCGCGCCCACCGGGATCACCAGCTCACCTGGCTCGGGGCCAGGCGCGTTGCGTTGCGGTGCGTGCTCTCGATCCGCCCGTCGACGAACTGGAAGACGCGGTGGGCGATCGCCTGGATGCCGGCATTGTGGGTGATGATGGCGGTGGTCGTGCCGAGGGTCCGGTTGATGGTGGTCAGCGCCTCCAGCACCATGATGCCGGTCGCCGAATCGAGCGCGCCGGTGGGCTCGTCGCACAGCAGCACTTCCGGCTGCTTGGCGATGGCCCGGGCGATGGCGACGCGTTGCTGCTCGCCGCCCGACAATTGCGCCGGGAAATGGTCGCGGCGCTCGGTCAGCCCGACAAGTTCCAGCGCCTGCGACGGCGTCATCGGATTGCGCGCGATCTCGGTGACCAGCGCAACATTCTCGCGGGCGGTGAGGCTGGGGACCAGATTGTAGAACTGGAAGACGAAGCCGACATGGTTGCGCCGGTACAGCGTCAGTTCGCGGTCGCTTGCGCCGCTGAGGTCATTGCCCTGGAAGCTGACGCGGCCGTCGGTCGGCCGGTCGAGCCCGCCCATGATGTTGAGAAGCGTCGACTTGCCGGAGCCGGACGGGCCTAGCATGACCACCACTTCGCCGGCCGCGAGCTCGGCACTGACGCCGCGCAACGCCCAGACGTCCGCACCGCCGGTCCTGTAGACCTTCGTGACGTCCTGCATCGCAAAGACAGCGTTGTCCGTCATGCCGCCAGACGAGCATCCGCGGAGCCTGGAGACCTTGACCTGCCTCAATCCGCCGGAGGCTGCTGTTGATCGGGATCAAGGCCGGGCGTCGCGGTCGGGGTCATCCTGCAGGATGCCCGGCGCGCCGCAGGTTCGGACGCGCGGAATATGCGCCGCATCAGACATTAGGCGTCGTTCCGCATCGCGCCGGCCGCGCTGTCGTTACCAGGGAGATTGGCCATGAACGACGTGACACAGGTGCGCGAGGCCGTGGGCGTGTTCCACGACCAGACGCAGTTCCAGGCGGCGATCGACGATCTGCTGCTCGGCGGCTTCGACCGGGCGGAGATCAGCCTTTTGGCCAGCCGCGCGGCCGTCGAAGCGAAGCTCGGCCATCGCTACAGATCGGTGCGCGAGCTGGAGGATGATCCGGCCGTTCCGGTCGTCGCCTATGTCTCGAAAGAAAGCCTCGGCGATGCCGAAGGCATGGTCGCGGGGATGCTCATCTATGTCGGTGCCGTCGCTGCGGCCGGCGCCATGCTGGCCTCCGGCGGCACGCTTGCCGCGGCCATCGCGGCCGCTTCGGTTTCGGGCTACATCGCTGGCTCGCTCGGCAGCGTCCTCGACCGGACGATCGAGCGCCGGTATTCGCGGCGCCTGGAAGAACAGCTTGCCGATGGCGGGCTGCTCTTGTGGGCGCATGTCCGCGATCCCGAGCACGAGGCCCGCGCCGTGGACATCATGCGGCGCAATGGCGGGACGGACGTTCATGTCCACGATCTGACGTCCGCCGCGAAGGAGGCCGCCGAGATGAAGCGCCGGATCGGTGACCTTTTGGACGAGGCGGGGAGGGAATCCTTTCCGGCCAGCGATGCGCCGTCCTTCAATCCGGGGACGGCCGGCGGGCCGCACTGACGCTTCCGCCGCCAGTCGCGCGGCGCGGCATCAGAAATGCACGCCGATCCTGAACGGCCCGTGACGGGTCGAGGCGGCGACGAGATAGGCGGTCGACCAGCCGATCAGGATGAAGCCCCCGACCCCTTCCAGCGCCCCCAGCAACCGCCATTCCGGCAGCAGCACCACGTCGCCATAGCCGACCGTGGAGAAGGTCGAGGTCGAGAAATACAGCGCCTCGTCGAAGCTCTGATGGGCGCCCAGCAGCATGTAGGCGAAGGCCCACAGCCAGATCTCGATCGTGTGCAGGGCGAACAGGCCGAGCACCGTCCCGAGCATCGACAGGGACCGCCCCAGAGCGTGGCGGTTCAGGTTCAGCCCGCGGATCACCCATGCCATGGCGCGGGTGAGCGCGACGAGGCCGAGCGTATGAACGAGGACCGTGAGCGCGATCACCAGGGTGCCGATGGCGAGATTGAGCAGCAACAGCGTCTCTCCGATGCATCGTTTGGATCCGATGGCGCGCAGCGCCGATGCAGTGCCGGCCCGCCACTTTTCAGGAGCCGAGGCACGGCAGCATCCCGGACCATGGGTAAAGCGACGATCGCTGCGTGTGCTTGCGCCAGATCAATCCCGTCGGGGTGATCCTCCCCCATTGTGACCTTGGCCGGTTCCCCGATCCGAAACCCGGGAGCCGG
This sequence comes from Aurantimonas coralicida DSM 14790, assembly GCF_000421645.1. Taxonomy (GTDB): domain Bacteria; phylum Pseudomonadota; class Alphaproteobacteria; order Rhizobiales; family Rhizobiaceae; genus Aurantimonas; species Aurantimonas coralicida. The sequence continues at coordinate 21,414 of NZ_ATXK01000008.1, read as the reverse complement.
CGGGGAAGGAGCCCATCATGGTCACGACCGATCTGAACGCAATCCTGGTCCGGTGCGAGGCCGCGACCGCGACCGACGCTGCGCTAGAGGCCGAGCTTCGCACGGCGCTGCATGAGCATGCGTCGTCAGTCGAGAGCGCCGCGGACGCGGACCTCGCCCTGGCGTCCGCCGACGGGGCGCTGGCGATGGTCGCCAAGACCCTTCCGGGCTGGAGCATCATCCTGCGCGGCGGCACGGGTCCTGGCGGGCACTGGCACTGCGTGCTACGGGAGGGCGAAGGCCACCACGACGATCAGACCGTGGCGGCGGCCCGCGGCAACACCCCGGCCATGGCGATTGCCACCGCGACCTTGAAGGCGATCGCCGGGTTCAAGGCCGGTTACCGCTGATCGCACGCGCCCCTGGCGCAGCACTTTTCACGCAGCCTGAGCGACGGTTCGCGGCCATCCGTCCGGACATCGAAGGAGACGGAACATGCCCGACAGGGAAATCCTCTGGTTCGAAGCGACCGGGCGCGGTGATGTGGCGCGGGTCGGCGGCAAGAATGCCTCGCTCGGCGAAATGGTGCGCGCGCTGGCCCCGGCCGGCGTGGCGGTGCCGCCGGGATTTGCCACGACCGCGGACGCCTACCGCCGCTTCGTGACGGCCAACGGGCTCCACGCCGTCCTGCGCGACACGCTGGATGCACGCGCCGCCGGCAAAATTACCCTGGCCGAGGCCGGCAGCACGATCCGCGCCGCCTTCGTGCGTGGCGACTGGCCCCCGGAGACCGCGGCGGCCATCGGCGAAGCCTATAGCGAGCTGTCGCGCCGTTCGTCCATCGAGGATGTCGACGTGGCCGTGCGCTCCAGCGCGACGGCGGAGGATCTGCCGGACGCCAGCTTCGCCGGGCAGCAGGAAACCTTCCTCAACGTGTCCGGTCCCTCCGCCGTGCTGGACGCCTGTCGTCGCTGCTACGCCTCGCTGTTCACCGACCGGGCGATCGCCTATCGCGAGGCCAAGGGCTTCGACCATTTCAAGGTGGCCCTGTCCGTCGGGGTGCAGCGGATGGTGCGGTCCGATCTCTGCGGGTCGGGGGTGATGTTCTCGCTCGACACCGACACCGGCTGCGACAACGTCGTGCTGATCAATGCCGCCTGGGGGCTTGGCGAGAACGTCGTGCAGGGCGCCGTCGATCCGGACGAGTATCAGGTCTTCAAGCCCTTTCTCGACGACCCGGCGCTGACCCCGATCATCCACCGGGCGCTCGGGGCCAAGGACAAGAAGATGGTCTACGCCACGAGCGGAGACCGGCCGGTCAAGAACGTCGCGACGTCGCTCGTCGAGCGCCGGCAGTTCGTGCTGGATGACGCCGACATCCTGGCGCTGGCCCGCTGGGCGGTGATCATCGAGGCCCATTACGGCTGCCCAATGGACATGGAATGGGCCAAGGACGGGCGCGACGGCGCGCTGTTCATCGTCCAGGCGCGGCCCGAGACGGTGCAGTCGCGGCGCGAGGTCGGTGCGGTGAAGCGCTACCATGTCGGCGCGCATGGCCGCGAGCTCTGCGCCGGCCTGTCGATCGGGGAGGCCGCCGTTGCGGGTCCGGTCTGCGTGATCCGGGATGCCAGCGAGATCGCACGCTTCGTTGACGGATCGGTGCTCGTCACGGAGATCACCGATCCGGACTGGGTGCCGATCATGAAGCGCGCCGCAGCGATCGTCACAGACCATGGCGGGCGCACCTCGCACGCCGCCATCGTCAGCCGCGAGCTCGGCCTGCCGGCGATCGTCGGTACGGGCAGTGCCACGCAGATCCTGCATGACGAGCAGGAGGTGACGGTCTCCTGCGCCGAGGGCGAGGTCGGCTTCGTCTATGAGGGGGACGCCGAGGTGACGGCCGACGTCCTCGATCTCGCCGATGTTCCGCCGACGCGGACCCGGATCATGCTGAACCTCGCCAATCCCGCCGCGGCGATGCGCTGGTGGCGGCTGCCGGCCGACGGGGTCGGGCTGGCGCGGATGGAATTCGTCATCAACAACGCCATCAAGATCCACCCGATGGCGCTGGTCCATCCCGAGCGCATCGCCGACGCCGCGGAACGGGAGGAGATCGCCGGGATCACCCGCGGATACGAGGACAAGTCCGCCTTCTTCGTCGACCGGCTGGCCGAGGGGCTCGCCCGCATCGCCGCGACCGTTCATCCGAAGCCCTGCATCGTGCGGATGAGCGACTTCAAGACCAACGAATATGCCCAGCTTCTCGGCGGCCGGGCCTTCGAGCCCGAGGAGGAGAACCCGATGCTCGGCTTCCGCGGCGCCTCGCGTTACGATTCCCCCCAGTACCGCGAGGGCTTCGCGCTGGAATGCCGGGCGATCCGCAAGCTGCGCGAGGAGATGGGCTTTACCGGCGTCATCGTCATGATCCCGTTCTGCCGCACGCTTGAGGAAGCCGATCGCGTGCTCGCGGTGATGGCCGAGAACGGGCTGGTGCGCGGCGAGAACGGATTGGAGGTCTATGTGATGTGCGAGATCCCCGCCAACGTGATCCTGGCGGGGGAGTTCGCCACAAGGTTCGACGGCTTCTCGATCGGCTCCAACGACCTGACCCAGCTGACGCTGGGCATCGACCGGGATTCGGACCTTCTCGCCGCCTCCTTCGACGAGGAGAACCCGGCGGTGAAATGGATGATCCGCCACGTGATCGGCGAGGCGCACCGGGCCGGCGCCAAGGTCGGCCTCTGCGGCCAAGCGCCCAGCGACAATCCGGCCTTCGCGGCCTTCCTCGTCGAATGCGGCATCGATTCGATCTCCGTCACGCCGGACAGCTTCGTCGCCGTGAAGCAGCATGTCGCACGCGCCGAGGCCGGCGAGGGGACGGCCTCGCGTCCGGCGGAGGCTGCGCTATCATGATCGGGCAACAATTTCGAAGGCCGATGCCATGAGCGAGAACCTCGTCGTCTGCGCCCGATGCGGCGGCATCAACCGTGTCGCGCCGGACCGCCCGGCGCTCGCCGCCAGATGCGGGAAATGCAAATCGAAGCTGTTTGCCGGTCATCCCGAAGATGTCGACGCGGCGGTCTTCGAGCGTCAGGTTTCCCGCAGCACGATTCCGGTCCTGGTGGATGTCTGGGCGCCGTGGTGCGGACCGTGCCTGTCCATGGCGCCGGCCTATGCGGCGGCGACCGCGGAACTCGAACCCCATGTCCGGCTGATCAAGCTCAATTCCGACGCAGAGCAGGCGGCCGCCTCCCGCCTGTCGATCCGTGGCATTCCGACGATGATCCTGTTCGCCAGGGGGCGGGAGGTAGCGCGGACCTCCGGCGCCATGGGAACGGGGCAGATCGTGCAATGGGTCCGGGACCACTTGCCGGCAGCGAGCGCCTGACGGCGGAACGCGCCTGTCGCACCCGGGGCCGTCGTCCCGGAGCGAGAACTATGGGGGGCCGAGCGGCAGCATCCGTCTTCGGCGTCCTCCGCCCGCGCCTTGCCGCCGTTCCCTTCCATCCCGGCCCCTGAAAGCCTGAGGAGACGCCCGTGGACGACCATCCGGCACTGCAGACCGAAGGACGCGACAGGCTCGCCGAGCCCGTCCTGCGCTTTCACGGCGCGGCGCGGGCCGTCACCGGCTCCTGCTACGAGCTCGAAGCGGACGGCCGGCGGATCCTGATCGACTGCGGCCTGTTCCAGGGCTCGAAGGCCGAGAAGGAACTGAACTATCGCGCCTTTCCCTTCGATCCGAACGGCATCGACGCGGTTCTCCTGACCCACGCCCATATCGACCATTCCGGACTGCTTCCCAAGCTGACGAAGGCGGGCTTTTCCGGTCCGATCTTCGCGAGCCGCGCGACGGAGGATCTGTGCACGGTGATGCTGCCAGATTCCGCCTACATCCAGGACACCGAGGTCGCGCATCTGAACCGGCGCAACAAGCGCCGCGGCCGGCGCACCGTGGTGCCGATCTATGACGGCGCCGATGTGGTGAACTGTCTGAAGCAGTTCGAGCCCGTCGCGCTCGGCGACTGGTTCACCGTCGCTGGCGGCATCCGGGCACGCTACTGGAATGCCGGGCACCTGCTCGGCTCGGCCTCCATCGAGCTCGAATGTCCGGCACCCGGGGAGCGGCCGCGGCGCCTGCTGTTTTCCGGCGACATCGGCCCGGAGCACAAGCTGCTGCAGGCCGATCCATCGGCACCCTCCGGCTTCGACTACGTCATCTGCGAAAGCACCTATGGCGATCGCGACCGGGAGGGGGCGAGCGAGGCCGACCGCCGCCGGCTGTTGCGCGAGGCGGTGGAGGCCGCGCTGGACCCGGACGGGGCGCTGCTGATTCCGTCCTTTGCGGTGGAGCGGACCCAGGAACTGCTCGTCGACCTCCAGATCCTGATCGAGAGCGGCGATCTGCCGGCGGTGCCGATCATCATCGACTCGCCGCTGGCCACCCGTGCCACCGGCGTCTTCGCCCGGCACGCCAGGGAGCTGGATCACGGCGAGATCCTGTCGCGGGCGCCGACATCGCCGAATATCCGCTTCACCGAATCCGCCGAGGAGAGCAAGGCGCTCGACCGGCTGAAGGGCTTTCACATCGTCATCGCCGCCAGCGGCATGTGCGAGGCGGGGCGGATCCGCCATCGGCTGCGCAACTGGCTGTGGCGGCCGCAGGCGACGGTGCTGTTCGTCGGCTTCCAGGCCCAGGGGACGCTCGGCCGCATCCTGCGGGACGGGGCGTCGACGGTCCGCATTCAGGGCGACGAGGTGATCGTGCGGGCCAAGATCCGGGCGATCGATCTCTATTCGGGCCATGCCGACGGGCCGGAATTGCGGGAATGGCTCTCCGAGCGGTGCCCGGTGGCGGCCGGCGTGTTTCTCGTCCATGGCGAGGTCGAGGCCATCGACGCACTGAAGGCACGGCTCGCGGGCGTGGTCGCCCAGGAGCGCATCGTCATCCCGCAACTGGACGCGGCGTTCAGGCTGACAGCGCGGTCGGCCGTGCCGGTATCCTCGGAGCCCGTCTCCCGCATCGATCCGGCCCAGCCGGGCCATCTGGACTGGCACAACGAGGTGTCCCGCCTGCTTCTCGACATCAACGAGCGTCTGGAGAACGCGGCCGGCGACAAGGCGCGCGGCGTGATGATCCGGAAGCTGCGCCGGGCCATGAGCGAGGTCGATTGAGCCGAAGGGTGATCGGGCTGCGGCACGGATCGCGCGCATGCCTGATCGCCGCGGCTGGCGGTGATCAGCCGAGCAGCTTGCGGAACGTCCGTTTGAGCCGGCCGGGACGCAGCGGGTCGGCAAGGTTGGATTCGGCCAGCATTTCCTCGTCCGGCGTGAGTTCGCGCATCGGCAGCGGCACCAGGCGGCGGCCGTTCGTGGCGCTGACCCTGTCGACGAGGGCGATCATCGATCCGCCGTCGGCCAGCGCGTCGCGGACCGCATCCTCGGGCAAGTCGAGATGCTCGGCGAGGAGATCGTCCCGGATGTGGGCGATCCGCTGCGCGACCGCGGGATCGTCCTCGGATTCGATGACGAGGTCGCACTCGCTGTCATAGCCCATGGACCGGTTGTTGAGATTGGCCGAGCCGATCTTCAACAGGCGGTCGTCGGCGATCATGATCTTGGCATGGACGTAGATCGGCGTGCCGGCGGCGTTCACCGGATAGACCAGGCGGAAGCGGTCGTTGTGGTCCGCCTTGCGCACGATCTGCATCATGCGGATGCGCGAGGAATCCATGAACTCGGCTTCCAGCCAGCCATCGGCCGTGTCGGGATTGACCACGAGGATCTCCGGCCCGTCCGGTTCGGCAAGCCGTTCGGCGATCGCCTCGGCGATCCGGCGGGAGGCGAAATACTGGCTTTCGATATAGAGGCGGTGCCTGGCCGTCGCGATGGCCGCCAGCGTCGCGCGTTCGATCTCGGTCACCTGCGGACGTTCGAGATGCTCGGGTACCGTACGGCAGATCGAGACGTCGATATTCTCGAAGTCCACCGTCACGTCGCTGGGCCAGATATCGAAGTCGCCGGCGAAGGGGCCGAGCATCTTGCCCGTCGCATGGGCCCAGCGGCTGCGGGCAAGATCGGAGAGCGCCTTGGCCGCCGGACCGGTGACGCAGGTCGTCGCGTCGTGCCAGGGGCCGAGCGGCGCCTTGCGGGGCGACAGCCGGCCCGGGCTCGCCTCGGCGTGGTCCCTGGTGTCCCAGCGCCCGGTGGTCATGTCGATGCCGCCGCAGAAGGCCAGTGCCTCGTCGATGACCAGCAGTTTCATGTGATGCGTCGAGAGCGGCGGATGCACGCCGTCGAGCCGCATCTGCACCGGGCCGGATAGTTTCCAGCGCAGCAGGGTAAGGGGCGTCTCGCCGCGGCCGATCGAGTACATCATGCCGGTATCCCATTTGAGGATCCGGATATCGAGCTCGGGCCGGCGCTTGCCGAGCCATGTGAGGAAGGGGCCGACGGGGTTGGGACCGTCCAGTGTCTTGCCTTCCGGCTCCAGGTCGATCCGCGCGTCGAAATCCCAGCCGATCAGGAGGATCGAATGCCGGGCCTGCAGCATGGCGTCCTTGGCCGCCTTGAAGAAGTCGGCGGCGTCGATGATGACCGACAGTCTGTCGGCCCGTTCCCGGCGCCAGAACCAGTCGTCCGTCTGTTCGTCGAGCGCATGCGCGTTCATACAGTCTTCCAGTGGCGTTTCGTTGACGGGAACGAAGCTAGCAGCAGACCCGCGCACGGAAAGCCCGTCGCGCAACGATCTTGTCGCCGATCCTCCGAAACCTCCGGAAACGGCCCGGTGGTCACGCGGCGGCGCCGGCCTGTTCGAGGTCCTCTCTCGCAATCCGGCAGGCGACGGAATAGGCCGGGTTGAAGACGTTGGCGACGTCGTAGCGGACCGTCTGGCCGAGAAAGTGGCTCGCCGTCACCGCATCCATTGCGTAGTGGCGGGACAACCAGTCCAGCATCTCCGTGGTGGCGTGCTGCAGCGCCTGGTCGAGGGGGCGGGCATTGCCGAGGGTGAAGATGCCCTGCGCATCCTCGCCGCGCGGCCAGCCGATGGTGCGGCCCTTGTCGATCTCCACGGTGAAGGCGACCTCGAAGGAGGTCTCGATGCCGGTGCCGACGATTTCGCCATCGCCCTGGCAGGCATGGCAATCGCCCAGGAAGAACAGGGCGCCGGGCCGGAAGACCGGGAATGACAGGGTCACGCCGGCCGTGATGCCGCGATAGTCCATGTTGCCGCCATGGGGACCGCTGGTGGCGGTGGATATGGCCTGGCCGAGCGCCGGCGCGACGCCGCAGCAGCCGATCATCGGGGCCAGCGGCAACACCCAGTCGCGCAGCCGCGTCGGCGGGTTCTCCAGCCGCACGGTGCCGGCGTCCTTGTCGATGATCCACTCGACCCGCTCGCGCTCCGGCATCCGGGCGGCGCGCTGCGGATCGACGACGTTCGGCGCCAGGACGGAGAAGGTCCAGCCGCGGTCGCGGTTCGGCGTCATGCGCTCGATGGTGACGCGCAGCGTATCGCCCGGCTCGGCGCCTTCGACGAGGAAGGGACCGGTCATCGGGTTCGGCCGCGTGCCGACAAAGGCGCCGGTGGCGTCGGCGCCCCAGGCGTCGAGCGTGTCGGTGATGACGGTGTCGCCCGGCGCAATGCTCAGCGCCGGCTCGTGCGGGCCCAGCGTGTTGTGGAAGCGTGTCGGCTGGAAACGGTGTTCGGCCACGGGACAACTCCGGTCATTCGCGTTCCCTCTGCCTATAGCCGCGGGGACGGGGGACGGCCAATGCCGCGGGGCGACAAAACGCCGGCGCGCCGCGAAATCCCGTCCCGTGTTCGCGATCCGCTGGCCGGGCATTTGCCGATTTGCGCGAGGTCAATGGCGCTCGTGCGGGGGCGGGCTACGGTCGGGCGAATGACGGCCCCGTCGCGGCCCAGCCAAGGGAGTTTTCCATGTACCGGACGATACTGGTCTGCCTCGACAACAGCGAGCGCGCTGGCGCGATCCTGCGGACGGCGCTGGCGATCGCCGAGCGGCAGGGCGCCCATCTGGTCGGCCTGCATGTCGTGCAGGACGTGGTGGTCAGCATCCCGACCGAGGTCTCGCTGGAATACATCGACCAGGCCCGGCAGGCGGCGCAGAGCGAGGCCGATGCCATTGCCGACGTCTTCAAGACGGCGACCGCGGGTGCCAGCGTCTCGACCGAATGGCGGCGCGAGGAGCCGATGGCAGGCGATGCGGACTCGGTCTGGACCCGGAATGCGCTGGTCGCCGATCTCGTCGTGGTCGGGCAGGCGGCCGGCGGCGCCGACGTGCCGCTGACCGATCTCCTGATCGAGACCGGGCGACCGGTGCTGTTCGTGCCCTATGCCGGCGAATATGCGCAGGTGGGCAAGCAGCCGCTCGTCGCCTGGAACGGCAGCCGCGAATCGGCGGGCGCCGTGTTCGACGCGCTGCCGCTTCTGAAGGACGCATCGCTGGTGCGGGTGCTCTGCATCGACCCCGACAAGGCGGGCGCCAAGGCCGGCCTGGCTCCTGCCGACGACATGGCGCTGGCGCTGGCCCGGCATGACATCAGGGCTGAGGCGGCCCGTTCGCACAGTGGCGAGATTTCCGTCGGCGACGAGGTACTGGCGCAACTCGTCGATCACGGCCACGATCTCTTGGTGATGGGCTGCTACGGCCATTCGCGGCTGCGCGAAATGCTCTTCGGCGGCGTTACCCGGCATATCCTGCAGCACATGACCGTGCCGGTTCTGATGTCGCGATAGGGCGCCGATGACGCGCAAGGCGGTTTCGCCCGCCCGGTCGAACAGGGCCCCGCGGTGCGGCGGGGTGTATGCTGCCGGCACGACCACCCCTCACGCCGAGATCCGGGCCGCGCAATGATTGTGAGCGATCCGATGAGCCCCATGAGCGCAGACCCGGAGCCGGGCCAGCGGCCGGCGGATGGATGGCACGCGCTCGACGAGGCGGCGACCTTCGGCAGGCTCGGCACCGCCGCCGCCGGGCTCGACGATGCCGAGGCGGCACGGCGCCTCGCCGAGTACGGCCCGAACGCGCTGCCGGAGCCGCCGTCGCGCTCGCTGACGCTGATCGTCCTCGGTCAGTTGAAAAGCCCGCTGATCTATCTGCTGCTCGCCGCTGCGGCCGTATCGCTCGTCCTTGCGGAGATCGACCAGGCGGTCTTCATCTTCATCGTCCTGGCCATCAACACCGCCATCGGGGCGGCGCAGGAATCTCGCGCGGAAGCCAATACCGCCGCATTGCGCACGGCGATCACGACCGTCTGCCGCGTCTGGCGGCAGGGGGCGGTGCGTCTGACCGACAGCAAGGCGCTGGTGCCCGGCGACGTGGTGATCCTGGAGGCCGGCGACCGGGTCCCGGCCGATCTGCGCCTCCTCTCCGCATCCGAACTCCAGGCCGACGAATCCGCACTCACCGGGGAATCGCTGCCGGTGGAAAAGGCCGCCGGCGGGGCGCTGGCACCGGACACGCCTCTTGCCGAGCGTGCGACCATGCTGTTTGCCGGCTCGACGCTGCATCGCGGACGCTGCCAGGCGGTTGTCGTGGCGACCGGCACCCAGACCGAGCTCGGGCAGATCGCCGGCTCGCTGCAGGAAGCCTCGGCGCCGCCGCCGCTGACCGTCAAGCTCGACCGTTTCACCCGCATGCTCGGCCTCGTCGCGCTCGCCCTGGTGGCGGTCGTCGTCGCCCAGCAATTCAGCATTGGGGCGTCGTTGCAGGCGACCTTCTTCGTGGCGGTGGCGCTGGCCGTCTCGGTCATTCCCGAAGGGTTGCCGGTGGCCGTCACGGTCGCCCTGTCGGTGGCGACGCGCCGGATGGCCCGGCGCAACGTCATCGTGCGGCACCTACCGGCCGTCGAGGGCCTGGGCGCCTGTACGGTGGTGGCGACCGACAAGACCGGCACGCTGACCCGCAACCAGCTGACGGCCAAGCGGCTGTGGTTGCCCGGGCATGGGGCCGTCGCGATCGAGGGCGCCGGCTTCGATCTGGGTGGACGGCTGCTGCAGGACGAGGCGCCGCTCGCCCCACCGGCGCAGGAGGCGGCCCGGGATCTCGCTGCCGCCGCCGCGCTCTGCAACGACGCGGCCTTCGATCCGGACGGCGGCGAGGCGGGGCGCAGCGGCGACACCGTCGATCTCGCGTTTCTCGTTCTGGCGATGAAGACCGGACTGGACGTCGCGGCCCTGCGCCACACCGCACGGCGGATGGCCGAACTGCCGTTCTCGGCCGAGCGCAAATATGCCGCGAGTCTCGACGAGGAGGGCGGCTCAATCCGCCTGCACGTCAAGGGCGCGGCAGAGGTGCTGGTGCCGCACTGCCTCGGCGTCGATGTGGACGCGGTGCTGGCGCTCGCCGACGAAATGGCCGGGCAGGGCTTTCGCGTCATGGCGGTTGCCGCGAGGACCCTTGGCCGGGACGAGGCCGCGGGCCGCCTGCCGCCGATGGACCAGCCGCTGGAAGGGCTGACCCTTCTCGGCCTCGTCGGCTTCATCGACCCGCTGCGCACGGAAGCGAAGGATGCCGTCGCTGATTGCCGCGGGGCTGGCGTCGCGGTGAAGATGATCACCGGCGATCATGCGGCCACGGCGCTGTCGATCGCCCGCAATCTCGGCATCGCAGCCCGGCCCGAAGACGTGATGACCGGCCGCCAGATGGACGACCCGGCGACGGGAACCGACGCGCGCATCGCCGCGACGTCCGTGTTTGCCCGGGTCGAACCGAGCCACAAGGTGCGGATCGTCGAGGCCTTGCAGCGCGGCGGCCATGTCGTGGCGATGACCGGAGACGGCGTCAACGACGCGCCGGCGCTGCACCGGGCCGATCTCGGCGTCGCGATGGGGCGCGACGGCACGGATGCGGCCCGCGACGCGGCCGATCTCGTTCTGACCGACGACAATTTCGCCTCGATCACGGCCGGCATCCACGAGGGGCGCGCCGCCTACGCCAATATCCGCAAGGTGATCTATCTGGCGATCAGCACCGGCGCCGCCGAGGCGGTGTTCTTCCTTATGGCGCTGTTCACCGGCTTTCCGGTGCCGCTGACGGCGGTGCAGCTGCTCTGGCTGAATCTCGTGACCAATGGCGGCCAGCATGTCGCCCTGGCGCTGGAAAAGCCCGAGCCGGGCCTCCTGTCGCGGCCGCCGCGGCGCACCGGCGAGGCGATTTTCGACGCCCTGATGATCCGCCAGACGGCCCTCTCGGGCGCGGTGATCGGCATCGTCGGCTATCTGGTCTTCGCCTGGGCGATCTCGGCGGGCTGGAGCGAGTTCGAGGCCCGCAACGTCCTTCTGTTCCTGATGGTCGCCTTCGAGAACGTCCATGTGATGAATTGCCGGTCGGAGACGATCTCGGCGTTCAGGGTGCCCCTGGCGAACAACTGGCCGCTGCTCGCATCGATCGTCGCGGCGCAGGCGATCCATATCGGCGCGGCCTTCACGCCGGGCCTGCGTGACGTGCTCGACCTTGCGCCGATCCCGTGGGAGCAATGGGCGCTGCTGGTGCCGATGGCGCTGTCGGTGCTGGTCGTCATGGAGATCGACAAGGCGCTGCGGGCCAGCCGCAGCGTCGGCAGGGCGGGTCGGGGCCGATAACCGCTGGGTGACGCGCGGCGTGTCCGGGATGGTGCGTCAGCGACGGGGCGAGAGGTGGGCGCTGACTTCGGCGAGATAGGGGTTCTGGTCGCGGCTGGCGCCGTAGGCCGCGGGGTCGAGATCGGCGAGGATCGTCGTCGCGTCGCTTTCGCCGGCCGAGGCCAGCACCGAGCCGTCCGGGGCCGCGATCACCGACAGGCCCTGATAGGCAAATGTGCCGTCGCTGCCGCAATGATCGGCATAGACCACGAAGAGCTGGTTCTCGAAGGCGCGCACCGGCACGACGTTCTGCGCGATGAAGCGCGCGCCGTCGCTCTTGGGCAATGCCGTCGGCACGATGATCGCCTCGGCGCCCCGCAAGGCGAGGTCGCGGCACAGCTCGGGAAATTCCACGTCGAAGCAGACGAGCAGGCCGCAGCGCAGGCCGGCGATCTCGACGATGGGCGAGGGCGCATCGCCCGGCCGGAACAGGCCCTTCTCGTAGTCGCCATAGAGCATGCGCTTGGCGTAGAGGACCGGCGCGCGGCCCGGTGTAATCAGCGCGGCGGCGTTGTCGACGCCGTGAGCTGTGCGGATCGCAAGCCCCATGACGATGGCGATGCCGAGCCGGGCGGACGCCTCCTGCCATTCGGCAAGGCCGGCGTTCGCTGCCTCTGCGGTGTTGGCGATCGACTGGCCGGCGCCGTAGCCGGTCGGCGCGAGCTCGGGCAGGACGGCGAGGTCAGCGCCGGCGGCGGCCGCGTCCTCGAGGCTGCGCAGGATTGCTGCGTGCCGGTCGGCCGCGTCGGTCATCGCGGCGTCCAACTGGATGGCGGCGACCTTCACTTGCCGTCTCCGTTGGACCAGGCGCCGAGCAGGCGCGGCAGGTCGCCGAAGCGGGCGACGAAGCCGAACACCACCACCGCCACGGCGACGAAGAGGATCGAGACCGAGGCCATGGTCGGCGTGTAGCCGTAGCGCAGGGCGTTGAAAATCTTGATCGGCACCGTCTCCAGCGTGAAGCCCACCGTCATGTAGGCGACGATGTACTCGTTCAGCGACAGGACGAAGGCGAAGGCGAAGCCCGAGACGATGTAGGGCGCGATCATCGGCAGCACGATGGTCGTCAGGATGGTCCGGTCGTTGGCGCCCATGGTGCGCGCGGCCTCGGTCACCTCGCGGTCGATGGTCTGGAAGCCGAGCGAGATGGTCACCAGCGGCAGGCTGGTGAAGAAGATCGCGTGGGATATGACCACCGTGTACCAGGCGCCGTAGCCGCCCATCGTCGCCCAGAAGGACAAAGCGCCGAGCGCGGTGATTACCGGCGGCAGGACGAAGGGCGAGACGCCCAGCAACTGCACGGTCCGGCCGATCGCGGTGACCCGGCGCCACAGCGCATAGGCGATCGGCAGGGCGATGAGGACGGCAATGGTCGCCGCACCGAGGGCGATCAGCACCGAGGTGGTCAGGGCGCCGCGCCAGCCCTCGTCGGCGAAGATCTGGCCGTACCAGGCGAGCGAAAAACCCTCGGGCGGGAAGGTCAGGCTGCGCTTCTCGTTGATCGAGACGCCGGCGATGACGACGATGGGCGCCGCCATGAACAGCCCGACGGCGGCGAAGAACAGGCGGGTGAGGAACGTGCCGATCATGCCGCGCGTCCCTTCCGGCCGAGCGTCGTGGTCAGCAGCACGAGCGACAGGCTGGTGACCACCAGGAACACCGCCATTGCCGCCGCAAACGGCATGTTCGACTGGTAGATCGCCTGGTCGGTGATCAGCACCGACAGGGTCCAGTGCTCCGGCCGGCCGAGCAGTTGCGGCAGGAGATAGGCGCCCAGCGCGAAGACGAAGACGATGATGAAGGTGGCGATCAGCGCCATCCGCAGCGCCGGCAGGATCACCGTGAAGAAGGCCCTGAGCGGCGAGGCGCCGAGGGTGCGGGCGGCTTCGGCCAGCGACGGGTCGAGCCGGGAGAAGGACGGGTAGAGCACCAGCACCGCATAGGGGAAGGCCTGGTAGGTCATGCCGGCAAGGACGGCGAAGAAGCCGGGCGTCCAGGCATCCGGGTTGTCCATCAGGCCAAGGGACACGAACAGGTTGGAGAGCCCGGCCGTGCGGCTGAGCAGCGTCGACCAGGAAAAGCCGATGATCACCTCGGACAGGGACAGGACCGCCAGCATCGCCACCAGCCAGGGCACCTGCCACTTCCGGCGGAGCTTGGTCAGCAGATAGGTGAAGGGTGCGCCGACGATCAGGCAGAGTGCCGAAACCAGCGCCGACAGGCCGAGCGAGAAGACGAGTATCTTGCCGAAGAACAGGCTGAGAAAGCGGGCATAGTTCGCCGTCGTCAGCACCGGCTGGTAGAAACCGCCGGCGACCCGCTCGAACAGCGAGACGGCGATCATCAGGCCGAAGGGCACGACGAAGAAGGCGAGCAGCATCAGCGCCGGAAAGATCAGCGGCGCCTGTTCGCGCCAGCCTCCGGCCTTCGTTCCGGGCGCGGCGGCGCTCACGCGGAAGCTCCGGCAGGGAAGACGACGATGGCGGCGGGATCGAGCGCCAGAGAGACGGTGTCGCCGACCATGAGATCGTTACGGCCGGCAGCGCGCTGGGCGACGATGCGGCCGGCGGCGGTCGCCAGATACACCTCGACGGCCGAGCCCATGTCGCGGACGAACTCGACGGTGGCGGGCAGGGGCGCGGCGCCCTCGCGCTCGACGCTGACGTCCTCCGGCCGGATCGAGATTTCCGCCGTGGCGCAGCCGGCCGGCAGCGTCAGCCCGGGGACCGGCGCGTCGGCGATGGTCGCGCCGCCATCGGCGGCATGGGCGGTCAGGAGATTGGTCTGGCCGAGGAAGTCGGCGACGAAGGCGTTGGCGGGCCTCCGGTAGATGTCGATCGGCCGGTCCATCTGCTGGATGCGGCCGCCCTTCATGACGACGATGGTGTCGGCCATGGTCATGGCTTCGCGCTGGTCGTGGGTGACGACGATGGTGGTGATGCCGAGCCGTTCCTGCAGCTGGCGCAGTTCGACCTGCATGGCTTCGCGCAGCTTGGCGTCGAGGGCCGACAGGGGCTCGTCGAGAAGGAAGAGCTTGGGCGAGACGGCGAGGGCCCGGGCGATGGCGACGCGCTGGCGCTGGCCGCCCGACAATTGCGCCACCGACCGGTCGGCGACGCCGGGCAGGCGAACGAGATCGAGCAGCTCGACGACGCGGGCATCGCGCTCGGCGCGGGGCCGGCCGCGGATCTTCAGCGGATAGGCGATGTTCTCGCCGACGCTCAGATGCGGAAACAGCGCCAGCGACTGGAACACCATGCCGAAATCGCGGCGGTGGACCGGGCGGTCGTTGATGGTCTCGTCGTTGAAGCGGATCGTGCCGGCGGTCGGGGTTTCGAGGCCGGCAATCATCCGCATCAAGGTGGTCTTGCCGCAGCCTGACGGCCCGAGCAGGCAGACGAAGCTGCCGGCCGGCACGTCGAGGACGGCGTCGTCGACGGCGAGGACCGAGCCGTAGCGCTTGGTGATGTTGGCAAGTTCGAGTGCGCTCATCGGCCTGGACGTTTCCTGGTGCTGGGGTCCGGCCGCCCCTGACGAGGCGGCCGGTGAATGGGCGGGCGTCGGGCTCAGCCGACGATGAGTTCGGTCCACTTCTGGTTCAGCCAGTCGGACTTCTCGACATAGAGATCATAGCGCGGAACGATCGGGTCGATCTCGGAGGAGACCGCCGCGAATTCCTCGTCGGTCAGGTCGAGAAGGTCACGCTTGATCACCGGTGCCGTGCCGACCTTGCGGGCGAGCAGGCTCTGGACCTCCGGCTGGGTCATGTAGTCGATGAACTCGTGGGCGACGTCGCCCTTCTCGGAGGCCTTGGAGATCGCCCAGCAGCCCGAGTCGGAGATGCCGCCTTCCTTCGGGAAGGTCGAGCGGACCGGGAAGCCGTCGGCCGCGGCGAGGCCCGTGACGTCGTGATAATACTGGCCCATCGGGATTTCGCCGGATTTCAGCGCCTGTTCGAACTGGGCTTCGTCGCGGTACCAGAGCTGGACGTTCGGCTTCACCTCGGCGAGCTTGTCCATCACCTTCAGGATGCCTTCCTCGGTGTCGAGCACGTCGGTGCCGCCGAAGAAGGTCTTGGCGGTGACTTCCAGAAGGAACGAGTTGGAGACGAGGGCGAGAAGGCCGAGCTTCTCCTTGTTGGCCGGGTCCCACAGGGCCGCCCAGCTTTCCGGCGCGTCCGGATAGGTGTCGGTGTTGGTGACGAGGTTGATGTACCAGGCCACGGCACCGACGCCGGCGACGCGGCCGTCGGGGTAGTTCACGACGAAGGGCGGCAGGACGTCGCCGGAGTTGGCGATCCTGTCCATGTCCAGCGGCTGCCACAGTTCGGTTGCGAGGCCCTTGCGCATGGCGACCTGGGACATCATCGACACGTCGGCCGGCGCGACACCGGCGCGGGCGGCCTGCTCGAGCTGCACCAGCCAGGCTTCGCCGGTCGGCTCGGCGACGCTCTCGACGGTGATGCCGGTGGCCTCGGTGAAGGCCGGGAAGACGTTCTTGTCGAAGGAATCTTTGAAATAGCCGCCATAGACTCCGACCTTCAGGCTCTTCTCTTGAGCCCTGAGGATCGACGGCATGGCCAGCGTGGCGCCCGCGGCGCCGGCTGCGGCGAGCAGATGCCGCCGGTTCAGGATGAGCGGGGACTTCCGGGTCATGACTTCATCTCCTTGGTTGCAACGTGACTTCGATCAGCGGGCGGCGCCGGAACGGTCCGGCGTGAAATCCAGAAGGCTCAGAAGCTCGAACAGCATCTGCGCGCCGGCATGGGCGGTGTTGGTGGTGGCGTCGTATTGCGGTGCGACCTCGACCACGTCGCCGCCGATCATGTTGATCCCGGCGAGACCGCGCAGGATCATCTGCACTTCGCGGGTCGTCAGGCCGCCGATCTCCGGCGTGCCGGTACCGGGCGCGAAGGCCGGGTCGAGGCTGTCGATGTCGAAGGAGATATAGACCGGACCGTCGCCGACGACGGCACGGGCCTTGGCGATCACCGCCTCGAGGCCGAGGCCGGGAATCTCCTCGGCATGGATGACGGTCATGCCGGATTCGAAGGAGAACTCCCACAGATATTCGGAGGCGCCGCGAATGCCGATCTGGATGGTGCGCTCGGGGTCGAGCACGCCATCCAGCACCGCCTGCCGGAACGGGCCGCCATGGTGGAACTTGCAGCCGTCGAAGGGCCCGGACGTGTCGCAATGGGCGTCGATATGGATCATGCCGACCGGAGCTTCGGCGCCCAGCGCCCGCAGGATCGGCAGGGTGATCGAATGGTCGCCTCCGACGAAGAGAGGCAGGACGCCGGCCTTGGCGATCGTGGCAGCGGTGCGCTCGATATCCTCGTGCGACGTGGCAAGATCGAAGCGGCTGCGAAACGGCACGTCGCCGATGTCGGCGACCTTGAGACTGGCCGTCGGCATGGTCTTCAGCACGTGATTGTAGGGTCCGACGCGCTCCATGGTGCGCAGGGCACGCGGGCCGAAGCGCGAGCCATTGCGGTTGGTGACGCCGAGATCCATCGGCACGCCGATCATCGCGACGTCGAGGTTTGAGAGATCCGGCGCGGCCCAGTCGATGGCGCGATGGGGGGCGTCGAGCAGGGTCGGCACGCCGGCATAGGGGGCGACACGGGTGCCCTTGGGGTCGAAGAGCCGGTCGGCCACGGCCGCGAAGCCCTTGTCGTAGATGATCCGCTCGTTGTCGCCGGCGAAGCGCTGCCGCAGCGCTTCCAGTTTGCCGCTATCCATGAAGGTTCCCCGCTGGACGGTCTGGTTCGTTGGCAAAGGCGCCGGCGGACAGGCCGAGGCCGATCCGGCGCGCCATCTCGCGGATGCCGTCCGCATCCACATTGGCGAAGGCGATCCGCAGATGCTGGTCCTGGCCGGGGCCGAAGAAGCTGCCGGGCAGGACCAGCACCCCGAGTTCGCGAGTCAGCGCCTCGGCGACCGCCTCGGCCGGCCGGTCCGGGATGGGATGGCGCACATAGGCGAAATAGGCGCCGATCTGGTCGAGCTCCCAGCCCGGCAGGCTGGCAAAGGCGGCGCGGAAGATGTCTGCCCGTCGTGCGATCTCGTCGCGGTTTGCGTCGCGCCAGTCGGCCAGTTCATCAATGGCCCAGGGCAGTGCCGCCTGAGCCGGGCGGGGCGCGCAGATCTGGATGCAGTCAATGACCTTTTCCAACTCGGCGATGGTCGCCTCGCCGGCGATCATGGCGCCCACCCTGTGGCCGGGAATGGCGTAGGATTTGGAGAATGAGTAGAGCGCGATCAGGTTTTCGCGCGCGTCGGTTTCCGCGAACAGCCCATGCGGCTTGCCGAGCGCCGGGTCGAGGAAGTCGCGATAGGTCTCGTCGAGGACGAGATACATCCCACGCGAAACGCAGACTTCCATCAGTTCGGCGAGGCGTTCCGGCGGATAGACGGCGCCGGTCGGGTTGTTCGGGCTGACCAGCACCAGCGCCCGGCAGCGCGAATCGAGCACCGCCTCCAGCCCGGCGACGGAGGGCAGGAAGCCATCGGCCGCCTCGGTCTGCAACGGGCGCGCCTCGATGCCGAGCATTTCCAGCGTCATCTTGTGATTGAAGTACCAGGGGGCCGGCAGCACGACCACGTCGCCGGCGCGCGCGACGGTCAGCATGGCGGCGAAGAAGGCCTGGTTGCAGCCGCTGGTGATGGCGACGCGGCCGGCCGCGACGGGCATGCCGTAGCGCGCGGCGACATGGTCGGCATAGGCCTCGTGCAAGGCGCGGTCGCCGAGAATGTCGCCGTAGCGGGCACCGGCCGCCGAGGCCGCGGCTTCGGCCAGGCTGGTGGCGAAGCCGGCCGGTGGGGCATGGTTCGGAACGGCCTGGCTGCAGTCGATCAGCGGGCCGTGCCTTCCGTCATAGGCGGCGATCCAGCGGCCGGCGCGCGCGATCGGCGGCACCGAGACGGCGGTCAGCAACGGATTGGGCAGCGGCGCGGTCACTGGCAATCCGGACAGGCGTTAGTCGGCCGCGGCGAACGCCCCGTGCACGGCGCAGCCTCAGCGGGGTTCTGCAGGACGCTCAACGGGCCTCTCACCGGGATATCGCCGCCTCCAAACGGATCATGGATACTCTCTCCGACTGCCCGCTCACCCGATGATGGCAGCGACCGGCTGCTTGCGGATTGCTCAAACCGGGCCTTTGCCCTTTTCCTCATCATGTGCCGCGCTGGACGCATGGTGGAATATCGGCCTATCAATTCAAACATTGAAAAACGTCAAAGTGGTGCGGTCGCTCATGCGCGTTTCCGGAAGTGATCTTCGCCTGCTGCAGGTCTTCGACGCGGTGGTGCGGCATGGCGGCTTCGCGGCCGCGGCGTTGGATCTGAATGTCAGCCAGTCCACCATTTCCAACCACATGACGGCGCTGGAGGAGCGGCTGGGCTTTGTCCTGTGCCAGCGCGGCCGCGGTGGGTTTCACATGACCGAGAAGGGCCGGGCGGTCTGGGAGGCCGGGCGCCAGCTCGAAAAGGCGCTCCAGGACTTTTCCACCGACGTCGCCTCGGTGCGGGGCGAGCTGCGCGGCGAATTGCGGATCGGCATTCTCGACGCGGTGGTCTCCGATCCGGCCAACCGCCTTGCCGACGTCATCGCCGCCTATGGCCGGATCGCGCCGCATGTCCGGCTGGTGATTGCCCAGGAGCGACCGCAGGATCTGCAGCAGAAGGTGCTGGACGGGCTCTATCACTGCGCCATCGGCAGCTATCGCAACCGGATCGACGGCATCGTCTACGACCGGCTGCATGACGAGCGCCACAGCCTCTATTGCGGGCGTCTGCATGAGGCGTTCGAGGCCGACGATGCCGAGCTGACCGATGCGCGTCTTGCGGCCATGCCTTTCGTCCACCGCGGCTACTGGCGGGACGAGGACACGCTGCGCCAGCTCGACTGGCGCGTCGAGGCGACGGTCTTCCAGATCGAACCGCAGCTCATTCTGATCCAGTCCGGCCGTTATATCGGTCTCCTGCCGAACCATTACGCGGCCGAGGGAGTGGCGGCCGGCACGCTGCGGGCGATCCGGCCGAAGGAGATCGGCTATACCTGCGAGTTCGAATTGTTCTCGCCGCGCAACCGCCGACCGAGCGATGTCGCCGCCGCCTTCATCGAGACGGTGCGCACGGTCTGGCCGTCGGCGCAGGACACCTGACGCGTTCGGCCTTCGCTTCGCGTGGAGGCGCAGCAGGCGGTCGCAACGATGCTCCGTGCTTCAACCATGACTGCGGTTACACTTCGTAACATACTGGTTCATATGCGGTTCATGTGCCGAGGCCTACCGTCCTCTCACCACCAATGAGGACACATATCATGTTCAAGCGCACACTCATCGCCATCGCAGCCGTCTCCATGCTGGCCGCGCCGATGGCCCAGGCGCAGGCCCAGAGCCGGCACGACAACAACCGTCCCACCGCACAGCAGAGCCAGTCTCGCGACCACGGCGCCCAGCGGCATCGGGCGCAGCGGCCGACCGCTGCACGGGCCAAGTTCCGGTCCGGCCAGCGCTACGGCAACTGGAAGCGTCACCAGAGCGTGCGGGATTTCCGCCGGCACGGTTTGCGCGCGCCTGGCCGGGGGCAGAACTGGATCAAGGTCGACAACCAGTATCTGCTGATCTCCGCGGCCACCGGGCTGATCCTCGGCCTTGCCGCCGCCCGCTAAGCCGGACGCCTGTCACCCCGCCAGCAGCGCAACCGCGTCGCTGGCGGGGTCTTCCAATGCATCGATGACGTCGAAATGGTGCTGCCTTGGCGCTTCGATCGCCGCGGTGCGCAGGCCGAGCCCGCGCCAGGCGCTCGCAAGCAGCGTGTTCTGCCGGCGAAATTCGGGCAGTTCGTCGCCGCCGACGAGGCAGGTGAGGGCGGCATTGCCGTGCGGTTCGAGCAGCGCCGGGCTTTCGGCGCGGGCTTCGGCGAGATCGAGGGCCAGAATCTCGTTCATCTGCGTCTTCAGGAGCGGACGCAGGTCGTGAACGCCGCTGATCGACAACACCCGGTCGATCCGGGCGGCGGTCGCCTCGGAGAGCGGCGAATCCGTGCAGATCATCCGCGTCACCAGATGGCCGCCGGCCGAATGGCCGGACAGGCGGATCGGGCCGGAGACCTCCGCGGCGACCGTGTCGAGGAACTGCCCGACGTGACGTGTGATCTCCGCGATTCGAACCGTCGGGCACAACGGATAGGACGGCATGGCGACGGCAAAGCCGCGCGCCAGCGCGCCGGCCGCCAAATGCGACCATTCGGACCGGCCGAACGCCTTCCAGTAGCCGCCATGGACATAGACGGCGAGACCGGCGGGCGTGCCCTCCGGCAGGAAGAGATCGTAGACCGCCCGTTCGCCGTCGCCATAGGGGCAGGCGAGGCGGGCGCGACCGGCGGCTTCCAGCTCCTGCCGGAAAGCCGCTGCCCGCTCACGCCAGCGCGGCGGATAGGTCTCGGCCCCGGCAATCGCGCCGGCATTGCCATAGGCCGTGTCGAAATCCGTGATCGCCGCGTCCACCATCTGGCTCATGCCCCGTCGCCTCGTGTCGTTCTCTCCGGCGCGGCTCAGAAGAAGGCCTGGAGGCCGGTCTGGGCCTTGCCGAGGATCAGCGCATGGACGTCGTGCGTGCCCTCGTAGGTGTTGACGGTCTCCAGGTTCTGGGCGTGGCGCATGACGTGGTACTCGCCCATGATGCCGTTGCCGCCATGCATGTCGCGGGCGGTGCGGGCGATGTCCAGCGCCTTGCCGCAATTGTTGCGCTTGACCAGGCTGATCATCTCCGGCGCCATGGCGCC
>NZ_ATXK01000007.1 GCF_000421645.1 Aurantimonas coralicida DSM 14790 | reverse complement strand
CCCGGGATGAGCGTGTCCTTCGTAGCGCGGCAGGCAGGCGTCTGGCCGTCGCAGCTCTTTGCCTGGAAGCGTCGGATGCTGGAGGGCGGACATGCGGCCGTCCAGGCCGACGAAGACGTCGTCGGCACGTCGAGGGTCCGCGATCTGGAAAAGCGGGTCCGCGACCTTGAGCGGCTGCTCGGCCGCAAGACGATGGAGAACGAGATCCTGAAAGATGCGCTCGACGTCGCTCGCCCAAAAAAACGGACATCGCCCTTGCTGTCCTGGAGCGATCCCGTGGGCGGTATACGGTGAGCGCCGTGGCGCGGACGCTTGACGTCGCTCGTTCCCAGATCAACGAGCGACGCGGCTGCCATCATTGGCCAAAGGGAAGACGCTGATGGGCGACTGGCTGCGCGGATTGCTCTCGCGAGCGCACATGAACATTGCCATCGTCGCGTTGGCGGCAAAGATGGCCAGGATCATCTGGGCGGTGCTGAGAAGCGGCCGCCCCTTCGAGATGACTGCGTCGCCGTCGGCCGGATGAGATAGGGATCGGCCGGGAGGGCATCCTTCAGGCCGGCGTTGTCTGTGAGTGGACTGGAAAGATGGCCTGACAGTCGAACGGCGTACCGACATCCTGATTAAAAAATTGGCGCCAAACGCCGTGGTGTTTATGAGGACCGGTATGTGCGAAAGCTCCATCTTGGCCGGGGAGGATCTTGGCCCCGAGACCGGATACGTTGGCGCAGACCGAAAAGCCGTCAAAAAGTCGCTTGCAGGCGGGGCGAGCCATACGTTTATACAGCTGAACCCTTCCTGGCGCAGGAGCTTGGAAAGGTCGGACGGATCGGCCGTCACGCCGTGCACCTCTTCCAGCCAGGCGGCAAGGTCCGGCATGGTGATGTCGGGTCTGGCCTTCACCTTCTCGACGATGGCGAGCCGATGCGGCCCGAGCTTGCCAGATCCAGCAGGACGACCCTGTTTGGCCGGCTCCACGGAACCCGTGCGGGCGTAACGGGCCTGAACTCTCACCGCGGTCGATGGCGCAACCTGAAGCCGGGCCGCCGCCGCACGCCGCGTCTCGCCAGCCGCAACACCACAAACTATCCGAAGCCGCAAGTCCGATGAAACCGATCTTCCCATGGTGCGTATCCTCCCGCACACAAGGAATCAGAATACGCGGCCAAGCGGAACCATCCGATTCACACTTCTTACCGGACGCTCTAAGCTTCCGCCCGCCGGCACCGCACGTCCTGCAATGGTCGGCTTCGCCGCCCGGACCAGCTTCGCCGGCCACGCCAGCCTTGGCGCAAAGACCGCTCATGAACTAAGGTTTGCCCTGGACCACCCGGTGGGGGGCCGACCAGTTGATAAGGGTTTGGAAACCGCAGATATGAGGCAGTTGTCGCCTGTTGCCTACTAACAATCCAGTCGGTTTTCTCTTCCACCACCCAGTCCGTTGCCAGGACATCGACGCCGCGCGCCGCAAACATCGTGGTCGGCGTTCATATCTGACCGCGAAGCCGCAGCCGCACGATCCCGGCTGCAGCTTGTCGCGCTCGCTTCGCGCCTGGGGTGCAGACGACTCCCACATCTCGCGATGCCGGTAGAGGCCGCGGCACGTTTCATTCGCCTGCCTGCTACTATAAGAGTCGATCTGATTGAGCGATACCGCCGACCCCACTGCACGAACAGAGAGCTACTTTTGAACTATCCCCATAACGCCTGATGCGCGTCCTTCATTTTTTCAAGACCTATTGGCCCGACACGTTCGGCGGAATCGAGCGCACGATTAACGCGATCGCCTGCTCAACGGCGGGTCTGGGCGTGGAAACGACCGTCCTCTCCCTCAGTCGCAAGCCGCTGGAACGCAGTGTAGAATTTCACGGTCATCGCGCAGTGAAGGCTCGGCTTGATCTGGACATCGCCTCTACAGGCCTGTCCTTGGGCGCCCTCGGCCAGTTCGCGCGGGAGGCGGCCGAGGCGGACATCGTCCACTACCACTTCCCCTGGCCCTACATGGACGCAGCGCATTTTCTCGTGCGGCACGGCAAGCCGAGCGTCGTCACCTATCATTCTGACGTCATCAAGCAGCGGGCCCTGAAGCATGTCTATGCGCCGCTGATGCAGCGCTTCCTGGGCAGCGTCGATTCGCTGGTTGCCACCTCGCCGAACTATGCGGCGTCGAGCCCCGTTCTGACACGCTACCGCGACAGGCTCGAGATCATTCCGATCGGGCTGGAAGACGAGGTCGACGCAGAGGAGACGATGGCGCCAAGCCTGGCGACGGACCGGCCGTTCTTCCTGTTCGCCGGCGTGTTGCGCTACTACAAGGGCCTAGACGTGCTACTGGACGCCGCTTCGCTTGTCCCCGGCGACATCGTCATACTCGGTTCAGGGTCTTTGGAAGATCATCTTCGCCGACGTGCCCAGGCAGAAAGACTGACCAATGTGCGATTCGTCGGCGCTCTTCCGGACGAAGAGAAGGTTGCGCTAATGCGCCGGTGCTGTGCTTTCGTATTTCCATCCAACGAGCGATCGGAGGCGTTCGGACTCTCGCTCGTGGAGGCTGCGATGTTCGCGAGACCAATGATTTCGACCGAGATCAGTACGGGAACGAGCTACGTTAACTTCGACGGCGAGACTGGGCTGGTGGTGCCCCCTAATGACGCGCAGGCGCTGGCGGCGGCCATGAACGAAATCCTTGGGGCGCCGGAGCGCGCGGAGCAGTGGGGCGCATCCGCCCGGAGGCGCTACCTCGATTTGTTTACGGCAGAAGCGATGGGCCGACGTTATTTCGCGCTTTACACGCGCCTTCTGACCCAAGGTCGCGGATGATGCGGCTTGTCCCGGGTAGTTTGGAGCTTATCTCACTCTTCTGACCTGGTTGCAGCGATTGACTTGTCTCACCGGAAGCGCCGTTTCGGCGCGTCAGCGGATACGCTTTCTCACTCTTCTCTTTGGGATTGCCCATCGGTGCAAAGCTTGACGCATCGCGGATGTGGACCTAGGCGAACTGGCTGGGACACGTCGATACATGGCCGTTTTGGAGTTCTTGATTTGATGAGTGAGTTTGACGGACTGCCCAGCATTACCCCCATCATCATGGCGGGCGGATCGGGCACCAGGCTCTGGCCGGTATCTCGTGAAACGATGCCCAAGCAATTCATCAACCTGATGGAAGACGGACGCTCGACATTTCAAGAGACGCTTCTTCGTGTAAGCGGTCCAGATTTCGTTCGTCCGATCGTGATCACCGGGAACGATTTTCGTTTCGTGGTAGCCGAGCAGATGAAGGCAGTCGACGTGGAAGGCGAGATCGTGCTCGAGCCCGAGCGGCGCGATTCGGCGGCCGCTGTCGCGACCGGCGCACTGATTGGCCATGAACGCGATCCGGAATCAATCTGCCTGGTCCTCGCAGCCGATCACGTCGTGCAGAATGCGGAACAGTTCATAGCCAACTGCAAGGCAGCCGCGCGGGAAGCGCGCGGAGGTCGCCTTATGACGCTTGGCATCACGCCGACACAGCCTTCCACCGCCTATGGTTATATCAAGTGCGGAGCGCCGCTCGGTGAGGAGGGCGCGTTTGACCTCGACCGCTTCGTTGAAAAGCCGGATGCCGAGCATGCGAAGGATTATGTCGCGCAGGGTTTCCTCTGGAATGGTGGCAACTTCTTGTTTCGTTCCGAGACGATGCTCGAAGAGCTCGAGGAATACGCGCCCCAGGTTCTCGAAGCCGCCAGGGCCGCGCTCACCAGAAGCCATCGGGACCTCGACTTTCTTCGCCTCGACGGAGCCGCCTTCGCTCTCGTGCCGAAGATATCGATCGACTATGCCGTGATGGAGAATACACGTCGTGCCGGCGTGATGCGCGCAACATTCGGTTGGTCAGACATCGGCTCCTGGGATTCAATCTACGACATCAAGACGCCGGACGCCGACGGAAATGTCTTGGAAGGACCTGTTTCGGTTCTGGGCACCAGCGGTAGTCTTGTGCGCTCCGAGGGGCCGTTGACCACCGTAGTCGGGATGGAGAACGTAGTCGTCGTCGCGCTTTCCGACGCGGTACTCGTTGCCGACAAGAGCCAAGCGCCCCGCGTGAAAGAACTCGTCGTGCAGCTTAAAAATGATGGATACGGCGAGGCGACGGACCATCTTCGCATCCACCGCCCGTGGGGATGGTACCAGCGCATCGATATCGGCGATCGCTTCCAGGTAAAGCACATTTGCGTAAAACCAGGCGGAACGCTCTCGCTCCAGCGCCATCATCATCGGGCCGAGCACTGGGTCATTGTGCACGGCACGGCCGAGGTGACGATCGATGGCGTTGTGAAGCACTACCACGAAAACGAGGCCGCCTATCTCCCCATCGGATGTACACATCGGATGCACAATCCGGGCAAGATCGACCTGAAGATAATCGAGGTGCAGGTTGGATCATATACGGGAGAAGACGACATCGTTCGGATCAAAGACATCTACGCCCGCACCTGAACTTGTGCAGGGCAGGGGCGTGCGTGGGGATGAGAGCGCGACTTGATGTGGAATGGGCAGTACGTTCAAGGCCAATGGTGTGTCCTGCCTTGCCAAACGGTTCCCGTACGTCGTGGACACTGGCCGACAGTGGGTTGTTTATGATGGCTTGTGTCCTGTTGCAGAGGCGGCCTTGCTAATACGCATCATCGGCGCGTCCCTTTTGCGTCTTTCGAGCCAAACTCTTCCTCATCGACAGTGAGTCGCAGTCTGTAGAAGCAGCAGAAGCCGAAGCCGGCCGCGACCAGCATGAAGGATTCGCCGATCGCCAGCCGGTTGTTGGAATTGGTCAGCATGGTTAGGGCGAAGAACGCCGTCGCCGTCACGTAGAGCACCAGCGCCGATGACGGGATCAGGCCACGCGCGCGGCAGGCAAAGGCCTGCCGCAGGCTCCAGACCATGAGAACGGCATAGAAGCCGAGGCCGACGAGGCCGTAGCGCACGGCCACCTCCAGATAGCCATTGTGCATGAGGTGGTAGCCGACGCCCGCGTAGCTTGTCGTCTCCCAGAGCGCCTCCCAGGCGATCCCGGTACCCAGGACGAGGTTCGTGCGCCAGATCTCCCAGCCATTCATCCAGATCATCAGCCGCTCGTGGAGACTGAACGGGACATTGCCCGAGGCGATCAGTGCGTCCACCGCGGCTAGCGGATCGCCGCTGCCGGTCGCCCCGGCGACGAACGCGACGGCGGTGGCGATGTTCGGCGCGATCAGGGCCGAGATCTCCGGATAGAACAGCACCGACGGGATCGCCGCGGCGACCATGACCGCGGCCAGCAGCAGCCAGTGCCGCAATTGCGTGCGCTCGGTGAAGACCATGGCGAACAGGACCGGCAGGGCACCCAGCAGCGCCAGCCAGACGCCCTTGGAAAACGCGCCGGCGATGCCGAGGAAGCACAGCCCGGCCACGATGACGCAAAGGGCGATGCCGCCGATCCGCAGGCCCCGGTGGTGCGGTCCCGGCCGCGCGAGATAGAGGCCGAAGCAGATGGCGGCCAGCGCGATCAGGCCGGCGCCGACCGAGGCATGGATGGGATTGCCGTGGAAGAGCAGCGGCGCGCGATCGCCCGACAGCATCGTCTGCGGCTCGAGGCTCGCCAGAAGGGCGATCAGGCTGATCACCAGGAACGCCCAGGCCGTCGCGGGCATCCGCCGCCAGTTCAAAAAGAAGGCGTAGCCCAGCGTCGGGTAGATCAGCGGGAAGAGATAAATCCCCTCGGCCGAGCCCCCCGCCATGTCGGGTGTCATCACGAAGACGGCGGCATTGCGCAGGAGGATGTAGACCACCCAGGCGATGCACAGCCAGCCCATGATCCCGATTGCCGGCCGCTGGTCGGTTCTGACGAAGGTGACAAGGGCCTGGAGCAGGAGAAACGGCGCGCAATAGCGATAGAGGTCGCTCTCCACCCAGACGGCCGAGACCAGGCCAAGCATCAGAATGACGCTGAGCACTTGGATTGCCTGCCCTCGTATTTCCCGAGTAGGGCCCATCTCAGCGGTCGCTGTACGTAGCGGTAGGTCGGAGCAGGGAACTGTTGGGTGCCGATCCGGGTATGATCCGGCGGACGGCGAAACCCTCATAAGATACTCCTCAATCGCGCGCGTGATGTGGTAGCCGGCCAATCTCGTCTACTCGGCACTGGGAAGCGCTTGGAAACCTAGCATCCAGCAGGTGAGCTGATATCTGGGGCGCTTGGCGCTCCTGCTACAATCACGAACCGCCACTGCCAAATTCGAACGGAAAACCTCGAGATCGATGGTGAAGGAGAGTCTTATATAAGGGATTGCCCAAGGCGTAGTCGCGCATTTGTCGACATCACGACCGACCTGATTCGCCATTTAACAACTCCTGAAGGCGCGGCGGCAACCCAGCATATGAGACAATAACCGAATGTTCCCGATGCCTCTCCAGCTAAGAGAATTAGGCATACAAATAAGGAATATCAAGCAAAAACGTAGAGAAATAGATAGACATCGAAATGAGATGGTTGATAATACGCCGAAACTAGTGGCAAGGAAAGAAAGTAGTATTTGATTAAATCTGATTATTGCTAACATGTTGCAAGACGTAGAAACATAACGTCCCAGTGGAGCCAAAATGATGGATAAAAAAATTGATAATGATATGTACGAATCTGCGATCGAGGCGGAAACACACCGGGTATCTGGCGCTATATCATGGTTCATGTTCGGTGGGGCGATCGGTGCGGTAGTCGGATTCGTGGTCGGAATTTTCGTAACCAGAGTGTTCTTCTAAGGTGTCGAGTGAATATGATGGTAGAAGCATTTAGTTTTTCTTCTGGGTTGTATGTGACCTGCCCAGCAGGGCCGCGTGTCGGCGGGTCTTTCCACGAAACGGCCTTCTCGTGCTATCGCCGCTGGGCGGCAGGATGTGCGGGCCGGGGCCGCGGGTCTCGCCCTTAGATCAGAGCGGCGGTCCGGGCAAACACCGGTCGCAGGGGCGGGGCTGCGGGCGCGATCGCACGCCGTGGGGCCGGCGCCGGGACAGGCCGCTGCGCGATGGTGGCGGTCGACCGCTCAGCCTGTCGGTATGGCTGGCGGCGCGGGACCGTGCCGGGGACGGACAAGCGGGAGACGACGGATGGATTCGCTGAAATTTGGAACGAGCGGGCTGCGCGGGCTGGTGAGCGACCTTACCGGCTGGCCGAGCTTCGGCTACACGCTGGCCTTCCTGCGCCATGTGCGGGCGGGCGATCCGGCGGGCGCCGAGCAGATGGTGTTCTTCGGGCGCGATCTGCGGGCGAGCAGTCCGGAGATCCTCGAGACCTGCATCGCGGCGGCTCATGCCGCCGGTTTCCGGGCGGTGGATTGCGGCGCGGTGCCGACCCCGGCGCTGGCGCTGGCGGCGATGCACCAGGGCTGCCCGGCGGTGATGATCACCGGCAGCCATATTCCCGACGACCGCAACGGGCTGAAATTCTACGGCCGCGGCGGCGAGATCACCAAGGCCGACGAGACCGGCATCGCGGCCGAGTTCGCGGCCATTGCCGGGGCCGATCCGCGGCCCGGGCCGGAGGCCGGCGGACAGGCGGCGGAACGCGACGCGCTGGCGGTGTTCGCCCGGCGCTATACCGACTTCTTCGCTCGCGATGCGCTGGCGGGGCTGACCATCGGCGTGTTCCAGCACAGCTCGGTGGCGCGGGACCTGCTGGCGGATCTCGTGGCGGCCCTCGGCGGTACGGCGGTGGCGCTCGGGCGCTCGGACGCCTTCGTGCCGGTGGACACGGAAGCGCACCGGCCGGAAGACCTGAAGCAGATCCGCGACTGGGCGGCAAAGGGCCGCTTCGACGCGATCGTCTCCACCGACGGCGATGGCGACCGGCCACTTGTGGCCGACGCCAAGGGCACGATCCTGCGCGGCGACGTGCTGGGGCTCCTGACCAGCCGGGCGCTGGGGCTGACGACGATCGTCACCCCGGTGACGTCGAGCTCGGCGGTGGAGACGTCCGGCATCGCGGGCAAGGTGGTGCGCACGAAGGTCGGCTCGCCCTTCGTCATCGCCGGCATGGCCGAGGCGGCGCAGGCGGGCGCCGAAGGCATTGTCGGCTTCGAGGCGAATGGCGGCCTGCTGCTCGGCTCGGCGGTGACCCGCGACGGGCGCAGCCTGCCGGCGCTGCCGACCCGCGACAGCGTGCTGCCGATCCTCGCCACGCTGGCGATGGCCCGGCGGCGCGGCATGGATCTGGCGGCGCTGGTGGCCGAGCTGAACGCCGGCCATGCGGCGGCGCACCGGCTGCAGGATGTGCCGCCGGCGGCGAGCGGCAAATTCCTGGCGCGGCTCGCCGAGGATGCGGAGTTTCGCGCCGGCTTCTTCGCGCCGGCAGGCACGGTCGCGTCGATCGATGCGCTGGACGGCGTGCGGGTGATCCTCGACGCCGGGCCGGTGGTGCATTTTCGCGCCTCGGGCAACGCGCCGGAGCTGCGCTGCTATGTCGAGGCGGGGTCGGAGGCGAAGGCGGCGGAGCTGCTGGCCTGGGGGCTGGCGGCGGCGGAGGCCGAGGTGCGCGGCTGAGGCTCCCAAGCCGCATCGCGGCGCGACGGTCTGCGGCATCGGGACGTCGCTGAGCCCATGTTCCTGGCGTCCGACCGGAGGGGGGGCGGAGCTGCCGGTGACCCGTTCGATGGCGAGGGGCAGCGAGGTTCCGCCCGGTGCTCAGCCGCGGGCGTCGCCGACGGCGGACCAGCCGAGACGGTGGCCAGCGCATCGTCGAGATGTATGATCTCAAAGACCGTCCAGTCGAAGGACAGGGGGTGTGCAGTGGTAACAGCCTCGCCTCTGAAAAGGATGAAGTCGAAATCTGCGACAACAGCGCCAAGCCTTCCGCCGTAAGCAGAATATCGTGGGCATACGCGCGCCACTCGCCAAGCGACGTATCAGCGGAACGCTAAATGCCGCCATGACGTGGTTGGACTTTCCCGCAAATATGTTGAGGACCTCGGCACTCGCATTGGAAGGTTCAGTTTCGTACCGACACTGGAGTTGGACAACGCCGTAGCAAGTCTCGTTTACGTATATTTCCTTAGGAGCAAACCGAATTCAGCGCCTCTCCCGACGCCGCTACAACAGGTCATCGACTTGGACGGCATCAGGAGGTTCCCATGACGACGGCTCTGGCAACGCTAAGCGAGCGGAACTCCACGGCAGGACATCTGGCGGCGCAGGCGCTCTGTGCCCGGCCGCAGGTGGCACCGCGGACCGAGACCGGCAGCGTGGCGATCGCCGGGCAGGTCCTGAACTTTGCCCAGGACAGCGAGATATACGCCGAATGCAGCGAGGTCCGCTCCTTCTACAAGGTCGTCAGCGGCGTGGTGCGCACTTGCAAGTTCCTGAGCGACGGCCGGCGCCAGATCGAGGGCTTTCATTCGGCCGGCGACATCTTCGGCCTGGAGCTCGGCGAAACCCATGGCCTGTCGGCCGAGGCGGTCTCGGACTGCACGATCGTCGCCTATCGCTGGCGCGGTCTGAGCGCAGCGGCGGCCCGGAACGACCAGATGGCGCCGCAGATTTTCCACTTCGCCATGCAGTGCTTGCAACGCGCCCAGCAGCACGCGCTGCTGCTGGGTCGACGCAGCGCCGCCCAGCGCGTTGCCGCCTTTCTCGTCGAGATGGCCGACGACGAGGAGCCGGCAACGGTCGATCTGGCCATGACCCGCCAGGACATTGCCGACTATCTCGGCCTGACCATCGAGACCGTGTCGCGCACCTTGTCGCAGTTCGAACGCGACCGCGTGATCGCCCTACCGTCGACCCGACATGTCGTCCTCGAGGACCGGGATGCCTTGATGGCGCTCAACGACTGAGCCGGCGACGCGCGCCCTACCCGGGAGAGGGCGGCGGAGGCATCGCGACTCAGCTGCGTCTGCCAGCGTGCCCGGCCTGGCTCTGCCGTGAGACCGCTTCCAATCTTTGTGATTTCTTCACCAAGTCCGCAGCTTGCTCTTGCCTTGCGGTCGGCAGGGACCGGAAATTCACCGGGCCGAAACTCGTCTGCGCCACAACCGACCTCCAGCTTCGCGATCTCCCGGCAGAGGAGACGGCAGGAGGAGCCAAGCGTTGGACGCCAGATCTCCGCAGACCGAGACGACGATCTTCGTCGATCTCGACGGCACGCTGATCCACAGCGATCTTCTCTGGGAAACCCTGTTCCTGGCGGCGCGCCAGAAGCCCCAGGTCATGCTGCAGGTGCCCGGCTGGATCGCCGCCGGCAAAGCGCGCCTGAAGGCCGAACTCGCCCACGCCGTCGATTTCGATCCGGCGTTGCTGCCCTATCGCGAGGAGGTCGTTGAACGGCTGCGGCGCGCGCGGGCCGATGGCCGCCGCATCGTGCTGGCCACCGGCGCCAACGAGAAACTTGCCCACGCTGTGGCCGATCATCTCGGACTGTTCGATGCGGTCATGTGCTCCTGTGACACGGTCAATCTAACCGCGCATCGCAAGCTCGACCGCATCCTCGACGAATGCGGCGAGGATGGCTTCGACTATGTCGGCAATTCCCACGAGGACATCTGCCTTCTGGACAAGGCGGCAGAGGCCTTGGTCGTGGCGCCGGACCGGGCCGCGGCGCGATGGCAGAAGCGCTCCGGCGCCGAACGGATCGACGATGCCGGCGGCCGGCTGCGCCCGGCGTTGAAGGCGATGCGGCCCCATCAATGGCTGAAGAACGTCCTGATCTTCGTGCCGATGGTCCTGACCCACGAATTCTTCAATATCGAGATGCTGGCCGGCGCCATGCTCGCCTTCATCAGCTTCTCCTTCGCCGCGTCGGCCGTCTACATCCTCAACGATCTGCTTGATCTGACCGCCGACCGCCGGCATCGCTCCAAGCGCAACCGGCCCTTCGCCAGCGGCGCGCTGGCGATCCCCACCGGCATCACGCTCGCGGCCGCCCTTCTCGGCACTTCGCTGGCTATCGGCTTGTTCCTGCCCGACTATTATCTGGTCGTGCTGGGGCTCTACCTTGTGACTACGACGGCCTATTCCTTCGCCCTGAAGCGCATGTTGCTGATCGACGTCCTGACGCTCGCCGGCCTCTACACCACACGCATCGTCGCAGGATCAGAAGCCTCTGGCGTCGAGACCTCGTTCTGGCTGCTCGCCTTCTCGCTGTTCTTCTTCCTGTCGCTGGCGCTGGTGAAGCGCTTCACCGAGCTGCAGGATTTCGGCATCGGCGCCGGGCGCGCGACGACCGGGCGCGGCTATGTCGACGCCGATCTGGAAACGCTCGGCCAGGCCGGCATGGCCTCGGGCTTCGCCTCGGTGCTGGTCCTGGCGCTCTATATCGACAGCATGGAGGGCGCCGAGCAATATACCGAGCCCTTCCTCGTCTGGCCGCTGTGCCCGCTGGTTCTCTACATCATCGTGCGGATCTGGATTCTCGCCCGCCGCAACCAGATGCACGAGGACCCGGTCGTCTTCATCATGAGCGACTGGCGCAGCCAGATGATGATCGCCGGCGGCGGCCTCCTGTTCCTGCTGGCCGCCATTGTCTGAGCCCCGCTACGAGAGCTGGGGACGGCCGGCCCACACGCCGCGCCGGGCGATCGCCGGTTGCGACCTGCCGCGATTGTCGCCTGCCGAGGCGCAAGGGCGGGCAGGGGGCGGCGACGGCACCTTCCTGCCCTTCGGCAATGGTCGCTCCTATGGCGACAGCTGCCATGACGATGCCGGCACGCTGATCGACAGCCGGCCGGACGCCCGCATTCACGCCTTCGATCCACAGACCGGTCTCCTCACCGCCGATGCCGGCGTGCTGTTCAGCCAGATCACCCGTCATGTCGCGCAGGCCGGCTGGTTCCTACCCGTGACGCCCGGCACCCAGTTCGTCACGCTGGGCGGCGCCATCGCCAACGACATCCACGGCAAGAACCACCATCGCCGCGGCACATTCGGCGCCTGGGTGGAATCGATCGTCCTCGACCGCTCCGACGCGGGGCGCCTGCACTGCAGCCGCGAAACCCATCCCGAACTCTTCGCCGCGACGATTTCCGGCATGGGCCTGACCGGGCTGATCCGCGAGGCGACGATCCGGCTTCTCAAGGTGCCGTCGCTGACGATCGCCGAAACGACGACCCGCTTCGACAGCCTGGCCGACTATTTCGAACTGGCCGAGGCGGCGGACGAGCGCCATGAATATGCCGTCGCCTGGATCGACTCGCTGGCCACGGGCCGGGCGCTGGGCCGCGGCCATCTGATCGCCGGCGACCATGCCCGCGATGGCGAGCGGACCGGCATGGCCCGCGCGCCGCTCGCGGCGGTGCCCATTACCCCGCCGATCAGCCCGCTGCGCGGCCTTGCGCTGCGCGCCTTCAACGAGGCCTATTATCGCAAGGCCCGCCCCGGCACGACGCAAGGATTGGTCTCCTTCGACCAGTTCTTCTATCCGCTGGACCGGGTGGGCCGGTGGAACCGGCTCTATGGCCCGCGCGGTCTGCACCAGCACCAGAGCGTCGTGCCGACGACCACGGGCCCGGATGCCGTGCGCGCTCTCATCGAATGCGCCCGCAGCCACAAGCAGGGCTCGTTCCTGACGGTGCTGAAACGGTTCGGCGACAGGCCGAGCCCCGGCCTCACCAGCTTTCCGCGGCCGGGCTACACGCTGACCCTCGACTTTCCCCATCGCGGCGAGATCACCCTGAGACTGCTCGCCGAGCTCGACCGGATCACCGTCGCAGCCGGCGGTGCAGTCAATCCCTACAAGGATGCCCGCATGTCGCCGGACACCTTCGCAGCGGGCTTTCCACGCTGGCGCGAACTGGAAGCGTTGCGCGACCCGGCCATCGTTTCCGATTTCTGGAAGCGGACGGCGCTGCGGCTCGACACGACATCGACGAAGACGCCCAAGCAACTGTAAAGCCGTCAGGTTGCGGCAAAGGGTTTGTTTACCGTGACATGAACCGTCGGTGGTCCGGCGGGGCGAATACGCCGATCTTAAAACATATCACACGGGTTTCCCTTAGATCAGCTTCAGCAGATCCGGCCGGTCCGGACGTTGGAACGAGGCAGTGCCGATGGCGAAATTCCTTCCCTTCATCCTGTTCACGGTGTTCACCAACGCCGCGGCGCAGGTGATGCTGAAATACGGCATGATGCAGCTCGGGCCGCTGAGCTTTGCCGGCGTCAACCCGATCCTGAAGATCCTGCAGATCGTGTTTAGCCCCTGGGTGTTCCTCGGGCTCTGCACCTTCGTGATCTCCATGGCCTCGCATCTCTACGTCCTGTCCAAGGTCGAACTGTCCTTCGCCTATCCCTTCCTGTCGCTGGCCTATGTGGCGGTGGCGGTCTTCGCCTATTTCGTCTTCCGCGAGGACCTCAACGCCCTGCGCATCGCCGGCATCGGCCTGATCTGCGTCGGCACGATCCTGATCGCCCAGGGCGGCACCACGATTCACGGCGAGGAGCCCGCGCTCGACGTCGCCCAGGCTCCTGCAAACGAGGTTTCCCGATGAAGCACGTTCTCTTCGGCGGCGACGGTTTCGTCGGCCGCCACCTGGCCCAGAAGCTCGTCGCCGACGGCGAAAGCGTCCTCGTCGCCGACATCGTCAAGAGCGACCTGCCGCATTACGCCCAGTGCGAGTTCCTGCACACCGACGTCACCGATCCGGCTGCCGTGCGCGCCGTGCCGATCGCGGCGGACGACATGGTCTACAATCTGTCGGCCAAGATGCTGTCGCCGATCATGCCGCGGGCCAAGCGCCACGATTTCTTCTATCCGGTGAACTACCACGGCACCAAGCACATCATGGAAGCGGTGGGCGAGGCGGGCGCGACGAAGCTCGTCCACTTCACCACCGACATGATCTACGGTCACACCAAGGTCTATCCGATGACCGAGGAGCACCCGGTCTCGCCGCTCGGCGAATACGGCCAGTCCAAGCTCGACACCGAGCATCTGGCGGCCGAATGGCGCGAGCGCGGCATGGACATCACCCTGTTCCGGCCCCGGCTGATCATCGGGCCCGGCCGTCTCGGCATCCTTGAGAAGCTGTTCAAGCTGATCGACGCCAATCTGCCGGTGCCGATGATCGGCTCGGGCCGCAACCCGTATCAGTTCATCTCGGTCTTCGACTGCGCCGAGGCGGCGCGGCTGGCCTGGAAGGCGGGCGTGCCCAACGAGGCCTACAATCTCGGCTCCTTGAACCCGCCGCCGGTGAAGAAGCTGCTCGGCGACCTGGTGAAGCATGCCGGCTCGAAGTCGCTGCTGATCCCGACACCGGGCTGGGCCGTCAAGCGCACGCTCGACTTCCTTGATCTGATCAACATGCCGCTGATGGATCCCGAGCAGTATCTCATCGCCGACGAGATGTGCGTGCTGGACGTCGGCAAGGGCGAGCGCGATCTCGGCTGGGTGCCCCAGTACCGTGACGGAGACATGCTGATCGCCGCCTATTCCGAATATCGGGCCAAGCGCGAGGGCCAGGCCCCCGCCGCCGGTTCGTACCCGCAGCCGGCCGAGTGAGCCGACCCCTAGCGAGGAGAGACACGATGCTCGACCGTCCCATGGCTGCGAACCCCGACCTCGCCCCGACCCATCGTCGCGGACCGGCCAAGCCGAACCTCTTGACCGTCGAGGACGCCAAGGCGCTCGACGTCAAGACGATGGCGGACCTGTTCAAGGACTACATCAATCCCGGCCAGTTTCATTTCATGAAGCTGCTCGGCTTTCACAAGGTGAAGGTCGAACGCGCCGAGGGGATGTATTACATCGACCAGAACGGCCGAAAGATCCTCGATTTCTTCGGCGGTTTCGGCTCGCTGGCCTTCGGCCACAACCATCCGCGCATCATCGAGGCGCGTCAGCGCTTCCAGGACGAGCGCCGGCACGAGATCGCCATCGCCTTCCTGTCGCAATACGCCTCGGCGCTGGCCAAAAACCTGGCGGCCTGTTCGCCCGGCGATCTCGACATGGTCTTCCTCGGCTCCTCCGGGTCCGAAGCCATGGAAGCGGCGATCAAGGTCGCCGAGCGCGCCTCGGGCCGCAAGAACTGCAAGATCGTCCATGCCGAGAACTCCTTCCACGGCAAGACCAAGGGCGTCCTGTCGCTGACGGATTCGCCGCTCTATCAGGGCGAGTTCAAGCTGGTCGGCAACACCTGCAAGGTGCCCTTCGGCGATCTTGAGGCGCTCACCAACGCCATCCGCAGCGACCCGGAGATCGGCGTCGTGGTGCTGGAGACGGTGCAGGGCGGCGGCGGCATCATCACCGCCTCGACGGATTACTGGCAGGGCGTGCGCGCTCTCTGCGACAAGCACAACGTCCTGTGGGTCGCCGACGAGGTGCAGTGCGGCTACGGGCGCACCGGCCGCTTCTACGCCTTCGAGCATCACGGCGTGGTGCCGGACGTCACCGCGCTGGCCAAATCGCTGGGCGCCGGCAAGGCCGCTGTCGGTGCGATGATCGCCCGGCGCGAGGTCTACATGAAGGCCTATGGCACGCCGAAGACGGCGATGATCCATGCCCAGGCGACCTTCGGCGGCATCGGCGAGGCCTGCGTCACCGCCATCGAGGGGCTGAACGTCCTCTATGACGACGATCTGATCGGCAATTCCGCCGAGGTCGGGGCCTATCTCCTGGAGCGCCTCCAGGCGATCCAGGCGAAATACCCGTCCATCGTCAAGGACGTGCGCGGGCAGGGGCTGATGGTCGGTCTCGAGTTCCACGACTTCTCGCGGACCCTGCCGATGGCGCTGCGTCCGATGGTGGCGATCCTCGACGACAAGCTGAAGGGCTCGCTGTCGGGCTTCGTCGGCGCGCTCCTGCTGCGCGATCACGACGTGCTGGTGGCGTTTACCGAGTACAATCGCAACGTCATCCGGCTGGAGCCGCCGCTGATCTGCGACGAGGGCCATGTCGACCAGTTCTGCGACGCGCTCGACACGCTGCTGGGCCGCGGCATCGTCTTCATCGTCAAGGACTTCATCCGCTCCCAGATGAGCTGACCGCCGGGCAACCCGGGCGACAGACACGGCAAGGCCGGGCCCCCGCCCGGCCTTTTTGCGTTGTGGCGGCTGCACGTGTCGATGCGGGTTCAGGGTGCAAGGCCACCGACGGGCGCTATCGTCCCCTGGAGGCACCGCTCTCTCCCCGGATGGCTTCGCGCAACCTGATCCTAGCGCCTCTTGTTGCGCCTTCCGCCTGTGCCGCCGGCCCAGGGGGTCTTGGCGAGGTCGCTCTCGGCGTTCTCGTCCTGCAGCTTGCGCCAGCGCTCGAGCCGTTCTCGATCGATGGCTCCTGCGGCCACCGCCGCCTGGACGGCGCATCCCGGCTCATGCGCGTGCGTACAGTCGCGAAATCGGCACTGTGCCGCCTGTTCCGTGATCTCGGCGAACAAGATGTCGAGGCCGTCGGCGACGTCGCTGACCTGCAATGTCCGGATCCCCGGCGTGTCGATCACCCAACCGCCACCTGCAATCGGGTGAAGGGAGCGGGCCGTCGTGGTGTGACGTCCTTTCGCGTCGTCTTCCCGAATGGAGCCGGTCTCCTGCTGCGGTTCCTCGGTCACGCCGACAAGCGTGTTCACCAGGGTCGATTTGCCGACGCCGGATGAGCCGACCAGCGCGACCGTTTGCCCAGGCTTGCACCATTGCGCCAGGGAGGCTGTCGCATCGCTCGACTTTGGATTGACGATCACCACCTCGAGCCCGCGCTGCAGCGCGCGGGCCTGATGCTCGTATGAATCCAGATCGTCTGTAAGATCGGCCTTCGTCAACAAGATGACCGGCTCCATTCCTGCCTGATTGGCCCAGGCAAGATAGCGTTCAAGCCGGGCTGGGCTGAAATCCATGTTGCAGGATGTCACGATGAACAGCGTGTCGATATTGGCCCCGGCAAGCTGCGGAACCGTGCCCCCGGAAACGCGACGCTGGATGACGGAGCGTCGCTCGAGGCGGCGCTGGAGAAGGAGGGTGGCGGGGTGGATGAGAACGAAGTCGCCGACGGCGAAATCGCTCGTCGTGACGTCGGACGTCAGGACCGGTTCGACCGGCCCCTGTGGCGACAGGGCCGTGAGCCGCGAGCGGTGGACCCTCGCGATACGAACTGGCTCTAAACCAGCATCGTCCGGCGTGATCTGTTCGGCAAAGAACGAACTCCAGCCCAGGGCGGAAAGCAGCTCATGCTCTGCGGTTTCAGCTCGCGTGCTCAATGGGGCGTCCGATGAGAAAGGGCTGTCGCCATCTGCTCTCCAATATCGAGGCGGGGCTTCCCTGCCATCATGTCCTGTTCCTCAACGCTTGAAAGCGGCAGATCCGGAAGTCTTATCGAAACCCGTTCGGTCTCGATACAAGATCCCGTTCAACGCGCGATCGGGTGTGCTGCAGAACCACGTCCAGATCGCGGGCGGCGACCGCCGCGGCACTCCTGCCGCTACTGCGGTGGCAGCAGATCGTTGCGGACATAGGCGTCCCAGCAGGGCGAGAGCTGGATGCGGCTGTGGCCGGCCAGGCCCGGCGCGTAGAGGTCGCGCAGCAGGCGATTGGCCACGGTGACCGGGCAGAGCGGGTAGAGCAGCAGGTCCGTTTCCTTCACCGAGGCGAGCACCGCCTGGTCCGGGTCCGGCACTGCGCGGAACGGATCGGCGCCGATGGCGATGCCGCGCGGCGCCTGCCGGTCGAGAAGCCAGGGGAAGGGATTGACGAAATTCAGGTTCATGATCGTCTCGAAGCGCACGCCGCGTGCCGCTTCCAGCGCCTCGATCGCCTCGACCGCCTCCTCGACCCCCATGAGCCAGGTCAGGTGGAAATCCGGCTCGTTGTAGAGGGTGAAGCTCGGCAGCTGCTCCTCGTCCGCCAGATGGTCGAAGGCCTCGGGAAAGCGCTGGTAGGTGTCCAGCATCACCGTGGCGCGCCGGATCAGCTCCGGCCGCTGCGAGACGGCGGCGAGGGTGCCGAGGCGGGGCGCGTCGAGATCGACATAGGCGATCTGCCCGACAAGGGCGCGGGCACCGCGATGGATCACCTGCACGAAGGTCGGCAGGGCACTGGCGGCGACGAGGCTGAGGACCAGCGCCAGCCGCCATGTCGGCGCGCCGCCGGCCCGCACCAGAATGCGCAAGAGCACTGGCCAGACGAAGATGAAGGCAAGACCGCCGGTGTTCTGGGTTTCCACGAACAGCGCCGCGAAGCTCACCACGCCGAGCCAGAAGACGTCGCGGTCGATGAGCGCCGCCAGAGCGGCGACGCGCCGCGAGCGGACAAGCGTGGTCGTTGCTTGCAGAATGTCGGGCAGCCCGATCAGAGCGAGCGCGGCGATCAGGATCGCCAGCGGGCCGAAGGCCATGAAATGGATCGAGGCCGCCTGCAGGAAGCGCGGCAGGATGCTGCCTTCGTTGAGCGCCACCAGCGCGGCGATATCGCCGACATAGGCGCTGACGACGCCGGTCGTCAGTTCCAGGAGCGCCAGCGTGGCGAGGAAGCCGACAAGCGCCCCGATCGCCGTGCGCAGGGACACGCGTCCGGCGGCGAAGGCGAAGGCGCAGATCAGCGCGCCGCCGGCAAAACCGGTGATCTTGACGAGAAACAGCGCCAGCATCGTGCCGGCGATCGTCGCCAGCACCGTTATGCGGCCCCGGGCGAAGACCAGCCCGGCCGTCAGCACGTAGAGCAGCAGGCACATCTGCCGGTTGTAAATGCCGAAGCCGTCCACACCGGGAAAGCTGTAATAGGTCTCGACATTGATCGGCAGGATCTGGAAGACCAGGAACGGCGCAAGGAGCGCCAGCGCGACGAGCCGCGAACGGCGGTCGATATCGACCAGCACCAGCGCCAGCAGCGGCGCGGTGACCGCCATGAGCGACCATTGCGCGATCAGCAGCGGCTGGCCGTCGGGAAACAGCCCCACGAACAGGGCGAAGAGCCAGTAGCCCAGCGGCCCGACCGGCGTAAAGAAGTCGACGCCGGGAAGCTGGCCGCTCCAGATGCGGTTCGCCGCGTCGAAATAGATGAACAGGTCCCAGTAGAAGGCGCCGATCGGCAGCGTCAGCTTCAGGGTGAGAAGCGCGGCGAGGACGGCGCAGACCAGCGCGAGCAGAAGAAGCGGCGAGGTGAGGGCGGATTTCACCGTTCCAGCATCCTGTCGGTCAACGGAGGAAATGAGCGTCACGGATCCGTCCCATCGCGATCTGTCTCGGAACGGCATCCTCCCCGAACATGGTTAACAAAACCCTCCCGGCAGGTTGGTCCGGTGGCGGTCCCGGTCGGCCGGCAGCCAGGCTGCGCCGTTCGCCCGACAGCCGATGTCGCAAAGAGACTGCGTGTGCGCCAACCGCTCCACTAGGCTCGACACGCCGCTACGGCAGTCTGGCAGACGAGGGGTGGTCATGCAGGATCGGGCGCGGGCAGTGGTCATCGGCGGCGGCGTGGTCGGCGTGTCGACGCTCTATCATCTGGCCCGCAAGGGCTGGACCGACAGCGTCCTGATCGAGCGTCGCGAACTGACTTCCGGCTCCACCTGGCACGCCGCCGGCCTGCTGCCGCTGTTCAACATGAGCTATGCCGTCGGCCAGCTGCACCGCTATTCCGTGCGCTTCTATCGCAAGCTGCAGGAAGAAACCGGCATGAATGTCGGCTTCTCGAACGTCACCAATATCCGGCTGGCGCGCACCAGGGACCGCTGGGACGAGTACATGTACTATGCCGGCGTCGCCGAGACGATCGGTGTGCCGGTCAGGCTGCTGACGCCCGCAGAGCTGAAGGAGATCTGGCCGCTCTGCGAGACCGACGGCATTCTCGGCGCGATCCAGCATCCCGAGGACGGCTATATTCAGCCCGCCGACCTGACCCAGGCGCTGGCCCGCGGCGCCCGCGACCGCGGCGCCACCATCCACCGCAACACCACCGTCAGCGCCATCGAGCAGCTCGCCTCCGGCGAGTGGAAGATCGTCACCGACAAGGGCGAGATCGTCTGCGACCACGTCATCTCGGCCAGCGGCAATTTCGCCCGGCGGACGGGGCGCATGGTCGGGCTGGACGTGCCGGTGATCCCGGTCGAGCACCAGTACATCGTCACCGAACCGCATCCGGCGATCGTCGAGCGCCGCCGCCAGGGCCTGCCGGAAATGGGAGTGCTGCGGGAAAGCGATTCCTCCTGGTACATGCGCGAGGAGAATGGCGGCCTGCTGCTCGGCCCCTACGAGATCGGCGCGCCCTGCTGCTATCTCGACGGGCCGGACGCCGACAGCGAATACGAGCTCTTCCAGGAGGATCTCGACCGGCTGATGCCGCATATCGAGGCCGCCATCGCCCGCGTGCCGGCCTTTGGTGAGGTCGGCATCAAGAAGGTCTATAACGGCGCCATCGCCTATACGCCCGATGGCTCGCCCATTGTCGGTCCGGCGCCGAACCGCACCAATTTCTGGCTCAACGAGGGCCATTCCTTCGGCATCACCGCGGCCGGCGGGGCGGGCTGGCAGCTCGCCGAATGGATCGTCGACGGCGAACCCACCGTGGATCTGGCCGGCGTCGATCCGCGCCGCTTCGGCCCCTATGCCGGCGAAGGCTATCTGCGCGCCAAGAACGAGGAGGCCTATGCCAACGTCTTCTCGGTGCATTATCCCGACGAGGAACGCGCCGCCGCCCGGCCGCTGAAAACCTCGCCGTCCTATGAGCGGCAGAAGGTGCTCGGTGCCGTTTTCGGCTCCGTCTATGGCTGGGAACGGGCCAACTGGTTCGCCCCCGACGGCTATGCGGTGCCCGAGGCAGAGCTCGATGTCGGCGCCGACGTCCTGATGAAGCACAATCATGCGCCGGCCGATCACACCGGCCGCATCCGCGAGCGCTGGTCCTTCCGCCGCTCCAACTATTTCGAGCATGTTGGCGCCGAGGTGCGGGCGGTCCACGAGGCTGTCGGCCTCCTCGACATGACGCCCTTCGCCAAGGCCTATGTCAGCGGGCCGGGCGCCGCCGCCTGGCTCGACGGGCTCCTTGCCAACCGCATTCCGAAAACGCCGGGCCGCGTGGCGCTCTGCCATCTCCTGACCCCGGCAGGCGGCGTGCGCTCGGAGTTCACCGTCTACAAGGCCGGCGCGGAGAGCTACTATCTGGTCTCCGGCGGCGCCTATGAGGGCATCGACCATGACATCCTGCAGAAGGCGCTGCCGGGCGACGTCAGCGTGGCGATGCATCCAGTGACCCATGCGCTCGGCGTCCTCGTGGTCGTCGGCCCGAAATCACGCGAGGTGCTGGCGAAGCTCACCCGCACGGACCTCTCCAACGCGGCGTTTCCCTGGCTGACCGGACAGCGCCTGTCGGTCGGTCCGGTGGCCTGCACCGCCCTGCGGGTCAATTTCGTCGGCGAACTCGGCTGGGAGCTGCATCACCCGATCGAGATGCAGAACGCGCTCTACGACCTCTTGATGGAGGCCGGGGCCGAATTCGGCATCCGCCCCTTCGGTATTCGCGCCATGGGGGCGATGGCGCTGGAGAAGTCCTACCGCCAGATCCCGCGCGAACTGTCGATCGAATACAATGCCTTCGAGTCGGGCCTTGAGAGGTTCGTTCATCCCAGCAAGGGCGATTTCATTGGCCGGGACGCCGTGGTGGCGGCCCGCGAGAACGGCCTGCGCTGGCAGTTCGCGACCCTCGAGGTGCACGGCGTGACCGACGCCGACGCCCGCGGCTCCGAACCGGTCTATGCCGACGGCGTGTTGGTCGGCCGCGCCACCAATGGCGGCTTCGGCTGGCGGGTCGGCAAGAGCCTTGCCCTGGCGATGCTCGATCCGGCCCATGCCGGCGAGGGGACGCGGCTGACGATCCGCATCCTCGGCACGCTCCACGACGCTACGGTGATCGGCGAAAGTCCCTTCGACCCGGAGAATGTCCGTCTGCGCGGCTGACATGGAACGGGCCGTCCGGCCGCCCGTTGCTGGCGCAGCTTCCGCCGCCCGCGCAATGCCGCCGGCGGCGTTTTTCATCATCGAAAGGACGATTCCATGCCCCATACGACGCCCATGCCCGGCGACAAGGCACCGGCCCTCAAGGTCGCAACGAGCGACGGCGGCCAGCTCGATCTGGCGAACGACAATCCCGAGAACTTCTCGCTGGTCTTCTTCTATCGCGGCGTCCACTGCCCGATCTGCAAGAAGCAGATCGGCGAACTGGCAGAGCGCCGCGAGGAATTCCGCGCCAAGGGCTTCAACGTCCACGCCGTCTCGATGGATGACGAGACCCGCGTCCAGCGCCAGAAGGCCGAATGGGACCTCGGCGACATGCCGGTGGGCTACGGCCTCAGCGAGGAGAGCGCCCGCGAATGGGGCCTCTACATCTCCTCCAAGGCGCAGGATTCCGAGCCGGCGCGCTTTGCCGAGCCAGGTCTGGTGGCGGTGCGCCCGGATGGCACGATCTACGCCATGTGGCTGCAGACGGTACCCTTCACGCGGCCGAGCCTCGACGATCTCCTCGGCGGGCTGAGCTTCGTCGTCGACAAGGGCTACCCGACCCGCGGTGAACTCGCGGCCTGATCGGCCTCGCTGGAAGGCGGGGGGACGAGGTGACGCCTTTGTGAATTGCGCGGCCGGCCATCCGGCGTGACGCTTCCACAATGGGACATCGCACCCTGATCCTCGCCTTCCTGTCGGCGGCGCTGGCGCTTCTGCCGGCGCTGACCGGACATCCGGCGGCCGGCGCTCAACAGCGCGGCCTGCACGACCTCGGTTCCGGCCTCGGAGCCCGCCCCGACGACGGCATCAGGGTCGACGCCGAACTGGTTCTCGCCGTCGACGTCTCCTGGTCGATGGATCGCGGCGAGCAGGAGATCCAGCGGGCCGGCTACGCCGCCGCCTTTCGCAGCGAGGACGTGCAGAAGGCGATCCTCGGCGGCCCGCACGGCCGCGTCGCCGTCGCCTATATCGAATGGGCCGGCACCCTGTCTCAGGCGGTCGTGGTGTCCTGGACGCTGATCGATTCCCGCGAGGCCGCCGATGGCTTCGCCTATCGCCTCCAGACGGAGGAGCCGGATCGCGAGCGGCGCACGTCGATCTCCTCGGCCATCGACTATGCCGCGACCCTCTTCGACGACAATGGCTATGCCGGCCTGCGGCGGGTCATCGACATTTCCGGCGACGGGCCGAACAATCAGGGCCGCATGGTCACCGAAGCGCGCGATGCGGCGGTCGCCCGCGGCATCGTCATCAACGGCCTGCCGCTGATGACCACCGGCGGCTTCAGCTCATGGGGCTCGATCCCCGATCTCGACCGCTACTACGCCGATTGCGTCATCGGCGGCCCCGGCGCGTTCATGATCCCGGTCAACGAATGG
This sequence comes from Aurantimonas coralicida DSM 14790, assembly GCF_000421645.1. GTDB lineage: Bacteria > Pseudomonadota > Alphaproteobacteria > Rhizobiales > Rhizobiaceae > Aurantimonas > Aurantimonas coralicida. Next base: position 176,527 of record NZ_ATXK01000007.1, on the reverse strand, counting down.
GACCAGTTTCCGGCCGCCGTCCGCCGCAAGCTGGTGATGGAACTGGCCGATGCCTGGCCCGATCCAGCCTCGCAGGCGCCTGTCGTGGTGCCGGTGCAGAACGCGACCACCAGCGATTGCCTGATCGGCGAACGTCAGTGGCAGGAGCGGCAGCGCCGCTGGATGGAAGATTTCTAGCTCCGCCCTTGGCGAGGCCCCGTGACGTGTCGCCCGTCAGGCCGGGGCGAGAACCGAACGCGTCGCGCGCTCCTGCTGGGGCGAGCGCGAATAGAGTTCGCGGTAGCATTTGGAAAAATGCGAGGCCGAGACGAAGCCGCTGGCCACCGCGATCTCGACGATCGGCAATTGCGACTGCAGCAGCAGATGCCGCGCCCGGTCGAGCCGGATCTCCAGATAGTAGCGGGCCGGCGAGCGGCCCATCTCCCGGTGAAACAGCCGCTCCACCTGCCGGCGCGACAGGCCGACATCCTCGGCGATCTCGACCAGCGACAACGGGTCGGCGAGATTGGCCTCCATGATCTCGATCACCCGCAGCACCTTGGAGTGCTGCACGCCGAGCCGGGCGCGCAGCGGCAGTCGCTGGCGATCCTGTGAACTGCGGACCCGGTCGGTCAGCGCCTGCTCGCAGACCCGGTTGACCACGTCCTCGCCGAGATCCTCGCCGATCAGCGTCAGCATCATGTCGAGGGCGGCGGTGCCGCCGGCGCAGGTGTAGATGTTGTGGTCGATCTCGTAGAGATCGGCATAGGCATCGACCCGCGGGAAGGCCTCGGAAAAGCCGGGCAGGTTCTCCCAGTGGATGGCGCAGCGCCGGTCGGCCAGAAGCCCGGCGCGGGCCAGAATCCACGCCCCGGTACACAGGCCGCCGATGCTGATCCCGCGCTGATGGCTTTCGCGCAGATAGGAGAAGCTGGTCTTGTCGGTGAAGTCCTCGACGAAGACGCCGGAACAGGCAAACACCATCGACGGACGGTGCTCGGAGGGCAGCGCCTTGCGCTCGGCTTCCACCGAACTGGTGACCGCCACTTCGACGCCGTTGGAGGCGCGCACCGGCTGACCGTTCGGCGAGGCGAGGCGCCAGCGATAGATCTCGCGGCCGACGACGCGATTGGCGATCCGCAACGGCTCGATGGCGGTCGCGAAGGCGATCATCGAGAAATTCGGAACGAGCAGGAAGACGATGGTCCGCTTCGGGCCGGAGCCCGGACCCTCGCTCGCGCCGGGCCGGGGCTTCTCGATCAGGCCGCCCACATTTCCTGGACCCATACCGCCCGCTCCGCATCAAGGGCCATTCACGCATCGCGTGCGCGGCCCAAGGTGGAGTGGAATGACGGGTTTCGCAAGCCGGGAACGGCCGCCGATGTCAGACAGTCGGCGGCGATCGGCGGGTGCGGATTACTTCTTGCCCTTGCGCGCCTTGCGGGCGGCGTAGCGGGCGTCGCGCTCGGCCTTCTTGGCGGCCTCGTCGGCGACCATCTGCGCCAGCGGCCGGTTCTTCTCGGCCTTGCGGGCCTCTTCCTCGGCGAGCCGCTCGGCTTCCGCCTCGGCGTCGCGTGCGGCCTTCTCGCGGGCTTTCACCTCGTCCTCGGCGCGCTTCTTGGCGAGGCGCTCCTCACGGGCCGCTGCGATCTCCGCGCGTTCCTGCCGGGCCTTTTCGGCCTCGGGGCTGTCCAGCCGCTCCTTGGCCTTCTGCAGCAGCGCCATCTTGGCGTCGCGGGCCGCATTACGGCGTTCGGCGAAATCGGTATCCTTGGGCTTCAAATCATCACCAGTGGTCGTCGGTACGGCGCCGCGCAATGCCTGCGCGGATTTCGGGGTCGCCTGTCATCGCTATGGATGCTGTTGGATAGGCTTCCGCGCGTCCCGGCGCAACGGTTGGCGGGCAAAACTTCGGTCGTTTCTCGCCGATGCGGCGGAAATTCGCGGCCTGACGGGCCGAATCTGCAGCCGGTGTTGCAAAGCACCGCCGCGTTCGCGCTCACGCCTGGCGTTCGCGCGCCCGCGATCCGGCCCGGCGCCGGCGCCCGTCGCCGACGGGACTACCGCCGGTGTCTGGGCGATTTGCAACGACACTGCCGTCCGCGCTGCGATTGGGCAGCGGCTGCACCCGGCAGAGCTCGGGATAGGCGTCGAGCTTGTTGGGAAACGCCATGGCGGCGACGAAATGGCGCTGGAAATCGGGCTCCAGCGCGGTCTCGATCTTGGCGATGCGGGTGACCGTCGCCTCGATCTCGCGGCGATAGGCCCGGTTGAGCAGCGCCATGCGGGCACCGGCGCCCGCCGCGTTGCCGATGGAGCCGCATTTTGCCAGGTCGCAATCGGGCACCAGTCCCAGGATCATCGCATAGCGCGGTTCGATGAAGGAGCCGAAGGCGCCGGCCAGCGCGATCCGGTCGATGCGGATCGGCACTGCCGTCGCGGATGTCTCGGGTACGGGAAGCGGCGGCGGCAGGGGGATGGCCGGTTCGGCGGCCCGCCCGGCCTGCGCGGCAAACAGCGCGTCGGCGAGGGCCGGGGCTTCGGCGGGGTCGAGGTCGAGCGGCAGATCGTCCGAAGCCGCGGCGGGTGCAGGCGGAACCGCGAACCGGTCCATCAGCAGCTTGATGCCGGCGTAGAGGGCCGCCTTGCCGAGCTGGATGGCGCGGATGTCTGTCTGCAGGACGCGGATTGTCTGGACCGCCGTCTCGTGCAGCACATAGGCGAAGGTGCGGCCTTCCTGCACGATCCGCGGCGACCGCGCGGCGGCCGCGCCGTCGATGACGCCGTCTTCGGTAACGATCCCGGCAAGGAACATCTCGGCGATGACCTCGATGATACCCGATCCGCAAATGCCGGTGACGCCCACGGCTCGCGCGGCCTCGGCGAAGCCCGCCTCGTGCGACCATGTTTCGACGCCGATCACCTTGAAGCGCGGCTCCAGCGTCTCGGGATCGATCCGCACGCGCTCGATCGCGCCGGGTGCCGCGCGCTGGCCGCTGGAGATCTCGGCCCCCTCGAAGGCCGGGCCGGTGGGCGAGGAGGCGGCAAGCAGCCGGCTGCGGTTGCCTAGGACGATCTCGGCATTGGTGCCCACATCGACGATCAGCATGGTCTCGTCCTGGCGGTGCGGCCCTTCCGACAGGGTCACGGCGGCCGCATCGGCGCCGACATGGCCGGCGATGCAGGGGAGCAGATAGGCGCGCGCCGCCGGATGCAGGGTCAGGTCGAGATCGCTGGCCGGCACGGCGACGGCGCCCGAGACCGCCAGCGCGAAGGGCGCCTGGCCGAGCTCGGTCGGGTCGATGCCGAGAAACAGATGATGCATGATCGGATTGCCGACGAAGACGCAGTCCATGATGTCGGCGGTGGCGATGCGTGCCTCCGCCGCGACCTCTTCGATCAGCGCCTGGATCGCGGCGCGGACTGCCACGGTCATCTGCGGCCGGCCCTGCGGGTTCATCATCACGTAGGACACCCGGCTCATCAGGTCCTCGCCGAAGCGGATCTGCGGATTGGGCGCCCCGGCCGAGGCGATGGTCGCGCCGGACAGCAGCGAGGAGAGATGCAGCGCGATGCTCGTCGAGCCGATGTCGACCGCGATGCCATAGGCCTCGTTCTTCAGGCCCGGATAGAGTCCCATGAGGCGCGGACGCTCGTCGTCCCGGTCCAGCGCGATGGCGCAGGTCACCTTCCAGCCGCCGCGGCGCAGGATCGCCTGCACCTCGGGCAGGATCGCCGGATCGACGATCGGCGCCGCCACGTCCCAGTCCCGTTCCAGCGCCGCGAAGATCCGGTCGAGATCGCCGAGCGGCGCATGCATGTCGGGCTCGGCCACCTCGACATAGAGCAGGCGAATGGCCGGATCGCGGGCAATGTCGCGGGTGTCGACCGCCTTGCGCACGACGGCGGAATTGATCGCCATGCCGGTGGGCAGGTCGACGACGAGGTCGCCCTCGATGGTCGCCGAGCAGGACAGGCGCCGGCCCGCCGGGAAGGGCCGCTTGGCGGCGTAGCGCGCTTCCTTGGCCGACCAGGCGGAGAGATGGTCGGCGGCCGAGACGATCTTGTGCTTGGCGAAGACGCCTTCGGCGATCTCGATCTGGCAGCGCCCGCAGATGCCGCGTCCGCCGCAGACGCTTTCCACATAGACCCCGAGCGTTCGCGCCGCCTCGATGACGGGCGTGCCGCGGGGAAAGCGGCCGCGCCGGCCGGACGGCATGAACAGGACGAGGGGATCGGCGCCGGTGGTCATCGGCGCGCCGTGTTCCGGCTGAGGCTTACTGGGCGAGACGCTTGCGGTTGGCGCGCACGCGCTGGGAATAGGGCTTCAGCCCGGCTGACAGGATCGTGTCGCCGTGGTTGCTGCCGCGGCCGGAGCCGGTCACCGTTGCCATGGCGAGAGAGGTCATCGCCTCGATGGTGGCGAGGTTCATCGCCACGATGGATTCGCCGGCCGCCTGCATCTTTTCGCTCAGCATGCGGGAGACTTCGTCTCGATCCTTGGCCTGCGGCGACGCGGCGGCCATCGAGAACTGGGTCAGGCGCGTGCCGATGACAAAGGGCGACATCAGCATCAGCGTCGTGAGTTCCGCCGCCGTCTTGGGTGCGTGGAAGAAGGACGCGGGGTTCGGGTTGCGGCTCATGCGGGGTGTTCCTTGTTCGGTAGTTGCTACCAAACGCGCCAGATGGCGAAATGGTCTCCCGATCCGTAGCTTTATTTCGCACCTGCAAAAAGCGCCGCAACGACACGATCTGCAGTTTAAACGGCCGGCCGGTCAAGACGCCGCCCTCCGGCCTTCGCGCCCGCCACGCCGCCGCCCTCCTGCTCCGGCGGCAGGAGCGGCGGCCGCTGCGGACGCACCGCCCGCCGGCGCCGCGTCGCGATAGTGGCGGATCCACTCGCCGCAGGAGGGATCATTGCCCATCAAAACGTTGGCGGCCCGCACCGCTTCCATTTCCTGCGGCCGGCAGGGATTCATGATGGCCGAGGTCATGCCGGCGGCGATGGCCATCGGCAGGAAGGCGGCGTTGACGGCGTGGCGGTGGGGCAGGCCGAAGGAGATGTTCGAGGCGCCGCAGGTGGTGTTCACCCCGAGCTCCTCGCGCAGCCGGCGGACCAGCGCAAAGACCTGCCGGCCGGCGGTGCCCATCGCGCCGATCGGCATGACCAGCGGATCGACGACGATGTCGGCGGCGCTGATGCCGTAATCGGCGGCATGGCGGACGATGCGCCTTGCCACCTCGAAGCGCACATCCGGGTCTTCGGAGATGCCGGTCTCGTCGTTGGAGATGGCAACGACCGGCACGTCGTATTGCTTCACCAGCGGCAGGATCGCCTCGAGTTTTTCCACCTCGCCGGTGACCGAATTGACCAGCGGCCGTCCCTTGGCGACCGCCAGCGCGGCGCTCAGCGCCGGGGAGACGGAGGAATCGATCGAGATCGGCAGGTCGGTGAGGCTCTGGACGAGGCGGATGGTCTCGACCAGCAGCGGCGGTTCGGAGACGTTCGGGTCGACGGCGGTGACGCCGGCATTGACGTCGAGCATGGTGGCGCCGGCGGCGACCTGGGCGAGGACGTCGCGCGTCACCGTCTCGAAATTGCCCGCGACCATCTCGGCGGCGAGGACCTTGCGGCCGGTCGGATTGATGCGTTCGCCGATGACGCAGAAGGGCTGGTCGAAGCCGATCACGACCTCGCGGCTGGCGGATGCGACGATGGTGCGGGTCATGGCCGAAGCTCCGGTCGGTAAAGGCGTCGCGCGGTAAGCGGCGTCAGGCTTGCTGGCGGGCGCCCGCCGCCGTCTGGATCGCCGTCGCGTCCATCCAGGAGCCGCGGCCGTAGAGCCATTGCGCCGAGGCCGCGAGACCTCCGAAGGGAAAGACGTGAAGCTGCCTGACCGGGGTATCTGGCGTCTCGGCCCAGTGGCGCTCGATCGGCCCGGCGACGGATTCGGGCGAATGGGAGGTGGCGAGCGTGGTGAGGGCGCTCGGCCGCTTCTTCAGGACGGACACCGAATTGCCGATGCCGCAGAGGGCCGCGAAGCGGATCAGCGTCGCGATCTTCGCGGGGCCGGCGACACCGAGATGGATCGGCAGGTCGATGGCCGCCGCGCGGACGGACTCCGCCCAGTGCAGATAGACCGCCGCGTCGAAGCCGAACTGCGTGACGATCCGCAGCCGGGCATCGCTGCGCCGGGCGAAATCGCGTTTCAGCCGCAGCGCTTCCGATGCGGTGGCGGCGGAAAAGTCGGGCGTGCCCTCCGGGTGGCCGGCGACGCCGATGTCGCGAAAGCCGTGGCGGTCGAGGATGCCCGTCGAGATGACCTCCATGGTCGAGCTGTAGGGCCCGGCCGGTCGCGTCAGCCCGCCGCCGATCACCAGCACGTCGCTGGCGCCGCCTTCTTCGGCATAGGCCTGGACGCGATCGCGCAATTCGGCATGGCTGCGCATACGGCGCGCCGGAATATGCGGCACCGGTTCGTAGCCGAGGTCGCGGACCCGCCGGACGGCATGGACGAAATCCTTCACCGCATCGACGCCGACATCGCAGAGATAGGTCTTCGTGCCGGGCGGAAAGAGCCCCGGCAGATCGCGCGATTCCAGCGCCTGGCGCGGGGCGATCTCGATGGAGGCGGGCATGGCCGTGCGGCCGGCATGCATGTCGTATCCGATCGGCTTCATGGTTCGCGCCCCTCGTTCGCGACGAGCGCCTTGAGACGGTCGCCGTCGTAGCTCTGTTCGATATCGCGGGTCAGCCGTTCGGCTTCGGCTTCGAGGTCGCTCACTTCGGCCGGCGACGAGCCCCGCCGCCATTCGGCGAGATAGGTGTCGCTGTCCTTCGCGCCGACGCGCATGGCGCAGCGGTCGATGGCCTCGATGAAGCGGGAAGGAAGTTCGCGGCGGGCGGATTTGCGACCCTGCCGCACCACGATCTGGGCGGGAATGTCACGCCAGTAGACGATCTGCAGTTCTGCCATCCGCCACCTCCGATGACCCCACTGTGGTCCGGCGGAAACGGTGCGGATATGCCGGGCGCGACGGGGCGCGATGCCGTTTGCGACATCGGGCGCGCGGAGCGCGGGGACAGGCGTCCTGATGCGGTCCGGCCACGGCAGCCGGTGGGGCGTGGGGCGGCTAGAAGAGCCCCATCACGGCCAGGGCCGCGGCGCCGTAGACGCTGAGAAGGAAGATCGTCGAGGCGATGCCGACGAGGATCGAGGCGATCAGCCAGAGACCGTCGCGCGCCGTGATGGCGATGCCGGCGATGGCGACGGAGACGCCCGGGAACATGTTGGTCAGCGGAAACGGAATGGCGATCAGGATCGACATGACGAAGCAGAACCAGCCAATGCCCGACAGCAGCAGCCATTCGGGCTCGGGCCAGTAGCGATGCCGGGCGAGCCGCTCGATCCGGCGCAGCATCGGTCCGATGCGGGTGACCACGCGCCCCAGCATTTCGGAGGTGATCCGGATCTTGCGGATGCGCTCGGGCAGCCACAGCCGATGCCGGCCGACCGCCAGCTGCAGCGTGAACAGCACCAGCGGCAGGCCGAGAAAGATCGACGCGCCGGGCGGCAACGGCACCAGGTTCAGGCCGCCGAACAGGATGAAGAAGGCGCCGAAGGAGCGGGTGTCGAAGGCCTGGGAGAGCTCGCCGATCGTCGCGCCGGCACGGTTGCGGTGGGACAGCCCGCGCAGGATCGCCGAAATCCGCTTCTGCCGCTTGGCACCACGCCGCCGGAGCGATTGTCGGAGGCTGGAGAAGACGGCAGGTGACACGGAGGACGCTCTGGGAACGGGGACTTTGGAAAAGCTCATGATGCGGCCTGTTCCGTCGCGTGTGAGGAACGGTCCGCGAACGACGCTGCCGCCTGACCGGGCTTCGTCGATCCACTGTGCCCTTGAAGGCGTTAAATCGGGGTTTTCCCTGTAAAGATCAAGACGTGATCCCCGCGGGCCCTGCGAAGGTCGCAGGGACCATGATCGTGCCGCCCGCCGTCCACGGGTGCGAACCGCGCAAACGGGCCGGCAGCAGGGGGACTCAGGCGGGCGCGTGCTCCGGCACGGGCGCGGCGGCAGCGACGATGGCGTCGCTCAGGTCGCCGTAGCCGACGAAGCGGCGCTCGTAGCCAAGCCCCAGTTTCGCCGCGATCTCCCGGCCGCGCCGGTCGAGATCCGGGGCGTCGGTCTGGGCGAGATAGACCACGCGTTCGTAGTGACCGAAGAGCATGCCGATCAGTTCGGGATGGCGGTCGAGCTTCATCGGCCGGGTGACGAAGGCATCGAACTGGCGGGCGAGAAAGTCGGTCAGCCAGAAGGTCGTCATCTGCGCCTCCGCATCGGCGGCGAAGCGATCGTTGCCGGCAAAGAACGCGTAGCAGTGCGGCCCGGCGATGCGTTCGACGTCGTGGCGCGCACAGACCGCGTCGAGGAGGCCGCCGGTGCCGCAATCGGCATAGGCGATGAAGATCCGCCCGGCGCCGTCTGCGCGGGCCGCCATGATGGCGGCCTCGACCGCAGGCGCGATCTTCTGCGGCGCGTTGTGCAGGTCGGCCGGCAGGCAGGTGACCGTGACATGCGCCAGCCCGTTGGCCGACAGGACGGCCAGAACCTCGCGGGCGACGGCGCCACAGGCGATGACCGTCAGCGTTTCGGGGGCGGGCGTGGCCGACATCTGCGCGCTGTCATGCGGCAGGGGATTCATTGCCCGGTCACCTGACATTCACCACGCCTGTCAAAAACCGGAGCATGGTGGGAACCAGCGGGGCACTGCACCGTTTTTCGGTCACATTTGCCAACCGGAGACCCCACAATGACCAAGCGCATCGCCATCGTGTCCACTCTTCTCGCCGGAGCCCTGGCGCTTTCGGCCTGCGCCAACACCGTGCGCGGCGTCGGCCGCGACGTGGGCAACACGGTGGATGCCACCGGCGCCGCCGTGAACGACGTCGCCCGGTAAACGCGCCCGTCAGCAGTTCGAGAAGGCGTGGTGACCAACGGTCGCCGCGCCTTTTGCGTATCCGGGGTCCGGCGCGCAGCCGGACGAGCGGGCAGGGCCGGCGTCACAGCTGGTTGTGCCGCCGTTCCATCAGGTTCCGGGCTGTCTCCACCGTGACCGCCGCGTCGCGGCAATAGGCGTCGGCGCCGACCTGGTTGGCAAAATCCTCGTTCAGCGGCGCGCCGCCGACCAGCACGATGACATTGTCGCGAATGCCCTTCTGGACGAGCGTGTCGATGACGACCTTCATGTAGGGCATGGTCGTCGTCAGCAGCGCCGACATGCCGAGGAATTCCGGCTGGTGGTCCTCGATCGCCGCGAGATATTTGTCGACGTCGATATTGATGCCGAGATCGACGATCTCGAAGCCGGCGCCTTCCATCATCATGCCGACGAGATTCTTGCCGATGTCGTGGATGTCGCCCTTCACCGTGCCGATGACCATCTTGCCCTGCTTCGGCGCGCCGGTCTCGGCGAGCAGCGGCCGCAGGATGGCCATGCCGGCCTTCATCGCATTGGCCGACAGAAGCACCTCGGGCACGAACAGGATGCCGTCGCGAAAATCCTCGCCGACGATCTGCATGCCGCCGACCAGCGCCTTGGTCAGGACGTCGTAGGGCGTCCATCCGCGTTCGAGGAGGATCTGCGTTCCCTCCTCGATCTCCTCGCGCAGGCCGTCATAGAGGTCGTCCTTCATCTGGGCGACGAGATCGTCGTCCGACAGTTCGGCCAGAATGATGTCGTCGGCATCGGCCATGGCGCATTCCTTGTGGCGGGACGAACCCGGAACTGCCCCGAACGCGACTTTCAGCGACTGCGCCGCCTCGTCCGTCCGCAGCCCTCACTCTAGGGCAGCCGCAGCCGCGCAATCTCTTTGCTGCGACATCCGCCATTACGAAAGCGACGTGCGCGACGCGGTGTGACACGGCGCGCAGGCGCCCGCCAGGGTCCGGCCGATGCGGACCCGCGCCGTCATTGTTCTCGGCGCGTCACCGGCCTTCGCAGGTAAGACGGCAACGGCCGGTGCTGCTCCTAGTATCGGTGACAGATCGAACGCCCGTGCGTGGCTGGAGCCGGTACGGGCCGCCGCTTTGGCCGGAGACCTGACGATGAGCGACGAAACCGGACATCTGAGCGAGATGCCGCGCACCGAAGGCGGCCGCCGCGGCCGCGGCACCGGCGGCGGGGCGACGGCCCGGCGCGCCGCCCGGGTCCAGAGCGCGTCCGGAAAGAAGCTGAGCTACATCCGCCGCAACGTGCCGGAATACGAGCTCCTCGACGAGGCCGGCCTCGCGATCATCGAGGCGAATGCCGACACCATCCTCGAAGAGATCGGCATCGAGTTCCGCGACGACGCCGAGGCGCTGGAGATGTGGAAGGCGGCGGGGGCCGAGGTCTCGGGCGAGCGCGTCCGGTTTCCCAAGGGCCTGTGCCGCGAGCTTCTGAAGACGGCGCCGCGGACCTTCGTCCAGCATGCGCGCAATCCGGAGAACTCGGTCGAGATCGGCGGCAAGGCGACGGTCTTCGCCCCGGTCTACGGCCCGCCCTTCGTCCGCGATCTCGACGGCGTGCGGCGCTATGCGACCATCGAGGATTTCCGCAATATCGTGAAGCTCGCCTATCTGGCGCCGTCGCTGCATCATTCCGGCGGCACCGTCTGCGAGCCCGTCGACATCCCGGTCAACAAGCGGCATCTCGACATGCTGCTGGCCCACATGACTCTGTCGGACAAGCCGTTCATGGGCTCGGTGACGGCGCCGGAACGCGCCCGCGACACGGTGGAGATGTGCCGCATCCTGTTCGGCGAAAAGTTCGTCGACGAGAACTGCGTGGTCATCAACCTGATCAACGCCAATTCGCCGATGACCTTCGACGGCACCATGCTCGGCGCGCTGAAGGTCTATGCCCGCGCCAACCAGGCCTGCATCGTCACCCCCTTCATCCTCGCCGGCGCAATGAGCCCGGTCACGGTCGCCGGCACGCTGGCGCAGGTTTTGGCCGAAGCGCTGGCCGGCGCCGCCTTCACCCAGCTCTGCCGGCCCGGCGCGCCTGTGGTCTTCGGTACCTTCGCCTCGTCGATCTCGATGCAGTCCGGGGCGCCGACCTTCGGCACGCCCGAGCCGGCGCTGGTCTCCTACGGCGCGGCCCAGCTGGCGCGCCGCCTCGGCCTGCCGTTCCGCACCGGCGGGTCGCTTTGCGCCTCCAAGGTGCCCGATGCCCAGGCCGCCTATGAGAGCGCCAACACGCTGAACTCCACCATGCTGGCGGGCACCAATTTCGTCCTGCATGCGGCCGGCTGGCTGGAGGGCGGACTGGCCGTCTGCTTCGAGAAATTCGTGATGGATTGCGACCAGCTCGGCATGATGCAGGCCTTCTCGCGCGGCGTCGATCTGACGGAGAACGGGCAGGCCATGTCGGCGATCCGCGAGGTCGGTCCGGGTAGCCACTTCCTTGGCTGCCAGCATACCCAGGACAATTTCCAGACGGCGTTCTACCGCTCGGCCATCGCCGACAACAATTCCTTCGAGCAATGGTCCGCGGAAGGCGCGTTGCGCGCCGAGAGCCGCGCCGGCCAGCTCTGTCGCCGCTGGCTGGAGTCCTACGAGGCGCCGGCGCTCGATCCCGCCATCGCCGACGCGCTGACGGCGTTCGTGGCAAAGCGCAAGGCCGCCGAGGCGGACGCCTTCGCCTGAAAGGGAGAGGCGGACCCGGCCGCCCAGCCCGAAACCACCTCGGCGGCGAGGATCGCCCGGACGATCCACCGCGCGGTCTGGCGCGGCGGCGACAAGCGCTGACCGCTGAGGCGTACCGGACGGGCCCGGTACTGGCTGCGCGGCCGGGGCGTTTCCCCTCAGCTCGCGGCGCCCCGAAAAAATGACGCAAAGACATCTGCCGCGTTTTGTCGTTATATTTGTGCCACCCGTTCGAGGAGAGAACGATGGGCGCGATCTTCCGGTATCTGATGGCACGGCCGATCTACTTCGCCATCACGGTGGCGCTGGCGCTGGCGCTTCTGCCGGTGGCGGTCTGGATGGATCTGCGCCATCTCTCCGACACGGCGCTGAACGCCCAGGCGAACAGCCTGAATTCCATGATCACCGATATCCGCAGCTATTATGCGCGCAACGTCGTCGGCCGGGTACTGGCCAACCCCGAGGGCCGGACCATCGCCGCCCATAATTATCTGGAGGTACCAGGCGCGATCCCGATCCCGGCCACCCTGTCGCTGGAGCTGGGCGAGGTGATCGGCCGGCGCGGCGAGAATATCCGCTACCGCTTCGCCTCCGACCTAGTCTTCGCCAAGCGCGCGCCGCATGTCCTCGACGCCTTCGAGCGCGATGCGCTGCAGACCTTCCGGACCAAAGGCGCCGACCATCCGCTGATCACCCAGGTCAACGGCTCGCTGCTCGACCGCAACATCCGGCTGGCGGCGCCGGTGGTCATGGGGGAGGCCTGCGTCGCCTGCCACAACGCCCATCCCGAGAGCCCGAAGCGGGACTGGCAGGTCGGCGACATCCGCGGCATCCAAGAGGTTGAGATCGAGCAGCCGATCGCCGCCAATCTTCTCTCCTTCAAGTATCTCCTCGCCTATTTCGTCGGCGCCGGCCTGTTCGGCGTCTGCTTTGCCGCCCTGCAATGGCGCCAGGCCCGCACCTTCGGCCGTATGAACACCGAACTGGAAGAGGCGAATTCCTTCCTCGCCTCGGTCTCCATGAAGATTTCCAAATATCTGTCGCCGCAGGTCTATCGCAGCATTTTCAGCGGCGAGCGCGACGTCACCATCTCGACCGAGCGCAAGAAGCTGACGATCTTCTTCTCCGACATCAAGGATTTCACCGTCACCTCAGAGAGGCTGCAGCCGGAGGAGCTGACCCAGCTTCTGAACGAGTATTTCACCGAGATGTCGAAGATCGCGCAGGAGCACGGCGCCACGGTCGACAAGTTCATCGGCGACGCGATCCTCGCCTTCTTCGGCGATCCCGAAACGATGGGCCCGCGCGAGGACGCCAAGGCGTGCCTCGCCATGGCGATCGCCATGCAGCGGCGGATGGTCGAGCTCAACGCCGAATGGCGTCGCCGCGGCATCGAGAAGCCGTTCCAGGCCCGGATGGGCATCAATACCGGCTTCTGTAATGTCGGCAATTTCGGCAGCGCCGACCGCATGGACTACACGATCATCGGGGCCGAGGCGAACCTCGCCGCCCGGCTCGAGCAGATCGCCGAGCCCGGCGGCATCGTGATGAGCTACGAGACCTATGCCCATGTGGAGGACGACGTGCGGGCCCGGCCGCTGGCGCCGATCTCGCTGAAGGGCATCAGCCGCGAGGTGATCCCCTATGTGGTCGAGGGCATCCACGACGAGGCTACGGACGCGGCGCCCGGCGTGATCAATGAATATGCCGAGGGCGCCCGCATCTTCCTCGATCTCGAACGGCTGACCGAGGTCGAGCGGGACCGCCTGCACGCCGTCCTGACAGACGCCGTGGAAGCGCTGAAGCGCCGCCAGCCGCTGACATCCTGACCGGAGGGCTGCCCCTGCGGCATCGCACGCCCTCGGAGCGCGTCGGCTGGGCCGGATGCTCTCAGGCGACGGAGCCGCATCCCGCGACCGGGCGCGTGACCGCGGCCGGAGCCCAGCTTTCTGGAAACACGGAGGATTTCCCGCCGATCGGGACCGGATGACGGAGGCCAAGCCGAGCGCTGCGGCCTCGGCGGCAACACGCATGGCGCGAAAAGCGTTTGCCATCACCGAAATTGAACCTACCATAATCAATATTGATGGTTTGGCTCAGATCGTCTTGCTGCCCGACCGACCGATAGAGGGGTGATCGCCCATGGCGACCGAGATCTTTGTCGTTGCCTATGACGGGCATGATCGCAGCGTCGTCGACTACGCGGTGGTGCGGGCCAAGGCGAGCGGGGCGGCCCTCCACATCGTCCATGTCCTGCAATGGTCGCCCTACAGCTTCCTGACCGCCGAGGAACTCGACGAGCGCAAGATGCGCCGGCGCCAGGAGCTCGAACGCGCCAGGACCACGCTGCTCGATCCGCTCGTCGCCGAGATTTCGGCCGAAGGGGTCACCGTCGATTGCGAGATCCGTTTCGGCGCACCGACCGAGATCATCCTCGCGGTCGCCGAGCATCAGAAGGCGGCGATGATCTTCGTCGGGCGCACGGGCAGAGGCCCGGTCCAGAACAAGATCTTCGGCAGCGTCACCCTGGGACTGGCACAGGTCGCCCGCATCCCGACCGTGATCGTGCCATGAGCCGCCCTGCATCCGCCGCACGGAATTTCGATCCAGACAGAGGTTGCGTCATGCCGAAGACCGCCGCTCTCCTGCCGCTGGCGGGCGCCAGCCTTCTCCTGACCGGGCCCGCCGCAGCGCAGGACGCCGAGCCGGGCTTTTCCATCGACGCGACCCTTTCAGCGATCATGGAGCCGGTGACGACCCCCTTCGTCAGCTTCATCTTCGCGCCGCTGCCAGGCACCGAACTGCCCTGGATCGTCCTGTGGCTGATCACGGCGGCGGCAATCTTCACGGTCTATTTCGGCTTCGTGCAGTTCCGTCTGGTCGGCCATGCCATCCAGCTCGTGCGGGGCCAGTACACCTCGCCGGATGCGGCGGGTGAGGTCACCCATTTCCAGGCGCTGGCGACGGCGGTCTCGGGCACGGTCGGCCTCGGCAATATCGCCGGTGTCGCCGTCGCGGTGTCGATCGGCGGTCCGGGCGCGACCTTCTGGATGATCCTTGCCGGCCTTCTCGGCATGGCGTCGAAATTCACCGAATGCACCCTCGGCGTGAAATACCGCGAGGAATTTCCCGACGGGCGCGTCTCCGGCGGACCGATGCACTATCTGCGCAAGGGCATGGCGGAACTCGGATACGCCAAGCTCGGCCGGTTCCTCGCCGTGCTCTTCGCGATCTTCTGCGTCTTCGCCTCTTGGGGTGGCGGCAACATGTTCCAGGCCAACCAGGCCCATGCGCAGCTGGTCGTCATCACCGGCGGCGAGGAGAGCTTCCTGAACGGCCGCGGATGGATCACCGGTGTCGTCATGGCGATCATCGTCTTCATGGTCATCGTCGGCGGCATCAAGTCGATCGCCCGCGTCACCGAGAAGCTCGTGCCTTTCATGGGGCTGCTGTATCTGGGCGCCGCCCTGGTGATCATCGGCGTCGAATACGACCGGATCGGCTGGGCGATCGGCCAGATCTTCGCCGGCGCCTTCACCGGGCTGGGGGTCGCCGGCGGCATTGTCGGCGCGCTGATCCAGGGCCTGCGCCGTGCGACCTTCTCCAACGAGGCCGGCATCGGCTCGGCGGCGATCGCCCATGCGGCGGTGCAGACCGACCACCCGGTCACCGAGGGCTTCGTGTCGATGCTCGAGCCGTTCATCGACACGGTGGTGATCTGCACGGCGACGGCGCTGGTGATCACCATCAGCGGCGTCATGCAGCAGGACCCGGCGACCGGCCTGTATGTCTGGGATCAGGGCCTCGGCCAGATCGCCACGGAAGGCTCGCTCAGCGGGGTCGAGCTGACCTCGGCGGCCTTCGGTACGGCGATCCCGTGGTTCCCCTATGTCCTGGGGCTCGCCGTGGTGCTCTTCGCCTTCTCGACGATGATCTCCTGGTCCTATTACGGGCTGAAGGCGTGGCTGTTCCTGTTCGGCGATTCCAAGACCTCGGACCTGTTCTTCAAGATCCTGTTCTGCCTGTTCGTCGTCCTCGGCGCCTCGGTCAGCCTCGGCGCGGTACTCGACTTCTCCGACGCCTCGCTGTTCGCCATGGGCATCGCCAACATCATCGGCCTGTACTTCCTGATGCCGGTGGTGAAGCGGGAGATGACCGGCTACCTCGCCAAGCTGCGGGCCGGCAAGATCCCGCGCTACCACTGACCGCGAAAGTGCGAAGCCGGCTCAGTCCCGGCTTCGCCGCCGGCCCGTGCGCGGCGCTGTTTCGCCGGCGGCCGACGCCGCCTTGTTGACCAGCGGGCCGACGGCCTCGACGATTTCGGCGATGCTCGGCCGCTGACGGCGCACATGGGTATCGATGGCGTGGCGCATGGCGCCGAGATGATGTGGCGAGGTCCCGCAGCAGCCGCCGATGATCCGGGCGCCAGCATCGATCGCCAGCCGGGCGTAATCGGCCATCTGCTCGGGCGTGCCGGAATAGACCGTGCCGCCGTCGACGAAGCGTGGGATGCCGCAATTGGCCTTCACGACCAAAGCGGAGTCCGGCGAGCCCGTTTCCAGCTCCAGAGCCGTCGCCAGCATGTCGGACGCGCCGACGCCGCAATTCGCGCCGACCGCGACGGGGCGCGGCGACAGGCCGTCGACCGCCTTGTGGAAGTCGCAGGGGTGGATGCCCATCATGGTGCGGCCGGCGCTGTCGAAGGAGCCGGTGACGACATAGGGCATGTCGCAGGCGAGCGCCGCCTCGGCCGCCGCGCGCACCTCTTCGGCCGCCGACATGGTCTCGATCCACACGACGTCGACGCCGCCGTCCTTCAGCCCGGCGATCTGCTCGCGGAAGGCTTCGACGGCCTCGGCGTAGGAGAGGGCGCCCAGCGGCTGCAGCAGCTCGCCCGTCGGGCCGACCGATCCGCCGACGACGACAGGACGGCCGGCCGCGTCGGCCACCGCCCGCGCCAGTTCGGCGGCAATCCGGTTGAGCGCGTGGGTGCGATCTTCGGCCTGGTGCAGCTTCAGCCGGTGGCGGTTGGCGCCGAAGGAGCAGCTGAGGATGATGTCGGCGCCGTTGTCGACAAAGGCCTGGTGCAGCGCCGTGATCCGGTCGGGATGGCTCTCCAGCCACATCTCCGGCGCTTCGCCGGCCTCCAGCCCCACCTCGAACAGATTGGTCCCGGTGGCCCCGTCCGCGAGGAGGACGCCCTTCGCGTCCAGGAGCTGCGTCAGCGAATGCGGCATCGGGCGGCCTCCGGTTCGAGCGGCGTCGCGGCGACGCCTGATGATGATGCGACGGCGGCACGGGGCCTCGCGACGAGCGGCCCGTGTGCGTCTGGCCGGATGATGCCGGCCTTGCAGGGGCCGCGATCTTCCGAACGCGTCATCGCGCAGTCAGCGCGCGGCAAGCGGCGTACGCCGCGGAAGACGCGGGGGCCTGAGACACAATGTCTTGGGGACAAGTCGGATTGTGCGGTGCAACCGCCACAATCGGCGGCCAAGAGGGAGCTCACGCACCGGATGGCAGACGGCCTTCCGTGGCGGCAAACGGGGTTGCCGCAAAGTTCCGGCAAGGTTTTGTTAATAATTTGACCATGGCGATTCGCGCGGCAGCGCGCGAGGGGAATCGCCGCAGAGGGACGAAGCAGGGGGATTTTGCATGTTCGAGCGATTGCCGAAGCGACTGGACGAGATCGACATCGTCACGGCGGCCATTCGCGCGCTGGCCCGTGAGGGCTACGACCGCGCCCGGATCGAGCAGGCGCTGATCCGCCAGGCGCCGGTGGATCTCGACCTCCTGGCCGAATGCTACGAGCGCATCTTCGGCGGGGCTGGCGCCTCCGCGCTGCCGGACCGCATCGCCGCCTGATTGCCGCGGCGGCGCGGCCGTCGCCGATCGCACGAAACCCGCGACGTGGGGATGTCGCGGGCCGGATGAGATCGCTGCGGCGACCGGCGACGCCCTGCGCCGCCGGCCATCCTTGCAGGATTACAGTTCGCTGGCGTCCAGCGCGTCCTTCAGAACCGGCGTAACCATGGCCGCCATCAGGCCGCGCATGGTCAGGGTGCCCATCGGCATGCCGGTCCCGTTGACCACATGCGCCTTGGTGACGCCGTCGCCGGTCATGCGGCGCGCAGCTTCCTCCAGGATCGTGCCGCGCTGGATCGGCACGCTTTCCGGCGCCGGCGCCTCGCCCGGCGCGATCGGCTCCATCACCGTCTCGACCTGAATCACCCGACCACGGTTCACCTCGCGCACGAAGGACGAGATGTAGTCGTCGGCCGGGCGCAGCACGATGTCCTGCGCGGTGCCCTGCTGGACGATCTCGCCGGCCCGCAGGATGGCGATCTGCTCGCCGAGCCGCAGCGCCTCGTCGAGATCGTGGGTGATGAACACGATAGTCTTGTGCAGTTCGGTCTGCAGGTCGAGGAGCACGCTCTGCATGTCGGTGCGGATCAGCGGGTCGAGCGCCGAGAAGGCCTCGTCCATCAACAGGATGTCGGCGTCCGTCGCCAGCGCCCGCGCCAGGCCGACGCGCTGCTGCATGCCGCCGGACAGCTGAGCCGGATAATTGTCCTCGTAGCCCTTCAGCCCGACGCGCTCGATCCAGCGCATCGCGCCGTCGCGCTGCTCCTTGCGCGACTTGCCCATCACCTCCAGCCCGTAGGCGACATTGTCGATCACGGTCTTGTGGGGCAGGAGGCCGAAGCGCTGGAAGACCATCGAGATCTTGTGTCGCCGGAAGTCCCGCAGGCGCGTGTCCGACATGGCAAGGACATCCTCGTCGTCGATCAGGATCTCGCCGGCCGACGGTTCGATCAGCCGGTTGATGTGGCGGATCAGGGTGGACTTGCCGGAGCCCGACAGCCCCATCACCACCTGGATGCCGGAGGCCGGGATGTCGATGTTGATGTCCTTCAGCCCGAGCACATGGCTGTGCTCGGCGAGGAGCTCGGACTTCGACATGCCCTGGCGTACGAGATCCACCATCGCTTTGTCTTCGGGGCCGAAGATCTTGTAGAGATTGCGGATCTTGATGGCGATCTCATCAGCCATGGGCGGCCTCCCGGTGACGCTGCAGGCGCTTGCCGTAGGCCTGGCTGGAGCGGTCGAAGATGATGGCGATGGCGACGATCGCCAGGCCATTCAGGACGCCCTGCGTGAAATACTGATTGGTGATGGCCTGCAGCACCGGCTGGCCGAGACCGCGCACGCCGATCAGCGAAGCGACGACGACCATGGCGAGGGCCATCATGATGGTCTGGTTGATGCCGGCCATGATGGTCGGCAAGGCGAGCGGCAGCTGCACCTGTGTCAGCTTCTGCCAGCCCGAGGAGCCGAAGGCATTGGCGGCCTCCAGCACTTCCTTGTCGACCAGCCGGATGCCGAGATTGGTCAGCCGGATGATCGGCGGCATGGCGTAGATCACCACCACCAGCAGACCCGGAATGAGGCCGATGCCGAGCAGCATGACGATCGGGATGAGATAGACGAAGGACGGCATCGTCTGCATCACGTCGAGGATCGGATTGATCACCGCCTGCACCTTGTTGGAGCGCGACATGATGATGCCGATCGGCATGCCGATGATGATCGACATCAGCGTGCAGACGACGATGATCGACAGGGTTCGCATGGTGTCTTCCCACATGCCGAACACGCCGATGAGGATCAGGGCCACGAAGGTGCCGACGGTGATCGCCTTCGATCGGCTGGCCAGCCAGACGATGCCGACAATGACGAGCAGGATGATCCACCACGGGGTCTGGATCAGAAGCCGTTCGAACCACAGGAGGAACTCGAGCAACGGGCGGAAGATCGCTTCGATCGTGTCGCCATAGGCGCGCGAGAACGAGCGGTAGTACTGGTCGATCGTGCGCGACATCAAGCGCAGGTCTCGCCCCGCCAGTTGTGGAAATTCGGTCAACCAATCCACAGTCGAGGTCTCCTTGGCATGTTTTCTGGATCATGGGGCCCGGGGCGGGCCTGCGGTCGCACGGCCGGCGATGGACCCGCGAGGGGGCCGTGGTGCCGGTCGCAACCGTGGGGCAGGGCGCGTCGGCGGGATCGGCCGTCAAGCGCCCGCCAGGCGCGTTGCCCGGAATCGGGCAGGAGCGAGAATGACCTGCCGGTGGTGCGCCCCCCCGGCAGGTCCGTCGTCATCGTGTCAGCCGGCCCGGATCAGAGCGCCGACTTGATCTTCTCGGCCGCATCTTCGGAGACCCAGCCGGTCCACAGGTCCGGGTTGTTCTCGAGGAAGTAGTAGGCGGTGTCTTCGCCGGTCGCCTGCTGCTCTTCCTTCCAGGCGAGGAGCTTGTTAACCGTGTCGTTGCCCCAGGCGCGGGTGTTCAGATACTCAGCCACCTCGGGCGACTGTTCCTGCACCTTCGGCGTCAGGACGGTGAAGACCTCGGACTTGGTCCAGGCATTGATCTTCGGCTCGGCGCAATCAACCTGTGTCGTGCACTCGGCCCATTCCTTGGGATCGTGCTCGGCGTCGAAGGGCAGCTTCTTCATCGGGTACTTGCCGAGAATGGCGGTTGGCGCCCAGTAATAGCCGAGCCACGGCTCCTTGTTCTCGTAGGCCTTGGCAATCGAGCCATCGAGCCCGGCGGCCGAGCCGGTGTCGATCAGGGTGAAGCCCTTCTCCTCGCCGTCATAGGCCTTGAACAGGTTCGCCGTGGTGATCTGGCAGCCCCAGCCGGCCGGGCAGTTGTAGACGGCGCCCTTGGACGGATCCTCGTTCGCCGGGAACAGCTCGGGATGCTCCAGCGCGTCGCCGACGGTTTTGATCTCGGGATGGGCCTCGGCGAAGTAGGTCGGGACCCACCAGCCTTCCTCGCCGCCGTCCGACAGGACCTCGGCGCCGAACGCGATGGTGCCTTCCTCGGCGGCCTTGTCGATCTGGTCGCGGAACTGGTTGACCCACATTTCGGGCGCGACGTCCGGCTCCTGCTTCTCGGTCATCGAGGCGAAGGTCGGCATGGTGTCGCCTGGCAGGAGGCGCACGGTGCAGCCATAGCCCTCTTCGAGGATGATCTTGTCGATCGCCGCCAGAACCTCCGCCGACGCCCAGTTCATGTTCGACACGCTCAGTTCACAGTTCTCCTGCGCCGAGGCGGTGGCGCTGAACCCGAACAGGGCGGCTGCGAGACAGGTTGAGGCGAGAAGAAATTTCATGCGTAATCCTTACTTCTTTGTGCGAGGCGAGTATCGTACGCAGGAATGGCGACGCGAACACGGGGTGATTGTGCCCATGTCGCCCGCATACGACTCGTTGCTGCCGGACGGCAGACATCTCTTTGAACGTTCTTAGAGAGGCTAGCCTGCTAACGGCCGGAATCCAACCTGTTTTCTCAAATATGGCGCTCGTGGGGCAGCCGGGCAGGGCTCCTCGGGGCGTCCGGCGGGCTGGCAGCGACAGCCTGCCGCGGGGATTTGAGAAGGGCGGGAAATTGCGCCGGCGCGGCGAACAGGTCCCCGCGAATACGACGAAGACCCTATGCGGCCGCCGACGGACGCACCGCGCTGTCGTCGGACGGTCCGTGGCGGAACCGCGCCAGCGCTTCGCTGGCCACGCGTTCGGCCGGCATCGGCTTGCCGAAGTAGAAGCCCTGGAGCTGGTCGCAGCCAAGGCTCTTGAGCAGATCGACCTGCTCGCGGGTCTCGATGCCCTCGGCAGTGACCTTCATGTTCATATGGTGGGCCATCGAGACAATGGTGTCGAGAATCTGCGGCACGCTGGGCTCGCCATTCTCGTAGGCCACCATGAAGGACTGGTCGATCTTCAGTTTGTCGAACGGGAAGCGCCAGAGATAGCCGAGCGAGGAATAGCCGGTGCCGAAATCGTCCATGTCGATGGAGATGCCGAGGGCCTTCAGCTCGCGCAGCTGGGCGAGGATCTCGTCGGAGCGCTCCAGGACCAGCGACTCGACCACCTCGATCTCGAGGCGGCTGCCGTCAACGCCGGCCTTGTCGAGCGCCGATCTGACGATCGAGACGAGGTCGCCGTCGCCGAACTGCACCGGGCTCAGATTGACCGAGACAAAGAGATGCTTTGGCCACAGCGCGATCTGGCGGACGGCCTCGCCGATCACCCAGGTGCCGATGGTCTTGATGTAGCCGCGTGCCTCGGCGATCGGGATGAAGACCGCCGGCGAGATCTGGTTGCCCTCTTCGTCGCGCATGCGGATCAGCGCCTCGAAGCCGAGCAGCCGCGATCCGTCGCCATTGACGATCGGCTGGTAGAACAGTTCGAAGCTCTGGTTCTCCAGAGCCCGACGCACCAGACCTTCGATATGCCGGCGATGATGCATCGCCTCGTCCATGGACGGTTCGAAATAGATCAGGTTGCGGGATTTGTCGGTCTTGTGCTGCAGATGCGCGAGCTCGGCATGCTTGACCAGTTCCGAATGGGTGCGTCCGTCCTGGGGCGCGAGCGCGCAGCCGATGGAGACGCTCGGGGTCACCGTCGTGCCCTCGATCTCGACCGGCTCGGTCACCGCGTCGACGATCCGCTTGCAGAGCGCCGCGACATCTTCCTGCGAGGCGACCCGGCGCTGCAGGACGGCGAAATCGTCGGCGCCGAGGCGGGCCAGCAGGTCGTTGCGGTCGACGACGCCGATCAGGCGGTCGGCGACCACGCGCAGGAGCTCGTCGCCGGCGGCCTGGCCCAGCCGGTCGTTGATCTCCGACATCTCGTCGATGTCGATATACAGATAGGCCATGCGCTCGCGGGTGGCGCGAACGGTGGCCAGCACCCGGTCGCTCTCCTCCTGCATGCGATGCCGGTTGAGCAGCTTGGTCAGGGCGTCGTGATTGGCCAGGAAGATGATACGCTCGTCCGCCTCGGCGATCTTGCGCTTGCGGCGGATATAGAGAAGCAGCGGCACCGCGGTGGCGAAGAAGATCAGCACC
The DNA here is from genome assembly GCF_000421645.1 of Aurantimonas coralicida DSM 14790. GTDB lineage: Bacteria > Pseudomonadota > Alphaproteobacteria > Rhizobiales > Rhizobiaceae > Aurantimonas > Aurantimonas coralicida. The sequence continues at coordinate 153,946 of NZ_ATXK01000007.1, read as the reverse complement.
AGCAACAGGGCGGAGGCGTTCGCCAGCGTCGTTTTGAACGCACTGCGGTTGGCGACCATGTTGCCGACCATCGAGACATAGCCGATCGTCCGGTCGTTCCGGATCAGCGGCATGATCACCGTCGGATTGGTGAAGCCGTCATCCTCGACGACCTGCCAGTCGCCCTCGCGCGCCAGGACGCTCTCGGACAGCCGGTCGCTCGACTGCATGCCGCCGGGGCGGTCGCGCAGCAGCCATTCATAGCGGTCGGAGCGCGTGCGATAGACCTCTTCGCCGTTGCGATCGAAGATCGCGAAACTCTCGATATTGGCGAGGTCGGCCAGCCGGCGGATGTCGGTTTCGGCGTCGGGGTTGCGGGACAGGCCGGTGAGGAAGGCATCCACATTGCCACCGGGCTGGGTCAGGAGCCGGGCAAAGTTCTCGCCCTTGGTCCGCATCTCGGTCTCGACGAGACCGCCGACGGTGGCGCCACCGATGGACAGCGCGCCGAACACGACGGTGCCGGCGATCGCCAGCCCGCCGAGAACAGTCAGTCCATTCCTGTAGAAAAACTTGAGCGCCATCGCCCATTCCGCGCCGATTTCGCTGCGACCGTATGTCCGAGACGTAAAGATTTATCGAACAATGGCCGAACGGCCGATTTGCGGGATTGCGGGAAACCTGCGCGCCCATTCCGCGGCGTGGGAATGCTTACCCAGCGGGAGTCACGCGAGCACGGTCGATCGACCAGAATTCGCGCCGCCGTCAGGTGTTAATCTGTTCACGCTTTTGCCAGTTGACCGCTCGGCGGAATTGAAACTAGGTTTTTCGGCGGCGGGAATGTGGAGTTCTTGGGTCGGAGTCGAAAACATGAAAAAACTACTGGTCGCGATCGTGATGATCGTGGGCATCCTCGGCTGCGGCATCTCGACAGCATCCGCCGGCCTGGTGGCCAAGGTGGACCTGTCCGCCCAGACGATGACGGTGATCAAGAACGGCCGGGTGATGTATCGCTGGCCGGTCTCGACGGCCCGTCGCGGCTATGTCACGCCGACGGGAAGCTGGCGGGCCAAGCGCATCCACCGCATGTGGCATTCGCGCAAATACGACATGTCGCCGATGCCGTATTCGGTCTTCTACCACCGCGGCTACGCCATTCACGGCACCGGTGCCGTCAGCCGCCTCGGCCGCCCGGCCTCGCATGGCTGCGTGCGCCTGCACACCGCCAATGCCAAGATCTTCTATACGATGGTCCGCAAGATGGGCATGCGCAACACGAGGGTCGTCGTCCAGCGCTGAACGACCTGCGCCCGGCCATGCAAGCGGCCGGGTCGCGTTGCGAGCCCTCAAGCGGGCTTCGGCTGCGCCGGTTTGCGGCGGCCCTTGCCGCTCTTCCAGCGGTCGTGAAACCACATCCATTGTTCGGGATGCTCGCGCACCCAGCCCTCGACCACGTCGTTGAGCAGCTGGCAGGTGGCGGTCACGTCGATCTCGCCGCTGTCGGCCCGCGGCAGCTCCAGACGCGGCTGCAGCTCGAGCCGGTAGCGCCCGCCCGGCAGGCGGATCGACCGCGCCGGGTAGATCTCGCAATCGAACTGGCGCGCCAGCTTCGGCAGCAACGGATTGGTGCGGCATTCCCGGCCGAAGAAGGTCGTGGGTTCGCCCTTGCGGAATTTCTGGTCCACCAGCATGCCGACCGAGCCGGAGCGCTGCAGGATGCCGGCCAGTGACCACGCCGCGCCGGCCTTGGACGGCACCATGTGGCCGCCGCTGGTCCGCCGCGCGGCCTGCACTTCCTTGGCGATATAGCGGTTGTTGGGCTGCCGGAAGAGGGCGGTGAACTCCAGGTCGAAAGCGGCCGCCGCGATCGGCAGCAGCTCGAAGCAGCCGAGATGGCCGGTGAAAAAAATGAACGGGCCCTTGCGCTCGCGCAGTTCGGCGAAGATTTCCGCGCCCTCGACCTCGATGCGCCCGGCCTCCGGGTTTTCCGGGTCGAAATCGAAGAGGTCGTCGAGGAATACGAACTCGGCGGCGAGCCGGCCCATCTGGCCCCAATTGTCCCGCGCCACCTGCTCGACCCAGGCCGCGTCCTTTTCCGGATAGGCCTGCTGCAGATTGTCGACCGCCAGCCGGTGGCGGCTCGTCCACGGGCCGAGCAGCCGCGCCGTGCGGTCGGCAAAGGACAGGCCGACATCGGCCGGCAGCAGCCGGATGGTCCGCAGCACGGCGAACAGCACCTGGGCAATGACGAAGTCCGCGGCGCGCTTGGCCCGCAGCGCATAGCGCGCGACGAAGAGGTTCATGCGGCGCGCGGGTTTGCGCTCTCGGTGCCGGCCTCGTCGGCGACGCGCAGCACGATCTTGCCGAACACCTCGCGCGCCTCCATCCGCTTCAGCGCGATGTCGATCTGGTCGAAGCCGATCTCCGTGTCGATCACCGGATGGACGATGCCGCGGGCCATCTTCTGCATGGCGTCGCGCATGTTCTCCATGCGGCAGCCGAAGGAGCCGAACAGCTTCAGCTGCTGCTGGAAGAGCTGCATCAGGTTCATCTGGGTGGACACGCCCGAGGTCGAGCCGCAGGTGACCAGCCGGCCGCCGCGCTTCATGCACAGCATGGAGCCCGCCCAGGTGTCGGCGCCGACATGCTCGAAGACGACGTCGACGCCCTTCTTCTTGGTCAGTTTGCGGGTGACGCCCTCGAAGCGGTCGACGCGGTAGTTGATGACGTGGTCGGCACCCAGCCCCCGGGCGCGCTCGGCCTTGTCGTCGGAACCGACCGTGGTGATCACCGTCGCGCCGTGCCGCTTGGCAAGCTGTATCGCGGCCGAGCCAATGCCGGACCCGCCGGCATGGACGAGGATGGTCTCGCCCGGCTCGAGCTTGGCATTGTCGAACAGCATGTGCTCGACCGTGCCGAAGGTCACCGGCGCCAAGGCCGCGCCGATGGCGTCGCAGCCGGGAGGGGCGGGGACCAAGAGACGCGCCGGCAGATTGACCTTCTCCTGGGCGAAGCCGTCGAGATGGAAGCCGTGCACGCCCGAGACGTGTTCGCAGAGATTGTCGCGGCCTTCGCGGCAGGGGCGGCACAGGCCACAGGTCTGCGCGCCGTAGATCGCCACCAGCTGGCCGGGCAGCACCGAGGCGACGCCAGGTCCGATTGCCGAGACGACGCCCGAGGCTTCGGCGCCGACGACCAGCGGCATCTTGCGCTTGGCGAAGGCCATGCCGCGCCAGCCCCAGACGTCGATGTGGTTCAGCGCGACCGCAGCAATGTCGACGGTGACCTCGCCGGGGCCGGGCGGCGGCGGCGGCGGCAGGTCCACCTGCTTGAGTTCGCGGTCGCCGACGAGTTGCAATGCCCGCATGGGAAGATCCTCAGACTGGATAAAGACGGCGTTGCCGTGCGGCCCCGAGGGCTGCGCGACGCCGATGGCCGGCCGGGGGGTCGATCCCGCCGCGGCCCCGGCATTCAGTGACGCGGTTCGCGCCCTATGACGAGGCAGGCGTTCTGCCCGCCGAAGCCGAAGGAGTTCGACAGCACTGTATCGATCTCGGCCGGACGGGCCTTGTTCGGCACGGTGTCCAGCTCGATCGCCGGGTCCGGCACTTCGTAATTGATCGTCGGCGGCAGCAGGCCGTTCTGGATCGACAGCACCGAGAACACTGCCTCGATCGCGCCCGCCGCGGTCAGCGTATGGCCGATCATCGACTTGTTCGAGGAGATCGGCGTCGTCTTCAGCGCCTCGCCGAACACCGCGGCAAGGCCGGTGGCCTCCATGCGGTCGTTCTCCGGCGTCGAGGTGCCATGGGCGTTGATGTAGTCGATGTTCGACGGCTCCATGCCGGCGTCGGCAATGCCGGCCGCGATGGTCGCGATGATCGGCGACCCGTCCGGCTTGGAGCGGGTGCGGTGGAAGTCGTCGGCCCGCTCGCCGCAGCCATGGATGACGCCGAGGATCTTTGCGCCGCGTGCCTTGGCGGCGCTCAGCGATTCCAGCACCAACGCGCCGGCGCCCTCGGCCATGACGAAGCCTTCGCGATCCTTGGAGAAGGGCTTGGAGGCCTTTTCCGGATACTCGTTGTTGGTCGACAGGGCCGACAGCAGCGAGAAGCGGATTAGCGATTCCTGGGTGATCGAGCCGTCGGTGCCGATGGCGATGGCGCGGTCGGTCTCGCCCCGGCGGATCGCCTCGACGCCGAGCTGGATCGCCGAGGCGCCGGATGCGCAGGCGGTCGACAGGGTGATCGGCAGGCCGCGTGTGCCCAGTCGGTCGGCCAGGAGCTCGGAGATGCGGCTGCACTGGGTCAGGTTGTAGATCGCCTTGTCGGGGCGGCTGCGCGCAATCTGCAGCAGCCGGTCGTAGCCGGCCTCCGCGATGGTCGCGCCGTCCATCGCGTCGAGGGCGAGGCGATGCTGCCACTCCATCTCCACCGGCGGGGCGGCGAGGAACAGCGGTCCGCCGAAATCGTCGTCGGCGAGGCCGGCCATGCGCACGGCTTCCGAGCCGGCGGCTTCCGCCATCATGTAGGAAAGACCCGTCGAGGTCTCCGAGCCGGGACCCATGAAGTCCACCGAGCCGGAGATCGTGGTGCGCAGGCTGTCGGTCGAGAAGCGCTCGATCCGGTGGATGCCCGAGCGGCCCGAGGACAAAGCGTCCCAATTATCGTCGATGCCGCGGCCCAGCGACGAGACGAGGCCGAGCCCGGTGATCGCGATCACCGGGCGCCCGAGAAAGTCCAGCTCTGCGCTGTTGCCGTTCGCGCTCATCATCCGATCCTTACAGTCTGCGCCCGTCCACGGCTTCCAGTTCGCAGGCACCCTCGGCGTGAAGGTGACCGATCGCGGTCACGATGGCGCGCCGCGGGGCCGCTGAAGCCGGGCGTTCCTCGCCGACATCGAAGGGCGGGATCACCGCACCGCGAGACAGCGCGCCGGCGGCCAGCGCCACGCCGGCCGGGACCTGCGCCTCGAAAGCATGGCCGAGCATCGTCCCATACGCCCTGACCGGGGCATCGGGAAACCGTTTGTTCAGGACGCTGCGTTCCACATCCAGCAACGGCTTGATGCCGGCGGCGCCGCTGAGGATCAGCGTCTCGTCGCTCGCCGATCCGCCCTGCGGCAGCAGCGCCTCGAAGCGCGCGGCCGTGCGCTCGGCGTCGCGCTTGCCGCGGTCGCCAGAAGCGCTGACCAACCGGGCATAGGCGAGGGCCGAACGGGCTGCGGCGTGTTCGGCCGATTCCAAAATGAGGAACGCCCCGACGCTGCCCACGGTGATGCCGTCATGGCCCTCGGTGCGCGAGGAGACCGGGCGCCAGTCGTCGCGCAGCATCAGGCCGGCGAGGTCGAAGTTCAGGATCAGGTCCTTGCGCTCGGCCGAGAACGAGCCGCCGACGAGGCAGATGTCGCTCTGGCCGGCGGCAATCCGTGCCCGCGCCGAGGCGATGGCCGAGATGCCGGCCGCTTCCTCGCCCATGAAGGTGCGCGAGGAGCCCGTCACCTTGTGGACGATGGAGATGTTGCCGGCGAGAAGGTTGGAGAGCTGCGCCAGGAACAGGGTCGGGCGCAGTTCGCTGCCCAGCGTCTCGTTGACGATCCGGTCGCGGTCGTTGGCGCCGCGCGCCTTGTCCATGACCAGTGCGTCGACGGCGGTGTCGCGTTCGCCGCCGCCGGCGGCCACGACCATGTCGATCTTGGCGCGCACGGCCTCGTCGGCCGGGATGCCGGCATCGGCGAGCGCCAGTCCGGCCGCATAGGTGCCCAGCTTCTGCCAGGTCTCCATCTGCCGCTGGTCACCCCGCTTGGGAATCTGGCTGGACCAGTCGATGGGCGGCAACGGGTGCACGAAATAGGGCGCGTAGGTCTCGGCATCGATCCGCGGCTGCGGTGCCGGCGCGCGGCCCATGGCGTCGAGATGGGTTGCGATGCCCTCGCCGAGCGAGGACACCAGCCCGATCCCGGTGATCACCACGTCTCTGGCATTCTGTGTCATGCAATCGTTCCACTATCCCAATCGTCCGTCCCGCCCGGCGATCGGTTCCCGAGGGCCTCCCGCTGGCGAACGGCGCCGGGCGCCGTTCCGCTGTGTCAGCCGGCCTTGGCGGCGCGCAGTTCGTCGATCTTGGCGCAGAGGTTCTTCAGGACGAAGTATTCCTCGGTCGGCGCCTCGCCGTCATTGACCGCCTGGGTCCATTTCTCGAGCGGGATCTTGATGCCGAATTCCTTGTCGATCGCGAAGACGATGTCGAGGAAGTCGAGCGAATCGATGCCCAGATCGTCGATCGTGTGGCTTTCCGGCGTGATCTCGGCGCGGTCGATCTCGCTGGTCTCGGCGATGATATCCGCGACCCGGTCGAAGGTAGAAGACAATGAATTATCCTTGTCATGTCTGGAAGAGCGATTTGGGCGCGAAGCTATAGGGAATTCGCCCGAAAAAGCAAAGCGAGGACTGTGGTGATGCCTTGGCCGACGCGCTTGCGGCGCGTCGCCGGCGGCCCTCGTGGCGCCTTCCTGTGGCAAAGGCATGGCGAATAGCGGTCGGTGGTCGGGAACGCACGGCGCTCATGTGACGTTCACAGGACAAGACCGGATCAGTTTCCAACGATTGGCGGTGCAAGTGTCGGCACGGCAATCGCCACGGCTGTTTCCCCGCGACCCCTCCGGCCACCGGGAACAAGAACGATGACCGCGCGCCAGATCACGGCAAGAAAATCTCGGTCGGCCGACCGCCGGTCCGACCTGTTCCTGACCAGTCGCCTGATCCGTGCGGCCACGGTTCTGGGCCGCGTCGCCGCGCAGGTCCACAAAAGGGAGCATCGGCTATCGGCCCCCGAATTCAGTGTCCTCGTCATCCTCGGCAGCGCTGACGGCGAGACAGTGACGTCCTCGCATATCGTCGAGGCCACCGAGATGGACAAGACCAAGGTTAGCCGCGCCGTCTCCGCCCTCGATGAGCGGGGCTGGCTGCATCGTACCCGTGCGACCGCCGACCGGCGCTTCGAATATCTCGCCCTGACGTCAGAGGGCTCGAGAGTCTACGCTGAGCTGATGCCCAAGGTGGAAAAGGCCGAGAGCAACGTGCTGGCGCTGCTGACCGTCGAGGAGCGCGACGGGCTGGAACGCGGCCTCGACGGCCTGGACCGCGCCTTCGGCCAGTAGAGCTCGACCGGCTTGATCCCGGGCAGCCCCACCTGGCCCGCAACTGATTCTTGTTCGGTGTCGAAACCAAGCCCGCCCCGCCACGGCGCGGTGATGGTGTTCTGGCATGGCTCGTGGAACGGCATCTCCGGGCATGTTACCGTTTACGTCGGAGAGGCCGCGGGCACCTAGCAGGTCCTCGGCGGCTATCATGATGGCCACACCGTCTAGGTGATCCGCGCGCTCGTGGTTAGCGTGGTCGTGCGGCAGTTGTCCCGAGAGATTACCGGTGAGGCGATTGCCATCACCGATCATGATGCGGCAGCTGAGGCGCAGACCAACGTGATCAGGGGACGTCTCTACCGAAAGCCTCTGTGAACGATCAGGCATCAAGCCCGTTATGGACGCGTCACTGAAATCGCGAAGGGCCCCTGAATGCTGCAACTCGCGGGGGCAAGAAAAGTCATAGGTTCAGGCTGTAAATTCGCTCCCATCCTCCCGCGCCCGGTTTCGTACTCCGGCTGGCCAAGGAGATTGCGGGCCGCCGCCCAGGCGGCCCGCACAGCGAAGGTGGTGATTTCAGCAGGGAAGATTTCCCTCAAGCACTCCTGACTCTGGCACCGCAGACGGAAGATATCTAAGTCGGGCTCGATAGTGACCAAAGCTATTGAGGGCATTCTTGGAGGAGGCATTCGGTGGACTGATCCGCGCCGGATTCTCCAGCGCCTATTTCCGGGAACACCTTCGTATCACCAACGAAATCCGCTCTACACGCCCTACAAAATGCTGCAGACATCTATATTCATGACGCGGAAAGCGAGGCACAGCAGCAAACCTGATGCCAGCCATTACATACGCGGCGTCACCGGCCCGTCCTGGGGGGGGGGGCGCCATTTTCCGTATTCCGGGTGCTGCACATTTGTGCTATTATTCGATTGTGCCATCTGGATGAATCTTGCAGGACCACCCATTGGCTAAGCCGCCGCACTCGTTGAAGCGTAGTGCGGCGGCTTTCTCTTTGGTGACGCCTGTATCCCGTAGCATGTGCAACCTATAAAAATCAGCTGCCGCCAAACGGATATCTGACAGTTTACCTGCGCGGACGGGACAGCATGGGCAACCTTCAGTCGTTGCCGGGTGTGTTCCCTGACCATCCGCGCCGGTGGTCCGCAACGGTATAGCGACACCGTCGAGATGACCTGCGCGCTCGTCGATAGCGCGGTCGTTGTCCGGAGAAATCACCGAACAGACCGCGGCACCGGCGGCGCAGACCAAGGTGATCAGGGAATCGTCGCGGGCGGTACTGGGGCTGAAGGAGGAGGCCCAGGAGCTTGGCCCGAAACGAGTCGGCGGCGCTGACGCTGCGCCATTGCCGTGTTCGCTCCCCATCGTTAACATGAAAGGCGCGCATCGTGAGTGCGTCAGTCCTGACCGGCCCGGTCGCTCCTTTGGGAAGCGACCGGGCTTTCTACTGTATCAAAATACAACGATCCGTCCCAGAGAAAATAGCGCAAACGGAACAACTAGCCAGCGATCGTGGTTGTACGCCCATGTCATCGTGGGAGATGGAGTTATGAACTGGGTTCAGATCGAAGGAAAGTGGAAGCAGTTCAAGGGCAGCGCGAAGGAACAGTGGGGAAAGCTGACGGACGACGACCTCGACCGCGTCGAGGGAAACAAGGATATGCTCGCTGGGCGAATCCAGGAAGCCTACGGGGTCGAGAAAGAAGAAGCTCACCGGCAAGTGGATGAGTGGGCCACAGGGCGGAACGATATCTAGAAAATCGCTTGGGTGAGTATCTTATCCTAGTGAAGTAGCCATCCGGCTGGATCTTGCGAGCTGACCATTTAGCGAAGCCGTCGCATCCCCTCGCGTGCGACGGCTTTTTCGTTTTCGGTGATCAGGTTGCGTGGAAGGGAGGACTTATCCTCGCACGCCTCCAGTTTCCCAGCGATCCCAGCTGTAGTCGTCGTTCGAGCGCGACCGTCTGCTGACGAAAGGATCATGCTGATCCTCTGAATTCAGCGGCGGTTTTTGACCGGCGTTTTGCGCTTGTTCCGGCTGGCTCTGCATCTCGGTGACCATCCTCGTTTGAAGTCGCTAGTTACCTCAGTGTCGCAATCCTATGGTTGCGGGAACGACACATCTTAGATGCTTCTCGACGGGAGTCCGCACGGCGTGCTCTTCTGCCTCTACGTGCAACCCCTACTCAAGCAAGAAGGGCAAATCGGCCATCGGAGAATTCGGCCGCGCTATATGTGACAGCACCGGCAACTTTCCGTTGCTGCCGGGCGTGTTTCCCGACTATGCCGCGCCATGGTTCGCAATCAGGGCTCCGGCGCGCCTGGGACCTCGAAATCCTTCTCCCGCTTCTTCAGTCAGCCGACTCAATTGGCCGCCGCTCGAACGTCTGTGCCTCAGAGTGAACGAGCGCTGCGGCTCGCGAGATGCGAATCTGTGCGGTATAGGTTGACGATCCGTCGGCCCGTTTGGGTGCGTTGATGGCTCCCAAGTTGCTACGTGCCTCTGAGGTCGCTACGACGTAGCAATAGCTATAAGACAGTCGGAAATGGTTGAGTTTGGTCGAGAACAGTAGATCAGTGCAGTCCGGTCGAGTGACTGAATCAGCGTTAAAAACCAGCACAACAAAGGGTTCTCCGTTCGCGATCGCTCCGATGATCGACTGGACCGACCGGCGTTGCCGGTTCTTCCATCGGCAGCTCACCCGGCATGCGCTGCTCTATACCGAGATGGTTGTCGCCGACGCGATCCTGCATGGCGACCGCGACCGGTTGCTCGGCCATGATACGGTCGAGAGCCCGGTGGCCCTGCAAATCGGCGGTTCGGAGCCGCAGAAGTTGGCGGAAGCCTGCCGGATCGCAGCGGATTTCGGGTATGACGAGATCAATCTGAATGTCGGCTGCCCGTCCGACCGGGTGCAGTCCGGGGCGTTCGGCGCCTGCCTGATGCGCGAGCCCGACCTCGTCGGTCGTTGCCTCGCGGCCATGGTCGAGGCGAGTGACGTGCCGGTGACGGTGAAGTGCCGGATCGGCGTCGACGAGCAGGACCCGGAGCCGGCGCTCGACGATCTCGCCAATGCCGCGATTGCCGCCGGCGTGACCACGATCTGGGTCCATGCGCGAAAAGCATGGCTGCAAGGGCTGAGCCCGAAGGAAAACCGGGACATCCCGCCGCTCGACTACGACCGCGTCCACCGGCTGAAGCAGCGGTTGCCGGAGGCGTTCATCGGCCTCAATGGCGGGCTGACGACGCTGGATGCGGCCATCAAGGAGCTCGACCGCGTCGACGGGGTGATGATGGGCCGCGCGGCCTACCAGACGCCGGACCGGCTGGCCGAGGTCGATGCCCGCATCTTCGGCGCGGCGCCGCAGCCGGTGGACTATGCCGCGCTGATCGACACCATGGCGGATTACGCCGCGCGACATCTGGAGCGCGGCGGCCGGCTGGGGCAGGTGACCCGGCACATGCTCGGCCTGTTCAACGGCATGCCCGGCGCGCGGCGCTGGCGCCAGATCCTGTCGGACGGCGCGGTGCGCCCGGACGCCGGGCCGCAGCTGCTGCGCGAGGCCTTCGCCGCCGTGCGACTGGATGGCGACAAGCGCCACGCCGCCTGACGCCGGCGACCGCGCCGGTGACCATCACCCGACAGCACGGACGGATCGCGCCATGAACGACGACACCCTCCAGGCGCGGTTCGACCGCCAGCATGCGGCCTCGCGCAGCCAGCCGGCACCGGACGCCGCCGCGCGCCGCGACGCGCTCGCCCGTCTGCGCCGGCTGATCGTCGGCAATGTCGATGCCCTCGCCGCGGCGATCTCCGCCGATTTCGGCCAGCGCTCGAAGACCGAGACCGAGCTCCTGGAGATCGGCCCGACCCTCAACGCCATCCGCCACGCCTCCAAATCGCTCGCCGGATGGATGAAGCCGCAGCGCCGCGGCATCGACATCACCTTCCAGCCGGGCCGGGCCTGGGTGCGCCACGAGCCGCTCGGCGTCGTCGGCATCATGGCGCCCTGGAACTATCCGCTGATCCTGACGCTGGCGCCGCTGGCCGATGCGCTGGCGGCCGGCAACCGCGCCATGCTGAAGCCGTCGGAACTGACGCCGCGCTTTTCCGAGCTGCTGCAGCGCCTGGTCGCCGAGCATTTCGCCGCCGAACAGGTGACCGTCGTCGTCGGTGACGTGCCGGTCGCCAAGGCGTTCTCGGCGCTGCCCTTCGATCATCTGCTGTTCACCGGCTCGACCCATGTCGGCCGCGAGGTGATGCGCGCGGCGGCCGAGAACCTGACACCGGTGACGCTCGAACTCGGCGGCAAGTCGCCGGCGATCATCTGCCCGGACTATTCCATCGACGCGGCGGCGCGGTCGATCGCCTTCGGCAAATGGCTGAATGCCGGCCAGACCTGCATCGCGCCGGACTACGTGCTGGTGCCCGCCGCATCCCTCGACGCCTTCGTTGCCGCAGCGTTGGCGCAAGCGCGATCCGCCTATCCGGAACCGGCCGCGAATGCCGACTACACCAGCATCATCAGCGAGCGGCATCATGCGCGGCTGACGGGCGCGCTGGCGGAGGCCGAGGCCGCCGGCGCCACCGTGCATCGCCATTCCGACGCAGCGGCGAGCGAGACGGGGGAGGGCGCGGCACGGATGGCGCCGGCCATCGTCGTCGGCGCCCCCGACGACAGTGTCCTGATGCGCGAGGAAATCTTCGGCCCGATCCTGCCGGTCGTGCCCTATGGCGATCTCGACGAGGCACTGGCCATCGTCAATTCCCGCGAGCGGCCGCTGGCGCTCTATTGCTTCACCGGCGACAAGCGGACGGAGACGCGGGTCCTCGACGGGGCGATTTCCGGCGGCGTGACGGTGAACGGCACGCTCCTGCACATCGCCCAGGACAATCTGCCCTTCGGCGGGATCGGCCCCAGCGGCATGGGCGCCTATCACGGCCGCGACGGTTTCCTGCGCTTCAGCCACGCGCGGGCGGTCTACAAGGTCGGGGCGATCAACGTCTTCGAGCGGCTCGGCCCGCCCTGGGGCCGGCTAGCCCGCATGGTCTCGCAGCTGATGCTGCGCCGCTGATCCCGCGCCGAACCGCAGCGCGGCCGCGCCGCTTTTTGCGCGGTGCAACATAACGGATGCATTCGCGACTGTTCCCCCCTATGAGGAACCATGCAGCCGATCGAAGCGTCCGCTCTGATTCCCTACCTCCTGCCGCTCTTCGGAGCGGCTGCGGCCGCGGGCTTCCTCGCCGGCCTGTTCGGCATCGGCGGCGGCGCGATCTTCGTGCCGGTGCTCTACCAGACCTTCGAGGAACTCGGCGTCAGCCACGAAGTCTCGATGCATCTGGCCATCGGCTCGTCCCTGGCGATCATCGTGCCCACCTCGATCCGCTCGCTGATCTCGCACTGGCGGCGCGGCGTCGTCGACTGGCGGCTTCTGAAGGAATGGGTGGTAGCGATCCCGCTCGGGGCGATCGCCGGGGCCATGGTCGCCGCCGCGGCCTCGTCGGGCGAATTGCGCGGCATCTTCGCGGCGCTGGCCCTGGTGCTCGGGCTGAAGCTGGTCTTCGGCAAGGTGCCGATGTCCTTCGGCAAGCAGCTTCCCGGCCTTGCCGGTCGCTCGGTCGCCGGCTTCCTGATCGGCCTGTTGTCCTCGCTGATGGGGATCGGCGGCGGTGTCCTGAACAACACCTTCATGACGCTCTACAACCGGCCGATGATCGAGGCGGTGGCCACCAGCGCCGGCGTCGGCGTGCTGATCTCGGTTCCCGGCCTGCTCTCCTACGCCATCGGCGGCTGGGGCGATCCGCTGCTGCCGGCCTACAGCATCGGCTTCGTCAGCCTTGCCGCGGTGCTTCTGATCGCGCCGGCCTCGATCCTGGCGGTGCCGCTGGGGGCCGCGCTGGCGCACAGGCTGACCCGCCGCCAGCTCGAGCTGGGCTTCGGCGCCTTCCTGCTGATCGTCGCCGCGCGCTTCGCCTATTCGCTGCTCTGAGAGGGTCGCTCAGTCGGTCAGGATCAGCCGATCGCCGCGAAAGTCGAAGGAGGTGAGGGTGTTGAGGAAGCTCATGCCGAGCAGCGCGACGCCGAGACCGTCGCTCTCCGTCACCGCCGCCGCTACGCCGTGCCGTACGATATCGCCGACGCGCACCTCGTCGAGCCGCACCGGCGCCGCGCCGACGACGCCATTGGCCGTCATCACCTGCTGCGAATAGCGCAGTTGCGTCGTGTCGATGCCGACGGATTCGGCCGTCGAGCGGTCGAGCGCGATCATCGAAGCGCCGGTATCGACCATGAAGGAGATGGGCTTGCCGTCGATCTCGCCGTCGAGATGGAAATGGTCGTCGGCCCCGCGCAGCGACATGAAGCGGCTGCCCTCGGTGCCGTCGCCGAGCGAAACCAGCGTGCCGGGCAGGAGGACGGCGACGACACGGTCCTTCAGGGCCGAGAGTTCCGGCGCAAACCCATAGGCGGCGATCAGCACGAGGAAGGCGAGGCCCCAGATCGCCGCGCCCTTCAGCGCGCCGGCGAGATTGGTCCGCAGGAACAGGATCGCGCCGGAGGCCAGCGCCAGGCCCCAGACGCCGTAATAGGCGAGGCTGGCGAACTGGTTGTCCGGCAGGCCGGCGATGGTGCCGTCCTGGTTGAGGACGAGGGCCAGGCACGCCACGCCGAGAATGGCGAGGATGATCCAGAGGAGGCTGCCTCTACGCATCGTCCGCTCCTTGCGCCTCGGCCCGCTCGCGTTCCAGCCGCCGGCGTTTCGTCTCGCGCCGCGCCGGGCGCTCGATCGTCGCCATGCGGGACGGCAGGGTGTCCATCACGGCGCGGCGCTGTTCGGCTGTGAAGGCGATCCACGCGCCGATCTCCTCGCCGGTGCGGCCGCAACCGAAGCAATAGCCGGAGCGCGGATCGATCGCGCACAGGGAGATGCAGGGGCTTTCGATGCTCATGGGTCCGCGGCGCGTCGGTGTCACAATCGGGGCGTCGGCGGGCGTCGTCGCACCGCGTGTCGTCACCCGGATATGGCCTTTCGGGCCGTGACCTACAAGCGCGCCGCGTCGTTGCGTCCGGCTGGAAATCCGCCACGGTGCAGAGGCGTCAGGCGTATTCGTCGAGGGCCGGCATGACTTCCAGGACGCGGGAATTGGGGAAGATCGCGATCGCCTCGGTTCCCTCGCGCAGCCGCGAGCGCAGCTCGAACGAGCCGTCATGCATCTTCATCAGCGCCTGGACGATCGGCAGGCCGAGGCCGGTGCCCTGTTCGGCGCTCTTGATGGCGATGGAGCCCTGGCCGAAGGAGGACAGGACGATCGGGATCTCCTCCTCGGGGATGCCCGGACCATTGTCCTTGACCGCCAGATACTGGCCGCCGCCGGCGGTCCAGCCGACGCGCAGGGTGATTTCGCCGCCGCGCGGGGTGAACTTCACCGCGTTGGACAGGAGGTTGAGGATGATCTGGCGCAGCGAGCGCTCGTCGGCCCACATGGCCGGCAGGCCGGCTTCGAACTCCGCGCCGATCACCAGATCCTTGGCTTCCGCCTTCACCCGGACATAGCCGAGGCAGTCGCGGGCGATGTCGACGATGTCGACGGCTTCCTCGCTGAGGGCGTAGCGCCCGGCCTCGACCCGCGACAGATCGAGGATCTCGTTGATCAGGCCGAGCAGATGCTGCCCCGAGGCGTGGATGTCGGCGATGTAGTCCTTGTAGGATTCGTTGCCGATGGGGCCGAGGATCTCGTTGCTCATCACTTCGGAGAAGCCGAGGATGGCGTTCAGCGGCGTGCGCAGCTCGTGGCTCATCGTCGCCAGGAAGCGCGACTTGGCGAGGTTGGCCTCTTCGGCCCGGCTGCGGGCCTCGTCGGACATGATCTTCGCCATTTCCAGCTCGGCGATCAGCTCGTCCTTCTCGCTCTGGTGCTTCAGCCGGGCGATGCTGGCGCGGCGCAGCATCTCGGCGACGAAGGCGAAGAACGGCACGGCGCCGATCAGGACACCGTACATCGCCGAGGCCATGGGCTGGGCCGTGGTGACGATGCCGTAGCCGAGCACCAGGATGGTCGGCAGGAAGGTGAGCGGGACGACGGCGCGCAGCGTCGAGGACACCATGGCGATCATCGCGATGGCGAGGAAGATCACCGTGAACTGGAAGAGCTCGAAGCGCAGGGGCTGGCATTCGGCGCAGGCCAGCGTCGCCAGATACGCCCAGGACAGGCCGGCCGCCACATGGCCGGCGAGGAAGATCCGCGACCAGCGGGTGATGCCGGCGCGCGTCAGATTGTCGGCCGGAAACCGCCGCGACACGACGACGAGGGCGAAATGGCCGAGCAGGGCGAAACCGGTCCACAGGATCGCCGGCAGCGGACCGGTGAAGATCGACAGGCCGAATCCGGTGAGGATGACCGGCAGGGGCAGGACGATTGCCGCCGCCTGGATCGCCGCGGCATGCTGGACCAGGAGCTCGCGTTCGAAGTTCGGCTGCAGCCCGCCACGCGCCGACAAACGTTCCCGCGCGGCCTTCAGCGTCCGGGTCAGGTCGCCATTGCGGGCGGCCCGCCGCCTGGCGATGACCGTGTGGTCGTAGGAGTGGGGAGCTGCGATTGTCATGAACGCGATCGATCGCCTGCATACGCTTGCCGGAGCGCCCATGATGTTTCGAGGAGATTAAGAAACTCTCTTAAGGATTCCCGAAATGTCGAGTTTGTCTGGGGAAAGCCGCCGGTGCGGACCCGCCGCAGCAGGGCGCCGTCGCCCCCATGGCGGGGGATGCGGGCTTGCCGCCGGACGGGCGCGTGCCTAATGCTCGGGGCGAAAAAAGAGTGGGAGGACCTCTACGATGAAGCTGTTCGACGGTGGCCGCGCGCCCAATCCGCGCCGGGTGCGGATCTTCCTGTCCGAGAAGGGCCTGTCGGTGCGGACCGAGGCGGTGGACATGGCCAAGCTCGGCCATCGGTCCGAGGAAATCAGCCGTCGCAATCCGCTGCAGCGGCTTCCTGTCCTCGAACTCAACGACGGCACGATCCTGACCGAATCCGTCGCCATCTGCCGCTATTTCGAGGAACTGCATCCCGAGCCGGCGCTGTTCGGCACCGGCGCTCTCGGCCGCGCCCTGGTCGAGATGTGGAACCGCCGCATCGAGCTCGGCTTCTACGCCTGCGTCGCCGCTGCCTTCCGCCACACCCATCCGGCGATGGCCGAATGGGAAGTGCCGCAGATCGCCGAATGGGGCGCGGCGAACCGCCCCAAGGCGCTCGATTTCCTGGCCCTTCTCGACCAGCATCTGGCCGACAACCGCTTTGCCGCCGGTGCGGATTACAGCATCGCCGACATCACCGGCCTCGTCGCCATGGACTTCATGAAACCGGCGAAGATCGAGCTGCCGGACAACCTTTCCAACGTCGCGCGCTGGTACGCCGAGATCTCGGCACGGCCCAGCGCGAAGGCCTGACGCCACCTTGACGTCGGCAGCGGCCGAGGACCCGGCGACGCTCTACGACACGATCCGCGCCTGCCGGATCTGCCGCGACGCGCCGGTCGGGCCGCCGCTGCCGGTCACGCCCAATCCGGTACTGGCCCTCTCCGGCAGGGCCCGGCTGCTGATCGCCGGCCAGGCGCCCGGCAACCTCGCCGACCGCTCGACGACGCCGTTCAACGATCCGTCGGGCGTCCGGCTGCGCGACTGGCTGGGACTGTCGCCGGAGGCCTTCTACGATCCGGCACGGGTGGCGATCCTGCCCATGGGCTTCTGCTTTCCGGGCACCGATCCGAAGGGCGGCGACCGCCCGCCGCGCGTCGAATGCCGCGCCACGTGGCACGACCGGGCGATGGCGGCCATGCCGCAGATCGAGCTGATCCTGGCGATCGGCCATCATGCCCAGCGCTTCCACATCGCCTCAGGCGCCGGGCGGACCCTAACCGAGACGGTGGCCAACTGGCGGACGATCCTCGCCCGGGGCGGGCGCTTTGCTCCCGTCCTGCCTCTGCCGCATCCCTCCTGGCGCAACAGCGGCTGGCTGAAGCGTCATCCCTGGTTCGGCGAGGAATTGCTGCCTGAACTGCGCCGGCGCGTCGGGGAGCTGGTCTGAGCGGGCGATTGTTCGGCCACCCTACCGATTTGCCGCCGGCTCCTGTAATCCTCTGGCGCAAGGACAGGAGTGACACGTCGATGGACCGGCTGGACAAGAAGATACTGAGACTGCTGCAGGAAGACGCGACGCTGGCGGTGGCCGACGTCGCCAAGCGCGTCGGCCTGTCGACCACGCCGTGCTGGCGCCGCATCCAGAAGCTGGAGGAGGAGGGGGTCATCCGCCGCCGCGTGGCGATCCTCGACCCGGTCAAGGTGAATGCCCGCGTCACCGTCTTCGTCTCGATCCGCACCAATTCCCATTCCAACGAATGGCTGAAGCGCTTCTCCGAGGTGATCGGCGAGTTTCCCGAAGTGATGGAATTCTACCGCATGAGCGGCGACGTCGATTACCTGCTGCGCGTCGTCGTGCCCGACATCGCCGCCTATGACGCCTTCTACCAGCGCATGATCTCGAAGATCGAGATCCGCGACGTGTCCTCGTCCTTCGCCATGGAGCAGATCAAGTACACGACCCAGATGCCGCTGGACTACATGGTCCTCGACAAGGAACCGCGCGAGACCTGAGCCGGCGATCGGCGCGCCATATCAATAGCTTGGCGGCCAGACCAGAATCGATCTGACCGCCACTTCATGCAGCGTGTGAAGCGCGCTCAGCGCTCCAGGCGGGCGAGCAGGGCCGAGGTGTCCCAGCGCTTTCCACCCATCGCCTCGACCTCGGCGTAGAACTGGTCGACCAGCGCGGTGACCGGCAGGGTCGCGCCGTTGCGCTTGGCCTCGGCGAGGCAGATGCCGAGATCCTTGCGCATCCATTCGATGGCGAAGCCGTGCTCGTACTCGCCGGCATTCATCGTCTTGTGGCGGTTCTCCATCTGCCAGGAGCCGGCGGCGCCCTTGGAGATGACGCTGACGACGTTCTCGATGTCGAGGCCGGACTTCTTGCCGAAGGCGATCGCCTCGGACAGGCCCTGGACGAGACCGGCGATGCAGATCTGGTTCATCATCTTGGTGAGCTGCCCGGCGCCGGCCGGACCCATCAGGCCGACCATCTTGGCATAGGCATCGATGACCGGCTTGGCCGCATCGAAATCGCCCTGTTCGCCGCCGCACATCACGGTGAGGGCGCCGTTCTCGGCGCCGGCCTGGCCGCCCGAGACGGGTGCGTCGATGAACTTGAAGCCCTTGGCGCTGGCCGCTTCCGCCAACTCGCGGGCGAGCTCCGCCGAGGCGGTGGTGTTGTCGATCAGCATGGCGCCGGGCTTCATGCCGGCAAAGGCGCCGTCGTCCCCGTAGATCACCGAGCGCACGTCGTCGTCATTGCCGACGCAGCAGAACACGAAATCGGCGTCCTTGGCGGCTTCGCGCGGCGTCGCGGCATGGGCGCCGCCATGTTCGTCGGCCCATTTCTGCGCTTTGGCGGCGGACCGGTTGAACACGGTCACCTCGTGGCCGCCCTTCGTCTTGAGATGTCCGGCCATCGGATATCCCATGACGCCGAGACCGATGAATGCAACTTTCGCCATGTTCTCACTCCCCCAATATGTCGTTCTGCGATGCGAGTGACCTTGCGCGGTCGCCTCGCGTTTCAATCCGGTGGCCGCCCGGCTCCCAAGCTAACGCTTCAGATGCCGGGTCAGCCGCCGCTCGATGAAGTTGGTTGCGTGTCTCAGCCCCTCGACGATGGCGAGATACAGCACCGCCGCCCAGACATAGGTCTGGAAGTCGAAGGTGCGCGAATAGGCCTGCCGCGTCTCGCCGAAGAGATCGTAGACGGTGATGATCGCCACGATCGCCGAGGCCTTGATCATCAGGATGATCTCGTTGGCATAGGGCCTGAGCGCCACGATCATCGCCTGGGGCAGGATCACCTTGAAGAAGATCACCGCCCGCGGCATGCCCAGCGACCGGGCGCCCTCCCACTGGCCGGTCGGCACGCTCTGGATGGCGCCGCGCAGGATCTCGGCCTGATAGGCCGCCGTGTTGAGGGTCAGCGAGAACAGCGCGCAGTACCAGGCTTCGCGGAAGAACCACCACAGGCCGACCGTCTCGAAGGCGCCGCGGAACTGGCCGAAGCCGTAATAGACGAGGAAGATCTGGGCGATCAGCGGCGTGCCGCGGAAGAAATAGACGAAGACGAAGGCGAGGGTGCGCGCCACCGGGTTGGCCGACATGCGGCCGAGCGCCACCGGCAGGGACACCACGGCGCCGCAGACGAAGGAGCCGACGACCAGCGTGATGGTGATCCACAGGCCCGACAGGTAGGACGGGCCGAACCGCGTGAACAAGGTCGGGTCGAAGCCGCGGATGATGTAGATCGCCAGCCCGATGGAGATGGCGATCCAGATGCCGATCGCGATCAGCCCGCCGATCTTCGGCTTCGGCTTGACCACCGGCGGCGCGGCCATGGCGGCATCGCTCATTTCGCCACGTCCCCGCGCTTCGTCCAGCGGTCGATGCCGCCGATGGCGATCGAGGACAGCATGGTGAGCACCAGATAGAGCACGATCGCCACGCCGAAGAAGTAGAACGGCTCGCGCGTCACGCGCGCCGCGATGCCGGTCTGGCGCATGATGTCGGCGAGCCCGATGACCGAGACCAGCGCCGTGTCCTTCAGGAGGTTCATCCACAGATTGGCGAGGCCCGGCAGGGCGATGCGGATGATCTGCGGCAGGATGACGAGAATCATGATCCGCGCCGGACCGAGGCCGAGCGCCGCCGCGCCCTCGCGCTGACCGGGGGGAATCGCCCGGAAGGCCGACAGGAAGACCTCGCTGGCAAAGGCCGAGAAGACGAAGCCCAGCGCGATCATGCCGGACACGAAGCTCGACAGGGCGATGTCCGGCAGGCCGGTCGACTGGGTGAGGGAGCGCAGGAGGCCGTTGGCGCCGAAATACACCACGAACAGCGTCAACAGCTCCGGCAGGCCCCGGAAGATCGTGGTGTAGATGTTGGCCGACAGGTTCAGATAGCGGTCGTCGGACTGTTTCGCCAGCGACAGGAGGAAGCCGAAGACGAGGCCGATCGGCAGCGTCGCGAGGGCGAGCGAAACGGTGACGAGGACGCCCCAGGCGATGTCGTCTCCCCATCCCGTGGGGCCAAAGCCGATGAGCGTCCAGTAATGATCCATCAAAATCCATGGTTAGCCGCCACCGGCGGGATCATCAAGCCGGGCGGACACACCGTTTCATTGCATTGGCCGGACGCGGCGATATTTCCACGCTCCCAACCTCAAGGAGCCCGCGCCATGCCCGTTTCCCGCCGCCATTTCGTTGCCGGGGCGCTGAGCGCCCCCGTCCTGTTGCGCCTCGGCGCGCTGCCGGCCGCCGCCAAGGCGCCTGCGCCGACGAGCCAGGTGCTGCCGGTCCAGCAGATTCGCGTCGGCGAGGCGATCGTCACAGCTGTCTCCGACGGCTATCTCGACCTCGACATCACGCTTCTGTCCAACATCGAGGCGTCCGAGGCCGAACGCCTGCTCGACGAGGCCTTCAAGGGCGCCCCGCCGGTGACCACCGGCGTCAACGCCTATGTCGTGCATCTGCCCGAGCAGACGGTGCTGATCGACACCGGCGGCGCCGGCGCCTTCCCGCAGATGGGCAAGCTGCAGGATCGCCTGACGGCGGCCGGCATCCCGCCCGAGGACATCGACGCGGTACTCCTGACGCATCTGCATCCCGACCATGTCGGCGGCCTGGTGCTCGACGGCAAGCTCGCCTTCCCAAACGCCACCGTCCATGTCCACAAGGCCGAATACGATTTCTGGACCAGCATCGAGAACCGCGACGCGGCGCCGGATTCGGTCAAGGGCTTCTTCGACGCGGCCCGCACCGCCATGGAAGTCGCCGGCGACAAGGTGAAGACCTTCGCGGCGGCCGGCGACGTCGTGCCCGGCATCGCCGCGCGCGAGCTCTTCGGCCACACGCCCGGCCATTGCGGCTACATGATCGGCGAGGGCGCCGATGGCCTCCTGGTCTGGGGCGACATCGTCCATGCCGGCGCGATCCAGTTCGCCCGGCCGGATGTCGGCATCGCCTTCGACGGCGACCCGCAGGCGGCGATCGCGACGCGCGAGGCGCTGCTGGCGGATGTCGCCGCCAATCGCACGCGCATCGCCGGCATGCACATCGCGTTTCCCAGCATCGGCCATGTGGTCAAGGGTGCGGGCGAGGCCGCCTATGCCTTCCGGCCATCCGAATGGCAGTACGATCTCGGCTGACCGCCGGGATCGATCGCGCATGAAAAAGCCGCGGCGGGTCGCCCCGCCGCGGCTTCGCATCTCTCGGGTCCGGGCTTACTCGCCGTAGACGTCGAACTCGAAATACTTCTTCTGCACCTCGTCATAGGTGCCGTCCTCGCGGATCGCGGCGATCGCGTCGTTGAACATGCCGGCCAGCTTGTCGCTGCCCTGGCGCAGGCCGATGCCGATGCCCTTGCCGTAGATCGCCGGGTCGGCCTTCAGCGTGTCGAGCAGCTTGCAGCAGGCGCCGGCGTCGCTCTTCAGCCATTCGTCCAGCACCACGACGTCGTCGACCACCGCGTCGACGCGGCCGCTCTCGATGTCGAGCTTGTACTCCTCGGCAGTCGGGTACTGGCGCACGTCGGCGTCGGGGAAGTAGCTTTCCGCGGCGCGTGCATGGGTGGTCGAGGTCTGCGCGCCGATCGCCTTGCCGGCCAGTGCCTCGGCGGTGGCTTCCGTGATGTCGGAATCCTTCGGCACGGCGATGGCCGGCGGGGTCTGGTAGTATTTATCGGTGAAGGCGATCTGCTCCTCACGCTCCGGCGTGATCGACATCGAGGCGACGAGCGCGTCGAAATTGCCGTTCTGCAGCGCCGGGATGATGCCGTCCCAATCCTGGGTGACGAAGCTGCACTCGACCTTCATCTCGGCGCACAGCGCCTTGGCGATGTCGACGTCGAAGCCCTGCAGTTCGCCGGAGGCGTCGAGGAAGTTGAACGGCGGATATGCGCCTTCGGTGCCGATGACGACCTTCGACCAGTCCTTGTCGGCGTCGCTCTCCTGCGCCTGGGCGTGGCCCAGGGCGAGGGCGGCAACGGTGGTGGCAAAGGCGAGAGTTCGGGTGAGACGCATGAAAACCTCTTTTGGGTGGACGGCATGCCTGGACCGGTGCGGCCTGTCAGGAAGGCATGCCTGTTATGGCGCCAATGCTGGCAATTTTTGCCGGGTGAGGCAACCGCCAAGCGTTCTCGGATGAAACCATCATTGGCGTCAGCCGGCGGCGTTCACGCGCTTGGCCGACAGCGCCACGCCGAGGCCGGCAATGGCGATGCCGGTCATCAGCAGGAGCAGGCGGACGGCGCCCCCGCTGCCGGTGGCCAGAAGCGCCGCGAGGATCGAGCTGAGGGCCCCGACGCCGATCTGGCAGGCGCCGAGCATGCCCGCGGCGGCTCCGGCGGCCTGCGGCATGACGCTGACGCCGCCGGCCGTTGCGGTCGGCAGCACGAGCCCGTTGCCGAAACCGACGAAGAGCATCGGCGCGAACAGCGTCAGCGGCGAAAGCAGCCCGCCGGCGATCAGCGCCAGCGACAGGCTGGTCGCGGCCAGCGAGATCACCGCACCGGTGACCATCATGGTCTTGATACGGAAGCGTTCCGACAGCCGCGCGGTGGCGAAATTGCCGAGCATGTAGCCGATGGCGCAGAGCGCGAACCAGACGCTGTAGCCGGCCGGCGTCATGCCCAGCACCGTCATGGCGATGAAGGGCGCGCCGCCGAGGAAGCCGAAGAACACCGCCGAGGTCAGCGACGAGGTGCCGACATAGATCCAGAAGGCAGACGAGCCGGCGAGTTCGCCATAGGCCTGCAGCTGCGGCAGGATCGGCCGCCCGGTCTCGCCGTTGGTCTCCGACAGGTCGAAGGCCAGAAGCACGATCGTGACGATGCCGATGCCGGTCAGCAGCCAAAAGACGCTGCGCCAGCCGAAGGCGGTGTCGAGGACGCCGCCGATCAGCGGCCCGATCATCGGCGCGACGGCAAGCCCCATGGTGACGTAGCCGATCATCGCGGCCGCCCGCTCGCGGCTGTAGACGTCGCGCACGATCGCCCGCGACAGCGCGATGCCGGTGGCGCTCGCCGCCTGCACGACGCGGCCGACGAGGAACAGCGCCACGTCGTCGGCCATCAGGCAGAGCAGCGTGCCTACGAGGAACAGCACCATGCCGCCGAGAATGATCGGCCGGCGTCCGTAGCGGTCGGAGAGCGGTCCGGCGACGAGCTGGATCAGCGCCGTCGCCACCAGATAGAGCGACAGGCCAAGGCCGACCGTCGCGCCGTCGGCCGACAGATCGGCGGCGATCGAGGCCATCGACGGAATGAAGATGTTGATCGCAAGCGGCGACAGCGCCGAGGCGATCATCAGCGTGACCAGCATCGGGCGGCGCGCGGCGGCGCCCGTGACCGGTGCGGCGGCGGGAGGCGTTCCGGCCGTCGGCAGGACCGTCGGCTCGGCGTCGTGACCGGGTGTATCCCTCAGCATCAGTGCACCTGTGTCTTGACCGGCGCGGCGACGCCCCGGACCCGTTCCCGATATAGGGTGTAAAGTCCGCTCGCCACCACGATGGCCGCGCCCAGCAGCGTCAGCGGCGAGGGCAGGTCGCCGAAGACGACCAGCCCGAGGATCAGCGCGAAGACGAGGACCGCATAGCGGAAGGGCGCGACGAAGCCCATATCGCCGATCCGCATCGCCTGGACGATGAAGATGTAGCCGACCGCGATGGACGCCGCCGCGCAGCTCAGATGGACCAGCGTCAAGGCCGGCATCGGCCGCCAGCCGCCCGCCAGCGGGATCAGCAGCCAGCCGAGCAGCGAAACCGCGATCGCAGTGATCATGGCGATGAACAGCGACGGCACCTTGGGGTCCATGCGCCGGGTCGTCAGGTCGCGAACGGCGGACGCGGCGACCGACGCCAGCACCGCGAGCGAATAGATGGTGAAGCCGTCGGTGCCCGGCCGCACGATGACGAGGACCCCGACGAAGCCGACGGCGATCGCCGCCCAGCGCCGCCAGCCGACGGGCTCGCCGAGAAACAGCGCCGCGCCCAGCGTGACGGTCAGCGGCAGCGCCTGGAAGATCGCCGAGGCGTTGGCGATGGGCATGTGGGACAGGGCGGTGATGTAGGACAGGGTCGCGGTGATGTCGGCGATGGTGCGCACCAAGAGCCGCGGCTTCATCGCCATGGCGAGGGGGCGCAGCGCGCCCATCCGCCAGGCCAGGAGGAACAGCAGCAGCGAGGCGACGACGCCGCGCACGGCCATGATCTGGGGCGGCGAGATGTGGTCGGCCGCCAGCTTTACGAAGGTGTCGTTGACGACGAAACCCGCCATGGAGACGAGCATGAAAAGCGCGGCGCGGGCATTGTCGCTGAGCAAGGGGAGCCGCCGGATCGGTTGCTGGAGAAGTGTCAGGCAGCCTTAGCGCTTTGCCGACGACGGCGCGATACGAAAAGCGTCATCGCCGCCGGCGAAAAGCCGTCACGTCGTTGTGATTGCAACTTTAACGATTTCTGCAAAACCGTGGAAAGCCCTGCAGGCGTAAGGCTCCGGCTCTTTGTATCCAGGAGCGTAACCTATGGGATTGATCGACCTCGTCTCACCCGGCAGTCGGCAGACGCCGCCGCCCAGCAGCCAGCCCCAGCCCAGCGAGCAGACCCCGCCGCCGGCTGAAGCGAACAGCGGTTCGGGCGCCTCGGCACCGCCGGCCAACGGCACCTCGTCGAACGAGACCCAGTCGGCGTCGGCGAATGCCGGGACCGCCGGTGCGACGTCCTCGTCATCCGGTGCAGGCGCATCGTCCAGCAATGCTGCGGCTTCGGGCACGGCGAACCGCGACAGCGCGCCGGTGACCGGTGCGGCCGCGACCCGGGCGCTGGCCGTCGCGCCGCGGACCGCCGCCGCGATCGACCAGTTGCGCGAAGCCGCGATGGCCAATCTCGAGGCCATGCGCACGCAGAGCTTGATCGACGATCTGGGGACGTCCGCGACCCAGAAGACGCTGCTGACCGAAGACGAGCCGGTCGGCGAGGCCGCGCAGCAGGCGCCGCAGGCCGTGGTCGAGACCGTCAAGGAAGCCTATCGCGAAAGCGAACGGGCCTGATCGCGAGGCGCCCGGCGACGGGCGCCTCCCTTCTTGGCTCAGTCGCGTGCGGGACCGTCCAGCGTCATGGTGATCGGGCCGACCAGCTTGTCATAGGTCGCGCGCTCCGATTCCGGGTAGCGGATCGAGACCGAATGCACGAGATCGCCGCGGAAGATGTAGCGCTCGTAGAAGATCCGGCCGTCGCGATAGCCCGAGACGACGGCCCAGCGCTTGCCGGACCGGTCATAGGTAACCTCGTCCGTATCGGCGCGCTGCCCCACCACCGCCTGCGGCGTCTCGCCGGGTTCGCGCGGCCGGGCATAGATGAAGATCTCCGCGCCCGCCGGCGAACTCCAGCCGAGACCGTCGCCATTGGTGGGCGCCGGCAGCTGGTTCGGAAAGGCTTCGGCGGGAAAGTTCGCCGTCGTGCCGAAGCGTTCGTTGCGATAGGTGACGTCGTCGGCGTTGGCCGGCGCGGCACAGGTCAGCGCCGCCGCCAGGGCCAGCGCGGCGACGGACAATCCTTCAAGGCGCATCATTATCCTCCGGTCATGCTCATGTGCCGCGATACCGAGGGCTTGCTCGTGTCGCGGTCGATGATGAAGTCATGTCCCTTCGGCTTGCGGCCGATCGCCTCGTCGATGGCGTTCGACAGCAATTCGTCGCCCTCCGAGGCGCGCAGCGGCGCCCGGAGATCCGCGGCGTCTTCCTGACCGAGGCACATGAAGAGGGTGCCGGTGCAGGTGACGCGGACGCGGTTGCAGCTTTCGCAGAAATTGTGGGTCATCGGCGTGATGAAGCCGAGCCGCCCACCGGTCTCTGCCACTTCCACGTAACGCGCCGGACCGCCGGTCTTGTAGGGGATGTCGTTCAGCGTCCAGCGCTGCGACAGATCGCGGCGGACCTGGCTGAGCGGCAGATACTGGTCGGTGCGGTCCTCGTCGATCTCGCCCAGCGGCATCGTCTCGATCAGCGTGAAGTCGATGCCCTGGCCATGGGCCCACTCGATCATGCCGGGGATCTCGTCCTCATTGAAGCCCTTCAGGGCGACCGCATTGAGCTTGATCTTGATGCCGGCGGCCTGCGCGGCGCGAATGCCGCCCATCACCCGGTCGAGTTCGCCCCAGCGCGTGATCTGCTTGAACTTGTCGGGATCGAGCGTGTCCAGCGAGACGTTGAGGCGCTTGACGCCGCAATCGGCCAGTTCGTCGGCGAAGCGGGCGAGCTGCGAGCCGTTGGTGGTCAGGGTCAGCTCTTCGAGCGCGCCCGATTCCAGATGCCGCGACAGCGAGCGCACCAGATGCATGATGTTCTTGCGCACCAGCGGCTCGCCGCCGGTCAGGCGCAGCTTGCGAACGCCCTTGGCGATGAAGGCGCTGGACAGCCGGTCGAGCTCTTCCAGCGTCAGCAGGTCGCGCTTGGGCAGGAACGTCATGTCCTCGGCCATGCAGTAGACGCAGCGAAAATCGCAGCGGTCCGTGACCGACACGCGCAGATAGGTTACTGCCCGGCCGAACGGGTCGATCATCTCCGGAAACGCGTCGGTTCGCGACCGGCCTTCGGAGACCGCGGTCTTGATGTCGGGGACGAGACTCATGAGATTGCGGCCTCGCAGGCGAGGGTGATGTGGATGTCCATGCCCGCGAATGTGGAAGCGCGGTGCGTGCGGGTCAAGCGCGACGCATCGAACAAACCATTGCCAGACAAATTGAAACACGCCCGGGAGGCG
Organism: Aurantimonas coralicida DSM 14790; assembly: GCF_000421645.1. Classification (GTDB taxonomy): domain Bacteria; phylum Pseudomonadota; class Alphaproteobacteria; order Rhizobiales; family Rhizobiaceae; genus Aurantimonas; species Aurantimonas coralicida. The sequence goes on along the minus strand of NZ_ATXK01000007.1, from coordinate 126,907 downwards.
AAACTGCCATGACCGACACCGTCGCGCCGCCACAGGAAATCCGCGTCACGCCCGACCGGCGCACGCTGGTGCTCGTCCAGGCCGGCGGCGCCCGTCAGGATCTGTCGGCCGAAATGCTGCGGGTAATGTCGCCGTCTGCGGAGGTTCAGGGCCATTCGCCGGATCAGCGCAAGACCGTCGGTGGCAAGATCGACGTGGCCATCTCCTCGGTCGCGCCGGTCGGCAATTATGCCGTGCGCATCGGCTTCGACGACGGTCACGATACCGGCATCTTCAGCTGGAGCTACCTTGCGGAGCTGTTCCGCGAGAAGGACACGCGCTGGCAGGCCTATCTGGCCGAGCTCGACGCCAAGGGTCTGCGCCGCGAACGCTGAGGCGGGCGGGCACCGGCCTCAGGCGCGGACCCGATCCGGCGCGGCGGCGGCGGCGGCGGGGGCGGTGTCGCGCACGACGACGCGGTTCCGCCCGCGGGCCTTGGCCTCGTAGAGCCGGTTGTCGGCCTCCTGATAGAGATAGCTGTAGCCGACCGGCCGGTCGAAGATGACGCCGCCGATACTGACCGACACCGGCACCGGCTTGCCCTCCGGCGACGCCAGTTCCATCGTCGCCACGGCCTAGCGCATCCGTTCGGCGATCTGTATCGAAGCGAGACGGTCCACATCGGCGAGCAGCACGCCGAATTCCTCGCCGCCCAGGCGGCCGATGATGTCGCCCTCGCGGACCGAATCCTGCAGCCGCAGCGCGATCGCCTTGAGCGCCCGGTCGCCGGTGGCGTGGCCGTAGCGGTCGTTGATCGACTTGAAGAAATCCGCATCGATCAGGAACAGTGCGCCGGCCAGGCCATCCGTGGCCATGGATTCCAGCCGCGCCTCGACCCGCTCGGTGAAGGCTCGCCGGTTGAGAAGCGTCGTCAGCCCGTCATGGGCGGCGACGATCTCGAGGCGGCGATTCAGGACGCGCAACTCGCGCAGCTTCAGCGATAGGAAGACGAAGAGCGGCCCGCCGAGGATGGTCGGCACGACCACCGCGCAGATCATCGCCAGGCGAAAGGCTTCCGGATCGGCGTTGCGAAACAGTGCCGCGTTGTAGATGAGCGCGACCGCCATGCAGGACAGCACACCGCAAAGCGTGATGCCCGCCAGCTTGCACAAGCCGCGTGTCGTCAGAGGTTGCTGGGTGAGTGTCCGCGTCATGCCGAAACAGTTTCCTGTGTTCCGTCAGTATTGCGAACAATCTTTTCCGCAAGATTAATGCCGATACACGGCCCGTGTCTTGACCTGTGGCGTTCTAACGCTGGAAAGGCGGCAGGCGATCGAATGCATCCTTGAGGGCATCGGACCAGCCGCCCGAGATCTCCTGGTAATACGGGTCCGACAATTCGAAGCGTCGCTTGTAGCCGGCCACCATCGTGTCGGTCTCGTAGAACTGCATGTCGATCGGCGCGCCGACCGACAGGTTCGAGCGGATGGTCGAATCGAAGGAGACCAGCAGCAGCTTGGCGCAGTCTTCCAGGCTCATCTGCGGATCGTAGGTGCGGATGATGATCGGCCGGCCGTATTTGTGTTCGCCGATCTGGAAGAAGGGATTGTCGGGCCCGGCCTCGATGAAATTGCCTTCCGGGTAGATCAGGAAGAGGCGCGGACGCCCGCCCTTGATCTGGCCGCCGAGAATGAAGGTGCCCGAGAACAGCGCATCGGCCGACTGGCCGGCCGGCGTCGTGTAGGAGATGACCTCCTTGATCGTCTCGCCGACCAGCTTGGCGGTCTGGAACATCGACGGCTGGGTCAGGATCGCCGGCTGGCGCTCCGAGGGCGCGAGCAGGCGCTCTTCCAGAAGCGACACGGTCGACTGGGTAGTGGCCAGGTTGCCGGCGCTGAGCAGGCACAGGAAGCGCTCGCCCGGCACCTCCCACGTCTTCATCTTCGAGACGACGGAAATGTTGTCGATGCCCGCATTGGTACGGGTATCCGACATGAAAACGAGGCCACGATCGACGAGGAGCCCCACGCAATAGGTCATTTTGGCTGACATCCCCCTGGGGCGCGCAGGACGAATCAGCTATCCGCGCGCGGCTGCATCTTTGTGCAGGCCGCGCGCCTTCCGCAATGGTTATTGGTCGTGAGGGTGACGGTTCGCAGGCGAGCGAAGCCGTCTTGCCACTATCAGGCGTAGAAGCGGTAGCTCTCGGCGATCTCCCTGGCCACCCGGTTGTTCTCGATGATGAAGTTCTCGAGGAACTCGTGCATGCCGCCGTCGATGATCTCCTTCACCGACGCGTCCGACAGCTTGCGTGTGATATCGCTGGCGGTGCGCGAGCAGGGGTGCTGGGTCTCGTAGTTCCGGTTCAGATATTTCAGGCTTTCCTCGATGCAGAGATAGCAATAGGCCAGCGAGCGCGGCAACCTGCGGTTCAGCATCAGGAAGTCGATGATGTTCGTCGCCCGGTACTCGCCGTCATATTCCCAAGCATAGGCGCGGTGCGCCGAGACCGAGCGCAGGATCGACGCCCACTGGAAATTGTCGAGCGACGAGCCGACGGAGGAGTGTTCCGGCAGCAGCACCCAGTATTTCACGTCAAGGATGCGGGCCGTGTTGTCGGCCCGCTCGATGAAGGCACCGAGCGAGCAGAAGTCGAAGATCTCGTTGCGCAGCATCGTGCCGTGGAAGACGCCCCGGATCAGCGCCGTCTGGCGCTTCACCAGCTCCAGAATGGCCGTCAGTTCGAGCGGGTTCAGCGGCTTGTCGAGCCGGCTCTTGATGATCAGCCAGCTCTCGTTGATCGTCTCCCACAGGTCGCGGGTGAGGGCGGTCCGCACCATCCGCCCGTTCATCCGTGCCGTGTCGATCGACGAGCGCACGCTCGACGGATTGTCCCGGTCGCGCAGCAGGAAGTCGATGATCGAGGCGGTGTCGTATTCGGTATATTTGGCCAGATAGGCCGCCTCGACGCCGGCCGAGACCAGCACCGACTGCCATTCGTCGGGTTCGTCCGAGGAGAGGTTGGTCATCGACAGCCGCTGTCCGGCGTCGACGAGGCGGGCCATGTTCTCGGCCCGCTCGATATAGCGGGACATCCAGAACAGGCCGTTGGCGGTGCGTCCGAGTAGTGCCATGTGCTTCGCTTCAGTCCCTCAGTACCCAGGTGTCCTTGGTGCCGCCGCCCTGGCTGGAATTGACCACGAGCGAGCCCTCCTTGAGAGCCACGCGCGTCAGTCCGCCGGGTATGATCCGGACCTTGTCGGAGACGAGGACGAAGGGGCGAAGATCGACATGCCGCGGCGCGAGGCCATGCTCCGCCAGGATCGGCACGGTCGACAGCGCCAGCGTTGGCTGGGCGATGTAGTTGCGCGGCCTGGCCCGCAGCTTCGCCGCGAAGGCCTCGCGTTCGGCCGTCGAGGCCGCCGGTCCGACCAGCATGCCGTAGCCGCCCGAGCCGTGCACTTCCTTGACGACGAGGTCCTTCAGATTGTCGAGGACGTAGGCGAGGCTGTCTTCCTCGGCGCAGCGCCAGGTCGGCACGTTCTGCAGGAGGGCCGGCTTGCCGGTATAGAACTCGACGATTTCCGGCATGTAGGAATAGATCGCCTTGTCGTCGGCGATGCCCGTGCCGGGGGCATTGGCGATGGTGATGCCGCCGTTCTTGTAGACCTCCATGATGCCGGGAATGCCGAGCATGGAATCGGGCCTGAACGCCTCGGGATCGAGATACTCGTCGTCGACCCGGCGATAGAGGACATCGATCGGCCGGTAGCCCTCGGTGGTCCGCATCTGGATGCGACCGTCGATCACCTTGGCGTCGGCGCCCTCGATCAGCTCGACACCCATCTGGTCGGCCAGGAAGGCGTGCTCGTAGAACGCGGAATTGTGGATGCCCGGCGTCAGGACGGCGATGGTCGGCGGGCCGTCGCAGGCGGGCGGCGCGACCGCGGCGAGCGAGCGGCGCAGGTGATGCGGGTAGGTCTCGACCGGCCGCACGCGGTTCTGCGCGAACAGCTCGGGAAACATCTGCATCATCGTTTCCCGGTTCTCGATCATGTACGAGACGCCGGACGGCGTGCGGGCGTTATCCTCCAGGACGTAGAATTCGTTTTCGCCGCACCGCACGATGTCGGTGCCGATGATGTGGGTGTAGACCCCGCCGGGCGGCCGGAAGCCTTCCATCTGCGGCAGATAGGCCTCGTTGCCGACGATCAGGCGCTCGGGCACCTTGCCCGCCTTCACGATCTCCTGGTCGTGGTAGATGTCGTAGAGAAACGCGTTGAGGGCCTGCACCCGCTGCTCGATGCCCTCGGCGAGAAGATCCCATTCGGCCTTGGCCATGATCCGCGGCACGAGATCGAAGGGGATCAGCCGCTCGGCGGCCTCGGCCTCGCCATAGACGTTGAAGGTTATGCCCGTGCGCCGGAAGAAATCCTCGGCCTCGTTGGTCTTGGCGGCCAGTTCCTCGATGTTCTGCTGTCGGAACCACTCGTTGAAGCGGGCATAGGGTTCCCGGACATTGTCGTCATCGAGAAGCATTTCGTCGAACGCCGTCACCTGCACCCTCCAGACCTGTCTTTTGGATAAGAGAAAGCGACAGGCCGGAAAATCAAGGGTCTCGCAGGCTGCGGCGGTCGATTGACGTGCGTTTGTGCAATCTGCCTCCGCCGCTGCCGCCCGATCGGGCAGCCGGCGCCTATCGCGCGAGGGCGGAACCGCCGGCCCGGGGCAGCGCGGCGGGGCGCGCGCCGAAATCTGCGAGAATCGCCAGCGCCGTGTCGAGGTCGTCACGCGTGGGCGCGGCGGTCAGCGAGGCGCGCACGCGCGAATGGAAGGTGCGTCCTGAGGCGAAGGTTTCGGCCGGCACCACGGCGACGCCGCACTGGCGCAGCTGCGTCGCGGCCTCCTCGGCATCGCCGTCGACACCGAGCCAGACATGGGGCGCGGCCACTGCGTCGGACGGGCCCAGATGCTGCCCCATCTGCCGCCAGCGCTCGCGCACCGCCTCGGCCTGCCAGGCGGTGCGCGCCGCCGCCGTGCCGTCCTCGATCCAGGCCGATCCGGCCAACAGGGACAGCGGCGTCATCATCCAGGAGGTGAGGTGCAGGTTGCGCTTGAGGGCGGCCAGCATCGGATGGTCGCCGGCGACGAAGCCGAAGCGCAGTCCCGGCATGACCGTCATGGACAGGCTGGAGACGACGATGCCACGCGCGCCCAGATCCTCTGCCAGCGGCGGCCGGCCGGCCAGGGGCCCGTAGGCGTCGTCCTCGATGAGGGTCAGGTCGCGGCGTTCGGCGATCTCAGCGATTGCCCGGCGCCGGTCGTCGCCCATGACCGCGCCGGTCGGGTTGTGAAGGTTGGGCATCAGCACGGCCAGCTTTGCCGTGGAACTGCGCGCGGCGGCGTCGAGCCCTTCCGGCGTGACACCTTCGCCGTCCAGTTCCACCGGAATCAGCCGCAGCCGCAACTGCCGCGCCAGCGCCTTCAGGCCCGGGAATGTCAGGGATTCCACGAGGATCGCGTCGCCCTCGCGGGTGGCGTGGACCAGCAGCGCCTGCAGCGCCGCATGGGCCCCGGCGCAGGACACCACCGTCGCCGGTCGGCGGGTCATGCCGCGCCAGGCCATCCAGTCGCCGACCGCTTCCGCGGCGCGATGGACGAGGGCGCAACCGGGATAGCCGCTCATCTGCGCCCGCTCGGCGGAACTCAGGCCGTCGATCAGCGACGCCAGTGCCGTGTCGTCCGGCATGGTGACCGGCACGTTGGTGGACAGGTCCACCAGCCGCTCTGCCGACACGTCGGGTGCGAAGAGCAGCGAATCGGGGCTGGAGGCCAGGACATAGGTGCCGCGACCGATCTCGCCGCCGATCAGGCGCCGCTGCGCCGCCTCGCGATAGGCGCGGCTGATCGTGGACAGCTTGACGCCGAGCCCGTTCGCCAGCTCGCGCTGGGGCGGCAGACGGTCGCCGGGGCGCAGCACGCCGGCTTCGATGTCCTGCGCGATCCGCTCGACGATACTGGCGACGTCGTCCAGACCGTGTTCGTATTGCGCGTTCCACATGACGTTGGGAGCCTGTGCGGTGGGCAATTCAGACAGCCCGAAATCACCTTGTTATATCACATGACGAGGTTGCCTAATCCTAAGCTAGGCTTGCGGACGTGCAATAGTCCGAAAGTCGAGTGAGCACTGCAACATAGCCGCCCGGCTAAAGGCTTCCGGCTTGACCGGACGCGGCGCATTCGGCCCGCACGGCCGGAATCACCATCTGTCATCGTCAGCATCCGGCGGGCAGCTGCCGGAGGCGCGGCGCGAACGGCAGGGGCCTGCGCCGCAGTAAAGCGCGGCCGGCAGGCTCGCCCGGTCATGGCCGGCATGCTACCAGCCCCCGCAACAGTTCACTATCGAGCTTCAACCGGATTCAGAGGGGACGATCCATGCGCTTTGCCAGCTATCCCAGTCTCGAAAACGCCAGCGTCATCGTCACCGGCGGGGCCTCGGGCATCGGGGAGATCATGGTCCGGGCCTTCGCCGAACAGGGCGCCCACGTCGGTTTCGTCGATCTCGACCGCGATGCCGGCACGGCGCTGGCCGGCGAGCTGACGGGCGCCGGGCGGCAGGTCCGCTTCGAGGCCTGCGACCTGCGCGACATAGACGATCTGAAACGCGCCTTCGCGGCCCTTGCCGAGGCCAACGGGCCGGCCACGGTGCTGGTCAACAATGCCGCCCGCGACGATCGCCACGGCTGGGAAGACGTGACGCCGGACTATTTCGACGAGCGGATCGCCACCAATCTCCGCCACATGTTCTTCGCCATCCAGGCGGCCGCGCCGGGGATGATCGCGGCCGGCAAGGGCTCGATCATCAATATGGGGTCGAACTCCTGGTGGGAGGCAGCCGGCAACATGCCCGCCTACACCACCGCCAAGTCGGCCGTGCACGGCATGACCCGCTCGTTCGCGCGCGATCTCGGCCCGCACCGGATCCGCGTCAACACCGTGGTGCCGGGCTGGGTCATGACCGAGCGCCAGAAGCAGCTCTGGGCCAACCCGGAGGCGCTTGACAAGCACAAGGCGCGCCAGTGCCTGCCGGACCTGATCGAGCCGGTCTATGTGGCGCGGATGGTGCTGTTCCTGGCCTCCGACGACGCCGCCATGTGCAGCGCCAACAACTACATGGTCGAAGCCGGATCGATCTAATCGGCGTGCCGGTGTCCTCAGCCCCGGCCGCCAGTCCCGCTGCCGGCAAGGCTTCGGGACATGGCGGGGCCGATCGGCCGGGGGACAAACCGGTGGGCCTGATGCCGGCGGGCTCGCTTTCGCGCCGCCGGCAAGGCAGAAGTGATCGTATGCATCACTTATCGCGCAGCCTTCGATGACCCGGCCGAGCGGCGTTCTGGCCGGCATCCTGCTGACGATCCTGTCCGGGCTGCTGCTCGCCACGATGGATACGTTCGGCAAGTATCTCACCGGCGAGCTGCCGGTCCTCGAGATCGTCTGGGCCCGGTATTTCTTCCACACGATCCTGATGACGGCGTGGCTCGCCCGGACGCGTGGCACCAGCTTCCTGCACAGCAAGCGCCCGGGCCTGCAGCTCGCGCGCGGTGCGGCGCTCTTGTGCGCGACGACGCTGATGTATGTGTCCTTCGCCCACGTGCCGCTGGCCGACGCGACGGCGGTGCAGTTCTTCGCACCGGTCCTCGTCACGGTTCTGTCGGTGATTTTTCTCGGCGAGCGCATCGGCGTGCCGCGCATCGCGGCCGTCTTCGCCGGCTTCGTCGGCGTGCTCCTGATCGTGCGGCCGGGCTTTGCCGACACCAGCCCGTATCTCCTGCTGCCGCTTCTGTCGGCGGTGATCCTGTCGGGCTATTTCCTGATGACCCGCGCCCTGTCGGGCCCGGAGGAAAACGCCGCCACTTTGTTCAACACGACGGCGGTCGGCGCGGTGCTCCTGACCATCGCCGTGCCCTTTGTCTGGGAAACGCCGACCTGGCCGGTTTTCGCCATGATGGTGACGATCGGCACGCTGGGGGCGCTCGGCCATTTCTGCATCGTGCAGGGCTTTGCCTACGCCTCGGCCTCGGCGCTCTCGCCGTTCCTCTACGCGCAGGTCTTCTTCGCCAGCATCTACAGCGTGACGCTGCTCGGCGATCCGCTCAGCTGGAACTTCCTGGCCGGCGCGGCGATCCTGATCGCCAGCGGACTGACGATCTGGTGGCGCGAGAACCGCACCCGCCGCTGACCGGCGAGACCCGGCTCAGTTCTCCCAGACGATGCTTTTGCTGATGCGCGGCCGGAAGGTGTATTCCTTGGCCATGGTGGTGCCCGAGAAGAACCCGCCATAATCCATGACCGGCTTGTACGGGTAGCTGACGCTGACCACGACGAGATAGGTCTCGGCGCCGAAGACCAGCTCGGAGGGAACGTCGTAGCGGGCACCCTTGTCGAGCGCCGGGCCGGTATTGGCCTGCGACCAGTCGACCGTGCCCTTGCCCTCGTCGTCGACGCTGACCGTGGTGACGACGATCTTCAACCCGTCGGTGGAGAAGGGGACCATGATCGCCGAGGAGATGTTGTAGATGTTCTCGAGGCCCGTCTCGGTCATCGTGCGGTTGCGGGCGACGAGATTGCCGACCGTCTCCGCCGTCGATTCCACCTTGCGGCTTGCCTCCAGCGCCTTCGATGCTTCGAAGCCGCCGAGATAGATCAGCAGCAGGCCGGGCAGGATGATGGCGAATTCCAGAGCAGCCACGCCGCCGCGATCGCCACAAAAGGCGGCAAGGGCGTTGCGTGCGCGGCGGAGCGGGCCGAAGAATTTGGCGGTCATCGATCCCTCAGGCGCAGTTGGAATTGCTGTTCAGACGATCCCCGAAAGGCTCGTTCATGAAGGCGGCGATGGAGAACATGACGCTGTTGCCGTCGGTTTCGGCCGCCAGCTTGTGCAGGAAGGACGCGGTCCACGGCCATTCGTAATAGGCGCGCAGCACGGTGATCGAATTGGCCGCGCCGGGGTCGAAACAGAACTGGCTGTCGTCCACCTGCTTCAGCTTCATCGGCACGTCGGTGGGGATATCGGCGAAGGCCGGGATGGTGCGCAGGTCGAGTTTCACCTTGTCGCAGCTCAGGAGGAAATCGACCTTGTCGCAGATCTTCTCGCGGAACACCGACGGCTTGATGTCGGACTGCTGGATCTGGCCGGTGAAGACCTGCCGGGCGACGTCGTCGACGGCGGTGTCGAGCAGGATGCCGGCGGCCGAGATGACGAAGGTCTCGACGATGGCGAAGATCAGCATGAAGAGCGGGGCGGCGACCATGGCGAATTCCACCGCGGTCGCGCCGGACGTGTCGCGACCGAAGGTCTTGCGCTGGCTCTTCTTCGGACTGGCGGGTCGAAACGGCACGGTGATCTTGTGTCCCCGGATTGGTTCGCAAGCCGGCATCATCGCCCGCGGGGGTTACTTTTCCCTCAGGAAAGTCGCGCCAAGTGCGCCTATTCGCCCGCACGGTTAGCCAAAGGTGACCGCATGCCGAGCTGCAGGGCCTTGCGGCGGGCGGCCGAACCGGATTAGCCCGGCCGGGGCCCGAAGCACAGAAGGGACGAAAAGCGATGAGCGACGACAGGATCGACACGGCGCTGATGATAGATGCGGTCCGCGCCGGCATGGCGGCGATCCGCGCCCAGACCGGCAGCGGCGTCGACTACAAATCCGACCGGTCGCCCGTGACCGAGGCCGACAAGGCCGCCGAACGGGCCATCGTCGCGGTCATCCAGGGCGGCGGCTGCACCCTGCCGATCGTTGCCGAAGAGGCCTTCTCGGACGGCGAGATCCCGGCCGTCGGCCGGCGCTTCCTGCTGGTCGATCCGCTGGACGGCACCAAGAGCTACATCGCCGGCACGCCCGACTACACCGTCAATGTCGCGGTGATCGAGGACGGGGCCCCGGTCTTCGGCTGCGTCGGCATTCCCGAGACCGGGACGATCTACCATGGCGGGGCAGGGACGCCTGCCATGGTCGAGCGCGACGGGGCCGCGACGCCGCTGGCCTGCCGCAAGGCGGGCGCAGCGCTGGATGTCGTTGCAAGCCGCAACCACCTCGACGATGCGACCCGCGACTATATCGGCCGCCTCGACGTGGCCGAGCGGAAGTCCATCGGATCCTCGCTGAAATTCTGCCTTCTGGCCGAAGCCGAGGCAGACCTCTATCCGCGCTTCGGCCGGACGATGCAGTGGGATACGGCGGCCGGCGACGCGGTGCTGCGCGCGGCCGGCGGACTGACCATCACCCTGGACGGGGCGCCCCTGGCCTATGGCCGCACGCACGCGCCGGACGAGGACGTCTTCGGCAATCCGCACTTCATCGCGCTCGGCGATCGCGCCCTGCTCGATCGACCGGGAATCGTGCCGCAGCCGGCCGGGCGTCAGTAGGCCGACTTCGTCCGCAACAGACTGATCGGCGTCATGGCGAGGATGTAGAGGTCGAGCAGCAGTGACCAGTTCTCGATGTAGTAGAGGTCGTGCTCGAAACGCTTCTGCAGCTTGTCGGGCTGGTCGATCTCGCCGCGCCAGCCCTTGATCTGCGCCCAGCCGGTGATCCCCGGCTTGACCTTGTGACGGCCGAAATAGCCGTCGACGATGGCCACGAACGCCTCGTTGCCGCTGGAAATGGCGTGGACGGCATGGGGCCGGGGGCCGACCAGCGACAGGTCGCCGCGCAGCACGTTGAAGAGCTGCGGCAACTCGTCGAGCGAGGTCTTGCGGATGAAGCGGCCGACGCGGGTGACGCGCTTGTCGCCCTTGGTCACGATCTGCCGGGCCAGCGGATCCGACATCTCGGCATAGAGCGAGCGGAACTTGAACACGTCGACGATGTGATTGTTGAAGCCGTGCCGCTTCTGGCGGAAGATCACCGGACCCTTCGAGTCCAGCTTCACGGCGAGGGCGGTGAGAAGGAAGACCGGAGACAGAAGGACGATGGCGAGGCTGGCGAAGACCACGTCGAAGAAGCGCTTGGCGATCCAGTCCCAGTCCGCCAGCGGCCGGTCGAAGACGTCGATCAGCGGTACGTCGCCGACGAAGGAATAGGTACGCGGGCGGAACCGCAGCTCGGCCGAATGCGCCGACAGCCGGATGTCAAGCGGCAGCACCCAGAGGCGCTTCAGGAGGGACAGGACGCGCTGCTCGGCCGACAGCGGCAGGGTGACGATGAGCATGTCGATGCGGGTGCGGCGGGCGAATTCCACCAGCTCGCTGATATTGCCGAGCTTGGGATAGCCGGCGACGATGGGTGGCGAACGCCGGTCGTCGCGGTCGTCGAAGATGCCGCAGATGCGGATGTCGCTGTCGGGCTGGCCCTCGAGGCTGCGGATCAGGCTTTCGGCGCCGCGGCCACCGCCGACGATGATGGCGCGCCGCTCCATGCGGCCGTTGCGCAGCCAGCGGCGGATCTTGGCGGCCAGCGCCAGGCGGCCGAGCGACAGGAGCACCAGGCCGCAGACGAACCAGCTGCCCATCCAGAACCGGGAATAGGCCGCGTCGTTGAACAGGAAGAACAGGCCGACAGTGAGGAAGCAGAGCGTCAGGCCCCAGGCGATGGCGATCCGCCAGAGCTGGGCGGCCCGACCCTTCAGGTCCGAGATCTCGTAGCCGTCGGCCAGATTGATCGCGAGGACGCCGAGCGCCGCGCCGACCAGCGACAGGACGACGTAGGATTCCCACAGATGCGTGGAAACGCCGACATAGCCGACGAAGAGAGCCAGCCCGAGCAGCGTCAGCAGCACGAACTCGACGCCGCGCCAGATGCCCGACAGCATCCGCGGGGTGATGAAATCGTCCTTGTACTGGGCCGCCGCCCGCGCCGCGAAGGCGTTCAGCTCGACCGGCGCATCGGGCTCGGGGAAGCTGACGACCGTTACGTCGTTCAAAGGCAGGCTGGACTCGATCTTCGCCATGTCTGGTCGACTCCCATTCCGCCGGCAGTTCGGGCCGCGACCGCAAGGTCGGCGGCCGACACGCCCACCTCTGTGGGCCGCGCCTGATCTCTCGGCCGCGCAGAATGGAGGCAAAGGGCTAAGATATGCTTGAGCCCTGCCTGGAAATGCGGCGAGGGGCGGGGACGCAATACCTGATCCCGCTTCTCGCGCTGAAACCGATGCCTCGGTTTCGCATGTGTGACCCGCGAACGGCGACCGCCATTAGCCTCACCGGACCGGTGCGGGATCGCCCCGCAGCGGCGCAGTCGGGTCGTGTCAGAACCAGCGCTCCCGGACATAGACCGTGTCGCCGGGCAGGATCGGATCGGAGACCAGCACCCGGCCGGTCAGGATTCGCTTGCCGACCTGGCGGGTGATGTCGACGGTGCCCTGTTCGGCCCGGGGGCTGAAGCCGCCGGCGACCGCGATCGCCTTCTGGACCGTCATCCCGGGGAAATAAGCGTACTGCCCGCCGGTCGCGACTTCGCCCATGATGAAGAAGGGCCGGTAGGTCTCGACCTGCACGGTGACGTCGGGATCGTTGAGATAGCCGTCGCGCAGGCGATTGGCGATCTCGGCTTCGAGCTGGGTGGTGGTGCGGCCGCGGGCCGGGACCGAGCCGACCAGCGGGAACGAGACGTAGCCGGCCTTGTCCACCGGATAGGCATTGGTGAGCCCGGACTGTTCGAAGACTGTGACACGCAGGACGTCGCCGCTGTCCAGGCGATAGGACTGGTTGAGCGCCGCATGGAACGCCGGCGACACCGGCTTGTAGGACGCGCAGCCGGCGAGGGCGCTGATCACGATCGCGAGGATGAAGGCCAGTCTCGGCTTCATGGTCAAGGTTCCCGTGGCACTTCGGCCCAATTGGCATCGCACCGTCATGACCTGTTGTTAGACGGTTAGGGTTAATCGACCGTAAAATGCCGGGCGCCGGGAGCGGGAATTGGCGAGCGCTGCCGAACTGTCCCTTAACGGCACAGTTACCGGCCAATGGCAGGCTGCAGGCGAAGCTCAGGCACCGGAGTGCGCATGTCGCCCTGTTTCCAGACGATCCTCCTTACGCCGCGCACCGGGGCAACGGCGGCCGCGATGCGTCCCGGCCGCCGTTGCCCCGGTGCGAGGACCCGGCGATGATGGGCGCCGGCATCCATGCCCTCGGCGCCTCGCTCAGCGATTTCGTCGCCCGTGGCCTTGCCCGCCCGTCGGCGCGGTTCGCGAACCGGACGGTCCCATCACGCACAGCGAGCGCTGCTCTCATGCCGCACGACATCTCTGCCGACGCTCCCGCCGCGCCGCGCCATGGCGACGAGGTAGTCACCAGCCGCGAACTCGTCATGGCCCTGCATCGCAGCGCCATCGGCCGCCTGGTGATGCTGTCGGCCGATGGCGGGGAGGGTGGGCTCGGCGGCGTCGAACTCGGCCGTGCCATCGCCCGCGCCGGCATGTCCTGCATCCTGATCGATCTGACCGGCGAGGAGCGGATCGCCGCGGAGACGGGAATTGCGCCGGGCAGTCCCGGCCTGCACGAATTTGCCGAGAACCTGGCGCCGCTCGGCGAGATCATCCATCGCGACAGCCGCGGCGGCTGCCATGTGGTGCTGGCGACGGGCGCGGCGCCGGAGCCGGATTCGCCCGACGTCACGCTGGTGCTGGCCGCCTGCGCCGAGGCCTATGACTGCACAATCGTCGCGCTCGATGCCCGGCGCATGGACGACCTGCCGTCACTCCTCGACGAGGAAACCGCCATCGTGGTGGCCGGGCAGGCGGCAACGCCGGACGGCTACGCGACGATCGCCGGTGACTTGCGGGCGCTGGGCGTCGACGACCTGATTTTCATGCAGTGCGCGGCCACGCGGCGGGCGGGGCGTCGCGCCCCGGATCAACCGGACTGAGGCGGGGCGTTCAGCCGCGCGTCCCGTCGCCGTCCGCCCGATCCTTGCGCGGCACCCGCTCCATCCAGGAGATGATGAACATCGCCGGCACCACCCAGAGAATTCCGGTGAAGAAGAAATACGCCAGATGCACCCAGCCGCTGGCGGTGGGCAGATAGAGCGTCGCCACCGCCGTCGCGACGACGGCATAGACGATGACGAGAACGATCAGCACGACCGCGCCGATGAGCTTTCTGGTTCTGACCGGCATGATCCGCCTCTCCTGTTCGCGCCTTTGCGCCGAGGGCAGGGTGTCGTCCCGCGCTGCCATCGGCCGGCCGTCGCCGTGCCCGACCTCTAGGCCGGCCGGGCCGCCAATGCCAGCCTCGCCCCTGCGACTTTCCTGCGCTTGATCGCCTGGCGCTTTCGGTGCACATGGCACGCGACATGACGACGATCTCCCATTCCGCCGCCGGCCCTGTGGCCCGATCTCCCCGTCTGCGCGACCGCGCCGCGATCCGCTGGTGGCTCTATGTCACCGCGCTCCTGATCTTCGCGCTGGTCCTCGTCGGCGGTGCCACCCGGCTGACCGAGTCCGGCCTGTCGATCACCGAATGGAAGCCGATCCACGGCATCGTCCCGCCGCTTTCTGCCGCCGAATGGGATGAGGAATTCGAGCTCTACAAGCGCATTCCGCAATATCAGCAGCTCAACCTCGGCATGAGCCTCGACGAGTTCAAGACGATCTTCTGGTGGGAGTGGGCGCATCGCTTCCTGGCCCGCGCGATCGGCTTCGTCTTCGCGATCCCGCTGGCCTTCTTCTGGCTGACCGGCCGCATCGAGCCGTTCCTGAAACCCCGTCTCGTCGGCATTCTCGCCCTTGGCGGCCTGCAGGGCGCGGTTGGCTGGTGGATGGTCGCCTCGGGCCTGACCGAACGCACCGATGTCAGCCAGTACCGGCTCGCAACGCATCTGACGATCGCCTGCGTGATCTTCGCCGCAATCATCTGGGTGGCGCGCGGGCTGGCGCCGAAACGCTTCGACATGCCGCCGTCGCGCGGGTCGGCAGGCGTTGCGGCGCTGATCGCGCTGCTGGCGCTCGTCCAGATCTACATGGGCGGCCTGGTCGCCGGCCTGAATGCCGGCCTGACCTTCAACACCTGGCCGCTGATGGACGGCGTCTTGATCCCCGGCGGCCTGTTCGTCATGGACCCGGCCTGGCGGAATTTCTTCGAGAACGTCATGACGGTGCAGTTCATGCACCGGATCGGTGCCTATGTGCTGTTCGTGGTGGTGGTGATCCACGCGGTCGCGTCCCTGCTGCAGGCGGCGGGCAGCGTTCACACCAGGCGCGCTATCTGGCTTTTCGCCGCCGTCTTCGTGCAGGCGCTGATCGGCATCACGACCCTGCTTCTGGCCGTGCCCATCGACTGGGCGCTGGCTCATCAGGCCGGCGGCGTCATCGTCCTCGGATTGGCGGTCGCCCATGCCCGCGCGCTGAAGGGCGAATATCCCGAGCCGGCGCCGGTCGCCTGAGCCGTTTCGCCGCGCGCCGGTTTCGTCGTTCCGTTAACCCGGGACTGCGATGATCCTCGCCATCGGGGCAAGGGCCAGGGCGCGGGATGAGTGTGATCACGGGTGGGGGAGGACGGCAGGCGGTCTCCAAGGCCGAACTCGTCAGCGCCCTGAGCTACGCGCTGGACCTCACCGAAGGCCAGCCCGACGGCCACGGCCTGCGCTGCTGCTGGATCGGCATGAATGTCGGCCTAGCCATCGGCCTGTCCGAGCCGGAAATGGCCGACCTCTATTACACGCTGCTCCTCAAGGACATCGGCTGCAGCTCCAACGCGGCGCGCATCTGCCAGCTCTTCCTGACCGACGACATCGCCTTCAAGCGCGACATCAAGATCGTCAGCGACAGCCTTCCGCACGTTCTGCATTTCGTTCTCAAGCATACCGGCCTGAAGGCCAGCCTCGCCGAGCGCTTCCGCGCCATGGTGGTGGCGCTGGCCAAGGGCGACACGATCTCCCGCGAGCTGATCGAGACGCGTTGCCACCGCGGCGCCGACATCGTCCGCCAGATGCGTTTTCCCGAGACCGTGGCCGCCGGCATTCTCGATCTCGACGAACACTGGAACGGCAAGGGCCAGCCCCAGGGGCTGAAGGGGGAGGCGATCGCCCTGTTCGGCCGCATCGCGCTGCTCGCCCAGGTGGTCGACGTCTTCCACACCAGCGCCGACGCCGACTTCGCCCTGCGCGAAGTGACGGCGCGCAGCGGCAGCTGGTTCGACCCGGCCCTGATCGACGCCTTTACGAAGGTCGCCGCCGCCCCCGCGTTCTGGACGACGCTCAGGGCACCGGACCTTGCTGCAACGGTGATCGGCCTTGCCCCCGACAACAATGCCGAGCTCGCCGACGAGGAGTTCCTCGACAGCCTCGCCGAGGCCTTCGCGCAGGTCGTCGATTCCAAGAGCCCCTATACGGGCGGCCACAGCGAGCGGGTGGCGCTGTTCACCGACCTGATCGCCGAGAATCTGGGCCTGGGCGATCCGCGCCGACGCTTCCTGAAGCGCGTCGCGCTGCTCCACGACATCGGCAAGCTCAGCGTCTCCAACCAGATCCTCGACAAGCCGGGCAAGCTGGATTCCGACGAATGGGCGGTGATCAAGGGGCATCCCGGCTTCAGCGAGGCGATCCTGTCGCGCATCAGCATCTTCGCCGACCTGGCGCGGATCGCCGGCGCCCATCACGAGCGGCTGGATGGTCGGGGCTATCCGAACGGACTGGCGGGTGATGAGATCTGCCTCGACACCCGCATCATCACCACGGCCGACATCTTCGATGCGCTGACCGCCGAGCGGCCCTATCGCGCGGCGATGCCGGTATCGAAGGCGCTGGCGATCATGCGGGCCGATGTGGGAACGGCGATCGACGGGCGCTGCTTCGCGGCCCTGGAAGCGGCGCTCGAGAGCATCGACCGCGCCGCCGCCTGACGCCGCGCGGTCGCTGGCCTCAGCTCAGGGGAACAGCGGCAGCTGGGCGATGCCGGTGGTTTCCTCGAGGCCATAGGCGACGTTGAAATTCTGGATGGCCTGGCCGGCCGATCCCTTCACCAGATTGTCGAGCGTCGAGATGACGATGGCGCGGCCGGGAATGCGGTCGGGCACAACGTTGATCACCACATAGTTCGAGCCGCGGACCATCTGCGTCTGGGGCAGGACGTCCTCGTCCGGAATGGTGATGAACGGGTCGTCCCGATAGGTCTCGATCAGGTGCTCGCGCAGATCCGCCGCGGACTTGCCGGCGGCCAGCCGCACATAGCTGGTGCAGAGTTCGCCGCGGCTCATCGGAATGAGATGCGGGGTGAAGTTGACCCTCAGATCGTCGATGCCGGCGGCCTTGCCGATTTCCTGCTCGATCTCGGCCGAATGCCGGTGCTTGCCGACCGCATAGGGCGACAGGCCTTCGCCGGCCTCGCAGAACAGGGTGTTCTCCTTCAGCCCGCGACCGGCACCCGACACGCCCGACTTGGCGTCGATGACAATGTCTGTGGCGTCGATCAGCGTCGCGCTGGTCAGCGGCACCAGCGACAGCAGCGCCGCCGTCGGATAGCAGCCGGGGCAGGCGATCAGCCGCGCGTCGCGGATGGCCTCGCGGTTGAGCTCGGTCAGGCCGTAGACGGCCTCGCCCTGCAACTCGGTCGCGACGTGGTCGAGCCCGTACCATTCCTTGTAGGCGGCGGGGTCCCGCAGGCGGAAATCGGCCGACATGTCGATGATCTTCGTCTGCGGATAGGTCTCGAAGATCTCCTTGGTGATCGCCTGCGTCGTGCCGTGGGGCAGCCCGCAGAACACCGCGTCGACCTCGCTCCAGGGCGCTTCCTCGATGGTCACCAGATCCGGCAGGTCGATATGGGACAGGTGGCGGAAGACCTGCCGCATGGTCTTGCCGGCGTGGCTGTTCGCCGTGAGGACGGCGATGTCCATGTTCGGGTGACGGGCGGCGAGACGGACGAGATCCGCGCCGGTATAGCCGCTGGCTCCGAGCACACCAATCCTGATCTTGTCGGCCATCAGCCATCTCCTCGCATGGGGTTTCGGGCCCGCAGCGACCTCGCGCGGCGCCCCTGTCATTGCCGGGGTTTATCGAAATCTGGCGCGACGTCCAGACCGGGGCGTCGCGCCGGGGCCGATGTCAGGCCTGCAGCGCGGCCTTCACAGCCGCCACGATGCGGTCCTGCGTCGCCTCGTCCAGATAGGCGTGCATCGGCAGGCTGATGACGTCGCGGGACAGGGCGTCCGAGACCGGCAGTTCGCCGCCCGTCACCGGGAAGTGGCGATAGGCGGTCTGCCGGTGCAGGGGCTTTGGATAATAGATCGCCGTCGGCACGCCGGCCTCGCGCAGGCTGGCGGCGAAGGCGTTGCGGTCGGTGCCCTCCGGCAGGCGGATCGTGTATTGCGCCCAGGTCGAGACGGCGTCGCGCAGGAGCTTCTGCGGCGTCACGACCCCGGCGAGCATCTCCGAATAGCGGGCGGCGACGCGGCCGCGCGTTTCGATCTCGTCCGGGAAGATCGCCAGCTTCTCCATCAGGATCGCGGCTTGCAGCGTGTCCATGCGGCCGTTCATGCCGATGCGGACATTGTCGTATTTGTCCTCGACATTCTGGCCGTGGACGCGCAGCGACGCCATGATCTCGTTGAGTTCGGCATCGTCGGTCTGGACCGCGCCGCCATCGCCGTAGCAGCCGAGCGGCTTGGCCGGGAAGAAGCTGGTGGAGACGACATGCGACCACTTGCTGGACAATTCGCCGTCGATGGTGCCGCCATAGCCCTGGGCGGCGTCAGAGATGAGCTTCAGCCCGTGCGCGTCGGCGATGCGGCGCAGCGCCGGGTAGTCTGCCGGCTGGCCGAACAGGTCGACGGCGATGATCGCCCGTGGCGTCAGCCCGTCCTTGCCGGCGACCTCGGCGATCGCGGCTTCCAGATGCGCCGGGTCCATGTTGAAGGTATCGGCATCGACATCGACGAAATACGGCGTCGCGCCGAGCCAGGCGACGACTTCCGCTGTCGAGGCGAAGGTGAAGCTCGGGCAGAACACCACGTCGCCCGGCTTGATGCCCCAGGCCATCAAGGGCAGCGCCAGCGCGTCGGTGCCCGAGGCGCAGGACAGGGTGTAGGGCATCTGGCCGAATGTGCCGAGCGCCGCCTCGAGCTCGCGGATTTCCGGGCCCATGACGAAGGCGCCATGGTCCAGCACGGTCGCGATGCGGTGATCCACCTTGTGGCGGATCCGGTCACGCTGGGTGGCGAGGTCGATGAAAGGGATGTTCTGGGTCATGGGGCTCGTCTGGGTCGGGTGAATCGCCGCCGCAAAGGCGCGATGCCGTGGTGATCGAAAAGCCGGCGTCCGGCTACTCAAGATTCGTATCAGTCGCTTACGGAGCGTCGTTTCAACGGGTTAGGCGCGTGTCCTGATTCAGGATGGCAGCGTGTTGAATCACTTTGTCAGCGCGCCGGGCCGCATCATCCCGGCTGCTTCTGCGCCAGCAGGCCGAGCACATACATGGCGACCGTTGCGCCGGCGATCGCCGTCATGTCGCTATGGTCATAAGGCGGCGAGACTTCGACCACGTCCGCGCCGACCAGCCGGAGATCGCCGAGCCGGCGCAGCACCGCCAGCATCTTGGCGCTCGATGGGCCGCCTGCGACCGGCGTGCCGGTGCCCGGCGCGAAGGCGACGTCGAGGCAGTCGATGTCGAAGCTGAGATAGGTCGGCGCGCCGCCGGTGCGCGACAGGATCGCCTCGGCGATCGCCGCGCTGGTCATCTCCTCCACCGCCTCGCCGTCGAGGATCGCCAGGCCGCAATCCTCCGGCGCATGGGTGCGGATGCCGACCTGGATCGAGGTCGTCGGGTCGATCAGGCCCGCATCCACGGCCGCCTTGACGAAGGAGCCGTGATCGACGCGCGGCTGGCCGTCGCCGCCGGTGGCGACGGGCCAGGTGTCCTGATGGGCGTCGAACTGGACCAGCGACAGCTTGCCGTGCCGCGCCACATGCGCCTGCAGGAGCGGGAAGGTGATCGAATGGTCGCCGCCCAGCGTCATCAGGAAGCCAGTCTTGGCGATCAGGGCCGCCGCCTCGGCGCGGATGGTCTCGTGCGCCGTCTCGGGCAGCCGGTAGTCGAGCAGGCAGTCGCCGTAATCGACGACGCTCAGGGGCTCGAAGAGATCCGTGTCGAAGGGGAACTGCGGATCATTGTCGAAGATCGCCGAGGCGCGGCGCAGCGCCTGCGGGCCGAAGCGCGTGCCCGGACGGTTGGAGACCGAGGCGTCGAAGGGAATGCCCCAGACCGTCACGTCGGTGCCGTCGACCGCCTTCGTCTGGCGCCGCCGCATGAAGGAGAGGGCGCCGGCATAGGTCGGGTCGCCCGCCGCGCCGTGGGCGCTGTCGGCGGTGAAGGCATGGTCGATGGACGTGCTGGGCATGGTCACTTCCGCCAGGGAGCGTCGGGAAGGCGGCGGGCCGGAGGTGGCCGGGGCCGGGCGCAGCTCCGATGCGCCAGACCAGCCTGTCGGGCCCACATAAGCAAAAAGCCGCCGGGCGACCACCCGGCGGCTTTGAACTTCGCGGGAGAAAGGGCAGCGGCAGACGCCGCCGCGCCGATCAGCGCTTGGAGAACTGGAAGGACCGGCGGGCCTTCGCCTTGCCGTACTTCTTGCGCTCGACCGTACGCGAGTCGCGCGTCAGGAAGCCGCCCTTCTTGAGAACCGCGCGCAGGCCCGGCTCGTAATAGGTCAGCGCCTTGGAGATGCCGTGGCGAACCGCACCGGCCTGGCCGGACAGACCACCGCCGGCCACCGTGGCGACGACGTCGAACTGGCCGTCACGGGCCGCGGCGACGATCGGCTGACGCAGCACCATCTGCAGGACCGGACGGGCGAAATAGGCCGTGAAGTCGCGGTCGTTGACGGTGATCTTGCCGGTGCCCGGCTTCACCCAGACGCGGGCAACCGCATCCTTGCGCTTGCCGGTGGCATAGGCGCGACCGTACTGGTCGAGCTTCTGCACATGCACCGGGGCTTCCGGCTGTGCGGTGACTTCGGCCGTGCCGAGTTCTTCGAGCGAAGAGAGCTGGGACATTATGCGGCCCTCGAGTTCTTGGAGTTCATGGCCCGGACGTCGAGCGTCTCGGGGGACTGCGCCTCATGCGGGTGCTCGGCACCGGCATAGACGCGGAGGTTCTTGAGCTGGCGACGGCCGAGCGGGCCGCGCGGCAGCATGCGCTCGATGGCCTTCTCGACGACGCGCTCCGGGAAGCGGCCCTCGAGGATGTGGCGCGCCTTGCGCTCCTTGATGCCGCCGGCATAACCGGTGTGCCAGTAGTACGTCTTGTTCTCGTACTTCTTGCCGGTCAGGACGATCTTGTCCGCATTGATGATGATGATGTTGTCGCCATCATCGACATGCGGCGTGAAGGTCGGCTTGTGCTTGCCGCGGAGGCGAAGCGCGACGATGGAAGCGAGGCGGCCGACGACGAGCCCTTCGGCGTCGATCAGGATCCACTTCTTCTCCACCGTCTCGGTCTTCTGCGAGAAGGTTTTCATGTTCTGCCCTTGGGTGTTCGTGAGCATCGTTGCCGACCGCTGTGGCCGTCGATCTTGGGAAGGCGGCGCGAGCCGGCTCTTCGTGGAGCGGGACATACGGGGCCGCACCGCGTCTGTCAACGTCAAAAGGCGCATCGGCACCCTTCGCGAGCCCCTGTCATGCAGGGGATCGCGGCATCAAGGTATCATGATACCGCAACGCCGGGCGCGTCTCATCGGGGCGGGATCGAATAGGTCGCCACCGCATGGGCGACCAGCGCTTCGTCCGCCGCATTGGTCAGGGCGATGTCGACGACCGCCAGCCGCTTGCCGAGCTTCAGGAGCCGGGCTTCGCCGAGGATGCCGCCGGGCTCGGGCTTGCGCAGGAAGTTGATCGACAGATTGGTGGTGACGGCGAGCGCCACCGGCCCGATATGGGCGAGGATCGCGACATAGGCGGCAAGATCGGCTAGCGCGAAGAGGCTGGGTCCGGAAACGGTGCCGCCGGGCCGCAGATGCCGGTCGCTGGCGTCGAGCCGCATGGTCGCCGCGCCCGGACTGACATCGGTGATCGAATAGCCACCCTCGCGTCCGCCGATCTGCGGAAAATCGCTGTCGAGAAAGGCTTCGAGTTCGGCTTTCGTCATGATCGGCTGCACGCGCGCGTTCCTCCCGCTTCTGTCCGGCCGGGCAGATGCCGCCTCCCGACGCACACCGTCCTAGCTTCGGGGCCCTGCAATGGCCAGTCGGACTGACGATATCGGCGGGGACCGTCCTCCGGAGCGCAGCGACGATCTTGCGGAGGGCGGGGCGATTCTGTTGAAGGTGGCAGGAACGCCTTCCTTCAGTCGACCGGAACCGATCCATGGCAGACATCTTCGAAATCGCCGATGCGGGCCAGCATCCCGTCGAAATCCAGCGGGCGACGGGCCTGACCCGGATCGTCCTGTCCAGCCCGCCGGCGAACGCCCTGTCGATGGCGATGATGAACGCGATCCTCGCCGCGCTCGCCGATGCGGCGGCCGACACCGACAACCGCGTGGTGGTCATTGCGGGGGCGGGCAAGATCTTCTCGGCCGGCCACGATCTGAAGGAACTGACCGCCCATCGCGCCGACGCCGATCGCGGCCGCGCCTTCTTCGAGGCGACAATGCGCAAATGCTCCGAGGTGATGCAGGCGATCGTGCGCCATCCCGTGCCGGTGATCGCCGAGGTCAACGGGCTGGCGACGGCCGCTGGCTGCCAGCTCGTCGCCTCCTGCGATCTCGCCATCGCCTCCGAGGAAGCGCAGTTCTGCACGCCGGGCGTCAATATCGGCCTGTTCTGCTCGACGCCGATGGTGGCGCTGTCGCGCAATCTCAGCCGCAAGCACGCCATGGAGATGCTCTTGACGGGCGAGACCATCGATGCCCGCTCGGCCCGCGAGTTCGGCCTGGTCAACCGGGTCGTGCCGCCGGAATATCTCGGCACCATCGTCGGCAAATATGCCACCACCATCGCCTCCAAGTCGGCGATGACGGTGAAGACCGGCAAGGAAGCATTCTACCGGCAGGCCGAGATGGGGCTGTCCGACGCCTATGAATATGCCGCCTCGGTGATGACCGAGAACATGCTGGCGAAGGACGCGGAAGAGGGCATCGGCGCCTTCCTGGAGAAGCGCAAGCCGGAATGGACGCACGAATGAGCCCGGCGGAGAGCGCCCCGGGTGCCGCTGCGCCGGCGCCGCTGGTCTATGACGACTCGGCCATGCGTGGCCTGCTCGACCGGGTGCAGACCATCGCCCTCGTCGGCGCCAGCGCCAAGCCGGTGCGCCCGTCCTATTTCGTCCTGAAATACCTGCTGGCCAAGGGCTACCGCGTCATCCCGGTCAATCCGGGCCTCGCCGGTCAGGACCTGCTCGGCCAGCGCTGCCATGCCGATCTCGCCAGCATTCCCGAGCCGGTCGACATGATCGACATCTTCCGCTCCGCCGACGCCGTGCCGGGAATCGTCAAAGAGGCGCTGGCGACGGATCCGCGCCCCTCGGTCATCTGGATGCAGCTCGGCATCCGCAACGACGCTGCCGCGCGGACGGCCGAGGCCGAAGGCCTGACCGTCATCATGGATCGCTGCCCCAAGATCGAATATGCGCGCCTGTCGGGCGAGATCGGCTGGAACGGCGTCAATTCGCGCGTTCTCTCGTCGAAGAAGCCGGCCATGGGCAAGGGCTTCCAGAGCTACGGGCTGAACCGGACGAAATAGGCGAGGGCGCCTGGCGCAGCAATCAGGCCGCCGACCGATCATCGCGCTGCAAAGTCCGGATGATAGGCGACGCAGCCCGCCGGGATCTCGGGACCGAAGGCAAGCCGCATGAAATACGGCGCGGGTGCATCCGGGTAGCGAAGCTGCGGATCGGCCGCAAAGCCGAAGCGGCGATAATAGCCGGGATCGCCGAGCACCACGCAGCCCCGGGCGCGTTGGTTCCGCAGGCGGTCGAGACCTGCCCGCACAAGCGCGCCGCCGATCCCCTGCCTCTGGCGATCGGGCGAAACGGCCACCGGTCCGAGGCCGAACCAGCCGACATCGCGGCCGTCGATCGTCACCGGCGAGAAAGCGACATGGCCGACGATCCGGCCGCCCGCGACCGCGACGAGCGACAGTGTCAGCGCGTCATCGGCGCGCAGCGCATCGACGATGGCACCCTCGGTGCCGTCGCTGTGCGGCGCATCGGCGAAGGCTGGCGTGACGACCTGCCGGATCTCCGCGGCGTCGTCCGGTCGTTCCGGGCGGATGTCGTAGGCCATCCGGGGAGTATAGCGGCAGCGAAGCGGGGCACCACACGATGTGATGCCCCGATGCCCTTAGCCGGTGGGCGTCGCCGCGTTGACGAAGTCGGGCACGTCGGCGAGCGGGAAGTCGCGGACCTGGTCCTTGCCCATCCGGCGCTGGCGATTGCGCGGCTCCAGCGCCTGCGGCTGACCGGTCTCCAACGCCCGCTCGATCGCCTCGATGACGATCATGTCGAGAACGCCTTCCTCGCCATTCGGCTCGGGCTCGCGGTCTTCCAGGATGCAGTCGGAGAAATACGCCGTCTCGCCGGCGAACTGGTCGACCACCGGATGGGTCCGCTCCTCGGTCTTGCCGCCCCGCGTCAGCCGGAAGTCGATGGACACGCCCTCACCGAAGCCGAAGGCGGGATTGGCCTCGATGATCCCCTCGCTGCCGACCACATGCAGCCGGTCGACGCTGTCGCCTGAATAGCTGACGGTGAAGCTCGCCGCGCGTCCCTCGGTGAAGGAGAGGATGACGCTGACCGTGTCGGCGCACCCGAGCCCGCGCTCGGGCACCTTCGACGCGACGGCCGTGACCGAGATCGGCTCGGCCTCGAAGAAATTGCGCACGGCGTTGATCGGATAGGCGCCCATGTCGGGGATCGGTCCGGCCCAGAAGCCGTTTTGCGCCCGGTGGTTCGCGGCATCGACATTCTGCGCGAAGGTCGCGGTGAAGAAGCGCGGCGTGCCGATCTCGCCGGCGCGGATCGCCGCCAAGATCGCCTGGGTACCGGGCTCGGAATGCAGGCGATAGGCCAGCATCAACCGGGCGCCGGAAGCGCGGGCCGCGGCCTCGATCGCCTCGGCATCGGAAAGGCTGCCGGCCATCGGCTTTTCCAGGAGCACGTGAATGCCGGCCTTGAGCGCCGGCTCGGCGAATTCCCGGTGGCGGAAGTTCGGCGTCGCCACATAGACCGCGTCGATGTCGCCGCTGGCCAGGAGCGCGTCGTATTCGTCATAGCCATAGGGCCTGATGTCGTAGCGCTCGCCGAGCGCGCGGGCCTTCTCAGGGTCGCCGGTGACGATTGCCGTCATGACCGAGTTCGACGTCTGGCCGACGCCCGGCATGAAGGCGCCCTGGGAGATCCAGCCGCCGCCGACGACGGCGTAGCGGATCTGTCCGTTGGAATTCGGCATGCGTGCTGTCCCCTGGTGGTTCGTTCGATCCTCGCAGAATGGCTGGCATGCAGGGCGGTTGCATCCCCGGTGCTGCGACATCTGGAAAATCCGTGCCGGCAACTCGCCGCCCCGGGCGCGGCATGCTAGAGCGTGCCGAGCACCGGAGGGCCCGCAAGGGCTGTCCGGAACGGCATCATGGAAGGGGAGAGAGACAGATGAGCGGACCGAATTTCGAGACCCTGGCGATCCACGCCGGCGCGCAGCCGGACCCGGCGACGGGCGCCCGGGCGACGCCGATCTACCAGACCACGTCCTTCGTCTTCGAGGATGTCGACCACGCCGCCTCGCTGTTCGGGCTCCAGCAGTTCGGTAACATCTACACCCGCATCATGAACCCGACCCAGGCGGTGCTGGAAGAGCGCGTCGCCGCGCTCGAAGGCGGCACCGCGGCGCTGGCCGTGGCGTCGGGCCATGCCGCGCAGCTCATCATCTTCCAGGCGATGATGCAGCCGGGCGACGAGTTCGTCGCCTCGCGCAAGCTCTATGGCGGTTCGATCAACCAGTTCGGCCATGCCTTCAAGTCGTTCGGCTGGACCGTCAACTGGGCCGATCTGGACGATCTCGCCAGCTTCGAGGCGGCGGTCACCCCCAAGACCAAGGCGATCTTCATCGAGTCGATCGCCAATCCCGGCGGCATCGTCGTCGACATCGCCGGCATCTCGGCCATCGCCCAGAAGCACGGCATTCCGCTGATCGTCGACAACACCATGGCGACGCCGTATCTGTGCCGGCCGATCGAGCACGGTGCCGACATCGTCGTGCATTCGCTGACGAAGTTCATGGGCGGCCACGGCAATTCCATGGGCGGCGCCATCGTCGACGCCGGCACCTTCGACTGGTCGGCGAACGACCGCTACCCGATGCTGTCGCAGCCGCGGCCGGAATATAACGGCGTCGTACTGCACGAGACCTTCGGCAATTTCGCCTTCGCCATCGCCTGCCGCGTTCTCGGCCTGCGCGATCTCGGACCGGCGATCTCGCCCTTCAACGCCTTCATGCTTCTGACCGGCATCGAGACGCTGCCGCTGCGCATGCAGCGCCACTGCGACAACGCCAAGGCCGTCGCGGCGCATCTGCAGGGCCACGAGAAGGTGAGTTGGGTGTCCTATTCGGGCCTGCCGGACCATCCGAACCACGCGATGATGCAAAAATATTCGCCCAAGGGCGCCGGCGCCGTCTTCACCTTCGGCCTGAAGGGCGGCTTCGAGGCCGGCGTCACCTTCGTGGAAGCGCTGGAACTGTTTTCGCATCTCGCCAATATCGGCGACACCCGCTCGCTGGTGATCCACCCGGCATCGACCACCCACAAGCAGCTCGCCGACGAGCAGCGGATTGCCGCGGGCGCCGGGCCGGACGTGGTGCGCCTGTCGATCGGCATCGAGAATGTCGACGACATCATCGCCGATCTCGACCAGGCGCTCGCCAAGGTCTGATCGCCGCCACTCGAACCATCCGGAAAGGGCCGGTCGCTTCGTGCGGCCGGCCCTTTTCTCTGCGATGGCGGGAACGCCTCGCGCGCGCCGCGCTTTCTGGCCGTCGCTGATCGACGAAGGAGACCGACATGACCGAACATTTCGTCCGGTTCGACAAGGCGCTGGTGCCCGTCGAGACCGGCGCGCCCGACAAGGACAAGATCCGCAGCGGCCGCCCGAGCAACAAGACCTGGAACATGGAGGAGACGGGCGACGGTCTCTACGCCGGCATCTGGGAATCCTCCGCCGGCGAATGGGACATCGACTATGACGAGTGGGAGTTCTTCCACATCCTGGAGGGTGTGTCCGTTCTGACTGAGAACGGGTGCGAGCCGGTCAAGCTCGTCGCCGGCGACAGCTTCGTCATCCGCCCCGGCTTCAAGGGACGCTGGAAGGTCGTGGAGCCGACCAAGAAGCACTACGTCATCAAGGTCTGAAGGGCTCCCGCAAACCGGTCGGCCGGCGGAGCAGGGGCGCGCGCCGTCGCCTGGCGTTGAATCGATCCGTGATGACAGTTGGCCAGCCCCTTGGCCGGACTCGCGAATGTCCGTCGAGCGCCGCCGCCCCGGAGGGCGTCTGCCGCAAACGCAAACTGGCCGGACGAAGCGCCCGGCCTGCCTCAGCAGGAGTTGCGCAGATGCACCTGCTGCCAGCCGGAGCGGCCTTCCCGCACCTTCACCCGGCGGTGGCGGGTGTCGTATTCGGCCGGAATGGTGCGTGCGACAGACCGCGCCGGTTCCAGCACGACCCTCTCGCGGACCGTCTCGTAGCGCGCGGGGATGACATGCTCGCGGGTGCGGGCCGGCTCGACCTCCACCCGGACATGCTCGACGCCGTATTCGGCCGGGATCGTCTCGGTCCAGCTGTCGCCGGGATCGACGACGACCTTGCGATACCGGGTCTCATAGCGCGCCGGCGCCACGACGCGGCAATAGACCCGGTGGCCGTTGATCACCCGCCATTCCCAGCGCTCCGTCGCCGGATGCACCATCACCGTTTCGGCGACCTTGCGATAGACGGGCGGGGAAGAGCGGTGGACGGTCCGGGCCGGGTGGATGAGCACCTTGCGGGCGACGGTCTCGTAGCGGGCGGGCACGACGCTGCGCACGACGCGCTCCGGCTCGACGAGGACGTGACGCTTTTCGGTGCCATAGACCGGCGGTACCGTCTCGTAGACGGTCTCGGCGGGCCGCACCATCACGGTTTCCGCGACCGATGCGTATTCCGCCGGCTCATGCACCGGCTGGTAGCAGGAGATGGCCCGGCTTCCGCCCGCCATGGATGGCGCGACGGCGAACAGCAGGCTGCTCCCCGCGGTCAGCAAAGCAACAAGTCGCTTCATACTCATACACTCCAGCGATTGTTCAGATGAGAACAATCAAGACGAGCGCAGAAGAAATTGCAACATGTTCAGTGGCGGCCTGAGCGGAAAGCCGATCTCTAGTTAATGTGTCGAATTGTCTGGATTTTCTGCCGGACAGCAGAAAGCCCGCGCGCGGCGGGCTTTCCGGTCTTGTTCGGGATCGGCGCGGCGACCGGGTTTCCGTAGGGTTCCGGTCACTGCTGTGATGGCTGTCAGCGCATGATCTCGATGAGGATCTCGTTGCGCTTCATGAAGCCCGGCGTCCAGGGCGGGTTGTAGAAGGCGTATTCCGGATCGCCCTTCTGGGTCAGGTTGTTGTCCGCCAGATAATTGTAGAGCTTCATCAGCTGCTTGCTGGCCAGCGTGGCATTGAAATTGCCGGAGAAGGAGATCGACACCATGCGGCGCGCCGGCACTTCCTTCAGCGTGACGCCGGTATTGGTCGGCTCCGGCAGGCTGGCCCGCGTGTACTTCTTCGGCATGATGAAGCGGACGGCCCAGCCCTTGGTGTGGCCGTCGCCCTCGGCGAGCTGCTGCAGCACCGGGCTGGTCATGGCGATCTTCTTGCCCGACCGGCTCTTCGCGGCGATGTAGTCGTACAGCGTCTCGAAGCCGCTGCGGCGCGCCTTCTCGTGGTAGCCGCTCTTGACCGTCTCGGCGACGACCATGCCGTCATAGTCGCGGATCTGGAACTCGCCGTCGTCACGCACGACGTCGTAATCGGGCTCCTCGGTGTGCTCCTGCACCTTCTTGGTGACGAAATACGCCGCACCGACGACGGCGATGGCTCCGCCGACGACGAGGAGGCCGGTCAGTTCCGGCCGGGCGCGCAGGCTGTCGAGAACCCGCTCCGGCTCGCTGCGCCGGATGGAGCGCGGCAGGCGGACGCTGGAGAGATAGTTGCGCGCGTCGTCGAAATAGCCGCGGGCGTCATGGGCGCCGTGCTCGGCGCTGTCGCGCAGCGAGCGCGCATGGCGACGGGCCTCATCGGTGCTCGGCAGGCTCCAGCCCGTGGCGAAATCCGGCAGGTAGCGGGCAAGGCCCGTCGGCTCGGAATGGAACGGGTTGGCACGATCGAACGAACGGCGAAGGCGTTCGGTGCGCGTCGGGCGCGGGCGGACCGTCTCGACCGCACGCTCCTCGATCTCCGCGAGACGCTCGCCGATGTCGCTGAGTGCGTCGGACAGGCGATCGTAGGCGGTAGGCTTGTCGCGAAACATGAATGTGACTCCTGAGGTCGAAATTTGACTGCGCCGTCTTGCCACTGGGCGGGCGACTGCCCGCCTGCGGTCGTAAGATCGCGCCCCGCTCTTCTAACGCCACCGTGCTGCATTGGTTGCGGGTGCGAACAGTTCCGCCTCCGCTTTGGCCGGAATCCGCATGATTCACGGAATCGACGACCCGGATGCAACCATCCGGTATCGGCCACGTTTGAACGACATCAGGTTTTCATGGCCTGATACTCCAGCCAAATTTCGGGCGGCCTCAGTGCCGCCCATTTTTTTGCCTGCTCGCCGGATCTTGGCGGGGAGGGGCGGCCGGCATTTCTCGTCCACGGCTCCGATCACCTGTCGCGCCCTTCCAGTTCCGGTGGTTCGAACTAGCTTGGACCACGGGCACTGCAATGACGCGCGGCCGTGCCGTGCGTGCGGAGGAGACGACATATGCGCAAACTGACCTTGGGAGTGGCCGCGGCGACGATGATGCTGGCGGCGCCGGCCTACGCGCTCGATATCGGCCGGACGGTCGAGGTCGATGCCAAGCCGGCCGCGGTCTGGGCTGCGATCGGTGATTTTTGCGGGATCGGCGCGTGGCATCCGGCGGTGGCCAAATGCGAGGAGGCCGAGGCCCACGGCAAGACCCGCCGCACGCTGACGCTCGGCGACGGCGCCATGATCGTCGAGGAACTCGTGGCCTGGGACGACGATGCCATGAGCTACACCTACACCGCCGTGGAGGGCCCGCTACCGGTCGACAATTACGAATCGACCATCACGGTAACGGAAGCGGGCGAGGGCTCGCAGATCAGCTGGACCGGCAGCTTCGATGCCAAGGGCGCGACCGATGCCGAGGCGGAAGAGGTCATGCTCGGCATCTACGACGCCGGGCTGAAGGGCATCACCGAAAAGGCCGGAATGTAGCGACTGGCGGGGACCGACCCGCTCGGTTTCCCTTCGCGGCGCTGATCGCCGCGCGGCACGGGGCGTTCGTTCGCACCGTGCCGATCGCCGGGTTTCCAGCAACGCACGTCGCGCCTCCCTACTACGAGAGAAGGCGGCGCAGCCCGTCCCTCAGAAGGCCCAGGTACGCGCCTTGGAAATCAGGAAGTCGCGAAACACCTTGAGCTTGGCGGCGTTCCGCATCTGCTCGGGATAGCAGAGATAGGTGTCGAAGGTCGGCATCTCCATCTCCGGCAGCACCTGCACCAGCTTCACCCGCTTGTCGATCATGTAGTCGGGCAGAAGCGCCAGGCCGATGCCGCTTTCGATCGCCGAGCGGATCGCCATCAGATTGTTGATTTGCAGGATCGGGCTGCGGCTCTTGCCGTCGGGCAGGCCCACCGTCTCCAGCGTGTTCAGGTTGCGCAGATAGTTCGGGGCCGGTTCGCCGAAGGTGATGATCCGGTGGTTGTCGAGATCCTCGACCGTCTCGGGCGTGCCGAAGCGGTTCAGATAGGCCGGCGACGCATAGACATGCAGATGCACCGTGAACAGGCGGCGCTGGATCAGGTCCGGCTGCTGCGGCTGGCGCAGGCGGATCGCCGCGTCGGCCTTGCGCATGGTGAGGTCGATTTCCTCGTTGTCGAAGACCAACTGCAGCTCGAGATCGGGATAGAGCTCGAGAAACTCCTTGGCGCGCTCGGTGAGCCAGCCGGAGCCGAGACCCACCGTGGTCGTCACCCGCAGCTTGCCGGTCGGCTTCTCGCGCGTCTCGGTGAGCTGCATGCGCACCTGCTCGAGCCGCTTCAGGACGTCGCTGGCGGTGTGGAACAGCAATTCGCCCTGTTCCGACAGGACCAGGCCGCGGGCATGGCGGTGGAAGAGGGGGGTCCCGACTTCCTGCTCCAGCGCCGCGACCTGCCGGCTGATCGCCGACTGGCTGAGATTCAGGACGTCCGCCGCATGGGTGAACGATCCCGCTTCGGCGGCGGCGTGAAAGATCCGCAGTTTATCCCAGTCGAGAGCCATAGGTCGTTATCCCCGGACGGCCTGAGGCCCGGCAGGCACGATGCCTGCCCGCATCAGCTACTCGGCAGCCTGCCGCTTGTCTTCCACGGCCTGAACGGCCAGCCATTTCTCTGCTTCGAGCGCTGCCATGCAGCCCATGCCCGCAGCCGTCACCGCCTGACGGTACACGTCGTCGGCGACGTCGCCCGCCGCAAAGACGCCCGGAACCGAGGTCTGCGTGGTGCCCGGCTCGACCCACAGATAGCCGGACGGCTTCTGCTTCAGCTTGCCGGTGAACAGTTCGACCGCCGGCGCATGGCCGATGGCGACGAAGACGCCATGCGTTGCCCGCTCGCTGGTCTCACCCGTGACGCGATCGCGCAGCCGCACGCCGGTAACCGACTTCATCGGCTTGGTCTCGCCGAGGATCTCGTC
This sequence comes from Aurantimonas coralicida DSM 14790, assembly GCF_000421645.1. Lineage (GTDB taxonomy): Bacteria > Pseudomonadota > Alphaproteobacteria > Rhizobiales > Rhizobiaceae > Aurantimonas > Aurantimonas coralicida. Next base: position 95,078 of record NZ_ATXK01000007.1, on the reverse strand, counting down.
GATCTCGCTGTTCCAGACGATCTCGATATTGTCGGTCTTGAAGACGCGCTCCTGCAGGATCCGCTCGGCGCGGAACTCGTCACGGCGATGCACCAGCGTCACCGACTTGGCGATGTGCGACAGATACAGCGCTTCCTCGATGGCGGTGTTGCCGCCGCCGACCACGACCACGTCCTTGCCGCGATAGAAGAAGCCGTCGCAGGTTGCGCAGGCCGAGACGCCGAAGCCCTGGAACAGGTCCTCGCTGGGCAGGCCGAGCCATTTGGCCTGGGCGCCCGTCGCGATGATCAGCGCGTCGCAGGTGTAGACCGTGCCGGAATCGCCGGTCAGGCGGAACGGCCGCCGGTCGAGATCGGCGGACACGATCAGGTCGCTGGCCATCTCGGCGCCGACATTGAGCGCCTGCGCCTTCATCTGCTCCATCATCCAGGGACCCTGGACGGGATCGGCATAGCCCGGATAGTTCTCGACATCGGTCGTGATCGTCAGCTGGCCGCCTTCCTGGAGGCCGGCGACGAGCAGCGGTTTCATCATCGCGCGCGCAGCGTAGATGGCGGCGGTGTAGCCTGCCGGGCCGGAGCCGACGATCAGGATTTCCGCATGGCGTTCGGTCATATGGGCCTCGCTGGATTGGCGTCCGGCAGATGGCGACGGCCGCCCGCCCGTTCAATAGACGAGGGGATGCGGGGCTGCAACATGATCGCCTGTCGTAGCGTCGGTCATCCCCCGCTCGATTGCCGAGCGCGCGCCGAGGGGGTAAGAGACCGCTTTACGCGAGGCCTTCGCCTCCCGAAGATGCCACGTCCCGGAGCCCTTCCATTTTCAGGACCATCGCGTACGTCACCTCGAATTTCGGGCTGGGACTCGCGGCCGCGATGCTCATTCCCGCGCTCGTCGACCTGGCCGACGAGAACGAGGACTGGCGCGTCTTCGTCGGCTGCAGCCTGCTGGTCGGGATGATCTGCATCCTGCTGGCCACGGCCACCCGCGGCGATCGGCCGAAATTCACCCAGCGGCTGGGCTTCCAGCTCGTCACCAGCGTCTGGCTCTTCGCCACGCTGATCGGCGCGCTGCCGATCTACATCGCCTCCGTCAACGTGACCTTCGCCGGGGCAATCTTCGAATCCATGTCCGGCCTGACGACCACCGGCTCGACGGTGATCTCCGGCCTCGACGCCCTGCCGCGCGGCCTCCTGTTGTGGCGCTCGCTGCTGCAATGGCTGGGCGGCATCGGCATCATCGGCATGGTGCTCTTGGTCCTGCCGTCGCTGCGCGCCGGCGGCCTGGCGTTGTTCCACATGGAAAGCTCCGACAAGTCGGACAAGGTGCTGCCGCGGGTGAACCAGCTGACCGGCGGCCTGATCGCGGCCTATACGGTGCTCACCATCCTGTGCACCGCCGCCTATACCTCGCTCGGCATGAGCTTCTTCGATGCGGTCAACCACGCCATGACCACCATGGCGACGGGCGGCTATTCCACCCACGACGCGTCGATGGGCTATTTCGAGAGCAACAGCATCCTCGTCGCCGCGACGCTCTTCATGATCCTCGCCGCGCTGCCCTTCGTCATCTACATCCGCGCCTTCCTGCCGCGGCGCTTCCAGCTCTGGCGCGACCCGCAGATCGCCGTCTTCCTGATGATCTGCCTCGTCCTGAGCTTCGCCATCGCGGTGACCCGGCGGGTGGTCAACGACACGCCCTTCGGCGAGGCGCTGATCTCGTCGGCCTTCAATCTGGTCTCGGTGATCACCACCACGGGCTTTGCCTCGGAGGATTATACGCTGTGGTCGAACGCCGCGATCGGCCTGTTCTTCCTCGCCACCTTCCTCGGCGGCTGCGCCGGCTCGACCTCGGGCGGCATCAAGGCCAACCGTCTCGTCATCCTCTATCGCCTCGTGCGCTCCAGCTTCCGCCGGCTGGTGCGCCCGCACGCCATCATCCGGCTGAAATACGGCAATGACGACATCTCGTCCGAGACGATCCAGACGGTGACGATCTTCTTCTTCCTGTTCTTCGGAACGCTGCTGCTGGGCACCGTCCTTTTGACCATGTTCGGGCTCGACTTGATCACCGCCTTTTCGGGCACGCTCACCGCCATCGCCAATGTCGGCCCGGGCTTTGGCCAGATCATCGGACCGGCCGGCAATTTCGCTTCCTTGCCGGACCCGGCTTTGTGGACCCTGTCGGTCGTGATGCTGCTCGGCCGCCTCGAACTGGTGACGGTGCTGATCCTGCTCTTCCCGTCGGTCTGGACGGACTGAGACAACAACGGTGCGCGCCATGCCCGACATCTGGTTCATCAATCTCGCCGGCGCCCGCGAACGCCGGGCGCTCATCGAGGTGCAGGCTGACGCAATCGGGCTGGACGTGCATCGCCAGGAGGCCTGCACTGTCGCCGATATCGACGACGCGACCTATGGGCGCCTGTCCACAGGCTGGGAGCGGCCGATGACCCGGCCGGAGCTGGCGGCCTTCCTCTCGCATCGCAGGCTGTGGGAGCGGGCGGCAGCCAGCGAGGACGGCCTGATCGTCCTGGAGGACGACACGGTCTTCGGCACGCATTTCCCGCAGGCCGCCGCAAACGCTGCAGCCAGCGGTTTCGACCTCGTCAATTTCGAGACGGTCGGCCGCCGCAAGTTCTTTCGCAAGGGCGGCGGCAGGACGGTCGGCGGGGTTCGTTTCACCGAACTGGTGCGCGAGAAATCGGGTGCAGGCGCCTATTACGTCTCGCAGAACGGCGCCCGCGCGCTGCTGGAACGGGCCGACACGCAAGCCGCCCCGGTGGACGCCTTCATGTTCGGCGTGTGTCGCTTGGCGATGGCGCAGGTCGAGCCGGCGGCGACCATGCAGGTTCATCTCCTGGAAGAGCGCGGCTTCGATGTCGGCCTGTCGACTCAGACGTCGATCCATCAGCCTCGCCAGCGCCTGCCGCTGAGCTGGGCCAATCTGCTCTATACCGGCCGGCGGATCGGCACGCAGCTCCGGCTGGCGCTGGTGCAAGCACGCCGGCTCGCCGATGTCGAGTTTCGCCCGGCAGGCTTCGACGCGGCGGCGTTCACCGCCGTCCTGCCGGTATCGCGCGATGCGATGGCAGCGCGCATTGGCCGCTACGACGACCAGAGCGTCTCGTAGACCTTGCGGATTTCCGCAGCTTCCCGCGTCAGCGGAAAGGCTTCCGTGACCCGCGCGAGGCCCGCCTCCGCGGCGCGTTTCCGAAGCGCGGCGTCGTCCAGATAGGGGGCAATGGCATCCGCCAGTGCGCCGGCGTCGCCCACCGGCACTACGCGGCCGGTCACGCCCTCCACGATCTGCTCGGCAAAGGCGCCGGCGTCGCTGGCGACCACCGGCGTGCCGCTCGCCATCGCCTCCAGCGGCGTCAGGCCGAACCCCTCGTTGCGCGGCGGCGCCACATAGAGGTCGAACCGCCGGAACCACGCGGTGACGTCCGCGACTTCCCCGAGAAGCAGGATGCGGTCGGCAAGCCCGGCCTCGGCAATGCGCTGTCGAAGGCCTGCTTCGAAGGCGGCGTGTTCGGCGGTCGTGCGACCGGTGATGACCGCGGTCCAGTCCGGCCGCGCGGGCAGGAGCCGGATCATCGCCTCGACGAAGAGGTCGGTGCCCTTCTGGTGCCGGATGCGGCCGGAGCATCCGACGATCCTGCGGCCTTCGAGCGCCTGTCCCGGCGGGCCCTCGGGGAACGGACCGTGCGGGGTGAAACGGTCGAGATCGATGCCGTGCATGACGGTTCGCGACGGCACCTGCAGGAAGGCGGCGCTGCGGGTGCTGGTGGCGATCACCGCGTCCATCCGGCGGATGAGGAAGCGGGTCAGGCCCTTGTGATGGCGCTGGGCGGCCGAGGTGAAGACCAGCTTCAGCGGCATGTGAAGAATGTCGCGCAGGACGATGCCGGCGATCATCTCGATATTGCGGCGGGCATGCCAGATGCGGCGGCGGCGATGGCGCGGCCGGGTCCAGAGCTTCGGCAGCGCCGACCAGGGCAAGCGGGGAACGCCGTCAGGCAGGACGTCCGGACCCATGGTGGCGATGCCGAGGGTGCGGGCCTGCAGCGGCAGCAGCTGGACGATGGTGGAGGTGACGCCCGACAGCCGGCGCTTGAAGTTCGGGGCGATGACCTCGACGTCCCGGATGTCCATGGCGGCCGTTCTTCTGCGATTGCCGGGCAGGGGCGGCGGGCGCGAAACGCGTCCGCCTGCCGGTCTTGGAAGGGCCCGCCTGTCTTAGCGTGCGCCGGGGCGCGGCGCCGACAGGCGGGCGGAGACAGAAGCGATCAGGCCCAGCGGACCTCGATGATCTCGTAGGAGCGGGCACCGCCGGGGGCGGCGACCTCGATCGTGTCGCCGTCGGTCTTGCCGATCAGCGCACGGGCGATGGGCGAGGAGATCGAGATGCGGCCCTTCTTCACGTCGGCTTCCTGATCGCCGACGATCTGGTAGGTCTTCTCTTCCTCGGTGTCCTCGTCGATCAGCTTGACCGTGGCCCCGAACTTGATCGTCGCGCCGGACATCTTGGTCACGTCGATGACCTCGGCGCGGGCCGTCAGGTCTTCCAGTTCGGAGATCCGGCCCTCGTTCAGGCTCTGGGATTCCTTTGCGGCATGGTACTCGGCGTTCTCCGACAGGTCGCCATGGGCGCGCGCCTCGGAAATCGCCGCGATGATCCGCGGACGCTCCTCCTGCTGGCGACGACGGAGCTCCTCGCGCAGAGCGTCGTAACCGTGGTTCGTCATCGGGACCTTTTCCATGGCCTCCACCTTTCCGATGCGCGGCCCTGCCGCGGCATCTGCATTATTCTTTGATTGCCGGACGGCGAACGCGCCAGGCCGGAGCACAATAACAAACCGGTCCCATACGACCGGGGTCGCTGGAACCAGCTTGGTTATCCGGATTGAAGTACGCCCGGGCGCCAGGGCGTCGGGCGCCGTTTCAATCAGGCAGCATTAAAGTACGATTGCAACGGCCGAACTTCAAGATTGCCCTTCCGCAGGGCCGCGATGGCCTCCGCGGCCGCCACCATGCCCGCGAGCGTGGTGTAGTAGGGCACCTTGTGGATCAGCGCGGCGCGGCGCAGCGAGCGCGAATCCGACAGCGCCTTGGCGCCCTCCGTCGTGTTGAGGACGAGCTGCACCTGCCGGTTGCGGATGGCGTCCTCGATATGCGGACGGCCCTCCAGCACCTTGTTGATCTTCTCGGCCGCAATGCCGCGATCGGCAAGGAAACGGTGGGTGCCGCCGGTGGCGATGATCTTGAAGCCCATCTCGTAGAGCCGGCGGACCGGTGCGAGGCTGCGCTCCTTGTCGGCTTCCTTCACCGAGATGAACACCGTGCCCTCCTGGGGCAGGTCGACGCCGGCGCCGAGCTGCGACTTGGCGAAGGCCACGGCGTAATCGTAGTCGAGCCCCATGACCTCGCCGGTCGACCGCATCTCGGGGCCGAGCAGCGTGTCGACGCCCGGGAAGCGGGCGAAGGGGAAGACCGCTTCCTTGACGGCGATGTGCTTCAAAGCGCGCGGGTCCGGTGCGCCGCCATAGGCCGCGAAGGCCGCGTCCAGCGTCTCGCCGGCCATGATCCGGGCGGCGACCTTGGCGATGGGCGCGCCGATGGTCTTGGCGACGAAGGGCACCGTGCGCGAGGCGCGCGGGTTCACTTCGAGGACGTAGACCACGTCGTCCTTGATGGCGAACTGGACGTTCATTAGGCCGCCGACCTTGAGCGCCAGCGCCATTTCGCGGGTCTGGCGGACCAGTTCGTTGGTCATCTCCGTGGACAGGGAGTGGACCGGCAGCGAACAGGCCGAGTCGCCCGAATGGATGCCGGCCTCCTCGATATGCTCCATGATGCCGGCGACATAGGTCGAAGTGCCGTCGCTGAGGCAGTCGACATCCACTTCGATGGCGTCCGACAGATAGGAGTCGATCAGCACCGGCGACTTGCCGGACACGACCACGGCCGTGTGCATGTAGCGCTCGAACTGCGCCTCGTTGCGCACGATCTCCATGGCCCGGCCACCCAGCACGTAGGACGGACGCACGACGACCGGATAGCCGATGCGGGCGACGATCTCACGGGCCTCGTCCACCGAGCGCGCGATGCCGTTGCGCGGCTGGCGCAGGCCGAGCTCGTTCAGGAGCCGCTGGAAGCGGTCGCGGTCCTCGGCGAGGTCGATGGCGTCCGGCGAGGTGCCGAGGATCGGGATACCGGCCTTCTCAAGCGCTTCGGCGAGCTTCAGCGGGGTCTGGCCGCCGAACTGCACGATCACGCCATGCAGCGTGCCGGCGGTCTGCTCGGCCTTCAGGACCTCGAGCACGTCCTCGGCGGTCAGCGGCTCGAAATACAGCCGGTCCGACGTGTCGTAGTCGGTCGACACGGTCTCCGGGTTGCAGTTGATCATGATGGCTTCGTAGCCGGCGTCCTGCAGCGCGAAGGCCGCGTGGCAGCAGCAATAGTCGAACTCGATGCCCTGGCCGATCCGGTTCGGGCCGCCACCGAGGATGACCACCTTCTTGGCGTCGGTGACGGCTGCCTCCGAGCGCATCTCGCCGGCGAAGGCCCGCTCATAGGTCGAGTACATGTAGGGCGTCGGCGAGGCGAACTCGGCCGCGCAGGTGTCGATCCGCTTGTAGACCGGGTGCACGTCGAGCCGGTCGCGCAGGGCCGAGACATCGGCCGTCTCGCCGCCGATCAGCTTGGCCAGCCGCGCGTCGGAGAAGCCCACCGACTTCAGGAAGCGCAGATTGTCGGCGTCGTCGGGCAGGCCGTGGGTGCGGGTCTTCTCTTCCAGGTCGATGATCGCCTTGATGCGGGCGATGAACCAGGGATCGATCTTGCACGACTGGTGAACCTGCTCCGGCGAGGTGCCCATGCGCAGCGCCTGGGCGACCATCAGCAGCCGGTCCGGCGTCGGCGTGCCGAGCGCGGCGCGGATGGCGTTCTTGTCGTCGCCTTCGCCGATGCCCGGAATCTCGATCTCGTCGAGGCCGTCCAGACCCGTCTCGAGGCCGCGCAGCGCCTTCTGGAGCGATTCCTCGAAGGTCCGCCCGATCGCCATGACCTCGCCGACGGACTTCATCGCCGTGGTCAGGATCGGCTCGGAGCCGGGGAACTTCTCGAAGGCGAAGCGCGGGATCTTGGTGACGACATAGTCGATCGACGGCTCGAAGGAGGCCGGCGTCGCACCGTCGGTGATGTCGTTCTCCAGCTCGTCGAGCGTGTAGCCGACGGCGAGCTTGGCCGCGACCTTGGCGATCGGAAAGCCGGTCGCCTTGGAGGCGAGGGCGGAGGAGCGCGACACGCGCGGGTTCATCTCGATGACGACGAGGCGGCCGGTCTGCGGATCGACGGCGAACTGCACGTTCGAGCCGCCGGTCTCGACCCCGATCTCGCGCAGCACCGCGATCGAGGCGTTGCGCATGATCTGGTATTCCTTGTCGGTCAGCGTCAGCGCCGGCGCGACGGTGATCGAATCGCCCGTATGGACGCCCATCGGGTCGATGTTCTCGATGGAGCAGACGATGATGCAATTGTCCGCCTTGTCGCGGACGACCTCCATCTCGTACTCCTTCCAGCCGAGGACGCTCTCCTCGATCAGCACCTCGGTCGTCGGGGAGGCGTCGAGGCCGCCCTCGACGATCTCGAAGAACTCCGAGCGGTTGTAGGCGATGCCGCCACCGGTGCCGCCGAGGGTGAAGGACGGCCGGATGATCGCCGGCAGGCCGACTTCCTCGAGCGCTTCTGCCGCCGCGGCCAGTGCCCGCGTCATGTAGCGCTGCTTGCGGTCGGGCTCGCCGATCAGCCACTCGTGCTCCAGCGCGGCGAGGGCCGCGTCCTGCTCGGCCTCGTCGGTGATGGTCGCAATGATCTCGGCGCGGCGGGTGTCGTGGACCTTGCGGTCGGCCGACTTGGCGTCGGTGGCGTTGGCCAGCAGCGAGCGCGGGGTCTCCAGGCCGATCTTGGCCATGGCCTCGCGGAACAGCGCGCGGTCCTCGGCCTTGTCGATGGCGTCGGCATCGGCGCCGATCATCTCGACCCCGTATTTCTCCAGGACACCCATGCGGCGCAGCGACAGCGCCGTGTTGAGCGCGGTCTGGCCGCCCATCGTCGGCAGCAGCGCGTCCGGCCGCTCCTTGGCGATGATCTTGGCGACGACTTCCGGCGTGATCGGCTCGATATAGGTCGCGTGGGCCAGATCCGGGTCGGTCATGATGGTGGCCGGATTGGAGTTGACCAGGATGATCCGGTAGCCCTCCGCCTTCAGCGCCTTGCAGGCCTGCGTGCCGGAATAGTCGAACTCGCAGGCCTGCCCGATGATGATCGGGCCGGCGCCGATGATGAGAATGGACTTGATATCGGTACGCTTTGGCATGGCGAGGCTTCGTCCGGTTATGTTGCGCGCCAAAAGCCCGGCTGCACGATGTGACGGCCGGTCGCTTCAGGTTCTGTCGAGGCTGAGGCCGGCTTATAGGCAACCGGCGCGGATGGCGAAAGGGTGGATCGTCGGGAATCTTGTGCGCGACGCGATCGGCCGGTCGGCAGGGGCGGGAAGACGGCGTCCCGAGCCTGTCTGGCCGGCACGGCGCTCACGCGTCCGGGCGGGGCGGTTTGGCCGAGATCAGTTCGGAGGCACTGCGTGGCAGGCCGCGGCCGTCATAGGTCTCGATGCCGAGCGACAGCGCCAGGCACGACAGCTCCACGGTCTTCGGGATCTCGACGCTCTTTCCGTCGCGGGCGCCCTTTTCGTAATACTGGATGACCCGCTTCTTCAGGCCGAGCTTTTCGGCCGCATCTTTCTGTTTGAGGCCGAGCGCCTTGCGCCAGGCCCTGAAGTCATCAGGGTTCATGGGGCCTCCCGTGACCGGACCGGCGCGTCTGCGGCCGGCCGCTGTCGGGCGGCCCGCAGAACGGGGTCCGGGCCCATGCTATCGCGTCGGCCGGGGCGAGAAAACCGACGGGCGTGGCCGCCGGTGCGGCGGTGCGTCGCCGTCCGGTTGGCCAGCCATCCCGTCCGCGGACTGGGACGGCAGCCGGTCAGCCGGGTTGCGGTATTCGTCGCCATCGGCCGTTGCCGCTCTCAGGCAGCGGCCTTGCGGCCCTTGTGCTCGTCTATCATCCGGAAGAACCGGTCGAAGAGATAATGCGAGTCCTGCGGGCCGGGCGAAGCCTCGGGATGATGCTGCACCGAGAACACCGGCTTGCCGGTGAGGCGCAGGCCGCAATTGGACCCGTCGAACAGCGAGCGATGGGTCTCCTCGACACCCTCGGGCAGCGAATCGGCCGCCACGGCGAAACCGTGGTTCATCGACACGATCTCGACCTTGCCGGTGGTGAAGTCCTTCACCGGATGGTTGGCGCCGTGGTGGCCCTGATGCATCTTCTCGGTCTGGGCGCCGAGCGCCAGCGCCAGCATCTGGTGGCCGAGGCAGATGCCGAAGACCGGCACGTCCTTCTCGATCAGCGCCTTGATGGTCGGCACGGCGTAATCGCCGGTCGCCGCCGGATCGCCCGGGCCGTTCGACAGGAACACGCCATCGGGATTGTGGGCGAGGATATCCTCGGCGCTGGTCGTCGGCGGCACCAGGATCACCCGCGCGCCTTCGCCGGCCATCCGCCGCAGGATGTTGCGCTTGGTGCCGTAGTCGATGGCGACGATGGTGTAGCGCGGCTCGGCCTCGGAGGCGTAGCCGGCATTCCAGACCCAGGGCTTCTCGTCCCAGATCACCGCTTCGGAGCCCGCAGCCTCCTTGGCGAGATCGAGGCCGACAAGGCCGCCCCAGGCGGCAGCGCGCGCCTTCAGGGCGTCGATGTCGAACTGGCCGTCCGGCTCGTGCGCGATCACGGCGTTCACGGCACCCTTTTCGCGAATCAGCGCGGTGAGGGCGCGGGTGTCGACGCCGGATAGGGCGATGACGCCGCGTTCCTTGAGCCAGGCATTGAGGTGGCCGGAGGAGCGGTAGTTCGACGGCTCGGACACATCGGCCCGGAAGATCGCGCCGACCGCGCCGGTCGCATTGGCCGGGACCAGATCCTCCTGGTCCTCGTCATTGGCGCCGACATTGCCGATATGCGGGAAGGTGAAGGTGACGATCTGCCGCGCATAGGAGGGATCGGTGAGGATCTCCTGATAGCCGGTGAGGGCGGTGTTGAAGCACACCTCGCCCTCGATCGCGCCGGTGGCGCCGAGACCGAAACCGTCAATGACCGTCCCGTCTGCCAGCACCAGAACTGCGGTCGGCTTGCGGATTGTCCAGCCTTCGGTCATGGGGCGCCTCTTTCGTCTGTGGGTCCGTGCCGGGCCAGCCATCGCGGCCGCAGCGTCGCATCGGCAGGCCTTCGATCGGCGCCGGCATGTCCCCGCGATATCTGCCGAGACGGCGGTCGTTGCAAGGGACCTTGCGGAGTCTTCCGCGATTTTCTACATGCGCGCCACGCTGCACGGCAGGAAGCCGGCGGGTGCCGGACCGGCATTCGCGCAGATCGTCACGATGACAGGATTGCAAAACGGCGGCCTTGACGGCCCGATCAGACATGGACCAGCGGCACTCTCCTGTGCCGAGGCTGGAATCGCCGCCCGGACCCGGCTTTACCTTTTCATCCGTTAGGTATGGATTAGTATCGGACTGGTGGCATTCGTCGGTCATGCAGACTGTTCACGAAACCTGAAAGACAAAGATCCCATGCGCGAGCATCTTGCGGACGCCCTCAAATCCGCGACCAATGGCCAGGACAAGACCCGCTGCTCCACGCTGCGGCTCATCCACGCCGCCATCAAGGATCGCGACGTCGCCAATCGCACGGCCGGGCGCGATCCGGTCAGCGACGAAGAGGTGCTGCAGATCCTGTCGAAGATGATCAAGCAGCGGATCGAATCGGCCAAGGGCTTCGACGAGACCGGCCAGCCGGCGCTGGCCGACCAAGAGCGCCGCGAAATCGCGGTGATTCGCGAATTGCTGCCGCCGCAGCTCGATTCCGGCGAGATGGAACAGGCCTGCCGCGAAGTGGTGGAAGACACTGAGTCGCGCGGTCTGCGCGATGTCGGGCGCTGCATGAACGCCCTCAAGGAGCGCTATCCGGGCAAGATGGACATGGGCAAGGCCTCCACCGTGGTGAAGGGCCTGCTGCGCTAGGCGCGGCGACCGAACGATAATTTCCCCAAGCTAGAACAGGAACGTCCAGAGCAGCGGCAGGATGATTGCCGTCGCCAGGGCGTTGAGGCCCATGGCGAGGCCCGAGAAGGCCCCGGCGATCTCGCTCTCCTGCAGGGCCCGGGCCGTACCGATGCCGTGCGAGGCCGTGCCCATGGCAAAGCCCCGCGCCGCCGGATCGCGAATCCCCATGAGATCCAGCAGTACCGGTCCCAGCGAGGCGCCGAGAATCCCCGTCGCGATGACGAACACCGCGGTCAGCGAGGGCAGGCCGCCGAGCTTCTCGGCGATGCCCATGGCCACCGGCGCCGTGACCGATTTCGGCGCCATCGAGACCAGACTCACCGCATCCGCCCGCAGGAGGAAGCCGAGCCCGATCGCCGAGGCGAGGGCCGTCAGCGCTCCGGCAAACAGGCTCGCCGCAACCGCCAGCGCACTTTCGCGCACCCGATCGAACTGCCGATAGAGCGGAATCGCCAGCGACACGGTGGCCGGCCCCAGCAGGAAATGGATGAACTGCGCCCCTTCGAAATAGGTCGGGTAGCTGGTGCCGGTCAGCGTCAGCACCGCGACGATGGCCGCCACGGTCAGGAACACCGGGTTGAGCAGCGCGGTCGAGCCGGCCTTGCGGTAGAGCCAGGTCGCGGCCTGATAGGCGAACAGCGTCATGGTCAGGAACAGGAGCGGGCTGGCGGCCAGATAGACCCAGACGTCGACGAGTGTTTCACCCACGGCGCGCCGCCTTCCGGCCCGGGCCGAACCGGTTCATCAGGAAGGCGGTGACGGCGATGGTCGCCAGCGTCGAGACGACGAGCGTCACCCCCACCGACAGGATCTCCCCCTCCAGCCGCCCGACATGCATCATGATCCCCGCGCCGGCCGGCACGAACAGCAGCGACAGATGCGACAGCAGGCCGTCGCCGACCTTGCCCAGATCGTCCGGCACCTTGCGCTTGATGAGGAGTAGGGCGAACAGCAGCGCCGTGCCGATGGCCGGGCCGGGCAGGGGCAGGCCGGTGGCGATGGTGATCGCTTCGCCGGCGAGCTGGCACAGGAAGATGGCGGTCAGGGCTTGCAGCAAGGGGACACCTCATCGTCGCGACACGGATCAGCTATCATCGCCCCGGGCACGCTTCGCAAGGCTTTGCCGCCCCTTCGCGACGGCCGGCGGAGGCGATCCGTCCGACCCGGCGTCGAGAGTCGATGACAAGCGGTCGTCAAAGGCTGTATCAGGCACCCCATGCGCTTCTCTCCCGCCTTTCTCGACGACATCCGCGACCGGATCCCGATCTCGGACGTGATCGGCCGGCGTGTGACCTGGGACCGGCGCAAGTCGCAGCCGGGCCGCGGCGACCACTGGGCATGTTGCCCGTTCCATGGCGAGAAGACGCCGTCCTTTCACTGCGAGGATGCCAAGGGGCGCTATCACTGTTTCGGCTGCGGGGTGTCCGGCGACCATTTCCGCTTCCTGACCGAGCTGGAAGGCCTGTCCTTCCCGGAGGCGGTGGAGCGGCTGGCCGCCGAGGCCGGCGTGCCGATGCCGGCCCGCGACGCCCAAGCCGAGCAGCGCGAGGCGGCCAAGGCGACCATCGTCGACGCCATGCGCCACGCCAGCAGCTTCTTCCAGGCGATGCTGCAGGAGCCCGAGGGCGCGAAGGCCCGCGCCTATCTGCGCGACCGCGGCCTGACCCCGCACACCCAGAAGAAATTCGGCCTCGGCTATGCGCCCAATTCGCGCAACCGGCTGAAGGAATATCTCGCCTCCAAGGGCGTCGGCCGCAGCGAGATCGAGGCGGCCGGGCTGGTCGTCCACGGCGAGGGCATCGCCGTCTCCTACGACCGCTTCCGCGACCGCATCATGTTCCCGATCGTCGACCTGCACGACAAGCCGATCGCCTTTGGCGGCCGCGCCATGTCGGCCGAGGCCCAGGCGAAATATCTGAACTCGCCGGAGACCGAGATCTTCCACAAAGGGCAGGTGCTCTACAATCTCGGCCAGGCCCGGCGCGCGGCGAAGGCGGCCGGCACGCTGGTCGTCGTCGAAGGCTACATGGACGTGATCGCCCTGGCGCAGGCCGGCTTCGAGAATGTCGTGGCGCCCCTCGGCACGGCGCTGACCGAGCGCCAGCTCGATCTTCTGTGGCGCTCCACCGGCGAGCCGATCCTGTGTTTCGACGGCGATGCCGCCGGGCTGAAGGCTGCCCATCGCTCCGCCGAACTGGCGCTGCCGGCGCTGAAGCCCGGGCGGTCGCTGCGCTTTGCCCTGATGCCGCCCGGCAAGGACCCGGACGATCTGGTGCGCGAGGGCGGGCCGGACGCGTTCCGCGAGATCCAGGGCGCGGCCCGGCCGCTCGCCGATCTCCTGTGGATGCGCGAGACCGCCGGCGGCGACTTCGACACGCCGGAGCGTCGCGCCGATCTCGAACACCGGGTCAAGGCGCTGCTGCGCCAGGTCGGCGACGAGAGCGTGCGCCGGCACTATCTGCAGGATGTCGAGGAGCGGCTGCGCTCCTTCTTCGGCGGTTCGGCCAAGACGGCCGGCTACGGCAATCGCCGCGACGGTCGCGACAACCGGGGCGGGGGCCGGGACAGGGACGATCGCGGTGGCGGGCACCGCCGCGGCGGTGCGGCCGGAGGCCGGCGCTCGGCCATCTCCGACCGCCTCGCGCGCTCCAGCCTGATGCGCCCGCAGCAGGGGCCGCAGCCCTCGCTGCGTGAGATCGCCATCGTCCTCGGCTTCGTCAATCATCCGGCGCTGATCCACGAGGAGTTCGACTATTTCGCCGATCTCGACCTGCCGACGGGCGATCTCGACCGGCTGCGCTCCTGCGTCCTCGACGCCTATGCCGAGAGCCCGCCCGCCGATCGCGACGCGCTTCTGGCCGAGCTGCAGGCCCGCGGCGCCCGCGACATCTTCGAGAGCTACGAGAACAAGGCCCGCATGGTGCGGCTCTGGCCGTTCCTCTCGGACGCCGCGCCCGAGGACGCGCGCGAGGCGGTTCGCCAGGCGCTGCACCTGCATCATCGGTCGCGGGCGCTGGCCTCGGAGCTGAAACTTGCCGAGGAGGCGCTCGGCCGCGAATCCTCCGAAGCGGCCTTTGCCCATCTGATGGAGGTCAAGCGCGAACTGGAGCGCGTCGACGGCACGGAAGCCCTGATCGAGGGCTTCGGCACCTTGTCGGGGCGGCCTGCGAAGGCCATATAACCATTCTGACGGACGGCCCGCAGCCTGGAGCACTGCCGCTGCGTGCAGGTAGACCATTGCTTTCAAGCACTTGACTCATCATATGGATGAGGTCGTGGGCAATCGTCCGGTCTCCGCGCTTGAAATTGCCGCTACATGCCCCTTCTTGGGGGCGTCGTCCTGCTTGATCAGCGCCGTGTGGCACGGCGCTTTATGGTTAAGCGAAAGTTTACGGCTCGTGCCGCATGGTGGCGGGCGAGATGACCGCAGCGTCCGCGGTCCGCGACGGCGGACAGCGCGGTACGCGCGAATTGGAGAATGACACGCATGGCGATCAAGGCCAAGGAAAGCGAGGCACCGATCGAGGAGCGGAACGAGGGTGCTCCCGATGGACCCTTGCTCGACCTGTCGGATGACGCTGTCAAGAAGATGATCAAGGCCGCCAAGAAGCGCGGCTTCGTGACCATGGACAAGCTCAACTCGATGCTGTCGGCGGAGGATGTCACCTCCGAGCAGATCGAGGACATGATGACCAATCTCAACGATATGGGCATCAATGTCGTGGAGAGCGACGAAGAGGGCGAGAACGAGGAACAGTCCGAGTCCTCCGAATCGACCGAGGTCGCCGAGACCGGCCGCACCCAGGTCGCGACCACCACCAAGAAGGAAGCCGGCGACCGCACGGACGATCCCGTGCGCATGTATCTGCGCGAGATGGGCTCGGTCGAGCTTCTGTCCCGCGAGGGCGAGATCGCCATCGCCAAGCGCATCGAGGCCGGCCGCGAGACGATGATCGCGGGCCTCTGCGAGAGCCCGCTGTCCTTCCAGGCCATCATCATCTGGCGCGACGAGCTCAATGAAGGCAACATCATGTTGCGCGAGATCGTCGATCTCGAGGCGACCTATGCCGGCCCCGAGGCCAAGACCCCGACGCCGCCCGCGGTGGAGGGCTCCAACGGCTCGGTGAGCGGCGTTCCCAACGGCCCGCCCCATTCGACCGGTGCCCGCGCGCCCGGCGAGGAGGAGGACGAGGAGGACGACGACCTCGAGAACAACCTCTCGCTGGCCGCCATGGAAGCCGAGATCCGGCCGCAGGTCATGGAGACCTTCGACCAGATCGCCGACGCCTATCGCCGGCTGCGCAAGCTGCAGGACCAGCAGGTCGAGAACCGTCTCGCCGCGCAGGGCACCCTGTCGCCGAGCCAGGAGCGGTCCTACAAGAAGCTCAAGGAAGAGCTGATCACGGCGGTCAAGAGCCTGTCGCTGAACCAGAACCGCATCGATGCGCTGGTCGCCCAGCTCTACGACATCAACAAGCGGCTGGTTGGCAATGAGGGCCGTCTGCTGCGGCTGGCCGAATCCCACGGCGTCAAGCGCGACGAGTTCCTGAACGAATACCAGGGCACCGAGCTCGATCCCAACTGGACGCGGCACATCGCCAATCTGTCCGGCAAGGGCTGGCTCAAGTTTGTCCAGGCCGAGAAGGAGCAGATCAAGCGTCTGCGCCAGGAGATCCAGAATCTGGCGACCGAGACCGGTCTCGAGATCACCGAGTTCCGCCGCATCGTCCACATGGTGCAGAAGGGCGAGCGCGAGGCCCGGCAGGCCAAGAAGGAGATGGTCGAGGCCAATCTCCGGCTCGTCATCTCGATCGCCAAGAAATACACCAATCGCGGCCTGCAGTTCCTGGATCTGATCCAGGAGGGCAACATTGGCCTGATGAAGGCGGTGGACAAGTTCGAGTACCGCCGCGGCTACAAGTTCTCGACCTACGCCACCTGGTGGATCCGGCAGGCGATCACCCGTTCGATCGCCGATCAGGCGCGCACCATCCGTATTCCGGTACACATGATCGAGACGATCAACAAGATCGTCCGCACCTCGCGCCAGATGCTGCACGAGATCGGCCGCGAGCCGACCCCGGAAGAGCTGGCCGAGAAGCTGGCCATGCCGCTGGAGAAGGTCCGCAAGGTCCTGAAGATCGCCAAGGAGCCGATCTCGCTCGAAACGCCGGTCGGCGACGAGGAGGATTCGCATCTCGGCGACTTCATCGAGGACAAGAACGCCATCCTGCCGATCGATGCGGCGATCCAGGGCAATCTGCGCGAGACCACCACGCGCGTCCTCGCTTCGCTGACGCCGCGCGAGGAGCGCGTGCTGCGCATGCGCTTCGGCATCGGCATGAACACCGATCACACGCTCGAAGAGGTCGGCCAGCAATTCTCGGTCACCCGCGAGCGTATTCGCCAGATCGAGGCCAAGGCGCTGCGCAAGCTCAAGCACCCGAGCCGCTCGCGCAAGCTGCGCTCCTTCCTCGACAGCTGATCGATCATCGGCGGCGCGTCGGTTCCGGACATCCGGGCCGGCGCGCCGTTTTCGTTGGCGGCGCCGATGCCCGCCTGCTGCCTTGCGGCAGCCCTGCACCCGCTCCAGGCTGGTGCCGCACGGTCCCTCTCAGCCCGGCACAATCTCCTTCCATGACATGGCCGACACCCGCCCGGGCTTGCCGAACCGGCAGGGCCGCTATCTCCTCCTGTCGACGGCGCAGATGCGTCCGGTGCCACCAGCGCGCGAAGGAGAGCCATGTCCTTTCTCAAGAAGCTGTTCGGCGGAGGTTCCGCACCGTCCGCGCCGAAGCCGGCGCGGGTTGCGGCCGAAGAGACCTATGACGGGTTCCACATCGCCGCGACGCCGATCGCCGAGGACGGTCAGTTCCGGCTCTGCGCCACCATCACCCGGACCATCGACGGCGAGATCCGAACGCACCGGCTGGTGCGCGCCGATCTGTTCCAGAGCGAGGAGGAAGCTGCCCGCTTCGCGCTGATGAAGGGGCGGCAGGTGATCGACGAGCAGGGCGAGGCGATCTTCGCCGGTTGATGCCGGACCTCGGCAGGGTGAGCGCGCGCTGCCGGGGAGCGACCGCCACGGCCCGACGCGCCCTTGGGGCGGCGGTCGACACGTGCCGGCGAGTATGATGATGTCCCGCCGGTCAGGCGAACGGGGAGGCCAACCTTGACACTTCGAAACAAGACCATCTTCATGTCCGGCGGCTCGCGCGGCATCGGCCTCGCGATCGCGCTGAAGGCGGCGGCGGACGGCGCCAATGTCGTCGTGGCGGCCAAGACCGACACGCCGCATCCCAAGCTGCCGGGCACCATTCACACCGCGGTCGAGGAAATCGAGGCGGCCGGCGGCAAGGGCCTCGCCGTCGTCTGCGACATCCGCGACGAGGACCAGGTGCAGGCCGCGGTCGACCAGGCGGTCGCCCGCTTCGGCGGCATCGATATCTGCATCAACAATGCCTCGGCGATCCAGCTCACCGGCACGCTCGACACGCCGATGAAGCGCTACGACCTGATGAACGGCGTCAATGCGCGGGGCACTTTCCTCGTCTCGAAGACCTGCATTCCGCATCTGAAGACGGCGGCGAACCCGCACATCCTCAACCTGTCGCCGCCGCTCGACATGGACCCCAAATGGTTCCGCAACAACGTCGCCTACACCATGGCGAAGTTCGGCATGTCCATGTGCACCCTCGGCATGGCCGAGGAGTTCCGCCGCGACGGCATCGCGGTCAACTCGCTCTGGCCGCTGACCGCCATCGACACCGCGGCAGTCCGCAACGTTCTGGGCGGCGACCAGATGGCCCGCATGAGCCGCTCGCCGCAGATCGTCGCCGATGCCGCCCATGCGATCCTCACCCGGCCGTCGCGCGAGTGCACCGGCAAATTCTTCATCGACGAGGTGCTGTTGCGCGAGACGGGCGTCACCGATTTCTCGGTCTACGGACCTGAGGGCGGCGGCGATCCGGTCGCGGACTTCTTCGTGCCCGACGCGGTGATCGAATCGCTTCCGACCAAGCTGCAGCGCCTGCTCGGCTGAACCCGAGCCCGCCGCAACCGACCCAGCCCAACCGACGGAGCCTTCCGATGAACGACAATGCGGCGCTGATCGAGCGCTATCTCGCGGCCTTCAATGCCAGCGACTGGAGCGCCATGCTCGACTGCCTGCACGAGGACGTCGCCCATGATTTGAACGAGGGCGGCCGCGAGATCGGCCACGCCGCCTTCCGCGACTTTCTCGCCATGATGGCCCGCCATTACCGCGAGACGCTGAGCGACATCGTCGTCATGACCGCAGCGAACTCCGGCCGCGCGGCCGCCGAATATACCGTCCATGGCGAATATCTGGCGACCGCCCCGGGCCTGCCCGAAGCGAACGGCCAGCGCTACGCGGTGCCCGCCGGCCAGTTCTTCGAGATCGACGACGGCAAGATCACGCGGGTGACCACCTACTACAATCTCAAGGCCTGGATCGCGGCTGTCTCGGCGCGATGACGCGGGACGATACCGGGGGCCTGTCGGTCGCAACGCTGCAGGGCGCGGCCGCCGAGGCCGTGCTGGACGAGCTGGCGGGTCTGCGGATCTCCGTCTTCAGCGCCTTTCCCTATCTCTATGAGGGCGACCGCCACTACGAGCGGCGCTACCTCGCCACCTATGCCGCCTCGCCGGGGGCGGTGATCGTCGCCGCACGGGCAGGGGACGGCCGGCTCGTCGGTGCCGCGACGGCGGCGCCGCTGGGCGATCACCAGCCGCAGCTCGCCGCGAGTTTCGCCGCCCACGGCATCGACCCGGCCGGCGTCTTCTATCTCGGCGAATCGGTCCTCGATCCGCAATGGCGGGGTAGGGGCATCGGCCACCTTTTCTTCGACGGCCGTGAGGCGGCCGCGGCCGAACAGGGCTTTGCCGTCACTGCCTTCTGCGCCGTCGAGCGGCCCGTCGACCATCCGGCGCGGCCCGCGGACTACCGGCCGCTGGACGACTTCTGGCACAAGCGCGGCTATCGGCCGGTGCCTGGCCTGACGGCGACCATGGCGTGGCGCGATCTCGGCGAGGCGGCCGAGACCGACAAGACCATGCAGTTCTGGATGCGCGCCATCCTGGCGGATGCCGGCTGAACCGTCGATGAACGGCCGGTTCCGGCAGCGTTCAGTCCCGCTCTCCTAATCTCGGGTCACTCCTTGCCGAACGGGCGGGGAGGCGATCGCTCCTTCCGCCGCACGCTGTCCGGCGGCCTTGCGATCGGACTTCGGCCAATGCGGTCCAGGCGGCGTGTCTGCCCGCCGGACCCCAAAGAGGAGACGCCCCGATGTTCCAGTCTTTCGCCCGCTCGATCTGTGTCGTTGCCGCGCTCGCCACCGGCGGTGTCGCGACCGCCACCGCCCCGGCCGCCGCCGATGGCCTGCGCTTCGGCGTCACCATCGGCTCCGGCCATGCAGCCCAGCCCGTGCGCCATGTCCGCCGCGGCCACCACGGCCGTGTCGCCTGTTCGCCGCGCCGCGCCGTGCGCAAGGCACGCAACATGGGCGTCCACCGGGCCCATGTCCGCCGGGCCAACCGTCGCGCCGTCGTCGTCGCCGGTCACTCGCGCGGCCACCGCGCCGTGGTCCGCTTTGCCCGCGAGCGCGGCTGCCCGGTGATCAGCTTCCGCCGCCGCTGACCCTCTCGGCCTCCGCGCCCGGAAGATGCCGGGGCGGGGCCGCTGCCCTGTCCGCCGCGCGGACCGCGGCGTGTCAGTCGGCGATGGAAAACACCATGCGCACGCTGGCATCGAAGCTGTTCTCGCCGGTCTCGACCGGAACGCTGGGCGCCGCCTCCGCCGCCATCATCTTCATCGACCGGCCCATGGGCTGCGGCGGCATCTGACCGCCGCTTTCGCTGATCTCGCGAACCGGGCCGAGCGTCACGCCCGCCGCCTCCGCGAGCACCTTCGCCGTGGCCATGGCGTCCGCAACCGCCTCCTGCCGCGCCGCATTGCGCGCCTCCTGCGGCTCGGCGACGTCGAAACTGATCTCGCCGCCCTGATTGACCCCGAGCGTCACCGCCCGGTCGAGGATCTCGCCGAGCTTCGCAATGTCGCGCACCCGCACGGTCAGGCTGTTGCGCACCTCGTAGGCGACGATCTCCGGCGGCTTCTGGGTACCGTCATTCTGGTTGTCGTAGCGATATTGCGGATTGATCGAGAAGCCGGAGGTCTGCAGGTCGTGGTCCGCGATGCCGAGCGCCCGCATGCCGGACGTCACTTCCCGCATCGCGGCATTGGCCGCGTCGAGGGCCTCGCGTGCGGTCTTGGCCGAGCGCAGCACGGTGAAACTGGTCATGGCAACGTCGGGCCTCGCCCGGGCCTCGCCGGTTCCTGTCACGACGAGGGTGCGCGCGGCCGCCTCTGTGGCGGGCTGCGGCCCGCCGGCCTGCGCCAGCGCGGCGGCCGGCGAAGCGACGAGAATCAGGGTGGCGATCAGGGGACTAAAGCGGCGGTTCATGGACGCTGACTCTCCGTTGATGGAAGGTGACAGGGACCGCTCTTCTATGGTCGCATTGCGGCGTCAACACGAAATCATCTGCAGGCGCCCGCAGAACCCTCACCACATCACCGGCCTACCGCGCTCCCGCTTGAGTGGCGCCAGCCTTTGCGCTACGCCCATCCCCGGCGGGCCTGTAGCTCAATTGGTCAGAGCCGGCGGCTCATAACCGCTTGGTTGCAGGTTCGAGTCCTGCCGGGCCCACCAAAAGCTACCTAAGTAATTGCAATCGCTTGCCAGTTTGCGCGAATTCGGACTCGACAGAGCCCGAACTGCATAACATCGTGCATAACATGGAAGATGATTCGGAGGCGTCGTTCGAGGGGCTCCCCGGTGATGTCGTCAGGGAGGCGGTCTGCATGCTCGCCGGTCGTGCCGCCGAAGAGGTCATTCTTGGCTCGCCCTCGGCAGGAGCCGGTGGCTCTGCCAGTTCCGACCTTGCCCAGGTGACCCGCATCGTTGCGAATGCGGAGACCTCCCTCGGGTTCGGCGGCACGCTCGTGCATGGCGCACAGATCGACGGCGCGGCCGTCCACCGTCGGCTGGCACGGCTCTATGCCGAGACGATCGTTCTCGTGCGACGGCACCGGGCCGCGATTGAGGCGCTCGCCGATCTTGCCCTCGAACGGCGTGTTCTCGGACGGGCGGCGCTCGCAGAGTTCGCAAGGAACCACGGCTTCATGGATCCTGACCATGGAGGGCCGGCATGACACGGCTGCTCGTCCTGTCGGACCTTCACCAGAATGACGGCGGCCGCTCCTTCGATCCGGCGAGCGAGATCACCGCGGCGTTCGACATTGCCGTTGTTGCGGGCGACTGCGCCGGCAGGCTGACGGCCTCGCTCAAATGGCTGGGAGAGCGGTTTGCCGGCGTGCCGACGATCTATGTCCCCGGCAATCACGACTGGTACCGCGATGGCTCGCCGTATGGCTTTACCGTCGAGGAGGAGCTTCAGGCGGGTCGTGACCTGGCCGCCAGGTTCGGGATCACGCTCCTGTCCGACGAGGCCGCGACGATCAATGGCCTGACATTCCTCGGCGCAACGCTCTGGACCGATCTGCGGTCGCACAACCACGTCAGCCGCGCGCAGGCCCATGCGGCAGCAAGACGTGGGATGAACGACTACCGCTTCATCCACCGCATCTCGTCGACCCGGCGCTCGCGGCGGATCACGCCGGCGACGACGCTCGCCTGGCACCGTGCCTCGTGCCGGTTCCTCGCCGACGCGTTCGCCGGTGACATCGTTCCACGTCGTACGATCGTGGTCACGCATCATGCGCCGAGCCTGCGCTCCCTGGCGCTGCCGCACGACCCGCTGGACCATTGTTACGCGTCGGACCTCGAGCCTGCGATCGAGACGTGGCGGCCACGGATCTGGATCCACGGGCATATCCATGCGGCCCGTGACTACAGGGTTGGACACACACGGATCGTTTCAAACCCGCTTGGCCGTGCCGATGAGCGGGCGGGGTTCTATGCGAACCGGGTTCTGGGCGTTGCAGGCTAAGTCTAGAACACCCAGCATCGTCATCAGGGAGATCCAACTCGGTTGCCGTCCACAGAGCGCGTCGACGGCGGATCGACGGTGGCTGGACCGCTCGGAACGCACCTCTTCATTGATGATCTCGATAGATCATGTCACCTTTATCGACCCCAAGCAGTCGTCGAGTTGGCGCCAATCTCGAGAGCCCGACAAAGGCGGAACAAGATGAGGCCACGGAGGACACGATCGATCCGGAACTGGGGTGATTTCCGAAACCTGAGTGCCAATTCGATTGCCGCACCCCCAAGGCCTCCATCGGGTTCCCTATGCTGTAGCCCCCAATCCCCGGTCCTGTTGCCGAGCGGCCCGGTCGGCAGGACGCGCTGAGCATGCTTGTCTGTTGGCGGATCCGGGCCGCGACCGGTGCACCAGCTCACTGAAGAGCAAGCCCCGCTGGCGCATCACGGTCCAGGGCGTCCGCCATGCTCCGAAGGGGGAGCACGTCATTGATCACTTGTTACCGGGTTGGAAACCTCGCCCGGCATGCTCGCCGTCGTGACCCAGCATGCCGCCGACCGGGATCTGACAGACGGAGGCGATAAGCGGGAGAAGAAGCCGCAGTCCAGGTGTGATCTGCGGCTTAATCGCAGCCCATTGCGCTCGATTCATTCGATTTTGACCCCAGACAATATGAGCCGTGCCGTCGACTTCGAAAGCGATCTTGAACGTCCCGTCGATACACTTCTCAATCCCGAGTCGGAGAGAGTCGTGCTCCCGTGCGAGATTATTAACTCGATCACGGTCGCGCGCTTGAGCGTCACGTTCGCGCTGCCCTTCGCTTTTCAAAGCCTTTAACGCCTTCTGCTGAAGCTGAACGACTGCCTCGGCAGCTGTGATACGTTGTTTGGCGTCGGAGGCTTCGCCTCGAGCAATCTCGTTCCGCTTGCCAAGATCAGCGAGTTCTCGCTGCTTTTCCTCAACCTCAGCGGAGAGGTTTCGTTTGGCTGCTGCGAGGGCCTCCTTCTCGTCGCGCAATACAGCGTGTTCCGCCCACAATGCGGCGTTTTCCGCGTGCAATGCATTGTTCTCCTCGAGAAGGAGATCGCGCTCGATTGGCAAATCCAGATGCAGCTCTCGGACCGTTCGATTGATTGTCTCGCTGGGGTTAGCGCCCGCGGATATGCGATCAATCTTGCGATTGCCCCGCTCGATACCCGGAAGGTATAGCCCGAATGTCTCGAAGAGAATGTCCTGGAGTTCAGACGTTACGGAGCGGTCGACAATCTTGCTGACTGGCATTCCGTCGTGGGTTACCGCGCGAAGCGCGAAATGCGCGTGCGGAGCGCTCTCGTCACAGTGGATCACAAGGCTCTCGACCGTCGTATGCAGCCGTTCGGCGACGGCTGTCACGGTAGCGCGGATCATCGCGTCTTGAACGGCTATGACTTGCCCGGCGAAGAAGTTCTGAGCTTCGATCCCCAACGTCACGATCCCGGCAGTGACAACCGCCGCGTCGGCTCGAAGACAACGCTTGCGGCCTGCTGCCTGCCTGAGCACTTCGACCTCCGCAGTGATATCTCGAATTGATCTCGGCTCGATCAGAACGCGATTGAGATGCGTTCGAGCGCTATCAACATATTTGGGCTGCGGTCCGCGCCGCTGGTCGTGGGTGAACTGCCGCCTCGCCCTGCAGCGAGAAAGGCCTGCGATACGCACAGATGCCGCGCGGGGGTTGCTCTTCGTGGTAAGGTCGGATGATGTTGTCATGACCCGACGATAAAATGCGCTCCTGAAAGTTAGAAAACGGACGAAACTCTCGCGCCGACACCCCTCCCATCGTTCCGGGCTGTTGAATGGCGCACGGGGACTCGGGGTGGAAGGCGGGGGCTGAAGCATAACCTACTAGCGGTAAATTCGGCGCGTACCCGGGAATGGTGCTCTCTATGCCTTCCACGCGAGACCGGCACGAGAACGCCTGACCCTGATCCGGGTGTTCGAGGAGTTGGGCGGGCTGGGCTACGAGGGCGGCTATGATGCGGTCCGCCGCTACGCCCGTGGCTGGCAACGCGATCAATCCTCACTGACGGCCTCGGCCTTCGTACCACTCAGCTTCGATCAGGGGGAGGCCTACCAGTTCGACTGGAGCCACGAGGTCGTTCTGATCAACGGCACGACGTAACCGTGAAGGTCGCCCACGTTCGGCTCTGCCACTCGCGGATGCTGTTCGTGCGGGCCTATCCCCGCGAGAGCCAGGAGTGTGATCCGGCGTGCAATTTTGACCCCCTAGGCGGGGTTATCGGCGTCCAAAATTGACCCCCATCCGAAGCATCTGAACAGTCCGCTTTTTCCTCTGGAAGACGGGCGGGCGGGGGATGAAGGGCGTGGATACAATTGCGCGCATTCGGCGCGAGTTTTACGTGCGCGGCCGGACGATCAAGGAGATTGTCCGCGAGCTCCATGTCTCTCGCAACACGGTCCGGAAGGTCGTTCGCTCGAACGAGACGGCCTTCGAGTATGAGCGCTCGGTGCAGCCGAGGCCCAAGCTTGGTGCCTGGCAGCCGGAGCTGGACCGGATGCTGGCGACCAATGACGCCAGACCGGCACGAGAACGCCTGACCCTGATCCGGGTGTTCGAGGAGTTACGTGGGCTGGGCTACGAGGGCGGCTATGATGCGGTCCGCCGCTACGCCCGTGGCTGGCAGCGCGATCAATCCTCGCTGTCTGCCTCGGCCTTCGTGCCGCTGAGCTTCGATCAGGGAGAAGCCTACCAGTTCGACTGGAGCCACGAGGTCGTTCTGATCAACGGCACGACGGTGACCGTGAAGGTCGCCCACGTCCGGCTCTGCCACTCGCGGATGCTGTTCGTGCGGGCCTATCCCCGCGAGAGCCAGGAGATGGTGTTCGACGCCCACGACCGGGCCTTCGCCTTCTTCAAAGGCGCCTGCACGCGCGGCATCTACGACAACATGAAGACGGCGGTGGAGACGATCTTCGTCGGCCGCGAGCGCGCCTACAACAGACGCTTCCTCCAGATGTGCGGTCATTACCTGGTGGAGCCGGTGGCTTGCACGCCGGCGTCGGGCTGGGAGAAGGGCCAGGTCGAGAACCAGGTCGGCCTGGTGCGCGAGCGCTTCTTTGCGCCGCGTCTGCGGGTGAAGAGCTATGAGGAGTTGAACGCCTGGCTGCTCGACCGCACGATCGCCTTCGCCAAGGCCCATCGTCATCCCGAGTTCCGCGACAAGACGGTCTGGGAGGTGTTCGAGGCCGAGCGGCCGAAGCTTGTCTCCTATCGCGGTCGCTTCGATGGCTTCCATGCGGTGCCGGCATCGGTATCGAAGACCTGTCTCGTGCGCTTCGACAACAATCGCTACTCCGTCGCCGCCAGCGCCGTCGGACGCCCGGTCGAGATCCGCGCCTATGCCGATCGCATCGAGTTGCGTCAGGACGGGCGGGTCGTCGGTGAACACCCCCGCTGCTTCGGCCGGGACCAGACGATCTACGATCCCTGGCATTATGTGCCGGTTCTGGCGCGGAAGCCCGGCGCCCTGCGTAACGGCGCGCCGTTCAAGGACTGGATCCTGCCGGCGAGCCTGGAGCGCGTCCGGCGCAAGCTCGGCACTGCACCTGACGGCGGGCGCCAGATGGTCGCCATCCTCACCGCGGTGCTGAGCGATGGACTTCCTGCCGTCGAGGCCGCCTGCGCGGAGGCGCTCGGTGAAGGCGTCCACTCGGCGGACGTGATCCTCAACGTTCTGGCGAGAGCCCGCGAGCCCGCCCGCATGATCACCATCATGACCCCGGACGCGCTTCGCCTTCACCACGAGCCGGCGGCTGATTGCGCCCGCTACGACAACCTCAGGAGAGCAGTGTGATGGAACGCTCCGAGATCCTCGGCGCCATGGGCGAGCTGAAGCTCTATGGCATGAAGGCAGCCTTCGACGAGATCATCTCCACCGCCGTGAAGCGCCAGCACGAGCCGAGCCGTGTCGTCGGCGATCTGCTCACGGCGGAGATCTCCGAGAAGCAGGCGCGTTCGATCAAATACCAGATCACCATCGCCAAGTTGCCGCTTGCCCGGGACATCGACGACTTCGTCTTCGACGACACGCCGATCAACGAGACGCTGGTGCGCGATCTTGCTTCCGGCAACTTCATGGCCCACCAGCGCAACGCCGTCCTGATCGGCGGCACCGGCACCGGCAAGACGCATCTTGCCATCGCTATCGCTCGGGCCTGCATTCGATCCGGCGCCCGAGGGCGGTTCTTCAATGTCGTCGATCTCGTCAACAGGCTCGAGGCTGAGGGGCGTGCTGGCCGCCAGGGCCGAATGGCGGACTACCTGACGAGGATGGACTTCATCGTTCTTGACGAGCTCGGCTATCTGCCCTTCGCCCAGTCCGGCGGCCAGCTCCTGTTCCACCTGATCAGCCGGCTCTACGAGCAGACCTCGGTGATCGTCACGACAAACCTGGCGTTCGGCGAATGGCCATCCGTCTTCGGCGACGCCAAGATGACTACCGCACTGCTCGACCGCCTGACCCACCACTGCGACATCGTCGAAACCGGCAACGAGAGCTGGCGCTTCAAGCACCGCCTCTGAGCCCTTCCAGCACAGAACGCGCCCGGTCCGATCTCCTCTTCGCCTGCGGCTCCGATCCGCTCGGACCGGGCAAGCAGTCATCGTCGTAGGGGGTCAATTTTGGACGCCGATCGGGGGTCAATTTTGAAGGCCGTTTGACATCGAGGCGACGGTCGCCATCCGCGCCTCGCAGGGGCCGTCCTGCAACGCGCCCATCTTCGGCCTGACCGCCCATGCCCGCCCCGAGGAACAGGCACGCTTTGCGGAGGCGGGCATGCAGGCCTGCCTGACCAAGCCGATCCGGATGGAGCGGCTGACCAGGATGATCGCAGACGTGCAAAAGGCGGTTGCGGGAAACGCGAGCCCCGGCGCGAAGGACGCGGCCGCCGTCGACAGGCGGGAGGGCGCCCCCCCGATCCTCGACGCCGACACGCTTGACGAACTGGCGGCGATGATGGCGCCGGCGCGTTTCACGGAGCTTCTGCACCGTGTTTCGAAGGATCTCGACGAGGGAATCGCGGCGCTTCAGGTGGCCATGCGGAAGGGCGAGCACGAGGCGGCAGCGCATGAGGCGCATCGTCTGGCCGGAAGCGCCGCCCTCGTCGGCGCCCAGGCGCTGCATGCGGCTCTCGCCTCCCTCGAAGCGGCCTGCCGAACCGGAGATCCGGCACGTGCCGAAGACGCCGCGCAAACAGCCTGGACGATTGCAGGGGACACACGAACGGTCCTTCGCGAACTGGCGGAAGGCGCACGCTGACCCGTTGCAGCCCGATGACCTGTGGATGCAGGCCGCCCAAATCAGCGACAGCGCGGCCGTGCGGATCAGTGGTGGCCGACGATGCTTTTCCGTTCAAGGCGCGGGCCTCCGCGATCACCGCTACGGGGCGACCGGCCGCGTCAGGCGGCGGTCACGCGCCAGATGACGTCTCCCACATCGTCCGCCATCAGCAGCGATCTGCCGTCCGGGCCGATCGCCACGCCGACGGGACGTCCATAGGCAAGTTTCTCGTCCTCGGACAGGAAGCCGGACAGGATATCGCGAGCCGGTCCGTTCGGCGCGCCATTGGCGAAGGGGACGAAGATCAGCTTGTAGCCGCTGAGCGTCGAGCGGTTCCATGATCCGTGCTGGCCGATCACCATGCCCTCGCCGAACCCCGGCAAGGTGCCGCTCGGCATCCAGCAGAGGCCGAGCGATGCTGTGTGGCCGCCGAGCGCATAATCCGGCTGGATGGCACGGGCGACGAGGTCCGGAGCCTGCGTGACACGGTCGTCCACGGTCTTGCCCCAGTAGCAATAGGGCCAGCCGTAGAACCCGCCCTCTTCGACGGACGTAAGGTAGTCGGGCGGCGTTTCGTCCCCGAGCCCGTCGCGCTCGTTGACGACCGTCCAGAGCTTTCCCGTGACCGGCTCGAAGGCCATGCCGACCGGGTTTCGCAGCCCGGAGGCAAAAATCCGCGCCTGTCCGGTGGCCACGTCCAGTTCCCAGATCGCCGCGCGACCCTCTTCCGCCGCCATCCCCTTGTCGCCGATGTTGGACAGTGATCCGACGCCGGCGTAGATTTTCGCCCGATCCGGGGAGACGATCAGGCTGCGGGTCCAGTGCCCGTGCGGCTTGAAGTCGACGAGCTTTTCACCACCGCCCGTGAGGCTCGTATCGCCTGGCTGGTAGTCGAAGCACCGAATGCCGTCCGTGTTCCCGAGATAGAACCGGTCGCCGACCAGCGCCATGCCGAAGGGCTGGTTCTGGTTTTCCACGAAGACCTCGCGGCGCTCGGCGACGCCGTCCCCATCCGCGTCACGCCAGAGGGTCACGCGATTGGCGCTGCGGCCGACCGCCTTGACGCGGCGCATCGTGGCCTGCTGAGCGTGGTCCATGAGGGTGCGCGGCCGCTCCGGCTGTTCCTTCGACTCCGCCACGAGGACGTCGCCGTTGGGCAGAACCTCGATCCAGCGGGGATGATCGAGGTTCGACGCAAAGGCATTGACCTGAAGCCCCGGCGCGCAGATGGGCAGGCGCCCCTCCTTCCAGCCCTCTGCGGCGGGAAGTTTCAAGGTCATGATTCCCTGCTTTCGCGCCTCCGGAATCTGCGGTGTCAGCCCGACGGCCTGATGCGACGGAGAACCAAGGCGCCTGACGAGCGCGACAGCCCCGCCCACGACTTCAGTCGCCTTCGCGAGAATTCCCATAGTCGACCGCCTTGTCCGAGGAGCATGTATGGAGGGGACCAACAGCTGTGGCGCATTGGCCCTGATATGCGGTTTTCACTATCACATGCGCCGACGTCAAGGCGTCTCGGGCTGCCGCATCGGGCCCGGCCATCCGACATCGCGCGACCGGGCCGAAGCCCGTTTGGCAGGGCGGTTCATAGACCGTCTTCGAGTGCGCGAGCCGGGACATGACCGCTTTCAACGATATGGGGTTGGCCGGGAAACGACTGTAACGGGTCGGCGCGGAACGGCCAGAACCAGAGTTGGTCCTCCGGCGGTACCGGCGATGTCGCAGGCTGGGGCATTCACAGCGTCCTTCCCGCCACCTTCGGCACCGGGGTCAGGGGGCGTAGGCGATCCAGCCCCTGAACGTGAACCCGGCGTAAAACAACGCGACGTCCTCGAAGCCGGCCTCCCGAAGCAAGGCCTCGTCGTCTTCCGGCGACAAGGCCGGCAGACGGTCGCCGATCGCCGCGATCGCGCCCGGCATCTGCGCCGCCGGCACGCCCGACATGACCGCAAAGGCGGCGAAGCGTTCCAGCCAAAGTGCTTTGCGCTCCGGGTCCTGCGGAAAGCTGTGATGCGCAACGGCGAAGGGCGCGCCGGGCCTGAGCCGCCTGCGGAGGGCGATCAGCGTCCGCAAGCGCTCCTCTCGCGGCAGAAAGTGCAGGGTCAGGAGGCAGGTGGCACCGTCGAAGGGCCCGTCCGGCGCGACATCGATGGTGCCTTCATGCAGCCGAACGCGCGAGGTGAGGGGGCCGAGGGTCCTCTTCGCCAGATTCAGCATCTCCGCCGAGGGATCGACGCCGTCGAACCGCCAGCCGGGCTGGAACTCGGCAAATGCCTTCAGTTCAAGCCCGCCACCGGCCCCCAGGACGAGCACATGACCGTCCGCATCCACGCGCTCCGCAAGAAGCAGCGCTGCCATGCGTTGCAAATGGTGAAAGCCCGGCACCATTCGCACCGGACCTTCTGCATATCGGGCAACCGAGGCGGGATCAGAGAACGTCGACAAGTGACACCTTCAGGTCTCCGGGTGCAGAGGCAGCGCCTGCATAACAGGAGGTTAGCACATGCCGGCAAGTCACTGTCATTGCTGATGGAAATCTGGCGTGGATCGAGGCATGCCGGCCCCACCATCTTCTAATCAAGCGATTTGCAGTTGCCTGCAATTAGGCGAATTCGGCCTCCGCACAGACCGCGAGGGGCCGTTTGTTCTATCCGGGCCGGAGCGGGATGCCGCGCACGCCTCAGGCGACCCGGTTGCCCTGGCGCCAGACGGAGCGGACCACCGGCGGCTCGCCGGGATGGCTGCGTACCCGCACCAGATCGGCGCGCCGGCCGACGGCGATGCTGCCGCGGTCTGTCAGGCCGACCGCCTCCGCCGGGTTCAGCGTCACCAGTCTGATCGCCTCCGGCAAGTCCGCCGCACCAATGCCGACGAGATGGAAGGCTGCCTGCAGCATGGAAAACGGGACGTAGTCCGAGGACAAGATGTCGAGGAGGCCGAGCCGAAGCAGTTCGATTGCCGAGACGTTGCCCGAATGCGAGCCACCGCGCACGATATTCGGCGCGCCCATCAGGACATGCAGACCAGCAACGCGCGAAGCGGACGCCGCTTCCAGGGTCGTCGGGAACTCGGCGATGCTCATACCCAGCGCCAGGGCCTCGTCGACATGGGCGATCGTCGCATCGTCATGGGACGCCAGCGCGATGCCGCGCTCCCGGCATATCTCGGCGATATCGCGGCGGTGTCGGTCGGCGAATTCCGTCGACTGCGCCAGCCGCTCGCCGCTGAAACTCTCGAACGCGGCGTCCGAGAGGCCGAGCTTCTTCTGGTAATATGTCCGGTACGCCTCGAGATCGGCGAATTGCCGCTGGCCGGGCGCATGGTCCATCAGCGAGACGAGCTTCAGGAGGGGATTGCCGGCCAATCCGGCAAAGCCTGCCAGGACATCGGCCGCGGAAACTTCGCAGCGCAGATGGATGTAGTGGTCGGCACGCACCCGTTCCTCGTTGACGGCCCTGCCGATCATCTCACCCATCTCGGCCATTTCGTCGGCGGTGAGCGTGGCGTTCTCGTCGGTGCCGACCCGCAGCGCGTCGAAGACCGTGGTGATGCCCGAGCCGGCGATCTGGGTATCGTGCGCCTGGATGGCGGCCATCTTGTTCCACAGCACCTTCGGCCGCGGCATAAAATGCCCCTCGATATGGTCGGTATGCAACTCGACGAGGCCGGGGATGAGCGTGTCGCCGTCCATGTCCTGCCCGGTCCTTGCCGGGCCTTCGCCGATCTCCGCGATCAGTTCGCCGTGCAGGACCAGGTGCCCGTGGATCACCGTATCGGCGGTGACGATGCGGGCGTTGGTCAGTACTGTTTCGTGCGGCATGTCGGGTGATTTTCTGGGTTGAGGGCTTGCGGGAGGAGAATGGCGCCGGCCGCTGCCTTTTCGGGGCGCGCGGCATCGACCCTCAGGTGACGAAACGACGGAGCTGTTGCGACAGGAGGTCGGTCAGCACCACCGACAGGACGATGATGATCAGGATGGCGGCGGATTGCGGATAGTAGAAACCGCGGACCGACTCGAACAGGACCTGACCGATGCCTCCGGCGCCGATGACACCCAGAACCGTCGCGGCCCGCACATTGGATTCGAAACGGTAGAGCGCATAGGAAATCCACAGCGGCAGCACCTGCGGGATCACCCCGAAGACGATTTCCTGCAGCTTCGACGCGCCGGTGGCGCGGATGCCTTCCACCGGCCGCGGGTCGATCGCCTCGACGGCCTCGGAGAACAGCTTGGCGAGAATGCCCGTGGTGTGGATGAACAGCGCCATGACGCCGGCAAACGGTCCGAGGCCGACGGCGACGACGAACAGCACCGCCCAGACGATCTCGTGGATGGCGCGGAAGAAGTCCATCAGCCGGCGGCAGGGCTGCAGGATGTACCAAGGCACCATGTTGTGCGCCGACAGGATGCCGAAGGGGATGGCGAGCAACACGGACAGGACGGTGCCCCACAGGGCGATCTGCACCGTGACGACCATTTCCTCGGCGTAGTAGCGCCAGTCGGTGAAGTCGGGATTGGCGAAGCCGGCGGCGTATTGCGCCATGTTGTCGGCATCGGTGAAGAGATAGGTCCAGCGACCCATCTCGGCCGGTGCCCAGCTCCACAGAAGGGCGGCCGCAAGCCCGCCCCAGATCACCGCGTTCCAGGCACTGCGAGACCAGTCGCGGCCGGCATTCAGGTCGGGGGCAGCGGGGCGCGAGAGAGAAACCGCGTCGTCGGTCATCGGGCATCCTGTGATCGGCGAAACCGGCCGGCGCCTGGATACGGTGCCGGCCGGAGGGGTGTGGCGAAGCGTGCGGCGGGCAGGGCCCGTCGCCGCGTGACGCGTCAGCTCTGCGGAGCGCTCTTGATCTTCTTCTCGTAGCCGGCCTTTTCAGCTTCGAGCTTCTCGATCTCGGCCGTCTTCTCCTCGGCGCTCCGGGACTCGTCGGCCTCGATCTGGGCGATCGTCTTCGACAGTTCCATCACGCGGATCGGCAGGAGCTGGTCATTGGTGGATGCGACGAAGGGCGCCCATTCGAGGCCGGCAAGGACTTCCTTCTCGTGGGCCACGTCACCGGTCGACTGGTCGGTGCCGTAGGTCACGAAGAACTCCCTGATCTTGTCCTTGCTCTCCTGCGGCAGGTTGGTGTTCCACACGATCGGATCGGCCGGGATCAGCGGCGACTTCCAGATCACCTTGATCTTGGCGAAGGCGTCCGGATTGTTCTTCTCGATGAGGGCGAGGCTCTCGGTATTGTTCGCCGCCGCATCGACCTGGCCGTTGGCGACGGCCATGGCGTTGGTCTCGTGGTTGGCGTTGGTGACGTTCTTGAAGCACTCCTTCGGGTCGACGCCGTTGGCGGCGAAGACGAAGGTCATCGGGACGAGATAGCCGGAGGTCGAGTTCGGGTCACCGAGGCCGAAATTCAGCGACTGGTCGCAGGTCAGGAGATCCTCGACCTTCTCGAGCGGCGAGTCCTTCGGTGCGAGCACCAGCGACCAGTAGCCGGGATTGCCGGAGATATCGACGGTCTGGGCAAAGATCTCGCCATTGGCGCGATCGACGGCTTCCATGGCGGACTTGTTGCCGTACCAGGCGAGCTGCACCTTGTCGAAACGCATGCCCTCGATGACGCCGGCATAGTCGGACGCGAAGAAGGGCTTCACGGCGAGGCCGGTCTTCTCTTCCATGTCGGCGAGGAACGGCTCCCATTTCGGCCGCAGATTCTGCTGGCTCTCGGTGGAGATGATGCCGAAGGCGAGCTCGTCCTGAGCAAGGGCCGTGGTCGAGATGCCGGCGACCATCGTGGCGGCGGCGAGTGTGCGAAGAACCATGTTCATGGCGTTGTTCCCCTGTTGCGTTTGGCTGTCGTGGTGACTTCAGGCCGGCACGAGCGCCGGTGCGGTGACCGGCGCCTGCTTCGTTGCCCGGACGCGCCTGTCGGCGTCGACCGGCAGTGCGTCCGGCAGGACGAGCTCTTCCGAATCCGCGCCGTAGAGCTCGGTCAGAAAGGCGTTGGTCAGTGCGTGGGAGGGGCCGTCATAGACGACCTCGCCGCCGCGCAGCGCGATGGTGCGGGGGCAGTAGCGGCGGGCATATTCGACCTGATGCAGCGACACGACGGCGGTGATCCCGTCGGTGCGGTTGATCTCGGCGATCACGTCCATGACGCGGCGGGCCGAGGCCGGATCGAGCGAGGCGATCGGCTCGTCGGCAAGGATGACGCGGGATTTCTGCACGAGGCAGCGGGCGATGGCCGCGCGCTGCTGCTGGCCGCCGGACAGGGTGGAGGCGCGCTGCCAGGCGACTTCCGGAATGCCGACGCGGCCGAGCGCGGCGCGCGCCGCAAGTTTCTCATCGCGCGAGAACCAGCCGAGCGTGCCGCGCCAGCGCGGAATCCGGCCGAGATTGCCGAGGAGGACATTGGTGATGACCGGCAGCCGCGAGACGAGATTGAACTGCTGGAAGATGACGCCGATCTCGCGGCGCATGGCGCGCGCGCCGGCGCCGAGCCGGCCGTCGGACTGGATCGGTGCGCCGAACAGCGCGATGCTCGATCCGGTGCCGCGGTCGGCGCGTTCGAGGCCGGCAATATGGCGGATCAGCGTCGACTTGCCGGAACCGGACGCGCCGATCAGCGCGACCATTTCGCCTTCGGCAATGGTCAGGCTGACCTTGTCGAGCGCCTGCTTCAGGGCGAAGCGCTTGGACAGGTCTTTGATCGCTATGGCGCTCATGCGGGCTCCCGTCCAGCGTCTCGACGGGTGACTCTTAGGAGCGCTCCATGTGGGTGCGATGACGACTTTCTAAACGTTCGATGACAGCCGCTCGGCAGCATCGAAGCGCGGCGGATTATCCGCCGTGACGGTCGAGAAACGCCCGCGCGTCAAGGCTTTGGAAGTCGGCGAGGGCGGCGCGCAGCGTCTCGTGCGGCCAGTCCCACCACGCCAGCGCATCCATGCGCGCGCCGATCTCGGCGTCAAAACGCGGCCGGATCGGCCGG
This sequence comes from Aurantimonas coralicida DSM 14790, assembly GCF_000421645.1. GTDB lineage: Bacteria > Pseudomonadota > Alphaproteobacteria > Rhizobiales > Rhizobiaceae > Aurantimonas > Aurantimonas coralicida. Next base: position 60,551 of record NZ_ATXK01000007.1, on the reverse strand, counting down.
GCGGGAACGCCGCCGACGATCGTGTAAGCCGGCACGTCCTTCGAGACGACCGCGCCCGCGCCGATCGCGGCGCCGTTGCCGATGGTGACGCCGGGCAGGATCGTCGCGCCATGGCCGATCCAGACATCGTGGCCGATGACGACCCGGTGCGCGCGGCGCCAGTCGAAGAAGCCCGCTTCGTTCTCTTCACCGTCAAAATAATCACCGGCCCGGTAGGTGAAATGGTGCTGGGTGGCGCGCCATGTCGGGTGGTTGGTGGCGTTGATGCGGACGCAAGCGGCGATGTTCACGAACTTGCCGATCGCCGTGCACCAGATGCTGCCGTCTTCCATCACGTAGGAATAGTCGCCGAGGACGGTCTCGGTCAGGCGGCAGCGTTCGGCGATCTCGATGTAGCGCCCGAGAGCGCAATCCTCGATCTCGGCGCTGGGGTGGACCAGCGGCGATAGGGAGAGCTTCGGCATTCAGGCCGCCTTGCGGGCGGAGAAGGCTGAGACATCGATGATCCGCGTCGCGATCCGCTCGCGCACCGCCGCATCGTGGAAGATGCCGAGCACGGCGGTGCCCGCCGCGGTCTTGGCCTTGATCATCTCGCAGACCACGTCGCGGTTCTGCGCGTCGAGCGAGGCGGTCGGTTCGTCGAGCAGCAGCAGCGGGTGGTCGGTGATGAAGCCGCGGGCGATGTTCACCCGCTGCTTCTCGCCGCCGGAGAAGGTGGCGGGCGGCAGCTCGAACAGCGGCTCGGGCAGATTGAGGCGGGCCAGCAGAACGCGGGCCCGTTCGCGCGCCGCCTCGGGCGCCGTGCCACGGGCGACGAGCGGCTCAGCGACGACGTCGAGCGCCGGCACGCGCGGGATGGCGCGCAGGAACTGGCTGACATAGCCGATCGCGTCGCGGCGAAGGGCGATGATCCGGCGCGGGTCGCCGGTGGCGAGGTCCGTCTGGTTGCCAGTGGCCCCGTCGCGGATCAGGATTTCGCCGGCATCGACGGCGTAATTTCCATAGACCATGCGCAGGATCGACGATTTGCCGACCCCCGAGGGGCCGCCCAGCACGACGCATTCGCCGGGCGCGACGGTGAAGGAGGCCGCCTCGACGACCGGCAGGCGAATGCCGCCGCGCAGATGCATGTTGAAGGACTTGGCGACGTCGCGGACCGTGAGGATCGGCTGGGAAGGCACGGACATGGCTCAGCTTTCCGGGATCGAGGCAACAAGGAGCTGGGTGTAGGCATGGTGCGGGTCGTCGAGGACCCGGTCGGTCAGGCCCTGTTCTATGACGCGGCCGGCCTTCATGACGATCATGCGCTGCGAGAGAAGCCGCGCCACGGCGAGGTCGTGGGTGACGATCACAACCGACAGGCCCATCTCGGCGACCAGCGAGCGGATCAGGTCGAGAAGCCGGGCCTGGACCGAAACGTCGAGCCCGCCGGTCGGCTCGTCCATGAAGACGAGGCGCGGTCGGGTGACGAGATTGCGGGCGATCTGCAGGCGCTGGCGCATGCCGCCGGAGAACGCGTCCGGGCGGTCGTCGATGCGGTCCGCAGCGATCTCCACGCGTCCCAGCCAGTCGGTGGCGCTCTCGCGAATGCCGCCATAATGGCGCTCGCCGACCGCCATCAGCCGTTCGCCGACATTGGCGCCGGCCGACACCCGCATCCGCAGGCCGTCGGCGGCATGCTGGTGGACGAAGCCCCAGTCGGTGCGCATCAGGAGGCGTCGTTCGGCCTCGCCGAGGCTGGCGAGATCGCGCAACGTGCCGTCGCGCATGGCGTAGGAGACGCTGCCCGACGTCGGGGCCATGCGCGCTGCGATGCAGTTCAGCAGTGTCGTCTTGCCGGAGCCGGACTCGCCGACGATGGCGACGACCTCGCCGGGCCACACGTCGAACGAAACGGCTTCGCAGCCGACCCGGGCGCCATAGCGGCGGGTGAGGTCGCGAACGGTGAGAAGCGGCGATGCCTGGTCCATCAATGTCATGCCTCGCCCTGCCTGGTCTCTTGCCGTAGAGCCGGTCCACCGTCGCCGGCATGGCCGGCCTCGCGCCGCGTTTCGCAATGGTCGGTGTCGGAACAGACGAACATCCGCCCGCCGCGGTCGTCGGTCACGACCTCGTCGAGATAGACGTTCTCGGCGCCGCAGAGCGCACAGGGGCGGTCGAAAGCCTGAACGGCGAAGGGGTGATCCTCGAAATCCAGCGACACGACGTCGGTGAAGGGCGGCAGGGCGTAGATCCGCTTCTCACGCCCGGCGCCGAAAAGCTGAAGGGCCGGCGAGCGGTGCATTTTCGGATTGTCGAATTTCGGGATCGGCGAGGGATCCATCACGTAGCGGCCCTCGACCTTCACCGGATAGGCATAGGTCGTGGCGATGTGGCCGTGGCGGGCGATGTCCTCGTAGAGCTTCACATGCATCAGCCCGTATTCTTCCAGCGCGTGCATCACCCGCGTTTCGGTTTCACGCGGTTCGAGAAACCGCAGGGGCTCGGGGATCGGAACCTGGAAGACGATGATCTGGCCGGCGGTGAGCGGCGTTTCGGGAATGCGGTGACGGGTCTGGACGATGGTCGCCTCGCTCGTCCGCGTCGTCGTGGCGACCTGCGCGGTCTTCTCGAAGAAGGCGCGGATCGACACGGCGTTGGTGGTGTCGTCGGCACCCTGGTCGATGACCTTCAGGACGTCGTTCGGCCCCAGGATTGACGCGGTCACCTGCACCCCGCCGGTGCCCCAGCCGTAGGGCATCGGCATTTCGCGGGAGGCGAAGGGGACCTGGTAGCCGGGGATCGCGATCGCCTTGAGGATCGCGCGGCGGATCATCCGCTTGGTCTGTTCATCGAGATAAGCGAAGTTGTAGGCGGGCAGGGCGGCGGTCATTCGGCGGCCTCCCGCGCGGCGGCTTCGTCGTCGCCGGTCTCTCCGTTGCCCTCATCGATGTCTCGTGCGGCGTGCTCCCGGCGCATGCGGCGCACCAGATCGAGCTCGGCCTGGAAGTCGACATAATGCGGCAGCTTCAGGTGCTCGACGAAGCCGGTGGCCTGGACATTGTCGGAATGGGCGATGACGAACTCCTCGTCCTGTGCGGGGGCGGTGCGTTCCTCGCCGAACTCGTCGGCCCTGAGCGCCCGGTCGACGAGGCTCATGGCCATTGCCTTGCGCTCGGACTGGCCGAAGACCAGTCCGTAGCCGCGGGTGAATTGCGGCGGCTGCTTGGCCGAGCCCCGGAACTGGTTGACCATCTGGCACTCGGTCATCCGGACCCGACCGATGGTCACCGGGAAGCCGACTTCGGGCATGTCCATCACGACATCGACGAGGCCGATGCGGATTTCGCCGACGAAGGGATGGGAGCGGGCAAAGCCGCGCTGGGTCGAATAGGCGAGCGACAGGAGGAAGCCCTCGTCGCCGCGCGCCAGTGCCTGCAGTCGCAGGTCGCGGCCGGCAGGAAATTCCATCGGCTCGCGGGTCAGGTCACCCGGCTTGCCGTCCGGCCCGTCGCCGTCCGGCTCGATCAGGCCGTCGGCGCCGAGAATGTCGGTCACCCGCGGACAGGCTTCGCCCGGCCAGTCGCGACGCGCGCCGGCCTCGACCGGCGCGTCGCCCGCCATGTCCGGGTCGATCAGCCGATGGGTGTAGTCGAAGGTCGGGCCCAGCAACTGGCCGCCCGGCAGATCCTTGTAAGTTGCCGACACCCGCCGTTCGATCCGCATGTTCCCGGTCTCCAGCGGCTGCGAATTGCCGAAACGGGGAAGGGTGGTGCGATAGGCGCGGATCAGGAAGATCGCTTCGATCAGATCGCCCCGTGCCTGACGCACGGCCATCGCGGCGAGTTGCGGATCATAGAGCGAGCCCTCGGCCATCGCCCGGTCGACGGCGAGCGCCAGCTGACCGGCGATCTGCTCCAGTGTCAGTGCCGGGACGTCGCGGTTGCCGCGACGACGGTCGGCGAGAAGACGGTGGGCGCTGGCGATTGCGGCTTCGCCTCCCTTGGCGGCGACATACATCTCAGCGATCTCCGATCTGGGTGGTGCGCGGCAGGCCGAGGGCTTCGCTGCCGGAAACGAGCAGCATGTCGAGGCCGCGGGGATAAAGGCCGCGATTGTTGGCCCAATCCTCAAGGAAGAAGTCCGGCAGTCCGCACGGGCTGACGGAGGCGGTCGTCTCTATGCCGGGGCCGGTCAGCTGCAGCCGATCGCCGCCCCGAAGAGCCGGGAGGCAAAGGATCAGGGTCGCCGAACGATCGGGATAAGCCGCAGTGCCGGCGGAAAATTGCGACAGGGCTGGCAGCTTGGTCGGGTCGCAGACGAGGGCGAAGGCGGCAGCCTGCGGCTCGGGAACGATCGCCGCACCGGTGTGGAAGGCAAGCCATTCGGCGACACCGGCGCCGAGCGCCGCAGGGTCGAGCCAGAGGGGCGTGTCGTAGTCGGCCAGCGCGGCAAGGATCGCCCCCGCCGCAGGTGGGACAGGCGAAGGCGGCGCGGCCAACGCGCCAAGGTCGACGATCGTGCCCGGCCGGGCAAAGGCATTCATGATCGCGAAAAAGGCGGCCTGGGCATCGAAGACGGGGTCGGCGAAGCCACCTTCGAGGAATGTAGTGGTCATTGTGCCGCTCATCATTCGTCGCCCCGAACCATCGTGAAGAAGTCGACGCGCGTCGCCTCGGTCTCCTCGGCGGAGCGCCGGTCGGCCTCCTCCTGCTTCGTCAATGCGGGGCCGACGACCATGGCTTCGATCGCGGCTCGCCAGTCGTCGCGCTGCCAGCCGGCATCGAGTTGCGCGGCGAGGCGCGCGTGGTCGGCGTCGCGACCCATGATCATCGCGTGGCCGACTTCGCCCGAGGCGAGGCGCATGCTGGCGCGCGTGACGCTGGCCTCGCCGATATTGAACGGCGCGCCGCTGCCGCCGATCCGGCCCTGCAGCATGACAAGCCCGACCTCGGGGCCGCGCAGGCTGGTGACCGGCGCTTCGCCGGCGATCGCGTCCCAGGCCGCTGCGAGCGTGTGTGCATCGCTGGCTGCAAAGGCTTCCATGGCGCGGCGACGCGCGGGCCGGCTGGGATCGGAGGAGTGGTTGTCCGAGGAGGGCATGGCATTCTGTCCGTTGTGGTCTGATCTGATGGCGTCGGTCTGCTGAGACAGTCAGCGCGGGTCCCGACAGGACCCGCTTTGGCGGTGGCGGTCGTCAGGCCTGCGATGGCCGGCTCACTCGAACCGGGCACGCAGCCGGTCGGTGAAATATTCCATCACCAGCACGATCGCGAAGATCGCGAGGATGATCGCCGAGGCGTTGCGGTACTGGAAGAGGTCGAAGGCAACCTTCAGCTCCTGGCCAATGCCGCCGGCGCCGACGAGGCCGAGGACGACCGAGGAGCGGACCCCCTTTTCCAGCGCAAAGAGCGAGCTGTTGATCAGCGTCGGCATGATGCTCGGCAACGTCGCCCCGAAGAGGATGCTGACCCGCGAGGCGCCGATCGCCCGCAAGGCTTCCTGTGGCTTCTTGTCGGCCTCTTCCATGGCTTCGGCGAAGAACCGGCCGCAGAAGCCGATCGTGTCGACAACGATCGTCATGGTGCCGGCAATTGCGCCGAGCCCGACGGTCGAGACGAAAACCAGTGCCCAGACGAGATCCGGGATGGTCCGAAACAGCGAGATGATGCCCCGTGGCAGCTGCCGGAACGCCCCGAGCGGGGAGATGCCGCGCGCTGCGAGCCAGCCGATCGGCAGGCTGATGACGACGCCGATGACCGTGCCGACGAGCGCGATCTGCAGGGTTTCGAGAATGCGCCAGCCCATGCGCTGGAGGAACGTCGGTTCCAGGTTGGGCGGCAGCATGCGGCCGATCAGCTCGACCATCTGCGGCGCCCCGGCGGCGAGCCGCTCGGGCGACGGGGCGACCTGGCCGAGCGAGACCAGGAAGACCGCTGCAAATGCGACGAGCAGCGTGAAGCTGATCGGCGAGATCGAGGGCAGACGCGAGGGCGCGCGCATCCGAGCCGGCGCGTCACCCATTGAAGACGTCTTCCATCTGCTGCCGGTCGACCATCGGTGTTGGGAGATCGAAATGCACCCGGCCGGCCTTCAAGGCGATGATCCGGTCCGAATAGTGCATCGCATGCTCCATATCGTGCGTCGTGTAGACCAGCGTGATGCCGTGCTCGGAGGCGAGGTCGGAGAAGATCGTCATGATCTCGCGACCGACCCAGGGGTCGAGGCTCGCGGCGGGCTCGTCGGCGATCAGCAGCTTCGGCTTTCTGATCAGCGCGCGCGCAATGGCGATGCGCTGGGCCTGGCCGCCGGAAAGCTGGTCGGCGCGGGCGCAGGCCTTGTCGGCAAGCACCTGCATCGCTTCCTCGCGCCAGTCCTCGCGGGCGAGGGCGTGATGCCAGGCGCGCCATCCACCGGGCAGGCCGAGCTTGCCCTGGACGACGTTGGTGAGCACCGACTGGCGCCCGACCAGTCCGTGGTTCTGGAAGACGAAACCGATCTGCCGCCGAAGGCGCTGCAATTGCGCGCCGCTCGGGGCCGACCGGAAGGTCTCGCCCAAGGTCATGATCTCGCCGTCGCTGAGCGGCAGCAGGCCGACGAGGCATTTGAGCAGCGTCGACTTGCCGGCGCCGTTCGAGCCGATCAGCGCGACACGCTGATCGCTCCTGATGTCGATCTTCACGCCGGCGAAGACATGGCGGCCGTTGGCGTAGGCTTTGCCGAGATCACGGGTGCTGATGATCGTTGCCCCCGGCGCCGTGGCCGGTGGGACATCCAATCGTTCCGGCTCCCCGCGAGGGGGAGCCGACAGGGCTGCGTGAAACGGACCGGCCTTCGCGGCCGCCGTCTGGTCCAGAAGAACGCTCATTCGACGAAGGCGGTGAAGGTGTCGACGCCGATGGTGCGATACATCGAGCGCACATAGTCGTACTCGCTGTCGTCGATGTCGGTCAGGAAGGTGCCGCCCTTGAACTTCTGATTGTCCTCGCCCTTGAGGACGGCGTTCATCAGTTCGTTGCCGTTCTCGAGAAAGGCGTCGCGGATCGTCTCGTAGACGTCTTCGGGAATGTCCTTGCGGGCAACGAGGATGTCATTGGGCAGATCGCGGCCGCGGGCGACGACGGCAAAGGCCTTGTCGGGGAAGGCGGCCCGGATCGAGTTGAGATGGTCGAAATTGAGCCCCATCGCGGCGATGTCGCCGCGGATCAGGGCCTCGGCCGCAACGTTGCGCGAAATGATCACCGGCTCGTAGTCGACGCCGTAGTTCACGCCCTGGTCTGCGAGCGCCTGGGCGGGTCCCAGATGCTGCGAGGTCGAGCCGACCGAACCGAAGGCGATCTTCTTGCCCTTCAGGTCCTCGATGGTGCGGATCGGCCCGTCGGCGAGAACGGCGAGCTGGGCAAAATAGTCCGGGCGCTGCCAGGCGACCACGATGCGCGGATCGCTCAGCTCCTTCATCACCACGTATTCGGCGGGGCCGGTCAGGACCAGCTCGACCTGTCCGGCGTTCAGCGCCTCGACGGCCGCCGTGCGCGAGCTGACGGAAATGAGTTCGATATCGAGGCCGGTCTCGGCTTCGAGCGCTTCCTGGAAACCTCCGAACTCCTGCTGCAGGGCTTCGAGCCCCTCGATGTCGGTGACAGCGAAGCGGACGGGTCCGGCGATGGCCGTCACCGAAGTGACGACCGAGGCGGCGAGAGCAAAAACCAGCGAACGAAGCATTCTGTTTGTCCTTCTGTATAGACAGGGCAGCGGGTTCGCAGCTACCTGTATAGACAGCAGGTGACGCATGAATGACAAAAGCACGAGGGGCCGAGATGGCGTGGCTGATCGAGAACGCAACGACGCTGGCCGGCGACAGCTGGCATGAGCGAGGGCTGCACGTCGCGGGCGAGCACATCGTCGACCGGGCCGAGCGTCCGCGGCGACTGAATGCCGAAGGGCTGCTGGTGCTGCCCGGCATCGTCGACATCCATGGCGACGCCTTCGAGCGGCAGATCATGCCGCGGCCCGGCGTGCGCTTCGATGTCGGTCTGGCGCTGCGCGACACCGATCGCCAGCTCGTTGGCAACGGCATCACCACGGCGTTTCACGGCGTGACGATCTCCTGGGAGCCGGGGCTCCGCTCGCTCGATGCGGCGCGCAGCTTCATCGGATCGCTCCAGGCCCTGCGCTCGCAACTGAACTGCGACACGCGGCTGCATCTGCGCTGGGAAACATTCGCGCTCGATGCGGTCTCCGAGGTGACCGAGTGGTTGTCGCTGGAGCCGTCGCCGATCCTCGCCTTCAACGACCACACGACCGGCTCGGTGCTGAAGGGGACTATTGCACGCAAGATCGGCCAGATGGCCGAGCGCTCCGGCCTGTCGCGCGAGGACTACATGGCGCTGCTCGACGCCGTGTGGGCGCGGCGTGACGACGTGCCGGGCGCCATCGCCGATCTCGCGGCGGCAGCAAAGGCCGGGGGCAATGTCCTGCTGGCGCATGACGAGGCGACGCCCGAGGAGCGCGCCCGGTTCCGGGCGCTCGGCGCGCGCTCCTGCGAGTTTCCGCTGAATGCCGAGACCGCCGCGGCGGCCCGCGCCGGCGGGGAGGACGTCATTCTCGGCGCGCCGAATGTCGTGCGCGGCGGCAGCCACAACAAGGCGATGGATGCGCGCGAAGCGGTCGAAGCAGGCCATTGCACGGTGCTGACCAGCGACTACCACTATCCGTCTCCGCTGCATGCGGCCTTCGCTCTGGCCGATGGCGACGTGGACGCGCTGGCGCGTTACTGGCCGCTTGTCTCCGCCAACGCTGCGCGCGCCGCGGGTCTGCACGATCGCGGCAGTCTGACGAATGGCAAACGGGCGGATCTCATCCTGGTCGACATGGCTGACATGCGGCATCCGGAAATCGTTGCGACGATGGTCGGCGGGCGCATCGTGTACGCACGGCGGGCACTGGAAGAGTCGCCTTTGGCGGCACCGGTCCAGGCGACCCCCGAGATGGCGGCGGGGTAGGACCCATGAGCAGCATCGCCTCGCAGAAGCTTGCAAACGACGCCGCGACGCCGGATTTCGGCGATCTGGTTTTACGGCCGCGCAGCGACATGCCGATCTGGCAGCAGATCCACGATTATGTCCTGGCGCTTGTCGAGGATGGGCGGCTGCGCCCGGGCAGCCAGTTGCCGGGCGAGGTCCATCTGGCCGAGAAATTCGGCGTCACCCGCATCACGCTCCGCCAGGCGCTGCTGCAATTGCAGCAGGAAGGGCATCTTACCTCACGAAAGGGCGTCGGGGTGTTCGTGCGCAGCCCGCCCTCGGTGCTGTCGGTGCGCGACGGCAGTCGCTTCTTCGACAGCTTGCGCTCCGACGGCAAACTGGTCGAGACGCGCACGCTGGTGCTGGTCGAAGAGGAGGCCGACGCGGCAGCCGCCGCGCAGTTGCATCTGCCGGTCGGCGCTCCGGTCATCCGGCTGCGCCGCGTGCGCTCGGCCGATGGGCAGCCGATCCACGCCAGCACCAAGATCCTGCCCGCGAGGCTCCTGCCGGACTTCGCCGCCGTCTATGCGCGGCGGCAATCGGTCACCGATGTGTTCGTCGCACATGGCATCGGCAAGTATCGACGGATCGAGACGCGGATCAGCGGAGGCTTCGCCACCGCCGAGGAGGCGAGCCAGCTGGAGCTCACGCCCAGCACGCCGGTCTTCCGCACCAGTGCCGTCAATGGCGACGCGGCGGGGAACCGGATCGAATGGGGCACCGGCTGCTGGCTGCTCACGTCGGTCGATTTCGTTTTCTGAGCGCCGCAGGAGCCGAGCCTACCGGCGACGAATCCCATGCTGTCCTGCCGAAGGTGATCGGGGCCTTTCGCGTCATGGCCGAAGCCCTGCGCGCCGGCGCCGAACGAGGGCGGCATCCGGCTTGGCGCGGACCTTGAGAGGCACTCACAACGCTAAGTCGGCTTCTGGTGGACGCTTCACGGCGTCGATAAGACTGGGCCGAGAATGGGACGGCAGCTCTCCGCGTGCAACGCCCCAATGCTGCCAGTCCGCTTTCGGCCCCGTTCCGTTAGTCAAAAATGGCGCCGAGACTTGACCGACCGCGTGAAGTCGGCCCATCAGTTCGCGCCGAATGCAGATAGTGCCACAGCACAAAGCCGCACCGTGTTCTGCGCAATAGGAGCTGTGAGATGGCGCGAAAAATTCGGGACGCAAGTTGGCTTGAGAACCAGACAGCCGATGCCGAGCCTCCGGAACCGTGCTGGCTATGCGGCCGATTGCTGGGTGAGACCGTGGATCGCTTCCACCCGATCCCCAAAAGCCGGGGTGGCCGAGACACCGTTCCTGTCCATCCCATCTGCCGGGAGACCATCGACGCCAATTTCACGGCGAGCGAACTGGTCCGCCACGCAGAAAGCGGGACGCCCCTTACGGACAATCAGACGGTCGCGCGCTTCGTAAAATGGGTCGCCAAGAAGCCTGCTGACTTCCATTCTGCGACCAAATAGGGCTGTCAGTCGAACGTCGGCTTCGTCACCTCTTCTCCCGGAGAGCTGCCGGGCTGCAACCGGCCCATTCTAAATGAGCGATCATCAGCACGCGTCGACGAGAGCCTCCAGATCGTCAGTTGCGTTGGGAGGCCCACGCCAAGCGCGGTGTGCCTCTCCGGTGATCGCGCATCCGCGCGCATGCGCAATGGTGCTGGCAAACCGTGCGCGCTCCGCAAACACCCGGCCGACACCGATCAGGATCGGACGGTCGACGCCGATCCTGGCGACGATGGCGCCGAGATCGGCGAGCGTGCCGGCGGCGCGGGTCTCGTCGTCGCGCGACAGGTTGGCGGCGACGGCGACCGGGGTCGTGGCCGGCAGGCCGTGACGGATCAGGCGTTCGGCGATCTTCGCCGCCATCCGGCCGCCCATGTAGAAGACGGTGGTGGCGTGATCATCGGCCAGCGCATGCCAGTCGAGATCCTCCGGCAGGCCGCCCTTCTTGGAATGGCCGGTGACGAAACGCAGCTGCTGGGCCCGGTCGCGATGGGTCAGCGACACGCCGAAGCTCGCCGCCAGCGCCGAAGCGGCGGTGATGCCCGGCACGATGGCGACCGGAACGTTCTCGCGCGCCAGCTCGTCCAGCTCCTCGCCGGCTCGGCCGAACACCGACACGTCGCCGGATTTCAGCCGCACCACGTGCTTGCCGGCCTTGGCGAAGCTGACCATCATGGCGTTGATGTCTTCCTGGCGGCAGCTGTCGCGGGCGGCGCGCTTGCCCACCAGCATGCGGCGTGCCTCGCGGCGGGCAAGCTCCAGGATCTCGTCGGAGACGAGGTCGTCGAACAGGATCACATCGGCTGCCTGCAGGGCGCGCACCGCCTTCAGCGTCAGGAGTTCGGCCTCGCCGGGACCAGCCCCGACCAGGGTCACGCGGCCGCCGGCCTCGGGCGAGCGCGCCAGATCGTCGATAAAGCCGCTGGCCGCCGCCTCGGCTGCCGCGTCGGGCAGCTTGGTGGTGAAGGCGCTGTCGGCGAAGCGTTCCCAGAAGGCACGGCGCAGAGGGCCTGGCGCCAGCCGCTCCATCACCGCGCCGCGGACTTTGGCAGCCAGGGCCGCCCACTGGCTGAGCGCCGGCGGCAGCAGGGTCTCGATGCGGCGGCGAATAGCCTGCCCCAGGATCGGTGCAGCGCCGTCGGTGGAAATGCCGATGACCACCGGCGAGCGATTGACGATCGTGCCGAAGCGGAAGTCGCAATAGGACGGCTTGTCGACGACGTTGACCGGCACGCCGGCCGCTCGCGCGGCGCAGGCGAAGGCCTGCCCCTCGGCGAGGCTTTCGGTATCGCCGACGGCGATCGCCGCCCCGGCGAAGACATCAATCGCCCAGGGCCGGTCGTGATGAAGGATTGCGCCGGTTTCCGGGGGCACGGCGAGAAGCTCGGCCATCTCCCCATCGATCCCGTCGGCCGGCACGTAAAGATCGACGTGGGCGCCCGCCGAGGCCAGGAGTTCGGCCTTCCATGCCGCGCCCGGTCCGCCACCGGCCATGACGACGCGCTTGCCCGCCAGATCGAAGAACACCGGCAGGCTCGCCAGCGGACCCATGCGCTGCGAGCGCTGCGGAAGCTGTTCGGTGTCGTTCACGGCGAGGGGCGGCTTACGCCGTGTTCGCGAGCCGTGCATCATCGATGATCCCCTTGATCTCGCTGCGGCAGGAGCCGCAATTGGTTCCTGCCTTCAACGCCGCGCCGACGGCCTCGACAGTGATTGCCCGGCCGGTGGTCACCGCCGCCGCGATCTCGTTGACGCCGACGCTGAAGCAGGAGCAGACGATCGCACCGGGGTCCGGGCGGTCGGCTCCCCCGCGCCCGGCGAGCAGCCGGAAGCGGTCGCTGACAGCGTTGTGCGCGTCGCCCAACTGCCCCGCGGCCCAGACGCGCGACACGGCGACGGGATCGCGCGCAATCCACAGCGCGCCGACCAGTGCTTCGCCGTCGAAGGCGGCAAAGCGATGCGCACCGGTCGTCGTGTCGTGGAACGCCAGCATCTGCGCCCTGTCCGGCGCCTCGAGCAACGCCGTGGCGAAAGCGCTCGGGTCGGCCAGCGGCGCCAGGCCGGCCAATTCCATGCGCCAGCCGGCCTCGGCCCGCGCCAGCGCGAAATAGTCGAGGCCGTGCGGATCGGGCCGCGACCGCGTGACGGCAAAGCCGAACCAGACGGCTGGGAACGGCGCGATCGACACCTCGGTGCCCTTGAGACCCGGCTGGCCGGAGACCGGATCGACGGCGGGTGCGACCACGGCGTCGATGCGACCGCTGCCCGAGAACTCGTCGCTCCAGTGCATCGGCACGAAGACCGAGCCGCGCGATTGCCGGTCCGTGGTTCGGCAACGCACGATCGCCGCGCCGAAGCCGGATCGCACGGTGACGAGGCTGGCTTCCGCAATCCCCTGCGCTGCGGCGTCCGCCGGATGGACGTCGACGAAGGGTTCTGCGACATGGGCCGAAAGCCGGGCCGAGCGGCCGGTGCGGGTCATCGTGTGCCAATGGTCGCGCACACGCCCGGTGTTGAGCAGGAACCGGCCCTTGTCCGTCCGGCGACGGGGGCCGACATCGACTGCCACGAAGCGGGCGCGCCCGTCCGGGTGGTAGAAGTGTCCGTCGCCGAAGAAGCGGTTGCCGTCCTTCGCCGAAGCCGCACCTGCTTCGGCCGGGGCGTCGCCGGAATCGGATGGGGAGACGACGCGGGGCTGCGGCCACTGAACCGGCTCCAGGGCGTCGTAGCCGCACTGGTCGAGCCCGGCGAGCGCGCCGATGTCGAAGTCGCGCGCTCCGGCGTTGCCATGGGCCGAGAGCCGTGCGTGTTCGTCGAAGACGTCCGCCACGCTGGCGTGGGAAAAGCCGTCGGCGAAGCCCATGCGGCGGGCGACGTCCGCGATGATCGCCCAGTCGGGCCGGGCCTCGCCGGGCAGCGGCAGGAAGGGACGTTGGCGCGAGATCCGTCGCTCGGAATTGGTGACCGTTCCGTCCTTCTCGCCCCAGGCCGCAGCGGGCAGGGCGACATCGGCGAAGGGCAGGGTGTCGTTGCGTGCAACGACATCGGAGACGACGACGAAGGGGCAGGCGGCGAGGGCCGCCTTCACGGAATCGGCGTCGGGCATCGAGACGACGGGATTGGTGCCGATGATCCAGAGCGCCCTGATCCGGCCGTCGGCCACGGCGCGGAACATGTCGACCGCCTTCAGGCCGGCGCGGTCGGGCATCGCCGGGGCGTCCCAGAAGTCCCGCACCAGGGAGCGATGCGCCGGGTCCTCGATCGCCATGTGCGCCGCGAGCATGTTGGCCATGCCGCCGACCTCGCGCCCGCCCATGGCATTGGGCTGGCCGGTCACCGAGAAGGGGCCCATGCCGGGCCGTCCGATGCGGCCGGTCGCCAGATGGCAGTTGATGATCGCGTTGACCTTGTCGGTGCCCGTCACCGACTGGTTGACGCCCTGGCTGTAGACCGTGACGACCTTTTCGGTCCTGGCGAAGAGTTCGTAGAAGGCCTGGATCTGGCGGCTGTCGAGGCCGGTGGCCTCCGCGACATGCGGCAGCCGCATCCCACGGGCCCGGCGCAGCGCCTCGACGAAGCCGTCGGTATGCCGGGCCACATAGTCGCAATGGATCGCACCGGCCTCGGCGAGGAACGGCAGCAATCCGGCAAAGAGCGCCGTGTCGCCATCGGCAGCGATCGGCAGATGCAGATCGGCGAGATCGGCGCTCGCCGTACGGCGCGGATCGACAAGCACGACCTTCATCTGCGGGCGCGCGGCCCTGGCCGCGGCGATCCGCTGGTAGAGCACCGGATGGCACCAGGCGAGGTTCGAGCCGACGAGGACGATCAGATCGGCCTGTTCCAGATCCTCATAGGTGCCCGGCACCGTGTCGGAGCCGAAGGCCCGGCGATGGCCGGCGACCGAGGAGGCCATGCACAGCCGGGAATTGGTATCGATGTTCGCCGAGCCGATGAAGCCCTTCATCAGCTTGTTGGCGAGGTAGTAATCCTCGGTCAGCAACTGGCCGGAGACGTAGAAGGCAACGGAGTCACGGCCGTGTTCGGCGATGGTGGCGGTGAAGCGTTCGGCAACAAGCGAAAGCGCGTCGTCCCAGGTCGCACGTGCGCCGGCGATGGTGGGGAACAGCAGCCGTTCCTCCAGCCCCAGTGTCTCGCCGAGGACCGAGCCCTTGGAGCAGAGGCGGCCGAAATTCGCCGGATGCGCGGGGTCGCCGGCGATCGCCACGCTGCCACCCGGACGCGGAGTTGCCAGGACTCCGCAGCCAACGCCGCAATAGGGGCATGTGGTCCGGATGGTGGTGTCGGCCGGTCGTTCGTCCATCGCGCGGGTCCCGGCTATTCGGCGGCGAGGACGAGGGCGGGTTCGTCCAGCGACAGTTCGATGGCGCCGGTCGGCGGGTCGACCCGCACGGCGAAGACCCGCACCCGACCTTCGTCGGGCCCGGCGGCGATCCCGCTCTCCAGCGAGAACACCATGTTGTGCAGCGGGCAGGTGACCGAGGCGTCGTGGACGATGCCCTGGCTGAGCGGCCCGCCCTTGTGCGGACAGCGGTCCTCGGTGGCGAAGATGCCGTCATTGGCGGTCCGGAACACCGCGACGCGCCCGAACGGGGTGAGCACGCAGCGCGCGCCGCGGCGGGGAATGTCGGTAACCGCACCGATGCGATGCCAGCCGGTCATTCCGCAGCCTCCAGGGTGAGATCGGCCATCGGGCGGAACTCGTGGCTGGCGCGCGCGCCCGAGGCCCGCTCCGACCAGGGGTCGGTCTGGCTGAAGGTCTGGCTGTGGACGAAGGCTTCGTAATAGCCGCGTCGCCGCGCAGGATCCTCGACGATGACGGCGCGGATCGAGTCCATGCCGACCCGCTTCAGCCATTTGTACATGCGCTCCAGGTAATGACCCTGCTCACGGTAGAGCTGGACGAGGGCGACGATCATCTCCAGCGCCTCGTCCTCGGTCTTCACCTGGGTGAGGATTTCCGTGCCCTTGATGTCGAGCCCCGCCGCACCGGCGAACTGGATCTCGTAGCCGGCGTCGGTGCAGATCACGCCGACATCCTTGCAAGTCGCCTCGGCGCAGTTCCGGGGGCAGCCAGACACCGCCATCTTTACCTTGGCGGGCGTCCAGGAGCCCCACATGAACTTCTCGATCCTGACGCCGAGGCCGGTGGAATCCTGCGTGCCGAAGCGGCACCAGTCGGTGCCGACGCAGGTCTTCACGGTGCGCAGGCCCTTGGCATAGGCGGCGCCGGAGACCATGCCGGCGGCGTTCAGATCGGCCCAGACCGCGGGCAGATCCTCCTTCCTCACGCCGAGGAGGTCGATGCGCTGGCCGCCAGTGCACTTGACGGTCGGGATGGCGAACTTGTCTGCGACGTCGGCGATCGCCCGCAATTCGTTGGCCGAGGTGATGCCGCCCCACATGCGCGGCACGACCGAATAGGTGCCGTCCTTCTGGATGTTGGCATGGACCCGCTCGTTGATGAAGCGGGACTGCTTGTCGTCGACATAGTCGCCCGGCCAGTCGGCGATCAGATAGTAGTTGAGCGCCGGCCGGCACTTCGCGCAGCCGCAGGAGGTCTTCCACTCCAGCTCCTGCATGACTTCCGGGATCGACTTCAACGCCTTGGCGCGGATCAGCCGCCGCACGTCGCCATGCCCGAGATCGGTGCAGGGGCACATCGGCTTGACGGCCGCGGGATTGAAGGCGGCGCCCAGGGTCAGCGCCATCAGCTGCTCCACGAGCCCGGTGCAGGAGCCGCAGGAGGCGGAGGCCTTGGTGTGGGCCCGCACCTCGTCGAGGCTGGTCAGCCCGCCCGCGGCAACCGCGCCGGTGATCTTTGATTTGCATACGCCGTTGCAGCCGCAGATTTCCGCATCATCCGGCAAGGCTGCAACGGCCGCCATAGGGTCCAGGGGGGCACCCCCCTGGAAGGACTGGCCGAAGATCAGGGTTTCGCGCATGTCCGATACCGGCGCGCCGTCGCGAATGAGGTCGAAGAACCAGTTGCTGTCGGCGGTATCCCCGTACATCACGGCGCCGACGAGCCGGTCGTCCTCGATCACGAGGCGCCTGTAGACACCCTGCGCCGGATCGCGAAGGACGATCTCCTCGCGTTTCTCGCCCTCGGCAAAGTCGCCGGCGCTGAAGAGGTCGCATCCCGTGACCTTGAGCTTGGTTGACAATTCCCTGACCGCAAAAGCGTCCGGCTGGCCGAGCAGCGACTTCGCCAGCACCCTGGCCTGATCGTAGAGCGGGGCGACGAGGCCGAAGAGCGTGCCGTCGAACTCCACGCATTCGCCGACGGCGTAGATGTCGGGGTCCGACGTCTGCATCTGGGCGTTCACGACGATCGCGCGGCCGACGTCGAGACCCGCATCCCTGGCGATCTGCGCCGCCGGGCGGATGCCGACCGCCATGACCACCAGATCCGCCTTCAGGGTCGTCCCGTCCGCCAGTTCGACGCCTTCGACACGGTTCGTGCCGAGTATCTTCTGGGTCGAGGCCCGCGTCATCACCGTGATGCCGCGCTTTTCCAGGTCCTTGCGCAGGAGATAGCCGGCCGCCTCGTCGAGCTGGCGCTCCATCAGGTGACCCGACAGATGCAGGACGGTGACCTCCATGCCGCGCAGCCGCAGCCCGGCCGCCGCTTCCAGGCCGAGAAGGCCGCCGCCGATGACGACGGCATGGCTGCCGGGCGTGCCGGACGCCTCGATCATGGCGTGGGTGTCGTCGAAATCGCGGTAGGTGATGACCCCGGGCAGGTCCCGGCCTTCCACCGGCACGATGAACGGGACCGAGCCAGTGGCGATGATCAGCTTATCGTAGGGCACCTCGCCCTTCGCGCCGGTGACGATCTTGCGCTCCCGGTCGATCGCGACGACCTTCTCGCCGAAGCGGCAGGTCACGTCGTGCGCGCCGTACCACTCCTCGTCATGGGTGACGATCTCGTCATAGCTCTTCTCGCCGGACAGGACCGGCGACAGCATGATGCGGTTGTAGTTGCCGCGCGGTTCCGCATTGAACAGCGTGACCGCGTAGGCGTCCCGATCGGCCTCGAACAGGGTCTCGAGCACCCGGCCGGACGCCATGCCGGCACCGATGACGACCAGTTTTCGCATGAACGTTCCTTTCAGTAGTACCAGGCGACGACGTGGCTGATCGTTCCGTCGCGATAGATCGGAACAGCCACCATCGATGCGTAGCCGGCGGTCAGAGCGGGATTGTCGTGCTTGACGGCGGGGATGCCGGTGCCCAGCACCTCGCCGATCGGTCCCTGCCAGGCCGCCACGCGCCGCTCGGTCTCGTCGTCCCAGAGCGGTCCCTCGCGCTGGCAGATGCCGTCGGCGAGGATCGCTTCCCTGGCGCCGGTCGTTCCGGCGGCGCGCACATTCCACAGCTCGAACCGTTGGGCGATTGGCGTGCCGCGGGCCGAAAGCAGCGTCAGGACATAGGTCCGGTCCCCCGGCACGGTGATCGGCAGGCCAAGACCGGTGGTCAGGCCGGCCCTGCCGGCGCTTTCGGCGCGGATGAAGCGGTAGCCCGAGCCGAGATCGCGCATCAGCATCGGCGCGTTCGCCGCCCAGACGCCGCCGGGCAGGCCCTGTCCGCGGGGGAAATGCGTATGCTGCGAGACCCATTCGAAGTGCCGCGCCGCGCCGTAATAGCCTTCGTCCAGCATCAGGAGACCGTCGCTCTCGCGCCAGACCTCGATAGCACCGGTGCGCGATTCGTCATCGGCGCACAGCACGACGATGACGGCCTTCAGGGCGCTTCCGGCGAAGATCGGCACGGCCACCGCGCAGGTCAGTCCCGCCGCCCTCGCGGCTTCGGCGCGCTGGAAATAGGAGCCGTCGAACTGCTTCAGCACCACCGGGCGGGCCTCGTCCCAGGCTCGGCCGGGCAGGCCTTCGCCCCTGGAGAAGCTTTGTTTCGCCGAAACGGCGGCGAAGGCGTCCAGGGAACCATAATTGCCGCTCGACCAGACCAGGCGGTCGCCGTCGGGGACCCATACTTCCGTCACCTCGATAAAGGCGCGGGTGGCGACTTCGGGCGCGATCACGCTCATGCCGCTTCCCTTTCCGCGCCGGCGGCCTTGTCGTCGGCGGTCGTCTCGGCGCTGGCCGCCTGTGCGCCGGGGCCACCCTTTTCGTACTCTTCCAGGAAGCTCAGGAGCTGTTCGCGATAGAGGTAGTAATCAGGATGCTCGAGCAGCGCCTTGCGGGTGCGCGGGCGCGGCAGGTCGACCTTCATGATCTTGCCGATCCGGGCCATCGGGCCGTTGGTCATCATCACGACCCGGTCGGCGAGGAGGATCGCCTCGTCGACGTCGTGGGTGACGCAGACGGTGGTCACCTGGGTCCGCTTCCAGACATCCATCAGGACGTCCTGGAGCTCCCAGCGGGTCAGTGAATCGAGCATGCCGAACGGCTCGTCGAGAAGCAGCAGTTTCGGCGACAGGGCGAAGGCTCGGGCGATGCCGACCCGCTGCTTCATGCCGTTGGACAGGTCTTCGGCCCGTCGGTGCATGGAATCGCCGAGCCCGACGCGGTGGAGATAATGTTCGACAACATCGCGGCGTTCGGCCGGCGTCGCGTCGGGATAGACCCTGTCGACGCCGAGAGCGACGTTCTCCCGGGCCGTCAGCCAGGGCATCAGGGATGGCGACTGGAAGACCACCGCGCGTTCGGGGCCGGCCCCGCTGACCTCGCGGCCATCGAGGATAATGCCTCCCGACGAGATGTCGTTGAGGCCGGCGGCCATGGACAGGACCGTCGACTTGCCGCAGCCCGAATGGCCGATCAGCGAGACGAACTCGCCCTTTTCCATCTTCATGTCGAAGCCGTCGACGACGGTCAGCGGCCCCTTCGGCGTCGGATAGGTCTTGGTGACCTCGAAGAACTCGACATAGCCGCGCCCGATGGCGGACTGCGCTGCGCGGCGATAGGCGGCCGGAAGCTCCGGCACCGGTCCCTTCGTCGTCTTCTGGGTGATCGGGACGACGTTGGGCAGGCAGACCGCTGCATCCGTGTCGGCGGAGGCATGGCGCCCCCGATCCATCAGATAGCCGGTGATCTCGCGCCGCAGGCGCTTGAACTCGTCATTGGCATTCATTGCCGAGCGGTCGCGCGGGCGCGGCAGCTCGACCGGAAAGGACGGGCCGAGACTGGCCTTCGGGCCAGGATCGAGGGGAATGATCCGGTCGGCGAGCAGGATCGCCTCGTCGACATCGTTGGTGATCAGGATGATGGTCTTCTTCTCGACCTGGCTGATCGCGGCGAATTCGTCCTGCAGCTTGGCGCGGGTCAGGGCGTCGAGCGCCGACAGCGGTTCGTCGAGCAGCAGAATCTCCGGGCTCATGGCGAGAGCCCGCGCCACCGAGACGCGCTGGCGCATCCCGCCGGAGAGCTCCGCCGGCTTGCGGTCGACGGCGTGTGCGAGACCGACCATCTCGATGTATCGGTCGACACGCGCCTTGCGGGAGGCCTTCGTCTCGCGGGCGAAAACGGTGTCGACCGCGAGCGCGACATTGCCGCGGACCGTGAGCCACGGCATCAGCGAATAGGACTGGAAGACCAGCCCGCGCTCCGGTCCGGGTCCCGTCACCTGGGCGCCCTTCATCAAAACCTGACCGGCATCGGGCCGGATCAGCCCTGCCAGCAGCGAGATCAGCGTGGTCTTGCCGGAACCGGAAAATCCGACGATCGCGACGAACTCGCCTTCCGCGACCTTGAGGTCGATGCCGTCGAGGATTTCGGCGCGGGCCGGGCCCTCGCCATAGGCCTTCGAGACATTCGCCAGTTCGATCATCGGGGAAGTGGCCATGGTCATGTCCTTTCGCGCCCGGGAAGGCCGTCTCAGCGGTTCGACGTGAAGGTGAAGGCGGTTTGCAGGGCAGCCATGATCCGGTCGAGCATGAAGCCGACAATGCCGATGGTGATCACCGCGACGATGATCCGGGCCAGCGAATCCGACGAGCCGTTCTGGAACTCGTCCCACACGAACTTTCCGAGGCCGGGGTTCTGGGCCAGCATCTCGGCGGCGATCAGCACCATCCAGCCGACGCCGAGCGACAGGCGCAGCCCGGTGAAGATCAGCGGCATGGCCGAGGGCAGGACCAGCTTGGTGATGGTCTTGTGCGTCGGCAGCTGCAGCACCTTGCCGACATTGACGAGATCCTTGTCGATCGAGGCGACGCCAAGCGCCGTGTTGATCAGGGTCGGCCAGAGCGAGCAGAGGGTGACCGTGATCGCCGAGACCACCATCGACTTCGGTACGGCGTCGGAGGCGTTCACGTAGAGAGCCGAGACGATCATCGTGACGATCGGCAGCCAGGCCAGCGGCGACACCGGCTTGAAGACCTGGATCAGCGGATTGAGCGCGCCGTTGATTGTCGCGGACAAGCCGCAGGCGATGCCGACCGGAATGGCGATGATGGTGGCGAGCACGAAGCCGAGAAACACGGTCTTGAGGCTGGTCAGGATCTGTTCCGGATAGGTCGGAGCGCCCGTGTAGCTGCGGGTCTTCACGCGGTCCGCCACGCCCTGTTCGACCAGCTTGGCGTTGCGCGCCTCCTGGCGCTCGTAGAACGCCACCCGGTCCTGCCGCCCGCGCTGATAGTCGTCATAGAGCGAGCCGACCTGCTGCCAGACCTGGACCGGCCCGGGCACCGTTCCCAATGATGTCTGGACCTGCGGGGCGAGGGCGGCCCAGGCGGCGAGAAAGGCGACGATGCCGATCAGCGGCACGATCAGGCTCTGCCACAAGGCGCGCAGATTGCTGCGGGCATCGTCTCCCGCAGCGATCTTCATGACCGGCACGGACCAGCCGAGGCCGATCGCGGTCAGCGGTCCGGTGGCGCGTGTGATCCGGGACATCCGCTTTTCGCGCTTCAGAATCCGGCGCTCGGCGGGGGACAGCTCGTCGCCCATGAAATCGGAGGCGGTACTCATCGCTGGCGTTCCTTCGTCGAATGCTTCGGCGGCAAGGTCGCCGGGCAGGGGCTGCCCGGCGCGAGCGGCTGCGCTCAGTTGGAGACGACGCTGGCGACGTCCTCGGAGCCCTTCAGCCCGATCTCGAACTTCGCGAGATATTCGTTCGGCTTGCGCCCCTCATATTCGACGCCGTCGATGAACTCGGCCGTCGCCGGCTTGTAGCCATCGGTGTCGGGCACTGCGGACGGGTCCAGATAGCCGTCCTCGACGAGGGATTCCGCAGCCTGGCGGTAGATGTCGGGCCGGTAGACCGACGCCGCGGTCTCCGCGTACCAGGCATCGGATTTTTCCTCGGAGATCTGGCCCCAGCGGCGCATCTGGGTGAGGTACCAGACCGCATCCGAGTAGAAGGGGTAGGTCGCGAACTTGTCGAAGAAGACGTTGAAGTGCGGCGCTTCGCGCGTGTCGCCCTTCTCGTATTCAAAGGTGCCTGTCATCGAGTTGGCGATGACCTCGGGATCGGCCCCGACATATTCGGGTCGCGACAGGATCTCGACCGCCTGCCGGCGATTGGCGCCGCCATCGGCATCGAGCCACTGGCCGGCGCGGATCAGCGCCTTGGTGACGGCGATCGCGGTGTTCGGGTTTTCCTCGACGAAGGCCGCCGTCATCCCGAAGACCTTCTCGGGATTGTCCTTCCAGATCTCGTAGTCGGTGATCACCGGCACGCCGATGCCCTTGAACACCGCCTGCTGGTTCCACGGTTCGCCGACGCAATAGCCCTGGATGGTGCCGGCCTCGAGCGTCGCCGGCATCTGCGGCGGCGGGGTGACCGACAGGAGCACCTCGGCGTCGATCTGGCCGGAGGTGTCGCTCGGCGAATAATAGCCGGGGTTGAGCCCGCCGGCCGCAAGCCAGTAGCGCAGCTCGTAATTGTGGGTCGAGACCGGGAACACCATCCCCATGTTGAAGGTCTTGCCGGCCGAGCGGTACTGCTCGACCACCGGTGCAAGCGCGGCAGCCGAGATCGGATGCTCCGGCTTGCCGTCGGGGCCCGCCGGGATGTGCGTCTTCATCTCCGCCCAGACGTCGTTCGAGACGGTGATGCCGTTGCCGTTCAGATCCATGGAGAGCGGCGTGACGATATGCGCCTTGGTGCCGTAGCCGATCGTCGCCGCCAGGGGCTGGCCGGCCAGCATGTGGGCGCCGTCGAGCTCGCCGGTGATGGTGCGGTCGAGCAGCACCTTCCAGTTGGCCTGGGGCTCGATCGTGACGTACAGGCCCTCATCCTCGAAGAAGTGCATCTCCTTGGCGATGGCGAGCGGTGCCATGTCGGTGAGCTTGATGAAGCCGAAGGTCAGTTCGTCCTTCTCGACCGGCAGCATGCCGGCCGACGCAGGCGAGGCGGCCAGGACGGCAAACGCTCCCGTGCAGCCAAGAAGGGTTCGGCGAGAGACTGCGATGATGCTGGCCATGGCGTAAGCGTCCCCGTTCGCCGGGCATGCCGCGCCGGCGTTGCTGATCGTTGAAATGAAAAAAGGCTGCCCGACCCGTTGTCGCTCCGAAGCCTCGGAAGCGCATGAAAACGAAGTCGGCAGCCTTGCCGGTGCGCCCGCCATTGGGCGCCTATGATGCCGGCAAGCGTTGCCGGGAGATAATGGGAGACGGATCAGTCATCCGGTCTCTGGCGACCATTCTTACTGCCGCAGCGGCGATGTTGCAACGCGGCAGGATGCGTTTTTGCGGTTTTTTTGAACTTTTCCAAAGTCTGTATATTTGTTGTGCAGATCGCCATGGATCCGATCAGGCGATGTGCTCATGTCTCATGCGGATCGCCGGTTTCTGCATCAAAAAGGCCCGCCGGACGGTCCGTGATGGAGGACGGTCCATCCTCGTCCGCATCTTCATCTTGTGCGGCAGTGGGCTTTGGATCTCCTCGTGCCTCGTCGAAGAGATCCGGGCGGAATGTCCGGCCGGCGATGGCCAGCCCGGTTTCGCAGAAGCGGACGTCGCCCCAACGTGCCATCTGACGATAAAGCCACCGGCCATGGCTCCGGTCAGGACGATTGGCGTCCCCACCGGCGAAGATCATGAAGCCCTCGATGGCCCGGAATCGTCCGGGAGCGACTTCCATGCGACCCGTTATCCCCGCCATGAGATCATCCGACGGCACGCCGAGATGTTGCGGCAGGGCCAGCAAATCCGCGAGAGCGCGATGATTGGCCGGATCAGCGCACCAGAGCGCGGCCTGGCCGAGGGCGTCGATGAGCCGGGACAGGGTTTCCGGGCGGTCCCTTGCAAACGCGGCGGAGACGCCGAGCACCTTTTCCGGGCCGCGCCGCCAGATCTCCGCCTTGCTGGTGACGATCCGCCCGACACCGCGCCGCACGGCCACCGTGCTCCAGGGTTCGCCGACGCAGAATCCGTCGATCTCCCCGGCGGCGAGGGCGTCGGGCACCAGTGACGGCGGCACGACGGTGATCTCCACGTCCCGGTCCGGTTCGATCCCGGACGCGGCAAGCCAGTACCGCAGGTCGTAATTGTGGCTCGAATAGCGATGGACGACAGCAAGGCGGGCATGGCTGCGCCCCGCCTGCGCCCGCCGGCCGAGGACTGATTTCAGCGCGGCACCCGCCGCCGCAGGTCCATCCGGATCGTCGCCAGCCGTATCGGCCATGGCCCGGGCGAGGGCGGTGGAGACAGTGACGGCATTGCCGCCGAGCGCCAGCACCATCGGCGCGATCATCGGAACGGCGAGCGGGCCAATGCCCAGATTGGCCGCGATCGGCATCGGCGCCAGCATGTGTGCGGCGTCGAACTGGCCGACCCCCATCCGGTCGCGGATCGTCGCCCAGGAGGTTTCCCGGAAGAGGGTGAGATCGAGGCCGCGTTCCTCGGCAATGCCGAGCTTCGCCGCAACCAGCAGCACGGCGCTGTCGAGCAGCGGCAGATAGCCGAGGCGCACGCTCTCAAGCTTCGTCACGGGCATCTCCCAACAGCGAATAGGCGCTGACGAGGCCCTGGGCGACGTCGGCGATCTTCCGGTTCTCGTTCATCGCCGTTCGACGCAGGAGCGCGTAAGCTGCAGGCTCGTCCAGCTTCTTCAGTTTCATCAGAATGCCTTTGGCGCGTTCGATCACCTTGCGCTCGGCCAGTTCCGAGCGCGCTTCCGCCAGTTCGCTGGACAGCCGGGAGAAGGCATTGAAGCGCGAGATCGCCATGTCGAGGATCGGCTTGACGCGCTCCTTCCTGAGCCCGTCGACGATATAGGCCGAGACGCCGGCATCGACGGCCGCCTCGATCGCGCCGGCGTCGGAGCGGTCGACGAACATCGCCACCGGCTTCTTCACCAAGCGGGAGACTTGGAAGAAGTGTTCCAGCTGGTCCCGGTTGGGGTTTTCAAGGTCCACGACGATCACGTCCGGCTGAACCGTCTCGATGCGTTTCACAAGGCCGAGGATTTCCCTGACGACGGCCACCCGCCGATGTCCGGCCTCGCGCAGTCCCGCCTCGATGATCGCGGCACGAACGGCATTTTCGTCGAAGACCAGGATGGAAAGATCGGCGTCCATGCTGCGCAGTGTGCGCACGCAGGATTTTTCCGCAATGCAATATTTTCGACGGCCTGTATCGCGGGGGAGCCTGGGGTGCCCGTTGCGCTGCCTCCCGGCTGAACATCTGCTCCTGGCTGCGATGGAAGAAGCCGCCGCCATCGTGTTGGGGATGCCCTCCGCATTCCCGCTGGACCGGTCCATCGCCGCGATGGCCTGGTCGCAATCGCGAGCCGGTGGCGTCGAGCACGAAGGAGGTTCATTTGCCACCATGACCGTGCCATCTTCTTCGCCGACAAGTTTCGCGCCGGGATCGGGGATCAGGATCGCGGTCTTCGCCCGAGGGAACCAATCGCCGACAGTATGCTGACGCCCAGTCGAACCCTCCTTGGACATCTGACGATCGCCCTGGCGGTCGCCTTCGCCATGTTTGCGGCGCCTCAGGGGCCGTCGGCTTCGCACGACCCGGTCGCCACGCTGCACGCCGCCCTTGATGACCACGGCCACTCGCATGATGGCGAGCCGCTCGCCGACACATCCGGGCACGGCGATCACGAGCACAAGCACAACCCGTTCGACCATTCCCACGACAAGCCCGGAACGTTGCCCCGGTTCGACGCGCCGGTGCCGCCCGGTGCCGTGCAGCATGCCCTGGTCCGTCAGGACCGAGGTTTGGAGGGCGAAGCTCCCACCCTCGATCGACCGCCGAGACCGTCCGTCACCGCCTGATCAGACGCCGTCCCCGCGACGGCATGGCACCTTACGGACAATCGGAACCAACCATGCAAGACCCTTCCGTCGAAGGTCGTCTCGAGTCGCGCCACGCGATCCGGTCGACGCTTCGCCCCCCCATGCTCGCGCTTCTCCTGGCGACGACATGGGGCACGACAGCTCTCGCCCACGGCGTTGCCGCCGGCGACCAGGGCTACATCCAGGAGATCACCGGGGTGAACCTCATCGCCTTCATGTATCTCGGCGCCAAACACATGGCGACGGGCTACGACCACATCCTGTTCCTGCTCGGCGTGATCTTCTTCCTGTACCGGATGAAGGACATCGGCATCTACGTGACCCTCTTCGCGATCGGTCACTCCACGACGATGCTGCTCGGCGTCTATTTCAACATCGGGATCAACAGCTACATCATCGACGCGATCATCGGCCTGTCGGTCGTCTACAAGGCGCTCGACAACATGGGGGCGTTCCAGCGGTGGTTCGGCTTCCAGCCGAACACCAAGGCCGCGACCCTGATCTTCGGCTTCTTTCACGGCTTCGGTCTGTCGACCAAGATCCTCAAATACGACATCTCGCCGGACGGCCTGGTGCCGAACCTCCTCGCCTTCAATGTCGGCGTCGAGATCGGCCAACTCCTCGCCCTCGGCGCCTCATCGTCATGGGCTTCTGGCGCAGGACACCGAGCTTCTTCCGCCACGCCTACACCGCCAACGTCGTCATGATGGCCGCCGGCTTCGTGCTCTTCGGCTACCAGGTCGCCGGCTATCTCGTCGCCTGACGACCTCTCAACGCAAGGATACGACACATGTACAATACCGACATGCCCACCCGCGCCGAGCTTCCGTCCACGCGGAAGCTGGTGCGCTCGACCGTCATCGCGGCGGTCTCCGCCACTGCGATCCTGGTCACGGTCGTGCTCCCGGCCGAGTACGGGATCGATCCGACCGGGGTCGGATCGGCGCTGAACCTCACGGAGATGGGCGAGATCAAGACCCAGCTCGCGGCAGAAGCCGAAGCCGATGCCGCGAGGGACGCGGGCACCCGCGCTGCCCCGCCAACCGGTGCCGACGCCACGCCGCTTCCGCCTGCCGCCGTCGGGGTGGTGCCGCCGCCCGTCGCCCCGCTGGCACCGCCCGCGCCACCGGCACCGCCCGCCCCGGAGCGGCAGTCCAGCCTGTTCGGTGCGATCGGCAGTCTCTTTGTCTCGTCCGCCGTCGCCCAGGAGATGCGCCAGGACGAGATGACCATCACGCTCGCGCCCGGGGAGGGCGCGGAGATCAAGCTGGCCATGCAGGAGGGCGAGATCGCATCCTTCGCCTGGGTCGTTTCGGAAGGCGGTGCGGTCAACTACGACACCCATGGCGACGGCGGCGGGCAGAACATCTCCTACGAGAAGGGGCGCTCGGTCTCTTCCGACGAGGGGACGATCCAGGCGGCCTTCACCGGCAACCACGGTTGGTTCTGGCGCAACCGCGGCGATGCGCCGGTGTCCCTGACGCTGCGCACGAGCGGCACCTACACCGCCTTCGAGCGGAAGGTCTGACAAGGCCTTCCAATCACCGCCGACCGATGGTCTCGTGCCGTCGGTCGGCACCTTCTTCCGGCCGGGCAGCCGCAACGCCGGGGTCGAGGTAACGCAACCATGCTGACCGTCCTGCGCCATCGCACCTATCGCCATCTCTTCGCAGCGCAGGTTCTGTCGCTGATCGGGACCGGCCTGACGACGGTGGCGCTGGGGCTGCTCGCCTACGACCTTGCCGGCGCCAACGCCGGCGCGGTGCTCGGGACGGCGCTTGCGATCAAGATGATCGCCTATGTCGGTGTCTCGCAGTTCGCCGGGGTCCTGACGGGTTACCTGCCGCGGCGGACGCTGCTCGTCGGCCTCGACCTTGCCCGGGCGGCCTTCGTGCTCGTCCTGCCCTTCGTCACCGAGATCTGGCAGGTCTATGCCCTCGTCTTCGCGTTCCAGTCGATGTCGGCGCTGTTCACGCCGACCTTCCAGGGCACGATCCCGGATATCCTGCCGGACGAGCGGGAGTACACGAACGCCCTGTCGCTCTCGCGGCTTGCCTATGACCTCGAGTCGCTCTTCAGCCCGCTGCTGGCGGGGCTTCTGCTCACCGTGATCTCCTTCCACTGGCTGTTTCTTGGCACGGTCTTCGGCTTCCTCGCATCGGCGGGGCTGGTCGTCTCGGTCGCGCTTCCGGTCGCCAAGGCGGCCAGCGGCGGTCGGTTCGTCGACAAGCTGACCCGCGGTATCCGCGTTTACCTCGCGACACCGCGGCTGCGCGGTCTCCTGGCCCTGTCCTTCGCGGCGTCGTCGGGCGGGGCGATGGTGATCGTCAACACCGTCGTGTTCGTGCGCGCCGATCTCGGCGGCACCAACGACGACGTGGCCTTCCTCTTCGCGGCCTACGGGCTGGGCTCGATGGCGGTCGCCATCCTGCTCTCGCGGCTTCTCGACCGGGTTCCGGCCCGCACCGTCATGCTGACGGGCGCGAGCGCCATGGCGGGTCTCCTCGTCATAGCCAGCACGGGCCCCGGATGGATGGGCAGCCTCATCCTGTGGGCCCTGCTCGGTGCGGCCGCGTCGGCGATCGGCACCCCCGGGGGGCTGCTCCTGCGCCGCTCCTCCGATGCCGACAGCCGGCCCGTCGTCTTCGCCGCGCAATTCGCTCTCTCGCACGCCTGTTGGCTCGTCACCTATCCAGCCGCCGGCTGGCTCGGCGCGGCGCTCGGCCTTGGCCCGACCTTCCTGGTCATGGCTGCTGGAGCGGCTGCGGGCGCCGCAGTCGCGCGGGTCTTGTGGCCGGCGAACGATCCGGTGGAGGTCGAGCATGTCCACCAGGCGCTGGCGCACGATGCACTGCATGTCCACGACGATCATCATCAGCACCAACACGAAGGCTGGGAGGGTCCGGAGCCACACCGCCATCCGCATCGCCACCAGCCGATCCGCCATCGGCACGCTCTGGTGATCGACGACCACCACGCGACCTGGCCGACCGGCACCGCCGGTGGCTGATCCGCGGCTTGCCCCGATCACGGGGTGGTTTCAGGAGTACGGAAGTCGCAGCTGCGGGTCAGGCGCGTCCCACGAGGGCAGGGGTCTGAGAATGGACGCCTCTTCGAGTTCATGATATCCACAGCGCGATGATGTTCCACCGATCCCATGCTCGCACGCCTGCTTGGCTGCTGACTGCTCTCGCGGTCATGCTGAGCATGCTGTTCGCATCCGTCGGATCGGTCGGGGCGGAAACCCCCATCATGTCGTCGCAGCCCCTCGCCATGGCGATGGTCGCTGAGGCGGATATGGCCGGCGAACCCGGGCATGCGCACGATGGCCACCATGCGCCCGCGAAAGCCCATGATCACAAGGCCGCCGGCGCAAGTGACTGTGCGACGCACTGCCTGACAGCCGTCCCGCAGGCTATCGGGCCGACCGACGCCATGCCGGTCAGCCGCAATCTGTCCTATCCGATCCTCACGACGGATCTGACCGGACAGTCCGGCCCCACCACCGAGCGTCCTCCTCGAATCTGATCGTCCAGGGCTTTTCTCAGCCTTATTGCGTCTTCCGGCCAGCCCTTGGTCGCAAGCGTGGACGTCAGGAATTCGCCTACGGCGAAGCCTGATCCTCTTCCTCCATGACCGGTTCCGCGAGGCGCATCTCGCGGCGAACGGTATGGCGTTCAGGTTCAACAATGAGATTCTCCATCATTGCCGGCATCCTGCCCGGCCTGCTTCTGGCGGGCTGCGCGGACGCTGCTCGGGGTCTGCCCGAAACAACCCTATTCCCGTCGCCTGATGACCCGAGCATCCCTGGCGGAACACCCGGCCGTGCTTCCGTCGTCGGCGCCTATACCCATCGCACTGTCCGCGAGCCGGATGGTTGGCGCGGTACGGGCGTGGACGTTTCCCCCGTAGCCGGCCGGGAGCTGGCACGATGAGGCCGCTGTTCAGGGTGTGCAGCGTCGTACTCCTGCCACTGATCATGTCAGGCTGCGTTGCGGCTTCGGAGACTTTCGAGCCGGATCTCGGCTTCGATGTCGTGTCGGCAGACGCCGGACGGCGCCTGGGAAAGCAGACGGTCTGGGTCCAGGATCAGGCGCAGGCTGCGGCGGCCAACGAGCGGGTCCGGAACCTGCTCGCGGCGAAATATATCGGCGCCGACGCGGCCGTGCAGGTCGCGCTTCTCGGCAACAAGACGTTGCAGGCGGACTATGCAGAGGTCGGATTGTCGGTTGCCGAGCTCTGGCAGGAGGGGCTCGCCGTCAATCCGAGGCTTTCGCTCTCCTACAGCGGGATTGGCGTCGGACGGACGATCGAGGGGCTGATCGCCGCCAACATCATCCGGATGATGACCCGGGAACGGCGCCTCGACGTCGCGGAGGTCCGGGTCCTCCAGGCGCAATTGCGGGCCGTCGACGCAACGCTGGCGCTTGCGGCCAGAACGCGTGAGGCATGGATCGAGGCTGTCGCGGCCTGGGAGACGGTCGCCTATCTGAACCGTGCGAAACTCGCCGCGGACGCTGCTGCGGAACTGGCCAGCGAACTGGGCCGGACCGGAGCGATGCCGAAGGTCGAGCAGGCCCGCGAACAGGCCTTCTATGCCGAACTGACCGGGCGGACGGCCGAAGCGCGACTGGCCGCGCAACTGGCGAAGGAGAAGCTCTACCGGGTGATGGGCGTATGGGGGAAGAATCTCGATTTCGAGGTTCCGAACGCATTGCCCGCACTGCCCGGCACGCTGAAGGGCTTCAAGGCCATCGAGGCCGAAGCCCTTCGCAACCGGGTCGACCTTCAGGTCGCGCGTCTCGAACTCGAGGCGCTGGCGCGGTCCTACGGCCTGACCAGGGCCACGCGATATGTGTCCGACCTCGAACTGGCCGCCGGCGTCGAAGTCGAACGCGAGGTCGAGGAACGCGAGGACGGGTCCGAAGCGGCAAGCAAAGTCGTGTCCGCATCCGTGGAGGTGGGGCTCGAAATCCCGATCTTCGACAGCGGGCAGGCCCGGCTTCGAAAGGCGGAATTCCAGTACCTGAAAGCAGCCAACCAGCTGGCAGCCAAAGCCGTCGACATCCGGTCGCAGGCACGTGCTGCCTACAAGGCCTATCGCGGTCGCAGCGAGATCGCCCGGCACTACCGCTCTCGCGTCGTGCCATTGCGGACGACGATCGAGAAAGAAGCTCTTCTCACCTACAACGGGATGATCACGAGCACCTTCGATCTCCTCGCCGATACGCGGGCGAAGCTCGACGCGATCCTGCTCTCCCTCAACGCAAAGCGCGAATTCCACCTCGCCGACGCCGCTCTCACCGCGGCCGTCTACGGCGGCGGCGAAGATGCGCCCGAAGCCGCTGGTGGCGCCGAGATGGCGTCGGCCTCCGGCGACGATTGATCGAAAGGATCCGAACGATGGTTTCGAGACGACAATTCATCGGGGCCGGAGCGGCTCTTGCAGGTGTCGCTGCCTGGTCGAAGACGTCGGCCATGGGGCTTCCGGAAGCGCCGATCATGGAAACGGCGGCCACGCAGCCGCCGGTGATGCCGACGGCCGGGCCGGACTATAATCCCGTGGTGACGCTGAACGGCTGGTCGCTGCCCTTTCGCATGAACAACGGCGTCAAGGAGTTCCACCTCGTTGCCGAACCGGTGGAGCGGGAGATGGGCGAGGGCATGACCGCCTATCTGTGGGGCTACAACGGCCAGGCGCCGGGACCGACCATCGAATGCGTCGAAGGCGACCGGGTGCGGATCTTCGTATCGAACCGGTTGAGGGAGCACACGACCGTTCACTGGCACGGCGTCATCCTGCCCTGTGGCATGGATGGCGTGACCGGCCTGACCCAGCCGGGAATTCCGCCGGGCAAGACGTTCGTCTACGAGTTCGACGCCGTGAAGAGCGGGACCTTCATGTACCATCCGCATGGCGACGAGATGGTCCAGATGGCCATGGGGATGATGGGCATGTTCATCATCCATCCGAAGGATCCGGCCTTCATGCCGGTCGATCGCGACTTCGTTTTCATGCTGTCGGCCTACGACATCGATCCCGGTGCGTATCTGCCGAAGGTCATGGAGATGACCGACTTCAATCTGTGGGCGATCAACGCCCGGGTTTTCCCGGATGTTGCACCTCTCGTCGCGGCGACCGGCGACCGGGTCCGGGTGCGGGTCGGAAACCTGACGATGACCAATCACCCCATCCACATGCACGGTTACGACTTCGAGGTGACCTGCACCGACGGAGGATGGGTGAGGCCCGAGGCACGCTGGCCGGAGGTCTCGATCGACATTCCCGTGGGGGCGATGCGCGCCTACGAGTTCGACGCGGTCTATCCGGGCGACTGGGCCCTGCATTGCCACAAGTCGCACCACACGATGAACGCGATGGGACACGACATCCCGACGCCGATGAATGCCAACAAGGCCAGGGTTGCGGCGAAGATCCGCCAGATCCAACCGGACTACATGCCGATGGGCGAAACCGGGATGGCCGAAATGGCCGAGATGGCGATGCCGCTGCCGGATAACACGATCCCGATGATGGCCGGCTGGGGGCAGTTCGGCGCCCTCGAAATGGGCGGCATGTTCACCGTGATGAAGGTCCGGGACGGGCTTGCGGCCGACGATTACGCCGATCCGGGCGATTACGAGTTTCCTGCCGGAACGGTGGCCTACGAATGGACCGGATCGCTCCCTGAAGCCCCTGTCGCGCCGGCTGGCAGCGCCGACGGTGCCGCACTGCCCCACACGCCATCCGCCAGACGGGTCATGCCGGCCGGCGGCGATCATTCCGGCCATTGAGGCCGGACGCAAGGGACACCAACCACAATCAAAGAGGACCATTCATGCGCAAACTTACGATGCTGCTCTTCGCCGCCACCTTGCCGCTTGCCCCCGTCACCGCCCTGGCGGCCGGGAGCCATTCGGGCGGGCACCACGACGAGATGATGCTTGGCAAGCCGGCGGAGCCCGCGCAGGCGGGGCGAACCATCGCCGTGCGGATGCTGGAGACCGACGATGGCGCGATGCTGTTCGAGCCGTCGTCCATCGCGGTCAAGCGGGGCGAGACCGTGCTTCTGGAGATCCGCAACGATGGCGAGATCGAGCACGAATTCGTCATGGACGGGCACGAGATGATCCAGGAGCACAAGGTGCTGATGGAGAAGTTTCCGGAGATGGAGCACGCCGATCCGAACGCCGTGCGTCTGGAGCCCGGCGAGAGCGGCCAGATCGCCTGGACCTTCACCAATGACGGCAGCTTCGAGTTCGCCTGCCTCATCCCCGGCCACTACGAATCCGGCATGCACGGTCCGCTGACCGTCGCCGCCGAATAGCCCCCGACTGAACGCTTCTCAGGAGAAAACCATGTCCAAATTCGTGAAAACCCTCGCCCTCGCGCTCGTTGCGCTTCCCCTGGCTCTGCCGGCTCTTGCCGCCGATTACACCAGAGGCACCGTCCAGAAGGTCGATACCAAGGCCGGGAAGCTGACGATCAGGCATGAGGAACTGGCCAATCTCGACATGCCGGCCATGACGATGGTGTTCGTCGTCGCCGATCCGGCGATGCTGGAAACGGCAAAGGAAGGCCAGGCGATCGAGTTCGTGGCGGAACGGATCCGGGGCAAGTTGACCGTCGTCGAGATGAAATAGGCGCCTTTCCCGTCGGGCGGCACCAACCGCTCGGCGGGAGCAGGTCCCAAACACCACCACCATCACCACAGGCCGGCCCCATGAAATACTCGACCTTCGGCGCGATCATCGCGACCTCCACCATCGTGATGTTCGGACTGATGTATCTGAACACCTACAGCCTCGATCATGTCCTCTTCAGCGAAACCCGGGCGTGGATGGCGATCGTCATGGGGGCGACGATGGCCGTCATCATGCTGGCCTTCATGCTCGGCATGTACCGAAACCGGACGACCAATATCGCGATCTTTGCCGCGGCAATCATCGCCTTCGCCGGCGCGCTCTATCACGTGCGCAGCCAGGACACGATCGCGGACGTCGCCTGGATGAAAGCGATGATCCCGCATCATTCGATCGCTATCCTGACCAGCGAGCGTGCCAACATCTCCGATCCGCGCGTCCGCAAGCTCGCGGACGCGATCATCGAGGCGTAGCGCCGGGAGATCGGCGAGATGAAGGCTCTGATCGCCGATCTCGAAAGGGAGTAAGTCCGCAATGACATGTCCGATCAGTCGCCGGAGCTTCCTGCTCGGATCGAGCGCGATGCTTGCAACGACGGCAATACCGAGGGCCTCCGCCGCCACGCGGCACCGTCTCGTCGCTGCCGTAGGCCAGGCGCAGATCGTGCCCGAGACATTCGCAGGCCCCACGCCAGTCTGGGCATTCAACGGTACCGCGCCAGGGCCCGTGCTGCGGGTGCGTGCAGGCGAACGTCTGGCCGTCGATGTCGAGAACTGCCTTGATCAGCCGACCAGCGTGCACTGGCACGGCATCCGGATCGACAACGGGATGGATGGCGTTCCCGGCCTGACGCAGGCGGCGATCGCGCCGGGCGAGCAATTTTCCTACGAGTTCGTCCCGCCGGATCCAGGGACCTACTGGTACCATTCCCACAATCGATCCTGGGAGCAGAATGCCCGCGGGCTTCACGGGGCGCTGATCGTCGACGAGCCTGAGCTGTGGCGGGGCGCCGACCGCGACCTCGTTCTGGTCCTCGACGACTGGCGTCTTGCCCGGGACGGCGCCATCGCAGACGGCTTCGGCCAGATGATGGAATGGGCACATGGCGGCCGCATCGGCAACACGCCGACGGTCAATGGACGCCTGGGCTCAAAGATCGCCGTCCGGCCGAACGAGCGGATCCGGGTGCGCCTGATCAATGCGGCCAATGCGCGGATCATGGAGATAGCCTTTGCGGGTCTGCCGGTGCACCTCCTGGCGCTGGACGGCATGCCGACGACCATCGAAGCGCTAAGCGGAACCATCCAGCTTGCGCCCGCACAAAGGGCAGACCTCCTCGTCGACTTTGCCGGAGCGGACGGAGACACAATCGCGCTGTCGCTCCAGACGCGGGATGGGCCCTTTGAGATGGCCACGTTCGCGCTTCAAGGGGAACCCGTGCGATCGCGATATGCCGATCCTGTCGGGCTGCCGCAGTCCGGCCCGGCCGCTCTGCCCGCATTGTCGAACGCCTTCAGGACCGAACTGGTGACGGAGGGCGGCGCCATGGGCAGCATGCAGGGCGCCACGCATCAGGGCCGCTGGATGGACATGCGCGAACTCGTCTCGAGGAGCCGGGTCTGGTCCTTCAACGGGGTGGCCGGCGACATGGACCAACCGCTCGCGACCGTGGCGCGAGGCCGTCCGATCGTCTTCACCCTGCGCAACCAGACCCGATGGCCCCATGCGATGCATGTCCACGGCCATCACTTCCGTGTCGTCTCTCGCGACGGCAAGCCCGTTGCGAGCCCGGTCCTGCGCGACACCGAGCTGATGATGCCCGACGAGACGATCGAGATCGCCTTCGTCGCCGACAATCCGGGGAAATGGCTGCTTCATTGCCACATGCTGGAGCATGCCGCCGGCGGCATGATGACCTGGTTCGACGTGACATGAGGAGACGCCGATGAGGGCATCGAAAGCGACCATCGCGGCCGTCGCCGGCGCGCTCGCAATCGGCGCGTTCATTGTCTGGCGGACCCTGTCCGGGGGACCGGCATCCAACGCGCATATCGTGGCCGTGACAGTCCCGCAGCTCTCCGTCCGGGCGGAGCGTGGACAGGAACTCTTCGCCGCGAACTGTGCTGCCTGTCACGGGGAGAACGCCGGCGGCACCGATCAGGGGCCGCCGCTGATCCATCGGGTCTATGAGCCGAACCACCATGGCGACCAGGCATTCCTGATCGCCGTGACACAGGGGGTCCGTGCTCACCACTGGGGCTTCGGAAGCATGCCGCCGGTCGTGGGCGTGAGCGAGCGCCAGGTCGCCGATATCGTTGCCTATGTTCGCGCGGTCCAGAAGGCCAACGGCATCTTCTGAACCCGCCACGATCACCGTCGCAGGTATTTCACCAGCGCCGCGATCACCAGCACAAAGACCACAAGGACCAGAATGCCCCAGAGTCCCATGCCAAGGGGCATCCATCCCATATCGCCAGAGTGTTCGCCCATCATCGTTGTTCTCCTTGCTAAAGGTGGCTTTTCCGTCGGGTAGTCTTGCGAGCCAACGCCGGAGTCTTGTCGAAGACGAGGAGCGCCCCCGATCCTTGTCCGCAGTGTTGGCACATGGTTGGAACGAGGAGGCTTCAGCCTCCCCAGATCATGCGCAGGGGCATCCACAGGCCCATGCCGATCATGACGAGATTCTCGGTCAGCGACACGAAGCCCAGGGGCACATTCGAGCCGCCGCCGACGCAGGCGCATTTGAGTTCGCGTTTCTGCACATAGACCGCATAGAAGACCGACACGGCGCCGATCGTCCCGATGACCAGCGCGATCGGCGCCGACAGCCAGGTGAGGGTGCCGGCAATCATCAGCACGCCGGCCAGCGTCTCGCCGAACGGGTAGATCTTGCCGTAGCGCACCCATCGCTTCGCCAGGAGGTCGTAGTTCAGGAACATGGTCGAGAAGCTTTCGACGTCCTGCAGCTTCTGGATGCCGAGCAGGCACATGGAGATGGCGAAGAACCACTCGATCGCCCGCACGGTGAAGATCGTTTCATAGGCGGCGAAGGAGACCGCCAGCGCCATCAGGAATGCGACCGAGAAGATGGCGATCACCGGCTGGTAGGTGGTCTCGTCCTCAGACTGGACCGACTTGCCGAAATGTTCGCGCAGATCCGTATAGCCGCCGACGCGATCGCCGCCGATGAAGGCCTGAGGCGTCGTCTCGACGCCATGCTTTGCCTTGAAGGCGTCGGTCTCCTCGCGGGTGGTCAGCCAGTTGTCTTCGACCGCGTACCCTTCGCGCTCGAGAAGATCCTTCGACTTCAGCCCGTAGGGGCAGACATGCTCGTCCATGACCATCCGGTAGAGGACGGCCGTCTTCCGTGTTGGTGAAGGCAATATCGTACTCATGCCACTTCTCCTGCAACGATGATCAGCGAGCACTCGTTCGTTCGCCGATCGTCGGTATCAGATGGAGATTCTAGCTACTGGAAGGTCAAGGCGGGATCGAAAATCCGCACATGAGGCGTGTCGTAATTCAAGAGTGCTCGCATCCGGAGACGCGGCGATACACAGCGATCAAGCACTGGATCAGCGTTGAGACGAACTCGACGTCAGATCGCCAGTCAGCGTCTACTGGCATCCGTTTTTCGGAATGCCCTACGCAGCGGTGCCGAGCGCACTTCGTACAACGACGTTCGCTCCAACGGGAACACGATCTTCCAGATCGATGACGTCCTGGTTGAACATACGAATGCAGCCTGACGACACTGATCGGCCGATCGTTGAGGGCTCGTTGGTGCCGTGAATCCGGTAGTAGGTGTCCCGGCCACCGCGATAGAGATAGAGAGCGCGGGCTCCCAGAGGGTTGCCGAGCCCGCCCTCAAGGCCGCTCGCGTAGGGGCCGAACCGTTCGGGCTCACGCTTCAGCATGTTGGGGGTCGGCGTCCAGCCCGGCCACTCAGCCTTGCGGGCGATTGTCGCGTTGCGAGTAAACGCGAAGCCTGCCTTGCCGACGCCGACACGGTAGCGCATGGCCTTGCCGTTTTCCTCGACGAGATAGAGGAAATGCGCGGCCGGATCGACGACGATGGTGCCCGGAGCTTCAGAGCCGGCGAAATCAACGATCTGGCGCCGGTTTTCATCGGTAAGATGGGCAGCGGGAATGGCGGGGATGGTGCGGCCACTGTCCTCGAAGGCGGCATATCGCGGATCGCCGATCAGGCTCGGCGCAGCGTAGCCGAGCACGGTCCGGGGCAGTTCGCCGACAGACGAGCAACCCGTCATCGTAAGGAGAGCCGCGGCCAGCAGGCCTGTGCGGTGAGCGTTCCTAAAAGTCATGTCAGTCCCATTCCGCCTTGGCGTTATCGATATCCGCCGCGATTGCTTCGCGCCAGATCTCTCCGAAATGTAGCGAACGGAGCGTTCCGGTCGCATCGAGAAACAATGTGGCGGGGTAGCCGGAGACGCCGTAATGCTGTGCGAGCGCATACCCTTGATCAAGCACGACATGGTCGATTTCGAGGTCGGCTCTCGCCAGGAACCGAGACACGGTTTGCGCGCTTTCGCCCTGGTTGGCGAAGACGAACACCGCATCAGCTCGAATTGCGGTCATCCTCACCATCATTGGCATTTCGCGGCGGCATGGTGGGCACCAGGAGGCACAGAGGTTGAGGACAATCGGCTTCTCACCGAAATCGGCCAGTGAGCGGGCCGGACCGTCCAGCATGGCAAAGCTTTCGCTGGGAGCCGCGATTGCCTCCGTGCTCGCGACCAGTTGCCAGGCAATGTTCCAGGCAACGAAAGAGCCGGCGAGCGCGCCCATCGACCAGATCCGGAGACGAACGTCCTGAAACACGTAGAGGGTGTAGAGAAGGGCGGCCGCAAGCCCGGCCAACGCTGCGAAGCCTCCTTCCCAGATGCTGAAAACGCGGAACGGCTTCGGTGCAAAGGTCTCCCAGTGAAGGGCGACATGCCCCAGCCGGGCAGCGATGATACCAATTGGCACGACCGTCAGCGACCAGTTGCCCAGCCGCTCGTCGACACGTCCTATCAGAATGGCCGCGACGCCCCGAAACACGACAATTGCCATGATGGCCGCAAGGCGGTCTCCGGCGAAGACCAGGGGACCCAGTGTCAGGGCAGCCACCTCAGTTGCCCTCCGCAAGACGAATGCGCTCGATGAAGGCCTCGGCGGGGATCTCGGCTACGATCCGCGATCCCGGTATCTCGAAGCCTTCATGGTCAACGAACAACATGGTCGGCGGCCCGACAACCGCCAGTTCCGACATCGGTCCGGCTGACCCGGGGCGCTCGTCCGTGACGTCCACCTTCAGCAGCCGATATCCGGCGAGCCGCGCCTGCACCCCCTCATCCTCGAACACCTAATTGCGCGTCTTACGAATGATGGCCGGACTTTAGTCCAACGGATCTGCGCATAAGGTCCAATTTGTCATGCGACTAAGTACCATTATTTCACTAAAACCGGGAGTATATGCTGCCTAAAATATGATTCCGCTGGGGCACGTTCGACTAAGTCAGTACGCAAATTCGGAGTGGATCTATGTATACGCCAACGAACGCATCGGAGGCGCACCGCCGTGACGCCGTTCCAGCGCGTACAGGCTCATCCCACCGTCGCGCCGGCCTTATAGGACGCGCTTGCGGCGCAGTTTGTGCAGCTCGACCCGGTCATCCTGCTCCACGAGATCCGCCAGGCACAGGCACAGGCACAGGCGCGGCTGACGGCGGTGGCCGATGTGACGCCATTCGCCGGTGGCGATGGCGCCAAGGAGGACGTCGAAGCTTTCCTGAGCGGTCTGCGCCATGCCTGGATGGAGGGTGAGATCAGGCCCACGTTGCGGAAAAAACTGTCCGTACCCGCGGGCGCCGCCGCCCCCGATCCGCTGGCCAAAGTCGCCGAAGATCTCAAAGAGTGGTTCCACGGAGACCCGTCACAGACTGGGCGCGAGCTCCTGGGGAGGCTTCAGACCACTCATCCGAATGCTTATCCAGACAGGTTGATCCGCACGGTGCAGCGCCGAGTGAAAATTCGGAGAGGAGACATGGCCAGACTATTGGTGTTCGGCGCCAAGGCGGATGCGCAACCCGCCGATGACCCCTGACGCGCTGCGCGATATGAAGGCTTCGCGCGACAGGGGGCATCGGGAAACAACCGAACCTGACATCCACGGGGGCGAAAACCTCCAGAAACAAATGGCTGAGGCAACGGCCTGATCCCTTAGGAACATCCTTGGATGCAGCAATACGTGTTCTCACCCTGATTTTCGCGCCGCACGCGTCCCCACCGCGCGTCGCCGGGGCCGGCGCTTGGACACCTTCAGCCCTTCCTGCCGGTAGAGCCGATGGATGCGGTTGATCCCCGAATACTCACCCTCCCGCGCAGCACGGCGAACAGGCGTTGATAGCCGAAACGCCGGCGCTCATTGGCAACGTCACGTAGCCGACCACGCAGTTCGGTCTCCGGCGGACGGCACGACTGGTAGCGGATCATCTTGCGATCGGCACCGACGAAGGAACAGGCCCCACGCTCTGAAAGCCCCATTACGGACTGCAAATGCGCAACGGCTTTCGCGCTTGGCGGCGGCCCCTACAATTTTTTACAGAAGCTCGCGAAGTGCCGAGGCATCCAGCATCTGGTCTGCGATTAGCTTCTTCAGCTTCGCGTTCTCATCTTCAAGGGCCTTCAGGCGCTTGGCGTCGGACACGTCCATTCCGCCATACTTCGCCTTCCAGTTATACAGCGTCGCCTCGCTGACCCCGTGCCGGCAGGGCAGATCACCAGCCCTCGCGCCCGCCTCCTGCTCCCAAAGCACGTGATGATCCGTTCTTCCGTAAACCGCATCCGCTTCATCTGCCCGTCCTTCCGTCGAGGCCGGACTCTAACTCGAAGTGGAGGAAATACTCAGTGGCAGGTCAGGGGCGCTTGTGCGCTATAAGTGTTCCAGGTAACAAAGATGTCGATTGATCTTGTCCGGCAGGTCGCCAAAGATTTAGGGTTTTTAGCGAATGGAAAAGAAGGTGCTTGTAGTCGGTGGAGCGGGCTACATTGGCGCGCACACCTGCCTACTTCTCGCCCAGCGCGGCTACGTTCCGGTCGTCTACGACAACCTAACGAATG
The DNA here is from genome assembly GCF_000421645.1 of Aurantimonas coralicida DSM 14790. Taxonomy (GTDB): domain Bacteria; phylum Pseudomonadota; class Alphaproteobacteria; order Rhizobiales; family Rhizobiaceae; genus Aurantimonas; species Aurantimonas coralicida. The sequence continues at coordinate 20,035 of NZ_ATXK01000007.1, read as the reverse complement.
GTCATGCCGAATTCGCCCGGTGGGGACCGCTGGAGCTAGGCGACATTCGCGATCGGGCGAGGCTTCGGAGCGTTTTCAACCGATACGAGCCGGAGGCTATTGTCCATTTCGCCGCTCTAATCGAGGTCGGGCAATCAGTCCACGCTCCGCTCGCTTTCTATGACAACAATCTAGCCGGAACAGTGTCATTGCTCTTAGCGGCAGAGGAGGCAGGTCTCGATAAGGTCGTCTTCTCCTCGACCTGCGCGACTTACGGAACTCCAGAATTCTCGCCGCTTACGGAAGATCATCCTCAGGCGCCGATCAGCCCCTATGGCTGGAGCAAGTTGCTCGTGGAACACATCCTGCGCGACCTTGCTGGGCTCGATCGGATGCGATCCGTCATGCTTCGCTACTTCAATGCGGCGGGGGCCGACCCAGAAACGCGGATCGGAGAATGGCATATGCCCGAAACCCATGCCGTCCCGCTCGTGATCGAGACGGCCCTCGGTCGGCGTGAACAGTTTAGGATATTCGGCACTGATTACGCCACGCGCGATGGAACCTGCGTACGCGATTACGTCCATGTGATGGACCTTGCCGACGCCCATGTGCGCGCCGTGGACTACCTCCTAGGCGGCGGATCCAGTACGGCGCTCAATCTCGGCACGGGGACGGGCACGTCCGTCGCCGAGCTGATTGAGGAGGTGGAACGGGTCGCGGGCCGTCCGCTCAACATCGAGCGCACGGACCGGCGGCCGGGCGATCCGCCGGTGCTTGTGGCGGACAACAGGCGCGCATCAGAGACCCTCGGCTGGCGCCCGCGCCACGATCTCGCCTCTATCATTGAGAGCGCGTGGAGATGGCATGCTGGGAGCAGCATGCTGCCGGCAAAAGCCGGCTGACAAATTGTGTGCGGCGAAGGCGCGCTCGGGGAAAACGGCGTCATTCACCTGGATTGGGGATCACTTGCGCTGATAGACGTGGATGTAGTCAATGAGAAGATGGGACGGGTTCGGTGTCTCGTCGATCGGCCAGCCGGAGCCAAGTGCAAGATTGACCAACGGGAAAAACGGCATGTGGAACTCTTCCGGCGTCTCGAACGACCAAATCGCCTCGCGGTCGAGATAGAAGATGGTTTCCTCGCTTCCAATCTCGACGCCGTAGGAGTGGAAATCGGCGCTAAGCGATCCGTCCTCCACATTCGTCCAACGACCGTCGCTCGGATCCTCGTCGTCCTGGTCCGCGGTCCAGATGCGGTAGCCGCTGCTGAATTCGGAAGGCACTCTTCCGTAATACTCGATGACATCGATCTCGGCGGTATAATTTGATCGATCGACGCCAATTAGCCAGAAGGCCGGCCAGACGCCCTTTCCGGGCGGCAGCTTCATGCGCACTTCGAAATAGCCAAACTTCTGCGAGAACCCTTCTCCGCCCGAATTGGTGGAGGCTAGAAGGCCCGAGCGCCACTCGCCATTCTCGTCCTTCCGCGCCTCGATCGTTAGGATCCCGTTTTGAGTAGTGAAGGGGAAACCCGGATGCGGATCGCTGAAACGGGCGTCGCCGAAGTCGCCGTTCCACGGCGTGTGAGCGATCCAGCGCGATCCGTTCTCGCCCCAGGGGCTGACGTCAAGCGTATCGAAGTCTTCGGTGAAGGTACGCTCGAATTGCGAGATGTTCAGCACCTTCGGGAAAATTTCCTGTGCAACGGACGGTGTAGCGATCGTCATGAGAGTGAGCAACTTCGCCGCCAAGATGCGCATTGAGACACTCCTCTTGAAGATAGTTGTCGCTTCAAACCCGTGAAGAAGCGGTCAGGGTTTACGGGGTATTTGCCGCCATCCTTCCAGAAGGTCGGCCGCCATCTGAACGATCGTCGACTCAAGGCCGGCGGGCCTACCGCGCAGAGTCCACAGCGCAAGGGCCGATACCCAAAAAATTCCTAGGGCGAGGGCTACGCTGGTCCCGAGGGTTAGGATCAGACGCAGGTCCACGATATCTCCGGCCAATTCGGACTGGGCGAATGCGAGGAAGGCGATCATCGGCAGCGCCGGCAGCAGTGATAACAACAGAGTGCGAAATTGAAGGGCTAGGCTGACGCCGATCAGTCGGCGAGAGAGGAACGCGGAGGCTAGATAAGCAACGACCGCCGAGGCGACGCGAGCGAAGAGCGCTCCCATCAGTCCGAACAGCATCAGTCCCGCGACGGTCAATGGGACTCTCGCCGCAAATTCGAGGGCCATCCGCAGCGTCGCGTATTGCGTACGATCCAGCACCATGGCGAGCGGTGGCATCGCGATGGCCGGAAGACCGATCAGGCTCGCAAAACAAAGCCATTGGAGGATTAACGCGGCCGCATCCCACCCGCTGCCCGCAACCACGGCGATGACTGGCTCGGCGAGGAAAGCTAGGACAATCAGGATTGGCGCACCCACGAGAACCAACGCATGGGTCGCCTTGAGGAAGGCGGCCGCGAGGGGCGGGGTTCCCGGCTCGAACTTTGAAAAGGCTGCCATCAGCGGTCGGATCAACGGTCCGACGAACGTCTGGTGCGGGATGCTCGCCAGATTGTCGGCCACGGTGAAATTGCCGAAAACGCTCAGGCTGGTGAAACGGGGTAGTAGAAGCCTGTCGATCTGCCAAGTGAAGGCGCTAAGCACCTGAGCGACCGTGTGCCAGCCGATCATGTCCTTGAAGCGCGCCCATTCGGATAGACCGAAGGCCGGCCGCATCGGAGCGATGACGTATGAGGCGGCGGCGGCTGCTGTGGGTCCCACTACCGAGCCAATCGCAAGGCTCCAATAGCTCCCTGTGAGGATTGCGGCCACAATTGCGACAGCCAAAGTAGCGCCTTTCTGGATAAGGTCGAGCGCGAACTCCGGACGGAAATCGAAGCGTTGCATAAAGAGGACGAGCCGCGGGCTAACTACGCTGCGCATCGCCGGAGCGAGGGCGAGCGCCGCTAGAAGGGCAGTAAGCCGGGGGTCGCCGTAGATCCATGCCAGCGGCCAGGCGGCCAGCACCATGATAAGACAGATTGTCAGGCCGCGCATCAAGCCGAGCGTAAAGGCCGTCGTCAGCATGGAATCGCTGAGATCGCCTTGGCGCACGAGCGCCTGGACCAAAGGAAGGTCGAACACGGTTTCCACAATCACAAGCACCGTGGTTGCGATCGCGACCAGGCCGAAATCCTCAGGGCTTAGAAGCCGTGCGAGCACCAAGAGGCTGACGAGGTCAAGCGAGCGGGCGAGAAACTTGCCGCTCAGCAGCCAAAACCCGGCCCGCGTCGTGGAGATGGAAACGTTCGACGCCGGCGGTCGATCTCCCCGCGACGGGCGCAAACTCATGGGGACACCGCCTCGGCTCCGCCCGCGCGGCACCTCGCAAAACTGCGTCTTACGACCTCCTCGAACCGACTGCGGAAGATCGCTTCGGAGAATTGCTTACTATGGACGCGGATCGCGAGAGGATCAAAGTTAGCTTCCCGCCGTTCGAACTCATCCAGAGCTTCGATAAGCGATGCCGCGCTTTGGCTAGGAAAGCGCAGACCCACGTCCGAATTCGAAACGGTTTCCTTCGCGCCGCCGGCGTCGAAAGCGATGACGGGGCGGCCCGAGGCCATGGCCTCGATCGGCACGATGCCGAAATCTTCCACGCCGGGAAAAAGAAGGGCACGGCAGCGCGTCAGGTGATCCTTCAAGACGCTGAAGGGCTGGTGACCAAGGAACCGGACGGAGGGGCCGGCTGTCCTCTTCAACCGTTTCTCTTGCTCTCCCTCTCCGATCACGACGAGACTGCGACCGGTGGCGGTACAGGCTTCGACTGCGATGTCAACGCGCTTGTATCCAGTTAGTTGTCCGGCGCAGAGGTAAAAGTCACCCCGGTCTCGGGCAAGCTGAAAATCAAGCACAGCGACCGGCGGATAAACGACCGTGGCCGCGCGATTGTAGAAGCGCCGGATCCGCCCGGCCACATAATATGAATTGGCAACGAAGGTATCGACCCGAGCAGCGGTGGTTACATCCCAGGCTCGGAGGGGAGGGCCGGCCAGCGTCATAGCCAGACGACCCGGAAGGGAAAGTTCCCGGCGATAGGCGTGGAACTGATCCCACACATAGCGCATCGGCGAATGAACGTAGCAGATATGCACCGCGTCAGACCGGGGGACGATCCCCTTAGCCGGCCCAGATTCGCTCGAAAGGATCAGATCGTAATCCTGCAGATCAAACTGCTCAAGCGCGAAGGGCATCAGCGGCAACATCTTGGTGTAATGTCGACGGGCTCCCGGAATCCGCTGCAGAAACGAGGTGTGGATGGCTTTCGATCTAAGATCGTCGCTAAGCCGCGATGGGTCGCAAACGAGTGTGAAAATATCGGCCTGCGGGAAGAGCTTGCAGAGTTGCTCGATAACCTTTTCACCGCCTCGCATTGATACGAGCCAGTAGTGAACGATGGCGACGCGCAGGGTAGCCAAGTCTGGCGATCCTGCAGTTCCGGCGCTGCTTACCGTGGCCGTGTCTTCTGCGGTTGCCAGATCCGCTTCCATCGTCGTTCCGATCATCATCAGAGCGTCATCGATCCCGACCGATCGTGACTAAAGCTTCTCTACCCAAGATGTCGTGATACTCGTCTTGAAGCGCGACACACCAAGTGTCGTGGTTAAGGGAAAAAGCGGGAGATAGGCTATAAGCTCGTTCGCTCATTCCTTTGACCTCAGTTTCAGAGAATCTCGCATAATCGGTCAGGACATGAGCGAAGGCGTCCGCATCCCGCGTATCGCAGGAGATAGCGAAACCGGCAGCGGTCATCTCGCCGGCTAGGAACGCGCTCTTTGGGAGAATGACGGGTAATCCGCTCTTGGCCGCCTCTATTGCAACCATGCCGAACGGCTCCGGATAACGCGAACCCATGACGAGAGCTCGGGCGCTGCTGATCGTCCCTGCAATTTCAGCATGCGACAGCCACCCCGTGGCCTTCACATCACCGGTGCTGGCGCGTACGCGCTCGATGAGTGGCCCGTCGCCGATGACTTTAAGCCGGACACCGGACTTCTCTACGGCAGTCAGGACATCTTCGATGCCTTTTTCCTCGTCTAGGCGTCCGATGAAGACGAATTCATCGTTTGCTTCAGCGCAGATTCGCTCTGTCGTGAAGGCACCCGCCGGGTTGCGGATCGTCGTCAGCCGGTTCTCATCATAGCCGCTTCGCACGAAGAACTCGACCATTTGAGGGTGGAGCAGGACGATTTTCGCGAAGTCCGGCTCGCCGGAGAGCCCCGCGGCCACGCTCGAGCCGCGAGCGACCCGCCAGAGTTTCTGGGCGTAACTCCGTTTGTCGCATCGGGCTAAGACGCAACTGGAGCTCAAGGGACGCCGCTCGCAGATCACGTTTCGACGATAATCGTAGAAGGAGCCGTTCGGGCAGGCAGCAAAGAAGTCGTGAGCGTGGATCACGCAACGACGGGCCACGGGCTTCAACGCCGCGAAGATCGATGGCGAGAGAATCTTGGACCAGCCGTGTACGTGATAGACGGTCCGCTCATCGTCGAAGCGCGCAATCCACTGCTCGATCAGATGTCGTGCCGCGAGATTGTGAAGGCCTACTGTAAACGCCCGCATACGCGAGGTGTGAAGCAGATCCTTCTGCCCCAGGGCGACTACCTCGATCCCGAGTGTGCGCAACTCCTCGTTGTCGCCCTCGTCGCCGCACAGATAGACCACAGGAATGTTCGCCGCGCGCATTCCCTTGGCGCAAGCAAGTGCCAACGCTGTTGCACCGCCTCGCGCTAGAGAATAATCATCGATGACGACCAGCCGACCGACGCCATGGGTGAGGGGCCGCCGGAAGGAGACGTCCTGCACCGGTCGCTGGAGCGCGACGAGAGTCCCCTCAGGCTTCGACTGGGATTGTTGACAAAGACTTGGCACTAGCGATCCCCAATCCCGAAACTCTGATATGCGCGGGGCGGAATAGGGTCAGTGATCCCCGCGCCACCCCCCCCGTTTGTGAACGCCCGCATGCTCGCAGATCCAGAAGGTGAGTCCGACTTCGCCAGACCTGGTCCAGATGTTAACTGCCTGTGCCACGTTTGGGGCCGAGAGGAGTCGCGCGTGCCGCTGTTCAATCGGATTCCGCATGAAGTCTGAGGGCGTTTCGATCGAGAATGCGGATGACCCCGTGCTGGATATCGACCACAGCGTGTTCGCGCAGACGCCGCAAAGCCTTGTTCACCTTCTCGCGAGACGCCGGAAGGGTGGCGGCGAGATCATGCTGGAGAATCGCCAACTCGTCGCTGTCAACGCCGGTCTCAGATCCATAGACGCGAGATAGGCGCAAGAGTACCTTGGCTACCCGCACCGGAAGGCTGTGATAAGCCTTGTCGACTACGCGTTCTTCGAGTTCAACGACGCGTTCGAGCGCGCGCCGAAGGATCCGCTCTTTAAACTCCTCATCGCGCCGACAGAGTTCGCGAAGATGACGTCCGTCATAATAATCGAGCGTGCAGTCGGTCGCCGACCGAAATTCGAGGGACGACGAACATCGGCGAAGGACCTCGAATTCGCCGATGAACCTCCCTTTGCTCAGAACGTCTAGGATGAATTCACGTCCGTCGTAGTGCGATGCAACGCCGTTAACGATTCCAGATCTAACGAACGCAAATGTGTCGCTTGAAGCGTCAACGCCCATCACAACGTCTCCGCGTCGAAAGCTCCGGTGCGCGGCGGCTGGAAACGGCAGATCGGCGGAAACACCTGCATCGAAATTGCAGGGCACGACGGATGACGGTGCAGATTTCCGATCACTATGGGTCATCATGCGCGATACTATGCCACACTGGTTGCTCCGCATCGTAATATGCGCGGATGGATCGCAAGGACTGCCGCAGCGGCATCAAGCAAATCCGAAAATTATCTTAATCATGAGGGATTACGTGAGGTCAACACTAGAATTGATAAAGACCGATCGACTCCTACTGCGAGCCTCCGAAGCGCCCTTAAATTCAACGAGGGAATAGCGGTCGTCGAAGACCGGGGCAGGTGAACTTCTGTACCTCTGCCCGGGTGAGTTCCAACTTTCACGCGGTTGCTCTTCCATATCTGATCGCAGCATGCGTCGCATGGCGACTACCTCTTTGAGAGGCCATTTCGAAAGGGTTGAGCGGCCGCCTCGATGCCGGGTGGAAACTGAGGTGGCTTGGCCAATCTGCACAGCGGGCTGAGTAGATTGTCTGCCTGAAGGCGGCCAGGATGGCCGTGATCAGGAGAGACGATGACAAAGAGACCCAGGCGGAACCACAGCTCTGCCTTCAAGGCGAAGGTGGCGCTCGCTGCGGTGCGCGGTGAGAAGACGCTGGCCGAGTTGGCACAGCAGTTCGATGTGCATCCCAATCAGATTACGCAGTGGCGTTCCCGGCTCCTGGAAGGTGCCGCCGGTGTCTTTGGGCCGGAAGCGACTGCTATTGCCGCGGCGCCGACGGTCGACGTGAAGACGCTGCATGCCAAGATTGGGGAGCTGACGCTGGCGAACGATTTTTTGGAAGGCGCGCTCGACAAGGTCGGACTGTTGCCGAGCGCAAGACGATGATCGACCGGTCGCACGATCTGCCGATCGCCCGGCAGGCACGTGAACTCGGGATCAGCCGGGGGAGCGTCTACTACCTGCCGCGCCCGGTTCCCTCCGCCGACCTCGCGTTGATGCGGCGGATCGACGAGCTGCATCTGGAATATCCCTTTGCCGGTAGCCGGATGCTGCGCGACATCCTCGGCGGGGAAGGCATAGTCGTCGGCCGCCTTCATGTCGCGACGCTGATGAAGCGACTGGCGATCGAGGCGATTTACCGCAGGCCGAACACCTCGAAACCTGCGCCGGGCCACAAGATCTATCCCTATCTCTTGCGCAGGCTGCCGGTGACGAGGCCCTGCGAACGTGTTTAACCGAAAGTTAACTTTGTGACCGGGGTCACAGACAGGATGGGAACCCTTCGTCATCCTGAATTTAGAGAAGCAGAATCTGGAGTAAAACCTTGGAAAATTACTCGAGAAGGCTTAGCGTTCCGGGGCTCCGTTTAGTAGATAATGCCACCAACACAGGTGAGTCGCAGGTGGCGCTCGGCGGGACTCTTAAGCGAATATTCGACGTCGTAGTATCGCTATGTGCCATAGTCGCATTGTTTCCCTTGATGATCATTCTTGCGTTGATCATCAAGATTTCCGACAAGGGTTCAGTGTTCTACTGTCACCCGCGGATTGGTTTCCGAGGTGCACAGTTTGGTTGCTTGAAATTTCGCACGATGCGAGAAGACTCAGATCTCTGCCTCGCAGAATTGTTGAGAGAGAATCCAGATGCTCGGCGGGAGTGGGACGCGTCATGTAAGCTAAAATGCGACCCGCGGATCACATTCGTAGGAAGCGTCCTGCGTCGCACAAGCCTCGACGAGCTTCCGCAGTTGATAAACGTTCTGCGAGGCGAAATGAGCCTCGTCGGCCCGCGGCCGGTGATTGCCGATGAACTGGCGCTCTATGGCGCACACAAGTCCATGTATTTGGCCGTTCGGCCGGGTTTGACCGGGCAATGGCAAGCGAGTGGCCGGAGCGATGTGGGCTATGAACAGCGCGTGGCGCTCGACGTTGGCTACGTCACGAACTGGTCTCTTGCCGCTGACCTAAAGATCATTCTCAAGACCGTTCCGGTCCTGTTTTCTAGGCGCGGAGCTTACTGAACCGCCAGGCAAGCCGGCTTCTAGTCGAAGCGATTAACTGCCTTAATTCGGCTCATAGCAAGCGGGCCAGGCCTCCATCTGAATGTTCGCAAATGTCTACCCACACTACGCAGTACCCAACTGTGTTCGCATTGCCGGGCGGCCAACCTCCTGCGGACGCCTACCGGCTGTCCTGGCGCAACATTGCATTTTTCCTGCGCCAGCGGTGGATGTGGATTTTGGCGGGGCCTGTTCTGGTCGGTGCGCTTGCCGCGGCGTATCTTTGGGTTACGAAGCCCACATATGTGGCGGCCACTCAGCTGCTCGTGGAGTTCACCACCGCCGGAGACCCGGCGCAGAATGCTTCGGCGGAGAATGCCTTTGTGGAAGGGCAGATCGAGGTCGCCCGTTCAACCGACGTCCTTGCCGCCACCGCTTCAGCGTTGGATCTAATAGATGATCCTGATTTCACCGCGACCGAGAAGGACCTGCGTCGACAGATTAAAAGCTGGCTCCTGAGCCTTATCGTTGAAGTAGATCGGTACAGCGATGGCGTCGAGATGGCGGGAACTATACTCGACGTCCCTTCAGTCGATTCTGCGGATGCCATCGATCCCCTTTATCGTGCTGTAGCGCGACTTCGGGAGCTCGTCAGCCTCAGACGCGTCGGGGGCTCAATGATCATAGAGATCACCGCTTCCGGGCACGATCCCGAGCTTGCCGCAAAGATTGCGAATTCTCTCGCAGCACATTACATAGAGAAGAATCTCGCCATGAAAGCCGACGGTGCGCGGCATTATAGCGAATGGCTGGGTCGTTTCGTCGCCGAGCAGCAAAGCGCGCTCGCCAAGGCGGCGGCCGCGCTTGCCGCATTCAAGGGCGGCGGTACAGGGCCACGCAACCAGTTTCAGCTCGCTGAACTGGAGAGCGCGGCCAATGCCCAGCGCGCGCTGTACGAGAACACCTTGACCGAGTATACCAAAGTCAAACAGCGCATCTCCTATCCGATGTCAGATGCGACGGTGATCTCCAACGCAACGCCGCCTTTGACAAAAGCGCGGCCCCGATCGGGACTGGTCCTCGCCTTCGCCTTATTGCTCGGGGCGGGGCTCGGGCTAATGTCGGGCTTGGCACGCCATGCGGGTGACAAACGTCTCCACCGAGCCGATCATCTCGCCGAACTTGCGCAACTTCCTTTCGTCGTCAACGCGCGCAAGACGCGGGGCTGGAAGGTGCGGCGTCTACGCTCGCGTTTCGCCAAATCGAAGCCCGGCGCGCCGGGCTTTGCCTATCTGAGGCCTACGATCCCAGGCATTGAGGAACTAGGCGCCTTTGTGTCCGCGCTACGCCGGAAGAAGGTTTCGCTGATCGGCCTTGTTCCGCTGGACCCCGGCTCGGGTGCATCGTCGATTGCGCTCGAACTGGCATTATTCACCGCCGCGTCGGGCTGCAGGACCCTGCTCGTGGATGCGGCACCGAACGGCGAGTTGAGCCTATCGCTCTTGCGGGACAGCGGGCCCGGTCTTGGAGAGCTCTTGGAAGACAGTTCCCGCCTCAGTGAGGCGTTCGTGCCGATCACCGATGAGCTCGTTTTTCTGCCGCTCGGCTCATCCCCGGGCGCAAGTCCGGCAGCTCGGCTCGGATCTCAGCGCACTGCGCTTAAGCTCGAAGACCTCAAAAGCCGCTTCGACATGGTAATCGTCGATCTGGCGGCGTTTTCCACAACACCTGATGTGCGCGCGATAGCTCCGGAACTAGACGGCATTCTTCTTGTCGCGAGCCATGGCCGCAGCGGGCTGGAGGCTGCCGCTTCGGCAGTTGATGTATTCCGCACGCTTGGGGGCACGGTGCTCGGTGCCATCGTCAACAAAGTCCCGCGGGGGCATGCATGATACGAGCGACAATCGGAATCGCCTCAGCTGGGCGCCCGCAAACGCTGGGCGACACCATTGTCTACCTCGCTTCAATTCTCGATCCGGGCGATCGGATCGTGGTTTGCGTGCCGGCGTGGGAGGACGCCGGCGACATGTCTGGTTGTCCCGACGTCCACGTCGTCGTCGGGCCGCGGGGCCTGACGCGTCAGCGCAACCAGATTATCGCAGACGCGTTGGACGCGCAGTCCGATTTCTTAGTGTTCCTTGATGATGACTTCACCCCCGCGCCGGACTATGTGCGGCGCATGAAGGCGGCCTTCGCCGCCGACGAGACGGCCGTAATCGCCACCGGGCACGTGGTCGCGGACGGCATTCTCGGTGAGCCGATAGCGTTTTCGGACTCGCTCGCGATTATTTATCAAGCTGACCGCAATAGTTGTTTGATCCAACCAGTCTACAATGCCTATGGCTGCAACATGGCGATCCGGTTGCAGCCCGTCAAAGAACACTCTCTTGCTTTCGACGAAGAGCTCCCACTCTATGGCTGGCTCGAGGACGTCGATTTCAGCCGGGCGTTGGCCGCACATGGTCGCTGCCTGAAGGTGGCAGGGGCGGTAGGCGTGCATCTCGGCGTGCGCTCCGGGCGCCAACCCGGCCTGCGACTTGGCTACTCGCAGATCGCAAATCCGAGCCGTCTCATCGCCAAGGGCACGATGTCGACTCCGCGTGCACTCGCACAGATGGGACGCAATGTTCTCGCCAACATCTTCGGAAGCCTTCGGGGCGATGCGCAGATCGACCGTCGCGGCCGTCTGAAAGGCAATCTCTCGGCTCTCGCGGACGTCGTCCGATTCCGAGTTTCGCCGGGTCGGATCCTTGACATGGAGGGGAGCTCGCGCCGCTCGGCTACCGCGCTATCTCCCGTTAAAAGGGGTTGAGCTTATGGAGAAGCATTCGCTACGCTGGAAGGCCTTCCGCAGTCGCGCGGCCGCAACGCTCGTTGTCTTTATCGGTATTCTCGCTTTTTCAAGCCTCGCGGGGGCGGCGCCCTACACGCTCGTCCCAGAGGACAAGATTGCGTTGCGCATTGTCGAATGGCAACCCGGCGAAGGTCGCTACATCGGTTGGGAGGCCGTTGAAGGCACGTACGGCGTTAATGATGCCGGCGCGCTCGCCATTCCCATCGCCGGGCAGGTGAAGGCGGCCGGTCTTACTACGGACGAGGTCGCGAAAGCTATAGCGTCGGCGTTGGCGGAAGGCACGGGATTGGCATTCGAACCCTTTGTGTCCGCAGAGATCGTGCAACACGCGCCCATTTTCGTGACTGGTAAGATTACGACCCCCGGCCGCTACAGTTTCGAACCGGGGATGACGGTGTTAAAGGCCGTGAGTCTGGCCGGCGGGCTCGAACGGGCGACCGATTTCGACACCGCCTCCTTCGAACGCAATCGAATTCAGGCGGCGGGCGATTATCGCACCGCATTGACGACCCAGCGTGATCTCCTGATGCGACGCGCGCGCTTGCAGGCAGAAATCGCAGGGCGGGAAACGTTTGCGATCCCGGGAGCAATAGCCGACGCGCCCGGTATCGAGACGGGGCATGCGCAGGAACTCGACCTCATGCTCATGCGAAGAGTCGAGCTCGAAAGTCGTCGTGCCAGCACCGACGATCTGATCAGTCTCTACGAGCAGCAGATCGAGACGCTTGAAGCAAAGATGGTCTCGCAGGATCGACAGGTTGCCATGGCGCGCCAGGAACTCGAAGCCGTAAGTAGCTTGCGTGACCGGGGTTTGACGAACAACGCACGCCAGTTTGGTCTCGATCGTGCCCTCGCCGATGCCCAGAGCCAGCTTCTCGATCTAGAGATCGCGTTGACCAAGGCGCGCCAAGCCCTAGAGGAAAGCAAGAGGGATCGGGCCGACATCGTCAACACGCGCAACGCGGAAAACCAGCAGGAGCTGAACACGCTTGAGCTAGTTCTTCGCAAAACTGAAGTTGACATGCAGGTTGCCCAACTCCTCGGCGAGCAAGCCGGTTACAGCGCTGGCGCGTTTGAAGCAATGGAAGCCAACTCTATCAAAGGTGGCGCGCGACCGCGTTTCGAGATCGTCCGGGGCAAGAAGGACGGGACGCCCCAAACGATTGCCGCCGAGGAAACGACAGTTCTGCTTCCGCATGATCTAGTCAAGGTGACGCTCGATCTCGCGCAGTCGCTTAGCCCGAGCGTTGCCGGAGATGATGCGAGCGCAGCCACCGGCAACGAATCTGATACCGCCTCCGGACGCGTTGGAGCTGCCGTGGGTTTGTAGGGCGGTGATATCGCGACTATCGAACATCAAAAGACGGGGCGTGCGCGTAGTGAACATTGAGCCGCTTGGATATCTGGTCATCTTGTGCGGTTTGCTCGCGATCTTCCTGGGCGCGCGGTTCGCCATGGCCGTTTTGTGCCTCGCCATTCTCTTGGGCAGTGCAGCCGTGCTGCAGATGCCAGTCCTCGGAGGCGCAAGCATCCAGCCCAGCCATTTTCTCCTGCCGTTTCTCCTCTGCGGCCTTATTCTACGTCCCGGTCAGGCCACGGCCGCGTGTTCTGCTATGGGCTCTCGCGGCGCGGGCTTCTGGTTCGCCGCCTATGTTCTCTTCTCCGTCATGACGGCGATCTTCCTCCCGCGCATCTTCGCCGGCGCAACGCTGGTCTACTCCTCCGCCCGCGACCATTCCGGCATGATGAAGACGATCGCTGCACCGCTCGCGCCGGGATCGTCGAACGTGACGCAGTCGGTGTATCTCCTCGGCGATCTCGTGTGCTTCCTGCTAGTGGCCGGCCTCGCACGGTTCGGCTACGCTGGCGCTATCGTGCGCGCGCTAATCGTGATGAGCGCCACATGCCTCCTCTTCGCCGTGCTCGACCTAGGCACTTATTTCACTGGCCATGCGGATCTGTTGGACCCGATTCGGAACGCGAACTACACTCTGCACACTGGCGCAACATTCCACGGCTTCAAGCGCATCGTCGGCTCCTACCCCGAGGCCAGTGCTTTCGGCTCTGTTGCACTCGCCTTGTGCACGTTTCTTGTGATCCTGTGGCTCGATCAGTATCCGGCCCGAGCAATAGGACTCATCACCCTACTACTTGCGGCGGCAGTGCTCTTCAGCACCTCGACAACAGCTTATTTGGCCAGCCTCGTTGTCATCGCCATGGTCGTGTGCTTCTGCCTAGTGAGTTTGGCGACCGGGCGGGCGCATCGCCGCCACAATCTCTTCCTCGCGAGCCTCCTGATCGTCGGTCCGCTGGCCTTCATGGGGCTAATGCTATCGCCCCAAGCCTATGCGGCGATGAGCGACCTGTTCAACGGGGCGATAGCGCAGAAGATGCAGTCGCAGTCGGGAGAGGAACGAACGGCCTGGAACACTCTTGCGCTCGTCAGCTTCATCGAAACCTCGCTTCTCGGCGCGGGTTTGGGGACGGTCCGTGCGTCGAGTTTTCTAGTCGCGCTCCTGTCAAATGTTGGACTTTTCGGAACCTTGCTCTTTTGCTTTTTCCTCGTCCGTCTGGTCGCCGGAGTTTTGCGCCAGAGGCTGGCCTCTGCCAATCAGCGGACCCTCGGGCTCGCTGCATTGATCTCCTCGTTCGCGCAGATCACTTCTGCTACTGTATCCGGCAGCAGCACCGATCTCGGCCTTTTGTTCAGCGTTACAAGCGGACTGGCAGCGGGATACGCTCTCGGGCCAATGTACGAAGGGCCAAGAGCGCGCAGAGCCCTCGACGTCGGACAGTTGCAGGTGCGGCAAGGTGCTGACCGCCTCTCGACCGCTCTTCAGAGCGAAGGCGCGCGTGCCTGATGGTCACATCGCTTGTCCCGCGGGCTAGTCTCCAGATCAAAGGCCTTAATCCGCTCGCCCGGTCCACCCACTCAGCGCCCGTTTCGCTGCTGGGCCTGTTGAGCCGAAGACTCGCCGATCGGCTTTGTCTCGGTGCGCCGCTGGTGGCGTCGCGCGAACTCGGCCAAGAAGGCGCCGACGAAATATCCAATTTGCATGATCGCAAGGAACCCCATCAGGGTGAAGATAACGCCAGATACGCTGCCATCCGAAAGGATCACCCCGGCCGTCATCGCGATTACTACTGTGAAACACAAGAACGCCCATGCCCGGATATAGACCCCGGCTGCGATCGAGGCGAGGACGGACAGTATGGCCGCATTGAGCATCGTTCACCTCCCTACCTTGCGCGCATAAAATCATGCCTCGATGTTGCGAAGCTTACCACGCGATCGCGCGATCCACATCGCCGCATCTCGCAAAGTGACGCACCCCATCGGCTCGGAAGCAGCGCTCCGGCTCTCCTGCGGGGCGGCGCCGTATCGAATTCTGCGCGACTGCCGGGCGGGAACGCCAGCGCGCCGGCCGAGCTGGAGAGATGAGGGAGTTAATCATGGACCACCAGTGCATCGTCTACGTAACCGACCTCGAATACGCGTTTCCGACCATCTTGTCCGCACTACAGGCTCGCGCCTTTGCGGCCCCGGACACGGACGTTCTCATCCTTACCTTTGAGACGCTTGCGAACGATGACGCGGTTGTTGAGGTCCTGGCCGAGGCCGGCGTCATCCTTATTGATGCGTCGAAGCCCCTGCAGGAAGCGCTCGGACGTCTGGACCGACGATATTTCGCTGGGCGCATCAGCGTTAGCACCATGGCCAAACTCGTCCTGCCGGATGTGCTTCCGGACCGCTATACGCAAGTCATTTATCTCGACGGCGACACGCAAATCGTGGGAAGCCTCGCCCAACTCGAGTGTTCCTATGTGCCAGAGGGCCGTTTCTTCGCCGCTCGCGACTACACTGCGATTCACGACGTCCTCGTGAACGGGACGGACAGCCACTATTTCAACGCGGGCGTCCTGAAGTTTCACCGCTCCAGTTGGATAGGGAAGGAGGCCCTCGCGCTGTTTGAGCGCGACCCAGAAGCCTGCGCGGGTAAGCACGACCAAGGCGCGCTCAACGAGGTTGCCGGGCCCGCTCTAATGTTGATCTCGAACCGCTGGAATTTCCCCAAGCAGTTCCTTCACCTCGTCCCGATGTCCAATCTTTCGATTGTTCACTACATGGCACATCCGAAGCCCTGGCATGGCACATTCTTCCCTTGGACTGCGAAGGAGAGCGGCGTTTACAAGGAGCTGCGCCTGAAGCATCCCGCGATCGCGGCCCTCTATCGAGGGATTGGTTTGAACCGCCGGCTCCTTTACACTTATCGCTCTGCGCGCCAGCGAATTGCGCACTTGGCTGATCGGTCCCCCGCCAATCCGAGAATCGAGGATCTGTTCGTTGGCGAGTACGCTGCCTGAAGAGCCTGTCCAATCGTCAGCCCTAGTAGCACGACGTTCCTGCAGCTGCGAGTGACATCTTTCGCACGACCGGCTAGCGATGCTGAGTACGCTAGGGCGGATAAGAGACACGAGATCGAACGACTCCAATTCGCTTCCATTTCTCTCCCGCTAGACGAACAATACCCGTAGACGCCAAATTTCGCTTTGTACAAACGACGTAAACGGCTTCCGCGAGGGCGAATCTCGAACATGATAGTGTCTTCGCAAGCTAAAAACTGTCGTCTCCCAGATATAACATGTCTGAGCCACGGGCGAGCGACTACGAAAGGACTCTCGAGATGAGAACGTGGCAGGATTCGTCGACAGCAAAAGCAGCAATTCCATTTTTTCGCACTATGTATCTGCATTTGCACGGAGCCTTGCCGATCAAGCGTACAAATGACAAACGGTTAATGCTCGCGGAAGTTCTGACGATTGATGCCTTTGATACGTTGATAACACGCCCGCTCTCTCGGCCGATAGATATTTTTCTTATTCACGGATTGTCACTTCGGGAGCGTTCTATCATCTTTATGACACCTTCGCGCTGGCGGAGCGTGAGGCACGAAGCAGAGCAAACCCTGGCAAAAGCGACCTATCCAAAGCAAGTGACTCTTGAGGAGATTTACGAAAAGCTCGTCAGTGATGCATTTATTTCTCGTGAAAACATTATCGAAGCTTTGGAATTAGAAATTTTTTTAGAAAAGAGCTTGTGTCGGCCGATCGAAGCGAATATCAATATTGTTAAAGACTTTGTCTCGCGCGGAGGACGCGCGTATGTAATTTCCGACACTTGTCTACCTCACTCAGTTTTGTATCAGTTGCTATCAAGGTGCGGAGTTCGTCTGCCGTCGGATGCTGTTTTCGCCTCATCAGTGTCACGTCATACGAAGCACAGCGGCGAACTCTTCGCCGACCTTGCACGAACCGCTCAGCCGCTGAAAAAAATCTTGCACGTCGGCGATAATTTCGGCTCCGATGTTCAGCGCGCGCGCGCTTGGGGGGTGCCAGCGGCTCCCTACCTCGAGGGACGACCGAGCCGATACGAAGCGTCTGCCTGTGAACTTACCGAAGATTCAGAGCTTCTTGCTTCTATCTTCGCTGGGAGCGCGCGTGCTGTGCGTCTTAGAAGGTCGTTTCTCTCCAGCCATGAGCAAACAGTGTGGGATGTTTCGGCTAACGTGGTTGGTCCGCTCTTAGTAAGCTTCGTTATCTGGTCTCTTCGCGAAGCGGTGCGACTTCGATTGCGTACGCTCTATTTCCTTGCGCGCGACGGAGAGATACTGACAAAGATCGCAAAAGTCCTCGCTCCCAAGTTCGCGCCGAATGTGGAGTGTCGTTACTTGTACGTATCTCGCCAGAGTCTTCACTTGGCTTCCTTGGTCGAGGTGGGGATGGCGGATCGTGAATGGATCTTGGAGGGGGCTGAAGGGAGGACCCTTCGCGAGCATCTGGATAGGCTTGATATACAGCCTTTCGAGCTACTGTTCCATGTGCCACCAGAGTCTCAACTGCGTCGATTGCCGCCAGACGGCAGGCTGACGGCAGCATGTGTCTCCGAGATATCTCGAGCTCTCGATGTGTCAGAGTTTCGCGCTCTCGTCGTTCAGCGAAGCGCATACCGTCGCGCCGCTTGCCTGGACTACATGGCGCAGGAGGGACTTCTGGATCCGGGCGCCATTGGCGTCGTCGACGTCGGATGGCGTGGTCGTCTGCAACGCTCTCTCTGCCGTATCTTGACTACGCAAGAAGCTAGGTTCCAAGAGAGGCTTCACGGTTTCTACATCGATCTCACAAGCTTTCCGGATAACTCCGGAACCTTCACGATGTTCAGCGAGCTGTGCGGCTTAGAGGCTGGAAATTGGGCTAAACGGGGCCCGCTCTTCGAAGTGTTTTGTGCAGCCACTCATGGGACGACTAAAAATTATTTTCGTGCAGAAGACGGCCTTTCTGGTCCGCTGCTCGAATCGGAAAAGAACCCTCTCGCAGAGGATTGGGGGCTGATTGTCCAGCAGGAAGCTGTCATCGCATTCGCGCAGGAAATGGGTGATATGCTTCTGCTGGCGAGGCTCGATCCGTTCAATCATGTCGAGGCGCTGGCGCAGAGCGCTCGGAAAGTCACAGAGATGTTTTTCGAGTACCCACTGCGTGAGGAGGCGAATGCTTATGGGCAGTTTTTACATTCAGAGGACGAACAGCATCGGCAGCTAGAACCGTTGGCTGGACTCATGGACTTCCATCCGAGAAACCTTCTGAAGTTCGCGAAAAGCGGCCGGTCCTCCCGCCGTATCTCCTACTGGCCGGAGGGATCTGTCGCAAGATCAGTGAAGCCAGTGTTCAGATGGACCTGCCTTACGGCATTGAAGTATGCCCCTGGACGCCATAATTAGGGTGGCACTCGATCTGATTTAGTCCCCGGGCTTTCGGTTCGCGCGTCTGCTTTCTCATAGTGCCTTCTGGAACTGACCTGCCACTGAGTTTTTCCTCCACGGCAGATTAGAGTCTGACCTGTGGACTTGCCCGGCTTTTGTGGAGA
Organism: Aurantimonas coralicida DSM 14790; assembly: GCF_000421645.1. Classification (GTDB taxonomy): domain Bacteria; phylum Pseudomonadota; class Alphaproteobacteria; order Rhizobiales; family Rhizobiaceae; genus Aurantimonas; species Aurantimonas coralicida. The sequence continues at coordinate 1,582 of NZ_ATXK01000007.1, read as the reverse complement.
GCGTTTAGCTTACTTCCCGGGCGTTTCGCTCGAAGGCTATGGGGCTCTGGAAGCCGAGCGATGAATGCCGCCTGACGGGGTTATAGAACCCGTCGATGTATCTGGCGACGGCGTTCTCGGCTTGCTTGCGGGATTGCCATGCGACCTGCCAGATCAACGCCATGACACAAGGTCAATCGTAGCACGGGCCAGATCCTTCAGGCTGCCCGCATAGTCTCACAATCGTAGCAGTTCCCGCGCCCGCTCATCGAGATCAGGATGCCGCGCCTTCGTAGCAGCCCTGATAGTCGACAGAGCAGTATTGCGATCCACGGTCGGAATGGTGCACCAGCTCCGGCGCCGGGTTGCGAGCCACGAGAGCACGGCGCAGCGCTTCGACCGCGAGGTCGCGCTTCAGTCGGTCACTCGTGGCCCAGCCGACGACGCGCCGGGAGAAGAGGTCGAGCACGATGGCAAGGTAGAGCCAGCCCTCCGCGGTCCAGATGTAGGAAATGTCCGCCCCCCACTTCCTGTCCGGGCCGTGCGCCGTGAAGTCCTGCGCCACGAGGTTCGGGGCGACGGGCCAGGCGTGCTCGCTGTCCGTCGTGCGCTTGAAGCGCCGCTTCTGCCGCGCGATCAACTGGTTCTCGCGCATCAGCCGCGCCGTGCGGTGTCGCCCGATCTCATGGCCCTCATCAACGAGATCGCGGTGCATGCGCGGGCTGCCGTAGGTGCCGTTCGACAACGCGAAGGCCGTGCGGATATGTGCCAGATAGACCATGTCCTGCTGCTGGCGGCGACAGGCCGGACGGTCCTGCCAGGCGAAGAAGCCGCTCTGGCTGACCCCGAGAACGCGGCACATCCGGCTGATCGGGAAGCTGGCCTTCTCCGCCTCGATGAAGCCGAAGGTCATCGACTTCCCTCTTTCGCGAAGAAGGCCGCGGCTTTTTTTAAGATGTCGCGCTCCTGCTTCAGGACCGCATTCTCCCGCCGCAGCCGCTTCAGCTCGGCATGCAGATCGACCGGCGCCTCGCTTGGCTCACTGGCATCGCGCTCATGGCTTAGCCAACGCGTCAGCGTCGATAAGCCAATGCCCAGATCCTCCGCGATCTCCCGCCGCGTCCGGCCGCTGGTCAGTGCCAGCCGCACCGCTTCACGGCGGAACTCCGGCGTCGACCTGTTCCCGTTTCCCATAGAACACCCCCTGGTTCCTCAGTTGGTGCTCTCCACTTTTCCCGGGCAGGTCCACCGTGGTCGACGATTACACGCGGGAATGCCTGGCGCTTGTCGCCGACACCTCGCTGTCAGGCTTGCGCGTCGTGCGCGAGTTGGACGCCATCATCTGCTGGCGTGGGCAGCCCGCTACGATCGTCTCCGACAATGGCACCGAACTGACCTCGATGGCGGTCCTGCGATGGTCCCAGCAGACCGGCGTCGAATGGCATTACATCGCGCCGGGAAAGCCCATGCAGAATGCCTTCGTGGAGAGCTTCAACGGGCGCTTCAGGGACGAGTGCCTCAATGACACGCTGTTCTCGACACTGTCCGAGGCCCGCAGCGCCATCACCTCATGGAAGGAGGATTACAACCATCACAGACCACA
>NZ_ATXK01000006.1 GCF_000421645.1 Aurantimonas coralicida DSM 14790 | reverse complement strand
TCGCCGCCGTCAGCGACGTCTTGCCATGGTCAACGTGACCGATCGTGCCGATGTTCACATGCGGCTTGTTGCGCTCGAATTTGCTCTTGGCCATCGTCGGCTCCCAACTTAGCGGATGCGTGAGTCCGGGCGCGACATAACGAGTGCAGCGGCCAATGACAAGCGCTGCGAAAACGTGCCGGATACAAAGACGCCGCACGCGGGCGCGCACGGTTTGCTCAGCACAGCGGATGAGATCGGGAAATGCGGGAGGTCTGGAGCGGGTAGCGGGAATCGAACCCGCATATTCAGCTTGGAAGGCTGCTGCTCTACCATTGAGCTATACCCGCGCCTTCGCATCAGCGTTCGACCGGCAGTGGTGGAGGGAGTTGGATTTGAACCAACGTAGGCATAGCCAACGGATTTACAGTCCGTCCCCTTTAACCACTCGGGCACCCCTCCGGACTGCCGTCGAAGCATGCAGGCGCTTGGCCTGGCTGCTGGAAGCGTTCGGCGCGGGACCGAGCGTTTCCGAGCGGCCTTATGATGGCCTTGGCGCAATCTGTCAACGCCGAATGGCACTGGAAATCGCATCGAATTTCACCCGGCGCCGATCATCACCGCACGAAACCGGATGTCCGACCCGCTGCGTCCCCCGCGAAGCAAGGGAGCCCGCGCGGGGATCGCCGCTTTCTTCGCATCGCCGGGTGGGATAGAGAGGCCGCATGAGCGACGATACGCCTTCGGGCACCCCCAAGGACACCCATTACGCCACTCTCAGGCGTGCCCACCGCGACCGCAAGCGCGCCGATGGCGGCGCGGCGCCGGCGGGCGCCCCCAGGCGGCGGCCGCAACCGGGGCGTCCGGCGCCTGCCGGACGGGTCCGGCTTTACGGCATCCACACGGTCGCGGCCGCACTGAACAATCCCCGCCGCAAGCTCCACGCCCTCCTGGTGACGCGCAACGCCCTCGCCCGCCTCGAGATCGCCGAGGACGCGATTCGCTGCCCGGTCGAGATCGTCGAGCCGAAGCGCCTCGATGCCGAACTCGGCGGCGAGGCCGTGCATCAGGGCGTCATGCTGGAAACCGAGCCGCTGCCGGCGATCCGCCTGAGCGACCTCGGCACCGCCCGGCTGGTCATCGTCCTCGACCAGGTGACCGACCCGCACAATGTCGGCGCGATCCTGCGCTCGGCGACGGCCTTCGGCGCCGATGCGCTGGTGACCACGGCGCGGCACTCCCCGCAGGAGAGCGGCGTTCTGGCCAAGGCCGCGTCGGGTGCACTCGAACACGTCACCCAGATCGAGGTGGTCAATCTCGCCGATGCGCTCAGCGCGCTTTCGAAGCAGGGCTTTCGCACCATCGGCCTTGATTCGGACGGTCCGGAATCCTTCGAGGCGAGCCTTTCCGGCGAGCGCATCGCCATCGTTCTCGGCGCCGAGGGCAAGGGCCTGCGCCAGAAGACCCAGGCGACGGTCGATGCCCTCGCCCGGCTGGAAATGCCCGGCGCGATCCGCTCGCTCAACGTCTCCAACGCCGCCGCCATCGCGCTCTACGCAACACGGCGCCATCTCGGCTGAACGGACGTTCGACAGTCTGGATGAATGGTGCCGGATGAGGGGATTGAACCCCCGACCTTCGGTTTACAAAACCGCTGCTCTACCGCTGAGCTAATCCGGCGCGGCTGCGCCATAGCATATCGATCGGCGATTTGCAGCGGGATTTTCGGCCGCGTGCGGACCATGGCCGCGCTTGGCGTGCGGCTCCGGACGGGTTACGTCCTCAGGGGACCCGCGCGCCTCGCCGCCTCATGCCTTCAGAAGTGCCGATCCCGTCCATGCCACGTCTGCCCCAGTCCATCAGCTTCCTGGCCAGCGAGGCCGAACCCGCGCAGGAAGCGGCCCAGCGTCTGTCGGCGCTCTATGGCAACGACCGCCCGGAGACCGCCGAGATCATCGTCGCGCTGGGCGGCGACGGCTTCATGCTGCAGACGCTGCACCGGTTCATGAATACCGGCACCCCGATCTACGGGATGAACAAGGGCACGATCGGCTTCCTGATGAACGACTATCGCGAGACGGGTCTGCGCGAGCGTCTAGCCGAGGCGGTGGAAAACACCATCCATCCGCTGACGATGACCGCGACCGACGCCGAGGGCGAGACCCACAGGGCCCTGGCGATCAACGAGGTCGCCCTGTTCCGGCAGTCCTACCAGGCTGCCAAGCTGAGGATCACCATCGATGGTCAGGTGCGGCTGGAAGAGCTGGTCTGCGACGGCGTGATGGTGGCGACGCCGATCGGCTCGACGGCCTACAATCTGTCGGCCCAGGGGCCGATCATTCCGGTCGACGCGCCGCTCCTGGCGCTCACCCCGGTCAGCGCCTTCCGCCCCCGCCGCTGGCGCGGCGCGCTCCTGCCCAACCACCAGACGGTGGAGATCACAGTGCTGGAGCCGGAGAAGCGCCCGGTCAACGCGGTGGCCGATGCGACGGAAGTCAAATCGGTCCGGCACATCACCATCTGCGAATCGATGGACGACACCGGCCTGATCCTGTTCGATTCGGATCATTCCTGGGACGAGCGCATCCTGGCCGAGCAGTTCCGCTACTGACGCATCGGCGCTGATTCTCGCTTGCAGCCTATGCGGCGAGCTGGCGGGCGTGCTGGCGCGCCGCCTCGCGGCTGGTTTCGCCGGCAAGGCGATGCAGGAAGCGCATGATCTCGTCGAAGCCCGAATCGCCCTGCGTCGCCGTGAACGACCCGGCGACCCGCTGCATGACCAGCTGCGGCACGTCCTCGACCGCCACGGACAGGCGTCCGGTCGCAAGTTCACGCCACACCGAAACGGCGCAGCGAAACAGCGGGGCCGAGGCGACGGGAAGCCCGGCCGCCGTCATCAGCGTGCGGAAGGCGCTCTGGCGGCCATCGGCGAGAATCGTGCGCACGCGGCGGTCGGACATGGCCGAGAGCCGCACGAGCGCGGCCGCAAAGAGATCGATATTGCCGGTGCAGACGGTGCGCAGCAGGAAGGCGACGTTGAGCTGGCCGCTGGCCCGCAGATGCTCGACCAGCGCCGGCACTTCGGCCTCGCCGATATTGTCGGCCAGGAGCGCCGTCGCCCGTTCGCAGGCCTCGAAGGCCAGCCGGTCGGCGCGGTCGCCGCCGACGAGGTTGCGCAGCATGGGCAGTTCCGCCAGCGCCTGGCCGGTCCGCAGGATCAGGGTCTGGCGCACGGTGGACGGCAGGTCGTCCCGCGCCATCAGCGCGCCGCGCAGCGCGGCGACGTCGCCATGCCGCTCGGAGAGCCGGCGGTAGCTGATGCTGGCGATCCCGGCGCCCGGATTGCCGAGCAGCGTAATGCATGTATCGGATTCGGCCAGTTCCGCCAGGGCCGCCGCCACCCGAGCCGAGACAAGGCGGCGCGCAGCAATGGCGCCCCGCAAGGCCTCGGAGCCGGTGGCGACGAGGTCGATCAGGTCGTCGTCGGAGAGTGCCGGCGAGCGGCCGGCGACGATGCAGGCGATGCTGTCATTGTCCTCGCAGAGGGCGCGCAGGACGGCGCGCGGCGCCCCGCGCCCGTCGGCCAGTTCCAGCGCCATTGCCTGGCGCACCTTCGGCGACGGATCGTCGAGCATGAGCATCAGGGCCGCGTCGGCGCCCGGCCGCTCCTCGGCGGTGATGCGTCCGTCGAGCAGCGCGCGCGAGAGGATTGCGGCGCCTTCGGCCCGCTGCGTGCTGGTCGCCGTCTCACACCATTTGACGAACCGCTGAACGATCATGGAACTGGCGACCTCTGCTGCGCACCCGACTGTTGAAAGCGAGTGTGTCAGGCAAAGGTTTAGGCTTCGTTCACCATATCGATCGACGAAGCATCAACCATGTTGGCAGGTCGCCGCCCCTGCGACAGGTCCGTCGCAGGGGCGCGTTTCAGGCGGCGACGTCAGCTGTCGCTGGCATCCTCGAGCGTCGGCCGGCGCATCTGGAACACCTCGTCCGCGACGGCGTAGTCGAGATAGCCGAGCCGCGACAGCGGACGGGCGAGACCCATGTCCAGCATGCCGTTTCGCAGCACCGATTCGGCGATGTGAATGCCGACGACCTGCCCGATGACCATCACCCAGTCCGACGGCTTGCCGTCGACGTCGACCGGCTGGAACGACTGGGTGACCTTGCATTCGAGGGCTGCCGGGCTCTCGGCGACGCGCGGCGCGGCCACGAGGCGGCAGGGCGCCTCGGTCAGGCCGGCCAGCTCGAACTCGCTGCGACCGCGCGGTGCCGGCGCCGAGGTGCGGTTCACCGCCTCGGCCAAATCGCCGGTCGCCATGTTGGCGACGAACTCGCCGCTCTCGATGGCAAGGTTCGCCGAATCCTTGAAGCCGGCCGAGGCGAACATCACCAGCTTGGGATGGTCGCTGACCGCGTTGAAGAAGCTGTAGGGCGCGAGATTAACCGCGCCGTCCTTCGCGCGCGTCGAAATCCAGCCGATGGGCCGCGGGGCGACGATCGCCTTGAAGGGATCATGCGGCAGTCCGTGATCGCCGCGCTCGGGTTCGTAGAACAGCATCAGCCCGCCTCCCTCGCCCGTGCCTCGGTGACGATGTCGGCGAGGTCGGGCCGCGGCCGTTCCGTCGGCGCCTCCTGCGGGGTGCCGACATGCACGAAGCCGACGACCTTCTCGTCCGCCGGGATGCCGAGAAGCGCCTTGGCGTCCTCGTCATAGGCGATCCATTCGGTCACCCAGTTGGCGCCGTAGCCATGCGCATGCACCGCGGTGACAAGGTTCATCGCGACCGCACCAGCGGACAGGACCTGCTCCCACACCGGGATCTTCACATGCTCGCGGGCCCTCGACACGATTCCAATGACGAGCGGGCTGCGGCTGAGCCGGGTCGATTCGGCGCGCTGGCGCGCCTCGCTCAGCGGTGCGCCCTCGCGCGCCTCGGCCAGTTCGGTGAGCGCCTTGCCCAGGTCGATCGCCGCGTCGCCGCGGTAGAGGATGAAACGCCACGGCGCCAGTTTGCCGTGATCGGGAACGCGCGACGCGATCTGCAGGATCTGGTCGAGCTCGGCCCCTTCGGGAGCCGGCGCTGCGAGCAGCGGAATCGGGATCGAGCGCCGGGTGGCGAGGAATGTCGTCGTGTCGGTCAAGGCAGCGTCCTTACGTGATGGCGCGTTCCAGCTAGCCCCTGGCGGCCGCCAGATCAAACCGGCCGCGCCGCGCGAAACGGCGGATCGGCGCGGCGAATTCGCCGTGGCATGAGCATTCGCCTTGAATTCGTCCATCATCTGGGGTCATGAGAGACGGGGTTTATGAAAGCAGGGGTCTGGTTCGTGGCGGTCGATGCCCGTCTTGTGGCGATCATCAGTTCGATAGTGGTCGCGACGAGTCCGGGGCTGGCGCAGGATATCCCGATTCCGTCGCTGCTCGATCGCGGGGGCGGCCTGTTCGGCGGCGAGCCGCGCAAGCCGGGCGCCTATGTCTCCCCTTCCGCCAGCGAATTGCTGCCCAATGCCGCCGATGTGGGGGCAGCGCCGACCCGCGGCCTGCAGCGCTTCGACCCGATCGCCCTGCCCGTCGCACCCGGCATTCCGAAGGCGCCGAAGATCGAGCTTCCGGGTCTGCCCGCCTACGCGCCGCAGAACATGCCCAGCCAGGACATCATCCGTTCGCGCGCGACGCTGACCCTGAAGGCGCGGCTGACCGAGGATGGCGAGCCGATCCCCAACGGGCTGGTCTGGCGGCTGTTCTCGGCCATTCCGGCCATCGACGGACGCGCGACGCTGATCGCCTCGTCCGAGAGCAGCGAAGCCAATTTCGAGGTGCCGGCGGGCTCGTACATCCTGCATGTCGGCTTCGGCCGCGCCGGGGTCGTGAAGCGGATCGACTTCACCGGCGTGAAGACGCAGGAGACCATCACGCTGAATGCCGGCGGCCTGCGGCTGGACGCCATGGTCGGCGACGGCCAGACGATCGAGCCGGCCCGCCTCTCCTTCGACGTCTACAGCGACGCCGAGAACGAAAGCGACCGCGACCTGATCGCCAGCGACGTGCCGCCCAACAAGGTGCTGCGGCTGAATGCCGGCACCTACCACATCGTGTCCAGCTACGGCTCGGTGAACGCCTCGGTGCGGGCCGACATCCGGGTCGAGCCGGGCAAGGTCACCGACGCGACCCTGCAGCACCGCGCTGCCCTCTTGACGATGAAGCTGGTGCGCGAGCCCGGCGGCGAGGCGATTGCCGACACGGCATGGTCGGTGACCACGGCCTCGGGCGATCCGGTGCGCGAAAGCGTCGGCGCGTTTCCGTCGATGGTGCTGGCGTCCGGCGACTACGTCATCGTCGCCCGCAACAACGACAAGGTCTACCAGCGGGCCTTCGCGGTGGAGCCCGGCCAGAACACCGACGTGGAAGTGCTGACGTCGGATCTCGCGGAGACGCCGGACCCGCTTGCCGGATCGGGCGACTAGCCCCGCGCGATCATCCCCTTCGTCCGGCAGTCCGGATCAGGCGGCGATCGGTTCAAGTTCGGACTGGGGCTGGACCGCCGGTCGCGCGAGGCTGAACACGGCCTGGCGCAGGCGCTCGGTCAAGAGCCGGCGGTCGCCGATGGCAGACAATTCCCCGGATGTGATCAACGGCCCGATGCTGAGGTCGATGGACCGGCCGTATCTGCGCCGGAACTCGCCGATCAGCAGCCCGACGCGAAGCGTCATCGACCAGCGGCTGACGAGATGGAACAGCGGCCCGTTCTGGCCGTGGACATGGATCGGCAGGACGGCGGCGCCGCCAGTCCGGATCAGCCGCGCCGTGAACTGCTTCCAGGGCAGATCGGCTGCCTCGCCGAAGATCTTCGGCGCCGTGGCCACGCCGCCGGCCGGAAAGACGACGATGGTCGCGCCCTCGGCCAGGAGCCGCATCGCCTCCACCCGGGTCGCCAGGTTGGCCGCCATCGCCTCGCGCGTCTCCTCGAAGGACACCGGCAGCCCATAGGCCGCCATCTCCGGGATCTTCATTAGGTCGGCATTGATGAGGATGCGGAATGGCCGGCCGAGCTGTTCGGCCAGGGCCAGGAGCGCGACGCCGTCGCCGATCCCGAAGGGATGGTTGGCGACCATCACCAGACGCTCGGGCAGTGTCGCCGGGTCCGGCAGGCGGCCTTCGATCCGCAGGCTGATCCGCATCAGATCGAGCATCATGCCGAAGGCCGGCACGTCGCCGGATGCGAGGTGGCGCTGCCAGACCGCATAGAGCCCGGCGAGCCGGCGGCGGCCGGAGAGCTCTTCCATTGAGCGGATGGCGAGGCGCCGGACGAGCGTGTCCGAGGGACGGGCGTAGGTCAGATGGGTCGTGGTTCGCATCGGCCGGCCATGAACGGTTTCCCCGTCCCTAGCCGACGACCGATGACAGGCCGATGACGAAAACGGGCCCCGGATCGGCTCCGGGGCCCGTCAGATGTTCGTCTCAGGCGACCTTGCGGCGCGCCTCCTGGCGACGCTTCAGGTCCGGCGGCACGGCCTCGTCGGCGAGCGCCGCGACCGCATCGTCCAGCGCCATCGGCGTCTGTTCGCGGGCGCCCAGACGGCGGATGTTGACGGTCCGCTCCTCGGCCTCGCGCTTGCCGCAGACCATGATCACCGGGACCTTGGCCATGGAATGCTCGCGGACCTTGTAGTTGATCTTCTCGTTGCGAAGATCGGTCTCGACCTGCAGTCCGGCCTGGCGCAGTTCCTCGGCGACCTGCAGCGCATAGTCGTCGGCCTCGGAGGTGATCGTCGCCACGACGACCTGCAGCGGCGACAGCCACAGCGGCAGATGGCCGGCGCAGTTCTCGATCAGGATGCCGATGAAGCGCTCGACCGAGCCCAGCATCGCGCGATGCAGCATCACCGGCGTCTTCTTCTCCGAATCGCGGTCGATGTAGAACGCCCCGAAGCGGCCCGGCAGGTTGAAGTCCACCTGGTTGGTGCCGACCTGCCATTGCCGGCCGATCGCGTCGCGCAGGGTGTACTCGTATTTCGGGCCGTAGAACGCCCCATCGCCCTCGGCGACCGCCGTGGTGATGCGGCCCGCACCCTGCTCCTCGATGATGGCGAGAACGTCGCGCATCGAGGCTTCCGCCTTGTCCCACAATTCGTCGGACCCGACGCGCTTCTCGGGCCGCGTGGACAGCTTCACCAGCACGTCCTCGAAGCCGAAATCGCGATAGATCGACAGGATCAGATCGTTGATCTTCAGACTCTCGGCGGTGATCTGCTCCTCGGTGCAGAAGACGTGGGCGTCATCCTGCGTGAAGGCGCGCACGCGCATCAGTCCGTGCAGCGCGCCGGACGGCTCGTAGCGATGCACGGCGCCGAACTCGGCGATCTTCAGCGGCAGGTCGCGATAGCTCTTCAGCCCGTGCTTGAAGATCTGCACGTGCCCCGGGCAGTTCATCGGCTTCAGCGCGAAGACCCGCTCGTCCTCCGTCTCGGTGACGAACATGTCCTCGTGATATTTTTCCCAGTGCCCGGAGGTCTCCCAGAGTGAGCGCTCGAGGAGCTGCGGCGCGTTCACTTCCTGATAGCCCTCGGCCTCCTGGCGCCGGCGCACATAGGAGACGAGCGTCTGGTAGAGACGCCAGCCCTTGGGATGCCAGAACACCGTGCCCGGTGCGTCCTCCTGGAAATGGAACAGGTCCATCTCGCGGCCGAGCCGCCGGTGGTCGCGCTTCTCGGCCTCTTCCAACATATGGAGATAGGCCGCGAGCTGCTCCTTGGTGGCCCAGGCGGTGCCGTAGATGCGCGTCAGCATCGGATTGTTGGAATCGCCGCGCCAGTAGGCGCCGGCCACCTTCATCAGCTTGAAGGCGTCGCCGATCTGGCCGGTCGCCGCCATGTGCGGTCCGCGGCAGAGGTCGAACCAGTCGCCCTGGCTGTAGATCTTCAGGTCCTGGCCCTCGGGAATCGCGTCGACGAGCTCGACCTTGTAGGCCTCGCCCTTCTCGGCGAAGACCGCCTTCGCCTTGTCGCGCGACCAGACCTCCTTGGTGAAGGGCGCGTTGCGGCGGATGATCTCGGTCATCTTCTTCTCGATGACCGGCAGGTCGTCCGGCGTGAACGGCGTGTCGCGGGCGAAATCGTAGAAGAAGCCGTTCTCGATCACCGGGCCGATCGTGACCTGGGTGCCCGGCCACAATTCCTGCACCGCCTCGGCCATGACGTGCGCCGCATCGTGGCGGATCAGCTCCAGCGCCCGGGGGTCGTCGCGGGTGATGATCTCGATCGCCCCGGCACGACCGACCGGGTCGGCGAGGTCGCGGACCTCGCCGTCGAGCGCATAGGCGACGGATTTCTTGAGAAGCGATTTGGAGATGCCGCCCGCGATGTCACGGCCGCTCGTGTCGGCCTCGTATTCGCGCACGGATCCATCGGGGAAGGTCAGGGAAACGGCATTCGCCATCATGTATCTCTTTCGTTCCAGTCCCGCCTACGATCGCGGGTGGTTGCTGTGACCGGCAACGGCCGGCCGAACGGTGGCAGTCGGGTACGATTGCTCAAGGGGTTCGGGCGGGATATATTTGGATGCGGCGTTCCGATGCAAGGGAGCCAGTTCGATGAACATCGAAATCCTGCAGCCGAAGCCTTTCGATCTTGTCGGAAGCCGGATCCTGATCGCCGGTAATGCGGTCGGTTTCGAAGGGCATCTGTCGATCCTCATCGGCGAAGGCCATGACGAGGTCTCCGCCTCCGCCACGGCGGGCTCGACATCGATCCGCCAGTTCCAGGCGGCGGTGGACATTCCCGACGGCACCGCCTTCACGCTCAACCGGCTGTTCGTGACCGTCTCCGACGACAGCGGCGGCGGCGACGGGGTGCCTCCCCCGACCGTGACGGTACCGGTTCTCTACGGCCCGCTGATCCTGCCAGGCTTTTCCGGCTACTGGCTGCACCAGGTGGCCGCCGGCGACACGCTGTCGAAGCTGGCGCTGCGCTATTTCGACGACGCCACCAAGTTTCCGATCATCCATCAGGCGAACCAGCACATCGTCGCCAATCCAAGCCTGATCTTTCCCGGCCAGGTGCTGCGGATACCACGCGCCTTCTGAGCGCCGGCCAGGCTGCGCGGGCCGCTAGTGCGGAGTGCGCTCAGCCGGGCGGCCCAGCCGCAGCAATCGCCACGGCGCCCACCAGCGGTGCCGTGCCGGCAAGGCGCTGGGAACATTGTCGATGCCGCTGGTGCCGAACGGGCCACAGCGGCCGACGCGAAAGACGGACAACCAGCCGCCGCTCCACAGGCCGTGGCGCGCCACGGCCTCATAGGCGTATTCCGAACAGGTCGGCAGGTGCCGGCAATGGCTGCCGATCAGCGGCGACAGGGTCAGCTGGTAGAGGCGCACGAGACCGAGGCCGAGATACCGGCCGGGCGTTGCCCGCCACGGGCCGGAATAGTTGCGTCCGGCTGCAATGCCGGCGTCGGCGGCATGGCGGGGATGGGCATCGTCGGTGCGGTGGTCGCACATGGGCCTAGCGCCACGCCCTGACTGACGGCACGACCCGGCCACTCAGGGTCACGCCGCGGCGCTCTTGTCCCGTGCGGCGATCTTGTCCAGCGCGTCGACCACGGCGTCGAAGGTCAGCATGGTCGAGGCGTGGCGCGCCTTGTACTCGCGCACCGGCTCCAGATATTTCAGATCGGCGAAACGGCCTTCCGGCGGCGTGCCGTTCTCCTTGAGCATCCGCCGCATGGTCTCGCGAGTGGCGCGCAGTTCTTCCGGCGTCGCCCCGACGACGTGGCTGGCCATCACCGAGGACGAGGCCTGGCCAAGGGCGCAGGCCTTCACCTCGTGGGCGAAGTCGGCGACGACACCGTCGGCAAGTTTCAGGTCGATCGTCACGGTCGAGCCACACAGCTTGGAATGCGCCGTGGCGCTGGCATCGGGAGCCTCCAGCCGCCCGATGCGGGGGATGTTGCCGGCCAGTTCCAGTATCCGCGCGTTGTAGACGTCGTCGATCACATGCACACCAATCCATCGCGCAAATGCCGATGGCCCTGTCATTTCGTTCGGTCGGAAATTATATAGGACGCGTGGCACCGGTTCGAAAGTCGCCGTCAGGTCGGCTTCGACATGAAGCGGCCCCTGGCGGCCACCGAAGATAGAGATGAGCGTGACGAAGATTTCGATTGCGGGCCGGGCCGGCCATCCGGCCAAGAATCCCGACCATCATTCGCAGTGGATCGCAGCGCGCATTCCCACGGCACCGGAGCGCAACGACATGGAATCCGTCGTCAAGAAATTCCCCGAAGCAGCCGACGAGCGCGCGGACGACCGGCCGAGCCGGGCCGAGGCCGAGGCTGCCGTCAAGACGCTGCTGCGCTGGATCGGCGAGGATCCGTCGCGCGAGGGCCTGTTGGAGACCCCTGCCCGCGTGGTGAAGGCGTATGAGGAACTCTTCGGCGGCTACAGGCTCGAAGCCGGCGACGTTCTCGGCCGCACGTTCCAGGACGTCTCGGGCTATGACGACATGGTCCTCGTCCGCGACATCGACTTCCACTCCCATTGCGAGCACCACATGGTGCCGATCATCGGCAAGGCGCATGTCGCCTATGTGCCGGACGGTCGAGTGCTGGGCCTGTCGAAGATTGCCCGCGTTGTCGACATCTACGGTCGCCGTCTCCAGACGCAGGAATCCATGACCGCGCAGATCGCCTCGGCCATCGCCGGCATGCTGGTTCCCAAGGGCATCGCCGTGATGATCGAGGCCGAACACATGTGCATGTCCATGCGCGGCATCCGCTCCAAGGGCTCGATGACCATCACCTCTGCCTTCCAGGGCGTCTTCGCCGAGGACGGCGAGTTCAAGTCCCGCTTCCTCGCGCAGGCCAGCAGCCGCTCGTGACCGCCGACCTATCGCCTGCCCCGCTCTTCGCCGCTCCCTCCCCTGATCATCGCGAACAGGAAGAGGGCGTGGTCCTGCGCCCGCGTTTCGACGCCGCCGGGCTCGTGACCGCCGTCGTCACCGACGTGGCGTCCGGTGACCTCCTGATGGTTGCGCACATGAACGCCGAGGCGCTGGACCGGACGCTGGCCACGGGCATTGCCCATTACTGGTCGCGCTCGCGCAAGGCGTTGTGGAAGAAGGGCGAAACCTCGGGCGCCCTGCAGAGCGTTGCCGAGATCCGCATCGACTGCGACCAGGACGCGGTGTGGCTCAAGGTCGCCGTCGCCAGGCCCGAGGACACCTGCCACACGGGCCGCGACACCTGTTTCTACCGCCGCGTGGCCGCCGACGGTCGCACGCTCGACGCCTTGCCGGGCCGGGACTCCGACGCCAGTTGATCCTTAAGCAGTTGATCAAACTTTAGGCGCATCATGATCCATTGATCGTGATTGCCAGCCGGAGTGATGCGGATGCTCGATCGGGTTTTCAGCCGCCGGGAAGGACCGCCGATGGACGCCGCGCCGGTCCGGTCCGAGACCGCCAGGAAGCAGCCGGGCATCGCCCTGGCGCTGGGCGGCGGAGCGGCGCGCGGCTGGGCCCATATCGGCGTCCTGCGGGCCTTCGACGAAGCCGGCATTCCCATCTCGATGATCGCCGGCACCTCCATCGGCGCGCTCGTCGGCGGCTGCTACCTCGCCGGCAAGCTCGATGAGCTCGAAGCCTTCGCCCTGTCCCTGACACGCCGCGGCCTGATCCGTTTCCTCGACTTCCGTTTCGGGGCCGGCGGCCTGATCGGCGGCATGCGGCTCAGCCGGAAGCTGTCGGAGGCGCTCTCGGACCTGCGGATCGAGGATCTCGACCGGCCGCTGGTCTGCGTGGCGACCGAAGCGCGCAGCGGTCACGAAGTGTGGATCGATTCGGGCTCGCTGGTGCTGGCCATGCGCGCCTCCTATGCCCTGCCCGGCGTGTTCGAGCCGCTGGACTGCGGCGGGCGCAGCCTGATGGACGGCGCGCTGGTCAATCCGGTGCCGGTCAGTGTTTGCCGCGTCTACGAGGAACGCTTCGTGGTCGCCGTCAATTTGCACTACGATCTGTTCGGACGCGCGGCGGTGATGCGGCTGCGCGCCGACCCTGCGACCGCGGCGACGCAGGCCGCGGACCTGGCCGCCCGCACGGTGGACGCAGCGCCGCTCGACGATCTCGCCCAGCGGCGCGAGAAGCTCGGCATGGCGCGCTCGATGGTCGACGCCTTCAACATCATCCAGGACCGGATCTCGCGGGCCCGGCTCGCCGGCGACCCGCCGGACCTGTCGCTGCAGCCGCGCGTGCGCGACATCGGCCTGTCGGAATTCTTCCGCGCCCGGGAAGCCATCGATCACGGCTACGAGGCGACGATCAGCCGGATCGCCGAGATCCGGCGCATGACCGATATTTCGGCCGACGCCACACGCTAGGTCGACGCGTTCCCCGTTTCCGAGGCCCAGGCCGGGCCCCGGCGGTTCCGTTCAGCCGGCGGCGATATACTCGCGCATTTCCATGGCCTCGCGCTCGACCTCCTCGATCCGCTGCTTGACCACGTCGCCGATCGAGATGATGCCGACCAGACGATCATTCTCGCAGACCGGCAGGTGACGAAAGCGGCCGGTGGTCATCATCTCCATGGCCTGGTTCACCGTGGTCGCCTCGGTGCAGGTGCTCACCTGCGATGTCATCACTTCGCCGATGCTCTGGGAGATGGCACCGACGCCCGCGGTGCCGAGGACGCGGACCACGTCGCGTTCCGACACGATGCCGGCGACGCCGCCATCCTCGTTGGTCAGGACGATCGCACCGATGCGCCGGTTCGCCAGCACCTGCATCGTCTCCTCCAGAGTCGCCTCCGGCTTGAGGGTGACGACGTCGCGTCCCTTGGCTTCCAGTATGTGCCGCACGTTCATGGCTGTTTCTCCCGCTGACATGCCCATTCGTGATGGTGTGCCACCACGACGCAGACGGCAAGAGGCGCCGGTTCAGCGACGCAGCGGCCGGGACAGCGGATCGAACAACCGGAACAGCAGGAAACCGAAGGCGAAGCCGCCCAGATGCGCCTCCCAGGCGACGGCGCCGCCGCCCATTTCGCCGCCGACGCCGCTTCCGATGAGGAGATTGGTGCCGAAGAACACGGCGATGAAGATCAGCACCGTCCGGTTGCTCAGCGATTCGCCGATCGACACCAGCGGCCCGTTCGACCGGCCCGGTGCCAGCGACACCCTTCCGCCGAAGGCGAAGCGGCAGGCGCCGCCCATCAACGCCGACACGATGCCGGACGCCCCGATCACCGGTACAATCAGCGTCGGGTTCAGGAGGTAGAAGGCGGCCGCCCCGGCAATGGCGCCGCAGGTGCAGAAGGCCAGGAACCACGTCACCCCCACGCGCCGGGCGACCGGCGTGCCGAACGCCAGCAGCCAGACCGCGTTGGCGCCGAAATGCGTCCAGTCGCCGTGCAGGAAGGCGTAGCTCAGCGGCGACCAGAGATCGGCGCCGGGCGTGCGAAAGCCGCAGACCGGGTCGACGTCGCCGTAGCAACCGGGAATGAAAGCGAGATCGAGAAGCGCCTGGGCCGTGGCGACCGGACCGAGCAGATAGACCCGCACGCCGTGAACGAGCGCGAAGATCGCGATCAGGACGAGGATGATCCCCGGCACGTTGAAGGCCGGCGGATGGGAACGGCGGATATGGATATCGGCACCGGGCTCGCCGTGGTCTTCTGGTCTCATTGCTGTCGCTCCCCGTCGTCCGGTGTCGTTGCCGGTCTGGTGCCGCGCATCGGTCATGTCCTGCCGGCCGCACAGGGCCGCCCGCAGATGGTGCCGCCTCGCCTTATGCCAGTGCCCGCACCGGCGTCCCAGAACAAAAAAACCGCCCTGCGCGGCGCAGGGCGGTTTGAAATGCGGTTGCCGTGACTGGAGGGCCAGGAACCCGGTCGTACTGCTGTGTCAAAATCGGACTGGATATGTCCTGAACGTTGCTAGGCCGGTTCGCCGGCATCGGCAAACCGTTTCGTGCCGGACAGTTAATGGGGTGCAAATCCTCACGGTCGGTCTTACCGCTTGTTAAGCTTCCCGCGATAAGGTGGGTCTGCAGCGGAACTCCCCGCCGACGCCCCGAGAAATGGTCGTAGCGATGTCAGCCACAGCCCAGGCGCCCCGTTCGGAACCAGCCGAACGCAGCAGCTTCAGCCGCGTGCGGATCGATCTGCTCGGCCGCTTCATGCGCGAGGACCGGACGGAATTCCCGTGCCGGGCCGAGAACATGTCGCCGGGCGACGTCTCGGTCACCGCTTCCGTGGTGCCGGTCGAGAACGAGCGGATCATCGTCTATATCGACCATATCGGCCGGCTCGAAGGTGCGGTCTCGCGCGTCTTCGAAGGCGGATTCGACCTCGCCTTCCAGTCGACGCCGCGCAAGCGGGAGAAGCTGGCGGCCCAGCTCACCTGGTTTGCCAACCGCCACGAATTGTCGCTGCCCGAAGACCGCCGCCACGAGCGGAACGCGCCGGAAAACCCCTTCGTCGACATGGTTCTGGACGATGGCCGCCGCTACCCGGCGCAGATCATCGATCTGTCGCTCTCCGGCGCCGCAGTGACCAGCAGCATTCGCCCGGCGGTCGGTTCGCGCATCACCCTCGGCACCACGACCGGACGGATCGTGCGTCACATCGAGGACGGATTTGCGGTCGAGTTCAGCGCCGAGCGCGCCAGGCACGCCCCCAACATCGTCTAGCCCGACACCGCCAGGCCCAACCTAGCTTGGCACGGGGCCGTAGCCCGTGCTGTCGTGACAGCTGCCCCATCGGCGGCTGACCACGCTGAGTGCGACCCCGCGTTTCGGCGCGTCCGCGTAAACACGTCGGGCTCCGGCGCCGCTCTGATCCATCCGCATCCCCGACAACGCGCCCTCTTAATGGAACGCACCGCGCTCTCGGCCATTGGGTGCATGACCGCGCTCACGCGGCCGTGAGGCAGCTGTCCCGGCGTCGGTCCGACCGCAGACCACAGATGCGACAGGAGACAGGATGGCCGGGTCCGCCACCACCCCTACCCCCCATTCGGACGACGAAGGGGCGGCACGTGCCGAACGTGTCTCGAAGGTCTCGCGCCTCCCCTGGCAAACCATCGCCATCGGCCTGCTGTCGGTCATCACCTTGATCCTGGTGGGCTGGGCGCTGCAGGCGATGAGCTCGGTCGTTGTGCCCTTCATCTTCTCGATCCTGATCGCCCTCGTCGTGGCGCCGGTGGACAGCATGGTCAAGCGGCGCATGCCCCGCAGGTTCGGCTGGCTCGGCCATGTGGCCGCGATGGGGCTGATCATCGTCATCCTGTTCGTCTTCCTCGGGGGCATCTGGCTGTCGGCGCAGCGGATCTCGGACGCCTTTCCGCAGGTCTCCCAGAAGATCGAGGAGCTGGCGCCGATGATCGCGTCCGGCTCGTCGGGGAATGCCGAGGGGGCGCAAGGCGCCTCGGCGGGCGGCGGCGAGAACGCCGCCGGCGCGACCGGATCGGACGGAACCTCCGGCTCGTCGGACGTCTATGCCAGCGTGACGGACCAGTTTCGCGGCGCCGGCGGCCAGCTCGGCAGCAGGATCGCCGAATATGCGTCGAGCTACGCCAGTTCGGTCCTGAGCTCCGCCGGTTCGGCGCTGGCGGCCATGGTGCTGATCTTCTTCTTCACCCTCCTGATGCTGATCGAAGCGCCCAACTGGCGCGCCAAGGTGTGTGCGGTCGTCGGTCCCGACCAGCGCAGCGGCGTGTTCGAATCGCTGGACGTCATCGCGCGCCAGCTCCGCCGCTATCTCCTCATCCGCGTCGTGCTGGGACTGCTGACCGCCGGGCTCTACGCCGCATGGCTCTGGTTCTTCGGCGTCGAGCTTCTGCTGGTCTGGGCGATCCTGGCGTTCCTTTTGAACTTCGTGCCGACCCTCGGCTCGCTCGTCGCCGGCGCGCTGCCGGTCGTCCATGTCTATGTGCAGCAGGATTTCCGCACCGCGGTGATCGTCGGCATCGGCATTCTCGTGATCGAGCAGATCATGGGCAATTACGTCGACCCGCGGGTGCAGGGGAAGCAATTGTCGGTGTCGCCGCTGGTCATCCTGCTGGTTCTGCTGGTCTGGGGCTGGGTCTGGGGTGTCGCCGGGGCGCTTCTGGCGGTGCCGGTCACGATCGGCATCATCGTGACCTGCGCCCATCTTCCGCGCCTGCGCCCCGTCGCGCTGTTCCTCAGCGACGAAACCAGCATGGACGATCTCGACGACATCGTGAGCGCGAAATGAGACCGGGTCCCGGCTGACATATCCCTGTCAGCGAATGCTGGCATTTGTCCCCCGATGACACATATCAATTCGTGGCAGCGTGGTTCGTCTATGCTGCCTTCGACGTTTCGTGAAAAAGGACTTTCGCGATGAGCAGGCATCGACAGTTTCAGGACGTTTCCGCCAACCGCGCCGTGCCGGGCACCGACACCGTAACGGGCCGCAATCGCTGGCTCGACGGCTGGAAAGGCGAACCGATGCTGGCGGAGATGCTCGACGACCCGATCGTCCAGATCCTGATGTCGCACGACCGTGTCAGCCGCGAGGAGATCGAGACGATCGCGTCGCGCCACGCGGCGTAGGACCGCCGATCCGTCACGAATCCACGACGCAGAAGAGGTCGGCAGCAGACCCCTCCGACAGACCAAAGCCGTCGCCCTGATCCTCAGGACGACGGCTTTGCTTTAACTGGCAATGGCGGGCTTTCGCTGTCCGGACTGCCTGCTGCCGGTCCGAAGTCCGTCGCGCTATTCCGCTGGATCGTCCGAACGGATCCATGCGGTGACCAGCGGTTCGGAAACCTCGTCCACCAGGCTCGCCTCCAGACGCGGAAGGCTCGTCTCCATCTGCGCATAGTCGGCTGCGGCCGCGGCCAGCCAGTCGTGCTGGATCCGCAGGGCATCGTCCGGTCCCTTACATGCGGACAGAGCGCGCATCGCCCGGCCGTCGGCAAGACAGCGCCGGCCGGCGATCTCCAGCATCTCTGCCGACAGCCGCGCGGCCGCCTGCGCGGCATGCACGCCGACCATCATCGCGGTCTGCCAGCCCTGCATCTGCAGGAACATGAGCTCGGACGGCGTCAGCCAGGCCATCGTGTCGGGTGTCGTGTTCGGGACGGTCATCGCATCGCTCCATGCGGTCGAGGGGCCAGGACGCGGCAGGACCGCTCAGATCGGCCCGACCTTCACGACCTGATAGGTATGGGTCTCGGCGCCACGCCGGATCGAGACGTATTCCCCCGGCACGAAGCGTTCCTGATCGAAGTGAAAACCGATCTCGTCATCGGCCGGCCCGGCCTCGTAGTCGAAATACCAGGTGCCGCCGGGCTTGCGCCGCAGCCGCCCGATCCGGTCGGTCTCGCCGTCCTGGAAGTGGCGCACGCGGCAGGCTGCCTGATTCGGCTTCCATTCCGCCGGATCGATCCGGCTCTCGGTGTCGAGCGGCACCAGAAGGTCATAGCCGTAGCGGCTGTCGCCGCCGGGATGGTCCTTCTCGCGGGCAAGTTCCAGCCGGACGTGGCGGAACGAGGCGGGAAAGTCTTGCGGCGTGGTCGTCATCGGGGATCTCCTTCGATCCGTCCAGCCTAGCCGCGATCGCGGACCCGACATTGATCGGCGTCAAGCGCGGGACCGATCGGCATAGATCACCGCACCGCTTCAACGATCGGCGACCCGCCGGTCGGTGCCGAGGCTAATCCGGCAATATGTCACGCGCGTCTCGCCCCGGTCGGCTGCGCTCCATCCGTTGCGCCCGCACGTCGACGGCGCGGCGGGCAGCCTCCGCAACCGGCTCCGGTTCGCCGTCCCCATCGATCCGCTCCCAGTCGATGTCGCCGGGATCGCGGGCGAGTTGCTGCCTCACGACCGCGGTCGTGGCGTCGGAAGGATCGTTCCGGCGCGCCGCCACCCGGCGCAGCATCTCGGCCGGATCGACATCGAGCCATAGGCCCTGGAAATCGGCGCCCGCGTCGCGTGCGGTTGCGGCGATGCGGCTGCGGTCGGCGGCGCGCTCGAAGGTCGCGTCCGCGACGACGCCGTGACCCAGCCTCAGGATCCGCTTGGCCTCTGCCGCCTTGGCCGCATAGACCCGCTCGGTCATGGCCGCTGTATAGGCGTCGGCCTCCAGCCGGGTTTCGGCCGACACGCCGCTGAGGCGCTTGCGAATGCGATCGCTGGACAGCGTGCGCGCGCCCGGCGCCGGGCCGATGCGCGGCGCCAGAGCGGCGGCGACGGTCGACTTGCCGGAGCCGGACAGGCCGCCGACGGCGATCAGCCGGGCCGGCCTGGGTTCGAGAAGGTCGAGCGCCAGGGCGAAATAGCGCTGGGCCTCGGCGCGGATATCGCTGGCCTGCGGCCCGGCATCCGTAAGCTGGGCGGCCCCGACATGGGCCCTGACCGCAGCGCGAACCGCCATGAAGAAGGGCAGCGCCGGCAGACCGCCCTCGTCCGCGGTCACGTCGAGATAGCGGTTGAGAACGCGATTGGCGAACTCCTCCAGCCCGCGATGCCAGAGATCCATCAACAGGAACGCCAGATCGTACAGGGTGTCGGTGGTCCCCAGTGCCTCGTCGAATTCCAGGCAGTCGAACAGCACCGGTTCGTCGTCGACGGTGCAGATGTTGCGCAGATGCAGATCGCCGTGGCACCGGCGCACCCGGCCGGCCCTCGCGCGCTCGTCCAGAAGCGGCCCGAGCCGCGCCAGCGCCTGGCGAAACCGATGATTAAAGCTTGCGGTCTCCTCGGCGCCGAACAGATCGGTCGCGGCGAACGCTGCCTCGTTGATGTCGAGGACCGCTGCCATCCGCGTGGCGCCGTGCGGCGCGGGGTCGGGCGGGATCGTCTCGTGGAACGCCGCGATGGTCCGGGCGAGGCGATCCATCAGCGGACCGGTCAGCGTGCCTTCCATGGCGCGCCGGTCGAAAAGTCCGTCCGCGTCGAAGCGGCGCATATCGACGACCGCGTCGACGAGCTCGCCGCCGCCATCGAGGACGAGACCGCCGCCGGGCTCCCGCGTGATCCTGCAAACGGCGCAGTAGAGCTGCGGTGCCGTGCGTCGGTTGAGGTCCAGTTCGCGTTCGCAGGCTGCGAGTCGCAGGGCGGGCGTGGAAAAGTCCACATAGGGTCGCCTGACCGGACGCTTGAGCTTCACGGCCGTCTCACCACCCAGCAGCACGATGGAGATATGGGTGGTGACGGTCTCGATCCGTTCGGCCGGAACGCCGGCGAAGAGCTTAGAGCGGATGCATTCGAGAATCGCGTCGTCGGCTTCGTGCATGACGCCCCGCCTTTCCGGCAGCCGATCCGGCTGCGTGCGCCGTTGCCTCGCCCGGATCAGATCGCCCCGCATTGATCGGCGTCAAGGCGGGGCGGCCCGCGCGGTGGTGGGATGCCGCGACAGGTACACACCGGGAGACGACGATGACGCGATCGACATCCATGCGGGGACGGCTGGCACTGATGGCCATGGCGGTGGCGGGCCTTGCCCTGCTGCCATCCGCAGCCAAGGCACAGGACCTCGCACAGATCGCCAACGGCCAGCGTTTCCTCGAAACCAACTGCGCCCGTTGCCACGCCATCGCGCGGACCGGCACCAGCCCGCATCCGCAGGCACCGGCGTTCCGCACGCTCTCGCAGAGCTATCCCATCGCCAGCCTCGAGGAGGCGCTGGTGGAAGGCCTGTGGACCGGGCATCCCGACATGCCGGAGTTCATCTTCGGCCCCGGACAGGCCCGGGCGATCATCGCCTATATCGAGAGCATCCAGGACTAGCCATAAAACGGGCGGCGGCCGGCGCCCCCGGCAGCGCTCGCCTCAAGCGTCGGCGCTCCTGTCGAATTCGATGGTGACATGCGCGGTCTCGGAGAAGTCCTCCGTCCGGTCGGCGCGGAAACCGAGATCGCGGGCCATCTGCAACATGGTGACGTTCTCGCGCAGCACCTCGCCATAGACGCGGTGCAGGCCGCGCTTGCGGCCATAGGCGAGGATCTCCGACAGGAGCCGGTAGCCGAGCCCCCGCCCCTTCATGTCCGAGCGCACCAAAACGGCGAATTCGGCCGCCTCGTTCTCCGGGTCGGAGACGAGGCGTGCGACACCGTAGATCGGCCCCTGCCCGTAGGCACTGCCCGGCTCGACCGCGACCAGCGCCATCTCGCGGTGGTAGTCGATCTGCGAGAACCGTGCGGCGGTCTGGTGCGGCAGCGCCTTCATCGGGGCCATGAAGCGCAGCCGCAGATCCTCCTGCGTACAGCGCGCCACCATCTCGACCAGCGGTTCCTCGTCCTCCGGCCGGATGGGCCGCAGCACGAAGCGTTCGCCATTGCGCAGTTCGACGGCGCGTTCCAGCTCGCGCGGATAGGGCCGGATCGATGGCGCCACCCGCGCTGTGCCCGCCGCATGCAGCGAGATGCGGGCGTCGAGTGCCAGGACACCCTCGGCGTCGGCGAGCAGCGGATTGATGTCGAGTTCGGCGACATCCGGTAGATGCACCGCCAGTTCGGACAGGCGCACCAGAACATCGGCCAGGGCATCGAAGGCGACCGGCGCCACATCGCGATACCCTGCCAGCAGCTTGGAGATCCGCGTGGCGCGGATCATCTCACGCGCCAGGACGGAATTGAGCGGCGGCAGGCCGATGGCGCGATCGCCGATCACCTCCGCCGCCTTGCCGCCTCGGCCGAACAGGATCACCGGGCCGAAGGTCGGGTCCGGCGCGATGCCGGCGATCAGCTCGTAGGCGCCGTCGCGCACGATCATCGGCTGAACGGTGAAGCCGTCGATACGCGCACGCGGGGCGTATGCTCGCACCGCCACCAGCATCGCCTCGGCGCTCTCGCGCATCTCCTCAGCCGAGCCGATATTCAGACGCACCCCGCCGGCATCGGATTTGTGGGAGATCTCGGCCGAAACGATCTTCAGGACGGCTGGGGCCCCGACCGCCTCGAAACAGGCGACGGCGCCGTCCACATCGCTCGCCATGCGAGTGGTCACGGTCGGGATTCCGAAGGTCGCCAGCAGCCGCTTGGCTTCGTACTCGCTCAGGATCGTCCGGCCATCCTGGCGGACGGTCTCGATCAGCGCCTGCGCGCTCGCGATATCCTCGTGGCCGATGGCAACGCCGGCCGACGGCGTTTCGAGAAGAAGCTCCTGATTGCGTTTGTATTCGACAAGATGGGTGAAGGCGCGGATCGCCTTTTCGGGGCTGTCGAAGGTCGCAACCTTCTCGGCAGCGAAGAGGTCGCGCACCGGGGCCGCGGAGGTGCCGCCGAGCCAGTTGGTGAGTACGGGAAACCGCGGACGCCGCTTGGCGATCGCGGCGACCCGGCGGCCGGCCTCCATACCGTCGGCAACGGCGGTCGGGCAATTGATGACGAGGATCGCGTCGCTCTCGCGCTCCTTCATCAGGATGTCGAGCGCGGCGCCGTAGCGCTCGGGCGTGGCGTCGCCGATGATGTCCACCGGGTTGGCGCGCGACCAGGTCGACGGCAGCACGCCGTCGAGTGCGGCGATGCCGGCGTCGCTGAGTCTGGCCAGCCGCCCACCGTCGGATTCCAGCGCATCGACGGCCAGGACGCCGGCGCCGCCGCCATTGGTGAGGATGGTCAGCCGGTCGCCGGAGATGCGGACCCCGCTGGCCAGCGTCGCCGCGGCTTCGAACAATTCCTCGATCTCGCGCACCCGCAGGATGCCGGCGCGTCGGAACGCGGCGTCGTAGACGACGTCCGAACCGGCCAGTGCGCCGGTGTGGGATTGCGCGGCCCGCGCGCCCGCCGCGCTGCGCCCGGCCTTGATCACCAGCACCGGCATGGAGCGGGCCGCCAGCCGCGCCGCCGACAGGAATTTCTGCGCCTCGGTGACGTTCTCGACATAGAGCAGGATCGAGCGGGTCGTCCGGTCGGTCGCCAGATAGTCCAGCATGTCGCCGAAATCGACGTCGGACATGTCGCCGACGGACAGGAGATGGGAGAAGCCGATGCGGCGCTCGTCGGCCCAGTCGATGACTGAGGTCAGCATGGCACCGGACTGGCTGACCAGCGCGATGTCGCCGGCCCGCGGCATGAGATGGGCGAAGCTGGCGTTGATACCCGCGGCCGGCGAGATCAGGCCAAGGCAGTTCGGCCCGACGATCCGCATGAGATGGGGGCGCGCGGCGTCCAGCACCTGCTGGCGCAGGGTGGCGCCATCCACCGTCTCGCCGAGGCCGGCCGAAATGACGATGGCGGCGCAGCAACCGCGCTTGCCCAGCGCCGCGATGATGCCGGGCACCGTGCGCGCCGGCGTGGCGATCACGGCGAGGTCCGGCACCTCGGGCAGCGTCTCCACCGAGCGATGGCATTGCCGGCCGTGGATCTCGCGCGCATGCGGATTGACCAGCATGATACGGCCGGCAAAGCCGCCGGAGACCAGATTGTCGACCAGCACCGAGCCGACCGATCCCGGCTCGTTGCTGGCGCCGATCAGCGCGATCGAACGCGGCGCGAACAGCGCGTCGAAATTGCGGATGCTCATGCGGCGCCGGCCGTTCGCGCGCCTCGGGTCTGGGTCATGATCGTCCGTCCCTGTGCCGCCAAACTCGCGTCAACGGCGAGGAACATACCATGCCGGAGCCACCGCTTCTAAGGCTGGATGGCGACCTTCAGGACACCGTCGCGCTGATGCGAGAAGAGATCGTAGGCTTCCTCGATCTCGTCGAGCTTGTAACGATGGGTCACCAGGGGCGTCGTGTCGAGGCGCTGCGACGCGATGACATCCATCAGCCGGCGCATGCGCTCCTTGCCGCCCGGGCATAGGGTGGTGACGATCTTGTTGTCGCCGATGCCGGCGCTGAAGGCGTCGAGCGGGATGGTGAGATCGTTGGAATAGACGCCGAGCGAAGACAAGGTGCCACCCGGGCGCAGAACCCGCAGGGCGGCCTCGAAGGTCTCCTGCCGGCCAAGCGCCTCGATCGACACGTCGACGCCGCGGCCATCGGTCAGGCGCATGATCTCGGCGACAACATCTCCCTTGGTGAAGTCGACGACGTGGTCGGCGCCCATCTTGCGGGCGATCTCCATGCGCTCGGGCACGGAGTCTACCCCGATGATCGTGGTGGCGCCCATCAGCCGCGCGCCGGCCGTGGCGCAGAGGCCGATCGGTCCCTGGGCGAACACCGCGACGGTGTCGCCGATCCGCACGGTCCCGCTTTCGGCGCCGGAAAAACCCGTCGACATGATGTCGGGACACATCAGGACCTGCTCGTCGGTGAGCCCGTCCGGGATCGGCGCCAGATTGACCATGGCGTCGGGCACCAGCAGATATTCGGCCTGGGCCCCGTCGATGGTGTTGCCGAAGCGCCAGCCGCCCATCGGCTGGAAACCGTGCCTGGTGCCGGGACCATCCTGCGAATGGCAGCCGCACAGGCAGGCATTGCTGTAGCCACTGGGCGAGATCGCCCCGGCGATGACCCGCTGGCCCTCGCGGTAGCCCTGCACGGCGGAACCGAGCTTCTCGATCACCCCCACCGGCTCGTGGCCGATCGTCAGCCCGCGCTCGACCGGATATTCGCCCTTGAGGATATGCACGTCGGTGCCGCAGATCGTCGTCGTGGTGATCCGCACCAGCGCGTCGAGGGGGCCGACGTCGGGAATCGGCTTCTCATCCAGCACGATCCGGTTCGGTTCGACGAAGATCGCCGCTTTCATCATGGCCATCGGTCTCAACCTTGCATTCGTTACGGGAACTGCGTGTGTCGGACGAAACCGCCTGCCGGGCGGTCAGCCCATGGCGCGACCGGGGCCGGCCGCAGCCGGCGACGGGGTCACGATCCGGGCGGGCAGACCTGCCGCGTGGCGCGGCCGCTCGACCTTCAGCCTCACAGCCTGTCCGAGCCGCGTCACGCGCTCGGCGTCGGCGAAGGCCGAGCGCAGGGCATCCAGCCGACGGTGGAACCGGCCGTGGGGCGAATGGCAGAAACTGACCTGCCAGCCCTCGCCGCACGGCTCGATGCTGTATTCCAGATGACCGTAATGCATCGCGCGTCTCCGGAAGGATCGTCAGCGTGACAGGAGCAGCGGGACGTCGCAGCGGCTCAGGAGCTCGCGCGTCACGCCGCCCAGCAGCATCTCGCGCAGGCGGGAATGGCCATAGGCGCCGACGACGATCAGGTCTGCGGCGAGGCTCTCCGCCTCCTTCATCAGGGCATCGGCGGGATGGCGCCAGTTCGGCAGTTCGCGGGTCTCCACCGTCACGCCGTGGCGATCGAGATGGCGGGCCATGTCGGCCATCGGCTCCAGATGCCGCTGCTCGGTCGCGCCATCCTCGACGACACTCGCCAGAACGACGAGCTTGGCCTGCTTGAGGAAGGGCAGCG
This sequence comes from Aurantimonas coralicida DSM 14790, assembly GCF_000421645.1. Lineage (GTDB taxonomy): Bacteria > Pseudomonadota > Alphaproteobacteria > Rhizobiales > Rhizobiaceae > Aurantimonas > Aurantimonas coralicida. The sequence continues at coordinate 213,308 of NZ_ATXK01000006.1, read as the reverse complement.
CCGCTGCCACCGCATGGGCGCATTCGGGCGAATCCCGCCAGCCGACGACGACCGTCTCCGGTGCGGCGAAGCTGCGCTTGGGCGCGGGCGGCACGACCAGCGCCGCCGCACGGGCATTGAAGAGGATCGCCTCGACCACCTGGCCGCTCAGGGCATGCTTGCCGCTCTGCTGGACCAGCACGAACAGATCCGTCGTGCCGGCAAGCCGTTCGGCAGCGGCCGACAGATGACCGAAGCTGCCGTCCGAGCGCCGCAGGCCATAGGGGACTGCGACACGATCCAGTCGCTGGCGCAGCTTCTGCTCGGCGGCATCGCCAGTGTCCTTGCCGACCTTGAAGAGCTCGGCCACCAGCATGTCGGAGCCCGGCCCCGCCGGCACGCCGGTGATGTGGATATGGTTGGCGAGCATGCATTCGAGATGGGCGCCGAATGCGCTGGCGATCGTTTCGGCATAGTCGATGGCGACTTCGTCCGACGGCGACCCGTCGAGATAGACCGCCAGGTCCGCGATGGGGGATTTGTGCATGGGATGACCCTTTGCCCGAGTTGCGATCGCGACGGCGTTCGACATGCCGTCAGAGTGCCGGCCGGACGCAGTCCCCGCCTTGATCGAGGTCAAGGCCCTGAACACGTCCGCGCCCGCTCGCAATTCGGCGCCTCATGCCTCTCGAAATCAAGCGGCATGACGCCAGGTCTGGCGGATGAAGATCGCCAGTTTCAACATCAACGGGGTCAATGGCCGCCTGCCCGTGCTGCTGCGCTGGCTCGCCGAGGCCGAACCCGACGCGGTCTGCCTGCAGGAGCTGAAGGCGCCGGACGAGAAGTTTCCGATCGACGCCATCCGCGAGGCCGGCTACGGCGCGATCTGGCATGGGCAGAAGAGCTGGAACGGCGTCGCGATCCTCGCCCGCGGCACCGACCCGCTCGAGACGCGGCGCGGCCTGCCCGGCGACGACGACGACCATCAGAGCCGCTATCTGGAAGCGGCGGTGAAAGGCGTTCTGATCGGCTGCCTGTATCTGCCCAACGGCAACCCGGCGCCGGGCCCGAAATTCGACTACAAGCTGCGCTGGCTGGAACGCTTCGCAGGCCATGCCGCCGAGCTCGTGGCGACCGGCGCACCGGTGGTGCTGGCCGGTGACTACAACGTCATCCCGACCGAGCTGGACGTCTACAAGCCGGAGCGCTGGGTGGACGACGCGCTGTTCCGGCCGGAGGTGCGCGAAGCGTTCCACCGCCTTCTCGACGCCGGCTGGACCGACGCGATCCGCAGCCTGCAGCCGGAGGCCACCATCTATACCTTCTGGGACTATCTGCGGAACGCCTGGGGCCGCGATGCCGGGCTGCGGCTGGACCATCTGCTGCTGAGCCCCAACCTCGCCCCACGATTGCTGGCCGCCGGCGTCGACCGCGATGTGCGCGGCTGGGAGAAGGCCAGCGACCACGCGCCGGTCTGGATCGAGATCACCGACGCGGAGGCGGGCACCAAACGGCGTGCAACGCGTTCTTCGAAACGCCGGCCGAAGGAGTGACGATGTGACGGAAGACGACCCTTACGATCTGGAGCGCTTCGTGGCCGCGCAGGCACCGGTCTACGCGCAAGCGCTCGGCGAATTGCAGGCAGGGCGCAAACGCAGTCACTGGATGTGGTTCGTGTTTCCGCAATTGCAGGGTCTCGGCCATTCCGACATGGCCCGGCATTTCGGCATCGCGTCGCTCGAGCAGGCCCGCGCCTATCTCCACCATCCCGTGCTGGGGCCCCGGCTCGTCGACTGCACCAAGGCGGTTCTGGCGCATGGCGACCGGTCACTCGGCGCGATCTTCGGCGCGCCCGACGACATGAAGTTCGGCTCGTCGATGACCCTGTTCGCCCATGCGGCGGGCGACGACCCGTCCGTCTTCCGGGACGCCCTCGCTTTGTTCTGCAACGGCCGCGAGGACCAGGCGACGCTGCGGCTGCTCGGGATCGCCGGCTGACGATCCCCTTGCCGGCCTTCAGCGTTCGCCGCGCCGATAGGGCTGCATCAGCGCCTGTGGCACCCGAGCGCGCCGCGCCATCACCACCAGCGCGACGATCGACAGCAGGTACGGCATCATCAGGAACATCTGATACGGGATCGCCTTGCCGAACTCGGTCTGCAGCCGCAGCTGGTAGGCGTCGAACAGGGCGAAGAGGATGGCGCCCAGCAGGGCCCGTCCCGGCCTCCAGGTGGCGAAGACGACAAGCGCGATGCAGATCCAGCCGCGTCCCTGGATCATGGTCGGGAAGAAGCTGTTGAAGGCCGACAGGGTGAGGAATGCGCCGCCGACGCCCATCAGGGCGCTGCCGGCCACCACCGCGCCGATGCGGATTGCGATCGGGTCGACGCCCTGCGCTTCGGCCGCATGGGGATTCTCGCCGGTCATGCGGATTGCCAAACCCAGCGGGGTCCGGGCCAGCACATAGGCCATCACCGCCGCCACCAGCAGCGCCAGATAGGTGGGCGCGGTCTGGGTGAAGAGCGCGTCGCCGACGATCGGCAGGTCGGACAGCACCGGCACGTGCAGCGGCTGGAACGGCTCGATGGTCGGAGGCGTGCCCTGCAGCGGCACGACCAGCCGGAAGATGAAATAGCTCAGGCTCGACGCCAGCAGCGTGATCCCGAGCCCGGTGACGTGCTGCGACAGGCCCAGCGGCACCGTCATCAGCGCGTGCAGCAGGCCGAAGGCCGCGCCGCCCAGCGCCGCCGCGAACAGGCCCATCCACAGATTGCCGCCCTCGAAGACCGTCAGCCAGCCGATCATGGCGCCGAAGCTCATGATGCCCTCGATGCCGAGATTGAGCACGCCGGCGCGCTCGCACAGGAGCGCGCCGAGCGTGCCGAAGATCAGCGGCGTCGCGATGCGCAGCACCGCTTCCCACATGCCAGCGGAGGCGAAGATGTCGAGCGCGGCACTCATCGGCGGATCCGGTAGGCAGTGAAGAGCAGCGCAACCAGCATGGTCAGCAGCGACAGGGCGACGGTCACGTCGGCAATGAAGCTGGGCACGCCGAGCGCCCGGCTCATGGAGTCGGAGCCGACGAACATCATCGCCGCAAAGAGCGCAGCGGCGACCACGGCCAGCGGCTGAAGATTGGCGAGCATCGCCACGATGATGCCGGCATAGCCGTAGCCGGGCGACAGGTCCGTCGTGACGTAGCCCTTCACGCCGATCACCTCTATCGCCCCGGCGAGCCCGGCGAGCCCGCCCGACCAGCAGGCGACCTTGACCAGCGTGCGGCCCAGCGGCACGCCGGCAAAGCGTGCGGCGGCTGGGTTCAGCCCGGCCGCCCGCGATTCCAGCCCGTAGGCGGTGCGCGACTGGACGACATGGACGACGATGGCGACCACGACGGCGATCAACAGGCCGACATGCAGCCGCGACCGCTCCAGCAGTTTTGGCAATTGGGCGTCAGTGACCACCGGGACGGATTGCGGCCAGCCGAAGGCCAGCGGGTCCTTCATCGGCCCCTCGATCATCATCGACACGAAGAGCAGGACGACGAAGTTGAGGAGCAGCGTCGTCACCACTTCATCGACGCCGAAGCGCAGCCGGAGCGCGAGCGGCACGAGGAGCAGCATCATGCCCGCCAGCGCCCCGGCGATCATCACCGCCGGGATCAGGGCGATACCGGGGAGGCCGGCCAGACCCAGCTGCGAGCCGAGGAAGGCCGCGGTCAGCGCGCCGACATAGAGCTGGCCCTCAGCGCCGATGTTCCAGACCTTGGCCCGGAAGGCGACCGCCACGGCAAGGCCGGTGAGGATCAGCGGTGTCGTGCGCGTCAGCGTTTCGGTCAGCGCGAGGCGCGAGCCGAAGGCCCCCTGCACGATCCGGGCATAGGCTTCCAGCACCGGCGCTCCGGCCAGCGCGATCAACACGCCGGACAGCGCGAGCGCGACCAGTACGGCGAGGATCGGCGCGACCACCATCAGTGTCGCGGGACGGCTGTCCCGACGTTCCAGACGCATCAGGCGGCCTCATGGGGGGCGACGGCCCATTCGCCGGCCATCATCAGGCCAAGACGGCGGGCGTCGAGGGATTCGATCGGCACCGGCTCCGACAGGCGCCCGCCGACAATGGCCTGCACCCGGTCGGCCAGCGCCAGGACTTCGTCGAGATCTTCAGAGATCAGCAGAACACCCGCTCCTGCGTCCCGGGCGGCGAGGATCTCGCCATGGACGGCCGCGATGGCGCCCTCGTCGAGACCGCGGGTGGGCTGGGCCGCGACGAGAACCTTGGGGGACCCAGCCAGGTTGCGACCGAAGATCAGCTTCTGCATGTTGCCGCCGGACAGAAGCCGCGTGCGACTGTCGGCCGATCCGCCGCGAATGTCGAAACGGTCGATGACGTCGGCGGCAAAGGCGCGCGCCGTCGATTGCCGGACGAAGCCGCCCTTCGAGAAGGGAGCGTCGCGCACACGTTCGAGAATGGCGTTCTCCCAGATCGCCAGTTCGCCGATGGCGCCTTCGGTGTTGCGGTCCTCGGGAATGCGGCCGACACCGCGGCGCACGAGGTCGCGCGGCGACAGCGTGGACGTCTCCTCGCCCAGCACCGACAGACCGCCGGCATCCGGCGCGACGAGCCCGGACACCAGATGGGCGAGCGTCGCCTGGCCGTTGCCGGAGACGCCGATGATGCCCAGCGTCTCGCGCTCGCGCAGGTAAAAGCTGACATTGGAGAGGCGTTTCGCGCCACCCACCGTAACGCTGACGTCCCAGGCCGCCAGCACCGTGTCGCCCGGTACCGAAGCGGCGCGGACCGGGCGCGTCACGCGGCGGCCGACCATCAGCTCGGCCAGTTCCTCCTTGGAGGTCGCCGCGGTGACCCGCTCGGCGACCATCCGCCCGGCGCGCAGCACCAGCACGCGGTCGGCGGCTGCCATGACCTCGTGCAGCTTGTGGGAGATGAAGATCAGCGACAGCCCTTCGGCCGCCATCACCCTGAGCGTCTTGAAGAGGGTCTCCGCCTCCGGCCGGGTCAGCACCGCCGTCGGCTCGTCGAGGATCAGGATCTTCGCGTCGTTGTAGAGCGCCTTCAGGATCTCCACCCGCTGCTGCTCGCCGACGGACAGATCGCCGACACGCTTGTCCGGGTCGACGACAAGGCCGAAACGCTCGGCGAGGCTTGCCAGCTTGCGCCGCGCGGCGGCCTTGCCCGAGCGCCAGCGCAGCAACGGCTCGGTGCCGGTCATGACGTTTTCAAGGACGGTGAGATTCGGCGCCAGGGTGAAATGCTGATGCACCATGCCGACGCCGGCCGCGATGGCGGCGCGCGGCCGGCCAAGCGGCAGTTCCTCGCCGGCCACGAGAACCCGCCCGGCATCCGGCACATAGTGGCCGAACAGGATGTTCATCAGCGTCGTCTTGCCGGCGCCGTTTTCGCCGAGCAGCGCGACGAGTTCGCCGCGGCGAAGGGTCAGGCTGACGTCGTCATTGGCCGCGAAGTCGCCGAAGCGCTTGGTGATGTGTTCGAGGGACAGGACGGCGGTCATACGGTCTCACTCCCGCCGTTCCGCAATGACCGGCCGCCTGACGGATGCCGGCCGGCCGCGCGGACAACACCGCGGGGACCGGCCGGATCGTCGGGGCCGTCGCAGTTCGGCGAACGGGCTGGCATGCGTTTTCGCAGATCAGGTCGGTTCGGCGAAGTCGATGACCACTTCGAACTCGCCGGCCTTGATCGCGGCGCGGCGCTCTTCCATCGCCGCGACCGCCTCGGCCGGGACCATGGACTCGGCGAAGACGATGTCGTTCCCGCCTTTCTGCATCATGCTGTAGGGCGTGTAGTTCTTGCCAGTGCCGTTCTTGGCCTCGGTGTCGGCGATGGCCGCGTCGAGGATCGGCCGGAAGTACCACATGGCGTTGGCGAAGACAGTCTCGGGGTAGCGCTCGGTATAGTCGGTCAACGACCCGATCGCCTTGATGCCGCGCTCCTTGGCGGCGTCGGCCGTGCCGATGCGCTCGCCGAACAGGATGTCGGCGCCGGCGTCGATCTGGGCGAGGCCCGCCTCGCGCGCCTTCGGCGGATCGAAGAAGGTGCCGATGAAGCCGATCAGGTGCTTGGCATCCGGACGCACCGAATCAACGCCGGCCCGGAAGCCATTGATCAGCATGTTGACTTCGGGGATCGGGATCGCCCCAACCGCGCCGAAGATGCCGCTCTCGCTCATCTTGCCGGCGAGCATGCCGGCGAGATAGGCGCCCTCGTGATTCCAGGTGCCGAAGGTGCCGAAATTGTCGCCGGTCGGCTCGCCGCTGGAGCCCATCAGGAACATGGTGTCGGGATAGTCCGCCGCGACCTGCCGTGCCTCGGTCTCCACCGCATAGGCCTCGCCGACGATTAGCTGGGCGCCCTGCTCGGCATATTCGCGCATGGCGCGGGCGTAGTCGGTGCCGCTGACGCCTTCGGAGAACACATACTCGATGGCGCCGTCCTCGGCGGCCTGGACCATCGCCGCATGCAGGCGCGAGTTCCAAGCATTCTCCACCGGCGAGGCATGAATGCCCGCCACCTTCAGCGGCGTCTGCGCGAAGGCGCGCGGCATGCTCAGTGCGAGGCCGACACCGGCGCTGCCCAACAGAAAACCGCGCCGACCGATCCGACCTGACTTCAGCATGAAATTCCCCAACGATCCCGAATGAAACAGGCCGCGATTTGACGACCTGCACAATTCCTTGTCAACCGCGCAGCCCGCACAGCAAACAATCAGCCAACAGATGAATCGCTCTGCGGCGCATAAGCCGCCGGGTCGACCGTCACGGCACGGCCCGGCAGCGTGAGCTGGCTCAGGCGCGGCTCTGCCCGTGCGATCACCTTGCCGCCGCGCACCACGGCAAGCCGGGTTGCCTTCAGCCGGATCGCCTCGATCGGGTCGGCCGCCTGCAGCAGCACGCAATCGGCCCGGTTGCCGACCGCCAGCCCGTAGCCCTCCAGCCCCATGATCTTCGCAGAATTGACCGTGACCGCGTCGAAGCAGGCACGGATGGCGTCGCGCGAGGTCATCTGGCCGACATGGACCGCCATATGCGCCACCTCCAGCATGTCGCCCGAGCCGAGCGAGTACCAGGGGTCCATCACGCAGTCATGGCCGAAGCCGACATTGATTCCCGCCGCCATCAGCTCGGGCACCCGGGTCATGCCCCGGCGCTTCGGATAAGTGTCGTGGCGGCCCTGCAGCGTGATGTTGATCAGCGGATTGGGGATCACGTGCAGCCCGGATTCGGCGATCAGCGCGATCAGCTTGGACACGTAGTAATTGTCCATCGAATGCATCGAGGTCAGATGCGAGCCGGCGACACGCCCCTCAAGGCCATGGCGCACCGTCTCGGCCGCCAGCGTCTCGACATGGCGCGACAGCGGGTCGTCGGATTCGTCGCAATGCATGTCGACCCGCAGGCCGCGCTCGGCGGCGATGCGGCAGAGCGCGCCGACCGATTCCGTGCCGTCGGCCATGGTGCGTTCGAAATGCGGAATGCCGCCGACGATGTCGACGCCCATGTCCAGTGCCCGTTCGAGGGACGCGGCACCGCCCGGCGTGCGCAGATAGCCGTCCTGCGGAAAGGCGACGAGCTGCAGGTCGATATAGGGCTTCACCCGATCGCGCACCTCCAGAAGCGCCTCGGCGGTGACGAGCCGCGGATCGGAGGTGTCCACATGGCTGCGGATCGCCAGAAGGCCCTGCGAGACCGCGAGGTCGCAATAGCGCATCGCCCGTTCGACCAGTGCATCCTTGGTCAGCAGCGGCTTCAACTCGCCCCAGAGCGTGATGCCCTCCAGAAGCGTGCCCGAGCGGTTCATCCGCGGCAGGCCCAGCGACAGGGTCGCGTCCATGTGAAAATGCGGATCGACGAAGGGCGGCGACACCAGCCGTCCGCCGGCATCGATCACCTCGCCCGCCTCGCCGGCGATCGCCGGTTCGATGGCGGCAATCCGGTCGCCCGTCACGGCGATGTCGACGCCGGTGCGGCCGTCGGGCAGGTGGGCATTGCGGATGATCAGATCGAACATCGGGCGGCGGATCCTTTCGCTTCGTCCTGGCGCCCGTTTTGCTGCGAGCGCGCCGCGATGTCGATGGGGTCAGCGGCGGCTTGCTGTACGAAACCCACAGGCTAGGCTAACAATGCCGGACCGACGCCCGGCCGGAACCCGCGCGCCGGCAGCTTGCAGGCGCCGCTGCGCTCCGGAAGCCTTGCGGAGACCATGGCGGATGCGGAGTCATGATGTGCCGATGACGCCGCCATGAACATTCCCAACATCGTCGTCCTGATCGCCACGCTCGTCGCCTTCGGCGCCCTGGCGCGGCCGCTGGCCACGCGGCTGCGGCTGCCGGTCTCGATCCTCCTGGCGCTGGGCGGCGCCAGCCTCGGCTTTGCCAGTCTCTATTCCCTCGATCATCCCGGCACGCTGCTGCCGGTCGACCTTGCCGCGCTGATCACCGACCTGCCGGTGGGCTCCAGCCTGTTTCTCTATGTCCTCCTGCCGACGCTGATCTTCCAGAGCGCGCTGGTGGTCGACATGCAGCGGGTCCGCGAGGATCTGCTGCCGATCATCCTCCTCGCCCTCGTCGCGGTCCTGGCGGCGACCTTCGGTGTGGCGCTGGCCCTGTGGCCGATCGCCGGCATGCCGCTTCTCGCCTGCCTGCTGCTGGCCTCCTTGGTGGCGACGACCGATCCCGTGGCGGTCATCGCCATCTTCCGCGATGTCGGCGCGCCGGACCGGCTGACCCGCCTGGTCGAGGGCGAGAGCCTGTTCAACGACGCGCTGGCGATCTCGCTGTTCCTGATCTTTTCCGCCGCGATCGTCGCGCCCGGCTCGGTGACGGTGACCGGCGCCGCCCTGAACCTTCTGCTGCTGCCGATCGGTGGCGGGCTGTTCGGCTATCTGATGGCGCGTCTCTATCTCCAGCTGCTCCGGTTGATCGGCGACGATCAGGTGACGGCGGTCTCGCTCAGCCTCGCCCTGCCCTATCTGTCGTTCTGGATCGCCGAGCATGTGCTGCAGGTCTCGGGCATCATCGCCGTCGCCACCGCCGGCGTCGCGCTTGCCAGCCTGTCGCCGGCGCGGGTCACCCGCGAGCTCTGGCGCCATCTCGACGACACCTGGCAGCAGCTGGCCTCCTGGGCGGCGATTCTGGTCTTCGTGCTCACCTCGCTGCTTGTGCCGCAGATGATGACGGACCTGTCGCCCTTCGACTTCCTCCTGATGCTCGTCATCTTCGCCGCGACGCTGGCGACCCGGGCCCTGGTGCTGTTCGGTCTCATGCCGCTGCTCAGCCAATACGGGTTGTCGTCCAAGGTCTCCCGGCCCTATCGGCTGGTGGTGCTGTGGGGCGGCCTGCGCGGATCGATGACCCTGACCCTGGCGCTTGCGGTCAGCGAGAACGACGCCGTGCCCCGCCCGGTCGCCGCCTTCGTGGTGACGCTGGCCACCGGCTACACGCTGATGACACTGTTCGTGCAGGGCACCACGCTTCGCCCATTGATCCGGGGGCTGGGCCTCGACCGGCTGTCGGGCATCGACCGGGCGATCCGCGACCTTGCGCTCAGCGTCACCTCGGCACGGGTTGCGCGCTTTTCCGGCGAGATGGCGCAGCGCTTCGGCGGCACCGACGCACCGGGCGATGCCGAGAGCGTCAATACGGCCGTCGCCGCGGCCGAGCCTGCCGCGACGAGCCCGTCGGATACCCTGTCCCTCGACGGACGCACGGCCATCGCCCTCGTCTCGCTGACCGCGCGCGAGCGCGAAATGGTCCTCGATCATTTCGCCAACGGCATGCTGGCGCCGCGGATCGCCCGGCGCCTCACCTCCGACACGCGGCGGCGGCTGGAAATGGCGCGCCATGGCGGCGTCGAAGGCTATCGCGCGGCCAATGCCGAGGAGACACGCTTCCTGTGGTCGGACCGGGTGGCGTTCCTGATCCAGCGCCGGCTCGGTCGCAGCCGGATGTTGTCGAAACGCCTGGCCCTGCGCTTCGAGAAGCTGGTGGAAATCTCGCTGGTGCTGGGCAGGCTGCGCGCATTCGCCACCAGCGAGTTGCAGCCGGTCCTCGGCGAGGAGACGATTGCCGCCGTCATGGCAGTCCTCGACGAGCGGCAGGCGCAGATCGACCGGGAGATCGACGCGGTCCGGTTGCAATATCCCGCCTATGTCGCCGAACTCGAACGCTGCTTCGTCCTGCGGGCCGCCCGGGCCATCGAGATCGCCGAGATCCGACGACTGCGCCAGTCCGGCGTCATCAGCAAGGAGATCGAGCGCGACGTGTATCGCAGCGTCGCGCGGCGCCCCGACCTGACGACGCTCAGCCCGCCACTGGATCTCGGGCTGGACACACGCCTCCTGATCGACCGCACAGAGATCTTCGCAGCGCTTGCCGACCGCGAGCGCGACGACCTGGCACGGTTGATGACGCCGTTCCTGGCCGCGCCCGGCATGCGGATCGTCTCGCGCGGCGAAGTCGGCGACGCGGCCTATTTCATCTCGTCGGGTGCGGTGGAGGTCGATACCGGCACGCATATCGTCCGGCTCGGTCGCGGCGACATCTTCGGCGAGATGGCGCTGATCCTCGACATGCGGCGGCAGGCCGACGTGACGGCGATCGCCTACAGCACGATGCTGCGCCTGGCGCGCACCGATTTTACGCGCTTCGTGTCCCTGCACCCGAAACTGCGGGCCCGGATCGAGGCGATTGCCCGCAGCCGGCATGCCGACAATGCGAAAGGCTGACAGCCCCGCAGCGGAGCCATGCGTGGCGGAACCTTCGGCCCGCCGGACTCGATCGCTGCGAGCTTTTCTCGGTAGCCGGTTCCGTATCGGCGAACGATCGCGTTGGGGCCACGTTCATGTTTCCCGCCCGCGGCTCCCGCGGCGGCAACGATCTCAACAAGGAACCGAACCGTGAGCGAAGTCCTGTCGACGACCCTGCCCGACGATCTGGAAGAGCGGGTGAAGACCCTTCTGCAGCGCGCCTGCGACCGATCCCTGACGATCGCGACGGCCGAAAGCTGCACTGGCGGCCTTTTGGCCTCTGTCTTCACCGACGTGGAGGGCTGCTCGCGGGCCTTCGACAGCGGCTTCGTGACCTATACCGACGAGGCCAAGATCCGGATGCTGGGCCTGCCGCGCCAGCTTCTCGAGGAGAACAACGCCGTCTGCCGCCCGGTCGCTCTGGCCATGGCCGAGGGGGCACTGGACAAGTCCCTCGCCGACATCACTGTTTCCACCACGGGCTTTGCCGGCCCGGCCGGCGAGGATGACGAACCGGGGCTCGTGCATTTCGCCTGTGCCCGACGCGGGCGCGAGACGCGGCACCGCGAAGAGCATTTTGGCGATATTGGCCGTGGACCGACCCGCATCGCTTGCTTACGAACGGCACTGGATATGCTCGAGGAGATGATGGATTGAGTTTGCAAAGCCTTCGAGACCGTTCCTTCTATGCGCTGCACCGGCACGGCTTCGTCCGCGTCGGTGTCGCGACGCCCGGTGTCTTCATCGCCGATCCGGCCCGCAATGCCGCGGCGACGATCCGCGCGGCGGAAGACGCGGACAAGGAGGGCGTCGATCTCCTGGTGTTCCCGGAGCTCGGCCTCTCCGCCTATGCGATCGACGACCTACATCTGCAGGATGCCCTGCTCGACGGCGTCGAAGCCGCCATCGCCACCGTCTGCGAACGCAGCCGCGAGCTGCGCAGCGTATTGCTCGTTGGCGCGCCGCTGCGGCGCAACGGCCGGCTCTACAATTGTGCAGTCGCCATCGCCCGGGGGCGCATTCTGGGCGTCGTGCCGAAGCTGTTCCTGCCCAATTACCGGGAATATTACGAAAAGCGCTGGTTCGCCTCGGGCGCCGGCATGATCGGCCTCGACATCACCGTCGCGGGCCAGGAGGCGCCGTTCGGCATCGACCTTCTATTCGAAGCCTCGGACCTGCCCGGCTTCGTCTTCCATACGGAGATCTGCGAGGATTATTGGGCGCCAACGCCTCCCTCGACGGACGGAGCGCTGGCCGGCGCCCGCATCCTCTGCAATCTCTCGGCCTCCAACATCGTCGTCGGCAAGTCCGCCGACCGGCATCTTCTCTCGGCATCGCAGTCGATGCGCTGCGTCGCCGCCTATGTCTATTCGGCCGCCGGACGCGGCGAGAGCACCACCGATCTCGCCTGGGACGGCCAGGGCTCAATCTACGAACTGGGCGACCTCCTTGCCGAATCCGAACGCTTTGCCGATGCCGGACAGCTGATCGTCGCCGATGTCGATGTCGGGCGTATCGGCCAGGAACGGTTGCGCACCCCCACCTTCAACGACGCGGCGGCGCTCCGCGGCCATCCGGAGACGGCGTTCCGGACGGTGCGCTTCGCCCATGAGCCGGCCTTCGAGGATCTCGGCCTGCGCCGCCCGGTCCGGCGCTTCCCCTATGTGCCAAACAATCCCGAACGGCTGCACCAGGATTGCTACGAGGCCTTCAACATCCAGGTCGAGGGCCTGCGCCGGCGCTTCGAGGCGACGCCCGGCGACCACATGGTCATCGGCGTGTCCGGCGGGCTGGATTCCACCCATGCGCTGATCGTGGCGGCCAAGGCCTGCGACCAGATGGGCCTGCCGCGCTCGACCATTCTCGGCTTCACCATGCCGGGCTTTGCCACCGGCGACGCGACCAAGGCGAACGCGCTGGCGCTGATGAAGGCCCTCGGCACGGGCTGCGAGGAGATCGACATCCGTCCCGCCGCGCGGCAGATGCTCGGCGACATGGGCCATCCCTTCGCGGGCGGCGAGCCGGTCTATGACGTCACCTTCGAGAACGTGCAGGCGGGCCTGCGCACCGACTATCTCTTCCGCCTCGCCAACCAGCGCAGCGGCTTTGTCATCGGCACGGGCGACCTGTCCGAGCTGGCGCTCGGCTGGTGCACCTATGGCGTCGGCGACCAGATGAGCCACTATTCGGTCAATCCGGGCGTGCCGAAGACGCTGATCCAGTATCTGATCCGCTGGGTCGTGCGCACCGAGCAGTTCGATGCCGAGACCGGCAAGCTCCTGACCGCGATCCTCGACACCGAGATCTCGCCCGAGCTGGTGCCGGCGGATGCCGAGGGCGGCATGCAGAGCACGCAGGACAAGATCGGCCCCTACGAGCTGCACGATTTCTTCCTGTTCCACACCATGCGCTACGGGCGGGCACCGTCAAAGACGGCGTTCCTTGCCTGGCATGCCTGGAAACAGGCCGATGCGGGCCTCTGGCCGATCGAGTTTCCCGAAGAAGCGCGCAACCAGTACGACCTCAAGACGATCGCAAGATGGCTGGAGAGCTTCCTATTCCGCTTCTTCCAGACGTCGCAGTTCAAGCGGTCGGCCATGCCGAACGGGCCGAAGGTCTCGGCCGGCGGCAGCCTGTCGCCGCGCGGCGACTGGCGCGCACCCTCCGACGGAACGGCGGATGCCTGGATCGCCGAACTGAAGGCCTCCTTGCCGCAGGACCTGGGCTGAGCGGCACAGGCGGCAGCGTGCCGATCCGGACACAGAAACGGCCGCATCCCGGGATGCGGCCGTTCTGTCATCGGTCGAAGGCGGTGCGTCAGGCCTCGGGGGTGACGTCGACGCCCTCGCCCGCGCTGATGTTGTTCAGATGCGCATGACCCTCGCCGCGCTCCGGATGGGGCGAGACATTGATGTCGGCGCCTTCCAGCCACCGGCCGGAGACATCGCCCTGGCCCGGCACGATGCGCCAGCGGGTTCCGTCACTGAGTTCGATGATCCCGTCGGTGCTGGCGAGTTTGAGCAGAGCCATGGTCGGACCTTTCACGTTCGTTCGGCTGCTTAGCCTTGGTGTCAGGCAATGCCGCGCGTGCGAGAGGGTTCCAGTCCGCGTTACCGCGCTTCACCGTCCTCGGGCAGATCCAGCATGAAGCGGACCTCGTCCTCCGTGAAACCGGCCGACAAAGCGAGATCGACGTCCGGCCTGTACCGGATCGATTTGCGCCGCTTCTCGGCCGCCGGGCCCGTGTCGTCCGGGGTCTGGGTCTCGGAACGTTCGTTGCTCATGCCCCAATGTTGCATCCGCAACGATCGGCGTCATTAAAGCACTATAAGTTGTCTGCCCGGCTGAAATTCAGTGGGCGTGCTTTTCTTCGAGGAAGGCCCGCTGCTCCGGCGTCAGGCCACGCGGATCGAGACCACGGGTCAGGATCGCCAGGCGCGCCGTCTCCTCCAGCTCTTCCATGGCGAAGACCGTGGCCGCCAGCTCGGTTCCGGCAACGACCGGACCATGGTTGGCGAGAAGCACTGCGGAACGCTTGCCGGCAAGGCCGCGCACCGCCTCGCCCATCGCCGGATCGCCCGGCATGAAATACGGCAGCAGCTTCACCCGCCCGAGCTTCATCACCGAATAGGCGGTCAGCGGCGGCAGGACGTCGTCGGGGTCGGTATCGGGCAGGATCGACAGCGCCACCGAATGGGTGCTGTGGAGATGCACCACCGCCCCGGTCGTCGCGCGCCGGGTCTCGTAGAAGGCGCTGTGGAGCGGGATTTCCTTGGTCGGCTTGTCGCCGGACAGGTGCCGGAACTCCTCGTCCAGCCGGGAGATCCGGGCCGGGTCGAGAAAGCCGAAGGAGGCATTGGTCGGGGTGACCAGGATCGTGCCGTCGCCGAGCCGCGCCGAGATGTTGCCGCTGGAGCCGCAGGTCAGGCCGCGGTCGAACATCGACTTGGCAAAGCGGCAGATGTCCTCGCGGAGCCGCGCCTCCTCGCTCATGCCTCGCCTCCCAGACGAGCCGCGGCCTTGGCGAAGAAATCGTCGGCGCCGAAATTGCCGGACTTCAGCGCCAGCGCCAGTTCGCGGCCTTCGACGCGCACCGCGGGAACGCCGGGATCGATCTCCGGGCCGATCTCCAGCGACTGGACGTCGAGCCCGGTGACGACCGCCCCCGAGGTCTCGCCGCCGGCGGAGACCAGCCGGGTGATGCCGGCCTCGACCAGCGCCGCCGCGGTGGCGGCAAACAGCCGTTCGATCGCGGTGGCGACCGCTTCCTTGCCATGCCGCTGCTGGGCCGCGGCGACCGTCTCCGGGTCGGCCGAGGAATAGATCAGCGGCACGCCGGACTGCGCAAGAACCCATTCGGTGAGCGAGGCGGCCGTCACCTCGCCTGCCATCACGGCATCGGCACCCAGCTCGAAGGTCGGGTGACCCGCATCACGATGGACGCCGACCTGGCGGCGGGTGGCGGTCGAGACCGAGCCGGCAAGTGCTGCCGCGCGGCCGACGACGCCGGTCCAGGCAGAGCTTGAGGAGCCGATCAGCCCCTGCGCGCGGAAATTCTCCGGCAGGCCGAGGGCGATGCCGGAGCCGCCGGTGATCAGCGGCAGGTCGCGCGCCGCGTGTCCGGTGGCGTGGAGATCGGCGTCGAGCACGGCATCGGTGATGACGAAGCAGAGGCCGTCGGCGCCAGCCTGGCGAAGCGCATCGGCGATCGCGTCCTCGCCCTTTGCGACGACGCCGTAGGGCACGTGCGACACCGGCGCATCGGTCTGACGCGCCAGCACCCGGCGCAAATCGGCGTCGCGCATCGGCGTCAGCGGATGATTCTCCATGCCCGATTCCGACAGCAGCCGGTCGTTCACGAAGAGATGGCCCTGATAGACCGTGCGGCCGGTCGCCGGAAATGCCGGGCAGACGATGACCGCACCGGCACCCAGTTCCCTGGCGATCGCTTCGCCGACCGGGCCGATATTGCCCTCGTCGGTCGAATCGAAGGTCGAGCAATATTTGAAGAAGAATTGCCGGCAGCCCTGGCTGCGCAGCCATGCCAGAGCCTCAAGCGACTGGCGCACGGCCTCGGCGACCGGGATCGTGCGCGACTTGAGCGCCACCACGCCGGCTTCCACGTCCGGCGCGGCATCGCCTGTCGGGACACCGCTGTACTGGACCGTGCGCATGCCGCCCTTGGCCAGCGTGTTGGCAAGGTCGGAGGAGCCTGTGAAGTCGTCGCCGATACAGCCGAGGATCATGGAATAACTGCCCGCTTGATGTCTGACGGGTTCCTGCATGCAGATGCACGAACCGGGGAATGGCCGCTCCATAGCATTCCGACGCCGAAACGACACCTCCCGCCGGGCCGGATCATGAACGGCCGCCTTCCGGCCTCGCATCCGGATCGCGGAGGTGTCGACCGTTGCCGGCAAAGCTGCGTGCGCGGATCATCTCCCCGCGGCACATTCACCGAGAAACCGGAATCATTCCCTGGCCTTGGACCGGCATGTTGCAGCGCACTTTGAACCGTAGGACGCTGGGAAAACAGTGAACGACCGATGTCGGTCGTCAGCCGAGGTCCGGCAGCCGCCCCTCGATCTCTTCACGTCTTGATTCAAGAAACGGCGGCAAGCGCAGGGCTTGTCCGAGGTCTCCCGGCGCTTCGTCGACCGCGAATCCCGGCGCGTCGGTGGCGATCTCGAAGAGGACATGCCCCGGCTCGCGGAAATAGACCGAACGGAAATAATTGCGGTCCTTCTGCTCGGTCGCGGCGATGCCGTGGTTCTCGGCCAGCTTGCGCACCATCTCGGCCTGCTGCGCATCATCGGCCGCGCGGAAGGCAACGTGATGGACCGATCCGGCGCCGACACGCGGCTTCAGAAAACCGCCGACCGCACGCAGATCGATGATCCGGCCGAAATTCGCATCGCAGACGAAGCGAATGAGCGTCTCCTCGCGGCCGACCTCGCGGAACCCGAGAATGTCTGTGAGGATCGCCGCGGTCGCCTCGGCTTCTTCCAGGAGCAGGCTGACGCTGTGAAAGCCGCGGATCGCATGTTCGGCCGGAATGTCGGAGGTCGCGCGGCTGGGCAGCAGGTCATCGCCGGCGCGGGCGACGAAGGCGAGGCGCAGGCCATCGGGATCGCGGAAGGCCAGGACGGTCTCGCCGAAGCGCTTGACCAGCGAATCGTGCGGCACGCCCTTCTCGATCAGCCGATGGCTCCAGAAGCCGATTGCTCCTTCCGGCACGCAGAAGACGATCTCCTGGGTCTCGCCGACACCGAGTCGTCCCGGCGCCGCATGGTCCCACGGAAAGAACGTCAAGATCGCCCCCGGCTGCCCGGTCTCGTCGCCGTAATAGAGGTGATAGGTGCCGGGGTCGTCGAAATTGACGGTCTTCTTGACCAGCCGAAGCCCGAGGGTGCGGGTGTAGAAGTCGAGATTGCGGGCCGCGCGTCCCGCAATCGCCGTCACGTGATGAATGCCGTTCACGACCATGCCCCTTCTCCGCTCTTTGCCGGATCAACGGGGCACAGGTTAGGGCTGGCGCCGATCCGGCGCACGCGGAATCGCGCGCACCGGAGCTTTGACGCCTCGGGCGGAGTGTCAGCCGAGCTGGAGCGGAACGATCTTGCCGTTTTCGAGCGTGATCGCCCGGTCCATGCGGGCTGCCAGCTCGTGATTGTGAGTGGCGATCAGCGCCGCGACGCCCGACTGGCGCACCAGCGCCGTCAGCGCGTCGAAGACATAGCCCGACGTGGTGGGGTCGAGATTGCCGGTTGGCTCGTCGGCCAGGAGGACATGCGGCGCGTTGGCCACGGCCCGCGCGATGGCGACGCGCTGCTGCTCGCCGCCAGACAATTCGGCAGGCCGATGCGCCGCGCGCTTGCCGATCCGCATGTATTCGAGCAGTTCCCGCGCCCGCTCGGCAGCCGCAGACCGCGACTGTCCGAGGATCATCTGCGGCATCATGACGTTCTCGAGGGCCGAGAACTCCGGCAGCAAATGATGGAACTGATAGACGAAGCCGATCGCCCGGCGCCGCATCTCGGTGCGCCGGTCGTCGCCGAGCGTGCCGCAGGGCTGGCCGCCGACAAGCACCTCGCCGGTGTCCGGCCGTTCCAGGAGCCCGGCAATGTGGAGCAGCGTCGACTTGCCGGCACCCGACGGGGCGACGAGCGCCACCATCTCGCCGGCGGCGACGCCGACGGCCGCGTCGTCGAGGATCGTCAGACGGTCCTCGCCCTGGTCGAAGTGCCGTCCGACCCCGGTGAGCTGAAGTGCGTAAGTCTCTGTCATCATTCGTACCGCAGCGCCTCGACCGGATCGAGTCGCGAGGCCTGCCAGGACGGCAGGATCGTCGCGAGGAAAGACAGGCCGATGGCCATGAGGACGACCAGCACGACCTCGCCGGAATCGATCTCGGCCGGCAACTGGCTGAGGAAATAGAATTCCGGATTGAACAGGATCGTGCCCGACAGCCAGGAGAAGAACTGCCGGATGTTCTCGATGTTGAGGCAGAAGACGACGCCCAGGATCAGCCCGGCCAGCGTGCCGGCGAAGCCGATCGACGCGCCGGTGATCAGGAAGACGCGCATCACCGCGCCCCGGGTCGCACCCATGGTGCGCAGGATGGCGATGTCGCGGCCCTTGTCCTTCACCAGCATGAACAGGCCGGAGATGATGTTGAGGGCGGCCACCAGCACGATCAGCGTCAGGATGATGAACATGACGTTGCGCTCGACTTCCAGCGCCGAGAAGAAGGACTGGTTCTGGGTCTGCCAGGTCACCGTGTAGTTCGGACGCCCCGCCGCGGTCTCGATCGTGCGCTGCAGGTCCTGCACCCGGTCGGGATCGTCGACGAAGATCTCCACCGACTGGGCCAGCCCCTCGTGGTTGAAGAAGAGCTGGGCTTCGGCGAGCGGCATGTAGACGTAGGACGCGTCGTATTCCGACAGGCCGATCTCGAAGATCGCCGCCACCGGATAGGCCTTCACCCGCGGCGTCGTGCCGAGCGGCGTCACGTCGCCGTCGGGCGAGACTAGGGTAATGTTGTCGCCGAGCCGCAGGCCCAGCGCTTCCGCCAGCCGGCTGCCGATGGCCAGCCCGCCGCCCTCGCTGAAGCCGTCGAGCGTGCCCTGCTTGATATTCTCGGAGACCGGCTTCAGATCGGCGAGGTCCTCGCCGCGCACGCCCTTGACCAGCGCGCCCGTGCTGCTGCTGGCCAGGCCCGAGGCCAGGACCTGCCCCTGCACCAGCGGCATCGCGAAGGCGACGCCCGGCACGGTTTCGACCGCGGCTGTCACATCGGAGAAATCGTCGAGCGGCCGGTCGATCGGATACATGACGACATGGCCGTTGACGCCGAGAATGCGGGTCAGCAGCTCGCCGCGAAAGCCGTTCATCACCGACATGACGATGATCAGCGCGGCGACGCCGAGCATGATGCCAAGAAAGGAGAAGCCGGCGATGACCGACACGCCGGCATCGCGGCGCCGCGAGCGCAGATAGCGACCGGCGAGCATCCATTCGAACCGAGCGAAGGGCCGCGTCGAATGGCGGGCCCCGGCCGGCGGTGCGGCAGCCGCGTTGGCTTCGCTCATGCCTGCACCCGGGCGAGGACCGACGACAGCGGCAGCGATTCCCGCTCGCCGGTGGCGCGGAGCTTGATCTCGGCCTCACCGGCCTTGGCGCCGCGCGGCCCGACGATGACCTGCATGGGCAGGCCGATCAGGTCCATGGAGGCGAACTTGGCGCCGGCCCGGGTGTCCTGGTCGTCGTAGAGCACGTCAATGCCCGCCGCCTGCATCTGGCGGTAGAGATCCTCGCAGGCCGCGTCGCAATCGGCGTCGCCGGGCTTCATGTTGATCAGGCCGACATCGAAAGGCGCGACGGATTTCGGCCAGATGATGCCGTTCTCGTCGTGGGAGGCCTCGATGATCGCGGCCAGAAGCCGGCTCGGGCCGATGCCGTAGGAGCCCATGTGCACCGGCACGTCCTTGCCGTCGGGGCCGGTGACGACCGCCTTCATCGGCTCGGAATATTTCGTGCCGAAATGGAAGATGTGGCCGACCTCGATGCCGCGGGCGGCGACCTTGTCGTCATCCGCAAGCTGGTCCCAGGTCGCGGTCTCGTGCATCTCGTCGGTCGCCGCATAGGGCGTGGTCCACGCCTTGACGATTTCGGCGAGGCTCGCGGCATCGTCGAAATCGACGCCCTCGCCCGGCACGGCCAGATCGAGATAGTCGCGATGGCAGAAGACCTCGCTCTCGCCGGTGGAGGCGAGGACGATGAATTCGTGGCTGAGCTCGCCGCCGATCGGGCCGGTGTCGGCGCGCATGGGAATGGCCTTCAGGCCGCAGCGCTCGAAGGTCCGCAGATAGGCGACGAACATCCGGTCATAGGCGATCTTGGAGTTGTCGTAGTCGAGATCGAAGGAATAGGCGTCCTTCATCAGGAACTCGCGCGAGCGCATGACGCCGAAGCGCGGCCGGACCTCGTCGCGGAACTTCCACTGCAGATGGTACAGATTGAGCGGCAGGTCCTTGTAGGTGCGCACATAGGACCGGAAGATGTCGGTGATCATCTCCTCGTTGGTCGGACCGTAGAGCAGATCGCGGCCGTGGCGGTCCTCGATGCGCAGCATCTCCTTGCCGTAATCCTCGTAGCGTCCGCTCTCGCGCCACAGATCGGCCGACTGGATGGTCGGCATCAGGAGCTCGATGGCGCCGGAGCGGTTCTGCTCCTCGCGGATGATCGCGCAGACCTTGTC
Source organism: Aurantimonas coralicida DSM 14790 (assembly GCF_000421645.1). Taxonomy (GTDB): domain Bacteria; phylum Pseudomonadota; class Alphaproteobacteria; order Rhizobiales; family Rhizobiaceae; genus Aurantimonas; species Aurantimonas coralicida. Next base: position 192,784 of record NZ_ATXK01000006.1, on the reverse strand, counting down.
GAGCACCCGCTTGCCGAGCGGCAGGAACGAGTAGAGCCCGGCCGCCTGCTGGCGGATCATGCCGGCACGCAGCATCAGCCGATGGGAAACGATCTCCGCTTCCTTCGGGGTCTCTTTGAGAATGGGCAGGAAATATCGCGACAGGCGCATGGGACGTCCGATGAATGCGGGGTTCGACTGGCGCAGGGGCGCTTTTGCGCGTCTTAACCGCTCCCCGGGCGATTGGAAAGTCGGCGGCGCGCGCGTTAGCAAGCTCCGCGCCAATTTGCGCCTGCGGACCTCGCTGGGGGCGGCGTGGCAGAATAATGACACGAGCCCGGAAAAACGCGTGACATTGCGAATTCGGCTGGATACGCTCGCGACCATAACAAAAGGCGCCGGCAGGTGCGATTTCTGCGGTCTAGTCTTGGGAGGACGCGATTTCCGGCGCGGCAGTTGCCGCAGCCCCGATCAACGTCATCGGAGCGAAATCCAGACACGCGACTTTGGATGCAAGGCGAAAGCCTTGCATTTTTTTTGCCTTGCGACCGCATGTCCGATTTCTCGTCGCATATTCGCCGGCACGTCAGGTCGCGATACCCGCCTGCCCCTCAGCCCGCCGGAACGAGCGAGGCGGCCAGTCGCTTCGCGCTCACGACGGCAGCATCGCCGTGCAGCGGCCAGCTCTGCATCAGACCATCCAGGATGAGCGTCACGTCGACCTCGCGGCCGGCGAGACCCGCTCCTGCGACCGCCTCTTTCGCCACTTCCCGCTTGTGATGGGCGAGCAGAGCGCGCAGCTTTTCGTCATGCGGGGCGGCGGCCACCGCCGCATGGAACAGGCAGCCATGGCTCGCCTCGCGATCCATCCACTCGGCGACTCGATCGATGACCGTGGCCAGGGCCCCCTCGCCGCTCCCCGGCAGATCGGTGAAAACCAGCGCCATGTAGCGTTCGTGACGATGGTCGAGAGCCGCCAGCACCATGGCTTCCCGCGACGGCGCGTATTTGTAGAGCGTGCGCAGGCTGACTCCCGCAGCGTCGCGCAGGTCCTCGACGCTCGGTTCGGCGAAGCCGTTTGCCGCAAAAGCCCGCTCCAGCCCGCCGGCAATCCTTCTCATCGTATTGGTCATGCTTGACGGTGTAGAATGGTCCCTCTACCTGTGCAAGTAGAGCAACCATTCTACCCACTCAGGAGAGACGATGATGGCGATACCCGCGACGATGCAGGCGATGGTGCTGACCGGCCATGGCGGTCTCGACCGGCTGGAATGGCGGGAGGATGTCCCGGTTCCCTCGCCGGCCCGCGACGAGGTTCTGATCCGGGTGGGCGCCTCGGCGGTCAACAACACCGACATCAACACCCGCACCGGGTGGTATTCGAAGAGCGTGCGCGGCGACACGGCATCGGGCGCATCCGGCGGCTACGGGGCTGCTTCAGAGGCCGATGGCGGCTGGTCGGGCAGCCTGTCCTTTCCCCGTATCCAGGGCGCCGATTGCTGCGGCGAGATCGTCTCGGTCGGCGAAGGGGTCGATGCCGCGCGGATCGGCGAACGTGTGATGGTGCGCACCATGCAGTCGCGCGGTCCCTTGGGGTCCAAAGATTCGATCGTGACGCTCGGATCGGAAAGCGACGGCGCCTTCGCGCAATATCTGACCGTGACGGCCGGCGATGCGATCCGCGTGGAATCGCCGCTCTCGGACCTCGAACTGGCGTCGTTCCCCTGCGCTTTCTCCACCGCGGAGGGCATGATCCAGCGCGCCACCCTCGGCACCGAGCGTGTGCTGATCACCGGTGCGTCCGGCGGCGTTGGATCGGCGGCAATCCAGCTCGCCAAACGCCGGGGTGCGCATGTGACGGCGATGACCAGCCCGGCAAAGGCCGATGCGCTTCTCGACCTTGGCGCCGACGCAATTCTTGCCCGCGATGCCGATCTTCCGGATCGCGCGTTCGACGTCGTTCTCGACCTGGTTGGCGGGCCGCGCTGGCCGCAGCTTCTGGAAACCCTGTGCGATGGGGGGCGCTACGTGACGTCGGGTGCCATTGCGGGCCCGATCGTCGAGCTCGATCTGCGGACACTCTATCTGCGCGATCTGACGCTGTTCGGCAGCACCTATCAGCCGCCGGAGATCTTCACGGATCTCATTGGCTATATCGCGGCCGGCGAGATCCGCCCGGTCATCGCCGAGACGTTCGCCTTGCGCGATCTCAGGGCAGCGCAGGAGGCGTTTCTGACCAAATCCCATATCGGCAAGATCGCCATCCGAATCGGCGATTGACCGCACGGCAAGCGAAGCCTTCCGGCCATCTGCGTCCGGCCGCAAGGCCGGGTGGTCCGGCCGGCGCCTGTTAGGTGCCGGGGATCATCTTCGGGAAGTCGTCCGGGCTCAGCCCGTAGACCTGGGTGACCACGTAGAAGGCGGCGAAGACGACGCAGGCGAGGATCGTCGTCTGCAAGAGCTTCCAGCCCATGCGGTGCTGCGCCGGTGCGCTGTGGGTCGTGCCAAGGGTGATATCGTCGGCATCCGCCTGGCTGCGCTGGCCGAGCGGCAGGATGACGAAGAGCGATGTCCACCAGATGATGAAATAGATCGCCAGTCCCGAGACCCAGCCCATCCTATACCTCTTCGAGTTCGGTCAGCGTCCCGAACATGTCGCCCGGATGGATGAACACCACCGGGCGGCCATGGGCGCCGATCTTCGGTTCGCCGTCGCCGAGCACCCGCGCGCCCGCAGCCACCAGCCGGTCGCGGGCGGTGACGATGTCGGCCACCTCGTAGCAGACATGGTGCATGCCGCCCTTCGGGTTCTTGGCCAGAAAGGCGGCGATCGGCGAGCCTTCGCCCAGCGGTTCGAGGAGCTCGATCTTGGTGTTGTCGAGCTCAACGAAGACGACGGTGACGCCGTGCTCGGGAAGCGCCTGCGGCTCGGACACCGTCGCGCCCAGCATGTCGCGATAGCGCGCGACGGCGTCGGCAAGCGCCGGCACCGCCAGGGCCACATGGTTCAACCTGCCAAGCACCGGCGCCTCCCCCGTTCGATCAGGACCGCGTCACGAAGACGGTCGCAATGGGCTTCTTGCCCCAGGCCTCGAAGGCCGCTCCGCGCACGGCACGCCGCACCGCTTCGCTGACCTTGTCGAGATCCTTGCGGCGCTTCAGCGGAATGCTCTCCACCGCGCCGGCGGCCGCGTCGATCAGGATCTCCTCCATCTCGTCGCCCGCCGCGTCGTCCTCCGGCAGGCCGAGGGCCACGACGTCTGGATCTTCGCGCAGTTCCAGCTTGGCGTCCAACTCGACCAGCACCGACACATGGCCGACGAAGGACAGGCGGCGACGCTCGTTGACGCCCATCGCCTCGGCGGTGCCGATCAGGCGGCCGTCCTTGAAGAGGCGACCGACCGGAACGTCGGCGATGACGCTCGCGGCGCCCGGCGACAACTGCACCACCTTGCCGTTGCGGGCGGGCACGACCTGCTTGACGCCAAGTTCGCGCGCCAGCTTGGCATGAGCGCTCAGATGCGCGGCCTCGCCATGGGCCGGCACGGCGATCGTCGGACGAACCCATTCATACATCTGGCGCATCTCGCTGCGACGCGGATGGCCCGACACATGGACGAGCTTCTCGCCGTCCTCGAGGATCTGCACGCCGCGCTCGATGAGCGCGTTCTTGATGTCGATGATCAGCTTCTCGTTGCCGGGGATCGCCCGCGACGAGAAGATGACGAGATCGCCCTGGGACAGCGCCACGGTCGGGTGCTCATCGCGCGACAGCCGCGCCAGCGCCGCACGGGTCTCGCCCTGGCTGCCGGTCAGGATGATGACGGCCTTCTCCGGCGGGATGTAGCCGAAATCCTGCTCGCCGAGGAACGGCGGGATGCCGTCCATGTAGCCGAGCTCGGTCGACACATCGACGACGCGCCGCATGGAGCGGCCCATCAGCAGCACCTGGCGTCCGGCGTCGCGCGCCGCGGCAGCGATCGAGCGGATGCGGCCGACATTCGACGAGAAGGTGGTGACGGCGACGCGCCCCTTGGCCCCGCGGATGATCTCGCCCAGCGAGGCCGAGACCTCGCTCTCGCTCGGGCTGACGCCTTCGCGCAGCGCATTGGTCGAATCGCAGATCATGGCGAGGACGCCTTCGTCGCCGATTTCGCGCAGACGCTTCTCGTCCGTCGGCGCGCCCAGCGCCGGGGTCGGGTCGATCTTCCAGTCGCCGGTGTGCAGGACGGTGCCTGCCGGGCTGCGGATCGCCAGCGCGACCGGCTCGGGGATCGAGTGGGTGACGTTGATCGCCTCGATCTCGAAGGGACCGACCTTGAAGCGGTCACCGGCCGAGAACTGCGTCACCGGAATCTTGGGTGCGCCGGGTTCGCCCTCGCGCTTGGCCGCGAGCATGGCCGCAGTAAACGCAGTGGCATAGACCGGGACCTTCATCTTCGGCCAAAGGTCGAGCAAGGCGCCGTAATGGTCCTCATGGGCATGGGTGATGACAATGCCCTTCAGCTTGTCGCCCAGTTCCTCGATGAAGCGGATGTCCGGGAAGACGAGATCGACGCCGGGAAAATCGGCGCCAGCGAAGGAGATGCCGACATCGACGGCGATCCATTCGCGTGCATGTTCCGGGCCATAGCCGTAGAGGGCGAGATTCATACCGATCTCACCGATGCCGCCGAGCGGCACGAACAACAATTGGTTCAAGTTCAGACTTCTTTCCTGGGTGGGCCACCCGCGCATTGGCGGGGCGGCATCGTTTCGTTCTTCAGTTCACATTCGTCGTCGGGTGCGCCGCTTTACGCAGCGCCGGAGCCGGACGGCGCCACGCGCTCGTCCCGCTCCAGAAAAAACAGATCGCCAGCCGAAACCGCGGTCACGCGTCCGGCCGCGTCCCGCAGCAACAGGAGGCCGTGTTCGTCGAGGGCCTCGAACCGTCCCGTCAGGACCGCGTCGGCGAGATTGACCCGGCAGGGCTGACCGACGCCAACGGCATGGGCCAGCCATTCGTTGCGTATCGCAGAGAAACCGCGTCCGCCGGCGAAGATCGCCAGCACCCGCTCCATCTCGGCCGCCACGGCGCCGAACACTGCCTCCAGATCGTGCGTCGCGCCTTCCAGCGCAAGGCTCGTCACCGGATAGGGCGTGTCGTCGGGCACATGGGCGACGTTGATGCCGCAGCCGACGACCACCGCCATGCGGCCATCCGGCAGACGTTCACTCTCCAAGAGGATGCCGACCGTCTTGCGACCCTTGATGAGGACGTCGTTCGGCCATTTGACCGCAACGGTGTCGCTTTCGGCCACGAGCCGCGCCAGACCGTTGCGGACACCGAGCGACGCCACCAGAGGCAGGTTCGACAGATGCGTCAGCGGCGCCGGGTCGATCAGCAGCCAGCTCGCATAGAGATTGCCGCGTTCCGACACCCAGTTGCGACCGCGGCGACCGCGCCCGGTCGACTGCCGCTCGGCCGTCACCCAGAGGGGTCCGGGATCACCGGCGCGCGCAGCCTCGAGCGCGACGGTATTGGTCGACGAGACCTCGCCCAGTGTCAGCCGTCGCCGGCGTGCCGAGGCGCCGAAGGCCACCGTCAGAAGAAGGTCCGGGCCGCCGCCTCCGCCGCCGCGAAGATCGGGCCGCCGACAAGGAGATAGACCGGGAAGATGAACAACGCGGCAGCGCCCAGCACCACCCGCAGCTCGGTGGCCATGGGCACGAACTCGCTGGACGGCTGGTCGTCGAACCACATCACCTTGACGATGCGCAGGTAGTAGAACAGGCCGACGACACTGGCGAGAACGCCGATCACCGCGAGGCCGTAGAGCCCGGCCTGCACCGCCGCCATGAACACGAAGTACTTGGCGAAGAAGCCCGCCAGCGGCGGCAGGCCCGCCAGCGACAGCATCAGCATGGTCAGCATCAGCGCCATGATCGGGTTGGTCTTCGACAGGCCGGCGAGATCGTCGATCTCCTCGACCACCCCATCCTTGCGGCGCATGGCGAGGATGACGGCGAAGGTGCCGAGGGTCATGGCGAGATAGATCGCCATGTAGAGGAGGACGCCGCGCACGCCGGAGAAATTGGCGGCGGCGAGGCCGACAAGCGCGAAGCCCATATGGCCGATCGAGGAATAGGCCATCAGCCGCTTGATGTTGCGCTGGCCGATGGCGGCGAAGGCACCGAGCGCCATCGAGGCGATCGAGATGAAGATGATGACCTGCTGCCAGTCGACCGCCAGCGGCTCGAAGCCCTGCACCGTGAAGCGGGTAATCAGCGCGATCGCCGCGACCTTCGGCGCGCCGGCCAGGAAGGCCGTGATCGGCGTCGGCGCGCCCTCGTAGACGTCCGGCGTCCACATGTGGAACGGCACGGCGGAGATCTTGAAGGCGAGGCCGCACAGGACGAAGACGAGGCCGACGACGATGCCGATCGAACGTTCGCTGGTGGCGACCACCTCGGCGATGGCGGTGTATTCGATCTGGCCGGTGAAGCCGTAGACCAGCGACGCGCCGTAGAGCAGCATGCCCGAAGACAGCGCGCCGAGGACGAAGTATTTCAGGCCGGCTTCGGTCGAGCGGACCGAATCACGGTTGATGGCGGCGAGGACGTAGATCGACAGCGACTGCAGCTCGAGACCGAGATACAGCGCGATCATGTCGCCTGAGGAGACCATGACCATCATGCCGGTGGTCGACAGCAGCACGAGAACCGGGAACTCGAAGCGGTTGAAGCGCTCGCTCTCGGCGTAGCCGACCGACATGATGACGGCCGCCGCCGCACCGATCAGCACCAGCACCTTCATGAAGCCGGCGAACGGGTCGAGGACGAAGGAACCGCCGAAGGCCACGCCATAGGGCGTGACGAACACCATCCACAGCCCGGCAATGATGATCAGCGCCACCGACAGGCCGGTGACCGTCTGCGCGCTCTTCTCGCCCAGAAAGACGCCGATCATCAGGAGGATCATCGAGCCGACCGCAAGGATCAACTCGGGACCGATGATCGGAAGGCTCGATGCGAGCATGTTCGAATACATTGGCGTGCGATCCCGAGCTTATTGTGCCAGAGCGACCGAGGAGGCCGCCTCGATGGCTGCGGTGTAGCGGTTGACCATGGATTCCACGGAGGCGGCGGTCACGTCGAAGACCGGCATCGGATAGACGCCGAAGAAGATGACCAGCACGATCAGTGGGTAGAGCAGGATCTTCTCGCGGCCCGACAGGTCGAGGATCGACCGCAGGCTCTCCTTCTCCAGCGCGCCGAAGACGACGCGGCGATAAAGCCACAGCGCATAGGCTGCCGACAGGATGACGCCCGTCGCGGCGAAGATCGCCACCCAGCTGTTGACCTGGAAGACGCCGATGAGAGTCAGGAACTCGCCGACGAAGCCCGACGTGCCCGGCAGGCCGACATTGGCCATGGTGAAGATCAGCATCGCGGCGGCGTAATGCGGCATGCGGTTCACCAGACCGCCATAGGCGGCGATTTCGCGGGTGTGCATGCGGTCGTAGACGACGCCGACGCACAGGAACAGCGCGCCCGACACGAGGCCGTGGGACAGCATCTGGAAGATCGCGCCTTCGACGCCCTGCTGGTTGGCGGCGAAGATGCCCATGGTCACGAAGCCCATATGGGCGACGGAGGAATAGGCAATCAGCTTCTTGATGTCCTGCTGCATCAGCGCGACCAGCGAGGTGTAGATGATCGCCACGACCGACAGGGTGAAGACCAGCGGCGCGAACTCGGCCGAGGCCAGCGGGAACATCGGCAAGGAGAAGCGCAGGAAGCCGTAGCCGCCGAGCTTCAGGAGGATGCCCGCCAGGATGACGGAGCCGGCGGTCGGCGCCTCGACATGGGCGTCGGGCAGCCAGGTGTGCACCGGCCACATCGGCATCTTCACCGCGAAGCTGGCGAAGAAGGCGAACCACAGCCAGGTCTGCATCGAAGCCGGGAAATCGTAGGCCAGAAGCTCGGGGATCGAGCTCGTTCCCGCGGTCCAGAACATCGCCATGATGGCGACGAGCATCAGCACCGAGCCGAGGAAGGTGTAGAGGAAGAACTTGTAGCTGGCGTAGATGCGCCGCTTGCCGCCCCACACGCCGATGATCAGGAACATCGGGATCAGGCCACCTTCGAAGAAGATGTAGAACAGCACGATATCCAGGGCGCAGAACACGCCGACGACCAGCGTTTCCAGCACCAGGAAGGCGATCATGTATTCCTTCACGCGGGTCTGCACGGACTCGAAGCTGGCGAGAATGCAGAAGGGCATGAGGAAGGTCGTCAGGATGACGAACAGCATGGAGATGCCGTCGACACCCATGTGATAGGTGATGCCGCCGCCAAGCCAGTCGAGGCGCTCGACCATCTGGAAGCCGGCGTCGCTGTTGTCGAAATCGATCCAGATCCACAGCGAGACGACGAAGGTGAACAGCGTCGTCAGCAGCGCGACATTACGAATGTTGCGGCGCGCGAGCTCGCTGTCGTCCCGGATGAACAGGATGAGCAGAGCCCCGACCAGCGGCAGGAAGGTGACGGTCGAGAGGATCGGCCATTCGGTCATCAGTTCACGCCCCCGAGCATCATCCAGGTGACCAGCGCCGCGACGCCGATCAGCATCGCAAAGGCATAGTGATAGAGGTAACCGGTCTGCAGCCGGACAACGCGGTTGGTGACGTCCACGACGCGGGCGGAGATGCCGTCCGGGCCGAGCCCGTCGATCACCCTGCCGTCACCGGTCTTCCAGAGGAAGGTGCCGATCGCCTTGGCCGGGCGGACGAAGAGGAAGTCGTACAGCTCGTCGAAGTACCACTTGTTCAGGAAGAACTGGTACAGGCCGCGATGGCGGGCAGCCACCTGCCCCGGCAGCGCCGGGTTGCGGATGTAGAAGGCCCAGGCGATGGCAAAGCCCAGCGCCATCATCACCGTCGGGATGATCGCGATCCCGAAGGCCACCTCGTGCAGATCGTGCAGCACGTGGTTGTCCGGGCCGGTGAACAGCGAGGCGCCCCAGAACTCGGCATATTCGTGACCGACGAAGAAGCCTTCGAAGACGATACCCGCGAACAGCGCGCCCACCGACAGGATCAGCAGCGGCACCAGCATGACCATCGGCGATTCATGCACATGGTGCATGACGTCGGCCGAGGCGCGCGGCTTGCCGTGGAAGGTCAGGAAGATCAGGCGCCAGGAATAGAAGCTGGTCAGCAGCGCCGAGATCACCGTCAGGCCCCAGCCATACATGGCGAAGGAATTGTGCCCGACGAACGCCGCCTCGATGACCGCGTCCTTGGAGAAATAGCCGGCGGTGAACGGGAAACCGGTCAGGGCCAGCGTGCCGATGACCATGGTCCAATAGGTGACCGGGATGTGCTTGCGCAGCCCGCCCATGCGCCGCATGTCCTGCTCGTCCGAGACCGAGTGGATCACCGAGCCAGCGCCCAGGAACAGCAGTGCCTTGAAGAAGGCGTGGGTGAACAGGTGGAAGATCGCCACGCCATAGGCGCCGACGCCGAGTGCGACGAACATGTAGCCGAGCTGCGAACAGGTCGAATAGGCGATGACGCGCTTGATGTCGTTCTGGACGAGACCGACGGTCGCCGCGAACAGCGCGGTGGTGGCGCCGACGAAGGTCACGACGGTCAGAGCGGTGTGGCTGAGCTCGAAGATCGGCGACATGCGGGCCAGCATGAAGACGCCGGCGGTGACCATGGTCGCCGCGTGAATGAGCGCCGAGACCGGGGTCGGGCCTTCCATGGCGTCCGGCAGCCAGGTGTGGAGGCCGAGCTGGGCCGACTTGCCCATCGCGCCTAGGAACAGGAGCAGGCAGACGGCGGTCAGCGCGCCCGCCATGGGCAGCGCATATCCGGCGAAGTTCAGGACCGGCGCACCGGCACCGGCAGCGGCCTCTGCGCCCTCCCCGCCCATCTGGCCGGCGAGATCGGCGGCGCCGGCGAAGATGGTGTCGAAATTGACCGAGCCGAACAGCACGAAGACGCCGAAGATGCCGAGGATGAAGCCGAAGTCACCGACGCGGTTGACGATGAAAGCCTTCATGGCGGCGGCGTTGGCCGACGGCTTCTTGTACCAGAAACCGATCAGCAGATAGGACGCCAGGCCGACGCCCTCCCAGCCGAAGAACATCTGGACGAGGTTGTTCGAGGTCACCAGCATCAGCATGGCGAAGGTGAACAGCGACAGATAGGCGAAGAAGCGCGGCCGATGCGGGTCGTGGTGCATGTAGCCGATCGAATAGATGTGGACCAGCGACGAGACCGTGTTCACGACGACCAGCATGACCAGCGTCAGCCGGTCGATGCGCAGCGACCACGAGACGTCCAGTCCGCCCGACTGCATCCACTGGAACAGCGTGATGCGCAGGGTCTCGGACTCGCCGAAGCCGAAGCTGATGAAGGCGATCCACGACAGGACCGCGGCAGCCACCAGGAAGGCCGAAGTCGTATATTCGGACGCCTTGGCGCCGATCGCATTGCCGAACAGGCCGGCGATCAGGAAGCCGGCGAGCGGCAGGAGAACGATGGTCTGATACACGCCCGATCAGCCTTTCATCGTGTTGACGTCGTCGACGGCGATGGAGCCGCGATTGCGGAAGAAGACCACCAGGATGGCCAGGCCGATCGCCGCCTCGGCAGCCGCGACCGTCAGCACGAAGAGCGCGAAGATCTGGCCGACAAGGTCGTTCAGGAAGGCCGAGAAGGCCACGAAATTGATGTTCACGGCCAGAAGGATCAGCTCGACCGACATGAGGATCGTGATGATGTTCTTCCGGTTCATGAAGATGCCGAAGACGCCCGTGACGAACAGGATCGCCCCGACGGTAAGGTAGTGTCCGAGACCGACTTCCATCGTATCCGTTCCTTTCGCTCTCAGATGCCCTTGCCGCTCTCGACCTTGCGGATCTCCACCGCGGTCGCGGGCGTGCGCCCCACCTGCTGCGGGATCGACTGGCGCTTCAGGCCTTCCTTGTGGCGCAGCGTCAGGACGATCGCTCCGACCATGGCGACGAAGAGGATCAGGCCGGCCAGCTGGAAGAACAGGATGTAGCGGGTGTAGAGGACGCTGCCGAGCGCCTCGATGTTGGAAACTTCCTCAAGCGGCGGGATCGGCATGGACGTCGCCAGCGCCATCTGTGGGTCGTAGTAATTGCCGGTGGCGGCGATGACCAGTTCGGCCAGAAGCACGACGCCGATGATCACGCCGATCGGGGCGTATTTCAGCGTGTCCCGCTTCACCCGTCCGAAGTCGATGTCGAGCATCATGACGACGAAGAGGAAGAGGATCGCCACGGCGCCGACATAGACGACGATCAGGATCAGCGCGAGGAACTCGGCGCCGGCCAGAAGGAAGAGCCCCGCCGCCGCCACGAAGGTGAGGATCAGGAACAGCACCGAATGCACGGGGTTGCGCGCCAGCACGACCATCAGGCCCGAGCCGACGGCGACCAGCGCAAACAGATAGAAGAAGACTGCCTGAAGGCCCAGCATCCTCGGGCTCCTTTTGCTGGCGGACACGGCGGCCGAAGGTGCCGCGTGCCTGCCCTGAACGTCATGTCGAAGACCGGTCCGGCGCTCTTACGAAGCAGCGGAACCGGCGATTCTCAGCCGCCGAAAACTCTGCGCCCGATTACCGGTAAGGCGCGTCGAGCGCAATGTTGCGCGCGATCTCGCGCTCCCAGCGATCGCCGTTATCGAGCAGTTTCTGCTTGTCGTAGTAGAGTTCCTCGCGGGTCTCCGTGGAGAACTCGAAATTCGGCCCCTCGACGATGGCGTCGACCGGGCAGGCTTCCTGGCAGAAGCCGCAATAGATGCACTTCACCATGTCGAGGTCGTAACGCACCGTGCGGCGGGTGCCGTCGTTGCGGCGCGGGCCGGCCTCGATGGTGATCGCCTGGGCCGGACAGATCGCCTCGCACAGCTTGCAGGCGATGCAGCGCTCCTGGCCGTTGGGATAACGGCGAAGGGCATGCTCGCCGCGGAAGCGCGGGCTCTGCGGATTCTTCTCGAAGGGGTAGTTCACCGTCGCCTTCGGCGCGAAGAAGTACCGCATCGACAGGCCCATGGCCTTGACGAATTCGATGAGGAACAGCGACCGGACGGTCTGTGCAATGGCACTCATAAGGCTCTAGCCTCCCAGATTCGAGGCGATGATCGGCGCGGCGAACCAGCCGACGACCGGAAACAGAACAAGCTGCGAATAGCGCGCGACGTTGAGGGCGAGACCCGCGGGGTCCCCCTCCCCGCCATGCGGGCGGTCCCGGCGGTTGCGGACATAGCCGAGGATCATGAAATCGACGATCCCCAGCACCAGTCCGGCCAGCGCACCGATGAGCGCGGGCTCCATCATACGGCCGCCGCGCCCCAGCCCATCACCTGCAGCACGAAGGCGACCAGCACCACCATGCCCAGCGAGATCGGCAGGAAGACCTTCCAGCCCAGACGCATGAGCTGATCGTAGCGGTAGCGCGGCACGAAGGCCTTGACCATGGCGAACATGAAGAAGGCCAGCGCGACCTTGGCGAGGAACCAGACGACGCCCGGCACCCAGGTAAAGGGCGCGAAGTTTGCCGGCGGCAGCCAGCCACCCATGAACAGGATGGTCATCAGGCAGCACATCAGGGTGATGGCCGCATATTCGCCGAGCATGAACATCATGTACGGGGTGGAGCCGTACTCGACCATGAAGCCGGCGACGAGTTCGGATTCGGCTTCCGGCAGATCGAAGGGCGGCCGGTTCGTCTCGGCCAAGGCCGAGATGAAGAAGATCACGAACATCGGGAACAGCCCGAGCCAGTGCCAGTCGAGGAAGGTGTTGGGCAGGCCGATCATGGTGCCGAGGCCGGTCTGCTGGGCCAGCACGATGTCGGTGAGGTTCAGCGAGCCGACGCACAGCAGCACGGTGACGATGACGAAGCCGATGGAGACCTCGTAGGAGACCATCTGCGCCGCCGAGCGGAGCGCGCCGAGGAAGGCGTATTTCGAGTTCGACGCCCATCCGCCCATGATCACGCCATAGACCTCGAGCGAGGAGATCGCGAAGACGTAGAGGATGCCGATATTGATGTCGGCGATCACCCAGCCGTCGGCGACCGGCACCACCGCGAAGGTCGCTAGGGCCAGCGTCACCGCGACCAGCGGCGCGAGCAGGAAGACGATCTTGTCGGAGCTGGCCGGAACGACCGGCTCCTTGAGGACGAACTTCAGGAGATCGGCGAAGGACTGGAACAGACCCCAGGGACCGACGACGTTGGGTCCGCGGCGCATCTGCACCGCCGCCCAGATCTTGCGGTCGGCCAGGAGGATGTAGGCCACCAGCACCAGCAGAACGACCAGGAACAGGAGGCTCTGCCCGAGAATGATCAGGCCCGGCCAGAGATAGAGGGAGGTGAAATCAGCCACTGCCAGCCGTCCTTATTCCGCTGCTTCCAGATGCTCGGCCTTGGCGAGCTGCGAGCACTCGGCCATGACCTTCGACGCACGGGCGATGGGGTTCGTCAGGTAGAAGTCGCCGATATTGGAGGCGAAGCTGCCACCGTTCAGCGTTCCGGCACGGTCGGCCAGACGGGTGATGGCCGCCGCATCCGCCGGCTCGACCCGGTCGGTCCGCATCCAGGGATGCGACTGGTAGATCTCGCTGCGCAATGCGCCGAGGGAATCGAAGCCGAGCGTATGGCCGAGAACCGCCGACAGCGCGCGGATGATCGCCCAGTCCTCGCGGGCGTCGCCCGGCGGGAAGCCGGGGCGGCTGCCGGTCTGGGCACGGCCCTCGACATTGACCCAGGTGCCCGACTTCTCCGTATAGGCGGCGCCCGGCAGGATGACGTCGGCACGATGGGCGCCGCGGTCGCCATGGGTGCCGATATAGACGACGAAGGCGCCCGGCGCGATCTCGACCTCGTCGGCACCGAGATTGAACAGGACGTCGACCGCTCCGTTCGTCATCTCGGCGACGTTGCGACCGCCCTCCCCCGGCACGAAGCCGATGTCGAGGCCGCCGACGCGCGAGGCTGCCGAGTGCAGCACGTTGAAGCCGTTCCAGCCATCGGTGACCGCACCGATTTCGCGCGACAGGGCCGCGAGCGAGGCCAGCAGCTCGGCGCCGTTGTCGCCGGCAAGCGCGCCCTGACCCACGATGATCATCGGACGTTCGGCATTCTTCAGCGCGTCGAAGAAGCCCTGGCTGGCGCCTTCGAGGTTCGACAGCGTCTCGGCGCCGGCGCCCAGATAGGTGTAGTCATAGCGCAGATCGACATTCTCGCCGACAACGCCGATCGGGAAACCGCCCATGCGCCAGCGCTTGCGGATGCGGGCATTCAGCACCGACGCCTCGAAGCGCGGATTGGAGCCGACGATCAGCAGCGCGTCGGCATCCTCGATGCCGGCGATGGTGGTGTTGAAGAGATAGGAGGCCCGACCGTCCGCCGGATCGAGCTTGGCCCCGTCCTGGCGGCAATCGACGCTGGTCGAGCCGAGCTCAGACATCAGGCGCTTGAGCGCCCACATCTCTTCCACCGCGGCCAGATCGCCGGCGATGGCGCCGATGCGGTCAGCGGCAGCACCGTCGACCTTCGTCTTGATCGCGGCGAAGGCTTCCTGCCAGCTGGCGGGGCGCAGACGACCGTTCTCGCGGACATAGGGCTTGTCGAGGCGCTGGGTGCGCAGGCCATCCCAGATGAAGCGGGTCTTGTCGGAGATCCACTCCTCGTTGATCTCCTCGTTGATGCGCGGAAGAATACGCATCACTTCGCGGCCGCGGGTGTCGACTCGGATGTTGGAACCGACGGCGTCCATGACGTCGATGGTCTCGGTCTTGGACAGCTCCCACGGGCGCGCCTGGAAGGCGTAGGGCCGCGAGGTCAGCGCGCCGACCGGGCAAAGGTCGATGACGTTGCCCTGCAGCTCGGAGGTCATCGCCTGCTCGAGGAAGGTGGTGATCTCGGCGTCTTCGCCGCGGCCAACCAGGCCAAGCTCAGAGATTCCAGCGACTTCCGTCGTGAAGCGGACGCAGCGCGTGCAGTGGATGCAGCGCGTCATGATCGTCTTGACCAGGGGGCCGATGTACTTGTCCTCGACGGCGCGCTTGTTCTCCTGGTAGCGCGAACTGTCGACGCCATAGGCCATGGCCTGGTCCTGCAGGTCGCACTCGCCGCCCTGGTCGCAGATCGGGCAATCCAGCGGGTGGTTGATCAGCAGGAATTCCATCACGCCTTCGCGGGCCTTCTTGACCATCGGCGTGGTCGTGAAGACTTCCGGAAGCTGGCCTTCGGGTCCGGGGCGCAGATCGCGCACGCCCATGGCGCAGGACGCCGCCGGCTTGGGCGGTCCGCCCTTCACCTCGACGAGGCACATGCGGCAGTTGCCGGCGATCGACAGCCGCTCGTGGAAACAGAAACGCGGAATCTCGGCGCCGGCCTCCTCGCACGCCTGCAACAGCGTGTAGTGATCCGGAACCTCGACTTCCCTGCCGTCGACTTTGAGCTTGGTCATAGACTTGTCCTGCTTATTCCGCTGCCTCGAGCACCGGACGGCGGTCAGTGTCGGCATTGCGCGAGTAGTCGTCGATGCGGCGCTCGATCTCGGCGCGGAAATGGCGCACCAGACCCTGGATCGGCCATGCGGCGGCATCGCCGAGCGCACAGATGGTGTGGCCCTCGACCTGCTTGGTCACGTCGAGCAGCATGTCGATCTCGCGCTTCTGCGCGTTGCCGGTCGCCATGCGCTCCATGACCCGCCACATCCAGCCCGTGCCCTCGCGGCACGGGGTGCACTGGCCGCAGCTCTCGTGCTTGTAGAAATACGAGATGCGGGCGATCGCCTTCACGATGTCGGTGGACTTGTCCATGACGATCACGGCGGCGGTGCCGAGCGAGGTCTTGATCTCGCGCAGGCCGTCGAAATCCATCGGCGCGTCGATGATGTCGGCCGCCGGCACAAGCGGAACCGAGGAACCGCCCGGGATGACCGCCAGAAGATTGTCCCAGCCGCCCCGGACGCCGCCGCAATGCTTCTCGATCAGCTCGCGGAAGGGAATTCCCATCTCTTCCTCGACCGTGCAGGGCTGCTCGACATGGCCGGAGATGCAGTACAGCTTGGTGCCGGTGTTGTTCGGACGACCGAGGCCGGCGAACCAGCCGCCGCCACGGCGCAGGATGGTCGGCGCAACGGCGATCGACTCGACGTTGTTGACCGTGGTCGGGCAGCCATAGAGGCCGACATTGGCCGGGAACGGCGGCTTCAGCCGCGGCTGGCCCTTCTTGCCCTCGAGGCTTTCCAGGAGCGCCGTCTCTTCGCCGCAGATATAGGCGCCGGCACCGTGGTGGACGATGATGTCGTAGTCCCAGCCGCACTTGTTGTCGCGTCCGAGAAGCCCGGCCTCGTAGCACTCGTCGATGGCCCGCTGCAGCGCCTGGCGCTCGCGGATATATTCACCGCGCACATAGATGTAGCAGGTGTTCGCGCCCATCGCGAAACCGGCGATGACGCAGCCCTCGATCAGCGTGAACGGGTCGTTCCGCATGATCTCCCGGTCCTTGCAGGTGCCGGGCTCGGACTCGTCGGCATTGATGACGAGGTAGTGCGGGCGGCCATCGGACTGCTTGGGCATGAAGGACCATTTCAGGCCCGTCGGGAAGCCGGCGCCGCCGCGCCCGCGCAGACCCGACGCCTTCATCTCGTTGATGATCCAGTCGCGGCCCTTGCCGATGATGTCGGCGATGCCGTCGAAATGGCCACGCTTCATCGCGGCCTTCAGGCTCTTGTCCCGCAGGCCGTAGATGTTGGTGAAGATGCGATCCTGATCGTTCAGCATCTAGATTCTCCTCGCACGCATCAGCGCTCGCCCGAACCGGAAGACGACGTGGTCGCGAGGACCTTCGCCTGTTCGATCCAGCCTTCGCGCACCGCACGGCCGCGGAAGTTCAGATAGTCGTCGATCCAGATCAGCTCTGTCTCGCGCCATTTGGCGACCTGCCAGAAATGGAAGACGCCGAGGCCGTTCAGCTTGGCCTCGATGACCGGTCCGACGCCCTTGATCTTCTTCAGATCGTCCTTGTCGCCCTGCGGCGCGTCCAGGAGATCGGAGGGCTTGTCGCCGACCTGTGCGGGTGCCGCCTCGGGCTCGGCCTTGCTGGCGAAATGATCGGCATTGCCGGGGCCGGGGCTCGTATCGGACGTATGCGCGCGCAGGCCTTCCGGCTCGCCCGGCGACACCTGATCGCGGCCGGTCAGGTCGGCGGATTCCGCGTCCCGCTCCTGCACGGCCGGCACGTCGTCGGGACGCCGCGCATCCTGCACCACGGCAGCCTCGGCGGCGCCTTCCTTGGCGGCCAGATTGCCCTTGGTAGAGGCATCGGCGGCCGGCGTGTCGGCGGACACCTGGTTCGCCTCGACCGCATCGCGATCGGCTTCGCCGGTGGCGCCTTCCCGCGCACCGCCGGTCTGGCCCGCACCCGGGCCGGCCTCGGCGACCAGCGTGTCGCTCTCTTCCTTCTCGGCCCCCTGCGCAACACTGGCATCGCCAGCCTTGCCGGGGGCGGCGATGGTCGGATTGGTCTCGGCGGCCGCCGTATCCGGACGCCCGGCCTTGGACGGCGGGGTGGAGATCGCCTGCCCTGCCCCGGAGCCCTGCGACGGTGCGCCATTGGCCGGGCCGCCCTGAGACTTCTGGTCGGCGATCAGGTCGTCGTAATCGCCCTTGAGCGTCGTCAAACCACCGATCGGCACCGATTCATGGCGGCCGTTCTGCGGTCCCGTCTTCACATCGCCGCCGCGACCGGCCTCGAACTCGTCGATGATCTCTTCGAGCCGCTCGGGGGTCAGATCCTCGTAGGCGTCATGGAAGATCATCACCATCGGCGCGTTGACGCAGGCGCCAAGGCACTCGACCTCTTCCCAGGAGAGCGTGCCGGCCTCGTTGCGATGGAACGGCTCGGCGTGGATCTTCGAACGGCAGACCGCCTTCAGATCCTCGGCGCCGCGCAGCATGCAGGGCGTGGTGCCGCAGACCTGGATATGGGCGCGCGTACCGACCGGCTTGAGCTGGAACTGGGTATAGAAGGTCGCGACCTCGAGGACGCGGATGAGCGGCATCTCCAGCATGTCGGCGACATGCTCGATTGCTGCCTTGGTGACCCACCCCTCCTGATCCTGCGCGCGCATCAGCAGCGGGATCACGGCCGATTGCTGGCGCTCCGACGGATATTTACGGATCGTCGCCTGCGCCCAGGCCGCATTTTCATCGGTGAAGGCGAAGCCGTGAGGCTGGAAGGCATCGTCCGCGAGACGTCTGACAGACATCGGACCTCGACTTTAGAACCAGTTCAACATGCTATGTTGCGGCGCGTTCTATCACACGATCCGCAAAAGGCCAGTGGCCAGAAGCCGCATCAAAGCCCGACAAAGGCGCGGTTTCCCCAAGTGTTGGCATCGCGGGCGGGAAACCCGCGACGGGTCGAACAAAGCGGCGCCGAAGCGCCGAGGTCACGGCCGTCCGCGCGAGCGCGCGGCGCCGTGCCAAATCAACGGTCGACTTCGCCGAAGACGATATCCAGCGTGCCGAGGATCGCCGAGACGTCGGCCAGCATGTGGCCGCGGCACAGCATGTCCATCGCCTGCAGATGCGCGAAGCCCGGCGCCTTGATCTTGCAGCGATACGGCTTGTTGGTGCCGTCGGCGACCAGGTAGACGCCGAACTCGCCCTTCGGCGCCTCGACCGCCGCATAGACCTCGCCCTCGGGGACGTGGAAGCCCTCGGTGTAGAGCTTGAAGTGATGGATGAGCGCTTCCATCGAGCGCTTCATCTGGCCGCGCTTCGGCGGCACGATCTTGCCTTCGGTCGCCGAGACCGGGCCGGTGCTGTGCTCGCCCGTGAGCTGGGCAATGCACTGCTTCATGATCTTCACCGATTCGCGCATCTCGATCATGCGGATCAGGTAGCGATCGTAGCAGTCGCCGTTCTTGCCGACCGGGATGTCGAAATCCATCTCGTCGTAGCATTCGTAGGGCTGCGACTTGCGCAGGTCCCAGGCGACGCCGGAGCCGCGGATCATCACGCCCGAAAAGCCCATCGCCCAGGCATCCTCGATGCCGACGACGCCGATGTCGACATTGCGCTGCTTGAAGATGCGGTTGTCGGTCAGAAGGCCTTCGATGTCGTCGCAGACCTTGAGGAACGGATCGCACCAGGCGCCGATATCCTCGATGAGCTGCTGCGGCAGGTCGGCGTGGACGCCGCCGGGACGGAAATAGGCCGCATGCAGGCGCGAGCCCGAGGCACGCTCGTAGAAGACCATCAGCTTCTCGCGCTCCTCGAAGCCCCACAATGGCGGGGTCAGCGCGCCGACGTCCATGGCCTGGGTCGTCACGTTGAGGAGATGCGAGAGGATGCGGCCGATCTCGGAATACAGGACGCGGATCAGCTGCCCGCGCTTGGGCACCTCGACGCCGGTCAGACGCTCGACCGCCAGGCAGAAGGCATGCTCCTGGTTCATCGGGGCGACGTAGTCGAGACGGTCGAAATACGGGATCGACTGGAGATAGGTCTTGTGCTCGATCAGCTTCTCGGTGCCGCGATGCAGAAGCCCGATATGCGGATCGACGCGCTCGACGATCTCGCCGTCGAGCTCGACCACCAGACGCAGCACGCCGTGCGCGGCCGGATGCTGGGGGCCGAAATTGATGTTGAAGTTGCGGACGTCGATCTCAGCCATGCGGCGTTTCCTGCTGCGGCGCGACCTTCGCGAAGAATTCGGCGCCCGTCATCTGTTCGGTCTCGTTGGCGAAGGCGTACCAGGACGGCTTCGAGTCGATGAAGATTTCCTGCGTCAGCTGCGTGTTGCTCAGCCCGTCGAACAAAGTCGCCGACATGGCGTAATGCTCACCATCGAGGCTGCGCCAGAAAAGCGAGGTGCCGCAGACCTTGCAGAAGCCGCGTTCGCCCCAGCCGGAGGAGCTGTAGGTGGCGATGAGGTCGGTCCCGGCGGCCACCACGTTGCTGGCGCCGTCGAGCGCCATAAACGGGCCGGCGGTCCAGCGGCGACAGGTGTCGCAGTGACAGACGCCGACGTCCAGCGTCTCGAAATCGGCATCGATCCGCACGCCGCCGCAAAGGCACTTTGCCTGAAGCCGCTTCGTCCCCATCACACGCTCCCTGCGCTACTGCTTGGCCTTCTCGTCTCCCGGCAGAACATACTCGGTTCCTTCCCAGGGGGACAGGAAGTCGAAATTGCGGAATTCCTGCCGCAGCTCGACCGGCTCGTACACGACCTGCTTCTTGGCCTCGTCGTAATGAACCTCGACGAAGCCGGTCAGCGGGAAGTCCTTGCGCAGCGGATAGCCCTCGAAGCCGTAGTCGGTGAGGATGCGGCGCAAATCCGGATGGCCGGTGAACAGGATGCCGTAGAAATCATAGGCCTCGCGCTCGAACCAGTCGGCGCCGGCGAAGACGCCGGTCACGGACGGCACGGGCGCATCCACGCCGGTGCGGACCTTGATGCGGATGCGCTGGTTCTGGCGCGGCGACAGCAGGTGATAGACCACCTCGAAACGCTCTGCGCGCTCGGGGTAGTCGACGCCGCAGATGTCGACCAGGTTGATGAACTGGGTCTGCGGATCGTCCCGCAGGAAGGTCAGCACCCGGACGATGTCGGCCGGCGCAACGATCAGCGTCAGCTCGCCGAACGCCGTGATCGTCTCGATCAGCGTGTCGCCGAGCGTCTCGACGACATAGTCGGTCAGATCCTTCGTGGCGTGTTCGCGAATCATCTCAAACCTCAGCGCTCGATCGTGCCGGTCCGGCGGATCTTCTTCTGCAGAAGCAGCACGCCGTAGAGCAGAGCCTCGGCCGTCGGCGGGCAGCCGGGAACGTAGATGTCGACCGGGACCACCCGGTCGCAGCCGCGCACGACCGAATAGGAATAGTGATAATAGCCGCCGCCATTGGCGCAGGAGCCCATCGAGATGACGTAGCGCGGCTCCGGCATCTGGTCGTAGACCTTGCGCAGCGCCGGGGCCATCTTGTTGGTCAGCGTGCCGGCGACAATCATCACGTCGGACTGGCGCGGCGAGGCGCGCGGCGCGAAGCCGAAGCGCTCGGCGTCATAGCGCGGCATCGACATCTGCATCATCTCGACGGCGCAGCAGGCCAGGCCGAAGGTCATCCACATCAGCGAGCCGGTGCGGGCCCACTGGATGAGATCCTCGGTCGAGGTGACGAGGAAGCCCTTGTCGGCCAGCTCGTTGTTGACGTCGGTGACGAAGGGATCGGCCGTCGGCGCAACCATCTTCGGCCCGGCGACGCCGGCATCCGTCGATGGTGCATGTGCGACGAGCGGGCGGGACGTATCGATCAATCCCATTCCAGTGCTCCCTTCTTCCACTCGTAGATGAAGCCGACCGTCAGGACACCGAGAAACACCATCATCGACCAGAAGCCGAACCAGCCGAGGGTTCCGAAGGTGGCGGCCCACGGGAACAGGAAGGCGACCTCGAGGTCGAAGATGATGAACAGGATCGAGACGAGATAGAACCGCACGTCGAACTTCATGCGGGAATCGTCGAAGGCGTCAAAGCCGCACTCGTAGGCGGACAGCTTCTCGTCGTCCGGCGCCTTGAACGCCAGAAGGAACGGAGAGACCAGAAGGGCCAGTCCGATGAGAAGCGCGACGCCGACGAAAATGACGATCGGCAGATAGGATGCGAGAAGTTCGGGCATCTCGATGTCCCCAGAATCAATGGCGACCGATCGGACGGCCGCAAACTCGCGATCATCCCTTCCGCAGGCCGCCGGAGAGCCGATCGGACCGGAGGCACCGGGGATCGGCGGATCGTGACGGCGAAAACAAGGGCCTTTCGCGCTGCGGCGAGAACTATCGCCTTCTCCCTGGCGAAGCAAGGCGGGAAGCGCCGGTATCGGGACCTGCGATCCGGGGCCGCAGGGCGCCGGCGAAAGCGCCGGATCGGCACCCTGCGGGCGGAGCCGACGCGTGGCCGTTGCGTTCCGACCCCAGGCGTCCGACGATCATGCCGGGCGCGGAAGCGTCCGCGAGTGGAGGAGCAGCCATGAACATGCGTGAGGACAAGGTCACGGACTGGCGCGCGATGCGCGAGGCGCCGCGCGACGGCAGCCGCATCCTGGCAACCGTGCGGGCCAGCGAGCAGGGACCGGCCGAGGTGGACGTGGTGCGCTGGACCGCGCCGCGTGGCGCCTTCGAGCCGGAGTGGATCGCCACCGATTCCGACCCGGCCTGCCTGGTCACCTATGGCGACGACGAACTGGTCGCCTGGATGCCGATCCCCTCCCCGACCCTGCCATCGGCGGCAGCGGAGACATCCTGGCCGCAGCCGGCCAACGAACGGGATTTCGAGGAGGAATCGGGATCGGGCATCTGAGCCGGACGCCCAACGCAGATCGGCTGTCGCGATCGGGCCCGCGAGACGCGCCATGGGGCGTCCGGACGCGCGATGCGCCGACGCTGCCTTGCGGCAGCCATCGGGGCTCGTCGGCTCGGAACTGATTGTTCTGAAAGAAAAAGTGGCGCGAGTGACGGGGCTCGAACCCGCGACCTCCGGCGTGACAGGCCGGCACTCTAACCGACTGAGCTACACCCGCGCTCCACCGCTCGGAAGCGGCTG
The DNA here is from genome assembly GCF_000421645.1 of Aurantimonas coralicida DSM 14790. Taxonomy (GTDB): domain Bacteria; phylum Pseudomonadota; class Alphaproteobacteria; order Rhizobiales; family Rhizobiaceae; genus Aurantimonas; species Aurantimonas coralicida. Next base: position 170,165 of record NZ_ATXK01000006.1, on the reverse strand, counting down.
ATGAGCGGTCGTTTACGGCCAAGACCGGGGAGTGTCAAGCGACAAGCCGGGACAAAAATCATCGCAGTGCAAGATGATCCGGCTGCGCCGCACGGAAGCCCGGTTTACCGCGGTTTTGCGACGACGGGACGACACGCGGATTGCCGGGACGAACCGCTGCCCAATCCCCTCGCAGGCAGAATCAGGACGAATCGAACCGGCATCTTTTTCGCGATTCACGGATGGATTCGCATCGAGGGGACGAGACCGAAACGCCCGCGCCGTCTTCTTTGGGTCTGGCGCCGGATCCGTCGGCGGCGATTAGGCCCTGGGGCATCCGATTCCTGGGCATCGCCGAGTCTGACAGCGCCGGCGACCGGATCGGCTTCGCCTTGAGGTCAACGAGCTTGGTCCGACAAGTCAGCCGGAATGACGAGACTGCGCGCGACATGGCGGAGCGCGAGGGTCGACGACGCCAGCGCGCCCTTCCCGCGTGCTGGCCGTCGGCCGCCAGACTGCAGTCGTCCAATGGTTCGGCTGCGGAACGTCGCGGTCGGCTCCCACAGGCCGGAGCACCCGACAGGCGCATGGCGGGCTTGCGGCGCGGTGCGGAAAACCCTAGAGATTTGCGCGCGGGCGATTAGCTCAGTTGGTAGAGCGCCTCGTTTACACCGAGGATGTCGGCAGTTCGAGCCTGTCATCGCCCACCATTCCCGCCGCGGACGTCGCCGTCTCTCCGGCCCTATCGCGTCTGCCATGCCCCGCCTCTTCAGATCACGTGACATGCGGAAACCCGGTTCATGAGTGATACGGACTGCGTCGTTGCCGGCGCCGGGGTCGTTGGCCTTGCGATTGCGCGGCGCCTGGCGCTTGCCGGACGCGAGGTGCTGGTGCTGGAAGCGGCCGACCATTTCGGGTCCGAGACGAGTTCGCGCAATTCCGAAGTCATCCACGCGGGCATCTACTATCCGGTCGGCAGCCTGAAGGCGCAGTTGTGCGTTGCCGGACGCAAGGCGCTCTATGCCTATGCCGCCGAACGCCACGTGCCGCATGCGCGCACCGGCAAGCTGATCGTCGCCACCTCCGAGGCGCAGGTCGCCCGGCTCGGCGAGATCAGGGAGAAGGCGGCGCGCTGCGGCGTCGACGATCTCGTCCTTCTGTCCGGCCCGGCGGCGATGGAGATGGAGCCGGCGCTGACCTGCGTTGCCGCCCTGCACTCGCCCGCGACCGGCATCATCGACAGCCACGCCCTGATGCAGAGCTATCTCGGCGATCTCGAAGCGGCCGGCGGCCAGGTGGTGTTCAACACCACGATTGCCTCGGGCCGGCTGGAAGATCGCGGCGTCCGGCTCGTTACCCGCGACCGGGCAAGCGGCGAGGAGACCGAGATCACCACCGATCTCCTGGTCAATGCCGCCGGTCTGCATGCCCAGCGTCTCGCCGGCGCCATCGACGGCTTTCCCGCGGATCACGTTCCGGCCGCCACCTATGCCAAGGGCAATTACTTCGCCGCACCGGGACGCACGCCATTCGAGCGGCTGATCTATCCGGTGCCCGAGGATGGCGGGCTGGGTGTCCACCTCACCTTCGATCTCGGCGGCCAGATGCGCTTCGGCCCCGATGTCGAGTGGATCGACGGCATCGACTATGGCGTCGATCCTGACCGGGCGGCGGGCTTCTATGCGGAGATCCGGCGCTACTGGCCGGGCCTGCCCGACGATTCGCTGACCCCGGCCTATAGCGGCATCCGCTCCAAGCTGTCGGGGCCGGGCCAGCCGGCGGCCGATTTCCGCATCGACGGGCCACAGGTCCACGGCGTCGATGCGATGGTCAATCTGTTCGGGATCGAGAGCCCAGGCCTGACCGCGAGCCTGGCCATCGCCGATCATGTGGCCGACTGCCTGGGTCTGCCGAAGCAATAGCCGCTAGACGAACTTGGGTGCGACGCAAATCGACCGCGGCGGGTGCCGCCTCGGCGCGCGTCATGCTGATGCTGCCAACCTGACATCTGGGCGTTCCGGCCGGACTATTCGGCCGGCGAGAGCGATGCGTCGTGCAGCGTGTCCGCGGCGGGCGCCCGCTCCCGGTCGATGAAGCGATCCGCCAAAGCGGCGCCCACCACCATCGCGGCAAGGCCGACCAGTGATGAGACCGCCAGCACCGCGCCGCCGGTGAAGCCCGCGCCGATGGTGCAGCCGACCGCCAGGATGCCGCCGAAACCCATCAGGACGGCGCCGATCGTATAGCGCAGCACAGACGGCGTGCCGGGCTCGGAGAAGGTCGCGATGCGGAAATTGCCGAACAGGATTGCCGCGAGGAACGCGCCGACAAGCGTGCCGATCAGGACACCCTGATCGAGGCCAAAGAAGCTGTCCGGGTCGGTGGCAAGCGCACCGGTGGTGGCCAGCGGCCGGATATAGGACAGGCTCTCGGCCTGGATCGGCTCGAACACCTGCAGCGACAGGGTGTAGGTGAAGTACCAGCCGGCGACGACGCTGGCGCCGACGCCGATGCCGCCGATGAAACGCCAGACGGACACCTTCGAGACCAGCGCGAGGGCCAGCGCCGAAACGGCAAGGATCGCACCAATGGCAATGCCCGCTTCCTGGCCGAGGCCGGCATGGGCGAGGAGGTCGTTGCCGCCGATCGCCGCCGTGCTCCACAGGCCGCCCGCAGCATCCCGCAAGGGGACGAGGACGCCGCTATAGGTTGCCAGACCGACGATCGCGACAATCACCGACGTATAGATCGCGCGCAGATTGCCCGATGCCGCCAAGACGATCATCCGGGAGACGCAGCCGCGCGACAGCACCATGCCGAGGCCGAAGACGAGGCCGCCGATGATGGCGCCGGACAGGCTCTGGGCGGTGGAGAAGAAGCGCGTCTCGCGCACGTCGACATAGCCGTAATTGAGCAGAAGCTGGATGCCGAGCACCGCGACCGCGAAGCCGCCGGCCCAGACCGCCAGCGCGGACAGGCCACGCCGCCGGGTGAGATCCAGAACGGCCGAGCGCGTGCAGAAGGCGCTGCGCTGGGCGAAGATGCCGAACAGGCCGCCGACGACGGCGCCGCCGATCAGCGCGGTGGCGTTCTCGCCGACGAGATCGATCAGGGGAACGAAATCCATCGCCATATGTCCCGGTGCCGTTGCAATAGCTGGAACATATGCGGAGTTCGCGATGTATTCGCGCTACAGGAATGCGGGCCGGGGCTGCAGGCGGAAACAGCTTTGCGGCAAACGCCCGCTGCGTGGATTCTCGTTCCCCCCGGCAGGTATCGGTCAGGTTAGGGCGTTCTGGACCGCGCAGCTGCCGGCTGCTGAAGCCTAAAGGGCTGCGCCGGGCGGCTACGGCTTGACGATGGTGTAGCCGGTCTCGTCGAGGCGGATCAGCTCGGCGACGCCGGCTTCCACCTCCTCGGCGAAGGAGACGATCTCTGGCCGCTCGCCCTCGGCCTGCTCGAGCGAATCGAGCGTGTTGCCGCAGGCCACGAAGCCGACATTCGGCATGCTCTGGTCGAAGGAGGTCAGCCGGTCCATCACCGGGGTGCGCTCCGGCCGCAGCATCTCGATACCGGGGCCGTAGACGACGATGCGGATCTCCACCTCCTCGGCCTTGGCCGTGTAGAAGCGCGAGACATTGGCGGCGATATCGAGCGCCGACCGCATCGCCGCCTCGTCCTTGTCGGAGACCTGCAGCGCCAGCTTGTGCGTGACGAAGCCGCCGTCATCCTCGGCCTCCTGCGCTGCGGCCACCGTCACGGCCTGACCGGCCGCCAGCATGGCGGCAAAGGCGAAAACCAGACCGGCCAGCGCCGCGGTCAGCCGGGTGCGCCGGTGCGCGATCGGTGCGGGGGCGTTGCTGGCCATGGTCTCGCCTTTCGTTACTGAAGCTCGAGCTCGGGATATTTCGCGATCACGTCGTCGCGGTTCATCCGCGGCGTGAGCGCCGGATACATGTAGCTGTAGCCGGCATTCTCGTATTTCGCGATGTCGATCACCGCGGCCGGGACGACGGTGAACAGGTCGTAGAATTCGTCCGGCGCGTAGCCCCGCCCCTTGGCGGCGTTGCGGCAGATATGGAACTCGACTCCTTCGTCGGCCAGTTCCTTGACTGCATCATATACGTCCGGGAAGGCCGCGCGGTTGAGGCGCGAGAAGCCATGCAGTTCGTTGCCATGGGCGACGACGACGAATTTCGAGCCCTCGAAATCGCCGAACTCCTTGGCGGCCTTGATGTGGTTGCGGATGAAGCCGAGCGCCCGCACGCCGTCGAGCGGGGCATCGAAATTGAAATCGTAGAGCACCTTCTGCGCCTCGTACTGCACGGGCTCGAAGGACGATTTGTCGTCCGGACCGGCCTTGGCGGCGAGCGACGACGCGATCAGCGCGGCGGCGGCTAGGAGGGCGATTTTCATGGCGATGCCTTTCACTCGGGTCTGATCCGGGCCCGCAGGCCCGGCGCGGACCCCACCGGCCCCGCGTCTCAGTCGACGTTACCACCCGCCGGCCCGTCGGCGCCACTGTCCGGCGTCACGTCGAGAACCTGCGCCCGCGAGGTGATCGACACCGGCCCCGGCTTGCAGTCCGACATGCAGGGATCGGCATCGGCCTTGTAATGGGCCTCCGACGCGCGGTCGTCGGGGATGAAGGCACCAGCATTCGGCATCTCGATAGAGGTGAAGTTCTTGTCGGACAGTTCGAACTCTTCGTCGGTCACCACATCGTTCAGATAGAGGACATAGGCCGTCAGCGCGTAGACGTCGTCGTCGCTGAGCGACCGCGCATTGCCGAAGGGCATGGCCCGCCGGATGTAGTCATAGGCGGTCGACAGATGCGGCCAATAGGAGCCGACGGTCTTTTCGGGCCGTTCGCGGGTGAGCGTGTCCCGCCCGCCGGCGAGCACCGGCCAGCGGCCCCTGCCCTCGCCGAAATCGCCGTGGCAGGAGGCGCATTGCTCGGTGAAGATCACCTCGCCGTCCGCGACCGTACCGCTGCCGACCGGCAGTCCCTTGCCGTCCGGCCGGATGTCGATGTCCCAGGCGGCGACTTCCGCGTCCGTCGCGGCGCGGCCGATACGCATCGGGCCCGTGGACGATTCGCTATGCTGCGTTGGCGCGGTCGCCGACGCGGCGCTGCCGTGCGGTGATGCCTGCGCCACCGCGTCCGGCTCCGGCTCCGCTTCGGCTTCGGGCTGGGCGGGAGCATCCTCGGCAGGGGCCGGTGCCGCCTCGGCGGCCTGTTCAGCCGAGAAGGTCGCGAGATAGGCCAGGAGATCGGTGACCTCCTTGTCCTTCTTCAGGCCGGGAAACGCCATCTTATTGCCCGGCAGCATACCGCGCGGATCAGCGAGATAGGCCGCCAGCGTCTCGTCGTTCCAGACGAGCCCTTCCGCCCCGGCGGTCTTCACGACCGGCGAGTAATTGTAGTTGTCGAGGCCACCGGCGGCGCGACCGTAGAGGTCGTTCAGATGCGGGCCGATCTTGTTCTTCGCCCCCTCGCCGACATCGTGGCAGGCGCGGCAGCGGTTGAAGACCTTCTTGCCGGCCGTGGCATCCCCCTCCTGCGCCAGCACGGGCGCGGCGGACAGGCCGGTCAGGATCAGGGCAACGGCGAGGATCGTCTCAGGACACTTCGACATTCTCGAGCCCTCCCTCGGCGTTCAGGTGCCAGGTCTGGATGCCGTTGTTGTGGTAGATCGAGTTCTCGCCCCGCGCGGCCCGCAGCGCGGACTTCGTCGGCTGGACGAAGCCCTCCTCGTCCATGGCACGGGACTGCAGCAGCAGTTCGGAGCCGTCCCAGTCGAAATCGTAGTAGAAACGGTGCAGCGCCATCGGCAGGCTCGGCCCGTCGATCCGCGCCGCATGCCAGTTGCGGCCGCCGTCGAGGGACACGTCCACCCGCTTGATCCGGCCATTTCCCGACCAGGCGAGCCCGGTCAGCACGGTGCGGCCGCGGCCATGGGTGATCGGCGCCTGGGGGCTCGGATTGGTGATGACCGACTTCACCTCCATGCCCCAGGTGAATTTGCGCGCCGTGCCGTTCGCCAGGAGATCGGTGTATTTGGAGGTTTCCTCGCGCTGCTCCCAGGGCTGGTCGCCGACTTCCAGCCGGCGCAGCCACTTGACCCACATATTGCCTTCCCAGCCGGGAACGACGAGCCGCACCGGGTAGCCCTGTTCGGGCCGCAGCGCTTCGCCATTCATCTTCCAGGCGACGAGGCAGTCGTCGAGAGCCTTCTCCATCGGGATCGAGCGGGTCATCGCCGCGGCGTCGGCGCCCTCGGCAAGCAGCCATTTGCCGGCGGTCTTCACTCCGGCCTCCTCCAGCAGGTAGCGGAGCGGCGTGCCGGTATACATGACGCAATGGACCATGCCGTGGGTGAACTGACAGCCATTGAGCTGGGCACCGCGCCATTCCATGCCGCTATTGGCGGCGCATTCGAGGAAGTAGACGCGGTTCTCGCGGGGGAAGCGCTTGAGATCCTCCATGGTGAAGACCAGCGGACGATCGACGAGGCCGTTGATCATCAGGCGATGCTCGTCCGGCGGCACCTCGGCGATCCCGGCATGGTGGCGCTCGAAGCAGAGGCCGTTCGGGGTGATGATCCCCTCCAGCTCGTGCAGCGGCGTGAAACTCACCGAACTCGTCGCATCGGCCGTCAGCCAGGAGACGTCACGGCGCACCACATGGGCCTCGAAGGGCGACGGCGTGCCGTAGGGCCGCGCCACCACGCCTTCGCCGAGATAGCGATTCCAGTCCTGGATTTCGGTGATCGCCGGATCCCCGCCGGCCGGGGCGGCGGCTGCGCTTCGCAGGCCCGCCAGCCCCGCGGCCGCGGTTCCGCCGATCGCAAGACCACGCTTCAGGAGGTTGCGGCGGGAGAGGCCGCGTTCGCTCGTTCCGGGTCCGTCGCTCATCCGCATTCCTCCCGACATATAAATATATGATATTTTGCATATATCATGCGGCAAGGCGCCTGTCGAGGCGCGGCTGTCAGCCCCGCACGGTCACGCTGCGGTTTTCGCTCGGCGAAATCTCGGGGTGGCCCTTCAGATAGCTCTCCACCAGATCCCAGATCGCCGGTCCCTCGGTGCCTTCGTTCACCGACGCCCAGCCCGCCACGACATAGTCGCGCCCGGCTTCGATCGGCTCCTGCGTGGCGAGGATGGTCATGTCGGAGATCCGCGATCCGATCTCCTTCGTCGGATCGATGCCGTAGCCGAGACCGCCGACACGGACCATGTCGCCGCCCTGCTGGTAGTAGGGATCGACGTTGAAGAGATTGTCGGCGACATCCTCCAGCACCGCCTTCAGCGTCTCGCCGCTCATCATGTTGCGGTAGACCTCCGGATAGGTCATGGCGCAGACGGTGTGCAGATCCTCGACGGTGATGTCGCTGCCGGCGGGGACGGACGTGCCCCATCTGAAGCCCGGCGACAGCGCGATCTCGGCGTCGCGCTCGGCCAGAAGCGCGTCGCAGATGACGTCGTCCCAGGTGCCGTTGAAATTGCCGCGCCGATACAGAAGCCCGTCGGTGTGGCCGATGACCCGCTGGAGCTCGTCCGCATAGGGCGCGCGGACCTCGTCGATGACGGCGGCCATCTCCGCATCCGGGGTGATCACGTCGGAGAAGACCGGGATCAGCCGGTAGCGGAAATCCTTCAGGCGTCCGTCGGCGATGTCGAGATCGAGGCGGCTGAGGAACTTGCCGTTCGAGCCCGAGGCGATCAGCAGCGTGTTGCCGACCTGCACCGGCTCGGGCAGCGCGTCGTGGGTGTGGCCGGTCAGGATGATGTCGATGCCGTCGACGCGCGAGGCGAGCTTGCGGTCGACGTCGAAGCCGTTGTGGGACAGGAGCACGACGAGATCGGCCCCGGCCGCCCTCGCCTCTTCCACATGGGCGGCGATCTGTTCGTCGCGAATGCCGAAGGACCATCCGGGGATCAGCCATGACGGGTTGGCGATCGGCGTATAGGGGAAGGCCTGGCCGATCACCGCGACCTTGGAGCCGCCGCGCTCGAACATCTTCCATGCCTCGAAGGCCGGCTCGTCCCATTCGCGGTCGAAGATGTTGGAGCCGAGGAACGGGAACGGCAGAGCGGCGATCGCCTCTTCCACCCGCTCGGTGCCATAGGTGAATTCCCAATGGCCGGTCATGGCGTCGGGCGCGATGACGTTCATGGCCGTGATCATGTCGGCGCCGGCGGTCTTGTTGGCCGTGTAGCTGCCCTGCCAGGTGTCGCCGCCATCCAGGAGCAGCACGTTGTCGTCGCCGCGCTCGGCCCGCGCCCGACGGACGATGGTCGCGATCCGGTCGAGACCGCCCATCCGGCCGTAGCGCGAGGCCAGCGCCGAGAAGTCCTCGGAGGTCAGCGCATAGGCGTCCGGCGATCCCGGCGCGATGTCGTAGAGCTTCAGGAAGTCCGCGCCGCTGACATGGGGCGGCAGCCCTGCGACCTCGCCGATGCCGATATTGACGGCGGGCTCGCGAAAGAAGACCGGCTTGAGCTGGGCGTGGATGTCGGTGACGTGGAGCAGCGTCAGATTGCCGAAATCGGGCGCGCCGAGCAGGGCATCCTCGCTCAGCGCCTGCTGGGCGGCAGCGCGGGACCAGCGTCCCGACAGACCGGAACCGGTGAGCGCCGCCAGCGCGACGGTCGCGGTCAGAAACTCACGTCTGGAGAACATGGCTCACCCCCGGTCCGGATCGCATGGGCGGGCCGGACTTGATTCCGTATCGAATTGTCAGATGCGCGAGGGGCGACCGCAGTCGCCCTCGCCGCGACTGGCTACTGGCGAACGGCCGGCGTCTCGACCGACAGGCCGCCACCGCGCCAAGCGGTGTAGACTTCCAGCGCCATCAGCTCGTCGGAGAAGGCCTTCGGGAACTCGGCCCGGGTGTCGCGAATGCAGCCGCGAAAGCGGTTGTGCAGCGACACGAGATTGGCCTGCTTCAGACGATAGGTCGGGAAGCCGTTGGTGTTGCCCTGGCTGAGGTGGTCGGCGCGGATATAGCGACCGTTATTGTCCTCGTGGCAGGAGGCGCAGGACAGGTTGAGCTGGCCGGTGCGCAGGTAATAGCGCTCCTTGCCCCGCTCCCACCAGCTCATCATCTCGCCGGCGGCCAGATCCACCTCGACGGGCGTTCCCAGTGACTGGTGCTTGATGAAGGCGGTCAGGTCCTTCTGGTCCTGGGCGTCGAACTTGTAGGGCTCGGCCTGCATATGTTCGGTCCGGCAGGCATCGATCTGCAATTCGACGTTGATCGGCCTGCTGTTCGCCGCGTCCCATTTGGGATAGCTGGCGCCAACGCCGGCCATGCTCTCCGAGGCGTCCTCGTGGCAGGTGGCGCAGGACTTGCCGGCGGCGCCCTCGACCGTGTTCCAGATATCCTCGCCACGCTCGACATTCAGCATGCCGGGATTCTCGAAGCTGTCGGACTCGACCTGACGCGTCTCGGCCTCGCGGTAGAGCCAGCCGGAGCGCACTTCGTCGAAGGGATGTCCTTCAGGCTCGCTCGGCGCGGGCGCGACGGTGATCATCTCCTGGCCGTCAATGGACAGGCCCTCGTCGACCGGGTCGGCGAGAGCACTGGAAACGAGCGCGAGACTTCCCAGGCAGGACACACTCAACAGGGCGATAACAGTCTTCTTCACGCAATTTCCTCCCATTTCGAGGCTCGGCGCCGGACCGACCGATACCGCTCCCCCGTCCGGCGTCTACTTGACCTCGATGGTCTGTTCGTCGGTGTAGGTCTCACCGTTGTCGTCCACCCAAGTGAACTTGAACGTCCCGCTTTCGGGCACCTTGGCGGTGAACTCGAAATAGGGGTTGGCCGACACGGCCGGCTCGATATCGCACTCGAACACCTTGGTTCCGTTGAACTCGCAGGTGAACTTGTTGATGATCTGCCGCGGGATCGGATTGCCGTCCTTGTCCTTGCGCTGGCCGGATTCCATCTCGTGGCTGATCAGGGTCTTGATGGTGATGACTTCCCCGGCGCTGGCGCTCTTGGGAACCTTCACTCTCGGCTTCGGCGTTGCCATGTCTCGTTCTCCTGGGGTGACCATCCGCCTAAGCGGGCCGGGTCACGCATCGATCCTCGTGGGTGAAGCGGTCGCCTCGGCGTCAGCCGCCGCAGCCGCCGATCGTCACCTTGACTTCCTTGCGATCCGAATAGGTCGAACCATCGCTCATCTTCGCGACGGCGATGACGTTCTGGGTCTTGGCCAGCCGGATGCGCGTCGTCGCGGCGGCGGCGCCGCTCATCGGCGTGAAGTGGAAGGTCGCGACCTCGGGATTGGGATTGCCCTCGGCGAAGATCGTGACCGATTCCACGTAGCTGTCGTCGGTCATCGGGCTCTCGACATCGACGGAGATCGGCACGGTGTTGCCGTTCTCGGCGATCTCGGGCGCCGTCAGGGTGATCTTGCCGCTCTCCGGCGTCTTGCCGCCGGTGAAGTCCGACAGCGCCTTTTCGGTCGCCTCGACCGTGGCAAAGGCCCGGCCCGGCGCGAAGGCGAACATGCCCGCCGTGGCCGCTCCGGCGGACAGGGCGAAAAGCTTGCGTCTCGTCACGTACATGGAATGTCCTTCCTATTCGCCCTTGAGCGTCGCCAGATAGGCGACGACGTCTTCGACCTGCTGGGCCGAAAGGATCGTCTTGCCCTGAAATTTCTCGGCCACGTCCACGCCGACATCCAGCGTGTAGAAGCCCGGCATGATGGTCTGCTCGCCGAAGATTTCCTTGGCGTTCGCGACGATCGCGCGGATCTGGCCCGGCTCCCATCGTTCGGCGACGCCATCGAGCGCCGGTCCGACATTACCGTGGAAGAGCTCGCTTTCGAGGTCCTGCACCATGTGGCAGGCAAGGCAGTTGCCGAGCCCGCGATTGGCGAAGACCTTGCGCCCCTCGACCGGGTCGCCCGGCTGACCGGTCAGCGAATCCGCCACCGCCATGTCCGCGAAGGACACATCGGCCGGGGCGGTTTCTGCAGCGAGTGCCAGCGGCGTCAGGGCCACGGACAATGCAAGGCTCAGCGCGAACGAACGCATCATGGACAAGGCTTCCTCCCGAATGTCGGCTTTGGGTAGCCGATCTGCTTCGATCCTGTCGACCCAGTAAAGCAGGACGGCGACATCAATTCAAGTATTGTTATTTTCGAATGTATTGTAGCAGTGCAATAATCTTGCTGCACTGCAGCAAGTCATTCGGTCGTTTCCATCGCCCCGCCGTCGGCCGCCAGCTTGCGCGCATGGTATTTCTGGAAGTGCTCGTCGCCCTCATAGCCCTTCTTGCGAACCCACTGGAACATATGCAGGAACGTCGACTTGCCGAAGGCGCCGGGCATGGTCGCGACAGCCGCCTCCCCGACGGTTCCGTCCTCCGGGGCAATTTCCGGCATGAACAGGATGGTCGGGGTGAAGACGACGCTCCAGCGGCGGGCCGCGGTCTTCTCCGACAGCAACGATCCGTCCAGATCGGTGACCTCCTCGTCGCCGAACATGTTGTACTGCACCACGTTGAAATTCGCCGTGATGTAGTCGCGCACCTGCGGATCGGACAGCACCTCCTCGTGCATCTTGCGGCAGTAGATGCAGCCGCGCTGCTCGAAGACGATGGCGAGGCGCTTGCCCTCCTCGCGGGCGGTCTCGATGTCCTCGGCGACGTCCCGGAACGACAGCGAGAACCAGGGCTGCTTGTGCAGGCCATCGTCGCCGATCTCGGCGGCGTGAGACAGCGTCATCGCGGCCAGAAACGCCACCAGCGACAGCATGAAGATCCGTGCCATATCGTCCTCCTCGACGTGCGATCATCCTTGGCGAGACCGACTGGAGGCCCCGCCTGCCCTGCATGCGCCCGCCGCCCCGGAGCGGCCGGCTTCCTTCTAGCCGATCGTCGCGAAGACCGGAAAGGTCTCGAGCAGCCAGTAGGAGATGGTGGCCATCTGTCCGGTGACGAACAGGATACCGGTGAACACCAGCGCGCCGCCCATGATCTTCTCGACCGTCGCCATGTGCCGGCGCATCCGTGCCGCGAAGGCCAGGAACCTTGTGGCGAAGGCGGCGGCCAGCAGGAACGGCACGCCGATCCCGATGGAATAGGTGGCCAGCAGCCCGGCGCCGCGCAAGGCGGTGTCCTGCGACCCGGCGACGAACAGGATTGCCGCCAGCACCGGCCCGACGCAAGGCGTCCAGCCGAAGGCGAAGGCGAGGCCGATGACATAGGCGCCGAGCGGCCCGGCGGGCTTCTGGGCGACGTTCACCCGCGCCTCGCGGTAGAGCAGCGACAGCCGGAAGACGCCGAGAAAGTGCAGGCCCATGATGATGATGATAATGCCGGCAACGACCGACAGGACATCGAACCATTGGGCGATCACCTGCCCGACCAGGCTCGCCGTGGCGCCGAGCGCGACGAAGACCGTGGTGAAACCGGCCACGAAGGCCAGCGAGGCCAGCATGATCTGCCGCGCCACGGCCGGTTCGGTGCCGCGTTCGCGAACCTGGTCGAAGCTCAGCCCGGCCAGATAGGCGAGATAGGGCGGAACGATCGGCAACACGCAGGGCGAGACGAAGCTGAGAAGCCCCGCCAGCAGTGCGGCGCCATAGCCGACATCGAGCATTTGGACGTTTCCGATTGCGAACTTATCTGAGGCCAGCAACGGTCGCCGGCTTGCTCCGGCGGGATCCGGCCATTAGATAGAAGAATGCATATGTTATCATCTATTGCAATTCCACTGACCGGGCGCCCGCGCCGCCCCGTTGGGCGATTCGGACGGTCGATCGTGGCCGCGGTCTTCGCATGGACGCTGCTGGGTGTGACCGCAAGCCCGTCCCTTGCCGCCGAACTCCTAATGCTGGAGCGGCCCGGCTGCATCTGGTGCGCGCGCTTCGACGCCGAGATCGCGCCGGCCTATCCGAAGACCGAGGCCGGCCGCACCGCGCCGCTGCGCCGGGTCGATGTCAGCGAGCCGTGGCCGGACGATCTGCAGCATATTGCACCGGAGCGGGTGACACCGACCTTCATTCTGGTCGACAATGACCGGGAGATCGCGCGGCTGCGCGGCTATCCCGGGGAAGACTTCTTCTGGGGCCTTCTCGACGACATGCTGGCCGACCTGCCGGCCAGGACCGCGGCTTCGCACGCACCGACCCGACCGAGCGAGTGACTTGAGCAATCTGACCAACTGGGCCGTTCCCAAATTCGATCCCTCGACCTCTCCGGAGGAGACCGAGGCGTTCTTCGCCCAGGCCCGAAAGGCGAGCGATCTCCTGAAGGCGATGTCGCACGAAACGCGGCTCGTCATCCTGTGCCTGTTGTCGGAGAAAGAGCGCTCCGTCGGCGACATCGAGTCGATCCTGTCGATGCCCCAGGCGGCGGTGTCGCAGCAGCTCGCCCGGCTGCGCTTCGACCGGCTGGTCAAGACGCGGCGCGAGGGGCGCACGGTCTATTACAGCCTCGCCAGCGAGGAGGTCACGTCGCTGATCGGGACGCTGTACGAATTGTTCTGCGCGCCCGTCAGAGGCGCGCCGGACGCGCCGCGCTGAGCGTCTTCGGCGGGTGAGTAGCCCGCCGGGTACGACGGCGATCGGCTTGTAAGCGCTGCGGGCCGGGCATAGGCTCGCAGATGGATGCGCCCCTCGGGCGCTCGGGAGGCACCGACATGCTGGTGGAAAGCGGCCTTGCGCTGCCGCTGGCGGGACTGCTCGCCGGCACGGCGATGGGCTATGTCGCCCGCAGACATCATTTCTGCACCCTCTCGGCGCTGGAACGACGCTGGTACGCCGGCGACGACAACGGCCTGCGCGCCTGGGGCCTCGCCATTCTCGTCGCTATCCTGCTCACCCAGCTTCTCGTCCTTGCCGGGCAGTTCACCCCGGAGCAGAGCTTCTATCTCACCCCCGCCTTCGGCTGGACCGGGGCGATCCTCGGCGGCCTCGCCTTCGGTGTCGGCATGGCACTGGTCGGCACCTGCGGCTTCGGCGCGCTGGTGCGGCTGGGTGGCGGCTCGCTGCGCGGGCTGGTGGTCATCATCGTTCTCGGCCTGTCGGCTCTCGCCGCCCAGCGCGGCATTCTGGCGCTCGGCCGCGTCGCCCTCGTCGATTCGCAGGCCTACGACCTGACCCGGCTCGGGGCGCCCGACCAGACGCTCGGCGCCGTCGCCAGCGCGCTTGCCGGCCGCGACCTCAGATGGCTGATGAGCCTCGTCGTCCTCGCGGCGCTCGGCACCTGGGTCTTCCGCTCCGCCAGTTTCCGCGCCGACCGCGGCAAGCTCCTCGCCGGCATCGTCATCGGCGCGGCCGTGGCCTTCGGCTGGCTGGCGACGACGCATGTCGCCGGCCTCTCCTTCGCGCCGGTGCAGGTGGAAAGCGCCTCCTTCGTGGTACCGCCCGGCGACCTGATCTTGCAGATCGTCGCCTATACCGGCGTCCTCCCCGATTACGGCGTCGGGCTCGTCCTCGGCGTGGTCATCGGCGCGGCGCTTGCCGCCTGGCGTCGCGGCGATGTGCGCTGGGAAGCCTGCGACGACGCCCGCGAGCTGTCGCGGCACCTCGTCGGCGCCATGCTGATGGGGGTGGGCGGCGTGTTCTCGCTGGGCTGCACGATCGGCCAGGGCATCTCGGCCGCCTCGTTGCTCACCATCTCGGCGCCGATCGTGCTGATCTCGATCGCCATCGGCGCGCGGCTGGGCCTCGCCTATATTCTCGAAGGCTCGATCCGCCACGCCTTCCGCGGCATCGAGCGGCGGCCGGCCGAATAGCTCACGCTTCCGGCACGAAGCGATAGGCGTTTCCGTCCGCCTCGACACGGCCCAGCCCGCCCTGCGGCAGGTGGAAGCCGACGAAGCGCAGCCTGTCGGCCGCCAGGCGGTCGAGCAGACGGCGGCGGGTCGCCGCGCCCATCTCGGGGTCCTGGTCGGCGCCCCATGGCAGATCCGGCCGTGCGAAAGAGACCGGGTCGTTGGAGATGGCGTCGCCGACCACCATCGCCGGCGCATCGAGGCCGTGCAGCACGAAGGCGCAATGGCCCGGCGTGTGCCCGAACGCCGCCATCGCCTCGACGCCGGCAACGGGCTCGGAACCGGCGTCGAACAGCGTGGTCCTCTCTTCGATGGCATCGAAGCGGCTGCGCGCCCCGACCACGAAGCTCTGCCGCTCCTCCGGCAATCCGGTCAGCGCCGCCTCGGAGCGCCAGAAATCCCACTCGGTGCGACAGACGTGAAAGGCCGCCCCGGGAAAGGCGACCTCGTCGAAATCGTCGAGGACGCCCCAGATGTGATCGGGATGGGCGTGGGTGAAGATGACGTCGGTGATCGCGCCGGGGTCGATGCCCGCCGCGTCGAGACTGTCCGGCAGGCGGCCGGCGCTCGGCATGAAGTTCGGGCCGGAGCCGGCATCGAACAGGACCAGACGCTCGCCGCTGCGGTAAAGGGTCAGATTGCAGGGCGGCGTCAGCACCGCCCCCTCGCCCGTCGCCGGAAGACCGAGTTGCCCGCGATCCTCGTCCGGCAGGCGGGACAGGAGAAACGACGCCGGCAGTTCCAGATGACCGTCGCTGAGTGTCGCCAGCGGATCGGCCGGCGATGCCGCGCGGACCGTACCCCCGGCCGCGATCGCGCCGGCCAGGGCGGCCCCGCCAACCATCAGATTGCGTCGCGTGATCATGGCATCCTCCCGTCAAACCCGTTGGCCGCATTCATACATGCGCTTTTCACGATGTATAGGCGTCGAGAGAGGGCCGAGCCCGCGTGCGTTGCCCTGGCCGTCGCGGGGCAAAGGCGCGAAACGCCTGCGCCGGCAGCTTCCGCGCACGCCGCAGAACAGCGACTGAACGTCTGAGAGAATGATCGGGAAATCGTGCGCTCGACGAAGACTAACACCGTCTTCGGAGAAGTGCTGGTCGGAGTGGCAGGATTCGAACCTGCGACCCCCTCGTCCCGAACGAGGTGCGCTACCAGGCTGCGCTACACTCCGTGACCTGCGCCGCGGTGTATAGCGACGGTGTCCTTCGCCTGCAAGCGCAGATCACGCATTCTGTCGTGCAAATTTCGCATTTTCCGCCGGCGGTGCCGGCAAGGTGATCGCGGCTTCCCGGTCGGGCCCCGGACGGCTCAGGTTCCGGCCTCGTTCCGGCTGCATTCGGCGCAGCGGCCGTTGATCTCGATCGAGGTGCGCACCGGCCGGAACCCTTCCGATTCCGCCCAGCCCTGCAGCCTCTCGCAGATCACATCGTCGGAGAATTCCCAGACGCGGGCGCAGGATTCGCAGATGCCAAAGGCGATCATGGCGCTGCCGTGATGTTCGCCCGGATGGGTGCAGGCGACGAAAGCCTTGCGGCTGTCGATCCGGTGGATCAGGCCGCAATCGATCAGCTTGTCGAGGGCGCGATAGACCTGCAGCGGCGCGCGAAACCCCTCGTCGCGCAGACGATCGAGGATGGTGTAGGCGCTCAGCGGTTCGTCCGCCCCGTCGAGCGTGTCGAAGACGAGGCTCTGGTTGCGGGTGAGATTCGGTCGGGCGCTCATCGCGATGCCTCCGCGGCCGGGTCGCGCGCTGCGCCGCGCAGCGGCCAAGGCAGCAGGCTGACAAGGAACAGGACGAGCGCGGCGACGACGATGGACGGGCCCGACGGCGTGTCGAAATGCAGCGAGCCGAAGAGGCCGCCCGCCGCCGCCGCCGCGCCGATTCCGGCGGCCAGCAGCGCCATCAGCTCCGGCGTCGCGGCGAAGCGCCGGGCGGTGGCGGCGGGGATGATCAGCAGCGAGGTGATCAGCAGGATGCCGACGATCTTCATGGCGATGGCGATGACCAGCGCCATCAGCAGCATGAACAGGAAGCGGGTCCGCTCGGGCGAAAGGCCCTCGGCCTCGGCGAGCTCCGAACTGACCGTCGACGCCAGCAGCGGGCGCCACAGGAACAGCATGCTGACGAGAATCACCACCCCACCGAGATAGATCGCCAGGAGATCGACGCGGGAGACGGCAAGAATGTCGCCGAAGAGGAAGCCCATCAAATCGATCCGCACCCAGGTCATGAAGGCGATCAGCACCAGTCCGAGGGCGAGCGTGGAATGGGACAGGATGCCCAGCAGCGCATCGGTGGAGAGCCCGCCACGCCGCTGCAGGAGGACCAGCGCGGCGGCGACGATCGCGGCGACGCCGAAAACGCCCAGCATCAGGTCGATCTCGAAGGCAGTGGAGAGGGCGACGCCGAGCAGCGCCGAATGGGCCATGGTGTCGCCGAAATAGGCCATGCGCCGCCAGACGACGAAGCAGCCGAGCGGGCCCGCGACCAGCGCGATGCCGATGCCGGCGAGCACCGCGCGGACGAAGAAATCATCGAGCATCGACGGGCTCCTTGCTAGTCGTGCCCGCGTTCTCGGCTTCGGCCGGTGACGCGTGCGGCCCGTGGTGATGATGGTCATGGCCGGCGTGGTGATCGTGCGCGCCACGGTGCCCGGTGACGGGGGTGCATTCGTCGCCGATGGTGCCGTCGGCGAAGCGCACCCGCCCGTCGGGCAGATGGGCATGATCGTGATGATGGGCGTAGATCGCCAGCGTCTCGGCGGCGCGGGGTCCGAACATGCGCTGATAGGCCGGCGAGGACGCGACCGACTGGGGCGAGCCCTGGCAGCAGACATGGCCGTTGAGGCAGACCACCGTGTCGGTCTTGGCCATCACCACGTGCAGGTCGTGGGAGACCAGCAGGATGCCGCAGCCCTCGCTGTCCCGGATGTCGGAGATCAAATCGTAGAGTGCCACCTCGCCGGAAAAGTCGACGCCCTGCACCGGTTCGTCGAGGACCAGGAGATCGGGCTTGCGCAGCATGGCGCGGGCCAGCAGCGCCCGCTGGAACTCGCCACCGGACAGGTGATGCACTTCCGAGCGTGCCAGATGCCCGATGCCGACGCGCGCCAGCGCCGCCTCGACGGCGGACCGCGTGGCCGGTTTGGTCAGGGTCATCAGCCGTTCGACGCTCAGCGGCAGGGTCCAGTCGATGGACAGCTTCTGGGGGACATAGCCGATGGTCAGCTTCGCGGCGCGGCGCACCGTGCCCTCGTCCGGGGTCAGCACGCCGATGGCGCTGCGGGCCGTCGTCGACTTGCCGGAGCCGTTCGGCCCGATCAGCGTGACGATCTCGCCGCGCCGCAAGGTCAGGTCGATGCCGCGCACCAGCCAGCGGCCGGACCGGCGCACGCCGACCCCCCGCATTTCAACCAGGGCGTTCGGTTCCGTCGGAGGCTGGTGGCGCATGCGATACCTGCGAATGAGGGCTTGTCGGGCGATATGGCAGACGTTATAGCATTACGCAAGCCAGACGTTATGACATAACATATCGCTCCGTTTTGACACTGGAAGGTTCTCCCATGCGCATGCTTCGCCTCCTGCTTCTCGCCAGCGCCACGTCGCTGGCCTCCTTCGCGCCGGCACAGGCCGAGGCGCCCAAGGTCATTGCGTCGATCAAGCCGGTCCATTCGCTCGTCTCGTCGGTCATGGCGGGCGTCGGCGAGCCGACGCTGCTGGTCGCGGGTTCGGCGTCGCCGCATACCTACGCCATGAAGCCGTCGGATGCCGCAGCCCTGCAGGACGCCGACATCGTCTTCTGGGTCGGCGATGCGCTGGAGACGTTCCTCGTCAAGCCGATCGGAACGATGGCGAGCGACGCCACCAGCGTTGAACTGGTCGACACGCCGGGCCTGGAAACACTGCCCTTCCGCGAGGGCGGTCCGTTCGAGGAGCATGAGGATGAGGGAGACGACAAGGCCGGGCATGAGGGCCGTGAGCATGGCGAGACCGGCCATGAAGACCATGCGCAGGCCGACGGCGACCACAAGGACGGAGGGCACGCCGGGGAAGTGGATGCTCATGCCGGTCACGAGGGCGACCATCGCGCGGATGCGCATGACCACGGTCATGGCGAGCTGGACATGCATGTCTGGCTCGACCCGCTGAATGCCCGCGCCATGACCGCGCATATTGCCAGCGTCCTGGCGGATGCCGACCCCGAGAACGCCGCCACGTAC
Organism: Aurantimonas coralicida DSM 14790; assembly: GCF_000421645.1. Lineage (GTDB taxonomy): Bacteria > Pseudomonadota > Alphaproteobacteria > Rhizobiales > Rhizobiaceae > Aurantimonas > Aurantimonas coralicida. Next base: position 151,161 of record NZ_ATXK01000006.1, on the reverse strand, counting down.
CAGGAAAATGCCAAAGAGCTCGACGCGCGGCTGGCAGGGCTGATCGCCGAGATCGACGGGCAGCTCGCCGAGGTCCGCGGCACGCCCTTTATCGTCTTCCACGACGCCTACCAGTATTTCGAGCACCGCTTCGACGTGAAGGCGGCGGGCTCGATCACCGTCAGCCCCGATCGGCTTCCGGGCGCCCAGCGGATCGCCGAGATCCAGGCGAAGGTGCGCGACAGCCGCGCTGCCTGCGTCTTCGCCGAACCCCAGTTCGAGCCGCAGCTCGTCGACGTGGCGATCGAGGGATCGGCGGCGCGTTCCGGCGTGCTCGACCCGGAAGGCGCAGACATCCCCGAGGGGCCGGAGCTGTATTTCACCCTGATCGGCAATCTGGCCGGCTCGCTGCGGAGTTGCCTCGCGGGCGAATAGACCGACCAATCCGCGGCCGCGCCACGAGGCGGCCGCAGACCGGACGTCGTCAGCCGGCGAAGGCGGCAGCCCGCTTGTCGAAAAAGGCGCCGACGCCCTCACGGGCATCGGCCGTCTCCCAGGTGTCGGCCAGCCGGCGGGCGGTCTCCTGCAGCGTCGCATCGTCGATGACCGGACCCAGCGACCGGGCCAGGGCCTTCGACGCCGCCACCGCGGCGGGCGAGCAGGCGAGATAGGGCGTCACTTCGGCTGCAATCGCGGTATCCAGCTCGTCCGCCGGAACCGCCTTTGCCAGCAGCCCGAGATCGACAGCCTCGGCCGCGCCGAACAGCCGGGCCGACATGAAGACCCGGCGGGCCCGGCCCTCGCCCATGCGGACCAGGACGTAGGGCGAGATCGTCGCCGGGATCAGGCCGAGCTTCGCCTCGGTGAAGGCAAAGCGCGCCGCGTCGCTGGCGATGGCGACGTCGCAGACCGAGATCAGCCCGAGACCCCCGCCGAAGGCCTGGCCGTTGATCCGGCCGATAAGGGGTTTGGGCAATTCGTTCAGCGCCCTGAGCATGCCGGCGAGTTTCATCGCCTCGGCGATGCGGTCCTCGCGGGTGGCGGCGAACTGGGCCTTCATCCAGTTCAGATCGGCGCCGGCCGAAAAGCTGCGCCCTTCGCCGGTCAGGACGACCACCCGCACCGCCGGATCACCCCCGAGCTGGCGCGCCGCCGCGTGCAATTCGCCGATCATCGCCGCATCCATGGCGTTGTGGCGCTCGGACCGCGTCAGGGTGAGCGTCGCGACGCCCCTCTCGTCGGTGTCGATGCGGATCGTGTCGGTCATGGTGTCTCCCCGACCCTGCCGGCCGTCATGCGATCAGGCGTCCGCGGGCTCGGCCGGCCGCAGCGTGCGGGCGAAGGCGGCGGCCTCTGCCAGCGCGGCGGGGTCCAGCCCGGTTTCGAAGCCGCGCTCCCGCAGCAGCGCGTCGACCTTCAGCGTGTCGACATTGCCCTTGGCGCCGGGCGCATAGGGACAGCCGCCCAGTCCGCCGACGGCGGCATCGAAGGTTCGCAGGCCGAATTCCAGGCTGGCGGCGATGTTATCGAGCGCCCGGTTGATGGTGTCGTGGTAGTGCCCGGCGATCCGCCCGGCCGGCGCGACGTCCAGCACCGCCGTCAGCATCGCGGCGATGGTCTCGGGCGTGCCATGGCCGATCGTGTCGCCGAGCGAGACCTCGTAGCAACCCATGGCGAGCAGCGCCTCGGTAACGGCGGCCACTGCGCCCGGTGCAACCGGTCCCTCATAGGGGCAGTCGGTGACACAGGAGACATAGCCGCGCACCGGTACCCCCGCGGCCCTCGCCGCCTCCGCCACCGGGCGGAACCGTTCGAGGCTCTCGGCGATCGAACAATTGATGTTCTTGCGGCTGAAGCTCTCCGAGGCCGCACCGAAGATCGCCACTTCGTCGGCTTTCGCCGCGCGCGCCGCCTCGAAGCCGCGCAGGTTGGGCGTGAGCGCCGTATAGGCGATGCCCGGCCGCCGGGCGATGCCGGCCAGCACGCTTGCTGCATCGGCCAGTTGCGGCACCCATTTCGGCGAAACGAAGCTGGTCACCTCGATCTTGGCGAAACCGCAGGCGGACAGGAGGTCGACGAGCCGGATCTTGTCGTCCGTGGCGATCAGGCGCTTTTCGTTCTGCAGCCCGTCGCGCGGGCTCATCTCGAAGAGGGTGATGTCGGTCATGACGGCTCAAAATAGCGTTCGCGCGTATAGATGCGATGGGCCGCATCCGGGGCCGGCAGCGCGGCACGGAAGGCCGGCCGCTCGGACAAACGCGCATAATAGGCCGCGACCTGCGGAAACGCGGCGAGGTCGGTGAACAGCCGCGCGATGTGGATGCTGTAGCCGACCCCGACATCCACCGCCGAGAAGCCGGACGCCAGCAGGTGGTCGCGGCCCTCCAGCCGGTCCGCGACAACGCCGAGCGCCTTTTCCAGACGCCGCGTCTCCAGCTTGACGAGGGTCGGCGATTGCAACGCCGGATCGGTGATAACGAGGATCTGCTGGGTCAGGCTCGCCACATGCACCGAGACGGTCTCGGCATAATGCAGCCATTGCAGCCATTCGGCCCGTTCCGGCGTGCCGGGCGCCCGCCAAAGGCCGGAGTCGCGGCCATGGGTCTCACAGAGATATTCGGCGATGGCGCCGCTTTCGAACAAAGTCACCGGCCCGTCGATCAGAGCCGGCACCCGGCCCAAAGGATGGACCGCAAGGTAGGCGGGATCGCGCAACTCGCGGCCGAAAGGATGGACGATCACGTCCGCGTCCAGCCCCAGCTCGTGGATCAGCCAGAGCGAGCGCATCGAGCGCGCCTCGTGGCAATGGTGGAGGGTGAGGGTCATCCGGCCTCCGGTTCCAGCGCCAGAAGCAGCGCGCCATCCTCGACCTGATCGCCCTCGGCCACCAGCAGTTCGGCGACCTTGCCGTCGCGCGGGCTCTTCAGCGTGTGCTCCATCTTCATGGCCTCGAGCACGATCAGCGCCTCGCCCTTCGTCACCATGGCGCCGGCCTTCACGGCCACCAGCTTGACCAGACCCGGCATCGGGGCGGCGACGCGGTCGCCGCCGGCGCCCTCGTCGGCATGGGCCATGGCGCTGTAATCGGCGAAACGATGGGCCGCCCCGTTGAGGAAGACGGTCAATGCGTCGGGCTCACGGGAAATTGCGGCGCCGAAGACGCGGCCATCGGCCTCGATGCGGATCGTGTCGCCGCCGGGAGATTCGGCCAGCACCAGCTCCAAAGCCTCCCCCTCGGCTGCGACCGAGAAGCGACCCCTGCCGAGATCGGAGACGATGAGGTCACGGCGGGTGTTCCCCTCGCCTTCGAAGCGCGCGGCCTGCCGGGCAACGCCCCAGGCGCGAAAGCCGCGCAGGCGTGCCCAGGGATCGGCGTCCCGATCGCCTGACTCGTCGCCGGCTGCCGGGACATGGCCGAGCTGCGCCAGCGCGGCGATTGCCGCGGCTTCGGTGGAGCGGCCTTCCGGCGCGGTCAGCGCCTCCTGGTCGCGGCCGATCAGGCCGGTGTCGACGTCGCCGGCGGCGAAACCCGCATGGCTTGCCAGCCGCGACAGGAAGGCGACATTGGTCACCGACCCGGCAATGCGGGTTTCGGCCAGCGCGGCGCGCAGCAGCCCCAGGGCACTGGCGCGGTCGGGCCCGTGGACGATCAACTTGGCGATCATCGGGTCGTAATGCGGAGTGATCCGGTCGCCTTCCCGCACTCCCGTATCGATGCGGGCGCCGGTCGCCGGAAACCGCAGATGGGTCAGCGTGCCGGTCGCCGGCAGGAAGCCGCGCGCCGCATCCTCGGCATAGATCCGCCCCTCGAAGGCGTGGCCGTCGATCGCCAGATCGGACTGGGCGAAGGGCAACGGCTCGCCGGAGGCGACGCGCAATTGCAGCTCGACCAGATCCAGCCCGGTGATCGCCTCGGTGACCGGATGCTCGACCTGCAGGCGGGTGTTCATCTCCATGAACCAGAACCGGTCCGGCCGCAGCCCGTCGGACGCGTCGACAATGAACTCGATCGTGCCGGCGCCGGCATAACCGATCGCCTTGGCCGCCGTGACCGCCGCCTCGCCCATGGCGGCGCGCATCTCGTCCGGCATGCCCGGCGCCGGGGCTTCCTCGATCACCTTCTGGTGGCGCCGCTGCAGCGAACAGTCGCGCTCGAAGAGATGCACCGCGTTTCCGTGGCTGTCGCCAAAGACCTGGATCTCGATATGCCGCGGCTTCTCGACATATTTCTCGATCAGGCAGTGGGGATCGCCGAAGGACGCCTCCCCTTCCCGCCTCGCCCCCTCCAGCGCGGCGCGGAACTCCACCGGATCGTCGACCCGGCGCATGCCCTTGCCGCCGCCGCCGGCGCGCGCCTTGATCAGCACCGGATAGCCGATCCGGTCGGCCTCGCCGGCCAGAAACTCGGGGTCCTGCTCGTCGCCGTGATAGCCGGGCACCACCGGAACGCCGGCCTCGTGCATCAGCCGCTTGGCGGCATCCTTCAGGCCCATAGCCCGGATCGCCGAAGCCGACGGACCGACGAAGATCAGCTCCGCCGCCGTGACGGCGTCGACGAAATCCGGGTTCTCGGACAGGAAACCATAGCCCGGGTGAATGGCGTCCGCGCCGGTGCGGCGGGCGGCTTCGATGATCCGGTCACCGCGCAGATAGCTGTCGGCCACCGCCGCGGGGCCGATCCGCACCGCCTCGTCGGCCATGGCGACATGCATCGCATCGCGATCGGCGTCGGAGAACACAGCGACGGTACGGATGCCAAGCCGCTTCGCCGTGCGGATCACCCGGCAGGCGATTTCACCACGATTGGCGATGAGGAGAGATCGGATTGGTGCAGGCATCATGCGATCTCCGGCAGATTGGACCAGCTATTATTCAGTGCGCGCGCCGCCGCGTCAGCCAAGTTAGCGCCGAATGCCATTTCCACAGAGAGACGATTCCGCCCGGCACCCACACCGAGGCTTTCGAGCATCGTCTCGTCGAGCTGCAGAATGACCGGGTGTTTCATCGTCGCTTCCGATGTCAGATCACATCCGGAACAGGCCGAACCGGGTCTCCGGGATCGGCACGTTCAGCGAGGCCGAGAGCGACAGGGCCAGGATCTCGCGGGTCCTGGCAGGATTGACGATGCCGTCGTCCCAGAGGCGTGCGGAAGCGTAGAGCGGATGGCTCTGGCGCTCGAACATCTCGATCGTCGGGCGCTTGAACTCGGCTTCCTCCTCGGCCGACCATTCGCCGCCGTGCCGCTCGATGCCGTCGCGTTTCACCGTCGCCAGCACGCCGGCCGCCTGCTCGCCGCCCATCACGGCGATGCGGCTGTTCGGCCAGGTCCACAGGAAACGTGGGCTGTAGGCCCGCCCGCACATGCCGTAATTGCCGGCGCCATAGGAGCCGCCGATCAGCATGGTCACCTTGGGCACCGAAGTGGTGGCCACGGCGGTGACCAGCTTGGCGCCATGCTTGGCGATGCCGCCGGCCTCATAGGCGCGGCCGACCATGAAGCCGGTGATGTTCTGCAGGAAGACCAGCGGGATCCTGCGCTGCGAGCAGAGCTCGACGAAATGCGCACCCTTCACGGCGCTCTCGGCGAAGAGCACGCCGTTGTTGGCAACGATGCCGACCGGGATGCCGCAGACATGGGCGAAGCCGCAGACCAGCGTCGGCCCGTAGCGCGCCTTGAACTCGTCGAAGCGCGAGCCGTCGACGATGCGGGCGATGGCCTCGCGCACGTCGTAGGGCGTCTTCGGATCGGCCGGCACGATGCCGAGCAGTTCGTCCGGATCGTAGGCCGGCGCCTCGGGCGCCTGCAGTTCCACCGTGAACGGCTTCGGCCGGTTCAGATTGGCGACGGCGCGGCGGGCGAGTTCCAGCGCGTGGAGATCGTCGTTGGCCAGATGGTCGGCGACGCCGGACAGCCGCGTATGAACGTCGCCGCCGCCCAGATCCTCGGCCGAGACCACCTCGCCCGTGGCCGCCTTCACCAGCGGCGGGCCGGCGAGAAAGATCGTGCCCTGGTTGCGCACGATGATGGTCTCGTCGCTCATCGCCGGCACATAGGCGCCGCCGGCGGTGCAGGAGCCCATGACGACGGCGATCTGAGGAATGCCCTTCGCGGACATCTGCGCCTGATTGTAGAAGATGCGGCCGAAATGGTCGCGATCCGGGAAGACCTCGTCCTGGTTCGGCAGATTGGCGCCGCCGGAATCGACCAGATAGACGCAGGGCAGGCCGTTCTGCTCGGCGATCTCCTGGGCCCTGAGATGCTTCTTCACCGTGGTGGGAAAGTAGGTCCCGCCCTTCACCGTGGCGTCGTTGGCGAGCACCATCACCTCGCGGCCCGCCACCCGGCCGATGCCGGCGATCATGCCGGCAGCCGGCACCGCGTCGTCATAGAGCCCGTGGGCGGCGAACAGGCCGACCTCCAGAAAGGGCGAGCCGGGATCGAGCAGGCCCTCCACCCGGTCGCGCGGCAGCAGCTTGCCGCGTGACAGATGCCGCTCGCGGGCCCTGTCGCCGCCGCCCGCCATGGCGGCCTCGGCGGCCACCTCGACCGCCTGCATCTGCCGGGCCATGGCCTCGCGATTGGCCGCGAAGGCGTCCGAGCGCGGCGAGATGGACGAGGTGAGGACCGCCACCTACGCGGTCTCCCGGAACAGTTCGCGGCCGATCAGCATGCGGCGGATCTCCGACGTGCCGGCGCCGATCTCGTAGAGCTTGGCGTCGCGCAGCAGCCGGCCGGTCGGATAGTCGTTGATATAGCCGTTGCCGCCCAGCGCCTGGATTGCCTCCAGCGCCATCTGGGTCGCCTTCTCGGCGGCATAGAGGATGCAACCGGCGGCGTCCTTGCGGCTGGTCTCGCCACGATCGCAGGCCGCCGCTACCGCGTAGACATAGGCCCGGCAGGCATTCATCGTGACATACATGTCGGCGAGCTTGCCCTGCATCAGCTGGAACTCGCCGATCGGCTGGCCGAACTGCTCGCGCTCGTGGACATAGGGCACGACGACGTCGAGGCAGGCGGCCATGATGCCGAGGGGGCCGGCGGAGAGCACCACGCGCTCGTAGTCGAGGCCGCTCATCAGCACCTTTGCGCCGCCGCCCTCCTCGCCGAGGATGTTCTCGTAGGGCACCTCGCAATCCTGGAACACCAGTTCGCAGGTGTTGGAGCCGCGCATGCCGAGCTTGTCGAGCTTCTGGGCGGTCGAGAAGCCGGCCATGTCCTTCTCGATCAGGAAGGCGGTGATGCCGCGCGGGCCGGCATCCGGATCGGTCTTGGCGTAGACGATCAGGGTCGAGGCGTCGGGACCGTTGGTGATCCACATCTTGGTGCCGTTGAGGACGAAGCGGTCGTTGCGCTTGTCGGCCCGCAGCTTCATGCCGACAACGTCCGAGCCGGCGCCGGATTCCGACATGGCGAGCGATCCGACATGCTCGCCCGAGACGAGCTTCGGCAGATATTTCGCCTTCTGCTCGGCAGTGCCGTTGCGCCGGATTTGGTTGACGCAGAGATTGGAATGGGCGCCGTAGGACAGGCCCACCGAGGCCGAGGCGCGGGAGATCTCCTCGATGGCGACGCAATGGGCGAGATAGCCCATGGCCGAGCCGCCATATTCCTCCTCCACCGTGACGCCGAGGAGCCCGAGGGCGCCGAGCTCCTTCCAGAGTTCGTTGGGGAATTCGTTGGTCCGGTCGATCTCCGACGCGCGGGGGGCGATCCGCTCCTGCGCGAAGCGGCGCACCATGTCGCGCAGCGCGTCGATCTCCTCGCCAAGCGCGAAATTCATGCTCTTGTCGAACATCGTCCTGTTCCTCCCTGACCCCGACCGTCCTGAGGACGGGCGTTCGGGATCGACCGCGAATCGTGCCGATCTCATCCCGGCTGCCGGCATTGGCGGCGAAGGTCTCCCCTCCCCGTGCGAAGGTCAACTCGCCAGCCGGTCGCAGCGACCGCCATGCGTCATCCGGCGGGCCCGGCCCGACGCCGGCTCGCGCCCCGCCAGCAACCGGCCAGTCGTGGTGCAGATTGATATTGCTGCATTGCAATATTGCGCTGCATTATCGCACGGAGGGACAATATAGGACAGACGTCGAAGCCGGTTCATCCGAAAGTACTATAGTCGAAAACCGCGGACTCGTGGACGATGCGCGTCATCCGGCGGGATCTGGGGCGGACGATCGACATGTCGTGCTGTCTGCCGCTACGGCCGGAATGGGATAATCGGGAGGTGACCAATGGCATTTTACAAGGACGGATGGACCCGTCGTCGACTGCTGACGACCGGCGCCGGCATCACGGCCGGTCTCGCCATGCCGCATGTCTTCACGCGCGGGGCCTGGGCGCAGGATCAGGCATTCTGCAACAACCCGTCCGGTGGCACCGTGACGCTCGGCTTCAACGTGCCGCAGTCCGGTCCGTATGCGGATGAAGGCGCCGACGAGCTGCGCGCCTTCCAGCTGGCGGTCAAGCACCTGAACGGCGAAGGCGACGGCGGCATGTTGTCGACGATGCAGCCGTCCAACCTCAAGGGCAACGGCATCCTGGGCAAGAAGGTCGCGTTCGTGACCGGCGACACCCAGACCAAGTCCGACGCGGCCCGCGCCTCGGCCAAGCGCATGATCGAGGCCGACAAGGCGATCATGATCTCCGGCGGCTCGTCCTCGGGCGTCGCCGTTGCGGTGCAGTCGCTCTGCCAGGACATGGGCGTGATGTTCATGGCCGGCCTGACCCACTCCAACGACACCACCGGCAAGGACAAGCGGCGCTACGGCTTCCGCCACTTCTTCAACGCCTACATGTCCGGCCAGGCGCTCGGCCCGATCCTCGCCGAGGAATATGGCAAGGACCGCCGCGCCTACCATCTGACCGCCGACTACACCTGGGGCTGGACCCAGGAAGAGTCGATCAAGAACGCCACCGAAGGGCTGGGCTGGGAGACGGTGGAGGCCGTTCGCACCCCGCTCGGCGCCGGCGACTTCTCGCAGTATCTGACGCCGGTCCTGAATTCGGGCGCCGACGTCCTGATCCTGAACCATTACGGCGGCGACATGGTCAATTCGCTGCGCCAGGCCGTCACCCAGTTCGACATGCGCTCCAAGCAGGTCAACGGCAAGGACTTCCAGATCGTCGTGCCGCTGTTCTCCGAGCTGATGGCACAGGGTGCGGGCGAGGCCGTGAAGGGCATCCTGGGCACCGCCAACTGGGACTGGAAGCTCGACAACGCCGCCACCAAGGCGTTCTCGAAGTCCTTCGGCGAGGAATACGGCAGCCCGCCGTCGCAGGCCGCCCACACCTGCTACGTCCAGACGCTGCTCTACGCCAACGCCGCCGAGACCGCCGGCACCTTCTATCCGCCGGAGCTGATCAAGGCGCTGGAAGGCTTCGAGTTCGACGGCATGGGCAATGGCCCGACGCTCTACCGCGCCGAGGACCACCAGTGCTTCAAGGACGTGCTGGTGGTGCGCGGCAAGCAGGAGCCGACCAACCAGTTCGACCTGATGGAGATCGTCAAGGTCGTGCCGCGCGACGACGTGACCTACGACGCGTCGATCTTCGGCGGCGAGCTCGGTCCCTACGACGCCAAGGAATGCTGATCGCATCCTGACCCGATCAGGTCGCCGGCAGACATGCCGGCGACCGTCCAGCATCGCAGACATCAAGACGACAGGCGCCGGCCCAGCGGGCGACGGCGACACGAGGCAATCGAACTGCCGCTCGCCAGGGCCGCGCGCATCGACCCCGACAATTCAAAGCGGCAATGCCAGGAGCGACCAAGGGGCACATGGACGCCATCATTCTTCAGATCCTCAACGGTCTCGACAAGGGCGGGGCCTATGCGCTCATCGCCCTCGGCCTGACCCTGATCTTCGGTACGCTCGGGGTGGTCAATTTCGCCCACGGCGCCCTCTTCATGCTCGGCGCCTTCTGCGCCGTCGCCTTCTCCATGGTCCTGTCGATCTCCGAGCGCGTGCGCGACGAGAGCGTGACCTTCTTCGAGGCCTACAAGGAAGTCCCCTATCTGGAGATCTGGTTCGGCGACACCGGCCGCACGATCCTCGACTGGTCGGTCCCCTTGTCGATCCTCGTCGCGATCCCCTTCATGCTGCTCGTCGGCCTGGCGATGGAGCGCGGCCTGATCCGCTTCTTCTACAAGCGCAGCCATGCCGAGCAGATCCTCGTGACCTTCGGCCTTGCCATCGTCCTGCAGGAGATCGTCAAGCACTATTTCGGCGCCAATCCGATCCCGATGACCGCGCCCCCGGCCTTCGCCGGCAGCGCCGACATCGGCCAGTGGTTCGGCATTCCCGGCCTAAGCTATCCGATGTGGCGCATCGTCTACTTCCTGTTCTCGCTGGCCATCATCGGCGCGGTCTTCGCCTTCCTGCAGCTCACCACCTTCGGCATGGTGGTCCGGGCCGGCATGGCGGATCGCGAGACGGTGGGCCTGCTCGGCATCAATATCGGCCGCAAGTTCTCGATCGTCTTCGGCCTCGCCGCCGTCGTCGCCGGGCTGGCGGGCGTCATGTACACACCGATCCTGTCACCCAACTACCATCTGGGCATGGACTTCCTGGTGCTGTCCTTCGTGGTCGTCGTCGTCGGCGGCATGGGGTCGCTCGGCGGCGCCGTGGTCGCCGGCTTCCTGCTCGGCATCCTGCAGTCCTTCTCCTCGATGACCGAGATCAAGGCGATCCTGCCGGGCATCGACCAGATCATCATCTACCTTGTCGCCGTCGTCGTCCTGCTGGTCCGCCCGCGTGGACTGATGGGCCGCAAGGGCGTCATGGAGGCCTGATCGATGAACAGCGCCATCACCTCGACCGACCTCGGCGGCACGCCGCACGAGACCACCCGCAAGACCCGCGACTCGCGGCCGTTCTTCGCGACCACCATGGGCGACTACGCCTTCACCGCGATCTTCGCGGCGGCCGTCCTGACCATGCCGATCTGGCTCGCGCCGATCGGCGCGGGCTACCCGGACATCCTGCAGAAATTCGCGATCTTCGGGATCTTCGCGATCGGCTTCAACATCCTGTTCGGCTTCTCGGGCTATCTGTCCTTCGGCCATGCGGCCTTCCTGGGCACCGGGTCCTACGCCGCGGTCTGGATGTTCAAGCTCCTGTCGATGAACGCGATCTTCGCGATCCCCTTTGCGATCATCGTCGCCGGGCTCCTGGCCCTGGTCATCGGCTTCGTCTGCCTGCGCCGCGCCGGCATCTACTTCTCGATCCTGACGCTCGCCTTCGCGCAGATGTCCTACAACCTCGCCTATTCGGTGCTGACGCCGATCACCAACGGCGAAACCGGACTGCAGATCTCCCGCTCCGATCCGCGGCTGATCGACCGGGCGCTGGGCGAAGTCGGCGCGGGCCTGCCCAAGCCGAACTTCTTCGGCATCGAGCTGCAGGGCTATCCGGGCTTCTATTTCTGCGCGATCCTGCTGGTCCTCGGCTTCTTCCTGGCGCTCAGGATCCGCAACTCGACCTTCGGCATGATGCTGTTCGCCATCAAGTCGAACCAGAACCGCATGGGCTATACCGGCTTTGCCGCCCGCCCCTATCTGCTCACCGCCTTCGTCATCTCGGGCATGTATGCCGGCCTCGCCGGCGGCCTCCTGGCGGTCACCGATCCCCTCGCCGGCGCCGACCGGATGCAGTGGACGGCGTCGGGCGAGGTCGTGCTGATGACCATTCTCGGCGGCGTCGGCACGCTGCTCGGTCCGGTGATTGGCGCGGCCGTGATGAAGTATCTCGAGCAGATCTTCTCGTCCTTCAATGACGGCTTCCTCTATCGCAGCTTCGACTTCCTGCCCGGCTGGGCACAGAACCTGGCGGTCGAGATCACCAGCCCCTTCGTCGGCGAAGGCTGGCACCTGACGCTCGGCCTCCTGTTCATGGTCATCGTCATCTTCCTGCCGGGCGGGATCATGGAGGGGCTGCGCCGCATCGGCGCCCTGTTCCACAAGCCCAAACCGGCTGACGGGTCCACCGGCGACACCGCCGCTGCCCGCGCGAACCACGAATAGAAAGAGCCGGCATGGACATTCTCACCATCAACGGCGTCAGCAAGCGCTTCGGCGGCCTGAAAGCCCTCGACGACGTCAATCTCAGGGTCAAGGAAGGCACGGTCCACGCGATCATCGGGCCGAACGGCGCCGGCAAGTCGACCCTGCTCAACACGCTGGTCGGGCGGATCGTGCCGGACGAAGGCACCGTCGAGTTCAACGGCGCACCGCTGCTCGGGCACAATCCGTACGAGATCAACCAGGCCGGCATCGCGCGGGTGTTCCAGACGCCGGAGACCTTCGCCGAGCTGACGGTCATGGAAAACGTCATGATCCCGGCTTTCGCCCGCAAGGACGGCGCCTTCAAGATCAATCTCTGGGGGCGCGCCAACGACCGGCGTGTCGTGCTGGAGGAGGCCGAGGAGATCCTCGAGGATCTCAACCTGGCCGCCCAGCGCCACCAGCGGGTCGATTCCATGTCCCGCGGCGACAAGCGGCGGCTGGAGCTGGCGATGTGCCTCGTCCAGAGGCCGAAGCTGCTGCTCCTCGACGAGCCGACCGCCGGCATGTCGCGGGCCGACACCAACAACACCGTCGATCTCCTCAAGGCGATCGCCAAGCGCGGCATCACCAAGGTCATCATCGAGCACGACATGCATGTCGTGTTCTCGCTGGCCTCGACCGTCAGCGTGATGGCGCAGGGCACGGTGATCGCCGAAGGCACGCCGGAGGCGATCAAGGCCGATCCGCGCGTGCAGGAAGCCTATCTGGGGGGAGCCCATCTATGAGCGACACGATCGACGCCGTCCGGCCGCATGGTCGCAGCGCCCGGGCCGAGTCCGTCCGGTCCGAGGGCCAGCCCTTCTTCGCCGCCCGCGACCTGCACGCCTATTACGGCGAGAGCTACATCGTGCAGGGCGTCTCCTTCGAGGTGCGGGAGGGCGAGATCGTCGCCCTGCTCGGCCGCAACGGCGCCGGCAAGACCTCGACGCTGCGCACCATCGCGCGGGCCGGTTCGCCGGAGCTGAAGCATGGCGAAATCTGGCTAGACGGCCAGCCGCTGCACACAATGCAGGGCTACGAGGCGGCCCGGCTCGGCGTGCAGCTGGTGCCCGAGGACCGGCGGATCATCGCCGGCCTGACGGTGGAGGAGAACCTCAAGCTCGCGCAGATCGAGCCGCCCATCGGCTGGTCGCTGGAGCGGATCTACGAGCACTTTCCCCGGCTGGCCGAGCGCCGCACCCAGGAAGGCATCACCATGTCCGGCGGCGAGCAGCAGATGCTGGCCGTTGCCCGGGCGCTGGCCCGTGATGTCAAGCTGCTGCTGCTGGACGAGCCTTATGAGGGGCTGGCGCCGGTCATCGTGCAGGAAATCGAGCGCATTCTGGAAGAGATCAAGCAGATCGGCATCACCACGATCCTGGTCGAGCAGAACGCCATCGCCGCGCTGCATCTGGCCGACCGGGCGATCATCCTGGAGATGGGCGAGATCGTCTTCGACGGTACCGCCCAGCAGATCATCGACGACAAGGAAATGCGGCTGCAATATCTCGCCGTCTGACCCGTCGCCTCAAGCCGACAACGAAAAAGCGCCCGGCGGCAACGCCGGGCGCTTTCGGTTTTTGGGCGACGGACGCCGGCGGGATCAGCCGAGCTTGGCTGTCACCGCCTCCACGGCATCGGCGGTGCGCTCCACCACCATGTCGGCCTCTTCGCGGGTCAGGACGAAGGGCGGCGCAAAGCCGAGGATGTCGCCTTCCGGCATGGCCCGGCCGATGACGCCGCGCTCCAGCAGTGCCGCCGCGATCTGCGGTCCGACCTTCAGCGACGGGTCGAAGAACTTGCGGTCATCCTTGTCCTCGACAAACTCCACCGCGGCCATCAGGCCGTCGCCCCGAACCTCGCCGACATGGGCGTGGCCCGCCAGCGCGTCGGCGAGGCCCTTGCGGAAATGCGCGCCGACGGTGCCGGCATTCTCAACGAGGTCGAGCTTGTCGATCAGTTCGAGATTGGCGACGCCGGCGGCCGCACAGAGCGGATGCGCCGAATAGGTCCAACCATGGCCGATCGGGCCCATCTCGTCGGAGCCCCGGACGAGAACGTCCCAGACCTTGTCGGAGATGATGCTGCCCGACAGCGGTGCATAGGCCGAGGTCAGGCCCTTGGCGATGGTGATGATGTCCGGCTTGATGCCGTAATGCTCGGAGCCGAACATCGTGCCGAGACGCCCGAAGCCGGTGACCACCTCGTCGGCGACCAGCAGGATGTCGTATTTTGCCAGCACGGCCTGGATCTTCTCCCAGTAGCCGGCCGGCGGCGGGACAATGCCGCCGGTGCCCAGGATCGGCTCGCCGATGAAGGCGGCGACCGTGTCCGGCCCCTCGGCGAGGATCATCTCCTCCAGCTTGTCGGCGCAATGCTGCGAGAACTGCTCCTCGCTCATCGAGCGGTCTTCGCGGCGGAAATAATACGGCGCCTCGGTGTGCAGGATCGGCGCGCGCGGCAGGTCGAAGGCGTTGTGGAACAGCTTCAGGCCGGTGAGCGAGCCGGTCATCACGCCCGAGCCGTGATAGCCGCGCCAGCGCGAGATGATCTTCTTCTTCTCGGGCCGGCCGAGGATGTTGTTGTAGTACCAGATCAGCTTGATGTTGGTCTCGTTGGCGTCCGATCCCGACAGGCCGAAATAGACCCGGCTCATGTGGTCCGGCGCCCGGTCGATGATCATCTTGGCAAGCTGGATCGACGCCTCGGAGCCGTGACCGACATAGGCGTGGTAATAGGGCAGCTTGTGCGCCTGCGCCGCGATCGCGTCGGCGATCTCGGTCTGGCCGTAGCCGACATTGACGCAATAGAGTCCGGCAAAGGCGTCGAGGCTTTCACGGCCGTTGGTGTCGACGATGGTCGCGCCCTTGCCGCCGGCGATCACCCGGGTCGGCGTCTCCCCGCGGGCATGGCTGCCCATATGGGTCGACGGGTGGAAGAAATGATCGCGGTCGAAGGCGGCGAGTTCGTTGTTCCGGTCGAGCATTATCTGCTCCTTTCCTGACTGTATGCGTCGTGACTGAATGCGGATCTGTCGAAAGCGGCGGTCAGCCGATGTCCTGACAGACATATTTGAGGTCGGTGAAGGCTTCGAGGCCGTGGCGGGCCCCTTCCCGGCCGATGCCCGACTGCTTGACGCCGCCGAAGGGGACCGGCGCGCCGGTGATCTTGACCCGGTTGACGGCGACCATGCCGTATTCGAGCGTCGCGGTCATGCGGGCGATCCGCGCGGCGTCACGCGTCACCAGATAGGCGACGAGGCCGTATTCGGTGTCGTTGGCGCGGGCCAGAACCTCGTCCTCCGCGTCGAAGGGGGTGACGGCGGCGACCGGGCCGAAGGTCTCCTCATGCATGATCAGCGCGTCCTCCGGCACATCGGCCAGTAGCGTCGGCCGGTAGAAGAGCGGCCCAGCGGCATCACGGCCACCGCCGGCGAGGCAGCGGGCGCCGCGGCCGACGGCGTCGTGCACCTGCGCCTCGACCTTGGCGATGGCGCGGGCGTGCATCAGCGGGCCGATCTCCGTGCTGGCATCGAGGCCCGGCCCGACCGCCAGCGCCTCGATCCGCGCCTTGAAAGCGGCCAGGAACGGCTCGTAGATCGAGCGCTCGACATAGATGCGGTTGGCCGCCAGGCAGTCCTGCCCGGAGGTGGCGAACTTGGCGTCCATGGCGATGTCGACGGCCCGGTCGAGATCGCTGTCGGCGAAGATCATCAGCGGCGCGTGGCCGCCGAGTTCCATGATCAGCCGCTTGACCGTCGGCGCGGCCTGCGCCGCGATCAGCCGGCCGATCTCGGTCGAGCCGGTAAAGCTCATGGCCCGCACGCGGCTGTCCTCGCAGAGGCGGCCGACGATCGTCGCGGCATTGCCGGTGACGACGTTAAAGACGCCGGCCGGCATGCCGGCGCGTTCGGCCAGCGCCGCCAGCGCCAGCGCCGAGAACGGGGTTTCCGACGAGGGATGGGCCACCGTCGTGCAGCCGGCGGCGAGCGCCGCGGCGGCCTTGCGGGTCAGCATGGCCGCCGGGAAGTTCCACGGCGTCACCAGACCGACGACGCCCAGCGGCACCCGGGAAAGCGTCATCTGGGCGTTCGGCAGATGGCTGGTCAGCCCCTCGACAGCGATGCGCCGCGTCTCCTCGGCATAATAGTCGACGAAGGACGCGGCATAGTCGATCTCGCCGCGGGATTCGGCCAGGGGCTTGCCCTGCTCCAGCGTCATCAGGAGCGCCAGATCCTCACGCGACGCAAGGATCAGATCATGCCAGCGCTTGAGGATCCGCGCCCGCTCCTGCGGCAGCAGGGCGCGCCAGGCCGGCAGGGCGGCTTCGGCCGCGTCGATCGCCCGGCTGGTATCTTCCGCGGTCAAAGCGGGGATGAACCCGAGGGTCTCGCCGGTGGCAGGATCGGTGACGGCGACGGTCGTTTCGCTGGTGATCCAGCGCCCGCCCAGAAAAGCCGCCTGGACGAACAGCGTCGCGTCGTCCAGCGCGGCCAGAGGGTGAAGGGTGTCGAGATGGCGTATCGCTGCAGACATGGCGCTCTCCTGTTCCGTCAGGAGAACGCTATCGCGTTCGCAGGCGAGACGTCGGCCATAGATCGGCCCGGGAAGCGAATTCTCTCCTGCCGAAGGGCCCTTGCGGCGATGGCTCGTCGCCCGCGCCTCAGCGCGCCGAGTCGGCGATCATCTGGATGGGGATCGGCGCCTTCTTGATCGACGTCATCACCGGATAGCTGAAGTAGCGCTTGACCCCGGAGCCGTTCGACAGAAGCCGGTCGATGATCGCCTGGTAGCTGGCGAGATCGCGGGTGACGAACTTGCAGAGATAGTCGAAGCCGCCGGACACCGAGAAGCACTCGACGATCTCCGGCACGTCGCGGATCGCCGCCTCGAAGGCCGCGAAATCCTCCGTGCGGTGGCTCTCGATCTCCATCATCACGAAGAGAACGGTGAGCGGCCCGTAAGTGCTCTCGGCGATCATCGCGCCGTAGCCCTCGATGATTCCGGCTTCTTCCAGCCGGTTCAGCCGCTCCCAGCAGGGCGTCGGCGACAGGTTCACGCGCTCCGCCAGCGTCGCCTTCGGAATCCGCCCCTCCGACTGGAGGATGGTCAAGATCTTGATATCGCGGTCGTCCAGCTTGATGCGGCCCGGTGGCATGGCGAGTCCTGGTCCGAAGAGGTCGATCCCCTTCAATAGACTGCCGGTTTGGCCGGCGTCCACCGCCGAGTGACGGGTGTCAGCGTACGATCAGGCAATGCTGGGGGGCGAGCGAGGCCACCTTGTGGGACACCGAACCGAGGAGAAAGCCCTCGATGTCGCCATTACCGCGGGCGCCGAGCACGATCAGGTCGCAGTCATGCTGCTTGGCAAAGGTCACGATGGCGCGCGAGGGCTGGCCGCGCTTGGCATAGGCTGTGACCTCCTCGACGCCAGAATCGAGCGCCCGGGCCTTGGCGGCCGCGGCGATTTCGCTGGCGTAGGTCTTGAGGGAATCGTCCGGTCGCTCGGCCGGCTGCTTGACCCGGACCATGGAGAGCGAGGCTTCCAGCGGCGAGTGATGCCGATAGACGCACAAGGTGATCAGGCGCGCGCCAAAGAGCCGGCACATCTCGGATGCCACGTCGAGGGCGCGCGTGGCCATGGGGGAGCCATCCACGGGCACGAGGACCGTCTTGTACATGCATCGCCTCCAGGAGCGGTTCGGATCGTGTCGACAGGCCCCGGCCCTTCGCGGCCTAGCGGAAGGCCAGATCGCGAAGGAACAACGCCAGCGGCGGCCATGCGATGAGCAACGCACTGACCAGGAGCAGGATGAAGATGAACGGCGGCGTACCGCGGATCACCTCGATATAGGGACGTTTGAAGATCGCGATCGCCGTGAAGATATCGCAGCCGAAGGGCGGCGTGGCCGACCCGATCGCAACCTGCAGCGTGATGATCACGCCGACCAGCACCGGGTCAAGCCCGAGACCGGAGACGAGCGGCGAGAAGATCGGCACCAGCACCAGAATGACCACGATCGGGTCGACGAACATGCAGCCGACGAAGAAGGCGATCGAGATCGCGATCAGCACGCCGACCGGCCCGGCTTCGGTCAGGCCGATCGCCCCGAGGAGCATCTGCGGGATCTGCTGGAACGAGATGACCCAGGAGAACGCCGCGCCGGCCGCGACGAGGATGAACACCACCGCGGTGATCAGGCCGGTCGACTTGGCGATGTCGAAGATGTCGCTCAGCTTCAGCGAGCGGAAGATCACCATCTCCAGAAGCAGCGCATAGCCGACGCAGACGGAGGCCGCCTCGGTCGGGCTGAAGATGCCGCCATAGATGCCGCCGACGACGATCAGCGGGAAGCCGAGCGGCCAGATCGCCGCCACCATCGCCTGGCCGCGCTCGCGCCAGGTGGATTTCGGCTCGGTCTCGAGATTGTGCATCCGTGCGTAGATCACGGCGTAGATCGAGAACAGGAACAGGATCAGAAGGCCCGGGCCGACACCGGCGATGAACAGTTCCGAAATCGAGGTACCGGACACGACACCGTAGATGATCATCGCGATCGACGGCGGGATCAGCATGGCGATGTCGGAGGAATTGATGATCAGCGCCAGGGTGAAGCTGTCGCTGTAGCCGGCCTTCAGCATGCGCGGCCGCAACGGACCGCCGACCGCGACCACGGTCGCCTGGGTCGAGCCGGAGACGGCGCCGAACAGGGTGCAGCTCATCGCCGTCGCGACGCCCAGACCACCGCGCATATGGCCGACGAAGCGCATCACCATGTCGATCAGCCGGTCGGCCGAATGGCCCTTGGTGATGATGTCCGCGGCCAGGATGAACATCGGCACGGCGACCAGCGCGGCCGGCCGGATGCCGGCGATCATCTGCTGGACCATGATCTCCGGCCCGATGGGCAGGAAGAAGAAGAACCCCACCAGTGTCGCCATGAGCAGCGGCACCATCATCGGGAACCCCAGAAGCAGGAGAACCACCATGGTCGAAAGCATCGCAGTTGCCATGGATTTCCTCTGGTCAGAGCGCGCGGCGGCGGATGTTTAAGCAGGTCGACGGCGGTGGCGGCGTCAGATCTGAGTTTCGGTGTCTTCGTAGGAATCGACCACGGAGACGGACAGGTAGATTTCCGGCCGGGTCAGATTGGCCAGGGCCGTCAGCACGTACTGGATGCCGGTGATGACGAAGCCGATCGGCAGCCAGACGAGGGTCACGTAGATCGGCAGGCGTAGCACCGGCGAAATCCGGCCGGTGTCGAAGACGCTGACGACGTAGAACCAGGAGAACCAGGCGAGGATGAACATGGTCGCCGCGGTGACCAGCGCGATCACGATCATCAGGGCGCGGCGCGCCGGATCGGGCAGCTCGTCATAGATCGCCGACATGCGGATATGGCGGCCATGGCGCGCGGCGAAGCCGATGCCGGCAAAGGTCACCAGGATGACCAGGAACTGGTTGAGTTCCTGCGAGAAATAGAGGCTGCGCCCGAAGGCGAACCGACCGATGACATTGGCGACCGAATTGACCGCCATCATCAGGATGCCGGCCGTCAGGATGACGGATTCCAGCACCGCGATCGACCGGTCGAGAATCTGGAAGGGCTTGAGAACGCCGGAAAAGCCGCTTTCGGGCGCGTCCGTCTTGTTCGTCGAGGAATCCTCGGAGGGCCTCGGGCCACCCAGACTTTCGGCGGGGGCGTCCGGGTCGGTCGACGGGTCGGGTCGGTTCATCGGCGTTCCATCCTATGGCGCCACACATATGCTGCCGCGCATGATGATAGCGCGGCAGCAGCTTTCGGCGACCGGCGAACGCACCGCCGGCCGGATTCCTGTCGGATCAGCCGCCGCTGCCGACCCGCTCCTGCGAGGCCTTGATGTCGGCCTCGAAGCCGTCGAGCACGGCCTTGCCGCTGTCGCCCGTCATCTCGACGAACTTCTCGCGGACCTGCTCGGCTGCCTTGCGGAACGGCTCGCGCTGCTCGTCGGTCAGGCGCGTCACCGTCATGCTCGGCTTGGCTTCCTGGATCTTGGCGAGCGCCTCGTCCTCGAGACCCTTCTGGTAGTCGATGATGTAGTCGTAGGCGGCATCGGCCGCTTCCGTGACGAGCGCCTTGTCCTCGTCGGACAGGCCGTCATAGAAGCTCTTGTTGGCCGCCACGGCGGTGGTGAAGGTGTTGTGGCCGGTGAAGGTGATATGATCGGTCACCTCGTACATCTTCGTGGATTCCACGAAGAACATCGGGTTCTCCTGGCCCTGGATCATGTTGAGCTGCAGACCCGAGAAGGTCTCACCCCAGGGCAGCGGCGTCGCCGTCGCGCCGAAGGCGTTGTAGGTCTCGACGAGCAGCGGCGTGGTCATCACGCGGAACTTCACGCCCTCCAGATCGGCCGGCGACGTCACCGGCTCCTTGGTCGTCATCACGACCTCGCCTTCCGGGAACATGTCGATCAGGTGCAGGCTCTGCGCCTCATAGAGCTCGGCCAGATCCTCGTTGATCGTCGGCGACGTCTTGTAGAAATCCGCCAGCACGTCCGGGTCTTCCGGCAGCACGTAGGGCATCAGGAAGACCTGCAGCTCGGGGATCAGGCTGCCGGTGAAGCCCGGCGAGGCATCGACGAACTGGATGGCGCCCATCTGGGCCAACTCGGTGGTGTCGGCGGACTCGCCGAGGGTGCCGAACGGGAAGATGGCGACGGTGTGGTCCGAATTCGCCTCGATATGCTCCTTGAACTTCGTGGCGTAGACGCCCTGAACCTCTTCCAGCGCTTCCTCGATGGCGTATTTCCACTCGGCGGCGAAAGCCGGGCCGGCCAGAAGGGTCAGCGCGGTCGTGGCTGCCAAGGTCTTGGCCACCAGATTGCGGCGGCGCGTCTTCATCGGATTGGTCATTCAACGATCTCCGTTTCTCGGTTCGACGACAGGAGGTCAACAAACCATAGCATTCGAAATCAGCAGGAAAAGCGTAGCCCGCGAAAAATCCGCCGACGGCGCACGATCGGCAATGGAAATCAGGATCATCGCCGGCGAGATCAGTCGATCTCGGATATTTCGCCTGCTCATCACAGGGTTCGATTGCACGAACCGTCGTGAAGCACCGGGCTCCTGCTTGAAGGGAGCCCAAGCCTGCACATCGACGACCGTCAGTCAACGTTCGCATCCTCTGGATCGCCGAAGATCAGCTTCCGAATATTATCGCGCCGTGTCGAGCGAGCGTTCGCCCGAATGCGTTCGGGCCGGCAGCAGAATACACTTCTGGCGCCAGCGAAAAAGGATGGTTCGCCTAATTGCCGGGCATGCCCAAGGCGTGATCATTTGAGCGCTGTAACGTCGGGGAACAAGCGGTTCGCGGGTTGACCGGGGCGAAGGGAAATGCGCCTTTTCGGCTCCGGGTCGCCCGGTCCGGCTTTCACCCTCGGCACCTTGCGCATGCACCGGCGGCGACGGGTTCGCAGAGAGCATCAGGCCATGGCGACAAAACTCTGTTTTCCCTGTTGAAAGTTTCTGCCATGAGCGTCCCGATCACCACCTCGGACCTGCCTCTCGCGCTCGATGAGCGGGCCTGCGAGCGCCGTGTCGGCCTGATTCTTCTGGCGACCGACCAGTCCACCGAGGCCGATTTCACGCGCATGGTCGCCTCCGACACAATCCACGTCTTCGGCACCCGGATCGAGTTCGCCAATCCCACCACGACGGAGAACCTGCGGGCGATGAAGCCGCGCCTCGCCGCCGCGGCCGGCCTGCTCCTGCCGGGCGAGGCCTTCGACGTGATCTGCTTCTCTTGCACCTCCGGCACCGTGCTCATCGGCGACGACGAGATTGCCGCGGCGATCCATGCCTCCAAGCCCGAAGCTGCCGTGGTGACCCCGCCGGCTGCCGCCGCCATGGCCCTGCGCGCCCTCGACGCCCAGAAGATCAGCGTCCTGACGCCCTATGTCGTGCCGGTCGGCGAACTGATGGCGGATTATTTCGTCGATGCCGGCTTCGCGCTGGAAAGCTTCACCTGCCTCGAGATGGAGGATGACGGGGACATGGCCCGGATGTCGCGGGCCAGCCTGGTCGAGGCAGCCGTCGCCGCAACCGCTCCGTCCGCCGAGGCCCTGTTCATCTCCTGCACGGCCCTGCGCTCGGCCGCCGCTGTGCCGGAGATCGAGGCGCGCATCGGCCGGCCGGTCGTCACCAGCAATCTGGCGACGGTCTGGGCGACGCTTGGCCATTGCGGCGCCCTCGCCGCACGACCGGACGCCGGCCGCCTGATGGCGCGGTCCCTGCCCGCCGCCGCGTAACGCCATGGGGATCGTGACGCTCACCGACATCGAAGCTGCGGCCCGCCGGATCGAGGGCCGGATCCGGCGCACGCCGGTCGATCTCTCGCCGAGCCTGTCCGACCGGGCCGGCGTCCCCGTCCATCTGAAGCACGAGCACCGGCAGATCACCGGCGCCTTCAAGCTGCGCGGCGCGACCAACGCCCTGCTGCAGTTGACGCCAGAGCAGCGCGCGAAGGGCGTGACCGCCGCCTCGACCGGCAATCACGGCCGGGCGCTGGCCCATGCGGCGGCCGCCGAGGGCGTTCGCTGCATCGTCTGCATGTCGGCGCTGGTGCCGCGCAACAAGCTCGATGCCATCGCCGCGCTGGGCGCCGAGACCCGGATCGTCGGCCGGTCGCAGGACGAGGCCCAGATCGAGGTCGACCGCCTCGTCGCCGAAGACGGCATGACCAATGTGCCGCCCTTCGATCATCCGGCCATCGTCGCCGGCCAGGGCACGATCGGGCTGGAAATCGTCGCCGACCTGCCGGACGTCGAGACGGTGCTGGTGCCGCTGTCGGGCGGCGGCCTCGTCGCGGGCATTGCCGCGGCGGTGAAGGGCCTGCGCCCGGATGTGCGGGTGATCGCCATCTCCATGCGCCGCGGCGCCGCCATGCAGGCGAGCCTCGCCGCCGGCCATCCGGTCGAGGTCGAGGAACTGCCGACCATCGCCGATTCCCTCGGCGGCGGCATCGGCCTCGGCAACGCATGGACCTTCGAGGCCGTGCGCAGCCTCGTCGACGAGGTGGTGCTGCTCGACGAGGCGGAGATCGCCGCCGGCATCCGCCACGCCTATGCCGAAGAGCGCGAGATCGTCGAGGGCGGCGCCGCCGTCGGCATCGCGGCGCTTCTGGCCGGCAAGGTGCAGCCGAACGGGCCGACGCTGGCGCTTCTGTCGGGCCGCAACATCGACATGCAGTTGCATCGCGCCATCCTCAATGGGGCGAACACGCTGGAGGAGGCTGCCTGATGCCACAGATGCGCATCCTCACCGAAACCGATCTGCGCCGGCTGGTGCCGCTCGATCTGGAGGCCATCGCCGCCGTCGAGGGCGCCTTCGAGGCGCTGGCGACCAAGGCGGTGGCGATGCCGCCGATCCTGCGGCTCGACATTCCCGAGCATCACGGCGAGGTCGACGTGAAGACCGCCTATGTGCCGGGCCTTTCGGGCTTTGCCGTCAAGATCAGCCCGGGCTTCTTCGACAATCCGAAGCTGGGCCTGCCGAGCGTCAACGGCATGATGGTGCTGCTGTCCTCCACCACCGGGCTGGTGGAGGCGCTGCTGCTCGACAACGGCTATCTGACCGACGTGCGCACGGCCGCCGCCGGTGCGGTCGCCGCCCGGCATCTCAGCCGGCCGGATTCCAGCATCGCCGCAATCTTCGGCGCCGGCGTCCAGGCGCGGCTGCAACTGAAGGCGCTGACCCTGGTGCGGCCGATCACCGAGGCACGGATCTGGGCCCGCGACGCCGGCAAGGCGGATAGAGCGGCGGCCGAGCTTTCGGCGGAGCTGGGGATCGCGGTCACCGCTGTTGCCGACGGCGAGCGGGCCGTAGCCGGCGCCGACATCGTGGTGACGACGACCCCGTCGGAGACGCCGATCCTGATGGCGGGCTGGCTGGCGCCCGGCCAGCACGTGACCGCCATGGGCTCCGACGCCGAGCACAAGAACGAGCTCGATCCGGCCGCCATCGCAGGCGCCGACCTCTATGTCGCCGACAGCCTGTCCCAGACCCGGCGGCTCGGCGAACTTCACCACGCGATCGCCGCCGGCGCGGTCCCTGCGGATGCGCCCTTCGCGGAACTCGGCGCCATCGTCGCCGGCCGCAATGCGGGCCGTCCCTCGCCCGAGGCGTTGACGATCTGCGATCTGACCGGCACCGGCGTCCAGGACACCGCGATCGCCACACTGGCCAGCGACCGCGCCGTCGCGGCCTCTGCCGGCACAACCTTTACCAGCTGACCCCTCCGACCACAGGTGCACCCATGCGTGAGCCGCGATTCAAGTTTACCCGACCGGAATATGCCGAGCGGCTGGAGAAGACCCGGGCGGCCATGGCCGAGAAGGATATCGAACTCCTGTTCGTGTCGGACCCGTCGAACATGGCGTGGCTGACCGGCTATGACGGCTGGTCCTTCTACGTCCACCAGGGCGTGCTGGTACCGCCGGAGGGCGACCCGGTCTGGTTCGGCCGGTCGCAGGACGCCAATGGCGCGCGGCGCACCGCCTATATCGGCAACGACAACATCGTCGGCTATGCCGACCACTACGTGCAGTCGTCCGAGCGCCACCCGATGGATTTCCTCGCCACGGTGATCAAGGATCGCGGCTGGGCGAACCTCTCGATCGGCGTCGAGATGGACAATTACTGGTTCTCCGCCGCCGCCTTCCTGTCGATGCAGACCTATCTGACCGAGGCGCGCTTCGTCGACGCGACCGGCCTTGTCAACTGGCAGCGGGCGGTCAAGAGCACGCAGGAACTGGAATATATGCGCATCGCCGGGCGCATCGTCGGCGCCATGCACAAGCGCATCCTGGAGAAGGCCGAGCCGGGCATCCGCAAATGCGATCTCGTCGCCGAGATCTGGGACGTCGGCACCCGCGGTGTTGACGGCTATGGCGGCGACTACCCGGCCATCGTGCCGCTGCTGCCCTCGGGCCTCGACGCCTCGGCGCCGCACCTGACCTGGGACAATCTGCCGATGGAGCGCGGCGAAGGCACCTTCTTCGAGGTCGCCGGCTGCTACAACCGCTATCACTGCCCGCTGTCGCGGACGATCTTCCTCGGCAAGCCGCCCCAGAGCTTCCTCGACGCCGAGAAGGCGACGCTGGAGGGCATGGAGGCGGGCCTCGAGGCGGCCAAGCCCGGCAACACCTGCGAGGATCTGGCCAATGCCTTCTTCGCGGTGCTCAAGACCTACGGCATCATCAAGGACAACCGCGCCGGCTATCCGATCGGCCTGTCCTATCCGCCGGACTGGGGCGAGCGGACCATGAGCCTGCGGCCCGGCGACCGCACCGAGCTGAAGCCCGGCATGACGTTCCACTTCATGACCGGCATCTGGCAGGAGGACATGGGCATCGAGATCACCGAGTCGATTGCCATCACCGAGACCGGCTACGAGCTTCTGGCCGACGTGCCGCGCCAGCTCTTCGTGAAGGACTGAGCCATGCGGCAGGACAATCTGGCGCCCTCGCCGCTGGTGGCGACGGTCGATTTCCAGGCCGACGGCATCCAGCACGGCTTCCTGCGGATGCCCTACAGCCGCGACGATTCGGCCTGGGGCTCGGTGCTGATCCCGATCACCGTCGCCAGGAATGGCGACGGCCCGACGGCGCTCCTGACCGGCGGCAATCACGGCGACGAATATGAGGGGCCGATCGCGCTCTTCGACCTCGCGCAGCGGCTGACCATGGAGGAAATTACCGGCAGGGTCATCATCCTGCCGGCGATGAACTATCCGGCTTTTCGCGCCGGCACGCGGACCTCGCCGATCGACAAGGGCAATCTGAACCGGCTGTTTCCCGGCTCCCCCGTCGGCACGCCGAGCCAGAAGATCGCCGACTACGTCACCCGCTACCTGCTGCCGATGGCGCATGTCGTGCTCGACTTCCATTCCGGCGGCAAGACGCTGGACTTCCTGCCCTTCGCCGCCGCCCATGCGTTGGACGACAGCCGTCAGGAAGAGGAGTGCATCGCCGCCGTCGCCGCCTTCGGCGCACCCTGGTCGGTGAAGATGCGCGAGATCGATGCGGTCGGCATGTTCGACACCACGGTCGAACAGCTCGGCAAGGTGTTCGTGACGACCGAACTCGGCGGCGGCGGCACGGCGACGGCCCAAAGCGCCGGCATCGCCAAGCGCGGCACCGCCAATCTCCTGCGCCATGCCGGCATCCTGTCGGGCGCGGTCGAGGAACGGCCGACCCGCTGGCTCGACATGCCGTCGGACGATTGCTTCACCTTCTCGGAGATCGACGGGATGATGGAGCCGCTGGTGGATCTGGGTGACGCGGTCCGCAAGGGCCAGCCCATCGGGCGGGCCTGGCCGATCGACCGCACCGGCGTCGCGCCCTACGAATATACCGCCAAGATGGACGGCATCCTCGCGGCAAGGCACTTCCCCGGCCTCGTCAAGGCGGGCGACTGCATCGCCGTGCTCGGCGTCACCGACTGAGGACGTGCGAGGGTCGAGCGGTCAGCCGACCCAGTCGACCCGCGTCGCGAAGACATAGCCGGCGCCATAGACGGTGCGCACATGGACGGGCTTCTTCGGGTCCTCGTCCAGCTTCTTGCGAAGCCGCGAGACGCGCACGTCGACGCTGCGGTCGAAGGCCTCCTCGCCGCTGGCCGAGAACAGCTCCAGCAGGAAGTCGCGGCTGAGCACCCTGCCCTGCGCTTCCAGGAAGGCACGCAGGAGCTCAGCGTCGGAGCGTGACAGCGGCTGCTCGGCGCCGCCGGGCGCGCGCAGGGTCAGCGAGCCAAAGTCGGCCCGCCAGCCGGCGAATTCGGCAATGTCGGTCCGCGCCGTCGCGCTGGCGCGCAGCGTCGGGGTTGCCTCCCGGTTGCGCGACGTGCGCCGCAGGACGCTGCGGATGCGGGCGGCCAGTTCCAGCGGCTCGACCGGCTTGGTGAGGTAATCGTCGGCGCCGCTTTCCAGCCCCCGCAACCGGTCGTCCAGCGCCCCACGGCCGCTGACGATGACGATCGGCAGGCCGTGCCGGCCGAGTTCGTCCTTCAGAAGCGCGAGGCCGTCGCCGTCGGGCAGGCCAAGATCGACGATGCACAGATCCGGCGGCGCGGCGCCGAGCTGGCGGCGGAAATCGGCGATCCGCTGGAAGGTCGCGACCACGAAGCCCTGCTCGGTCAGCTCGCGCGCGAAGACAGCGGCAAGATCGCGGTCGTCCTCGAGAATGAAGATGCGCTTATGCATCCGTCGTCACCCTCCGGAGACGGCTCGGGTCCGGCATCGTCAGCCCCCCGCCGTGAAGGCGGAGACGATGGCCCGCCGCTCGAACGGTTTCTGCAGGACGCGCACCCGCGGCGAGAGATCGGCCCGTATGCCGTCCTGGCCGAAGCCGGTCATCAGGACGATCCGCTTGCCCGGATGGCGCCGTTCGATCTCGGCGGCGAGGTCGACGCCCGACATGCCGCCCGGCATGGTGATGTCGCTGAGGACGAAGTCGATGCCGTCCACCGCTTCGAGAAGCTGCAACGCCTCGGCCCCGCCGCTCGCCTCGATCAGACGGGCCCCGCAGCCGAGGAGATCGCGGCGCAGCACGGTACGGACCTCCTCGTCGTCGTCGACCAGCAGCACGAAGCGGTCCCTCAGCCCGTCGGAGCAGTCCAGGCCCGCATCGCTTACGGCTGCGGCCTCGTCTTCTGCCGGCACCTCCGCGGCAGGCAGGCGCAGGGTGAATATCGTGCCCTCTCCGGGGGCGGTGTCGAGCGCCACCGTGCCGTGCGAGGCGGTGACGAAGCCCTGCACCATGGTCAGGCCGAGACCGGAGCGTTCGGTGCCGGTCTTGGTGGAGAAGAAGGGTTCGAAGATCTTTCGCCGCGTGGCCTCGTCCATGCCCTTGCCGTCGTCGGCGACGACGATCACGACGGTGCCGCTCGCCGCGTCGTTTTCCGCCGCCACCCGAATACGGCCGCCGGTCAGGCAGGCATCGGCGGCATTGACCACGAGGTTGATCAGGCTGGCTTCGAGCTGGGCGGGATCGACGAAGGCGTGGGGCGTGCCGTCGATCTCCACCGCGATGCAGGTGCCGTCATGCAGCGACGGGCGCACCAGTTCGACGATGGTCCGGATCGTCTCGCCGATATCGACCACGGCGGGCTCCAGCGGCTGGCGACGAGCGACGGCCAGAAGCCGCCGCATCAGGTCGGCGCCACGCCGCGTGGCGCGGATGGCCGGCTCCAGCATCTCCGCCTTCAGGGACGGATCGTCGATCCTGGCCACGAGCGGCGTCAGATTGCCGAGAATGATGGTCAGGAGATTGTTGAAGTCATGGGCGATGCCGGACGAAAGCTGGCCGAGCGTCTCCA
Organism: Aurantimonas coralicida DSM 14790; assembly: GCF_000421645.1. Taxonomy (GTDB): domain Bacteria; phylum Pseudomonadota; class Alphaproteobacteria; order Rhizobiales; family Rhizobiaceae; genus Aurantimonas; species Aurantimonas coralicida. The sequence goes on along the minus strand of NZ_ATXK01000006.1, from coordinate 122,785 downwards.
TCTTCTGGGCCTGCAAGAGCGCCGCCGCGGCCTCCTTCTCCTTGGTGACGTTCACCGTCAGCACGTAGAAGCCGCGCGGCGTGCCGTCGGGGTCGCGGTCGGGCCGAAGAAAGGTGCGCGTGTCGAGAACCCGCCCGTCCGGAAAGGCGATCTCCTGGTCGAAGTCGAGCGCCTCGCCGGTCTTGGCGCGGGCGAAGAACGGGCGTACGCGGGCCATGGTGGCAGCGCTCAGCACCTCGTCATGGCGCAGGCCGGGGATTGCATCGGGTGACAGGCCGTAGGCCCGGGCGAAGCGGCGATTGACGAAACGGAACACCTCGTCCCGGTCGAGATAGGCGATGCCGGCCGGCACCTCGTTGGCGATCAGCCGCAGCCTCTCCTCGCTGCGGCGCAGATCCTCGGTCTGGCGCAGCAGCCGCTGCTCCAGCCGCAATTCGCGCCGGCGCTGGTCGGTGATGTCGGTGTAAACGGTGGCAAAGCCTCCCTCGGGCAGCGGCCAGCCGCTGACCCGGATGACGACGCCGTTGGGCCGCGTGCGCTCCAGCGTGTGCGGCTCGAAGCGACGCGCCGCCGCGACCCGATCGGCAACCATCGCCTCGATGTCGCCATGGCCGTATTCGCCATGGGCCGCGTTGTGGCGCACGATCGTCTCGAAATGCGTGCCCGGCTCGGCCAGCGCCTGCGGCAGGCCGACCAGTTCGACCAGCCGGCTGTTGGCGAAGACCAGCTTCAGATCCGGACCGAACAGCGTGATTCCCTGATCGAGCCGGTCGAGGCCGGCCATCAGCATGGCGAGCGTTCCCGCCTGCCCCCGCTCGGATGCCGCGACGCCCGCGCCCGTCTGTGTCTCTCCCAACGCCGCCGATGCCTCCCTGTCCGGCCACGCGGCAGCCTAGCAAGGCGCAACCGCCATTGCATCGCTTCTGGAAAAACTCTCGCAACAATTGCCTGCCAGCGTGACACAGTGCCCTCGGGAGCGGGCATCGAAACGCGGGTCGCACGGCGCAGCAGCCGGTGCCCCGCGGACAGGTCGGCGGGCAAACGCCGACGGGAGGATGAATTGTGACGTCAGGCGAACGCCTCCTGGAGGTCCGTGATGTCTCGCTGCGATTCGGCGGCGTGCGCGCCCTGAGCAATGTCAGCTTTCACGTCGAGGCCGGCGAGCTGTTCTCGATCATCGGGCCGAACGGCGCCGGCAAGACCTCGATGCTCAACTGCATTTCCGGCCGCTACAAGCCGACCGAGGGCGACGTCCTCTACAAGGGCGGCTCGCTGCTGAAGCGCTCGATCAACGATCGCGCCCGCCTCGGCATCGGCCGCACCTTCCAGAACCTCGCGCTGTTCGGCCATATGAGCGTCCTTGACAACATCCTCGTCGGCCGCCACCACCGCCTGAAGAACAACCTCTTCACCGGCATGGCCTACTGGGTCGGCGGCGCCCGCACCGAGGAACTGGCCGAGCGGCGGCGGGTCGAGGAGATCATCGACTTCCTCGAGATCCAGCATGTGCGCGGCGAACCGGCCGGCACCCTCTCCTACGGGCTGCGCAAACGGGTCGAACTGGCCCGCGCCATGGCGATCGAGCCGGAGCTGATCCTGCTCGACGAGCCGATGGCCGGCATGAACCTGGAAGAGAAGGAAGACATCGCCCGCTACGTCGTCGCGCTGAACCAGGAATTCGGCATGACCATCGTGATGATCGAGCATGACATGGGCGTGGTCATGGATCTGTCGGATCGGGTGATCGTGCTCGATTTCGGCAAGGTGATCTCCGCCGGCACGCCCGACGCGGTGCTGGCCGACGAACACGTCAAGCGCGCCTATCTCGGCGAGGACGACGAGACGCTGGACGCGCTGGCCGCCGAGACCGGAGAACCGGCATGACCGCGCCCCTCGCCGTCAGCGGATCGGAGCTGCCCTGGCCGGACGACACGCCGGAGGTGAAACAGGCCGCCGGTCTCGACACCCTGCCGAAGCTTCTCGCCCACAACGCCCTCCTGCACCCCAAGGCCATCGCCCAGCGCGAGAAGGAATTCGGCATCTGGGTGCCCTATGACTGGGAGAGCGTCGAGACGCATGTCGCGCGCATGGCCGTCGGCTTCGCCGGCCTCGGCCTCGGGCCCGGCGACATCGTCGCGCTGATCGGCGACAACCGCCCGGAATGGGTCTGGGGCGAGGTCGCCGCCCATGCCTGCCGGGCGATGAGCCTCGGCATCTATCGCGACGCGCTGGAAGAGGAGATCCGCTACCTCTTCGACTATGCCCAGCCGAAGATCGTCGTGGCCGAGGACGAGGAGCAGGTCGACAAGCTGCTGGCCCTCGGCGACGCCATCCCGAGCGTCGTCGCCATCGTCTACACCGACCCGCGCGGCATGCGGAAATACGACGATCCGCGGCTGATCCCGATCGAGACGCTGGAGGCGGCCGGCAAGGACGCACTCGACCTATCCCCCAATCTGTGGCGCGACATGGTCGGCGCGACGCGCGGCGAAGACGTCGCGATCCTGTGCACCACCTCCGGCACCACGGCCCATCCCAAGCTCGCCATGTGGACCGGCACCGCCTTCATCGGCCATGCGGCGAGCTATCTGCGGGCCGATCCGCGCGGGCCGGACGACGAATATGTGGCGGTGCTGCCGCTCTCCTGGGTGATGGAGCAGATGTATTCCGTCGCCTGGAACTTCCTTGCCCGGATGAAGGTGAACTTCCCCGAGGAAGAGCAGACCACCATGGCCGATCTGCGCGAGATCGGGCCGACCTTCGTCCTGTTCTCGCCGCGCGTCTGGGAGACGGTCGCCGCCGACATCCGCGCCCGCATCATGGACAGCAAGCGCTGGAAGCGGGCGATCTACGACTGGGGCGTCGCCAAGGGCATGGCCGCGGTCGAGCATGGCGGCCATTCGGGCGCTGCCGACCTTCTCCTGTTCCGGCACCTGCGCGACCGGCTCGGCTTCACCAATCTGAAATCCGCGGCCACCGGCGGCGCCGCCATGGGCCCTGACACCTTCCGCTTCTTCCAGGCCATGGGCGTGCCGCTCAAGCAGCTCTACGGCCAGACCGAGGCGATGGGCGCCCACACCATCCACAAGGATGGCGAGGTCGACAACGAGACGGTGGGCTATCCGATGCCCGGCTGCGCGCTGAAGATCCGCGACCCCGATCCCGAGGGGCTCGGCGAGGTGCTGGTCAAGCATCCCAACATGATGAGCGGCTACTACCGCAACGAGGCCGAGTCCGAGGCCAGCCTCGATGCCGAGGGCTGGTTCCAGACAGGCGACGCCGGCTACCTGACGGACAAGCGCCACCTCGTCGTCATCGACCGGATCAAGGATCTGGCGACGACCGCCAAGGGGGTGCGCTTCTCGCCGCAATTCATCGAGAACAAGCTGAAATTCTCGACCTATGTCGCCGAGGCGGTGATCCTCGGCAACCGGCGGGACTATCTGACCGCGATGATCTGCATCCGCTTCCCGATCATCTCGAAATGGGCGGAGGAGCGGCGGATCTCCTTCACCACCTATTCCGATCTCGCCGCCCGGCGCGAGGTCTACGACCTCCTGCGTGCCGAGGTGGAGCGGGTCAACGCGACGCTGCCCGCCCAGCAGCGGATCGCGAGGTTCCTGCTTCTCTACAAGGAGCTCGACGCCGACGACGGCGAGCTGACCCGCACCAAGAAGGTCCGGCGCAGCGTGATTGCCGAGAAATACGAGGACATCATCGCCCGCCTCTATTCCGGCGCCGACCACGTCGACGTCGACACGGTGATCCACTTCCAGGACGGCTCGAAGCAGCGGATCGTCACGACGCTGCCGATCGAGACGCTGGTACCGGATGCGGGCCACAGGCAGGAGGCAGCCGAATGAACACCGAACTCCTTCTCCAGCTCGTCATCAACGGCGTCATCGTCGGCATGCTCTACGGCATCGTCGCGATGTGCTTCGTGCTGATCTACAAATCGACCCAGGTGGTGAATTTCGCGCAAGGCGAATTCGTGGTGCTGGGCGCCTGGGTTTGCCTTGCCCTCGTCGTCTCCCTCGGCCTGCCCTTCTGGCTGGCCTTCATCTTCTCCCTCGTCTTCATGACGCTGTTCGGCATCCTGGTGCAGGTGCTGTTGCTGCGCCCGCTCGTCGGCGAGCCGGTGATCTCCGTCATCATGGCGACGATCGGCCTGTCGATCTTCATGCGGGCGCTGATGAACTGGATCTTCGGCAACAATGCCGTGCGCTTCCCGCAGGTCTTCGACCGGAGCACCGTCTCCATCGGCGGCCTCAACGTCGAGACCGCCTATCTGATGAGCCTCGTCCTGTCGCTCATCGTCATGGTGATGTTCTTCTGGTTCTTCCGCTATTCGCGCTGGGGCCTCGCCATGCGGGCGACCGCCTACAACCAGCAGGTCGCCCAGTCGCTCGGCGTCAATGTCGGCCGCGTCTTCGCCATGGCCTGGGCGATCTCGGCGGTGGTGTCGGGGATCGCCGGCGTTGTCATCGGCCTCGTCAGCGCCGTGTCCAACTCGCTGGCGATCATCGGCATCAAGGTGTTCCCGGCGGTGATCGTCGGCGGCCTCGATTCCATCGTCGGGGCGATCGTCGGCGGCCTTACCATCGGGCTCCTGGAGAACCTCGCCGAATTCGTCGACGGCCAGTATCTGCAGGTCGGCAACATGTACCAGGTCGCGCCCTTCTACGTGCTGATCGTGATCCTGATGATCCGTCCCTACGGGCTGTTCGGCACGCCCGACATCGAGCGCATCTGATGGCCCACGTTCCCAATCCGCGCCCGGCCGGCGACTTCCGGACCAGCTACAAGGCAGACCAGTCGCTGTTCCGCACCCATTTCGAGCAATGGGCGGTGGTCACCCTCGTCGTGCTGGTGGCGCTGATGCCGCTGGTCTTCGGCGGCTATGTCCTGTCGCAGATGATCCTGATCGGCATCTACGGGATCGCCGCTTTGGGCCTCAACGTCCTCACCGGCATGACCGGGCAGATCTCGCTCGGCCACGGCGCGTTTTTCGGCTTCGGTGCCTTCGCCTCGGCCTGGATCGCGTCGAAGGGCATCCCGGTGCTCATCGCGATCCCGCTCGCCGGCCTGATGACGACGGCGGTCGGCATGATCTTCGGCATTCCGGCGGCGCGACTGAAGGGCCTGTACCTGGCCATCGCCACCCTCGCCTCGCAGTTCATCCTGGAGGATTTCTTCGGCCGGGCGGCATGGTTCACCGGCGGCCCCTATGGCTCGCTGGCCGAGACCGCGACCCTGTTCGGCTTTCCGCTGAACACCGACGAGCGCTATTTCTACCTCGTCCTGTTCTGGGTGGTGATCTGCTTCCTGGCGGTGGCCAATCTGGCCCGCACCCGCGACGGCCGGGCGCTGGTGGCGGTGCGCGACCATTATCTCTCGGCCGAGATCATGGGCATCAACCTGACCCGCTACCGGATCATGTCCTTCGGCATCTCCAGCTTCTTCGCCGGCATCGGCGGCGCCCTCTACGGCCACTATCTCGGCTTCGTCTCCGGCGAGGGCTTCACCATTCTCCTGTCGATCGAGTTCCTGGCGATGATCATCATCGGCGGCCTCGGCTCGGTCTCGGGATCGCTGCTCGGCGCGGCCTTCATCCTGCTCCTGCCGCAGGTGATGGAGATCTTCGCCAACGGCCTCGCCGACGTGTTTCCCGCCATCGCCCAGGGCACCGCCTACATCAAGCAGATGTCGGTGGGCGCGGCGATCATCCTGTTCCTCGTGCTCGAGCCGGAAGGGCTTGTCCATCGCTGGCGGCTGATGCGGGCCAGCTGGAAGCTCTTCCCCTTCTCGCACTAGCCATTCTTGCCCCGAACCCGGCGTCAGACCGGACGGGGCACCCCGGGTCCGGCGGGCTTCGCGGCACCGCCGCCTTCGGATCGAACCAGTCCGCGAACGGGAGGAAGACATGACCAAACTGAAGATCCTGGCCGGCGCGGCGCTCGCCGCCGGCACGATGCTCGGCACCGCGCAGGCGCAGGACAGCGTGCTCGTCGGCCATCTCGCCGACTATACCGGCCCGACCTCCTTCGTCGGCAAGCAGTACGCGCCGGGCGTCACCGACGCCTTCAAGCAGATCAATGCCGATGGCGGCATCGACGGCACCATGGTCGAGCTCGACACGGTCGACTACGCCTACAAGGTCCCCGAGGCGATCTCGCTCTACAAGCGCTGGATCGGCAACGGCATGGTCGCGCTGCAGGGCTGGGGCACCGCCGATACCGAGGCGCTGATCACCTTCATCACCCGCGACGAGATCCCCAACATCTCCGGCTCCTATTCGGCGCATCTGACCGATCCGAGCGGCAAGAACCCCAACACCAAGCTGCCGGCGCCGTTCAACTTCTTCTACGGCCCGTCCTATTCCGACGCCTGCCGGGCGCTGGTGCAGTGGGCCTCAGAGGATGCCAAGGGCAAGGGCATCGACAACCCGACCTTCGTCCATACCGGCGACAATCATCCCTATCCGAACGCCCCCAAGGAGGCCTGCGCCGCCTATGCCGAGGAGCTCGGCATGACGGTCGCGCCGCCGGTGGTGGTGCCGCTGGCACCGGGCGACTTCAAGGCCCAGTGCCTGACCATCAAGGATACCGGCGCGCAGTACGTCTACATGGGCAATCTCGGCGGTTCGGTCGTCTCGCTGATCAAGTCCTGCAACACGGTCGGCGTCGAGGCGACCTACATGGGCAACCCCTGGGCGGGCGACTACCAGACGGTGGAAGCCGCCGAGGCGCAGAACCTGATCTTCCCGACCTCGACGCCGTTCTACGGCGCCGAGGTGCCGGGCATGGCGCTGGTCAAGACCATCCTCGAAAACGGCGGCGGGCAGGTCGGCGACCGGCCGACCCACCATTACCTGCGCGGCGTCTGCGCGGCCTACTACATGAAGGAAGCCATGGAGTGGGCGAAGGCCAATGGCGGCATCACCGGCAAGGGCATCCGTGACGGCATGTACCAGAAGAGCGAGTGGGTGCCCGAGGGGCTGGAAGGCGTCTGCCTGCCCTCGACCTGGACCCCCGAGGATCATCGCGGCCTGATGACCGTGGCGATCAATTCCGGCTCGATGACCGACGGCAAGGCGGAGATCGAGGAGATCGCCGAGATCGATCTGCCGCGCCGCGACGACTGGCTCGGCCAGTAAGCCCGACCGCATCGGCCGGGACGTCCCGCGTCCCGGCCGGCCGCATCCAGGGAAACGAAAAGGGTCGCCCCCATGACCGTCGCAGAGCCGCTTTCCGCCCCCGAGCCCGCAACGGCCCCGGCCGAGGACATTCTCGCCCTCAACAATGTCGAGGTGGTCTTCAACGACGTCATCCTCGTCCTGCGCGGCATGTCGATGGCCGCCAAGCGCGGGCAGATCACGGCCCTGCTGGGCGCCAATGGCGCCGGCAAGTCGACGACGCTGAAGGCGATTGCCGGCCTGCTGCACACCGAGGACGGCGCCATCACCCGCGGCTCGGTGTCCTATGAGGGCCAGGACATCACCCGCATGTCGCCGGACCAGAAGGTCTGCAACGGCATCTTCCTGGTCATGGAAGGCCGCGGCATCGTCCAGGACATGACGATCACCGAGAACCTGCGGCTGGGCGCCTTCACCCGTCCGAAGGCCAACATCCGCGAGGAGATCGAACAGGTCTACGAGTTCTTCCCGCGGCTGCGCGAGCGCAGCGGCCTCGCCGGCTATCTGTCCGGCGGCGAGCAGCAGATGCTGGCGATCGGCCGGGCGCTGATGGCCAAGCCCAAGCTGATCCTGATGGACGAGCCGTCCATGGGCCTGTCGCCGCTTCTGGTGAAGGAGGTGTTCGGCATCATCCGGCGGCTGAACCGCGAGCTCGGCATCTCGATCCTGCTGGTCGAGCAGAACGCCAACATGGCGCTGAAGGCGGCGGACTACGGCTACATCATGGAGAACGGCAAGATCGTTCTCGACGGCACCGGCGCCGAGCTCGCCGACAACGAGGACGTCAAGGAATTCTATCTCGGCGGCGGCGAGCGGCGCTCGTTCAAGAACGTCAAGAGCTTCCGCCGGCGCAAGAGATGGCTATGACGGCGCCGCGCGCCCTGCCCCCGACCTGCACCGAACGATCCCGGAAGGCTCCGGCATGAGCGACCATTTCGACGACCGCGAGACCCGCGCCCCCGCCGCCCGCGAGGCCAACCTGTTCGAGCGGCTGCGCGTGCAGTTGCGGCATGCGATTGCCACGTCGCCGCACTACGCCGGCAGCCTCGCCGGCATCGATCCCGACACCATCGGAAACCGGGCGGCGCTCGCCGCCCTGCCGGTCCTCTACAAGTCCGACCTGATCGAGATGCAGGAGGCCCACTCACCCTTCGGCGGGCTGACGCCGCGCAGCGCCGGCGGCTTTCGCCGGCTGTTCCTGTCGCCCGGCCCGATCGTCGAGCCGGAGGCCGAACACGAGCACTGGCGCATGGCCCGGGCGCTCTATGCCGCAGGCTTTCGCCGCGGCGACATCGTCGCCAATTGCTTCGCCTACCATCTGACGCCGGCGGGCTTCATGTTCGACCACGCCGCCGCCGCGATCGGCTGCGCGGTGTTTCCGGGTGGCGTCGGCAATACGGAGACGCAGGTCGAGGCCTTCGCCCGGCTTGGGGTCCGCGGCTATATCGGCACTCCGGACTTCCTGAAGATCATCCTGGAAAAGGCCGATGCGGCCGGCGTGGCGCTCAGCTCGGTGACCAGGGCGCTGGTCAGCGGCGGGCCGCTGTTTCCCAATCTGCGGCAATGGTACGCCGAGCGCGGCATCGCGGTGCGCCAGTGCTACGGCACCGCCGAACTCGGCCTGATCGCCTATGAGGCGGCCGGCCCCGGCGACGGCATGGTGATCGACGAGGATGCGCTGGTGGAGATCGTGCGCCCCGGCACCGGCGATCCGGTCCCCGACGGCGAGGTCGGCGAGGTCGTGGTGACCACCTTCAACGCCGCCTACCCGCTGATCCGCTTCTCCACCGGCGACCTGTCGGCTGTGATGATCGGGCAGAGCCCGTGCGGGCGCACCAACCGCCGGCTGAAGGGCTGGATGGGCCGGGCCGACCAGACCACCAAGGTGCGCGGCATGTTCGTGCATCCACGCCAGGTCGCCAATATCGTCCGGCGCTTCCCGCAGATCGCCCGGGCGCGGCTGGAAGTGGGCGAGGATGGCGGCCGCGACACGCTGCTGCTGCATATCGAGAGCACCGAGCGCGGCGCGGCCTTCGCAGAAACGGTGGCCGAGGCGATCCGCGCCGAATGCCGGGTGCGCGGCGAGGTCGCCTTTGCCGAGGACGGCACCCTGCCCAATGACGGCAAGGTCATCGACGACAAGCGCGCCCTCGGCGTCTGAGCTAAGGGACGTTCGCTGAAAGGCGCCTACTGCCCCGCGGGGAACGCCGCGTCATAGGCGGCGACTGCCTTGTCGGCGCGCGCGCGCACCGTCGCCGCCTCGTCGCCCGGCTTGTAGAGCGACGAGCCGAGCCCGAAATGCCGGACGCCGATGGCACCATAGGCGGCAAAATCCGCTTCCGAGACGCCGCCGACAGCGCCCACCGCAAGGCCCTTGGGCAGCACGGCGCTGATCGCCTTGATGCCGTTCGGCCCGAGGACGTTCGCCGGGAAGAATTTCAGCGCCGAGGCGCCCGCCGCCGCCGCTGCCAGCGCCTCGGTCGGGGTGAAGACGCCGGGCATGGTCACCATGCCGTGGACCGCTGCGCGATGCAGCACCGCCGGGTCGACATTCGGGCTGACCAGCAGCCGGCCGCCGGCCGCATGCAGCCGGTCGGTGTCGTCCGGCGTCAGCACGGTGCCGGCGCCGATCAGTACGCCATCCGGCGCCATGCGGGCTGCGGCGGCGATCGAGGTGAAGGCGTCCGGTGAGTTCAGCGGAATCTCGATGGCCTCGAAGCCGGCCTCCAGCAGCGCGCCGACGATCGGCTCGCACTCGTCCGGCGTCAGGCCGCGCAGGATCGCGACGAGGTCGCGCTTCAGCGTCGGCCATGGAGCGGAGCGAAGGTCGGTCATGCGAGAATCTCCCTGGCGGCGGCGAAGAGGCCGCGGCGCACCGCCGCGTCCGCATCGGCGGCCACGGCTTCGATGCCCGCCAGTTCGCATGCCACCGTATAGATGTCGAGAAGCTGGCCGGAGGCGACGAGCGTCACCCGCGGCGTCGCGCCGAAGCGGCTGCGGGCGCCGGCGAATTCGAGGCCGAGAACGAGGCCGGAGAGTTGCGATCCGCCGTCGCCGCCGGCACCGACATCCAGGAGCCCGCCGGCGCGGATCGCGAACATGCGGTTGGTGGCTTCGGCGGGCGATTCCAGCCCGGCCCGGAAGCCGTCGACAAAGCCGGCCCGATCGAAGGGCGCGGCCGGATCGGCCACCGAATGACGCAGGATCGTGTGCTTGGCCACCGCGGCGAACAAATCACCGGTGATGAAGGTGGCAAAGCCGGCGATCCGGCCCGCCTCCAGCGCGACCCATTTGGAATGGGTGCCCGGCATGCAGACGAGATCGAGGCCGCCCGTTCCGCCGGCCCGCTCGGGCAGGCCGAGGATCTGGGTTTCCTCGCCGCGCATGACGTCGGGCGTCGACGCGTTGCGCTGCGCGACGCCGGGCAGGATGTGCACCGGCCGCTCCAGGCCCGGCACGCGGCAGGCGCTGGCGGCGATGGAGGCGGCGGTCGCCGGGGTCTCGACATAGGGCGCCTCGACCCAGCCCTGGCGCGCACCGACCATGCCGCAGGCGATGACCGGCAGGTCGGCCGACGCACCGACGGTCGACAGATGCGCGTCGAGAATGGCGGCAAAGCCGTCCGGCCCGGCGGCGAGCATGCCCTCGCCGCTGCGGCGTTCGGCGAGAATTTCGCCGGCGGCGTCCAGCAGCCAGAGACGGAAGCTGGTGGTGCCCCAGTCGACGGCCGCGCAATAGGCGTTCATGCAGTGTCCCGGTTCGGTTGATCGTGGAACGGCTCGACCGTCAGATGGCGGCCCAGCATGAACGCGTCGGCGACATGGCGGAGCGGCGCGAGATCCACGTCGGACCCGCCGCTCGCCACCAGTTCGGCGAAGCGTGCATAGATGCCGTCATATTCGGCTTCGGCCTGATCGACCACCGATTCCCCGTCGATCCACAGGCGCGCGCCGCCCGACGACAGGAGAAGATCGCCGGCATCGGTGCCGACATGGATGTCCCAGGTCTGCGGACCGGTCTGGCGCCAGTCGAATTCGGCATTCATCGCCGCACCGGACGCGCCGGCAAAGCGCAGCGAGGCGGCGATGGGCGCGGCGCGGTTCTCGGGGAAGGACAGTTCGCCGCCGGTCAGGAACATTGGCTCCGGCAGGATGTCTGTGACGATCGACAGGGCATTGATGCCCGGATCGAAGACGCCGAGCCCGCCCGGCTCCCAGATCCAGTCCTGGCCCGGATGCCAGTGGCGGACATCCTCCTTCCATTCCACCCGCACCGATCGCACCTGCCGTCCGGCAAGCCAGCGACGCGCCGGCGCGACGCCGGGGGCAAAGCGCGAATGCCAGGTGGCGAACAGGCTGACGCCTTGCGTCTCCGCCAGATCGGCGAGATGCGCGACCTCCGACAGAGTGGCGCCGGGCGGCTTTTCCAGCAGCACGTGCTTGCCCCGGCGCAGCGCGTCGGCCGCCATGACATGGCGCACCTGGGGCGGGACGCAGAGGGCGACCGCGTCGATCTGCGGCATGGCGTCGAGCATCTCGGCGGGCGTGGCGAAGCGCGCGACCCCGTCGACGGAGGCGCTGCGGCTCGCCGTCGCGACAAGCTCGAAGGCCGGGTTGCGGCCGATCGAGGGAATGTGCTGATCGCGGGCGATCTTGCCGACGCCGACGAGGCCGAGCCGGATCGGCGGGGTCATCTGGAGCGGCTCCCGGCAAGCCGGCGGTCGTCAGGCCCGGCCGCAGGCGCTTCTGGTTGGCGGCGCACCCGGCTCACCCCTTGTTCTTGTTGTAGACGTCGAAGATGACGGCGAGCAGCAGGACGAGGCCCTTGATGACCTGCTGGTAGTCGATGCCGATGCCCAGGATCGACATGCCGTTGTTCATCACGCCCATGATGAAGGCGCCGATCACCGCGCCGACGATGGTGCCGACGCCGCCGGACATGGAGGCGCCGCCGATGAAGACCGCGGCGATGACGTCGAGCTCGAAGCCGAGACCGGCCTTGGGCGTCGCCGTGTTGAGGCGGGCAGCGAAGACGAGGCCGGCCAGCGCCGCCAGCATGCCCATATTGGCGAAGGTCAGGAAGGTCAGCCGCTCGGTCTTGATGCCGGAAAGCTTGGCCGCCTTCTCGTTGCCGCCCAGCGCATAGATGCGCCGGCCGATGGTCGTGCGCGAGGTGACGAAGGAATAGAGCGCGATCAGCAGCGCCATGACGATGAGGACGTTCGGGAAGCCCCGGAAGGTCGCGAGCATCCAGGCGAGATAGAGGATCGCGCCGACGACGATGACGATCCGCGCCGCAAAGAAGGCGAAGGGCTCGTCCTCGCCACCATGGGCCTGGCTGCGCATGCGAGCCCGCACCGCCAGGAACAGGATCAGCCCGGCCAGCGCCACACCGAGAGCCAGCGACAAGAGGTTGATGTCTTCGCCGCCGAAGAGGTCCGGCAGGAAGCCCGAGGAGATCAGCTGGAAGCCCCGCGGGAACGGCCCGACCGACTGGCCGGCCAGGAGCCAGAGCGTCAGACCCTTGAAGACCAGCATGCCGGCCAGGGTGACGATGAAGGAGGGAATGCGCCAATAGGCGATCCAGTAGCCCTGCATGGCGCCGATCACCGCGCCGACGAACAGGCAGATGACCCCGGCCAGGACATAGTTCATGTCCCAGTTGACGATCATCACCGCGGCGAGCGCGCCGACGAAGCCCAGCACCGAACCGACCGACAGGTCGATGTTGCCGGAGACGATCACCAGCAGCATGCCCAGCGCCATGATGATGATGTAGCTGTTCTGCAGGACGAGGTTGGTCAGGTTGATCGGCTTCAGGAGAATGCCGTCGGTCATGATCTGGAAGAAGGCCATGATGACGACGAGCGCGACGAGAATGCCGTATTCGCGCATGTGCCGCCGCACGAAGCCCCAGGACGCGCCGGGTGCGGCCCGGTCCTTTTCCAGATCGATCTGCTGCGTCGCCTGATCAGACATCGCTGTTTCCTCGGTTTCGGTGCCCGGCGCGGATGATCATCGCCATGATCTTCTCCTGCGTGGCTTCTGACGTGGGGAGTTCGCCGACGAAGCGGCCCTCGTTCATGACGTAGACGCGGTCGGTGATGCCGAGCAGCTCGGGCATTTCCGACGAGATCACGATGATCGCCTTCCCGCTGGCGGCGAGCTGGGCGATGATCGCGTAGATTTCGTATTTGGCGCCGACATCAATGCCGCGCGTCGGCTCGTCGAGGATCAGCACCTCCGGGCCGGCGAACAGCCATTTCGACAGCACCACCTTCTGCTGGTTGCCGCCGGACAGGTTGATCACCTCCTGGCCGATGCTCGAACTCTTGATGCGGACCCGGTCGCGGTAGTCGCGCGCGACGGCCGTCTCCTTCTCGGAATCGAGCACGATGCCGTTGGCGACGCCCGGCAGATTGGCCAGCGGAATGTTGCGCCGGATCGTCTCCTCGAGGACGAGGCCGTAGGTCTTGCGGTCCTCGGTGACGTAGCAGAGGCCGTTGTCGATCGCCCGCGAGATGGTCGAGACGTCGACCTTGCGGCCGTCGATCTTCACCTCGCCGGAAATGTTGACGCCATAGGCACGGCCGAACAGGCTCATGGCGAGCTCGGTGCGCCCGGCCCCCATCAGACCGGCGATGCCGACAACCTCGCCGCGCTTCACATGCAGGCTGACGTCGTCGACCACCTTGCGGTCGGAATGGATCGGGTGGTGCGCCGTCCAGTTCGACACCTCCAGCACCGTCTCGCCGATCTTCGGCTCGCGCGGCGGAAAGCGGTCGGTCAGGCTGCGGCCGACCATGTCGCGGATGATGTCGTTCTCGCTGATCGTGCCGGTGCCGCAGTCGAGCGTCGAGACGGCGCTGCCGTCGCGCAGGACCGTGATGGTGTCGGCGACCTTGGCGATCTCGTTCAGCTTGTGGGAGATCAGGATCGAGGAGATGCCGCGCGCCTTGAACTCCAGGAGCAGCTTCAGCAGCGCCTCTGAATCGGTCTCGTTGAGGCTGGAGGTCGGCTCGTCGAGGATCAGGAGCTTGACCTCCTTGGACAGCGCCTTGGCGATCTCCACCAGCTGCTGCTTGCCGAGGCCGATATCGGTGACCAGCGTCGTCGGCGATTCCTTCAGCCCGACCTTGGCGAGCAGCTCGCGGGTCCGCGAGAAGGTCTCGTTCCAGTCGATGATGCCGTTCGTCGCCCGCTCGTTGCCGAGGAAGATGTTCTCGGCGATCGACAGGAGCGGCACCAGCGCCAGTTCCTGGTGGATGATGATGATGCCGAGGCGTTCGGAATCGGAAATGCCGGAGAAGCGGCACTCCTCGCCCTGATAGGTGATGGCGCCGTCATAGGAGCCGTGCGGATAGACCCCGGACAGCACCTTCATCAGCGTCGACTTGCCGGCGCCGTTCTCGCCGACGAGGGCGTGGATCTCGCCGGCCTCGACGCTCAGGCTGACATCGTCCAGCGCCTTCACACCCGGGAAGGTCTTGGTGATGTTGCGCATTTCCAGGATGGTCGTCATGGCGGCTCTTCCGGCAGATCGGCAGCCGCAAGCGGCGCCTCGATCCGAATGGATGGGTCACGGCGCTTCGGCCGTCCGTCAGGATGCCGCGGCCGCTCTGGTGAACGGCCACGGCATGGCGAGGGCGGACGCCGGCAGGCGCCCGCCGGATCGCCCTACTTGATCTGGTCTTCGGTGTAGTAACCGCCGCCGACCAGGACCTCTTCCCAGTTCTCCTCGGTGACCAGCACCGGCTTGAGCAGGTAGGACGGCACCACCTTGACGCCGTTGTCGTAGGTCTTGGTGTCGTTGACCTCGGGCTCGTTGCCCTGCAGCACGGCATCGACCATGTTCACGGTCACCTTGGCGAGCTCGCGGGTGTCCTTGAAGATGGTGGAATACTGCTCGCCGCGCAGGATCGCCTTGACCGAGGGGACCTCGGCGTCCTGACCGGAGACGATCGGCATCTTCTGGTCGCCCGAGCCGTAGCCGACGCCCTTCAGCGAGGAGATGATGCCGATGGACAGGCCGTCATAGGGCGACAGCACGCCATGCAGCTGCTGGTCGGTGTAGTTGGCCGACAGGAGGTTATCCATGCGGGCCTGCGCCACCGCGCCGTCCCAGCGCAGGGTGCCGACCGTGTCCATGCCCATCTGGCCGGAGACGATCTTGACGTTGCCCTCGTCGATCAGCGGCTGCAGCACGCTCATGCCACCGTCGTAGAAGAAGTAGGCGTTGTTGTCGTCCGGCGAGCCGCCGAACAGCTCGACGTTCCAGGCCTCGGCGTCGGGGAAGCGCTGCTCCAGCCCGGCGACGAGGGACTCGGCCTGCTGCACGCCGACCTGATAATTGTCGAAGGTCGCGTAGTAATCGACATTCTCGCTGTCACGGATCAGGCGGTCATAGGCGATCACCGGAATGTCCATCGCCGCGGCATTGGCCAGAACGTTGGAGAGCGTCGTGCCGTCGATCGACGCGATGACCAGCGCGTCGACGCCCTTGGTCACCATGTTCTCGATCTGGGCGAGCTGGTTGGGAATGTCGTCCTCGGCATATTGCAGGTCGGTGGCGTAGCCGGCCGCCTCGAACTGCTTGACCATGTTGTCGCCGTCGGCGATCCAGCGGGCCGAGGATTTCGTCGGCATGGAGATGCCCACGGTGCCCTTGTCCTGCGCGCTCGCACCGAGCGGCACCGACAGCGCCATGACCGTCGCGGCAAGCCCCGCGATCAGTGTCTTCGTCACGTTCATGATTGTCCTCCCTGGACCTTGGTTCGGCGCATGACGCGCCCTCTGCAATGCTCCCGTCACGGCGCGGACCTTGCGCCGTGATCCCGTTCGCGGTTGCCGGCATCGGTATCGCCGGCCTCGCCCGCATCGTCGCCCCGGCTGCCGTCATCGGCGTAGAGGGCGAGGATGACGTCGTTGAAGGCACTCTCGATGAGCCTTCGCATGAACAGTTCCGCCGCTTCCCGGTCGCCGGCGAGGATGGCGTCCATCACCCGGCCATGCTGGCGTAGCGTCTCCTCCTGCGGGTTCTGCCGCCAGGACAGGGAGAAGGAGATCGACAGGCTGCGCTCGATCATCGCGCCGAGCGACACCAGCATGGGGTTTCCGGTCGCCTCGAGGATGACCCGGTGAAAGGCGAGATCGGCGGCGATCAGCTCCGGCGAGCCGCGCGGGTTCTCGCGCATGCCGGCCATTGCCGCCTGGAGCCGCGCCGCCTGCTCCGGCGAGATCCGGTCGCAGGCGAGCCGCGCCGCCTGGGGCTCGTTGATCAGCCGCATCTCGTAGAGCGACTCGATGAAGGGGCGCCGGATCGCGGCGGTCAGGTGCCAGCCCATCACGTCCGGGTCGAGCATGTTCCACTCGATCCGCTCGCGCACCCGCGTGCCGACCTTCGGACCGACGCTGACCAGCCCCTTGGCGACCAGATGGCGGACGGCCTCGCGCACCACGGTCCGCGAGACTCCGTATTGCGTCTGCAACTCCTTTTCGGTCGGCAGTGCCTCGCCGCAGGCCAGGCGGCCGGACGCGATCCGGCGGCCGAACGTGGCCGCCAGGCTCATGGTGCGGCTGGCCCGCTCTCCATGCATCGTCCGCGCATTCGCCTGAAGCACCTTGCCGAGCCTCCCCTCTCTGCAATGGTCGGATGATTGCGTGAAGTACCGTCCGGAGGCAACCGCAAATTGCTTCGACTATGGTCTATAGTCGTACCTTACCCTGAAGGACGTTGATACGTGCCCGCCGACGCTGCCGCTGGACGCGCGACGCCGCGATCGCATCCCGATCGAGCGATCCCGTCGGCGGATCAACGTATACATTGCAACCGCCGGGTGGATATGGCATCCCGGCGGGAACGCGATGGCGGCGAAGCCGCGGGCACCGGCCTGGCGGGACGGCGCGAACGGCCATCGGCGCGACTTCTGGGGGGATGTCATGAACAAAATCGATCTCGAAGGCCGCATCGCGATCATCACCGGCGGGGCCCGTGGCATCGGCTACGCCACGGCCGAGCGGATCATCGAGAGCGGTGGATCCGTCGTCCTCTGGGACATCGACGGCGCGGCGGTCGACAAGGCGGTCGCGGATCTGGGCCCGCGCGCCAGCGGCACGGCCGTCGAACTGACCGACGAGGCGGCCGTCGCCGCTGCCACGCGGCAGGCGATGGACGCCGCCGGCAAGATCGACATCCTGGTCAACAATGCCGGGATCACCGGCGGCAACGGCAAGACCTGGGACCTGGCGCCGGACGTCTGGCGCAAGACCATCGAGGTCAACCTGATCGCGCCGTACATCACCAGCCGGGCGATCGTGCCGCTGATGATGGACGCCGGCTACGGCCGGATCATCAACGTCGCCTCCATCGCCGGCAAGGAAGGCAATCCCAACGCCTCGCATTATTCCGCGTCCAAGGCCGGCCTGATCGGGCTGACCAAGTCACTCGGCAAGGAGCTCGCCGGCACCGGCGTCCTCGTCAACTGCATCACCCCGGCCGCCGCGCGCACCTCGATCTTCGACCAGATGAGTCAGGAGCATATCGACTTCATGCTGTCGAAGATCCCGCTGCAGCGCTTTCTCGAGCCAGCCGAGGTCGCCGCGATGATCGCCTGGCTTGCTTCGGAAGACTGTTCCTTCACCACCGGTGCGGTGTTCGACATTTCGGGCGGCCGCGCCGTCTACTGATCCCTCCCCAACCCATCGACACAATGCGAAAGGACGCCATGAAACTCGTTCGCTACGGCCCCGCGGGCCAGGAAAAACCCGGCATGATCGACGCCGACGGCCAGCTGCGCGATCTCTCCGGCCAGATCGCCGACATCTCCGGCGATATCCTGTCCGACGCCGGCATCGCCAGGCTCGCCGCGCTCGATCCGGCCTCGCTGCCGGCGGTCGACGGTTCGCCGCGCTTCGGCCCCTGCGTCGGCCAGACCAGCAAGATCCTGTGCATCGGCCTGAACTATTCCGACCATGCCGCCGAGACCGGCGCCGAGCCGCCGACGGAGCCGATCGTCTTCGCCAAGGCGCTCAACGCGCTGTGCGGTCCGAATGACGCCGTCGAGATGCCGCGCAACTCCGAGGCCCTCGACTGGGAGGTCGAGCTGGCCGTCATCATCGGCACTAAGGCGAAATACGTCTCGGAAGCCGACGCGATGAACCATGTCGCCGGCTTCGCGGTGATGAACGACGTCTCCGAGCGCGACTTCCAGACCAAGCGCCAGGGCCAGTGGACCAAGGGCAAGAGCCACGACACCTTCGGCCCGCTCGGCCCCTGGCTGGTGACGCGCGACGCGGTCGCCGACCCGCACAACCTCGCCATGTGGCTCGACGTCAATGGCGAGCGCCGCCAGACGGGCAACACCAACACGCTGATCTTCAACGTGCCGCATGTGGTGTCGTACCTATCGCAGTTCATGACGCTGATGCCGGGCGACGTCATCTCCACCGGCACGCCTCCGGGTGTCGCCATGGGCATGAAGCCGCCGCAGTATCTGAAGGTCGGGGACGTCATGACGCTCGGCATCGAGGGTCTGGGCGAGCAGAAGCAGACCGTCATCGCCGCCTGACCGCCCATGCACTGACACCGAAAGGCCTCCGCCGCGATCCGCGGCGGAGGCCTTTTGCATTCGGGCTGTGAAATGCGGCCGCTGGCGCGGCTAACGCGCGGCCGGTGCTTTTCGAGCTAGACGAGCTGGATCGTCCAGGTGACGATCTCGGCCGAGACCTGTTCGAACGCCTTGTCCAGCGCCGCGACGAAGGCCGGGTTGCCGGCGCCGTTGACGGGGGCCTGGGCATTGAAGATGCGGGTGCGCACGACGGTGCCGTTGCGGTCGTTCAGCACTTTCACCGAGATCTGCACCTCGGCGGTCGGCGCCCCGGTGACGTCCACCTCGAAGCGGCGGATCTCCATCACCAGCTGGTAGTCGATCGCCAGCCCCTGCCCCGGCACGCCGATGGCGCCGATCGAACCGGTGTTCTCGAAGGCCTGCAGCAGGCGCAGCTGGACGAGCCGCGGCAGGCGGTCGCTCCACTGGCTGTCGCCGAGGAACTGGATCGAATTGGGCGACGGCTTGACGATGATCCGCTTGCTGTCGATCGTCTCGAGCGCGGTCGGCTCCGGAATGAGGAGCTGGCGCCGGGACTTGCCCTCGCGCACCTCGCTGAATGGCGGCGGCGAGATCTCGTAGGTGTCCGGCGGGGTCGACGCGCAGGCCGAAAGTCCGAGCGCCAGAAGCGCGACAAAGCTCGATTTCAGTGCTGCGCGCATAAAATTGGTACACCTTGACCCGGTCGCCGACAGCCCCGGTTGCTTGCATCCGCAACCCGGCCTGTCAACGAAAGCTTTCGTTTACCCACAGCCGCTAGCGGCGGGTGCGGCCGTCATACTGCTTCACATCCTCGCCGCCGTAGATCAGCCGGCTCGGATTGGTCGTGAAGTCCTCGACGGCACTGTCGATGCGATCGACCGTGCGATTGACGTTGCTGATCAGCCCCCGCACCTCGCGCAGGCCCTCGCCGGAGAAGCGCTGGAGATTGGCCGAGATGGGCGTCACCTGGGTCTGGATCGAATCCGCCGCCCCGCGCACCGAGCGCAGTGCCCGGGCCAGATCGACGCCCAGGCTGGTGCCGTCGCCGGCGCCCGCGAGCACCCGGTTGACCGAGTTCACGACGCTGTCGATGCGACCCGAGGCGGCCGAGAGCTGCTCGCTGGTCGTCTTGGCGTTGGTGATGATCGCGTCGATGTCCTCGCGCCGGGCACCGACATCATTGGCGACCTTGGCGATGGAATCGGCCGCGGCGGCGACATTGCCGGTGGCGGCGGAGACGTTCTCGACCGCCGTGTTGACCTTGCCCGGATCGATCGAGGCGAGCAGCGTGTCGAACTGGGTCCGCGTCTCGGTGAAGCCGGTCAGCGTCGTGTCCAGCGTCTGCACCGTACGGTCGACGCCGTCGATGATCGACTGGATCTGCTCGGTCTTGCCGCTGACGGCGCCTGTCACCCGCTGGACGTCGCCGATGGCCTGATTGACCGTGGCGGAATCGACCGAACCGATGAGCGCATTCGCCGAGGCGACGGCCTCGTTGAAGCCGGTGCTCGCCTGGGTGATGTTGTCGGTGATCGGGCCGAGGCTCGCCAGCAGCTTGTCCACGTCTTCGCTGCGCTCGACGATGGTGGTGGTGATCCGGTTGACGTTCTGCGCGGCGTTCGACGCGCCGGCGATCGCCGAATTGATCGCTTCCTTCTGGGCGCCGATGGTCTCGGCCAGCGAGGAGACGTTCTCGGCCGCCGAGGAAATGCCCTCGATGGTCTTGGACACCTGCGCCGGGTCGATCGCCGCGACGACCGTGTTGGCCGATTGCAGCGTCGTGTCGAGCCGGTCGGCCACCGCCGTTGCCTTCTCGGCCAGCGGACCGAGATTGCTGACGAAGCTGTCGATTCCGGTGGTGTTGCGGCGGATCACGTCGCCGACCTCGCCGACGCTGTCGGCAGCCGTCTGCACCGAGGCGAAGATGCTGTCGAGATTGTCCGACTGGGCGCGCAGCGTGTCGGAGACGGCGGCGACATTGTCGACCACCGTGGTGACCGACGTCGGATCGACCGCGTCGAGAATGTTCTTGGCTTGCTGGATGGCGCCCGGCAGCTCTTCAGCCACCGTGTTCGCCGAACTCGACAACTGGCTGAGGCTGGTGAGGAAATTGTCGATGTCGTCGGAATTCTTGGCAAGGCTCGCCGTGAAGGTCTCGATGTTGCGAGAGGTCTGGGCGACGTTCTCGACGGTCGTCTCGACCGACGGTCCGACGGTGCCCACGAGGCTCTCGAACTGGCCGAGAATGCTGTTGGCGCGGTCGGCGATGTCGCGCGCCGTCGCCAGGATGTCGGTGACGTCGGACGGATTGGCCTTGATGACGGGGACGGTCCCCTGCTCCGCGGCTTCGCCGATGATGTCGGCCTCGTCGGCCTGGCCGCCCTTCAGCTCGACGAAGGCGGCGCCGGTGAGGCCCTGGAAGCCGATATTGGCCTGGGTCGATGCCTTGATCGGCAGGTCGGGATCGACCTCGGTGGTCGCGATGACGACTTCGGGATTGTTGGAATCCAGCCGCAGCGCCTTCACCGAGCCGACCGGCAGGCCGTTGAACAGCACCTGGCTGCCCTGCTGCAGGCCGGTGACCGAGCCCTCGATGCGCACCAAAAGCCGCACGCGTTCGCTGCCGCTGGTGGCGAAGATCGCCCAGTAGACGAAGCCGAAGGACAGGGCGATGACCAGCATCGTGAACAGCCCCACCCGGACGTAATTGGCTTTGGTTTCCATCAGGCGGCTCCCACGGGGGCATTGGCGGTTTGGGTCGGCTGGACGATCGTGCGGGCGCGCTTGCCACGGAAATACGAATGCACCCAGGGATGGTCGAATTCCAGCATCATCGACAGCGGCCCTTCGACCAGCACCTTGCGTTCGCCAAGGACGGCGATCCGGTCGCAGGCCTGGAACAGGCTGTCGAGGTCGTGGGTTACCATGTAGACGGTGAGGCCCAGCGTATCGCGCAGGGTCATGATCAGCTGGTCGAAATCGGCGGCGCCGATCGGATCGAGACCCGAGGTCGGCTCGTCGAGAAAGACGATGTCGGGGTCGAGCGCCAGCGCCCGGGCCAGCGCCGCACGCTTGATCATGCCGCCCGACAGCTCGGACGGGAACTTGTCGGCCGCGTCCGGCGCAAGGCCGACGAGGTCGATCTTCAGCCGCGCCAGCTCTTCCATCAGGCCGGGCGACAGGTCGAGATATTCGCGCATCGGGACCTGGATGTTCTCCAGCACGGTCAGCGACGAGAACAGCGCACCGTGCTGGAACAAGACGCCCCAGCGACGCTCCACGGCCAGTCGCTCGGCGTCGTCGGCCCGCTCGTAGTCCGTGCCGAGGATCTCGATCGTGCCGGCCTGCTTGGGGTTCAGCCCGAGGATGGTGCGCAGCAGGACCGACTTGCCGGCGCCCGACGGCCCGACGAAGCCGAGGATCTCGCCGCGTCGCACGTCGAGGTCGAGATTGTCGAGAATGGTCTTCTCGCCGAAACTCACGGTCACGCCGGTGGCGCGGATGATGACGTCGTCATCGTCCGGCGTGGCGCGTCCGTTGGGCGAAGGCCTATCAGAGTCCGATGGATGCATAGAAAATCGCGAACAGGCCATCCATCAGGATGACGAGGAAAATGGATTTAACGACGGATGCGGTGACGCGCAGGCCGAGGCTCTCGGCGCTGCCGCCGACCTTCATGCCCTCGGCCGAGGCGATCAGGCCGATCATCACCGCCATGAAGGGCGCCTTGATGACGCCGGAGAACACGGTGAACATGTCGACAGAGTACTGCACGCCCTGACCGAAGCTGGCGAAGCTGATCCCCGAATACATGTTCAGCGTCAGCATCGCGCCGAGGAGGCCCGCCAGATTGGCGATGAAGGCCAGGAGCGGCAGCACGATGACCAGCGCCACGAGGCGCGGAAACACCAGGACGCCGATCGGGTTCAGGCCGATGACGTGTAGCGCATCGATCTCCTCGCGCATCTTCATCGAGCCGATCTCGGCGGTGATGGCGCTGCCGGACCGGCCGGCGATCATGATCGCGGTCAAAAGCACGCCGATCTCGCGCAGGATCAGGATCGCGGCGAGATTGACGGCGTAGAGCTCGCCGCCGAAGCGGCGCAGCTGGAAGGCGCCCTGCTGGGCGATGATGGCGCCGATGAGAAAGCTCATCAGGAAGATGATCGGCACCGCGCGCAGGCCCATCTGCTCGACCTGCGCGAAGATCGCGGCGGGGCGGATCTGGGTCTTGCCGGTCAGGCGCTGCACGCCGCCGACCATCGCACCGCCGATGATGTTCAGGGCGACGACCATCTCGTCCTTCACCGCGACCGATCCACGGCCCGTGGCCGCGACGAGATCGACGATGCGGTTGGTCTTCCGCTTTTCCGGCTGCGGCCGTTCCCGGTCGAGCGCCTTGCGCACGACGTCGAAGAGCGGCTGGTCGCGATCGCTGACCGCCTCCAGCCGGACGTCCCGGCCGTTCGCCTCGAGGTCGCGGACGAGCTTTTCCAGGAGCAGTGCGCCGGCCGTATCGATCCGCGCGACGTCGCCGCAATCGACGACGACCTGCCGGCCGAGATCGGCCGCGCCGGCCTCGGCAACGGTGTCCTCGACCGAGCCGACGGTGCGCGCCAGCCAGTCGCCCGACGCCCGCAGCACGAGCCCGCCGTCACGCTTCTCGCCTTCGAGAGCAGGCGCCACCGTGGAACGGCGGCCTCCGGCCGGACCGGAGGATGGGGCTACGGAGCCATCAAGCATCGATATGCGACTTCACTCCCTTGGAAGAACCTGCTCGAGGACCATGTCAGCGCCACAGGCGGTCACCACGCTTGACGCGGTGCCGATTCGCGGCGACGCAGAGCCGGGGCCTATCTGGCACCACCTTTAGGCGTCCAGTCACGTCTTGTCATGGAATGACCGCCGCAGCGGCGGCCGTTGAGGATGTTTTCACCATGCCGCGTCGTCTTTCAGTCACAGTCGAGCATTTCCCGCTGGCGCAGGAGTTCCGGATCGCCCGCGGCGCCAAGACCGAGGCGGTGGTCGTGACGACTCAGATCGGCGACGAGTTCGGCGAGGGACGCGGCGAATGCGTGCCCTATGCGCGCTACGGCGAGAGCATCGACAGTGTCCGCGAACAGATCGAGGAAGTGCGTGCGGCGATCGAGGCCGGCGCGTCGCGCGAACGGATTGGCGAGCTGCTCCCGGCGGGCGCCGCCCGCAACGCGGTGGACTGCGCCCTGTGGGACCTGGAAGCCAAGTCGAACAACCGGAGAGCCGCGTCGATCATCTGCGGCAGCGCCCCGCGGCCGGTGGAAACGGCCTATACGATCGGGCTCGGCGATGCCGACAGCATGGGGGCCGCCGCCCGCGTCGCCAACCGCTCGCTGTTGAAGGTGAAGGTCGGCACAGACAACGATGTCGGCCGCATCCGGGCCGTCCATGCCGCCTCGCGGCACTCGAAGCTGATCCTCGACGCCAATGAGGGCTGGAGCGCCGACAATATCCGCGAGCACATGCTGGCGGCAGCCGCGGCCAACGCCGTCCTCGTCGAGCAGCCGCTGCCGGCCGGCGACGACGCCATCCTCGCCGACATTCCGCATCCGGTGCCGATCTGCGCCGATGAATCGGTCCACACGGCGGATGATCTGGACAAGTTGGTCGGCCTCTACGACTTCGTGAACGTCAAGCTCGACAAGACCGGCGGCCTGACCGAGGGCCTGCGGCTGGTTGAGCGCGCCCACGAGATGGGGTTCGGCGTGATGATCGGCTGCATGGTCGGCACCTCTCTGGCGATGGCGCCGGCGGTGCTGCTTGCACAGGTGGCCGAGTTCGTCGATCTCGACGGGCCGCTGCTCCTGGCCAAGGACCGCAGTGGCGGCCTCGTCTATACGGATGCAACCGTCTCGCCGCCGAGTGCGAAGCTCTGGGGCTAGGCGATTTGTCTCTGCCGAGTTGATGCAACGCATTCAGCGCTCGCGCCGAATCGGTCAGCCGGCGAGCTGAAGTTCCGGCTGCACCTGCAGGGCCTCGGTCGCCGACAGGAAGATGTCGGCGCAGGCTTCCCAGCTATAGGCCAGCGAGCGCTCCAGCGCGTCGGCCCGCTCCAGGGTCAGCGCGGCAAGGCACGCCTCGCGCAGATCTGAGGAGATGCAGCCGGCCTTCGTATCCCCGACAACATCCAGCGGTCCGGGCTCCGGATAGGCCGCCACCGGTACGCCGCAAGCCAGCGCCTCGATCAGCACGATGCCGAAAGTGTCGGTGAGCGAGGGAAACACGAAGACGTCGGCCGCCGCGTAATAGCGGCTGAGTGCCTCGCCGGTCTGGCTGCCGGCGAAATGCACGTCGGAATAGCGCCGGCGCAATTCGGGCAGCATCGGCCCGTCGCCGACGACGACCTTGGAGCCCGGCAGGTCGAGATCGAGAAAGGTCTCGATGTTCTTTTCGGGCGCGACCCGCGAGACGGTGAGGAAGATCGGTCCCGGCAGTCCGAGATCGACCTTCGGCTGCGGCCGGAACAGGCTGCGATCGACGCCGCGGGTCCAGGTGACGAGATTGGCAAAGCCAAGCCCCGCCAGCGTCTGGCGCATCGATTCGGTCGGCACCAGGCAGGCGGTGGCCGGCGCATGGAAACGCCGCAGCAGCGCATAGGTCAGGTTCTCGGGGATCGGCGCCCGCTTGCTGAGATATTCGGGAAACCGCGTGTGGAAGCTGGTGGTGAAGGGACGGCCGGCCCGCAGGGCCGCGCGGCGCGCCGCATAGCCGATCGGGCCTTCGGTGGCGATGTGGATGACGTCGGGCTGGTAGTCGCGGATGATGCGGCCGAGCGCCTCGGCCGACGCCAGCGCCAGCCGGATTTCCGGATAGGTCGGACAGGCGACGGTGCGAAAGTCGGCGGGGCCGACGATGCGCACGTCCCTGCCCCGGCCGCGAAGCTCCTGGGCAAGGCTCGACAGGGTGCGCACGACGCCGTTGACCTGCGGCTCCCAGGCGTCGGTGGCTATCAGGATGCGGGTCATGTCAGGCCGCCTCGACGCGGGCCGCGTCCGGCTCGGCGGCCTCGCGCTCGGATGCCGCCTCGGGCGCCGCGGAGCGCTCGCCGGCCAGATGCGCCCAGTGGATGAGCTCGAAGGAGCCGTCGTGGCGCTCGGCCACGGCGGTGCAGCTTTCGACCCAGTCGCCGGTATTCACATATTCGACCGCGCCGTGACGGGTCATCTGGGCATGGTGGATATGGCCGCAGATGACGCCGTCGCAGCCGTGGCGAGCCGCCTCGTCGGCCAGCGCCGTCTCGAAGGCGCCGATGAAGTTGACGGCGTTCTTGACCTTCAGCTTGGCCCATTGCGAAATCGACCAATAGGGAAAGCCGAGCCGGCGGCGGACATAGTTGAAGACGACATTGATCGAGATCGCCATGTCGTAGGCCCAGTCGCCGAGATAGGCGAGCAGCCGGGCGTTGCGGACCACCACGTCGAATTCGTCGCCATGCATCACCAGGAAGCGGCGGCCGTCGGCGGTGGTGTGGATGTCGGTGCGCTTGACCTCGACGCCGCCGAAATGATGGCCGGGAAAGTCGCGCAGGAACTCGTCGTGATTGCCGGGCACATAGACGATGCGTGCGCCCTTGCGGGCCTTGCGCAGCAGCTTCTGCACCACGTCGTTGTGAGCCTGCGGCCAGTGCCAGGAGCGTTTCAGCCGCCAGCCGTCGATGATGTCGCCGACGAGATAGATCGTCTCGGCATCGTGCAGACGCAGGAAGTCGACCAGCATCTCGGCCTGGGCCGCCTTGGAGCCCAGATGCACGTCGGACAGGAACAATGTCCGGAAATGCCGCGCCGTCGTCAGCTTGTGCATGGTCGCCATCCCGTGCCTTGCCCCGGTTAAAGCCTTTGCGTTGCTCGGGAAATGCACGATTCTGATTGCAGTCGTGTGACGCTCCGGCAGCACGCTTCCGGCGGTGGACGAGCGGCGCGGTCCGGTTGCCTGCCGGGATCGATACGTTAGAAGAAGCGCGACACGTCGCCGCCGCCATCATCGCGCGGCGACGCCGGGATGGAGGAGCAGGAATGTCCGAACAGGAAACCGCCAAGGATCGGCCGAACATGGGCGATCTCGACGAACAGGCCCTCTTCTATCACCGCTATCCCAAGCCCGGAAAACTGGCGATCCAGGCGACCAAGACCCTGGGCAACCAGCGCGATCTGGCGCTGGCCTATTCGCCGGGCGTCGCCGCGCCGTGCCTTGCCATCGAGGCCGATCCGTCCCTGGCGGCGATCTATACCAGCCGTGCCAATCTCGTCGGCGTGGTCTCCAACGGCACCGCCGTCCTCGGTCTCGGCGACATCGGTCCCCTCGCTTCCAAGCCGGTGATGGAAGGCAAGGCGGTCCTGTTCAAGAAATTCGCTGACATCGACGTCTTCGACATCGAGATCGACGCCCATGAGATCGACCATATCTGCGACGTCGTCGCGGCGATGGAGCCGACCTTCGGCGGCATCAATCTCGAGGACATCAAGGCGCCGGAATGTTTCGAGGTCGAGTCGCGGGTGCGCGAACGCATGGCGATCCCGGTCTTCCACGACGACCAGCACGGCACCGCGATCATCGTCGCGGCGGCGATCCGCAACGGCCTGATGCTGGCGGGCAAGTCGCTGGAGAACGCCAAGATCGTCACCTCCGGCGCGGGCGCGGCAGCGATCGCCTGCCTCAATCTCCTGGTCGAGCTCGGCGCCAAGCGTGAGAACATCACCTGCACCGACATCGAGGGCGTGGTCTATGAGGGCCGCGAGAAGCGGATGGACCGCTGGATGGCGGTCTATGCAAAGAAGACCGACAAGCGCACCCTCGCCGAGGTCATCGACGGGGCCGACGTCTTTCTCGGCCTGTCGGCCGGCGGTGTCCTGAAGCCCGAGCTCCTGGAAAAGATGGCCGCCAAGCCGATGATCATGGCGCTGGCCAATCCGAAGCCGGAGATCATGCCGGATCTGGCCAAGCAGGTGCGGCCCGACGCGATGATCTGCACCGGGCGCTCGGACTTCCCGAACCAGGTCAACAACGTCCTGTGCTTCCCCTACATCTTCCGCGGCGCACTGGACTGCGGTGCCACCGGCATCACCGAGGGCATGAAGACCGCCGCGGTCGACGCCATCGCGGCGCTGGCCCGCGAGGAGGTCTCCGAGGTCGCGGCCAAGGCCTATGGGTCGGACACGCCGGTCTTCGGGCCGGACTATCTGATCCCCGCCCCCTTCGATCCGCGGCTGATCCTGAAGATCGCCCCGGCCGTCGCCCGGGCCGCCGAGGCCGACGGCGTCGCGGCGCGGCCGATCGAGGACATGCCGGCCTATCTCGACCGGCTGAACCGCTTCGTCTTCCGCTCCGGCCTGATCATGAAGCCGATCTTCCGCATCGCGACGGATTCCGGCAAGCGGGTGATCTTCTCCGACGGCGAGGACGAGCGGGTGCTGCGGGCCGCGCAGGTGCTTCTGGAAGAGAAGATTTGCGCGCCGATCCTGATCGGCCGGCCCAGCGTCATCGCCGCACGGCTTGAGCGCTATGGCCTGCGGATCCGGCCGAACGACGATTTCGAGGTCATCAACCCAGAGGACGATCCGCGCTACCGCGACTATGTCGACCATTATTTCTCGAAGGTCGGCCGCAAGGGCGTCAATCCGGACACGGCCCGCACGATCGTGCGCACCAACACCACGGTGATTGGTGCCGTCGCGGTGTCGCGCGGCGAGGCCGACGCGCTGGTCTGCGGGCTGGAAGGACGCTTCCCGCACCATGTCCGCGACATCAGCCAGGTCGTCGGCGTGCGCGACGAGGCGCACAAATTCGCCGCCATGAGCCTCCTGATCTCGCAGGAGGACACCAAGTTCTTCCTCGACACCTATGTCCAGCGCGATCCGTCGGCGGAAGATCTGGTGGAGATGACGCTTCTGGCGGCGGCCGAGATGCGCCGCTTCGGCATCGAGCCGAAAGTCGCCCTCGTGTCGCACTCCAATTTCGGCTCCGACGACACCAGCGCCACCCGCAAGATGCGCGACGCCGTGAAGATGCTGAAGGCGCGGGCGCCGGAGCTGGAGGTCGACGGCGAGATGCACGGCGATTCGGCGCTGAACACGACGATGCGCGAGCGCACCATGCCGCAGTCGACGCTGAAGGGCGAAGCCAACCTCCTGGTCTTCCCGAATATCGACGCCGCCAACATCACGCTGAACGTGGTCAAGGAAATGACCGGCGCCCTGCATGTCGGGCCGATCCTGCTCGGCGTGTCGTCACCGGCCCATGTGATGACGCCGTCGGTGACCTCGCGCGGCGTGGTCAACATGGCCGCCATCGCCACCGCCCAGGCGGTGCAGCTCAGCGACTGATCAGACGCGCCCGGCAGAGTCCCCGCCGGGCGTTCGCTTAGCCGAGGCGGGCCAACGTGCGCTGCCGGCCAATCAGCGGCAGCAGGGCGGCGAGTTCCGGCCCGTGGTCGCGGCCGGTCAGCGCCAGGCGCAGCGGCATGAACAGCGCCTTGCCCTTGCGCCCGGTCGCCTGCTTCAGGGCGCCGGTCCATTCGCGCCAGGCCTCGGGGCCGAACGCGCCCTCCGGCAGACTGCCGCGGGCCGCCGTCACGAACTGCCGGTCCTCGTCGGAGAGCTCCGGCGTCCGGTCGAGATCGCCGAAGGCCACCTCGACCCATTCCGCCGCATCGGCGACGCGGGCGCAGTTGGCCCGCACCGTCTGCCAGAACGCCTCGGCATCCGTTGACGGCACCCCCATGGCCGCGAGCCGATCCGCGACATCGGCGTAGGGCATGGCGTGGACAAGGTCGGCGTTGAGCCGGTCGAGCTCGGACGGATCGAATTTCGACGCCGATTGCGAGCTGCCCTCAAACTGCATCCGCTCGGCCAGCGCCGCCAGGTCCGGCATGGCGTCGATGGCGCCCGGCAGTCCCACCAGCACCGCGAGGGACGCCACGGCCATGGGTTCGAGGCCGGCTTCGCGCAGCGAGACCAGCGACAGGGCACCGGAACGCTTCGACAGCCCCTCGCCCGACACCGTCGTCAGCAGATTGTGGTGGCCGAAGACTGGCGGCGTCAGGCCCAGCGCCTGGAAGATGGCGATCTGGACGCCGGTATTGGTGACGTGGTCGTCGCCGCGGATGACATGGGTGACGCCGACATCGCCGTCATCGATGATGGACGGCAGGGTGTAGAGATAGCTGCCGTCGCCGCGTATCAGCACCGGGTCCGACAGCGAGGCGAGGTCGACGGTCTGGGGACCGCGCACCAGATCGTCCCAGTGGATCTCGGTACGCTGCGGCTGCAAGGGATCGTCGGCGAAGTTCGGCAGCAGGAACCGCCAATGCGGCCTGCGCCCCTCGGCCTCCAGTGCCTGCCGCTCGTCGTCGGTCAGGCGCAATGCTTCGCGGCCATAGACCGGTGGCAAATTGCGCGCGGCCAGCCGCTTTCGCTTGCGGTCGAGTTCGTCCGGCGTCTCGTAGCAGGGATAGAGCAGGCCCGCCGCCTTCAGCCGCTCGGCGGCGGCATCGTAGAGCGCCAGGCGCTCGGACTGGCGGATGACGCGATCGGGCGCGAGGCCGATCCAGGCGAGATCGACGGCGATCTGGTCGGCGAATTCGGTGCGCGAGCGCTCCTTGTCGGTGTCGTCGAAGCGCAGCACGAAGCGGCCGCCCTGCCGCTGCGCGAACAGCCAGTTGAACAGCGCGGTGCGCAGATTGCCGATATGCAGATGCCCTGTGGGCGACGGCGCGAAGCGGACGGTGACGGTCATGGCCTCGACCTAGCGAACGCCGCGCCGGGTGGCAATCGGCACAGGTGGCGACGGGCCGATCAGGTCTCGTGCGGCTGCGGGTCGATGCGGTCGACGGTGCGGCCTGCCCCCGGCACGGGCGCGTTGCCCAGATTCGCTTTCGGTGCCAGCCGGCCGGCAAGCAGCGCCATGGCGATGGTCATCACCAGGCAATAGACGCCCATTGCATCGATCTGCAGCGGGTACGGCACGCCCAGATCGATGAGAATGCCGGTCACGCCCGGCCCGAGGGCCGAGGCCAGCACCATCAAAGCCACGGTCAGCGAGCGGATCGCGCCCAG
This sequence comes from Aurantimonas coralicida DSM 14790, assembly GCF_000421645.1. Taxonomy (GTDB): domain Bacteria; phylum Pseudomonadota; class Alphaproteobacteria; order Rhizobiales; family Rhizobiaceae; genus Aurantimonas; species Aurantimonas coralicida. The sequence continues at coordinate 91,917 of NZ_ATXK01000006.1, read as the reverse complement.
ATGCTTGACGCCGTAGAGCTCCGGCCACAGGGCGCCGAGCAGCGTCGAGGAGAAGCCGTTGGACACGCCGAGGCAGATCATGAAAACGAAGATCGCCGCCTCGGCGGTGAAACTGGCCGCGATGAAACAGGCGATCGCCAGCGGGATCAGGAAATAGGGCAGCAGCCGGAGCGCGCTGTAGCGGTCGACCATCCAGCCGCAGACCAGCGCGAAAACGACAGTGACCGCCGACATCACAGCGAAGCCGGCGGCGAAGACCTCCAGGGACCAGCCGCGCAGTTCGGTCAGATAGACCTGATGGAAGAACAGGGTCGTGCCGATGAAGGGCGGCGCCAGAACGCTCATCGAGACGAGGTAGAAGCGCGGGCTGCGCAGGACCTCGGCCATGGTCCAGTCGGCAACGTTCGGGATCGGCGTCCCGGGCGGCTCGGACTGGGGATCGCGCTCGCGATGGACCAGCGCGACGATGGTCGGGAGCGCGACGAGGATGAGGATCGCAGCGCTCGCGACCCAGGTGCCGCGCCAGCCGAAGGCACCGGCGGCGAGCACGAAGATCAGCGGAAAGAACCCGGTACCGGCGTGATTGCCGAGGGTGACCAGCGCCATGGCCCGGCCGCGATTGGCGGCGAACCAGCGCCCCGTGGTGGTCATGGAGATCTCGGTCATCATGCCCTGGCCGAACAGGCGTAAAAGGTAGATGGCGAGGATCAGCAGCGGCACCGAGCTCGACACGGCCATGGCCAGCGTCGCGATGGCGAGGCAGACGACGGTGACCGCCGCGACCCGCCAGGCCGGATAGCGGTCGAGGGTCCAGCCGAGAAACGGCAGCGTCGCGGCGCTGGCAAGGGTCGCCAGCATGTAGATCATGCCGAACTCGCCATTCGTCAGGTCGTAGTCGCGGCGGATGTCACCGTTCGACAGCGACACGAAGAAGGTCTGTCCAAAGGACGAGAAGAAGCACAGGAGGAAGCCGCCGCCGAGCCAGCGCGCATTCGTGCCGATGAAGGTCAGAAACTGCATGGGACTCCGGGCCGTAGGCGGCATCGCCGGGCAGGCCCGAAGGCGGCGCGGCGGAAAAGACCGCCTCCCTTAGCATTTGCGAGGCCGCGCGCGCCAGAGCGCCCCGGCCGCGACATTGCAAAGCGTCAGTCGGGCATCTCCCCGAGGGTCAGACCGCGACGCGAATGGGCATGCCCGTCGCCAGCAACCAGCCGAAGAGCAGCAGGCCGGCGATGAGGAAGACGCCCCCGAGCACGAGCTGGCGCGCGGCATAGCGGCGTTCGGGCTCGAGCTCTGCGCCGAAGGCACCGGCCCGCAGGACCTGGAAATAGTCGCCGAACTGGAAGCTCGCGCGGTGCCCCGTCGCCTTCCAGATGCGGCGCATGACGAGGAAATACCGCAGCATGAACAGCGCCCCGACGGCAACGCCGACGGTGGCGAGCGTATCGGGCGGTGGTATCTCCATCGGGTCGTCTCCTTGCGTGTCGGCCGGCGAAGCGGCCGTCAGATGCGGCCGGTGCGCGGTCGGGTGGCTCTCGTATCCAGCCTGAGGCCGGGCGTGTTCGGCGGTTGGCGCAGCACAGTCCGGATCAGCTTCTGGGCGATCGCTCGTACCATTGCCCGGTCGAATCCCGCCGCCACGACCGCATCGACATCGCCGTCGCAGGCGGCAAGCCGCTCCGCGACCATCTCGGCATCCTGCGCGCCCGTGTCGTCTGTCGACGTTCCCAGCGGCGCGGCAACCGGCCATTCGGGAATCGCCATCCGGTCCGCGCCAAAACAGTCGGCAGGACGATGGCCGCGCCGCCACCGGGCAAGGTCGGCGAGATCAATGCGGGACAGATCGGCGATCGGGTTCAATCCTGCGGCCAGAACGCCATCGGCCTCGCCGTTGCCGAGGCGCAAAGCCGTCCGGCTTGTCGCCCCGAGCAAAGCCGCGCCGGTGCGCTCCGCCATGGCGACGAGCAACGCGCCGCGTATCCGCGCGCGCGCCGCTCTCGATGCTGGGATGTCAGACACGCCGTCGCCGGCGGCGATTGCCGCGAGGACAGGCGCGAAGGGCACCGCATGGCACGCAATCCCGAGCGCGGCAGCGGCAGTCCTCACCGCGTCCGTCGCGGCAGCGTCGCTGACCGCGTCCGGCGTCAGCAGGCCCTGCACGCGCGACGGACCCATCGCGTCCACGGCCATGGCGGCGACGATCGCCGTGTCGGCGTCGCCGTGCAGTGTGAGCGTGACCGTCTCTGCGCCCTCCGCTTCGGCATGGGCGCGGATGGCACTGACGCAGGCGCGCCATACCGCTTCCTCCGGCCCCGGCAGATCGACCACGTCCCGGGTCTCGCAGCGCCAGCCCGCCTCGGTCCGCTGCCAGTCGGACAGGAAGAGCCCGGCCTCGAATTGCGGGCATTGCAACGCCAGCGTCCGGTCGGCCTGGAAGGCGAAGCCGCCGCCATCCATGACGCCGTCGCCCTGCCCACCGACGCCATTGATGAACACCAGCGGCAGATCGGTCTCGATCACCTGCCGCAGCACCGCTTGGTGGCGCCGGTCGATCCCGTCGCGGCGGAACGGCATGGCGCTGGGCGCCAGCAGCATCTCCGCGCCGGATTCGGCCAGGGTCTCGCAGACGTCGAGATCGCCCCAGAGATCGTCACCGATGGGAATGCCGAGGCGCAGGCCGCGAAACGCCACCGGCCCGGGCATCGCTCCGGCCCGGTAGGCGGGCGGCGCCTCGAAACCGCGGGCGAGCGGCAGGTCGACCCGGTCGCGCCAGGTCAGGATGCGCCCGGCGTCGAGGACAGCGACCGAATCGTACACGCCGTCATTGCTGCGGCGCGGGCTGCCGATCGCAAGGCCGGGCCCGCCATCGCCGGTGTCGGCCGCCAATTGGTCGACCGCATCCATGCAGGCCGACACGAGGCCGGCGTCGAGCGGAATGTCGGGGTGTGGAGAGCCGGCCAGGAAGCCTGCGGGGAAGACGACGAGATGGGCCCCCGCGCGGGCCGCATCGTCGCGGGCCGCACGGGCCTTTGCGAGATTGCCGGTAATGTCGCCGGGGAACGGCGCGATCTGGGCAATGGCCAGCCGCAGCCGTCCGTTGAGATTGTCGTCGTGCGGCATCGTCCGCCTGTTCCGGTTGTCGCCGCGCCGCGCCTTGCGGGATGGCATTGCCGCCCCTTAGCAAGGCGGCCGGCCGCATGCGAGCCCACCCGGCATACGAGCGCTCCGGCTCGTTTCCGGGTCGCTGCGGACCGCACCTGTGCGACACCGTGCATAGCGAGAACGCACGAAGCCACTTTTTTGCGCCTCAAAACTCTGCAACAAGCGCCGCCAGACTGGAACGCGACGGGACGGTCGGCGGCTGCACGCCGTTTTCGCCGCGATGTTCGGAGCCCACGTGTACGAAATCCTGCGCCTCATTTCCGAATTCGGACCGATCATCGTCCTTGCCGGGACGTTCTTCGAAGGCGAGGTTTTTGCGATCATCGGCGGGTTTCTGGCCTATCGCGGCACCTATCCGTTCCAGATGATGATCGCGCTGGCCTTCGTCGGCTCCTTCATCGGCGACTTCGCCGTGTTCCTCTTCGCGCGCTATTCGTCGAATCACCGCTGGGTGGCGCGCTGGCGTAGCCGCAAGAAATTCGCCAAGGCGCTGCAGCTCGTCGAGCGCTACCAGGCGTTCTTCGTCATCGTGAACCGCTATATCTACGGGCTGCGCATGCCGGGGCTGATTGCCCTCGGCCTGTCGCGCATCTCGATCGCCCGCTTCGCCATCCTCAATCTGATCGGCGCGGCGCTCTGGGCCGGCATCTTCACCAGCGTCGGCTATGTCTTCGGCTATTCCATCGGCTCGGTCTTCGCGCGGCTGGAAGTCATGGAGCGCGGTCTCGGCATCACGCTGGCGGTCATCGCCGTCGCACTGACCCTGTGGTTTGCCTGGCGGCAATGGGGACCGGCCCTCATCAGCCGGGTGCGCAATGGCCGCGGCCCGGACGACGACCAGCGCCGGCTGCCCTCCAAGCTCGCCCGGATCAAATCCCGATCGCAGCCTCTCCGCGGTCCAGGATCAGAGGAATGATCAGGTCCTCCTCGTCGGCGAGATGCCGCACGAGGCGATCGAGCAGCCGTCCGCTCGACTCCGCATAGGCGTCGCCCGCATAGCGCGCCGCATCCGGCGGCACCGCCCCACCGCCTGTCTCCTCGGCCAGGAACCGGTTCGCCGTTTCGGCGACCGCCATCAGGTCCGCGTGGATCACCTCATGGTCGTTCTCCAGGAGCTCGAAGCCCGGCGCGAGGCGGGATTCAGCGCGAACGAAGACCGGAAAGTAATGGTGGTCCTCGATCTGGTGATGCTCTTCGAGCTGGGTCAGGAAGAACTGCAGCCGCGGCGCGAACCAGCGGCGGAACGGGTCGAGCGCCACTTCGCCCTCGCGGTGCTGCGACAGCGCCTCCTGCATGGCCGCACCGAGTTCGCGGAACATGTCGTGGCGCTGCAGCCAGAACCGGGCCGTCGCGCCGAGATTGGCATGATCGGTCCATGTCTCCCGCGGATATTTCCGCAGGAGTTCGGTCAGATCGGCCGGCAGGCCGGTGCGGGTGTCGAGGTCGAAACTCTGCTTCATCGCTGCTGAACCTGCGTCTTCATTCCGGTCTCCGCCGTCAGCGGAACGCGAAGGCGTCCATGGACAGGACGCCGAAATCCCGGCTGGCATGCAGCCATTCGCCTTTGGCGCCCGGCCCAGCCGCCCCGAGCGCGACATGCAACGGCACGAGATGCTCGTCGGTCGGATGGTTCTTCTCGGCAAACGGCGCCTGTCGGCGGTAGTCGGCCAGGGCCGCCCGGTCGCCGGCAACGAGCCGGTCGCCCATCCAGTCGACGAATTGCGTCACCCAGTCGGGCGTCGCATCCACCCTGATGCCCTGCCGGATCCGGTCGAACGCTTCGGGCAGGTTGTGGGTGAAGGACCCCGAGCCGATCACCAGCACGTCCTCGCCCCGCAGATCCGAGAGCGCTGCGCCGAGGTCCAGATGATAGGCGGCGTCGCGCGTCGGATCGACCGACACCTGCACGACAGGAATGTCGGCGCCCGGATAGGCCAACAGGAGCGGCACCCAGGTGCCGTGGTCGAAGCCACGCCCGGCGACGGCTTCCGCGACGAACCCCGCCTCCGCAAGAAGGGAGACGATCCGCTGCGCCAGTTCGGGATCGCCCGGCGCCGGATAGCGCATCTGGAATAGCCGCGGGTCGAAATTGCCGAAATCGTGGATCGTCTCCGGCGCCGCATCGCTCGTGACGCCGACGCGGCCGTCACGCTCGAAATGGGCGCTGGCGACGACGATCGCGCGCGGCACCGGCAGGTCGGCGGCGAGCCTTCGCAGGAAAGCGGCGGCCTGCGTATCGGCGACGGCGGTATCGGGGGCGCCGTGGGAGAGGAAGAGCGTCGGCATCGCGGACATGGCGGGAACTCCGTTCGTGCCTCCCAGCCTAACCCGTCACGGGCGCGGCGGCAGGCCCGCATATCCTGACAGACCGTCCACCCCTCAAACGAAAACCGGGCGCATCGCTGCGCCCGGTTCCCATCTTATCCTGTGCGCCGGCCATCACCGGACGGCGCGAAGCGGCATGGACTTCAGCCGGCCGCGACCTTGCGGGCCGCGTCCTCGGCATGGTCCTTCTTGACCAGCTCGGCGACGAGGAAGGCCAGTTCCAGCGCCTGGTTGGCGTTGAGGCGCGGATCGCAATGGGTGTGGTAGCGATCCGACAGATCCTCGGCCAGTACCGGCCGCGCTCCACCGGTGCACTCGGTCACGTCCTTGCCGGTCATCTCGATATGGATGCCGCCGGCATGGGTGCCTTCCGCCCGGTGGACGTCGAAGAAGGTCTGCACCTCCGACAGGATCCGGTCGAAGGGCCGGGTCTTGTAGTCGTTCAGCGTAATCGTGTTGCCATGCATCGGATCGCAGGACCATACGACCTTGCGGCCTTCCCGCTCGACGGCGCGGACGAGCTTGGGCAGATGCGCCTCGACCTTCTCGTGGCCGAAGCGGGTGATCAGCGTCAGCCGGCCGGCCTTGTTGTCCGGGTTCAGCTTGTCGATCAGGCGCAGCAGCGCATCCGGCTCCATGGACGGGCCGCATTTGAGGCCGATTGGGTTCTTGATGCCGCGGCAGAACTCGACATGGGCATGGTCTTCCTGGCGGGTGCGATCGCCGATCCAGATCATGTGGCCCGAGGTCGCGTACCAGTCGCCGGAGGTCGAATCGACCCGGGTCATGGCCTCTTCATAGCCAAGCAGCAGCGCTTCGTGGCTGGTGAAGAAATCCGTCTCGCGCAGCGAGGGATGGCTCTCCGCGTCGATGCCGATCGCCCGCATGAAGTTCATGGTCTCGGAGATGCGGTCGGCCAGCGCCCGGTAGCGCTCCGCCTCGGGGCTGCCGCCGACGAAGCCGAGCATCCACTGATGGACGTTGTCGAGATTGGCGTAGCCGCCCTGCGCGAAGGCACGCAACAGGTTCAGCGTCGCCGCCGACTGCCGGTAGGCCATCTCCTGGCGTTCCGGATTCGGGATGCGCGAAGCCTCGTCGAACTCGATGCCGTTGATGATGTCGCCGCGATAGGACGGCAGCGTCTTGCCGTCGCGCGTCTCGTTGTTGGACGAGCGCGGCTTGGCGAACTGACCGGCGATGCGGCCGACCTTCACCACCGGCTGGGACGCCGCGAAGGTCAGGACAACGGCCATCTGCAGGAAGGCGCGGAAGAAGTCGCGGATGTTGTCCGCGCCATGCTCGGCGAAGCTCTCGGCGCAGTCGCCGCCCTGCAGCAGGAATCCGCGGCCTTCTGCGACTTCGGCCAGCGAACGGGTCAGCTTGCGCGCCTCACCCGCAAAAACGAGCGGCGGATAGGTCGCCAGACGCTTCTCGGTGTCGGCGAGCGCCGCCGGATCCGGATAGTCCGGTACCTGCTCGATCGGCATGTTGCGCCAGCTCGACGGGGTCCAGTCCTTCGCCATCACATCACTCCTGACCGGTGCGCGCCGGCCGTTCTTCTCGTTGTTCGCTTTGCGAAATCGCGGCCGTGGACGTCACGATCTGACCATCCGCTCCGGCCGGGGCCGCGTTTAAGCATGTCCGGCCGAAATTGTCATCCTTCTCGGGTTCCGCCGCGTCAGATGGCCGGATCCGGATCGATCAGCCGGGCCCCGCGTGCCGCGACCAGCCGGTCGAAGAGCTCGGGTTCCCCGGGCTCCAGCGTCACCGGGCGCGGATAGCGCGGGGCGGCGCGGTCGCGCAGCACGCGGGTCTCGAAGCCTTCGGTCTCGTCGACGAAACGGCGCAGGCCGTCGTCGCCGTAAAGGGTCCGGAAGCCCTGCATCACCGCGTCGAGATAGCTCTGCAGGATCGCGGCCTGCAGGTCGCCGGCATCGGCCGCGCCGCGATGCGCCTCATAGATATAGATCGGAATGTCGGCAACGGGCGGTCCGTCCACCGTCAGCTTCGACAAATCGACGATCCGCCGGGCATAGCCGGCCTCGCGCTCGTCCACCGACGGCAGATGGTCGGCGAGATCGTAAACGACGACGCCGTCGATGGCATGGGTGTCGTTCGGCTTGACCGACAGGAGCGCCATCTCGGCGGCGGCGTCGCGCGGCAGCCAGAAGCGCTGCCAGCCGGCTACGCTGGCACGGCGAATGCCGAGGAACTTGGTGCGCAGCGTCCGCCGGTTGACCAGCGAGCCATAGCCGAAATAGGCGACGACCCGCCCCTCGGCGGCCAGCCGCGGCAGGTCCGGGTGATCGTCGTGAATATCCATGGCGCGGCTCTAACGGAATGGGCGCGCAGATCAAGAGCGGCGGCCCCCTCGTCGCGGCGGTGTGACCGACGGTGCGGTGTGCCCCGTCTCGATTTAAACGTTGACGTAAACGGAAGACTGGACACATTGGCGGCATGGATATCGCCGCGACTGCTCCCGCCTCCGCCCGCCCCGTTGCTGGGCGCGACCTCACCCTGACGACAGCCGATGGCGTGTCGCTGCCAGCGACGCTGTTTCGCGCCGAACCGGCCGGCGACGGACCGGCCGTGCTGATTTCGGCGGCTGCGGCGGTCGAGCGCCGCTTCTATCGCGGCTTCGCCCAGCATCTGGTCGACCAGGGCGCCCGCGCCGTTCTCACCTATGATTATCGCGGCATCGGCGCTTCCGCCCGCGATCGGGGCGCCGCCGCATACCGCATGCAGCACTGGGGCACGCAGGACTTTCCGGCTGCCCTCGCCGCGCTGGAAGCGGCCGCCGGCCCCGGGCCGGTCGTCGGCATCGGCCATTCCTTCGGCGGGCTCGCCATCGGCCTCAGCGGCCTCTCGGCGCGGTTCGACCGGTACGTGATGATCGCCTCGCTCAATGGCTGGTACGGGCGCACCCGCGAGCCCCTGTCGGTGTTCGCCCGGATGAACCTTCTCGGCGTGCCGATGTCGCGGCTGACCGGTCGCATTCCCGGTTCGATCGGCTTCGGTACGGCGCTGGCCGGTCCGGTCTTTCGCGACTGGGCGCGCTGGTGCCGCCGACGCGATTTCTTCTTCGGCGATCCGGCCGTTCCGGAAGCCGCCCGCTTCGCCGATGTCCGGCTGCCATTGCTGTCGGTGGGGATCGAGGACGATCCATGGGGCACGCCGGCCGCCGTCGGGGCGCTGCTCCAGCGCTTCGAGAATGCCGAGCTATCGGAGATCTGGCTGTCGCCGCGCGACGCTGGCGGCCCGATCGGCCACAACGGCTTCTTCCGGCGCGACATGCAGGCGAGCCTCTGGCCGGTCGTGGCCGACTACCTGCTGACCGGCGTGGAGCCGGTCCGGCCCCCCTCGCCGGCCTGAGGGTCTCGCTTCAGCCGGTGATCTTCTCGCCGCCGCGGACCCGGTAGCTCGGCTCGTACATGGTCACCAGTTCCTCGGCGGCTGTCGGATGCACCGCCATGGTCGCGTCGAACTGGTCCTTGGTGACGCCCGCCTTCAGCGCGATGCCGAGCGCCTGGCTGAGTTCGCCGGCATCCGCCCCGAGAACGTGGGCACCGACGACCTTGCGGGACGCCGCGTCGACGATCAGTTTCATCATCATCTTGCCGCTGCGCCCCGACAGCGTGTTCTTCATCGGCCGGAACGAGGTCCGGTAGATCTCGATCTCGTCATAGGTCTTGCAGGCCTCGGCCTCGGTGATCCCGACCGTGCCGATCTCGGGCTGCGAGAACACCGCCGTCGGGATCGTCGCATAGTCCGGCTTCGTCGGATTGTTCCGGAACGCCGTCTCGACGAAGCACATGGCCTCGTGGATCGCCACCGGGGTCAGCTGCACCCGGTGGGTGACGTCGCCCAAGGCCCAGATATTGTCGACGCTGGTACGCGAATAATCGTCGACGACGATGCCGCCGCGGGAATCGAGCTCGATGCCGGCCGCCTCGCAGCCGAGATTCTCGGTGTTCGCCTTGCGCCCGATGGCCAGCATCACCTGGTCAACCACCCGCACTTCGCCGCTGTCGCAGCGCGCCTCCATGCGGCCGTCGTCGAGCTGCTTCACCTCCACAAGCGTATCCTGGCAGATGACGTTGAGCCCCTTGTCGACCATCGCCTGGTGCAGCTCGTGGCGCAGATCGTCGTCGAAACTGTTGAGGATTTCCTTGCCGCGATAGACCAGCGTCGTCTCGACATCGAGCCCGTGGAAGATGTTGGCGAATTCGACCGCGATGTAGCCGCCGCCCAGGATCAGGATCGACTTCGGCAGCTCCGTCAGGTGGAACGCTTCCTCGGAAGTGATGCAGTGTTCGGCGCCGGGCAGGCCCGGATGCGGGTTCGGCCGGCCGCCAACGGCAATGAGGATCTGGTCGGCGGTGACGACACGATCGTCGGCCAGAAGCCGGATCTCGTGCTGGCCCTCGAGCACGGCGCGGCTGTTGAAGATCTCCGCCCCGGTCTTGGCGACATTGGCCGCATAGAGGTTTTCCAGCCGCTCGATCTCGCGATCCTTGTTGGCCATCAGGGTCGGCCAGTCGAAGGAGCGTTCGCCGAAGGACCAGCCGTAGCCGGCCGCATCCTCATGCGCCTCGGAGAATTGCGAGGCGTAGACGAAGAGCTTCTTGGGCACGCAGCCGCGGATCACGCAGGTGCCGCCGAAGCGGTATTCCTCGGCGATGGCGACCCGCTTGCCGAGCATGGCCGCGCGGCGTGCGGCGCGCACGCCGCCCGAACCGCCGCCGATGACGAAGAGGTCGTAGTCGTAGCTGTTGCCGCTCACGCTGGCGCTCCCGCTGCTGTCGCCGCCGTCATCCGGACCGCCGTCGAAACGGTCGCGCTTGCGGCGCATCGTCGTCTGTCGCCAAAGCGTGCGGCGAGCGCCGCAGGATCGACGGACGTCATATTGGCACGATGACGGACGGCCGCTCCGGCCGACCCCGCCCTTCCGTGCCGCCGCATCTTTACTGCGCGGCGTCGGCCGGCGTCATCGGCTCGATCGGCGCCTGGGCCTCGCCGTTCAACGGCGCGTCGCCGGCGGTGCCGTAGAGCTCGTTCATGCCCTGGAAGGCGCTTTGGCGCAGATCGCGGACGATGCCGTTGCTCCAGACCTGCGCCGCCGCCATCATCTCGCGGGTGGCCGTCGGGCCCTGCGCCAGAAGCTTCTTGCCGGGCTCGGACTGGTAGAAATCGGCGATGGCGCGCAGCTCCTCCTCGGTGAACAGCTTGGCGTAGACGCGGGCGACCTCGTTCTCCAGCGCCGCCCGGCGCGACGCAAGCGCCAGCGCCCGGTCGTCGACCATGGCGGAGATCTTCTCTTCCATGTCGGGATTGTTCGGGATCAGCTCCGACTTGGTCTGCGTCGCCGCATTCATCAGGATATTGTCGAACTGGTCCGTCGCGTCGATGGCCTCGATCGTGTCGCGGGCCGCGGCGAGATGGGATTCGGTGTATTCCTGGGCGATGGCGTTGGCCGGCAGCACCAGAAGCAGCGCTGCGGCCGCTGCGATGCGGCCCTGGCGTGTCACTCGACTAAACATCATGAACGTCTGTCTCCGTTCGGTTCGCTCCGACGCTGGTCGGATGCGTTCGGCGCTTGAGTATTGGAACTGGCAGCATGCTGGCAAGGGGAAGCCGGTCGCAGGCACGGCGCGAGGCGCCCGCCCTGCTCAGGCTTCGAGCGTTTCCAGCCCGTCGTCCCCGGCCAGGATCACGGTGTTCGCCATGCCGAGGAACAGCCCGTGCTCGACCACGCCGGGCACCGCGAACAATGCCTGCGAGAGGGCTTCTGGATCGCCAATGCGGCCAAAAGATGCGTCGAGAATCAGGTGGCCGTTGTCGGTGATGAAGGGCTCGTCGCCGCTGCGCCGCAGGATCATGACGCCTTCCAGCCCGAGCCCGGCCGCCGCCTTGCGGATGGCCAGATAGGTGGCGATCATGCCGAAACCGTTGATCTCGATCGGCAGCGGAAAGGCGCCCAGCGTCTCGACCTTCTTGGAGGCGTCGGCGATCACCAGGAAGCGCTCGGACGCGGCCGCGACGATCTTCTCGCGCAGGAGCGCCCCGCCCCCGCCCTTGATCAGCCGCAGCGAAGCGTCGACCTCGTCGGCGCCGTCGATGGTGAGATCGAGCTCCGGCACGGTCTCCAGCGTCTCGGTCGGCACGCCCAGCTCGGCGCACAGCGCCTCGGTGCGGTTCGAGGTCGTCACGCCGACGATCTTCATGCCGTCGCGGACCCGCTCGGCGAGCACCCGCACGAAGGCTTCGGCAGTCGAGCCGGTGCCGATGCCGAGGCGCATGCCGTCCTCGACATGGGCCAGCGCAGCCTCGCCGGCCATGGTCTTCAGTGTCGCCGAATCCGTCATGGGCGTTCAATCCTCCGCTTGCGCCTTCGAAGCGTCTAGACGGTCCGGCCGGGACTGTCGATGTCACGGCCCGGCCGGCTGCCCGCCAGGCTTGACCTTGCAGACGCGGATTGCGAAGCAAACGCCGATCCGCGGCGCCAGCGCCAGTTCCCGTCACCCGCAAGGACAGATCATGACCGGCATCGCCGTCTTCGACCTCGACGGCACGCTCGTCGACACCGCCCCCGATCTCGCCGCGAGCCTCAACCATTGCCTCGCCGCCGCGGGCATGGCGCCGATGCCGCTCGACGTCGTGCGCCCGCATGCCGGCCATGGCGCCAAGGTGATGCTGCGCGAGGCCTATCGCCGCGACGGCCGCGACCTCGGCGAGGCCGAGATGCGCGATCAGGTGACGCGCTTCATCGCCTATTACCAGGACCATATCGCCGACCAGTCGCGGCTGTTTCCCGGCGTCCTCGAATCGATGGACCGGCTGGAAGCCGCCGGCATGCGGCTGGCGGTCTGCACCAACAAATACGAGCGGCTCGCCGGCCTGCTGCTGAATGCGCTGGCCGTCGCCGATCGCTTCGCCGCGATCTGCGGCGCCGACACATTTGCCCGGCGCAAGCCCGACCCGCTGCATCTCCGCGAGACGATCGCGCTGGCCGGCGGGCGCTCCGACCTGTCGGTGATGGTCGGCGACACGGTGACCGACATCGACACCGCGGTGGCCGCGGGCGTGCCCTCGGTGCTGGTGGATTTCGGCTATGCGCCGGACGCGGCGGCAAGAGCCCGCGCCAGCGTCATCATCGAGGATTATGCCAGCCTCGATATCGGCCTCGTGGAACGGCTCGTCGCCAATGCGGGTGAGGCAACGCGAACGAAGCCGTGAATGGCGGTTGACGCGGGCCAAGAAGCGGCACTATATCGCGGCGTCCCCGACGCGGCTCACCGCGCCGGCTGGGGCGCGTAGCTCAGCGGGAGAGCACCTCGTTCACACCGAGGGGGTCACAGGTTCAATCCCTGTCGCGCCCACCATACACAGCAGGGGTTTGCGGCCTCTGGTACCAGTCACCCAAAATCCACGACGACCGTTACGACGACGGAAACGTGCCCGGCGATGACCTTCACGCCACCTTTTTCCGTCGTCCTGCCTGCCGGGTGAACATCTCCCCGACCTCTTTATTGGCGTCGGGATGGTGGTGCCCGTAGACCTTGATCAGCGTCTCACGAGACATCGACAGGAAATGCGCGATCTCGCCGATATCCCCGCCCGTCCACATCAGCCAGGTCGCCGCAGTGTGTCTGAACGTATGCCGGACGAACGGGTGATCGGGGCCGAACACCGCGATCATTGCCCTCGACAACGCCTGCTTCGGATCGGAGGGTTTCCCTCGGTACTGGACGAGGTAGTTCCTGGACTTTGCCCACCGGCGGAGATGCAAAAGAAGCCGAGGCGGGATTCGGACGGATCCGGCCCGTTTCGTCGGTGAGACCTTCTCCCCCTGCGCGGCGCGGTAGAAGACGCCGTCGTCGACATCGATCCACGGCAGCCCCTCTTCCCGATGGAACGATGCCTGCCAGACCCGCTTTGAGCGCGTCCCTGTGTAGATCGCCATCAACACGAACGGCACGATATGCCGCAAGGCATATGCCTTCGTATCCTTGTTCCCCTGACGCACTCGGGTCCGGTAGAGGTACCAGATCAACGCAGCAGCCTGATCACGGGTGAAATAATCAACCCTCGCCTCGGACGGGTTTGGCAGCGACACCTTGACGTGATCACGGCACAAGGCGTCCGCGGCGTACATATTGACGGCCGATCGCAGGTCTTCCAGTTCACGCCGGGCCGCACTTTCGGAACCCCGATGCTCGACGTACTCAGCGCACGTCGCCCGGCTGATGTCGGCCAGCGTCTTGTCGCCCCAGAACTCTGTCAGGAAGCGCAGCCGGGCGGCCAGTTCGTTCGGGCGAGCGACATCGCCCTTGTGCTTGAAATAGTGGACCAGGACGTCCGGGATCAAACACTCCTCGGACGTCCGCTTCAGGACTGGCTTGGCCTTCGACCGTCGCTCGAGGAGATAGTCCTCTAGGGCCTGCTCGGCGCCTCGAACATCCGCAACGCGGCAGCCCGTGCTAGTGCGGCGTCCGCCGTCTTTGATGTACCAAGTGGCGTGCTGCCGGATCGTGCCGTCATCGTTTCGCTTTTCGGGCATGAGCCAGAGATGGGCGGGCTTGGCCGGACGCGGCATGTATTTCTCCACTCAATGATGCCGCGACGGGTGACGAAGATGGTTCGCCCGATCCGCTCGGCCGGCAACTCGCCTCGGTTGATCGCGCCCCGCAGGACCTTCTCGCTCCAGGCCATGCCGATCTCCGGCAGATACGGCGCCATGGCGAGCTTCACCGGCTCGTCGAGACCAGCGTCCTCGAGATCAGCGATGTCCTGGAGATTCGGGAGTTTCTCGATCCCGACGATCAATTCGAATCGTGCCATGCCTCCAGTTTCCTCATCGTCAGGAAAGTCGCAACTGCGGCAGCATCATAAGGTTAAGAAATCGGGGACTTGCGGATCGCGGCCTGAACTTTCGACCCTGAAATCCGATGTTTCGACCCAAGGTTTCGTCGATGTTGGGTCGAAAGGTTGTGCAAAACAGGGGTGCGGCTGGGTCGAAACCCCTCAGTCCTCGGTAGCCCCGTCATCGGTCGCCTTGCCCAGGAGGCTGGCGTGGTACTTCTTCAGCCGATCGAAGTGCGCGTCCATGGCCCGGGCGATCTGCTTCGAGCTTTTGACCGTCAGAAAATGATCGACGATCCTGGCGTAGTGGTTCGCCTGTCGAGGAAGGCGTTGGGCGGGATCTAGCCGCTCCTTCAGATCGTCGTCTGACAAGACCTGAACGACCTGAGACGGCGTAGGGACGTCGCCTGCGCTCTTGGTCTTCACCGGAGTCGTGCCGTTCACCAGCTGTGACTTCGGGTCGTAGTGATGGATCAGCCTGCTTTCCAGCGGACCGATCTCGCTCCTGGCGCTGACAGGGAACGCCCAGACGTAGGCGACTTCCCATACGTCCAGCTGCCGGTTCCCGATAATATCCGACCTGGCAGACGTCAGATGGCGATTGACGCGGGCGCGGATGCCGTCGGTGGACTGACCGACATAGATCGGCACGTTGTCCAGGTCCGCGAGGATGTAGACGCCGATCTGGTTCGTCAGGTTCTTGAGCGCCTTCGCCCGGTAGGCGATCGCTGGAACGGCGGATGCGGCCTTGGCCACTACGATCTCTGCAACGGCGTGGGACGATCGTTCCGCTGCACGACGATCCCGCCTCGCTTGACGGTCGTCGTCCGCGTCAGCTCCGCGCCCGTGTATGCGACTTCGAAGGCGACGGAATGAAGGTAGGCGTCAGATCCGCCAAAGCATTCGTGGAACGCCTTCAGGATGCCGACGTCCTCGATGCCCTGCGGGGCCGGAGCAGGATTGTTCCGTGGGCTGGGGATGGTGCCGGGGAAGAGGTAGATGCACGGGGGCGGCAATTCGAACGGCCCCACCTGGGTCAGCGGAGCCCCGTTCGCGGCCTTCGGACACGGGCGACTGATGGTCCCGCAAAGCCAGTCCCAGATGATCAGCCCGTCGACCACCTGGTTCCTGGAGACGATCTCGGCCCCGAGTCTCGTATGAATTCCCGACCAGGCGTTGTGGCGGGGATCCGCCCCCTGGTTCGAGCAGACGGACCACAGGATGAACTCCTGGACGTGCGGTGGCCGCTCGAAAATGTTCGTGTTGTTGCCGTCCAGACAGCCCTTCAGCTCGATTGCCGACTTCCGTCCGTTGTTCAGGGTGACGACGTAATCGTGCCGGTTCGCCTCGCCCGCCGATTCCCAGTCCTGGATGTGGTGGGTGTCCTGCATGTGGTTCAGGACGCGTTGGACGAAATCCCGCTTCTCCCGCATCGTCGCCGAGAACTGCCCGCGGATGCGTTCGATCGCCCCACGGAACAGCCCGCCCTGATAGAAGTCCTTCTCGTCCAGGCCGTGGCTGCCCAGGTTGTGGGATTCCGTCTTCAGGACTTCCGAGAATTCCTCGATCAGCTTTCCGAGCCTAGCGTTGCGCTCGCAGGGTATCGATGGGGGCTTCACGCTTGGCGGCAACACCGGCCTCCGCATTCAACAGCGGTTCGAAGAGGTGCCTGGCGAGATGCCTGACGACGGGAACCGCGACTCCGTCACCGGTCAGGTGATAAGCCTCGTTGTACCGCTTCGGCAACCGGTAGCTGTCGGGAAGCCCCATCAGTCGCGCCGTTTCCCGCGACGAGATCAGCCGCGACCGCACCAGATCGCCATCGACGACGACGATGACCTGACGGCTAGATCCGCCGGCCGGCGTCCGCAGGCATCCCGACACGTCGTCGAACCGGATCTCGGCGCGCTGGACCTTCACTCCGTTCTCGTCGAGGCGGGTGCGCTTGTAGACGCCGCCGACCATCCGACGCCCGGAGCGCCTCGCGGCATCCATCTTGGCCGCATTGCCTGCGGACATCATCCGCAGCAGCTTGGCCGTCTCCTCCACGGTGTGCCACGGCACGTCGGCCGGCTCGTCCTCGATGAGGTCGGCGAAGGTCGATGAGCGGATCGGCGGCGTCGGCAGGTTCCACCAGATCCAGCGGTCGGCAGCTTCGCCGGACAGCAGCGACTGCGACGAGACGATCTTCTTCGTGTGGAAGGGGCCGACGGGCACGGGCGACGTCAGCGAAGGATCGATCTCGATATCTTCCCGGACGCCCACAACGAACAGCCGGGGCCGCGACTGGGGCACGAAGAGCGATGCGTCGATGACGACCGCGCCGTAGCGATATCCCGCCGCAGCGAATGTCTCGCAGATCGCCTCGAAGTCCTTGCCGCCGTGCGAGGTCAAGGTGCCGACGACGTTCTCCAGGGCGACGACCCGGGGTGCCCGACCCTCGGCCCGGAGCAGGTTCATCTTCTCCCAGAACGGATAGAAGGTCCCGGAACGCTCGCCCCGAAGGCCAGCGCCGCCGCCGGCGAGAGAGAGGTCCTGGCAAGGGAAGGATGCCCAGGCGAGATCGGCCTCGCCAGGCAGTAGGTCAGGACTGACTGACCGCACGTCGCCGACGAACAGCTCGTTCTCGGCGCCCCAGTTGTGCTGGTACGTCATGCCCTTGCGGGCGTCGAAGTCGTTCGCGAAGGTGCACTGCCAGCCATCGCCGAGTCCGGCCCGGGCCATCCCCGCCCCGGCGAAGAACTCATAGAAGGTCGGCTTGTGCGACATGCGGGGCATCCTGCGTTTACGATTCGTTTTCATTGGAAGATACGCCACGTTCGTTGTGATGAAAGCATTTCAGGAAAAGATTCATGACCCGTTGCCATCGCGCAGCGAAATCATGCGGCGTGTCGGTTCCAAGGACACCACGCCCGAGATCGCGGTCCGGAAGGCGCTCTGGGCCGCCGGCCTTCGGTACCGGCTGCACCGGGCCGACCTGCCGGGCAAGCCGGACATCGTCCTGCCGTCCCGCCGTATCGCGATCTTCGTCCACGGCTGCTTCTGGCATCGGCACGAAGGGTGCCGGCGTGCCCGGATGCCGGCGACCAGGCAGGAATACTGGGTGCCGAAGTTCGAGCGGAACGTGGCCCGGGATATCGCCAACGAGACCGCCTTGCGTGACCTGGGGTGGGACGTCCGGATCGTCTGGGAGTGCGAGACGAAGCCGGGCCAGCTCGCGGAATTCGTGCAGGACATCATCAGTCGAACAAAGCTTCGATAGCGTCCAGGTCACCCTCATCAGCCTCCACTACCGGCCCCAGCGCCCTCTCCTCCTCCCAGGCCCGCCGCCGAACCGGGATCGCATGCTCGTTCACCTGTGCCGCGACCTGACCTCGGATCGACGCCTTCACCGCCTGCGCCAGTGTGTCGTGCTCCCACACCACCAGCCGGTCATCGCTGACTTCGACGACGACGCCGTAGTTCCGGCCGGAATCCGTCGACCTTCGCTTGTAGTGGACCCAGCCCCATTCGAGGGCATCGTAGACCCTGATGCCGGAAGCGTCCCACGTCCATGCATGCGCGGATGCGATGTCGAGGTAAGCGATATTCCGCTTCGCCTCAGCGCCGTTCTTGCCACGACAGACCGCCTGCCATGTTCGGAGATTGCTTCCCGGCTGGTGGAATGGGCGAAACCGCCGGCCGGCACCGGCCAGGACGATGCCATCGTCGGGGTAGATGTCGCCGTCCCGGGACCAGGCCAGCGGATCGACGATGACAGGGCGGTCGCATGCCTCGCGATCGGCGTCGAGGTAGCCGGAGTCGGACTGCGCCGGCAGGAGGCGGAGTTCGTAGATGTCGGCCATCAGGCGGCATCCTTCTTGACCAGCTCGTTGACCTCCTTCTCGAGTAGGTCCGCAGCCTCGTCCTCGCCCCGCAGACGATTGACCACCGACCAGAGGGCATTGCTGCATCGGTTGTAGCGATCCAGGTCCGGCATCGAGACGCCAGCCCAGTTGGCGAGTTCGACGGCATGGTCCATCATATTGAGGGCGCGCCTCTGATCGACCGAGATAGTACCCCATCCCATCTCGGTCGGCGTCTCTTCCTCAGCCTTGGTATCGGCCACGCACCCCTCGGCCAGCGCCGACCGGATCATTTCCGCGGACGCATTCTGTGCCGCAAGAGCGCCGGCCCGGTCGATCACCGCCCGCAGCCTGTCGATCTCGCGCCTGGCCGCCACCCTCTCCTCGGCCTTGGCGAACGCCTGCCGATACATCGCGCCGTCCTCCACCACGTCGGCGATCGGCGGCGACAGCTCTTTCTCGATCGCTTCTACGAAATCCGGGATCGCATCGGGCGACGCCGTAGCGATCTCGACTGGAAGGAACTTGACGACGAACCCCGAGGACACGTTCCACCCCGGCTTCCCGTCGATGATGGTCCGTCCAAGCGTATATTCGTCGAGACGGACTTCGGCTTCCTCGATGAGCCATTCTTCGCTCTGTTTGACCCGGTCGTCATCGAAAGCTTCGAAGCCGCCCGTTCCGAGAAAGGCATCGAGGATGGCGCGAGCCATCTCTTCGGGCGTGTGCGATCTGTCCTGATCTTCGAGACCGAACACCGCCAGCGTCGCGTCCCTGATCTCCTCATCGGACGCCGCCTTATCCCGGTCGTCGGCCCGTCGGCGTTGAGCACCGGTTCTTTTGTTCCACGGCAGGAAGGCCGCTAGCCTATCCAAGGCCGGCCACGTCCCGTCGAACATGATCGCCCGATCGTCGATGGTGACGACGGCCGGCGGCTTCTTGTCGACGACCCGGATGGCCTCGAAGATCGCCCGACTGTCGAATTCTCCGTCCTGGACGAGGAAGTCGCCGTCGATCCGGCTCGGTGCCGACCCCATGATGTGCTTCGCGAGCCACTTCTTGATCGCCTCGATCCCCGCCGGATCGGAGCACCTCGAAGAATGAACCACGACGTCGAACCGACCGTCCTCGACGAGGCGGCGCAGGAACGCCATCGCGCCCGGCACCGGGCCGTCGGCGATCTTGTCGCAGCCCTGCCAGCCACTGCTGTAGGAATGAAGGACGCCGTCGAAATCGAGGCAGATCAGCTTCTTGTGTGCCATGTGTCAGGCCTCCTTCGCCTGTCGAGTTTCCATGAGATGTTGGCGTTCGGCTTCGAACCGGGCGAGCTTCTCCTGCCCGCGCTGGACGGTTTCGAACGCAGCGATGAGCCCGTCCTTCGTTGCTGCGATCCTGTTGTCCAGATCACGGATGCGAGGGTTCAGGGGCGTCGGCTCCCTTCGCTTCATCGCCATCAGGCAGCCCTCCCCGCCGACGCGCCGCCGGTCTCGGTGTCCCCGGCCTCGCCGAACCTCTGCCGCCCACGATCAAGAAGATCCGCGACCGCCTGGCGATACCCGTCGCGCCGACCTTCCTTGTAGTGGTCGTTGATCTCGCCGGCGGCGGCGATCGACTTCACCACGGCGCACGGCAGGCACTGATACGATCGCTTGTCCCCATTGAATCTGCGAGCGCAGCTCCTGCACACGACGTTGTACCGCCCCGGTGAGAAGCCTCCCAAAGGGAATTCGACGCCCCTCTTCCGGAGTTCGTCGACCATCGATGCTGCAGAGGTGTCGGGGATGATGTCGCTCATTATGCCCTCTTTACTGGATAAAGGGGCGCAGGACCGCCCTTCGGCTGATGTCCGCCTACCACCTTGGCTTCCGGCCCTCCGGAGCGCAGGAACCGCATGACGTCCGACCGGATCTCCCGAGGCGTCGTCGGACGGATGCCGATGAGCTGGCAAGTCAGCCAGTAAATCGGGTAGCCAGCGATGAAGATGCCCGCGGCGATCGTGGCGAGCCCGAGGAAGGCCGGCCACCCGATCGCGAGGATCATCGCGAACACCAAATCGGTCTTCGTCTTCTGACAGATGGCCGTGGCGACGGCGCCGACGACGAGGTGGGCGGTGGCGAGATAGAGGAAGCCGGTCATGCCGCCTTCCCGGCATTATACGCGGACCGGAGGGTTAGGAGCATCGACCACCTGTGCTCGCTGTGGCACTCGCTCTCAGTATCGAGAGTGCCGTCCACCGGCAGGAGTTTCTGCGGGATGAAGAGGTGGCCATTGGCAACAAACCAGCCGCAGACTCCGCCAGTGGGATCATTGGCGCGGGAGATCGTGCCCAGCTTGCCGAAGGTGTGCTGGATATCCTCCTCGACGAGTTCGATCTCGCGGGCGTCGAGGCGGGAAGCGATCTCGGCTTCGGCCAGGGGCTTCGTTTCGGTGGTCATAAGGATTCCTTCTCCTGTCTGATCTGTGCCGCCCAGGGGCCTTCGTCGCCCGCGGTTTCGGCATGTGCGTTGTCAGTTTCCCAGATCGCATGAAAGCTGCAAGCGATCGGAGCGATCTGGGAGGTTGGGTCAGGCGGCGGCTTCGTCGATGGCCCGCACATCGTACGTCTCCACCAGCTCGACGATGTCGTCATCGGTGATCGTCTCGGCATCGAGCGGAAGATCGTCGGTGACCCGAGCGACGCAATCGTAGACCTCGAGGTCGTTCGGGTCCGTCTTGGCGAGACGGAGATCGGGGCGCTGCTCCTTCATGTTGGCTTCGAACGCAGCGATTGCCGCCCTGTCATTCGCGTGGTCGCTAATGTCGTAGAGTTCGTAGCCCGAGCCGGCCTCTGCAGTTCCTGTCGCGTAGCGTGGCATGCTTCTCTCCTTGGGTTTCGCCGCCGTCTATCGGTCGGCAGTTTCGATGGGGCGGTAAGTGACGACCCGGCGGAGGCCGAGACCGTCGAGGATCCTGTCGCCGGGATCGCGGCGGCCAAGGATAACGTCGCCCACGTACTGGGGCGAGACGCCGTGTTCCCGAGCCCAGGACTGCTGCGATCCGGCGTCGGCGCAGGCCTGGCGGAGGAGGTTGCGGACGCCGGCGGCGGTCATGCGGCCTCCTCTTCGTCTTCGGGTTCATCGCAGAGCCGCAGCCAATCCGCGTATCCGGTGTCGAGGACGACCCACTCCGTCCGCCCGTCCCGAGCCCTGACGCGGGCGGTGTATTCGCCGCATGCTGGGCATCGCCAGACTGCGCCAACATTCATCTGGTCGGCATCGACGGTCTCTTCCCGGCCGCAGCGGCAGGCCATGATGTGCTGGATGTTCATGCCGCGAGCCCCCGTCCCCGAACATCGTACGTGATCTCCACATCCCCATCGCGAGGGACCAAGACAACGCCGTCCCTGACCGGGACGTCCAAGACCTCGCCGTCGGAATATCGGAGACGGGCCATCCCGGCCGGAGCGGGATTCTGAAGGTGGTGGATGTTGATCGCTGCCGTCGAAGACTTCAGTGCGTTCCGCATCTTCATGCCGCGAGCCCCCGTTCCCGCAAGAACCGGGGCACCACCCGTCCCTTCCTCGTCGGCTTCTCCACCGGCGCGGCGATCGCCACCTCGACCTGGGCGGCCTCCTCGGCTTCGATCTCGTCGTCGTCCAAGAATCTGGCCGACTCCTTCACCGGCACAGGCTTCTCCTCGACCGCAATAGGCGCCTCGATGGCCGGCTCGATCGGGCCATCGTGTTGAGTAATGCGCGCCCACATTTTGCGGCATTTCGAGACGTCGTCGGCGTTGTAGGTGAGGATGTCGTCGTACCTGCCAGCGTCCCAGATTTCCGCGACCTGGGAGCCATCGATGTCCGCTTTGCCACCGAGGCCGAGGATGCGTCCCAGGCGGTCTTGAGAGATGAACTTCGTCGGCCCTTCCCAGGCGGTCATCGTATCGAAGACTTCGGGGCTCCAAGGCCTGGCGTGGATCGGCCACCAGTGGGGGACGGGGATGCCGAGGACGATTGCTCGCTTCCAGAGCCATCTCAGGTCGAAACCAAGGATATTGTGTCCCGTCAGGACCGCGCCTGCGACCTCTTTGTAGAAGCTGTCGGCTTCGGCGAAGAATCCCGAAATCAGCTCGCGTTCGATCTCGATGTCCCAGCCGGCCGGGCCAGCAGTGTGGGAGCCGACAACTTCCCCGTCCGCTTTCGCCCAACAGATCGATGCAAGCCGTCCGAGGCCGCCGTCCAGGCTGGTTTTGCGGACCACCTCGAGGATGGCGGCCGGCTTTTCGTTGGCTTCCCAGGCCGCGATCGTCTCGGGCTTCTTCATCGTCGCCGGATGCGTCACCCCGGCGGTGATGTCGGCGATGATGTCGGGGTCGAGCGTGGGAAGGGTCTCGAGATCGAAGAAAAGTTTGTCGTCGATCATGCTGCCAGCTCCTGGTCAGCAGCGATTTCGCGCCAATGCGTCGGCCCGAATCCCCGGCTCTCATCCCAAGTGAACAGATTGCCCCGGGCGACCCACATTCCGCGGTGAGTGCCTACGATGAAATTACGGAATGCCGGGTCCCACCTCATTTCGAACGGCCCTTCCCCGTTGGCCAGCACTTCGATGTATGTGCCGTCCCGCGGCGCGGTAGCGATGTCTCGAAAATCGTTCATTTGTCGGCCTTTCTTCGCCCCGGCCGGCTCTCTGCCTTACCGGTAATGGAATGCTGTGATTGATAATCAGGCGGCTTCCTGCAGCCGGCGGACGGATGGACGGACGCGGATCGCGCAGCAGATCGTCGAGTGATCGCGCTGAAAAAGCCTGGCGATCTTTTCGTACGACCAGCCGAGAGACCGGAGGCGGAGGTATGCCTGCTGCCGGGCTGGGTAGTGCAGCTTGCGCCCGCGGCGGGAGAGCAGGGTCCGGGTGTCGATGCCGTGATCAGCTGCGACGGGCGCCAGCAGCTGCAGAGTGCGGTCGCGAGGAGTCATGCTGCCGACCTTCTGCCCGCCCGGCTCCAGGGCGACACAGCACCGATCGCGGCGCGCCGGTTATCTACAGCAGAGGGCGTCCGGTAGAGCATCGCTGCGATCTGACGCGATGTAGCGCCCTCTTCGACCAGCTCTTTGATCAGGGCGTCGTCCTCATCTGTCCATCGAGTGTCGCTCTTGAGATCCAGTCCGGCGGCAGCAATCTCGATCTGCTGCACGATGACGTCCTCGTCGAGGCCGACCTGCCGCGAGATTCTGGAAACTCGCCAGCCCTGGCGGTGGAGTTCGGCAATGCGGTCGCGCTGATTCCAAGTGAGATGCGGGCGGACCCGGATACGGCTCATCCGTGTCGACGCCGCCAGCGACGAGATGCCGAGCGCTTTGCCGATTGCCGCCGGAGACGCTCCCGTGGCAGCGAGGCGGCGCAGCTCTTCGTCGAGTTCAGGTGTCCATTCGACTTTGATCGGGGTCATCATGCCACCACCTCATTCGACTTCGTAACGATGTCGATGATCGCGAAACGAATGTTGTCCCAATCCAAATCATCGAGTTCGTTGGCGAAGGTCGCGATCATCGCCGCTGCCTTGTGCCCCGCGGTGCTGCCAGGGCGGACTTCGTAACGGACGGGGTGGCCGTCAGCACCGGCCTCGGCCCACCCATGAGCCAGTCGGCAGCGCTCTTCGATGGTGAGGACGCAAGGCTCGACGAGTGCGGTGACGAGATCGATCGTCACTGGCGTCTTCCCCGACTCGGCGAAGAACAAGCTGCGCTTCCCGATCCCGGTTTCGGCTTCCCAGTCGTTTGCAGTCATGCCGCGCCCCGCTCTGACAGACGCGTGTGCTTTTCCGAATGCTGTTTTCATCTCCAGGCCTCTCTTCGCCTTACCCGAGATCACCAACCGCGCTTTTCGCGACGCTTCATCATGAGATTGCCGATCGCATGCGCTGTCTGCGTCAGAGTTGGTGCGTCATCGAGGAACGCCGGCCGCCGGGGCGACGGACGCTCGCCATCGCCCTTCTTGGCGTCCTTTTCGGTGTTCTGATTGCTGTCGTTTTCTGTCGTCATCGCTACGCGCGCCGCTCGCTATCGTGAATGTTGTATTCACAGATTGCCTGATTCGCTGGCCGGTTCAATAGCACGCCTTAAGACGATCTCCTTTTGACCCGCCTTTTTGAGCGCCTCTATGCTCACCGGCTCAACAAACATTGGGGCTGAGAGCAAGCAAACTTTTTTTTCGTCATACTCCCCGTTGCGGCTTTCATAAGCGGACTTCACGATCTGGGATGTCAAGATCCGGGACTTCATTAGAAAACTGGAATAAATTCGGAGGTAGGAATGGGAAAGATCGGGAGTTTCCTCAAGGCGATCATGAGGGCACTGCGGGCGACAGTGCTCGTTCCGGTCGCGGTCGCCGGCGGTGTCGAATGGATCTGGAGGTCGGTGTTCGGTGGCCCCGCACCAGAATTCGACACTGAGATTGTCGAGGTGCCGGACGCCAAGGAGGCGATGGCGGTGTCTTCCCTCACTGACGATCAACGAGACAGAGAGAGGTCGGCCCGGCAAACGGCTATCGCGCATGCGGCGCTGACCAGACTCGTGAAGCAGGCCTGCGACCTCATCGACGACGGGCGGGAACTCGACGATGCCTTCTTCGACGAAACCCACGACAGCACTTGGATCCTGCCTTGGGTCCGGAGCCTGACGGATGGCGACAGGCGCACGATCCGGCATATGCCGGAGGCAACGCTGCTAGGTCACCTGTCCGGACACCGCGAGCTGCAGTGCCTGCCGTCGTACCAAAACATCGATCTAGCAGCCGCCCAGGAACGGCTCGAGGCGATGCGGGAGGCGGAGAGGACACGCGGCTGGACTACTTGGGATCACTACTGCGAGCTGGTCGACGAGGCAGTCGAAAGGGACGACATCCACCTGATCGATCGCCGTGCGCTGTGGGTCGAGGCGCAGCGTCGGGCCGGCGTGCCGGAAGACGAGATCGACGACTATGGAATCTAGCGCTTGCTGGACTGCAGTGCGGTCAGTGCCGCCCGGTTCGCCGCGGCCAGTCGCCGGCGCAGGACCTCGTTCTCGTCGGCCAGGTCGTTTGCGCGCGTGGTCTCGCTCCGCAGGGCTGCGATCAGGCGGTCGATGCTGCCACGCGAAGTCTGGCGGATGACACGGATGCGCTCCGGCTGCCGCTGACGGCTCCCGGTCGCATTCGCGGCACCGACCAGCGCCGAGAAAATCCCTGCTTCCATTCCGTGGATGAAATTACGCATTCCCAGGCCTCCATCGCCGTGTGTGCCCACATCGGAGCATGAAATCATGAACAATTCGATAAAGAGGAAATCCCCTTCCCAGCGCCGGGCGGACGCCGCAGCCAGGACGGAGAGGTGGCGGCAGCAGAATCCAGGCCGGCCTGACCCGCGGCTGGTCGACAGGATGATTCTGGAAGCGCTCTTCCATGTCCTGAGTGAGGCTCCTGGCATGACGCTGGATGCCGGTAGTCTTATCACGGAGACCGTCGATGCGGCCGTTGCGGGTCTGAAGCGGAAGGGGGTGCGCGGTCGCGATGCCCGCCAGGCGGTCGGCCGGCGGATCGGCGATCATCAGGACGGGCGATGTGTCCGTGCCGCACTGAGTGAGAAAGCCATGTGGCGGGATTTGGAGGCGACCCGGATGGATACGGTGTGACACCACAACCCTGCCGACCGCTACGTTAGTCCGACGCACGGGGTGACACGAGATAGCACTTGACACCCGTCACAAAATGTTGGAGTGTAGCGTCAGACGCGACGGAGAGCACTGGCGATGAGGCCTACCGCCCCTCGCGTTCGTTGAACCAGCCCAGGCCCTCGGCAACCCCTTGCCGGGGGCCTTTTTCATCAGCGACGAAAGGAGATGATCGATGCCATCACACAATGTCCTTGCAGCCACTCGCGGCGACTTAAATCTCACCGGGGGACGGGCCGCGATCGGCGACGGCCGGTTCGTGTCCGCAGCTACTCTCACGACCGTCACTGGCAAAGACGATCGGTGCCGGCCGACGCTGGAAGCGATGGTGCACGATCCGGCCGCCGGTCGTGTCTTCCGCGCCTCGATCACCTATCTCGAGGATGGATTGCAGATCCCAACGCCCGGCTATCCTGACGATGCGGCGTTCGAAGCGTGGGTTGATCGTCATGGCGAGGTCGCGAACCGCCTGACCAAGGCCCGCGAAGCAGTCCGTCGGGCCATCGCAAGTGGCGTGGTGGTCCCTCGTCCTCGCGAGGCGGTCTATGACACCGCGAGCCGGGTGCCGGCGGCGGCCGAGGGTGGCGATGACAACGCCTGATCCACTGATACTCTTTCGGTCATTGATATCGCTGTGTGGCCTGACCCAGGCAGAAGTCGGCGAGGTTCTCGGTAGAGACCACAATACCGTGAGGCAGAAAGCATCGGGTCACAGGCCGGTGGTCGAACGGGATCTGCAAGTCCTGGCGGATTTGTGGCGTCGCATCGACTCCGGCGACCCGGGACTCGACGGGCGGCCGGCGGACCAGGCGGCGACCATCGCCTGGGTCAGGGCGAGGACGCCGTCGACCGAATGACGCCAGATGACATCGACGAGATGCAGAAGCCGCCCGGTCTCCCCTGGGCGGCCTCCTTGATTCTCGGGGTCACCCGACCGGTCAGGGGCCGTCGTGTTTGATCACGTCGGGGTCCGTCGCCGACCGGTCGAAATCAGGGACACCGCTCTTGCCGTCCTTCTTCCTCTGGTCCTGTTCCTTGTCGTCCGTGTCGGCAGCAGCCGGCTCGTCGCCATCCCATTTCCTGCGTTCTTCTGGCATGCCTACCTCCTCTTTCTCGGGAGGGAAGGCCGAGGACGGGGCGATCGTTCCCCATCGTCCATTTTGGCGTCCAACCGTCCAACGAAATGGACGTCCATTAAATGGAGAATGGATGGCGCGATGGAGGTCATTTGGACGCTCCATGACCCTCCATCAGCCCCTACAATTACTGGGTTTCTCCAACGGGATTTCCATCGACGACGATGGACGGATGGAGCGTCCAAATTCGTTGTTTAGAGAGCCTCTAAAGTGGCGTTTTTCGCCGTCCATGGTTGGACCGCCGCCGTTGGACGGATGGATGCCGATTTGGACGCTCCATCGTGCTCCAAGAACCCCTGTGGCGCAGGGGCTGCACCATCTTCGGGAATGGTCGTGGATGGAGGATTTGGAGCAAATACGGGGTATGCCGATGCAGGGATACGGGGTGACGTGGCAGATGACTTAAGAGATCGGATGACCATGCGATCACCTATAGCTGACGGGATCGACCGAAACGCCTCGAAGCTGCCATCCGATCACTTAAGCGATGCGACATACGCGCGTACGGGATTTATCTACTACGGAGTAGTAGATGACTAATACCTATCTATGATTCTTGATTCTGACAGTTGGTCTCGCCTCCGGCGAGCCCAGGGTGCGCCTACCACTCTACCGTGGCGGAGGCTGAGACGGGGGACATCGTGGGCGCTGCGCGCCAATCCCATTCGCTCTCACTCCTGGTCGAGGTTTATCACCGAACGTCGCCTGGAGATAGTCCGGAGAGGCAGAGGCGGTTCAGACGAACCCAATCCTCCCACCCTGGCCGGGGATAGCCGGAGAGATCTGTCGTCGGCGCTCCCCGAAAATAAATTTCGTCCCGCCTAACCGTCAGAACCGCCCCGTGTGGCGCTTAGTCCGCTCGGATGGCTCCGCACTCGCCGACGGCCCGACCTTGCCACCAGAGACCCCAAATTTCGCGTCTCAGGTGGTCATGGCAATCGCATCGCGGTTCCGTCCCGTCCCGACCACCGCCCGAAATCGATGAGCTTGATCAATGCGTTAAGAGGTCTCATCTTTGTCGTGTCGGACAGGAACGACGGACAGGAGACCAGATGCGACCGAAGCGATACGACCCTACGCCCAACCACGTTCTCGTCGATGAGAACGACGCGGCGACGATTCCCCAGGACGTCCTCGAAGGACTCACCGAGAACGGCGTCGAGTGGCTGGAAGCCGGCACCGATGACCTGCGCGTCGGCGACGTCATCCGCGTCCGCCAGTGCCTGCCCGTCGTCGCCGGACGGGGGTCGCACGGGCAGCCCGTCTTCGAGAAGACGGCCGGCTACAACCATAGGCAGGTGAAGGTCCGGCGCGAGTATCTGGCGGTCGGAGAGGTCCAGAGGGTCTACAGGAAAGCGACCAGGACGCCTGGCAAGACGGTCTTGATGGTGCAGTACGGCTTGGTCTGGGACTGCGATCACGACAAGCTGTCGAGGGTCTCGAACGGGTTCGCACAGAAGACCGTTATCGAGGGGAATGCCAAACCGATCGGCAAGCGGCAGTTGGAGGTCCGCCGGCTGCGCGGATCCGGTCCGACGAGAGAGGAGCGGGCAGAGATCGACGCAGAGACCCACAGCCGGCTGGCTAGGGCTGGCATGTTCGCGAATCTCTGGGAGACGGTCCCGACTTCGGCGATCGTCCTCTCTGGCAATCCGTACATCGACGAAGACAAGCGCACGGTGGTCACCATGACCGACATCGAGGCCTGGCTTGACGGGTCTGTCGAACCACCGGCCTGGGCGATGAACGTCCTGATCAAGCAGCGTGAGAAGCACGACGATGGCGATCTCCCCGCCGGTCTGGCTGCTGCCGTCGATGCGACCCCGACCGAGGTTCCGCCAGCGGCCAAGGTCGAGACGCCTCAGGAGCCGGTGGTGGAAGCCCATCCCGCCCCAGTCGCGGATGTCGAGGATGCCCCGGCGATCGACGAGGACGTGCAGGATCCCCTTCGGGACGACGATATCCAGGCACCGCCGGAGGGCGATGAATTCGGCATTCCGGCGACTGTCTCCCTTCCTGACGAGTACCCGGTCAACCCCGATGAGGATGACAGCGAGGACAGCGACGACGATATGGAGAAAGCGGCATGACTGACGATCGACAGCTGCCGCTTTTCCCTACGGAACAGCCCTCGCCTCACGCGTGCGGCCGTGCTATATCTGGCACACGCGCCGCATGCGGCGTCTATCAGAACCTGACTGCGCCGGCCGAGGACACCCCTCGCGCCGGCGATCTTTTTGCGTTGTCCCCTTATTACCAGTCGCTCTATCGCTTCCATGCCCAGTTCGGGGAGACCGAGGGACTGTGGGAGGAGCTGGTGGAGGAGCAGCGAGCAGCGGAAGCATACGAAGCCCAGAAGGCCGAAAAGGCCGCCGCCCGGGCCGAGGCAGACCGCATTGCCGGCGAAGCAGAGGCCAAGCGTCAGGCGGCTAGCCAAGCCGCATGGGCCGAGTACGCAGTCTTCCGCGAGGATGCCGTCGCCTACCTCTACAAATAATCTCACGACACCCCGTGAAAAGGGGCCACTGCACATGATCGGATCCCCGCTACACAGGCGGGGACGGCATGATCCGGGACGACACCTTAATCGACATTTCTGGGCTGGACGAGCTGGAACTTCGGTTCCAGGCGCTCGGGAAATATGCTTTTGCGGACGCCTTGCAGACCGCCGTCAACGATGTCGCAACGGCGTCCGTCCGCCAGATGGAAGGGCGCTTCGAGCGGAATATCGAGGGCGGCCCTTCCAGATTCACGAAAATCCGTCCGGGCAAGAAGTCGTCGTCCGTTGTGGCGAACACAAGGAAGGGCGCGACCAAAGGCGTTGCCGAGGCCAGCGTCAGTGTCCGCCCCCTCCAGGCGAAATATCTGCAGTTCATGCTCGGCGAGCGCGACGAGAGAGAGCCCGGCATCGCTGGTGTGGCTGACTCCTACAATTTCATTCCGGTCTTCGAGCACCTGAAGGCCTTTGGCATCAGGAAGACGAAGGCCGGCGGCCTGCCCCGCAATGCTCTCTCCAAGCTTGTGGCGAAGGCCAAGCAAGGCCAGGTCGGCGATGTTGAGAGAGAGCGTGGGCCGGACGGAAAGCTCCTGGCGACAGAGACAGGCGATCGGACGGCCGGCGCTCCCTTCTTCGGTCGTCCTCGTCGTAAGGACGGATCGCTCGGCCCCCTCGCCTTTTGGCGGCGCGGCAAGGACCGGGGGCACAGGCCCCTGCCCCTCGCATTCGCTGTCGAGGAGAGCGATTACGGCAGGAAGGATTATCTCGTCCCCTCCTGGAACAAGTCGGTCTCCCTCGCCACCGATGGACTGCAGGACAGGCTGAGAGAACGTCTCGAAGAGATCCTGGCCGACATGAGGCTGGAGAGGACGGCACGGGCTGCGAGGAAGAACGCCAATGCCCGTGGCGAACGCAAGAGACTGCAGGAGTGGAAGGCTCAGGAAATAGCCGCCGGCAGGTTGCAACCGTCCAAGAAGGGACGGAAGAAGGGATCGAAGAACAAACCCAAGGTGACGCCATGAACGCCCACAAACGAGGGGCTGGAGGGGCGTCGAGAGGCCGGGGGACCCCACGACCTATACAACCATGCGGGGAAGTTCGCGCCTATTTCCTGTCGCTACTTATAGAACAAAAATTTTTCACCCCGCAGCACCCACAGGTTTCGACCGGCATTTGGCGACCTCCCCTCTCCGTAGGAGAGGGCTGTCCCGGATTCGCGATCGCCGACCTGCGGGATCGACACCCCATGGAGCCCAGTCATGACCCGGAAGTTTCGCCCAGTCGGGTCGTCGAAGCGATCGACCGCCGATGCCGTCGAGGCGGCTGCCGAGCGATCGGAGAAATCTGCCCGGGTGGTCTCCATCGCCGAGTTCTCCAGGATCACGGGTTTCGATCGGGGAACGCTTCGGGGGTGGATCGACAAGGGCTGCCCGACGGAGTCCGCTGCGACCGCCAGGGGCGAGGCCATCCTCGTCGATGTCCGGGCGGTCTGGAAATGGAGGGAGGAACAGGTCGCCCGGGACGAGCGCCGGAAGTTCGAGATGCCCGACGGCGAACATCCGGCGGACGGCGCCATGGGCAAGCTCGACATCAAGGACCGCAAGGATCTCGCAGCGGCACGGACGGCCGAGATGAAGCTGGCCCAGACCGCGAAGATCCTGATCCATCGCGAGCCACTGGAGTTCGCCTACGTCGAGGGCCTGTCCAAGATCCGGCAGTCCATCATGTCGATTCCCGACAGGATATTCCGCGACATGGCCGGGTTCGACGACGACCGCTGCCAGCAGTGGCGCCTCGACGCCTTGAAGACGTGTCGGGCCGGTCTCGTCGAATGCGCGAAATCCATGAACGACATGTTCTCGGCGCTGGCCGACGACGTCGGTCCGGCCGTCATCGAGGCGGATCCCGATGCCTGACATGATCGAGATCGAGGATGCCGCCAAGGATCCGGCGCTGATCCGCGAGGCTCGCCGCCTGGCGCGTCTCGGCGAGGTGGCGTTCTTCCGGTCCCTCGCAGAACTCTCCGAGGCGTTGATCGCGAACGAGCCCGAGGACATCCCGGCCTGGTGCGCGAAGAACCTCTTCGTCCCGGCCGAGAAGTCCACCCGTGGCGGGCCGATGGTCCTGACGCCGATCCAGGCGGCAATCTCGAGGTTCTGGCAGGATCCGTTCGTCTCGCAGGTGACCTTCCTGAAGCCACCCCGGATCGGCTCGTCGTTCCTGAACGCGGCCGGTATGCTGTATTACGGCTGCCACGAAAGCTCCGACACGATCTTCTACGAACGTTCCGAGGGAGCGGCGCAGGATTTCCACAACGACCGCCTGATGCCGGTGTTCGAGAACTCCATCTCGATCGCCCACCTGATCCGGAAGGCGACGAAGTCCGGCATCCAGGATCGCTGGACCGACAAGATGCTGATGAACGGCGCCGGCATGAAGCACCGTTCCGCCGAGAACAATGGTTCGTTCCGCGCCATCCGGGGCAGGTTCATCATCGCCGACGAGGCCGGCGACAAGGCATACCGGGCATCGGGAAAGAATTCGGAGGGGTCGAAGGTCGACCTCATCAAGCGCCGTGGACAAGAGTTCGCCGACTTCACCCTCTACCTGGGCGGCACACCGACCCGCGCCGGCGAGTGCACCGTATCCGAGGAATTCGAGAAGTCGGACAAGCGGGATTTCGTCATGACGGCGACATGCTGCGGCCATCGCCAGGCGTTCCTTCCCGACGTCCGGCGCGCCAAGGACGAGACGACGCCCTACGGGCCGGGCATGCGCTATCTCACCGACGACCGTGGTGTCCCGATCCCCGGGAAGGTCTGGTACGAATGCGCGAGTTGCGGCCACCATATCCCGGAGACCGAGAAGGTCCCGATGATGGAGACCGGGGTCTTCGAGCCGACGACGATCGGTGACCGCGGCCATGTCGGCGTCTTCGTCTGGGCAGCCCACTCGACCGACCCGAAGTCGCGCTGGATCGATATCGCCGACGCCCATGCCCGGTCGGAGAAGGACCTGTCGCTCCAGCAGACCTTCACGAACGTCTGGCTCGCCAAGCCCTGGGAGGAGCCAATCCAGCGGGACGCCGACCCGAGCGAACTCGAGAACCGGGCTGAGGCGTTCCCCGAGGGCATCGATTGCCCGGAGTGGACCGAATACCTGTTCACCGGTGTCGATCTCCAGGAAGGCAATCTGCATCGTCCGGACAAGCCGCCCCGGGTCGAGATCGTCACCTATGCGGCCGGTCGCAACCGGCGGCGCTTCGTCATCGATCGCACGGTGATTTCCCACTACGACATGTACGACCCCATCTCAGGCGAGACGGTCCGCATGCCTTGCGAGCCCATGTCGCCGATGTCCTGTCAGCTCATCGAGGAATATCTCGATCGCGACTGGGTCGGAGCCGACGGCCAGATCCACAAGATCCACTCGATGTTCGTCGATTCCGGCTGGCGAAATTCCGAGGTCCTGGACTTCTGCAACCTTCCGAAGAACCGCCGCCGGGGCGTGAAGGCGATCCGGGGCGCCAGGGAGTTCTCCGGAAGGCGCCCGGTGATCCCGAACAAGGAGTCGTTCTCGCAGCGCCTGAAGCGCCCGTACCTGTTTCTCGGGACGCAGTCGGCGAAGGACACCCTGTCTCGGACGATGAAGATCCCGACGCCGGCACCGGAATCATGGGGCTTCTCGGCGAAGTTCGACCGGGACTTCTACGAATCCCTGCTCGCCGAGCATCAGGTCAAGCTCGACAACGGCTCCACGATGTGGCGGCGGATATCCGCAGAGGAGACAGGCGAAGTCTGGGACTGCCTCGTCTATGCCTACGCCGCCGAATGCTATGCCCGGCAGAACTCGCGCAAGGTCGATGCGGCGATCGCCAGGCTAGATGCCCTCGCCCTCGAGGAGGCGATGTCGCGCCAGGCGGAAACCCAGGCAGAGGCCGCAGAACCGAAGATCCGGCCGGCCCCTGAAAAAAATTCAGGACACCCCGTGAAAAGGGGCCAGGAGACGCCGCAGACTCCCACGGATACGACTGCGCCGGCGATCGGCGAGCGCCCGCGTTTCCGTCTGAAAGTCCTCGATCCGGGCAAGACGAGGGACGCAGGTGCCGCCGTGGCCGGCGTGAAAGAGAAGCCGCGGTCCCAAGGGCCCGTCGCTCGCGCCGAAGGGATCTGGTGAATGTTCCACTTTTGGTCAGCCGACCAGGTGAAGACGGCGATCATGCGCATGGAAGAGCAGCTGACGACTGGCGCCAGCCAGATCGCGTCCCCGACCGAAGGCTCCGCAACGCTGCTCTCGCGGAATCAGGCCTTGAGAACCCTCGACGACCTGTTCTGGGCCTACGAAGCCAAGACCGGCGAGAAGATCGTCCGCCGGCCGTCGCCCGGCATGAAGGTCTACCAAATCACGGTTGATAAGGATCGGCACTACTGATGTCCGAAATCATTGCCGAGAAGCCCCGTGTCCGCATCCCGGCCGGCCGTTCCGCATTCCGTGGGTCGATGTCCGTTCCCCGACCCTATGACGTCGTCGGCCACCCGGCAGCTCCCAAGG
Organism: Aurantimonas coralicida DSM 14790; assembly: GCF_000421645.1. Taxonomy (GTDB): domain Bacteria; phylum Pseudomonadota; class Alphaproteobacteria; order Rhizobiales; family Rhizobiaceae; genus Aurantimonas; species Aurantimonas coralicida. The sequence continues at coordinate 57,858 of NZ_ATXK01000006.1, read as the reverse complement.
CTCCGACCCTCGGCCCGATCCAGTCGGCAAGCTATCTGCGCGACATGCAGAAGCTCGCCAGGCACCTGTATCGCAACGACGCTTGGGTCCGAAGCTTGGTCCGGACTCTCTGCGATATCCATGTCGGCGTCGGGCCGGAGCCGGTCTCGAAATTCCGGGATCTCGAGGTCTTGTGGCGGCAGGCTTCCCGAGACTTCGACAACCGTGGCGTCCGGAGTTTCGGCTCCTGGCTCCGCGAAGACGTCTATCGGAACCGGATCGTCGACGGCGAGGCATTCATCCGCCGGCGTCTCCGGATCGGTCGGCCGGCCGCATCCCGCCTGACGGTACCGCTCCAGTTCCAAGCCCTGACGTCGGAGTACGTCCCCGTCGACCACGACCCGGCGGGATTCGGGGACTATCGGTTCCGCGCCGGCGTCCTGACGCAGCTGGATCGCCCGGTCGCATATGCGATGTGGCCGTCCAATCCCCTGGACCCCGACAGCATCGGCATCAACACGCGACCGATGCAGATCCCTGCGGACGAGGTCTTCCACGTCTTCGATCCGATGACCGGCGGCGTCCGCGGCGAGGTCCTCCTCGCTGTCGCCCTCCTCAGAGCGTTGGCGATCGCCACGATGGAGGACGCCGAGCGCCGACGGAAGCAGATCGCCTCGATCTTCAACGTGTTCTTCAAGCGCACCGTGGATGCGGCCGCTGGCGACAATGCCGACGCCCTCCCGGATGCCGCCCGCGTCGACGAGATGATCCGGTCGGTCACCCTGGGCTCCGGCCTGGCATTCGAACTTCCGCCGGGATTCGAGGTTGAGACCACGCAGCCGAAGGACGAACCCGCCCTGTTCGAGAAGGCGCTTCGCTTCCAGATCCTGGCGATCTGCGCCGGCGTCGGCGCGCCTGTTTGGGAAGTGACCGGCGATTACAACGATGCCCCGGAACGCGCCATGCGTCTGGCCGGCGCCGCCGTGAAGCGCCGGGCCGAGATCGAGAGAGATGGCTTGGAGCATCAGGCGATCAATCCGGCCTGGCGCGCATTCGTCGATACCTGTCAGGCGACCGGTCTCTGGTCACCGCCGGCCGGGACGAAGCCTTGGGAACCGTATGAGGTCACCTGGAACTGGCCGGTCGTCCAGAGCGCCGCGCTGACGCAGGAACTGAATGTGATGCTGAACGCCGCCGATCGTGGTGTCGTCCCGCACAGCTACGTCACCAGGGCGTATTTCGGCATGCGTCCCGAGGAAGTAGCCCGGCAGCAGGCGAAGGATCTGGCGAGGGCTCGCGAGAATGGTCTCCAGTGGACGGAGCCGCTCTGGAATGCGGAAGCGTCAGACACGACGGCGTCGATCGCCGCGGAGGCAGCGGCCGAAGAATCGTCGGAGCGCAAGACGGTCGACCAGGCCGCGAAAGACGCATCCGTCCTCGACTGAAAAAAGTTCGCGGACACCCCGTGAAAAGGGGCCACCTGATGCGTCAGAATCCCGGAAATTAAGGCGTTCCGGGGTTTAAGTTTTTTGTCGGACAAGGTCGTGAAGATCGCAGATGTGAAGGCCGAGGGGCAGTTCGCGCCGGAGACCGCCCGGGGTCTGCGTTCGGCCGAGCTGACCCCTTCGAGTCTGACGGAAGACGGCAAGATCACGTTCGTTCTCGCCACTCCCCAGCCCGTCATCCGCTGGTATCGCGACCTGGACACCTATGAGCGGTTCCAGGCCGAGGAAGTCCTGCCGACAGAGACCGCGATCCTCATGGACGAGTCCGGCCGGTCGATCCCGCTCCTGAATTCGCATCGCGCATGGGACGCAGATCACGTCATCGGCGTCGTCACCAAGATGTGGCGCGAGTCCGGTGTCGTGATGTGCGAGGCGCAGCTTTCCGGACGCGAGTCCGTGAAGGACCTCGTCGACGGCATCCGCGAGGGCGTCCTGCGCAATTTCTCCGTCGGCTACGACATTCTCGAGACCGAGCTTGTCACCGATACCGCCACCGGCAAGCGCACCATGCGTGCGAAGCGGTGGCTGATCCTTGAGGCCAGCCTCGTCCCCGTCCCGGCCGACGCCAATGCCCAGATCCGGTCCGCCACGGACCTCGTCGTCGATTGGCGGCGCTCCCAGACCAACACCGAGGAAACCGACATGACCGAAGAGCAGATCCGCTCGCTCGTCACCGACGCCGTTCGCACCGCGCTGGAGGCTGAGAAGACCGCCCGCGAGGCAGCCGAAGCCGAGAAGCGCTCCAAGGAAAGCACCGAGGTCACCACGACCCCGACCGCTCCGACGACCAGCGAACGTTCCGCCGAGGACACCGCGGCCATCGCCGGTCTCCGCTCCGCCGCCGTCTCCTATGGCTGCGAGGCCGGCTTCGACGCCATGGACAAGGCAGGCGCCACGGTCGCCGAGTTGCGTTCGATGGTCGCGTCGGGCGCTCGCAAGCACAGCAACACGCCGGACATCGACGGCGGCTCCTCGATGGGTGGTTCTCGCCACGCAGAGCAGCTGCCGGACTTCGGCACGGCCTTCCGCTCCGCCTTCGGCGGCGGCACCAAGTAAGGATCCAAGAACATGGCTTACCAGCGCCTTCGCGAACCGTTCCGCCCGACCGAGGCATTCCACTACGAGGTCGACGTCTCCTACTGCCGTGAGGCCGTGGAGATCACCGCGCCGGCCGGCGGCGACGTCATTCCCGGCACCGTCTGTGCGGACGAAGCCGGCGACTTCATCGGCATCAACATCGAGACCGTCTACGCCGGCGAGACCACCGAGGTCGCCGCCCTGGTTCGCGGTCCAGCGATCGTGAAGGCCGCCCGCATCTTCTTCCCGGACGTCCTCGACGAGGCCGACGCGGTGGATGCCGCCGCGACAGCCGCTGCCGAGGTTTCGCTCCGCGCCGATATGGCCGCGGTCGGCATCCTCATCCGCTAACCGACACACGAAATTTCAGGCGTCCGAGGGGGTTCGGATGTCCTCAGAGGGGTTGAATATTATGTTCGAGGATATCTGGAACGGCACCGCGTTCACGATGATCGAGATGGTGAATTCCATCAACCGCGCCCAGTATGTCCCGTCGACGCTGGACACCGCGATCAACTGGGAGGCCGTCGAGTGCGGCACCCCCGACTTCGCGCTGGACATCATCGACGGCGGCGAGATCGACATCGTGCCGTCGGCGCCCCGCGGCGCGCCTGGCGACATCATGGACGACGACAAGGCGGAGACGCAGAAGTTCCCGATCCCGGGCTATGCGCGCCAGGCGTCGATCTACAATCATGAGATCCTGGGCGCCCGCCTGCCGGGCACTGCCGGTCTGCGCACCGTCCAGTCCGAGCGCGATCGCAAGACGGCCAAGCTGCGCGCACAGTTCGGCGTCACCCTCGAGCATCAGCGCTCGAAGGCCCTCAGCGGCATCATCACGGACAAGAACGGCAAGGTGCTCGTCAACACCCTGCAGCTTCTCGGGGTGACCCAGCCGACCGTCGAGATCAAGCTCGGCAACTCGGCCAAGGACCTGGACGACCAGCTCACCGACGCTCGCGAGATGATCGAGGACAAGCTCGGTTCGATCACGCCGGCGAGCTATCTCTGGCTCCAGGGCCGGACGGTCAACCAGATGGTTCGCAAGAACAAGGTCTATAAGGAGATGGTCTCTAACCCGACCAACTTCCTCCTGAACCGTGGCGACAACCGCACCGGCAAGACGATCTCCGGCAACATCGACGTCGAGAGCTACGGTCGCGCCGACTTCTTCAACCCGGCGAAGTCCTACCTGATCCCGATCTTCCCGGGCTCGGCGAAGACCGTCTGGGGTCCGTCGTCTTCCGAGCAGTACCTCGGCCAGATCCTGCCGTTCTACCTGGACAAGAAGGTCCTGGACTACGGCGAGGGCATGATGATCCGCGGCACGATGTACGCCCTGTCGTACTTCACCCGCCCCGAGGCGATCCTGGAAGTCACCGTCACCGAGGCCTGATCGGCCTTGCAGTAATTCCCGGCGCGGAGGGGTTCGGCGCCGGGATGCATGCTGGGCGGGGCGCGTTCCTGTCCCTGTCCCGTCCAGCTCCCCCTTCTCATTTCGAGGTCGTAGCCAGTGTCGTCCAAGATCCGTCAGCCTCTCGGATATTCCGGCCACCCCTATCAAGGGGCGCTGCCGCTCGACGGTGCGATCCTCGACCGGGTAACCGTCGGCCCGACGTGGACGGAGATCGATCCCGCCGGCCGCGACCTGGTCGTTCTCCGGGTGCCGGCCGCCACGAAGCGCGTCCTCCTCCTCGTCTCCGATTCCGCTGTCGATCGTGAGGGTGTCGCTGCCGTCGAGGCCGACGGTGGGTTCGTTCTCGATCCCGGTTATTTCGAGTTCTGCACCGACCGCGATGGCACGGCATTCGACCGCTACTGGTTGGCAGTCGATCCGACCGACGCAACCGATGCCGCTGCCAACGCAGTCGTCCAGATCATCAAGGCAGGGGCGCGCTGATGTTCTATCGTCCCCTGCCCGGCGCTGGCGGCGGTTCCTCCGGTCCTGCCTATGACGACACCGAGATCCGGAACGCGGTTTTCCGCGATGACGGACCGTATGTCGCTGCGCCGCTTCGTGCGGGAGAGACCGCGACTTATCGGGTTACCGCCCCTTTGAGTTCCGGGACTTTCCGTGACCTTGGGCTGACCGAATCCGCAGATTTTACCGTCGCCGCCAGCGCGACTACGGTGACCATTCCGGTCACTCCAGACGACTCGATCGGGAGCTTCATCCAAGCTCTTTTTCTTAAAGTGAAAGCGCCGATCGGGTTCGCTTGGACTGGCGCGGGCTTCCCCGTTGAGTTCACGTCCTCAGGTGGAGCGTTGGCATTCACGCCGAATCCGGTGACCAAAGCACTTGGCCTGGCGACTGGTGGCATCACCAGCCGAATTCCTGCGATCTGGCAGGGCGGCGAGATCCTCCGGGTGCCCGAGGACTTTCAGACACTGGAAGCTGCCTTGGCGATGGCTGGCAGCCGCTTTGCGCTGCCAGGTGCCTTCGTCGAGATCAGCCTCGCTGACGGCCGTCATGAGCGGACGGCGACGATCAATCTCGACAACGCCCGGCTGGGTCATGTCCGCGTCCGGGGTCGGTCGGCACCTGACGTCTGGACTGGAGCGGCAACGTACACTGTGTCAGGTGCCGCAAAGGCATGGGGGGTCACCATTCCGGTGTCGAGCGCTTTCGCAGCACTGTGCGATATCGATGACTTCATTCTCGTCGAGGTGACCAGTAGCTACGGCAATGAGGTCAACCGCAATTGCGTCCAGGGCTACTTCCGGGTCACCGGTAAGACCGCGAATTCGGTCACTCTCTTCGTGACTGCATATCCGGCACTGAGCGGTGCGACGGCAAATCTAAAGCTGACGAAATTCACGTCGGTGTTCTGGTGCGTCGACATCGAGTTCGCGACCGCAGCCGACGCGGTTCTTCCGGCGTTCGAGAATCTCGGGATCGTCCGGTCCACCCGCACGACGACTTGGACTGCGATCAACCTTGTGCGGTCCAAGATGGCGAACTCCGGCGACCTTGCGATCGGCGACTTCGGCTATTCTTTCTGGCTGTCCGGTCCCGGCGCCGAATTCCGCGGCCAGCTCGTCGTCGGCACCGGTTCCCCCGTCATCTACAACGACGCCTTGATGGCGTTGAAGCGGTGCGTCATCGGGGGCTGCAACGGCGACAGCGTGTCAATCGGATCAGGCGGCCGGTTTGTCGTCGATTCCGATACCCGGCATTCGTTCATCGGCGGCTCCAACAACGTTGGAATCTACGCCGGCAACCGGGGATCTTTTCTCATCCGTGGCGATGATCTGAAAATTGTCGGGCAGTTTTCGACGTCGATTGTTGCGAACGACAGGTCGAACGGCCACTTGGGCCCGTCTGTTGCTTACGGTTCGATCTCGCCGGCGATCGGCGTCACTGGCAACAACAATTCCTCGATTACGCAGGGCTGACGGTCATGATCATTATCGTCCACGCCACCGCCCGCGATCGCGTCCACGCCACGCATCTCGATCTACAGTGGCCCGGCATCGGCGGATACTATCCCGGCGAGGAGTTCGCCTGCGCCCAGATCGATGGCGATCTCGCGCCAGGCGACGAGCTGCCGAGCGAGATCGAATGGGTCCGCCCGTTCACGCCGGAGGTCCCGCCCACATGATCCGCGACCTCCTCGCCAGAACCGTGTCCGCGTCGATCCTCGGCGTCGACGTCATGGTCTCCCTTCCCGGCGGCGATGTGCTGACGCGTGGCACCTGGACGACGCTCGACGAGGAGCGCGACATCATCGCTGGCGAGGGCAAGGTCGGGTCGACGGTTCTCCGAACGCCGATCGCCGCGCTCCTATCCGAACCGGCGAAGAACGCCCGGATCACGGTCGATGGCGAGACCTATCGCGTCGACAACATCTACCGCCGGGGAGCGAACTTCCTGATCGATCTGAAGAAGGTCGCGACCCGATGAGGCACGTCCGCGACCAGCTCATCGAAGCAATCTGTTCCCGACTACGGTTATCTCTCCCAGCGTTCGAGGGACGGGTATTCGCGGAAGGTAGCGGCTACCTCGACGATGCAGGGACGCTGATCGAGTGGGACGAGAAATCGTACCCGACAGCCACGGTTTTCTCCGGTGCGACGCGGGTTTTCCCGATCTCGCAGCATGCCGGGTATCGCCTGGCGCGCAGGGAGCAGGAGTTCTCCGTCGCTCTCGGGGTCCGCGAATATGACGGCGAGGATCCTCTGGACGCGCTGTCGGATCTGCTGGCCGCCGTCGAGGACGCAGTCCTGGGGATCGAGGACGAAGCATTCGTCGAGAGCGTCAACGTAACGACGATCTCGCATGTCGCACAGAGCGACGACGATGACGGGGGAATTTCAGCGACAGTCATCGGATTTGCCGCTGAATATTACACGCAACATGGAGTATCCGGCGAGTTCGTCGCCGGCTAACGAGGGGTTACTACGATGCCTGAAGTGTACAACAAGGCCGCGACGTTCCGGCCGCTCACCAACGACCTCCGCATGAAGCCGAAGGGCCAGTTCGCCCTGGAGATCATCGGCGAGGAAGCGGACGGCTTCGACAAGGGCGGCGACTATTCGTCGTTCACGGTGACGCCGAACATCGAAGAGAACGACGTCAACAGCAACGAGTATCCGGAGAAGACGCTCGCGCTGGTCGATATCACGACCGCCGACATCACGATCGGGTTCTCGGCGCGTATGGCGACCAACGTCCTGCGCCGGATCTCGATGCTGTCCGAGCAGAAGACCTTCACGCAGGCAGCCGTCGCCGCCGGCACCATCACGAAGATGATGGCGCCGAACAAGCTGTTCTCGCTCGGCGCGATGGACGTCACCGTTACCACCGTACTCGGCCCGAACGCAGAGGAATACGTCTTCGGGACGCACTACGAAATCGACAGCGCGACTGGAATGGTCGGCGTTCTGAAGCACCCGGACACGGTCCTGGCCGACGAGAGTGGTCGCGCCGAGGTGACCGTCGAGTTCACCGCGCCGGAAATCGAGGGTCGCAAGGCCTACGGGTTCATGTCGAACACCACGATCCGCGCCCGCATCCTGTTCCGTCAGAAGAACAAGTGGGGCCCGCAGTCGGCGATCGAATTCTGGGACGTCCAGCTGCGCCCGGACGGCGAGATCGTTCTCGGCGGCGACGGCGAGGAGTTCGCCGAGGTGAACTTCACCGGCCGGGTCTTCGCCGACCCGACCCGCGGCGCCGGCTACGAACTGGGTCGTGCGATCGACCTGCCTCGCGCCGCCTAAGACTACCGGGCGGGCTCCGGCCCGCCCTCTCCTCCTCCCGTTAGGACCTCCCGTGACCGACAGGGCCGCGATCATTGCTGCGCTCCAGCCAGACTACGCCGTCGCATCCCGGGTGGTGCGCGGCGTCTCCCTGCGTCCGGCGCCGGCGGTATTGATGGCGGAGCTGATCCTGGCCGACGAGGGCATGGCGGCCTTCTTCGAGAATCCGGTCGCACTGGTCGACGACGAGGAGTTCCTGGCCGCGATCGACGATCCCGATCAACTCCGTCCGCTGTTTGCCAGGCTCCTCGAGCACAGCGCGATGCATCTCGACGAGAAGACGCGGGGCCGGCTCTTGGCGACCAAGGGCGACACCTTCGTCGGCCTGGCGCTGGATGCCTTCGTCGTCACCATGCCGATGCCGGTCCACAAGCTGTTCAAGGTCCGCCGGTCGCCGTCGAGCAGCCCGATCGGCGTCGATGACGATCCCGAGGATATCGCTCTCGACGTGATCAAGACGGCCGAACGCCTGCGGGCGTCCGGATACCCGGACGCCTTCTCGATGTCGTGGACCCGGCTCCGGTTCGCCGAGGCCGTCATCGACGAGACCCGTCGCGATGCAATGGGCGACATGGCGGTCTCCAGTCGCGTCGCCCAGGCCGATACCAAGCACTTCAAGGATTTCATCAGGGACATCGGCCGATGAGCGTTACCAAAAGAATCGGCCAGATCGTAACGGCAATCCGCGTCGATGGCCTTGCCGGAGCCCGACGCGCCATGTCGTCCATGGCCAGGGGTGCCGGCGATGTCGGCAAGGCTGTCGACAAGCTCGACGGGAAGTCCGCCGCGTCCGTTGCCGCCGGCGCCGAGATCGCTTCCGATTCCCTCCGCGAAGTTGCGCAGTCGGCAAAGCTCGCCGAACGTGCCGTCGAGGGCATCGGCGACGTCAAGATCGACCCGAATGTCTCCGGTTTCGGCAAGGACCTGGCGGCGAGGATGGCTGCGGAAGCCAAAATCGCCGGCCGGGAGACTGCGTCGATCGAGACCGGTTTCGCGGACGCCCTGGTCGGCGAGAACAAGGTCGCAAAGGACCGCCTGAAGACCGAAGCCAGGGCCCGGGCCAAGACTCTCGTGGACGCGGAGAAATCCGCTGCTGCCGCGATTGCCGGTCTCGACGCCTCCGATCGGAATGCCGGGGCCCGCCGGGCCGCCCAGTCCGTCGACGTCTCAGGCATTGATCCCGCCGTCGCGAAGCGGGCCGTCGCCGCATACAAGCAGGCGTTGGGCAAGGGCGTCGAACTCGACGTCTATGTCGACGAGGAGAAATCCGTCCGCCTCGTCCGCGATCAGCTGCGGGCTCTCGAGCGTCGTGCCGGCAAGCTGAACATTCAGGCCTTCGACGAGGCTGCTGTCGGGCGCGCTGCCCTGGCGATCAAGGAAGCCGCCGCTGAGGGCCGGTCCCTCGCCGAGTATGTCGATGCCTCGACGGGTACGGTATTCGACGCCGAGCAGCTGGCGGAAGTCGCCAAACACGCCAAGAAGGCCGAACGCGAACTGGCCGACGCCGGCGACGAAGCGAAGCGCCTAGCCAAAGAGGAGAAGGCTGCGGCTGCCGAGGCACGTCGCCTCGAGTTGCGGGCGCTGGCCGTCGGAACGGCTCTGGGCTTCGTCGTGGGCGCCGCGGTCAAGGCCGGCAATGGCCTGCGGAACATGGGCAACGCGGGCTACTCCGCGACCCGCCGCCTGATCTCCGGTCTCAATTTGACGGCCAAGGGCCTGACGAAGGCGACCGCTCTCAGCGCGAAACTGACGGCCGGATTGACCGCCGCGGCTGCCGTGAAGGTCGGAGGCGCGGCCGCCTTTGCCGTCAAAGCCGGCAACGACACGATCGAGCGGTACCGCCAGACGAGGAACGTCAGTTCCCTGACCGGCATGACGCCCCAGGAGGTCGAACTCTGGGAACGCTTCGGCGCATCCGTAGGCCTGCAGGGCACGGATCTTGGTCAGGTTTTCTCGGGATTCACAGCTGCGATCCGCGAAGCTGGCCAGGGCGGCAATGACACCGCGACGACGTTCGACCGCCTGGGCGTGTCCGTCACCGGTGCGAACAAAGCGGTCAACAAGGGTATTTCGGGACTCGTCCCCTCGATCAAATCGCTCTGGCCGTCGATCGAGAAAGGCGCCGAGACCTCTGCGAAATCCTTCCGGAAAACGAATACCGTCTTCCTGGACTTCCTGAATCGCGTCAACAAACTCTCGAAGGAAGAGCGCGGCCAGATCCTCACTCAGGTTTTCGGTGAAGACGATGCTCTGAAAGTCGCCGAGATCGCTGACCAAGTCGCGGCGTCCGGTGGCAAGATCTCCGGCGCTTTCGGGCGTGGGCTGGTGTCGGATCAGGACATCGCGCAGATCAAGAGATATCAGGCGGCGATCTTGTCGCTCGGCAACGCCTGGGGTGTTTTCAAACGCCAGTTGCTGGTCGCTCTCGAGCCGATGATGACGACCCTTGCCCGGTTTGCCGAGGGCCGACTGGTCCGGTCGTCGGCGACGGTTATCCGCGACTATTTCGTCCGGCCCCTCTCGTCGGCGATGCGGTCGCTGATGACGTTCGTCCGGTTCATGGACGCGAACAAGGGTTGGGCCCGGGTTAATAGCGCGATCCAGAAGACGTTCGCACTCGCCGCAAAAGCCTTCGAGACATTCGGCAAGCTCGCCGCCCTCGTCTACCGCACGTTCTCGGGCGGCAGGAACGCGGAAGCGACATATGCCAATGTTCTGAAGTCCATCACGAACAGCCTGCGCGCCGTCGATAAATGGGCGGCGGACGGTCGTGGCGAGAAGGCCTTGCTCGCCCTCGCCGAGGCCGGCAAAGGCCTGTGGACCGTATTCAAGGGTCTCCTCAGTGTCGTCGCCGCATTCGGCCTGGCGATCGACGACTATCTCCGCGACCGGGGCGTCGATCTCTCGGCGATCTTCTCGATCGACAATCTGCGGACGGCTTTCACGAACGCGATCGCCTGGGTTGGCTCGTTCTTCGGTGACATCCAGAAGATCCTCGCCGGTCAGTTTGGAATTATCGAAACCGATCTCGCCAAACGCCTGGTGCTGTTCGGTGCGAGCATTGTCCTCACGGCGATCGTCGTCTCCGACAAGCTGCGGGGAATCGTTGCCAGCTTCTTCGCCGAAGTCCGCGAGTTCATCGACGGCCTGGCGGGCTACTGGAAGTTGGCGTGGTCGGAAATGGCCTCGGCCGGCAACGGATCGGGGCTGGCCGGCATCTCGACGATGCTCGGCAAGCTGCTCTACATCCTCTCGTCGGTCCTCGAATACGTCGAGCGGCTGTCCCAGGCATTTCACGACATCTTCGTCCTGCAGAAAGATGCCCCCGAGGGATTCCGTTGGCTCCAGGACGTCCGCGAAATCTTCGGGCAGCTCTGGACAGCGATCAAGAATATCCATCGCGCCATCCAGCCAATCATCTCCGCGATCGACACGGTCCTGGAGAAGATCGGTGGGTGGAATACGGCCACGGTCATCCTCGCTGGCCTGATCGCTGGCAAACTCTTCGGAGCGATCCGCACTGCGATCGGCGCCATGGCAACGCTGTTTGGCGCCTCGGCCGGTGGGGCTGCGGCCGGCGCTGCCGGGGGTGCGACTGCCGGAGCCGCAGCCGGCGGCGGGATGCTCGCTGCGATCTCGACGATCGGCGGCCGCATTCTCGCCCTCGCCTCAGGGCCCTTCGGCGTCCTCCTCACCGCGGTCGGCCTCGTCACCGCCGCCGTATCCACGCTGTCCGAGAGATTCGACGCTCTTCGCGAGAAGCGGATGGATCTCGCTCGGCTCAAAATGGACCGGGACTACGAAAAATACGGCGCGAAGAATGGCCTGTCGGTCGCGGAAAACGACGCCCGGCGCGCCGCTTTGAAGTCCGTGAACCCCGGTTCCTATGGCTCGGTCTACGGCTCCGTGAATCGGCAGGTCGTCTACACGGCAGAAGATGATCCCGCGACGATTCGAGCGAAAATGCTGGGTCAGCTTCCGACACAAAAAATCGAGATCAAAGCGGGAGACACGGTGATCGAGGCTTTCCAGACCGAATCCCAGGCGGCCGCTCTCCGGCGGTCCCGCTCTCTCTCGCTGGGGAACTGATCAATGGCTGAGATATCCCTGATTTTCCCGGATGTCCGGATCCCACGGCGCTCGATCATCGGGATTCAGGAAGAGCTGACGCCGGTCGGTGAGACCCAGTTTCGCGAGACGTGGAACGGGCGGACCATCGCGTTGCAGCCTTCGTTTGGGCGGAAATTCGAAGTCGTACTCAGCAACGACGGCGATGCGGTCTGGACGCCCTCGTTCGATAACCTGGAACGCGGGTCACAGGTGACCCTCTACGCCTCGACGTGGTGGTCCGCGACCATTCCGCCGATGACGACGACGACGACATTGAAGCGCGACCCGGTTCCCGGCAGCGTGTCCGCTCGCGATGCCGACAACGAACGGCTCCAGGGCGACGTCGGCATCGTGGGCCGAGAAGCGAACATTTATGTTCCACGTTCCGGCTACACGACGATCCTCTACCGTCCCATCCTACATTGCTTGGTTGGCGACATCCGCATGTCCGGATCGGCGACTGGCAGATCGCAGTCCTGGGAGATGGTGCTGCGTGAGGAGATGGCGCCATGAAGGCTTTTCTCGCTCTCGTTGCCGATCTCGATGCAGTCTTCGACCCGCTGATCCACTGCGATCCGGCGTCCGATGGTTTTGCATTCACGATGCGTCAGACAGAGGCCCAGATCTCCGAAGTTGAGATCGAGATGCAGCAGTCTGGCCTGCGGATCCTGGCGGCACTGGCGAACAAGAATATTTTGCTGTCGTGGTCGCGGACCGGCGATCCCGCCGATGCCGAGCTGATCGCCCGCGGCTACATCGCGCCGGATTTTGCGGGTGTCTACGACCTAACGCAGCGAATTCGGGTGATATGCGCGCCTCGCGATATCGAGGATCGGAAGCTGGCATATGCCCGGCAGCACCTGGCGCAGAAGCCGGACACCGACAATCGATTTTCGGATTTCGACGAAGAGGACGCGGAGACGTATCTGCTCGGGCGGTCGGTGGCTTTCTATGTCGATCCGGTTACCCATGAGGTCTCGGTCAGCGACGAACTCCAGGGCGAGGTCCACCATTCTCTGCAAGACCTGGCATTCGCCGATGAAGGGGCGCGCCCGGTTTCGTCGCTGGGAACCTGGGGCTACCCGCCGAAGACGATCAGATTCCGAGTGACGGCCGACTGGGTCCAGGAGGACGCCGGGCAGTGCAATATCGCCGGACAGCTAGCGACGGCCAGTTTTGGTCGGGTTGAAACCCTCGACGCCACCATCGGCGAACGCCTGCCATCGACGCTGGGTTTCGAGGGAGCGCCGGGCTGGTCTCTCGCTGACTCCGCGCCGGTTTACTCGACGACGAGGACGGAATCGCAACCCATTCTCCTAACGGGTCCGGAATACGAAGCCACGTTCGACGCCATCGCCAACACTGTGCCGGTCAGCAACCTCAACGGCGGGACGGTCCAGGTGCGGCCAGAGACCAGTGGAAGCGCTACCTCGACGCATTCTGTGTCGGCAGTGTTCGCGAAATATTCGTTCAATTACTCGAAAATTTTGGTGAACTACGATTATTCGCAAGCTCGTCAGGAAGCGCTCTACCTCGCGATGGACGTGCCCTTGCAGCAGGCCCTGGCAACTTCCGATGTAGCCGAAACCATCGAACTGTCGATCAACGACATCTTCCGAGATCAGGACGTCCCCGACTATGAGATCGGGGTCGATTATCTCGAGAACGATGTCGTGTTCTACAACGGCAAATATTATCGGTCTCGGGGCGATCACTATGCGGAGGATTTCCTGCAGCCGATGCCCGGCACAAATCCGCCGATCACGTATTGGGAGAGCCAAACACCGGAGGGGCTTCTGGATCGAGGCACGACCACCAGTTTCTTCGAGACCAACGGAGACCTGTCGGACGCCGTCGATCACGTCAAATGCCGGGCACGAAAGTTGGCCAGGCGCATGCTTAGGATCCTCAACGTCACCGTAGCCACAACTTGGATCGATGGGGTCGCAGTGACGACGCGGGATGACGCGACGATCTACGCGCCTGACAGCAGGCTGATGCGCGGCAAGGTCATCGCCGTCGAGCGGGTTTGGGGCGGCGACGATGGCCAGCAACCGCACGTCAAATGCACGATCGGCATCCCGTTCGGTACCGGCATAGATAGCCCCTTTGGCGTCTACGACAGCGGCATCGACGAGGTCCTGGCGTGGGCCCCCACCGTCGATGCCCCTTCCGTTCCGGTGAGCGTCGCTGACATCCGGAGCGGCGCCGGTGTCGTCAGGAATGGCGGCACAGTCGTGAATTCCGCGAACGATCAGCTGGTTGCTGCTGGTGGACTCGAGAATCCCACCGACGTCTCGGTCGTGCTGCCGACGTACATTTCCGGGGTGAAGCTCACCAGTCTCTCTCCGCGACAGACGCTGTACCGCGAGATCGATGTCGTCGCGCAGCTGCGGGTCGCCCCCAAAGGAGCCGATCTCGATGCCTAAAATCGACATGAGAATGCGGTCGCTCGAAGATCGTGAACTGCTCAATCTGGTTGACAGGATCGCAACAGAGCGGGCGCGTAAAGAACGAAAACCCGCGCCAAAATCCTACAGCTCAGTGCCGACGAGTACGGTCGTCCCCATTGCGGGAGAGCAGTCGAACGGCAGCCCGGCAACGATCACAAAAGTGAAGTTCTCCGGGACGCCGACGTACTATTCGGACGGGGCCGGAGGCATGTACCAGCTGCGCAGCGTGAAGTCCGCGATCGGCACCCAGGCTATCGGGAAAGAAGCGTTCGCCGCCGAGGATTTCGGTAGCAGCATGGACACCGTCGTTCTGAACCCGACAGCGACGTCGCAGGACGAATCCAGCTAGTAATCAGATGGCGATGCGTTAAGCTGCCTGCATGTTCCCACACCAGCGAGGAGATGGGAAATGCAAGACGGGCTGCAGGAGTCGGTTTACATCGAGATCGAGCGAGCAAAACAGAGCGGCACCGCCCTGATTTTGGGCGATGCCGGAGATCGTGTCATGCGGCGGATTGGCGAATCCGGGCAAGCGATGACAGATCATGTCGAGCAGCAGCTCGTCCGTGAAGCATCCCGAGCTTCCATCCCTGTCATGTTCGGTCGAACCAATCCGCCGCCGCGGTGACGATCAGAAAACTTCGGCCTCGAAGATCTCCATTGCGGTTTTCGGAGCCGCAGCCGCCTCGGCTTCCCGGTCCGCCCGACGCAGCCGCACGTGATAATGCTGCGCGAGAACCGCGACATCCAACGTGGTCACCGGACGATCGTTCGTCGCCGAAGGATCGAAATCAGCAGGCAATTCGCGGGTCCACATTCTCGATCCGGGCATTGCCGACCAGCCCTCCGCCATGGCCGCCGACAAGGCACGATCGCGGAAGCGGACTTCATCAGCATACGTACACAGAGGCGCGGGAAACTCTTCCATCTTGCCGAGCGTCGGTCGGTGAGTGATCTGGTAGCCGTCTTCGACGAGGCGATCGATCACTGACGGGGTGTGCGCCGGGACGTAGAGGACCTCGCCGCCGACGGCGACTTCGAAGAAATTCCTCCGGGTCTCGCCCATCTCGAGGATCTTCGAGAACTTCTGCGCCGCCTTCGCTTCCTCTGTGGTATCGCCGGCGCCGATCGGGCCCTGGTGTTCCCTGGCCACCTCGACCGCCGACCCGATCCAGCTCATGAGGTCTTCGAACTCGATGACCTCATCGACGATCAGCGAGGGCGGAATGTATGATCCAACATTGATGAAAACTGTGATCTCATCGCGCCGGATCGGGCGCAGGCGGCCGAGAAATTGCAGATGTTCCTCCTGCCGGATCTGGCGGAGCGCCATCTCGCTGTAGCGCCCTTCCGTCGCGACCTGGGTGACTTCCATGTCATGGCCGTTCCGCAGCCTGATGACGTCGGTCTTGTAGATACGATCGAGATCGAACCCCCGATTTTCGCCCAGCGGATCCCGCAAAGGTTCGGGATTTTCCTCGCCGTGCGCCAAGGCCGCGACGATGTCGTCGAGCTGCTGGATCGATGGATTCAGACAGCCGATCGCGAGGGCCGCGCCGCATTTCTCAGCGACGTTGAAACCCCGGTTGTTTCCGTAGTGCATCCAGATCACGCGCTTTGGAGCAGACCAGCCGTCGAGCAAATGATTCTTCAGAGCCTGGGGCGCGCAGACCGCGATGCCGCCTTGCGGATACATCGCCGCCGTATGCGAGATCAGCGTCCGCAGCTCGACGGTCAGGCGATCCTTGTATGCGGCGTAGCTCTCCGTGTCCGAATTTTTCGGCAGCAGCGAGGTCTTCGAAAGCGACTTTCCGGTGACGTGAACCGTCCGGACCCGGAGCATGGCGTCCATAGGCTCGCAGACGATTTCGCTCTCCTTGCGGTCGAGGACGCGGGCCAACAGCGACTTGTCTGCCGAGGCATCGAGGGCGAGGATGTGGTGATCCTGAAAATTGTGTTCAGCGATCCACGACAGCCTGATCTCGCCGGCGGCATCCGTCGTCGGCCCCTTCTGCCAGAGGATCCGGCGATCGGTTTTTGCGGTCGGCAGGACGGCCGGGAGCAGCGGGTCTTTGCGATTCCCGAAGGCGTCGAGCAGGGAGATCGAATCGATTTCAACGCGATCTTTGATCAGCCGCCAGAACTTTTCCTCTTCATGCACTGCGGTCCTTTCGGGGCCGGAGCACAGCCGCTCGATCGTCGCTAGAGAGGTCGTTGGGTCGATATCGTCGGCGTCGCGGACACGCGACAAGAGCGCGATCGTGAGGTCGAGCATTTCTCGCTTCTGCGCAATCGAGTAGCCGCCGTTTCGTCCCGGCTGGTCGTTCTCGAAAAACCAGCGGACGGGATCGACTCCGCTCCGGAGCGCATAGTAAGCGCGGGCGCCGAGTTCCTCGCGAGCGAGCGTGAAGGCCTCTTCTGGGATTTCCGCCCCCTTCCCGTCCTCGGCCTTCTCTTTTTTCGTCCGGTAAGCGACCGGATTCCTGGGGTATAGGAGGATCTCGTCCGAGAAGCGAACGCTCTTGATCAACTGACCGTGGAAGCTCTCGTCGATGATCACACCACGGCAATGCGTCATCGCCTTCGGGGCGCTGCATGTCATGTATGCATGAGCTGCAAGAATGAGATCGGCGGTTTTCGCTTCCTCAGCCTGCCTCTTGAATCGACATTTCCACGTCTTCGTAGCCTCGTCCCAAGCAGTGCAGCGAATGGTCTTCGATGGGTCGTCGGGATAGTCAGGATGGGGCTTTTCGCAGATGACGTCAGTGTTCCGCCCGGCTTCTTGCATTGCCCTTACTTTATCACCTTGGACGCAGCGATCCGATCCGGTCAACGTTGCCGACCGGGCCTTTCCAATCCACTGGACGACCGCAAGTCTGACATCCCGAGCCTTCTGGCCAGTCTCCTCGATGTTTCGGTACGCCGGCGCGAGCATCAGCATCTGCGCCGGCTCGGTCGCGCCGTCGAGCTTCTCCTGACGGATCGATTCGATAACGTCCTCGACAGACAGGTCATGCCGGAACCGATCGACGCCTTCGATGAGCATGTGAGTTTTGCCGGCGCCGGTGGGAGCGATGATCGCATGCGTGGTCGGGTGCTTTGCCTCCGGATCGTCGTGAACGGCAGCGAAGAACGCGTCGATCCGCTCGTTCGTCGCTGTCGTGATCTGCCTCACTGTCTCGGCCGCGGTCTCGGGAATCTGCCGGCTCGCATATTCGGCGTCGTCGCAGCGCAGGTCGGAAAAGGGGACATCTTTAATCGGCCCCCTTGCCTCGGCGGGCGGCAACCATGCGAGCGAGCCGCGGCAGCCATCGGTGATCGGCGATCCGGCGGCCACCTTCCTCTCGACAGCCTTCCGGACCTTCCTCGACCGCGGAGCGATAGGCGTGATCCGGCCGTCGACGATCGCCTCGGCCGCCCGGGTCACTTTATCAGTGACTTCTCGCAACAGCTCGTTCGGGTTGCCCCACCGGCCATCGATGCGAGCGCGGCTCTGAAACTCTTCGAGGACGGCACGGATGAGAGCTTTCCTGCCCTCCTCGTCCCGGCAGTTGCCAGGGTTGGAGCGAGCAGAAAGCCGAGCCAACGCGAAAAGGAATTTCTCGCGTCCGTCGGTGACGAGGCCCTCTTCTTCGACCCAGCTTCCGCCGCCGGCGTTCGCTGAGAGCTTCGGGAGATTGACGCCGTCCGTCTTCACGAAGCCGAGCGCGTCGAGGTCGATGACGGTATTCGAAGAGTTCCGGTGAAAGGGCCGGAACTCCTGGACCTTCGCCATGAAGGCCTCGATCTGCGCGGGGGTGACCAGCGGCACATCAGCGGGCGTGAGGATCGCCGGCTGGTCGTCTCCGTCCCACGAAAACCGAGAGTAGGTCTCATGATGACGACCGTAGATCGTGATCGTCTTCTTATGAGACAAGATCTCAAAACCGTGCGGTGACGCGCTCTCGCCGTCGTCAGCGACGAAGAATCGGGAGATGTTCGCAGGCAATTCTTCTGCAGTCGCGACACGATACAGGAGCGCCCTTTTCGGCGCCCTGCCGACGCGTTTGAAACCCGAAAACCCGAGAATTTCGAACGCGATCTTCTCGACAGCAGACGCCAGACGCCAGTCGAGAATGTCGATATCCAAGCAGAAGGTGTTGCCGGACACCGCGCCTAGGATCAGCGCGACATTCTCATTGAAACACGGCCTCGCCCAGCGGCCGACGAGCGCAGCCGTGGGGCGCTCTTCCTGATACTGGCCCCACGCGATGGCTTTCCGCCGATAGATCGACGGCAGCCGACGGCCCGTCCGCTGCTGCGGGAAAACACACCACCCGTTTTCGTGGCACATGGGCCCGAGGGTGCCGAAAATCACCTCCGATGACGACGTCGATTCCGCGACGACGTAGTGACCGGGCTCCTCGTCAGAGTCCGGGACTTTCGCCGGGTCGACGACTTTCCATCCCGGAAAACTCCGGAGAACGGCCAAAATTTCTGGATCTGTCACGCGTTCCTGCCTGCGATGTCGTCTATCAGTGGTTGAGCCGATCGATCGTTGAGGGGAGTGTCGATCGGTCTCAGTCCTGCATCGTATCATACGATTTGTAAGCCGCAATCAGATTCGACGTTCACCAGCGAAAGTCACAATTTGCACTTTGCACATTATTGGTGCCGACGATGTTTCAGGAGCCGTGCGGATCGTGGTCGGACTTTCCGGGTGTTCACATCGGTTTCCGGAACGTTCCTGAAATTTTCCACTTTTCATGCGCCGCTTGCATTGCGCGTTGCTAACTCCTCGCCGACAATTTGATTCGTATTCGCCGGATGGGGGTCCGGCGTCGTGTTGCGTATGAGTTGTACCGAGGGGTTCCAGTTGCGTATTCGACCGCGCTTGCTTGAGGGTCTGCACGAGAGTCTGGCTATCGCTATCCGGCGGGAGATCTCCCGGCGGAGCATCACGATGCGTGAGGCCTGCCTGATCGCCGGCTGGCAATCGAACTCTCACCGCGAGAGGGTCTCTCTTTATATACGTGGCGACACCCGGGCGCTGGGTCACGAAGCCGCTCTGAAGCTCGCGGAAGCGCTGGGCATTAAGCTGCGCTACGACATCGTCGCTCCGAAGCCGGGGTCCGTCGCGCTGACGAGGCTGGCGGCATGACGACCGTCCTCGCCCTCGATCTCGCAACCAACAGCGGCTACGCGGTCCTCGATGACAGCGGCGTCCGGGCGGTCGGGTCGTGGCGTCTCGACGACGGCATCAGGAAGACCGCGACAAAGACGATCGCGGCTGTGCCGATCAACGACCAGCACGTCATCCAGTCGAAGCGCCTCCGCCGCTGGATCGGAGAGATCCTCCAGCGCTTCGAGATCGATTTCGTCGTCATAGAGAAAGACACCGGGCGGTTTGCCTCGGCCGTCCTCCTCGCCCGCCTGCAGGCCGCGGCTCACGAAGCCGCGTACGACGCCCACGTTCCGTCCGTGATCTCTCGGCTGGGCGACTGGCGCGGCCGCATTCATGGCGCCGGATATCTGAACGACAAGGATTTCCTGAAGGACGAGGCTCGCCGGATCTGCGCCGTCGACGGCGTTGCGGTTCCGGATGCCGATGCCGCCGAGGCCTACCTCATCGCCAAGGATGCCCATGCCTACGGGTTCGATGCGCTCCGGGCCGATGAGAAGGAAACGAAGAAGCGGAAGCAGCAGAAGGCCGTCAAAGCCCGGCAGATCGCCCGCGAAGCGAACAAGGCTGCGGTTCTCGAAGCCAAGATGCGCGCCCCCTCCGCGCCCCGAATCCGGAGGAAAGCCGCATGAATTTCGCACTCGACCGCGACTGGAGATCCATCCTGAAACGCGCCTGGTCGGTCCGCCTGATCGGCGTCTCGGTCGTCCTATCCGGAGCCGAGGTCGCACTCCCGTATCTCGACGGCGTCCTGCCGGTCAAACCGGGAATCTTCGCCATCCTGTCGTTCGGCACCACGATTGCCGCCGGCATCGCCCGTCTGGTCGCCCAGCGCGATCTGGAGGCCTGACCGTGGCCACTCTCGCAGATCTCTTTCGCCGCCTCTTTTCTTCTCGGAGCACGCCTGTGTCCGTCCCGCGTCCGACCGCTGCGCCGCGTTCGAAGACCAAGTCCCGCCTTGTCGTAGGCGGCGCCGGTACCGCCCTCCTCGCCGCGACCATCGCTTTCGTCGGCGGCTGGGAAGGCAAGCGAAACGAAGCCTACCGCGATGTCGTGGGAATCTGGACGGCCTGTTACGGCGAAACCCGCAACATCAAGCCGGGTATGACGTTTACCGATGCCGAGTGCGACGCCCAGTTCGCCCCGCGCCTCGTCGAGTTCGAGCAGGGCATCCGGGCCTGCCTGACCGCTCCCGATGCCATCCCGGACGGTGCGTATCGGGCGTTCGTGTCGGTCTCCTACAATATCGGCATCGCAGGATTCTGCCGCTCGTCGATGGCGAGGAAGGCAAACGCCGGCGACCTGGTCGGCGCATGCAATTCGCTGCGCCTCTGGAATAAGGCCGGCGGTCGCGTCGTGAAAGGCCTCGATAACCGTCGTCGGGCCGAGCAGAAGATCTGCCTCGAGGGGCTCCGCTGATGCTCCCCGAAATCATCTTTTTCATCATCGCAGCGCCGGCGATCGCCGGGTTTTCGCTGACGATCGCATGTGCACGGGCGCATGCGAAAACACGGAGAGACTACTGATGATCAAGCGTTCCCTCATTCGACTGTCGCTGATGATGGTCGTCCCGCTGAACCTCGTTGTTGCGGCTCTGCTTCTGGGTGAAACTGGGTCTGTCGAAATAGTGAGCGTCAGCTTGATCATAGCGCTGCCAGCCCTTCTCCTCATCGAGGCGGCGACAGCAATCAGGAAGCGGCTGGCGTGACCAGCTACCTCCTCGCCGGCATCTCTGTGATCGCGATCGGCGCCATCGCATTCGCCGGCGTCCAGTCATCGCGCCTGTCTGCCGTCCAGGCTGATCTCGCGACCACCCGCCAGGAACTTGATGTCTCCGAAGCCAGACGCCGCGGCGCCGAGTCCGCACATCGCGAGATCGTCGAGCAGCTCGCCGCCGTCAGTCGTCAGGCGGACGCCGCCGCTCGTCGTGAGGCAGCCCTTCGCGAGCGGATCGCACGGGACACGGACACGGATCGCGATGGCCCAACAGCACCGGTTCTCCGCGACACAATCCGCGACCTCGGCAAGATCTCGGCGCGCCAGGACGACTGGTACGTCGGTCGCCGCCACGTCTGGCGCCTCGTCGTCATGATAGACGGAATCCCTACCAACATCATCGAGACCAAGGATCAGGCCGCCTGCATCGGCGCTGCCGGCGCGGCCGCAGACGCCGTCCGGAAGCTGCCGAATTTCGAGAGAGAGCTGAAGGGCAAGGTCCGGATTTCCTGCTCGATCACGACGCCGGCGGTGGCCGCATGACCGCGAACATTTCCACGCACACCCGGGCCATCTGTGCGTCGATTTGTACGCTCGCGATCGCTGGCTGCACGACGACCACGATCTTGCCGCCGCCTCCTCTCGCAGATCGCATCCCGAGCCAGCTCTTGGAATGCCGTGACCGGCCGACCGTGGGCGATCTCGCCAGGCAGAGCGACGTCGCGAGGTGGGTCGTCGAACTCGATTCAGCGGGTGAGGACTGCCGGCGGAAGAACAAGGCAATCGCCGGGATCGTCGAGAGCGACCGGGCCAGGACAGGAGAGAACTGATGCACAGACGAGATCGCGAAGCATTCCTCGAGGCCGACTTCTTTGACGGGCCGATCGAGGAGAACCGGAAAGTTTTCATGTCGGACAAGATCGCCGTCCTGACGGACGATGACCGTCGTCGCATCGACCCTTTCGCGGGGACCGTACCAGCCGGCGGAGGCAACTTCCTCGACTACGGCAGGAAGCGCTGATGGACACCCTCGCCTACCGCCAGTGGCCGTCCGGAGAGCTGATCCTTGTGGACGAGGCTGCCAGTGCCGAATGGCAGCCGAACCGATTCCGCGATGGCGCGGCCAAGCGGTCGATGCTGGCCGAGGTCCGTGCCCGCGAAGCCGCCGAGATCGGCATGAACCGCGCCGAGCGGCGTCGGCGCGCTGCCCTGGCGAAGAAGGCCGCCTGACATGCCCGCCGCCCCTGCCCTTCCCGCCGACGACTATCCGGACATCCGCTCTCGTCCTCTCCTCGATCGCCTTCTGGACGACGAGGAAGACGACATCCGGGAGCTGATCCGTGTCGCTGGCCTTGGGGCATGGGATCGCCGGCGCAGCTGGCAAGACGACGAGTAACGAGTAGCCGCCGAGACGGGGGTCGGGCGGCAGGAATTCAAGACGGTGCCGAATAACGCGAGGGGTCGCGGGCGCTATGAGGGGTGTAACGAGTATGGCGTCCGAAATCATTTCCGCAGAGATGGTCGTTGCCTTGACCGGCACGATCGGCGTCTTGGGCGCCGGCTGCAAGTTCGCGTGGAATGCGATCGCAAAGAAGATCCGGGACTCGGAAGTCCGGCTCGAAGCGGAACGCGTCCGGCACGAACTCAAGATCGAGACCGAACGTCTCAAGTATGAAGCCGTCGTGGCAGATCAGATCCGCGAAATGCGGAAAGAGATGTCGCAGCAGGAACGCGAGATCAACTATCTGCGCCGCGTCTCCGATGCATACCTGCGGCACATTTCGGTTCTGGAGCAGCTGATGCGCCAGGCAGGGATCGAGATTCCCATTCTCGACTTGCCCGACTTTCCCTCGTCCGATGGAGATGTGTGATGACGACTGCCCCCTCGAAGGAGGCAATCGTCTCCGACATCCTCGCCGGCCGCACATCCGCAGCAGAGATGGAGGAGATGTACGGCATCCCGGCCAGCCGAATCCGGAAATGGTGCCAGCGGGCGCGGGAGAAGACCCGGATTTCCGCTCCCACGCCGCCGATCGTGGAGACCGTCGAGGTCGACCCGACGCCGCCGAAGACGGAGCCCTTCATGCTCGGCGGGTCGCCGGCCGACAGGAAGATCGTCGCGCTCGAAGAGCAGGTCCGGCGTCTCCGGAAGTCGTTGAAAGAGGCCCACCGTCAGGCCCTCGACGATGACGCGATGCGGGAGATCCTGGGGTCGATGGTCGCGGAACCGGTCAGGGCTCCGGACTGGACCCTGAAATCCCCGACGATCCGGACGAAACTCCCGGAAGTCCCGGTAGCAATGTGGACCGACTGGCATTTGGGCGAGACCGTCTCCCGCGACGAGACGAACGGGCGCAACGAGTACAATGCCGCCATCGCCGAGGCCCGCGTCCACCGCGTCGTCGAAAACACCATCGACGTCGCCCGGCACCACGGTCCCGGCAACTATCCCGGCATCGTCATCGCCCTGGGTGGGGATTTCGTGTCGGGCGGCCTGCACCCCGAGCTGCAGAAGACCGACGAATTCGAGATCCTGCCGTCCGCTCTGAAGTGCCGCGACATCCTGGTTGCCGCGATCGACCGGATGAAGGCCGAGTTCGGATCCGTCTATCTACCGGCGGTCTGCGGCAATCACGGCCGCATGACGCACAAGCCGGAATTCAAGCGGTACATCTACAAGAACGCGGACTGGCTGATCTACCAGATGCTGATCCGGCACTACGCCGACGACCCCACCGTCGTCATCGACTGCCGGCCGGCGAACGAGATTCTGTACCGGGTCTACGGTCTCCGCGTCCTGCTGATGCATGGAGACATGATGGGCGTGAAAGGCGGCGACGGGATCATAGGCGCGCTGGGCCCGATCGCCCGCGGCGAGGTCAAGGTTCGCGGATATTCGTTCGAGTCCTACGATTTCCTGCAGATCGGTCACTGGCACCAGGAATTGTGGCTGCCGAGGACGATCGTCTCCAACACTTTGAAGGGCTACGACGAGTTCGCCAGGCTGGCTCTCCGGGCGCCGGCAACGCCTCCATCGCAGCCTCTGTTCTTCGTCCATCCGGAACGCGGGATCACGTCCCGCTGGTCGATCGCCGCCGAGGAGAAGCCGACGCCGGCCGACGCTCCGTGGCTCCAGGTCTTCCAGGCCGCCGCATGATCCCGCACCCGGTCACCGACCACGCCTGCGTCCGCTATTTCGAGCGCGTCCACGGCGTCGATTTCGACAGCCAGTTCCCCGACGCCAGGCACGATGGCCAACGCCTCGCAGCGATCTGTAGCTATCTGGATATCCAGCCATCTGACGCGAGGGACATGGTCTGCCCACCTCGCCTGCATGCCGGCGTCCACCTGGGCGCGACACTGATCCGCGCTGCCCGACACCGCATGATTTGCGCCGGCGGCCGGGTCGTGACCGTCGTCATTCCGACACCGAAAATGAAGCGCCGGCGTCGGCCGAGCCTGGAGATCGCAGCATGACTCTCGCAATTGTATTCGCTTTGCTCGTCGTCGCGCATGCCCTGGCCGACTATCCGCTCCAGGGGGAATTTCTATCGAAAGCGAAGAACCGGAAGTCTCCGATCCCAGGCGTACCTTGGTATCAAGCGCTCGGCGCCCATTCCTTAATCCACGGCGGCTTCGTCGGCGTTATCGTCGGCACGCTCAATCCGGTCGCCGGACTCGTCCTTGGCACTCTCGAAACCATCGCCCATTTCGCCGTCGACGACGCGAAATGCCAGGGCCGGATCTCATACAATCTCGACCAGGCGCTGCATCTCGGATGTAAGATCGCCTGGGTCGCAATCCTCGCGGTGACCGCATGACGATCTACCAACCGCTCCCAAAATCCGCCATCGCCCTCGGCGGCGGCCGCTACCTGGACCTGCTCGATCCCCAGCCCGCCGATATCGACGTCTACCGCCTGTGCCGTGTCCTGGCCGGCATCCCTCGCTGGTCTGGTCAGCCTGATACGCCCTGGACTGTCGGCCAGCACTCTCTCGTCGTCGGCAAGATCGTCCAGTCGCGGTACCGCGATCCGAAACTGACGCTCGCTGCGCTTTTGCATGACGGCCATGAGTACGCGACCGGCGACATCAATACTCCGCTCAAGAGGCTTCTCGGACCGGCGATCGTGGCGATCCAGGGCGGCCTGGACGCGGCGATCTGCGACCGTGTCGGGGTGGATATCGAGGCGATGCATGGGGCGATCGTCAAGGCTGTCGATGTCGAGGTCGGTTGGTGCGAGGCGATCCTGTTCGGGATGGATGCCGACGATCCGGACCAGCGGAAATTCGTGCCGGCCCGCTATGAGATGGCGACGGATATCGAGTTCGAGATCCGCAGGTTCCTCCGATATCCCGGCGATGATCTCGATGTCGCGGCACTCATGATGATGGCGATCCAGGAAGCTGGAGGCATCCTATGAGCGACGAGAATCCGAAAGCGCTGGTCGGTCGGCAGAAAGCGCCCCTCACTCACGTCGTGCCCGCGACATCGCTGGCCTGGCTGGCCGAAGCCCATCTCGACGGCGCCGAGAAATACGGACGCCTGAACTGGAGAGAGAAGAAGATCGCCCTGACGGACTACATCGACGCCATCCAGCGGCACATCGATGCGATCAAAGAGGGTGAGGATCACGCCGGTGATTCAGGCCTGCTGCATCTCGCCCACATCATGGCTGGGGCGTCGATCGTCATCGATGCGAGAGCTTGTGGTTGCCTGATCGATGACCGGGTGTTTCCGAGGGCGGACGCACTGGAAGCGTCGAAGGTCGAGATCTTGGAAGCCCGGCGGGGCCGACACGAGAGGAAGGCTGCGGCCTGAAGACCCTGCTGCGCAGGCGTTGTACCTATTTCGCGATTTCAGTAACAACCGTCGGCTGCCTCAAGCGCGAGGTCTTCCCGGTCCGTTATACCGGCTCGCAAATCCGGTATAACTGCTCTCGCCGCTGGCCTCTTTCGTGAGCACTTCTTCTTCTCGCAAGACAGCAATTTTCAGAGCATACAGCAGCCCCGCAATGCTCGGTATCGACCCCGGAAAGTCGAAATCGCGCCGCCCAGGCAAGTCGGCTTCGAGGTAGTCACCAAGAGCCCGATGCAGTTTCTTAGCTGTCAACATATCGATCACGTCGCGTTCTCATTGACGTGAACGTAGCCAAATTTCGTTTAAGCTTTGAGAATGCACGTAGAACGGCTCGGGATGTGCGGAAGGTAATCAGTCGTCGGGACTGAGAGCTGGGCTTCAGCGGTCAATCTGAAGGTCGTTTTCTGATGTTGACTGATTCAGCGGTCGTCGAAATTGGGCAACGCGCTCTTTCAGGCGATCGTCGAGAAGCTGCAGGCCTGCGCGGATCTCAGTGGTCTCCGAGGACGACAAGTCGCCGAACAAGTTTTCTTCGACGCCGCACCAGATCTCGCGAACCAACGCTTGGGTTTCGGCGCCGGCCGGGGTCAGGGCGAGAGCGATTTTCCGATGATCGGATTGATGCGGGACACTATCGATAAGCCCTTTCGCGACGAGTTTGGTCGACATTTTCGAGGCAGTCGAGGATCGGATTTTCAGGCGGTCAGCGACCTCCGAATTCGTAATCGAGGCATCGGTCTTGAGAGCGCAGATCAGCTCGTCTTGACCAGGCCGCAGGTCAGCGACGCGGAGAGCGATATCGACGTGCGCTCGGGTGAGCTTCGCGACGTACAGTAGCTCTGTGACGGTCTGGTAGCCCGTCTCGCTTGGTGGCGTTTCCGATGACTGGTCCATGAGGCCTCCCTGTCATCGCCTTATAGATCGCGACCGGACACAACGAAAAGAACGAAATACCGTTATCGTTCGCTTTCCTGATACTTTTTGATGCCGACGCTAAGGCATTGAGAAAGCTGACGAATATTGACTTTTGCAGGGATCGGTTCATGATGGGGAGGCGTCAAAAATGACGCGGCCCGAGGCGGTGTTCACGCACCGGCCCGGGCCTAACCCAGGTCACGGAGATAACATGACCAAGGCTCGGGGCATCATAGCCCAAACTCCCGCAGTTTTCACCCGCGATGGCTCAGTTTTCGCGAATTCTCGCGACGTGGCCGCGTACTTCGAACGCCGCCACGATTATGTTGCCAGGGCGGCCGCACGCCTGGCTCGCAAGGGTGTCCCACATTTGTGGGAGGCCCCCTACATCGATGCGCAGAACGGCCAGACCTACATGTCCTACGACATGAATCGCGACGGTTTCACTCTCCTCGCGATGGGCTTCACCGGCGACAAGGTGCTGCCATGGAAGCTCTCCTACATCGAGGCTTTCAACAAGATGGAGAAGGAGCTTGCCAGCCGGCCGGCTGTCCCCGCGCCCGTCGCCCCGTCCGCGATCGATTTCAACGATACTCTCCAACTGTCCGAACTCGCGACCAACCTCGCGAACTTTGCCAAGCAGATGAAGGAGCGGGCCGAGTTCGCAGAGGCGAAGATCGCCAAGGATGCGCCGAAGGTCGCCTTCGCCGAGGATTTCGGGGACCTCTCTGGCACCTACAATTTGCGGACGTGCGGAAAGATGATCGGCGTCCCGGATCGTGAGTTCTTCGCCCACCTCCGCCGCCGGTATCTCTATGAAGACGTGAACGGCAATCTGCTGCCGAGGGCGGAGTTCCAGAATCGCGGCTGGTTCGTGGTGAAGCCGGTTCCTACACTGAGCAGGAAGGCGCACTTCCAGACCCGGGTGACCGCGCCGGGGTACCAGCGCCTGTGCCGGGATTTCGGCCGCATCGACGACCTCGCCGACATGATCCCCGGCGGCACCGACATGCGGCCGAAGCTGGCGCTCGTCCAGTAGCCAAAGAGAGAGGGGTCGCACCGGCGGCCCCTACACCATAAAAGCCAATAATATGCCGCATAAAATTGCGACATCCTATTGACCATTCCTCTAATGCCGCATATGTATACGACACGGGAACGGCATATGCCGGCCCAACCGGTAGAGGACACCGAAATGACGAACTCCGAAATCTTCTCGCTCGCACACGATCTCACCAAGGGCCTGGTCACCGAAGGCATCTCCTATAGGGCCACCTTCGGCTTGGTTCTGAAGATGGTCCGCCGGGCCGTCTCTCACGCTGCGTGGGGCCCGGTCCTGGACACGCGGCAGGTCATCAAAAAGCTGGCGACCGCTGGTGAACTGGCCACGCTGCCGACCATCGTCGGCGTCTCCGAGAAGCAGATCGCTTATGCCACGAAGATGCGTGGTCAGCGCTTCACGAATGCGCTCGGCTGGGTGAACCGTCTCCGGGAGATCCTCGACGATACCGAGGACCAGAAGGCGCTGGACGTTGTCGAGCGCGAGCTGCGGAACAACTCCGACGCGAAGTTCTGGCTCGATGTCGTTGGTGAGCACGTCAACGAGGAGACGATCGGCCGGATCTATCACCACGCCGTCGCCGCCTGATTTTAATCAAACAAGGAATGAAGCGATGACGAACCACGACAACAATCCCGACTGGCAGGAAGTCGCCGAGCGGCTTTTCGGCTCTGACTGGATCGCCCCCCTCTCCGAGGTCCTCGGCGTCAACCGCCGGACCGTGGAGCGCTGGCGGTCCGGGGCGGTCTCGGCGCCTGACCGGGTCGCCGACGAGATCACCGACCTCGCCCGGCGGGGCCGCGACAACCGGAATTACGGAATCATGCTTCGAAGGGCGGCAACCGGCGAGAGCCCGATGGCTATCCGGGACGCCGCGCAGGCACTGGTGCTCGACGTTCTCGACGAGGTGCCGGTCGCGATGAAGGCCGCTCGGGATTCCGACATGAGAGAGCCTTGCGTCGCGACCATCGCGATCGACGCCGCCATCTCCCACGCCAAAGAGACCGGTGCGACTTTGATCAAGGTGTCCGGGCGCATCCTCGCACCCGGCTGCGAAGGCCGGGAGCACCACATTGCCACGGCGGACGATGCCTCTACCGCGGTGCCCGCGGACCTCACCCGCCGGGCGAAGGATTGGGCGAACGGAGTCCAGGCGCTCATTATTTCGCGGGGACATTCCCTGATGAGTGTCAGGACCGAGTACTCCGGCAACGCGGACGTGTTGTGGGGTCCGGGAGCGCTGAGCAAGCGCATTCTCGAACTGATCGCCGCCGAGGGTGATGGCGACCGGTCATGAATCTCCGCTCTCTCATGACCCGGGCACACCGCAAGACCCGCCGCCTCGTTCGCGCCGGCATCTCCTACGCCGCGACCCTCCGCCTCGTCCTTCGCGATCTCTGGTCCCTCCTCCGGCGGCCTCTTCCCGCACTCGTCGGCCGGCGCCGGGACGTGATCCGTGCGGAATCCCTGCGGGCGACGTGGATGCCTTACTACGTCCGCGAGATCGAAGGCGCGGTCTTGGAATTCCAGGACGAAGAGGGCGTTTTCGAACGCGGTCTGGAGCTGACGCGGGCACTGTTCCGGAACGACGCCGGCTTCTGGATCGACGTCGGCCGAGGCGGGATGGTCGGTCTCGACCGGCTTGGCGAGATCGTCCGCGGAGAGCGGGCAGCAGCCATCTAACTGGAGAGAAACATGGGATTTCTGAAGGACATCGCCGCACGCTCTGACGCCAACGCGGCGTCTGGAAGTGCGTCGGCGCCAGTACCAGCGCCGATCGCCACTCCGACGGCGCAGGCGAACGACACAGGTCACCGGGTCACATCGACTGGCATTACATATCAAGTCGCGACGAAGGCCGGATCATGCGGCGGTCGGTCTCGCGGCTACAACATCACAGCCGGCGCGGTAATGCATGCCGTCCCTATCGCCGCCGGCGCAATACTGGACAACCAGTCCGCTGCGTGCGGAGCCCGACCGGCGGTCATGTGGTCCGATCAGCACGACGAGGAGGTGACCTGCCCGAAATGCCGGAAGCGCCTCGGACTGTAGATCAAAACGAGAACATCCTTTAGCCTCCGGGTCCTACCGACTCGGAGGCTTTCTCATTGTCGAAACGCGCTCGCCGAACCCGTCCCATGGGCGTCCTCCCGCCTGACGCGGGCATCACCGACGCACACATGCGCACGATCATCGCACTCGCGATCGAAGAGATCCCAGTCGATCTCCGGGCCCGTATCGCGATGAAGAGGCCGGCCGTGTCGTGGCAAGATTACGATGAAGCCCGACGCCAGATCGCAGAGCATTTGGTCTGCAGGATCCGCGAATCTGTGCGGTGCGATTATGGAGGACCGGGCGCGAACGGAGGGCACGGGTGAGCGGTCTATTATACTGATGTGCGGGTTTCCGGTACATGAGCATAATAGAGATTGTGGTCCCTTGGTGGCCGAGCTGATCCACAATTCGATCTCTTCTCGTCGCTTCCTCAAAGCATGATCGGTGCTAGAGGTGAAACTTGATGCCCGAAGGAGGGAACACGGTGCATAATGATTCAGGACACATCAGAATCCTTATTCGAAGACTTCAGCGTTCAACTGGACTGAACGAAGAGGAACTGGCGGATCTGCGTTCTCTCCCTATCCAGGTTCGCGAGGTAGGGAGAAACGAAACGATCAGTCATGAGGGCGATCGCGTCGATCATTGCATGCTGGTCGTCAATGGCTTCGTGGCGCGGTACCAGGACACCCGGGAGGGGATGCGCCAGATCCTTTCGTTCTACGTGCCGGGCGACATCCCGGATCTCCAGACGCTGCATCTCGCGACCATGGATCACAGCGTCGCGAGCATCACCGCGGGTAAAGTCGCGATGATACCGCACGGGGCACTGCACGACATCTGCGACCGCAACAGCCGGATAGCCAGCGCCCTGTGGCGCGAGACACTGATCGATGCCGCGATCGCGAGAACGTGGTTGCGCTGCCTCGGTCGACAGCAGGCGCACTCCCGCATTGCCCACATCCTGTGTGAACTCTACACGCGCCTCAATGCCGTGGGCTTGGCCGAACATCCCATCCGGATGCCGTTTACCCAAGCGGAATTCGCGGACGCGACCGGACTCAGTGTGGTCCAAGTTAACCGGACGCTGCGGGAACTTCGCGAGGAGGAACTGATCACGGTCAGAAAGCGGGAGATGGTGGTGCATGACCTGGCGCGGCTGCAGCATGTTGCGGAGTTCGATCCCCTCTATCTGCATCTCGATCCAGCGCAGCGCAGATAGGCGACCACAAAATATTCGAAGGAGAAGGGATCGGAAGGGTCGTGAGAACGTCTACGGATTGGTCCCAGTTCCCACACCGGAGATTTTGATGCCACTCTACTTTTTCGACGTCCTGGACCAGGGCGAATTCAGTGAAGACGATGTTGGCATCGAATGCCGTTCGCTTGAAGATGTGCGGAAAACTGCAATCGATGCTCTGCCAGATATCGCAAAATCAGTAGTGCCCCGCGACGACCACCGTACAATATCGGTCACAGTTCGGGACGAGACTGGCACAAGCATATTCCGGGCATCGCTGACCTTGGACGCGGGCTGGCTCGGCGAGAAAGCCGGAGACTAATTCGCCCCCGGCCCCAAGTAGGTGGTGATCACCGTCACCGCCCGCCGGCCTGATCGACACGCTGCTGCAGAACGTCGCCCAAGGCCCTTGATTCGGCTTCCTCCTTGGCTTTCTCGATGTACGCCCGCTCCCATCCCTCGAGCGACCTGCCAATCGTCGGCGTCGGCGTCCTCACGGCGAGGATCTCGTCAAGCGTCACCGGTCGGAAGTCCCAGTTGTCTACGCCGACATCGACCGCGCCGGCGACGAGACGATTGCCGTGCACGTGGCCGAAGAGATGCACGGAGTCCCTGTAATAGGCCGGCCATTCCGCCATCGGATAGTGACACATCACCACCCGCTTGCCGTCGACGGCGATCTCTTTCAGATCGTGCACCGATTCCCAGGCCCAGCTCCGCACGGACGCCTTATCGTGGTTGCCGACGACCAGATGCTTCTTTCCGTGAAGCATCCCGAAGATCTTCTCGGCATCATCGACAGGCATCTTGTAAGCAAAGTCCCCTAGATGCCAGACCTCATCACCCGGCGCGACCGTCGCATTCCAGCGCTTCACCATTTCACTGTCCATGCGCCCGACAGTCTTGAAAGGCCGCTGGCACATATCAATGATGCCGGCGTGGCCGAAATGGTGATCTGCGGTAAAGAAAATCCTGCTCATCGTGGCCTCCATCGCCGCATACTACTGTCTCTTAATGCTCTGAAGCTTCCATCTCATGACGTTGAGAGCGATACTTTTACGCATCTCGCTATCGCTATTCGTCCAAACTTCCAGAGCCGAACAGACGAAATCGTTGGGCGGAATGCCCTCGTCCTCTTCGATCTTCCGCAGGCGTTCGCGCAAATGCTTCGGGATCACGATCAACATTGTAGGCCTCCATCGCCTCAGTTTCTGATTTCGAGCCGGTCCCTGTTGTCGACCAGCGCTTCGACGATGCGCGCCAGATAACGCAGGGAACCGCCCTTCCAGGCTTTCCTCAGCAAATCTTCTTCATCCGGTGCGACGGGCGGGATCATGCCGTCGATAAGGCCGCGCTTCCTGCTGATGTCGTCGACGATCCGCCTGGCGAGAGGACCGATATGCTGCGGGCCGGGATCAGGCATTTTCACGACATCGAAGCGGTCCCTCAGCGGTGCCGGGATCGAGAGCGTGTTCGCGGTCGCGACGAACGACACGTGCGAGAGATCAATCGGCGCGTCGAGAGCGGTCTCATAATACGCCTGGGCAGTATGCGTCTCGAGCATCGGCAGCAGCGCGTCGACGAGGGACCCGTTCTCATAGTGCCTCCCCGCCTTCTCGATCTCGTCGAGAATGATGACCGGATTCGCGACGCCGTGCTGGCGGATGGTTTCGCCGGGCGTCGAGAGTTGCGAAGAATGCCACCTCGCCGGCGTTCCCCCGAAGCTGTTGTCGCCGCTGCTAGCGCACGGGAAGACGAAATGCGGAGTGTCCAGCATCGCTGCGATCGCCTGCAAGAGAGACGTCTTGCCGGTACCGGGCGCGCCGACCAGGAGCGTGGGTCGCAGCTTGATGACCTTGCCGACGCGGATGCCCGAGAGGAGGCGCCGGATCACATCGCCAGCGTGGGGCCATTCCTCGAGGAGCATAGCAGTCGGGTCGCTGTAGACCGTCCGCAGCGGGATGTCGGCGTTCACGATCGCCTGGCAAGCTGTCCACAACGCTTTGGTCGCCGTCGTCTTGGGCGTGGCGATCGGCGAGTTGAGGACCCGTGCCGTCGGACCAGTCGGGGTCGGCATCCGCTTCCAGCTGTCGTCTGCCTCCTCGGCGATCGCCGGCTCCTGCTCCTGGTCTCGGGCGCCTACCTCGTCGCGAAGGACCGACAGGATCTCAACGAAGTCCGCCGGCGAACTGGCTTGTTCGACCGCGGTGTCGAGGTGGACGCAATCGAACGAAAGCGGATCCCAGCCGATGGGCCAGTCGGACGCGGGAGTGCCAAAATGCCGGCGCAGGACCTCCGTCATATGTCCTTCGCCGACGCGGGTGACGTCGATCTCTGCAGCGACGACCCGAGACAGAACGTCCGGCATCGCGTCGTCGGGCGCGAGGTACAGCAGGACGTCGTTGTTCCCCAGCGCCCTCAAGGTCTCGCGGACATCGATCTCGCGCCGGCCGACGTCCAAGGTCGGGCCCTGCACTTCGTGCGGCATGCCAGAGAAATACGTCCGGGCAGCCCGCCTGGCAGACCGCTCCCAGTTTTCGTTCGACCGGATGACGATGAGCCGCCGCCTGTCGGACAGCCGCTCAGGCATACGAAGTTCAGGATTTGCGAGGAAGACCGCTTTCAGCGTCGGCGTCCGGGCGTCTTCAACGAGAGCCTCGATGCCGAGATCCTCCGCGTCGACGTCATCGCCGGAGAAAGTCTGGCCTTCGGAGAGAAGGCGGCGATGATCTCCGACGAGGCGAGAAAGCTTTTTCATGAAGCACTCCAGAGTCGACGGTTACGGGCCTCATCGCCCAGGTTCCGTCTGGAAGCGTTCTGGATAGCAGCTACAGGTTAAGATCGCTTAACGATTATCCCGAGATTTCTTCATAGCTCTTCGAAATCTTCGAAATCGTCGTCGTGTGCTAGTTCGAAGAGCGCCGACCTGGCGGCTTGTTTCGTCAGGCCTTCAGTGCGCATGTCAGAGTAGAGATCGCGTATCTCTTGAGAGAACTCGTCGCGGAGTTGTCGCTGCTTCTCGAGCTTCGCGAGCAGTTTTGGGGGAATGCGGGAATCGCCGCTCAGCCAGCGCGTCACATGCCGCATTGGGACCGTAGTCGACCGTTGCAGGCTTTCGGCTGTCGATCGTGGAAAGACTGCCTTCGCGAGCGCGATCGCGGCTTCGGCGTTGTATGGGACGAAATCGGGTTTTTGAGATTTATCATCGTCGGTCATGGCAGGGGCCTCCGTTCGCCCAGATGGTGTCGCCAGGCATGATGGTAGAGGAAGCCGGCGTGGGGCTGAAGCCTGGCGAGAACATCCGTTCTAGGACGACCGATGACGACGGAAACGGGCGGACAGGTGGAGAACATGGGGGTATGTGCCCCCACCTCCGTCCCCTGCAAATCAGGGAAAGCGCCAAGGAGCGCCCTCGTTCACACCGAGGGGGTCACAGGTTCAATCCCTGTCGCGCCCACCATCTATTTCCAAACAGATATCGACCCCGAAACCCGGCCATGCCTTCCGGGATCAGCCGCTGTAGATCTGCGGCTGCACGACCGGATGGCGGATCCGTCGCCGGTCAGCCCGGGCGCAGGGCGCGCAGGGCGTTAAGGATGACCGCGACGTCGATCACTTCCTGCAGGAGAGCCCCCTGCACGGGCGGCAGATAGCCCGCGGCGGCGGCGAGCATGCCGAGACCCGACAGTCCCAGCCCGACGACGACGCTCTGCAGCGCGATGCGGCGCGAGCGGCGGGCGATCGCCATGGCGTCCGCCAGCCCGTCCAGATCGTCGCGCAGGAGGATGATGTCGGCCGCTTCCGCCGAGGCGGCGGCGCCTTCGACACCCATCGCCACGCCGAGATCGGCCGCAACCAGCGCCGGCGCGTCGTTGACCCCGTCGCCGACCATCATCACCGAGCCGCCGGCCTTTTCCCGGCCGACCAGCGCGATCTTGTCCTGCGGCACGAGGTCGGCGGCGACGGCGTCGAGGCCGAGGTCCGCCGTCACGGCGAGCGCGACGTCGCGGCGGTCCCCCGTGGCCAGCACGATCCGGCCAACGCCGAGGGCCCGCATCCGGGCCAGCGTCGCACCGACACCGTCGCGCAGGCCGTCCTGCATCAGGATGAGACCGGCGAGCCGGCCCTCCACCACCAGCGCGACGATCAGCGCGCCGGCCGGCACCGCCGCATCGAGCGCCGCAAGTCCCTCCGGCGCCAGGGCCGACGCGACGTGATGACGTCCGCCGACGCGCATGGCGCGGCCATCGATCGTGCCTTCCACGCCCTCGCCGGCCACTTCGCGCCCGTCCTGCGGCATGACGAGGGCAAGGTCCCGGCGATGCGCCTCGGCGACCAGCGCCCGTGCGATCGCATGCTGCGAGAGCTGGTCGAGGCTTGCGGCCAGACGCAGGATCTCCGCCTCGTTCCAGCCCTTGGAAGCGACGATCCGGGTGACAGTGGCGACGCCGTGGGTCAGCGTGCCGGTCTTGTCGACGACGAGCGTGTCGATCCGGCCGAGGGTTTCGAGCGCCCCGCCGCCCTTGACCAGAACGCCTCTTCCGGCCGCCCGGGACATGCCGGCGACAATGGCGACCGGGACCGCCAGGATCAACGGACAGGGTGTCGCCACGACGAGGACCGCGACGGCGCGCACCGCGTCGCCCGACAGCCACCACGCCCCAAGCGACAGGGCGATGGTCACCGCCATGAAGCCCAGCGCGTAGCGATCGGCGAGCCGGGCCATCGGCGCCTTGGCCCGCGCCGCCTCCTCCACCATGCGCACGATGCCGGCATAGGTGCTGCGCGCCGCCGATTCGCCCGCCACCAGATCGAAGGCGGCGCCGACATTGCTGGCGCCGCTCATCGCGGCCTCGCCGTCGCTGCGCGCGACCGGCAGCGATTCCCCGGTCAGCGCCGACTGGTCGAGCAGCGCCGCGCCGGAGACGGTTCCGTCCACCGGCAGCACGTCGCCGAGATGGATCAACAGCCGGTCGCCGGGCGCGATGGCGGCGATGGGCACGGTTTCCAGCGCGCCGTCGCGATAGCGCGTCGCATGTTTTGGCACGCGGTCGAGCAGCGCGGTCATCTCGCGGCCGGCGCGGCCTTCGGCAAACGCCTCCAGCGCCTGGCCGCCGGCATACATCAGCGCCACCACCGCGGCGGCCAGCGTCTCGCCGACAAGAAGCGCCGCAAGCATCGCCAGTGCCGCGACGATGTCGAGGCCGAAATTGCCCTGCCGCAGGCTGACGACGATCTCGCCGACGAGAATGACCAGAACCGGGATCACGCCGGCCGTCCACGCCAAGTCGGCGATGTCGGGCCGGCCGATGCCCCAGGCGAGCAGGCCGAACGCCAGCCCGGTCAGCGCGCAGACGATCGCCCCGACCCGCGCCAGACGCCGGACCAGCGCCCCGTTCGGAGCCGCGGCCTTACGCCCGTCCCTCGCCTCAGCCATACGCGCGCTTCATTCCGGTCTTCCCTGCGATAAGACGATGCGTCGAAACACAGAACCACATGACATGCGAAAAACGTAATGTTTTCGCTCTGCGCGAACGGACGGGCATCCGAAGGTCGCGGGATGACCTACTGCTCTCGATCTGCCACCTCCTCGGGAGCTGAAGCGGCACGACCTCGTTGCCACGTGCGAACGCCGCCGCATGTTGCGGCGGCGCTCCGTCTGACGTCATTCGCCCCGGCGCGGCCAGCTGCCGGGCAGACGCGCGCCGGGTCTCGTCGGCTCAGGCCGCGGCGGCGCGTTGGGTGCGGGCGCGCTCCTCCATCGTCCGGCGGATCGTAACGGCCTGGCTCTCGGTCGCCTCGACATCGTCCCAGCTCAGCATCTGCCCCTCGGCGACGGCGCGCTTCAGCGGCATGTTGTGCGCCAGGCCGATCGGCAGGCCGCCCATGGCAAGTGAATCCTCGGCGCGGGCGATCCGGCCCCAGACGGTGAAGCCGCCCTCGCCGTCGAGCACATCGCCGGGTTTCAGGGCCTTCTTGGCGACGGCCACGACATCGGAGACGAGCCCGTTGGTCCGGCCGGTCGGCTCGCCGCGCAATGCGGCGTTGGCGACACTGACGCCGAGCTCCAGCCCGATGAGATGGGAGGGCCGGAACAGGGTCGCGTAGCGGCCGGAACTGTCGGTGACGACCTGATATTCGCGGAAGCAGCGGCGCACATAGTCGGCGCCGCGACCGTCGTCCTCCATCGCCTCGAAGGTGATGTAGACGCCCCATCTCAGATCGCCGAAGACGTGCCGGCCGTCGCGCTCCAGACTGGAGATCACCTCCACCATGCCGGCCTGTTCGAGAATGCCGCCATGAGAACGCGGCTTCAGGATCTCGGCGAGATCATGAGTGCCGACGGGGGGAAACAGCAGCCCGTCGCGCGGCGCCAGGAGGCCCGACGCGTTGGAGATCGCCGCCATTTCGAGCGCCGACTTGGTGCCGTCTAGAAACGAGTTGAACATCTGCGGGTTCATGCCGCCCTTGGCTGCCTCCTCAGGCGTCAGGCCGTAATGGTCCCAGACCGTGTCCGGCGTCGAGGCGGCGTATTGCGGCAGATATTTGGTGCCCTTGCCGGCAGCCACGACGCGGAAGCCGCAGGTGCGGGCCCAGTCGATCATCTCGCAGACCAGCGCCGGCTGGTCGCCATAGGCCATCGAATAGACCAGCCCGGCGCGGTCGAACTCCTCGACGAGATAGGCGCCGGCCAGGACGTCGGCCTCGACATTCACCATGACCATGTGGCGACCGTGTTCGGCCGCCAGCAAGGCGTGCCGGATGCCGGCCGCCGGATGGCCGGTCGCGTCGATCACCACGTCGAGACCGTCGGCGCGGATCAGCGCCTCGCCATCCTCGGTGATGCAGGTCCGGCCCGAAGCCAGCGCATCGGCAAAGCTGTGCGTCGTCGCCGCCTCGGCGTCCCAGCCGGTGTTGGTCAGCGCCGCCTTCGCGCGGTCGGCGGAGAGATCGGCGATGCCGTAGAGATGCATGCCGGGAATGTGCCGGACCTGCGACAGGAACATCGATCCGAACTTACCCGCGCCGATCAGGCCGACGCGAATGGGCTTGCCGGCGGTCTGGCGTGCGAGAAGCTTTGTGTAGAGGTTCATGGCGAAGGTCTCCCTAGAAGATGATGCTCAGACGGCCCGGACAGTTCTGCTGGATCGGTGATGCGGGATCCGGCGATGCCGCCGAGAGCGACCGCCGCCGATCGCTTCGGCGCCGCAGTCTCCCGCCTGCGTCCCGGCGTGGGCGCTCGTTGCGCATCGGCGCAGGGCCTCCCTCCCCGGCGTGATGCGTGTCTCCCCGGTCGGCGGCGGGCCCGCCCGATCCGATCGCGCGTCCATCCTCCCGGACGCGCGATGGCCTGAGGTCTGGAATACCGACCGGAGACGGGCCGGGGCAAACAACTTTCGCCGGCTCATTGATTAGAATATCTAAATCCGATGCCGATCCCGTTCCGCGCCATTCTCGCCTTTCACGCCACCGCCCGCGCCGGCAGCATGGTCGAGGCGAGCGACAGCATCGGCGTCACGCCGTCGGCGATCAGCCAGCAGATCCAGCTTTTGGAAGCCTATTTCGGCATGCGCCTGTTCTCGCGGACCGGCCGCGGGGTCATCCTGACGGAAGCGGGCGAACGCTATTTCGATCTGATCCGGCACGAGGTCGAGCGCGTCGCGAACGTCACCGAGGAGATGCGCGAGCGCCATTCCTACACGGTGCTGAACGTGCGCATCGCGCCGACCTTCGCCAACACTTGGGTGCTGCCGCGCCTGCCGGGCTTTATCACGGCGAACCCCGACATCGAACTGCATGTCGACGCCACGAACGAGCCACCGGACTACAGCCGCGAGGCGATCGACCTGGAGATCCGCCACGGCTCGGGCGGCTGGCCGGGCCTCTACACCGAGTGTCTGCGGGACGAGGAAATGTCGGTCCTGTGCGCGCCGGGCTGTGCGTCGGCCGGCTCGCTCGAAATCGCCGATCTGGCCCGCTTCCGGCTGCTGCATTCAGTCAAGAACGTGGTGCAATGGTCGCACTGGTTCGACGCCCAGGGCGTGGCGCCGCCCAAGGGTCTGCAACGCGCCCTCTTCGACCGGGCGCACATGTCGATCGACATGGCGGTCGCCGGCGTCGGGCTGGCGCTGGAATCGGACCTCACCGCCCAGCGCGAGATTGCCGACGGCCGATTGGTTCGCCCCATGCGGCACGAAAAACGCGTGACGCAACGCTCGCTCTGGCTGGTCTGCCCCCACCAGCACCTCAATCGCCGCAAGGTGCAACGCTTCGTCGACTGGCTGAAAGCAACGCTCGTCGGGTAAGGCCCGCGCGGGTAGATCAGGGCTTCTCCGGTCAGGCCTCGAGCGTCTGTTCGACCGCTGTGGCAGCTCGCACGACGCTCGCCTCGTCGAAGGCCGCGCCGGCGATCTGGAAGCCGATCGGCAGCCCGCGGGAGTCGGTCCCGCAGGGCAGACTGATTGCGGGCAGGCCGAGCAGGTTCCACGGATAGGTGAAGCGCCAGGAGGTCTCCAGCACGCTCTCGCGCCGGCCATCCAGCACCACCTCGCGCTGGCCGATCTCCCAGGCGGTGATCGGCATGGTCGGCCCGACCACGACGTCGACCCGATCGAAGACCGTCTGGAACTTCCCGGCCAGGAGCCGGCGGTAGCGTTCCGCCTGGAGGTAGTCGGAGCCCGTCACCAGCCGACCCATCTCGACCAGCAGCCTGACGTCCTCGCTGTAGTTGTCGATGGCGCCGGAGGCCAGATGCGGGAGATGGTAGGCGGTCGAGGACGACAGTTCGATGGCGAAGATCGCGCCGAGGCCACAGGCGAGTTCCGGGACCTCGAATTCGACGATCTGTGCGCCGGCAGCGGCCAGGCGCTCGATCGTCGCCTCGACCGCGGCCGCGACTTCGCTGTCCAGAGCCTCGAAGAAATGGTTGCGGCAGACGCCGACGCGGAGCCCCGCTACGGGCGCGGCCGCGAGCGACGCCAGATCGGTCGGCGGCTCGTTCGCCGATGCCGCATCGTCTGGATCGTGCCCCGACATCACGTCGACGAGCAGCGCCGCATCGGCGACGTTGCGGGTGAGCGGGCCGGCATGGTCCAGCGACCAGCTGTGCGGCACGATGCCGGAGCGGCCGATCCGACCGA
Organism: Aurantimonas coralicida DSM 14790; assembly: GCF_000421645.1. Taxonomy (GTDB): domain Bacteria; phylum Pseudomonadota; class Alphaproteobacteria; order Rhizobiales; family Rhizobiaceae; genus Aurantimonas; species Aurantimonas coralicida. The sequence goes on along the minus strand of NZ_ATXK01000006.1, from coordinate 17,328 downwards.
AGGTCGGCTTGAAGCCCACAGTCCCGCAGAGGCTGGCCGGAATGCGAATGGAACCGCCGGTATCGGAGCCGGTCGCGGCGAGGCAGAACCCGGCCGCGACGGCAGTTCCCGATCCGCCGCTCGATCCGCCCGGCACCCGGCGCTCGTCATGCGGATTACGGGTCGGCGGGGTCTCCATGCCCCAGGCGAATTCATGCATCCGCGTCTTGCCGATGAGGATCGCGCCGGCCTTGCGCAATCGGGCGATGGCGGCGCCGTCCTCCTTCGGAAAGGCGATCTCGGCGTCCGTACCGGCCGTCGTCGGCATGTCGGCCGTCAGGTAATTGTCCTTGACCGCGATCGGGATGCCGTGGAGCGGGCCCAGTGCCCGACCGTCGCGCACGGTTCTCTCCGCCGCTTTCGCCTGCTCCAGGGCGTCGTCGGCCAGATGGACGAAGGACTGGAGCGTGCCGTCGCGAGTTGCGATCCGATCCAGGCAGGCACCGATAAGATCCACCGGCGACAAGCGCGCGTCCCGAATTGCCCTTGCCACCTCGCCGATCGGCGCATCGAAGGCGGTGTCGATGTCCATCAGGCGTTCTCCCCGCGGCGCAGCGGCCTGAACACGATGGCCGGGTGGGTCTCGCCCAGATCGAGGCGACGCAGCGCGGCGATCTGTTCGGCGATCGCGGTGTAAGCGGTCCGGACTTCCGCCACCCGATCGGCGCGGATCAGCGTCTCGGAGTCAATCTTGCGTTCGTCCTGCATCGGCTCTCTCCTCGTTCCGGTCACGGCTCGCGGCTGCCGCCGCCGCCCGGACGGTCCGGCGGCGACTTGAGCAGGAGGTCCATCACCTCCTGCGGGAAAGTGCTCGGCCGTTCGCGCCGCGGCATGCCGTCGACAAAGGGCATAAGCTGGAGCTTGGCGACCTCGAAGGTCTGGCGCAGCCGCGCCACCGGATCGGCATCCTCGTCGACGCGCAGGTCGAGCCGCGCATAGGCTTCGCCGGCGTAAACCAGCAACGCTGCCGACTGCTTGCCGCGCTTGTCGCCTCCCGCGCCCTGAGCGGCTTCGAGGCAGCGCATCAGCCGTTCGCCGAGCGGCTCGTCCGCCGTGCCGGTGAAGCTGTCCTCCATGGCGGCGATGACCTCGGGGCCGGTCAGCATGTTGCCTTGGGCGGCATAATCCGTGCCGGTGGCCGCAGCATAGGCGGGCGTGCAGGCGTCTCCGGTCCAGGACGCCGAGCCGCCGGCCGCGTCGACGACGCCGACCTGCCTGAGATGGGACTCCGGATCAGCCGCCATGGCCGTGGCAAGGGCAGCTTCGGCGCCCGCTCCCTCCCCAAGCGCATCGAGAATGGCCGAGGCGAGGCAGGGATTGACCCAGGACTGGGTCGTCACCGCACCGAGGCCGGGCCGGACATAGGGGCACATCGACCCAACGGCCGGCACGGCAGAAGCCACCGCAACGCCCAGTTCGCCGGTTCGCGCGCACCGCGCGACGATGGAGAAGGTGTTGGCTTCCATGGCAGTGACGCAGCTCCCGTCTGGCTTGCCGCTAGATCCGCAGATGCTGTTCGAGCGTCGCGGCGGTGTCGGCGTGGGCCGCATCCCCCTGCTCGACGATCTCGCCGATCTTGAGGATCGCGTAGCGGTCGGCGACCGACAGGGCGAAGGGCAGGTTCTGCTCGACCAGGAGCACGGCGACGCCGTTCTTTTCCTTGGTCTGCCGCAGCACCTCGGCCATCTTGGTGACCATGGAGGGCTGCAAGCCTTCGGATATCTCGTCGATGAGCATGATCTTCGGCCGGGCGACGAGGCCGCGCGACAACAGCAGCATCTTCTGTTCGCCGCCGCTCAGCGTGCCGGCGCGCTGGCGAAAGCGCCGGGCGATGACCGGGAAGGCTGCTTCCACGTCGCCCATCCGCTCGGCGAGCAGCCTGTCGCTTTCCACGCCGAGGCGGAGGTTTTCCTCCACGGTCAGGTCTTGGAAGATCGCGAATTCCTGCGGCGTATAGGCCACCGACTGGCGCGCGATCAGGTGCGGCGGACGGTTGGTGATCTCCTCCCCGCCAAGGCGGATGGTGCCACGCGACGCCCGCACGTAGCCCATGATGGTCTTGAGCAGCGTCGACTTGCCCATGCCGTTCTTGCCGAGGATCACCAGGATCTCGCCGGGCGCGATGCCGAAGCTGACGTCGCGCACCACGGTTGCCGCGCCGTAGCCGCTGCTGACATTCTCGACGGCAAGCCAGTTCTCGCGGGGCGTGAGGTTCTGTGCTGCGCTCATGCGGCGGTCTCCAGATTGTGGCCGGCATAGACCGCCTTGACGAGATCGGACGAGACGACCTCCTCGACGCTGCCGTCGAGCAGGAGCTTGCCTTGGTGGAGGACGACGATCCGGTTGGAGATTTCCCGGACGAAGTCGAGATCGTGCTCGATCAGGAAGACGCAGAGCCCGTATTCCTCGACGAGGCGGGTCAGGACGTGGCCAATGGCGGTGCGCTCGGACTTGGTCAGTCCGGCGGTCGGCTCGTCGAGCAGCAGGACGCGCGGCTCGGTGGCCAGCACCATGGCGAGTTCCAGACCGCGCTTCATGCCGTGGGACAGATAGCGGGTCTCAAGGCCCAGCTGCTGGTCGAGCCCGGTTGCCCGCAGGATCTCCAGTGCCGGCTCCGGCAGCGCCACCGTCTGCCGCCGCACGAAGGCAGAGGCGCCGTCGATGCGGTAGCGGGCCAGCCGCAGGCAGTCACCCACCGTCAGGCTGTCGAACAAGCTGGTATTCTGGAAGCTGCGACCAACGCCGAGCCCGACGATCTTCTGCGGCGAACGGCGACCGATCTCGGTGCCCGCGACGGTCACCTCGCCGCTGGTGCGCTCGGTGCCGTTGCTGATACAGCGCATCAGCGTCGTCTTGCCGGCGCCATTCGGGCCGACAATGCTCAGAAGCTGCCCTTCGCGCGCCTCCACCTCGATGCCGTCGAGGACGGTCAGGCTGCCATAGCGACACGTCAGGGCCGCGATGCGGATCGGCGCAACGGACGTTGCCGTGGGCCGCACGCCGGTTCCCTCGGCCGCGACCAGACGCACACCGGCGGCGTGATGGCCCTCGCCTTCGGGGTTGGAGCGCGCGCGATACCGGCGCCAGGCACCGGTGACCAGCGAGGCGAAGCCGTTCGGCAGGAGAATGATGACCAGCACGAAGACGACGCCGACGATGAACTTCCACAGGAACGGCAGGCTGCCGGACAGATAGGACGACGTCACGTCGATGCCGATGGCGCCGAGGATCGGGCCGAGCAGCGTGCCGCGTCCGCCGAGCGCCACCCAGATCAGCGATTCCGTGCCGAGCAGGAAGCCGCCGAGCTCCGGCGCCACGACGTTGGTGAAGGCGGCATAGCCGAAGCCGGCGACCGCGCCGATGGCGCCGCAGGCCACGAACAGGCCGATCTTGATGCGCGAGACCGGGATGCCGAGGTAGGCGCAGCGATCCTCGTTCTCGCGGATCGCCACGAGGATGCGGCCGTAGTCGGAGCGCACGAAGAGCCAGGCGACTGTGGCGACCGCGACGAGCAGGATGCCGGCGATCACGAACCAGGTGTCGATCGACCAGTAATAGGTCGGGAAGCCCGACAGGCCGCTGCTCGAGCCGGTGAACCGGCCGCCCGCGAAGATGATCTGGACGAGCACGATCGGCAGCGCCAGCGTCATGATCGAGGAATAGAGCGGCGAGGCGCCGTGATAGAAGGACAGCAGCCCCACCAGCCAGGCGGTGACCGCCGCGGCGACGATGCCGATGACCAGCGCGAGCGCGAACCAGCCCGGACCGAAGCCCCAGTGGGTGGCGACCAGCGCACAGGCATAGGCGCCGATGCCGAAGAAGGCCGACTGGCCGAAGGTCAGGACGCCGGTATAGCCCCAGACGAGATCCACCGTCAGCGCCAGCACGCCGAGGAAGAGCGCCCGGATCAGGACGTTGGTCATGTAGGTGTCGAGATAGAGCGGTGCGGTCGCCACGATGACAAGTGCGACGGCGGCCCCGGCGAGCGTCGTCCAGATCTGGCGCGACGAGCGCTGCGACGCGTTCGGAATGTTGTCAGCCACGGGACAGTCCTTGGGGTTTGATACGCAGGATGACTGCGGCGAGGACGACAATGGTGATACCGCCGAGGATCGGGCTGACGAAGGTGCTGACCAGCACCTGGGCGCCGCCGAGGAACAGCGAGGCGAGCGCCAGCCCGGGGATCGCGACCCCGGAGACCAGCACCAGCATGAAGGAATTCACCAGCCAGGGCAGGCCCATGTTCGGGTCGACCGAGAGCAGTGGCGTGATCAGCGCGCCGGCGGCGCAGGCCAGCGCGGCACCGAGGCCGAAGGTCATGGCGCGCACCCGGACGCTGTCGATGCCGAGGCCGCGGGCAAGGTTCTCGTTCATGATCACGGCCCGGGCGTGAAGGCCGAAGCGGGTGAGATACAGAAGCGCGGTCAGGAGCCCGCCGATGATCACAGCGACGGCGACGAGGATCAGCCGCCAGGACGAATAGGTGGTGGCGAGGATGTCGGTCGTGCCGGAGATCGGGCTGGCGGCGAACTGCACTTCACGGCCGAAGATGAAGACGATGACCTGCGCGATGACGATGCCCAGCCCCCAGGTGGCGAGGATCGCGTCAAGCGGGCGCGAGTAGAGCGGCCGCACGATCAGGCGCTCCACCACGACGCCGAGCAGGAAGCCGACGATGGCGGCGGCAGGAATGGTCAGCCACGGGCTGAAACCGGCATCGGTCACCACATGCGCGGCGTAGCCGCCGACGGTCAGGAAGGCGCCGTGGGCGAAATTGATCAGTTTCATCACGCCGAGGATGATCATCAGCCCGGCGGCCACGATGAACAGCATCGACGAGGTCGTCAGAATATCGAGAAAGAGCGTCGCCATCCGGTCTCCAGCGGCCTGTGCCTGTCGGGTGGAGATGGCCGGCGGACATCGCCCGCCGGCCATCTCTCATGGTCTGGGTGGTCGGCTCAGAGGTTCGGGCACTGCTCGCCGGGATCGACATTGTCGAAGGTCTTGATGACCTCGACGCCGCCGGCATCGGTGACCTGGCCGAGATACATGGTCAGCGGCGTGTGATGCTGCTTGTTCATCTGGATCTCACCGCGCGGGCCGGTGAAGGACACCTCCGGCAATGCGTCGACGATCGCCTGGGGCTCGACCGAGCCGGCCTTCTCGGCGGCGGCCTTGTAGAGATAGATGGCCTCGTACTGCGGCACGGACAGATCGTTCGGGGTCTTCAGCTCGCTGCCGAACTTCTCTTCCATGGCGGCGAGGAAGGTCTTGTTCTCCTCACTGCCGATGCCGGTCAGATAGGACTGGGAGATGTAGATGCCGGCCGCGTCGGCGCCCATGTTCTTGGCGGTACCCTCGTCGACGGCGAGGTTGCCATAGGGGATCGATACGCCGGAATTGCGCAGCTGCTTGGTCAGGGTGACGTTCGGCGCGCCGCCGGCCGTCGAGGTGATCAGCGCATCGGGATTGCTCGACTTCAGATCGCTGATGATCGCGGTCCAGTCGGAGCCGTCCATCGGCAGATACTGCTCGCCGAGCACCTCACCACCCCGCTCGGTGATGTAGTCGCGGGTGAATTCCAACATGCCGCGGCCGAAATTGTAGTCGCTGCCGATCAGGTAGAAGGTCTTGGCGCTGAGGTTGTCGACGAAGTGGTCGACGATCGGCTTGACCTGCTGCTCGGGCACCCAGGCATCGACGAACATCCAGGGGCTGCAGGACCGGCCCTCGTAGAAAGAGGTGTAGATGAACGGCTTGCCGGCGCGGTTGACGATCGGCAGGCCGGCATTGCGGGCAGCGCTCGTCTCCATGGAGATCAGCACGTCGACGTCGTCCTGGAAGACCAGCGAGTCGAAGGCGCGCTGGGCGCCCTGGGCGCCGCTGCCGTCATCGGCCACGACCAGCTCGACCTGGCGGCCGAGAATGCCGCCTGCCGCGTTGATTTCCTCGACGGCGAGCTCGCTGGACTGGACGACGGAAGGCGCGACGACGCTGTTGGCGCCGCTGAGGCCGACGGGAATGCCGATCTGGATCGGCTCCTGCGCCGAGGCGCTGCAGGCCATGGCTCCCAGAAGCGCGACGCTTCCGGCTAGACTCTTGATGTTCATGACGTGTTTTCCCTGTTTGAGAGGCCTGTTTCAGTACCAGCCGGGCCGAACCGCCGTGCCCAGCATTTCCCCGTAAAGATCCGTCCGGCGATCGCGCATCACCTGGTTGAAGTCGTTCCAGTTGCGCTTCCTGCGGGACTGGGAGAGGTCGCAGATGGCGGTCACCAGTTCCGACTCGCGCGCACTTGCGGCGCCGGCGACCGGCCAGCCATTGTGGTCAACGATGAGGCTCTGGCCGATGAAGGGCTGGCCACGCTCGGTGCCGACCCGGTCGCAGGCGGCAACCACCATGGAATTGCTGTGCGCGGCGCCCATGCACAGGACGTTCGCCATGGCCGGCATGCCGACCGGCTGCTCGGCCATCGGCACCCAGTTGGTCGGCACGCAGACGATGTCGGCGCCCTGCAGCGCCAGAATGCGCCAAGCCTCGGGGAACCAGCCATCGTAGCAGATGAGCACGCCGACGCGGCCGAATGGCGTGTGAAAGACAGGGAAGCCCAGATCGCCGCGCTCGAAATACAGCGCTTCGTCGGCCCACAGATGGTTCTTGCGATAGGTGCCGATGACGCCTTCGGGGCCGATGACGATCGCGCTGTTATAGAGCTTGACCCCGTCGTGCTCCAGGAAGCCGGCCACGATGTAGAGGCCGCGCTCGGCTGCCAGCGCTGCCCAACGGGCAATGGAGCTGCCGGTCGCAACATCCTCGGACAGCGCATAGGCCTCTTCACGGCTTTCCAGGACGTAGCCGGAATTGCACAGCTCCGGCAGCACGATCAGCCGGGAGCCGGAATCGGCGGCCTCACCGATCAGCTTCAGGCTGGTCTCGACATTGCGCTCGATCTCACCGATGCGCGGCTCGAACTGCGCACATGAGATCTGGATGCCTGCCGCCTGCGCCATAAACCTTCGCCCCCACCTTCGCGTTTGTGCCAACCCGCGCCGGCCCTTGCCGGCATGCCACGAACAGCGGCGCGCCAAGGGCTGCGATGGGGAAAGCCTACCCGATCCGGGTGCGCGTTCAAGTGACTTGAACGGATTTCTGTAAGAATTTTGGGCGCGCACAATACGCAGGCAGCCTGCCGATTTGGCGGGCAGGACGGACGCTGCCGGCACCACCGCGGTGCCCTGCCCCGCCGGCTGTTTGCGTGCTCAGAAAGTAGGCGGCGTATTCACCCAGAGGACCCGCGCGACCGTGTCGCCGTCATTACGATATTCGTGCGGACGCTCCGAACGGAAGGCAAACGAATCGCCCGGCTCGAGCACGTAGGTGACGCCCTCGACGGTCAGGGTGAAGGTGCCCTCGAGCACGAAGCCGATCTCCTCGCCGACATGGGCAAATGCGCCGTCGGTCGAACCGCCGGGATTGACGATGTGGATGTTGGCCTCGAGCACGTTGCGGGGCGCGGCAGGCGGCAGCCGCTCCAGCATGATGCCGGCGCCCCGGCGGGACTGGCCGACGCCGATGACCTGTCGCTCGCCGGCCCGGTGGACGATCGCCGCGTCCTCGTCCTGTGGCTCGAACAGGAAGGCGATGTTGATTCCCAGCGCATCCACGAGCTTGCGCAGCATCGTCAGGGTGGGATTGACCCTGCCCGTCTCGACCTTGGACAGCATGCTTTCCGAACAGCCCACCGTCGCAGCAAGCTGCTTCAGCGAGAGATTGTGCAGGTTGCGCATGTGCCGGAGCTTGCGGCCGACATCCTGCGGCACCGAGTTACGCATCTGTTGCATCCGGCAAACAACCTCAACTTGGCGGACGGATCGCTCCAGCTACAACCGAACCCATCCATGACTCGGGCCAGATAACCGCAAGTGGCATGCAACCGGAACCCCTCGTCGCCCCGCAAAGTGTGATGCGAGGATCGCTGCCGCGTGGCTCGACGCTCGGGGCGATGACGATCCTCTTTCTCGGACCGTCCGAAGTGTTGCAGGATACCGCAATCCTTTGCCGGGACAGGCGCGTGCGTAGCGCGAGCGACCTTGCGAACCGGACAAGGGCCCTCTGTAGGTCCACGCGACGCGCGCTGTGGCACATGCCGCTTCCTATCCGCAGTCCGACCAGGCAGTGGCCACCGCACTCCCAGCACTTGACGGCGAGATGCCCGCGTGGCGCGATCGAGCCCCATCAAATGCGAGGTTCTCGATGAAGATGGTCGCCGTCGCTTGCTTGGCTACGCTCGGCTTCGCAACGAGCACGCAGGCGCAGCTCCTCAGCCCCCTGCGAATTGTGCAGTGGAGAACGCCGGTCAGCCCTTTTCAGCCGGACAGCGTCGGGTCGCTTCTTCGTCTGATGAGTCGGGGGGAAAGGTACGCACTGCCCTTGCCGCGCTACCTAGAGTTCCGCAACGACCTGGTTCGCATCACGACGGCATCGGGATCCGCATGGCATCTGATACCGCTCAGCCCAGAGCCTTCTCATTGCGGCAGAGCCTGGTGCGGGATGGTGGATCAAGATGCGCGATAAGGCGTCGACGCCGCATTAAACCGCGCCCCGCGGGCGGAATACGTGCATGCCATCTGCCGCAAAGCTCACAGGAACTGTTGGTCCCGCTGTCTATCGACATGGAATGTCCAGGAGCATCTTGGGGAAAGAGCCATCGGCCCCTCTCGCCTTCACGGAATGCTCCTCGTGTACCGGGGCCGTAGCGTCGCATCCACGATTGCCCCGCAATCGAAGTATTTTTCACACAGTCGTCTACAGCGAAATCCGTCTTTGATGATCGCTTGAAATGGTCGTCGGCGCGACAGAGCCCGGTGGGACGCCATCACACCAGCCTATGGCATTCAGCCAAATGGCTCGAACGGAGGCGATATGTGCAGATTCTGCACGGCCAGTGCCAAAAAGACGCTCATTTTCCTCAGCGTCACTAGGATATATTTCTCAATTAACCAGACCTTACCGTAAAAGTGAGCGGACATTGACGCAAGACGCCGCGCCCTGCTTAAATCCGCATAGTCGTTTCGGGATCTAATCCTGCATGCTCCCCGCGCAAAAATAGTTGAGGTTTCGATGCTTAGAACGATCTTAGGTGGCATCTGGCTGGTTTGCGCATTGCTTTTCTTCATGATGGTTCAGCAACCTGTGAGCGTAGAAGCGCAATGGCTGATTGCGATTACTGCTCTGGCCGTAGCTATTGGCATATACACACTTCGTCTGAGCGGCACATGGAAATATATATTCCTAGGCGCCGTCAGCCTTGTCGTCCTGCGTTACGCGTACTGGCGCACCACATCGACCTTGCCCTCCGCGGACGATCTCACCAACTTCATCCCGGCCATTATCCTCTATGGCGCCGAGATGTATTGTCTGCTGATGCTGGCGATGAGCCTTTTCGTGTCTGCCGATCCGCTCGAACGCCCGCAGGCGCCGCAGTATCCGGACGACGAGTTGCCCAGTGTCGACGTGTTTGTGCCCTCCTACAACGAGAGCTCCGACATCCTGTCGCTCACCTTGGCGGCCGCGAAATCCCTCGATTACCCACAGGACAAGTTGCACGTGTATCTGCTGGACGACGGCGGCACGGACGAGAAGCGACTGTCGTCGGATCACAAGACCGCGCTCGCAGCGCAGACGCGTCACGAAGAACTGCAGTATCTGTGCCGTGATCTCGGCGTCGGCTATCTGACCCGGCCCGCCAACGTTCACGCCAAAGCCGGCAATCTCAACAACGGACTGGCGCATTCGTCCGGTGCGCTAGTGGTCGTGTTCGATGCTGACCACGCACCTGCCCGGGAGTTCCTGCGCGAGACCGTCGGGTTCTTCAAGCGCGATCCCAGGCTGTTTCTCGTTCAGACGCCGCACTTCTTCTCCAATCCCGACCCGCTGGAGAAGAACCTGTCCACCTTCCGAACGATGCCGTCGGAGAACGAGATGTTCTACGGCACGATCCAGAAGGGCCTGGACAAGTGGAACGCCGCGTTCTTCTGCGGTTCGGCTGCGGTGCTGCGCCGCTCGGCTCTCGACCAGGTTGGCGGCTTCTCCGGCGTGTCCATCACCGAGGATTGCGAGACGGCGCTCGATCTCCACTCGCGCGGTTGGAACAGCCTCTATGTCGACCGGCCGATGGTCTCCGGGCTGCAGCCAGAGACCCTTGTCAGTTTCATCGGCCAGCGGTCGCGCTGGTGCCGGGGCATGATCCAGATCCTGCTGCTGAAGAACCCAGCATTCCGGTCCGGCCTGACCTTGGCACAGCGCATCTGCTACATGTCGAGCGGCATGTTCTGGTTCTTTCCGTTCGTCCGCCTCGTCTTCCTGGCGTCGCCGCTGCTCTTCATTCTGTTCGACATGAAGATCTTCGACGCCTCGGTGGACGAGTTCGTCGCCTACTCCCTCACCTACCTCTTCGCCGGCGAACTGCTGCGCAACTATCTCTACGGCCGCGTGCGCTGGCCCTGGGTGTCGGACCTCTACGAGTACATCCAGTCGGTCTATCTGGTGCGCGCCATCATGAGCGTGCTGATCAATCCGCGGCGCCCCACCTTCAACGTCACGGCGAAGGGACTAACGATGGACCGGGACCGCCTTTCGGACCTGTCCTGGCCCTACTTCGTGATCTTCGGCGCGCTCCTGCTGACCATGGGTGTTGCGATCTATCGTTATCAGACCGAGCCGGAAATCGGTGGCATGCTGCTGGTCGTTGGAACCTGGAACCTCATGAACCTGGTCGTCGCAGGCGCGGCGCTTGGGGTCGTCACCGAGCGGATGGAACGCCGGCAGGCGCCGCGGATGCCCAGTGCCCGCAAGGGCGAACTGGTCGTCGCGGGAGCAACGGTTCCGGTGGTGATCGAAGACGTATCGCTGGGCGGCGCCAAGGTCGCGGTGCTTGGCAGGCTCCCCGACGCGATCGATCGCGAGGATGCTCGGCTCCTCGTCTGGACCCAGGACGGCACCCGCGAACTGGGCTCGCTGCCGGTGACCGTGAAAAGCTTCGGCGGTGGCGAGGACGGTCTGGGCTTGGGACTGCGGTTCCGCGCCGGCGTCACGCACTACCCGCTGATCGCCAACCTGATGCTGGCCGATCTCGGCCCGGTCCGTGCCGCCCGTCTGGCCCGGCGCAACCGCCGCGGCATCCTCGGGGGAAGCTTCGCCTTCATCGGCTGGAGTCTCGCCTACCCGCTGGGCGCGTTCCACCATCTCATCTTCGATCGCGATGCGAAGCAGCCGGCGTTGGAGGCGGACACCGCACCGGCCCCGGCGGCAGCCCGGCCGAACTCAGCCAACGCCTGAAGGTATCACCATCATGATTTTCTCCAGGACCCTCCTGTCGACCACTATGCTGGCGGTCGCCAGCCTCGCCCCGCTCGCGGCATCCGCCCAGCCTGCCAACCCTTTCGCGGTTCCGGCGCCTGCCATCCCGGCCCCGCCCGCGGCGGTTACGGCTCCTGCCAATCCAAGCGCATCCGCGACCCTGCGCAGGTTCAACGCAGGTTCGGCCGAACTGGCCTTCGCCGGCGAGCGTGTGGAACGGGCCTACCCGTTCTACGTCACGGCGGCGGAAACCGCCCAGGCGGCACAACTCGTCCTGTCCTATCAGAGCGCCGTCTCGATCATGCCCGAGACATCGCGAATGGCCGTCTTCATCAACGACCTGCCCGTCGGTGAAACACAGCTCGGTCGCAGCGGCGAATTGTCGGTCGCCATTCCGGCGGGCGTCCTGCAGCCCGGCTATAATGGTATCCGCATCCTGGTCGACCAGCACCATCGCGTGGACTGCTCGATCGAGGGAACCTACGAATTGTGGACCCGGATTGCCCCGTCGCTCAGCGGCCTGGACTTCGGAACCCCCTATGTAGAGCTCTCCTCGCTCGCCGATCTGCCGGCCATCGCCCGTACCGGGACGGACCGGATGGCGATCAATCTCGTGCAGAGTGCCGGCCGGATGGCGGACCTCGACCGCGCGATGAGCGTCCTTCAGGCTACCGTACTCCTGGCTGGTATCGATCGTCCCGCCGTTACCGTTTCCGGCAGCGCCGGGAGCGGCCCCGGCCTCGACATCATCATCGGCACACCGCCGGGTGGCGTGCGGCCGGCCTCGACGCGTCCGGCTGTTCAGGTCGCCCCGGACGTATCCCTGATCGCTCCCGAGGCGGGCAGCAGGGCGACCCTGCTCGTCGGCTCGCAGATCACCGGTGACATCGACAGGACGATCGCCGCGCTCGTCGAGGAGGCACGGTCGAACGCGCCGATGGGAACGGCAGCGGGCCTGAGGTCGCTGTCCATTCCCCAGGGCCAGACTGTCTCGTCCAAGACATCCATCCCGCTTGTCGACCTGGGGCTCGACACGCGAGAATTCGCCGGCCGGGCCTACCGCTCCGAAATTGCCTTTGACCTGCCCAGCGACTTCTACGCTGCAGACTACGACGCGGCACACATCACACTCGATGCGGCCTATGCTGCGGGCTTGTCGGAGGACGCCACGCTCATCGTCCGGGCAAATGGTCGGCAAGTGTCCTCACTGCCCCTGAGTTCGACCAGACAGGGACGCATCGAACAGCAGACGTTGAAGGTGCCGCTGAGCGCACTCCGACCGGGGCACAATCGCGTCACCTTCGAGGCGACGCTCCTGAGCGGCAGCGACGAAACCTGCGAACCCATCGCATCGATCAGCGATATGCCAGCCCGCTTCGTCATCGGCCCAGGCTCCGCCCTGCATCTGCCGCGCGTCGCGCAGATGGGTCACCTGCCCGATATGGCGGCCATGTCGGCAGGCCGAAGCGTAGCCGGCGACAAGAGCGAGACGCTGACGATCTATTCCACCGGCCTGAATGCGCCGGGCCTGGACGCGGCGGCAACTCTTCTGGCGCAGATCGCCGCCTCGTCCGGAAGCGTCCAGCCGGTGAAGGTCTCGCGCGACGTACCGATGGTCGCCTCGGGTGATCTCCTGGCCGTCGGCACATATGCCGATCTCCCGCCTGCTCTACTGGATCAGGTCGGGCTGGCTGTCCCGTCGAGGCTCGGAGCGAAGGCGGAGACGGACGGCACGCAGGCGTCGCTGTCGCAGGAGGAGGCGGGCGGAGCGGGGCTCGGCAACATCCGGATCGCCTCTTTTGCGGATGCCTTCGCTGCCCCCACCGACATCGCGTCCCGCATCGAGGAACTCGGCGGCTGGGTCGGTGGTCTCGTCAGTGCGCAGGCATCGAACTTTCTCGGCCTGGGCGAGAACGACGCCTTCACCAACAGCGGTGGTCACGTGCCGGAACCAGCCAGCAGGCTGGTCATGGCGCAGGCCGCCACGCCCGGAGATCGCCCCTATGCCTGGACGGTCGTCGCTGCAGCGGATGCCGCTACACTGACGGCCGGCGTCCAGACAATGGCTGCGGCAGCAAACTGGGCGCAGCTCGGTGGCGCCGTCACGGTCCTTCACGATGACGGCCAGGTGGTCTCCCACGACGCCAGCGAGGAGCGCCTCTACGAGACGCAACCGCGATCCTTCGGCAACCTGCGGCTGGTCTTCGCCGGCTGGCTGTCTCGCCATCTTCAGGCATATGTGCTGACGCTGATCCTTCTGGCCCTGATGCTCGGCATCTCAACGCGCCTGTTCCTGTCGCAGGTCGGAAACCGCGACCGATGAGATCGATCCTCACCCTTTGCGCTCTGGCGTCGCTGGTCCCCGCCATGACCTATCCTCCGGCCGCGCACGCCAACCCCGTTACGGCGACGTCTGCCGCACCCGAGGTCCTGCCGGCCGACTATATCGTCGGGTCGTGGCAGCTCTATCGTAGCCTCTTCATGTCCGCCGAAGGGCGGATCATCGACCGTGAAAACGGCTCGATCAGCCACAGCGAAGGCCAGGGCTACGGCATGCTGATCGCCGTTGCCGCAGGCGATCGCCAGAGCTTCGATGCCCTGTGGGACTGGACCGAACGCGAACTGATGGTGCGGGACGATAATCTGGCGGCGTGGAAATGGGATCCGGCCGCCTCGCCCCACGTCACCGACCCCAACAACGCCACGGACGGGGACATCCTGATCGCTTGGGCGCTGCTGCGAGCCTGGAAGCTCTGGGGCGTCAGGGATCATCTGCGCGAGGCTCGCGCCATCGTGGGCGACGTGGTGGCGCTTGCCACGACCGACAGTCGCTACGGCACGGTTCTGCTGCCTGGTGTCCAGGGGTTCACCGTCGAGGACAGCGCCGACGGGCCGGTCGTCAACATGTCTTACTGGGTGTTTCCCGCAATCGCGGAGCTCGGAGAGACAATGCCCGAATTCAAGGCGCTGAACCTCGCAGCGAGCGGCTTCGCGCTGCTGCATGCGATCGACGCCACACCTGAGAAGATCCCGTCCGACTGGACGGGGATCGGCGGTGAGTTTCCGCACCCGGCGGCGGCCTTCGCTCCGACCTTTGGCTACAACGCCGTCCGGATCCCGCTCTACGTCGCTTGGCAGACGAACACCGAACCGCAACTGCTCGAGAGCCTTCAGCGGGCCTGGGGCGACGAAGGCCGCAGCGGTCTGGCGGTGCTCGACGTGACCACCGGGACGCCGATCGAGCCGATGGTCTCGCCGGGCTACGACGCAATCCTCGACGTCATCGCGTGCAGCTTGGGCCAGAGCAATTCGGCGCGTCGCGCGAAAGCGTTCGAGCCGTCAACCTATTATGCCAGCACGCTTCACATTCTCAGCCTGATGGCCCTCTCAGAAAGGTATTCCGAATGCTTCTGACGAGATCCCGCGGACTTGCGTCCGTCGCCTTTCTCACCGCCATGCTGGTCGCTCCCGTGTCGGCCGAATCCGATTCCGCGACTCCCGGGAGCCTGTCGTTCGGACTGTCTACGGGGGCCACCGCACCAGGCGCATCCGCTCCCGATGAGAATGCAGCGCCTCCCGTATCGAGCCGCAGTGGCGACATCCTGCGAACCTTCTATCCGCAGATCGACGCCGGTGCGATGGCCCCTGCTCCAGCCGGCCTCGCGCCGACCGGTGTCGCACAGACCGGCGGCACGGCTGCCGCCAATCCGTTCGCCATCCCTGCTCCGGTCACGGCGCCGGCAGCCGTGGCCGTCGCCCCAAATCCATTCGTCGTGCCCCCGTCAGCGACCACTGGCGCCCCCACCGATGCGACGCATCGGAACCGTCCGGCTTTTTCCATCGACGGAGGCACCGACGCCCAGACCGGATCGGGCGACAGGAGCGGGATCGACGAGAGTGCGCTGCGCTACTATGCGGAGCAGCGCAATCTCGAGCGGGTCGGCGCCGAAATCCGTCGCCTGAAGACGCTGTATCCGGCCTGGACCCCTCCCGCCGATTTGTTCGCTCCCAAGAGCGATGTCGACGAACAGCCGCTCTGGGACCTGTTCGCGGCCGGCCGCTTCGCTGAGGTGCGTAGCAGGATCGCGACCTACCAGGCGCAGCATCCGACCTATCGACCGTCGGCGGATCTAGCGACCAAGCTCGACGATGCCGACGCCCGCCAACGGATCAAGGCGGCTTTCGAGGCCGGTGACTGGTCATCGTCGCTCGCTGCCGCCCGGGAGCGTCCGTCGCTTCTGGTCTGTGCGGAAATGGATGTCCTGTGGCAGGTCGGGGAAGCCTTCGCCCGATCCGGCGATCTGGCTCGTGCCTTCGATCTCTACGGCTACGTTCTGACCACATGCGACAATCCCGGCGAACGCCTCGCCACGATGCAGAAGGCGGCCCTGCTGTTGCCGCAGAAGGGCGTCGATGCCCTGATCACCTTCGGCGGAACCTTGGCGAACGGATCCCGCGAGTTCGACGGCATTCGCTTCCAGAAGCTGCGTGCCGAGATCGGCGAAGAGATCGCCGCCGGACAGAAACGCTCGCGCGTGTCCGCGAACGACCTTCAGGCCTACGAGCGTTTCGCCAAGGCGACGCTCTCGGCCGAGGATGCCAGCCTCCTGGGCTGGTACCATTACAATCTCCAGCGGTTTGACATGGCCAAGGAGTGGTTCAGCCTTGCCTCCGACATCGAGCCCAACCCGAAGCATCTGGAGGGGTATGTCCTCTCGCTGCGCAATCTGGACGAACTCGATACGGCCGAAGATCTGGCCTATCGCGAGTACGAGGACTCGCCCGAACTGGCGAAGATCTATGTCGAGCTGGTGGCCGACAGGATGAACGATCCAGCGGTCGCGGCGGATCTGTCCGTTGCCGATCTCGGTCGTTTCCAGACCGTGGTCGAGGATACACGTTCGGCCCTCGGCGCCCAGACGCTGGGCTGGCACCTTCTGGAAGACGACAAGATCAACGAGGCCGGAACCTGGTTCGAGAAGTCGGTGGATTGGGACGTCACCGAAGAGGGCGTTCTCGGCCTCGCGGTCGTGGCCAGCCGGACCAAGAACAACGCCGGTCTGAAGCAGATCAAGGCCCGGTACGGCGACGAATTCGCCACGCTCGCCGAGATCGAGGAATACGCCCCTCCCGCCCGCGTCGTGTCGTACCGGCCGGGCAGGTCGGCTGCATCGCCGTCGCGCGGAACGCGGCGGGCACGGTCTGGCGGCGGCGGCGGCGACAGGCTGATGCGGCAGGCCAACCAGCAGTTCCAGGCAGGCGACTACAATGGCGCTCTGGCGACCCTCAACAAGCGAGAGGCACGAAGCGGCAAGTCCTACGGCGCCGAGGTGCTGAAGGGCTGGGTCAACATCAAACTCCGGCGTTGGGACGAAGCCGACCGCATCTTCCGGAACCAGGACAAGAAGCGCTCCACACGAGACACACGCTTCGGCATCGGTGCGGTTGCGAACTCGAAATACGGGATGTGGCCGGAGAACCAGAACAACTGCAAGGTCCGGTTCAAATGCTAGATCGTCGGGGGCCGATCACTTTCCGGCGGGAATTTATGTCATTTAACCGCACGGACAATCGTGTTGCATTCGAAAGGACGAAAGAACGGGACCTGAGTTCCAGCGCGAGGTGCAACACCCCCTAGCCGATGTAGGATCGGCTTGGTTTCCAGACCTTTCGGGAGTGTTGCCATGTCATGCTACGAGCATCTTTCGTCCGCCGAAAGAGAGCGGATTGCCATTCTCCTCGCGGCCGGTCATTCGAAGGCGGGCATAGCCAAGACTCTTGGCCGGTCGCGGTCGACTATCAGTCGCGAACTGGAACGCAACGCGCTGCCAGGCGGCGACTATTCGCCGGTCGTAGCCGACGGAGCCTATATCGAGCGCAGGAGGCGGGATGCCGTGCTCGAGAGTGACGGACGCCTGCGCCAGTTCGTCA
>NZ_ATXK01000005.1 GCF_000421645.1 Aurantimonas coralicida DSM 14790 | reverse complement strand
GTAAGCCCACGCGGTGTACCGCCTTCACAGCGTTCGCCGTATCGGTGAAGTCCTAGGAATAATCCTAGGAGCAGCACTATGACGATAGCAAAGTTCGAGGTGATTACCGGCGGGGGCGGAAGCCGCCGTCGTTGGAGCCGTGAGGAGAAGGAGCGGCTGGTCGCGGCATCGTTCGAGCCCGGTGTGACGGCATCGCAAGTGGCTCGTTCGGCGGGTCTCCATACGAGCCAGCTATTTCGGTGGAGAAAGCAGCTCTGTGAGACGCGGAGGCCTCAACCGCCTGCGTTGGTTCCGGTGACAGTTGCCATTCCGACGCCGACGTCCGCACCGTCTCACGACTTTCCGGCACGGGCGAAGACGGGACGGCGCCGTGCGTCGGACCGGATCGAGATCGAGCTTTCCGGCGGTCGCACGATCCGTGTTGACGCAGGTATCGATGTTGAGGCGCTCGGCCGCATTCTCGATGTCGTGGACCGTCGTCGATGATCCCGGTTCCGAGCGGCGTTCGGGTATGGCTGGCGACTGGCCATACCGACATGCGCAAGGGCTTTCCCGGATTGTCGCTGTTGGTCCAGGAGACGCTGAAGCGGGATCCAAACGACGGCCATGTCGTGGTCTTTCGCGGTCGCCGCGGCGATCTGATCAAGGTGATCTGGCACGACGGACAGGGCGCCTGTCTGTTCACGAAGCGGCTCGAACGGGGGCGCTTTATCTGGCCGTCACCGGCCGACGGAACGGTGACGATCTCACCGGCGCAGCTCGGCTACCTGCTTGAAGGGATCGACTGGCGCCATCCCCAGAGAACCTGGCGCCCGAGCGCGGTCGGATAGCATAAACTCCTTGTGTTGCAGGGGGTCTGTGGCAGAATCGGCTTTGTCACGAACTGCTTCGGATTTTCCGCCATGGCCGCCGCGCCAGATGATATCGCCGCTTTGAAGGCCGCCCTCGCGGCGGCCGAACGGCGTGCCGATCGGGCGGAAGCCGAAGTGGCCCGCAGAAAGGCGAAGGCCTCGGACGCCGAAGCCCTGATCGCGCATCTGACGCTTGAGATCGAGAAGCTCAAGCGCGAACTCTATGGGACGCGTTCGGAGCGCAAGGCCCGTCTCCTCGACCAGCTCGAGATGCAGCTCGAGGATGCCCAGGCCACTGCCACCGAGGACGAGCTTGCCGCCGAACGGGCCGCGGCGAAGACGACGAACGTTCAGGCCTTCAACCGCAAGCGCCCCTCGAAGAAGCCTTTCCCCGAGCATCTGCCGAGGGAGCGGGTGGTGATCGAGGCGCCAACTTCGTGTCCGTGCTGCGGCTCGGCAAAGCTGTCGAAGCTCGGCGAGGACGTCACCGAGACGCTGGAGGTGATCCCACGCCAATGGAAGGTGATCCAGACCGTCCGCGAGAAGTTCACCTGCCGGGAGTGCGAGACGATCACCCAGCCGCCAGCGCCGTTCCACACGACGCCGCGGGGCTTCCTCGGACCAAACCTCCTGGCGATGATCCTGTTCGAGAAGTTCGGGCAACATCAGCCGCTGAACCGCCAGTCCGACCGCTACGCCCGCGAGGGGATCGACCTCAGCCTGTCGACGCTCGCCGATCAGGTCGGCGCTTGCGTCGATGCCCTGCGCCCGCTTCACGACCTCATCGAGCGGCACATTCTTGCCGCCGAGCGGCTGCATGGCGACGATACCACCGTGCCGATCCTGGCCAAGGGCAAGACAGCGACCGGTCGGGTCTGGGTCTATGTTCGCGACGATCGGCCTTTCGGCGGACAGGCACCGCCGGCGGCCCTGTTTTACGCCTCGCGCGACCGCACGGCCGAGCATCCCGAACGCCATCTCACCGGCTATGGCGGGATCCTCCAGGCCGACGCCTATCCCGGCTATGGCCGGCTTTATGAGGCAAGCCGAAGTCCCACTCCGGTGACGGAAGCGCTCTGTTGGGCTCATTCGAGACGGAAGTTCTTCGAACTCGCCGACATCGCCAAAAGCGCCCGGCGAGGAAAGAACGCAGCGCCGATCTCGCCGCTGGCACTGGAAGCGGTCAAGCGCATTGACGCGCTGTTCGACATCGAACGCGAGGTGAACGGCTGCCCTGCCAAAGAGCGCCTGGCTGTCCGGCAGGAGCGAAGCGTGGCCGTTCTGGCCGATCTGGAGGACTGGATGCGCATCGAGCGGGCGCGCCTGTCGCGCCACGCGCCGGTCGCCAAGGCCATGGACTACATGCTGACACGCTGGGACAGCTTTGCCCGCTTCACCATCGACGGCCGGATCTGCCTGACGAACAACGCGGCGGAACGCGCGATCCGCGGCCTGGCTCTCGGCCGCAAGTCATGGCTCTTTGCCGGTTCCGATCGCGGCGCCGATCGCTGCGCCTTCATGCTGACGCTGATTGCGACGGCCAAGCTGAACGATATCGATCCGCAGGCCTGGCTCGCCGACGTCCTCGCGCGCATCGCCGACATCCCCCAAACTCGGCTCCACGAACTCCTGCCCTGGAACTGGCCACCCCGTCAGGAGATCATGGCGTCGGCCGCGTAAACAGCTCCCGGAAAAGGTCTTCCGATCGCCGATGACCCTCATCCGTTAGCATCACCGATTTTGCCTTGTTCGCCGGGTCAGTGATCATTCCCTTCCGATGCAAACGGTCGGTCACTTCCCAGTCAAAACTCTTCCAGGCACGCCGATTGCCGTGCAGCGTCAACCACAAAAGTGCCAGGACAGCATCATCGATCTTGTCGTTATCGATCTCCACGCGGTCAGGATAACACAGCAAACCGAGACCGCCGCGGCTCACACCGGATGGATACGGGATAGTCGCCGCAGGTACTTGTTCAGAGTGACCGGATGGCCGCTTGGCCCGATCTTGTGGAGGTCGTCCATGAAGCGGACAGCGATGCGCTCGGTGATTGCGTCAAGATGAGGCGGCACGTCCTCGCGTCTGCACCACTCGAGGAGATAACGGATGGCACGTTCGTCATCACCGCGTGTCCTCGGTTTCACATCAAGCTGATCGAGGTATCTCTGGCGGTGTAGTTCAATCGGGACTGCTTTGCCCTGAGCGAGCCTTGCGAACTGATGTGCCTTACGTTCCCGTTCAGGATCGAAGGTGGGGACCACCATGTCGCTGTCTGGGTCCCATACCTCGCCTTTGTGGGGGCCGGCGATCTCTCTTGCCCGCTCCGCAACGTATGACGACAGGAACTCCTTATGGCTCACAGTTTGCGCTGCTTGTATATCGCGGGCGAGGGCGAGCGCCTCCCGTTGCAGTGGGCTACCGTGTCCGTCGCGCTCCGCTTCGATCAATGCTTTGAACTCGGCAACTACAGACCACTTGAGGCGGTTCGCTGTGGTTAGGCTGTCGGTATGAAGAGGACGCTTAAGCCGCGTGCCGAACTTATGCGATAGCTCCCTAGGGACCGCCATCGATACCCGCCACTTACCGCCGTGGAACTCCAGATACCTCCTCTTCTCAGACGACCTAGCCGGCATACTTCCCTATCTCGTACCCATTAACGTACCCGCCTACTGCACCCGAAGCACCATAGACGTCAATAGGTTGTTGATCGAACTGCGGAAGTTTGTGCCCAGGATGTTTCCCGCTTGGCTCCACCAAATTCTTCCCTCACCATTCTGAACAGACAGCGAGCCACCGGGCGGTCCGTCCCTGTGCCCTGATGACCGATGGCCTGTCCTGGCTCCTGCCACGACGAGTGCCGATCGCGCGATTGTTTCGCGGCCCTTTGTCGGTCCTGCCGACCGTACTCTCAGCTCTCACTCCGCCGGGCACGGCCAGTCGGCCGGGCGCTGCAGGCCGTCGGGCAGGCGCGTCGCATCGTCGCCGCAGGCAAGGTCGAGCTGCGCCTGTTCCAGGCCCGTCGCCGTCGCAAGATCCAGCCCTTCCAGCCGTGTCAGATACAGATAGGCGCCGGTGAAATCGGGCTGCCCGGTCAGGGTCGCGCCGGTGAACTGGGCGCGGGCGAGATTGGCGTAGCTGAAGCGGGCCCCGGTGAGATCGGCGCCGCGAAACGACGCGCGGCCGAGTTCCGCCTTGTCGAAGCGGCTGCCGGGCAGCTTGGCGGCATCGAAGCTCGCCCGCTGGAATTCGCCGCCCTCGAAGGCCGCGTCCCTGGCCGCCAGATAGGACAGATTGGCGCGGTATCCCTCGACCTTGCGGAAGCTGGCCCCGTCGGCCTTTGCCCCGGCCAGCGACGCGCGCACCAGCGTCGCCTTCTCCAGATTGGCTTCGGCGAGACTCACGTTGCGCAGATCCGTAAGGGTGAAATCGGTGTCGGTCAGGTCGGCGCCTGCGAGGTCGACGCCCGACAGCATGAGATTGCTGCGGTCGCAATGGCTCCAGTCGATGCCCGGCTCGGCCGATGACTTGCAGTCGGCGGCCAGCGCGGACGGCGCGGCGAGACCGAGGGCCAGCCCCAAGGCGCCGCCGAACAGCGTGGCGGCCATCTCCCGCGAATTGCCCGAACCGATCGCTGCCGCGTCGCTCATGGCGCGCTGTCGCCTGATGAATATCACCTGCGTTCCTCCCGCGCCGCCGGGCGCTTCCTTGCGACTATCGCCGTCTCGGCGTTGCGAGACAATCGCGCCATGTGCCTCATGGTGATGAAACGGCGAGCCTTCCCCACCGGTTGCAGCGGCCCGGCGCCGTCACCCATCGTGCGGGACGGCCGCCCCGTCCCATGCTGCGGCGATCGCGGCGCGATCGCGATCGGCTTGCGCTTTTGTGCTGGCCTGATCGGCAAGCGCACGGGCCTGATCCTCCAGGAATCGCCGGATCCCGGCATCGCCGATCATGCCGGTCGCCCGGCGCAGCATGGCAATCAGCCGGATCGCCACCTGCGGATTGGGCGCCGCCGCGTTTCGTAACGCGTCCAGCGGCGTCCGGAACAGGCGGATGAAGGGCTCATCGACCACGAGGACGCGGGCATTGCCGGCCGCGTCGGCCACCCATTGCGGATGCTGGGGGAGCTGGCCCTGCGCGATCACGATCGGGCCGAGCCCGTCGATGCAGGCAAAGGCCGTGTAGAAGTCGTTCACCGCCGGCGACAGGGCCCGGCCGGCGATCTCGACCAGAAGATTCACGTGGAACGGCGCGCCCTGCGCACCGCTGCGGAAGCGCCCGATGCCGAAGGCGCGCGTCAGAGCCGTCGCCTGCCCGTCGTCCAGCGGGTTGCTAGCGAGAAGGGCCAGCGGCTCGCCGCGCATCACATAGTCGCCGACGCTCACGACGAGCTTCAGATGCCCGCCCGCCTCGCCCATCCGGTCGGCCAGCGCCAGCCGGTCGATCGTCTCCACATAGCCGTCGCGGGGTGCGGCGAGCCCGCGGCCGGCGGTCCAGTCGATCGCGAGGGCTGTGGCCGCCAATCTGCGGAGCGGCGTCGCGTCGGCCACCGCATCCCTGCGGAGCGCCGTGATGTCGGTGTCGACATGGATGATGCGGCCGAGATCGTGCAGGGCGAAGGCCAGCCACGAAATGACGAAGAGCGTGACGACGAGCAGGGTGAACAGGGTCAGCCGCGCATAGCCGTCCTCGCCGTCGCCGGCATTGACCGCGGCCAGCGCGATCAGCGCCCAGGCGAGGGAGCCGAGCAGGAGGCCGATGGTGAAGCGGACCCGGCCATGCCCGATCCAGCGGTCGATCAGCCGTACGCCGAGATTACCGGCAGCGAGCGTCAGCACCAAGAGCGTGATCGAGAAATACAGGGAGACGAAGGTGGCGTGGACCGCGGCGAAGGTGTTCGCCAACTCGCGGGCCGTGCCGCCCGACAGGGCGAAGGGGTAGCCGAAGCTGCCGATCCAGGCCGATGCGCCGCCGGCATCGAGCAGCAGAAGGGTGAAGGCGATGCCGATCGCCGCTGCGATCATCAGGACCGGCAGACCCCAGAAACTGTGCCACAGAAGGCTCGCGAACCAGCGCAGTTGCGAGTTCGGGCCGGCCATCAGCGGCGCGGTTGCCGGCTCAACCGAGCGATCCCGTCAGCCGGAAGACGACGCCGGACGGCGGAAAGTCGAGCTGGCCGCCGCCGTCGAAATACGACCCGACGATCCGCTCGATCAGCCGCGAGCCGAAGCCCCGCCGGCTCGGCTCGTTCACATGGGGGCCATCGCGCTCGATCCAGTCGAAGCGGAAATCCTTGTCGGGCCCGACGTCCCAGCTGATCTCCACCTTGCCGGACGGCATCGACAGCGAGCCGTATTTGGCCGCGTTGGTCGCCAGCTCGTGCAGCGCCAAGGACAGGCCGAGCACCTGCTGCGGGCTGAGGACGACGTCGGGACCCGAAATGACGATCCGGCCCTGACCTGCGCGATGGGCGGCCAAGGCCTCGTCCACGACCTGCCGGATCCCGGCGCCGGACCAGCTCGTCTGGGTGAGGATGTCCTGCGCCCGCGCCAGCGCCTGCACCCGGCTGGAGATCGCGTCGCGCCCCGCATCGAGGGATTCGGCGGTGCGCAGGCTCTGGGTAACGATCGACTGCACGGTCGCCAGGACGTTCTTCATCCGGTGCGACAATTCGTGGGTCAGTTCCTTGCGCTGTTCCTCGGCCTGGTACTCGACCGTGCGATCGCGCAGGATCTTCAGATAGCCGATCTGGACCTCGTCCTCGCCCATCAGCGGCATGATCTCGCCCGATGCCCAGAACCGGCTGCCGTCCTTGCGCTGATACCAGCCTTCGCCGATGCCCCGGCCGGTCTCGCGCGCGGTCGCCATCTCGCGAACGGCCAGGTCGGCCTCGCGATCCACGGCCGTGAACACCAGCGCGGCGGGGCGGCCCAGCGTCTCGGTCTCGCTCCAACCGAAGATCTGCTGGGCGCCCGGGCTCCAGGAGGTGATCTTGCCGTCGAGATCGGTGGTGATGATCGCGAAGTCCACGGCGCTGTCGACGATCTGCCGGTATTGCGATTCCAGCCGGCGCACGTTGCCGAGGGCGGCCTTGGTGCGCCGCAGGGAGCGATGCAGCTCGAGCTGGACGGAGACCTGCCGGGCGAGAAGGCGCAGCGTGCGGATCTGGTGTGCGTCGAGCTCGCGCGGCGTGTGGTCGAGGACGCACATGGTGCCCAGCGGCAGGCCTTCGGCCGAGCGCACGAGAACGCCCGCGTAAAAGCGCAGCGGCGGGTCGCCATAGACCAGCGGATTGTTGTCGAAGCGGGAATCCTGCGTCGCGTCGGGCACGATCATCATGTCTTCGGCCAGCAGCGCATGCTTGCAGAAGGAGATGTCCACCGGCGTCTCGCGCACGCCCAGCCCGACCTCGGCCTTGAAGAACTGGCGGGTATCGGAGACGAAATTGACCACCGCGATGGGCGTGCCGCAGACCTCCGACGCGATCCGGGCGAGATCGTCGAACTCCTCCTCGCGGGGGGTGTCGAGGATCTCGTACGCCTCAAGGGCCTCGATCCGTTCGGCTTCGGTGTAGGTGGGGGTAAGGATGGTCAATGCTGATACGGGCCGCTGGCGCATTCTTCGAAGGTCATGGAAGGGAACTAGACGTCTACCCCCTGTCATCGCAAGAGTAAGGGGGTTTTGCCGCCGAACAATGGCTGCGGCACAAATGCCGCCGGATACCTCTCCGGGGCGCGCAGCGTCAGTCGGTCAGCTCGATCCAGACGACATCGTTGGGCTCGTCGGGCGAGGTTCGGGCCGCGATGACCTCGCCGTCGAAACCGCCGGTCACGGTCTGCGGCGTGTCGCCGGGGATCGCGACGGCGGCCCGCCAGACCGAGGGAACCGGCTCGTTTTCCGGGCGGCCGGCGATCGGCAGGGCATCCAGCGTGGCGTTGTCGTCGATGCCGAAATAGCCGCGCGGCCGCATCATCCCGACGATCTCGCCGGGCGCTGACAGGTCCGGCGCCGGATACAGCCGCAGATGGGCGAGCGTCGTGGAGCGGGGGAAGGGCGCGCGGTAGATCCGCGTCAGCGGATAGTTTTCTGCGGCGATCACGAATTCGTAGGCCGCGTCCGGCGTGGCGCGAAACGGCCCGTAGCGCCCATCCTCGCCGACCGTCTGGCTGAACACCGCGTCGCCAAGGCGTTCGCCGGTCCGGGCGTCCACCGCGAAGATGTCGAGCGTGGCGCCGGCGAGGGGACGGTTGGTGGGGGCGCCATTGGCAAAGCCGGAGATTTCCCCGCCGATCTGCGGCCGCTCTTCCGGCGTGATCTCCAGCCTGGCCGGCGGCTTGCCGGTGATCGCCGTGTACATGGCGATGAAGGCCTCGGGCGAGGAGGCCGTCTCGCGATGGTCGGCACCGTCGAGCACCACCGTCGGCGCGCCGTCCAGTTCCGGCGCGTCGTAGGAGATCCCGGTCTCCTGCTCGGGCAGGCCGAGAAACCGGCCGTTGGGCTGGGCGTAGAGATCGAAGCGGTCGGACCGCAGGATCGTCGTCGGGATGCCGTCGGGAATGGCGGGTGGCGTGTTGAGGGCGGTCAGGAACGCGCCGGCGCCGTTATATTCCGATCCGGTCCGCTCCTCCGGGTTCACATAGACGCCGTGATGGACGCAGCCGGCCAGCACCATCGTCACCGTCCTGGCCGCCCCGCCGAAATTCTTCACGTAATTGCGGGCGCTCTGGCAGCCGCGGGAGTGACCGACGATGGCGACCTTGTCGGCGCCGGTCTCGGCGAGCGCCCGGTCGACCGTTGCCGCAACGGCGCGGGCGGCGTCTTCGGTCGAGGAGCGGTTCTCCTGTGCCACCTGGTCGTCGAGCCGCGCCGCCGGGTGGTCGATATCGACGGCGAACAGCCGCTCGGCCGGCACGCCGTTGCTTTCGAAGCGCCAAAGGACCGGCATCCAGAAGGCGGCGGAATCGCTGTCGCCATGCACGAAGACGATGGGCGGCACGGCCCCGCCAGGCGCCGCCGCGGCGACGGTCGGTCCGCCGGCGACGATCCCGCAAAGGGCCGTCGTCAGCGCGGCCAGGCCCATGCCGCGTCCTGTGCGTGTCCAGCGTGTCATGGGGTCCTCTTCCACCATCTGCGTGGTCGAAGAAAGGGCGCCGCCGGACCTTGGCAACCACCCGCACCGCCCGGACGGCGTTCGGGGCCGGCTGCGGCCCGCCATCTTGCACATGAGGGGGAAAGTTGTCTTACTGCCGGCACTTGGCCCGACCGAACTCTCCGCTAGGATTGAGGGTCTGACCGAACAAAAAAGAGGAAGCTCCCAATGAAGAAAACCGGATGGGTCGCAGCCGGGCTTGCAGCCCTTGCCATGTCGACCGGCGCGGCCACCGCGCAGGAAAAATTCATCACCATCGGCACCGGTGGTCAGACCGGCGTGTACTACGTCGTCGGACAGTCGATCTGCCGTCTGGTCAATCGTGAGAGCGAGAAGAACGGTCTGCGCTGCACGGCGCCGTCGACCGGCGCATCGGTCGCCAACATCAACGCGATCAAGGCCGGCGACCAGACCATGGGCGTCGCCCAGTCGGACATGCAGTACAACGCGCTCGAGGGCCAGGACCCCTGGAAGGACGATCCCTTCGCCGGCGAGCGTGCGGTTTTCTCCATCCATCCCGAGCCGATCACGGTGGTTGCCCGTGCCGATTCCGGCATCGAGAGCTTCGACGACCTGAAGGGCAAGCGCGTCAACATCGGCAACCCGGGCTCCGGCTCGCGCGCCACGATGGAAATCATCATGGACCGCAAGGGCTGGTCGATGGACGATTTCTCGCTGGCTTCCGAGCTGAAGGCCGCCGAGCAGTCGCAGGCCCTGTGCGACAACAAGGTCGACGCCATCATCTACACGGTCGGCCATCCGAACGGCTCGATCCAGGAGGCCACCACCTCCTGCGCCTCCAAGCTGGTCCCGGTGACCGGTGAGGAGATCGACAAGCTGGTCGACGAGAACCCGTATTACTCCAAGGCGACCATCCCGGGCGGCCTCTATGAGGGCAATGCCGAGGACACCGAGACCTTCGGCGTGCGCGCTACCATGGTGTCGTCCGACCAGGTCGACGAGGAGACCGTCTACCAGGTGGTCAAGGCCGTGTTCGAGAACTTCGACCGGTTCAAGAAGCTGCATCCGGCCTTCGAGAACCTGACCAAGGAAGAGATGATCTCGGCCGGCAATTCCGCGCCGCTGCATCCGGGCGCCGAGCGCTACTACAAGGAAGCCGGCCTCCTGTAAGGCCCGCCATCCGGCCGGCCGGCGGCAGATGTCCGCCGGCCGGCACTTTTGCGCTCCGCCCATGCGGGGCGTCGGCGACGACGAGAGGCCGGTCATGCGACCCGCCGCCCTTCGCCCCGAAACGTTCCTGTAGTCGCGTATCAGACAGGCGGAGTGACCAGCTGCGATGGCCCGAGACCCACGTCATTCCGACAGCCTCGACGACGAGCGCAACCGCACCATCGATTCCGTCGACGTCGAATCCGCCACCTCCCGGCAGGAGAAGCTCGACGAGCTCGTCGCCTCCTCCGACACCGGCGGACGCAGCCCCGCCAGGCCCGTCGCCTACCTGATCTCCGGCGTCGCGCTAGCCTGGTCGCTGTTCCAGCTCTGGATCGCCTCGCCGATCCCCTTCATGGTCGGCTTCGGCGTCTTCAACGACACCGAGACGCGCTCGATCCCCCAGCTCGTGCTGGGCGCCGGCGTGCCGCTGCTGCTCGGCTATCTCTTCCTGGAGGGCGCGACCGGCGTCCTGCCGGGCTGGTACATTCCCGTCATCACGGTGACGATGGTCGTTTTCGCGCTGCTGCCGTCGCCGTCGCGGCGCGTCCTGCCCCATGAATGGGTGCTGGCGATCGCCGGCGCGGTGACCGCCTCCTACCTGTTCTTCGCCTATACCTCGATTTCGGGCCGCGTCGGCGCGCCCAACATGACCGACTTCATGGTCGGCACGGTCGGCCTGATGGTGCTGCTGGAAGGCACGCGCCGGGCGCTTGGACCGGCGCTGATGGTCGTGGCGACCGTCTTCCTCGTCTACACCTTCCTCGGCCCCTACATGCCGTCGATCATCGCCCACAAGGGCAACTCGCTGTCGGAGGTGGTCAACCACCAGTGGATCACCACCGAAGGCGTCTTCGGCATCGCGCTCGGCGTGTCGACCTCCTTCGTCTTCCTCTTCGTGCTGTTCGGCTCGCTGCTCGACAAGGCCGGGGCCGGCAGCTACTTCATCAACGTCGCCTTCTCGCTGATGGGCCACATGCGCGGCGGACCGGCCAAGGCCGCCGTCGTCTCCTCGGCCATGACCGGCCTGATCTCCGGCTCATCCATCGCCAATGTGGTGACCACCGGCACCTTCACCATTCCGCTGATGAAGCGGGTCGGCTTCTCGGCCGAAAAGGCCGGCGCCGTCGAGACGGCATCTTCCGTCAACGGCCAGATCATGCCGCCGGTGATGGGCGCGGCGGCCTTCCTGATGGTCGAATATGTCGGCATCCCGTATTTCGACGTGGTCAAGCACGCCTTCCTGCCGGCGATCATCTCCTACATCGCGCTGGTCTACATCGTGCATCTGGAGGCGATGAAGGCCGGCATGCAGGGCCTGCCGCGCTCCTACGAGCCCAAGCCGTGGCTGCAATGGCTGGTCGGCGTCGTCTTCGGCATTCTCGTCCTGTGCGCCCTGTCCTTCGGCGTCTATTACGGCATGGGCTGGATCCGCCCGGCCTTCGGCGACAATGCCGGCTGGGTGGTCTTCGCGCTGCTCGTGGCGGTCTATGTCGGCCTTCTCTGGTACGGGGCGAAATATCCGGCGCCGAAGATGGACGATCCGGACAAGCCGATCACCGAACTGCCGCGTCCCGGCCCGACGGTGAAATCCGGCCTGCACTTCATCCTGCCGGTCGTCGTCCTCGTCTGGGCGCTGATGGTGGATCGCCTGTCGCCCGGCCTGTCGGCCTTCTGGGCGGCCGCCTTCATGATCTTCATCCTGATCACCCAGCACCCGATCACCGCCTTCTTCCGCGGCACCGGCGATTACGGGTTCCAGACCACCCGCGGCTTCCTCGACCTGATCGACGGCCTGATCACCGGTGCCCGCAACATGATCGGCATCGGCATCGCCACCGCCACGGCCGGCGTCATCGTCGGCGCCGTGTCCCAGACCGGCGTCGGCTCGGCGCTGGCGGAAGTGGTGGAGGTCCTGTCCGGCGGCAATCTGATGGCGATCCTGCTTCTGACCGCCGTCCTGTCGCTGATCCTCGGCATGGGCCTGCCGACGACCGCCAACTACATCGTCGTCTCGGCGCTGCTCGCCCCGGTCATCGTCACGCTGGGCGAGGCCAACGGCCTGATCGTGCCGCTCATCGCGGTGCATCTCTTCGTCTTCTATTTCGGCATCATGGCCGACGTGACGCCGCCGGTGGGGCTGGCCTCCTTCGCGGCGGCGGCCGTTTCGGGCGGCGATCCGATCAAGACCGGCGCCATCGCCTTCTTCTACTCGCTGCGCACCGCCGCGCTGCCCTTCCTGTTCATCTTCAACACCGACCTCCTGCTGATCAATGTCGACATCCCGCACGGCATCTTCATCGCCATCGTCGCGACGATCGCCATGCTTTTGTTCGCGGCGGCGACGCAGGGCTGGTTCCTCACCCGCAACCGCGCTTATGAATCCGTCGCGCTGCTGCTGATCGCCTTCACCCTGTTCCGGCCGGGCTTCTGGATGGACATGGTGGTCGCGCCCTATTCCGAGCGGCCGGGCAGCGAGGTCGTCGAGGCGGCGGCCGAGACGCCGCAGAACGAGCCGCTGCGCCTGCGCATCGATTATCTCGATGCCTTCGGCGAGCCGTCCCAGCGTTCGGTCGAGCTACCGCTTCCGGCCGGCGCGACCGGCGAGGAACGGCTGCAGAATGCCGGCCTGGAACTGATCGACCGCGACGGCAAGACGATCATCGACAATGTCGCCTTCGGTTCGGCCGCCGAGAAGGCCGGGCTCGACTGGGACCAGGAGATCACCCTGGTGCGCACGCCCACCGATCAGCCGTCGAAATACTGGATGTTCATTCCCGCGCTCGCGGTGCTCGGCCTGATCGTCTGGGCCCAGCGCCGCCGACGTCCGGCGGACGAGACGCATCAGGGCCAGACCGCCGTCGCGGCCTGAGGCGCATTCGCACTGTCGCGGGAAGCCGGCCGACCCTTTTCGGGTGGGCCGTCATCGAAGCAGGCCCCTCAAACGAAAGAAGCGCGGCGAACCGGGTTCGCCGCGCTTCTTGTGTCTGCGCCGACTGGAATGTCGGTCGCCTGTCGCCCATCCGGCCGGCTGTTCTCAGCGCGACGCCGGGGGCGGAAATTAGCCGACGAGCTTCAGCAACGCGACAGTCGCAAGCAGCGCGACGGTAAGCATGCCGGAGACGGCGAGGGACTGCATCAGAGGGCTGCGGGTCATGGTGTGCGCCTTTCGTCGAGCGCGTTGCTGATGCCGCGCATATGCGTTGGACGAAGGGGCCGATCCAGTCTGTTTTGCGACACGCGATGCCGCGCCAAAGACATTCTTTCAGGCGGCTTCAGTTTCGTGCAAGCAACGCTGCCCGCACCCTGCTGGAGAGGGCCGGGAACGTCTTGTCCGCGGCCCTTTCCGGGCGGTTTTGAACGCGTCAGGCCGAGTGGGAGAAGATGTCCTCGTCGTCCCAGCCGGCGAGGTCGAGCTTGGCCCGGGTCGGCAGGAAGGTGAAGCAGGCCTTGGCCAGCTCCATGCGGTCCTCGCGCTCCAGCCGCTTGTAGAGACCGCCCATGATGTCGTGCAGATAGAGGACGTCGGAGGCGGCGTATTCGACCTGCGCCTGCGACAGGGTCTCGGCGGCCCAGTCCGACGATTGCTGCTGCTTGGAGATGTCGACGCCGACCATCTCGCGGGCCAGATCCTTCAGACCGTGCCGGTCGGTGTAGGTGCGGGTCAGGCGCGAGGCGATCTTGGTGCAGAAGATGCCGTCGGTCATCACGCCGAAGGCATGGTAGAGCGCCGCGACGTCGAAGCGGGCATAGTGGAAGATCTTGGTCTTGGCCGGGTCCTTGAGAAGCGCCGTGATGTTCGGCGCCTCACGCTGGCCCTTGGCGATCTGGACGACGTCGGCGGTGCCGTCGCCCGGCGACAGCTGGACGACGCAGAGGCGGTCGCGGCGGGTGTCGAGGCCGAGGGTCTCGGTGTCGATCGCCACCGGGCCGGTGTAGCGGGAGATGTCGGGAAGATCGCCTTTGTGGACGCGGATGGTCATGGATCGCCTTCGCTCAGGGAAAATGTCTGCTTGGCTCTACCGGATTTCGCCGGCGAGGCCAAAGGTCTTCGGCGATCGGAACGGCGCGGTGGCCTCGGCGTACCGCCGTCAGGCGTTGCCGTCGTTGGAAACCCGGCTGCGCGGCGGCGTGCTCCAGCCGGTGCGCGGATCGAAGAAGCCACCATCCAGATGGGCATGCCCCCAGGCCATGACGCCGAGAAGCGCATCTTCCAGCGAGCGGCCGCGCGCCGTCAGGTGATATTCGTGCCGCGGCGGACGGTCGGCATAGGGGCGCCGCTCGACCAGGCCCCAGGTCTCCAGCCGGCGCAGACGGTCGCTGAGGATGTTGGTCGGAATGCGCTCGGCGCTTTCGTGCAGGGCACCGAATGTGTGCTTGCCGTGCCAGAGCAGGTCGCGGACGATCAGCAGCGTCCACTTGTCCCCGAAGATGTCCAGCGTGCGGGCGATCGAGCAGCGCGAGCGAAAATGCCCTCGCGTTGTGTCACGGTCATCCTGCCCCATCCGCTGCTCCTCTTCCGTCCCCTCGCAAGTTACTTGACGGAAAAACAACTTGCAAAACGAAAGTGACGCTTCGTCTGTCGCATCCGAGCATCGGGTGATAGCGCAGCCTCGTTCCGCGCCCGGTTTCGGCGCGGCTGGCAGGTGCGAACCCTGCCGGCAGCCATGGGTCCTCAAGACCATCGCGGGCCGCCGGAGCGACGCGGGACAACCGGTTCGCGATCGTCGCCCCCCGCCAGATGTGCACTGCCGCATTCGCTGCCGTCGCACCGCTTCACAAGCCGTGCCAACTCGGTCAGTCTGCGGCCAGAAGATCCCCTTCCCGAAAGTCGCGCCATGAACGTCACCCCTCCCTATCTCATGTTCCTCGGCGACGTGCCGGACGCACTGGCCGCCAAGACCGCACAGGGCGTCGTCGACTGGCGTCGGGACTGGTGCCTGGCGCAGTTGCGGCTGCCGGGCTGCGGCGCCGATCTCGGCCTCGACGAGATGACGGTGCCCGAGGCGGTCGCGGCCGGCGCGAAGACCATGGTCGTCGGCGTCGTCAATGCCGGCGGGGTCCTGCCCGAGCACTGGATCGACACCATCGTGGCGGCGCTCGAAGCCGGGCTGGATGTCGCCAGCGGCCTGCATGTGCGGCTCGGCTCGATTGAGCGCATTGCGGCAGCGGCCGAGGCGAACGGCCGCAAGCTGACCGATCTGCGCCAGCCCGATCGCAGCTACGCCACCGGCAAGGGCCACAAGCGCAGCGGCAAGCGCCTGCTGGCGGTCGGCACCGATTGTTCGGTCGGCAAGAAATACGCCGCCCTGTGCCTGGAGCGTGACATGCAGGCGGCCGGCTTCGACGCCGAGTTCCGCGCCACCGGCCAGACCGGCGTCCTGATCGCCGGGCGCGGCGTGCCCCTGGATGCCGTCGTTGCCGACTTCATCGCCGGCGCGGCCGAATGGCTGACGCCCGATGCCGCGGAGGACCACTGGGACGTGGTCGAGGGGCAGGGCTCGCTGTTCCACCCGTCCTTTGCCGGCGTGACCCTCGGTCTGCTGCACGGTTCGCAGCCCGATGCCTTCGTCGTCTGCCACGAGCCGACCCGCACCACGATGCGCGGCGTGGCGACGCCGCTGCCGACCATCGCGGCGGTCATCGAGGCGACCATCGCCATGGGCCGGCTGACCAATCCGGACATTCGCTGCGTCGGCCTCTGCGTCAACACCGCGAAGCTCGAGGAGGATGCGGCGCGGGCGCTGCTGGCCGAACTGGCCGAGGAACATGGCCTGCCGGCCACCGATCCGGTGCGCTTCGGATCGGCGCCGGTGGTGGACGAGATCGCCCGGATCTACGGCAGGCCTTGACGGGGGAGGCCATCGTGCCGGAAAGGGCGGTCGCCTTTCGGGGGCGATGATGTAAGGTCCGGCCGTGACAGGCCTCTGGGAGGAGCCGTAGATGAGTCAGGGTACGCCGGGAGAACTGGAGAAGCATCACGAGCTGGCGCCGGACGGCGAGCCCGTGAGCCACCACGATCCCTTGTCCTCGGGCTTCCCGCTCGGCACGGAAGGGCGGATCCTGTTCTGGATCGCCTTCACCTTCTCGATCTTCCAGCTCGCCACCGCAGCGCATCTGTGGGACCTGCCGAGCCAGATCGTGCGGGCCGTCCATGTCGGCTTCCTGTGCCTGCTCGGCCTGCCGCTGGTCGCCG
Organism: Aurantimonas coralicida DSM 14790; assembly: GCF_000421645.1. Taxonomy (GTDB): domain Bacteria; phylum Pseudomonadota; class Alphaproteobacteria; order Rhizobiales; family Rhizobiaceae; genus Aurantimonas; species Aurantimonas coralicida. The sequence continues at coordinate 284,104 of NZ_ATXK01000005.1, read as the reverse complement.
CCATCAAGGGCGAGAATGCCGGGCTGAGGGCACTGTTCTGGCTGCTCGGCCTCGCCGGCATGGGCGTCGCCGTCTATCAATGGTGGGAATACGAGGCGCTGATCTTCCGCGCCGGCATGCCGTCGCTGGCCGACACGATCGTCGGCGTCGCGGCGCTGGCCGTGCTCTTTGTCGCCACTTGGCGGATCATGGGGCCGGCCCTGCCGATCATCGCCGGCCTGTTCCTGGCCTATTGCCTGTTCGGGCGCTTCCTGCCGTCGCCCTTCGTCATCCGCTACTACCCGTTCAGCCAGATCGTCGATCACATGGCCTTCGGCACCGAGGGCATCTACGGCATCCCGACCTACGTCTCGTCCTCCTACATCTTCCTGTTCATCCTGTTCGGCTCGTTCCTCGAGCGGGCCGGCATGATCAAGCTGTTCACCGACATCTCGCTCGGCCTCGTCGGCGGGGCCAAGGGCGGCGCCGCCAAGGTCGCGGTCATCTCCTCCGGCCTGATGGGAACGATCTCCGGCTCGGGCGTCGCCAATGTGGTGACCACCGGCCAGTTCACCATTCCCCTGATGAAGCGCTTCGGCTATCGCGCCGCCTTTGCCGGCGGCGTCGAATCCACCGCCTCCATGGGCGGCCAGATCATGCCGCCGGTGATGGGCGCCGTCGCCTTCATCATGGCCGAGACGCTGAACGTGCCCTATGCCGCCGTCGTCCAGGCCGCGGTCATTCCGGCGGTGCTGTATTTCGGCTCGGTGTTCTGGATGGTGCATCTGGAGGCCGGCAAGCGCGGCCTGATCGGCCTGGAGAAGGGCGAGCTGCCCTCGGCGCTGAACGCGCTGAAGAAGGGCTGGTACCTGCTCCTGCCGCTCGGCGTCCTCGTCTATCTGCTGTTCACCGGCTACACGCCGCTCTATGCCGGCACGATCGGCCTGGCGCTGACCGCGCTGCTGATCCTCGGCGCGCCGCTGGCGGGCCGGATCTCGGTGCAGGGGCTGCGCTACGTCTTCTGGATCGGCCTCGGCCTCTCGGCCGCCGCCTTCTTCGAATACGGCATCCTGCCGGTGGTCATCGCGCTGGCCGTGCTGATCGCTCTCTGCGCCCTGTTCCGGGGTGGCCGCGAGACGCTGCTCCTGACCCGCGACGCGCTCGCCGAGGGCGCCAAGACGGCCCTGCCGGTGGGTATCGCCTGCGCCATCGTCGGCATCATCGTCGGCACGATGACGCTGACCGGCGTCGCCAACACCTTCGGCCAGTTCATCGTGGCGGTCGGCGACACCTCGCTGTTCCTGTCGCTGGTGCTGACCATGATCACCTGCCTGATCCTGGGCATGGGCATCCCGACCATCCCCAACTACATCATCACCTCCTCAATCGCAGGCCCGGCGCTGCTCGCCCTCGGCGTGCCGCTGATCGTCTCCCACATGTTCGTCTTCTATTTCGGCATCCTTGCCGACCTGACGCCGCCGGTGGCGCTGGCCTGCTTTGCGGCCGCGCCCATCGCCAAGGCGCCGGGGCTGAAGATCTCCTTCGAGGCGGTGAAGGTCGCGCTGGCCGGCTTCGTCATCCCCTTCATGGCGGTCTACACGCCCGCTTTGATGCTGCAGGATGGCGGCCCGCTGGCCGAATCCATCGGCTACTGGCCGGCTGTCGCCTACATCGTCTTCAAGGCGTGCCTGGCCATCGGCCTGTGGGGCGCCGCGGCGATCGGCTACCTGGTCGCGCCGCTGAAATGGTGGGAGCGGGCGGTGGCGACCGTCGCGGCCTTTACGCTGATCGCCGCAATGCCCATCACCGACGAGATCGGCTTCGCCCTGGCGGCGCTGATCCTCGGCTGGCATGCGCTGCAGATCCGCCGGCACGGGCGGCCCGAGGCGGTCAACCGCACCGGCGGTGGCAGCGGGCCGGCCAAAGCCGGTGCCGCGCCCCGCGACGAGACGGTGTCGCCGGCCGAATGATCTGCATCGCCGCCGGCGCCAAGACGCTGACCCTGGCCACCACCGCCTTCTCGCTCTCCTGGACCCATTCGGTCGAGAAGACCCGCTGGGAGGAGCGCTGGGTGGCGGGGCCGCAGGGGCTGACGGTCGTCGAAGGCCGCGTCGAGGGCTCCGGCGCCGGCATGGAGCCACCGCCGGACGCCGTCCTGCGCGACGGCGCCTATGTCTACACGCCGCATCTGGCGCCGGTCCCCGAACTCGTCCTCGCCGCCTCCGGCGCCACCGGCTCCGGCTGGACGCTTTGCCCTCTCGGCGATGTCGCGGACACCCCGGACACCGACGCCTGCCTCACCCTCGGCAAAACCGCCGCCGCCCCGGTGCGGATCTCGGTGTGTCCGGCGGCCGGTGGTGAAGGCGCCGCCACGCACCGCTGACGCAGCTGCTGGAATGACGCGAACCGCCGTTTGCGGGGACAGCTTGGCGGCAAGCCGGCAGATGCCACGCCCACCATCCGCACGACGTCCTACACACGGCCCCCAACTATAACGCGCGTCATCCTCGGGCTTGACCCGAGGACCCATTCCTCTGCGGTTCGGTGTCCACTCCGTCTGAGAATAGCGATGCGGCACCGGGAACGGCATGGGTCCTCGGGTCAAGCCCGAGGATGACGACCTTGTTTGATGGAGCAGCTCTTCCGGCGAGGTCGGCAGTTGCTCGGCGCCACCACCACGCGACGCCCGACCCGAGGCGCACCAACCCCCGACGCGCGTCATCCTCGGGCTTGACCCGAGGACCCATGCCTCCGCGCTTCAGTGCCCCCTCCCTCGAAGACCAGCCCAGCGCCCAAGGTGGCGTCCCGCGTCGGGATCGGGCAGGCTGGCGATGCCGGCAACCGGCCGGCAGACGCAAGGGGGCACGCCATGTCGTTCACCGAAGCCATCCGTTCGGTCTTTGCAAATTACGCCACCTTCCGGGGCCGCGCGCCACGCTCGGAATTCTGGTGGTTCGCGCTGTTCACGCTGCTCGGCAATTTCGTCCTGGGTATCCTCGATGCGATTCTCGTCGGCCCGGCCATGGGCCTCGCGCCCTTCTCGGGCGAGGGTTACCAGCCGCTCGGTTCGATCTTCTCGCTGGCGATCTTCATCCCGTCGCTGGCCGTCTCGGTGCGCCGCCTGCACGACACCGGCCGCAGCGGCTGGTGGTTCCTAGTCAATCTGGTGCCGCTGATCGGCTGGCTGGTGTTCCTCTACTTCGCCGTCCAGCCCAGCGACGCCACCAACCGCCACGGTCCGCCGCCGTCGACCGGCGCGGTCGTGCGTTGAGGCGTGGCGATGCTTTGATGCGGTGTGTTTTGTGGATAGGGGATCTTCCGTCGAAGGATCTGGCGGCGCCACCGGGGACGGCATGGGTCCTCGGGTCGAGCCCGAGGATGACGACCTTGATTGATGAAGGCGCTCTTCTGCTGAGGTTGGCAGCTGCTCGACGCGACCACCCACGCGACGCCCGACCCAAGGCGCACCCCACCCCCGACGCGCGTCATCCTCGGGCTTGACCCGAGGACCCATTCCTCTGCGGTTCGGTGCCCACTCCGTCGGAGAATAGCGACGCGTCACCGGTGCCGGCATGGGTCCTCGGGTCAGGCCCGAGGATGACGACCTTGATTGATGAAGGCGCTCTTCCGGCGAGGTTGGCAGCAGCTCGACGCTGCCACCCGCACCACGTCAAACACGCGCACCCCACCCTCGACGACGACCTTGTTAGACGAGGTCACGGCCTCGCCGGCGCTCTCCGCACGAACATCGCCCGCCAGCCGCCCGCCCTACCGCTGGCGTTCGCGCCAGTGGGGGTCGATCCAGGGCTGCTTGTCGGGCTCGGGGGCCAGCATGCCGTCACCGAGAATGTGGTCGGCGGCCTTCTCGCCGACCATGATCGAGGGGCCGTTGAGATTGCCGTAGGGGATGCGCGGGAAGATCGAGGAATCGGCCAGCCGCAGGTTCTCGGTGCCGATCACCCGGCAGGCGGGATCGACCACCGCGTCCGGATCGTCCGGCGCGCCGAGGCGGCAGGTGCCGCAGGGGTGATAGGCGCTCTCGGCATGTTCGGCGATGAAGGCGTCGAGCTCGGCATCGCTCTGCACCGCCGCGCCGGGCTGGATTTCCGGCCCGCGATAATCGTCGAAGGCGGCCTGGGCGAAGAGCTCGCGGGTCAGCCGGATCGCCTGGCGGAACTCGGGAAAGTCGTCCGGATGCGTCATGTAGTTGAAGCGGATCGAGGGCGCAGCGCCCGGATCGTCGCTCTTCAGCCGAATCCGGCCGCGCGACTTGGAGCGCATCGGTCCGACATGGGCCTGGAAGCCGTGGCCGGGGGCCGCGGCCTGGCCGTCATAGCGGATCGCGCCGGGCAGGAAATGATACTGGATGTCGGGATATTCGATCCCCGGTGCCGAACGGATGAAGCCCGCCGCCTCGAAATGGTTGGTGGCGCCGTAACCGGTGTGCATCAGCATCCATTCCAGCCCGACGCGGCCCTTGGCGAAGAGATGCAGATAGCCGTTGAGGGTGATCGGCTGGGTGCAGGATTGCTGGATATAGACCTCCAGATGGTCCTGCAGGTTCTGGCCGACGCCGGGCCGCGCCACCCGGGTGCGGATGCCGACGCGCGACAATTCGGCCGGATCGCCGATGCCCGAATGCATGAGGATGGTCGGGGAATTGATGGCGCCGGCCGCCAGCACCACCTCGCGCCGGGCCCGCACGATGCCGGTGCGCCGGCCCCGCCGGCCGATCTCGACGCCGACGGCGCGGGTGCCCTCGAAGGCGATGCGCGCGACATTGCCATGCACCAGCCGGCAATTGCCGCGGGCCATGGCGGGACGCAGATAGGCATTGGCGGCCGACCAGCGCCGGCCGCGCCAGATCGTCTGCTGCATCGGGCCGAAGCCCTCCGGCTTTTCGCCGTTGTAATCGTCGGTCAGCGGATAGCCGGCCTGTCTGCCGGCCTCGATGAAGGCACCGTAGAGCGGGTTCTCCATGGCGCCGCGCTGGACATTGAGCGGGCCGGACATGCCGCGCCACGCCGGATCGCCGGCCGGCAGCCCGTCGGCACGGGGCTCGGTGCCGCCGCCCTCGAAGCATTCCATCCGCTTGAAATAGGGCAGGACGTCGCCGTAGCCCCAGCCCGCCGCGCCGCTCTCGGCCCAATGGTCGAAATCCTTGGCGTGGCCGCGCACATAGACCATGCCGTTGATCGAGGACGAGCCGCCGATGACGCGGCCGCGGGGCGTCGCCAGCCGGCGGCCGGCCAGCGTCTCTTCCGGCTCGGCCCGGTAGCCCCAGTCGTAGCGCGCCATGTTCATCGGGAAGGACAGCGCGCCCGGCATCTGGATGAAGGGGCCCGCATCGGTACCGCCGGCCTCGACCACGACGACGTCGTAGCGTCCGGATTCCGACAGGCGGTAGGCCAGCGCCGAACCGGCCGAGCCGGAGCCGACGACGACGTAGTCGGCTTCGTCGAGGGTCTTCATGGGGCAATCTCCGCATCGATGACCCGCTCGATCATCCGCACGGCGGCGGCGCGATCGGGCGCGGTGAGGGGTGTCAGGGCCTGGCGCAGCCAGACGCCGTCGATCATGGCGCCGGCGGCAGCGGCGACGGAGACCGCGGCGACCGGGCCGACCAGCGGCTCCAGGCCCGAGATGAGATTGGTCTCCAGCCGCCGGAAATAGACGCGCAGCAGGCGCGCCGCTTCCGAGGAGCGCCGGGCGTAGACGTAGAAGACCAGCCAGGCGCTGATCGCCTCGCGGCGGAACTGGCTTTCGTCGAAGGCCGCCTCGATCACCGCCGAGACGCGCTCGCGCGGCGTGCGCGAGGCGATCAGCCGCCGGGTGACCTCGGCGCGGAACTCGCGCAGCAGCTGGCGCATGGCGGCGATCAGCAGATCGTCCTTGGCGCCGAAATAATGGTGGGCGAGGGCGGGCGAGACGCCGGCCCGCGCCGCGATGTCGGCCATGGTCACTTCGATCGAGCCGGCCTGCTCGACGGCGCCGATCACGGCACCGATCAGCGCCTGGCGACGCTCGGTCTCGATTCCGCCACGGCCGAGGCGGGGCGTTTTCAACTGGGTCATGCCGTAAAGATAATGATGTTGATTGATCAGTCAATCAATTGTGGCGAGGTCCTTGCCCCAGAGGTGGGGGAAGCGGCTGCGGAGCCTGTCCGCCACCCTGTTCAAACCGCCTCTCCTCTGCCTATCATCACGGATGCGCGGCACGCCCTGCGATCCGCCCGGCCTACTTCGGGATCCTGGCATCCCCCAGCGAAAGAGATGTGACATGAGGCTACTGACAGGGGTCGCGGCGATCGCGCTGACGGCGGCAATGGCGGGCCCGGCGCTCGCCGATTACACGCTGACGATCCTGCACACCAACGACATGCACAGCCGGATCGAGCCGATCAACAAGTACGATTCCACCTGTTCGGCCGACGAACTGGCGGAAGCCAAGTGCTTCGGCGGGTCGGCGCGGCTCCTGTCGGGCATCCGGGCGGCGCGCGAAGCCCATCCCAACACGCTGCTCGTCGACGGCGGCGACCAGTTCCAGGGCACGCTGTTCTACACCCGCTACAAGGGCAAGGCCGCCGCCGAGATGATGAACACGCTCGGCTATGACGCGATGACCGTCGGCAACCACGAGTTCGACGACGGTCCGAAGGTGCTGCGGGCCTTCATGGAAGAGGTCGAGTTCCCGATCCTGCTCGCCAATGCCGACATCTCGGCCGAGCCGGAACTGGCCGATACGCTGAAGCCCTCGGCGGTGATCGAGAAGGACGGCGAGACGATCGGCCTGATCGGCGTGACGCCGGCCGACACCGGTGAGTTGTCGAGCGCCGGCCCCAATGTGCGCTTTTCCGATCCCATCGAGGCGGTCCGCGCCGAGGTCGACCGGCTGACCGGCGAGGGCGTGACGAAGATCGTGCTCCTCAGCCATTCCGGCTACGCCGTCGACCAGCGCATCGCCGCGGCCGTCAGCGGCATCGACGTCATTGTCGGCGGCCACTCCAACACACTCTTGTCCAACACCGACGAGAAGGCCGCCGGTCCCTATCCGACCATGGTGCCGAACCCGGACGGCGTCGACGTGCCGATCGTCCAGGCCTACGCCTATGGCAAGTATCTCGGCGAACTGACCGTGACCTTCGACGATTCCGGCGTGGTCACCGCCGCGGTCGGCAATCCGGTGATCATGGATGGCGAGATCGCCGAGGACAGCGATCTCAAGACGCGCATCGAGGAATTGGCCAAGCCCCTGCAGGAGATCCGCGAGAAGGTCGTCGGCCGCACCGAGGACCCCATCGACGGGTCGCGCGACACCTGCCGGGCGCAGGAATGCGAAATGGGCAATCTCGTCGCCGACGCCATGCTGGCCCGTGTCGCCGACCAGGGCACGGCGGTCGCCATCGTCAATGGCGGCGGCCTGCGCGCCTCGATCGACGCGGGCGAGATCACCATGGGCGACGTGCTGACGGTGCTGCCCTTCCAGAACACCCTGTCGACCTTCAAGCTGACCGGCGCCGACATCAAGGCGGCGCTCGAGAACGGCGTCTCCGAGGTCGAGGAGGGCGGCGGCCGCTTCCCGCAGGTGGCGGGTCTCAGATACAGCTGGTCGCGGGCCGGCACGCCGGGCGAGGACCGCATCCGCTCGATCGAGATCCGCGAGGGCGACGGCTACGTGCCGCTCGATCCGGAGAAGACCTATCTCGTCGTCTCCAACAATTTCATGCGCGGCGGCGGCGACGGCTATGGCGTCTTCGCCGAGAAGGGTACCGAGGCCTATGATTTCGGCCCGGCGCTGGAAGAGGTGGTGGTCGAGTATCTCGCCCGCGACAACGCCGCCTATGCCCCCTTCACCGAGGGCCGCATCACCGAGATGCAGTAGGCGCGTCCCGCGCGCCGCGCTATGGGGAAAGGGCCGGCGCCAGCGCCGGCCTTTTTGCGTGAGGGGCGTCGATGACCGAGAGACTGAACAGGATCGGCTGGATCGAGGGACTGGCCGCGCTGGCGATCGTCGTCGCCACGGCGGCGATCCTTCTGGCCATGGGCCGCACGCCGATCTGCGAATGCGGCACGATCAAGCTGTGGCACGGCGTCGTGGTCAGTTCGGAAAATTCCCAGCATCTGTCCGACTGGTACTCGCCGTCGCACCTGATCCACGGCTTCCTGTTCTTCTTCGCCGCCTGGCTGGTCCTGCGCCGCGCCAGCTTCGGCACGCGGCTCATCCTGGCGCTGGTGGTGGAATGCGCCTGGGAGATCGCCGAGAACACCGATGCGGTGATCCAGCGCTACCGCGAGGCGACGATCGCCCTCGACTATTACGGCGACAGCGTCCTGAACTCGGTGGCCGACATCGGCTTCATGGTGCTGGGGTTCTGGCTGGCGAGCCGGCTGCCGATCTGGCTGGCCGTGACCATCGCTTTGGGGCTGGAGATCTTCGTCGGCTGGATGATCCGCGACAATCTCACCCTCAATGTCCTGATGCTGCTGTGGCCGCTGGACGCGGTGAAGGCCTGGCAGGGCGGCGCCTAGGCGCGGCCGGGCAAAAGGCAGCAGTTCAGATAAGTCGGGCAGCGGCGCGTCCCTCGAACGCGCCGCTGCCATCCGTTCGTCTCAGGCCGCGGTGGCGGGTGCCGGTTCGAGCCGTGCGCCGAGCGACTTGGCGGCATCGCGGAACGACACCAGCCGGCGGGCGCTCTCGTCCCACAGGACCAGCTTCACGCAGTTGAAGCTCTGGCGAATGGTGATGCGGCCGAGCCCGTGCAGCTCGGGAAATTCGCGCAGCACCTCCGGCAGGCGGTAGAACGGCACCGTGCTCGACAGGTGATGCACGTGATGGATGCCGATATTGCCGGTGAACCAGCGCAGCACCGGCGGCAGGTCGTAATGCGACGAGCCGTGCAGGGCGGCGTGCTGGAACTTCCACTCGTCGCTCTCCGACCAGTGGGTCTCCTCGAACTGGTGCTGCACGTAGAACAGCCAGACGCCTGCCGTGGCGGCCATAAGGGTGATCGGCAGCTGCACCGCCAGGAAGGGGACGAGGCCCATCGCCCAGATCAGCAGCGCCGCCGGAATGGCAATGCCGAGATTGGTGGCGAGCGTCGAGGTCCAGGGCTGCACGCCGGCGCGCATCAGGCCGACCGGCAGGCGGTACTGGCAGATGAACAGCCATGCGGGCCCGAGGCCGAACATCACCGCCGGGTGGCGGTAGAGCCGGTAGCGGATGCGGCCCCATTTGGTCAGGGCATTATACTCGGCGACCGTCAGCGTATCGACGTCGCCGATGCCGCGCTGGTCGAGATTGCCGGTGGTGGCGTGGTGCACGGCATGGGTGCGGCGCCAGTAATCATAGGGCGTGAAGGTGACGACGCCGATGACCCGGCCGGTCCAGTCGTTGACCGCGCGGCGGGCGAACAGCGAGCCATGGCCGCAATCGTGCTGCAGCATGAACAGCCGCACCAGGAATCCGGCGGCCGGCACGGTGAGGATCAGCCCCCACCAGTGGCCGTGGGTGACCGCGACGGCGGTCAGGGCCCACAGGGCCACAAAGGGGATGGCGGTGACGGCGATCTCCCAGACGCTGCGCGCGGTATCCGGCTTGCGGTACCGTGCAAGCGCTTTGGTCCAGGAGATGGTCTTGGCGTCGGCTGCGGTGCCGACCGTATCGGTGGAGGTCAAGGAGTATCCAAGCTGGGGTGCCCTCGCCGACCGAGCGCCATCGACCGATCGCGGATCGGGCGGCTGGCGGGAAAACGAGGAGAGATGCGGGAGCGAACCGGCTCGCGCTCCTCCGAGGGCAGGGGGTATTCCCTGCTGACGTGTCTATCATCATGGCGCATTGAGGCAAGGTTGCGACGCGTCCGGCCGATCAATTTCCCCGTGACTCGTGTTGCCGCCCTCACGCTGCCTCGGCGGACAGCCCCCGGTGGTCGAGCAGGAACCGCGCGAAGAACGGCAGGCTCGCCGAGCCGATCTCGCGGGCGCTGGCGCCCATCGTCCCGGCGCGGATATCGAGGGGCGTCAGGCCCTGGCGCCTGAGCCGCACCATGGCCCGCCGGGTCGCCTCGACCAGCCGTGCCCGCACGTTCTCGGGAAAGCCGCCGTCGATGACGGCGCATTCGAAATCATAGACCGCGCTGGCGGAGACGATGGCATAGGCGAGGCCGCGCGCGGCGATGCCCAGCCAGTGGTCGAGGACGGTGCCGAGTTCGTCCCAGGCGCCGGCATCCTTCCACAGGACCAGCGGATCGCCGCCCTCGGCCGCGATCATCTTCTCCAGGACATGGATCGAGGCAAAATTGATCAGCTGCTCGAAGCCGTCCAGCCGGACGCCGGCCACCCCTTCGCGGGCGGCGCGCGGCACCGGCATCGAGCCCAGCGCGCCGGCATTGCCGGTGCGTCCCGTGACGAGGTCGCCGCCCATGACGATCCCGCCGCCGACGAAGGCGCCGACGAAGAAATAGACATAGTCCAGCGACGTCGTTGCGCCGAAGACGTTCTCGGCGGCGCAGGCCGCCGTCGCGTCATTGGCCAGATTGACCGGCAGGCCGGTGATCGCCACGAGTTCGGCGACGATGTCGACCCGGCGCCAGGCGTCCATCCGTTCGGCCGGCGCGCCGATCTCCTCGGCCCAGGACCACATTTCGTAGGGCATGGCGACGCCGAGGCCGACGATCCGCAGGCGCAGCCGGGCGTCGATCGCGCTGGCGACCCGCGGCTGCGCCGCGCGCACGAAATCGAGGACGAGGTCGACGTCCGGGTAGGCATAGGTCAACCGTTCGCGCGCCCGCACCACGCCGAGGAAATCCATCAGCACGAGTTCGACCGAGCGGCGGCCGATCTTCAGGCCGAAGGCGAAGGCCCCGGAGGGATTGAGCCGCATCGGGATCGAAGGCTGGCCGACCCGGCCGCGCCGCGGCATGTCCCGCAGCACCAGTTCCTCCGCCTCGAGCGCCCGCATGATGACCGATGCAGTCTGCGCCGAAAGGCCGGTGCGGCGGGCGATCTCGGCCTTGGCGAGCTCGCCGTGCTGGCGGATCAGGCTGAGGACGGTGCGCTCGTTATGGGCGCGCAGCCCGGACTGGTTGGATCCCCGCATGCGGCCGGAGATCGGCGGAAAGTCGGCGGGAACGCCGTCGGCCTGGGGGTCCATGCATCCTCCCTGCGTGCGCTGCGATGGCGCCGCCCGGTCGACGCGACCGTACGGCGACCCATATTCCCACATGGCGCGCAACGGCCGGAGCGTTGCATCGATCCATGCCGCCGTCAATAAATAAATCAACGTGATTTATTATCGTTGACAGCGTTCTCGGCTTGGTGTTTCGTAAGGTCGACGGGGCTGGCGAGGAGGCCGGCCCGCCGCGTTTCACGGCGCGCAATGTCGGCATCGGCCGACGGTTCTGGGAGGTTCTCAACGTGACATTCCGTACGCTACTCGCATCCACCGCCATTGTCGGCCTCGCGGCCCTCGCCACGCCGGCCGCCGCGCAGGACGCCAAGACCAGCGCCTGCCTGATCACCAAGACCGACATCAACCCGTTCTTCGTCAAGATGAAGGAAGGCGCCTCGGCCAAGGCCGAGGAACTCGGCATCGAGCTGTCCAGCTATGCCGGCAAGGTCGATGGCGACCATGAGACCCAGGTCCAGGCGGTCGAGAGCTGCATCGCGGCCGGCGCCAAGGGCATCCTGATCGCCGCCTCCGACACCAAGGCGATCACCGACGTGGTCAAGCGGGCTCGTGACAACGGCGTTCTGGTGATCGCCCTCGACACGCCGCTGGAGCCGATCGACGCGGCCGACGCGACCTTCGCCACCGACAATTTCAAGGCCGGCCTGCTGATCGGCCAGTGGGCCAAGGCGACGATGGGCGACAAGGCCGCCGACGCCAAGATCGCGCTGCTCGACCTTTCGCCGGCCGCGCCGTCGGTCGACGTTCTGCGTGACCAGGGCTTCCTCAAGGGCTTCGGCGTCGACGTGAAGGACGAGGCGACGATCGGCGACGAGGACGACCCGCGCATCGTCGGCCACGACGTGACCGCCGGCAACGAGGAAGGCGGCCGCACCGCGATGGAGAGCCTGCTCCAGAAGGATTCGGGCATCAACGTCGTCTACACGATCAACGAACCGGCCGCGGCCGGCGCTTATGAGGCGCTGAAGTCCTTCGGCATGGAGGAGAACGTCCTGATCGTTTCCGTCGACGGCGGCTGCCCGGGCGTCAAGAACGTCGAAGAGGGCGTCATCGGCGCCACCTCCCAGCAATATCCGCTGGACATGGCGGCCAAGGGCATCGAGGCGATTGCCCAGTATGCCAAGGACGGCACCGTGCCGCAGCCGACCGAAGGGCTCGACTTCTTCGACACCGGCGTCAACCTGGTGACCGATGCGCCGGTGGACGGCGTGGAGTCGATCAGCGTGGCGGAAGGCCTCGATCGCTGCTGGGGATGATGGACGAGCGGGCGGCCTTCGGGCCGCCCCTTTCCATCCCTGCAAACCCGCTTCCACCTTCGCCGAGCCGGCCCGATGCAGGGGCATGGCAGGGCCGACCGGAGTGAGACGACATGAGTGATCCGACCAGCCGGGGAGCGGATTTCGAATCCTCCCTGAAGGACAGCGACGTGACGGTCGCCGCCTTCGAGCGCCGCTCGCGCGGCCCGCTCGACGCGGCCCAGCATTTCCTTCACGGCGCACCGACCATGGTGCCGGTGATCGTGCTGCTCCTGTCGGTCGCCGTCTTCGGCGTGGTCTCCAACAATTTCTTCTCCGCCTTCAACCTGTCGCTGATCATGCAGCAGGTGGCGATCGTCGGCATTCTCGCCGCCGCCCAGAGCCTCGTCATCCTGACCGCCGGCATCGACCTGTCGGTCGCCGCGGTGATGGTGATGATCTCGGTGATCATGGGACGGCTCAGTGTCGAGGCCGGGCTGCCGGTGCCGCTCGCCATCCTCTCCGGCTTCGTCGTCGGCACGCTGACCGGCCTTCTGAACGGCATCCTGGTGACCAAGGTGCGGCTGCCGCCCTTCATCACCACCCTCGGCACCTGGAACGTCTTCCTGGCGCTGAACTATTATTTCTCCAATCGCGAGACGATCCGCAGCCAGACGCTGGATGCCGAGGCCCCGCTGCTGAAGCTGTTCGGCGAGCGCTTCAACATCGGCGGCGCGGTCCTGACCTGGGGCGTCGTCCTGATGGTCGTGATCTTCGTGGTGCTCTGGTTCGTCCTCAACCGCACCGCCTGGGGCCGGCATGTCTACGCCATCGGCGACGACAAGGAAGCGGCGGAACTGTCGGGCATCCGCACCGACCGAACGCTGATCTCGGTCTACATGGTCTCGGGCTTCATCTGCGCCCTGGCGGCCTGGGCCTCGATCGGCCGCGTCGGCTCGGTCAGCCCGACCTCCTTCTTCGAGGCCAATCTGGAATCCATCACCGCCGTGGTGATCGGCGGCATCTCGCTCTTCGGCGGACGTGGCTCGATCATCGGACCGATGATCGGCGCCCTGATCGTCGGCGTCTTCAATTCCGGCCTGCGCCTCGCCGGCGTCGACGTCCTGTGGCAGCTCTTCGCCACGGGCTGGCTGATCATTCTCGCGGTCGCGATCGACCAGTGGATCAGGAAGGTCTCCGCATGAGCACGTCCCAGACACCCGTCCTCTCGGCCCGCGGCATCGTCAAGAACTACGGCCGCGTCACCGCCCTCGATCACGCCGATTTCGATCTCTATCCCGGCGAGATCCTCGCCGTGATCGGCGACAACGGAGCCGGCAAGTCCTCGCTGATCAAGGCGATCTCGGGGGCCGTCAGCATCGACGAGGGCGAGATCCGCCTGAACGGCGAGCCGGTGCGCTTCACCTCGCCCATGCAGGCGCGCGATGCCGGCATCGAGACCGTGTACCAGAACCTCGCACTCTCGCCGGCGCTGTCGATCGCCGACAACATGTTCCTCGGCCGCGAGATCCGCAAACCCGGCTTCATGGGCAAATATCTGCGCATGCTCGACCGCACCGCCATGGAGCGGATCGCCCGCGACAAGCTCTCCGAACTCGGCCTGATGACCATCCAGAACATCGGCCAGGCGGTCGAGACCCTGTCGGGCGGCCAGCGCCAGGGCGTCGCGGTGGCGCGCGCCGCCGCCTTCGGGTCCAAGGTGCTGATCCTCGATGAGCCGACGGCGGCCCTTGGCGTGAAGGAATCGCGCAAGGTGCTGGAGCTGATCCAGGACGTGCGCTCGCGCGGCATGCCGATCGTCCTGATCTCGCACAACATGCCGCATGTTTTCGAGGTCGCCGACCGGATCCATGTCCACCGTCTCGGCAAGCGGCTCTGCGTCATCGACCCGAAGACGGCCTCGATGAACGACGCCGTGGCGCTGATGACCGGCGCCAAGACTCCGGAATCCGACATGATCGCGGCCTGACGGCCGCTACCCTCGTCGGGACGTGCAGCCCTACAGCGCGCCGGCGATGACCCGCGCCAGCCCGAAGGCCCGCTGTTCGATCAGGATCGGCACCTCGCAGACATAGGTCAGCGACTCCCGGCGCTCGTTGAAGATGCGCGTGTCCCACAGCAGCGCCTGCCGGGCGTTCTCGATGTCGTTGTTGCTGGATGCGGGATCGCGCTGCACCTCGGCGAAGTCGGCCGACTGCGCCCGCAGCTTGGCCGCCAGCGCCTTCTGCTTGGCGCCGTAGCGCTCGATGCCGCCCATCACCTCGCTGCGCTCGTTGTTCAGCCGCGCCAGCATGTCGACGAACAGCGCGGTGGCGACGGCCTCGCGCTCGGCCTCCGGCAGGTCGGCGACATGCGCCCGGACCAGCGCTTCGGCCTCGTCCAGCGGCAGGCGGCGGGCCACCACCCGGTCGATCAGCGCCCGCATCTCGGTTGTCCGTTCGACCGTGTCGGCCAAAGCGAGATCGGGTCCCGCCCAGATCTGCGCCGGGGTGATCGATTCCACCCGCCGCTGGACGCAGGGCCAGTCGGTGGTGCCCTTCTCGCCGCCGCGCGCAAAGCTCATCGGATCGGCCGGCGCGCCGTCGCCGGCAGCCGGCTCCCCGTCCGTCTCCGCGGCGTTACCCTCCGGCGCCGCTGCATCGGCCGGCGGGGCATTGGTGGGGGCGGGGCCGGGCACGACGAAGCCCTCCGGCACGGCGCGCGGCGATGCGCCGTCCTGCGCCGCTGCGGTGCCGGCGCCGATGGCGGTCGCGAGGGCCAGCAGCGACACGGTGGCAATCGCGAAGTGACGGGCGGTGAGACGGACGAACATGGGGATCCTCCCTTTATCGCGGCGCGCAATGGCGGCCCGGCATCGGCGGCCGCCGGATGCTGCCTATTGCTGGCGCTTGCGGCTGATCAGCCCGCGCTGTGGGTCGTAGGAGATGATCGCGCCGCCGAGGAAGACGATCGTGCAGCCGACGACGATCGCCAGCGCCGGGGCGTTGAGCTGGCCGTACAGCGCGAAGCGCACCAGCTCGACGGCGTGGGTGAACGGGTTGAACAGGCAGATCTGGTAGAGCAGCGGGCTCGATTCCTGCACCCGCCACAGCGGGTAGAGCGCCGAGGAGGCGAAATACATCGGGAAGATCACGAAGTTCATCACCCCGGCGAAATTCTCCAGCTGCTGCACCAGCGACGACAGGAGCATGCCCAGCGAGCCGAGCATCAGGCCGCTGATGATCAGCGCCGGCAGCACGTAGAGATAGCCCGACCAGTGAGGCTGCACCTCCCAGAACCAGGCGATGGCGAAGAACACGTAGACCTGCAGAATGCCGACGGCGACGCCGGCGCCGAGCTTGGCGACCAGCAGGAACCAGCGCGGCAGCGGCGACACCAAGAGCGTCTTCATCGTCCCGGTCTCGCGGTCGTAGACCATCGAGAGCGACGATTGCATGCCGTTGAACAGGAGGATCATGCCGACCAGTCCCGGCGTGATGTAGACCTCGTAGAGAATATAGGTCTGGTAGGGCGCGGTGATCGACACGCCGAGCACCTGCCGGAAGCCGGCGGCGAAGATGAACAGCCACAGGAGCGGGCGCACCAGGGCCGAGACGAAGCGTTCGCGCTGATGCAGGAAGCGCAGCGCCTCGCGCCCGACGATGCCGCGCAGGCAGATCGCATAGGCCGCGAGCGGAAAGCCGCGGGCCGGCTCGCGGCCGGCCATGTCGGGCGTGGCGCTCATGGCATCGTCTCCGGTTCCACCTTCGGCGTCGCCAGCCCGGTGAGCCGCGAGAAGGCGTCGCGGATCGAGCCGGCGCTTTCCGCCGCCACGACGTCCGGCACCCGGCCTTCGGCCAGCGCCTTGCCGTGATGCAGAACGACAACCCGGTCGCTTTCGTCGATCTCGTCGATCAGATGGGTCGCCCACAGGACGCTGACGCCCTCGTCGGCGACGAGCCGGCGGACCTCGGCGACGATCTCGGCGCGCGAGCGGATGTCGAGCCCGACCGTCGGCTCGTCGAGCAGGATCAGGCGGGGCCGATGCATGAAGGCGCGCACGATCTCGACGCGGCGCAGCTGGCCGCCGGACAGGCTGCGGGCCTTGTCGCCGAGCCGGTCGATCAGCTCCGAGCCCTGCAGGATCTCCGCGATGCGCTGCCGGGCGGCGGCGCGGGACATGCCG
This sequence comes from Aurantimonas coralicida DSM 14790, assembly GCF_000421645.1. Lineage (GTDB taxonomy): Bacteria > Pseudomonadota > Alphaproteobacteria > Rhizobiales > Rhizobiaceae > Aurantimonas > Aurantimonas coralicida. The sequence continues at coordinate 267,520 of NZ_ATXK01000005.1, read as the reverse complement.
TGCAGCGCGGCGTGATAGGTCAGGTTCTGGCCGATCGACAGTTCCAGATCGAGGGTGCGCGCCTGGAATACCACGCCGAGACGGCGCAGCGCCTCGCCGGGATGGCGGTCGAGCGGCCAGCCGAGAATGTCGATCCGGCCCTCGCGCACGTTGAACAGGCGCGTCACCAGCGAGAACAGCGTCGACTTGCCGGCGCCATTGGGGCCGAGCAGCGCGGTGAAGGAACCCTGCGGCACCGTGAAGGACACGTCCTCGAGCGCCTTGCGGGCGCCATAGGCATGGCTGACATGGGCGACGGAAAGGGCAGCGACCCCTGGCTCATGCGGCTTGGTGGCTGAAACCATCGTCATCCGTTGCAATCTGTGCGCCCGCCCGACCTTACCGCGAGGGCTCGGAGAAAACACCCGCCAAAACACCGGCAACCCGCCCGCCGGACCGGCGGGGCGGGCTGCCCGTGATCGTTTGGAAAGTTGCGGATCAGGGAACGACCGTGATCGTGCCCTTCATGCCTTCCTTCTCGTCCAGCCCCTCGACATACCAGTCGTAGCGGCCAGGACGGATGGTCTGGAACTGCACGGTGATCGGGCCCTTGGCGTCGAATTCCAGCCAGGCCGGCGCGCCGTTCATGTGGATCTCGCGATCCTCGATGACGATCTGGTTGTTCCAGACGCTCCGGAAGAAGGCCGGGGCATGGAACTTGTACTCGACGCCGCCATCCGAGACGATGTCCCAGCGATAGGGCTGGCCCGCGCGCAGGACGAAATCCTTGGCGCTGACCGCATAGGGATCGTCACTGGAGCCGATCGTCAGGGGCGTGATGATCTGCGAGGAGAGCGACAGCGGCGGCAGGCCGATCTGGTCGCCGTTGAGGGCGCTGGCCGGCATCATTTCCGAGCCCGGCATCATCTCCAGTTCGCTGGCCGGCGGCACCATGGCGCCGCCATGGGCGTCGTCATCGTCATCGTCGTCATCATCATCATCGTCGTCATCGGCGGTGACGGACGCATTGCCGCTGTCCTGCGCGGCGGCGACGGTCGCCGGCGCAAAGGCCAGGAAGGCCGCCATCAGCGATAGCCAGACTGGTTTCATTCTCTCTCTCCCCAAAACACGGCTGCGGGACGCAGCCCTTCAGATCCTCCCCGCGACGCGCGGCCGGCTATTCGTCCCCCGCCACGGCCACGCCCCAGGGCTCGCGTCCCACCTGCACCGACTTGATGACCTTGTCGGCTGCCACGTCGATGATCGAGATGTCGTTGGAAATGCCGTTGGTGGTGAACAGATGCGTCTGGTCCGGCGAGAAGGCGAGCTGCCACACCCGCTGGCCGACCAGCAGATAGTCCAGCACCTCGTAGGTGTTGCCGTCGATCACCGCGATCCGGTTGGCGGGTCCGAGCGCCACATAGGCCTTGGAGCCGTCGTCGGTGATCCGCACGCCCACCGGCTGGATCGCCTCGGAGCGGATGCCGGGAATCTCGAAGGTGATCTTCTTCTTGATCTCCTTGGTGTCGGCGTCGATCACGCTGACCGTGCCGCCGATCTCGGCGGTCACCCAGACCTCCGACCCGTCGCTCTTGTACTGGGCGAAGCGCGGCCGCGAATCCACCAGCACATTGGCGACGATGCGGTGGGTCTCCCGATCGATGAAATGCGCCATGTTGGTGGTTTCGGAGGTGTTCACGATGATCGCGCCGTCGGGCGAGATCCCCATGCCTTCCGGCTCGACGCCGACCGGGATCTCGGCCAGCCTTGCCCCGGTTTCCAGATCGATGACGGTGACGAGATTGTCGTCCTCATTGGCCGCATAGAGCCGGTCGCCGGTCGCCGAAACGACCAGGAGCTCCGGGTCGGGGCCCGACGGCAGGGTGCGGATGAATTCGTAGGTCTCGGTGTCGTAGACCTGGATCGTGTCGCTGTCGCTGGCGCAGACATAGAGATGCTTGCCGTCGGGGCTGACGGCGATGCCGCGCGGCCGCTGGCCGACCTCGAAGGTGTCGACGACGGCGAAATCGGCCGAGTCGAGCACCGTGATGTCGTTGCCCTTCTCGTTCGACACGAAGATCTTGTAGGCAAAGGCGGGGCTCGCCGACAGAGCGAGCGTGGCGGCGAGCGCCGTCAGGGTCAGTCGTCTCATCTTTCCTCCCGGCGGGGCTGGCCCCGTCTGCGTCTGTCTCGGCGGCCCTCAGGGGCGGCCGACCATACGCCATGCCGACCCGTCCTCGCGAGCCGTGTTTTTCCCGTCGCCCGCCGATCCGTGGCGCGCCGGTCCGTGCCCGTCTGACCGGGCCGTCGCAACCGGCGATGGACGGATGACCCGCGGATCGGCCTCCATTCCGGGACCGCGGGAAAACTGGACCCGGTCGCCCCGGCCCCGCTGCCTTTGGGAGGGGCAGGAAGCCGGGAGACGACCGTTGCAGTGACGCTAGCCCGGCGTCCTTACGGTCGGCAACGGGACAAGTTCCCGTCTTTGTCGCAGGCGGCTTTTACGGTCTTCATGGGGCGTTGGACGATGCCATCCATTGCCGCCTGTCACTGCGGGTCAGCGTTCGGCAGGCCGGTCAGGTGGCGGCGGTCGGGGCCGATTTCTCGATCACGAAGACACTGCGCTCGCCCTCGCGTTCGGTGGTCGCGAGCCGGTAGCCCATCTCGGCGACCAGATTGGGAATGTCGATCACCGCCAGCGGATCGGTGCAGCGCACCTCCAAGAGCTCGCCCGGCGCGATGCCGCCGAGCGCCTTGCGGGTCTTCAGGGCCGGAAGCGGGCATTTCAGCCCGGTGAGATCGAGGATCGTGGTCATGCGGGCGACGATGGGCGAGCGGCGACGGCCCGTCAATCGCCGCGATGGCGCCCGGCGCCGATGACCCCAGCCGGGCCGGGCAAAGAGGCTGATCCGGTATGATATGGCAATCTTGCTTTTACGCTTGTCTGCGAAGCTCGGCGCAGGAGACATCACCAATGTGCCGCGCATGACCGTTCCGCCCGCGTCCGTTCCGAAGCGACGATCCGGCCCGCTTGCGCGCGTCCGGTTCTACGGCTCGCGGCCCGTGATCACCGATGTCGAGCAATTGCTGGCCATGCGGACGCGCGACATCCGCCTGGACGGCGAGATCGGCAAGCTCTTTCGCGATCGCATCTGGTCCCAGTCCGCCAAGATCATCCGGGCCTGGATGATCTGGGTCGCTCTCCTCAACGTCCTGATGCTGACGCTGTCCTGGTTGACGCTGCCGCCGGCGGTGACCCTGTCGATGCTCGTGCCCGGCGCGGTCCTGTCGCCAGTGGCCATCGCGGTCTTCCTGATCTGGCGCAAGCCCCGCGCCCAGCGCCTACAGCGCGTCGCCCTGGTCGTCGGGATGGGGGTCATCCTCCTGGGCGTCGCGCTGATCGGCGAGGCGGCGGGCGGCGGCTATCACGAACGCTATCTGAACATCATGATGGTGGTGGCGATCTCGGCCATCATCATCTTCGGCATCCCGCTGCGCTGGACGGCGGCGATCGCGGCCATCACCGTCTGTCTCTACTGCATCTTCCAGCTCCGCAATCCGGATCTGGGAACCGGCAGTGCCCTCGCGTGGACGCTGTTCTTCGCCTGCGGCATCGGCGCGACCGTGGTGGCCCGGCGCAGCATGACGCTTCTGGCCCAGAAGGCGTTTCTCCTCGACCTGCGCGACAAGACCCGCGTGGCGGAACTCGCCGCCGCGAACGACCGACTCGAGGAACTCGCCCGGACCGATCCCCTGACCGGCGTGGCCAACCGGCGCTGGATGACGGAGATCCTCGACGCGCTGTGGAGCGCGCCGCGGAGCCGCGTGTCCGGCGCTTTGCTGATGTGCGACATCGACGACTTCAAGAACCTCAACGACCGTCTCGGCCATGGCGAGGGCGATCGCTGCCTGATCGAAGTGGCCAGGCTCATCGGCGATTGCGTGCGGCGGGACGGCGACAAGGTCGCCCGTTACGGCGGCGAGGAGTTCCTGGTTCTCCTGCGCGGCGTCGATACGCAGGCGGCACTCGCCACCGCCGAGCGGATCCGTCGCAGCATCGCCGATGCCGGGCTCGCCAATCCGGGGTCGCAGGTCTCGCCCCAGGTGACGATCAGCATCGGTGTCGCGGCATTGGAGCCGGGTGACGGCGACGTCACGCCGCAACAATTGCAGAAACGCGCCGACGAGGCGCTCTATCTGGCCAAGCAGTCCGGCCGCAACCGCGTCGTGCTCTACGGCGCCGATGCGGCCTGCCCGGAACGATCACGGCTGACCGAGGACGCCTGACGGCCTCCCGCAGCCCTCCGCTCGGCCGTCAAATCCGTTTCCGGCAGACGTTCAGGCGGTGGCGCGGGCCGCCGGGGTTCCGCAGGCCGCGCCGCCGGACCGGGCGATCCGCCAGGCGGCGCTGTCGAGCGGCGTGTCGCGCCAGTCGGCCAGAAGGGCCGCCGCGTCGAGGACACCTGCCGGATCGACATCGGTCGCCACATCCATGGCATGCAGCATCGCCACCACGTCCTCGGTCGCCGAATTGCCGGTCGCGCCCGGCGCGTAGGGACAACCGCCGAGGCCGCCGACCGCCGCGTCGAAGGACCGGATGCCCGCCTGCAGTCCGGCCAGCGTGTTGGCCAGCGCCTGGCCGCGCGTGTCGTGCAGATGCAGCTCGAACTCGGTGTCGGGAAACCGGCTCAGCATCAGCGTCGACAGGGCATGGACCTGCTTGGGATTGGCAACGCCGATCGTGTCGCAAAGGCCGATGCGCGGCGCCCCGGCCTCGACGAAGCGGCTGGCGATCTCGGCCACATGCTCCGGCGCGACGGCGCCGTCGAAGGGGCAGCCGAACACCACCGACAGCGAGACGCGGGTCTTCAGGCCGGCCTGCCGGGCCTCGGCCTCCAGCTCCAGCAATTCGGTGACCGAGGCTTCGGTGGTGCGGTTGAGATTGGCGGTGTTGTGGGCGTCGGTCACCGAGACGACCAGCGTGACGCCCCCGGCCCCGGCGGCCATCGCCCGGTCGAGACCGCGGCGGTTGGGGATCAGCGCGAAGGGCGTGATGGGCAGGTCGGCGACGGCGCGCGTCACCTCTTCCGCGTCGGCAAGGTTCGGGATCCATTTGGGATGGGTGAAGGACGTCACCTCGATCTCGGTCAGGCCGGCCGCCGCCAGGCGCCGCACGAGTTCGATCTTCTGGTCGGTCGGCAGGTATTTCGGCTCGTTCTGCAGGCCGTCGCGGGGGCCGACCTCGACGATGCGGACCTTGGCGGGCAGGGACATGGTCATGGCGATACGCTCCTCGAGGTCCATCATGCGCCGCCTGGAAGGGCGCGGGGGTCGGCCGATCCGGCTGCGTCAAGCACACGGTCCGGATCGCTGCGGTTCTACGCCGAAGGCCGCCCGCCTGCCAAGCATCCGCCGGGATGCCGGCGGGTTCGCCCGCGGTGGCGATCGCTGACCCGGCTATGTCATGGCGCCACGACCTCACCGCGCCACAATCGAACATAACAAAATCACATAGGGTGTGTTGCGAATTCCCTGCGGCCTGTTACATCGAGGCGGGATCGCGCGGGCGGTCGGGAAGGGCAGGTCATCGTGAAGCGGGACGATCGCAGGCGCGGCATCGTCGATATCCTCGTCGAGGAAGGCGCGGCGACGCTGGATCGCCTGGCGCTGCATTTCGGCGTCTCGAAGATGACCATCCACCGCGATCTCGACGAACTGGAGGCGGACGGTCTCCTGCGCCGCACGCGCGGTGGCGCAACGATCGAGGCCAGCGGCCAGTTCGAGAGCGATTTCCGCTACCGGGCGCGCATGGCCGCGGCGGAAAAGCGGGCCATCGCGGCGCGGGCGGCGGATTTCGTCCAGCCCGGCATGTGCGTCATGGTCGATGACGGCTCGACGGCGGGAAGCCTGGTGCCGTTCCTGCGCGAGAAGCGGCCGCTGACCGTGGTCACCAACAACATGGCGGTGATCGCCGGCCTTGCCGGCGAGGCGGGGATCGAACTGATTGCGCTGGGCGGAAATTATTCGAAGAAGTTCAACGGCTTCTTCGGCGTGGTGACGGAGACGGCGCTGGCCTCGCTACGGGCCGATATCGTGCTGCTGTCGAGCTCCTCGATCAAGGGCCGGACGGCGTTCCACCAGGACCAGGAGGTGCTGGCCGTCAAGCGGCGGATGATCGCCTCGTCGGCTGAGAGCTATCTGATGGTCGATCATTTCAAGTTCGGGCGCACCGCCCTGCATCTGTTCACCGATCTCGGCGTCTTCGACGGGGTGGTGACGTCGCAGGCCCTGCCCCGCGAAAAGGCCGCCGCGCTCGAAGAGGACGGCATTCGATTGTATCTGGCAGAGGAAGACGCGTGATGGCCGAAGCGCCGCAAGTCTGGATCGGCACGAGCTGGAAGATGAACAAGACGCTGGGCGCGGCACGGCATTTCGCCGAACAGCTCGCGCGAGCGCCCGGCGACGGCCGCATCCAGCGTTTCGTCATTCCGCCCTTCACCGCCCTGCGCGAGGTGAAGGCGATCCTCGCCGGCACCGACGTCAAGGTCGGCGCCCAGAACATGCACTGGGCGGAGGAGGGCGCCTGGACCGGCGAGGTCTCCGCGCCGATGCTCACCGATTGCGGAGCCGACATGGTCGAGCTCGGCCATTCGGAGCGCCGGGCGCATTTCGGCGAGACCGACGAGACGGTGGGGCTGAAGACCGAGGCCGCCATCCGCCATGGCCTGATCCCGCTGATCTGCATCGGCGAAAGCGCCGAGGACAAGGCCTCGGGCCGTGCCGACGCGGTGCTGCGGCGCGAGGTGGAGGCCGCGCTGTCGAAGCTCTCAGAGGCCCAGATGGCCGCGCCGATCCTGTTCGCCTACGAGCCGGTCTGGGCGATCGGCGAGGGCGGCACGCCCGCCGCGCCCGACTATGCCGACGAACGCCAGGCGCGCATCATCGCGGCGACCGAGGAGATCACCGGACGCCGGCTGCCATGCCTTTACGGCGGCAGCGTCAATTCCGGCAATTGCGCCGAACTCATTGCCTGTCCCCATATCGACGGGCTGTTCATCGGGCGGTCGGCCTGGAACGTCGAGGGGTATCTCGACATCCTGTCCCGCTGCGCCGCCACCATCTGAAGAAAGGACGTCCCATGAAACTCGCGATCGCCGGCGACAGCGCCGGAGCCCCCCTCGCCAAGGCCCTTGCCGAGCACCTGACCGGCAAGGCCGGCCTCGAGGTCTCCGAGGTCAGCAATCCACCCGAAGGCGCCGAGAAATTCTATGCCGATCTGTCCGACCGGGTCGCCAGCGGCATTCTCGACGGCACCTATGACCGGGCCATCCTGTGCTGCGGCACCGGCATCGGCGTCTGCCTGTCGGCCAACAAGGTGCCGGGCATCCGCGCAGCCCAGACGCACGACACCTATTCGGCCGAGCGCGCGGCCCTGTCCAACAACGCCCAGATCATCACCATGGGCGCCCGCGTGGTCGGCTCCGAGCTCGCCAAGAGCATCGCCGAGGCGTATCTGGCCTGCGAATTCGATCCCAACGGCCGCTCGGCCGACAATGTGAAGGCGATCGACGCCCTCGACGCCAAATATCACGGCGCCTGACCGGCTCGACCTGCGCGGCGCGTCCCGGATGCGCCGCGCAGGTCCTCAGATCCGCATGCGGCGCGTGTCGCGAAGCAGCGTCGTCACCGCCTCGATCTCCGCCGCCCGCCGTTCCGGCGACCATTTCAGCGCGCTCGCCGCGACAATGGCGATGGCCTCGATGTCGCGCGCCGTGAACAGGCCGGCGACACCGAGATTCAGGCGGCGCAGGACGATGTCCTCCAGCCGCACCACATCCTCGTTGCGGGCGATCCAGTCGATCTCGCGCAGGCTCACCGAGCGGGCGTCCGGCAGCCGGTCGGCATCGACATGGTCACAGATATGGTGGGCGATGGAGAGCGCCGTCGTACCGTAACGCTCCAGCAGGGTCTCCAACCGCGGCTCGTCGAGCCATGTCGCCACGGAGGCCTCGGCGAGCCACACCGAGCGCGCCAGGGGATTGCCCGGATAGTTGCGACCGCCGCCGATCGCCATGTGCTCGGTCGACTGGATGCGGCTGCGCTGAAGACGCCGAAGAACCGCGTCGCTCGCCGTTTCGGCGAACTGGCGATAGGTGGTGAACCGGCCGCCCACCAGCGACAGGATCGGGAAGGGCCGGTCCTCGTCGGCCTCCATGACGGGTATGGACCCGCCGGGGCGCGGCGTCTGGCCGGCCGCGTCGTCCGGCGCCGGCGACGGAACGGTCCTTGCATAGGTGCAGACCGCCTGATCGGCCGCAAAGTCGAGATCCGGCAGGACGGCGCGCAGGGCATCGAGCAGCGCCGCGATGTCCTCGTCCGGACAACGCGCCTCGTCCGGATCGTCGGTGGGGGCGTCCGTCGCCCCGACAAGCACCCGGCCGAGATAGTCCTGCGCGGTCAGGACCCGGCCATCGCCCGTCATCTCGAAACGCAACACCCGGCCATCGAGCTGCCGGCGCAGCGCCTCGTGGTCGAGCAGGATGTGGCTCTGCCGCCGCCCGGCGACTTGCGCCGCGGGCGCGCCGAGAGCGGCGTTGACCTCGTCGATCCACGGTCCCGCCGCATTGACCACCAGCGTCGGGCGCACGGCGAAATCCGTGCCGTCCTCGCTCTCGAAGGAGAGGCCTCCGCCGAAACAGGAGACGAGGCGCGTCCAGTTGGCGGCCCGGGAATCGGGGCAGGCCTCCAGCCCGTCCTTCACCAGCTCGTAGACCAGCCGCTCGGGCGCGGTGATCCGCGCATCCTGGTAGAGGCCGGCGGCGGTGATGTCCGTCGAAAGCTCAGGAAACGTTGCCCCCGCCGCCTGCCGGCTCAGGAGCTGGTGGCGCGGCGTGTCGACGGGCGCCGCGGCAAAGCGGTCGTGAAGGGCAAGGCCGAGCCGGGCGAGGATCGCACCGCGCTGCCGCGGGGCGGTGGGCGTGCCGAAAAGCGTCGCCAGTGCCGCACCCACTCCGCCGAGCCAGGAGAAGACTGGAAACACCACCGGCAGCATGTCGACGAAATGCGGCGCGTTCTTCAGAAGGCGGTTGCGCTCGCTGGCGGCCTGTCTCGCGCCGGCGAGATCGCCGATCTCCAGCTCGGCAAGCCCGCCCTCGATCAGCCGCGAGCCGGCCGCGCTGGCGCCACCGCCGAAATCGCCCCGATCCACGATCAGGCAGCTGACGCCTTGGGCGCAGAGATCGCGGAAGAGCCCGGCGCCGTTCACCCCGGCGCCGAGAATGACGACATCCACGGGATCGCCTTCGACGAGGGGAGGCAGGTCGAAGGGGAACGCAGCGTCGAGATCGTCCGGGGCATCGGGCACGTCGGCCGGAAAGTCCGTGGCATTCATTCCTGCGTCCGGTCCCCCTGTGCCGCCGGTGCGCGACCCGCCGCCCGGCAATCGGCGGGGCCGGAACAGGATAGCCACGCCGGCGCCCCGACTGCAATCGTCCGCGCGCCGTGGCGCGAGCCTTCCGGTCGCAGGATCATCGTCCGAGGCCGGCCACCGCCCCGATCAGGCGACGCGGTGGATGGCGGCGGCGGGCGTTTCGATCGCCTGCCGCGTCTTGACGATCATCAGCGCCGCCTCGGCGGCCTCGCGGCCCTTGGTGACGAAATGCTCGCGGAAGATCGCCTCGTGATGGGCCGTCTCCTGGTAGTGATGCGGCGTCAGCGACACCGACAGGACCGGCACGCCGCTGTCGAGGCCGGCGCGCATCAACCCATCGATCACGGCCTGGGCGACAAAATCATGCCGGTAGATGCCGCCATCGACGACGAGGGCCGCGGCGGCCACCGCCTTGTAGCGGCCGGTCATCGCGAGATCGCGGGCCATCAGCGGCATCTCGAAGGCGCCGGGCACGTCGAAGACGTCGACCTGGTCGGCGGGAATGATCTGGGTGAAGCCTTCGAGGGCGCGCGAGACGATGTCGGCGTGCCAGTTGGCCTTGATGAATGCGTATCGGGTGGGTGCCATGGTGTGATCTCCTTCGCAACGGACACGTCACCCAAGGCGATCACGGACGCGAATACGCGAGGCGTTCGCCTGGCGCGCATTGCGTACGTTCTCTCTCATCCGGACTATGACCGTCGGCTCAGGCATCGCACCTGATCTGCTGACCCCTTCGAAGCCGAAGGGCGCTCGCGGGCTCGCGGCAAGCGCCGCATACCGCCGGTGGGGACTTTCACCCCGCCCTGAGAACGGGTGGAGATAAAGCACCGCCGACGCGTGCGCGCAAGCCGCATGGCACGGGAACGGGCAGGATGTCAGGGCGGATCTCGCGCGATGCGATCATCCCTGCGGGGGCGAAGCAGCGCCACAATCGGGCCAGTCCTGCGGCGCGCTGTCAGCCCTTGCGGCGCCCCGCCTGCAGCGCCGCGACCCGCTCCTTCGTATGGTCGAAGGACACGACGCCGGCATCCGAGCCGAGGCCACTGGCCACCAGCGACGCGACGCCCTGGGCGAAATCGATGGCGGCTTCCGGGTCCATACGGTGGGTCAGCGCGGTGATGAAGCCGGCGTCGAAGGCATCGCCGCAGCCGGTCGTGTCGACCACGTCGATGTCGTAGGCCGGCACATGCAGGCGCGTGCCGTCGGCGGCGGCGTAATAGGCGCCCTCGCCGCCGAGGGTGAAGACGCAGGTTTGCGCGCCCCGGTCGAGATAGAATGCGGCGCAGTCGGCCGGCGTCGTCTGGCCCGACATGTCGCGGGCCTCCTCGATCGAGGGCATGAAATAGTCGATGGACGGCAACAGCGGCAGCACCAGACCGGCGGTCTCCGCACTGGCGGCGATCAGGTCGAAGGTCACCGTGCAGCCGCGGCGCTTTGCTTCTTCCAGGAGCAGCCTGCTGCGCTCGCCGTCGAGAGTCTTCAGGAGGCCGGTGCCGCCCAGATGCAGGATCGGCGCGTCGAAGATCTGGTCGTGGAGGCGCGGCGGGACGTCGAAATGGTCCGAGGCGCCGCGCATGTGCAGGGCCGGGCGTTCGCCATTCGGCCGGATGTTCAGGATCGTCGCCGAGGTCGGAATGCCATCGAGCCGCTGCATGGCGGAGATGTCGATGCCCAGCCGGTCCATCGCGCCGAGGACGAAATCGGCCTTCTCGTCATTGCCGACGGCGCCGACCGCCAGGCTGTTCAGGCCGAGCTTGGCGGTGTTGACCACCACGCCCCCGGCGGTGCCGGCGACGGTCAGGCGGATCTCGTCGATGAACTCGACATTGCCGCGATCCGGGATGCGGCTGACGGGGCGCCCGAGAATGTCGAGGATGTAGAGCCCGACGACGGAGACATCGTAGCGCATGGTCGGCCCTTCCCTGTCAGGAGACGCGGTTGCCGTCGGCAAACAGCATCAGCCGGTCGCGCGGCACCGACAGATGCACGGCGCCGCCGAGCGCCGCCGGCGGCCGGCCGTCGGTGTTCACCTTGACCACCGTCTCGCCGATCTTCGCCTTGGTCAGGTAGCGGCCGGCAATGCCGATCGCCTGGTCGACGAGGATGGCGCCGACGCTGCCCTCGGTGGGCTCGCCGGTCATGCGCACGAGTTCCGGCCGGATGCCGAGGGTCAGCTGGCCGCGCGGCGGGCTGGCCGGCGCCGGCAGCGGTTCGGCGAGGATCGGCGCGTGGATGCCGCGGCTGTCGAGTTCGGCGGGAATGAAGTTCATGCCGGGATTGCCGAGGAACCAGCCGCCGAACTCGGTGGTCGGCTGGCCGTAGAGCACCTGCGGGCGGTCGTATTGCATGATCCGGCCGTCCTTCATCAGGGCGATCCGGTCGGCCAGCGTCATCGCCTCGGTCTGGTCGTGGGTCACGTAGACGATGGTCTGCTTCAGCCGCTTGGTGACCCGCTTGAAGGCGCGGATCAGCTGCAGCTTGGCATTGACCTCGACATTGGTGGTGGGCTCGTCGAACAGGACGATCTCGGACTGGCGCGCCACGGCCCGGCCGACGGCGACCTTCTGGCGGCTGCCGGCGTCGAGCTGCTCGATGAAGGCACCGGCCAGCGGTCGCAGGTCGAGGACGTCCAGAACCTCGTCGACGCGGCGCTTGCGCTCGGCAGTCGAGACGCTGCGGTCGTGGCGCATCGGCAGTTCCAGGTTCTCGGCCACCGACAGGGTCGGGTACATGACCGGATACTGGAAGACCATGCCGACATTGCGCTTGCGCGGCGGCAGCCGGGTCACGTCGCGCCCGCCGAAGAGGACGCGGCCTTCGCTCGGGCGCTCCAGCCCCGCCAGCATGCGCATCAGCGTGGTCTTGCCGCAGCCGGACGGGCCGAGCAGGCAGGCGACCTCGCCGTCGGCGAAGGTCATGTGGACGTCGTCGACGGCGGTGAAGCTGCCGAAACGCTTGGTGACGTGCTCGATGACGATTTCAGCCATGGATGTTCTGTCCCGTTCGAACGCGTTGGGCCTGCGACACGGTCATGGCGCTGCCGCCAGGCGCTGCCCGCTGGTGCCGTCGAACAGCAAGATGTCGGCCGGGTCGATCCGCACGCCGACCGTGCTGTCGAATTCGGGCGGGGCGCGATCGAACAGCGGGATCGCGCTGGTCAGGGAGTGGCCGTCGAGATCGAGATAGACCACCGCCTCGCCGCCGAGATTTTCCACCAGCGTCACCCGCGCCGGCTGGGTGCCGATCGCCGGGCCTTCGGGGTTCAGCCTCACATGCTCGGGCCGGATGCCGGCGATCACCGCGCTGCCCTCTTCAAGGCCGGCGGCGGGATGGCGCAGCGGCCCGGCCGTCACCGTGCCGTCGGTGACGCTGCCGGAATAGAGATTGGCGTTGGGAAAACCGATGAGGTCCAGCGAGCGGGCCCGGGAGGGCTGGTGATAGACCGCGGTTACCTCGCCATCCTGGATCACACGGCCCTGGTCGATGACGGCCAGCCGCTGCGCCATGGTCAGCGCCTCCAGCGAATCCGAGGTGGCATAGAGGAAGGTGGCGTTCAGCTCCTCGCGCAGCGATTTCAGCTCGTCCATCAGCCGCTCGCGCAATTTGTAGTCGAGCCCGACCAGCGGGTCGTCGAGGACGAAGATCTGGGCGTCCTTCAGAAGGCCGCGCGCCACGGCGACGCGCTGCTTCTCGCCGCCCGAGAGCTGGTCCGGCGTCTTGGCCAGAAGATGGGTGATCGACAGGATGCCGGCGGTCCGGTCGACCCGGGCCGCGATCTCGTCCTTGGGAAAGCGCGCCAGCGTCAGCGGATAGGCCATGTTCTGGGCCACCGTCTGGTGCGGGTAGAGCGCGAAGTTCTGCGGCACGTAGCCGATCGGCCGCTCGGCCGGCGGATCGCCGACGATATCGCGGCCCGACAGAAGGATCTGCCCGGCATCGGGCTTTTCCAGCCCGACGAGGATGCGGAACAGGGTCGACTTGCCGGACTGGGGCGGGCCGCACAGGACGGTGAAGCTCTGCGGCGCGACGTCGAGGGTCAGCGCGTCGAGAGCGACGGTCTTGCCGTAGCTCTTGGTGATGCCTTGGAACTGCAGCGACATGGAGATCAGCGACCGAGTTGCGAGAATGTCGGGACCATCAGGATGCCGACCGAGAACACGGCCGCGATGACCAGGAGGACCTTGAGGATGAAGAACAGGCTGGCCCCGGCCGAGGCGTCCTTGCGCAGATTGCCGACGGCGATCTGCAGGAGGGTGGAGGCGACCAGCACGCACAGGCCGACCTTGTAGACCATCAGATTGTAGCGCTGGGCGATCATCAGGATGCCGGCCAGGAGGCCGAAGATCAGGATCGTTTCCAGCCGTTCGGGAAAGGTGCGGGTGGCTTTCATGGTCAGACCTCTCCCCGCACGGTGCCGAAGGTCATCCCGACCAGCAGATATTTCTGGAAGATGTAGATGAAGACCACCGGCACGATGATGTAGACCGAGGTCATGGTCGAGATGAACGTCCAGTTGACGCCGCCGTCGGAATAGGTGCCGACCGACAGGGCATAGGGAATGTTCTGGGTGTTCACGCCGCCGATGATGAAGTTGAAGAGATATTCGTTCCACACGAAGATCAGGTTGAAGATGAAGGCGGCGATCAGGCCGGGCCGGACCTGCGGCATCACCACCTTGAAGATCACGTGGAACCACGAGCCGCCATTGACGATGCCGGTCTCGTCGAAGCGCGTCGAGACGCCGTCGAGGAAGCCCTTCAGGATCCACACCGAGAAGGGGATCGAGAACATCGCGTAGAACAGCATCAGCCAGAGATGCGAATCCTTCCAGCCGAAGGCGACATACATCAGGAAGACCGGCAGGATCACCGCCGGCCCCGGCAGCATGCGGATCGACAGCAGCAGGAACATCAGGAAGTCGGTGCCCTTCGGCCGGAACCGCGAGAAGCAGAAGGCCGCGAGGAACGAGACGACCACGGCGATCAGCACGGCGCCGATCGACAGCACCACCGAATTGGCGATCTGCAGGAAGATCTCGCCACGATTGAACAGGTCGACGTAATTGTCGAGCGTCGGCTTGAAGAACAGCTTCGGCGGCACCGCCAGGATGTCGCTGCGGGTCTTGAAGGACGACATGACGATCCAGGCGATCGGCGCGAAGAAGATCAGCGCGATCAGCCACAGGGCGGCGTAGTACAGCCATTCGCGCAGGCGGCTCATGCTCCGTTCTCCCGGCGGCGACGCAGGCTGAGGACGAAGATGAAGGCGCTGGTCATGGCGATCGATATCAGGAGGAGAAGGACGGCATAGGCCGACGACCAGCCCATGTTGAAGCTTTCGAAGGCCTGCTTGTTCAGCTCCAGCGCCACCAGCCGCGTGGTCTGGCCCGGCCCGCCCTTGGTCATCGGGATGATCAGGTCGAGGGTCTTGAAGCTGTCGATGGTGCGCAGGAGGATGCCGAGCATCATGATGAACTTGCCGTGGTGCCAGATGACCAGGGTCAGACGCCTCAGGAACGGCACGCGGTCGATCTCGGCGGCCTCCAGTTCGGCCTTGGGCACCGAGCCGAGAGCGGCCAGCGTCATCAGCGTCATGAACGGCGTCCACATCCAGCAATCCACCGCCAGCACCGCCCAGAAGGCGAGCTCGGGATTGCCGAGGAAGTCGATCGGCCCGCTGTCGAACAGCGCCCGGCCGAGATAGTTCAGCACGCCGAAGGTCGGGTCGTAGATGAAGCGGAAGAAGGTGCCCGAGGCCACCGGCGTCAGTACCATCGGCGCGAACAGGAGGGTCAGGGCGATGCGCCGGCCCGGCATGTCCTTCGACCCCCAGAACAGGAAGCCGAGCATCGCGCCGAGAAGGGTCTGGATGGTGACGCCGCACAGGACGAATGTGAAGGTCCGCGACAGGTCGAACCAGATGCCGTTCTTGCTGGCGAGGATGGCGAAGAAATTGCGGAAGCCGACGAAGTCCGGCGGCATGCCGCTGGTCAGCGAGAAATTGTAGAAGGACAGGCCGAGCAGCCACAGCGTCGGGATCGTGTTGAACACGATGAAGAAGATCATCACCGGCGCCAGCAGCGTGAGGATCAGCGTGGCGCGGTTGTCGAACAGGCGGGCAAAGGGCCGCCGACGCTGCTGGACGGGGGGCATTATCGGGCCTCGAGCTTGGGACTGGATGGCCGGACGCGGAGGATTTGTCCGCGTCCGGCCGATCGGTGGACCTGCTTACAGCGAGGTCATCGCGCAGCTGTCGGACGGCGCTTCTTTCGCCGTGCCGGAATCGTAGAGGATCTGCTGCTGGGCGCAGGCGATGTAGTCCATCACCGCCTGGGCGTCGGTCGACTGGCCGGTCACGAAGGAGGAATAGCCCTCCTGCTGGACCGACAGCATCTCCGAATATTTCGGGTCATGCCAGAAATCCTGCGAGCGACCGTCCTCGAGCATGAACTTGTAGGTGCGGTTCCACGGGTTGATGTCGTCGAAATCGTCCCGCGACAGGGTCGCCTTGTCGCACGGATTGCCGCCGCGCTTGGCGAATTCCAGCGCCGTCTCGGGCTGGTACCACCAGTTCATGAAGTCGATGGCGACGCGCATCTTCTGCTCGTCGTTGAAGGCGTTGATCACCCAGGGCTGGCCGCCCATGGAATAGATCCGCTTGGGCTCGGCGCCCGGCGCCTGATGCTTGGGCGGCGGCACGACCAGCACCTTGCCCTGCAGTTCCTCGGTGATCATCGCGGGGCCGACGGCGGCCCACTGGATGGTGGCGAAGACCTTGCCCTGGGTGAAGACGTCGATGCCCTCGGCGATGCCGATATTGGTGGCGCCCGGCGGGCAGTATTTCAGCCAGCGCTTGTATTCTTCCAGCGAGGCCGCGTTCTCCGGCGTGTTGAGGACGCCCTCGACCTGGCCGGTCTCGGCGTTCCACAATTCGCCGCCGCGGCTCCACAGGAAGTTGTTGAAGGCGCAGGTCGCGAAGTCGTAGACGCGGCTGTACTGCTGGGCAAAGCCCCAGCGCTGCTCGTCCGGCCGGGTGAAGAAGTCGGCGACCTTCTCGAACTCGTCCATCGTCAGGTTCTCGAAGTCCTCGAAGGTCGAGGGCAGCTCGACGTCGTACTTTGCCTTGAACGCCTCGCGCTCCTTCGGGTCGTCGAGCCAGTCCTTGCGAACGAACAGCGCTTCGACGTCGCCCTCCTGGGGCAGGCCCCAGATGTTCTGGCTGCCGTCGGGATAGGTCATGTAGGTGTCAACGACGGTCTTCGAGTACCAGTCGATGTCGAGCGCCGGGTTCTGCGCGATGACGTCGTTCAGCTGCAGGATCCAGCCCGGCTGGGCGAGTGCGCCGAGCCACTGGCTGTCGGAAATGATGATGTTGAATTCCTGGCTGCGCGTGACCAGCGAGGTCGCGGCCTTCTGGAACAGGTCGGCGAAGGGCGCTTCCTGGAAGTTGAAGGAGACGTCGTAGCCGTATTTCTCCTTCACATATTCGGCGAAGAGCGGCGACATCTTCACGCCCAGCGACGACGGCACCCAGCCGGCGATGCCGAGAATGTTCATCTCGATCGACTGGCCGGCGAGCGGATGGCTCTCCTGGGCGTGCAGCCGGTTGATGAAGGGCGCGCCGAGGACGGTCGACAGCCCGAGGGCGGCGCCGCCTTTCAGAAGGCTGCGGCGCGGGACCATCAGTCCGGAGCCGGCCCGTTTGTCGAATGAATTCGTCATGCCTGTTTCCTCCCAGTTGCAATAGTGGCCGCCGGCGACCCGTGGCGTTCCGGCGCTGCTGTGCAACCGCGTGGCATCGACGGCTGAATCCCTCCCAGGACCGTCGGATCGCGATTGGCAAACCCTATTGGCGACAATATTCAAATCCTATAAGACAAATGTCAAGATGGCTTCCTTGAACACCTCCACAGCGCGCAAGAGCGCCTCCGGTCGGCCCACTGCCGGCGCCACTCCGGTCCCGCTGCCGTTCCGCGACGATCCGCTGCTGTGGGCCGGCTGGCTCTATGCCCGCGACGGCATGACCCAGAACGAGATCGCCAAGGCGATGGGCGTCTCGCGGGCTACCGTGAACGGCTATCTGGCCGAGGCGCGCACCCGCGGCATCGTCACCCTGTCGATGGAGACGTCGCGGCTCAGCGAGCTGATGATCGCCCAGGCGATGAAGGACCGCTTCAATCTCAGCGACTGCATCGTCATTCCCAGCGCCGAGACCGACCAGGGCCTCGACGAGCGGCTGGGCGAGACCGGCGCGCGGGTGCTGCAGCGGCTGATCCGCCCCGGCGACACGCTGGGCATCGCCTGGGGCCGCACGATGATCGCGCTGGCGCGGCGCATGGGGCCGGGCCGGGTTCCGGACCTGTCGGTGATCCAGCTCACCGGCGGCACCTCGGCGCCGGTGGATTTCACCCCCGAACTCTGCGCCTCGCAACTGGCGACGGCGCTCGGCGCGCGCTCGATCAACATCACCGCGCCGGCCGTCGTCTCCAGCGCCGCGGTCCGCGACGTGCTGATGGACGAGCCGCAGCTGCGCGAGCAGTTCGACATGGCGCGCCGGGCCGACAAGGTGGTCTTCGGCATCTGCTCGACTAGGCCCGACAGCACGATCCACGCCAGCGGGCTGGTGCGCCAGGAGGAGCTGGCGCATCCGGCCTTTCACCGGGCGACGGCGGTCGTTGCCGGCCGCTTCATCGACGATCGCGGCGTGCCGGTGCGCGCGCCGCTGGATGCGCGCACCATCGGGCTGACGCTGGAGGAGATCAGCGCGATCAAGGTGCGCATCGCGGTGGCCGGCGGGGCGCGCAAGGTGCCGGCGATCCTGGCGGCTTTGCGCGGGGGCTATGCGAACATCCTGATCACCGACGCGGCCACGGCGCACAGCATTCTGCAGGCGGAGGGGGTGCCCGAGTCGCTCGGCGCCCTGCGAGGAACCAGACGCACACAGCTACAGGGAGGCAATCCAGTGAAGACCAAGAAGCTCATCAACGACCCGAAGAACATCATCGAGGAGATGCTGGACGGGATCGTGAAGGCGCATCCCAACCATGTGCGCCAGCTCGAACACAGCCCGCGCTCGGTGATCGCCGTCGACGGCCCGCGCAAGGACAAGGTGGCGATCGTCATCGGCGGCGGCTCGGGCCACGAGCCGTCCTTCGTCGGCTTCGTCGGCAAGGGCATCGCCGATGCCTGCGCCATCGGCAACGTCTTCGCCTCGCCGCCGCCGGACCCGATCCTGGAATGCACCAAGGCCGTCGATGGCGGCGCCGGCGTCCTCTACATGTACGGCAACTACGCCGGCGACGTGATGAATTTCGACATGGCGGCCGAGATGGCGGCGATGGAGGACATCGAGGTCCGCACGGTGCTCTCCACCGACGACGTCGCCTCGGCGCCGCTCGACCAGAAGGAGAAGCGCCGCGGCGTCGCCGGCAATTTCTTCATCTTCAAGATCGCCGGTGCGGCCGCCGATCACATGTGGTCGCTGGACGAGTGCGAGCGTGTCGCCCGCAAGGCCAACGACCACACCTTCACCGTCGGCGTGGCACTGGCGCCGTGCTCGCTGCCCCAGACCCTGCGGCACAATTTCGAGATCGGCCCGGACGAGATGGAAATCGGCATGGGCATCCATGGCGAGCCGGGCGTGACGCGCGAGCCGCTGCGCACCGCCGACGACGTGACCGACGACATGCTGGAGCGGATCTTCGCCGAGATGCCGGCCAGGAAGGGCTCGAAGGTCGCGGTGCTGATCAACTCGCTCGGCTCGACGCCGCTGATGGAGCTCTACGTGATCAACCGGCGGGTGCACGAGCGCCTCGAGCGCAAGGGCATCGACGTGCACGCCACCTGGGTCGGCACCTATTGCTCGTCGCTTGAAATGGCCGGCATGTCGGTGACGCTGATCCTGCTCGACGACGAGCTGACCGAGCTCCTCGACCATCCTTGCGATTGCGCGATGTTCCGTGCTGGCTAAGCCTCGCCGGACCCCGCCAACCCGATACGGACCATGCCCATGACCATCACCACCCAGCATCTCGTCGCGATGTTCGTCGCGATCGCCGATGCCATCGAGGAACACAAGGATCATCTGTCGGAGCTGGACGGCGTCATCGGCGACGCCGACCACGGCGTCACCATGGGGATCGGCTTCACCGCCGTCCGCGAGGCGCTGGGCCAGCTCGACACCGCCGAGAACGAGCCGGCCGTCGTCTTCAACACCGCCGCCAAGACCTTCCTCAACGCCGTCGGCGCCTCGTCCGGGCCGCTCTATGCCACGGCCTTCATGCGGGCCGGCGCGGCGGCCAAGGGCAAGCCCGAGCTCGACCGCGACGCCATGGTCGAGGCGTTCTGCGCCATGGCCAAGGGGATCCAGGATCGCGGCAAGGCCGAGCGGGGCGACAAGACCATGGTCGATGCCTGGCTGCCGGCCGCCGAGGCGATCGGCGAGGCGGCCGGGCGCGGCGACGATCTGGCCGCGTGCTTCCAGGCGGCCGCCCGGGCCGCCGAGGAGGGCGCCGAGGCGACCAAGGCGATGCGGGCGTCCAAGGGCCGCGCCGCCCGGCTCGGCGACCGCTCGCTCGGCCATATCGATCCCGGCGCCGCCTCGACGGCGCTCATCGTCGGCGTCATGGCGACCCAGCTGACCGGCTGAGCCCGGCTTTACGGCGATCGGGGTATTGCGCTAGCGGCGGACCAGCCCGGCCTCGATCGCCACCCAGACCAGATGGGCGTCGGTGCGCGCGCCGAGCTTGGCCTTGATCTGGTAGTGGTTGTTCTGGACCGTCTTGACGCTGAGGCAGAGCCCGGCGGCGATCTCGTCGGAGGTCATGCCCGAGGCGAGCATGCGCAGGATCTCGGTCTCGCGCGGGCTGAGATCGGCGATCGCCGTCGCACGGCCCTCGACCCGTTCCTCGGCGATCTCCTGGGCAATGTCCGGGCTCATCGCCCGCCGGCCGGCGAGGATCGCCTCGATGGCCTGCACCAGTTCGGCCGGATCGCTGCTCTTCGTCACATAGCCGGACGCGCCGGCCTCGAAGGCCTTCAGCGCGAAGGCCGCGCCCTGGTGCATGGTGAAGATCAGGATGCGGGCGGCGCCGTCCCATTGCCGGATATGCCGCGTCGCCTCGATCCCGCCGGGGCCCGGCAGGGTCAGATCCATCACCACGATGTCGGGCGTCGTCTCGCGGTAGAGGCGATAGGCCTCGCCGGCATCCGCCGCTTCGGCGACCACCGCATAGCCCGGCCGCCGCTCGATCAGCCGGCGATAGCCCTCGCGCACGATCGGATGGTCGTCGACCAGCATGATCCGGGCGGCGCTCATGGCCGCAGCGCCCCGGTGGGGATGGTCGCCGCCACGCGGATGCCGCCCTGTGCCTCGCCGATGGAGAGCGTGCCGCCCAGCGCCGCGATGCGCTCGCGGATGCCGGCGATGCCGAAGCCGGTGCCCCTCTCCAGCGCCTCGGGCCGTCCGCCGCCATCGTCCATGACGGTCAGCTCGACGCCCGGCGCGCCGCCGGCGCTGTCGCGGACGACGCGGACGACAATCCGCCGGGCCGAGCCGTGCCGGGCGGCATTGGTCAGGCATTCCTGCACGATCCGGTAGAGGTTCAGCGCCGCCGCGTCGTCGAGGCCGGTGAGGTCGCCCTCGGTTTCCAGAACGAAGCGGGTTCGCCCGCCAAGGCTCGCCTCCCAGCCATGCAGCATGGTGCGCAGGCTCGGCTCGAGGCCGAGCTGGTCGAGGTCGGGCGGCCGCAGCCGGACGAAGGCACCGCGCAGCGTCGCCATCATCCGCTTGACCATGCGGCCGATCGCGCGGGCGTCCTCGGCGATGTCGTCGCGCCCCTGCGGCGAGGCCGCCTCCAGCGACGCAGCCATGGCGCCGGCGGCGGTCAGGCACTGGCCGAACTCGTCGTGCAGTTCGCGGGCCAGCGTGCGGCGCTCATCCTCCTGCACTTCGAACAGCTTGCGCATCAAGACCGCGCGCTCGGCGGTGGAGCGTTCCAGCCGGCTGGCGAGGCGATTGACGGCGATGGCGAGGCGGCGGAACTCGGCGGTGCGGAAGGAGGGCAGCCGGCTGCCGATGTCGCCCATCTCCAGCCGTTTCAGCCCGTCGACGATCGCCTGCACGGGAAGCAGCGCATGGGCGATGGCAAGGCTCGACAGGGCGATCATCGCGGCCGCCAGCGCCAGGGCAAGCGCCGCCGCGATCCGCACCTGCTGCCAGATCCGCGTGGCCGCGGCGACCGGATCGAAGCTGGTGCGCAGCCGCCGCCCGTCCTCGCCGAAGATGCGCACCTCGCGTTCGACCGCCGCCGGATGCCGGAAGCCTGCGGCCAGCGCGGCGCGAAACCAGCCCGGCGCGACCGAGCCGAAGGCGTTCCAGCCCGAGCACAAGCGACGCGTCCCGCCGTCGCGCTCGGTGAAGGCGACGCAGGTGCCGGGGGTCATCACCGAGACGATCTCGATGGAGCGCCGCGCGATATGGGTCGATTCCACGCCGCCGCTGCCCAGCATGTAGATGCGCTCGAGCTGGAAGGCGACGCGGGTCTCGGTGGCCTTCAGCTCGGTCCGGATCGCCGCCTGGGTATCGGCGACGACATAGACGATCGCGCCGGCGAGGCACACGCAGGCGACGCCGAAGAGCCGCAGGATCAGCCCCATCATCAGGCTCATGGCGATCGCTCCCCCTGTCGATCCGACGATCAGGCCCAAGCTGGAGCCCCGCCGCAAGGGGGGCGCGACCGATCGGGCAAATTGCCTGTGTGCGGCCGGGCGTGATGCCCTACCCAAGACCCGATGCATCCGACATAGTGCCGGCGTCCGGGTGGAGTGGCACCGGCCCGCGGCGCCGACGTGAATCTATCGGGATATGAGTGCCATGCAGGATGCAACCGCGGTCTCGCGCGACGCCGAACCCGCTCTGTCGAATGACGGGCCGGATGGCGGCGACGCCCATGCCCTCTCGGCCCTGCAGCGGGCCGTCGAGACCGGCCTGATCGGCCACCAGCCCCTTGTCGAACGCCTGATGATCGGGCTCCTGACCGGCGGCCATCTGCTCATCGAGGGCGCCCCGGGCCTTGCCAAGACCCGCGCCGTCAAGCGGCTGGCCGACGGGCTGGAATCCTCCTTCTCGCGCATCCAGTGCACGCCCGACCTGATGCCGGCCGACCTGACCGGCACCCAGGTCTTCCGCCCCGAAAAGGGCGTCTTCGAATTCGTCCAGGGCCCGGTGTTCCACTCCCTCGTTCTCGTCGACGAGATCAACCGCGCCCCGCCCAAGGTGCAGTCGGCCCTGCTCGAGGCGATGGCCGAGGGGCAGGTGACCGCCGGCGGCACGACCTATGCGCTGCCCGATCCCTTCATGGTGGTGGCCACCCAGAACTCGATCGAGCACGAGGGCACCTTCCCGCTGCCCGAGGCCCAGCTCGACCGCTTCCTGATGCATGTCCTCGTCGACATGCCCGACGCCCGCTCCGAGCTCGCCATCCTCGACCTCGTCGAGCGCGAGGCGAGCGGCAGCGAGGCGGCCATGCCGCATCCGGTGACCAGCGCGGCGATCGTCGCCGCCCGGCAGGCCGCCGCGAAGGTGCATCTGGCGCCCGCCCTGAAGGACTACATTGTGCGCCTCGTCATGGCGACGCGCGAGGACCGGCCGGCCCCCGACATCCGCAAGGCGATCGAGCATCCGGTGTCGCCGCGCGGTACGCTGGCGCTGGCAGCCTCGGCCAAGGCCCGTGCCTATCTGCGCGGCCGCGACTACGCCGTGCCGGAGGATGTGAGCGAACTCGCGCCGGACATTCTCGCCCACCGCATCGTGCCGACCTGGCGGGCCGCGGCAGACGGCGTCACGGCGCGCAGCCTCGTCGCCCGGCTCGTCGACCTCGTCCAGCCCCTCTGATGAGCCGCATCGTCCCGCCGGCGGACCAGGCTGGCATCGCCGTCGATGCCGACGCGCTGTTCCGGCTGCGCCATTACGTCCGCCACATCCCCGAGCAGCGGCTGGCCCCGACCGGCCGGCCCGGCGGCTTTGCCGGCAAGCGCCGCGGCAACGGGCTGGAGATCGTCGACGTGCGGCCCTTCTCGGAGGGCGACGACAGCCGCCATCTCGACGCCGCGACAACGGCCCGCACCGGCCGGCCGCATGTGCGCACCTTCCGCGACGAACGCGAGAAGACAGCGCTGCTGGTCGCTGATTTCCGCCCGGCCATGCTCTGGGGCACCCGCCGGCGACTGCGCTCGGTCGCGGCCGCCGACGCCCTGATGCTGGCCGGATGGCGTGTCGTGCAGGCGGGCGGCCGTGTGGGACTGCTGGCCCTCGGCCTCGGTGAGCCGGCTTATGTCGCGCCCCAGGCCCGCGAGAAGGGCATGGCGGCGATCGCCGGCGGTCTCGCCCGCGCCCATGCCATCGCGCTCGAACGGGCGGCCGCCGGCCATCTCGACGACGCGCCGCTCGACCGGCTGCTGGAACCCGCCGGCCGGCTTGTGCCGCGGGGCGGCACGCTGTTCCTCGCCACCGGCCTCGACGTGCCGGGCACGGATTTCGACGGTCTGGCGCTGGCCCTGCGCCGCCGGGCGCGGATCGTCACGATCCTGGTGCGCGACGCTTTCGAGGAGGTCCCGCCGCGCGGTGCCTATCCGTTCCTGTCCGGCGATGCGCCGGCCGGGCTGACAGGCCTGCGCTGGGCCTTCGTGTCGGGCGCGGACACGGCCGCGAGGTCCGATCCGCGCCGCGAGCGGCTGGAACGGCTCGGCGCGGAGGTGCGCATCGTGGCGGCCGATGCCGAATACGACAGGATGGCCGAGGCTCTGGAGCGCGACGATGTCGACCGATCCTGATCTCGTCGCCCGGCTGCGCCCGGTGCGGCTGCCGGCCGATTTTGCCGCCTTCGACGGGTCCGAAGTGCTGGCCGCCGCGGCGCTCGGCATCCTCGCCGGGCTTCTGCTCCTGGCGCTGCTGCATCTCGTCACCCGCCGGCGCGACACTGCGCTGACCATGGCCCGGCGCGAGATCGCCGCCGCGCGCCTTTTGCCGGCCGAGGATCGCCTGTTCCGGCAGGCGGCGCTGATCGACCGGCTGCGCCGCGACGCCGCGCCGGCAAGGCCTGGCACCAGGCCCGATTCCGGCGCAATCCTGCGCGAAGACATCGGTGCCTCCCTCTACCGGCCGGGCACCACGCCCGATCTCGACGCCATCGACGCGGCGATCCTGACGATGGCCCGCGGCCGCCGGCGTCTGCGGGCGAGGGCATGACCATGTGGAGCTTCGCCACCCCCTACGCGCTGCTTCTCTTGCCGCTGCCCTTCGCCGCGCTGCTGCTCCTGCCGCCGCGCCAGGCCGCGACCGGCGCGCTGGTCGTGCCCGGCTCCATCGCGGCGCGCTTGGCCACCGGGGCGGCGGACGGCATGCGCGCCCGCGTCCGCCAGCTCCTGCCGGCGCTCACCTGGATCGCGCTGGTCGTGGCGCTGGCCGGCCCGCAGCAGCTCGAAGCGGTCGAGGCCCTGCCGGCCAGCGGCCGCGACCTCGTCCTCGCCATCGACCTGTCCGGCAGCATGGAGCAGGAGGATTTCGTCCTCGACGGCAAGACCGTCTCCCGGCTCGACGCGGTGAAGGCGGTGGCTCGTGATTTCGTGCGCGCCCGAGCCGGCGACCGTGTCGGGCTGGTGATCTTCGCGGAGACCGCCTATTTCGCCGCACCGCTGACCTTCGACGTCGAGGCGGTGGGCCACCTCATCGACCAGGCGACGATCGGCATTTCCGGCCGGTCCACCGCGATCAGCGACGGGCTGGG
Organism: Aurantimonas coralicida DSM 14790; assembly: GCF_000421645.1. Lineage (GTDB taxonomy): Bacteria > Pseudomonadota > Alphaproteobacteria > Rhizobiales > Rhizobiaceae > Aurantimonas > Aurantimonas coralicida. The sequence continues at coordinate 242,324 of NZ_ATXK01000005.1, read as the reverse complement.
CCTCGCCCTGAAACGGCTCGCCCGCTCCGATGCACGCTCGCGCGTCGTCGTCCTTCTGTCCGACGGCGTCAACAATGCCGGCGCCGTCCAGCCGCGCGATGCCGGATCGCTGGCCGAGCGGCTCGGCATCCGCGTACACACCATCGCCCTCGGCCCTGCCGATCTGGAGACCGACCCCAAATCCCGCGACGCCGTCGATACCGCGACCCTGCGGGCCATTGCCGAAACCAGCGGCGGCGAGACCTTCCGGGTCCGCACCACCGACGATCTGCGGCAGGTGGCGCGCGCCATCGACGCGCTGGAGACCAGCGCCTTCGAGCGGCCTGCGGCCGAAATCTACAGTTCCTACTGGATCTGGCCGGCCGGTTTCGGCTTCCTCTGCGCCCTCGGCCTCGTCATCGGATGGAGGCGCGGCGCATGAGCCTGCCGGGCGATCTTCTGTTGCTGCGGCCCTGGTGGCTGGCGGTCCTGGTGCTGACCCTCGTGGCCGGCGTCGTCTTCGCCCGCCGATCGCGGGGTCTCGCCGGCTGGGAGCGCGCCGTCGACCCCGCCCTGATGGCGGCGCTGTCGCGGCTGGGCCGGCTGGTGCCAGGCAGTGCCCGCCACGCCTTTTTGGCCATCGCCGTCGCCGGCCTGGTGGCGCTGGCCCTCGTCGGCCCTGCCCAGCGCGATAGCGGCGCGCCCACCTTCCGCAATCTCGACGGCATCGTCGTGGCGATGGACCTGTCGCGCTCCATCGCGGAAGGCGGCAGCCTCGACGACGCCGAGGCCGCCGCGCAGCTTGTCCTGCAGCGGGTCGGCACCCGCCCCGTCAGCCTCATCGTCTATGCCGGCGAAGCCTATGTGGCGACGGCCTTCACCACCGATCCGGCGGCGCTCGGCTCCATCGTCGCCGTCCTCGACGGCGAGACGGTGCCCGACCCCGGCAGCCGCAGCGACCGGGCGCTGGCGCTGGCCCGCCGCACGCTGGCGGAAGCGCAGATCCTGCGCGCCGACGTCGTGCTGGTCACCGACGGGGAGGGGCTCGGCCCCGCCGCCTTCGACGAGGTGGCGGCCTTGCGCGCCGACGGCGCTTTCGTCTCGGCGATCCATGTCGCGCCGAGCCAGCGCCCCGGTGACATGCCGCCCCCCGATCCGGCGGGGCTGGAGCGTCTGGCCGCCGCCGGTGAGGGCTTCTTTGCCGACGCCACCACGCCGCTCGCCGTCGCGGACGGGATCGGCCGGCGCCGTTCCGATGCTCTGGCGGAAGGCGACTACGCGGTGCTGCACTACACCGATTATGGCCGTTATCTCCTCGTGCTGGCGCTGTTTCCGGCGCTCGCCCTGTTCCGCAGGAGCGTGTGATGCGGCGCTGGGTTCTGCCATTCCTCGCGCTGGTCGTGGCCGCATGCGCTACGCTCGCCGCCGGTCCCGCCGCCTTCGGCCGGCTGGCGCTCTCCACCGGTCTGCCGGGATTGGCCGCCAGCCTGACCACCGAGCCGGCGGTGCGCGGGGTCGCACTCTACCGTGCGGGCCGATACGCCGAAGCCGACCTGGCGTTTCGCGAGGCCGGCTCCGAGGCCACCTACAATCGCGGCGTCGGGCTTGCCGCGCTCGGCCGCTACGCGGAAGCCGTCGCCTATTTCGACGCCGTGCTGTTCGCCGATCCGTCCGATGCCGACGCCCGCTTCAACCGCGCCCTCGTCGCGGCCCGCATCGACCCGTTGGTCGGTGAATCCAACGACATCGACGGCATCGCCGCCAATATCGAGGCCGAGGACGCCGCCGCCCAGCCGACCAAGCGCGACGTGCCCAAGGCGCTCACACTGGCCGAGCAGCGCTCCGTCGTGCGGCCGCGCACCGGCCAGGGGGTCGTCGCCAGCGAGGACTGGCTGACGACGCTGCCCGACGATCCCGGCGCCTTCCTGAAGCTGCGGCTGCGCGCCGAGCATCAGCGCCGGCAGGATCTTGGCATCGCCAACCCGCCGGAGGACACCGCATGGTAGGACGGCTCCTGCTCACGCTGTCACTGCTCCTCTTTGCCGCGGCTGGCCCCGCCGGAGCGGCGCCGCAGGTGTCGGCGCGCGACGCGCGGCTGGCCGTGGTGGTCGATGCGATGCCGGCGGACCCCTATGAGGACGAGATGGTGCTGGTCACCATTCGCGGCCTCTACGACGTGACCATCGCGCTGGAGACGCTGGTCCAGCCGGATCTGCGCAATTTCTCCTGGATGCAGCTTGGCCGCGACAGCTGGACGACACAGCGCATCGACGGCCGCCAGCTGACCGTCTTCGAGCGGCGGCTGGCAATCTTCCCCGAACGCGGCGGCGACCTGACCGTCGGGGCCTTTACCCACCGGCTGACGCTGGTCGCCAACAATGGCGAGCGCTTCGTCCACAATGTCGTCTCCGAGCACGTCACCATCACCGCCATCCCGCGCCCGGCCACAGAGGGCGGCTGGTGGCTTCCGGCCCGCTCGCTGAGCTACAGCGACGAATGGGACATGGACCCGGCCATGCTGGCCAATGGCGAGACCGCGACGCGCACCGTGACGATCGTTGCCGAAGGGGTGCCGCCCGGCTCGCTGCCACCGCCGCCCCGGATGATCGCGCCCTGGCTGATCTCCTTCATCGCGCCCGAACGGCGCAGCGTCGAACTGACCGAGAACGGGCCGGTGTCCACCGTCGTCTGGCAATGGCGCATGCGGCCGGTCTCCTCGCAGCCAGGCCGGCTGGAGGCCTTCCACATTCCCTGGTTCGATACCACGACGCGGGAAATGCGCGACGCGGTGCTGAAATCCCAACGCATCGCCTTCGCCGCGATCGCCGAGGAGCCCGAGGCCAGCGGCTGGTCAGGCCTCATCGCCCGCAGTGCACCGCTTCTGGCAGGGCTCGGAAGCTGCTTGCTCGTCTTGCTCCTGGCACTGCCGGGCCGGCGCCTGGTCGCGCCCGCCGAGATCGGCCGCCGCCTGCGCCGGTTCCTGCCGGACCGCAACGCCGTGGCGCTTCGCCGGGCCGCCGCCCGCAACGATCCCCGGGCCACCCGCGCCGCCGCCGCCGGCCTGTCGGGAGCGCGCGGCGAACTGCCCGCCGACGCCCGGACGGCCTTCGCCCGCCTCGACCGTCACCTCTACGGCCCGCAGCCATCTCCGGCGGTCGACCTCAAGGGTTTCGCACGCCAGATTTTTCTCGCGCAAAGGCTGCGCCGCCAGCGGGGATGACCCCGCTGGAAGTCAACTCATAAGTGGCCTGGCGCTCCCTGCCTGTATAGCGCCTGAGTGGCAGTGCCGAGTTGCGCGCCCGTGGCCTACTTACTTACCCGCGAGCCGGAACAAGGCGCTGCGGGCCCGCGACAGAAATCGCCGGGGCATCGGAGAAGCCGCGCTTCTCCCCGGCGCCAACACAGAATACTCGTAGAGTTGTCGCGATAGGCGCTGCGCTTCTTCGTAGACGCGGTCCGATAGCTGCGACGTGCGGCTTCCTGCCTCGGCCGCCAGAAGCCGCGCCTCGAGCCGGGCAAGCCGGGTATCAGTCCCGATCTGGTCGAGCCTCCTGAAAATCGCGTCCGGCAGGCTGATCGTGCTGGGCGTGCCGAACCGCGCCACCGGCCGGACCGTGATCTGATCGCTGATCGGCGGCATGTCGGGGACCTCGGCGCCCGGCAGCGAGAATGCCGGTTGGGTCGAATCATGGAAACGCTTCGCCGACGTCAGATACGGCTCCACGTCCTGTCCGCGATAATGCTTCTGCACGGCCATGCGGTGATGCGTCGTGGCTACGCCCTTTTCGGCGATGCAATAGGTCGATCCGTAGCCCGGAACGCGCACATAGGCCGCTTCCGCCACCGGCCCGTTCGGCGTGTCGATATAGGGATGGTAGTGGAAGAGATCGACGCTCTGCCCGAGCTTCGGGTCGTCGAAGGGCATGTCGCAGCGCGACGCATAGACCTTGGCGTCGGCGAACTCGTTCACCAGGCAATAATCCATGATCCAGTCGGGCGTGATCTTCACATAGGCCGACGGGAAACCGTTCGACCAGGCGAAGATGAACATCCGGCCGCCCGGGCGCAGCATCTTCGTCATGTTGCGGACCATCGACAGGGGATCGAAGACGTTGTCGAGCGAGCCGCCATCGATGATGAAGTCGAACCGGCCGATCAGCTCTTCCGGCACCTCGCCGCAGACGTCGAAGATGTAGTCGGCGCCTTCATACGGGCTGATGTCCGCGACGAAGTACGTGTCATTGCCCATGGCCCGGAACAGCGAGGCGTCGAGGATCGGATGCTCGCCCTCGCCATGATGCGTGTTCAACGTGTCGGGTTCGAAATCGGTGCGGACGGGCGTCACGCCGTGCCGCGCCATCATCGCGAGAATCTCGTCCGGGCTCGGTGAGATATGTTGTCGCCCGACCGCCAGCACTTCGCCGGTGATCGGCTTGTGCGCGTGTTCGTGGATCAGCAGCTCGACCTCGATATGCCCCATACCCATGGACGTTCCACCTTATTGTTTTGAGATGTCGGTCCGGTCGCCGCACATGGAGCGGCCCGCAACTGGGGCGGGAGCACTGCACCGCCCGGTTGAGATAGACATGTAAGGGACACTTACGTCAATGACGGCTTCAGCCGGGAGCGTGATCACCCCGACCACCATATTCGGTAGGCCCGAGGTCCCCGGTGTTTTGCCATAAGAGTCAGGAGCTTGCGCCACAGGAGACTTTTCGCCGGGACGGTTCAGGCGCGAAGTTTTCGCGCGCCGTTCGGGACGCCGGCACGGGCGCCGGCATCGCCCGGCAGGTCCGGTCCCGCCAACCGCTCGAGCCTGGCGGCCTGAAGCGCCGAGAGCGTTCCGAGCAAGGCGCCGAGGGCGAGGACGGCGAGGATCGCCTGGCGCAGGCCGGCGGGGCCGGTAAAGACATGGTCGCTGAACCATCCGACCGTCAGCGGCCCGAGCCCCAGCGAGACCATCGTGACGATGAGGACGAAGAGGCCCGTGGCCCGGCCACGCAAGCCCGGTGGCGTCATCCGCTGGATCGCCACGAGCCCCGCCGGCGTCGTGAAACCGAGGCAGAAGGTGATCGCCGCAAGGGCGCAGAGCGCGACAACGAGGTCGGCCGAGAGGCAGAAGACCGCGCCGGCGAACAGCGCCGCGGGCAGGGCGACGATTGCGGCCCAGGCCGACGGGGCACGCACCCCCCGCCGTGTCAGCGCATCGATCGCCCAGCCCCCGAAGACGTTTCCCGCCGGGCCGAAGCCGACCACGATCGGGCCGAACAGGAGACCGCTGGCGGCCGGGGTCAGGTCGAAGCCCCTGACCAGCAATGTTGGGCCCCATGCCGCCGTGACCTGGACCAGCAGGATCGCCGCCGCCGAGGCCCCGAGATAGGCCAGATACGTTCCCCAGCGGCCGGCGGCGGCGGCGAACATGCCCGGCGGGCGGGGCGCGTTGCCCTGGCTGCGCGGTGTTTCGTCCATGGCCGAAAGCCAAGCGAAGGCGACGAGGTTGAGGATCAGCGAGAGGAGCAGCAGGGTGCGCCAGGGCGCAAGGCTCGCCAGGGGACTGCCCGGCCCCCACAGGCCGATCCAGCCGAGCGCCACGCCACCGCCGAGGAGCGCCAGTCCCCGGCCGAACGTCGCGGCGGAGGTGAAGACGGCGATCGGCTTGCCGATCCCGCGGCCGGCGAAGCTGTCGGCGAGGAGGCTGGTCGCGGCCGGCACGAGCGCCGCCTGGCCGAGGCCCACCAGCATGCGCGCCAGCACCAGTTGCGGATAGGATTGCGCCAGCGCGCAGGCGACCGTTCCCACGGTCCAGGCGAGGATGCCCGCCTGGATGATGCGGCGCCGGTCGAACCGGTCGACCAGATAGCCGAGCGGGACGATCGCGGCGGCATAGAGCAGGACATAGGCCGTGCCGTGCAGGAACCCGAGCTGGGTGTCGCTTAGTCCGAGCTCTGTCTTGATCGGACTGAGGACGAGGCTGAGGAGATGCCGGTCGAGCGAGGAGACCAGATGCACCATGGCCAGGGCGAGCGCCAGGTTCCACGCCGCGTTCGGCCCCGCCCGCATGACAGGCTTCATGAAGTTGAGGCTTGCGCCCGCATGTTGAGCGAACTGACCCAGGGCGCGAAGCCGTCGCGTCCCGGCACCGCCATCACCGCAGCCGGCGAGGCGGGGCCACCCTGGCGTCGCCGGAATTGTCCGGGCGGCATGGCGAAGACCTCGCGAAAGGTCCGGCTGGCATGGCTTTCGCTGGCAAAACCGCAGGCGAAGGCGAGTTCGGCGATGCTGCGCATGTCGCGCCGTTGGCTGAGCAGCGCGCGAAAGCGATGCACCCGGCGCCGCCGGATGTAGCTCGCGACACCGCCATGGGGCTTGAACATCTCGTAGAGCCGCGAGCGGGAAATGCCGGCCTTCGCGGCGATCACGGCCGGGTCGAGATCGTGCCGCGACAGCCCCTCCTCGATCAGCTCCTGGGCGAGCTTCAGCTTGCCCCGCGCCTCGGCGCTGGCGGTGCCGTCGTCCTGGCGTAGCGTGATCATCAGGAGCTCGGAGAAGATGCCGACCATGCCGTTGACGGCGTCGGCCGACAGCGTGCGGGCATTGCGGGTCAGCGACGCCATGAAGTCCGCCAGGAGCGCACCGCGCTCGGCGCCCAGGACGCGGCCGTGCAGATCCTGGCCACCCAGATAGGCGCGCTCGACGACGTATCGCGCCACCGAGAAGGTCAGGACATGGGCGTTCCCGCAGCGATTGCCGTAGGGCCGCCCGGTATCGAGGATGATGATCTCGCCGGGCCTGACGGTCGCAGCCCCGTCGGCGGTCTCGACGACCAGCACGCCGGAGAGGTTGAGCTGCATGACAAAATGTTCGAAACCGTCCTGCCGGATCCGCTGCGCCGACCGTTCATGGGCGACGTCGTTCAGCCAGCGCTCGAAAATGACCAGCTCGCCCAGCGGTCGCGCCTCGAACTGCGCGGCAAAGCCGGCGCCGAGACGGGTCACTTCGGTGCCGCCGGCATAGAGATCGCGATAGGCTTCGAAACGGTCTTTCAGGGCGAAGGTGTCGCTGGAAAAACGCAGGACGGGAACGTCGGGTCGTGCGCGCCCATCCTCACTCGTCGACACCGGTCACTCCCCGCCACATGCAACGTCCCCAATCGTGTCTAAGGGGAAAATCCGTTCAATCGCAATGGCTCAGAGGCGAAATGCCGAAGGGGTGACCGGCCTGCACCGATCGGGACGTGGAGGGGCGCCGGGGACCGCCCGCCGGAACGCTCAGCGCGCGGCCGCGGACCGGCGACGCGTAACGCGCCGAATGACCAGCGCCGCGGCGCCGGCGAGGATCAGGACGACGAATTGCCAGACGGCCACCATGGCGACGACGATGGCGTTCTGGCCATCCGGCGCCGCGAAATGCAGGGCATGGGCGTCGAGTGCGGCGCCACCGGCCGTGCAGATCAGGAGAAGGGCGAGAAGAACGCTGCGAAACCGGCCGGATGTTGCGAAGACCAGCCCGGCAAGGCCGGCGACCGGCGCGATGCAGGCAGGCAGCATCAGCGCGCTGAAGCCGATGTCGGACGCCATGGTCAGGGCGCCGGCGACAAGGAACTCGCCGGTCAGATAGAGGCTGTAGAGCGCCAGCGTCGTCAGCGCCAACGGCCGGGCGAGGGCCCGGCGCGCTGGTGAATTGTTCGGACCCATCAACTGGGCCGGACCGGGGGGCGCAAGGCGAAGGGCGGCACCGGCAAGCCTAGTTGGGGTAGGTATAATAATAGAGGGCGCACATGTCGGCGTCGCTGCCCGGAATGTCCTGGGTGTCGAAGACGGCAACCGCGACGTCGCTGTCGCTGCCCCAGCTTGCGACATAGGTCACCGGTCCCGAGCCGCAGAGCCGGTTCCCGTTGAGCAGCACCGGATCCATGGGCGCCGCGACGGAATAGACCGAGGCGTTGACGGTTTCGCCGTCCACCACGAAGCTGTCGCCCACCAGTTCATCGAAATCGAGACGGGTCCCGTCGGCGAAGACCATGCTGAAATCGTCCATCTCGACATCGCCGGTGATCGCCATCGCCGTGGTGCTGGTGGCGAGTAGAGTCTCGGCCAGGACGATCGACGTGGCGCCGACGAGGAGCGCGAAGCCGACGGAGCCGGCAATCAGAACGGGGCGGTTCATGCGGATTTCCTCGAGGTAGGGGGATGATTGGCGGCTCGAATGGCCCCGCGCCGGATGTCGCGGTTCAGTTGCAGCTCGACAGGATGCCGTCGACGCTGACGCCGCCTTCGTGACAGAAGATGCCGCCCCAATGGAAACCGGTGCCGCGCGCCGTGGCGACCCGGAACCATTTGTAGCCGTCGAACCAGATCCCGGTGTCTTCCAGGATTTCGATCTCGTCGCCGTCTCGCAGCGAGGCGATCCTGCGGAAATCCATCCCGGGCCCTTCGCGCAGGATGCCGCCATAGGAAAAGCCGAGCATCATGCCGGAGGGCAGGGATGCCGACCCGCCGCCGACGCCGGCTTCACGCTCCATCTCCACCATGGTCTGCAGGTCGCCGACGCATTCGTTCGGAATACCGGACCAGAAATCCGGCTCGCTGCTGCAGTCGGTCATGCTCAGGACACCGTCCCGGTCGCCGCAGGTCAGCCGGGCCTGCTGCTCGCACCACGGATCGAGCGCCTGTGCGGCAGCGGGACCGCTCGCATGGAAGGTCGATGCCAGCATGACGGCCGCGCAGAGTGTGACGAATTTCATCGGCTGGATACCTGTCGGAACGTGGACGTCCGGCGCCACCGGTCGGCGCGTTGCGCGCGTCAATTGACGTAGACGTAGAGGTAGCCGGGATAGACCTCGACGCAGATGCGCGGCGTTCCCCGGACGATGGCCCGCAGAACGCTGGGGTCGGTCTGGCCATTGTCGAGCATGGCCGGAATCTGGGCGCGGGCACTGCTCGAGCCGAACGTGCTGTCACCCTGATCGCCGCGGTCGCGATAGCCGAATTTGTGGAAATTGGCCCGATCCTGACGCAGGATCGAGGCCGCATCCGTCAACTGGAAGCCATCGGAGGCCGACTTGTCGTTCTCGGTGATCGTCGTGCAGAATTCGTCGACGATGCCTTGCGCGGCCGCGGGCGACGCCAGCGCCAGGCCGGCGACCACGAGAATACCGCGGATGGTTGAGGTCATGGTCGTCGCCTCGTTCGGGTGGGGGCTGGACATGAATGCCGCGCCGAGCGGCACGGAACAGTCGAAGCCGGTGTCCGGTATCAGGCAAGTCTAGGCGGGGCGCCGCACCTGCGGAATGCCTGTCCATCCCGCTCTTTGGCCTGTGCGTCCATCCTCGGAGCGCATCGCCTCAGTTGCGCGGCACGACGATCTGGTTGCCGTAGATCGCATCCGCCCGCATCTCATCCGAAGGCGGGTCGAAACACTGGCCGATCAGCACGAACCATCCGGACGGAAAGCTGGGCTGGTCAAAGGTGATGATGGCCTGGCCGAAAGCCGCCGACCGGGTCCCGTCGGGGCCGGTCAGCGTTGCGGCGCAGTCGGAATCGCCGCTGGGACCGATCCAGTAGCCGTGGAATGTGCCGCGATCGTCGATCGCCGCAGACAGCCCCGGAACATACAGGCGCACCCGCTGCCGCGAGCGGCCGACGGGATAGCTGAGCACCGAGACGCCGTTGACATCGTCGTCCCAGGTGACCTCGCCGCCACCGGGCAGGACCCAGGCTTCGTCGGCGAGTGCCGGCGCCCCGCAAAGGGCCGCGCCGATGAGCGCGGCGAACACTCTCTTCTGCATGGGAACGCTCCGTTCGAGAGGGGACCTGCTGTCGCTGCACTGGACCGGAACCCGCCATGGCGGCGAACCGGTGCCGGATCGTCAGTTGATCGAGGGCAGGGCGGGATCGGCGAGGCAGGCGTTCAGCGGGCGCGGCTGCAGCCGGTCGATCCGCACCACGTTGGCGCTGCGGTGATCGACGACCCCGTCGAAACAGGCGCACCCATAGCCGTAGGAGCCATTGGTCTCGACCCATTGGTCGGCGGCGAATTCCGGCCAGGAGATGTCGTGGAACCGGTTGCCGAGATCGCGGCCCTGTTCGGAGAGGGTCCAGGTGCCGTCGGCATCCGTCAGCCAGAAATTTGCCGGTGTCGGATTGGCCAGCCAGCCGCAGCGACGCTCGGCCATCTCGCGCACCCCGTTGGCGGCCATGCGGACCGGGGTGTCCGCCGAAACAGGCGCGGCCACCGTCAGCGGGGTCTGGCCGGCCGGCGCGGAGACGGAGGATCCGGCAAGCATGACGGTGCAGAGGGCAAGGCGGAGGGCCCCGCGACGAAATTCGGACACGCGTTGTCACTCCCGGTTTCCGGTGCGCCGGCAGGATTGCCGCGACCGGAGAATCTGTGCGCGGCGGGCGACGGTTCGTTCACCGCATTCCCGTCTCGCGCTGCGCCGCCATCATCGGCAGTGGCGGCGGTCGCGGCAATGCCTCCGCGTCCCGCATCCATGCCCCAGAATTTCAGGGCCTCGAGCCGCCGCACCGTGGAGCGGCCTGCGCGACAGAGGCCGCCGGTGCTGGCCGGCAACACTGCCGGCGGCGGCGTCCTGTCACTCTTGCGCTGCGACGCCGGCATCCCCATTCCAAGGGGATCAGCGCCAGACATTCGAGGATATGACGATGGAGCCCACTCGCTCTGCAGGCCGGGTCGATTCCTGCGACACCGGGACCTGGCCGCTCCATCGCACGCGGCTCCTCGACTGGCTGGTGCGCGAGACCCAGGACGAGCGGTTCATCGACGACATCTTCCAGCAGCTCTGCGACCGCCTGCGGGCGGGCGGGCTGCCGGTGGCCCGCGCCACGGTGCATTTCCGCATCCACCATCCGCAATGGCTGGGCGCGCGCATCCTGTGGCGCCACAATACGCCCGACGCCGATATCCAGACCTATCAGCACGGCGCGCTGGAAACGGCGGAATATCTCGAAAGCCCGATCGCCGCGGTGCATGGCGGCGCCAGCGAAGTGCGCCTGCGCCTCGCCCGGGAGCCGGCGGCCGCCGACGAATACTCGCTGTTCGGCGAGCTTCGCGCCGAGGGCATGACCGACTATGTCGCCTGGCCGCTGGAGCACACGTTCGGCCGGCGCCATGTGGTGTCCTTTGCCAGCGATGCGCCGGAGGGCTTTTCCGACGCCGAGCTCGCCTTCCTCGCCGACCTCCTGCCGGCTTTCGCCTTGGTCAGCGAGATCCGGCTGAAGAACCGGCTCGCGCGCACCCTCCTGGAGACCTATGTCGGCCCCCATGCCAGCGACCAGATCCTCGCCGGCGCCATCACCCGGGGCAGCGGCACCACGGTCGCAGGCGCGATCATGGTCTGCGACCTTCGCGACTTCACCCGGATCTCCGAGCTGTGGCCGCGCGACGACGTGATCGAGCTCCTGAACGGCTATTTCGACGCGATCTGCGAGCCGGTCGAGCGCCATGGCGGCGAGATCCTGAAATTCATCGGCGACGGCCTGCTGGCGATCTTCCCCCTCGACCGGCCGACCGCCTGCGACGACCTTTTGAAGGCCCTGGCCGAAGCGCAGCAGGCGATGGATGTCCTCAATGCCGGCCATGTCGCGGCCGGCCGGGAGCCGTTGCGCTATGGCGTCGGCATCCATGTCGGCGACGTGATGTACGGCAATATCGGCTCGCGCAACCGTCTGGACTTCACCGTCATCGGCCCGGCGGTCAACGCCGCCGCGCGCCTGGAAAACCTGACCAAGACGGTGCAGCGGCCGGTGCTCCTGTCGCGGGCCTTCGCCGAGCGGGCGAGCTGCAGTTCGGCCCTCGAAAGCCTCGGCAGCTTCCCGCTGCGCGGCGTCGGCGAGGACATGGAGGTCTTCGCCTTCTCCGGCGCCGGATGCGATTCGGCTGTCATCACCGAAACGGCCGTCGCAGCGGCGTCGTAGCGCTGCCGCACGTCGCCCGCCGCCCGGCGCGTTCAGCCGCCGGCTGGCGCCACCGCGCGGCGGTAGAGGTGCCAGCTGGCGTGGCCCAGCACCGGCAGCACGACGGGCAGGCCGATCAGCAGCGGCAGCGAGGCCGCGAAGACCAGCCCCGCCACCATCAGGCCCCACAGAAGCACCGTCCCGGGATTGTGCAGCATCACCCGCACGGAGGTCGCCATCGCTTCGGCGACGCCGCCATGGCGGTCGAGCAGCAGCGGAAACGAGACGACGGTGATGGCCAGCGTCACGAGCGCGAAGCCGAGGCCGACCAGATTGCCGACGCCGATCAGCGTCCAGCCGCGCGTGGTGGTGGGCAGCTCGCCGAGAAACGCGCCGTAGGACGTCGTCACGAACAGGCTGCCATAGAGCCAGATATAGATCGCCTGGGCCGCATAGAGCCAGGCCGCGAAGATCAGCAGCAGCAGGCTCGCCAGACCGAGGATCGACGGCAGCGCCGGCGAACGCAGCACCTCGAAGGCGTCCGACCAGCTTGCGTCGAGCCCGCGCTCGCGCCGCCGGCTGATCTCGTAAAGCGGGATCGCCGCCACCGGGCCGATGAGGGCAAAGCCTGCGACCAGCGGGAAGATCAGCGGCAGGACGTCCTGATCCGCCGCCCAGACGCCGATCGCCAGGCCCATCAGCGGATAGACCAGGCACAGGAAGGCGTAATGGGTCGGCCGCGCCGTGAAATCGGCGATGCCGGCCTTCAGGCAGGCGACGAGATCGGCCGCGCCGATCCGCCGGATGTCCGGGCCGATTGTCTCTGCGGAATGCGGGATGCTTGGTGCGGTCGTCATCGTCCAGCTCCTTTCAGAAGTGGTCGAATGAAGCGAAACGGCCGGGCCTGAGCGCCTGCCGGCCCGTCGCCGCCGCTCGTGCCGCAAGGGTACACCCGAAGGCGAAAACGGTCCATCGCGATCCGGATTGTGAGGCAATCGCGCATCACGTTTTCGTTCACGTCACACGCCCGTTTGCGGTGGATGCGACCGGTGCGCAGCCGGCACAAGTCAATCCCCAGATTTACGGACTTGCCGATCCCGCCATATCCGATAGCTCCGAAAACGTGCTGACGGAGGCTGCAGGGATTCGCGCGAATTCTGCGGTGATGCCAGCAACGGGCCGCATCGTGGCTGGATCAGCCAGGAGTTCACACGATATTTGTGATCGAAAGGCGAGGTTATACTGCGACATGGGCACGGATGACTTCCGCAGCAGGATATTCGCGCTTGGCCAGCGGTTCCATGCCCGCTTTCCGGGGCAGATGACCGAGATCGAGACGACCCTGGCGACCGCGACCGCCGACCCCGCGGCCGTGGTCTCCCTGCGCATGGCGCTGCACGCCATGGCCGGTAATGCGCCGACCCTCGGCTTTCCGCAGATCGGCGCGGAGGCCCGGCGGCTCGAAGCCGTGATCGCCCCGGCCGCCGAAACGAACCGCAGCCTGACGGACGATGAGATGCGACAGGTCGAGGACGGCCTCGAAACCCTTCGCGCGCTTCGGGACGAACAGAACGAGACCTATTCATGATGCTTGCCCGCAAGACGGTCGCAGTCGCGATCTCGGTCATGGCCTGTGCGGCCGCCTCCGGAACCGCGATGGCCCAGACCGCACCGGGGGGGCAGACGGACCAGAGCGGGCAGGCCGTGCAGGGCGCACCGGCGACGACGCCGACCGGGACCGCGGCCTCCACGAACGACCCGGCGACGCGCGCAGCGGGCGTGCGGCGCGTCATCGGCCTCGGCGAACTCGGTTTCGACGAGGGTTTGCAGTTTTCCGGGCTGAACGGCGAGCGCGAACTGTTCTTCCCGGTCGTGGCGGAGGCCGCGAAGGACATGGTCCTGCGCCTGTCGCTGCGCTCGCAGAGTGCGTTTGCCAGCCGGCGCAGCATGCAGGTGCTGGTCGGCGACCGGATAGTCTTCGCGCGCGGGCTCGGCAACGAGGACGAGAGCTTCACCGTCGAGAAGGCCATCGATCCGGCCAGCGTCGAGAACGGCTTCGTCAAGGTGACCCTGCGCTATAGCGGGGCGATCACCGAGGATCGCTGCGTCGACCAGCGCGTCGCCGGCGACTTTCTGTCGGTCTTGCCGGATTCGGCTTTGGAAGTGGCGCTCGATCCGGCAGCGCTCGACACAATCGACCGCGTCCTGGCGATGATGCCGGACGACGTCGTCATCCGCATGCCCGAACGCGACCTGCGCGAAGCCGAGATGGCGGCGCTGATCCGCATCAACGCGGCGCTCGTCGCCCGCAACGCCCGTGTCACCTTCGACCGCGCGGCCGATCCGGCGGCGGCGGACGGCTCCGGGGACGCGCTGTGGACGACCGGCACGATCGCGCTGGGCTTCGAACCGCCGGCCGACGCCGGCCCCGCGCTCGCCGGCGCGGGCGGCCTGTCCGTGCTGTCTCTCGGCAGCGCGCCCGGCCTGCTGGTCAGCGGCGACCGTCCCCAGGCCGCCGCCGAGCTGCTGTCGTCGCGCTGGCAGGCCCTGGCGCTCGGATCGTCCCTGTCGGTCGCGGCGGCAAACGATGGCGAGGACGCGGCTTCGGCGACCAGCTTTGCCGATCTCGGCATCCCGCTCACCAGCGCCAGCCTGGTCGATCAGGTCGTCTTCGACGCCGCCTTCCTCGGCTCGCAACTGCCGGCCGGCACGCGCCCGTCCCGGCTCGATCTCGATCTGGCGGTGGCGACCGACACCCGCGGCTCGAACGTCACCATCGCCGCCTTCCTCAACAACTACCTCTTGGCCAGCACCACCTCGCCGGGCGGCAATCCGGTGACCCTGTCGGCATCGATCCCCGCCGGGCTCGCCGGCCGCGAGAACGCGCTGCGGGTTCTGGCCCAGCGCCAGCCCGATACCGGCGATTGCGCCAACCCGCCGCAGGGCTTTCCCGTGCAGCTTCTGCCGACGAGCAGCATCGAGACGACCGCGCTCGGCCGGCCAGCGGCGGAGTTCTTCGAGGCGACCTCGGCCTTCGGTTCCGGCGTCACGGTCTTCATGCCCGAGGCCGCCGCCGGCTCGCTGAAGGGAGCCGCCGCCGCCTCGCTGGTCGCCGGCATGATCTCGGCAGAGACGCCCTTCGATCTGCGCTACGGCCCGGTCGGTGACGCGCCGCAGGCGCCGTTCATCCTCGTGGCGGACACGCTGCCGGAAGGGATCGACAGCCCCGTCCGCTTCGACGAGGGGCGCGTCCGCCTGACCGATGCCGGGGGCGATCCGCTGCTCGATATCGGCGGTCTCGACGACTACACCATCGTGCAGATCGTGCGGGCCGGCGATGTCACGGGGCTCTGGATCCGGCCCGACGCCGATGCGGCGTCCGGCGACGCGGCCGCGCCGATCGTGCCGGTCGCCCTCGACCGGGGTGACGTCGCCCTCGTCGACGAAGCCGGCCTGGCCTTCGCCTTCTCGACCACGCGCGACCAGCTGGTGCAGGTCACCTATCCCGATCGCCTGTCGCTGACGGATCTGGCGCGGCAATACTGGCCGTGGATCATCGGCGCGCTCTGGATCGTCGGCACGCTTGTCTTCGTCACCCTCCTGTCGCGCATCTACCGGCGTCGCCGGGCCGGCTGACAGCGATGGCGTTGAGCGCAACCGACGTCGCGATCGGCAACCGTCTCGTCCAGAAGCGGCTCATCACGCTGGCCCAGCTGGACGAGACGCGCACCCGCGCCGAAGCCTGGAATGTCAGCCTGATCGACGTTCTGTTGACGCGCACCTGGGCCCGGCCGCTCGAACTCTACCGGACCGTCGCCGAGCATTTCGATCTGCCCTTCGTGAACCTGATCGACGAGCCGCCGGACGACGCGCTGCTCGATCCGGCCGACCATGACGACTGCGCCCGCAACCTCGTCCTGCCGTGGCGCCGCGTGAACGGCCGGCTGCAGATCGCGACGGCCCGGCCGGGTCCGGAGGTCATTCTCTTCCTGCGCCGCAAGTTCGGCCCGGCCTTCGACCTCGTCGTCACGTCGAAATTCGACATCGTCTGGTCGCTGCAACGGGTGTTCCGCGAGGACCTGTCTCACCGGGCGGTCTACGAGCTCGCCGAGATCGACCCGGAAATGTCGGCCCAGCGGGTCATTACGACTAACCAGATCGTCGGCGCCTATGGCCTGTTCACGCTGCTGGCCGTCGGCTTCTATCTCGCGCCGCTCGGCACGCTGATCGCCATCAACTGCCTGGTGACGCTGTTCTATCTCGGCAATTTTGCCTTCAAGGCCGGCCTCGTCTGGTATGGCGGCTTCGGCCAGTCCCGCCGCCGCCGCACCATCGAGGTCGACGCGCGGCTGCTGCGCGAGGCGGACCTGCCAGTCTACACGATCCTGGTGCCGATGTTCCGGGAGCCCGAAGTGCTGCCGATCCTCGCCCACGCCCTGCGCAATCTCGACTATCCGCTGGCCAAGCTCGACATCAAGATCGTCCTGGAGGAGACCGACGACGAGACGATCGATGCGGCCAAGGCCCTCGGGCTGGAAGGCATCTTCGAGATCGTCCGGGTGCCGGCCTCGATGCCGCAGACCAAGCCGAAGGCCTGCAATTACGCGCTGAAATTCGCCCGCGGCGATCTCCTCGTGATCTTCGACGCCGAGGACAAGCCGGAGCCCGACCAGCTGCGCAAGGTCGTCGCCGCCTTCCGCCGGAGCGAGCCGAACACCGCCTGCATCCAGTGCCGCCTGAACTACTACAATGCGCAGGAAAACTGGCTGACGCGCATGTTCACGCTGGACTACGCGCTGTGGTTCGACCTGATGCTGCCGGGCCTCGAACGTCTCGGTGTGCCGATCCCGCTCGGCGGCACCTCGAACCATTTCAAGATCGACGTCCTGCGCGAACTGCACGCCTGGGACCCGTTCAACGTCACCGAGGACGCCGATCTCGGCATCCGCATGACCCAGAAGGGCTACCGGGTCCGGGTGATCGATTCCACCACCTTCGAGGAAGCCAACTGCAACACCGGCAACTGGATCCGGCAGCGCTCGCGCTGGATCAAGGGCTACATGCAGACCTTCCTTGTCCACACCCGGCGGCCGCTGCATCTGATCCGCACCATCGGCCCGCTCGGCGTCGCCGGCTTCGTCTTCTTCATCGGCGGCACCATGCTGTCGGGGCTGCTCAACCCGATCTTCTGGCTGATCTTCGCCGGCTGGCTCCTGACCGAGACCACCGGCTTCGACGCGCTGTTTCCGCAGACGATCCTGTATTTCGCCCTGCTGAACCTCCTCGCCGGCAATGGCCTGTTCATCTACCTGACGATGATCGCGCCCTTCCGCCGCGGCTGGCTCGAACTCGCCCCCTACGGCATCACCGTCGTCTGGTACTGGGTGCTGACCTCGATCGCCGCCTACAAGGGATTGTGGCAGCTCATCGTCAATCCGTTCTACTGGGAGAAGACCCAGCACGGCATTTCCAAGTTCACCGCCAACGAGCTGGAACAGGCCAAGAGCGCCGACGGGGAGAAGCCCAAAGCGGCGACGGCGGTGGCGGCATGATCGCCGCCCTGCGCCTCCTTGCCATCTGGGCCGTCTTCTTCCTGGTCTGCCTCGCCGCGCTGCTCTGGACCGCCGCCCATGGCTATGTCTCGTCCGGCGTTCTGGCCTCCTCGGGGCAGGCGATCCTCGCCGCCGAGGGGCGCGACAGCTTCGGCGCGGTCGCCACGGCCTATCCGCCGCTGCCCTATCTCCTGTCGCTGGGCACCGCGCTGGTCGGCGATGCGTCGCAACTGCCGGCGCTGACGGCTGCCGCGCTGGCCGGCGGCCTGTTCGCGGTCGTCGTCGCGTCGAGCCTCGGCAGCGCCGGCATCGGGCGGGTTACCACCGCCATCATCACCCTGCTTCTGGTCGCCAACCCGCTGTTCCTGCGGGCACTGGCGGACGGGCCAGGCCTGGTGCTGCTGATCACCTCCGTCTTCATGTTCGCCGCCGGCTTCATCGGCCTGCGGGCGGACGGGACCGCCTCGAACGTGATGACGCTGGCCTTCGCCCTGGCGCTGATGGCCTTCTCGCATCCCTATGGCATCGCGCTCGCGCTGGCCGCCCTGCCGCTCCTGGCGCTGGCCTCCGCACCGCATCTCATCGAGCGCACGCCGGGCAGCCTCTACCTCTCGCTGCTCTTCCCGCTCGGCTTCGCCTTCCTCGCCTTCGCCTATGTCGGGCAGGTCTTCGCCGACGCGCCCTGGGCGTTTCTCGGCACGCTGGCCGCGCCTTTTGACGCCTATGCGCTGCCGCAGACACCGGGCGCGGCGGCCCTGCGCATGATCGGCGGGCTGGTGCTGTGCGCTCCGGTCCTGATCTTCGCCACCGTGCGGGCCGGCCGCAATCCGGCGCTGTTCGTGCCGATGATCGCGCTTTTGAGCCTGCCGATCCTCGGTTTCGCCCTGTCGGGCCTCCTGGGTGCCCGCTTCGATCCGACGGTGGCGCTGGCGCCGGTGCTCGGCCTTGCCGCCGCCTTCACCATCTTTGCCTCGGGCAACAGCCGGCGCATGATGCGCACCAGCCTGTTTCTCGCCGCCGGCCTCGTCGGCAGCGTTTTCTGGCTCGCCGACAATCCGACCGCCGACACCGCCGCGTGGCGCGATGCGGCACTCGGACGGTCCGAGGCCGCGCCGACCCCGCTCGGGCAGCTCGCCGGCTTCCTCGCCTCCCGGTCGGAGATCCTCGTCGACACCAATGCCTATCCCGAACTGGTGGCGCTGCGCGGCACCGGTGCCGGCCTTGTCGTGCCGGGCTCGACGCGCTTCGAACTCGATCTCCTGGCGGCCCGGCTGCAGACGCGTTTCGTCGCGGTCCGCGACCCGGCGGCCGACATCGTGGTGCGCGATCGCATCAACCAGGCGTTTCCGCGACTCTTCCGCAACGGTGCCCGCGATTATGGGCTCGTTTACCATTTCGAGGGATGGCGGGTGTATGAAAGACTGGTCCGCGATGCACGCCGGCCGGAACCGGAGCCGCAGCCTGCCGGATGAGACAGGGGCGGCCGCGGCGGCCCGCACCGCGCCCGCGCTGTAGCGGGGACGGGACGGGCCGGGCGCGTTCAAGGGGGAAGTGATGCGCATACTGGTGGTCGACGATTCCGAGGATGCCCGGGACATCATGGCCGTCACCCTGTCCTCCGGCGGCTACGAGGATCTGACCTTCGCCACCTCCGGGCAGGAGGGGCTGGATCGGCTAGTGCAGGGCGGCAGCGGGCCGGATGGCGCCTTCGACCTCGTGCTGCTCGACGTGATGATGCCGGGCATGGACGGCATCGAGGTCTGCGCGCGCATTCGCGCCGACGCCCGGCACCAGGATCTGCCGATCCTGATGGTCAGCTCCCTCAGCGATTCCGAATCCCTCTCCCAGGCCTTCATCGCCGGCGCCAACGATTACGTCACCAAGCCGATCCATCGGCTCGAGCTCCTGGCGCGGGTGCGCAGCATCGCCCGCCTTCGCGGCGAGCGCGATCTGCGCCAGGCCCGCGAGGCCGAGCTTCTGGAAACCGGGCGCAAGCCAGAAGCCGGCAGTCGCGCCGGCAACATGACCCTCGTCGATCCGCTGACCGGTCTTCTCGGCTGGGAAACCTTCGAGGCGCTGGCCCAGCGGGCCCCCGCCGCCGACGCGCCCCGCTTCGGGGCGCTGGCCTGGCAGATCGACGATCTGGACCGGCTGCGCGTTCGCGATGGCGACCAGGCGGCGCGCGATCTGATCAAGAGCACCGCACGCGTCCTGCAGGCGCTGCCGGCCCGCATCGGCGATCATCTGGCACATTACGACGACGGCATCTTCGTCGCCTTTGCAAGGAACTGCACCGAAGCCGAACTGGCGGAGCTCGCCGCGCGCGCGCGCTCCGGCGTCGCCGGCACCGGCACGACCTTGAGCGTCGGCACGGTCATCTCCGACGGGCGCGAGCGGACCCCGCGCGACGTGGTCGCGGACGCGATCGCCGCGGCCGAGCGCGCCGCCGAGGATGGCGGCGACCGCGTCGTCACCCGCACCGCGCTGCTCGTCCCATGATCGGCGCGGTCGCCCTGCGGGCGCTGCTCGCCGCCGCGGTTGTTGGAGCCGGTACGGCCGCGGCGCATGCCGGCGCCTGGACCCAGGCGAAGGGCCACGGTCAAATCATCGTCTCGGGCACCTATACGGATTCGCCCAAGGGCTTCGACGACGATGGCAACGCCGTCGATATTCCCGACTATCGCAAGTTCGAGCTGAACACGCTGATCGAATACGGCATCACCGACGCGGTGACGGCAATCCTGCAGCCGCAGATCCAGTCGGTCGATATCGGCCAGCCCACGGACGCCGCGCGCTTCGGGCTCGGCTATTCCGAGCTGGGCGGCCGCGTCCGGCTGTGGTCCGACGACGTCTCGGTGCTGTCGGGACAGGTCGTCGCCCGCATTCCGGGCACCTATGATGACGACGATCCGGCCTCCATCGGCAACACCGATCCCGAACTCGACATGCGGATGCTCTACGGCCGCTCCTTCGGCATCGGAAGCTGGTCGTCCTTCCTCGACGTCCAGCTCGGCTATCGCGCCCGCTTCGGCGACCCGCCGAGCGAGTTCAAGGCCGACGTGACCTTCGGCACCCGCCCCGCCGACGATCTCCTGCTTCTGGTCCAGTCGTTCAATTCGATTGGCGACGGCAGCGAGAAATCGTTCTTCGTCAGCGGCAGCGAACACAAGCTGCAGCTCAGCGGCGTCTGGGACGTCAATGAAAGCTGGTCGCTGCAGCTCGGCGGCGTCGCCACCATCGCCGGCGAGAACGCCCTGCGCGAACGCGGCCTCGTTGCCGCGGTCTGGCACCGGTTCTGAGCCGTCCGGCGGCTCAGCAGCCGCCGCGCCACTGGCAGAACAGCACGCCTTCGGCCAGTTTCCCCTGCACCGTGAAATCGGTGTCGGTCCGCCCGCCGGCGTCGGGATCGGTGAACCACCGCCAGACCCAGGCGCCTTCGACGACGGCCGGGTCGAACTGGCAGTGCCATTCGGCGATCACTGCCGCCTGCAGGACGTCGTCGGGCGCCGCGTCGCGTTCCTCGGCGCTCTCCCAGGGCTTGGCCGCAGCGCCCACGGCCGACCGCAACCCGTACTCCGCCACCCAGACCTTCCGCCCGCTCTTCCGTGACACGGCCGCGATGCGGTCCAGCTGATCGGCCATCGCTGCCGCCCAGTCCTGACGTGCGTCGTCGGCGCCGAGCGGCGGATAGAGGCTGACGCCGATCCGGTCGAGCTGCGCCCAGAAGGGCACCGTCTCGGCCTCGTCGGCATTGTGGGCGACATAGACGAGCGTGCCGGGGAAGATCGCCCTGATCTCCGCAATCAGCCCCGGCCATTCCGGCCGGCCTGTGGATTGCACCAGCTCGGTGCCGACGGCGAGGGAGGTGGCGCCCGCATCCGCCGCCACCTGCGCAATGTCGATCAGCGCCGTGCGGTAATGGCCGAACCAGGTGGCCCACGCCGCATCGTCGGGCATGGCGATGGCGCCGGCCCATGTCTCAGGCACCCACACATGCGGCTTGACGAAGGCGTCGAGCCCCGCCGCCTGGGCCGCCGCGATCGCCACGCGCAGCTCGTCGAGGCTCATGTCGGACCCGAGCCCGATTTGCGGATCGCCCGGCCCCGGCTGCCAGAGGAACGGCACGATCGCCACGTTGTCGGCGCCGAGCTTTGCCAGCCGGGCGAGGCTCTCGCGGCTGGCCGGCGATCCGAAGGGCGCATTCTCGGTGCGGATCAGATTGACGCCGTTGGTCTGCAAGCGCGGCTCCCCGGAACAGGCCGGCGCTGAAACAGCGGCCCCTGTCGTCATCGTCAGCGCGATCCCTGCCGCGAGCAGGCGGCATCCCCAGGCGCCGGCCGGAGCCAGCCAGCCTGTCGCGCACCGCGCCGGGCGCCTGCCGATACCCTCCGCGCAGCGGCGTCCCGCATCTGTCGTCGCTCGCAAGCCCAAACCGGCACCACTCCCTCGATCGCAGCCCGCCGATGTGCGGCGACCGCGTCCCGATCATTATGCCCGCCGAACCCTCCGCCGGACCAGCGCCGATACCGCTGATCGCGCGATCGTGTGGCGCGATGCCGGGACGCGGAGGCGTGCCGGTCTTCCCGCCCACTAGCCAAACGGAGGCGATTTATCAGACGCCTGGGTACGGCATGCCGCGCGCCGGGCTTGAGCCTATGCGACCGGGCGAGGACGCTTGGCCGGTATCAGGACGGAGGGGCGAAAGCATGCAGGACGAGCGGTGGCGCGACGACGAGCGCGACGTGGAACCCCGCCAGGCCACGCCGGCGGCCCTGTCGCTCTATCGCGCCTTTGAGCGCCCGGCCCAGATCGTCCTCGTGGTGTGCCAGATGCTCCTGGGGCTGGGCCTTGCCATCGCGCTGATCCTCAAGCTCTACATGCTGCTGTTCACCGACAGCGTCTGCGTCGTGGATGCCGCGAGCCTCGGCAACATGATCCGCTGCACGCCGGCGCTGGCGCTGCTGGGGCAGACGCTGATGCTGGTCGCCGCCTTCCGCGTCGCCGCCCTGTTGTTCTCGCGGCGTCTCGACGGGCTGTTCGAGGCGCTCGCGCTGGGCGTTGCGGGCGCCCTGATCCGCATCGTCTCGACCCTGCCGTCGGACGGGCCGGTCTGGCAGCAGACGCTGATGATCGCCGCTCTCGTCGCGGTCGGCGGCGCGCTGGTGCTCGGCCAGCGCCTCGGCGGCCTGTCGCAGCGTGACCCGGCGGACCGACAGTAAGCGCCAGGGTGCAAAAAAAAGATCGCAGGATACGCCAGCGCACTTCCGGTGATCGGTCTTTCGGCCGGCTCGGTCAGGCTTGGCATTCGGGCGGCCCGTCTCAGGAGCGGCGTGGTGCGGACCGAAGTCTATGGGAGGATAACAGATGAAAACTACATGGATGTGCGGTTTATCGACACTCGCCCTGCTTGCCGCCGGCGCAACGCAGGCTGTGGCGCAGGATAGTTCCGACCCGGTCAAGATCGGCGTGCTGGTGACGCTGGAAGGGACCTATACCGTACCGGGCCAGGACGGCGTGCGCGGCCTGGAGGCGGCGCTGAAGGCGGCCGACTACCAAGCCGGTGGCCGCAAGATCGAGGTCATCACCCAGTCCACCGACACCACGCCGGACAGCGCCACCCGCGGCGCCCGCAAGCTGGTCGACCAGGACGGCGTCGACATCGTCATCGGGCCGTTGTCCGGCTCCGAGGGCATCGCGATCCGCGACTATTCCAAGACCCGGCCGGACGTCACCTTCATCAACGGCATCTCCGGCGCCATGGAGACCACCTACGTCACGCCGTCCGAGAATTTCTTCCGCTTCAACATCGACGGCGCGCAGTGGTCGGCGGGTCTCGGCGAATACGTCTTCAACGAGAAGGACTACAAATACGTCGCCACCATCGGCGAGGACTATTCCTTCATCTACACCCAGGTCTTCGGCTTCGTGACCGAGTTCTGCCGGGCCGGCGGCGAGATCACCGACCGGTTCTGGGTGCCGCTGGGCACTAAGGATTTCGGCTCGATCATCGCGGCGCTGCCCGATGACGTGGACGCCATCTATCTGGGCCTGGGCGGCGGCGACGCCGTCAATTTCCTCAACCAGTATCAGCAGGCCGGTGGCCAGGCGAACCTCATCGGCGGCTCGATCATGGTCGACGGATCGGTGCTGTCGTCGGAAGGCAGCGCCAAGCAGGCCCTGATCGGGGTGCCGTCCTCGGGCCCGCAGGCCGACACCTGGGACGATCCGCGCTGGCAGGAATGGGTGAAGCTCTATCAGGACAGCTTCCCCGAGAGCGATCGCTTTCCGACCCCGTCGCTGTTTGCGACCGGCTACTACAACGCGACCAGCGCGGCGCTCCAGTGCCTGAGCACGGTGGAGGGCGACCTCTCCGACGGCCAGACGAAGTTCCGCGACTGCCTGTCGAACCTCAAGCTCGAGGCGCCGAACGGCGACATCACCCTCGACGAGAACCGCCAGGCGATCGGTGCGAACTTCGTAACCGAAGTGGTGGAACTCGACGACGGCACGCTGGCCAACAAGATGGTCCGCAAGGTCGACGACGTGAACCAGACGCTGGGCATCGAGAAGGCCGCCTTCGATGCCATCGGCCTGCCGAGCCGCGACGTTCCGGCCTGTCAGAAGTCCTACTGACGCGAAAGCCAGCGGCCCGGGTGCGCATGCGCCCGGGCCGCCGTCTTCCCGACATATCGCATCGGCCGGGGCAATGACGCTCATCACCTATCCCACGCGCGTGCACTTTGCCGACGCCGTTCTCGCCGAGGCGCTGCATTCGGAGATCGAGAGCATGGCGCTGCTCGCACCGCTGCTGATCGTCCCCGACGCGCCCGACGCCGCCGAGAGCCGCGAGGTCATCCTGTCCGGCCTGCCGGTCGCAACCGACATCCTGTCCTTCGATCTCGCCGAAACGGCCGATCTGTCGACCGCCGCGGTGGCGCTGTGCGAGCAGTTCGCCGGCCAGCGCGTCGACACCATCATCGCCTTCGGGGCCGCGCGGGCGATCGAGCTCGGCCGCAAGGCCCGCAAGATGCTGTCGCAATTCGGGCCGCGGCCCAAGCTCTATGCCGTACCGGGCATCGACGGCCTGCCCGACCCCTGCCGGCGCAATGTGGAAAGCTGGCGCAGCGGCCTGCCCGACGTCCTGATCTGCGACCCGACGCTGATCCTTTCCGCCGGTCCCGAGGACAATCTGCGCTCAGCCCTGCGCAGCCTCGTGCGCAGTCTCGAATCCTATCTGGCCTCCACCTACAATCCGACCGCCGACGGCATGGCGCTCGACGCCTTCAGCCGCAGCGTCGCCAATTTGCCGCGGCTCGCGGCGGCCCCCGACGTCACGGTCAGCCGCGAGCTGATGGCCGCCGGCCTCAATGCCGCGCTGAGCCAGCAGAAGGGGCTGGGCCCGGCCCAGATGCTGGCGGTGGTGCTGGCCGCCCAGCATTCCGGCCTCGATGCGCTGGCCGCCGCGCGGCTGCTCCTGCCGGGAACGCTGGCGGCGATGGAGGCCGAAGTCGAGCGCACCGATCTCCTCGGCCGGATGATCGGTGCCGGCGCGGATCGGCGCGAGGGCGCCGCGACGGAGCGGCTGTCGGCCTATCTCGGCGCGATCCCCAGCCTTGCGCCGCGCCTGTCGGATCTCGGGCTGACGCCGGACGATCTCGACGAGGCGGTGTCCGAGGCCGAGCGCGCCGACATCCTGCCGAAGGGCGCTGCCCGCACGGTGCTGGAGGGGGTCTTTTGAAGCCGTTGCTGATCGCCGGGGAATGGGTCACGACCTCCCACGCCGTGCCCAATGTGAACCCGTCCGACGTCTCCGACATCGTCGATGTCCATGCCCAGGCCGGCCGGTCCGAGGCGGAGGCCGCCATTGCCGCGGCGAGCGCCGCCGCTCCCGCCTGGGGTCGCACCGATCCGCAGACCCGGTCCGACATCCTGCACCGGGCCGGCGAGGAGGTGCTGCGCCGGTCCGACGAACTCGGCCGCCTGCTGGCCCGCGAAGAGGGCAAGGTGCTGCGCGATGCGATCGCCGAAGTGGCGCGGGCCGGTCGCATCCTGCGCTATTTCGCCGGCGAGCCGCTGCGCACCGGCGGGCAGTTCCTGCCGTCGGTCCGTCCCGGCGTGAATATCGAGATCACCCGCGAGCCGGTCGGCGTCGTCGGCATCATCACGCCGTGGAACTTCCCGATGGCGATCCCGGCCTGGAAGATCGCGCCGGCGCTCGCCTGGGGCAACACGGTGGTGTTCAAGCCCGCCGAACTGGCGCCCGGCTGCGCCTGGGCGCTGGCCGATATCCTGCAACGCGCCGGATTGCCGGCCGGCGTCCTCAACCTGTTGACCGGTCCGGGCTCGGTCGTCGGGCAGGCGATGCTGGACGACGCCCGTGTCGATGCGATCAGCTTCACCGGCTCGCAGGCGACCGGTGCGCGGGTCATGGCCGCCAGCGCGCCGTTGCAGCGCAAGGTGCAGCTGGAAATGGGCGGCAAGAACCCGCTCGTCGTCCTCGACGACGCCGATCTCGACCGCGCCGTCGCCGCGGCGGTGGACGGCGCCTATTTCTCCACCGGGCAGCGCTGTACCGCCTCGTCGCGGCTGATCGTGACCGAGCGCATCCACGACCGCTTCGTCAGCGCCGTCGCCGAGCGCCTTGCCGGGCTGCGGACCGGCCACGCGCTGGAGGAAGGCACCGACATCGGTCCGGTCGTCGACGCAGCGCAGCTTCGCATCGACGAGGCGGCCATCGCCCGCGCCCGCGCCCAGGGCGGCAGCCTGCGGGTCGGAGGAGACCGCGTGACGCAGGCGACCAAGGGCTTCTTCCTGTCGCCGGCCCTGATCACCGAAACGACCAGCGACATGGCCATCAATCGCGAGGAGGTGTTCGGCCCCGTCGCCTCCGTCATCCGGGTGCGCGACTATGACGAGGCGCTGGCCACCGCCAACGATACCGATTTCGGCCTGTGCGCCGGCATCTGTACCGAGAGCCTGAAATACGCCAGCGATTTCAAGCGCAACGCACGCGCCGGGATGGTCATGGTCAATTTGCCGACCGCCGGCGTCGACTATCATGTGCCGTTCGGCGGGACGCGGGCCTCGAGCTTCGGGCCGCGCGAGCAGGGGGCCTTCGCAGCGGAATTCTACAGCACCGTGAAGACGGCCTACACCGCCTCTTAGGCACGTTTGAAGCACTCGCGACCGTCCTGCGCTGTATACCGCAAAGTCTGTTTCTTTGTTCTTCGAACTTGTCTGGCCGCGCGGAACATGGCCCGATAATTGGCCGGTCGAAGCGGAGGGAGAAGCCGCGCGGCCGTCGTTGATCGGGAGGATCACGAAATGAGCCATGCTATCGCGGTGTGTCACGGCGCCTTCGGCCGTGCCGCGCTGTACGAGCTTGATCGCACCATCACCACCCATGCCCATCGCGAGGGGCATCTGGTGTTCTATGTCGGCGGCGATGCCGCCAGCCTGATGGTGCACAATGCGCGCAGCGACCTGACACCCGGCCATGCCGTCGCGGTCAGCCCGTGGGAGCCGCACTCCTTCCACGTGCCGGAAGGCCGGATCAACATCTGCCTCGTTCTCTACATCAAGCCGATGTGGTTCCTGGAAAACAGCGACATGGCGGAGTTCTCGCTGTCCTTCGGTCGGTCGCGGCTGACCCTCAACCAGAGGCAGCGCGAATTGCTGACCCGGATCACCGTCCTGTTGATGGGCAACGAGAACGCCATGGCGTTCGACGAATTGCTGTTCACCCTGACGCAGGAGTGCTTCAGCCTGTCCTGGGACCAGCGCCACGGACGCCGCCCCTCGGCCCTGCGCCGGTTCTCCGACTTTCGCGTGCGCCGCTCGCTGCGGCTGATCCAGGAGAAGGTCGGCGAGGAGATGCCGATCGACGAGGTCGCCCGCTCCGTCGGCCTGTCGCGCCCCCATTTCTTCAAACTGTTCAAGCAGTTCATGGGTGTGACGCCGAATGTCTACATCAACACGCTGCGCTCCGAAAACGCCATTTCGGACCTTCTGAGCACGCCCAAATCGGTGACCGACATCGCCTTCGATCTCGGATTTTCCAGCCAGGCGAGCTTCACCCGGTTCTTTTCCTCCAATGTCGGCATCGCGCCGAGCGAATACCGCCGGGTGGCGCATGTGACGTCGGGCGCTTTTCCGATGATGGGGGACCGCACCAGACTATCGGGTATGCCGCCGAGCCCCCGCCCGAACTAGCATCTGTCCCTGAAGAGCCATTGGCTCGGGGGAGATGAGCCGTGATCTTTGTGACGCGACCTGAGGTTTGCCAGGCACGGACCGGCCGGAGGGCCGAGACGTGAGGGTCTTTGCGACCCGGCATCCGATCTGGACCGCGATCCTGGCGATCCTGGCGGTCGTCCTCCTGTGGGCGATCTTCGCCGTCTGGCCCGAGGGCCTCGAAGACGTCATCGGTCGCAAGAAGATCTTCCTCAACGCGCTGTTCAACGGCGTCACCCTCGGCGGGCTCTACTTCCTCGTCGCGTCGGGCTTCACCCTGATCTTCGGCCTGATGCGCAACGTCAATCTCGCCCATGGCTCGCTCTACCTGATCGGCGGCTATGTCGGCTTCTACACCGCCGACATCACCGGCTGGTGGCTGCTGGCCTTCCCGGTGGCCTTCATCATCGTCGGCCTGATCGGCGTTCTCATGCAGATCTTCGTCTTCCGCCGGATGGAGGGGGAGGATCTGCGCCAGACCCTCGTGACCATCGGCATCTCGATCGTTCTGGCAGACCTGATGCTGTGGAGTTTCGGCGGCGATTTCTACAACATCACCCCGCCGCAATGGCTGTCGGGGCCGCTCGATACCTTCTTCACCACCGGCTACGACCGGCGCGGCGAGCTGATCTTCCTGCGCTATCCGTCCGTGCGCATCGTCATCTTCCTCGCCGCCGTGGTCGTCGGCCTCGCCATGTGGCTGATGCTCAACCGGACCCGGATCGGCATGCTGGTGCGCGCCGGCGTCGACGATCGCGACATGCTGTCGGCGACCGGCGTACGCATCCAGCTCGTTTTCGCTTGTGTCTTCGCCTTCGGGGCCGGCCTTGCCGGGGTCGCCGGGGTGGTGGGCGGCACCTTCCAGTCGGTCGCGCCGGGCGAGGATACGCGGTTTCTCCTCGCCTCCCTCGTCGTCGTTATCGTCGGTGGTATGGGCTCGATCCCCGGCGCGGCGCTCGGGGCCCTGTTGATTGGCATGGCCGAGCAGTTCGGCTCGGTCTACTTTCCGACCTACGCGGTGGTGCTGACCTTCCTGATCATGGTCGTGGTGCTGGCCTTCCGGCCCTACGGCCTCCTGGGGCGCGCCTAGATGGTGGCGATCGACAGGCCCTCCGTCACGGCGCGGCCCTCGGGCCTCGAGCGGGTGCCCGCGGCCTACTGGGTGGTCGGGCTGCTGCTTCTGGTGATGCCGGCCTTCGCCTCGGGCTTCTTCCTGTTCCAGATCATGGGCTGGGCCTTCGTCCTCGGCCTCATCGCCCTGAGCCTGATGTTCCTCGCCGGCTATGGCGGCATGGTCAGCCTGGCGCAGATGTCCTTCGCCGGACTGGCCGGATACCTCGTCGCGATCTTCGGCGTGAGCGGCGTCAGCGCGGTCTCGCAGGGCTGGCCTTGGTGGCTGGTGATCCCGCTGTCGCTGGCGATCACCATGCTGTTCTCCACCGCCGTCGGCTGGCTCGCCGTGCGGACCGAGGGCATCTACACGATCATGATCACCCTCGCCATCGCGGCGGCGTTCTTCTACTTCACCCGCCAGAACTACGACGTCTTCAACGGCTTCTCGGGTTTCAACTCGGTGCTGCCGCCGCAGCTGTTCGGGGTGAACTGGCGCGAGTCGGTGCCGTTCTACTATCTGTCGCTGTTCTGGGCGGCGGTGGGTTATTTCGCCGTCCTCTACATCAGCCGCGCGCCCTTCGGCCTGGCGCTGCAGGGCGTGCGTGACAATCCGCGCCGGATGGCGGCACTGGGCTACAACGTCACCGCGCACCGGGTGGCGGCCTATGCCTTCGCGGGACTGATCGCCGGTGTCGGCGGCATCCTCCTGACCTGGCAGAGCCAGCAGATCTCGCCCGGCACCGTCGGCATCCAGCCGGCCATCGACATTCTCGTCATCGCCGTCGTCGGCGGGTTGCGCCATCCGATCGGGGCCTTCATCGGCGCGCTGATCTACGTGCTTCTGAAGACCTTCTCCACCGACGTCCTGATCTCGCTCGGACTGTCGGGCGAGCGCTTCCAGCTCCTGGTCGGTATCGGCTTCCTGGTCGTCGTGTTCTTCTCGCCCGACGGCTTTCTCGGCATGTGGGACAAGTTCCGTGAGAGCCGCAATCGCGATCCGCTGACCGGCACCGACCGGAGGCAGGCGCCATGAGCGCCGCCGCACCCTCGCGCGGCGCCAGCGCCGACTACGCCCTCGAACTGCGCGGCGTCTCGAAACGCTTCGGCGCCCTGGAGGCGCTGGGCGGCATCGACCTGAAGGTGCGCCCCGGCGAGCGCCACGCGGTGCTCGGCTCGAACGGCGCCGGCAAGACCACCCTGTTCAACTGCATCACCGGCGATTTTCCGCCGACCACCGGCGCGATCCGCTTCTTCGGAGAGGACGTGACCGAGTTTCCTGCCCAGGAGCGGATCCGGCGCGGCCTGCGGCGCACCTACCAGATATCGCTGCTATTCAGCGGGCTGAGCGTCCGCGACAATGTCTATCTGGCCTGCCGCGGCGTCTCGCGCGGCCGGTTCTCGTTCCGCCGGCCGGGCAATCGCGACGCGCTGGTCGCCACCGCCGAAGATCTCGTGCGCACGGTCAATCTGGGCGACGTGATGGACCAGACCGTGGCCGATCTCAGCTACGGGCAGCAGCGCCAGCTGGAGATTGCCATGGCGCTGTCGGGGGCACCGCGCTTCATCCTGTTCGACGAGCCCGCCGCCGGCCTGTCGCCGACCGAGCGGCGCGAACTGATCGGCATCCTGACCGGCCTGCCGGGCCATGTCGGCTTCATCATCATCGAGCACGACATGGACGTGGCCCTCAGGGTCAGCGAGCGGGTCACGATGATGCACAACGGCCGTGTCTTCAAGGAAGGCAAGCCGGCCGAGATCGAGGACGATCCCGAGGTCCAGGCGCTGTATCTGGGAGGTGGGCATGGCTGAGGGTACGCCCATCCTCGAGGTCCGCGACCTCAACGTCTATTACGGCCACAGCCACGCCCTGCAGGGCGTGAACCTGCGCATCGGCGGCGGCATCCTGTCGGTCGTCGGCCGCAACGGCATGGGCAAGACCACCCTGTGCAAGGCGATCATGGGCCTGGTGCCGGTGCGCGCCGGGTCGATCGCGCTGGCCGGGCAGGCCATTGCCGGACGCACTCCGGCCGAGATCGCGCGCATGGGGGTCGGCTACGTCCCGCAGGGGCGCCGCCTGTGGCGCTCGCTGACGGTCGACGAACATCTGCAGCTCGTCGCCACCAAGGGCGGCGCCTGGACGCCGGAGCGCATCTATTCGGTGTTTCCGCGCCTGGCCGAGCGCCGCAGCAATGGCGGCGGGCAATTGTCCGGCGGCGAACAGCAGATGCTCGCCATCGGCCGGGCGCTGCTGCTCAATCCGCGTCTTCTGGTGATGGACGAGCCGACCGAGGGCCTTGCCCCGGTGATCGTCAACCAGGTCGCCGAAATGCTGGTCCGTCTGGGCGAGGAAGGCGACATCGACGTCCTGGTGATCGAGCAGAATATCGGCGTCGCCTGTTCCGTCGCCGACCGCGTCGCGATCATGATCAACGGCAAGGTCGACCGGGTGATGGAGGCGAGCGTTCTCGCCGCCGACCGTGACTTGCAGCAGGCGCTTCTCGGCGTCGGACGCCACGCCCATGACGAGACGCCGGGGCCCGATGCGCCGCGCCGCGAGGCCGCGACGCCGGCCGAGAGCGGCCCGGTCCGCATCTATCTGTCCAATCCGAAGCTCCCGACCCGCTGGTCGGCGAACGTGCCTGTCCATGTCATCGAACGCGCCGCGCGCACCGTCACGACGCCGGCCGAGACCCCGGCCACGGCAGGCCGGCCGATGGCGCCCGCGGCGACGCGGGGCGGCACCGTCTATGTCTGCGGAACGCTCGACACCAAGGGTGCCGAGCTGCGCTACATGCGCGACATCGTCAAGGCCGCCGGCCTGCGCGTCGCCATGGTCGACCTGTCCACCAGCGGCAAGCCGTCGGGCGCCGATATGCCGCCCAATGTCGTGGCGGGTCACCATCCGCGCGGCGCCGCCGGCGTCTTCACCGGCGACCGCGGCAGTGCGGTGGCGGGCATGACCCTCGCCTTCGAGCGCTGGATGCGGGCCCAGACCGATGTCGCGGGGCTTCTGGCAGCCGGCGGGTCGGGTGGCACGGCCCTGGTGGCGCCGGCCTTCCGCAGCCTTCCCGTCGGCGTGCCCAAGCTCGTCGTCTCGACCGTCGCCTCCGGCAACACCGCGCAATATGTCGGCGCCTCCGACATCACGCTGATGCCGTCCGTCGCCGACGTGCAGGGGCTCAACACCATCACCCGGCAGGTCCTGGCCAATGCCGCCAATGCCGTCGCCGGCATGGTGAAGACGCGGGCGAGCGCGGCCCCGGCAGCCGACCGCCCGACGGTGGGCCTGACCATGTTCGGGGTCACCACGACCTGCGTCCAGGCCGTCGTGAAGGAGCTGGAGGCAGATTATGACTGCCTCGTCTTCCACGCCACCGGCACCGGCGGGCGAGCGATGGAAAAGCTCGTGGCGAGCGGCATGCTCGGCGCGGTCCTTGACCTGACCACCACCGAGATCTGCGACATGGTCGCCGGAGGCGTCTTTGCGGCCGATGAGACCCGGTTCGATGCGATGATCGCCAGCGGGCAGCCCTATATCGGCGCCTGCGGCGCCCTCGACATGGTCAATTTCAACGCCCCCGAAACGGTGCCCGAGCGCTATCGCGACCGTCTCTTCTACGAGCACAATCCGCAGATCACCCTGATGCGGACGACGCCGGCGGAAAACGCCGAGATGGGCCGCTTCATCGGCGAGAAGCTCAACCGCATGAACGGTCCGGTGCGGTTCTACCTGCCCGAGGGCGGCGTCTCGGCGCTCGATGCGCCGGGCCAGCCCTTCTGGGACCCGGCCGCCGATCGCGCGCTGTTCGCCGCGCTGGAAGAGACGGTGCGCCAGACCGCGTCCCGCAAGCTCGTTCGCGTCCCCCACAACATCAACGACCCGGCCTTCGCGGCGGAGATCCTGCGCAGCTTCCGCAGCCTGCATTCGCGCCCGCAAAGCCCGTCGAAACTGTCCCGGAGAGCCTGACCATGCACGACCGCCAGACCCTGATGACGAGATTTCGCGCCATGCGCGACGCGGGCGAGCCCATCGTCGGCGGCGGTGCCGGCACCGGGCTGTCGGCCAAATGCGAGGAGGCCGGCGGCATCGACCTCATCGTCATCTACAATTCCGGCCGGTTCCGCATGGCCGGGCGCGGCTCGCTGGCCGGCCTGATGCCCTATGGCGACGCCAATGCCATCGTCATGGAGATGGGCAACGAGGTCCTGCCGGTGGTCAAGCGCACGCCGGTCCTGGCCGGCGTCTGCGCCACCGACCCGTTCCGGATGATGGATCGCTTCCTCGACGAGGTGAAGGCGGCGGGCTTTTCCGGCGTCCAGAACTTTCCGACCGTCGGCCTGATCGACGGCAGCTTCCGCGCCAATCTCGAAGAGACCGGCATGTCCTACGCGCTGGAGGTCGAGATGATCCGCCTCGCCAATGCGCGGGACATGCTGACGACCCCTTACGTGTTCTGCGAGGACGACGCCCGCGCCATGGCGGCGGCCGGCGCCGACATCATCGTCGTGCATCTGGGCCTGACCACCGGCGGCGCGATCGGCGCGGCAACCGGGGTGGCGCTGCAGGATGCGCCGGCGGTGACCGACCGGCTGGCGCATGCCGCGCTGGAGGTCAATCCGGACGTGCTGGTCCTCGTCCATGGCGGCCCGGTCGCCCAGCCCGAGGACGCCGAATACGTCCTCGCCAACACCACCAATTGCCACGGCTTCTACGGCGCCTCCTCGATGGAGCGGCTGCCGACGGAAATCGCGCTCACCGAACAGACGCGACGGTTCAAGATGATCGGCCGCAAGGCCGAAGCGGGGAGGGATCAGTAATGACCGGCGAACTCATCGGACAACTCATCCTGTGGCTCATCCTGGCCGTCATCGTCGTGTTCATCCTCTACTGGGTGATGAACTGGCTCTACCGGCGGTCGACCAAGGAAATCGCCTTCGTGCGGACCGGTTTCCTCGGCGAGAAGGTGGTCATCGACGGCGGCGCCTTCGTCTGGCCGATCGTCCACGACATCACTCCCGTCAACATGAACTCGATGGACCTCAACGTCACGCGCGAGCGTGAGCGGGCCCTGATCACCAAGGACCGGATGCGGATCGACGTGGAGGCGTCCTTCTATGTCCGCGTCGCCCAGACCAGGGAGGGCGTGACCCTGGCCGCCTCGACGCTCGGTCGCCGCACGCTGGAGCCCGAACGCATCCACCAGCTTCTGGAGGGCAAGTTCGTCTCGGCGCTGCGCACCGTCGCGGCGGAGATGACGATCGAGGAACTGCACGAGCATCGCGGCGACTATGTGCGCCGGGTCATCGCCACCGCGCAGGAGGGGCTCGACAAGAACGGGCTCGAACTGGAAAGCGTCGCGATCCTCGACATCGACCAGACCGAGATCGAGTTCTTCAATCCCTCGAACCGCTTCGATGCCGAGGGCCTGACGAGCGTCATCGAGGCGATCGAGAGCCGGCGCAAGATGCGCAACGACATCGAGCAGGAAACCTCCCTCCTGATCCGCGCCCGCAATCTGGAGGCCGAGAAGCAGTCGCTGGGGATCGAGCGCGACAGCGAGAACGCCCGGCTGGAGCAGGAGCGCGAGATCGAGTTCCGCCGCGCCCAGCAGCGCGCCGACCTGGCCCGTGAACGCTCCGAACGCGAGAAGGAGGGCGAGGAGGCCACCCTCCTGAACCGCGAGGCCATCGAGAAGGCCCGCATCTCCAACGAGCGCAGCATCGCCGAGGCGCGCATCGCGTCCGAACAGACGATCCGCCAGCACGAGATCGAGCGGGCCCGCATCATCGATGAAGCGGAGATCACGACCCGCGAGGCCATCGAGAAGGCCCGCATCCAGCAGGAGCGCGTCCTGTCGGAAACCCGCATCACCTCGACGCGCGACACCGACGCCGCCGAGATCGCCGCGCGCGAAGCGATCGAGAAGGCGCGCATCGCCCAGGAGCGCGAGCTGACCCGCGCCCGCATCGAGAAGGACCAGGACACCCAGTCCAACGAGATCGCCCGCAAGCGCGCCGTGGACGAAGCCGAGATCAGCGCGAAGGAGAGCGTCGAGAAGGCCCGTATCGCTCAGGAGAACGAGGTCAGCGAGGCCCGCATCTCGCTGGAGCGTGCGACGCGGGAACGCGAGATCGCCCGCAATCTGGCGATCGAGGAGGCCGAGATCGCCGCCCGCGAAGCGGCCGAGAAGCTGCGCATCATCCAGGAACGCGCCGTCAGCGCCGCCCGCATCGCCTCCGACCGCGAGACCCGCTCGCTGGAGATCGAGCGCAAGAAGGCGCTGGAAGAGGCGGAGATCGCGTCGCAGCAGGCGACCGAGGCCGCGAAGATTGCCCGCGAGAAGACCCTTGCCGCCGAGCGGATCGCCTCCGAACAGGAGACCCGCGCGCTGGAGATTGCCCGCCGCCGCCTGCTCGACGCCGCCGAGATCGAGGCCGCCGAGGCCACGGCCAAGGAGCGTATCGGACAGGAGGAACGGGTCCGCGGTCTGGAGATCGCCCGCAACCGCGCCATCGACGAAGCCGAGATCGCGTCGCGCGAGGCGGTGGAGAAGGCCCGGATCGCCACCGAGGCCCGCACCTCGGTCGAGCGGATCGAGAGCGAGGAGCGCACCAAGGAGCGCGATCTGGCCCGCGAACAGGCGGTGGCCTTCGCCGACACTGCCAAGCAGGAGGCCGTCGAGGCCAAGCGCATCGCCAAGGAGAAGAAGCTCGCGGCCGAGCGCATCGCCTACGAGCAGGACATGCGCGAGCGCGAAATCGCTCGCAACCGCGCCGTGGACGTTGCCAGCGTGACGGCGCAGGAGGCGATCGCCACGGCCCGGATCGCCGAGGAGAAGCGCACCCGCGCTGCCGCCATCGACCGCGACACGGAAATCCGCTCCCGCGAGATCGAGCACCAGGAGGCCATCGAGGCCGCCGAGATCAGTTCGCGCCGTCTGGTCGAGGGCCAGCGGATCGAGAAGGAGGCGGAGACCACGGCCGAGAAGATCGCCCGCGACCGCCGCATCCGCGAGCTGGAGATCGAGCGCAACAAGGCGATGGATGCCGCGCAGATCGCCGCCGACGAGGCGATCGAGGCGGCCCGCGTCTCCAAGGCCAAGACGGTCGATGCCGAGAAGATCCTCGCCGAGCAGGATCTCGATTCCCGCAAGCTCGAGCGCCGCAAGGTGCTGGAGCAGCTCGAGATCGCCCGCATGCAGGCGCTGCGCGAGGCCGAGATCGCCAGCCAGGAAGAGGTCGAACGCGCCAAGATCGCCTCGGAGCGCGGTCTCGACGACGCCCGCATCGGCCATCAGGCCGAGCGTCGCAAGCTGGAGATCGCCCGCGAACGGGCTGTCGAGGAAGCGACGATGGAAAAGACCATCGCGCTCTATCGCAAGTCGCTGGATGAAAGCGCCGCCGCGGTCGAGGCCGAGAACGCCCGCGCCCGTGCCGTCGAGGCCAGCGAGAAGGTCAAGACCACGGCCGAAAGCGAGGTGGCACGACGCGCCAAGACGGTCGGCGTGACCGGCGCCGAGCTGGAAGCCGAGCGCAAGCGGATCGGCGCCGAGGCCGAGAAGATCCGTGCCGCGGTCGAGGCCGAGGCGCAGAAGCTGATCAACGAGGCCGAGAACGTCCTGACCGACGGCGCCCGCGCCAGCCTGTTCAAACGCAAGATGCTGGAGCATGTGGAGGGCATCGTGGCGGCCAGCGTCAAGCCGCTGGAGAAGATCAACGACATCCGCATCATGCAGCTCGGCGGGTCGGGGACACAGGGCCTCGACTGGGCGAATGGCGGCGGCAGCGGCAATGGCGCCAGCGGTGGTGGCGGCGGGCAGGGTCCAAGCCCGACGGACGAGGTGATGAACTCGGCCCTGCGCTACCGCGTCCAGGCGCCCTTCGTCGACAGCCTCCTCTCCGACATCGGCATCGACGGGGCGAACATCGCCAAGTCCGACATCTTCCGCAACGCCTCCGACATGACCCGCGCGGCGTCGGAAGCGGCGCGGGCCAAGGCGCCGAAGGTCGCCGCCGACAAGAAGGAGGGCCGCTGACATGGCAAGGGTCTATGTCAGCTCGGTCATTCCGGCCGAGGCGTCCCGCGTCTGGGAGCGGATCCGCGACTTCAACGCGCTGCCGAAATGGCATCCGCGCATTCGCGACAGCCGCATCGAGGACGCCCTGCCCTCCGACAAGATCGGCTGCATCCGCAGCTTCCACCTGCAGAGCGGCGACAACATCAGGGAGCAGCTCGTCGGCATGTCGGATTACGACCTGTTCGTCACCTACGTCATGCTCGACGGCCCGCAGCCCTGGTCCGACTACATGGCGACGCTGCGCCTGACGCCGGTCACCGACACGGGGCACTGCTTCGCCGAATGGTCGGCCGAATTCAGCTGCGATCCCAAGGACGAGAGCGATCTCGTCACCGGCACCGGCCGCAACGTGTTCCAGGGCGGTTTCGACGCGCTCAAGCGGCATTTCGGGGGCTAGGCGGCGCTCATGGTTCACGTCGTTCGCAGCACCGTTCTGGAGGCGCCGGTCGAGGCGGTCTGGGAGATCGTGCGCGATTTCAACGGCCACGACCGCTGGCACCCGGCGGTCGCCACCAGCCAGGTCGAGCGCGGCCGCGTGACCGACCAGGTGGGGGCCGTGCGCCGCTTCCGGCTCGAGACCGGCGAGGAGCTGCGCGAGCAATTGCTGACCCTGTCGGATGCCGAGATGTCGATGACCTACTGCCTGCTCGATACGCCGATCCCGCTGCTCAACTACGTCGCCCACATAAGGCTGTCCCCGGTCACCGATGGCGACGCCACCTTCTGGCACTGGGAAAGCCGCTTCGACACGCCGAAGGGCCGGGAGGCCGAGTTGGGGGCCGCGGTCGGCGACGGCATCTATGTCGCCGGCTTCGAGGCGATCCGAACCGAGCTGGGGGCCTGACATGCTGAGCGTTCAGACCTGCGCGACACTTGAAGAGGCGGCCCGGCAGATGGGCGATCGCACCCGCTTCCTGGCCGGCGGCACGCTGGTGATGCGCGGCGTGAATTACGCCGATCCGTCCTTCGACCGGATCGTGCGGGCCCGCACCATGCCCCGCGAGATCCGCTCCGACGGCACCGGCCTGAGGATCGGCGCCGGCGCGACCATGGCCGATCTTCTCGCCGCGCGCGACGCCGAGATCCTGCATCCGGTAGCCCGGATGATCGGCGGGCCGGCCGTCCGCAACATGGCGACGGTCGGTGGCAATCTCTTCGCGGCGCATCCCTATGGCGACCTGGCCACCGCGCTGCTGGCGCTGGATGCGCGGGTCGAGATGGCCGGTGGTGCCACCGAGCCGATGGAAACCTTCCTTGCCGGCCGCGACCGCCAGCGCGGACTGGTGACGGCGGTCATCCTGCCGCGCGCCACGGCCTCGGAATTCCGCTGGGCCAAGATCAGCCGGGTCAAGCCGAAGGGCGTGTCGATGCTGTCCATCGCCGCCTGGCTGCAGGGCGGCAGTCGCATCACCGACGCGCGGATCGCCTTCGGCGGCATGGGGCCGACCCCGCTGCGCGCCAAGGCGGCGGAACGCGCGTTGCGGGACCGCACACTGGACCCGGCCGGCATCGAGGGCGCGCTCGCCGCCTGCCTCGACGGGCTGGCCCCCGCCGACGACGCCCTGGCGAGCGAATGGTACCGGCGCGAGGTCGCCCCGGTGCATCTGCGGCGCCTGTTGCTGAGGGAGGCGCGCTGATGGCCAAGACACCCGTCCGATTCACGTTGAACGACGCCGAGACCGCGCTGTTTGTCGACGAAGGCGCCAACCTGATCGACGTCCTGCGGCGCGGCGCCGGCGATCTGTCGCCCAAGCAGGGCTGCGCCCAGGGCACCTGCGGCGCCTGCACCGTGCTGATCGACGGCCAGCCGCATCTGGCCTGCCTGACACTGGCCGAAACCGTCGAGGGGCGACGCATCGACACGACCGGCGGGCTGGCCGGCGGGCCGCAGCTCCACCCGCTCCAGACGGCCTTCATGGAAGAGTTCGCTGCCCAGTGCGGCTTCTGCACCAGCGGCATGCTGATGGCCGCCAAGGCGCTGCTCGACCGGCAGCCCAGCCCCAGCCGCGACGAGGTGGCCGAGGCGATCTCCGGCAATCTGTGCCGCTGCACCGGCTACGAACCCATCATCGACGCGGTCATGAGGGCGAGCCAGCGGATGAGGGGCGCGGCATGACCAGCATCGAGTTCCGCAAGGACCTGTTCGCCGACGAACGCGACGACACGCTGAAGGAGATCGGCCAGCCGACCATCCGGCAGGACATTCTCGGCCATGTCACCGGGCGCACGCCCTATTACGACGACCATCTGTTCGACGGCCTGTTGCACATGCGCGCCGTCCGTTCGCCCCACCACCATGCGCGCATCCGCTCGATCGACACGCGCGAGGCCGAGCGGATGCCGGGCGTGCGCCGGGTGGCGACCGCCAGGGATGTGCCGAACAACCTCAACGCGCTGCTGTCGCTGATCAATTTCGGCAAGGACGACGAGCCCCTCTGCGCCCATGACAAGGTTCGCTACAAGGGCGAGACGGTGGCCTGGGTGATCGCCGACACCGAACGCCTGGCGCGCGAGGCGGTGGCGCAGGTGCGGGTGGACTACGAGGTGCTGCCCCATGTCCTCGACCCCGAGGAGGCGCTGAAGCCCGGCGCGCCGGTAGTCAACGAAGTCTATCCCAACAACAGCTTCGACTATCACGAGCGCTACGATCACCAGAAGCTGCGCTTCGGCGACGTGAACGCGGCCTTCGCCCGCGCCGACCATATCGTCGAGGCCGAGTACCAGATGTCGCCGATCGAGCAGGCGCCGATCGAGACCTGCGGGGCCATCGCGGCGCCCGAGCAGAACGACCGCTATGTCTGCTACACCAACACGCAGGCGCTGTTCTTCTCGCTCGGCACCACGGCCAAGCTCCTCGACATCCCGTCCTCGCGGCTGCATTTCATCGGCGGCACGGCCGGCGGCGGCTTTGGCGGCAAGGTCGACAGCATCGTCGAGCCGACCGCCGTTCTCGGCGCGATCCTGACCGGGCGGCCGGTGCGCTTTGCCTGGGACCGGGAAGAGGAGATGCAGGTCGGCGCGCCGCGCGGCGCCGAGCGCTGGCGGCTCAAGGACGGCGTGATGGCCGACGGGCGCATCGTCGCGCGCGAATTCACCGGCTTCTTCGACAGCGGCGCCTATACGCGCCTGTCCTCCTACGCCATCGTCAAGGGCACCGGCCATCTGCCGGGCCCCTATTTCATCCCCAATGTGGCGTCCAACGTCTATTGCTGCGTCACCAATCGCACCCCGGCGACGGCGATGCGGGGCTTCGGCATCACGGCGGTGGATTTTGCCATCGAATGCCAGATGGACCGTGTCGCCGAGGCCGTCGGCATGGACCCGATCGAGCTGCGCATCCTCAACGCCTATCGCGACGGCGACATGAAGGCGCATCGGCGCAAGGCCAAGAACACCGCGCTGATCGAATGCTGCCAGGTGGCGGCGGGCAAGGCGCAATGGCCGCTGTCCGGGGAGGCGATGGCGCAATCGTCGCTGACGGGCGGCGGCACGCCGGAGCGGGTGGCGATCCCCGAGACGGTGACCGACGACGAGGGCCGGATCGGCGAGCGCCGGGCCGGGCGCACGGCCTCGACCGCCCCTTCGAAAAACGGCCGCGGCCGGGTGCCGGCCGGCCAGCATGGCGCGACCATCGTCGCGGCGCCGCCGCAGAACCCCGACATGCAGATCGAGGCGGACCGCATCGGCCACCGGATGGGTAGCGAGACGCCGCCTGCCGCAATGGGCCCGGCCTCCGGCGCCGCACAGCCTTCCGCGCCCTATCGGCCGGCGTCCCAGACCGGCGGCGGTATCGTGCCGCCCCGGCCGACACCGCCCCCAGCCGCGCCGTCCCCGGCCGCGCGATCTGCTCCGCCGCCCGCGTCACCATCCTACGGCACGCAGCCGGCGCCGGGCTCGCCGCCCGCCTCGACAACCGGGGCGCCGCACGATGCGCATTACCAGCGGCCGGCACCGACCGAACCCGAGCCCTATCGGCCCGACAAGCCGTTCTCCCGCGGTACGCGCCGTCCCGGCAGTTCGCCCTTCCTGTCCGGCACGCGGAGGCGATGACATGACCATTCACAAGGGCAGGGGCTTTGCCTGCATCAATTATCCGATCGGCATGAATCTCGGCGGCGACCCGTCGCAGGCGCTGGTTCATTCGACGCCCGACGGCAAGTTCATGGTGGCGCTGTCCGCCATCGATCTCGGCCAGGGAATGAAATCCGTGTCGCGCCAGATCGCCGCCGAAACCCTCGGCGTGCCGATCGAGGACGTCTATGTCGACACCGCCGACAGTGACACCGGCCCGCACGACATGGGCTCCTTCGCCTCGCGCGGTACGCACCGGGTCGGCAATGCGGTGATCCGGGCGAGCGCCGAGGCGCGCCGGCAGATGCTGGAGGCGGCGGCCGAGGAGATGGAGGTCGATGCCGGCGACCTGACGACCGACGGCAAGGGCAACATCCACGTCAAGGGCGCGCCGGGCCGCGCGATCACCGTCGCCGAAACGGCCATCGCCGCGCAGTTCAAGCAGGGCCGCACCCTGTCAGGACGCGGCATCTTCCTGATTCCGCCGTCGAGCGCCGACCCCGAGACCGGTGAGATGACGCCGGTGACCTGTTTCGCCCATGCGGCCCTCATCATCGACCTGGAGGTGGACGACGAGACCGGCGAGGTCGAGGTGAAGGAGATCAACTCCGCCTATGAGGTGGGGCGGGCGCTCAATCCGAAACTGGTCGAGCAGCAGCTGATCGGCGGGGCGTGGATGGGCGTCAGCCACACGCTCTACGAGACCACCGAGCCCTATTATCCCGATCGCCGGCACGGGGCGACGGACTTCAACCACTATCTGATGCCGGGGCCGGCCCAGGTCGTGCCGCACCACATCGCCGTCCTGGAACGCCCGGCCGAGGATGCGCCCTTCGGCGGCAAGGGGCCGGGCGAAATGTGCGCCAACCCCGTGCTGCCGGGCATCGCCAATGCCATCTACGACGCGATCGGCCTGCGCTGCGACACGCTGCCGATCACGCCGGAGAAGATCCTGCGCGGCCTGCGCGAGATGGGCGGCGCCCGGCCGCCGGCCCGCTCGAAAGGACGCGCCGCCTGATGGTGACCCGGGCGACCATAGCCGGCATCTCGTCTCCCGCGGAGCTGCAGACGGCGCTCGACGGCGCCCAGTACATCGCCGACGACGCGCTGGCGACGGCCGCCTATCTGGCGCTGGCGCTCGGCAAGCCGCTGCTTCTGGAAGGCGCGC
Source organism: Aurantimonas coralicida DSM 14790 (assembly GCF_000421645.1). Classification (GTDB taxonomy): domain Bacteria; phylum Pseudomonadota; class Alphaproteobacteria; order Rhizobiales; family Rhizobiaceae; genus Aurantimonas; species Aurantimonas coralicida. The sequence continues at coordinate 200,215 of NZ_ATXK01000005.1, read as the reverse complement.
CGGGGGTCGGCAAGACCGAGGCCGCCAAGGCGCTCGGCGGCGTCCTCGGCCGCAGCGTCATCCGGCTGCAATGCTACGAGGGCATCGACGCGGCCTCGGCGCTCTACGAATGGAACTATCCAAGGCAGATGCTGGCCATCCGGCAGGCGGGTCAGGACTACGTCAATCTCTATTCCGAAGATTACCTGCTCGAACGGCCGCTGCTGGCGGCGCTGCGCAATCCCACCGGCACGCTGCTGCTGATCGACGAGATCGACCGGGCGGATCACGAGTTCGAGGCGTTCCTCCTGGAGTTCCTCTCCGACTTCACGATCTCGATCCCCGAGACCGGCACGGTGCGCGCGGCGCAGCCGCCGGTCGTGGCGTTGACGTCGAACCGCACCCGCGACCTGCACGAGGCGCTGCGGCGCCGCTGCGTCTATCACTGGATCGACTATCCCTCGCCGGAGCTCGAAGCCCGGATCGTCATGACCCGCGCCTCGCGCGTCGCCGAAGCGACGGCCCGGGCCGTGGTGGCCTCGGTGGGCCTCTTGCGACAGGAGCCGCTGGCCAAGCCGCCAGGTGTCGCCGAAACCGTCGAATGGGCCGAGGCCGCGACGCTTCTGAATTCGCAGGGCGCTCGCTGGCCCGACGCCTTCGCGCGCGCGATCGGGGTGGCGCTGAAGGACCATGACGACCTCTCCTACGTGCGGGACCGGCTGGCGGCGATCCTGCCGGGCGAGGCGGCATGACCCCGCGCGCGCTCGATCCGTTCCTGCGCTTCGCGCCGTCCCTGCGGCAGGCCGGTTTTGCGGTGTCGCCCGACCAGACCGTGGACTTCATCGCGGCGGTTGGCGTTCTCGGCCCGCGGGACATGACCGACATCTGGCGCGCCGGGCGGGCGCTGTTTTCCGTGCCGCCCGAACGCGTGGCCGAATACGACGCGATCTTCCGCGCCGTGTTTCTCGATCAGGTCATCCGGGCCCCGACGGAGACCGAGGACGAGGAATCGGAAGCCCACGAGCCGACCGGCGGAACGCAGGACATCGAAGCCGGGGACGAGGAGAGCGAGGCGGGGGCGGATGCGACCGAGGCCGAGCGCCTGACGTCGCGCAGCATCGCCAGCCGCGACGACGCGGCCGCAGCGCGGCTCCTGCGGCAGGCGCCGGCCGCGCTGCCGCGCCGCCTGTCCTATCGCCGGCGCGCAACCCGGCACGGTGACCGGATGGATCTGCGCCGGACCCTGCGCGAGGCCGCCCGCCGCGACGGCGAGGTGCTGCGCCTGCACGAGACGCGCCGCAAGTTGCGCCAGCGCCGGGTTCTGCTGCTGATCGACGTCTCCGGCTCGATGAAGGCGCAGAGCGAGGGCATGATCCGCCTCGGCCATGCGCTGGTGCAGGCCGCCGACCGGGCGGAAGTGTTCACGCTGGGCACCCGCCTCACCCGGATCACCGCGGCCCTGAAGCCGGCCGACGCCGAACAGGCGCTGCCCCGCGCCGCTGCGGCCGTTGCCGATTTCGATGGCGGCACGCGGATCGGCGAAGCGCTGCAGGCCTTTCTCGCGGTGCCGCGCTACGCCGGCTTCGCGCGCGGCGCGGCGGTGACCGTGGTGTCGGACGGGCTCGAGCGCGGCTCGCCGGCGGCCATGGTCGACGCAGTCAACCGCCTCTCCCGCATCGCCTGGCGGGTCGACTGGCTGTCGCCGCTGGCCGCCGATCCGCACTACGCCCCGCGCACCGCGGGGCTGCAGATGATCCTACCCGTCCTCGATCATCTCGGCGACGGCGCCTCGCCCGGCCGGGTGGCCGATCACTTCCTCGAATATGCGAGACGAAAATGATCGACGCGCATCATCACATCTGGCGCCAGGTGGACCTGCCCTGGCTGATCGGCCCGGAACAGCCGCGCATCTTCGGACCCTACCGCGCGATCATGCGCGACTATTCGATCCGCGAATACCAGGCCGACCTCGCCGGCACGGGCATTGCGAAATCGGTCTATGTGCAGGCCAACTGGGCCCCGAACTGGGCCGCCGACGAGGTCGCCTGGGTGCAGGAAATCGCCGAGGAGCACGGCACCATCGCCGGCATCGTCGGCTATGCGGACTTCACCGAACGCGACGTGACCGCCCAGCTCGACAAGCTCAAGCGCCACGACCGGATGCGCGGCATCCGCCAGCAGCTCCACTGGCACGAGAACCCGCTCTACCGCTTCGCCAGGACCCCCGATCTGGCCCGCGACGAGACCGTGCAGAAGAACGTCGCCCGGCTCGCCGACTATGGCTGGAGCTTCGACCTGCAGGTGTTTGCGGGCCAGATGGAAGGCGCCGCCGAGCTCGCCCGGGCCTGTCCCGAGGTGACCTTCATCCTGCAGCACGCCGGCATGAAGGAGGACCGGTCGGAGGCGGGCGACGCGGCCTGGCGCGACGGCATGAAACGGCTGGCCGACTGCCCGAACGTCGTCACCAAGCTCAGCGCCTTCGGCACCTTCATTCATCGCAACGATCCGGCCTTCATCGAGGAGATGATCCTCGCGACCGAAAAGCTCTTCGGCGCCGAGCGCTGCATGTACGGGTCGAACTTCCCCATCGAGAAGCTCTGGACCTCCTACACCGAGCTGTTCAACGCCTTTCGCGCCGGGGCGAAGTCCCTGTCCGCGAAGAAGCAATCCGCGATCTTCAACGACACCGCAGCCCGCATCTACCGGCTGTAGACGACACAAGGGGGGAGACCATCATGGCCTTGCAGATCCACATCCTCGACTATGGCGACATCGAGCTGGAGACGAGCTTCCTCGTCCTCGGGCACGAATGCGGCCGCACCCGCCGGGTGCCGGTCTACGGCTTTCTCATCACCGGCGGCGAATATCCGATCGTGGTGGACACCGGCTACCGCGACAACGCCATCATGGAGAGCCTCGGCATGCGCGGCCTCCAGTTCCACGAGAACATGATCGAGAACCAGCTCGCCCGGCACGGTCTGAAGCTCGGCGACATCCGCTACGTGCTGCACACCCATCTGCATATCGACCATGCCGGCAAGGACGATCTGTTCCCGATGAACACGACCGTGGTCATCAACCGGCGCGAGATGGAGTTCTCGGTGTCGGGGATCATGTTCCCGCAATATCCCAAGCCCGACATCAAGCATCTGGTCGACCGCATCTACGAACCCGAGGCGATGCGCTTCCTCGACCTCGACATCACCGGAGCCGAGGAGATCATCCCGGGCGTCTGGTGCGAGCCGGCGGGGGCCCATACGGAAGGCTCGATGAACGTCATCGTCGAGACCGCCGAGGGCCTCGCCTGCATCTGCGGCGACGTCATCTACGACTTCAACGACCAGATCGTGAACCACGTCCACACCAACAACTGGATGGAGCCGCGCGTCACCGGCAACCATTCCGAATCGAAGCGGGCCGAGAAGGGCGCGATCAAGAAGCTGCTGAACAACTACACCTTCCTGCTGCCCATCCACGACCGGCCGGCGAAGATCGAGCGCCAGAAGGTGGTCGGGCGGCTCGGCATGACGGTGCCCGGCCCGATGACCGAGACCCTGCCGAACCGTCCCTGGTTCCCGGTCTGACTTTGCCGGCTCACCGGAGTGCAGGGGCATGAACCGCGCCGCCGGTCCGGCGCGACCGGCCGGTGCCGAGAGCGGCATTCATTCGCGACGAGAGGGGCAAGGCCATGGCACATGAAGCGATCTCGGACGGCTTCTTCCGCGACATCGTCGAGGAACACGCCCCCGTCCGCCTGCTGGGGACCGGCTTCACCTTCACCGAGGGGCCGCTGTGGCATCCGGTGAACGGCAACCTCATCTTCTCCGACATGCCCGCCGATACCCGCCGCCAGTGGACGCCGGGGCAGGGCGTTGCCGTTATCCAGAAGCCGACCAACAAGGCCAACGGGATGACCTACGACGCCGAGCTGAACCTTCTGGTCTGCGAGCATTCCACCTCTTCCGTCGCGCGCATCGCGCCCGACGGGACCCGCACCGTCCTCTGCTCGCATTATCAGGGGCGCGAGCTGAACAGCCCCAACGACATCGTCGTCGGCAATGACGGCGCGATCTGGTTCACCGACCCGACCTATGGCCGCCGGGAGCATTTCGGCGTGCCGCGCCCGCTGCAGCTCGGCTTTCAGGGCGTCTATCGCCTCGCGCCAGGACATGTTCCGGGGGACGAGCCCGAACTGGTCGTGGACCGCTATCTGTTCAGCCAGCCCAACGGCCTCACCTTTTCGCCCTGCCAGCGCTGGATGTGGGTGAACGACACCGAGCAGGCCAATATCCGCCTGTTCGACGTGACGGCGAAGGGGCTGGAGAATGGCCGGCTCTTCGCCGGCGGCATCCAGGACCGGCTGAAGCCCGGCCTGCCCGACGGGATGAAGGCGGACAAGGACGGCAACATCTACGTCACCGCCCCCGGCGGCGTCTGGGTCTACTCGTTCCATGGCGAACTGATCGGCAAGATCAACTGCCCCGAGATGGTCGCGAACCTGCACTGGGGCGGCGACGATTGGTCGACGCTGTTCCTGTGCGCGACCTCGTCGCTTTATTCGGTCCAGACCCTGACCCGTGGCCGCGATGAACCCTTCATGTATCCGCGCACCACGCCGCGGCGTGCCACGCCGGCCCCGACACCATCCCCCGCGCCGTCGTCCGCGCGGGTGGCTGCTCCGGCGCTGAACCTTCGTCCGCGGCTCGATGCCCGGATCGACCCGGCGCGTACCGCCCTGATCCTGCAGGACCTGCAGAACGACGTGATCATCGACGGCGGCGCCTTCGCGGCTTCCGGCGCGCCCGACCATGCCCGTGCCCAGAACGCCGTCGCCAACGCCGCGCGGCTGGCCGAGGTGGCGCGCCGGCGCGGCATCATGGTGCTGCATGTCTGGATGCTGATCGAGCCGGGCGCGCCCTATCTCGCGCAGCATGCCGAACTGATGAAGGGTCTGAAGCGCGAGAATGCCCTGGTGCGCGGCACCTGGGGCGCAGCGCCGGTCGATGGTCTCGCCCCGCAGGCCGGTGATCTGGTGGTCGAGAAGATGAGCATGAGCGCCTGGGAGACGTCGCGGCTGGAAGCCTATCTGCGCCATGGCGGCCGCGACACGATCATCAATTGCGGCGCCTGGACCAACATGAGCGTCGAGCACACCGCCCGCACCGGGGCAGACAAGGGCTTCCACATGATCGTGCCGCAGGATGCCTGTTCGACCATGAATGCCGACTGGCACCAGGCCTCGATCAACTACGCCATGCAGAACGTCGCTACAGTGACGACGACCCAAGGCGTCATTGACGCACTGGGGTAGAACGGCGCGGATACGGCTGTCCGATCCGCGTCTCATCCGCCGGGACCGAAGGTCTCGAAGTGGATTCGGCCGGGATCGACGCCGCCGGCTTCGAGGCCCGCATGAATGTCCGCGAGAAAGCGCTCGGGACCGCAGAGCATGTAGTCGGCATCCGCACCTGCATGGAGGGCGATGAGGTCCGCGGCCGTGATCCGCCCCGCTTTGTCGAAGTGAACGCCCGGCGCGTCCGCGGCCTCCGGGGCGCTGTAATAGACAAGCCGCTCGATGGGCGCGCTCGTCGCGGCCAGCGCGTCGATTTCGGCAGCAAAGGCGTGGCTGCGCCGGTTTCGGGCGCCGTGGACGAACCGGATCGGCCGGCCCGATCGGCGTTCCACGGCGGCATGCAGCATCGAGAGCATCGGCGTCACACCGACCCCGGCGCTGACCAGCACCAGCGGGCTGTTGCCGGGCGGAGCCTGGAAGGCACCCGCCGGCGGCCCCGTCATGATCGTGTCGCCCACAGCGACCTGATCGTGGAGGAAGCGCGAGGCGATCCCCCGGTCCTCCCGCTTGACGCTGATGCGGTGATGATCGGCCGCTGGGCTGCCGGACAGCGAATAGCTGCGCCGCACCGGGCCCGCCTGTCCGGGAACCCTCAGTGCGACCGGCAGATGCATGCCCGGCTGGAACGGCGCCCGCGGCCCGCCGTCCCTCGGGGCGAGATGAAACGAGGTGATGGCATCGCTTTCGACGACCCTGTCGATCACCGTCATTCCCAGCGTCTCGACGCCGTCCCGGCGCCAGCGCAGCGACAGGGCACCTTGACGCTCCACCACGCGATCGATCGCGACGCGGATCATGCGCTGCGCCTGCGGATCGTCGCTGCCGGCCGCATCCCACTCGATCTGCGCCCGCCCGGCGATATGCAAAAGGCTGCCGGTCTCGAAGGCCACGAACAGCAGCCCGACCCGCGGATCGCGGATGAGATTGCCGATCGTGTTGAAGAAATTGTTGCCCGGATAGTCCGGGATCTGCAGGGAGCCGTCCGTCGCGACCTGCACGAAACCCGGCTCGCCGCCGCGATGCGAGGCATCGAAGCCGCCTGCCGTGCGGCGTTTGTCGGCCCCGACGCCCGAGCCGATGAAGAGCGTATCCGCCGCCGCGATCCAGGCCGCGTGGGATGGCTGCAGCCGGTCGAAGTGTCGGGCGGGAGGGGCCTGGCGGGCGTCGACCCGGTGCCATTCCCGCGCGTGGATATATTGCGGGCAATTGCCGAAGCTCTGGTGGACCTCGACGACATAGCCCGTCCCGTCGGGGTGGATGAACCCGTTCAGGCGGTTGCGCCGGCGACTGGCCAGCGCGATGCCGAGCATGCCGATCTCGCTGCCGGAGGCGAGGGTGGCGGCCAGCGGGTCCGCCCGGTCGAGGGTGGCCGCCAGCCGCAACTGGCGCGGGTTCGGCGAGGTGGCAAAGCCTTCCGGCCCCTCCATGATCGACACCCAGGGCTGGCCGGTTTCGTCGCCGCCCGCAATGACAAGGAACGGCAGCGAGGCGAAGAAGGCCCGATGCTGCTCGGGCATCCGGTCGCGGATGAAGCCAGCGGCCGCGGCCGCGACGTCACCGACGCCGGCCCGGCGCTGCGCTTCCAGTTCGCCTGCGTGGAAGGTGGGGAACGCCATCGGGCTCCTCCTGGGGTTTGCAGCGGATCGTGTACGGGCGGCCTGCCTGTCGGTGTCAGGCGAGCGCCGGCGACCGGGCCATGCCGATGAAGTCCGGGAGCGCCTCGATCCGGGCGAGCCAGGCGCGAATCTGGGGGTAGGGCGCGAGGCTGACGCCGCCCTCCGGCGCATGGGCGATGTAGCTGTAGCCCGCCACGTCGGCGAGGGTCGGGCGATCGGCGGCCAGCCAGTCGCGGCCGTCGAGATGGTTTTCCATCACGGCGAAGAGCGCATGCGCCCGCGCTTTCGCCAAATCGTGGTCGAGCCTGGCGCCGAAGAGGGTCACCAATCGCGCCGCGCAGGGGCCGGAGGCGATCTCGCCGGCGGCAATGGACAGCCAGCGCTGAACCTCCGCCGCCTCGACCGGCGTACGGCCGCCCCACGCCGGGCCGTCGCCGTAGCGCAAGGCGAGATAGGTGATGATGGCGTTCGAATCCGCCAGCGTGACGCCATTGTCCTCGATCGCCGGCACCTGTCCGAGCGGGCTGAGCGCCAGGAAATCCGGCTGCTTGTGGGCGCCATTGGCCATGTCGAGGTCGACCGTCACATAGGGCCGCCCGAGGAAGCGGAGCATCAGCTCCACCCTGTGGCAATGGCCGGATTTCGGGTTGCGATAGAGGGTCACCGGTCGGGTGGCGGAAGAGCTGTCCTGGCGCATGGATCGCGTTCCTTCGGAAGGGCGTGGCTTGCGTCTCGCCGACAAGCTAGCGATGCTCGTCTTCCGCAAGAATAGGCGAAGTCTGCAGCGCACTGTTGCAGTTCTCGAAGCAATGGAGCCCGGGGTGGATCGGCTGCAGTCTCTCCGGATGTTCGTTGCCGTCGCCGAGGCGGAGAGCTTTGCCGGTGGTGCCCGGACCCTGGGCCTGAGCAGCCCGTCGGCCACGCGGGGCGTCAACGCCCTAGAGACGAGGCTCGGCGCCCGGCTGTTCACCCGCACGACGCGCAAGGTTCGGCTGACGGATGTGGGGCGGCGATATCTGGGGGAGGTGCGGGAAATCCTCGCCCATCTGCAGGCCGCCGACGAGGCTGCGTCCGGCGCAGCCGGCAAGCCGGTCGGGCAACTTCGCATCACCTGTCCGCAGGAGTTCGGGCGGATCTACATCGCGCCGTTGCTGACCGGGTTCCTGGACGCCTTTCCGGGGATGAGCGCCGAGGTGCTGATGCTCGACCGGGTCGTGAATCTGGTCGAGGAAGGGATCGATGTCGCCCTGCGGATCGGTCCCCTGGCGTCCTCCGATCTCGCCGCGGTGCGGATCGGCCAGGTCCGCCGGGTGGTCTGCGGGGCGCCGGCCTATTTTGCCGAGCACGGAATTCCGCAGGACCCGGCCGATCTGGCGCGCCACCGCCTCGTCGCGACCATGCCCGATGGTCCGGCCCGGGCGTGGCGGTTCGGCCCGAACGGAACCCGGATCGTCAGGGTGGAGCCGCGCCTGACGGTCAGCAGCGTGGCCGCCTCGATCGCCATCGTGCGCAGCGGCTGGGGCCTGTGCCGGGTGCTGTCCTACCAGATCGGGCCCGATCTGGAGGGCGGAACCCTGCAGACGGTGCTCGCCGATCACGAGCCCGAACCGCTGCCGATCCATCTCGTCCACGTCGAGGGCCGCCGGGCCGCCGCAAAGGTCCGCGCCTTCGTCGACTTCGCCGCCGACCGCCTGCGTCAGGTCGCGGTGCTGAGATGATTCAGGCCGTCGCCCAACCGCATCTGCTCGCATGGAGAGAAAGCGAGGCGGGCTGATCCGCCTCCGTGAGTGACACGCCGATCAGACCCAGCCTGCGAACGCGGAACTGCCGGGCCGCCCCACTCGAAATGAGGCAAATGCTGCGGACGACTGCCGCGTCAGTCCGTGCGAGCCGTCAGAGCCACTCCCGCGCCTGCTCTTCGGTCGGGAAGGTCGGATGCGCCGGGGCAGCCACTTCGCCGGCCTGAACGTCATGAATGGTATCCTGCCCCCAAAACATGGGCGTCCAGATGCCGTCGGGCTTCCTGATCTCGAATCTGTAGATCGCGCGCTCGCCGTTCTCGGCGATCAGCGTGTCGTTCCGCGTCTGCTCGACTTCGTGTTCTGCCATGGTCATCTCCGCGTTGCGTCGGAGGTTATATGAGTCTGCGACAGCGACGAGGCCAGCCGCGTCGAGACGACTGGCACCGCAATGTTGATCGCCACCGCCGCCGCTCTGCGCGGACCATCGCGCCGGATCCGGGATCCCCGCGCGGTTCGCCAGCCGATCGGAACAATGCGGAACAGGAGGAATTTCGCTGCAGAAGGAGGACGAGATGGCGAAGTTTTCCGAAGGCGACCATGTCAGCTGGAATTCCGAAGCCGGTCATGTGACCGGGAGGATCCTCAGGGTTCACCATGCCGATTTCGACTACAAGGGCCACCGTCGCCGTGCGTCGAAAGATGACGCCCAATACGAGATCGAGAGCGACAAGACCGACCACATCGCGGCGCATAGGGAGAGTGCGCTGACGAAGGTGGATTGATGGTCGCGCAGTTCACGACCATCGGTCATTCGAACCGCAAGCTCGAGGAGACCATCCGGATGCTGCGGGAGGCCCGGATCGGCCTCCTCGTGGACGTTCGCTCCTTCCCACGCTCCCGCAGCAATCCGGTCTACAATATCGACAACTTCGCGGATGAGCTCGGACGGGTTCAGATCGGCTATCTGCACGCGCCCGACCTTGGCGGTCGACGTCGCAAACAATCCGGCGTCGATAAATGCTGCAATGCCATGTGGCGCCTCCAGAGCTTCCACAATTACGCGGACTACGCCCTCGGCGAAGCATTCGCGTCTGCGTTCGAGGACCTTGTGAGCCGTGGTCGTGATCAGCGGATCGCCATGATGTGCTCGGAGGCGGTCTGGTGGCGCTGCCACCGCCGGATCATCACGGACTATCTCCTGCTCAACGGACACTCTGTCGATCACCTGATGGCCCCCGGCCGCATCGACCCCGCCACCCCCACGCCGGGAGCGGAGAAGACGGGAGACGGAAGAATCGTCTATCCGGCCCAGGTACCTCAGGATCAGCGATGAATCCCGTCACGGAACCCCGATCCGATCGGCCGGGCCATGCGCGAGAACACCCCACCGGTGACGTCTTGCTCTCCGAGGCGTACCCGCGCGCCCTCTCTGAGCAGGTCGAGGCGAACGACGCGACGATCCGCATCGTCGGCGAGGCGGCGATACTCGAGCAGGTGATGTTCGGGACGGCGAGCCGTGCAGAAAGCAAAGCCGCTGGCGCTTCGATGTTCGCAGATCTGTACGGAAGTGGTGCACCCGACAGGATTCGAACCTGTGACCTCTGCCTTCGGAGGGAATATGGCTAGCTCCGCCAAAAAGCGCAAGGAGCCGCCAATGCCCGCCTATCTCTCTGTAAACGCTAAACAATTTGAATTCCTTCTCCGCCGAAGCTACTCTTCTCCCCGCCACAGTTTTCGCCCGCGTGCTTACGTGGTGCTTACGCGAGAGGAAACGGTAGGGTCGGAGGAAGCCCATGCCTAAGCTCACTAAACGGGTCGTCGACGCCGCAGACAGTCGCGAAAAAGATTACGTCATTTGGGACGACGAGCTGCCCGGTTTCGGCCTCAGAGTGTTCGCCTCCGGCAAGCGCAGCTACGTCATTCAGTATCGGCTCGGTAAGCGATCGAGACGCTTTACGATTGGCCTGCACGGCGTCTGGACTCCCGAGCGGGCCCGCCAGGAAGCGAAGGTGCAACTGGGACGTATCGCTAAAGGCGAAGACCCTGCAGAAGAGAAGCAGCTCGACAATAGGGCGATCACGGTCAAAGAGCTGTGCGACCTCTACCTCGCCGACCTGAACGCCGGCCTCATTCTCGGAAAAGGCGGGCGCCCCAAGAAGCCAGGCACGATCGCCTCGGACATTGGCCGAATCCACCGGCACATCGTCCCCTTGCTCGGTTCCCGACGGGTGAAGGATCTGACCAAGGCCGAAGTCAACAAGGCCATGAAGGACATCATGGCGGGCAAGACGCGCCTCGTTGCCAAGACGAAGAAGCTGCGAGGAAAATCGATCGTCAAGGGCGGAGCAGGGACGGCTACCCGTACGATCGGCCTGTTCGGCGGAATTCTCACCTACGCCGTGGATGCTGGCATTATCGAAGTGAACCCTGCCCACGGTGTGCGGCGACCGAAGGACAGCGTCCGCGCTCGGAGGCTCAGCGAGGCCGAATATCGCGTGCTTGGCCAGTTGCTCGCTAAAGCGGCCGAAAACGAGAAATATGAGGTTTCGGTCGAATTGATCCGCCAGCTTGCGCTGACCGGCTGCCGCCGAACCGAAATGGTCACTCTGACTTGGGCAGAAGCTGATACCGATTCAAGCTGCTTGCGACTGACGGACAGCAAAGAGGGAAGGTCGATCCGCCCAATCGGCCTGCCCGCCGTGGAATATCTTGAGAAGCGCCGGAAAGTGAGAGCAGGCACCTACGTCTTCCCGGGACAAGGAGGTGATAACGCTTTCGGAAGCTTGCCGAACCATTGGGAGCAGATATTCGACGATACGCCGCTCGCCGACATCACGCCTCATGTCCTGCGACATAGCTTCGCCAGCATCGCAAATGATCTTGGTTTCACGGAGGTCACCATCGCTGCTTTGGTTGGTCATTCGAAGGGCTCCGTCACCAGCAACTACATTCACACGCTCGACACGGCACTGATCATGGCCGCCGATACCATCTCCGGCTACATCCAGGGCCTCCTGGACGGCATTGAATTCAAGCAGACGGCCTATGCCGTGGATCGGGATTCTCGCCGCGCAGCACTCGCTCGCTTCTTGCAACAGGCTGCTGCACCGGACGCCGCCGGCGCGGCAAATGACGAGCAACGCGCCGCGGCATAATGCGTAGCAAGTGGCAGTCGTACTCTAGAACGGGGAATGCCGCCCCTTGCATGTCAGAAAAACCTGCCTTATTTTCTGACACATGAAAACGGTAAACGCCTCAGTCCCCGACCGGGTCATGAAACGCGTCCGCGCTAGCGGACGTGGCAGCGTTTTCACGCCTAGCGACTTCCTCACAGTTGCCGCCCGCTCCTCTGTCGATCAGGCACTTTCTCGATTGGTGAAGGGCGGACAGCTCCGGCGGCTTGCACGTGGGCTCTACGACTTTCCCAAGCTGCACCCGAAACTTGGGGCGTTGTCACCCGCGCCGGACGATGTCGCCCACGCTCTTGCGCGGGAGACCGGCTCGCAGGTGCAGATCGCCGGAGCGCGCGCAGCGAACGCGCTCGGCCTTTCGACCCAGGTTCCGGCACAAAGCACTTATCTGACCGACGGCCCGTCGCGGCGCGTCGTGCTGGGAAAGCGCATCGTCGACCTTCGCCACGCCTCGCCCAAGCATCTGATCGCACCGGGCAGCCCCGCCGGGACGGTGGTTCAGGCGCTTCGTCATGTCGGCCCCGTTCGGGCGGCTGACGTCGCGCAGGTCGCGGCGCACCGGCTTTCGGCCAACGACAAGAAGACGTTGGCCTCAACCGCCCTTCAAGCGCCCGCCTGGATGCGGCCCACGCTCGTCTCGATTGCCCACGCAGCGGTGGCCGATATCGATGGATGATGTCGCTCGCCTTCCCACCGACGATCGCGCAGCTCTCTTCGGGGAGACCGGCGCCCGGCGGGGCGTCGCCAATACGATCATCGAAAAGGACTTCTGGGTATGTTGGAGCCTGAAGCGCCTGTTCGGTCTACCGAAGGGCACCACTGCAACCCTCGTTTTTAAGGGCGGCACGTCGCTCTCAAAGGCATTCAACGGTATTCGCCGGTTCTCCGAGGACATCGACTTGTCGTTCGACCGTGCCGAACTCGGATACACCGGCGAGCGCGACCCCGATAAGGAGGGGATCAGCAAGAAGCAGGCGGCTCGGCTGATCGACGACCTGGTCAGCGATGTCGAGCAGCACATCGCCGAGAAACTTCTCCCAGCGCTTCGCGCCGCGATCGTCGGCCAACTCGGCGAGCCGACCGAAAGCGAGTGGTCGCTAGAGATAGACGCCGGTGACGCGCAGACCGTCAACTTCCACTATCCGACCGCGCTCCCTGCCGCCGAATACGAAGGCATGGCCTACATCACGCCGCGCGTAAAATTCGAGCTCGGCGCGCGCGGCGATCCCTGGCCGACCGAGGAAAAAGTCATACGCCCCTACGCGGCCGACGACTATCCGGACTTCTTCACCGATGCCGACACCAGCGTAACGGTGCTGTCAGCGCGGCGGACTTTCTGGGAAAAGGCAACCGCTCTCCATGCGGAAGCGCATCGCCCCGCCGCGTCACCGACGCCGCAGTATTTCTCTCGGCACTACTACGACCTCGCCATGCTCCTCGACACGGATGAGGGCCAAGCCGCCGTTGCCGACTTCAATCTACTGGCGCAGGTCGCGCATCACAAAACCACCTTCTTTCGTTCGAACTGGGCCAGCTACGATAAGGCTCGGCCAGGCACACTCCGGCTGACGCCGACCGACGCGCGCGTGAAAGACCTGAAAGCAGATTATCGGGCGATGGCGCCGATGATGTTTGACCAAACACCGCCGTCATTTGACGATATACTAGAAAAAATTGCTGCACTCCAAGACGTCATTAACAGCTAAGTAGGCACTCGCCCCGGGGGAATGCTCATCAACGCCCTTCGATCCTTTGACCGAGACCATGGCAACGTTCGCGCGCGGACAGGCGTAGGCTATGAGCGCTAGTTACCCGACCAGAATTATTCTGGCCTTTCGGAGCGGCGGAGTGTGCGCATTTCCGAATTGCGGCAAGCACCTCACCTACGACGCCCAGGTGGGAGACGATACCTATGTCGGCGAGGCCGCGCACATCCGTGGTGAGAAGCCGACCGCTGCCCGTTATGACGCGTCGATGACCGATGACGAGCGCGATAACGTCCGGAACCTCATCTATCTATGCACCGATCACCACACGATCATCGACAAGGTCGAGGCCGATTGGCCGACCGCGACCCTTCTGCAACTGAAGGAGAGCCACGAAAAGCAGGTCCGGCAAGCCATGGAAGAGGCCTTTGCTGACGTCGCCTTCCCCGAATTGCAGAACGCCGTCTCTTGGGTTGCGAGCCAAGCGCCGGCCCCAAATGGCTCTTTCGATCTCCTCGCTCCGGAGGAGAAGATCAAAAAGAACGCGCTCTCGAATGGATCTCGTCACATCATCGCCGCGGGACTGACCTCGCGCGCCACCGTTGCCGAGTATGTTGAAGCGGAAGCTCAACTCGATCCTGACTTTCCTGAGCGGCTGAAGGCCGGCTTCCTTGAAGAATATTATGCTCGCCGGAAAGAGGGCCATAAGGGCGACGAGCTTTTCGAGTTGATGTGCGCCTTTGCCCAGCGCGGTCTGCGTCGACAAGCCGATAAGACCGCAGGCATCGCTGTTCTCATCTATCTCTTCGAAATCTGCGACGTGTTTGAGAAATGATTCTTCCGACCAAACATATCCCGCAGAACGAGGCGCTGATCGGCGTCGGCGCCACGCTGCTCGCGCATCTCAGCATGCCCATGACCGTTTCGGGCCTGTGGGAGCGTCTGCGCACGGAACCGAACGTCGGGAACTTCGAGCGGTTCGTGCTGGCATCGAACCTCCTCTATCTGATCGGTGCGATCGAGATCCGGGACGGCCTTATCGTCAGGACCGCCTCATGATCAGAGCCGTTCGCGCCAACCAGAAAGGCTTTCACACCGCGTTCCTTCAGCCGGGTGTCAATCTTATCCTGGCCGACCGATCCACCTCGGCCGGTGATAAGGACACGACGAACGCTCTCGGCAAATCGACGCTCATCGAGATCATCGATTTCTGCCTCGCCAGCAATACCTCACCCGGAAAAGGGCTTCGCATCGAGGCTTTGCAGGGTTGGGCGTTCACGCTGGAACTCTCCCTGTCCGGCCGCGATGTCGCTGTGACGCGAGCGACCGATACACCCGGATTCTTCGCCATCGAAGGAGCCACCGACGACTGGCCTGTCCGGCCAACGCCGAACAAGGAAGGCGTTCCGGGTCTCGACGCTAAGAAATGGCGAGCCGTTCTTGCCTGGGCGCTATTCGGTATTAGCGATCTGTCGGCGGAATCCGGATACAAGCCCTCGGCGCGGTCGCTGCTTTCCTACTTCGTGCGCAACCAGACAGCCGCCTACAACATCCCCTTCAAGCATTTCGACAATCAGAAGACTTGGGACATTCAGGTCCACAATGCTTTCCTTCTCGGCCTGAATTGGGAGAAGGCCGCGACTTGGCAGCAGCTCAAAGATCAAAAGAACGCGCTCGATGCGCTCAAACAGGCGATCAAGACCGGAGCCGTCGACGGCGAACTGGCCTCGCTCGGTGAGCTCGAAGCCGAGCGCCTGCGCCTTTCAACCCAGCTTGAGCGTGAACGCGAGGCGCTGTCGAATTTTCGCGTTCTTCCGCAGTACCGTGAAATCGAGACTCAGGCGAACCTTCTGACCAGCGAAATCCATAGCCTGGTCAACGCCAATATCGTGGATAAGCGCCGGCTCGATCGCTACCGTGACTCGTTGGTGAGCGAAGACGCTCCGACCGAGGACCGTCTGGAAGCCCTTTACGGCGAAGCGGGCATCGCCCTACCTGGCGCCGTCAAGAAGACGCTGGCGGATGCGCGGGCATTCAACGCCCAGATCATCGCCAATCGCCGTGAGTTCATCGCCGGCGAGATTGCCGCGCTGGAAGCTGCCGTCAGCGAGCGTGAGACCGATATCGCGAACCTGACGGATCGCCGTGCCAACTACCTCAGCGCGCTTGCGGGACAAGGCGCGCTGGAGGAACTGACGCAGTTACAGGAGTTGCATGCAGCCACCCGGCTGAAGGTCGACGAATTGACCAACAGGATCACTCAGCTTCGTCAGATGACCACCAAGGCGGACACGATCAAGGTCGAGACCGTCGAGCTGAAACGCGCGACAACCCTCGACTATGAAGAGCGGCGTGCGCTGTGGTCCCGGGCGCTCAGCCTCTTCTCGGAATTCTCGGAGAGCCTCTACAAGTCGCCCGGCCGCCTGGTCATCGATATCGACGACACGGGCTACAAATTCGACGTCGAGATCGCGGGCAGCCCAAGCGAGGGCATTAGCAAGATGAAAATCTTCTGCTACGATCTCATGCTGATCTCGTTCGCGCGCCAGCGTGGTCTCGGGATCGACTTCCTGATCCACGACAGCACAATTTTCGACGGTGTTGACCCGCGGCAGCGCGCCCATGCTTTGGAACTTGCCGCCGCGATGGCTGCAAAACACGGCTTCCAGTACATCTGCACACTCAACACCGACATGGTTCCTGTGGGCGACTTTACGTCAGGCTTTGACTACGAGAGCCTCGTCCGCCTCCGGCTCACCGATACTGATCCGACCGGAAGCCTCCTTGGGTTCCGTTATTGAGCGAGGGGCGACATGAAGCACGATCGTGCCCATAGCGCGTCCCCAGCATGAGATCTGTGCCGTTCACCCGACCCACGCTGATCGCCGCCGTTGAGTTGCTGGAGCAACACAGCCAGGCACGGTTCAACCAGATGGTCCTCCGCCTCGGCCTGGAGGACGAGATTTCCACCAGCACCTCCCTCAGCGTCGCCAACAAGTGCGCCTTGCTAGGCCGGATCGTTGTGCAACGAGCCGAGGCCGTGCTCGACACGCTCGAAGGTAGCATGACCCTTGGCGAGGCGGTAATCCGGCAAGCCGCGCAGCTAGCGCAACAACACGCTACGCACGCTCTGCAAACGGCCTTCGCACGTGGCCTTGCGCGTGATGGATATGTTTTGACGTGGGACGACTACGGGCCGAACGCGTCCATCCGCGCGGCGCTGCCCGGCGACATCCACCTCCCCCAAACGGACGACGAGGTGCATCAGCTTCTCAAGTCATTCGGCTTCACAACTCCTCTCGGTCATCTCGAACAGGCGATCGAAGCGCATACCCGCGGCGATTGGGCGGCTTGCAACAGCCAGCTCCGGACCTTCCTGGAAAGTCTGTTCGACGACATCGCGCGCAACGTGCGACCACAGGAAGCGGGTCAACGGCCCAGCTCAGAAAACCGGCGCGCTTTGCTCGCTGAGATTGGCTTCCTTGCCACGGATCGCAACGAGTGGACCCAAGACGGCAAGAACTACGTCAACGGCCTCTTCAAAATGCTCCACACGGAGGGTTCGCATCCGGGCCTCTCGGATGAAGACCACAGCACCTTCCGCCTGCATGTCGTTCTTGTCACCGCCAGGACCTTCCTGCGGCGACTCGCCTATGGTCAGTGAGCCCGATATGGCGTTCTTTTCACAAGATCAGTTGGAAGCGATCGCCGGCGCGCTTGGCGACACTGCAGAAGGCCTGACCGGGCCGGAGATCGAGCACCTGCTTGGGTCGTGCAAGATTGCCGATCCGGGACCTATGACGAAGCGCGTCCGTATCTATAACGCCTTCGCAGGATGCCAGAATACCAAACGCAACCGCACCAATATCCTTGAGTTCATCCGGCTCGCCATGAAGCCGGCGCGTTACAGCCGCGAGCCGCACCGCTATGAGCCTATGCGGGCTCGCCTAAACCTAGCGTTGGCATTCGCAGGACTTGTGGTCGATGAGTCCGGCGAGCTGAAATCGGCGGATGTCGCCCAGACCCTACCTGAGGCTCAGCGGCGCGCGCGCGACTTGCGAGCAGACCTTGAAGGTCGCGGTGTGCACCCGGACGTCCTGAAATTCTGCCGCGCCGAGCTTCTCGCCGACAATTACTTTCATGCGGTGCAAGAAGCGGTCAAAAGCGTCGCTGATAAGATGCGATCGCGGACAGGGCTCTCCGATGACGGCGCTACGCTCGTCGATCGGACACTTGCCGGGAGTCCGCCGATGCTTGCGATCAACCCGCTATCCACCGCAAGCGAGCGGAGTGAGCAAAGCGGGTTCGCAAATCTGGTCCGTGGCACCTTCGGCATGTTCCGCAACCCCACTGCACATGAGGCGCGCATCCATTGGGCTATGTCCAAAGAAGATGCCGAAGACCTGCTCACAATCGTGTCGCTCATCCACCGCCGGCTCGATGCCGCCCATATGCCGGCGCGCACATGACCACGAAGGGCGCCGACGGCGGACAAGACGATGACCCCGAGCTGGAATCCGATCGGATCGGCCGCATCGGCGAGCGCCATTTTGAGCTGCTCTGCGAACGCGCCGGGCTCTTCTGCAACAAGAGTACCGTCGACATTATGGGCTGGGACTTCATCGTGGAGTTCCCAATGGGATCAGGCGGACAATCGTCGCTACCGCTCGATCGGCGCCAGACCAATGCCGCCCGGGTCCAACTGAAGTCGACGCTCGGCCGCACCGGAAACCGCATCCGACTCAGCCTGTCCGCCATTGATCGCCTCGCCAAGGATCCTCGGCCGGCGCTGGTCATCGTCTTCCGAATGCGGGCCGATGGTGAAATCCAGTCGGCTTACCTCGTCCATCTCATCGGCAACGAACTCGCCCGGGTGCTCAAGCGATTGCGATTGGCGGAGGCTCGAAAAGCGCACGACATCAATCATGTCGACATCAGCTATGACTATGAGAAAGTCGGACAGCGTTTCGAGCCGACCGCCGCCGGCCTCTCGTCGGCCTTGTCGGCCGCCTGCGGACAAGATCCAGGCGCCTATACCGCGAAGAAGCAGCGTCAGCTCGATGAACTCGGCTATGAGAACGGCCAGTTCGAAGCCGAGGCGCTACTCCAGATCGAGGGGCCGGAGCATTTCGCCAACCTGCTGCTCGGTCTTGCGCCCCTAAAACCGCACCGCTTGCGTGTCTACGATAGCCGCTTCGGCATCCGCCTTCCGTATCAAGGCACGCTATTTGACGACATCGAGGAACTTCGACTGACGCCGCCGTCGCTCGGATCATGCGAGATCGCGATCCGAGGCCCCGGGTTCGCGCAGGCGGCGCGGTTCGATGGCGAGATGTTCATCGGTCCGCCGATCCTCGAACCGCATGGACCCGAACTGCTCGTCCGCAGCCGGGACTTCATCATTCGGCTCACCCCTCCCGCGCTCAGGTTCGAAAGCGTCGGCTCCATCGACGATTTGGAATACACGCTCGAAGAGTGGGCGGAACTACTGCGCGGCCTGACGCTCATGGCATCCGAGCGATCGACGCTAACCATTTCTGGGAACAGCCGGATCCCCCCGATTACCTTCCCAGTCAATGAACCGCTCACAGGCCCATATCTCGACGAGGTGCCACTCATCTCGACCTTCGTGGATGGTTGGCTGCGCTTGCTAACCAACGCCGGCCTGCGCTTGACCGAGCGCTTCAAATTCGATGCGTTCTGGGCGGCCAATGACGCACGTATGGTTGTGGACATCCTGCTCAATCCTCGCCCGGACGCGCGATTCGAGTTCCAAAGCCTCGACGTCGAGGAGAGTGGGCCCCCACCCGCAGGCCTCTACTTCAACAGCATGTCATTCGCCGGTACGAGCATCAGCTTCAGCGCCAAGGTCTTCTTCGAGGAGACCGACGACGTCGAATGGCGGTATCGCTCAACGCGGTTTGAAGCTTTCGATGTTCGCCCGGTCGTCGACGACCTCGAGGAATATGGGCTCGATCAGGCTGCCGCCGCCGACCTAAAGCTCATCATCGACCCGCGCAACATCACCATGACGCCGCGTGCCGACGCTAACGGCGCCTTGCCCAAACAAGGCTGAACGGCCGCTATCAACAGCTTGAGGCGCGTGCGCCGCTGGTCCTTTGACGGCGCAGAATCGACCTTGACTCTCGCAGCTGAAATCTAGAACAAATAGGGAACATGATGACGAACCCCTATCCGGAGGTAAACTGGGAGCGTGCGGCCCGAGCCCGCCATAGAGTCTTTGCGCGCGCAGATCGAGAAGATCGAAGGCAGAAGCCGGCGTGCCAAATCGGTTCTCCCGTTTGGGATTGCCGACGTCGACTCACGACTCCCGGGTGGCGGGTTGGCGCTCGGCGCGCTGCATGAGATCGCCGGCGGTGGGAATGGCGCGGTCGATGGCGCCGCAGCAGCCTTGTTCAGCGCGGGCGTCGCGGCTCGAACCAAGGGCAAGATCCTCTGGTGTATCACCCGTCCGGACCTGTTCGCGCCGGCGATCGCTCAGGCAGGTCTTGCGTCCGATCGCGTAATCTATCTCGAAGCCGGTGATGACAAGACCGTGCTGGCCTGCATGGAGGAAGGGCTGCGCCATGGTGGCCTCGGGGCGGTTCTCGGTGAGGTGGCGCGGCTTTCCATGACAGCCTCGCGCCGCCTGCAGTTGGCGGCCGAGGGAAGCGGATCGATCGGGATCGCGCTGCGGCGTTGGCGACGACAGACCGAGGCCACTGATTTCGGCCAACCCACCGCCGCGATGACACGCTGGCGCGTGTCTATGGTGCCATCGACACCCCTACCTGTTCCGGGCGTAGGGCGTGCCCGCTGGCTGGTCGAACTGATCCGCGCACGCGCGGGCGAGAGTGCAGATTTCGAGTTGGAGGCGTGCGATGACACGGGTCGTCTCGCTCTTCCTGCCGAGTTGGTCCACCGACCGGCTCCGGCGGAAGGCTGGCGACGCGGCGCCTCCGGCTGAGGCGCCGCTCGTCCTGATTGGCCGGGAAGGAAACAGGCGGGTGGTGCTGGCGGCGAATGCCGCTGCAGTGGCCGCCAGCCTTCGCCCCGGCATGCCTGTGACCAAGGCTCAGGTTCTGGTGCCAGACCTCATCGTGCAAGATGCCGAGCCGGCAGCCGATGTGGAGGCACTTGACCGGCTAGCCACCTGGCTCCTGCGCTACGCGCCTGTCGTGGCCCCTGATTCTCCAGACGGGATCATCATCGACTCGACCGGAGCCGATCACCTTCACGGCGGCGAAACCGCCATGCTGGAGGGCCTGATCGGAAGGCTGGCCATGTCCGGCATCGCCGCTCGCGGCGCGATCGCCGACAGTTGGGGCGCGGCCCACGCCTTGGCCCGGTTTGCAGCCCGCCCGACGATGATCGCTCCTGAACGTCATGATGCATCGCTGTTGGAACCGCTTCCGCTGGCCGCGCTGCGTATCGACGCTTCGATCGTCGCGGCGCTGCGGACGCTCGGCTTCGAAACCATCGGCGATATCCTCGCGCAGCCGCGCGCGCCGCTCACCCTGCGCTTCGGTCCATCGATCGGCCGTCGTATCGATCAAGCGCTTGGCGACCTGTCAGAGCCGATCGATCCGGTTCGACCCGCCGACCTGATCGAAGTGCGCCGGTCGTTCGCGGAACCGATCGGCGCGGCGGAGACCATCGCCCGCTACATCGCCAAGCTCGTCGATCAGCTATGCGACCGCCTCGAGGCAGCTGGTCTCGGCGCACGACGCCTCGACCTCATCTGCCACCGTGTCGACAGTCGCTCACAGGCGGTCCGGGTTGGAATGGCGACGCCGGTCCGGGATGCAAAGCGCCTGACGCGCCTCCTATGCGACAAAATCGAGACGATCGAGCCCGGCTTCGGGATCGAGGTGATGACGCTTGCGGCCAGCGTCGCTGAGCCGATCGAGCGTCGGCAGACCGTCAGTTCGTTGATCGAGGAGAGTGTGCCGGACGTCTCGGACCTGATCGATACGCTTATGAACCGGGTGGGTGAGCAGGCGCTCTATCGGCTGGCGCCGGTTGCGAGCGACGTTCCGGAACGCTCCGTTGGCCGCATTCCGGCGATGGCCGCCGATACGGGCGCAGCATGGCCCGGCCATTGGCCGCGCCCCTCGCGTCTGCTGGCCCATCCGGAGCAGGTCGAGACTGTAGCGCTCTTGCCTGATCATCCGCCCGTTTCATTCACCTGGCGCGGCGTGCGTCGCCGACTGCGCCGGGGTGATGGACCGGAGCGCGTGTTCGGAGAGTGGTGGAAACGCGACGCCGAATTGGTCGCCGTCCGAGACTATTTTCGGGTCGAGGACGACGCCGGCGAACGCTACTGGCTTTATCGTGCCGGTGACGGCGAAGACACGGCGACGGGGTCGCACCGCTGGTTCATCCACGGGGTCTTCGGATGAGCTCACCTCGCTACGTCGAACTGCAGGTCACCTCACACTTCAGCTTCCTGCGCGGCGCGTCCTCCTGCGAGGAACTGTTTGCGCAAGCGGCCTTGGCTGGGATCGAGGCCGTCGCCATCGTCGATCGGAATTCGCTCGCCGGCGTCGTCCGTGCTCATGAAGCGGCCAAGACGACCGGCGTTCGCCTGATTGTCGGTTGCCGGCTCGACCTCGCCGATGGCACATCCGTGCTGGTCTATCCAACGGATCGATCCGCTTATTCGCGCCTTTGCCGGCTTCTATCCCTCGGTAAGAAACGAGGCGGCAAGGCCAAGTGCATTCTCGAATGGCCTGATGTTGTCGCCTACGGCGACGGCCTGATCGTCGCGCTCGTACCCGACCTGGCGGATGACGAGTGCGAGTTCCGGCTGCGGCGATTGCGGGACGCTTTCGGCGACAGAGCCTATCTCGCGCTCACCTTGCGCCGCCGGCCAAACGATCAGCTCCGACTGCATGAGCTTTCGAACATGGCCACACAGATGCGCGTGCCCACCGTGGTGACGAACGACGTCCTCTTCCACGAGCCGGCCCGGCGGATCCTGCAGGACGTAGTCACATGCATCCGGCACAACGTCACGATCGATACGCTTGGCGATCGGCGAGAGCGACATGCCGATCGCTACATCAAGCCGCCGGACGAAATGCATCGTCTGTTCAGCCGCTATCCCGAGGCCCTTGCCCGGACGCTGCAGATCGCGGACCGCTGCCGCTTCAGCCTCGACGAGCTTGCCTACCAGTATCCGGAAGAGCGCGACGATCCCGCACTCACGCCCCAGCAGACGTTGGCGAAGCTCACCTGGGAGGGCGCGACTGAACGCTATCCCGAGGGCGTACCCGAGAGCGTGACCGCCGCCCTCCAGCATGAGTTGCGGTTGATCGAGAAGCTGGACTACGCGCCTTATTTCCTGACCGTGAACTCCATCGTTCGCTTCGCGCGGTCAAAGGACATTCTGTGTCAGGGTCGTGGGTCGGCCGCCAACTCCGCCGTCTGTTACGTTCTTGGCATCACTTCGATCGATCCTGGCCGCAACGACCTGCTGTTCGAGCGTTTCATCTCCGAGGAACGGCGCGAGCCGCCCGACATCGACGTCGATTTCGAACATGAGCGGCGCGAAATCGTCATGCAATGGGTGTTCGAGACCTATGGCCGGGAGCATGCCGCGCTGTGCTCGACCGTCATCCGGTATCGCACCAAGGGTGCGTTGCGGGACGTCGGCAAGGCGCTCGGACTGCCCGAAGACCTGATCGGCACGCTGTCGTCGCAGGTGTGGGCGTGGTCAGAGGAAGGCGTCGAGAAGCGCCACGTCGAGGAGTTGAATCTCAACCTCGCAGACCGGCGCCTTCGGATGACGCTCGATCTTGCCCGGCAACTGATGGGCGCTCCGCGCCACCTCAGCCAGCACCCTGGCGGCTTCGTGCTCACCCATGACCGCCTCGACGATCTCGTGCCGATCGAGCCCGCGTCGATGGTCGATCGTCAGGTCATCGAATGGGACAAGGACGATATCGACGCTCTCAAGTTCATGAAGGTCGACGTCCTGGCGCTCGGCATGTTGACCTGCATTAAGAAGGGGCTCGATCTGCTCGCCGAGCACAAGGGCGTAAACCTCGATCTGGCGACCATCCCTGCGGAGGATCCACGCACCTATGCGATGATCCGGAGGGCCGATACGCTCGGCACCTTCCAGATCGAAAGCCGCGCGCAGATGTCCATGCTGCCGCGCCTGAAACCGCGGACCTATTATGACCTCGTCGTTCAGGTCGCCATCGTTCGGCCTGGGCCGATCCAAGGCGACATGGTTCACCCTTATCTTCGGCGCCGCGAGGGGCTGGAGCCCGTCCACTATCCAAAGGCGGAGCTCGAGAAGGTTCTGGGCAAGACGCTCGGCGTTCCCCTGTTCCAGGAGCAGGCGATGCGCGTCGCGATCGAATGCGCCGGGTTCACGCCCGGGGAAGCCGACATGCTGCGCAAGTCGATGGCGACCTTCAAGTTCACCGGGGGTGTATCGCATTTCCGGGACAAGCTGATCGCCGGCATGGTGGCCAATGGCTACGACGCTGCCTTCGCCGAGCAGACCTTCAAGCAACTCGAAGGCTTCGGCTCTTACGGCTTTCCGGAAAGCCACGCAGCCTCTTTTGCGCTTATCGCCTACGCGTCGGCCTGGCTGAAGTGCTGGCACCCCGACGTTTTCTGCGCAGCGCTCCTGAACAGCCAGCCCATGGGGTTCTACGCGCCGGCCCAGATCGTGCGTGATGCGCGAGATCATGGCATCGAGGTGCGACCGGTGTGCGCCAATGCGTCCCGTTGGGACTGCACGCTCGAGCCGATCGATGATGACGGCCGATTTGCTGTTCGGCTCGGTCTGCGCATGGTCAAGGGTCTGGCGAACGCCCATGGCGCGGCGATCGTCGCTGCCCGGGCGGGACATCCCTTCATGTCGGTGGACGATCTCTGGCGCCGAGCTGGCGTGCCCGTGGGCGCGTTGACGCACATCGCTGAGGCAGACGGTTTCCGGCCGCCCTTTGGTCTTGCTCGTCGGGAAGCGCTCTGGGCGATCAAAGCCCTTCGGGATGCGCCATTGCCGCTCTTTGCTGCGGCCTCGGCCCGCGAAACGGAAATCGTGCCCGAGATTGCCGAACCGGCCATCGTCCTCCGACCCATGACGGCCGGTGGCGATGTCGTCGAAGACTACCGCCACGTCAGCCTCTCTCTACGGGATCACCCCGTATCCTTCCTAAGGCACGACCTGCGGCGACGCCGAATGGTCACCTGCCTCGAAGCTATGGAGGCGCGTGACGGCCGGTGGCTCGAAGCGGCCGGCATCGTGCTGGTCCGACAGCGGCCAGGGTCTGCCAAGGGCGTCATGTTCATAACGCTAGAAGACGAAAGCGGCATTGCGAACCTCGTGATCTGGCCAAAGGTCTTCGAGCAGAACCGTCGCACGATCCTGTCCGCGGGTATGATCGCGGTGCGCGGTCGCGTGCAGCGCGAGGGTGAAGTGGTCCATCTCGTCGCCCAGCGGCTCACGGACCTCTCCGCCGATCTGGCGAGCGTCGGCGATCGAGAGACCGCCTTCCCGTTACCGCATGGTCGCGGCGACGAGTTTCACCATGGCTCGCCGACGCCCGATCCACGTGGCTTGCCGCCCCGGACCGTTCGGCCGCGCGACATTTTCATCCCAGACCTCCATCTGGACACGATCAAGGTGAGGACGAGAGACTTTCGTTGAGCGCAGACTTGGCACTGAGTCGTCAATCTCTGGCCTTCGCGGCCACCGTCCGAGCTCGCCACTCCCATACGGCTTCGTCGTTCCGATGCACCCAGTCAGCCAACTTCTCCACCTCGTCGATGGCCGCCATCAGCTTTTCCCGACTGACTTCGATCGTGAGGCGTCGCCATCCCCCCAGGTCCTCCTCGTCGACAGGCTCTGCGGGATTCGTGAAGAACGGGTTCGGATGCTTCTCGACCGTTCGTTCATTGTGCGTGGTTTGGAACGAGACGAAATCCTGGCCATGGGCGAAGTCGTTACGGGCCAGGATCACCTGTTCGATGACGTCGAACCTGACGGGGCACATGCTGAACGTCTCGCCCATCACATGCTCGATGATCTGGCGATAGGCCTCGACCTTCCCTAGTTTGAACAAGGCTACACGTTCTTTCGGGTCAACAAAGGCGATGCCGATCTCGCGCTCAAGCTCGGCGAAGTAGAGGCTCAACGTATCGGCGAGCAGCGATACCGCGAGCATCCCGACCAGTTCGCGAGTTTGGTCCGCCTGCATCCATTCGGCGAGGAACGGTGGCTCCGGGTCGTCGGTTTCCGGATTGAAGTAAGGTGGCTCCCATGGCCGGACCTCTTCCTCGATATCCCGCTTCAACTGCTCGAAGGGCACGCGGCCTTTGTCATAGAACAGCCGGATGATGTCGGTGCGTTGCCGCATCCAGTAGGACAGATCCATCAGTCCTCCTGGACGATGTCGAGAAAGGCGCGAGCCCAAACCGATTGCAAATCGGCTTGGGCGCAATGCACGCGCTCAAAGCCCTTGCGCTTCGCATCCAGCAACGTGAGGACGCGTTGCTCCATCTTGTAGGCGGCTTCGCGGTTCTTCATCCGCTGTCGGAATTTCACAGTCCATTGCTCCAGTCCGCCGAGTTCAATGGGAATGTGCTGATTTACGGCGGCGCAGCGTTCGTCGATGTCGTCGGCCCACCCGATCTTCCAAACGTTGCGGCTGCCAAACTGCAATGCATAAGCCCAGGCCTCGCCGTCCGTGCCTGAGCGATCGACGTTATAGCTGGCATCGGTGGGGCGCGGACCGGTGGTGTTCCTAAGCGCGTCATTCAGGCGCCGCATCCGTGCGAGGGCCGGCAGCGGGGGCAAATCGATCTCAACGGCGTTCAGTGCGAGGGCAGCGGCGACATCGGCTGGATCGTCGATCTCCTCCACGCCTGCGGTTGCAACCATCGTCAGTTGTCGAGACAACAGCTGGGTCAAGACTGGCGCGGGTTCGAACTGCCAGACGCGAGTGGTCGCGACGGCATGCGGAAACTTGAAGTTGCCGGCAGCGTCGAAGTCCCTCGGATCAAGCGCCTCGCGCTCGACGAGATCGAGCGTGCGCAAGGGCTCGAATCCTATCTCAGCCATCCCCAGGATGCGGCCCTGATGCTCCGGTGCGGTCCGCTCCGTCTGTGTTCCCACGAACACCAGCCGGTCGCCGCGCTTTGCTAGGGTCAGCAGCCGCCCGAGATTGCCTTTGACGCCGAAGGTCGCAAGAGGCAGCCGCGCGAAGCCAAAACCCCATACTCTCGTGGCGAAGAGCTTCATCCGCTATTCCGCCACTGCCGCCGAGCGAATTTTACGCAGGGTCCCGGTGGTCGGCACCCTTACAGCAAACCAGTCAGTCGTCATGGCGTCTGCTTGTTCCTGCTGCCACGTCCGCCCGCGGCGCGTGACGACATGATCTCCGGGTGCGTTGAGCCGATCATTGATGACGATGCAGTTCAGTGCCGGCAGGTCATTGGCCACACAAATGTCGCCGACCACTCCAAGTTGCCGATTGAGCGTGATACCGGCCCGGCGATCCATCCCCATGGCCTCGGCAAGATCGCCGTAGGTGATGACGGTCGGGCGACGCGGATTGCGCGTGGACGACATGACCGTAGACACCAGGATCAGCCAGACCTGCTGAGCCCTGACATGAACGGGATCTCCGGTCTTGAAGTAGCGAAGGGGTGGGGCAAGATCATCGGGCATCGCGCTCTCCTGCATTGATCGTGCAAAATTGCACGCCGGAGGCGGTATTGCAAGAGACGTGTCGTTTCGATCGACCAAGGCGGCGAGAGCTCGCCGCAACCCTCTTTTCAGGAGTTACGCTTCTGCGGGAATACGTGTTTCTGGCGCGCCTCTTACGCCACCGAAGTACGGCGCTTCGAAACGCGCTCATTCGGACGAGACAATGTTTGATTGGCATAGAGAGGAGACGTTCCGGCGCCGGACGCTGCATGCCGGTAGAGCAAAGTGCTCGTCGCATCGTGATCGGCGGGGTATGCGAATGCGTAGCCCTGACCAAGCGCACAGCCCATCGCCCAAAGCTGACTCGCCTGAACCTCGGTCTCAATGCCAACCGCGACCACGGCCACGCCGAGACGGCGGGCGATCTCGATTAGCCCTTCCACGATGATGGTGCTCGGATCGTCAGGCCACAGCCGGGCGACGAATGCCCTGTCGATCTTGATGATATCGACCGGCACATTCACCAGATGCGTCAGCGAGGCGTAGCCCGTGCCGAAGTCGTCAAGGGCTACGCGCACCCCGGCCGCACGCAACACCTCGATCTCCCGCGCTACGACGCGATCATTCCGCCCGAGATAGACGTCCTCGCTTATCTCCAACACGATCTTGTTCAGCCCGATGCCGGCTTTGGAGAAGGTCTCGGAGACCTTCTTGGCGAGGCTGCCCGTGTAGAAATCCGCTGTCGACACGTTCAGGCTGACCTGCTCGACGAGCAGTCCCGCGTTTTGCCAATGACCTACGTCGGCAGCGACGATCGCCATCATGCGGGCCGTCAACTCGGAGGCGACATGAGCGTCAGTCGTTGCTTCGTGGAAAGAGCCGGCAGGAAGAAGATCGCCGCTTCGCGATCGCAGTCGGCACAGGGCTTCGAGCCCCACGATGAGGCCGGTGTCCAGCCTCAGGATCGGCTGGTAGTGCGCCTCGATACGATCCTCGGCCGAGGCTTCCGAGACATCCCGGATCGCGGCGCGCCGGCTCGTAATCCGTGAGCCGATGCCAGGCCAGTAGCGAACGAAGCCGCCACGGCCCGTCTCCTTCGCATGGTAGAGCGCGAAGTCGGCCGCTTCTCCGACGCTCGTCGCTGTGCGTTCGGTCTTGCTCAACGTCGCGCCGCCGATGGTCGCGCGAGGTACAACGGTGTGTCCGTCGCAGTCCGCCGCCACCTCGAGCTCGTCGAAGACGCGTTCGGCCGCAGCATTCAGGTCGGCGACATTTGCCGGCTGCTGGAGGATGACCGCGAATTCGTCGCCTCCTATCCGATAGGTGACGTCCGGCGCCATCGCGCGAGCGATACGCGCCGACGCGGCACGGATCAGAGCGTCGCCCGCCAGATGGCCGAACGTGTCGTTGACGATCTTGAGGTTGTCGAGGTCGATGATGAACAGTGCCCACGACCCGACATCGTCGCAGCGAAGCTGAGTCATCGCGCCGTTATAGGCTGCCCTGTTGGCCAAGCCCGTCAGTGCATCGACATTCGCTCGACGGTCCCGATCGAGCGTACTCTCGTGTCTGCGGAAGGCCGTCTCGCAGAGTTCCACGCAAGCTTCAGCCACCTCTCGCTCGACATCTGCGACCTGACGCGCACCGTGAAAATAGAGGTTCATCACCGCTAGCGTGTCGCCTGCCGCCCCAAGCACAGGCAGTGACCAACACGCCGATACACCAAGCCCGTGAACGATCGCCGCACTATGGGAGGCGCGAGGGTCGGACGCGAGATCCTCCAGGAGCACTGGCTGGCGTAAAGACGCGGCTCTCCCGGGTACATCGGTGTCGGCGCCGATCGCAACCCCGTCATGCGCCTGGCTGTAGGCCTCCGGGAAGCTCGGTGCCGCTAACGGCCGCATCATGCCCGTTCGATCGATGGCGAACACCGAACAGAGCACACCGGGCCATGTCTTTTCGACCCGCAAGCAAAGTTGCCGCATCGTGTCGAAGAGCGGCTCACCGTTCGCGATCATCCGTAGAATTTCGTTTTGAAAGCGCAGCAACGACGGGTCACCCAGGAACACACTTCGCCAAGGCTGACGGTAATCGGAGTTCGCTTAACGGCTGACCTCTGAACACGATAAACATTTCATTATCCTTCAAGGGGGGAAGGCTTTCCCCTACGGCCGAGCCCAAGGTCTCTGCCGACCCCTTCTGGGGGGAGACCCCGCAACGCCCCCCCGAGAGTGAGAGTGCGGACCGGATTGCCGTGACGGGTTGAGAGCTGGGAGAGAGGCTTCCGGCGCCCGTCGCGGAGATCCGCGATGTCCAGACGAACTGCTTTGCCACGTCCAGGCCAGAACCGGGCGAGCCTTTACGACGAGATCACCGATAAGATCGTCGCCGAGTTGGAGGCCGGTCGCGTGCCTTGGGTCCAGCCGTGGGGAACGACGGCCGCAAAGGCCCCGCTTGCCATGCCGAGAAACGCCGCCACCGGCCGGCACTATTCGGGGATCAATATCCTGATCCTTTGGGGCGCCGTGGTCGAACACGGCTTTCCGGGCCAGAGCTGGCTCACCTTCCGTCAAGCACTGTCGCTTGGCGGCAATGTCCGCAAGGGCGCGCGCGGCACGACCGTCGTCTATGCGGACCGCTTCACGCCGGAGGACGAAAAGCGCCGCGCCCGCGAGAGCGGTGACGACGCGCAGGCGATCCCGTTCCTTAAGCGCTTCACCGTGTTCAACGCAGCCCAGTGCGAAGGACTGCCGGAAGACGTCGCGATCGATGCGCCCCCGCCGCCGCAAGGGATGATCGAACCACAGGTCGAAGCGCTGATCCGCGCCTCAGGCATAGACTTTCGCATCGCAGGTGATCGGGCGTTCTACGTGCCTGCGCTCGACTATGTGCAGGTCCCTCCGCCACAAGCCTACTTCGAGCCGATCAACTGGCACCGCACGGCCCTGCATGAACTCGGACACGCGACGGGTCACTCGAGCCGAGTAGGCCGCGACCTGACCGGCGGCTTCGGCACCAAGAAATACGCATTCGAGGAACTGGTCGCCGAGATGAACGCGGCCTTCTGCTGCGCTTCGCTCGGCATCGTGCCCACCGTCCGCCACGCCGACTATATCGGCTCGTGGCTGCAGGTCCTGCGCGAGGACAACCGCGCCATCGTTCGGGCCGCAAGTCAGGCGAGCAAGGCGGCCGACTGGCTGCTGGCCCATGCGCCTGAGGGCGCTGCCCACGTCGTCACCGCAGATGAGCTTGAAAGGAGGGTGGCATGAGCAAGGTCTCGTACCCGCTTCGGGTCTTCTTCGATTGCTCGACCGCTCACCTGTCGGAGGCGTCGAGCACCTATCTGAATGTTCACGCCGCTCAGGGCGACGAGCTTGTCGCGGCGACGCCATACGGCTGGTTTATCTGGGTCGGAGAAGGCGACCGCGATAGTCTCCCTGCCGATCTTGTGAGGATCACCGAATACGCGCGGCGCCTCGGCGCGGAATACATCCTGTTCGACCGAGATGCGCCTGAGGATGAGGGGCTTGCCAAATTCCTTGATCGCGCCGCTGTCCTTCCGGCGTCTCACCGGGCGCACCCAGAAATAGAGTGAGAGGGAGGACGGGGTTTCCGTGACGGGTTGGAGGTCGAGAGAGAGGCTCTCGGCCGCCCGTCGCGGAGTACATCCCGATGGCTGTTGCAGCTCAAAAGATCGTCCTATCGCCCTCGCGCGACATCCCCTTCAACAAGCTGGTCCTGAGCCAGTCGAACGTCCGACGCATCAAGGCCGGTGTCTCGATCGAAGACCTAGCGGCCTCGATCGCCCGGCGCGGCCTGATCCAGAGTATCAGCGTCTTCCCCGTCGTCGATGCCGAAGGCAACGAGACCGGCATGTTCGAGGTGCCGGCCGGCGGACGCCGGTTCCGGGCGCTGGAACTGCTGGTGAAGCAGAAGCGCCTCGCCAAGGTGTCGCCTGTGCCGTGCGTAGTGCGCGAGCGCGACAGCGCGATCCTCGCGGAAGAAGTCTCGCTCGCCGAGAACATCGAGCGCGCGCCGCTCCATCCCCTCGACCAGTATCGCGCCTTCCAGGACATGCG
This sequence comes from Aurantimonas coralicida DSM 14790, assembly GCF_000421645.1. Classification (GTDB taxonomy): domain Bacteria; phylum Pseudomonadota; class Alphaproteobacteria; order Rhizobiales; family Rhizobiaceae; genus Aurantimonas; species Aurantimonas coralicida. The sequence goes on along the minus strand of NZ_ATXK01000005.1, from coordinate 168,877 downwards.
CGACAAGGGCATGACCGAGGGGGAGATCGCCGCAGCCTTCTTCGTGCAGGCCCAGGTCGTCAAGCAGCGGCTGCGGCTCGCTTCGGCGTCGCCCGCGCTGCTCGAGATTTATGCCGAAGACGGCATGACGCTGGAGCAACTCATGGCCTTCACAGTGTCGAGCGATCACGCCCGTCAGGAGCAGGTCTGGGACGCGATCAAGGACGCCTGGTCGAAGGAGCCTTATCAGATCCGGCGCATGCTGACCGAGACAACCGTCCGCGCCTCGGACAAGCGCGCGGTTTTCGTGGGCATCGAGACCTATGAGGCGGCGGGCGGCGTCGTCATGCGCGATCTCTTCCAGTCCGATGATGGCGGCTGGCTGCAGGACGCGAGGCTGCTCGACCGCCTGGTCGCCGAAAAGCTCAGGGCTACTGCCGAGACGATCGCCGGCGAAGGCTGGAAGTGGATCGAGGTCGCTGTCAGCTTTCCCTACGACACGACGCGCGGCCTGCGGGAATTGCAGGGCGAGCCGCTCGACCTTTCGGCCGAGGAGCAGGCGACCATCGAGGCGCTCAATGCCGAGTATCAGAAGCTCGAAGCCGAGTATGAAGGCGCCGACGAACTGCCGGACGAGGTAGACCAGCGCCTCGGCGAGATCGAGACGGCACTAGCCGCCTTCGAGACCCGGCCGGTGCGCTACGAGGCGGACGATATCCCTCGCGCGGGCGTCTTCATCAGCATCGCCCATGACGGCAGCGTCGCCATCGACCGTGGCTACGTGCGGGCGGAGGATGACGCGCCGATCGATCCCGAGGTCGAGACCGGCGTGGACGCCGACGGCGATCCGGCCGAGCCGTCGGTGCAGAGGGCGGTCATTACCATCGGCGGCCAGCCTGCCGAGCCCGAGGACGACGAGGATGACGGCGTCATCAAGCCGCTGCCGGAGCGTCTGGTGATCGAGCTGACGGCCTATCGCACGCTCGCGCTGCGCAACGCCGTCGCGGAGAACCCGCACGTCGCCATGACGGCGCTCCTCCACAAGCTCGTCTCGGACACCTTCATGACCCGCATGTATACGGGCGCCATGGAAGCCGGGGTGAAGCACGTCTTCTTCCCGGCCCAGGACGATGCGCTGAAGGACAGCCCGTCCGCCCGTGCGGTGCAGGACCGCCACGCCGCCTGGGCGGGTGATATCCCGAAGGACGATGCTGCCCTATGGGACTGGCTCGCCGACCTGGATGAGCCCAGCCGCATGGCTCTTCTCGCGCATTGCGTCAGCTACGGCGTGAATGCGCTCTATGAGCGGCCGAACCCGCACAGTGGCAGCGGTGTATCCCAGCATACCCTCGACATGAGGCTTTCGCAGGCCGACCGCCTGACGATGGCGACAGGCCTCGATCTGGTCGAGGTCGGCTGGCGGCCGACCTTCGGCAACTACCTGAACCGGGTGACAAAGCCCCGCATCCTGCAGGCGGTCCGCGAGGGCGCCGGCGAGCAGGCCGCGCAACTCATCGACCATCTGAAGAAGGGCGACATGGCGAAGGAGGCCGAGCGCCTGCTGGCGGACACCGGCTGGCTGCCGGAACCGCTTCGCGTGGTCACCGAGGTCGAGGCGTCGACGGCGGAAACCCAGACCAGCGGCGAGGATGACAGCGCAGCGCTGCCTGACTTCCTCGCGGGCGATGACGAGGAGGCCGCCGGCGAAGACGATGAACGCCACCTCGTCGCGGCCGAATGATCGTGCAGGCGGGGCGGCTTCGGCCGCTCCGCCGATTCCCCCAATCGAGGAGCTACGTCATGTCGCAATCCAGCCCGCCGCCCCGGCGCGTCGTCTTCCAATATCTCGTTCCCGTGCAGGTCGAGGTCGAGGACGGGCTCGTCGCCTGCGTCACGGTCATCGACGAGACGCCAGTCCGCGATCCCGCCATCGTCGAGGGCGATCCCGCCTATCTCAGCGAGGCGGTGCAGGCCGCCGACGACGGTCAAGACTGGCCGTCCTGGCGGTTCGGCTACTAGCCGGACAATCTTTCGATCCTTTCCGAGCCCGGCCTAGCGCCGGGCTCTTTTCGTTTCTGGAGCCTGCCATGACCGATTTTCTGACCCGCTTTTCCTGCCTGCTCGACGTTGGCACTGCCGCCAACGCGGCGCGCGCTTTCGAGATCTACGCAACGCTGATGGCCGAGAACGCCCGAGAGGATCCGCCGGCCGAGCCGTTCCTGCTCTCCCTTTCGCCCGAATACGGATCGGCTCGCCTGTGGCTGCGCGATCCTGGCAGCGCCGACCAGCAACTCGCGATCACCTTCGTGACGCGCTGCGCCGAGGCCTTCGGCCTGACTGGACGTTGGGGATTCCAGTGGGCGAATGTTGCCTCGGCTCCCGTCATCGACGGCTTCGCCGGCGGCGCCCACCTGCTCGATCTCTCGACCGGCCGTACGCTTGAATGGATCAGCACCGGGCGCTGGCTCGCCGACCGGCTTTCCGAGGGAGGCGCGCGATGAGCATTCCCGACCATGCCCGCGCCAATTTCGAGACGCTGCTGCACGCCGCGACCAGCGGCGACCTGGCGTTGATGGAATGCACCGAGATTGCGACGGGCGAGGTTCGCTACGTCATCTGCGCCGTTGGACGTGACGCCAGCGACTATGTTCTTACACCATTCGGCCATCTCGCCGATGGCAACCCATTTGAGCTCTACCGCCCGCCCGATGCCCCGACCTGAGGCGGGCGCTCGAATAGATCCGCGACGATAGTGCGATCCTTAGCCGGGAGCGGCGCATCGCCCGCCGGCATGACGCAACTGTCGAAGGCGAGCTTGCCGCAAGCCGGAGCGATGGCCGCTGCCCGCGTCAGAGTGAGAGGTCGGCCGGGACGGGGTTGAGCCCGTCCGGTCGAGAGAAAGCGCCGGCCCGGCTCGCCCGTCTCCCGCTCTTTCGAGGTATCCTCCATGCTCCACGCTCCCGTCTCTGGTGCCGCTCCGGCGGTCTTGCTTCCGCTCGCACCGAACGCGCCGCCGGCGGCCGCCATTCTCGCCGCCGCCGGCCATCTCCTTCCTCATCTCGAACAGGGCCGCGCGATCGATGCCGCGATACTGCGCTCGGCCATGGAACAGGCCTTCGGCGCGTCCGACGCTAGCGGCGCCTGGGACTGGAAAACGGCCTATGACGCCTGCGAAGCGGCAACCGTCCTCTTCATGCGCAAATACGGAAAGCCGCTTTTCCGCAAAGCCGCGTCTCCGGCCGCACGGCTCTCCGCGCTCGGCAAGATCGCCGGGCTGCTGCCGACGCACACGCGCCGGTCTGAGGAGGCCCAGGCGCGTCAGCAGTTCTCGACGCCGACGCCGCTCGGTCTCGCGGCCTTGACCGCCGCAGCGCTCACGCCCGCCGACCGGGTGCTGGAGCCCTCAGCCGGCACGGGCCTGCTCGCGATCCTTGCCGAGATTGCCGGGTCCGATCTCATCCTCAATGAACTGGCCGAGACCCGCGCCGATCTTCTTGCCTCTCTCTTTCCGGCCAATGCGATCACGCGTTTCGACGCCGCGCAGATCGACGATCATCTCGACCGCACCGCCATTCCCAGCGTCATCATCATGAACCCGCCGTTCTCGGTTATGGCGAATGTCTCCGGACGCGTCGCCGACGCCGCCTATCGCCATATCGCTTCCGCTCTGGCGCGGCTTGCGCCAGGCGGCCGGTTGGTCGCGATCACCGGCGCGAATTTCTCGCCCGAGCTGCCGGCCTGGCGCGACCACTTCGCCCGGCTGCAGGAGCGCGGCCGCGTCGTGTTCACTGCGGCGATCGCGGGCTCTGTCTATGCCAAGCAAGGCACGACCATCGAAACCCGCCTGACCGTCATCGACAAGGCGCCGGCCGAGGATGATGCACGCTTCCCGGCATCTCTCGGCATCGCGCCCGACGTGGCGACGCTTCTCGCTTGGATCGAACGCGACTTGCCCCCGCGCATTCCGGTCGCGCTGCCAAAGATCTCCCCGGATACGGCGCCGCGCACCGTTCGCGGCTATCTCGCCAAGGCCGCAGCATCCACGGACGGCCGGCCCACGGCTGAGATCGAAGGCCTGCCGCTTGACTATCAGACCGTGGAGCGGATGCCTCTTGAAGATGGCCGACTGTCGGACTCGATCTATGAGGCCTATGCGCTCCAGTCGGTCCGCATCCCGGAGGCGCAGCCCCATCCCACCAAATTGGTACAGTCGGCCGCCATGGCGTCGGTCGCGCCGCCGAAGCCGAGCTATCGCCCGACGCTTCCAGCCGCGATCGTCACCGGGGGCGTTCTGTCCGACGCCCAGCTCGAGACAGTGATCTATGCCGGCGAAGCTCACAGCGAACACCTCGCAGGCGCCTGGATTGTGGACGAGACCGGCGATCTCGTCACCGCCGCGCCGGACGACGCTCCAAGCGCCGTCCGCTTCCGCCGGGGCTTCATGCTCGGCGACGGCACCGGCGCCGGCAAGGGCCGTCAGTCCGCCGGCATCATCCTCGACAACTGGCTGCAGGGTCGCCGCAAGGCAGTATGGATCTCGAAGTCCGACAAGCTGCTCGAAGACGCTCAACGCGACTGGTCGGCGCTCGGTATGGAGCGCTTGTTGGTCACGCCGCTATCCCGTTTCCCTCAGGGCACGCGGATCCGTCTCAGCGAAGGCGTCCTTTTCACCACCTATTCCACGCTACGGTCCGACGACCGTGGCGAGAAGCTTTCGCGCGTCAAACAGATCGTCGAATGGTTGGGCTCCGACTTCGATGGAGTCATCATTTTCGACGAGTCGCACGCAATGCAGAACGCCGGCGGCGGCAAGGGAGAACGGGGCGATGTCGCGCCCTCACAGCAGGGCCGTGCCGGGCTGCGGCTGCAGCACGCGCTGCCGGACGCGCGTGTCGTCTACGTTTCTGCCACCGGCGCGACCACAGTCCACAATCTCGCTTACGCCCAGCGGCTCGGGCTGTGGGGCGGTGACGATTTTCCCTTCGCCAACCGCGCCGAGTTCGTGGAGGCCGTCGACAATGGCGGTGTCGCGGCCATGGAGGTGCTTGCCCGCGACCTGCGCGCGCTCGGCCTCTACACGGCCCGGTCGCTCTCCTATGACGGCGTTGAATACGAACTGGTCGAGCACCAGCTTACGCCCGAGCAAGCCCGCATCTACGATGCGTATGCCGGCGCCTTCGCCATCATCCATAACCATCTCGACGCCGCGATGCAGGCCGCCAACATCACCGGCGATAGCGGCACCCTGAACCGTCAGGCGAAGTCGGCCGCGCGTTCTGCATTCGAAAGCGCCAAGCAGCGGTTCTTCGGTCATCTGCTGACCAGCATGAAGACCCCGACGCTGATCCGCTCGATCGAGCAGGACCTGGCCGACGGGCACAGCGCCGTCATTCAGATCGTCTCGACCGGCGAGGCACTGATGGAGCGCCGACTGGCCGAGATTCCGACCGAGGAATGGAACGACGTGCGTGTCGACATCACGCCGCGGGAATATGTCCTCGACTATCTCGCCCATTCCTTCCCGGTGCAGCTCTACGAGCCGTTCTCCGACAGCGAGGGCAATCTGTCGTCGCGGCCAGTCTTCCGGGACGGTCAGCCCGTCGAGAGCAGGGAGGCCGTCGCCCGCCGTGACGAGCTGATCGAACGGCTCGCGTCGCTAGAACCCGTTCCCGGCGCCCTCGACCAGATCGTCCAGCGCTTTGGCTCCGATGTCGTCGCCGAGGTCACCGGCCGTTCACGGCGCGTTGTGCGCAAGGGCGATCGCCTTGCCGTCGAGAATCGGGCGGGCTCGGCCAATCTCGCCGAGGCCGCCGCCTTCATGGACGACCAGAAGCGCATCCTGGTCTTCTCGGATGCGGGCGGTACGGGGCGCAGCTATCACGCCGATCTTGGCGCGAAGAACCAGCGCCTGCGTATCCACTATCTGCTGGAGCCGGGCTGGAAGGCCGATGCGGCGATCCAGGGTCTCGGTCGGACCAACAGGACCAATCAAGCTCAACCGCCGCTCTTCCGCCCGATCGCCACTGACGTGAAGGCTGAGAAGCGCTTCCTCTCCACGATCGCGCGTAGGCTCGATACACTCGGCGCGATCACGCGTGGGCAGCGCCAGACCGGCGGACAGGGTCTCTTCCGGCCAGAGGACAATCTCGAAAGCCCCTATGCGCGCGGTGCGCTGCGCCAGCTCTATCTGCTGCTCGTGCGTGGCAAGGTCGAGAACTGCTCGCTCGACCGCTTTGAGTCCGCCACCGGTCTCAAGCTCACGGATGACAACGGCATCAAGGACGAGCTGCCGCCGATCACGACCTTCCTCAACCGTCTGCTCGCGCTGACCATCGACCTGCAGGGCGTGCTTTTTACGGCGTTTGAGCAGCTCCTGACGGCGAAAGTCGACGGGGCGGTTCGCAGTGGAGTCTATGACGTCGGACTCGAAACGCTGCAGGCCGAGAGCTTCATCGTCACCGGCAGCGAGGTGATCCATACGCACCCGGGCACCGGCGCGGAAACTCGGCTTCTCACCATCACCCGCCGGGAGCGCAATCGACCGACGAGCCTCGCCGACGCGCTCGATCATCTCTCCGATCCGCGCGCACGGCTCCTGGTCAATGGTCGCTCCGGCCGCGCCGCCGTGCAGATTTCCGCACCATCGATGATGCTCGACGATGGCGAGATCGAGCGCCGCGTCTGCCTGGTCCGGCCGATGGAGCAGCACTATGCGCCGCTGCGCATGATGGGTGAGAGCCAGTGGGAGGAAGCCGATCGCGCCGCCTTCGCCGCCGCGTGGTGGGCTGAGTTGAATGACGTGCCGGAGTTTTCCGACAGCACGATCCACATTGTCGCCGGCCTGTTGTTGCCGATCTGGAAGCGGCTGCCAAACGAGTCGACGCGGGTCTACCGGCTCCAGACCGATGGCGGCGAGCGCATCATCGGCCGCCGCGTCTCGCCCGCCTGGGCGGCAAACGCCGTCACCACGGGCGCAACATCGCTGACCCCTGAGCAGGCCTTCACCGCTCTGATGGACGGCACGACGATCCTCGATCTCGCTGACGGCCTTCAGCTTCGGCGCGCCCGCGTCATGAATGCCCAGCGCCTGGAGCTGACCGGCTTCACCGAGGCGATGCGGGACCGGCTGCGCACCTACGGCCTGTTCAGCGAGATCATCTCGTGGAAGCTCCGCTTTTTCGTGCCGGCCGACGCCGCCGGACCGGGCGTCCTCGCCAAGGTGCTCGATACATATCCCGTGGCGCGCATCTCCGAGCGGGAGGCCGCGTGATGGCACGTCAAGACGCTTCCGATCTCGCGCACAGTCTCGGCCGGCAGGCCGAGGCGGTGTGCCGGCATTATCTTTCCAGCGGTCGCCGCGAGGGCAACTACTGGCTCGTGGGCGATGCGCGCAACACACCCGGCCGCTCGATGTATGTCCGGCTCAAGGACACGCCGAAAGGTCCCGCCGGCAAATGGACCGACGCGGCCACCGGCGAGCATGGCGATCTCCTCGACGTCATCCGAGAAAGCTGCGGCCTCATCGACTTCAAGGATGTCGCCGACGAGGCGCGGACCTTTCTCTCGATGCCGCCGCCGGCGCCGGAGGCCCGTCAGCACGAACGGCCGAACCCAGCGCCGCATGGCTCCCCCGAAGCGGCCCGCCGACTGGTCCGCATGTCGCAGCCGATCCACGGCACGCTCGTACAAACGTATTTACGGGAACGCGGCATTACGGATTTGCGCGGAACCGGAAGCCTGCATTTCCACCCGCGCTGCTATTATCGCCCCGAAGAGCATTCGCCGACCGAGACCTGGCCGGCGATGATCGCGGCCGTCACCGACCTCGACGGCAAGATCACCGGGGCGCATCGCACCTGGCTCGATCCGCGCCGCCGCGATAAGGCGCCAATCGACACGCCGAGGCGAGCCATGGGCGATCTTCTCGGCAACGCGGTCCGCTTCGGCATAGGCAGCGATGTGATAGCGGCGGGCGAAGGCATCGAGACCGTCCTGTCGCTTCGTCAGGTCCTTCCCGACATGCCTATGCTGGCGGCGCTCTCCGCGGCCCATCTCGCTGCAATCCTGTTCCCCGACACACTGCGGCGGCTCTACATCGTCCGCGACAACGATCCGGCCGGTGACGCTGCGCGCGACACCCTCATCGAACGGGCCGACGCGGCCGGGATCGAGGCGATTGTCATCTCGCCGCAGCTGGGCGACTTCAACGAGGATCTGCGCAACCTCGGCCTGGACGCATTGAGCGTGGAAGCCCGGTTGCAGGTCGCGCCGCAGGACGTCGCGCGCTTCATGGCGTTGGCGGCATAGCCGGCAGGAGAACGGGCGTGAGGTTCGCCGCCGTGCTCGGCGGATGCATCATTCCATCGGAGGGGGCCCGCGCCTCGGCCTTCGAGAGGGCGATCGGCCCACAGGCCGGCCAACCGGGCAATGGCGGCGGCCGACTATTTTCCGGCGCGGCCGAGAGGCCGCTTTCCATCGCGAGGCAAAATAGCCGGCCTTAGCCATCGAGCCCTACGCTTTCGCTCCGGGTGCCCGGTCGTCCGGCCTGCGGGCTTCGTCGCCATGAAGGCCGCGACGGTCGCGGTCCAACCGACGGAGCATCCCATGCGCGAGCACGACGACTACGAACCGCATCACGAATCGTCACCCACCGACCATGTCCTCAACGAACTGCAACTCCACGGGTACCGCCCCTTCACCGACGAGCCCGACCAGCGGCTTCTGCCGGACGGCAATCAGGCCGCGGGCGCCGTCGCCGACATCTTCGACGCTCTGATCGGCACCCTGGCAGACACGCGTCTCGAACCTGACCTCGACGATCTCCTCTGGTCGACCGTGAACGTCTTCCACCGCGCCACCGACCGGATCGGCCGCGAACTGGATGACAATGAGCAGTCCCAGAAGCGGGCGCAGCGCGAACAGGACGGCAGCGAGGTGAAATCGGTCGAACTGGAGCGCCTGATCGCAGAGGGGATCACGCTGATAGAGCGCCAGAACGCCTTCGAGCTGATGCGCGACCAGGCCGCCGAACACTACGAACGCCACGTCGGCAAGCCTTGGCTCCCGCGCAGCGGATCGAAGGTCAACCATCGCAATCTGACTTCGGCGATGATCGACAGCCGCGACTTTCTCATGGCGAAGAAGCGCGCCGATCAGGAAGTACTACTTCCGCCCGGTCCCAAGATCATCGTCACCGGCGGCCTCGACTTCAATGATCACCAGCTTATCTGGGCAAAGCTCGATCAGGTTCACGCCAAGCACGCCGGCATGGTTCTGGTCCATGGAAAGTCGCCAAAGGGTGCCGAGAGGATCGCCTCGCTCTGGGCATCGAACCGCAACGTTCCGCAAATCGGCTTTGCACCCGATTGGACCAAGCACGGACGATCGGCACCGTTCAAGCGGAATGACCAGATGCTCGATATCGTGCCGAAGGGCGTGCTGCACTTCCCGGGCACGGGCATAAATGACAACCTCGCCGACAAGGCCAAGAAGCTCGGCATTCCGGTTTGGAAGCACGGCGGCGCGTGAGCGCCGCCACGCATGGGCCGCTGCCTAGCGCTTCATCTTCGTGACTTTGTAGACGCACCCGGAGCGATCATACGTGGTCCAATCACCGACTTGCTGACCGTCTTCAAAGTAGCCGGACCGCAGCTTCGAACCGTCGCGGCGAAACCACTCCCAGTATCCGGTAGGTTGTCCCTCCATCGTCTGGCCGACGACCCACAAGCTTCCGTCCTTGTGTCGCTTCTGGAAAGCGAGCGTCTCCGTCATCGGCAACCCCACGTTCAGTCTGGCTCGCCTGTCACTGCGATACGGGCGGATCGCGCGTAGAAGGCAAGCTCGGTGTCGTTTTCGATCAACGCGTCGAGGAGCGCTTTCATATCCGCTTGGTCCGAAGACGACTGGAAGGGGCCCGGCTGCCGCTCAATCGCCAGCACAGCGATCGTCAAAGCCTTTTTCACGAGGTGCAGATTACGTCCTGTGAACTCCGCCATCGTCCAGCCCTTCGCGACTCTACACTTGCCGCCAAGAGCATAGCGCAAATGAAGCCATCTGAGGACACGACGCGAGGCTGAGTCGAAAGCAGCGTCGAGACTGTAAAACGGGTCTCCCGACGCGAAGACCACCTCCGCCTATCAGCGCTGATCCTTGGTCCAGCCGCGGACTTGTCGCCATCAACCCATGAAGGGTCGGCTATGCGAGCATGCCGCCGCTGCGGCTGCGCCTGCGCGGTGATTGCAGTCCACGGCCGAACACTTCGGGCGCCTGTCGGCGGGGGATGGTCCCCCGCTCCAGCAGGAGCCCAGCAGATGTCCCTCAATCAAGCTCACGCCTTCGCCTTCAGCCTCGCCACCACCCTGATGGTCTCGATTGTCATCTTCCAGGCGGGCGACGGCAGCATGGGTGTCATGCCCGCGGGCGAATATGACGGCGAACTCGCCGCGATCGTCCATGAGGTTGATCCCTTCGCCCGCTGATCGCGGGCAAGGCTTCACGGCCGCAAGCGGAAGTCCGGCAGGATTTCCGCTCCCGTCCCGGCTTGTCATTCGCTATACTTCAGGCGCGCTGTGGTGGTGGTGGAGGCGCGATCGTCAGCCATGAACGATTGGAAACCACTGCCATGATCATCCTTGCCATACTCGCATCCCTCTTCGCCGTCGGCCTGCTCTGCTGGCTGGTGTTCACCTTGGCCGTTTTCACTCTGCCCGCCTTCGTCGGCGTGACGACGGGCGCCTGGGCCAACGAAGGCGGCGCCGGCATTGCCGGCGCTGTCGTCGTGGGCGCGCTCGCGGCGGCGATGACGCTCGCCATCGGGCACCTCCTGATCGCCTTCGTCCGCCCGATGTGGCTGAAACTCGTCGTGGCGATCGCCTTCGTCGCCCCGGCGGCGATCGCGGGTTTTCATGCCACCCATGGCATCGTGAAGCACCTGATGCCGTCGGAAGCGTGGCAGATGGCGTTTTCGATCTTCGGGGCCGTCGCGGTCGGGATCACCGCCTTCCTCCGGGTCGCTGGACTAGTGGCGACTCCCAGCCCATCCAGCCCGGGCCTTACTCGGGCATAATCTTTGTCGAAGTCGTTCCGGCGGATCGGAACAGCACAAGACAAAGCATATCCTCGTAGCCTCCGAGGTTGCAGATGAAGCGGTGGGTGCTGATTGTTCATCGCCCCGAAAAGCAGCCCGCGGGGGAGCGCTTTGGGCAACACCGGCAGCGCATCCGTTCGTGCACCGAAGGCTGAGACGCTCCCGGTGGCAGTCGACGGAGATGCTGGAGCGATGCCTGTAGATGGGGAACGAAGCTGCTACGCACGCCCTGCGCCAACTTGCCGATGCGGGAGGGTCGCCATCTTCTCCGTTATCTGACCGTGCCTAGACCGCTCCAAACGGCCTCTTTAATGGCCTGATCTGGCCGAAGTACGGCTTCGCCTCGATCGCCTATGACACAACAGCCGCGTCGAACTTTCTTCCCCTGCCGGCTGCGCCGTCATTCCTCGCGAGACAAGAAAGCCCTCCTAAGCTGTCAGGCCCCTTCGGGGTGCGCCGTCGACCGCCTCCGGCCTGCCGATCGCCATCGAGGCCGCAATGGTGCGGGCTCGGAAACGGAAAACGGAGAATTACAATGGCGACCATCGGCACCTTCAAGAAGACCGACTCGAACGAGTTCACCGGCGAAATCGTCACCCTCAGCGTCCAGGCCAAGGGCGTGCGCATCGTCCCCGATACCCGCGCCACCGGCGAGAACGCTCCCAGCCACCGCGTCCTGGTGGGCCGCGCCGAGATCGGCGCCGCCTGGTCGAAGCGCTCCAACGAGGGCCGCGACTATCTCGGCCTCAAGCTCGACGATCCGAGCTTCAACGCCCCGATCTACGCCAACCTCTTCGACGACGAGGACGGCGACACCTTCTCGCTGATCTGGTCCCGCCCGAGCGGGCGGCGCGGCGACTGAGGCCTCCGCGCAAGGCCCCGGCCGGAAGGTCGGGGCCTTTCAGCTTTCTGGCAACCGAATCAGCTGACGTTTCCCCGATCGGCTTTGCGGTGGCCAAACTGGCATAGGGCGACTATTATAGTCGTAGTTCTGGCGTGCGCGTAGGTCCGAGTGGGAGGTGATCATGCATGATCACCGCCCGACAATCACGGGCCGCGCGCGCGTTGCTGGGTTGGACACAGGAGACGCTCGCTGACAAGGCTCGCGTATCTCTGACCGCCCTCAAGCGCCTCGAGTCGGCCAGTGGCCTCGAGGTGTACGAGAGCACGCGGGATGAGGTTAGGCGCGCTTTCGAACAGAGTGGCGTCGTGTTCCTGAGCTCCGACCGTGGTGTGGGAGTGATGGTGGTTGATCGCAAAGGGCAAGGCTAACGGCACGCGAGGAGCGAACTCGCAAACGCCCCTCTCATCGGGTTGCGCTAGAAGCTCGCTCGTAACATCGTTAACAAAATGCTCCAGTATGGATGGATATCCGCGCCGGGGAACGCCGTGACTACAAACTTATTTCTTGATGAACCGCCAAGCAGCGCGACGCCGACCGCCTATGACGCGGCCAATGTGAAGCTTTACCTGCGTTTGCTGGATGCCGAAGCGCAAGGCGCTTCCTGGGCGGACGTCGTCGAGACGATTTTCGGGATTTCGGTCAACGCCGAGCCCGAGCGTGCCGAGCGCGTTCACCGCTCGCATCTCGCGCGCGCAAAGTGGATGACGAAGAACGGCTATAGCGGTTTGCTGGCCGGCCGCGTGAACTGAACGTGATGCAGGTTTCGCATCACGTTGCTCCGCCTTCGTTATTCCCAGCCCCCACACAACTTGGAATCGTGTCCGCAGCTCAATTCGCGCGCTAAAACTGCGGAGGCTGTGGAGGATGTCTGAAGAAGATTCTTGGCGGTCAGAGGCCGCTTACGACTATGTCGATGCTCTGTCTCCCGGAGATCTCGCCTGGGAGTTTTTGCGGAGAAACACCGAGTACCGGCGATCATACGACGAATTCCTCCAGGCAGGCGACAACACCGAAGAACTGACCCGGGAGTTTACATCCCGATGGGGGTTGCGATTTCCCGGCAGATCCTTCTGCATCTGCAATCGTCTCTCCAGTCTATTGGGACGCCCACTTCGATCCATCGATCGTCGTCCTCGGCAAAATCCCGACGGCTCACACGCCTCCCTCACTTGACGATTTCATCAGGGCGCAGGCCATAAATGGCATCGATGGCGAGATGCTGCGCCTTCAGATCCGGGGCGAAATTTTCGACGCTTCTCTGCGCGACGGTGCCGGAAGTCTCGCGGCCATGGTCCTTCTTGATGAGCTTACGCCCGACCGCCTGAGCACGCTGGCTCGTTTTTGGGCGGCTCTCGCTGGAAAAACCGTCCCGCCGGATCCGCGTATCACCCGATCCCGACAAAAGCGGGCGCGCGAAATGCTGCGCGTCCTCGACGGTCGGGCATCCGGAGCGACGTATCGTGCAATCGCCGACGCCGTCTTTCCCAAACATGATCACGACGCAGCCTCGTGGGTAGGCAGCGCAATCCGCGAGACGACCATTCGCCTGGCTAGAGACGGCGCGAAGCTCGTCCAGGGCGGCTATCGTTCGATCTTGCGCCGGCCACGCCGAGACCGCTGACGCCCCAAGGGGTGTCGAACTTATCTCCTTTACTTCGACATCGTGCCGACCGCCGCAATCGCGCCACCGTGACCGCAATCCGCCGCCTGTCCGAGGCAGGCGCCGCGAAACCACGGAGGTTCGATCATGGACGAAACGGCCGCCCCCATGCCGCCACGCTACCTCAGGACAGAGGAAGCCGCGCGCTTTCTCGGGCTGTCGGAGCGCACGCTCGAAAAGCACCGAACATATGGCACCGGACCGACCTACCGGAAGCTCGGTGGACGGGTGGTCTATTCGCTGACCGACCTGCAGGCGTGGGCCGATCGCGGCTTGGTGACCTCCACCTCGGATCCGCGTGGCGGCATCGTCGCTCCTGCGAAAGCTGCGGCCTCCCAAGGCCGCAACGCCGGCACTTCCGGCCTTCGCTGATCCGGTCTCCGTGATGTCGTCCCGCCATCAACGCAGCGACGAGCGAGCGCAACTCGACCTCTTCCGGGCGCTGCCCGGTGACCTGGCGCCTCGCGATGCGCAGGACCTGATGGCCTATCCGTTCTTCTCCCTCGCCAAGTCGAAGCGGCTTGCGCCGATCGACTTCAAGGCCGGCTCGGTCAAGATCCGTGTCGAGGCAGTGCCCGAGCATGGCATGGCGACGATCTGGGACGCCGACATCCTCATCTGGGCCGCCTCACAGATCGTCGAGGCTCGCGACGTGGGGCTCCAGCCATCGCGGCTGATGGCCACGACCCCGTATGAAATCCTGAACTTCATCGGCCGCGGCGTATCGCTGCGGGATTACGATCGGCTCAAGGCCGCACTCGACCGACTGCAGTCGACTACCGTCGCGACCTCGATCCGCCAGCCGACAGAGCGGCGGATGCACCGGTTCTCCTGGATCAACGAGTGGAAGGAACGAGCCGACCAACGCGGCAGGCCGCTCGGCCTCGAACTCATCGTTCCCGACTGGTTTTACAGCTCGGTGCTCGACGACGCGCTGGTGCTCACCATTGACCGCAACTACTTCGGCCTGACCGGAGGGCTGGAGCGCTGGCTGTACCGCTTGGTGCGCAAGCACGGCGGCAAGCAGGAGTTCGGCTGGAGCTTCGACTTTCCGCACCTCCATGCAAAGTCGGGTAGCCTCTCGCCGCTCAAGCACTTTGCCTACGACCTCCGCGAGATCGTCCGCCGGCAGCCGCTCCCTGGGTATCAGCTCACCATCGAGCGGTGCGTCGGCGGTCCCGACATCCTGTCCTTCGCACCCACCGATCCCGACGCGCTTGGCATTCCGCGCCGCCGTCGCCGCTCGAAAACTCGCCCTGGGGATAAGCTGTGAATCGTCTCGTGCTATCGGGGACCGGCACTATCGTGCCATCGAGGACCGAAGTCTCGTGCTATCGGGGACCGGATTCGACGAATCCTCGCGCTGAATCAGCGACTTGCAAGCCCTGTAACTTATCTAACCTAGATTCCTACGGAATCTTTCTAACGCGACCGTGCTTTTCGGCCGCTGTGGACGAGTCCCCGATCGCCGGGAGACCGTCATGATCGTCGCACTGCTCAACCAGAAGGGCGGCGTCGGGAAAACGACGCTCGCCCTGCACCTCGCCGGCGAATGGGCTCGCCGTGGACAGCGCGTGACGCTGATCGACGCCGACCCCCAGGGTTCGGCGCTCGACTGGTCGCAGCAGCGCAACCGAGAGGGGTTGGAGCGGCTGTTCGGTGTCGTCGGCCTGGCCCGCGACACGCTCCACCGCGAAGCGCCGGAGTTGGCCCGCGACGTTGACCATGTCGTCATCGACGGCCCGCCGCGCGTCGCTGGGCTGATGCGCTCGGCGCTGCTCGCGGCCGATCTCGTGATGATTCCGGTGCAGCCGTCGCCGCTCGATGGCTGGGCCTCCGCCGAAATGCTCTCGCTGCTCGGCGAGGCACGCATCTACCGCCCGCAACTCGCCGCCCGCTTCGTGCTGAACCGGTGCGCGGCTCGCACCGTGTTGGCGCGCGAGACCGCCGAAACGCTCGCGGATCACGACCCGCCCTTGCTCTCGACCACGATCGGCCAGCGCATCGTCTTCGCCGATGTCGTGCAGACCGGCCGGCTCGCCGCCGAGCAGGACGAGGATTGCCCTGGCGCGCGCGAGATCGCCGCGCTCGCGGCGGAAGTCGCGAGGATCGGCGCATGAGCGCGCGGTCCCCAAAACGCAGCTTCGCGGCGCGTCCGGCCGATCCGGAGAGCTGGATCAAGGCGCCCGAGCGCCACACCCCGCGCGCACAAGCCGGCGAGGACTTCTCGGCGCGACTGACGATCGACGTGACTGCGGATATGCGCGGCCGCATCAAGATCGCCGCCTTCCAGCGCGGGCAGACCGTCGCCGAAATGCTGCGCGCGCTGTTCGAGCGCCAATTCCCACCCCCGTCAGGAGAAGGATCATGACCGGCCATGTCGCCGCGCCAATGCGCGTCGGCCGCGCTGCCGCCGAGCCGCCGCCAGAAGCTTTCACCCAGGTCGAACTTACTTGGGTCGAGAAGCGAACGGAGCACTGGATACGGTTCGGTCACGAGCTACGCGAACAGATCCTCGACCGGCGCCGACGCATCCTCTTCTTCCCTCCGGGAAGCATCTTTGCGCTGGTCCGATGGGCCGCGAATGAGCACGGGACCGTGCTCTCGCGCCTCGACATCCTGCGCGCTGTTGAGCCTGCTGCGCCATGCCAGACGATGCCGACCGTCACGCCCGGAGCGGACATCCTCTTGCGCGTCGACGGCTGGCCGAAGGTGGAGCGCATGCTCCAGCTCATCGACGCCATTGAGGCGCGCGGCATCGAGCCGATCGAGGTCTCGCCGGACCATTGGCGCCACGTCCACAACCGAATGACCGTCGGCGAAACGCCACGCGCTTATGGTCTTCGGCAGCATCGCGCCTTTCTCCTGCGCCAGGAGATCGGCGCATGACGCGGCTCTCCTACGCCATCGCCACAACGGCGGCGGTGTCGCTTCTAGGCCTCGCCTCGATCGCCTCATTCGCGCCGCGCCTCATCTGGAACGCTTCAGCCAGCACGCCGGTCGGCTTCTACACGATCGGCGATGTGCGCGCCCTCGACGTGACCGATCTGGTGGCGGTCGACGCGCCCGAGCCGCTCGCGACATTCCTGTCCGATGGCGACTACCTGCCACGCGGCGTGCCGCTCTTGAAGCGCGTCGCCGCGCTCCCGGGTCAACGGGTTTGCCGGACCGGGCTCGCCATCACGGTCGACGGCGTGCCGATCGGCGACGCCCTCGATCGCGATCGTCGCGGTCGCCCGCTCCCCGTTTGGCAGGGCTGCCGCTTGGTCGCAGCTGGCGAGTTGTTCCTGATGAACTGGCAGGTCCGCGACAGCCTCGACGGCCGCTACTTCGGCCCGCTTCCGGCCACCGCCGTGATCGGCCGGGCCACCCCTCTCTACACCGACGAGGACGGCGATGGCCGCTTCGTCTGGCGCGCGCCGACGCGGTGACGGCGAGCCCATGACCCTGTCCACCGCAACCTGAAGGAGACGACCAATGCCCGTGATCGGTCAATTCATGCGCGAGAATGATGGCTTCATCGGCCATCTGACGACACTTTCCCTGCACCAGGACATCATCGTCGTCGCGGCCGAGCCGTCCGATGCCGAGAACGCGCCGGACTATCGCGTTCATGTGCTCGACACCATGAGCAACGAGACCGGCGCGGAGATCGGCGCAGGCTGGAAGCGCACCGGCGAGAAGGCCGGCGAATACGTCTCGCTGCAGCTTGACGATCCGACCTTCGAACATCCGATCCGCGCCAACCTGTTCCAGTCGGCCGACGACAAGTCCGCCTGGGCCCTACACTGGAACCGCCCGCCAAAGCGCGGCGAGCGGGACTGAACGATGCCCGCCACACGCATCAAACCTGTCGTCGGAGGGAGGATCGCCCTCCGACGTGCAGCTCTCCTTCTCCTTTCCGGCCTGGTCCTCGCCGGATCCGCCGCGAGCACTGCCTACGCCCAGCAGGCGCAGGTCGAGCATCCATCACGCAGCGATCCCTATGGCGCGTACATTGCAGAGGCGTCTCAGCGGTTTGGCGTTCCAGAAACGTGGATACGTGCCGTCATGCGCGTCGAGAGCGCGGGCGATGTGCGCGCGATCTCGTCGGCCGGCGCAATGAGCCTGATGCAAATCATGCCCGCCACGTGGGAGGAGTTGCGCGTCCGGCATCGGCTCGGCGGCAACCCCTACGACCCCCGGGACAACATTCTGGCGGGTGCTGCATATCTGCGCGAGATGCACGACCGTTACGGATCGCCGGGGTTTTTGGCGGCCTACAACGCGGGTCCGGGCCGCTACGAAGAGTATCTCGCCGGCCGCCCATTGCCGGCCGAAACGCGCGCCTATGTCGCGACGCTCGCCCCCATCGTCGGGGGCGGTGAACTGACCGGTCCTGTCATGGTGGCGGCCGCCGATCCACTGACCTGGACGAGAGCGCCGCTCTTCGTCGTACAGTCGGCCGGCAGAGAGTCTGCCGTGCCGTTACAGTCTGACGGCAAGCCGGACACCGCCACGGCGGCGGAACCGGTGCGCGATCAGGGCCCCGTCGCTGCGCCCACCGATGGCCTTTTCGTTGCGCGCAGCGTTTCCGGGGGACCGCGATGACCGCGTTCGCACCCGTTCGTACCGTGGCGTGCCTTGGCGGAAGATGGGCAGTCTGCGGAGGGGGAGCAGTCAGCACAACCGAAAGATGGCGAGATAAAAGCCGGCGATGTGCGGCTTGGTGCGGTCGTGTGTTTTCAGGGGCTTATGGCGCATTTGCGCGAGGTGCACCTTGCCGGCGCAGCCTGCGCATTCGCCATTTTTCCAAGTGTTTCCTTCGCTTTGCGCGATGTGCGGAGCTTTGGCGATGAGCGGCGAGGACGATTTCCGCATCCGGCCTGGCCGCATCCGCTCGACCCGCGCGCAACAGGCACGGCCCTTCATCGCTCAGGCACTTGCGGCCGCACAGCGGGCTGGCGGCCGCGTCTCGCGATCCGGCCAGATCACCAAGAGCAATCGCTCGCGGTTCGGTCGCGGGCAGCGCGCGACAGTGCAGGCCAACCGGCTCCTGACCAGCCGGTCGCGCAACGTGGTTTTCAAGACGCGCGTCGTGCGGCACACCGCCAAGGCCGCGCCGCTTAGCGCCCACCTCAGCTACCTCAGGCGCGAGGGTGTTACCCGGGACGGGGAGAAGGCCCAGCTGTTCGGTCCCGAGACCGGAGACGCCGATCCCAAGGCCTTCGCTGAGCGAACCCAGGACGACCGCCATCATTTCCGCTTCATCGTCTCACCGGAGGACGCAACGGAGATGTCCGACCTCAGGACATACGCCCGCGACCTGATGGGGCAGATGGAAAAGGACCTCGGCACCAAGCTCGACTGGGTCGGCGTCGATCATTGGAACACCGACAATCCCCATGTCCACATCATCCTGCGGGGACGTACCGACGACAGCCAGGACCTCGTAATCTCCCGCGACTACATCAAGGAGGGCATGCGCGCCCGCGCGCAGGACCTCGTCACCCAGGAACTGGGGCCCCGCACCGAGCAGGAGATCCGTCGTAACCTCGGACGTCAGGTCGAGGCGGAACGCTGGACCGATCTCGATCGGCAGATCTCCCGCGACAGCTATCGCAGCGGCATCGTCGACCTCGCGCCACGTCCCGATCAGAAGCCTGACGAGTTCCACGCGTTGAAGGTCGGCAGGCTGCGCAAGCTGGAGACGCTTGGTCTCGCCGATCAGGTCGGTCCCGGTCAATGGGTTGTGTCGGAGACTGCGGAGAAGACTCTACGCGCCCTCGGTGAACGCGGCGACATCATCAAGCGCATCCATCGTGGCCTGACCGAGCGCGGCATCGAGCGTGGCGCCGCGAGCTATGTGCTCGCGGGCGAAAGCATCGATGACCCTGTTATCGGGCGTCTGGTCGATCGCGGTCTCGACGACGAACTGAAGGGCACGGCCTACGCCGTCGTCGACGGCACCGACGGGCGAACCCATCATATTAAGCTCCCCGATCTCGACGCGGCTGCCGACAGCGCGCCGGGTTCGATCGTCGAGCTGCGCAAGTTCGACGACGTGCAGGGCCGCCGCCGTGTCGCACTCGCTGTTCGATCCGATCTCGATATCGAACAGCAGGTCCATGCGACCGGCGCCACCTGGCTCGACCGGCAGGCTATCGCCCGCGAACCGGTGGCTCTCGGTGGAGGCGGCTTTGGCGCGGAGGTGCGGCAGGCAATGGACCGACGCGCCGAGCATCTTATCCACCAAGGGCTCGCCGAGCGTCAGACCCGCGGCGTCAGCTTCTCGCCGGGGCTGATCGAAACTTTGCGCCAGCGCGAGGTCGAAGCGCTCGGGGAGAAGCTCGCGGCCGAGACCGGCCGGCCATTCTCGAAGGCCGGAACGGGCGAGTATGTGGCGGGCACCTATCGCCAGCGCTTCGCGCTCGCCTCCGGCCGCTTCGCCATGATCGACGACGGGCTCGGCTTCCAGCTCGTGCCCTGGTCGCCGTCCCTCGAACGTCAACTCGGCCAGCACGTCTCCGGGGTCTCGCGCGGGGGCGGCGGCGTCGACTGGAGCTTCGGCCGCAATCGCGGCCTCGGCATGTAGCCCCACCAAGAAAGGAGTACCTGCCATGTCGGCGACGAAAATCCTCTGGGGGCAGATCCTCACCGTTTTCCTGATCGTGTTGATGACGACCTGGGGCGCCACGCAATGGACAGCCTACCGTCTCGGCTTCCAGCCCCAGCTCGGTCAGCCTTGGTTCGAACTGGCCGGATGGCCGATCTATTATCCCCCGGCCTTCTTCTGGTGGTGGTATTTCTACGACGCCTATGCGCCGCCGATCTTTGTCGAGGGCGCCTATATCGCCGCGTCGGGTGGCTTCATCTCCATCGCCGTCGCGATCGGCATGTCGGTATGGCGGGCGCGTGAAGCCAAGAACGTCGAGACCTATGGCTCGGCCCGCTGGGCACGACCGGAAGAGGTGAAGGCGGCAGGACTGCTCGGCCCCGACGGAGTCGTACTCGGCAGGCATGAGCGCGAGTATCTCCGCCATGACGGTCCGGAGCATGTGCTGTGCTTCGCGCCGACCCGTTCCGGCAAGGGCGTTGGCCTGGTGGTGCCTTCGCTCTTGACGTGGCCGGGGTCGGCGATCGTCCACGACATCAAGGGCGAGAACTGGACGCTCACCGCCGGCTATCGCGCACGGCATGGCCGCGTGCTGCTCTTCGATCCGACGAACGCGAAGTCGGCGGCCTACAACCCGCTGCTCGAAGTGCGCCGCGGCGAATGGGAAGTCCGCGACGTGCAGAACATCGCCGACATTCTCGTCGACCCGGAAGGCTCGCTCGAAAAGCGAAACCACTGGGAGAAGACATCGCACGCGCTTCTGGTCGGCGCGATCCTGCATGTCCTGTACGCAGAGGCCGACAAGACATTGGCCGGCGTCGCCGCCTTTCTCTCCGATCCGAAGCGCCCGATCGAGTCGACCCTCGCGGCGATGATGAAGACCGCCCATCTCGGCGAGGCCGGTCCACATCCGGTGATCGCCAGCGCCGCCCGCGAACTGCTCAACAAGTCCGATAACGAGCGCTCCGGGGTGCTGTCGACAGCGATGTCGTTCCTCGGCCTGTATCGCGATCCCGTCGTGGCCGAGGTCACCCGTCGCTGCGACTGGCGTATCGCCGACATGGTTGGAGGCAAGTATCCGACCACGCTCTACCTCGTGGTGCCGCCATCGGACATCAACCGGACCAAGCCGCTGATCCGCCTGATCCTCAATCAGGTCGGCCGTCGCCTCACCGAGGACCTGCAGGCGAAGAGCAATCGACACCGGCTGCTGCTCATGCTCGACGAATTTCCCGCCCTTGGGCGCCTGGACTTTTTCGAGAGCGCGCTCGCCTTCATGGCAGGCTACGGTCTGAAGGCGTTCCTCATCGCGCAATCGCTGAACCAAATCGAGAAAGCTTACGGTCCGAACAACTCGATCCTCGATAACTGCCATGTGCGCGTCAGCTTCGCCACCAACGACGAGCGAACTGCGAAGCGCGTTTCGGATGCGCTTGGCACCGCGACCGAAATGAAGGCCATGAAGAACTATGCCGGCCACCGGCTATCGCCCTGGCTCGGCCACCTGATGGTGTCGCGCTCGGAGACTGCACGGCAATTGCTCACGCCGGGCGAGATCATGCAGCTCCCGCCGTCAGACGAGATCGTCATGGTCGCCGGCATCCCGCCTATCCGCGCAAAGAAGGCACGCTATTACGAGGATCGTCGGCTTCAGGAGCGCATCCTTACGCCCCCCGCACTCACGAAGCCCGCAAGCGCTCGAGCCGACGATTGGAGCGCGCTCGCCATACCGGAACCTCCCGTACTGAGTGCGCCAGCTCCGGCAGATAACCTAGCCGACGACGACCCGACGGACTCCGAGCAGCGGCATCAGCCTGAACTGAGCCGCATCAAAACAGTCGAACGCAAGGCGATCGTCGACAACGAATTCGAGATCGATCCTCGCGACGACGTCGATGAGGATGCTGCGCGCCTCAGCCGCATGACGCAGACCATGCGCCAAGTCGCTCGGCAGGCATCGCTCGATCCTGGCGATGGCATCGAGCTATAGGAGGCGGGGGTGACCAAACCTTTGAAGAAGCAGCGGCTGTCGGTCTATCTCGACCCGGACGTCATGAAGGCGCTCGCAGCCCATGCTGCCCGGCGCGATCTGTCCCTGTCACTGGTAGCCGAGGCCGGTATCGCTTCATTCCTCTCGCCGGACGCTGCCGAGCGTCAGGAGGCCGCGACGACGAAGCGGCTTGACCAGCTCGACCGACGCATGGCGCGCATGGAGCGCGATCTGGGAATATCGGTCGAGACGCTCGCCGTGTTCATCCGCTTCTGGCTGACCTCCAACCCGCCGTTGCCGGAGCCGGCGCAAGTTGCGGCTCGCGCCAAAGCGTCGGAGCGCTACGAAGCCTTCGTGACCGCGCTCGGCAGACGACTCGCGCAAGGTCCGAAGCTCAGGCAGGAAATCGCGGAAGACATCCCCGCGCGCGACGCGGAATAATCACTGGTTGACGTATCACAAGTATTCGACCGTTCCGCCGTTTCCCTGTCTTTGTACGCCACAGTACGACGGCCACATGATGGTTGTTGTCACGCCATGATTTCTGCCTCTTCTACTCATCCCCGATCCAGGGCCGCCCGCGGCGGTCCCGCAAAAGAACGGGGACAGCGTGACGGCAGCTCACCAGAAATCGGAGGCGATCCTTCGCGGGGCTCGGATGCTGCGCACTGCGCTCGGCCCGGCGATCGCCACGTTTCTGGAAGACCCCGCAATCGTCGAGGTGATGCTCAACCCCGACGGGCGGCTCTGGGTCGACCGGTTGTCGGAAGGTCTCTCCGACACCGGTGAACGGCTATCTCCAGCCGACGGCGAACGCATAGTTCGACTTGTCGCACATCACGTCGGGGCCGAGGTTCATGCCGGGGCGCCCCGCGTCTCCGCCGAACTGCCTGAAACAGAGGAGCGGTTTGAGGGCCTTCTGCCGCCGGTGGTGTCCGCGCCGGCTTTCGCGATCCGGAAGCCAGCCGTCGCCGTGTTCACGCTCGATGACTATGTCGCGGCTGGCATCATGCTGTCCGACCAAGCCGAAACACTGCGTCAGGCCGTTCTTCATAGGCGGAACATTCTCGTCGCCGGCGGCACCTCCACCGGTAAGACCACGCTCACGAACGCCCTGTTAGCGGAGGTATCGAAGACATCCGATCGCGTCGTGTTGATCGAGGACACCCGTGAACTGCAATGCGCCGCGCCAAACCTGGTCGCAATGCGCACGAAGGACGGCGTCGCTTCTCTCTCCGATCTTGTCCGTTCCTCGTTGCGTCTTCGTCCCGACCGCATCCCGATCGGCGAAGTGCGCGGTGCAGAGGCGCTCGATCTGCTGAAGGCCTGGGGCACCGGCCATCCCGGCGGCGTCGGCACGATCCACGCCGGCACCGCCATCGGCGCTCTTCGCCGGATGGAGCAACTCATCCAGGAAGCCGTCGTCACGGTTCCGCGCGCGCTGATCGCCGAGACCATTGATCTGGTTGCGGTGCTCTCCGGCCGCGGCTCCTCGCGCCGCCTTGCCGAGCTTGCCCGCGTCGAAGGCCTGGGCCCCGACGGCGACTACTGCGTCACTCCAACAATTCCGTCCATCTCAGGAGACAGGTAATGATCAAGCATGCCCTGCGCATCCGCCGTCACATCGCCACGGCGGCTTCCGTCACTTTCATTTCCATAGCCCTCGCACCTGCCGCTCATGCGTCCGGTTCGTCGATGCCATGGGAAGCTCCTCTGCAGTCGATCCTCGAATCGATCGAGGGCCCGGTCGCAAAGATCATCGCGGTGATGATCATCATCATCACCGGCCTGACTCTCGCCTTCGGCGACACGTCGGGCGGAGCGCGCCGCCTGATCCAGATCGTGTTCGGCCTGTCGATCGCCTTCGCCGCGTCGAGCTTCTTCCTCTCGTTCTTCTCGTTCGGCGGCGGGGCGCTTGTCTGATGGCCGTTGGAGCGGATCATAGCGCGGACGTACCGGGCTTTTCCGTGCCGGTTCATCGTGCGCTGACCGAGCACATCCTGCTCGGCGGTGCGCCGCGCTCGCTCGCGATCCTCAATGGCACCCTGGCCGCCGCGCTTGGCTTGGGCCTTCGCCTTTGGCTGGTCGGGCTGGCGCTATGGGCGGTCGGCCACTTCGCCGCCGTCTGGGCGGCCAAACGTGATCCGCAATTTGTCGACGTCGTGCGCAAGCATCTGCGCATCCCCGGCCACTTGGCAACGTGAGGAGCCGGGCAATGATGAACCTAGCCGAATACCGCAATCGGAATACCCGGCTCGCCGACTTCCTACCCTGGGCGGCGCTCGCCGGCGACGGCGTCGTCCTCAACAAAGACGGCAGCCTGCAGCGCTCGGCCCGCTTTCGCGGTCCTGACCTCGACAGCGCAGTGCCAGCCGAGCTCGTCGCCGTCGCTGGCCGGCTGAACAACGCCTTCCGTCGCCTTGGTTCCGGCTGGGCCATATTCGTCGAAGCGCAGCGCCATGGCGCGGTGTCATATCCGGCAAGCACATTTGCCGACAGCGCTTCGGCGCTTGTCGATGCCGAGCGCAAGGCAGACTTTGAAGAAGCCGGCGCCCATTTCGAATCCAGCTACTTTCTCACATTCCTTTATCTACCGCCGGCCGAGGATGCCGCCCGTGCCGAGACCTGGCTTTACGAGGGTCGGGACCATGCCGGCGTCGATGCGCGCGAAGTGCTCCGAAGTTTTGTCGATCGCACCGACCGTATCCTCAACCTGATAGACGCCTTCATGCCGGAGTGCGTATGGCTCGATGACGCCGAAACGCTCACCTACCTGCATTCGACGATCTCGACGAAGCGCCATCGCGTCCGCGTGCCCGAAACGCCGATGTACCTCGACGCTTTGCTCGCCGATCAGCCGCTCACCGGCGGGCTGGAGCCCCGGCTTGGAGATGCGCACGTACGCATCCTCACTATCGTCGGCTTCCCGACCGCGACGACGCCCGGCATCCTCGACGAGCTGAACCGACTTGCCTTTCCCTATCGCTGGTCGACCCGAGCGATCCTGCTCGACAAGACCGACGCGACCAAGCTGCTGACAAAGATCCGGCGGCAGTGGTTCGCAAAGCGCAAGTCGATCGCCGCCATTCTCAAGGAGGTGATGACCAACGAGGCATCGGCGCTCGTTGACACTGACGCAGCCAACAAGGCCGCTGACGCTGATATGGCGCTACAGGAACTGGGCGCCGACTATGCCGGCCAAGCCTACGTGACCGCGACCATCACCGTCTGGGACGATGATCCCCGCGTCGCGGCCGAGAAGCTCCGGCTGGTGGAGAAGGTCATTCAGGGCCGCGACTTCACGGCGATGACTGAGACCATCAATGCTGTCGACGCCTGGCTGGGCTCACTCCCCGGGCATGTCTACGCCAACGTCCGCCAGCCGCCCATCAGCACATTGAATCTCGCTCACATGATCCCGCTGTCAGCGGTGTGGGCGGGACCGGAACGGGACGAGCACTTCGATGCACCCCCACTGCTTTACGGCAGAACGGAGGGCTCGACCCCGTTCCGGCTTTCCATCCACGTCGGCGATGTCGGTCATACGCTGATCGTCGGGCCGACCGGCGCCGGTAAATCGGTGCTTCTCGCACTCATGGCGCTCCAGTTCCGCCGCTATCAACAATCTCAGGTCTTCGCCTTCGACTTCGGCGGATCGATCCGCGCCGCGGCGCTCGCCATGCAGGGCGACTGGCATGATCTCGGCGGCGGTTTGACTGAGGGTTCCGAGGAGAGTGTGTCGCTCCAGCCGCTCGCCCGCATCGACGACGTCGCCGAGCGCGCCTGGGCCTCCGACTGGCTGATCGCGATCCTCTCCCGAGAGAGCGTGCCGGTCACGCCCGAGGTCAAGGAGCATCTGTGGTCGGCGCTTTCGTCGTTGGCGTCAGCGCCGGTCGCCGAGCGCACGTTGACCGGGCTGTCGGTCCTTCTCCAGTCCAATGACCTGAAACAGGCGCTGCGACCCTACTGCGTCGGCGGCCCCTATGGCCGGCTGTTGGACGCTGAGGCCGAGCATCTCGGCGAGGCGCATGTCCAGGCTTTCGAGACCGAAGGTCTGATCGGCACCGGTGCAGCGGCAGCGGTGCTCGCCTATCTCTTCCATCGCATCGAGGACCGCCTCGACGGCCGGCCGACACTCCTGATCGTGGATGAAGGTTGGCTCGCCCTCGACGACGACGGCTTCGCCGGACAACTCCGCGAATGGCTGAAGACGCTGCGCAAGAAAAACGCCAGCGTCATCTTCGCCACCCAGTCGCTCTCCGACATCGACGGCTCTGCGATAGCGCCGGCGATTATCGAGAGCTGCCAAACGCGCATCCTCCTGCCGAACGAGCGCGCGGTCGAGCCGCAGATCACCGCTATTTACCGCCGCTTCGGTCTCAACGACCGGCAGATCGAAATCCTCGCGCGGGCAACGCCCAAGCGAGACTATTACTGCCAGTCGCGACGGGGCAATCGCCTGTTCGAGCTGGGCCTGTCGGATGTGGCCCTGGCGCTGTGCGCAGCCTCATCCAAACAGCATCAAGCGATGATCGCCGACGTCCACGCCCGAAGCGGCACCGGGGGATTCCTCGCCGAGTGGCTGGCGGCCAACCGACTCGACTGGGCTGCCGACCTGATCACCGACCTCACCAACGTCAATCAACAAGACCCGGAGGCACGTCCATGACACGTCTGATTCAAACCCACAGTCGCGCACTGCGCGTGACGGCCGCACTCCTCGCGGTCCCGCTCGCACTTTCACCGGTCCTCAGCACCCCGGCTGCCGCTCAGTGGATCGTCTACGACCCAACGAACTATGCCCAGAACGTCCTCACTGCGGCGCGGACCCTCCAGCAGGTGAATCAGCAGATCACTCAGCTTCAGAACGAAGCTCAGATGCTGATCAATCAGGCGCGCAATCTTGCCAGCCTCCCGCACTCTTCGCTTCAGCAGCTTCAACAGTCGGTTCAGCGGACGCAACAGCTTCTGAGCGAGGCGCAGGGGATAGCCCTTAACGTCCAACAGATCGACCGAGCATTCCAGACCACCTATGGCAATGCCTCGATGTCCGCCTCGGATCAGGCGCTCGTCACACAGGCGCGGGAGCGCTGGCAGAACACTGTCGGTGGTCTGCAGGACGCTATGCGAGTCCAGGCGGGTGTTGTCGGCAACATCGACACCAACCGTACGGAGATGTCAGCGCTTATCGGCCAAAGCCAGGGCGCGACGGGGGCGTTGCAGGCGACGCAGGCCGGCAATCAACTGCTCGCACTGCAGGCCCAACAGCTCGCCGACCTCACCGCCGTCGTCGCCGCTAACGGGCGCGCTCAGAGCCTATCCGAAGCCGAGCGCGCCGCAGCGGCGGAACAGGGTCGTGAGCAGCGCCGTCGCTTTCTCACGCCCGGCAGCGGCTACCAGCCGGGCAATGCGCGCATGTTCCCGAACGGCAATTGAGAGGACCGACCGTGGACGGCAAATTGGTCGCTCGGATGGGCGCCGTGATTTTCGTCGCGGTTGCGGTCACCGCGACCGCGATCGAGATGTCCCGGAAAGAGGAAGTGCCTGAGGCTTGGTCGTCCGGACGAACGCCTCAAGAAACTGCGGATCCCCTGCGCGACGCGCTCATCCGCTGCCAGGCACTCGGTGAAGAAGGTCCGCGAGACCCCGCCTGCCGCCGGGCCTGGGCCGAGAACCGACACCGCTTTCTCGCGCCCGGTTCTCGTCCCGTCGAGCGCTTGCCGGACGTAGCATCACCCATCGGTGACGTCTTCAGCCCTCAACCACGAGGGACAGACGCGCAAGATCACGCGCCGACCGCGCCGAGCACGCCACAGATCAACGAAGCGCGATAGCATCATGGGCAACACCGGCGTCATCGACCACTTCCTCGAGGTCTTCACTCGCTACATCGACAGCGGGTTCGGCCTGCTTAGCGGAGAGGTCGCCTTCATCGCCACGACCCTGATCGTCATCGACGTGACGCTCGCGGCACTGTTCTGGAGCTGGGGCGCCGACGACGACATCATGGCGCGGCTGGTGAAGAAAACGCTCTTCGTCGGCGTCTTCGCCTACATCATCGGCAACTGGAACAACCTCGCACGTATCGTCTTCGAGAGCTTCGCCGGTCTCGGGCTGAAGGCGAGTGGCACCGGATTTTCAACTGCGGACCTCATGCGCCCGGGAAGAGTCGCGCAGACCGGCCTAGACGCCGGTCGACCATTGCTCGACTCCATCTCCAGCCTGATGGGCTACTGGTCGTTCTTCGAGAACTTCATCCAGATTGCCTGCATGTTTCTTGCCTGGGCGCTGGTCCTGCTCGCCTTCTTCATTCTCGCCATCCAGCTGTTCGTCACCCTCATTGAATTCAAGCTGACGACGCTCGCCGGCTTCGTCCTGATCCCGTTCGGCCTGTTCGGCAAATCCGCGTTTATGGCCGAGCGCGTGCTCGGCAACGTCATCTCCTCCGGCATCAAGGTTCTGGTCCTCGCTGTCATCATCGGCATCGGGTCAACGCTCTTCTCAGAGTTCACTTCCGGTTTTGGCGGGCAGAATCCGTCGATCGACGAAGCCATGGCGATCGTGCTGGCCGCGTTGTCACTTCTCGGCCTCGGCATTTTTGGTCCCGGAATCGCCACCGGGCTCGTTTCTGGCGGCCCGCAGCTCAGTGCAGGCGCGGCGATAGGAACCGGCCTCGCAGCGGGCGGCGTGGTCGCTCTTGGCGCCGGCGCCGTCGGTGCAGCAGCCTCCGGCGGCGCGGCCTTGGCAGGCGGTGCGGCAGCCGCAGCTCGTGGTGGCGCCGCCATCGCGGGTGGAGCGTCCACAGCCTACAGCCTTGGCGCAGCCGGACAGTCCGGCGCGGCCGGGGTGGCCTCCGGCCTCGGAGGCGTTGCGCGTGCAGGCGGCAGCGCGGCTGTCTCACCTCTGCGCCGTGCCGCATCGCGCGCTGCCGACACAATGAGGTCAAGCTTCAACGCAGGCGGCAAAGCGGCGTTCGAAGCGACAGGCGGAACATCCACCATGGGCTCAATAGGGGGTGATGCCGCCAGCGATGGCGCGGCGCCTGCGAGCGCTGG
The DNA here is from genome assembly GCF_000421645.1 of Aurantimonas coralicida DSM 14790. Classification (GTDB taxonomy): domain Bacteria; phylum Pseudomonadota; class Alphaproteobacteria; order Rhizobiales; family Rhizobiaceae; genus Aurantimonas; species Aurantimonas coralicida. The sequence continues at coordinate 139,608 of NZ_ATXK01000005.1, read as the reverse complement.
CGGGCCGCCGGCTTGGGCGCAGAGAATGCGCCGGTCCCAGCAAATGACTCACGCCGCCCAGGCCACGGCTCATGCCGTCCGCTCTGGCGACGCCCATGGCGGCGGTTCCTCGGTAAATCTGACTCAAGGCGACCGCTAATGTTCAAACGACCATCCACTCACTACGGCAAGGCACCCGAGCCGGAGACGCCGTATCAACGTGCTGCCCAAGTCTGGGACGATCGGATCGGGGCCTCCAGGATCCAGGCGAAAAACTGGCGGCTGATGGCTTTCGGCTCGCTGATCCTTACGGCGGGGTTCGCCACCGCCCTCGTCGTGCAATCAGCTCGCGGGACCGTCGTGCCGTGGGTCGTGCAGGTCGATCGACTGGGTCAGTCCCAGGCGGTCGCACCCGCCGAGGCCGACTTCCGGCCCACCGATCCACAAATCGCCTTTCATCTCGCGCGCTTCATCGAACAGGTTCGCAGCATCCCGGCGGACGCGATCATCGTGCGTCAGAACTGGCTACGGGCGTACGACTTCACAACTGATCGCGGCGCCATGGCGCTCAACGACTATGCTCGCTCGAACGACCCGTTCACGCGGGTCGGCCGACAGCAGGTTGCTGTCGATGTCTCAAGCGTCATCCGCGCCTCGCCCGACAGCTTCCGCGTCGCCTGGGTCGAGCGCCGCTATGAGAACGGCCAGCTCGCCGAGACCACGCGCTGGACCGCGATCCTGACGATCGTCGTGCAGGTCCCCCGCAACGCCGATCGGCTGAGGGCAAATCCGCTCGGCATCTATGTCAACGCCATCAATTGGTCACGGGAGCTTGGGCAATGAAGCCGTCTTTCCGTAAAGCCGGAAACCCGGCTTCACACGCACTTGTAATCCCGGCTCTCCGCCGAGCCGCAATCCCGATGGTCCTGCTGGCGACAACTGCGCTCGCGGGCTGCGCCACCACGAACCCACCGCCCGAGATCTCCTACGACAACGCGGCTCCCGCCGTGCAGACCGTCGATCCGCCAGCGCCCGTCACCGTGGTCGAACTGCCGCGGCCGCTGCCGCTACCCGGCCAGTTGCAGCGTGTGCCGGAGACGCGACGCGCGCCCGAGCCCGCCAACCCAACGGCGCGCGTCAACCAGGCTAATGAGGCGGCCCGCGTCCAGCCGGTGCGCGACGGCTTCATCAACTCCATGCAGGTCTATCCCTGGACGCAAGGCGCGCTCTATCAGGTATATACCGCTGTCGGTCAGATCACCGACATCGCGCTTCAGCCCGGCGAACAGCTCGTCGGCGCAGGCCCTGTTGCGGCCGGGGACACGGTGCGCTGGATCATCGGCGACACCGAGAGCGGATCGGGCGCGACGCGCCAGATCCACATCCTCGTGAAGCCCACACGGGCCGACCTGATGACGAACCTGGTCATCAACACCAACATGCGCACCTATCACATGGAGTTGCGGTCGACAGAGCGAACCTACATGGCTTCAGTGTCCTGGCAGTATCCGCAGGATCAACTCATCGCGCTGCGCCGGCAGAATGCCGACGCGCAGGCCGCTCAACCGGTTGCGAGCGGTGTCGATCTCGCGAACGTCAATTTCCGCTATGCCATCGAGGGTGACCGCGCTCCTTGGCGCCCACTGCGCGCCTTCGACGACGGTCGCCAGGTCTTCATCGAGTTTCCGCGAGGCATTGGTCAGGGCGAGATGCCGCCGCTCTTCGTCGTCGGGCCCGAGGGCAACACCTCAGAACTGGTGAACTACCGCGTTCGCGGCCACCACATGATCGTCGATCGACTCTTCGCGGCGGCGGAACTGCGGTTCGGTTCCGGTCGCGAGCAGAAGCGCGTCAGGATCGTCCGAACAGACGGGAGGCCCACCTCGTGAGCGCGAACTCGCCCACAAATGAGGAAGTGCCAGACGATGATGCACAGCCCCTGACCGGCGAGCCGGTCGGGCCAGCGCCGATGCGTCTGCGCGCCGAACCGCCCCGCGTCACTCGACTATCGCGCAAGGTCCTCGCCGGCCTTGGTCTTGTCGCCAGCGTCGGCCTTGGTGGTGCACTGCTCTACGCGCTCCAGACGCGCGACGCCGGTCGGCCCAACGACGAACTCTATTCGACCGAGAATCGCTCGACGGCTGAGGGCTTGGCCGGCCTGCCGCGAGATTACAGTGGCGTGCCCCAACTCGGTCCGCCCCTTCCCGGTGACCTCGGCCGACCGATCCTCAGCACCCAGGATCGCGGACAGCCGGTGCCCGCTCCCGTTATCGCCACACCCAACCCCGGTATCAGCGCGGAAGAGCAGCGCCGCCTTCAGGAGATCGAGACCGCGCGGACCAGCCGCCTCTTCTCCGGATCGGACAGCCGGGGCGCTCCCGCTGCAGCGGGAGCTGCCCCAGCACTCCCGCACGCTCCGGATTTGGCGAGCCTCGGCCTCGCACCTCCGCCGGCCACACCCTCCGCGCAGGAGCGTCAGAACGCTTTCCTGAACGCAGCGACCGATCGACGGACGGTGTCGCCCGATCGCGTCGTTGCTCCAGCGTCGCCAAATGTACTTCAGGCCGGCGCAGTTATCGCGGCAGCTCTTATAACCGGCATCCGATCCGACCTCCCGGGCCAGATCACCGCTCAGGTGACCGAAAACATCTACGACAGCCCGACAGGGCGCATTCTGCTCGTGCCACAAGGCACGCGCATTATCGGCCAGTACGATAACAATGTGCAATTCGGTCAAAGCCGCGTCCTGCTAGTCTGGAATCGACTGATCTTCCCAAATGGCCGTTCGATAGTGCTCGAGCGCCAGCCCGGCGCAGACGTCGAAGGCTATGCCGGCCTGCAGGATGGCGTCGATTACCACTGGTGGGATCTTGCCAAGGCCGCCGGTCTGTCGACTCTTCTCGGAGTCGGCGCCGAGCTCGCCGCCGACAATGACGACCGTCTCATCCAGGCGATCCGGAATGGCGGTCAAGACACGATCAACGATGCCGGTCAGCAGATCGTCAGACGGCAGCTCAACGTGGCTCCAACATTGACGATCCGGCCGGGATTTCCTGTCCGTGTCGTCGTGACCCGTGATCTCGTTCTCGAACCTTATGGGGGCTGATGATGTCGAAGCTCAAGCTAGGTCCCATCGCCGACGAGAAGCCGATCAAGGTTCAGGTGGAGCTGCCGGCGGCTCTCCACCAAGACCTTTCCGACTACGCGGATTTGTTAGGGCGCGAACAAGGTATGCCTGCTGTCGAGCCCGCGCGGTTGATCGTACCGATGTTGCAGCGGTTCATCGCAACCGATCGAGGGTTCTCGAAGGCTAGGCGTACGAAGACCCAGAACGCCTCCGATTAGCTGGCGCTGCTCCGCGTGAAGGCTGGCAGGACATCGAAGCACTTCAGCAGCAGCGGCAGAGCCGGATTGTCGTTATCGCTCGACGAAATCATAGCCGCCGTCGGCGCCCGCGCGGGTGTGAGCGGAACCAATGCAATATCAGGCCGATGCACGACGCTCGTTATCGTCAGCCCGAAGCCTTGCTCGACCATGGTCAGAAGTGTTTCCCTGCTGACCTGCTGGATAGACAGTTGGATCGCCTCTTCGGCAGCGCCCAGCATCCGCCGGAGAATAGCTGCGAGTTCGCGCCCGGCACCATCGGAGCGGACAAGAAAGACTTCGTCGCAAACGTCCTCCCAGGCGAGCCGCGGTCGCGACGCGAGTTGGTGTATGGGTGATAGGGCAACGAAGAGGTCGGGTTCGCACAACCGTCGAATCTGAAACGGAGGGCCCTTCGTTGCGGCCAGGCTGATCGCCGCGTCTAGCAGCCCGCGCTCCACGCCGAGGGTGTTCTGCTCTGACGTGCCTTCTTCGAGCTTCACCTCGATCGTCGGGTGTCGCTGTCTAAAGGTCGCCAAGAGGTCGATTATGGGACATGCCGGAAACGCCTCGAGCATCCCGAACCTGACTAGTCCAGTCGTAAGTTTACGGACCGATCGCATCTCAGTGGCGGCCTCGCGAAGATACCTCGCCCCGACCGCAGCTTGCTGCAGAAATCGCTCTCCTTCCGGCGTCAATCCAGCGCCCGATCGCGTGCGCTTGAACAGGGAAACGCCAAGCTGCCGTTCGAGCATCTGAACGCGGCGGCTGACCGTTGATTGCGATATCGAAAGGCGATCCGCCGCCCTGCGGAAACTACCCGCTTCGGCGACATGGATAGCATACTTAAGGTATCGAAGATCGAGCGTCAGATCAGGCATGACGCGCATTCCCGGTTCCCGGCTTCCGTTCGCACGAGCAGCGCGCGATGCTCCAAAGCCTTTGCTGGAGGCCCCGCTTTTCGATCTCAGATGGGGAATCCAAGCCGAGCCCATCAGTGAGCATGACCATCTCCGAATCCGTGATAGATGTATGCGCCGGTCATACATATTCGAGCGCTTGATGTCTATGCGTGACGCATATATTCTTTCCGGATGGAGCCCGAGGCCGCCAAATATCATTTTGGTGCACTTGCGCTCGCGGTAGCTGACAGCATCGCGAGCGCATCAGCCTCGCTTTCGCCGAGCGGCCCCGCGGCTGCATTGATGGTCTTCCTTAGCTTCGAGCCGGGATTACCTATCAGTGTCCTTGCGAGCCGGATCCGGCTTTCGCATGCGGGAACGGTCCGATTGATCGATAGGCTCGAATCCGATCACCTGGTGGAAAGGCGGCGACACACGGCGGACAAGAGGGCGCGCTTTATCCACTTGACCAATGCAGGTGTGAAAATGACCGGCGCTCTGCTCAGAGCGCGCGAACAAGTGATTGCAGCGTGTGTCTCGCCGCTGTCGCCGGCTGACCTGAACAAACTAGGCCGATTGTCCGAGCGGCTCCTTATCGCAAACGGTTACGAGAAATCTGGTGTCGAAACTATGTGGCCCGTGGTTGGCTACCGGGGACAGACACCGGCTGAAAATGCATCTCAGCCCGCCCGCCAGCTGCGCCGGCGCCCTTCGCACAAGGGCTGACGAGAAACCGAGGCAGGCTTGATATCTTTGGCATCGATCGCGTTCGACTTTCTCATATGCATACTGGCCTTCTGGTTCGGGTATTCTGCGAACCGAGGCGGCACGTGCTTGGTCGTAGCGGCTCATGAGTTGCAGCAACGGCGCCGACCAAGAATGTTCGTCGGATTTGTTGCGGCGTCTGCGGCTGCTGGCCTTATTGCGATACCGCTCGCTTGGTCGGGGACGCTGAACGCGACCCTCCCACTCTCGACGAGCGTCAACGGCCTCCTCATCATCGGCGCCATCGCCTTCGGCCTCGGCGCGCTCATAAATGACACCTGCCTGCTAGGTTCACTGGCACGGTTAGGGGATGGAGAGATGCGGTTGCTTGCCCTTCCTGCCGGACTGGCAATCGGCATCTTGGCCGCTGATTTCGGCCGGTTTGGCGCCGTCGCGACATGGCCAAGTTTCATCGCTAGGCCGAGTGTCCCTGGGGCCGCGACGCTTCTTGCCTTAGCCGTCGTGCTCGCGCTGGCGGTGATCTTCGTATCGCGGAAGACCCCACCGCGAAGAAGGCAGAGCTGGGCATTTGGCGCTTCAATGATCGGCCTCGGTATCACTGGTGGGCTTCTCTACGCGCTTTCGCCAGCATGGACATTCGCTGACCTTATCCAACGCGGCCTTCCTCTTCGAATGTCGCCAACAGGCGAGGTCGCACTGGTTGCGGTCATTGCCTCAGTTGCGGGAGCCATCACGGCATCCGTGCGCCAGGGTCGCTTGCGTTTCCAGCGGCCGACGGCCGCCGGCATCCTGCGGTCGATCGCCGGCGGCGCGTTGATGGGAATAGGCATCGGCCTGATACCCGGTGGCAACGACGCTTTAATCCTTGCCGCAATGCCTACGCTTTCTCCGGGCGGCATAGTCGCCTACCTCGTGATGACGACCACGATCGTTTTCGGATTCGAAGCGCGTGACAGACTGGCCAGGAACGGCGCGTCAGGCCAGGGGAAAAAGTAGACGGTCCGGCGTCGTTCGTGACACCTTTGAGTACCGGCTCCGCAGGTCGTACGCCTTTCGTGGACCAATGACCCTGATAACTGTCTCGAAAGATCCTGCGTCGAGAATTCGGTAAAAAGCGTGATAGGCGTCGTCACCGCAGAAGTGGGTGTCTGTTGCCTCGTACCCCCAATTCTTGCGCGAGAATGCAAGGTTGAGAAACAGCTTCCCGGTGTTCGGTCCGTCTGCGAACTGAACGTCTACTCGGTGGCCGACCGCGCAGTACCGATATTGCCGAGACGCTGAGAGTTCGCGGCCATCCCGAAGCCGAAGTATCCCGCTTTCTCGATAGGTGAGCGCGGATTCACCTGTCGAAGCGAAATCCGCGTCGCCAATCAGTTGTTCGCCCGTCGGATCGACGTTGCGACGAAGCGCCCACTCTCCACGGAGCGTGTCCAAGACCATCGTGCCTATGTTCACGACCGATCGATGGTCATCGGCCCAAGGCGCTCATTTTTGGGTTGGACCGACGCAAACAGCAGCACAAGTGATGCCGCAAGCAAAACTGCGTCCTTCAGCAAAAACTGGCCAGGAGCGGCGGATATCGCAGGAAAGCCTCCGGCAGTTGGCTCCCCGACCCCAGGCGTCGTAAAAAAGAAGGTCAGGGTGATGAAGTAGGTCGCCGCCGACATAAGCGCGCCAAGCGCTGAGAAGGATGGGCGGAAAGCCCCTAAGGCCAGCACGACTGCGGTCGACAGCTCGATGACGCCGACAAAGTAACTTTGGCCCTGTACCCCGAACATACCCAGCCAACTCATGATCGGACTATGGCCGATGAAAGGGGCGATGCCATCGGCCTCGTAAGCCGTGAATTTCATCGCGCCGAACCAAGAGAAAACGATCACGAGCGCCCATCTCAACAGCGCCAGTTCCTTCCGACTGCGCTCGGGCACAAGCAATTCATACCGATCGAAAATACTCATATCGAACTCCTCAAAAGGGGATGATCGTCAGGGCGTCACGGACGATGGTGGCCGACTGGGCAATCGGCACACCGGGCCTGATCGCACAGACGACAGATTGCCAAGCCGCCGTGGAGGTCCGAGAACAGCGACGACAGGATGTTGTCCGCGGCCCGCTCCAGCACGACGCGATCGTCAGCCGACACTTTGCTCAGCAGCTCGGACACCGCCGCGTTCCGCAGACCTAGCAGCTTGGTCCGCTCCACCTGACCACGCGAGGTCAGCGAGACATGAACTACCCGGCGGTCAGAGGGCGACGGCGATTTCGCCACCAGGCCTTGCTCGCCTAGCCTCTCGACGACGCGAACTGCACCTGCATGCGAAAGCCGGAGAGTTTGCCGTACCTGGCCGATCGACATTCCTGGCGCGTGACCGATCGCGATCAAAGCCGCGGCCGTCTCGCCCCCCGCATTGAATGCTTCAGCGATCGCCAAGCGCACGCGGTCAGACACCGCTTGAGACAGCGCGCCAAAGATGTTGATCAAGCGATCCGAGGGGTCATCCATCGCCGCGACTCACGCAATATATGCGTCGCGCATACAATATCTGTGGGCCGGTGTCGAGCCTCGTGCCGGAGTACAAGCGTTCGCTGGAAGGCTTAGACGTCGTCGGTGCCTACCGGCCCACCTTCGCCCTCCATCCGATTGATCGCACGCACATCCTTGGCGTTGAACTTGAGCCTTACGCCGAGCCCTCCGCTATTGTCCTCGCTGATGAAAACCGCGCCGCCGCGTTCGAGCGCGTCCCGCAGCCGCGTCAAATCCGAGGCTGCAAACACGCTGGCGCCGGCTTCGAATTGAGCTAGCGCCTCTTCCTCCAAGCCTGCGATCTTGGCGACATGTGATCGCGGCCACTGAATGAGCGCTCTCGCTGCACGTGCTAGTGGCCCATTCATGTTTAATGCCTCCGTTTCGCGAACGCATCCTGTCGCCAAGATACGACCTTTCCCGCAACCGATCCGCTAGATGAGCTTCGCCATCACCACGGCGACATCCGCCATGCGTGTCGCGAAGCTCCACTCGTTGTCGTACCAAGCAAGCACGCGAACCATCCGGCCATCGACGACATCGGTCTGGGGGAGCGCGACGATCGAGGATTCGGTCCGGTGGGTCAGATCCACAGACACCAGAGGCTCTGTCGTGAATGCGAGCACCCCACTCATCGGACCACTCGCAGCCTGACGAATGGCGTCGTTCACTTCGTCGATCGTCACCTCCCGGGATGCGGAAATAGCGAGATCGACGACCGATACGTTCGGCGTTGGCACGCGGATTGACGAGCCATGGAGCTTGCCTTTCAGTTCTGGCAGCACGCGTCCGATTGCGTTCGCGGCTCCGGTCGAGGTTGGGATCATCGACAGCGCGGCTGCCCGTGCGCGGTAGAGATCCTTATGCACCGTATCCAGCGTCGGTTGGTCACCGGTATAGGCGTGAACCGTGGTCATGTAGCCCCGCTCAATGCCACATAGATCGTTCAGTATCTTCGCGACGGGCGCGAGGACATTCGTGGTGCATGAGCCATTCGATACGACGACATCTTCGGTTGTCAGCGTTTCGTGATTGACCTTGAAGACGATCGTCTTGTCTGCGCCCTCGCTGGGCGCGGAGACGAGCACGCGCTTTGCTCCTGCACGGATGTGCGATTCAGCCTTCTCCTTGGAGGTGAACAAACCCGTGCATTCGAGCGCCACGTCGACTCCAAGCTCGTTATGCGGAAGCTTTGATGGATCGCGCTCCGAAAACACTTTGATTTTACCGGACCCGATGTCGATCCAGTCTTCGCCGGTGGCTATCGATCCTTGAAAGGGGCCGTGAACTGAATCGTACTTCAGGAGGTGCGCCAACGTAGCAACCGGCCCGAGGTCGTTGATCGCAACCACCTCGATGTCATCACGCCGTAGTTCGACGATCGACCGTAAGGCCAGTCGTCCGATCCGACCGAAACCGTTGATTGCGACCTTGACCGTCATGCCTGTGTCCCCTGGTTCGCCGAACTGGCTACGGCATACGCACTTCGCTCAGTGCCGCCTGGCACGCGGTGGTCGTCTCCAGCAGCGAAAGCTTGCCGATCAGACCATCCTCATTATGTATGCGCCACGCATAGACCTATCCGTCTGTTGGCTGCAGGTCAACGAGGCAATGTCGGCATGGAGGATTAGGTTTGCGCCGCCCGGTTTCACAATCGACCTGGTGAAGGCACGCATACCGGCGAGATGAAGTGGCGTTGATGTTTACCCAAGAAGAAGAGAGGAGGCTGGCTGCGGCTAGAGCAGTCGACGAGATCGAAGACGGCATGTTCGTTGGCCTTGGGACCGGAAGCACAACAGCCTATGCCATTAAGAGCCTGAGCGACCGCATTCGGCAGGGCCTTCGCATCACCGCTGTCGCCACCTCCCGAGCGACCGAAATGTTGGCTCGTCGTCTCGCGGTGCCGCTCGTTCCTTTTGAGCAGTTCAGTTCGATAGACCTCACGATCGACGGCGCTGACGAGATCGACTGCCACTTTCAGGCGATCAAAGGCGGCGGCGGCGCCTTGCTCCGAGAGAAGGTCGTGGCCGCCGCTTCTAGCCGGATGATCGTGATCGTAGACGCTAGCAAAGTCGTTCAACGACTCGGCGGGTTTCCTTTGGCGGTCGAAGTCGTGCCCTTCGCGAGCGAGTTCGTTCGAACGCATCTTGCCAACCTCGGAGCCAGTGTGACGCTTCGCTCGGTCGGCGGAGAACCATTCATCACAGACCAGAGCAATCACATCTTGGATGCAGCCTTCGGCAAGGCCCTTAGGCCGATCGAGATCGCCGGAGCGATCGATGCCATCCCCGGCGTAATGGAGCACGGCTTGTTTCTCAGCGAGATTGACACTGTGGTGGTCGGACGCGGTGAGACGGTCGAGGTGCATCTCAGAGAGCAAGCCCCCGGATCCCTCCGTTAGGTGCCGACGAGGGGTGGCACCTGGCGCAGGCGTGATGTGATTCGGCCGTCGGGCAGCCAAAATCACGACAGCCCACCCCGATCTATAGCCGCCAGGTATCGCCATTTTGTGTGTCCCGACGATCGAAGTCCTGTATTCCAATCGTCCGCGCCATCCGCAGCATATCCTAAGCCACTGTAAAGGCGCACCTTTCGGCTTGCCAGAATCCCCCGGCGCCGCAGGGGTATGGCTTGCTGTCTATGCTTCGCGCACATATAGATGGGGCAATGGATGGACCTCGAGATCGAAATATCTTCGGGGCGTTCGCACTCATGATCAGCGACGACATCGTTCGCGCTAGTTCATCGCGGGCGCCAGAAGCTGGACCCGCCGCCTCGGCGCTTGCGTTGATTGCCCATAAGCCAGGGCTATCGATCCGCATGCTGTCAGTTGGGGTGGGACTTTCCCATGCCGCGACCGTCCGCTTGGTGGACCGTTTGTCGACGGAGGGATTGGTCGAGCGGCGTGAGCATTCGACTGACGGGCGCACGCGGTCCCTCCATCTTACAGAGGCTGGCAAGGTCGCGAGCGATGCGGTCCTGGCCTCGCGAGACAAGGTGATCGCTGAGGGACTATCGATCCTCACCCCTACCGAGTTGGACGCTCTTTATAGCATTGCTGAACGCGTGCTGCGCGATCGCCTGGAAAACCTCGAGCATTCCTACCGCATCTGCCGCTTGTGCTGTTACGAGGGCTGCACGAATTGCCCGATCGATGCCGAGTTGCACGAGCGCGGCGTAGACCGCGAGAACGGCGGCGAGGCTTAGAGCTCCGGAAGTCGCAGGTTTCAGTGTTGAGCGATGAGATACGCCGCCAGAAACCCCACGACCGTGATCAGGCCTATGAACGGCGGCGCCTTCTCGAAAGCTTCGGGAATCATAGCCTCCGCCAGCATCGCGATGACCGCGCCGGCTGCGAACGACAGAATGGCAGGGGCTTGAGTGGACGCCGAGCCGAGCAGAAGGTTTCCCGTACCGGCGGCGATGCAGACAAGTAGCGGAATACCGATCCAGACCGCGTAGATATAGCTTCGCGATCGGCCCGCGACCTTCATTCCGGAAGTGCTCGATAGACCCTGTGGCACATTAGCCAAAAAGAAGCCTGCCACTACTGCAAGGCTGATCCTGCCTCCACCAGCCACGGACATCCCAATCACGAGGGCCTCTGGAATGCCGTCGAGGACGCTGCCAAGCGCAATCGCAGCACCGCTACCGCGGTGCTCCTGTTCAGTGGCCTGCTCGGTGCATTCACCGCATCGCTTTCGATGCTTCGCGCCCCTGCGAGAGAGAAACCAGTTTGTGCCGCTGAAGATTGCGGCCCCTGCGAGCAGCGCAAAGATCGCTAAGGGTCCCAGGCCAGCCGACACGCGATCACCGATGAGTTCGGTAGCGACCACGGCAATCAACACACCACCACCGAAGCCCATCACCGCTGAGATCATGCGGTGAGTGAGTCGCCCGTACAGCACGTCCGCAAGAACCGCCCCCACCAGAAGTCCGCTTCCTGACAAAAGCCCCCACAAGCCGGCGATTACGTATTCGGGTATCATCGCAAGAACCCGGCTGACCTAGCGACGCGGGGCGAGCGCCTTAGCGTCCGTATCGTTGATGACCGTCCCTGCGTGCTCATCGTTTCGCTCGGTCCAATCGCCAGGCCGGTCGCTCGAAGTGGCAGCTATAGCCGCCGGGTCGACGCTGGAGGTACTTCTGATGCTCTGGCTCGGCCTCCCAGAACGGCTCTTCCGGGTTGATCTCGGATACGACAGGTCCCGGCCAGCGCCCCGACGCTTCGATCTCGGCGATTGTCTCCAGAGCAACGTCCATCTGCTTCTCAGACGTGTAGAAAATCGCGGACCGATAGCTTGGTCCGACGTCGTTACCTTGTTGCTCGTATGTCGTCGGATCGTGGATTTGGAAGAAGAGTTCCAGGAGAGCACGATATGTCAGTATCGAAGGATCAAACGTGACCTCCACCGCTTCCGCATGACCATGGTGTCTCGTGTAAGTCGGGTCCGGCATTTCGCCGCCGATGTAGCCGACACGCGTCGTCACGACGCCCTTCGCGCGGCGAAGTAAATCTTCGAGGCCCCAGAAACACCCACCCGCAAGTATCGCTCGCTCGGTTCGCGTCGGCGTCTGGTCAGTAGTGGGCAGACTCTGCATTCGATCAACCTCCGCTCTGTGCACCACATCAGTTCGCCGGCGCCGCACCTGCAGGCTGCGCATCGCTCGAAAGTTCGGTCTGCACATCCGAGCCTCGGACGAGTGTCAGGTCGACCGGACACCGATCCGCGATTTCCAGAATGCGCGCCCGCTGTTCATCGCTGAGCGGCCCATCGAGAGAGACGGTGCGCGTGAAGCGGTCGGGAGGCATCATGTCCGCCACTTTCTCGTGTCGCACGGTCGTCGTCGCTCGCTCCAGCGGGAAGCCTTTGCGGTTCGCGTAAAGACGCATTGTCATCACCGTGCAGGCGGCCAGTCCGGCCGACACCAGTTCGTAAGGAGACAGGCCGCTGCCGAGACCTCCGACCGATTCTGGTTCATCGGCGAACAGCGTGTGCTCGCCACTACGGACCGTGAGTTGGAACTTCCCCGCCAACGTTTCCGACGCCACGACTCCATTCGCTAACTCGACTTGCGGAAGGTCCGCCGCGAGCGGCGGCAGGAAGCGGCTTGCCCACGCTGCGACCATAGCTGAGGCGTAGTTCGCATCTTCGACATCGGTGAGAAGGTGATCGGCCGTGTCGAGCGAAACAAAGCTCTTGGGATGGCGCGACGCGACGAAGATGCGCGAGGCGTGCTCGATACCCACGACTTGATCCACCGGTGAATGCATCACAAGCACCGGACGTCGAAGGGCAGCGATAGACCTCTCGATGTCCACTTCGTCGACCGTTTCAAGGAAACTGCGGCGGATCAGGAAGGGCCTGCCAGCAATCTCCACCGATGCCTCGCCCTCGCTCGCTATCGCGTCTAGGTCGGCAGGTTGAAAGACGCGCAATATATGCTGAAGATCAGCCGGGGCGCCGATCGTCACTACCGCTGCGATATCCGGCAAGTCGGCGGCGGCTACGATCGCAGCCGTGCCGCCCAGGCTGTGTCCGACAAGGAGGGAGGGGGCCTTACCGGCGACAGCCATGGCCTCCGCGGCGGCCTTAAGATCATCGACGTCGGAAGCGAAGCTTATCGCTTCATCCGCAGAACTCTCGATCCCGGTGCCGGCGAAGTCGAACCGCAAGACGCCGATGCCAGCCCGCGAGAGGGCGCGTGCGATGTACACGGCGGCGCGGCTGTCTTTCCCGCAAGTGAAGCAATGGGCGAAAATAGCCCAGCCGCGAGGCGTACCTTCGGGCGCCTCCAAATACCCGGCTAGATCAGAGCCTCCACCACCGGGAAACGTGAACGGTCTTCCTGTCATAAGCGTCGAGCCTCCCACGGCGACTTAGTGGGTGCACCGGAACCCTTGGGCCCTGGCGGAAGCGCCATCAGGCCCGGACTAGCCGTCCAAGACATTCTTTTTATATGCGTGGCGCATATAGACAAGCCCCTAAAGCGTGATTATATGCGTCGCGCATACTTCTGGTGGCGGTCGAAAAGACCGGTCCTGAAGCGGCATCATTCACGGCGTGCAGGCCGAAGGGCTATGGAACTCAATCAGGTCAGCTATTTCATCAACTTGGCCGAGACGCTGAATTTTACAGCAGCGGCGCGGTTGAGCGGTGTGTCCCAGCCAAGCCTGACACGCGCGATCCGCCGCTTGGAGGAAGAGCTCGGCGGTCCGCTCATTTATCGCGATGGGAAGAACAGCCGTCTCACCGGCCTTGGCCAGGACGTGGAGGCTGAGTTTCGGCGCATGTTAGTCGCGATGAAAAGTGTTCGGCATCATTCTGAAAACTGGGCCATGGGGAGGCACCGGGTGCTGGACGTCGCCGTCGCCCCGACCGTCGGGCCGAAGCTTTTTACAGCCTTCTTCGAAAGCGCGTTGGCAGAAGTGCCATCGATCGAGATCAAGATGCATTCGCTCGGGGCGAGTGAAGACACATCGGAGGTGCTGTCGGGCAAGTATCACGCATGCATCCTGCCGCGCGAGACGCGGCCGGACCGCAAGCTTGATGTGCGACCTCTGTTCCGTGAGCGCTTCGTACTCGGCTGTTCCGCGAAACACCCGCTCGCGGCGAGCGATATCGTGCGAGGCGAGGACTTGTTGGAGTTCCCGTTCGTTGATCGTCTGAAGTGTGAGTTTCGCGAGCAGATCCTAGACCATTTCGCACGACGGGAGGTACTGATGCGGCCGCGCTTCCGGGCCGATCGTGACGATTGGGTGCAACGGGTCGTCGCAGACGGCGAGGCCATATGCATCCTTCCGGAGCGGTCGGCTACAGCCCAAGGTTTGGTTACGCGTCCGATCGATGGGTTTGTCCTCGAGCGAGAGGTCGTGATCGCGACGGTCTCTGGCTCCACGGCGCCGGTTGAGATCAGGAAGATCGCGCAGATGGCGGCCAGATACGCGTGGAACTGAACGCCGCTGATCACAGCGGAGCTATCGAAACTATACGCACAGCGTATTGGATAAATATAATTGGCACTGCGATAGTCGAGGTGACCGTCAAGCAAGATAAGATGTCCGTAATGTGCCTTGGCCCTGAAACCAAGTATTGGAGACGATCATGAAGTTTGAAAAGTCTCAGGCAGCGATCGACCGCCTGACCCCCGAGCAACGCCGGATCACCCAGGAAGACGGCACGGAGCGAGCCTTCACCGGTGAATACAACGATAACAAAGAACCGGGCATCTACGTCGATGTCGTGTCCGGAGAGCCGCTTTTCGCATCGACGGACAAGTTCGAGTCGAAATCCGGCTGGCCCAGCTTCACCAAGCCCATCGTCCCCGCGCACGTGAACGAGGTGCGGGACAGTTCGCACGGCATGGTCCGGACGGAAGTTCGATCGGTCCATGGCGACAGCCATCTCGGCCACGTGTTCCCCGACGGTCCGGCCGACCGTGGCGGACTACGCTATTGCATTAACTCGGCCGCCCTTCGCTTCATCCCGCGCGATGAGATGGAAGCCGAGGGCTACGGCGAATATCTCGATCAGGTGGAGGAGGCGTAACATGCATCAGCGCGCTGTTCTCGCAGGCGGATGTTTTTGGGGCATGCAGGATCTGATCCGCAAGCAGCCCGGCATCGTGTCGACCCGCGTCGGATACACCGGTGGCGACGTCCCGAACGCCACCTATCGCAATCACGGTACTCACGCTGAAGGGATCGAGATCATTTTCGACCCGGCAGCGACAAGTTACCGTAACATCCTGGAATACTTCTTCCAGATCCACGACCCGACGACGAAAGATCGGCAAGGCAACGATCGCGGCCTCTCCTATCGATCCGGCATCTACTATGTGGACGATGAGCAGAAACGGGTCGCCGAGGAGACGATCGCCGACGTCGACGCCTCCGGACTGTGGGACGGCAAAGTCGTCACCGAAGTCGAGCCTGTCGGCGATTTCTGGGAAGCGGAGCCGGAGCACCAAGACTATCTCGAGAAGCGCCCGGGCGGTTACACGTGCCATTTCCCGCGCGCGAATTGGGTGCTCCCCAAGCGTCAAGACGCTGATGCTACCCAGCCTACCACCGGAGCGGCAGCAGAATAGCTGCAGCGCCTATCGCGACATAGCGCTCTGCATCGCAAGCAATGGGACCGCATCGGCGAACGATGCGGTCCTCGTACGGCCCCTCAAGCGGTCATGCCGCTTGCCGGCCATCGATTTGGTAGGATTGCCCCAGCATGCCAGACCTTTCGTCATATCCGATCACCAAGCGCTGGCCTGCCTCCAATCCCGATCTCCTGCAGTTCTATGCAGCGCCCACGCCCAACGGCGTCAAGGTCTCCATCATGCTCGAGGAGACCGGCCTGCCATACGAGCCCCACTTTATCGACATCAGCACAAACGAGGCCAAAGACCCCGCTTTCGTGTCGCTGAACCCAAACGGGCGGATCCCTGCGATCATCGATCCGTCAGGCCCCGATGGTGAGCCGCTCGGCGTTTGGGAGTCCGGTGCGATCCTCGTTTACCTCGCCGAGAAGACGGGCCGATTGATTCCACCGGGACAAGCCAGGCGTTATGAGGTGCTGAGTTGGGTATTCTTCCAGATGTCGGCGATCGGCCCGATGTTCGGTCAGCTGGGCTTCTTTCTGCGTTGGGGCGGAAAGGACTACGAGGACAAGCGGCCTCAGCAACGGTTCGCCGACGAGTCCAAGCGCCTGCTGGGGATCTTGGATCGCCAGCTGGATGGGCGCGAGTGGATCGTCGACGACTATTCCATCGCCGACATCGCGACGCTCGGCTGGGTCAATGCCCTGGTCAGCACCTATGACGCCGGCGACCTGTTGCGCATCGCCGAACACCGGAACGTCCGGGGTTGGTTGGATCGCGGCCTCGCTCGACCAGCCGTGCAGCGGGGCCTGGTCATCCCTGCGAGGCCCGCATGAGCGTCATCGCCGCTTACTATTACAACGAGGGTCGCCGCATCCGCGAAGTCGCTATCGACGAGCGGGTTGAGCTCGACAAGAACCGATCTGGCTTCTGCTGGATTGGGCTCAGCGAGCCTTCGGAAAGCGAACTCAGGGCGCTTCAGTCGACCTACAATCTGCATCCATTGGCGATTGATAACGCGATGCATCCGATGTGCCCGCCGAAGCTCGAAGTCTATAACGGCGAGCTTTACGTCGTCGCTCAGACGGCCGAGCTGGTTGGGGACCGCATACGCTACGGCAAGACCGCGATCTTCACTGGTCACAACCATCTGATCACCGTGCGTCACGGCAACGCCGGAGCGCTTGGCAATCTTCGCGAGCAGCTTGAGGGTTCGCCTGCTCAGTTTGGTAAGGGTGTCGACTACGTCCTGCATGCCATCCTTCACCGCATCGTCGATCAGTATCTGCCGATCTTCGAAATGATCGAGGACGACGTGCTCGCGATGGAGAGGCGATCGCTCGACGACTTCCTGGGGCGGGCGGAGGTCGCGCGCATCTTCGGCTTGCGATGCGAATTGACGCGTTTCCAGCGAACCCTTGGCGCTATGGCGGAACTGGTGCGCAAGCTCGTTCGCGGACATTTCCCGTGCATCAGCGCTGAGGTGCGGCCGTACTTCAACGATGTCGCCGACCATGTCGATCGGGTCCAGTCCATGGTCGATGGCCTCCTCCAGGTGCTGTCCACGGTCTTCGAATTCAGCAGCCTTCTTGAGGCGCAGAGGACAGGCGTCATCACGCGCCAGCTCGCTGCCTGGGCGGCGATCCTCGCGGTCCCTACGGCCATCGCGGGCATATATGGAATGAACTTCAGGAACATGCCGGAGCTGGACACAGCTTACGGCTATTTCGTCGTGCTCGGCCTAATGCTGACGTTCTGTCTTTTCCTGTTCGTCCGCTTCAAGCGAGCCAAGTGGCTATGATGGTGCTCCGCATCTTCAGTGCTGGTCGGTCGCGGAGCCAAAGCGCGCCTTCGGTCGGCGCGCAACCCCTACAATCCGAACTCGAGGTGCATTGATGACAACTCAAGTGAGAGACGTTCTGGACGCCGTACAGTCCTTCGTGGCTAAGGGCTATGACCGAGAGTACCGTGTGAAGGACGGCGCTCTTGTCGATCTCGAACTCGGATCGACCCTCGACGCGTGCAGCATTCGTGTCGATGCCGCATTACGCCTTGAGAGCGGCGATGGAGCCGAAGACGCTTCGAACATCTACGCCATCACAGATCCGGCGACCGAGCATAAAGGTCTGCTTATCGATGCCTTCGATGTGTTCGACGAGATATGTCACCGTGACCTGTCCGAACGGCTTCTTGAGCATCGTGAAACAGCTCCGGCCGGTGACGCCGACGTGCCGAGCAAGCATGGGCTGCGCAAAGTCTACAAAAGCGAGTTTGATCGCGACCCTGAGCGTTACGTTTTGCGGGAAGGCTTCCCTGACTTTCCGGCATGCCCGTTCGGGGGAGCCTTCAGCATCCTCGGCTTCGATACAGCAGAACAATCATACGTCTGGCTCGTGACGAGCATTATTCGGGATCCCCGGCTGATCAGGATTCCCTACCAGGGCGAAGACGTTATTACCGACGAATGATGTCGGCGGAGCGCGGGAAAACCCAGACCCCAACGATGGATGGGATGCCCCTTAAGGTCAAAAATAACGAGGCAGAGATGGACTGGAACAAGGACCATATTCGCGAGACAATGCTGTCGCTTGAAACCGCGGCGCTGCAAAGCGCTCGCAAGAAGTATCTGGATTACGTCTCCACCGCGCGCCTCGATCGCAGCGAGCCGATCGAGAACGACGAGCAGGCGCAAGCCGAGGTGGCGAGCGACTTTGCTGAGGCGCTCGATGACACTCTCGATGACTATGTTGATAAGCTCGACAAACTCCGGACAATCGATTTTGGACCAAAGTCAGAAGTCTCGGAAGGCGCCGTCGTCAAGCTGTCCGGTAAGCACTTCGTCATTTCGGTCTCGACTGGCAGGTTCATTTGTCATGGGCAGGAACTGATGGGCATCTCGACGATGGCCCCGATCTACGAGGCGATCGAAGGCGCGCGAGCCGGGGAAACGGTGCAGTTCAATGGCCGCGATTTGACCGTGGAGGCTGTTGCGTAGGCGGGACCCGCGGTCCTCGGATCGTGAGTGCGGGCCATCGACGTTCGCAGCCTTACTGGACGACCTCCGGCCTCCCCATTGCCGCTTCTCTCAGATGATCGGCACTTACGAGCTAAGCCACCCCAGACCTGCGTAGGCGAGCATTCCCAATACCATCGCCACGATGACCTGGTTCGTGGCGATCGCTGCACCCAGCGCGACACCGGCCGCGATCCAGGTTGGAGGTGGCTGACCGATCAACGACGACGCGACCAAGCTGACCACGATCAGCCCAGGCAACTCGTCCAGAACCCAAGCCTGCCTGGAAACCCTAATTCGTTCACCGGCAATCAATCCGGCGACCCGGATCGCAAACGCAGCCACAACGAGCAAACTGACAACAACCCAGTGCGAAGCGCTCATCGGGCTGCCGCCTCGATCCTGCGCTTCAAGAAGGTCACCACCAAGCCGAAGAATGCGCCGACGATGATCCCGTAAGCTTTGGGCATGCCGAGCGAGATGACGGCCATGGTCGCTGCCGCGGCCATGGTCCATGGCAGAACTTGGGAACGTCCCCGCCACAGACCTCGCGCCATCGCAATGAAGGCCGCCGTGAACGCGAAGCTCAGGCCAAAGCGTCCGAGATCGGGCAGCGCGGCGCCAAGCAAGGCCCCGAGCGTCGTGGAGGCTGTCCACATGGAGATGTTCACCAGCCCTGAGCCTATGAGGAATGGTGCTCCGACATCGGGGGACTTCGCCCGCTCGGACATCGTCAAAGCCCAGTTCTCGTCGCCAGTAATGTGGATGGCGAAGAGCTTCTTCCTCAGCGACAAGCCGGCCAACACCTCGGATAAAGAGGCGATGATGCCGACATAGCGCAGGTTGAGCGACGCACCGGCCAGAACCGCGCCCAACACGACACCTGTGGAAGCGAACTGCTCAACCGCGATGATTTGCGAAGAGCCCGCATGGGTAGAGGCGCTCATGATCGCGACGCCCCACCACGGGAAACCTACCTGTACGGCCAGGAAACCAAAGGCCAAGCCGTACACGCTGGCCCCCAAGGCCAACGGGAGGATGGCGATCGCCCCCCGTTTAGCCTCGTATGCGTTTCTCGCGGCTAGAGCGTTCACGCTCTCATCCATGACACGTTCCGCCTTGTTCTCAGCCAGGCTCCTCTAACAGCCGACTGGCAATCCTTCGGTCGTCGGCATAGGCGTCTCAGCGGCGCTGATCCGCCGGGGTTCGTATCATCGCGTCGAGCGACCCGGTGATCATCGCCGTGCTCGGGCAGCGTGTTGCTCTCGTCTTGACCGAGCGGTCTGAGTGCCTGCGGACACCGGCCAAGACCGCCAGGGCAGTCAGCAGTGCCGCTGCGTAGAGGAACAGGCCGCCAGGGCCGAGGAGGTCCATCACCAGGCCTCCGATGAGCGGCCCGGCGGCGGTTCCGATCCCGTTGAGTAGGAGAAGTCCGCGAGCGGTCCCCAGCAGCCGACCCGCAGGAAGGTCGTCATTCGCAACGGCAAGGCATAGCGAATAGATGGGAATACCGAAGCCGCCGAACAGCGCGCCCGCCGCAAGTAGCACAGGCAGAGGCGCCTCCGCAGCCAGCGCTACGCCGATCGCAGCCGCCGCGGAAGCCAGGGCGGCGCCGGCAATGACGAGTGTCCGCGACACGCGGTCCGATAGCCATCCCAATGGCCACTGCAGCACGAGCGTTCCACCAAGGACCGCAGCCATGAACGCAGAAATGCCGCCCACATCGAGGCCAATCCTCTGCGCAAAATTGGGGCCTAGTCCCCAGAAGCCGCCGATGGCCAGGCCGGCTAGGAAAACGCCGACCGACGGAAGGGGCGAAATTGCAACGAGATCGCGAAAGGCGACGGGCTCCTGTTGAACCTCGGCCGGGGGATGACTGGGCAGTAGCGTGACGGGGACGACGGCCGCAGATATCAGCAGCGAGACGAACAGGAATAGCGTCACGTCTGTAGGCGGCGCGATGTTGAGCAGCGCTTGACCAAGGGCCCATGAACCCATCGAAACAACGCCGAAGATCGACAAAAGCTGACCGCGCGTGGATTGAATCGCGTGCGCGTTGAGCCAACTCTCAGTCGCTAGGATCATGCCTGCATAGGCGAAGCCGGTCACAAGGCGAAGCGGCATCCATACGTTTGCCTCCACGAATGCGACATGAAGAAGAGCCGTCATTGAAGCCATCGCGGCGAAGCCAGCGAAAGTCCTCACATGGCCCACGGACACGATCATCTTGGGCAGCGTGAGAGCGCCAATGGTGAAGCCCGCAAAGTATAGGGACATCATCGCGCTGATCGTTTGAGCTGAAAAGCCTTCCTCCCCAGCCCTCACGATCAGGAGCGTACCCAGTAGACCATTGCCCAAGAGCAACGTGGCGACGCTCAACAATAGCGCTGCGACCGGCGCCAAAACGAGCCCCCGCGCGCAGGCCGCCTTCACGCTGTTCATCGCCTGACTCATTTCCGAGCCTGGCGCGGAGGCTGATACGCCGCAGAACTGATGAACTGATCAAAGGCTTCGCACCAGATGACAACGGCGCTGTAGTCGCGAACGTCGATGTCGGCGGGCACCTCCATAATGAAGCCGTTGAACGTCCTCACATCGCCGACCCGGGCCGACGCGTCCTTGATCGCGAGGAACGCTTCCTCGGTCTCGACGAAGTGCGGGGCGAGATAAAGCTTGTAGTCCGGCCCGGGAGAGAGACGGCCGATGTGTGCGATCCGGTGAGGCAGGATCTGCACTTCGCCTTCACCCCAGTGCAGCAGGTCGCTGCCGGCTAGATCACGAGAAAGCTTTCCCGAATAGAGCGCCTCAGGCGTCGAACTCCTCAACGCAGCTTCAGTGGGCGACGCCGGCGCGGTGAGGATAGGCAGCGTGTAGATGCCGGCAGCAAAGCCTGTGATGCCAACGACGAAGTGGGTGCAGGCTAGAATAAGCCACCGTGGCATGTTTCACGAGCTCTCCAAATTTGCCACCAAACGATCCGCGTCCAGGTGGAAATCCGAAAAGACGATGCGACCGTCGGCATTGATGACCGTGAACCACGGCGTTCCCCGTGTCCGGTAATCCTCCATGAACGTTGGAAACGCAGCACCAGGCGGCGGTTCGTCGTGCCCGAAGGCGACGGGGAGACGGTACTCCACCTGATTGATGCGCAACTTGTCGAATGTATTTTCGTGCGCTCCTTCGAAGACCGTCTGGATCACTGCGAATCCGACGCCTCTGGACTCCAGCGCACCATGCAATTTCTGCAGTGTGGGAAACCCATGCAGATGGCAGCCCCTGCACCAGTGCTGAAACGCGAAAAGGATCTTCGGCCCTACGCCAAGATCCGATAGCTTGATCGGCGTCTGGAGGTCGCTTCCATCCACGGCGATCCACCGATGAATGCGAAGCTCTGGCGCTTGACGATCGGCCGCGCTCATCCCTCTCTCCGAACACGAAGCATGTGCCCGACGTGCAGCGAAAACTCGCGAGCGCAGGGGAACTGCTATACTTCACCGCCCCACGGCCCGAGCGTCAAATAGTCGATAAGACCAAAATCTTGTCTCGACTATACCCGACGAGGCCACGAGTTTACGTGGATGACTATGAATTCCAACGCCGGTCTTTTCCAATAGCGGCGTGACATAGTTTCTATGTCCTAGGCGGGAGCAAATTTAGCGTCCGTTCGACCCTTGCGGCGCCAGAAGCTGCACGTTGGAGGCCACAGGCAGCGCGCGCTTATGCGCGGTGGCTCGGTACGCTCTTTGGATCGTCTCGACCGCCGCCTGGGCCACACCCCTTCCTTCGAGGTAATCGTCTATCTCATCATAGGTCACGCCGTAGGCGTCTTCGTCGGGGTGTAACGGCATCGCGTCATCCAAATCTGCCGTGGGAACCTTACTGATCAGTTCCGCCGGGGCGCCCAGATGAGACGCGATCGCGCGAACGCGCCGCTTATTGAGACCGGCGAGAGGGAGAACATCGGCCGCGCCATCGCCGAACTTTGTGAAGAAACCCATCACCGCTTCGGCTGCATGGTCCGTGCCAATCACAAGGCCGCCCAGGGTCCCCGCGAGAGCAAACTGGGCGACCATCCGTTGGCGTGCCTTGATGTTCCCGAGCACCGTACTGCGCAGGCCGGGGTCGGCGGACTCGTAATTGGAGCCTGTCATCTCGCTCCACAGCGCGTCGGTCGCGGGCTTTATATTGATCACCGCAACGCGGTCGGGCCTGATGGCTGACAAGGCAAGCTGAGCATCGCGCTCGTCCATCTGTTCGCCATAGGGCAGCCGCACCGCTACAAACTCGCATTCGTACCCGATCTGACGCAGATCCTTCACGGCCGATTGCGCGATTAGGCCCGCCGTCAGGGAATCGACGCCGCCGCTGATTCCAAGCACATACGCTCGCTGCCCCGACGACCTCAGATAGTCGCGGAGGAAGGCGGCGCGTTCTGCCGCCTCGCGTCGGGCATCGAACGACGCCGAAACGCCGAGCGCTGCGATAATCTCGTCTTGGATGGGAATGACGACCTCCTGGGCACGCCGCAGTCGCATGCTGGCGACCTCACCTCGCGAAGCTTCTCTGTCCCACGAGCCATAACGCTCACGCAACACCGATTCAAAGCTATCGAAACTATAGCGACAGGGCATTGGGAAAGCAGTCTGATATAAAGCTATAGTCGAGGCGGGATTATCGCGAGTCATAGTGATGAATTGCGTGTCTCTACTGATTTAACACCCGGTTGTCTGAACATCAGCTTTGCGATCCGCTCGATATCTTTCCTTTGCGAGGGTCATCTACGCATTAGCCTGAGATGAAGTCGGTCGGTCTGTCGTGACGAGCAAGGGGGTTCGGCATGGTCACCAGAGGTTTCACCGGCCGCGGTTCAGGCGGCGACCACGAGGGCCGTATTCCGCCAGGTCAACATCTCGTGGAGAACTTTCCCGTTCTTACCGCTGGGCCAACGCCTCGTATCGAGACGTCCGACTGGAAGTTCACGGTCAAGATCGGTCCGAGACCCGTGAAGGTCTGGAGTTGGAGTGAATTCAACGCCCTTCCAAAGACCAAAGTGACCAAAGACATTCACTGCGTCACGTCCTGGTCCAAGCTCGACACGAAGTGGGAAGGCGTGCTGATCGAGGACATCCTCGCTGACGCTGAAGTTAAACAGCCAACAGACTTCGTTCTCGCGCACTGCTACGATGGCTATTCGACGAATGTTCCGCTCGCGGACATGTTGTCCGGCAAAGCTATGGTCGCGCTGAGCTACGCGGGCCAGCCGCTTCCCCGCGACCATGGCGGACCGGCGCGCCTTCTTGTTCCGCATCTCTACTTCTGGAAGTCCGCCAAGTGGGTGAATGCGCTGCAGTTCACCACTCGCGACGAGGCCGGGTTCTGGGAGTTGCGCGGTTATCACATCTACGGTGATCCGTGGCGCGAGCAACGGTACACCCATGACTGAGTTCGATGCGCAACCCGCGTCGTGGCAGTCAGGCGTGATCGACGAAATCGTCCAACAGACACCGAGTATCAAGAGCTTTTTCCTGCGATTGCAGGAACCATTCGTCCATACAGCAGGCCAGCACGTCGACGTCCGGCTGACCGCCCCAGACGGCTATCAGGCGATGCGCAGTTATTCGATCGCATCGTCGGCGGGCTCTTCACCGATCCTGGAACTCGCCATCGAGCGCCTGCCGAATGGCGAAGTTTCGCCATTCTTCCACGACGTCGCCGCAGCCGGCGACGAGATCGAACTCAGGGGACCGCTTGGAGGCCACTTTCTTTGGCCCGAGCCTACCGACAAGCCGGTGCTGCTGATCGGCGCAGGTTCAGGCGTGGTGCCGCTGATGGCGATGATCCGGCAGCGTCGGGCATCGGCACAGGCCGTTCCAGTCGCTCTGCTCTTGTCGGCGCGAACCGCTGAGGACGTGCTCTTCTCCAGCGAACTCCACTCAATCGAGATGAGCGATCCCACGTTCATCTTGACGCTCGCGATTACGCGAGAAGCGCCAAAGCGCGCCTCGGACTATGGCCGACGGATCGACGATGGGATGGTCCAGGCGACAATCGCACGTCTCGGTCGCGACCCGGGCCACGTGTTCGTTTGCGGGTCGAACGGTTTCGTCAACATCGCGACGGACGGCGCATTGTCGGCAGGGCTGGGCGTCTCGATCATCAAGACCGAGCGCTACGGTGGGTAGGGGCGGCCAGATGATCGCATCCCATCACGCGGGAGCGCCCAGCTCAAGCTCTGTCCGGGAAAGGCTTCGCCCATGACCATCATGGCCCGTCAATTTCACCTTAAAAGTCGTCCCGAAGGGCTACCGCAGGCCAACAACTTCGAACTCGTCGAGCAGGATCTCCCCGCGCCAGAGCGAGGACAACTGCTCGTCGCCAACCGGTGGCTCTCCGTTGACCCTTACATGCGCGGCCGCATGACCGGTCGAGAAAGCTATATGCCGCCCTTCCAAGTTGGCGAGCCTCTGGATGGCGCCGCGATCGGCGTCATAGTCGAAAGCAAGGATGAACGGTTCAGCCCTGGCGAGGTCGTGAGCCACTTTGCCGGCTGGCGCGACCGCGCGATCATCGACGCCGCATCCGCTACTAGGATCGATACGACGATTCCAGAGCAGGCGTATCTGGGCCCGCTCGGTTTCCCAGGCTTCGCCGCCTACATCGGCATGCTCCAGATCGGAAAGCCGCGAGCTGGCGAAACTGTGTTCGTGTCAGCAGCAGCGGGTTCTGTCGGATCGCTCGCTGTCCAAATCGCAAAGATCAAGGAATGCCGAGTCGTTGCGTCCGCGGGCGGCGAGGACAAATTGCGTTGGCTGCGCGAGGAAGCAGGCGCTGATGCCACGATAAACTACAAGAATACGGACGACATGGTCGCAGCACTTCGCGAAGCTGCGCCTAAGGGTGTCGACATCTATTTCGACAACGTCGGTGGCACGCACCTGGAAGCGGCGCTTGAGGCGGCCAATGACTTCGCACGCTTCGCTCTGTGCGGAATGATCGAGCAATACAACAGCGAGCCGGTCGGTCCCCGCAATATCTATGCGGTTATTGAGAAGAGCCTCCTGCTGCAAGGCTTCGTCACCATCCACAACATGTCGGTTTGGGAGGATTTCCAGCGCGACGTCACCCGGTGGATCGCCGATGGGAAGGTCAAATGGCAGGAGACGGTTGTTCACGGCCTCGAGAGAACCCCGTCGGCGTTCCTCGATCTCTTCGCCGGAAAAAACATCGGAAAGATGGTTATCGACCTCAGGGATGGGGAGACGCCCTGACGGGCGGCGCCTGCCGTCAGCGGACCGCACCACGCCACCTCGTCTAATTAGAATCTTTTGCTTTGGGAGATCACCGTGAGCCGCTTCGCTGAACCAGTTTTCATAGCCGCAGGCTTGCGGACACCATTCGGCCGTGGCGGAGGAGCGCTGGCAAATTATGACGCGGCCTCATTGTCAGTGCCAGTCGTCCAAGAAATGGCGAAGCTTGCGGAGCCCGATCTGACGATCTGGGGAACCGTCATCCCGAACCTGGGCTGGAGCAATATCGCTCGCGAAATCTGGCTGGACGCGAAGCTCAACCCCAACGTTCCAGCATTCTCCGTAGTCCTAGCGTGCTCGACCAGCATGACCGCGAGCTTCGCCGCAGCCGGGATGCTCGGCGGCGGGCTCAACCTGATACTGGTCGGCGGGTCTGAGGTCATGAGCCGACCATCGCTCGCTCTCACCGCTGAGGCATCTAAACGACTCACCGATCTCTTCGCGCAGGATCCGGCCGCAGCACTTGCCGCCCTGGGGGCGTTGACCCCTCAAGACTATGTGCTCCCCACGAAGGGCTGGGCCAACCGCCTTACGGGCAGGACGATGGG
The DNA here is from genome assembly GCF_000421645.1 of Aurantimonas coralicida DSM 14790. GTDB lineage: Bacteria > Pseudomonadota > Alphaproteobacteria > Rhizobiales > Rhizobiaceae > Aurantimonas > Aurantimonas coralicida. The sequence goes on along the minus strand of NZ_ATXK01000005.1, from coordinate 113,152 downwards.
CGATCACATGGAGGAGACCGCCAAGGCGTGGCGCATCTCGCGTGAGGCTCAGGATGACTGGGCTCTAAAAAGCCACCAGCGCGCCGTCGCCGGCTGGAACGGCGGCTTCTTCGATGACCTCGTGATCTCGTTGCCGGAGCTTTCCCGCGATGCGAACCCGCGCGCGGACACATCCGCCGAACGTCTATCCGGTTTGAAGCCCGCCTTCGATCGTGAGAGCGGAATGGGTAGCCTGACAGCCGGCAACAGCTCCCCCATCACGGATGGGGCGGCCGGCTGTTGGGTGTCCAACGAGGAGGGTCTGAAGAGGCTGCCCGATGGCACGCCCTATGCGCGGATAATCGACTACGAAGTCTCGGCGGTCGACCTGCGCACGGAGGGGCTGCTGATGGCGCCGTCATATGCCGTTCCACGACTTCTCGCGCGCCATCACCTTGGCTTCGCCGACATCGCACTTTGGGAAATCCACGAGGCCTTCGCGGCACAGGTGCTGGCCAACGTCGCGGCCATCACCGATCCGAACTGGGTCCGAGAGAAGGCCCGTGTTTCGGCTGAGATGGGCAACTTCGATTGGGATCGCGTCAATCCGAACGGCGGCTCGGTAGCCATCGGACATCCCTTCGGCGCGACCGGCGCGCGTGATCTCAGCCAAGCTGTGAAAGAGCTGTGGGCCATGCCGGTCGGATCTCGAGGGATCGTCAGCATCTGCGCCGATGGTGGTCAAGGCACTGTCGCCCTCCTCGAACGCATCTGATCGGAGGACAAAAAAATGAAGGCGATCCGCTTCCATGAGTTCGGCGCTCCCGATGTTCTTCGCTATGAGGACGCGCTGACACCTGTGATAAAGCCGGGAGAGGTGCTCGTCCGTGTACAAGCGGCAGGCCTCAACCCGCCCGACTGGTATCTCCGCGAGGGATACAAGGCTCTGCCGCCCGAGTGGCGGCCGTCGGTGACATTCCCCGCCATACCGGGCTCGGATGTGTCCGGGATCGTCGAGAAGGTCGCCGACGATGTGACCGCGTTCTCGCCGGGCGATGAAGTTTTCGGAATGATCCGCTTTCCCAGCTTCGGCGAGAGCCTGGGATACGCCGAGTATGTTTCCGCGCCTGCTTCCGACCTTGCGGCCAAGCCCCGACACCTGGACCACATTCATGCAGCCGCCGTTCCCATGTCGGGGCTGACCGCTTGGCAGTTCCTGATCGAGCTAGGCCATAACGAGCAGAACCCGCTGCAGTCCGAGCGCCACAGCCCGGTCCCGTTGGCTGGGAAGAGCGTTATGATCAACGGCGCTGCAGGGGGTGTCGGTCATCTGGCATTGCAGTTGGCAAAGCACGAAGGCGCGCGTGTCATCGCTGTCGCTTCAACCCGGCACGAAGCGTTCCTCCGCGAACTGGGTGCCGACGAGTTCATCGACTACACGAAGACCAAACCCGAAGACGATGTGCGAGACATCGATCTTGTCGTCGATGCCGTCGGCGGTCCGACCTCCGGCCGCTTCCTTCGGACCATACGTCGGGGCGGAGCGCTGTTCCCGATTTTTCCCCTTGGCTTTGCCGGACATGATGAAGCTGCCGACCGGGGAGTGACCGTTTCGGCGACGCAGGTGCGTTCCAGTGGCGACCAGTTGGCCCAGCTAGCTCGCTTGCTCGACAGCGGCGCGGTTCGCGTCGCCGTCGACAGCACATACCCCCTTTCCGAAGCGGCCGCCGCTCACGAACGCGCAGAGGCAGGCCATATCCAGGGCAAGATCGTCCTCGCCGTCGGTAACCCCATCGCCGATCAGAGCGGCCAAGCGGGCGTGCCGTCATCGCAGTGGCCGCCCCGCATGAGGGGGCACTGACATGACGCGGGAAACGCCGATGATCGGCCACGCTCGACCTTCGAGGCATCATCCAGGAGAACTGCGGTGAGCCTGAGCGCTGACAGAACCGATTTCGGGGCGGCACAGCGGGTGCGGGCGCTTGCAGACCTCATGGTGCTCGACACACCGGATGAGCAAGCCTTCGACGATCTCGTTTTTGTCGCCGCAAAGGCCTGTGACGTTCCCATCGCGCTCATCACCCTGCTGGATACTGACCGGCAATGGTTCAAAGCCAAGTACGGGCTTGAGGTATGCGAGACGGAGATCGAACACTCGGTCTGTCGGATCGAGATCGATCAGGGCGATCTTCTCGAGATCGTCGATCTCACAAATGATGCGCGGACCAAGCGCAATCCGCTCGTCACAGGCGCCCGGCACTTTCGCGCCTACGCTGGCGCACCGCTCGTCCTGCGATCCGGAGCGATCGTAGGTCGCCTGTGCGTCATCGATACCGTTCCGCGGCCTGAAGGGCTCAGCGAGATGGAAAAGGCGATGCTGCAGGCGCTCGCCCGTCTCGCCAGCGAAAATCTCGAACTCCGCCGGATCGCAACGGCGAGCGAGCGCCTCACAGCCTTGCAGACCGCCCTGGTCGAAATCGGCGAAACCATTCGGAGCAGCCACGATACCGCAGGGATGGCTTCGGCGACCGCCGCCATCGTCGGCCGAGCGCTCTCCGCAGACCGAGCCGGGTTCGGATCCGTCAACGAGGACGTCGATACGATTGACGTCGAAACCGATTGGACGGCGCCGGGGGCCGTGAGCATTGCCGGGCGCCACCGTCTCGACGAGTATGGGAGCTTGCGCGAGCCGCTCGTCGTTGGCGACCCGCTCGTCGTTTGGGACGCCCTGACCGACGATCGCACTCTGCACAATCTCGAGAGCGCAATGCGGGTCGGCGTTCGGTCGTTGGTCGATATGCCGGTTCGAGATCGTGGCAAAACCATCGCCGTCTTCTTCGTTCATTCGGCGCATCCCCGACCTTGGCCCGCAGAGGAAATCTCGTTCCTGCGAAGTGCGGCGGACCGGCTTGAGGCAGGCGTCGCGAGGCATCGTACCGAGCAGCAGCAACTCATAGTGAACGGCGAAATTGCTCACCGCCTGAAGAACATGCTCACCATGGTTCAGGCCATCGCCAGCCAAACGCTGCGAAGCGTCACCGATCGCGAAGCGGTCTACGCCTTCGAGCGTCGGCTGATGGCTCTGAGCGCGGCGCACGACGCCTTGCTTCAAAAGAGTTGGACACAAGCTGATCTACAAGCTGTCGCAGCGACAGTGATCGACGCGATCGGGTTCTCAGATCGGGTCGACATGAGTGGGCCGGCGGTGGCGCTGGGGCCACGAGCGGCGCTCTCGTTCTCCCTCATCGTCCACGAGTTACTGACCAACGCCTGCAAATACGGCGCGCTGACCAGTGACGATGGCCACGTCTCGCTGTCGTGGGAAGTCGAGGTCGGCCTGGACGACGACCTTCTCCGCGTGAAATGGTGAGAACGGGGTGGGCCTCCGGTTGTGCCGCCAACTCGCCGAGGCTTTGGATCGAAGCTGATCAACATCGGCCTGGTCGGCACCGGGGGCGTCGATGTTCGCTACGAGCCCGCCGGGTTAACGGCCGATCTGCACGCCTCCATGCGTCACCTGGTTCAAGGTTGATGGGAGTATGGGTGGAATGGTGAAACCCGTGGTGCTCGTCGTCGAAGACGAACCACTTCTCCGTCTGTTTGCGACGGACATGATCGAGGAGGCAGGTTTCGAAGTCTTGCAGGCGCCGAATGCATCCGCCGCGCTTATGACCTTGGAGGAACGACTGGATGTGCGCGTCGTGTTCACGGACGTGAACATGCCCGGCGGGATCGATGGCATCATGCTCGCCATTTGCATCCGCCGGCGGTGGCCGACCATCCAGATCATCATCACGTCCGGGAGGCCTTGGCCGGTCGAGGCCGTCGTTCCAGCGGACGTTGTGTTCTTCGCCAAGCCATACCGGCAAGACCGGGTTTTGGACACGGTCCGGAAGATGGCGGCGTGATGGCCAGCGCCTCAAACAACTCGGACGCCAGAGCGGTGAGGTCCACGAGTGCACCTTCGAAATCGAGCTTCTCTACCCGGGGGCGCAAGCCTTTGCCTTCACCTTCGGATGACCCCCGCGAATCCGGCCGGCCCGTCATCCCTCAACGATTGGAGACACAACATGAAGCCTGAGGTTCTCATCTACACCACGAGTTGGTGCCCGTTCTGCCGCCGCGCGAAGGCGCTCCTTCAAGAGAAGGGCGTGGCATTCACCGAGCTTGATATCGAAGCCGATCCTGCACACCGGAAGGCGATGATCGAGTCGTCGGGGCGAAGCACCGTGCCGCAGATCTTCATCAACGAGACGCATGTCGGCGGCTCCGACGATCTCGCTGCGCTCGATGCAGATGGCTCGCTCGACAAGCTGCTTGCCGGACAAACTCCGGCAAACTGATTTGTCCCGCCAGATAGGGCCACTGGTCGATGCAAGTGGCTGAAAATTAAAAGAGGAGTCCGGTTTGGTCTCAGCAGTTTGGAACGATGCCACCCTCGCGGTCAGCGACGAGACTATGGTCGTGGATGGAAACCATTATTTCCCGCCTCAATCGGTTGACCGGCAGTATCTGGCACCGAGCGAGCACACGTCTGTCTGTCCCGTGAAGGGGACGGCGCAATACTTTCATCTCCAGGTCGGCGACCGGCGCAATGCAAACGCCGCCTGGACCTACGCCGACCCTTCTCCGGCGGCGCACTCCATCAAGGATCACATCGCCTTCTGGAAAGGCGTCAACGTCGCTTAGCCGTCAGCCCGCCATTAGACTTCAGAAAGGAACCGCCGATGTCGAAAGTTTTGGACGGCAAAGTCGCTATCATCACGGGTGGCTCTCGGGGCCTTGGCGCCGTGCTGGCGGCGACGCTCGCCGATCAGGGAGCCGATATTGCTATCACCTACGCTGCTTCGGCCGATAAAGCCGAGTCCGTCGCCGAGGTGGTGAGGGCCAAAGGCGTTCGCGCTCTCGCGATCCGATGCGATCAAGCGGATACGTCCGCCGCCCAGCCCATGGTCGAGCAGGTCGTAGCTGAACTCGGCAAGCTCGACATCTTGATCAACAACGCCGCAATCGCCGTCCAAGGAAAATTGGTCGACGATCCGACGCTCGATTCCGCTGCGTTCGACAGGCAGTGGATGGTAAATGTGCTTGGGACCGTGGCGATCACGCGTGCGGCGGCGCAGAAAATCTCTGACGGTGGCCGCATTGTCTTCATCGGTTCCGGCCTGGGCACCCGAGCGATCGTGCCGGGAATTGCCGACTACGCAGGAACCAAGGCAGCAATCGCAGGATATGCCCGCGGGGTGCAACGTGATCTTGGCCCACGCAACATTACCGTCAACGTCGTCCAACCTGGCATCATGCCGACCGACATGACCGGGGAAGTCGCTGAGAATTTTCCGCAGGCCGTCATCGATATGCATCCCATCCGTCGGATCGCCACGATTGAAGAAGTGGCGGGCGCCGTCAGTTACCTCGTTAGTCCCGCTGCAAGCTACACAGCTGGCGCGGTGATAGATGTGTCAGGGGGCGTCCTGGTCTGAATCGATGCGCGACGGGCGTGTCACGCGGATAACTGAAGGACGATCGCTTCCGCGCCTCAGCGCTCCGTTGAATTCCGGGCAGCAGATCGGCTGATCCTGCAGGGCCCATTATTCTCGAAGCCACAGCGGATAATGCTTCCGCATTTCAGGAGTTCATAGAGTGCCGAATGCAGAGCTGACCCAAGAGCGCATCGCCGTCGCCACCGACTATTTCCGGAAAATCGACAGTGGCGATCCCACCATTCTCGACATTCTGACTGACGATGTCGTGACGTACTTCCCGAAGTTCGGAGTTGGATATGGCAAAGCCGAATTCATGGAAGTCGCCAAGGGTCTGTTGGGGTCGCTTCAGCGGATCGAGCACGATTTCGATCGCATGACCTTCCACGTAGCCCGCGACCACGTGATCGTGGAAGGCTTTGAAGGTGGCGTTATGGCTGACGGCACGGCGTGGCCGGTTGAAGGCCGATCCGAAGGCCGTTTCGCCAACGTATTCGAGTTCGACGGCGCGCTTATCAAGCGTGTTTTCATCTACGTAGACCCGGACTTCGCTAGCGCTAATGACGCGGGGTTTCTTTGGGGCCGCAACGTCAGACTGACGCGATGACTCCAATCGCATGGCGCGGCACTCACGTTCGCAGGGCGAAGGCCGATTGGCGGTGATGCAGAATGGACCATCCAGAATTCGATACGGCTTTCGAGCGTCTGCCTGAGGGGTATAGCGAAGGCGCTTACGAAGGCAGGCGTTTCGGCGTGACGGTTCGTCGGTCGGAGGATGGACGGAGGAACAGCCTTTTTGCTCGAGAACTAGCCGGGAACGACATCGTCAGCTTCAATCTGTATCGCGTTGCTTCGGGCAGTGCGTCGCTGAAGCCGTGCGAGATGTCCTCGGAGAAGGTTATCGCTTTCGTATTGGGCTATCAGCCGAATGCCTGATGAGCATGTGGGGTTCGCTGCCTTCCCATGTTCCCGTGCCGCTCCAAGCGCCCTTCTGGTCGCCAGAACTATCGAAACTATAGACACAAGCCATTGGACTTCGATCTGAGGTAAATTCATCCTCTATACCTCAGCGTGCCAGAGAATCGGCGCTGATCTTTTGCGCAAGCCATCATCGAGGAAGTTCACGCGATGACAAACTCCAGTGCTGCAACCGTGCCTTCACCATCTGACCTCGACGAGAACGCGACCATGACGGTTGCCGACGCGCTGAAGATAATATTGGCGAACAGCTATGCGGTCTACCTCAAGACAAAGAACTTTCACTGGCATGTCTCGGGCCCGTACTTCAGGGACTACCATCTCCTTCTCGATGAGCAAGCTGCGGAAATCCTCGCAGCGACCGATGCGATGGCGGAGCGCGCCCGGAAGACCGGAAATACGACCATACGATCGATCGGCGATATCGCCCGCCACCAGACGATCAAGGACAACGACGCTGAGTTCGTCACGCCGCAGGACATGCTGGCGGAGCTGCGCGCCGATAATCTTCACATGGTCGAGTCGCTGCGCCGCGCAAAGGAAGTCGCCGACGAGGCGAAGGACAACGCGACCTCCGGCCTGATCGATACCTGGACCGACGAAGCGGAACGCCGAGCGTGGTTCCTTTTCGAAGTCAGCCGATAGGTCTGCTGCTCAACGGATCGGATCGTTTCATGGCGCCTAACGATGTGCAGACCCAGTTCCTTCAGACAGAGGGCGGTAGGATAGCCTTCGACGATACGGGTGGAACCGGACCTCTCGTCGTAGGCATCCCAGGAATGGGAGACCTGCGCTCCGAGTATCGGCTCATCAAGCCCATGCTGCAGCATGCGGGATGCCGAGTGGTGACGATGGACGTCCGCGGATTCGGCCAATCGTCGCCGGAGTGGTCGGATTACTCCGCGCGAGCGGTCGGCCGTGACGCCGTCGCCATCCTCCGACAGTTGGCTGACGGGCCAGCCGTGATCATGGGCAACTCGTTCGCAGCCGGCTCCGCGCTTTGGGCTGCCAAGGAAGCTCCTAGTCACGTCAACGGGGTGGTGCTGCTCGGTCCGATCGTTCGCGATCTTCCCCTCACGACGATCCAGAAACTTGTCCTTGGGCTCGGATTCGCGGGGCCATGGCGAACCTGGTTCTGGACCACTTACTGGAGCAGCCTATTCCCGACGAAACCGGCGCCGGATCATGCTGAGGTAAAAGCGGCGATTGCTGCAAACCTCAGGGAGCCAAAGCGCATGCAGGCTCTCTTGACGATGCTCTCATTGTCGAAGTCCGACACCGCAGCGATCTTGGACGAGATCTCTGTGCCGAGCCTCATCGTCATGGGCACAAAGGATCCCGACTTCACGGACCCTGTCGAAGAAGCCCGGAGCTTGGCTTCGAGGCTCCATGCCGAAACCATGATTGTCGAGGGCGCTGGACACTACCCTCATGTCGAAATGGCGAACGATGTCGGACAGCGGATCATCGCGTTCGTCCGCCAGCTCGATAAGTCTGGCCCGGCCGTTGTGCCTTTGCGCAGGAGTTAAGTATGGCAAAGGTTGGCTTTGGAGGAGGTTGCCACTGGTGCACCGAGGGCGTTTTCCAAGCGTTGCGTGGCGTCACGCAGGTCGAGCAGGGTTTCCTACAATCGGCCGCCCCGGCGAACACCTGGGCTGAGGGGGTGGTCGTGACGTTCGAACCCTCCGTTATCGGGCTGGGGACACTGTCCGAGGTGCACCTGCGCACACACTCCGCTACACGTGCCCGCTCGGTTGAAAACAAATACCGAAGCGCGATCTATATCTTCGACGAGAGTCAGCGGGTCGAAGCCGAAGAGGCGATACGCGGACTCGCTGAGGAGGCCGGCAAGCCGGTCCACACCCTCATCCTGCCGTTCGTGGGCTTCAAGGCTTCGGACGAGAGATACCAGAACTATTATCGCACCGACCCAAACAGACCCTTTTGTCGTCGATACATCGATCCCAAGCTCGACTTCATCCGCAAGCATTTTTCGGAGAACGCGCTTCCCGAGTAGCCACGGCTGTATCGGCATCTGTCAGAACGACCGAACTGCCAACAACTTCGAGCGAAAGATCGATGGTACCTTTTCTGAGAAGCCGCCGTCCGCGCTGCTTCCTATTTTTTTTAAAACGATGGCCAGCAGGATTCACGGACGCATCTAAAGACGTGAACGCTTGAACACTGGGATGGATCGGGATCGATCCTCGTCCAAGGTTTTCAGCCATCTCTGGCGAGGCACGACCCGCTCTAACCTCGTTTCCAAGCCGTCGAGGAAGGGGTGCCACACGCTATGAGTCTCTGCCAGGAAGATTGCGGTTCCACGGCGATGGCTGATCGTGAGGCAACGCGTCTCGTCGTAGTGCTGCTGCCCATAGAAAGCGGCGACCGTAGTAACGTCCTGCCAACCGAAGGCCACTCGATCGACGCCGTCGAAGGAAACCAGCTTGTCGCCATCGACGGCTAGCAGGCCAGCAAACACGCTTCGATAAAACGGCTCGCATTGCGGGAGGACATCACTCAGGGCTGCAATAATCGCTGCTTCGGCACCGGTTCGATCCTGAAGGCGAATCTCCAGATCGTCGCCGTCCTTGGTGAGAAAGAAAAGCGACAGGCCATCTTCATAGGGAAGAAATGTGTATGTGCGGTAGCGCCATTGTTGCCCCTGGCGATGGAGGCGTCCGTCATGATCACGGAAGTCGCGTTCGACGCGATAATGACGTCCGGGATGCAAATGCCCATACGCCTTCCCGAGAGTGTTCCTACTGAACCATCTTACGATCACCGCCACTCCGATGGGCCTAACGCCGAGGCGATCTCGTTACGGTCGGTTTAAGAGGGCACGGTCAGTGCCGCGCAACTCGACTGGGCGCCAATCGCCGGCACGCTCACATACCGCAACAGTGTCATCTTATTGAGTGCTCGGCGAGCGCTTGTAGCGCCATCCCCAAAGAGAGGGGTGGCGCACCCATCAGGATTCGAACCTGAGACCTCTACCTTCGGAGGGTAGCGCTCTATCCAGCTGAGCTATGGGTGCCTGTTGCTTACGCAGTGCTTACGCGGAAAACCTGTAGGGTGGAAGCCTCAACGGTAACTCCCGCAAACCTTTGTAAACAAACTCCTTTTCTACGTCTCTCACAAACCAGCAGCCCTTGACTTCAGCCTTCGGAGGGCAGCGCTCTATCCAGCTGAGCTACGGGTGCCCGGGTCGCGGGCGGGATCCGGCGAACGGATCGGCATGACCGAAATCTCCCTAACCGATCCGGGGGCGCACGGCAAGGAGCGATGGTGCGCTGGTGGAGCCTGACGCGGCCCAAGAACGAACTTCGGCTCATCGAGCGATCCGGACGGCGCCGCGCGTCGCCGTCATTCCCTCCCGCTCTTCAGATGCGTCGTGCGCCTGCCGGTTGCCGCGGCACCGTCGCGATGGCTGCAGCGCCCCAGGCTCCTATTGTCCGCGGGGCTTGGCCCGGGCGGTGGGGTGTGCGCTGGCCGGGTCTTCCGGCCAGGCATGGCGGGGATAGCGGCCGCGCAGGTCGGCGCGTACGTCGGACCAGGAGCCGGCCCAGAAGCCGGGCAGGTCGCGGGTGATCTGGATCGGGCGATGGGCCGGCGACAGGAGCTCGACGGTCAGCTTCAGGCAACCATCGGCGATGGTGGGGTGCTGCGACAGGCCGAAGAGCTCCTGCACACGGATCGCCAGCACCGGCTGGTCGGCTTCGTAGCGGATCGGCACGCGCGAGCCGGTCGGCGCCTCGTAATGGGAGGGCGCCAGCGCTTCCAGCCGGTTGGCCGCCGCGTGCGGGACGAGGCTGCGCAGCGCCTCTGAGATCTGCCCGGGCGTGATCTGGGCGAGCCCGGTGACGCCCGGCAGATAGGGCATCAGCCAGTCCTCGAGGCTGGCGAGCAGCGCGGCGTCGGAAAGGTCCGGCCAGGGCGGGCCATAGGCGGCGGCCAGGAAGCGCAGGCGGCGCAGCAGCCGCTCGTTGTCCTTGCCCAGCGGCAGGGCGGCGAAGCCGAGACGGCGCAGGCCGTCGGCCAGCGCGCGCGTCGTCGCCTCTCCGGTCGGGGTCGGCAGCGGCGCTTCGGACAGGGTGGCGCGGCCGAGCCGGCGCACCCGGCGGGCGCGCACCTGCCTCGACGCCGTGTCGAAGGTCACGACGTCCTCGCTGACGCCGCGTTCGGCAACGAGGCGCTCCATTGCGTCGGACGACAGGCGCGCGGCCGAGAGAATGCGCCCGGCCCGGGCCTGGCCCTGAAGTTCGGCGACGACGAGGAATCGTTCGCGGGCGAGACTCGACGCCGCGTCCACGACGCCGCCGCGGCCATTGGCCAGCACGAAATGGCCGTGCGCCCCGCGGGCGATGGCGATGCGGTCGGGATAGGCGAGCGCCAGCAATTCGCCGGGCTCGGTGGCAGGCTCCGCCGAACGCGGCGGCGCGGTCGCCCTGGCATCGCTGGCGATCCGGCCGGCAAGACCGGCGGCGGCCTTGGCGCGCGGCGAGCGGTCGCCGCCCAGCCGGCGCAGGCGTTCGCCGAGATCGATGTCGGTGCCGCCGAGGCCGCGTTCGGTCAGGAGCACCGCCAGCAGCGCCGCGTCGCGTCGCGCCGTATCGCCGGCCGCCACCACCATATGGGCCAGCCGCGGCGGCAGCGGCAGGCCGCGCATGGCCTCGCCCGTCGGCGTCAGCCGACCATCGGTGTCGAGCGCGCCGAGCTCGGTCAGGAGCGCGCGCGCCTCGGCGACGGCGGGGCCGGGCGGGGGATCGAGAAAGGCCAGGTCGGCCGGCTCGGCAACACCCCAGGCAGCGCAGTCGAGGACGAGACCCGACAGGTCCGTGGCGAGGATTTCCGGCCGGTCGAAGGGGGCGAGCGCCGCCGTCTGCTCCTCGCGCCAAAGGCGAATCGCGGTGCCCGGCGCGGTGCGTCCGGCGCGGCCGGCGCGCTGGTCGGCCGCGGCCCTGGAGATGCGCACGGTTTCCAATCGCGACAGGCCTGTCGCCGGCTCGAAGACCGGCTGGCGGCGCAGCCCGGCATCGACGATCATCGACACGCCGTCGATGGTCAGCGAGGTCTCGGCGATGGAGGTGGCGAGCACCACCTTGCGCCGTCCTTCCGGGGCCGGGCGCACGGCGCGATCCTGGGCGGCGCCTTCCATGGCCCCGTATAGCGGAGCGACATCGACCTTTTCTCCCACCAGCGGTCGCAGGCGCTCGGCGACCCGCTCGATCTCCCGCTGGCCGGGCAGGAAGACTAGCAGGCTGCCGCACTCCTCGGTGAGCGCGGCGCGGATCGCGGCGACCACGGCGTCCTCAACGGGCTCGGTGCCCGGCCGGTCGCGATAGTGCAGGGTCACCGGGAAGGCGCGGCCATGGCTTTCGACGACGGCGACCGGGTCGCCCGCCGTATCGCCCAGAAGCGTCGCCACGCGGGCGCCGTCCAGCGTCGCGGACATGACGAGGAGCTTCAGATCCTCGCGCAGGGCCGAAGCGACGTCGATGGCCAGCGCCAGGCCGAAATCGCCGTCCAGCGAGCGTTCGTGGAATTCGTCGAAGAGGACGGCCGAAACGCCGGCGAGCTCCGGGTCCGACAGGATCATGCGGGTGAAGACGCCTTCGGTGACAACCTCGATGCGGGTCCTGCGCGACACCTTCGTGTCGAGCCGCATGCGCCAGCCGATCGTGTCGCCGACCGCCTCGCCGAGAAGGTCGGCCATGCGCCGTGCGGCGGCGCGGGCGGCGAGGCGCCGCGGCTCGACAAGGATGATCTTGCCGTCGCCCAGCCATGGCTCGGCCAGGAAGGCGAGCGGCACCAGCGTCGTCTTGCCGGCGCCGGGAGGCGCGACGAGGACGGCGCGGCCGCGCGCCGCCATCGCCGCCGACAAGTCGCTGAGAACGTCCTTGACCGGGAGATCGGGCAGGGGCACGGGCGTCACGGTGCGGCTCCGGCTCCGGCGCCGAGATCGACGATCGGCCCGCCGGCGGCCTCGGCGTCGGCCCGGTCGTGGGTGACCAGCAGTGCCGGGATCTGCCGCTCGGCGACGAGATCGAAGACCAGCTGCCGCACGGTCTGGCGCAGGTCCGTGTCGAGCCGCGAGAAGGGTTCGTCGAGAAGCAGCGCCTCGGGGTCGGCCAGCAGCGTGCGGGCAAGAGCCACCCGAGCCGCCTGGCCACCCGACAGCGTCGCCGGATCGCGGTCGAGATGGCCGGGCAGGCCGACGCGCTTCAGCATCGCCTCGGCGGCGGCGCGGCGGCGGCTGCGGCCCTTCACCTGCGCCGACAGGCCGAAGAGCAGATTGCCGCCGACCGACATGTGCGGATAGAGCAGCGCGTCCTGAAAGAGCAGGCCCACCCGGCGCCGCTCCGGCGGCAGCCCGGTCAGGTCGCGGCCGTTGAGAAGCGCCCGCCCGGTCGCGGTGAAGGCGGGATCGAGGAAGCCGGCGATCAGCGCGAACAGCGTCGACTTGCCGGAGCCGGACGGTCCCATGACGCTGAGCGTCTGGCCCGGTGGCACCAGCCGGTCGAGGGTGAGGAGCCGGCGGGTTCCAAGGCTGATCTCGACCGCGTCGAGGCGCAATCCTTCGTCTGTGGTCATGGCGCCCTCATGCCGCGACGGCCGCGCGCAAGCAAGACCGGCACGAGACTGGCGGCGGCGAAGGCGAGGAAGGGCAGTGCGGTCTGCAGGAGGGCATAGGCGCCGATGACCCGCCGGTTGCCGCCGGCGGCCAGCGCCACCGCCTCGGTGGTGATCGTCGGCAGGCGTCCGGCGCCGATCAGCACAGTCGGCAGATACTGGCCGATGGAGACGGCAAAGCCGATGGCCAGTGCGGTCAGGATCGGCGCCGTCAGCATCGGCAGGCGGACGCGGAAGAAGATCGCCCGGCGCGACCGGCCGAGCCCGGCTGCGACCCGCTCGTAGCGCGGGTCGAGGGCGAACCACGGATCGGCCAGCGCCAGCGCCGCATAGGGCGCGACGAAGATCAGATGGGCGGCGACCAGCAGCGGCACCGAGGGCGTCAGTCCGGCAACGAGGATCAGCACCTGCAGGCCGAAGACGAAGGCGATCTGGGGGACGATCAGCGGCAGGTAGATCAGGCCGGCGATCGCCGAGGGCAGGCGGACCTCGCCGGCACGCGCGGCGGGGAACCGCCGGCGACGGGCTTCCAGGAGGGTCACGACGAGCCCGAGGGCTATCGTCGTCGCGGCCAGCGCGACGGCGAAGCTCGTCCACAACGGCCCGCTGGCGGCATCGACGGCGCGGCGCCAGCTTTGGAGGTTGAGGGTCGGCGGCAGGAGATCGGGAAAGCCCCAGAAGCCGGCGACCGACCACAGGAAAAGGAGCGCAAGCCCGACGAACACCGCGAGAGCGGCGAGCGGCACGGGCAGGGCGGCAAGGCCGCGCAGCGCCGCGTCGGAGGCATGGCGCCGGCCCTTCGCCGCCTCGCGGCGAATGAGCCAGCCACCGACCCGTTCGAGGCCGAGCCAGGCGAGGATGACGGCGAGCGTCACCACCAGCTGCACCAGCGCGCCGGCTGAGGCCTGGAAGCGCATCGCCAGATCGGGATCGTTCATCCAGCCGATCAGTCGGACGGCGAGCGGCGCTGGCGTCGAGGGTCCGAGGATCAGCGCCACGTCGACGACGGCCGAGGCGAAGGCAGCGACCGCGATCACCGGCAGCCGGATCTGGCGATAGACCGATGGCCAGACGGTGAGGAGAAAGGCGGCCATCCGCCCATAGCCGAGCGACCGGCCGAGCCGCTGCCGGCGCTCGGGATCGGCCTGCGGCAGGGCCGCGAAGGCGACCAGCATCAGGAAGGGCATCTCCTTGGCGACGAGCGCCGCCATCATCGACAGGGCCAGCGGATCGCCGACGATCAGAAGGTCCGGCGGACGCTCGAGGCCGAGCGGCACCGCGGCAAGGCGGAAGAGAAGGCCGGAGGGCGCGATCAGGAACAGAATGCCGAAGGCCGCCGCCGCATGGGGAACGGCCAGAAGCGGCGCCAGCGCCTGCCGCACCACGCCCATGCCCCGGCTACCGGAAAAGGCGGCGAGGAACAGCGCGACGCCGACGACCGACACGGCCGTGGTCAGGAGCCCGGCCGCGAAGCTGAGCCCGACGGAGACGCCGATGCCCGGCGCGGCCAGAACGGCCCGCAGCGGTTCGAGGGAGACGGCGTTGCCGCCGAGCGCCGGCAGATAGCCGAAGGCCGGCAGCGCCACCCCGGCCAGCCCGACGGCGACGGGCGCGGCAAGGAGCAGCGTCAGAAGCGCCGGCAGGATCGCCGTGAAGCACAGCCGGCAGGGGGGCGCGTCGCCCTTCATGGCGTCAGGCCGCCGAGCGCCCTTCGAGGCGGACCGGGTGTTCGGGCAGGGGCATCCGTGCGGGTCATCAGCCGCCGTAGCGGCGCTTCCACTCGTCCTCGATGCGGGTCATCCAGGAGGCGTGGGGTTCCGGCAGGACCGGACCGAGCTCGGACGGAGGCAGCGTGGCGACACCCCGGTCGATGGCGGCGAAGGCCTCGCGATCGGCCGCATCCAGCCGGTCCACGGCGAGAACCGTCGGGTCGCCCCAATAGGCGGGGTCTTCCTTGCGCAATTGCGCTTCCGGCGAGATCAGGAAGTCGGCGACCACCATCGCCCCGGCCTTGGCCGAAGAGTTGTAGGGAATGGCAACGAAATGGGTGTTGCCGAGCGTGCCGCCGGGAAAGGTGAAGGAGCGCACGGTGTCCGGCAGTTCGCCGGCGGCGATACCGGCCGAGGCCTCGGACGGGTTGAAGGCGAAGATGATGCCGAGTTCGCCGTCGCCCAGAAGCTGCTTCATGGCCGGGTAGTTCTGCGGATAGTCGCGCCCCTCGCGCCACAGCACCGGGCGGATCGCGTCGAGCCAGGCCCATAGAGGCGCCGTCGTTTCGGCGAAATTCGCGTCGGTCGCGGCCTGCTGCAGGACGGCGGCGTCGGGTGCCTGCTCGATCAGCACCTGCTTCAGGAGGCTCGAGCCGATGAAGTCCGGCGGCGCCGGATAGGAGAACTGGCCGGGATGGGCCTTGGCCCATTCCAGCAAGGCGTCGGTGTCCTGCGGCATGTCGGCGATGGCGCCGCTGCGGGCGGTATCGGCGAAGAACACCATCTTGGCGCCGCCCCAGGGCGATTCCTGGCCCCTGGTCGGCACGGTGAAGTCGGTGGTCACGCTGGGATTGTCGGTATCGACGAATTTCCAGTTGGGCAGGGCGGTGGCGAAGCCATCGGCCAGGAGGCCCTCACCCTGCATGGAGACGAAGTTCTCGCCATTGATCCAGATCAGGTCGACCGAGCCGCCCGTATCCTTGCCGGCGGCCTTTTCCGCAACGACGGCGGCGACGGCGTTGGCGGTGTCGTCGAGCTTGACGTGCTGCAGGGTGACGCCGAAGCGGTCCTTTACCGTGTCGGCGACCCAGCCTATGTAATCATTGATGTTCTGCGAGCCGCCCCAGGCGTTGAAATAGACGGTCTGCCCCTCAGCCGCGTCGAGAACCGCGGGCCAGTCGGACGGATCGGGATCGGCCGCACGGGCAGGCGCTGCCAGCAGCAGGGCCGTCGCCAGAGCAGCGACGCACTGTCTTGCGACGAGACGAGCATTTTTGCCGACACGCATCATCAATTGTTCGTCTCCGCTTCCCGGATCGCCTATGTGCATCGGCGAACGTGCTAGAAGCAACCGCATGTCGCGCGCCATCGGACAAGTTGATCATTCCGTGATCGCCGGGCGCGGGAATTCGAGTTTCGAAGAGGGCCTCTACCAATGGCGGACACCCCGCAGGACGACCGCAAGACGCTGGTTCTGACCGGCGCGTCGCGGGGCATCGGTCACGCGACCGTAAAGCGCTTCTCCCGCGAAGGCTGGCGGGTGATCACCTGCTCGCGTCAGGATTTCTCCGACGACTGCCCGTGGCCGGCCGGCCCCGAGGATCACATCCGGGTCGATCTATCGGACCAGGAGGATGTCGGCTTCGCCGTGTCGGAGATCCGGCGCCGACTGGAGGCGAACGGCTCGGAGCTGCATGCGCTGGTCAACAACGCGGCGATCTCGCCCAAGGGCGAGGGCGGCTCGCGCATGGATTCGATCCGCACGCCCATGCATGCGTGGCGGGACGTGTTCCAGGTGAACTTCTTCGCCCCGATCATGCTGGCGCGCGGCCTGTTCAAGGAATTGTCCAAGGCACGGGGCTCGATCGTCAACATCACCTCGATCGCCGGCGGCCGGGTGCATCCTTTCGCCGGGACGGCCTATGCCACGTCGAAGGCGGCGCTGAACTCGCTGACCCGCGAGATGGCCCATGATTTCGGCCCGGCCGGCATCCGGGTCAACGCCATCGCGCCGGGCGAGATCGAGACGGCGATCCTGTCGCCGGGCACCGAGAAGATGATCGACGACATCCCGCTGCGCCGCCTCGGCCAGACCGCGGAAGTCGCCGACGTGATCTACTTCCTGTGTTCGGGGCAGGCGTCCTACGTCACCGGCTCCGAGCTGCACATCAATGGCGGCCAGCACGTCTGAGGCCGGGGGTCAGCCCTTCGCGATCTCGTCGAGCGCCTTGTCGAGATCGGCCTTGAGAAGCGCGGCCAGGAGCGCCGGAAAGCGTGGCTTCGGCACGAGGCCGGCCAGGGTCTCGGCATCCTTGCCGAGGCCGAGCTCTTCGGCAGCCTTGAGCGCGCGCTTGTCGGCGAAGGGATAGATCTCGTCCCAGGCGATCTGCGCCTCGCGGAAAAAGATGTCGACGCCGACATCGCCGATGCCCTTGAAGGCTTTCAGGAGCCGGCGCTCCTCGGCCGGGTCCTCTCCGGCCGCCGCGCGCAGCTTGCGCAGGTCGCCGTCATATTCGGCGAGGCAATGGTCGGCCATGTCCTGCAGGAAGCGCGAGGTCTTCTCGTCGAAGCGCGCATAGCCGTTGCGGTTGAGGATGACGACGCGCTCCTTCCAGGTCGCGTCGGCCATGTGCTGCGCGGTCGTCAGCCCGGCATCCTTGAGGGCCCTGGCCGCGCGCAGCGCCTGATCGGCGGAAATGCGCGCCGACGACAGGTTCGCGGCGACCAGCCACAGGAACAGCCCCATCGGCTCGTTGCGGCCAAGATCGACGCCCAGATCGTCGGCGAAGGTCGCGCCGCCGCTGCGCTCCAGAAGGCGCGCGACCAGATCGTCCTGCGACCGGCTCATGTCACACCCCCCGGCTGGGCGCGTTGTTGCGCGCGTCGAGCGCCGAGAACAGGAGCGCCATGCCCGACGTGATCAGCGAGATGCCGAGGAACAGGCCCACCGCCCAGACCGCGGTGCCCGGCAGGCCGAGAATCAGGAAGACCGCCAGCACGATGTCGACGAGGCCGGAGACCACCAGCAGCCAGAACCGCCCGGTCGACGGCTGGAAGGCGCGGGCGATGGAGAAGTTGAACACGCCGGACAACAGGAAATAGAAGCTCAGCATCCAGGTCAGGGTGATCGAGCCGGCCACCGGATCGTAGATGATGACGGCGCCCAGCACGACCGCGAGCAGCGACAGGAGGAGGCTCGACCAGAAGCCCGGTGCGCCCTTCGCCCGGAACGCGCTGACGGCACCGACGATGCCGGCGAAGATCAGCAGCCAGCCGAACAGCAGGGTCGTCGCCAGCGTCGCCGCGAAGGGGGCGAGGATCGCCAGGACGCCGACGACCACCATCAGGCCGCCCTGAAAGGCGTAGGATTTCCAGTGATCGTGGAGATGGCGTTCCACCGTGCGCTGGAGATCCTGCGGACGCAGCGTCTGCGGATGGTCCGGGTCGATGCTCATGTCGCGTTCCCTTGCCGTCGCCTGTTCGAACCGGAATTCGCGGCGCCCGTGCCCGGTTCCAAGCCGCAGCGTTCGACGCTCGGCGGAATGAGTCAGCCGCGGCGGCTGAGGCTGCGCGAGGTATCGAGCAGCTTGTCGACCAGCGATTCCAGCGAGGTGCGGGCGATGTCGTCGGACAGGCGGCCGTTCTCGTCGAAGCCATTGGCCGCGTCGGCGACGCTGCATTGCTGGGTGAGCACCTCGGCGCCCAGCGCCCGCATCACCAGCCGCAGCGCTTCGAGGCCCCGCGCGCCGCCGAAGCGGCCGGGCGAGGCCGAGGCAAGGCCTACGACCAGCCCCTTGAAGGGCTGCACGGGCCGGCCCTGCACCTTGCGCACGCGGCTCGCCCAGTCGATGGCATTCTTCAGCACTGCCGGGATCGAGTGATTGTATTCGGGGCTGACCAGAAGCAGCCCGTCCTGCACCGCGATACGGTGGGCGAGCAGCACGGCGTTCTCGGGAATGCCGTTGTCCTGTTCGTGGTCGCCGTCATAGAGAGGCAGCGGATAATCGGCGAGATCGAGCCGGGTCACCACTGCGTCGGACAGCGCCAGCATGCGCGTCGCCTCGGCGGCCAGCTTGCGATTGTGCGAGGCGAGCCGCAGCGAGCCCGGCAGGACGAGGATGTTGGCGCTCACGAAGCCGTCGCCGCATTCTCAGCCGGCGCCGTGTCCTGCGAGTAGATCCACACCCGGGCGGGCGGGATGTTGTTCCAGACCCGCGGCGAGGACGACACCGAGAACACGCCCGGAACCGGCCGGACGGGCGGGGTGAGCATGTAGGACAGTTCCGTCAGGTTTCCGCCGGGCATGAGCCGCGAGAGATAGTCGGTGAACAGCGCCTGGCGCTTTTCCTGCGAGAAGCTGACGATCGGGATGGCCATCAGGATCGCGGCGAATTTCTCGTCCCGGCGGTCGCCGAGGGTCCGGTCAAGGTCGAAGCCGTCGCCGTTGATGACGTTGACGCCGGGAAAGCGGCGCTGGAGCTGCCGGGCGAAATCGGAATCATACTCGATCGAGGTGATGCGCTCGGGCGCGACACCATGCTCGAGCAGGGTGCGGGTGACGACGCCGAGGCCGGGTCCCAGTTCCAGGATCGGTCCGTCGAGATCGATCGTGGCGTGGCGGACCATCATGTTGCAGTAAGCCCGGCTGGACGGGGCGACCGCGCCCATCTTCACCGGATGGCGAACCCAGTTGGCGAAGAAGCGCGCCCAGTCGCCTTCGTAGCGTTCACCTGCCTGCGTCGTCTCGCCCCGTGCGCCGTTGCCCGCCATCTGCCGTCCTCTCCCGTGATGCTGCCGCCGTCAGGCGGATCGATACACCAACACGCGGGCGGGCGGCAGGTTGCGCTTGATCCACGGGCTGGTGATCAGTTCGGCGCCGATCCGCTCGGGTTTCACCGGCATGGTCAGCGCATAGGAAAACTGGATGAAGGGCGCGCCGCGGGCCATGCGCGCCAGCGAACCGCCGATGACGGCCTCGCGCTTGGCGTCCGGCTTGGTGAACAGCGGCAGGCTGGAAACGACGGCTTCCAGGCGCTTTCCCTCCATTGCCCGGCTCACCGCGGCGCTGGGCGCGTAGGCATCGCCCTGGATGACCAGCGCGGCGGGAAAGCGGGCCCGCAGGAGGATGCAGAATTCGGGAGAATATTCGACGAGGACGAGGGCGGCTTCCGGCACGCCCCGGTCGACGAGGCACTGGGTGACGACGCCGGTGCCCGGGCCCAGTTCCAGAACGCGGGAATCGGCGTCGAAACCGGCGGGATCGGGCACATAGGCGGCCATCGCCCGGCCGAGCGTGCGCGAGGAGGGCGACACCGCCCCCATCACCAGCGGCCGCTGCAGCCATCCCCGGAAGAAGCGCGCCTCGTCGCTGACCTTCTTGCGCTTGCGCAACGGGTTGGTCTGACGCGGCTCCGGGGTTCCCAACACTCGTGTCCTCCAGTCCGGCCCGACGGCCGAGGTCCGGCAACACGTGATGCCGTGCCTGTGTAACGGCTTTACGACGCAGCCGTCGATGCGCTCTGCGTCTCACTAAACATGTCGCGGATCAATTTTCACTCAACCCCTCGAAGAACTCCTTCATCCGCGAGAAGAAGCCTGTGGACTGGGGAGAATTGTCGGAAGAGGAAATCTCCTCGAATTCCTCCAGGAGTTCGCGCTGACGACGCGACAGGTTCTGCGGCGTCTCGACGGAGACCTGGATGAACAGGTCGCCGACCTGCGGCGAGCGCAGCACCGGCATGCCCTTGCCCTTCACCCGGAACTGCTTGCCGGTCTGGGTGCCCTCCGGCACCTTCACGCGGGTGGTGTTGCCGTCCAGCGTCGAGACGTCGAAATGGCCGCCCAGCGCGGCCGTCACCATGGACAGCGGCACCTGGCAGAACAGATCGGCGCCGTCGCGCTGCATGAATTCGTGCGGCTTCACCGACAGGAAGATGTAGAGATCGCCCGGCGGCCCGCCGCGCAGGCCCGCCTCGCCCTCGCCGGCGAGGCGGATGCGGGTGCCGTCCTCGATGCCGGCCGGGATGTTGACCGACAGGTTGCGCTCTTCCGGCAGCCGGCCGTCGCCGCCGCACTTGCCGCAGGGGTCGGCGATGACCTGGCCGCGACCCTGGCAGTTCGGGCAGGTACGCTCGATGGAGAAGAAGCCCTGAGCGGCCCGGACGCGGCCGACACCGGCGCAGGTGGGGCAGGTCTTCGGGCTGGTGCCGGGCTTGGCGCCGCTGCCGGTGCATTCGTCGCACTGGATCGTCGTCGGCACGCCGATCTCGGCAGTCTTGCCGTCATAGGCCTCTTCGAGGCTGATCTCCATGTTGTAGCGCAGGTCCGAACCGCGCTCGCGGCCGTTGCCGGGCTGGCGTCCGGCGCGGGCGCGCCCGCCCATCATCTCGCCGAAGATGTCGTCGAAGATGTCGGCCATGGAGGAGGAGAAATCGCCGCGGAAGCCGGCATTGCCGCCGCCGCCATTCTGGAAGGCGGCATGGCCGAAGCGGTCGTAGGCGGCCCTCTTCTGCCCGTCCTTCAGGACCTCGTAGGCTTCACCGAGTTCCTTGAACTTCACCTCGGCGTCCGCGTTTCCGGGATTGCGGTCGGGGTGGTATTGCATCGCGAGCTTGCGAAACGCGGACTTCAGCCCCTTTTCGTCGACATCGCGGGGCACGCCGAGCATCTCGTAGTAATCGGCCTTCATTCAGGACTTCCATGGGTTCTGGACAGACGATTTGCGCGGCAGCAGGGGCTCTCGCCCGCCGCGCCCGCGACAACATGCCTTCGATGTAGGAACGGCTGGGGCGCGATACCATAGCGGCGTCCCGAAAGGAACCGCGGCTTCCTTTGCGGCTCAGGCCGAGGCCATGCGCGCAGGCTTGCCCTCGGGCCGGCGCGGACCGGCGATCCAGCCGCCGAACCGGCGCTCGACGAAGCGGTCGGAGAGCATCGCCACGGCGACCGTCGCGACCATCGGCAGGGTCCAGTAGACGTAGAAATCGATGATCCCGAGGGGCTCCAGCACACGCTGCCAGATTACCGTCAGGAAGACGAACTCCATGACGGGATGCAGGAGGTAGATCCCGAAGGAGACCCGCGTCACCGGCATCAGCGGCGCCAGCATGGCAGTGGAGTCCGGCCGGGCGGTCTCGGCCAGCGCCGTGGCGGTCAGCGCCAGCGCCAGGAGCAGGAGGGTCGGGTAGGGCGGCGCCTGCAGGATCATCGCCGCGACGGCGGCGACGCTGAGGACGATGCCGGGCCAGTGGGCGGTGATGGAGATCATCCGTCGCCCGACGACGACGGCGATCGCCGAGCCGGCGATGAAATCGGCAAAGGCGCGGTAGGCGCCCATCGTGTCGGCGCCGGTCCAGTGGCCGGAGGGAAAGAGGCCGCGCCAGGAGGCGTATTCCAGCCCGCCGACCCAGACGGCCAGCAGCGCGAACAGTCCGGCGAGCCCCTTCCAGCGGAACGCCAGGAGGATGACCGGGAACAGCGCATAGGCGAAGAATTCCGCACTCACCGACCAGGACGGATAGTTGAGCGCCAGCTCGTCCGTCGTGCCGAGGCCGTGGAGGGCGAGAAGGTGCAGCGGCAGCGCCGCCAGGTCGCGGGCCCAGGGATGGTGGGCCGAGCCGACGAACAGCGCCACCAGCGCGATGGCGGCGAAGAACATCGTGGTCAGGAAATGCAGCGGATAGAGCCGCGCGATGCGCCGGCGCATGAAATTGGCGTAGTCGGCGACCGAGGCGATGCGGGTCGCGTAGCGGCTGGCGATCAGGAAGCCGGAGATCATGAAGAACATGTCGAGCAGCGGCAGCAGCCGGTGCAGGAATTGCGTACCGGCTTCGACGCCGTAGGGCGCGAAGAACAGGAAGTGATAGGCCATGATCAACATCGCGGCGGTCAGACGCCAGCAATCGAAGACACGGAAGTGCATGGCTGCTCCTGTCGCGACCCGATCGGAACGGGCGGGCCTTGCGCCGCGCGCCCTGTCCGCCGTGCCCATAGGCGCGCGAGACACCGCAGCCTGCAAGCCAAGGATGAATTAACGGTAAACGCCGTGCTTGTTGGAGCGGCGCGACCTCAAACGACAAAGCCCCGGCGCGAGGGCCGGGGCTTTGCAGGTCTTGGCGATCGGCGGGCAGGCCGATCCGGCCCGCCCGCTGCCTGTTGGATCAGGCCGACTTCTTCTGGTCCGCGTCGTCGTTGACTTCCTCGAAGTCCGCATCGACGACGTCGTCCTTGGCCGCTTCCGACGCATCGGCGCCGTCCTCGCCCTCGGGCTGTTCGGCCTGGGCGGCCTCGTACATGGCCTGGCCGAGCTTCATCGACGCTTCGGCGAGCCGGTCGCTCTTGGCCTTGATGGCCTCGGCGTCGGCTTCCGGCTTCTCGACTTCGGCCTTCAGGTCCTCGATCGCCGCGCTGATCGCAGCGCGATCTTCCTCGGAGACCTTGTCGCCGTAATCCTCGAGCGACTTCTCGGCCGAATGCAGCAGGCTCTCGGCCTGGTTCTTCGCCTCGACGGCCGCGCGACGCTTCTTGTCGGCGTCGGCATTGGCCTCGGCGTCCTTGACCATCTGCTCGATATCGGCGTCGGACAGACCACCGGAAGCCTGGATGGTGATCCGCTGCTCCTTGTTGGTGCCCTTGTCCTTGGCCGACACGTTGACGATGCCGTTGGCGTCGATGTCGAAGGTGACCTCGATCTGCGGCACGCCGCGCGGTGCCGGCGGGATGCCCTCGAGGTTGAACCGGCCGAGCGACTTGTTGTCCTGCGCCATCTCGCGTTCGCCCTGGAAGACCTGGATGGTCACGGCGTTCTGCGAGTCCTCGGCGGTGGAGAACACCTGGCTCTTCTTGGTCGGGATCGTCGTGTTGCGATCGATCAGGCGAGTGAACACGCCACCCAGCGTCTCGATGCCGAGCGACAGCGGCGTCACGTCGAGCAGCAGCACGTCCTTGACGTCGCCCTGCAGCACGCCGGCCTGGATGGCGGCGCCCATCGCGACGACCTCATCCGGGTTGACGCCCTTGTGCGGCTCCTTGCCGAACAGGTTCTTCACCGCTTCCTGGACCTTCGGCATGCGGGTCATGCCGCCGACCAGAACGACCTCGTCGATGTCCGACGCGGTGACGCCGGCATCCTTGAGGGCCGCCTTGCACGGATCCATCGTGCGCTGCACGAGGTCGTCCACCAGGCTCTCGAACTTGGAGCGGGTCAGCTTCATGGTCAGGTGCTTGGGACCCGACGCATCGGCGGTGATGAACGGCAGGTTGATTTCGGTCTGCGAGGCCGAGGACAGCTCGATCTTGGCCTTTTCGGCGGCCTCCTTGAGGCGCTGCAGGGCGAGCTTGTCGTTCTTCAGGTCGATGCCCTGGTCCTTCTTGAACTCCGAGGCGAAGTAATCGACCAGACGCATGTCGAAGTCTTCGCCGCCGAGGAAGGTGTCGCCATTGGTGGACTTCACCTCGAAGACGCCATCACCGATCTCCAGGACCGACACGTCGAAGGTGCCGCCGCCCAGATCGTAGACCGCGATGGTCTTGCCGTCGTTCTTGTCGAGGCCGTAGGCCAGCGCCGCCGCGGTCGGCTCGTTGATGATGCGCAGGACGTCGAGACCGGCGATCTTGCCGGCGTCCTTGGTCGCCTGACGCTGGGCGTCGTTGAAGTAGGCCGGAACGGTGATGACCGCCTTCTCGACCTTCTCGCCGAGATAGGCCTCGGCGGTTTCCTTCATCTTCTGCAGGATCATCGCCGAGATCTGCGAGGGCGAATATTTCTCGCCGGCCGCCTCGACCCAGGCGTCGCCATTGTCGGCATTGACGATCTTGTAGGGGACCATGCCCTTGTCTTTTTGCGTCGTCGGATCCTGGAAGGTCCGGCCGATCAGGCGCTTGATCGCAAACAGCGTGTCTTCGGGATTGGTCACCGCCTGGCGCTTGGCCGGCTGGCCGACGAGGCGCTCGCCATCGTCGGTGAAGGCCACCATGGAGGGCGTGGTGCGCGCGCCCTCGGCATTCTCGATCACCTTGGCGTTCTTGCCGTCCATGACCGCGATGCAGGAATTGGTCGTGCCAAGGTCGATTCCGATTACCTTCGCCATGCATAGTCTCCTTGTTTAGCGAGCCGCCCGGGACCCTCGAAGAGGCATTCCGGATTGGGCAGCCCCTGGAAATTCTGGGATGAACCGCAGGGCCGAAACGACTGCGTCGCCGGCTTCGGCGGGGCTGGCGGGTATATATGAAGTGGCATTTGGGGGTGCAAGACGGATGGTCGCGCTTTCGTGAGTTCGCGTCCTGCGGGCCTTGCGGGCGGCTGAATCCGAAAATGGTTGGAACCGCAACGGACGGTCGGGACTTACCCCACCGAATACGCCGGCGCGCGGATGGTCCGCCTCCTGCCGGTCTGAAGGAGACAAGCCATGAACAGCATCATCTATCTCGTCGGCCTGGTCGTCGTCGTCGCCATCGTCCTGTCGCTGCTCGGCGTCCTGTAAGGACTCGACGCGACGCGTCCACCTCACGCGGCCCCAAGGGTCGCGGAAGGTCCTCGAACGCGCAGAACCGAGAAAGACAGCCGGCGGACAGGCCGCCGGCCAATGCAAGGGCCGGTCAGCCCCCGAAGATGCTTCTGAACAGCGAGCGGTCGCTGGAGCGGCCCCGGGCCGGCCCCTCGACGGTCACCCCCGGCGGCGGTGCGCTGTCATAGACGCGGCCGCCCCCTTCGGCCGGCAGACCCTGCGGCGGGATAGGCGCCTCGCCGTTCTGACGGTAATAGGGATCGGCCGATTCCCCCTCGTAGAACCCGCCATCCGAATAGCCGCTATCGGCCGTCAGCGGCGCCTGCGCCTCGCCGATCCGGTAGTCGCCGGGCAGCGGGATCGGGTCGAGCCCCTCATGGGCGGCCGTCATGAAATCGTGCCAGGCCTCGGCCGGCAGCGAGCCGCCGGTGACCTTGCGCATCTTGGCGCCATTGTCGTTGCCCAGCCACACGCCGGTGGTGAGATTGGCCGTGTAGCCGACGAACCAGGCGTCCTTGAAGTCCTGGGTCGTGCCGGTCTTGCCGGCGGCCTGCCAGCCGTCGATCGCCGCCCTGCGCCCGGTGCCGGCCGACACGACGCGCGTCAGCATGGCGTTCATCATGCCCACGATCTCCGGTGAGACGACGACAGGCGGCACTTCGGCGCCCCGTTCCCACACCACCTTGCCCTGCTCGGTGACGACGCGGTTCACCAGATGCGGCGTCGCGCGGTAGCCGCCATTGGCCAGTGCCGTGAAGGCACCGGTCAGTTCGACCAGCGAGACTTCCGAGGTGCCGAGCGCGATGGAGGCGTTGTCGACGAGGTCGGACTTGATGCCCATGCGATGCGCCGTCTCGATCACCGCGTCGGCGCCGGCGCTGTCCACCAGCCGCGCCGCGACGGTGTTGAGCGACTGGCGCAGGGCGTCGGCGACGGTGACCGGACCGCGGAACTTGTTGTCGTAGTTCTGCGGCGACCAGTTTCCGATCCGCACCGGGGCGTCGTCGATGATCGATTCCGGCCGCCAGCCCTTTTCGAGAGCGGTGGCGTAGACGAAGGGCTTGAAGGTCGAGCCCGGCTGGCGCTTGGCGTCGACCGCGCGGTTGAACTGGCTCTGGGCATAGTCGCGGCCGCCGACCAGCGCGCGGATCGCACCGGTGCCGTCCACCGCCACGAGGGCGCCCTGGCTGACATTCTGCGAGGCGCCGTCGACGGTCTTGCGCACGACCTCCTCGGCCTTCTTCTCGAGGGCGAGGTCGATGGTGGTCTCGACGATGACGTCCTGGTCGATGTCGCCGACCAGCTGCTTGATGTCGCGCATCACCAGATCGGCGGCGTAATGCTCGCCGCCCGTCCAGTAGCTCTTGGCATTGGTCGGCTTCTGGGCCTTGGCGTCGGCATATTCGGCCTGGCTGATGAAGCCCTCGTCGCGCATCGCCGCCAGCACCACTTCGGCCCGCGCCTTGGCGGCGGCCGGATCGTTGGCCGGCGACAGCCGCGAGGGCGCCTTCAGGAGGCCCGCCAGCAGCGCTGCCTCACCAAGATTCACCTCTTCGGCCGGCTTGTCGAAATAGCGCCGGGACGCTGCCTCGACGCCGGTCGAACCGGAGCCGAAATAGACCCGGTTCAGATACATCTCGAGGATCTGGTCCTTGGTGAATTTCTGCTCCAGCCACAAAGCCAGGATCGCTTCCTGTATCTTGCGGCGGATGGTCTGGTCGGGATTGAGGAAGACGTTCTTGGCGAGCTGCTGGGTCAGGGTCGAGCCGCCCTGCACGGTTTCGCCGGCCGCCATGTTCTGCATGAAGGCGCGGGTGATGCCGATCGGATCGACGCCCCAATGGTCGTAGAAGCGCCGGTCCTCGATGGCGATCACCGCCTGCGGGATATAGGGGCTCATCTCGTCCAGCGAGACTTCCTTGCCGCCGGTCAGGCCGCGATTGGCCATCAGCTCGCCGGCTACCGAGACGATCTTGACGTTGGGCGGCCGGTCCGGGATCGCCCAGGCTTCCTGCGGCAGCTTGACGGCCATGTAGCCGACCACGGCCGCCACCGTCAGCCCGCCGACGACGCCGAGCATCAGGAACAGCCGGAAGACATGGCCGAGGAAGCTGCGCCGGCGGCGTCCTCCGCCACGGCCCGAGCCACCGCCGCCCTGCGTCTTGCCGCGGCCGCGCCGGCTGGAGGCGGCGGGCTTGGCCGTCTTGCGGTCGTTGACGGGTTTCTTCGCGGTCTTGCGGCGCGGACCGCTGGAAGCGTTCGGAACGGCGCGATCGTCGGCGCTGATGCGGAAGTCGTCGTCGCCGAGTTCGGAACCGCCGAAGCTGGGTTCGATGCGCTCGTGCCGTCGTGCCGCCATTCGGACGTCTTTCCCTCACGAACCGGCAGGGCCGGTCCTGTTCGTTACGCGAAGGCCGTTGCGCGTCGCGCGCGGATCGGCCTCCAACCCCAAGTGTCGCGCAGGAGACGTCGCCCGGCCGGATCGCCGACTTGCGTCGGACCGGTCCATGCGCCAACCGACCGGGCCCCCAAGCCCCGTCGCAAACGTCTCCGCAGATCCGCGATGCAGCTTAAATGCGGCGAATTAACGGGGCATTAAGCAATGCGGCAGCGGCCGGAACGCCGCGAACCCCCACCTGCCAGCCGTCGGGCGCGCCCCGAGACCCCATTGATGCGCCCGAAGCGCTGCGCCATGTCCCGCCGAAACGGGGACGCCTGGCGCCCCGACCCGGAGATTTGCGAGAAGGAAGACGCCATGAACATCGACCTGTCCGGCAAGCGCGCCGTGGTCACCGGTTCGACCGGCGGGATCGGTCTGGCCGCGGCCATCGGCCTTGCCCGTGCCGGCGCCAGCGTGGTGGTGAACGGGCGCGGCGAGGACCGGGTGGAGACCGCCGTGCGCAAGGTGGTCGACGCCGTGCCGCGCGCCGACGTCTCGGGCGCCGCCGCCGACCTGATGACCGCCGACGGCTGCAAGGCGCTCGTCCGCGCCGTGCCCGACCCCGACATCGTCGTCAACAATGTCGGGATCTTCGGGCCGAAACCCTTCTTCGAGATCGGGGACGATGTCTGGGAGGATTTCTTCCAGCTCAACGTCATGTCCGGCGTGCGCCTGTCGCGGGCGTGGATGCCGGCCATGATGGAGCGCGGCTGGGGGCGCTTGGTGTTCCTGTCGTCGGAATCGGCGCTGAACATTCCCGCCGACATGATCCATTACGGCTTCACCAAGACCGCGCTGTTGTCGGTTTCGCGGGGGCTCGCCAAGCTGGCCGGCGGCTCCGGCGTCACCGTCAATTCGGTGCTGCCCGGACCGACCATGTCGGAGGGTGTCGAGGGGATGCTGGCGGAGATGGCGTCGGAACAGGGCATCTCGATCGAGGAGGCGGGCGTCGCCTTCGTCAAGGCGGCGCGGCCGAGCTCGATCATCGGCCGACCCGCGACGGTCGAGGAGGTCGCCAACATGATCGTCTATGCCTGCTCGAAGGAGGCGTCGGCGACCACCGGCGCGGCCTTGCGCGTCGATGGCGGCGTGGTCGACACCATCGCCTGACGATTAAGCTACCGGCGCGCGGCGCCCGATACGAAAAGGGCCCGGTCGCTGGCGACCGGGCCCTTGAAGAGAAAAGCGCTGAAAGCCGGCCGTCCTACCAGAGGTCGAGCGAGAAGCGCTTGGAGACGCCGAGGCCGAAGAAATACTGGTTCTCGTCGCCCGCCTGCACGATCGGGGAATCCTTGGCGTCGCCGACCAGCCGGTCGTATTTGGCGTCGGCATTGATGAACCAGTCGGTGAAGATCTCGTAGCGCGCCGAAGCGGCGACGCCGACGCTCTTGAAGCCGCCATCGGGATCGTAGGCGCCAAGGCGGAAGCCGGACGCAACCGATTCGCGGGCGCTGACGCCGAAATAGGAATCCATGTAGTCGCTGGAGGCGAAGCTGGCGGTCGGACCGGCCTTCAGCACCAGGCGCTCGGTCGGCCGGGCGATCAGATTCGCGCCAATGTCGCCGACGAAGCCGTCGGCACCGCCGAAGGCATAGCGCACGGCGCCGTAGACTTCGGCGCTCTGCCACTCGTAGCTGGCCTTCAGGCCGAGCTCGTAGGTGGCATCGAGATCGTCGAGGCCGGTCAGCTCCGAATAGTCGCTCGCGTCGCGGTCGCCGATATAGTCGAAGGAGGGTCCGATCGACAGGCCGAGGCCGTCCTTGCCGCCGAAGGAGCCGATGCCCGGCAGGTTCAGATATTCGACGCTGATGATCGGCGACGGATTGATCTGGTACTCGTCCGAGCCGAGATATTCCGGCGACACGATGCCGGAGATGCCGAGCTCGAAGACGAAGTCGGTATCGCCATAGTCGTTGGCGGCGGGCGCCAGCGGCGCCGGGGCCGGGTCGTAGGGGGCGTAGACGGCATCGGCGGCAGCCGCGCTCAGCGAGGTCGCGAGCAGCAGGGCGAGGGCCGAGGCGGCGGTACGAATGCGCATGTCTGATACTCCAGCCTGTCACGCCATTCTTCGATCCATCGGACCGCGTGGCGTGTTGTTGCCTTCGTTCATACGGGAAATTCGCGATCCATCAATTGCCGGAAGAGCCCCGCCGACGCTTTGCCGGGGCGCCGTTGCGCCGCAGGCACAGTGACGGGATGGCGCAGGCCGGCAAGGGGCGATTGCGCGCCTGGAAAACCCTCGGTCCGACAGGCAAAGGGCGCGGCCGCCGGTTGGCGCCGCGCCCTTTCGTTCGAGCGGTCGGAGAACCCGGGCGAAATCTCAGTCGCCGGCGCCCAGCGCCGCCAGTACGCGGGCCCAGGAGCGCTGGCCCTTGTGGAAGGAGCTCATCTCGTACTTTTCGTTCGGCGAATGGATGCGGTCGTCGCCGAGGCCGAAGCCGATCAGCAGCGATTCCATGCCGAGCCGCGCCTTGAACTCGCCCACCACGGGGATCGAGCCGCCCATGCCGATCATCACGGCGGGCTTCGGCCATTCGTCCGAGAGCGCGGCGCGCGCCTTGCCGAGCCAGGGCGAATCGAAGGGGAGCTGGATCGCCGGCGAGCCGCCATGGGGATGGTATTCGACCGAGCAATCGGCCGGCAGGCGGGCTTCGACGAAGGCGCGGAAGGCGGCGCGGATCTTGTCCGGGTCCTGGCCGGCGACCAGCCGGAAGGAGACCTTCACCATCGCCTGCGAGGCGATGACGGTCTTGAAGCCCTTGCCGGTATAGCCGCCGGAAATGCCGTTGAACTCCGCCGTCGGGCGCGCCCAGACCTGCTCCAGCACCGAGCGACCGGTCTCGCCGGCCGGCACCGACAGGCCGACCGAGCCGAGGAATTCCTCGGCCGAGAAGTCGAGCCCGTCCCAGATGGCGCGCACCTCGTCCGGAATGTCCTGGACGCCGTCGTAGAAGCCGGGGACGGTGACGCGGCCGTCGGCGTCGTGGATGTCGGCAAGGATGCGGGCGAGGACCCGGATCGGGTTTTGCGCGGCGCCGCCGAAATAGCCCGAATGCAGGTCCTGGTTCGCCGCCGTCAGGACGATTTCCTCGCCGACGAGGCCGCGCAGGCCGGTCGAGATCGCCGGGGTCTCGCGGTCCCACATATTGGTGTCGCAGACCAGCGCCACGTCGGCCGACAGTTCGTCGCGATTGGCGTCGAGGAACGGGGTCAGCGAGGGCGAACCGGATTCCTCCTCGCCCTCGAGGAAGATCGTGACCTTGCAGGGCAGGCCGCCGGTCTCGGCCTTGTAGGCGCGGCAGGCCTCGATGAAGGTCATCAGCTGGCCCTTGTCGTCCGCCGAACCGCGCGCCACGATCCGCTTGGTGCCGTCCGGGCCGTCCTTGACGACGGGCTCGAAGGGCGCGGTCTCCCACAACTCCAGCGGGTCGACCGGCTGGACGTCGTAATGGCCGTAGAACAGGACGTGCGGCGCGCCGTCCGGCCCGTCGTGATGGGCGACGACCATCGGGTGGCCCGGCGTCTCGCGCAGCGAGGCGTCGAAGCCGATCGCGTCGAGGTCGCCGACGAGATATTCCGCCGCGCGGCGGCAATCGGCGGCATAGGCCGGATCGGTGGAGATCGACGGGATTTTCAGGAGATCGGTGAGCCGGCCGAGCGAGCGCTCGAGATTGAGGTCGAGGCAGGCAAGGACGCTGTCGAGATTGGCCATGGGAGATCCGTTTCTGCAAGGGAGCGGCCGCGCGGCGGGCGGGGCCGGGTCGTGCCCGTGAAGATGGGGCGCAGGCACGCGATGTCCTTCGTTACGGGAGACATCGGGTGGGGATCAAGGCCGATGCCGGGCGGCGCGTCGTGGTGCCGCCCGGCAGGATGTCGCGCGCTTAGCCCAGCCGTTCGGCGTGCCAGCGCAGATGGTCTTCCATGAAGGTGGAGATGAAGTAGTAGCTGTGGTCGTAGCCCGGCTGGCGCCGCAGCGTCAGCGCGATCCCGGCATCGGCGCAGGCCTTTTCCAGGAGTTCCGGCTTCAGCTGCTCGGCGAGGAAATTGTCGGCCTCGCCCTGGTCGACCAGAAGGTCCTTCACCCGCGCGCCGTCCTCGATCAGCGCCACCGCGTCGTGCTTGCGCCACGCGGCCTTGTCGTCGCCGAGATAGAGCGGCAGGGCCTTGTGGCCCCACGGCACCTGGCCAGGCGCGACGATCGGCGCGAAGGCCGAGACGGCCTTGTAGCGGTCCGGATGGGTCAGGCCGATGGTCAGGGCGCCATGGCCGCCCATGGAATGGCCGAGGATCGACTGCCGGGCCATGTCGGCCGGAAATTCGGCTGCGACGAGCGCCGGCAGTTCCTCGGTGACATAGGACCACATGCGGTAGTTCTCGGCGAAGGGCGCCTGCGTGGCGTCGACGTAGAAGCCGGCGCCGAGGCCGAAATCGTAGGCGCCCTCGGCATCGTCCGGCACGCCTTCGCCGCGCGGGCTGGTGTCCGGCGCCACGAAGATCAGGCCGAGCTCGGCGCAGATGCGCCGGTACTCGCCCTTTTCGGTGACGTTGGCATGGGTGCAGGTGAGGCCCGACAGGTACCAGACCACCGGCAGCTTCGCGCCGTCGGCGTGCGGCGGCACGAACACCGAGAAGGTCATCTCGGTGCCGGTTTCCTTCGAGGCGTGGCGGTAGACCCCCTGCACGCCGCCATGGGCGGTGTTGGTGGAGACGGTCTTCATCAGAACACCACCACCGAACGGATCGACTTGCCCTCATGCATCAGGTCGAAGCCCTTGTTGATCTCTTCGAGCGTCAGCGTGTGGGTGATCATCGGGTCGATCTGGATCTTGCCGTCCATGTACCAGTCGACGATCTTCGGCGTGTCGGTGCGCCCGCGCGCGCCACCGAAGGCCGAGCCCTTCCAGACGCGGCCGGTGACGAGCTGGAACGGCCGGGTCGAGATCTCCTTGCCGGCCTCGGCGACGCCGATGACCACGGAGACGCCCCAGCCGCGATGGCAGGCTTCCAGCGCCTGGCGCATGACCATGGTGTTGCCGGTGCAGTCGAAGGTGTAGTCGGCGCCGCCGCCGGTCAGCTCGACCAGATGCGCGACGATGTCGCCCTCGATCTCCTTCGGATTGACGAAATGGGTCATGCCGAAGCGCTCGCCCCATTCCTTCTTGTCGTTGTTGAGATCGACGCCGATGATCTTGTCGGCACCGACGAGGCGGGCGCCCTGGATGACGTTCAGGCCGATGCCGCCGAGGCCGAAGACCACGACATTGGCGCCCGGCTCGACCTTGGCGGTGTTGACCACGGCGCCGACGCCGGTGGTCACGCCGCAGCCGCAATAGCAGGAGGTCTTGAAGGGCGCGTCTTCGCGGATCTTGGCGACCGCGATCTCGGGCAGCACGGTGAAGTTCGAGAAGGTCGAGCAGCCCATGTAATGGTAGATCGGCTTGCCCTTGTAGGAGAAGCGCGAGGTGCCGTCGGGCATGACGCCCTTGCCCTGGGTGGCACGGATGGCGGTGCACAGATTGGTCTTGCCCGACAGGCACGACTTACACTGGCGGCATTCCGGCGTGTAGAGCGGAATCACGTGGTCCCCGGGCTTCACATAGGTGACGCCAGCGCCGACCTCGCGGACGATGCCCGCGCCCTCATGGCCGAGGACCGAGGGGAACAGGCCTTCCGAATCGAGGCCGTCCAGCGTGTAGGCATCGGTATGGCAGATGCCGGTCGCCATGATCTCGACGAGGACCTCGCCGGCTTTGGGGCCTTCGAGGTCGAGTTCGACGATCTCCAGCGGCTTCTTGGCTTCGAATGCGACGGCGGCGCGGGTCTTCATAGAGGTCTCCAGACTGTCGGTGCCGGGTTCCTGCTAGACGTTTCGGGCCGCGATGCAAATACCCCGAAAGGCGGTCGGCGCCGACAAATGGCAGCCGGCAAGCCGCGACAAACGCTTGCGATCAGCGCCGAAGCGATAGCAGCCGACGAGATTCAGCCTGCGACGATGATGGTCTGGAAGAGGGGTGGGGACGCGAGAAGAGAGCCGCCGCGGCCTGGAGGGGGATACACCGCAACGACTCTCTCGCTTAGTCCGAGCGGCGCGCCCCGGAGAGGGGGAAAGGGGCCGTGTCGCTCTCCATTCCGGCACATAAGCGGGGGACGTGCTTGTGGCCGAACACGACGCTCGGGGCGTCGTTGAACAAGAGATGCGTCGTGGGGTGGGGGAAATCAAGCAATGGACTCGTGAAGGGCGATCACATCGCCGTGATCGCACCATTGCCAAACCGTAACAAACAGCAACAATCGTGTGATTGCAAGGGGGGCGGGCTAATTTGTGCGCCAGCGCGCCGCGCCGCGGCCCGGGAAAGGCGCAGAAACGGCGGCGGCAACCCCGTCTCCGGGCCATGCCGGCAGACGCTTTGGAGAGGCCGCAAACCGGATGGACTCGCGCGAGACGCCAAGCTACGACCGGCCCATGAACAAGGGCGACCATCTCTTCCTCGTCGACGGATCGGCGTATATCTTCCGGGCCTACCACGCGCTGCCGCCGCTGACGCGCAAGTCCGACGGCCTGCCGGTCGGCGCCGTCTCGGGCTTCTGCAACATGCTGTGGAAGCTGGTCGAGGAATCCCGCGATACCTCGGTCGGCGTCGCGCCGACCCATTTCGCGGTGATCTTCGACCATTCCTCGACGACCTTCCGCAACGAGCTCTATGCCGACTACAAGGCCAATCGCGAGGCGCCGCCCGAGGACCTCGTCCCGCAATTCGCGCTGATCCGCGAGGCGGTGCGCGCCTTCGACCTGCCCTGCATCGAGAAGCAGGGTTTCGAGGCCGACGACCTGATCGCCACCTATACGCGCCATGCCGTCGAGGCGGGCGGCGACGTGACCATCGTCTCCTCCGACAAGGATCTGATGCAGCTCGTCGGGCCGCGGGTCATCCTCTACGACCAGATGAAGGACAAGCGCCTCGGCCCCGACGAGGTGAAGGAGAAGTTCGGCGTTCATCCGGACAAGATGATCGACCTGCAGGCGCTGGTCGGCGACACCTCCGACAACGTGCCGGGCGTGCCGGGCATCGGCCCGAAGACCGCCGCGCAGCTGCTGGCGGAATATGGCGATCTCGAAACGCTGCTGGAGCGCGCCGCCGAGATCAAGCAGAACAAGCGCCGCGAGAACCTGATCGCCTTCGCCGACCAGGCGCGGCTGTCGAAGACACTGGTCACCCTCGACCAGAACACGCCCCTCGACGTGCCGCTGGACGACCTGTTCATCCACGAGCCGGATGGCGAGAAGCTGATCTCCTTCCTGAAGGCGATGGAGTTCACCTCCCTGACCCGCCGGGCCGCGGCCCAGCTCGGCACCGATGCCTCCGAGGTCGAGAGCGCGGCGATCGCCGTCGACACGCCGGCGCGCGGGCCCGACCTCGACCCGGCCGGATCGGCCGTTGCTGCGCCCGGTGCCGGCGACGCCGCCCTGCCGCTGACGCCCTCAGCCCTCGTCGAAAGCCGCCGGGCGGCTGCCGCGGCCGCGGTCTTCGACCTCAGCGCCTATGTCACCATCCGCGACGCGGCGACGCTGTCGGCATGGATGGACGAGGCGCGCGAGACCGGCCTTCTCGCCTTCGATACCGAGGCGAGTTCGCTGTCGGCGATGAAATGCGACCTCGTCGGCGTGTCGTTCGCCACGAAAGCGGGCCGCGCCGCCTATGTGCCGCTCGCCCATGTCTCGCCGTCGGGCGAGGCCGACCTCCTGTCCGACAAGGCGGTGGAGGACGAGATCGGTCCGCAGCTGCCGATGGACGAGGCGCTGGCCATCCTGAAGCCGGTGCTGGAGGACGATGCCGTCCTGAAGATCGGCCAGAACGTCAAATATGACTATCTCGTCATGCGCCGCCACGGCATCACCATGGCGCCCTTCGACGACACCATGCTGATCTCCTACGCCCTCGACGCCTCGGCCTCGCTGGCCGGCCACGGCATGGACGAATTGTCGGAGCGTTTCCTCGGCCACAAGCCGATGAGCTACAAGGAGCTCTGCGGCTCCGGCAAGGGCGCCAAGCCGATCGCCGCCTGCGCCATCGACAAGGTCACCGCCTACGCCGCCGAGGATGCCGACGTTACGCTGCGGCTGTGGCAGGTGCTCAAGCCGCGCCTGGTCGCCGAAGGCCTCGCCTCCGTCTACGAGCGGCTGGAGCGGCCGCTGGTCGCCGTGCTCGCCCGCATGGAAGAGCGCGGCATCAAGGTCGACCGGCAGATCCTGTCGCGCCTGTCCGGCCGCTTCGCCCAGAAGCAGGCGGGCCTCGAAGCCGAGATCGCCGAGATCGCCGGGGAAACCTTCAATCCCGGCTCGCCCAAGCAGCTCGGCGAGGTGCTGTTCGGCAAGCTCGGCCTGCCCGGCGGCAAGAAGACCAAGAGCGGCCAGTGGTCGACCGACGTGCGCGTCCTCGAGGACCTGGCCGCCGAGGGCCATCCGCTACCGCGGCGCATCGTCGACTGGCGCCAGCTCACCAAGCTGAAGGGCACCTATACCGACACGCTGCCGGGTCACATGGATGCACAGGGGCGCATCCACACCTCCTATTCCATGGCCTCGACCACCACGGGGCGGCTGTCCTCCTCTGAGCCGAACCTGCAGAACATCCCGGTGCGCACCGAGGAGGGGCGGGCGATCCGCACCGCCTTCGTCGCGCCGGCCGGCCACAGCCTGGTCTCGGCCGACTACAGCCAGATCGAATTGCGGATCCTCGCCCATATCGCCGACATCCCGCAGCTGAAGGAGGCCTTCCGCGAAGGGCTCGACATTCACGCAATGACCGCGTCGGAAATGTTCGGGGTGCCGGTGGAGGGCATGCCGTCGGAGATCCGCCGCCGCGCCAAGGCGATCAATTTCGGCATCATCTACGGCATCTCGGCCTTCGGCCTCGCCAACCAGCTGTCGATCCCGCGCGACGAGGCCGGCACCTACATCAAGCGCTATTTCGAGCGCTTCCCCGGCATCCGCGACTACATGGATTCCACCAAGGCCTTCGCCAAGGAACACGGCCATGTGGAGACCCTGTTCGGCCGGCGGGTGCACTATCCCGACATCCGCTCGCCCAATGCCTCGATCCGCGCCTTCAACGAGCGGGCGGCGATCAACGCGCCGATCCAGGGCACCGCGGCCGACATCATCCGCCGCGCCATGATCCGCATGGAGCCCGCGCTGGCCGACGCCGGCCTGTCGGCGCGGATGCTGCTGCAGGTCCATGACGAACTGATCTTCGAGGTCGAGGACGAGGAGGTCGAAGCGACCATTCCGGTGGTCCGCAAGGTGATGGAGGAAGCGGCCCTGCCGGTCGTCCAGCTCTCGGTGCCGATCGAGGTCGATGCCAAGGCCGCGGCGAACTGGGACGAGGCGCACTAGGTCGGCGGCATCCGGACATTGCCTGACGGGCAATCGGCTTTATCTTTGGCCGACGGCCCGACACGCGGGCAGACGACGGTGAGAGAGGTTCGATGGGGCGTTTCGACGGAGATGCGCATGGCACGCCCGCCATGCCCGAGGACATCAGCACGACTGCCCTCGCCAAGATGCCGCTGGCTCTGGTCCTCACCAATCCCAATCTGGACGACAATCCCATTGTCTATGCCAACCGGGCATTCGAGAAGATCACCCGCTATTCCTCCGACGCGGTGATCGGCCGCAATTGCCGGTTCCTGCAGGGCGACGACACCGACCCCGCGCAGGTTCGCCAGCTGGCGCAGGCCGTGCGCGAGGAGCGTGACTTCTCCGTCGACATCGTCAATTACCGCTCCGACGGCACGAAGTTCCTCAACCGGCTGATGATCACGCCGCTCTATGACGAGGACCGCAATCTCCAGTGCTTCCTCGGCGTCCAGCGCGACATGAGCGAGGGGGCGGATTTCGACCCGTCGCGGCAGGGCGGCGAGGCCGAGCGGATCGACGCGGCGCTCGGCGAGGTCCAGCACCGGGTCAAGAACCATCTGGCCATGGTCGTCGGCATGATCCGCATGCAGGCCCGGGCCAAGACCAGCAAGGAAGCCTTCGACGCGCTGGCACGGCGCATCGAGAGCCTGCAGCTGCTCTATCAGGAGATGACCGAGGCCGGGATCGCGTCGACCCGGTCAAAGCGCGTGCCGCTGGGCGCCTATGTCAGCCGGATCGCGGCGACCATCGGCCATCTCGACGGGCGTCGCTCGATCCGCGTCAACATCGACTGCGACGCCATCGAGGACGACGTGGAGCGGGCGGCGCGGATCGGGCTCCTGTTCTCCGAGCTCCTGACCAATGCGCTCAAGCATGCCTTCGAGGGCCGCGAGGAAGGACTGGTCGAGGCGCGCCTCAAGATGCTGTCCTCCGGCGTCATCCGCATGACCGTGTCCGACGACGGCATCGGCCTGCCCGACGGCAGCCAGTGGCCTTACCGGAGCGACGACCGGCCGGCCGATCGCGCCCGCGCCGCCGATGCGGCGCAAGAGCCCAATGTCGCCCGCCAGATCGCCGAATCCATCGGCCATGGCCGCGCCGGCAGCGACGACGATGCCGATGCAGAGACCGGCAGCGAGGTCGTCGATACCAGCGGCAACGCGCTCGCCCGCCAGCGCCGGACCCAAGCGCAGGGTGGCCTCGGCGGACGGATCACCCTATCGCTCGTGCAAGGGCTGAACGCCCGGATCGATGTCAGCAGCGAGATGGCGGGGACGGTCGTGACCGTCGACATTCCCCCGGAGGATTCCAATTGAATGCAGTGACAAACCGCGCGGCAGCCCGTGACCGGCTGATCGTCGGCCTCGACGTGCCCACCTGGGCGGAGGCGGAGACGATCGTCGATACGCTCGGCGACGAGGTGCTCTGGTACAAGATCGGCTACCAGCTCGCCTATGCCGGCGGCCTGCCGCTGGTCAGCGAGCTCGCCCGCGCCGGCAAGCAGGTGTTCCTCGACCTCAAGCTCCTCGACATCTCCAACACCGTCGCCAAGGGCGTCGAGAGCGCCCAGGCGCTCGGCGCCGCGATGCTGACGATCCATGCCTATCCCCATGCCATGAAGGCGGCGGTCGCGGCGGCCAGCGGATCGCCCCTGACGCTTCTCGGCGTCACCGTTCTGACCTCGCTGGACGATGCCGACCTGGAGGATGCGGGCTACGGCCTCACCGTGCCCGAGCTGGTCGCCCGGCGGGCGCAGCAGGCGCGCGACATCGGCATGGGCGGCATCGTCTCGGCCGCGTCCGAGGCCGGCCCGATGCGCGAACTGATCGGTCCGGACATGGCGATCGTCACGCCTGGCATCCGCCCGGCCGGCGCTGCGGCCGGCGACCAGAAGCGGGTGGCGACGCCCGGCGATGCGCTGCGGGCAGGGGCTTCGCATCTGGTGGTGGCGCGGCCGATCGTGGCCGCCAGCGATCCGCGCCGGGCCGCCATCGCCATTCTCGACGAAATGGCCGCCGCGCTGGGCTGACGACACAATCAAGCCGATGTCACGCATCGCCGCCGCGGCCGCTGGGGACGTGGTGCAACGGGAGGGAAAATCATGGCCAAGGGATACTGGATCGCGCGCGTCGATGTGCACGACGCCGAGGGCTACAAGGGCTATGTCGAGACCGCGGGGCCGGCCTTCAAGGAATATGGCGCGCGCTTCCTGGTGCGCGGCGGCCCCTTCGTCGAGCTGGAAGGTACGGCGCGCAGCCGCAACGTCGTGATCGAGTTCGACAGCGTCGAGACGGCGCGTGCCTGCTATGAGAGCGAGCAGTACCAGAAGGCCAAGGCGATCCGGCAGCGTTATGCCGACGCCGAGATGGTCATCGTCGAGGGCTATGAGGGCTGACAGCGGCCGCAGCGCATGGGACTCGCACCCGAGCTGCATGGCCGGGTGTGACGGCCCCGTGACTGTCTGGCGCAAGCATTTCGGCGCATGCTTGACCGAACGTCGTCGGCGGCTCCGGAACGCCGGGGTCGTCGCTGCGTTGCAACGTGGGAAGCCGCGTCGGCAAGGGCGCATCCCGGCGTGCCGCACCGTGAGCGGATTTGTGCATTGCAGCAATAATTGCTAGATTGCCGGAAACTAAAACGAGCGAGAGCCGATGCTGTACCACTTCTATGAATGGAACCATGCCGCGCTCGTCCCGCTCCGCGCCGCCGCGGACGCCACGAAGCTGTTCTACGAAAACCCGCTGAATCCCCTGTCCCACATGCCGGTGGGCCGCTCCATGGCGGCCGCCGCCGAGTTGTTCGAGCGCACCACCCGCGTCTACGGCAAGCCGGAATTCGGCCTGCACGAGACCGTCGTCGATGGCCAGCGCATTCCGGTGCAGGACAAGGTCGTCTGGCAGAAGCCCTTCGGTCAGTTGCTGCATTTCGAGCGCGAACTGCCCAAGCGGCACGGCAAGGACCCGCGCTTCCTCGTGGTGGCGCCGATGTCCGGCCACTACGCGACGCTGCTGCGCGGGACGGTCGAGGCGCTGCTCCCCTATGCCGAAGTCTACATCACCGACTGGCGCGACGCCCGCAAGGTGCCGCTGGCCGACGGCAAGTTCGATCTCGACGATTATGTCGATTACCTGATCGAGATGCTGCAGTTCCTCGGGCCCGACACCCATGTCATCGGCGTCTGCCAGCCGGCCGTGCCGGTGATGATGGCGGTGGCACACATGGAGGCCGAGGGCGACGATTGCGCGCCGGCCACCATGACGCTGATGGGCGGCCCGATCGACACCCGCATCAATCCGACCTCGGTCAACCAGCTCGCCCAGGAAAAGGGCATCGACTGGTTCCGGGACAATGTCGTGATGCCGGTGCCGTTCCCGCAGCCGGGCTTCATGCGCCAGGTCTATCCGGGCTTCCTGCAGCTGACCGGCTTCATGTCGATGAATCTCGATCGGCACATGACGGCCCACAAGGAATTCTTTTGGCATCTGGTCAAGGATGACGGCGACTCCGCCGACAAGCACCGCGAGTTCTACGACGAATACAACGCGGTCATGGACCTGACCGCCGAGTTCTACCTGCAGACCGTCGACGAGGTCTTCATCAAGCACTCGCTGCCGAAGGGCGAGATGATGCATCGCGGCCAGCGGATCGACCTGACCAAGATCAGGCGCACCGCGCTGCTGACCGTCGAAGGCGAGAACGACGACATTTCCGGCGTCGGCCAGACCGAGGCCGCGCAGCATCTGTGCGTCAACATCCCCGACGACAAGCGCGTCCACTACGTGCAGCCCAAGGTCGGCCATTACGGCGTCTTCAACGGCTCGCGCTTCCGGGCCGAGATCTGCCCGCGCATCGTCGATTTCGCCCTGACCCACGGCACCACCCATTCGGCGGCCTCGCTGCCGAAGCGGGGCCAGCCGGCTAAGGCAACGGGCACGCCCGAGCGTGAAGGCGCCGTCGCCGAGCGCGAGGCCAAGGCAGAAACCCTCGGCAAGGACGTGACCGGTGCCGGCGAGACGGTTCTGGCCGGCGCCGTCGTCTCCGAAAGCGGGGCGGCCAAGTCCGTGGCAGCCGCCGCGCAGGCGGCCGTGACCCCGGCACCGGAGGCTGTTGCCCCGGCTCCGGCCAAGGCGAAGAAGAGCGCGCCGGCCGTAGCGAAGACGACAGCGGCAAAGACGACCGCCAAGTCCCCGGCCACGGCCCGAAAGCCGGCGGCGCGCAAGGTTGCTGCCAAATCCGCGCCCGTGGCGGAAGCCAAGCCGGCGAAGGCGCCTGCGCCGCAGCCGCGCCCCGCCGCCAACGACCAGCCGGCCTCGGCCGGCGCTGCCAAGCCGGCACCTGCGGCCGAGACGAAGCCTGTGGCCGAAGCGGTGACGCCGTCAGTGAAGGTTGAAAAGCCGGCCGGGACCGTCGCTGCCGCCAAGCCGGCAGTCGAAGTCGCAAAGCCCGCCGAGAAAATTGCAGCGGCCAAGCCGGATATTGCGAAGCCCGAACAGGTCGCGGCCTCGGCATCCGCAGGGAACACGGCGCCGGAGGCAAAGGCTGCGGCGCCGGTGGCGGGCAAGCCGGAGACCGGCGGCAACCGCCAGACCCGGCGCGCCGCCGCCACGCGCCGCCGCCGCTAAAACGGCGCCTCGACGGAATGGCATGACGGACGGCGCCGGGGGCGTCGTCCGCGTTGTCTTGTCAGCTCGTCGTGAGCGCATCCGCCTCACCGGCGGGCCGGCGATCGGTGCGCCGGTTTCCGCGTCGGAAACGTCCCGAACCGCTACTCTCCGAAGCACATCGGCCGCGCGGGAAACCGGCGCGGCCGATGTCGTTTCTCTGTTGATCAGCCGGCCTGCTGGGCCTTCTTCTCCAGCCGGCGGCGATGCAGCACCGGCTCGGTGTAGCCGGACGGCTGCTCGCGGCCCTCGAAGACCAGTTCGCAGGCGGCCTTGAAGGCGATCGACGTGTCGAAATGACCGGCCATCGGCTCGTAGGCCGGATCGCCGGCGTTCTGCGCGTCGACCTTCGCCGCCATTTCCTGCATCGCGTCCATGACCTCGTCCTTCGAGACGACGCCGTGATGCAGCCAGTTGGCGATGTGCTGGGACGAGATGCGGCAGGTCGCGCGATCCTCCATCAGGCCGACATCGTTGATATCGGGAACGGTGGAGCAGCCGACGCCCTGGTCGACCCAGCGCACGACATAGCCGAGGATGCCCTGGGCGTTGTTGCGCAGCTCGGCCTTCACCTGCTCTTCCGGCCAGTTGGCGCGGTTGGCCAGCGGGATGGTGAGGATGTCGGACAGCACCGCACGGCGGCCCTTCTGCGCAATCTCCTCCTGCCGGGCGAGCACGTCGACCGTGTGATAATGGGTCGCGTGCAGCGTCGCGGCGGTCGGGCTCGGCACCCAGGCGCAGTTGGCGCCGGCCTGCGGATGGCCGATCTTGGCGGCGAGCATGTCGTTCATCTTGGCCGGCATGGCCCACATGCCCTTGCCGATCTGCGCCTTGCCGCGCAGGCCGCAGGCCAGGCCCACATCGACGTTCCAGTCCTCATAGGCCTGAATCCAGGTGCGGTCCTTCATGACGGTCTTGCGCACGACCGGGCCGGCTTCGATCGAGGTGTGGATCTCGTCGCCGGTGCGATCGAGGAAGCCGGTGTTGATGAAGAAGACGCGGTGCTTGGCGGCGCGGATGCACTCCTTGAGGTTCACCGTCGTGCGGCGTTCCTCGTCCATGATGCCCATCTTCAGCGTGTAGCGCTCAAGACCCAGCGCATCCTCGACCTGGCCGAAGATCTCGTTGGAGAAGGCGACCTCGTCGGGGCCGTGCATCTTCGGCTTGACGATGTAGACCGAACCGGCGCGCGAATTGCGCAGGCCGCCGGTCTTCTTCAGGTCGTGCAGCGCGATCATCGACGTGATCATCGCGTCCATCAGGCCTTCCGGCGCCTCCGAGCCGTCCTTGAGGCGGATCGCCGGGTTGGTCATCAGGTGGCCGACATTGCGGATCAGCAGCATCGAGCGGCCCGGCAGCGTCAGGGTCGAACCGTCGGGGCCGGTATAGTCGCGATCCGGGTTCAGCTTGCGGATGACGGTCTCGCCGCCCTTCTCGAAGCTGTCTTCCAGGTCGCCCTTCATCAGGCCGAGCCAGTTGCGATAGACGGCGGTCTTGTCCTCGGCGTCGACCGCGGCGATGGAATCCTCGCAGTCGCAGATCGTCGACATGGCCGATTCCATCAGCATGTCGGCGACATGGGCGGTGTCGTTCTTGCCGATCCGGTGCTCGGCGTCGATCGTCACCTCGACATGCAGGCCGTTGTGCTTGAACAGCACCGCGGTCGGAGCAGAGGCGTCGCCGCGGTAGCCGGCAAAGGCGGCAGGGGTCTTCAGCCGCGCCGTCTTGCCCGCGCCGAATTCGGCGACGAGCGCGCCGCTGTCGACGGTGTAGCGGGTTACGTCGATATGGGAGATGCCTTCCAGCGGCGCGACACCGTCGAGGAAGCTCTTGGCCCAGGTGACGACGCGCGCGCCGCGGGCGCGGTCATAGCCCTTGCCCTCCGGCATGTCGCCCATGGCGTCGGTGCCGTAGAGCGCGTCGTAGAGCGAGGTCCAGCGGGCATTGGCGGCGTTCAGCGTGTAGCGCGCATTCATCAGTGGCACGACGAGCTGCGGACCCGGCACCAGCGCGATCTCCGGATCGACATTGGCGGTCTCGATGGCAAAGTCCGGCCCTTCCGGCACGATGTAGCCGAGCTGGTCGAGGAAGGCGCGGTATTCGTCCATGTCCTGCGGCTTGCCGCGACGGGCCACGTGCCACTCGTCGATGGCGCGCTGCATGTCCGCGCGGATCTGCAGCAATTCGCGGTTCTTCGGCGCCAGGCCGTTCAAGAGGTCCGAGAAGTTCTTCCAGAAGGCGTCCGGCTCGAGGCCCGTGCCCGGCAGGGCTTCACTGTCGATGAAGGTCTTCAGGGTCGTCGCGACGCTCAAACCGTGGACGTCTGTCATTTCAGGCATGCGCTTCCTCCAGAGATGCTTTGCGATCGACATCGGACATGGCATCGGCGAAGTCAATCGAGGCACGGCCCCGCGCCCGGGCAAGTTGCCACCGACGATGGTCGGGGTACCGGACCCTTGAGCTTTCCCGTGCGGCTGGTACTTATTGGCCGAACGGGCCCGTCGGCCCGCCACTGGGAGGACACTTCATGAAGCTTTTCCACCGCATCGCCGCCTCTGCCGTGGTCGCGGGCCTGGCCTTCGCGCCGGCCACCGCCTCGGCCCAGCAGTTCATCAACGTCCTGACGGGCGGCACCTCGGGCGTCTATTATCCGCTGGGCGTGGCGCTGGCCAAGGTCTATGCCGACAACATCGAGGGCGTGAAGACGCAGGTCCAGTCGACCAAGGCCTCGGTGGAGAACGTCAACCTCGTCACCCAGGGTCGCGGCGAGATCGCCTTCGCCCTCGGCGACACGGTGAAGGCCGCCGCCGAAGGCAATGCCGACGCCGGCTTCCAGCAGCCGGTCGAGAACCTGCGCGCCATCGCCGCGATCTATCCGAACTACGTGCAGATCGTCGCCTCGCAGGAATCCGGCATCACCGATCTGG
Source organism: Aurantimonas coralicida DSM 14790 (assembly GCF_000421645.1). Taxonomy (GTDB): domain Bacteria; phylum Pseudomonadota; class Alphaproteobacteria; order Rhizobiales; family Rhizobiaceae; genus Aurantimonas; species Aurantimonas coralicida. The sequence continues at coordinate 68,419 of NZ_ATXK01000005.1, read as the reverse complement.
CCGGCCTGAAGGGCAAGGCCCTGTCCGTCGGCGCACCGGCCTCGGGCACCGAGCTGAACGCCCGGGCGATCTTCGGCGCCGCCGAGATGAGCTATGACGATCTCGGCAAGACCGAATATCTGCCCTTCGCCGAATCCGTCGAGCTGATCAAGAACCGGCAGCTCGACGCGACGCTCCAGTCCGCCGGTCTCGGCGTCGCCTCGATCCGCGATCTGGCCTCCTCGCTGCCGATCACCGTCGTGGCGGTCCCCGCCGAGATCGCCGAGAAGCTCGGTGCGCCGTTCGCTGCGGCCGAGATCCCGGCCGGCACCTATGACGGCCAGGACGCCGCCGTTCCGACCCTGGCGATCACCAACATTCTCGTGACCTCCGCGGAAGTCGATGAGGAACTCGCCTACCAGATGACCAAGCAGCTCTTCGAGAACCTGCCGGAGCTCATCGCCGCCCATAACGCGGCCGAGGGCATCGACCCGAAGACCGCCGGCAAGAACCTGCCGGTGCCGCTGCATCCGGGCGCCGAGCGCTACTACAAGGAAGCCGGCCTGCTCTAGTCGGACGATGTGCGGCGCTTTCGGGCGCCGCATACCTGTGACGGCCGTGTCGCCCCCGGGGGGCGGCGCGGCCGTTCGCGTTTGGCGGCCGGGCTGCGGCCCGAAGAGCGCCCGCGCGGCACTTCCCGGCCCCCGTGTCGCAGTGCTGCACTACGCAGACACCGCGCAATCGGTTAGGAAAGTGGGTGATAGGATGCACCCGGACGGTGTCCGCCGCCGATGGCCATGCGCCCCGGCGCCGCCGATCACCCCATTCGACGCAACGCGGCCCGCGCGGCCCCACGACCTGAAACGAGGAAGCAGACCCATGAAGGTACGCCTGACGTCCCTGCGGACGCACGCCGCATCGCTCGCCCTGACCATCGGCCTCGGCGCCGCCGCTCCGGCCCTTGCCGCCCAGTGCGGCAACAGCGCCGGTGGCTTCAACCAGTGGAAGCAGGAATTCGCCCAGGAAGCCGTGCGCGCCGGCATCTCCCAGGGCACCGTGCAGTCGGCCCTGATGCCGACCAGCTATTCCAACCAGGTCATCAAGCTGGACCGCAACCAGCATTCCATGAACATCTCGCTCGAGGCGTTCATGCAGCGCCGCGCGCCGGCCTCCTTCGTCAAGAAGGGCAAGCGGATCATCCAGCAGAATGCCGGCCTGCTCAACTCGATCGAGAAGAGCTACGGCGTCCAGAAGGAGATCATCGTCGCGATCTGGGGCATGGAAACCGGCTTCGGCGCCAATTCCGGCTCGATGAACATCTTCAGCTCGCTGGCGACGCTGGCCTATGACTGCCGCCGCTCGGCCTTCTTCACCGAAGAGCTGCTGGCGGCCCTGGCCATCGTCGATCGCGGCGACATGAAGCCGAGCCAGATGAAGGGCGCCTGGGCCGGCGAGATCGGCCAGACCCAGTTCCTCGCCAAGAACTACCTGCGCTTCGCCGTCGACGGCGACGGCAACGGCCGCCGCGACCTGATCAACTCCAAGGCCGACGTGCTCGCCTCCACGGCGAACTTCCTGCGCCAGCACGGCTGGCGTCCGGGCGCCGGCTACCAGCAGGGCGAGCCCAACTTCGCCATCCTGCGCGACTGGAACCGGGCCGGCGTCTACCAGAAGGCCCTGGCGCTCTTCGCCTCCAAGCTCGCCAACTGATCGGCCTGCCGCCCGGACCAGGGTCCGGCCCCTTGCTGCGTTTCGCGCCCCGGCTTCTCGCCGGGGCGTTTTCGTTTGGTGGTCAGTCCGCGTCGAGTTCCGGGTAGTTTCGGAAGATGCCGTCCTCGTTGAAGGCCATGCGGCGGTCGCTGGCGAGATACGCTGCGACGCGCGGCTCCGCGGCGACCCGCTCGACCAGCGCCGCGATGCCCGGATAGTCGGGGGCGAGCGTCTGCATGCGCCGCGGGAAGGCGTAGCGCAGGCCCGCCATCGTCTGGAGCAGGCCGAGATCGGCATAGCTGATGGCTTCCCCGACGAGGACGCCGGAGCCTGCCGGGTTGCCGGCCAGGATCCGCTCGTACCAGCCGAGGAACTTCGGCAGCCGCTCCTCGCGGAAGCCGAGGGCGCGTTCGCGCGCCGCATCCCTCTGGTCCTCGTAATAGAGACCGACGCCGAGCGGGTGATGGACGTCGTGGGCCTCGGCGACGAGATCGGCCGTGGTGAGCGCGATCGAGCGGGCGAACAGCCGCTCCGCCTCGCCCTTCGGCGCCAGCCCATGCCGCTCGCCGACAAGGATACTGATCTCCGCGGCCTGCGAGACGACGCGATCGCCATCGACCAGGAAGGGTGGCGCGAATGGCGGCAGATGCCCCTTTTCACCGGCGAGGAAGGCCTGCATCGCGGCGATGCCGCCACCCTCCGATTCGGGCAGGCGGGCGACGTCGCGATAGGCGACACCGGCAGCTTCCAGGACCAGCCGCGGATATTCCCCGCGGCCCGGGATCATCGGCCAGTAATAGAGATCATAGGCCATTGTCGCTCCTGCCAGAGGTGACGCGAGCGAGCGATCTCTCGCCTGTCCATCGCCGTGACTATAGGGGCCGCGGGCCGCGTCTGAACCCCTGTCCCGCAATCGTGCCGCAGGCCTCGTCGGGGCGCTCTGCGTCGCGTATCATCGCCGGCGTCTGACATTCGAGGAGGAAGCGTATGAAATGCCCGATCTGCGAGGGTGAGGCGACATTGCTGGAGCCGGAAAAGCCGGACCAGCGCGCGATCCATTGCGAGCGCTGCGGCGAGTACCGGGTCTCGACGGAGGCGGAGGCGAAGCTGCACTCCCTGACGCCGCATCAGCGGCTGCAGGCCCTGCGCTATGCCGAGACGATCACGCCGACTGGGCGCCGGCCTTTCATCGCCGGTTTGGGCTGACGGCGGCGCGCCGATAAGGCGGCCACCCCTCGATGGGCATGGCGCGAGCCTTGGCCGGAACTGACGGAGCGGCAACCGATTTTGCTGTCATGGACTTGACGCACAGCCCTGAAGGCGTAGGCTGATAACTGCGTCAATGACGCTGCGGGAGGTGTCGAATGGAACCACCTATGCATGTCGCCGCACGGACTGCCGAGGTTGTTGTACGGGCCTCCGCATAGCGGCGTTTTCACTGACAGGCCTTGGGAGCGGCTGACGGGCTGTTGCACTCGTCGAAGGCCCGAACCATAGCTGCTCCCAAGTCTCCATCACGCCCGTCCGCATGATTGCGGGCGTCTGAGCCGAACCAATTCCCAGCGCCGGTTCGCGTGTTCTGCGATGCGGATGCTTGTGTGTGAGCCTGCGGGGCGCCGTCTCCGAGGATGCTGCGACGTTTGCTCGCCTGGCGTCTCGTTACCGCGCGCTGAGGGCCGCTGGTTGCCTTGCCGCGATGGCTGCGGGCCGGACTTGCGCGACGGCACGAACCGGTTGGCCGAGATGCCTCTGCGAGGCCGCAATTCACCGCCCTCGGACACCTCTATGGCAGGCAGAGTCGTGCCGATGGCGACGCTGTGCGACGCCCATCACCAGCGCGTCACCGCCGCCGATTCCCGTCGCATTCCCTCTGGCAGAGGCCTATAAGCGATAGCCTATGAAGGGACAGGCGGCGGCATCGTGTCGTTTGCGTCACCTCCCTGCCGATGACGCCCCGATGCTGCACCAGCCGTCGCCCAGCTCCGTCTCCCCGCGGGAAGTCGGGCACCCCGGATCAAGCCATCATCAACCCGAAGCCGCCGCACACATCGGATATGTCATCCGTCCCGCGCGGCCGGGCGATCTCGAGCCCCTCGTGGCCATCGAGACCGCCGTCTTCGAGGCCGACCGGATCTCCCGGCGCTCCTTCCGCAACCTCATCGCCTCGCCCAGCGCCGTCGTTCTCGTCGTCGAGGCGGCCGCCACCGGCGACGGGGCCGTCGACACGACGGCTGGCGCGCCGCGTGCGGCCTACGACGCGCCGCGGTCCGGTCCGATCCTCGCCTATGCCGCGCTCCTCGTGCGGCGCGGCACCGGTCTCGCCCGGCTCTATTCCATCGCGGTCTCTCCCCATGCGGCGGGACGCGGCATCGGCCGGGCTCTCCTGAAGGCGGCCGAGGCCGCAGCCTTCGACCGCGATCGCATCGCCCTGCGGCTGGAAGTGCGCGCCGACAATGCCGCCGCCATCGCTCTCTATCGCGGCGAGGGTTTCCGCCCCATCGGCACCTATCTCGACTATTACGCCGACCACGAGACGGCGCTGCGCTTCGAAAAGACCCTGCGCGGCGATCACCCGATCGACACCGGCGTGCCCTATTACGAGCAGACCACCGATTTCACCTGCGGCGCCTGCTGCCTGATGATGGCCATGGGCCGCGACATTCCCGGCTTCGTGCTGGAGCCGGTGACCGAGATCCGGCTGTGGCGCGAGGCGACGACCATCTTCATGATGTCGGGGCCGGGCGGCTGCGAGCCCTATGGCCTGGCCGTCGCCGCCCACGAGGCGGGTCTTGCCGCCGAGATTCACGTCTCCGAGCCGGGGGACCTGTTCCTTGAGGGCGTCCGCAGTCCCGAGAAGCAGGTGGTGATGGGGCTCGCCCAGGAGGATTTCCGCCGCCGGGCCGAGCGCTACGCCATCGACGTGACCATCGGGCGCTTCACCCTCGACGATCTGCGCGCCGCGATCGCCGCCGGCAAGACCGCCGTCGTCCTGATCTCGGGCTATCACATGTTCGGCAAGAAGGTGCCGCACTGGGTGCTCGCCCATGGCGACGACGGCCGCCATATCGTCATCCACGACCCCTGGGTCGCCGACGAGCGCGGCGAGACGGTCGCCGACGCGGCCAATCTTCCGATCCCCTATGAGACCTTCGACCGGATCGCGCGTTTCGGCAAGGTCGGCCTCAGGGCCGCGGTGTTCCTGTCCAGGCGCGAGGCTTAGCCGACTTCCATGTCCCAATGGGTGGTTCTCGTCGGACGCCTGTCCGATCTCGACAACGGCGCGACGCCGCACAAGGTCATGACGGTGCGCGACTATCTCGCGCGGCCGGGCCTGTTCCGCGGCCAGCGCCCCAAGATCATCAATCTGTCGCGCTCCTACGCCTATCAAAGCCGCGCCTATTACGGCTCGCTGCTCGCCGAGGCACGGGGCCATCGCATCATCCCCTCGGTCGAGACGATGATCGACCTGTCGGAGAAGAAGCTCTACGAGAACGCCCTGCCGGAACTGGACGCCGCCCTCGCCAGGGCACTGGAAAAGGGCGAGCGGCCGACATCGCCGATCCGCATCTATTTCGGCTACACCGACGATCCGCGTCTGGAGCGCTTCGCCAAGCTGGTCTTCGACTGGTTCCGCGCCCCGGCGCTGGAGGTGCATCTGGACGGCGCCGAAGCCACGGAGCGACCGGCGGCCTCGGCATCGCCGGCGCGGCGCACGAGCCAATCGGCACCGCTCGACCGCCGGGCAAAGATCAGACGCATCGGCTTTGCCGCGCCCGCCAAGCTGGACGCGGTCGAGACCGGCCGGCTGCTGGCCGCCATGCAGCGCTACACCGCCCGCGAGTGGCGCGCCGCCAAGGCGAAGACGCCTGCGAAATATGCCTTCGCGACGCTCTACGATCCCAACGAGGCGCTGCCGCCATCCTCCGTGGACACGCTCAAGCACTGGGCCCGCACGGCCGCCCGGCTCGGCGTCGACGTCGAGCCGATCACCCGCCGCGACCTGCCGCGGCTGGCCAATTTCGACGCGCTGTTCATCCGCGAGACGACCTCGATCTCCAACCACACCTATCGCTTCGCAAGGCGCGCCATGCAGGAGGGCATGCCGGTCATCGACGACCCGATCTCGATGATCCGCTGCACCAACAAGGTCTATTGCAACGAGCTGATGGCGGCGAACGGGGTGGCGACGCCGCCCTCGGTGATGATCGGCGGCAAGGAGGATTTCCAGAAGGCGGCCGACGAGCTCGGCTTCCCCATGGTGCTGAAGATCCCCGACGGCTCCTTCTCGCGCGGCGTCAAGAAGCTGGACGACATGGCCGGGCTGGTCAGGCTGGCGGGGGCATGGCTGGAGGATTCCGACCTTCTGATTGCCCAGAAGTTCATGCCGACGAAATTCGACTGGCGCATCGGCGTCCTCGGCGGCGAGCCGCTCTTCGCCGTCCAGTATCTGATGGCCGGCGAGCACTGGCAGATCATCAATCACGAGACCGGCGGCCGGCCGATGGAGGGCGGCTTCCGGCCCTTCGCGCTGGGCGAGGCGCCGCCGCATGTGCTGGACGCGGGCCTGCGCGGCGCCCGCTGCATCGGCGACGGCCTCTATGGCGTCGATCTGAAGGAGACCGACGACGGGGTCTTCCTGATCGAGGTCAACGACAATCCGAACCTCGAACATGGCGTCGAGGATTACGCCGAGAAGGACGAGGTCTGGACCCGGCTCACCCGCTGGTTCATCGACCGCATCGAACGCTAGGCCTTCGCCTGGAATCGCCCGGCCAGCGGCACGCGGCTTGAAGCGGTCAGGGGCGATGTGTAGACCGCTGGGCCTGTCTGCACATCGGAGCGGGTCATGCGCACCAATATCGAGATCGACGACCGGCTGATGGCCGAGGCGATGGCCGCCGCGGGCCTGTCGACCAAGAAGGCGACGGTCGAGGAGGCCCTGCGCCGGCTGATCGCCCAGGAACGTCGCCGCCGCGCCCTCGCTGACATGCACGGCATGGGCTGGCCGGGGCCCGGAAAGGACGGACCCGGCCAGACGGACGCGGCCGGCGGATGATTCTCGTTGATGCCTCGGTCTGGATCGCCAACCTGAGGGGCGCGGACACGCGTGAGATCCGCCTGCTGCGGGAGAGCCCCGATCTGTCGGAGATCGGCATCGCCGACCTGACCCTCTTCCGGCTGCTGGCTGGAGCGGCGGACGATCGCGACGCCGACCGCATCGGCCGCTATCTGCGCCAGTTTCCGATCCTGTCCGTCGCGGGCGAGCGGTCGGTCGGGCGGGCTGCCGGTCTCGCACGCATTCTGCGAGACAAGGGCGTCGCGCTGCAACGGCCCGAAGCGGCGCTGATCGCCGCCCATGCTATCGACCGGGGACATCGCGTCCTGCACGCCGACCCGGACATGGCGGCGCTGGCCGCCCATTGCTGGCTGCAGACCGCCTGAGGCGGAGGGCCCCCCTTAGCTCCCGCCGCCGATCAGCGCCGCATCGGCCCGCACGCTCTCCAGTCCCTCGCGATAGGTCGGATGGCGGAACCGGTAACCCGCTTCCTTGATCCTTGCGTTGGAGACCCGCTTGTTCTCGCCATAGAAGCTGCGCGCCATCGGCGAGAGTTCGGCGGCGTCGAAGGGAATTTCCGGCGGCGGTGCGACGCCTGCCATCGCCGCGGCGTGGGCAACCACGTCCTGGGGCGGGGCCGGCTCGTCGTCCGTGACGTTGTAGATGCCGCCGAGCCGCTGTTCCGCCAGGAGGCTCAGCGCCCCGGCAATGTCGTCGACATGGATCCGGTTGAACACCTGGCCGGGCTTCACCAGCCGCTTGGCCGTCCCCTTCGCCAGATTGACGAAGCCGTTGCGGCCGGGGCCGTAGATGCCGGACAGGCGCAGGATCGCAAGCGGCACCCGCCGCGTCGCCGCCGCTTCCTGCCAGGCGACTTCAGCGGCGATGCGGGCCTTCGATCGCTCCGAGACCGGCCGCGTCTCGCTGTCCTCGTCCACCCAGCCGCCGTCGTGGTCGCCATAGACCCCGACGGTGGAGAGATAGCCGATCCATTCGAGCTTCGGGCAGCCATGGGCGATCGCGTCGCCATACCAGCGCAGCACCGGGTCGCCGGGCCGCGCATTGGCGCCCCCAACGCTGGCGCCCTTCGGCGCCGCATGGCCCGGCGGCACCGAGACGAGCAGATGCGTGGCGCGATAGAGCGCCGGCGAGATGCCGTCGGTCGGGTGCTCGCCGTCGAAGACGAAGGGCTTCAGATGATGCGCCGCCAGCCGGCTCGCCTTGTCCGCCGTGCGCACCGTCACACCGGTGACGTCGTGCGGATCGAGCGTGTCGACGAAGTGCCCGGCCGAATAGCCGTGGCCGAAGACGAAGAAATGCATGGGGTCAGTCGCTCCAGGGTTCGGCGGGATCGTGCGGCCGGGCCATCTCGCCGAGCTCCAGCCGGCCGATCCGCAGCCTGCCGATGTCGGCCGTTCCGATACGGGCGCTCCCGACGGACAATCGCCCGATGGCGAACGCGCCCACCGCCACCGATCCGATCGCCAGCGCGCCGATGGCCAATGCGCCGATTGCGCCGGCACCGAGCGCCCCGGAACCCGTGGCCGGTGTCGCCGGCATTCCGTGACGCAGCTGGCCGACGGCCCGTCGCACCTTGGTCTCGACCTCGGCAGCGCGGGCACCGGATCGGGATACCTTACGGTCCTTGAAGAGCATGCCATTCGCTCCTGACGACGGGATCGTCTTCCCTATCAAGCGCGGCGGGCCGGCGCTGCAAGGCATCTTCGGGGGACAGCCGGGCAAGCGCCCAGATCGCCATGGCCCGCACGAGGGGCGCCGCGTCCGCGAGACGGTTCCTCACGGCGCCGAGCAGCGCCGGATCGCCGGAATTGCCGGCGGCGATCAGGCAGTTCGACACGAACTTGTCGCGCCCGATCCGCTTGATAGGTGAACCGGAAAACAGGGTACGGAAGGCGGCATCGTCGAGGGCCAGAAGATCGGCGAGTTTCGGCGCGTTCAGATCCTCGCGGGCGATCAGCTTCGCCTCGCTGGCTTTGCCGGCAAACTTGTTCCAGGGGCAAACGGCGAGGCAATCGTCGCAGCCATAGATGCGGTTGCCCATCGCGGCCCGGAACTCTTGCGGCACCGGCTTGCGGGTCTCGATGGTCAGGTAGGAGATGCAGCGTCGGGCATCGAGCTTGTAGGGCTCGGGGAAGGCGTCGGTGGGGCAGACGTCCTGGCAGGCCCGGCAGGAACCGCAGAGATCGCGGCCCGGCGCGTCGGGCGTCATCTCCAGCGTGGTGAAGATCGAGCCGAGGAACAGCCAGGAGCCGTGCTCGCGGGAGACGAGATTGGTGTGCTTGCCCTGCCAGCCGAGGCCGGCCATCTCGCCCAGCGGCTTTTCCATCACCGGCGCGGTGTCGACGAAGACCTTGGCGTCGTGCTCGCCAAGCCCGGCCTGGCGGGCCCTGGCGACCATGCGGCCGGCCAGTTCCTTCAGCCGGCCCTTGATGACGTCGTGATAGTCGCGGTGTCGGGCATAGACCGAGATCGCGCCGCGATCCGGGCGCTCCAGGATCGCCAGCGGATCCTCCTGCGGGCCGTAATTCATGCCGAGAACGACGATCGAGCGCACCTCGGGCCACAGCGCCCGGGCGGAACGGCGACGCTCCGCCGTCTCGGGCATCCAGCCCATCGTGCCGTAGCGGCCCTTGGCGATGAATTCGTCGAGGCGGGGTCCGGCCGCGACATCGCCGGCGCCGGGCGCGATGCCGACCGCCGAAAAGCCCAGCCGGCCGGCGTCCTTGCGGATGAAGTCGGTCAGTGTCTCGCGCGCGGTCATGGTGCCGATATAGGCGGTTCGTCGGTCCGGCGCACGCCCCGGGGGCCGCGTTTAAACTCAGAAGTCGAGTTGGACGTAGTGATGCACCGGCGGCAGGCCGCGCACGCGCTCGGTCAGGAGTGGGCGGAAGGACGGGCGCGACTTGATCCGCATGTACCAGTCCTTGGCCGCCGGCTCCTTCTCCCAGGGAATCTCGCCGAGATAGTCGAGGATCGAGAGTTCGGCGGCAGCCGCCAGATCGGCATAGGACAGCCGCGGGCCGGCCAGCCAGTCGCGGCTTTCGGCCAGCCAGCCGAGATAGCGCAGATGATGCTTCAGATTGGCCCGCGCCGCCCGGATCGCCGAGGCGTCCGGTGGTCCGCCGCCGGCATCGGCGCTCATTTCCAGCTTGAACACCCGTTCGCGGACGAGATAGCGCGTGACCTCGCTGTCGAGCTTGCCCAGGAACCACTCGGTCAGCCGCCGCACCTCGGCCCGCTCCAGCGGCTTTTCCGGCAGGAGCCGCTTGTCGCGCTGGAAGACGCCGCGGGTCTCGTCGAGATATTCGCCCGCCACCGTCGCGCCGACGATCGCCGGACCGTCATCCTCGAGCATCACCGGCAGGGTCGCGGCCGGATTCAGCGCCAGGAAGTCGCGGCGCTTCTCCCACGGACGCTCCTCCAGATATTCGGCGCGCTCGCCATATTCCCCGAGGACGAGCCGCACGAAACGCGAGGCGGCGGACATCGGATGATGGTGTAGCTTCAGCATGCGGTTGGATCGGGTGCTCTTCGGATGGATCACCCGCGCGCGGGCTGCCCCTGTTTGAAATGATCGACGGCGCGCCCGAAAGGACGTCCCTGCGCGTCATGATGGCAGACACTCGTCAATGGACCGTCAACGGGTCTGCCTTTGCTTTGAGCGACATAGCCGGAATCGCCCCGGCGGCAAGCGGCACGGGCTGCGCCGCGAACGGGCGCACTCGCCACACTGGCCGAGGATTCCGGCCATCGGATGGCCGCCCCCGTTTCCCTTCGTCGGCAGATCGGGTAGACGCCGCGCTGGAACGGGGCAGGGGATTGTCATGGATTTCGCAGCAGTCGGCGACGCCGTCATTCTGGGCATCACCGAGGGACTGACGGAGTTCCTTCCGGTTTCCTCCACCGGGCACATCCTGCTGCTGGGCCATTTTCTCGGCTTCCAGTCCACCGCCCGCAGCTTCGAGGTGCTGATCCAGCTCGGCGCGATCCTGGCCATCCTGATCCTGTATTTCGGCCGGCTCTGGCGGATCTTCGTCACCCTGCCGACCGACGCCCGCAGCCGCCGCTTCACCGCCGGCATCCTGCTCGCCTTCCTGCCGGCGGCCTTCGTCGGCGTTCTGGCGCACGACTTCATCAAGACCATCCTGTTCGAAACGCCGATGGTGATCTGCGTCGCGCTGATCGTCGGCGGCATCCTGCTTCTGGTCATCGACCGCATGCCGCGGATCGTGCGCTACGACGACGTCATGGATTATCCGCTGTCGCTCTGCCTGAAGATCGGCATCTTCCAGTGCCTCGCCCTGATCCCGGGCACCTCGCGCTCCGGCGCCACCATCGCCGGCTCGCTCCTGATGGGCACCGACAAGCGCTCGGCGGCCGAGTTCTCCTTCTTCCTGGCCATGCCGACCATGCTCGGCGCCTTCACCTACGACCTGATGAAGAATCGCGACCTTCTATCGGTCGATGATGCCGGGCTGATCGTCATCGGCTTCGTCATGGCCTTCGTTTCGGCGCTCTTCGTCGTCCGCTTCCTGCTCGACTTCGTCTCGCGGCACGGCTTTGCCGTCTTCGCCTGGTGGCGCATCGGCGTCGGCCTCGTCGGCATGGTGCTGCTGCTGGCCCTGCCGGCCGAGGATGGCGGCGAGGCGGCGACGCCCGTGCCGGCCTCCGTCTCGCAGCCGCTCGCCACCGACGGTGGAACGCCGCCCGCGCGCTAGACTAGGAGATGGATGCCCGGGCTCACATGAGGCTGGTCAGGCCGCGGCGCAGGAGGTCGAGCGAGATCACGACGAGGATCGCCGTCAGGACGAAGCGGAACAGCCGCTCGTCGATGCGTTTGAGCAGCGCCGTTCCGGCCAGCGTGCCGGCAAAGCCCGTGACGATCATCGCGGCGATCAGCGGCGCATAGGCGGCGAGCCCGACGCCGAGGGCGAAGAAGGCGAGGCTCTTGAACAGATGCTGCAGGAAGGTCGTCGCCGCCAGCGTCGCGACCAGTTCCGAGCGGTCGTCGAAGGCCTTGGCGAAGAACGCCGCGTTGATCGGCGCGGTGGCCCCGACGAACATCGACAGAAACGTCGTGGCGAGACCCGCAAAGGCAAAGCCCGGCGGCCCGATCCGGCCGATCGCCGGCAGCTTCGCCAGGGCAAGGATCAGGATGAACGCCCCGAGCGTCGTCTGCAGCACCGCTTCCGGCAGGGTGACGACGAAGCGTGCGCCGATCAGCGCGCCCAGCGCCGCGCCGGCCAGAAACGGCAGCAACGCGCGCCAGGACACGGCCCGCCGCTGCACCAGCACGCGTCCGAGATTGGAGGCGAGCTGCACCAGGCCATGGACGGGAATCAGCACCGCCACCGGCAGCACCGTGCTCATGATGGCAAGGAGCGACAGCCCGCCCCCGATCCCGAAGGCGGCGGTGGCGGCCGAGGTGAAGAAGCTCGCCACGACCAGCAGCAGCGCGGTGCCGGCCGCAAGGCCCGGCGGAAGCAGCATCGCGTCCAAGCCGGTCAGCCGGTCACGGCCATGTGGCGCTCACCGATCGCCGTGGCTCAGACCGCCTCGTCGTCGGGCATCCGCACGCCGCCGGCCTGGGGCTGCGGGTGGGTGAACTGCCCGTGCTTGCGGAAGCGGACGAGATAGGTCGGCAGGATCGCGTCGACGGTGCGCGGCCGGATGCCGAAGGCCTCCAGCGTGCGGCCGTCCTCGATGGCGTCCTGCGACACGACATTGTCGGTCTGCAACTGGGTGACCTGGTCGGGCGTCAGCGGCGCGCCCGGCAGGAAGCGCATCAGCTTCGCCATCGAGGCGGCGGCGCCGAACGGGATGGTGACGAAGTTGCGTTTGCGCTCGATGATGCGCAGCATCTCCTCCATCATCTGGCGGAAGGTCAGCACTTCCGGCCCGCCGAGCTCGTAGACCCGTCCGCCGGGAACCTTGCCGTCCACCGTGTCGGCGATCGCCTCGGCGACATCGCCCACATAGACCGGCTGGAACCGGGTCTTGCCGCCGCCGATCAACGGCAGGAACGGCGAGAACCGCGCCATGTCGGCGAAGCGGTTGAAGAACTGGTCCTCGGCGCCGAAGACGATCGACGGACGCATGATGTAGGCGCCGGGGATGGCGTCGAGCACCGCCTTCTCGCCCTCGGCCTTGGTGCGGGCATATTCGGATTCGGAGGTCTCGTCGGCGCCGATGGCCGAGATCTGCGTCATGCCGGCGCCGATCTTCGCGGTCGCCTCCGCCACCGTGCGAGCGCCGAAGGACTGCAGCGCGTCGAAGCTCTGCTGGCCGCTTTGTGCCAGAATGCCGACGAGGTTGACGACATGGTCGGCCCCCTCGACCGCCCGCTCGACGGACCACGGATAGCGCAGATTGGCCTGGATCGGCATGATCTGGCCCATATTGCCGTTGGGCTGCAGGTGATAGGCCAGATCCGGGCGCCGGCAGGCGACGCGAATGCGATGGCCGCGGCGGGCGAGCGCCTGCACCAGGTAGCGGCCGACAAAGCCCGAACCGCCGAACACCACCACCGTCTTGTTCGTGTCGACACTCATCGTACTCAAGCTCCTGCCTTGCCTGTGGCCCGTCGGCCCGGTTCGCGTCCGGGCGGGGCCGGATGATTCGCGCCGCCCGGCGCGGGCCCCGTTCCGCCGCGTCATAGCCCGTCTGCGGCGTCAGGTGAAGGCGGCGCCGCGCCGCGAGCCGGCTGTTTCACGCCGCGTCCGCCGGACCGGGGACGCCGGTCCCGCACAATCGCGCAGATGGCGCACCGCACCCGATCCGCAAGCCCGCGGCACAAACCGTCGCAGGGCGCTGCCGCGGCCACGGGAACGCCCGCCGCCCGGCGCCATTGCCCCGCTCCCGCCGCGCGCCCTGGCATGGCCCGCGACAGCCGGCGGGCGCGTCCGGCATCCGCGTCCCGGTCTCCCTGCACTTGGCGGAACGGCGCGCCATCGCCTGCGAAAAACCGCGCCGTCCACGCCGGTCCGCTGCACTGCGACAGAAAATTCGTGTGCCGGCGCCAATCGTCGCAAAACTGCGTTGACAGCGACCCGGCCTCCCTCTAATGCTCCGCGCCGTGCCCAGGTGGCGGAATTGGTAGACGCGCACGGTTCAGGTCCGTGTGCCGCGAGGCGTGGAGGTTCGAGTCCTCTCCTGGGCACCAATTGACTGTTCGAGATGATCCGCAGCGATCCGGACAGTAGCCACACCCCCCCGAACACTTCGCGATATGATGGCTCCGGCATCGGCCGGGCATGGCGTGCGCACCATTTTGCTTCGGCGCGCGGATGCCGGGTGGTGCCTGCGCGCTGCCGTCACGGCTGGACAAAGTGCTGGTCTGCGATCCGGGCGCAATCGCCTGATGTTCCTCACGATATCCGGACCTGCTTGCAGCCTGCCGAAAGACTGACGTTAATCCTGCGCGTGCCGCAGGGCCTGTCGTCATGCTGCTTTTCCGGACGCCGGGGAGCGTGCCACGGAATCGGGGAAAAAGCGTGGCGAATCTCGAGTGTATTGTCTGCGGAGAGTTCCAGGCGAGGAACGCGAAAGCCGTCGGGATGTGTGGTTTGGGATGGATGACGACGGCAATTGATCGTCGCCTGCGCGGCGCGAGCGTCGAGGTCTCGATGAGCGACACTGCTGCCAACGGCGCGCCGCGCTTCAGGATCGGCGAAGATATCGTCACCGAGACCGTCTGTGCCTCGGTCGACCATCGGCCGGACGCCCATGTGGAAACGTTGATCCTGACCGCCGACGACGACTCCTGGGCTTAGCGCGTCCAGCCTGTCTTCCGCTGGGGAAGAAACGCGGGTAGTTTTGATGCACGTCAAGTCGGAGCGCGCGAATGGCCGTCACGCTCGGGCATCGACAACCCGGCGGGAGGCGCCCAACATGAAGATGCAGACAACTGGAACCCTGCGAGGCACGCTGATCGTCGCTGCGCTCGTCTCGTTTGCCGGCGCATCGCAGGCGGTGGCCCAGAGCTACCGGAGCATGAGCTGCGACGAGCTCTGGTATGCCCGCAACGCCATCTATGCCGACAATGGCTATTGCTTCGAAACCCGCCGGGCGCGCCGCGCCTTCGGCCGCAGCTGCTTTCCGCCCTATGGCGAGCTGTCGGGCCCCGACAGGCGGGAGGTCGCCGCGATCCAGCGATGGGAGCGCCGCAAGGGCTGTCGCTAGGCGGCGAACGCCACCGCTGATCCGTCGCCGGCCCACTCCTGGGTCGGCTCGCGTCGCAGCCTGTTTCCGCGTTCCGGGAAATTCCTCATGTTGCGTCTTCGGGGCATCCGGGCTGCGCTGTGCCTGACGGTCTTGCTCTGCGGCTGTGCCGCGTCTTTGCCGGGCAGACCGCCGCGCACCGACGCGGCACCGGTTGTGCTCGCGCCGCAGCCGCTGCGCGGTGTCGGCCTCGCCATCCATCATGTCTCGATGGCTTCCGGCGTCTATGCGCTCGCCGAACGCCTGCGGGGACCGGGCGAGCCCCCCGGACCGGAGGAGGCGCGCGAAGCACCGACATCCGCCAGGCCGACGCAACGGGGCGGGATGACGGTGGCCTGGTACGGTCATTCGACCGTTCTCCTGCAGATGGGGAAGACCGTGATCCTGACCGATCCGGTGCTGGCGGGTGCCGTCTCGCTCGCAAGCCCGCTGCCGGTTCGCTATGGCTGGCCGCAATTGCACCTCGACCAGCTTCGAGGAATCGATGCGGTGGTGCTCTCCCATGGCGACTTCGACCATCTCCACGCCCCCTCCCTGCGGATGCTCGCCGGACGGTTTCCGGAGGCGGCCGTCGTCGTGCCGGACGGTCTCGCACATCTGGCGGCCGATGCCGGATTCCGGCGCATCCATGCGCTCCCGCTGAACGGATCCGCCAGGATCGGCGCGGTCACGATCACCGGCCTGCCGGCGATCCACGCCACCCGGCGCAACCTTCTCGGCATCCCGGACGGGACGGCGTTCTCCTGGAAGCTCAGGGACCCGTCCCACCGCGTCCTGTTCATCGGCGACAGCGGCTACGCGCCGGTGTTTGCAGAGATCGGTCGCCGGCGCGGGCCCTATGACCTCGTGCTGGTGCCGATCGGCGCTTCCGAGCCCCGGCACCTGGTCGGCGACATGCACATGACCCCGGAAGAGGCGGTCCGGCTGGCGGGCGATGTAGGGGCGAAGGCGGCGATCGGCATTCACTGGGGCACCTTCGCCCAGTCGCCGGAGCCCCGCGCCGAACCATCGCGGCGGTTTCTGCGGGCCGGCGCCACGAGGAATGCCCGCACCCTGTCGATCGGCGAAACGGCGCGCTTTCCATGACAGGCCCCAGGCACCTGACGGCGCGTTGGCCGATACGCCTGCTGCTCCTGCCCTGCGCCCTGATGCTATCGGCGCTCGCCGGCTGCGTCACCGGTTCGGCAGGCGGCGATCTCGGCCCGGAGCCACCGCCGCCGGCGATCCGCAAATGCTGCGCGAATGTCGAACGCTATCCCGACTGGCTGGTGGCGGTGCTCGACCCGGTCGCGCCGGTGATCGGCCGCGTCGTGGCGGCGGTCGAATGGCGCAATGGCCATCTGTATGGCCGGGACGGGGCCGTCCGGCTCCTGCGGCGACATCTGCGGCCGCTCGACATCGTTCTCGTAACCTCGGGCGGGCGGCTGACCAACGCCACCCTGCCGGGCCTGTTCAAGCATGTGGCGATCCATCTGGGGTCGGACGCCGACATGCGCCGGCTGGGCATCTGGAGCGATGCGGTCGCGCAGGGGCAGGCACCGGACATCCTCGCGGGCCGGACCTTCATCGAAGCGGATCAGGACGGGGTGCATCTGAGTTCGGCCGAGACCGTCCTCAACGCGGATTATCTGGTCGTGCTGCGCCCGACGCTCGCCGCGCGCGCCGAACGCCGCCGGGCGATGCGGTTCCTGCTCGGCGCCATCGGCCAGCCCTTCGATTTCCGCTTCGACGCGGATACGGCGGATTGCTTCTTCTGCAGCGAACTCGTGCGCCGGGCCCTTCCGAGCCTGCCGGTGGAGGCCCGCCACATCTACGGCCGGCACGTCTTCGTACCCGACCAGTTTGCCGATCTCGCGGCCGCCCGTCCGTCGCGGCTACGGCCGGTCCTCTATCTGGTGGGCCATCGCGACGAATGGGGAACGCGATCGCCGGCCCGGCTGCGCAGCGATCTTGCGCGCTACTGGGCGGCACAGCCCTGACGCCGACCTGTCGGCGCGGAAAGGCCCGAGCCCGCCGCGCCGCTTGATGCGGATCAAGGGGCTTGCCGCCGTCTTCGGCAGGATGGGCGCGGCACCTGCCCACGACGGGCGCTTCGAAAGGACGATCGGATGACGCGACTGACATCTGGGATCGCAGCGGCGGTTCTCGTCGCTGCGGGGCTTGGCACCGCGCCCCAGGCGCTCGCCGGCGACTGCACCGGACGGGTGAGCGGCGTGCGCCCGATCTCCTCCTACGACCACCGGACCGGCGCGGGATTTCTGGCGGTGCGGCGCGGGCCGTCCTCCAGTACGCGGCAGATCGGCGAGGTCTATGCCGGCGATCTCCTGTCGGTCTACGACCGGCGCGGCAACTGGTACCACGTGACCTGCATGGAAGGGGACTGCGAGGACCCGTTGTGGGGCCCGGCCTCTCCGTCCGGCTGGGTCTCCGCCCGCTATGTCCGCGCCCGGGGCGTCTGCCCCTGAGGCATCGCTGGATGCCGGTCCTGGCGACGGTCGCCAAAGGCCGGCCTGTCAGGAGCCGGCGTCGATCGTCTCGTGCCGCACGCAGTGCCGGCGCACGGCGCCCTCGTCGACCGTGACACCGAGGCCGGGGCCGGTGGGGATCGCCAGGCACTCGTCCTCGAGCACGAATGCCTCCGTCAGGATGTCGTCGCGCAGCGGATTGTAGGTGCGGTCGAACTCGATCATCGTCTCGTTCTGCAGCGGCACCGGACGCGCCGTGTAGGGCGCATGGGGCACGATCGCCAGCGCCTGCAGGGCCGCGGCGACGGCCACGCCCGATCCCCAGACATGCGGCACCACCATGATGTTATGGCTCGTCGCCAGCGCCAGGATGTTCTTCCATTCGGTGAAGCCGCCGGCCGCGCAGATGTCCGGCTGGGCGATGTCGATGCAGCCGCCGCCGATGAGGTCGCGGAAGCCGAAGCGGGTGAATTCGGCCTCGCCGCCGGCGATCGGCACGTCCAGCGTCTCGCGCAGGCGGCGATAGCCCTCGCGGTCCTCCGGCACCACCGGCTCCTCGAACCAGCGGAAATCCAGCTCTTCCATGACCCGGCCGATCCGCACGGCGGAGGCGTAGTTATAGGCGTGGTTGGCATCGGCCATGATCTCGACGTCGTCGCCGAGGGTCTCGCGCACGAGGCGCATGCGCTCGATGTCGTCGCGGATCGGCAGGAGGCCGATCTTCATCTTGACCGCGGCGACGCCGGTGGCGCGGATGCGCAGCACCTCTTCGCGCAATTTGTCCAGCATCACCGGGCGGTCGGCATAGTCCGGCGGATAGTAGCAGCCGGTCCCGTAGGCCCGCACGCGCTGGCGGATCGCGCCGCCGAGAAGCGCGTGGACAGGCTGGCCGACCATCGTGCCGAAGATGTCCCACAGGGCGATGTCGATGGCGCTGAGCGCCTCGACATAGGCGCCCTTCTGGCCGAAATCCCGCGTGCGGGCGTAGAACTCCTCGAAGATCGCCGTCGGTGCGGCCGGATAGCGTCCGATCAGCCGCGGGCCGATGACGTCCCGGATGCAGCTGGCCGGCGGCTCGGGCGGGCCGTACTGGCCGCCTTCGCCCCAGCCGGTCGTCCCGTCGTCGCAGGTGATCCGGACCAGAAGGCTGGTGCGTTCGGCGAAATAATCCTGCGACGAATAGAACGCGTTCTCCCGGCTGGAGACCTTGAGAACATAGGTGTCGATGCGCTCGATCTTCATCGGCGTCCCCTCCCTTGCAACCGGTGCGGCCGCGAAACGGCCGCTGGAGCCCGCGCGGGTGCGGACCGATGGCGCTCACGCGAAACCGGCCTGCCCGCGTCTCCCTCTCCCCTCGTCAGGCTGACGCATCGTTCCGTAAGCTACAAGTACGAAAATCGCCGGTTCGGGGCGCCGTTGCGGTCGCCATGTCGGGATATTTTTTGGTACGGTCTTTTGCCTCAAGGCGTTATGCGGCATTGAGGTTCATGGTGGGCACCGTGAAGGAGGAAGAATGGCGGTGCGGGAGCTTCGGCCACGGGATCGTGGGCCCAAGGGACGGGAACTCGACGAGACGGCGTGGTCGGACATACGGGAGCTCCTCGGCGAAGGGGAGCGGCGACGGGACCTACTCATTGAATATCTGCATCTGATCCAGGATCGCTTCGGCTGCCTGAGCGCGGCCCATCTGCGCGCCCTGGCCGAGGAGATGCGGCTGTCCCAGGCGGAAGTCTACGAGGTGGCGTCCTTCTACGACCATTTCGACGTGGTGCGCGAAGGCGAGGAGAAGCCGGCGCCGCTGACCATCCGGATCTGCGATTCGATCAGCTGTGCGCTGGCCGGCGCCGAAGCGCTGATCGGTGAAGTGTCGGCAGGCGTCGATCCGGCCGCCATCCGCGTCGTGCGCGCACCCTGCATGGGCCGCTGCGCCACCGCGCCGGCCGCCCGCATCGGCGACCGCGAGGTCGACAACGCCAGCGCCGAGGGGTTGGCTGCCCTGGCCGCTGCCGGCGAGACCACCGTCCGCGTGCCCGACTACACCAATCTGGCCGATTATCTCGCCGCCGGCGGCTACAAGCTGCTCGCGAAGATCCGCGACGGGTCGCTCGCCGTCGACACGCTGATCGAGACCATGCAGTCCGCCGGCCTGCGCGGGCTCGGCGGTGCCGGCTTCCCGGCCGGCAAGAAATGGGGCTTCGTGCGCTCCTATCCGGGGCCGCGCCTGATGACCATCAATGGCGACGAGGGCGAGCCCGGCACCTTCAAGGACCGCTACCACCTGGAGCGCGACCCGCACCGCACACTGGAAGGCGCGCTCGTCGCCGCCCATGCGGTCGAGGCCGAGCGCATCTACTTCTACATGCGTGACGAATACCCGGCCGTGCTGCACATCCTGCGCACCGAGATCGCCGCGCTGGAAGCCGGCGGCCTGATCACGCCGGGCTTCATCGAGCTGCGCCGCGGCGCCGGCGCCTATATCTGCGGCGAGGAAAGCGCGATGCTGGAGAGCATCGAGGGCAAGCGCGGCCTGCCGCGGCACCGGCCGCCCTACATCGCCGAAGTCGGCCTGTTCGGGCGTCCGACGCTGAACCACAATGTCGAGACCCTGTGGTGGATCCGCGACATCGTCGACAACGGGCCCGAATGGTTCACCGGCCTCGGCAAGCCGGGCTTTCCGGGACTGCGCTCCTGGTCGGTCTCGGGCCGCGTGCGCGAGCCGGGCGTCAAGCTCGCCCCGGCCGGCATCACCGTGCGCGAACTGATCGAGGAGCATTGCGGCGGCATGGCCGAGGGCCATGCGTTCAAGGCCTATCTGCCCGGCGGCGCCTCGGGCGGCGTCCTGCCCGCCTCCCTCGGCGACATTCCGCTGGATTTCGGCGGCGAGCTCGCCCGCCACGGCGCCTTCGTCGGCTCCCATGCCGTCGTGGTGTTCTCCGACCAGGACGATATCAGGGAGGCCACGCTCAACCTTCTGCGCTTCTTCGAGCATGAGAGCTGCGGCCAGTGCACGCCCTGCCGCGAGGGCACCGGCAAGCTGGTGTCGCTGCTGGAGTCCCGGGGGCCGATCGACGAAACGGCGATCCGCGATCTGGAGACCGTCCTGCGCGACGCCTCGATCTGCGGTCTCGGCCAGGCGGCGCCCAATCCCGTGAATCATCTTCTGACGCATTTCCGCGAGGAGCTGTCGCGATGACGAGCAAGATCACCTTCGAACTCGACGGCAAGTCCGTCGCCGCGGATGCCGGCGAGACCATCTGGGAAGTGGCCAAGCGCGAGGGCACGCGCATCCCGCATCTGTGCCATGTCGACATGCCGGGCTACCGGCCGGACGGCAATTGCCGCGCCTGCATGGTGGAGATCGACGGCGAACGGGTGCTGGCCGCCTCCTGCATCCGCAAGCCCGCCGAGGGCATGGTGGTGCGCACCGCCACCGAGCGCGCGGTGAAGTCGCGCCAGATGGTGGTTGAGCTTCTGGCCAGCAACATGCGGCCGCCCGAGGAAAGCCCGGACAACCAGTCGATGTTCTGGGACTGGGCGTCCTCCATGGGGGTGGCCGGCAGCGACCGCTATCCGTCGAAATTCGCCGACGGGCACGCCACGGCCGAGTTCGACGTGACCAATCCGGCCATCGCGGTCAACATGGACGCCTGCATCACCTGCGGCGCCTGCGTGCGCGCCTGCCGCGAGGTGCAGGTCAACGACGTCATCGGCATGGCCGAGCGCGGCAACCGCTCCGTGCCGGTCTTCGACATCCACGACCCGATGGGCCTGTCGACCTGCGTGACCTGCGGCGAATGCGTCCAGGCCTGCCCGACCGGTGCATTGTACGAGAAGTCGCTGATGGACGAGACACGCACCGTCCGCGCGATCCAGGACTTCGACAAGGTCGTCGACAGCGTCTGCCCGTTCTGCGGCGTCGGCTGCCAGACCAAGGTCGCGGTCAAGGACAACCGCATCGTCCAGGTCGACGGCCGCGACGGCTATGCCAACGAGAACCGGCTGTGCGTGAAGGGCCGCTTCGGCTTCGACTACGCCATGTCGCCGGAGCGCCTGACCAAGCCGCTGATCCGCCGCGACGATGCGCCGAAGGCCGGCGACATCGACATGCGCAACGTCGATCCGCTGACCGTTTTTCGCGAGGCGACCTGGGAAGAGGCGATGGAGCGCGCCGCCGGCGGGCTGACATCGATCATGGCGGCCCATGGCGGCCAGGCGCTGGCCGGCTTCGGCTCGGCCAAGGGATCGAACGAGGAGGCCTATCTCTTCCAGAAGCTGATCCGGCAGGGTTTCGGCACCAACAATATCGACCATTGCACGCGGCTCTGCCACGCCTCCTCGGTGGCCGCGCTGATGGAGGGCGTCGGCTCCGGCGCGGTCTCGGCGCCGTTCAACGACGCCATGAAGGCCGAGTGCATCATCGTCATCGGCGCTCGCCCGACGACCAACCACCCAGTCGCCGCGACCTATTTCAAGCAGGCCGCCAAGCTGGGCAAGCAGCTCATCGTCATGGACCCGCGCGGCCAGGACCTGATGCGTCACGCGACCCACTCGCTGAAGTTCAAGCCCGGCACCGACGTCGCCATGCTGAACGCGCTGATCCACGTGATCATCGAGGAACAGCTTTATGACGAGCAGTATATCCAGGCCAATGTCGCCGGCTTCGAGGCGCTGAAGGAGAAGGTCAAGGACTTCTCGCCCGAGGCCATGGCCAACATCTGCCGGGTGCCGGCCGAGACGCTGCGGGACGTCGCCCGCACCTATGCCAAGGCCGAACGCTCGATCATCTTCTGGGGCATGGGCATCTCCCAGCACACCCACGGCACGGACAATTCCCGCTGCCTGATCGCGCTGGCGCTGATCACCGGCCAGATCGGCCGCCCGGGCACCGGTCTGCATCCGCTGCGCGGCCAGAACAACGTCCAGGGCGCGTCGGATGCCGGGCTGATCCCGATGTATTATCCCGACTACAAATCCGTCGAGAATCCCGATATTCGCGGGACCTACGAGAATTTCTGGGGCCAGACGCTCGACCCCAAGACCGGGCTGACCGTCGTCGAGATCATCGACGCGATCCATGACGACGTCATCAAGGGCATGTATGTGATGGGCGAGAATCCGGCCATGTCGGATCCCGACCAGGCCCATGCCCGTGGTGCGCTGGCCAAGCTCGAGCATCTGGTGGTGCAGGACATCTTCCTCACCGAGACCGCCTGGCACGCCGACGTCGTCCTGCCGGCCTCGGTCCATGCCGAAAAGCTCGGCACCTTCACCAACACCAACCGGCAGGTGCAGATCGGCCGGCCGGCGCTCGACCTGCCCGGCGAGGCCCGGCAGGACCTCGACATCATCATCGACCTTGCCCGCCGCATCGGCCTCGACTGGAATTACGGCCATGTCTCGGAGGTCTATACGGAGATGGCGGCGGTGATGCCGTCGCTGAAGCATATCTCCTGGGAGCGCGTGGAACGGGAGGAATCGGTGATCTACCCGGCCGACGGCCCCGACCAGCCGGGCAACGAGATCATCTTCTCGACCAGCTTCCCGACCGCCGACGGCCGTGGCCGCATCGTGCCGGCCGATCTGCTGCCGCCGGACGAGGTGCCCGACGCGGACTATCCGCTCGTGCTGACCACGGGGCGGCTGCTCGAACACTGGCACACCGGCGCCATGACCCGAAGGGCCGGCGTGCTGGACGCCATCGAGCCCCAGGGCATCGCCTCGATGAACCCGCGCGAGATCGGTCGCAGGGGCCTGCAACAGGGCGAGATGATCGCGATCGAGACCCGGCGCGGCACGGTCGAGGCGATCCTGCGGGCCGACCGGGAGGTCGCCGACGGCATGGTCTTCATGCCGTTCTGCTTCAACGAGAGCCCGGCCAACATGTTGACCAACCCGATGCTCGATCCTTTCGGCAAGATCCCGGAGTTCAAATACTGCGCCGCCCGCATCGTCGCGCCCGCGACGACCCGAGAAGCCGCGGAGTAGCCCGATCACGGACCGTCGGCGCTCCTCGTAGCGCCGGCGGTCCACCCGGGCAGCCCCCGTGCGGCACGCCCTCGGCAGCTGCCTTCCTTCACTTGCGACCCGCCTCGTGGGCGCTCAAGCGCTGCCGTGGAGTGACCCTGGCGGCTTGCCGTTCACGTGCCACCCCACCCATTGCCCGCAGGCATGCGTTCAGAGGCGACAGCTCCGGGAGCGCGGCTGAATCCGGCTAACCAAACGCAATCAGGCGCGATCGACAGGCGCGCCAAGCTCGAGATTCGCGACCGCTGCAACAATGCATGCATTGACGCATTCATTGAATGGGGCTAGGCCTGATCGCGAGGATTGAGTGGCGACAGGAGTGTCCGAATGAGTGATCTGGAGATCGTGGTCCTTCCCGGTGACGGGATCGGAGTCGAGGTGATGGACAGCGGTCTGGCGGTTCTGGACGCTCTGGAGGCGCGTTGCGGCTTCCGTCTCGTGCGCCACCAGCATCCAGGCGGTGCGGCCTATTACAAGGAAACCGGCATCGCCCTGACCGACGAGGCCGCCGACGCGACGAGGTCCTGCGACGCGATCCTTTTTGGC
This sequence comes from Aurantimonas coralicida DSM 14790, assembly GCF_000421645.1. Taxonomy (GTDB): domain Bacteria; phylum Pseudomonadota; class Alphaproteobacteria; order Rhizobiales; family Rhizobiaceae; genus Aurantimonas; species Aurantimonas coralicida. Next base: position 44,398 of record NZ_ATXK01000005.1, on the reverse strand, counting down.
GCCATGGGCCTTCCCGACATCCGCTATCCGGACGGCACCGAGATTGCCCCGCATCTGGAGATGCGCCGGGAATTCGGCCTCTATGCCGGCGTCCGCCCGGTCCGCCATCTGCCCAATACGCCGAGCCCGCTGGCCGATCCGCGCGCCAAGGACATAGACCTCGTCATCATTCGCGAATCCACCGAGGGGCTGTTCTATTCCCGCGGCAAGGGCACGATTGAGGACGACAAGGTCGCGCGCGAGACCATGGTCATCACGCGCTCGACCTCCGAGAAGCTGTTCGATTTCTCCTTCCGCCTCGCCGAGCGGCGCCAGCGGCTGCGCGGCAAGACCGGCCGCGTCACCTGCGTCGACAAGTCGAACGTCTTCGTGGCCATGGCCTTCTTCCGCAAGATCTTCAACGAGCGGGCCAAGAACTTCCCCGGCGTGGACGCCGATTCCGCCTATGTCGACGCGACGGCGCTGGATCTGATCCGCAAGCCGTGGGACTTCGACGTCATGGTCATGGAGAACATGTTCGGCGACATCATCTCCGACCTCGGCGGTGGTCTCGTCGGCGGCATGGGGCTGGCACCCTGCGCCGAGATCGGCGACGAGCATGCGCTGTTCCAGCCGAGCCATGGCAGCGCGCCGGACATCGTGGGCACCGGCAAGGCCAATCCGACCGCTATGCTCCTGTCGACCGCGATGATGCTGGACTGGCTGGGCGCCCGTCACAAGCTGGACGCGCTGACCGATGCCTCGCTGATCCTGGAAGCTGCGATCGACAAGGCCTATGCCGAGCGCATCCGGCCCTTCGAGTTCGGCGGCAGCAACGGCACCGCCGACATCACTCGCGCCGTCATCGCGGAAATCGAGGCTGCCAAATGAGCGAAGCCAAAGCGGTCGCCGCCGCACCCTACGTCATTCTCGTCGAATTCGCGGTCGCCGAGGGCTCCGGCCCGGCCTTCGAGAAGCTGATCGTCGAGAACGCCCGCCGGTCTTTGGCGGACGAGCCCGGCTGCCGCGTCTTCGACGTGTGCGCCCGGCCCGGCGACGCCTACGGGATCATCCTCTACGAAGTCTATGACGACCGCGCGGCGTTCGAGGCCCATCTGGCCTCGCCGCATTTCCAGACCTTCGACGCGGCGTCGCGGGACATGGTGACGGGCAAGCGCGTGACCGAGCTCACGCTTCTGGCTGGCGCGTCGGGCTGATCGCCCGGCTGCGACGGGGCGTGGCGGGCGAGGGGGCAAGCCACGCCCATTCTTCTGAGACGGGCGACCGCGGGTCCGTGCGCCGTCCGCCGGCGGCTAAAGCTGGGTCAGGCCGTAATCGCGCAGCAGGCCGACCAGCATGCGGCCATTGCGGAAGCGATGTTCGCGGTGGATCTGCCGGGCGGCATCGGCGTCCCGGCGCTCGATCGCATCGAGCAGCGCTTCGTGGTCCTCGTTCGACCCCACCGGCTTGGGGCGCAGGCGCAAGGTGAGCATGCGGACCCGGTGCGACTGGGCAAGGAACTGCGAGACCAGCGCGCGCAGACGCCGGTTCGGACAGTTCTCCATCAGCAGGCGATGGAAATGATCGTCGGACTGCGCCCAGGCCAGGAGGTCGTCGCTCTTGAGCGCGGCGTCCATGTCGTCCACCGCCTGGCGCATGGCCTTCATCGCTTCGTCGGCGACGCCCTCGCGGGCGATCTCCTCGGCCGCCTCCGATTCCAGCGCCGTCAGGATCTGGTAGATTTCCTGCATGTCGTCGGCCGAGACCGGCAGGACGCGCATGCCGTGCCGCGGCTTGATCTCGACCATGCCTTCCTCGGCGAGGCGGATCATGGCTTCGTGGATCGGCGTGCGGCTCATCTCCAGAAGAACCGACAGTTCCTTTTCCAGGACATGCGTGCCGGCAGGCATCTCGTTGTTCAGGATCAGCCTGCGGATCTCACGATACGCACGCTCGGCATAGGAGATCCGCTCCTCCGCGACGGAAGCGGGCGTTCCAGTCTCTGTCGCCACTGTCACAAGGCACCTTCCGCATGAGAATCATCTTGGACCGTCTTTAGCATTCCGTCGCGGGCGGAGGCATAGATGGCCGCCTCGATCCGCAGATTGGCCAGATAGTCCGCCGCCGCGTTGACGACAGGTATCTGGCGCAGGAGATGGTCCACCACATGGCGTTGCAGGGCGAGGACGCTGTCCCCGCCGAACCCCTCCATGTTGCGCTCATAGGCGATCTCGCTCTCGTCATTGCTGCCGAAGGCGCGGAAGAACAGCCGTCCGTAGCCGTCGAGCCGGATCGTGCCGTCCGAGCCCTCGACCAGCATCTCGCCCATGGTCAGGCGCCGGTCGTCGGCCTGATGGTCGCCCAGCCGGTTGCCGTCCAGCATGGCCCGCGCGCCGTTCGCGAACTCGAACAGGATGATGCCGGCATCCTCGCCGACGATCGCCGGATTGAGCCGCACCAGCCGGGCCATCACCGCCTCGACAGGGCCGAAGAGGTAGCGGAACGTGTCGATGAAATGGATCGCCGTCTCGTGGACGAGGAAGCGCTCCATCTTCTGGAAATAGGGCTGGCGATCGAGATAGGCCCGCGGGCCCTGCCCGTCGCCGGGCCGCAGGCGGAAGCTGGCCTGGTAGACGCTGCCGATCCGTCCGGCCTCGATCTGGCGGCGGATCTCACGGTGCCAGGGCTGGAAGCGGAAATTCTCGTGCACCACCAGCATGGTGTCCGCCTCGGCTGCGATCCGCGTCGCCTCTTCGGCTTCCGCGACGCTGGTGCAGAAGGCCTTCTGGCAGATCGTCGGAATGCGCCGCGCCGTGGTCTTGCGGATCAGGTCCAGATGGGTGTGCGGCGGGGTGATGATGTCGACGAGATCGGGGCGCTCGGCCTCGAGCATGGCGTCGACATCGGTATAGACCGCGGGCACGGCGAAGCGCTCGGCATAGTCCTGCGCCTTTGCCGCATCCTGGTCGCAGACCGCGACCAGCGAAGCGTCCTCGATGCGCGACCAGGCATCATGGTGGAAGCGGCTGAAATAGCCGGCGCCGATGGTCGCAACGCGCAGTGTGCTCATGGGTCTCGGGCTCCTCGGCGTTCAAGATCAGGACGGGTTCGGGGCGACGGTCGGCAGGTCGGCGATCCGCCGTTCCAGCGCATCGATCGGCAGCGACCAGTGCAGCGGCGCGAAACCGGCCACCGGGCTCTCGAAACTGGCGATCGCCTCGCCCTGCAGGCAGCCGAGATAGGCGGTTCGAAGGTCGGGCCCGCCGAAGGCGAGGCTGGAGATCGCCCGCAGCTTCTCGCTCTTCATCGTGTCGAGATGCGAGCGCTCGATGGTCTTCGACGCATAGGCCGCCTCGACATAGGCGACGTGACCGGCATCGCAGTCTTCCAGCATCAGGGTCTGGTCGCCGCCGGGGCTGACCCGGATGACCCGGTTGCTGACGATGCTGGTGATCCACAGATGACCTTCTGCATCGAAGGTCATGCCGTCGGGATAGGTGCCGGGGCCGAACTCGGCCACCACCTGCCGCGCCTCCAGTTTCCCCTCCGCGATGGTGAAGCGGGTGAGGCGCCGGGTGAAGGTCTCGTTGATATAGAGATGGCGGCCGTCGGGGGAGACGAGGCATTCGTTGCTGAAGCCGATCCCGTCGGCGACGATCCGCGCATGTCCGTCCTCGACGAGGACGATGAAGCCGTCGGCAACGTCGCCGCGCGCCGCCAGATGGCGCGGATTCATGCGCGTGCTGACCGTCACCCACATGCGGCCGGCCGCATCCAGATGCACGAAATTGGACGGCGGCAGCGGCGTGCCGTCCACCTCCAGCAGCACCGGGTCCACCGTGCCGTCCGGGTGAAGCCGCCACACGCCGCCGGTGTCGACGCCGAGCTCGGTCAACAACAGGCTGCCGCCGCGCTCCAGCGCGATGCCGTTCGGTCGCAGCGGCCGGGGCGGGTTCTGCGCCAGATGCCGGCTGACCCGCCCCGACGGCTCGATGATCGAGACGCCGCCGCCACCGGTCCAGTCGGCGGTGATCAAAAGCCCTGACGCATGGGCAAGGACGCATTCCGGACGGTTCAGCCCGTGGCCGTGAAAAGCGATCCCGGAAAGACTGAGCATCAGGCGACCTCGACAAGGATATAAAAGAGCAGTACCCTATCAGTAGACTAATACATAAGCGCATACAATGTGCCGAGATTGCTCCGACTGGGAGGTCGGAGGAATACCGAGTGGAACGTCTCATGGGAGGAAAATCAGATGCTTGACTGGAAAACTGCAGGCGCGGCAGCGCTGCTGGCCGGGGCCCTCGCAATGCCCGCAATGGCGCAGGACTACCCGGATCGCGACATCTCCAACGTCGTCGTCTGGGCCGCCGGCGGCGGAACCGACACGCTGAACCGGCTGATTTCGGCGGAGATGCAGGACGGGCTGGGCGTCAATATCAACGTCTCCAACCGCACCGGCGGCGTCGGCGGGTCGGTCGGCATGAGCTACGTCCATTCGCAGCCCGCCGACGGCTACACGCTGGCCGGCATTTCGGAATCCGTCGTCACCGCCGGCATCCAGGGCGGCTGGGACCAGCGCATGGACGTCTGGGACTTCTTCCTCGTCGGCGGCTCGCCGGAAATCATCTCGGTCTCGGCGAACGCCCCGTACCAGACCCTCGACGAGCTCATCGCCGCCGCCAAGGAGGCTCCCGGCACCATTCGCGCCGGCGCCAGTGCGGCCGGCTCGATCCACCATCTCAACCTTCTGGCCCTGCAGAAGGGAACGGGGACGGAGTTCAACTTCATTCCCTATACCGGCTCGGCCCCGGCCCAGAATGCGGCAATTTCCGGCGAGGTCACGTTGGTCGTCACCTCGCTCGCCGAGCAGCAGCAGCTCATCCAGGCCAAGCGTCTGCGGCCGCTCGCCATGCTGGTGGCGGACGCCACGGAGCTTCCCGACATCGGTACCGTGCCGTCGGCCTTCGACGCCTATCCGGGCCTGACCGAGACGCTGCCGGTCAAGCAGGCCATCGGCCTCGCCGTGCGGGCCGACACGCCCGACGACGTCAAGGCCAAGCTGGTCAGCGCCTTCGATGCGGCCATGGCCACCGACGCGGTCGTCGAATGGGCGGCGGACAATCACTACACCCTGTCCGGCCTCACCGGCGAAGAGGCGAGTGCCGAGATGAACCGGCTGGAATCGCTGTTCGCCTGGACGCTCGAGGATCTCGGCGCGGCGACGGTCAGCCCGGAGAAACTGGGGATTCCGCGCCCGTAACCGGCAGACCCGACAGGACCATCACCGGGGGCGATGCGGCCAGGCCGCCTTGCCCCCGGCCTTTCCGGGAATGTGAGGAGTGCCGCAGGGCATGGATCGAGATCGCTCGCTCAAGGACGCCCGCGCCGATTTCTGGGCCGGGCTCGCCATTCTGGCCGCCGCCACGGCGATGCTGGTTCGGTCGCTGACCTACCCCCTGCAGGGCAGCTATGCCGGCGTGCGCAACGCTTGGTACGTGTCGCCGGCGCTGTTTCCGCTCATCGTCGCCACCGGCCTGGTCGTCTTGAGCCTGATGCTGCTGGCCCGCGCCCGGCGCGCCGGCGGGGCCGCAGCGGCGCTGGCGTCGATCCGCCAGATGGCGCCCGGCCGCCTGTCCGAGCGCAGCGCCACCTTCTGGCTGATCGCCGCGCTCATCGTCTTCTATGTCTACGCCCTCGTGCCACGGGTCGACTTCATCGCCGCGACGGCGCTGTTCCTGCTGGCCTTCGCGACGCTCTTCCACCTCACCGCTGCGCCAGCGACCCGGCTGATCCTGGCGCTGTTCTTCGGCGTGTCCCTCGCGGTCGGCGGGGCGGCGCTCCTCGGAGTGGAGACCGGCGTGCGGACGCCTGCCGCGCTGATCGTCGACGCGCTGATCTGGCTGGCCGTCCTGGCCGCCTGCGCCGCGCTTCTGCGCGCCACCCGCATGCCGAAGGATGCCGCGCGCCATGCAAGGCAATGCGTCGGCCTCAGCCTCCTCGCGCCACTGATCCTCGGCATCGTCTTCAAATACGGGCTCCTGGTGCCGCTTCCCCACGAGGGGCTGACGATCGTGGCGAGCGACCATGTCCGGGCGCTGCTCCGCTCCAGTTTCTAGGCGATCTCCATGTGGCTCCTCGACACCTTCGGTTCGTTCTTCGCGGCCCTCGGCACGCTCTTGGCGAGCCCGTCCAACTGGGCGCTCCTCATCGGATCGAGCCTTCTGGGGATCGTCTTCGGGGCGCTGCCCGGCTTGACGGCGACCCTCGGCGTCGGGCTCCTGGCGACGCTGACCTACGGCTTCGACCTCGACGTCGCCCTGATCGCGCTCCTGTCCATGTATGTCGGCGCGGTCTATGGCGGCTCCTATTCCGCCATCCTCATGAACATTCCCGGCACGGCCGCCTCTGCCGCTTCTGCCCTCGACGGCTACCCGATGGCGCGGCGCGGCGATGGTGGCCGCGCGCTGGGACTGACCACCACCGCCTCCTTCATCGGTACCGTCATCGGCATGCTGGCCCTGGTCGTCTCGGCGCCGCTGATCGTCGAACTGGCGCTGCAGTTCACCTCCTACGAATTCTTCGTCCTGGCCCTGTTCGGCATCCTGATCTCCGGCACCCTGACCAGCCCGGACCTGGTCCTGAAGGGCTGGATCGCCGGCTTCATCGGTCTCGCTTTGTCGACAGTCGGGCGCGATCTCCTGATGTTCTTTCCGCGCTTCACCTTCGGCCTGCCGGAACTCGATTCCGGTCTCGAGGTGGTGCCGGTGCTGATCGGCGCCTTCGCCGTGCCGCAGATCATCCGGTCGCTGCAGGAGCGGCACGTCGCCGGTCCGATCCAGAAGGTCGGCCGGGTGCTGCCCGATTTCCGCACCATCTTCGGCAATCTGCGCCATATCGTGCGGTCCGGCCTGATCGGCGTCGGCATTGGCGCGGTGCCCGGCATCGGCGAGGACATCGCCGGCTGGGTCTCCTACGGCACCGCCAAGAGCATGTCGAAGACCCCGGAGGAGTTCGGCAAGGGCGAACCGGCCGGCCTGATCTCCGCTGAAACCGCCAACAATGCCTGCATCGGCGGTGCGCTGATCCCGCTGGTCACGCTCGGCATCCCCGGCAGCCCGCCGGCGGTCATGCTGCTGGGCGCGCTGATGCTGCACGGCCTGACGCCGGGCCCCATGGTCTCCATTGAGCGCCCGACCTTCCTGACCGAACTGGCCGCCATCATGGTGCTGGCGTCGCTCGCCATGTGGCTGAACGGCATCTTCCTCGCCCGCCAGGTGGTGCGGGTGCTGAGCATTCCGGTGACCCTGTTCATGCCGGTCGTCGCCGTGATCAGCGTTCTCGGCTCCTATGCGCTCGGCCTCAGCGTCTTCAATCTCTACCTGATGGTGCTGGTGGGGCTTGCCGCCTACCTTCTGACCGAGATGGACTATCCCATCGCGCCGCTGGTCATCGGGGTGATCCTCGGGCCGATGGCCGATACCAATCTGCGCCGCGCGCTGATGGTGGGGCAGGGCGATGTCACCGGCTTCTTCACCCGTCCGGTCAGCCTGATCCTGATCCTTGCCATTATCCTGATGGTGCTGGTCCAGCTGCCGGCCTATCGCCGTCTGCGCCAACGGCAGAACGCTTGGCTGGGGCGGGCCTTTTCGCGGATCCGGAACCGCGACTGAGCGACCGGTTGATGCCGCTCGGGCGTCGATGACGGAGACCGCTGCCTTCGCCTGAGGGGCGGTCCGTCACCATATGTTCGCTGTAAGCGACGGACACATCACGCGATGATCGCCGATCAGTCATGGCGCTCGCCCAATCGCCTCCCGGAACCTCAAGTGAAGGTGCCTCAGCGCCAGATCTCCCAGCCTGCCACCGCGCATTCTTTCCGTACAATCTAACGTATGCATTGACGAATGCGCTGGCATGCGACCATAGTGCGGCCGGATCGCGGGGAGCGCGAAGGCGGCCAGCGGCACCCATCGTGCCGGTCCGCTCTTCGCATGTGCGGTCCACTGGCTCTAGGGAGGAGAGATGACCATGAAGATGATGACGGCCGCGATGGCCTTGCTTCTGGGCGGTGCGCTGACGGCGCAGGCCGATGCGCGCGAGATCAATCTGGCGCATCTCGCACCGATCAACGATCCGCGCCACGAGACGCTGGTCGAGTTCGCCGAGCAGGTGAAGGAAGAGACCGGTGGCGAGATCACCGTCAAGATCTTCCCGAACTCCACCCTCGGCAAGGACCGCGAGGTGTTCGAGCAGCTGCAGGGCGGACTGACCCAGCTTGCCCTCAACGGCGAGATCGTCTCGAACTTCTATCCGAAATGGTCGATCATCAACCTGCCCTTCTTCTGGCGCGACCAGGACCACCTCAACGCGTTCCTCGCCAGCGACACCGCCAAGGGCTGGACCGAGGACATGGCCGAACAGGCCGGCGTGCGCACGCTCGCCTTCCTCAACCGAAACCCGCGCATCCTGTCCACCAAGGAGACCGAGGTGAATTCGGTCGACGACATCCAGGGCCTGAAGATCCGGGTGCCGCGCATCGACATCTACATGGACACTTGGCGGGCCTTCGGCGTGCAGCCGACGCCGCTGTCCTCGTCGGAATTCTTCCTGGCGCTGAAGACCGGCACGGTCGACGGCATGGAGAACCCGATCGAGGTCATGCACGACTGGAAGATCTACGAGGTCGCCGGCAATCTGTCCCTGACCAACCACATGCAGACGCGGCTCTTCCTGAACGCCAGCGTGAGCTTCCTCGACAGCCTCAGCGAGGAGCACCGCAAGGTCATCGTCGACGCTGCGGCCGATGCTGAAACCCGGCATGCCGAGAAGATGAGCAGGATCAGCGGCGAGTATGTCGCGCTGCTGCGCGAAAAGGGCATGACCATCGTCGAGGACCCGGACGTCTTCGGCTTCAAGGAACGCGCCGAAGAGGTCCACGAGGCCTATCGCGAGGTGATCGGCAACGACGTCTTCGAAGCCGCCAAATCCATGTGATCCCCGTCGGCGGCGCGCGGCGGCCCCGGCCTGCCGCGCGCCGCCGAATGCTTGTCTGAGACATATCCGCGACCGCTTGAGAGGCGAAACATGTCCCTGTCCACTGCCGACCGGCCGGGCCCGGCGCGCGCGCTCGCCCTGCTCAACCGGCTGGTCGCGTTCGTCATCATCCTCGCCTTTCTCGCCATGGTCTCGTCGGCCTGGCTGCAGGTCATCTCGCGCTATTTCTTCGGCTATTCCCTCGGCTGGACTGAGGAGGTCGCCCAGATCTCGCTGTTCTGGGTCACCTTCATGACGGCGGCACATCTGGCCGCCGGGCGCCGCCTGATGAAGGTCGACGCCTTTCTCGTCCTCGCCCCGCCGCGCCTGCGCCTTGCGCTCTCGGCGCTGATGCAGCTGATCGCGGCGCTCGGCTTCGCCTATCTCGCCTGGCTCGGCATCCGGCTGATGGGGCTGGCGGCCAACCAGACCTCGACGGCGCTGAAGATCCCCTATTCGGCGATCTATCTCAGCCTGCCGGCCGGCGTCGGCATTCTCGTCCTGCACCTTGTGATCCACGCGGTCCACGATGCCCGCTACGCCCTGCGTGGCGAGGTCCGTCCCGACGATCCGACCGCGTCCCGCGATCTGAGGGATCAGTAATGACCTATCTTCTCGTCTTCTTCCTGCTGCTGGCAGCCGGCATGCCGATCGCCGCCGTCATGGTGGTGGTCGGCCTCGGCTACGTGGTGCTGGTCATGGGCATGGACCCGCTGATCGCGGCCCAGCGCGTGGCGACCGGCATCGATTCCTTCCCGCTGCTGGCGATCCCGTTCTTCATGCTGGCGGCCGAGCTGATGAACCATGCCGGCATTACCGACCGCATCTTTCGCCTGGCCAAGGCGATCGTCGGCGCTGTGCCCGGCGGCCTCGGCCACGTGAACGTCGTCGCCAGCATGCTGTTCGCCGGCATGTCCGGTTCGGCCGTGGCGGATGCCGGCGGGCTCGGCAAGATCGAGATCAAGGCGATGAAGGAGGACGGCTACGACGTCGAATTCGCCGCTGCCCTGACCGCCGCCTCCTCGACCATCGGGCCGATCATCCCGCCCAGCATCTCCTTCGTCATCTACGGCCTGACCGCCGGCGTCTCGATCGGCGGGCTCTTCGCCGCCGGGCTGGTGCCCGGCCTGATGATGGGCGGCGCGCTGATGGTGATGGTCGCCGTCTATTCGATGAAGCGGGGCTATGGCCGTTCGCAGCCCTTCGGCTTCGGCGAGCTCGGCGCGTCCTTCGTCCACGCCTTTCTCGCTTTGATGACACCGGTGATCATCATCGGCGGCATTCTGGGCGGCGTCTTCACCCCGACCGAAGCGGGGGCCTTCGCGGTTCTCTACGCCTTCATCCTCGGCAAGTTCGTCTATCGCACAGTGCGCTGGGCCGACGTGCCGGAACTGGTGATGGAAACCGCCCGCAGCTCGGCCAACGTCCTGTTCATCATCGCCGCCAGCGCGCTGCTCGGCTGGATCCTGACCGCCGAGCAGGTGCCGATCCATCTGGCCGAATCGATCATCGGCTTTTCCGCCGAACCCTGGGTCTTCCTGCTGCTGGTGAACCTCATCCTGTTCGGCCTCGGCTGCTTCATGGCCTCCGCGCCGGTGATCATCATGCTCGCCCCGGTGCTGCTGCCCTCGGCGACGCTGCTTGGCGTCGACCCGCTGCATCTGGGCGTCGTCATGGTGCTGAACCTGATGATCGGCCTGATCACGCCTCCGGTGGGGCTGTGCCTCTTCGTGGTGGCGGATGTCGCCAAGCTGCCGGTCACGCAGCTCGCCCGCGCGCTGGTGCCGTTCTTCATTCCGCTGGTCGTGGTGCTGCTGCTGGTGACCTACGTTCCCCAGCTCACCCTCGCCCTGCCGGCGGCGCTCGGCTATGGTGGATGACGTTGGCGGCCGGTCTGGTTGGCCGGCCTGTCACGATGCAGCGACGATGAGGACTTTGCGCAGATGATGAGCAGCAACGAGGCCGCGCACCCGTTCTACCGCCCGCTCTGGGTGCGGGTCTGCCTGGTCGCGTCGCTGATCGGCTGGTCGGCGCTGGAGTGGTTCCACGCCGCGTCCTTCTGGGGCATCGTCACGGCGGCCGCGGCGGTCTGGGCGATCTGGACCTTCTTCGTCACCTACGATCCGAACGCGGCGAAGGGCACTCAAAACGACACCGGCCCGCACGCGCCGGAAGGCGCGAACGAGCCGGATTGATGCGACGGGCCGTGGCCCGCGCCCTCAGGGCCGCGAGATGTCCAGCGGCCGCTCTTTGATGTCGAGGATGGCGCCGATCGCCTCGCGCAGGTTCTTCGGCTGCCGGTCTTCCTGGCTGAGAACGAAGACGAGCAACGAGCGCCCGGTCACCTCGAAGACCTCACCGAATTTGAAGGACGGCACGTCGGTGCGATCCGGCGTGTTGGTGTCGATCAGGCAGACCCAGCGCTTGCCTTCCGGCACCTCGGGCAGGGTGAACTCCACCACGTCGTGGTAGGAATTGGTGATGATCAGCAGCGTGGCGTCGTCGCCGCGCTTCTTGATGCCGGTCGGCTGGGCGCGGCCGTCGAGCAGCATGCCGAAGCACTTCGCACCCTCCTCGTCCCACTGCTCCTGCGCCATCTCGTCGCCGGTCGGCGACAGCCAGGTCACGTCCTTGACGTCCAGTTCCTCGTTGTACTCGCCGACGAGGAAGCGGCCGCGATGCAGGATCGGATAGGCGCGGCGCACGGCGATCAGCTTGCGCGTGAACTCCTGCAGCGCCCGGCCGTCCTTGCTGATGTTGTTCCAGTCCAGCCAGTTGATCTCGTTGTCCTGGGCGTAGGAATTGTTGTTGCCGTCCTGGGTGTGGCCGAACTCGTCGCCCGCCAGGATCATCGGCGTGCCCTGGGACAGGAGCAGCGTCGCCAGCATGTTGCGCTTCTGGCGCTCGCGCAGCTCCTGGATCTCCGGATCGTCGGTCGGACCTTCGACGCCGTGGTTCCAGGAATGGTTGTTGGAATGACCGTCGTTGTTGTCCTCGCCATTCGCCTCGTTGTGCTTGTCGTTATAGGAGACGAGGTCGTTCAGGTTGAAGCCGTCATGGGCGGTGATGAAGTTGACGCTCGCCCAAGGCTTGCGGCCGCGGCTGTTGAACAGGTCGCCCGATCCGGAGATGCGGCGGGCGAACTCCGGCAGCACGCCGTCGTCGCCTTTCCAGTAGGAACGGACCGTGTCGCGGAACTTGTCGTTCCACTCGGCCCAGCCCGGCGGGAACTGGCCGACCTGATAGCCGCCCGGACCGATGTCCCACGGCTCGGCGATCAGCTTGACGCGGCTCAGCACCGGGTCCTGGCGGCACACGTCGAGGAAGCCGCCGCCCTCGTCGAAGCCGTGGGGCTCGCGGGCGAGGATCGTGGCGAGGTCGAAGCGGAAGCCGTCGACGCGCATTTCGTTGACCCAGTAGCGCAGGGAATCCGCCACCATCTGCAGCACCCGCGGATGCGACAGGTTCACCGTGTTCCCGGTGCCGGTGTCGTTGATGTAGTAGCGCTTCTGGTCGGGCAGCAGCCGGTAGTAATTGGCGTTGTCGATGCCCTTCTGGGAGAGCGTGGGGCCCAGCTCGTTGCCTTCGGCGGTGTGGTTGTAGACCACGTCGAGGATCACCTCGATGCCGGCATTGTGGAACTGGTTGATCATCTCCTTGAACTCGTTGACGAACGGCGTCTGGAGATAGCGCGGCGCTGGGGCGAAGAAGGCGAGGCTGTTATAGCCCCAGTAGTTCTTCAGCCCCTTCTCGATCAGGTAGCTGTCGTCGACGAAGGCATGGATCGGCAGGAGCTCGGCCGAGGTGACGCCGAGCGCCCGCAGATATTCGGCGACGCGCGCATGGGCGAGACCGGCGAAGGTGCCGCGCTCGGCCTCGGGAATGCGGGTGTTGAGCTTGGTGAAGCCCTTCACATGCATCTCGTAGGTGATCGTGCGCTCCCACGGCACCATGGGATGGGTCGCCGAGCCCCAGGTGAAGGCCGGATCGATGACCCGGCACTTGGGCATCAGATGCGCGCTGTCCTGGTCGTTGAAGGACAGATCCTTGTCGGCATGGTCGAGCTGGTAGCCGAACAGCTCGGGGCCCCATTCCAGATTGCCCACCAGCTGCTTGGCATAGGGGTCGATCAGCAGCTTGTTGGCATTGAAGCGGTGGCCGGCCTCGGGCTCGTAGGGTCCATGGACCCGGAAGCCGTAGACGGTGCCCGGACGCGCTTCCGGCAGATAGCCGTGCCAGACCTCGTCGGTATATTCGGGCAGTTCGATCCGCTCGCGCTCGGTGACGCCGTCGTCGTCGAACAGGCAGAGCTCGACCTTGGTCGCATTGGCCGAGAAGATGGCGAAATTGACGCCGAGGCCATCCCATGTGGCGCCGAGGGGGAAGGGCCGCCCTTCGCGGACCACGGCGCGCTGCTGCACTTGCGGGGCTGACTGCCTGGGCGAGTCGATCATGAATCAGGTTTCCTGGGTAAGAAGGCAGGCAGCAACGCCGGACCCCGCGGTCCGGTTCCGCGCGCATGGGCGCTCATGTGCGAATCCGTGAACCCGGCGGTAACCATGTCGCCGGCTATTGCCACGGCATTGAGGGAACCTCGCAACTTCCGTCGCCGCCGCGTGTTTCGTCTGTGACGATCGGCGGAACAGGTCCCGATAACCATTACGGGACACGGGTATCGCCCACTTAACGGGCGCTTCATCGGTTCCGGCGACGATCGGCACGCAATGAACCGAGTGACCGACGATGCCCGCCCCAAGTTTTGAACAGATCCTCGACGAGGTCGCCACCGCCGAAGCGGCCTTGGCGCAGAACGGCGCGGGTCCTCGCAGTTCGCCGGGATTCTGGTCGGCCTTCGCCCGCATCGTTCCGCCCCGTTCGGCCACGGCCGGCAGCGCCCGCAAGAAGCCGGTGACGCCGGAGCCGATGGATCTGCCCGATGCGGCGCAGCCGCCGAGCGTCGATCCGGCGGTGATCCTCCACGAACTCGGCCTGCGGCCGGGCATGACGGCCGCCGAACTGCAGGGCGTGCGCCGCAGCTTTGCCCGGCGCAATCATCCCGACGGCTACGGCCACGATTTTCCCGTCCAGGCGACGACCCGGATGCAGATCGCCAACGCGCTGATCGATCAGGCGCTGAAGAAGATCCTGCCCTAGACGCCGCTCGCGTTGCCGTCACGGCACGCCCGGTCAGCCGGGCTTCGCCGCCGCGATCTCGGCGGTGAAGCGCTTCTCGAGCTCCGGGTCCAGCTCGGCCGGTGCGAGGTTCACCCCGGCCGACAGCCGGTCCGCAATGGTCTCCAGAGCCGTGACCCGCGCATATTTCTTGCTGTTGGCGGCGATCACCGTCCAGGGCGCGGCGGCCGTATCGGTGCGATCCAGCATGTCGTCGGCCACCGTCAGATACTCGTCCCATTTGTCGCGATTGCGGAAATCCTCGTAGGACAGCTTCCAGCGCTTCAACGGGTCGTGCAGGCGCCGCTCGAAGCGGTCGAGCTGCTCGTCGCGGTCGATATAGAGGAAGATCTTGGCGATCTTCACGCCGTCGTCGACCAGCAGCTTCTCGAAGCCGTTGATCTCGTCATAGGCCCGGCGCCATTCCGGCTCGCTGGCAAAGCCCTCCACCCGCTCGACCAGCACGCGACCGTACCAGGAGCGGTCGAAGACGGCGATCTCGCCCTTGGCCGGCAGGCGCGACCAGAACCGTGCCAGGTAATGATGCGACAATTCGGTCGGCGTCGGAGCGGCGATCGGCCAGACCTTGAAGCCGCGCGGATCCATGACGGCGGCCATGCGGCGGATCGCGCCGCCCTTGCCGGCCGCGTCCCAGCCCTCGAAGACGACAACGGCCTTTTCCTTGCTGTTCAGATAGGCCTGCTGGATCTGTCGGAAGCGAAGCTGCACGGCCTCGAGCCGGGCGTCGTATTCCTTGCCGCCCAGCTTGGCGCTCATGTCGAGCGCTTCGAGGCGCCGCTTGCCGCTCTGATCGTCCATGCCGTCCTCACATCCCGTTGGTGTATGGCGTCCGCAACTAGGGCGGACGCCACCGATTCCGAAGAGCGCTGTCCAACGCAGGGGCGGCCATGCGCTGGCGGGCAGGGCCGCATGCGCGGCTGGGCATATCGTCTCGTGGACATCTGGCCTACAAGCGGCCAACCGAGCGCCGTGCTCGCTCCACATGACCAGTGCGTGCCATGCACCCGACCAATCGAATGCTCCTCGGCGGTTTCCTGACGCTGGCCATCGTCATGGGCGTCGGCCGCTTCTACTACACGCCCCTGCTGCCGCTGATGCAGCGCGATTACGGCTTCGGGCCGGACATCGCCGGCATCGTCGCCGCGGCGAACTTTGCCGGCTATCTCGCCGGCTCGCTGATGGCGACCTTCATCAGCCGGGGCGCCCCGCGGCTCGCCGCCTTCCGGATCGGCATCGTCGCCAGCATCGTCACCACCTTCGCCATGGGGCTAACCGACGATCTGGCGCTCTGGCTGGTCCTGCGCACTGTCTCGGGCCTTGCCAGCGCCTTCGCCATGATCGCCGCCGCGGGCATGGTCGCCGAAGCCCTCGCCGCAATCGGCGCCGAAGCCCGGCTGAGCTGGATGTTCGGCGGCGTCGGCATCGGCATTGCCGGATCGGGGCTGCTGGTGCATTTCGCCGCGCCCTTCATCGATTCGGCCGGGCTATGGATGGCGGCCGGCCTTCTGACGGCGATCCTGGCGCCGATCGTCTTCATCGAGATCGGCGAGCGCGACCTGCCCGCCACGCTGCGGGTACCCGATCCGCGCCGCCGCGTGCCACGCCCGCTGCCGTTCTGGCCGCTGATGCTGAACTATAGCTGCGAAGGCCTCGGCTATTCGGTCTTCGCGACCTTCATTGTTGCCATCGTCAAGTCGCGGCCGGGGCTGGAGGGCATGGGCGACTGGGTCTGGATCATCGCCGGGCTGGCCGGCCTGCCGAGCTGCCTGTTCTGGTCGCGCATGGCGGAACGCTTCGGCTTCTCCGCCGCGCTGATGGCGGCCTATGCGGCGCAGATCGTCGGCGTCTTGCTGCCGGTCGTGTCGGACTCCGGCGCGGCGGCGCTCGTCGCCGCGGTGCTCTTCGGCGGCACCTTCATGGCCATCACGCTGCTGACCATTCCGCTGGGACGGCACGGTCTCGGCGGTCGCGGCTTTGCCGTTCTAACGGCCGGCTTCGGCCTCGGCCAGATGCTCGGCCCGCTGATCGCCGGCTTCCTCGTCGCGGGCGACGGCAATTACGACATGGCGCTGGCCGGATCGGCCGCCGTGCTCGGGATCGGCCTTGTGGCTCTGGCGGTGGCGATCCGAATGCGGCCCGCCACCGTCTGACCTGTCATCATTCGCGGCGCTCGCCGATCACGGCTGCGGCGCGTCCTCCGGCAGGCTGGCGTCGGCGTTTTCCAGCGCCTCGATGAAGGTGTCGCACCAGATCTCGGACGTGCCGGCAAAGACCGCCTCGCGCATGCCCTCCCAGCGCCGCTTGCGCTCGTCGAAGGGCATGGTCAGGGCCCGCTGCAGGGCGCGCGCGACATCGTCGGTGGAGTAGGGATTGACGATCAGCGCATCGGGCAGCTCGGCCCGCGCCCCGGCAAAGCGCGACAGCACCAGGACGCCCGGATCGTCGGGGTCCTGCGCGGCGACGAATTCCTTGGCGACGAGGTTCATGCCGTCGCGCAGCGGCGTGACCAGGCAGACCCTTGCCGCGCGGTAGATTCCGGCGAGCGCCCGGCGGGTGAAGCCGCGGGTCATGATCTGGATCGGCGTCCAGTCGAGGGTGGCGAAGCGGCCGTTGATATGGCCGGCCAGTTCCTCCAGCTCGCGCCGCAGCTCGACATAGGCGCCGAGCTCGGACCGCGACAGCGGCGCCACCTGCAGGAACTGCACGTTGCCGCGGTTCTCCGGATAATCCTCCAGCAGGCGCTCGAAGCCGCGGAAGCGCTCCACCAGCCCCTTGGAATAGTCCATCCGGTCGACGCCGACGATCTGCAGCCGCTCGCCGGCCATGTCGCGCAGCATCTCCTCGTGCTCGCCGGCCTCCGGCGAGACGGCAAAGCGCTCGTAGCCCGGCGCGTCGATGCCGATCGGGAAGACCCGCGCCGTCACCACCCGGTCGCCGACCCGGATGCGGTTGTCCGACAGCTTCTGGCCGCCCAGCTCGCGGATGCAGAAGGCGAGGAAGTTGCGCCGGTCGGTGTCGGTCTGGAAGCCGACGAGATCGTAGGCAAGCATCGCCCGGACGATGTCGTGGCTGGCCGGCAGCGCCGTGAAGATTTCCGGCGGGCAGAAGGGGATGTGCAGGAAGAAGCCGATGCGGCCTTCGAAGCCGCACTGGCGCAGTTCGGAGCCGAGGAAGAAGAAATGATAATCGTGGACCCAGACAATGTCGTCGTCGTCCAGCATGGGCGCCAGCCGGGCGGCGAAGCGCTGGTTCACCGAGCGGTAGACGCGCTCCGACTGCCGGTCGAACTGGGCGAGGTCGAGCCGGTAGTGCAGCAGCGGCCAGAGCGAGCGGTTGGCATAGCCGAAATAGAAGCCCTCGAGCTCTTCCTGGTTCATGTCGATGGTGGTCATCGACACGCTGTCCTGGACCTCGGTATGGGCTTCGCTGAAGGTTCCCTGTTCCGACGTGTCGCCACTCCAGCCGAACCACAGGCCACCGCGCCGCTTCAGCGCGTCCGACAGCCCGACCGCCAGACCGCCGGCCTTGCCCTCGTCATTGAGGGGGCCGACCCTGTTCGACACCGCCACCAGTCGCCGCTGCCCGTCCGCCATCGTCTCCCGTCTCCTGTTGCAAAGCCGCCTTCGGCTTCGTCGTCGTGATTGCCGTTTGGTCCAGCCTCCGGCGCTCCCTCAGGAGGCCGCGGCGATCCAGGCGTGAACGGCGGCGATGTCCGGCAGCCGGAACTCCGCCACGCTGGTCTTCTCGGCGCCGCCCACCTTGATGGAGACGCCGCCCTGGTTGCGCACGTGGCGCAACGCGAATTCGTCCGTCGTGTCGTCGCCGACATAGACGGGAATGCGGCCGGCAAAGGGCGCATCCTCCATCATCGCGGCGACGGCCTTGCCCTTGTCCATGCCGGCGGGATGCACCTCGACGATGCAGTCGCCATGCATGACGACGAGGTCGTCGCGGCCTTCGGTCGCCTGCGCCATGATGCGCTCGGCCAGATCCTGCAGGTCCGGAGCCGTGCGGTAATGCAGGACGAGGGCGGTGTCCTTGTCCTCCAGATGCAGGCGCCGGGCGGACTCTACCGCGCTGGCGATGCGGTCACGCACCGGGTCGAGGGTCTCCGGACCGGCCAGCATCTCCACCGCGCCGTCGGGGCTGCGCCGACGCTCAAGCCCGTGGACGCCGGCCGCGGCAAAGCGGTCGGGCGACAGGAAGCGGTCGAGATCGGCGATGCGGCGGCCGCTGACGACGGCGAGCGCGCCGTCCAGCTTCCGGGCAAGGCCGGCCAGCTCCCGTTGGGCAGCGGGCTGCATCACCACGGCCTGCGGATCGTCGACGAGCTCGACCAGCGTCCCGTCGAAGTCCAGAAAGACGGCGTGACGGGTCGTGTCGAGGGCGGGGGGGAATGCGGATTCTTGTACCATCTCGGTTGCAGTACATAGCATCCGGAACGCCCGCGGCCACAGGATCGATACGAAAGTCGACCGGTTTCTCGCCGACCGCGTGAGCCGGAGGAAGTGCCGCCGGGCGCGGATCGCCGCTCCGCCGGCTAGCGGACCTTGGTGCAGGGCTTTGCCGAAACACCCAGCCGCGCCATGGTCGCGGCATCCGCTGCCGCCGAGACCGGCAGGCCGTGCGCTGCCTGGAAACTCGTCAGCGCGGCCTCGGTCCCGGCGCCGAAGATGCCGTCCACGATGAGGCGGTGACCATGGGCGACGAGGGCGCCCTGCAGCCGGCGGACACGGTCGCCGCGCGCCCCGCGGCGCAACTCGCCGGTCGCCGGGTCCGTACCCAGCAGGCTTCTCGCCTTGCGCAGGGCTGCCGCGATCTTTTCGTCATAGCGATTGCGGCGATAGGCCGGGCCGTTGTAGCGCCGGGCAAAGCCGGCGACGTCGCCGTTGACGAGGCGATCGGCGAGCCGTCCGGCGGCGAGAAACCGCGCCGCGATCTCGAACTGCCCTTCGGCCGAGGCGCGCGCCGAGGCCGCGAGATCGGCGGCATCGCCATAGCCGAGCGCCTTCCAGTGCGAGCCCATCACCTGGCAAAGGCCCCAGGAGACCGACGCGGCGGCCGCCGCCGCATCGATCGCGGCCGCCGAGTCGAAGAGCTTCCAGCGCGCGCTCTGGGAGGCGGGATTGCGGATACGCCCGGCCCGCGGATCGGCTAGCCCCGCCGCCCGGGCGCGCTGCCGCGCCGCCCCCGACAGCAGCCGGTCGAAATAATGGCCCTCGAAGCGGATCAGCGGTTCGCGGCGATCGCCGATACGCGCGAACGCCACCGCGTTGGTTTCCACCAGCGCGACGGCGACCAGCACCGCCGCGTCGATGCCGCTCGTCTTCGATACATGGCGCGCTGCGCCGAGAACCGCCTGATCCACCCTCATCGCTCCCTCCCGTCCCGTCACCGCGACCAGTGTCGCCGGATCGAAGCAGGCGGGGAGAAAACAACGGCCGCCCCTCAGGCGAGGGACGGCCGAAATGGTCGGGGTGGATGTATGCGAAGCCGCAACGTCAGGCGGCGGCCGGCAGGTCCGTCTCGGCGGGCATCTGCCTGAAACCGGCGGCACGCGGGCGGGCATAGCGGGCCTCGACCTCGCCGGCGATCATGTCCGCCGTCACCGCCGACAGGGTCCAGCCGAGATGGCCGTGGCCGGTGTTGTAGAACACCCCGGCCGCCCGGCCGGCGCCGACCCGCGGCATCATGTTCGGCATCATCGGGCGCAGGCCCGCCCAGGGCACGACCGAAACCGTCGCGATCTCCGGGAAGCGCGTGCGGCACCACTCGACCAGCGGCCGGATGCGGGCCGCCTTGATGTCGCGGTTCTCGCCGGCGAATTCCGCGGTGCCGGCGATGCGCAGCCGGTCGGCGCCGAGGCGGCTGGTGACGACCTTGGCGTGGTCGTCGAGGAGGCTGACCCAGGGCGCGCCGGCCCGGCTCGCCTCATCGGTGAGGTTCACCGTCACCGAATAGCCCTTCACCGGGTAGATGTTGACCCGGTCGCCGAGCTGGCGGGCGAAGGCGCGGCTGGCGACGCCGGCGCAGACGACGATGCCGTCGAAGCGCTGCTGGCGCGGCGCGTCCTGTGGCCGGCGGCCATCCTTCCAGGTCACGTCGACGCCGTCGGCGCCGCGCGAGGCGAGCTTGCGCACGTCGGCATCGAAGGCGAAGGTCGCGCCCTTCCGCCGGCAGGCCTCGGCCAGGTGGCGGGTGTATTTGTGGATGTCGCCAGTGAAGTCGGATTCGGTGAAGAAGCCGCCGACGAAATCCCCGCGGATGGTCGGCTCGATGGCGGCGATCTCGGCGGGCGTCACCGCGTCGCGGCGCAGGCCACCCTCGGCCAGGAGCCGGTTCACGCCGGCGGCATGGGCCATCTCCGCCCGGCTTTCATAGACATGCAGGATGCCGCGCTTCTCGGCGTCGAAGTCGAAGCCCTCGCGCTCGGCCGCGTCCAGCAGATGCCGGCGCGCCGCGATCGCCAGCCGGGTGGTGGCGATGGTGTTGGCCTCGTAGCTGCGCGCGGCGAGGACGAATTCCATCATCCAGGACAGCTTGTGCCAGGAGGGCGAGGGATGGACGAGCAGCGGCGCATCCTTGCGCAGCATCCACTTCAGGCCCTTGAGGAAGGTGCTCGGCTGGTTCCAGACCTCGGCGTTGGAGGCCGAAAGCTGGCCGCCATTGGCGAAGGAGGTTTCCATGGCGGCATGGGCATGACGGTCGAAGACGGTCACGTCGAAGCCACGCTGGACGAGCTGATAGGCAGTGGTGACACCGGTGATGCCGGCGCCGATGACGGCGATGGAGGTCATGACGATCCTTTCGCCCCGCCGCAGCGGGGGCGTCGTTCATGCCCCTCCCGTCATGAGCCTGAGAGCTTCGCAGTCGCGGAGGAATTTCCGGCGGCCACTTTCTCCTTCGGCGGACGCCCGATGAATGGCCGTCGCTCTTCGGAATTTGCAGAGACGCAGGCGGTCCTTTTGCCTGAGAGTTTCCGGGGCGGTTGCTCCTTCGGCGCCGGCCTTGCGGCCGGTCTCTCCCGCTAGCGTCTGTGCATTTATCCTATGCCTTTCGCGGGGCGCCGGCAAGCGGCCGCGTATCGGCGTCGGCGCAGGGCCAGCCATGTCGGCAGCGCGGGTATGAGCCTCGCGGTTGGCGGCTCGCTGACGGCGCGCCTCAGTCGATGCGCAGGCCGCTCGACGTGTCGAAGCGGTGCAGGGCCGAGACCGGCGCGGCGGCGCGGACCTTCGTGCCCGGCTCCAGATGGCTGTAGCCGGCCACCCGCACGGCGATCTCCGGACCCTTGTCCGGCAGCGCGCCATAGACGTAGCTCTCGGCGCCGACCACCTCGACGCCGCTGACGGTGAGGTCGCAGACGAATTCGCCCGGAGCGGCCGGCGCATCGGCGAGAAGCCGCATGTGCTCGGGGCGGATGCCGAGGGTCACGCCGGACGCCGTCGCCGCGCCGGCGTCGTCGAGGCCGCTGATGCCGGAAACGCCCGCGGCCCCGCCGCCGAGCGGCACGAGGTTCATCGCCGGCGAGCCGATGAAGGTGGCGACGAACAGGCTTGCCGGACGCTCGTAGATCTCCATCGGCGAGCCGGCCTGCTCGATGCGGCCGGCGTTCAGCACGACCAGCCGGTCGGCCAGCGTCATCGCCTCGAGCTGGTCGTGGGTCACGTAGAGGCTGGTGGTGGCGAACTGGCGCTGCAGCCGCCGGATCTCGGCGCGCATCTGGACCCGCAGCTTGGCGTCGAGATTGGACAGCGGCTCGTCGAACAGGAAGGCCGCCGGCTCGCGCACGATGGCGCGGCCCATGGCCACGCGCTGGCGCTGGCCGCCGGAGAGCTGGCCGGGCTTGCGCGACAGGAGCGGGGCGATCTCCAGCACCTTCGAGGCCTCCTCGACGCGCCGGGCGATCTCGTCCTTCGCCATCTTGCGGTTCTTCAGGCCGTATTCGAGGTTCTGGCGCACGCTCATATGCGGATAGAGCGCGTAGTTCTGGAACACCATGGCGATGTCGCGCTGGGCCGGCTCCAGGTCGTTGACCACCCGATCACCGATGGTGATCGTGCCGGAGGAGATCGCCTCCAGCCCGGCCACCATGCGCAAGAGCGTCGACTTTCCGCAGCCGGACGGGCCGACGAGGACGACGAATTCGCCATCGGGAATATCCAGCGAGACGCCCTTCACGGCCTCCACATTGCCGGCATAGACCTTGCGCACGTCCCTCAGTTCGATGCCTGCCAAGTTTACTTCTCCGCTTCGACGAGGCCGCGCACGAACCAGCGCTGCATCAGGACGACGACCAGGACGGGGGGCGCGATCGCCAGGATCGCCGTCACCATGACCAGATGCCACGGCGTATCGGCGTCGGCGAAGGACACCATCTTCTTCAGGGCGATGACGATCGTGTTCATCTGGTTGTCGTTGGTGACGAGCAGCGGCCACAGATACTGCGTCCAGCCATAGATGAAGAGGATCACGAACAGGGCCGCGATGTTGGTCTTGGAGAGCGGCAGCAGGATGTCGCGGAAGAAGCGCATCGGCCCGGCCGCGTCAACCCGCGCCGCCTCCACCAGTTCGGACGGAATGGTCATGAAGAACTGCCGGAACAGGAGCGTCGCGGTGGCCGAGGCGATCAGCGGCAGGATCAGCCCGGCATAGGTGTCGATCATGCCAAGATCGACCATCACCTTGTAGGTCGGCAGGATGCGCACCTCGACCGGCAGCATCAGCGTAATGAAGATCAGCCAGAAGAAGGTCATGCGCAGCGGGAAGCGGAAGAACACGATCGCGAAGGCCGACAGGATCGAGATGACGATCTTGCCCACCGCGATGCCCAGCGCCATCACCGAGGTGTTGAACAGCAGGGTCCAGACGCTGACGCCGCCGATCCGGTCGACGCCGCCGAACAGCGCCTCGCCGTAATTGTCGAGGAACTGGTCGCCCGGCACCAGCGGCAGCGGTGGCCGCAGGATGGTCTGCAGCGTCTGCGTCGAGGCGACGAAGGTGTAGTAGATCGGGAAGGCGACGATCGCCAGGCCCAGCACGAGAAGCACGTGGGCGACCGGCCGGCCGATGGGGCTGCGCTCGATCATGGGCGGTGGTTCCGGGGATCAGCCATAGTGCACCCGCCGTTCCACGTAGCGGAACTGTACCGCCGTCAGGGCGATGACGATCGCCATCAGGATCACCGACTGGGCCGCCGAACTGCCGAGGTCGAGATTCACGAAGCCGTCGATATAGACCTTGTAGACCAGCGTCTCGGTGGCCCGCGCCGGACCGCCGGCGGTGACCGCGTCGATGATGCCGAAAGTGTCGAAGAAGGCGTAGACCGTATTGACGACGAGCAGGAAGAAGGTCGTCGGCGCGATCAGCGGGAAGACGATGGTCCAGAACCGCTTGGTCGAGCCGGCGCCGTCGATGGCGGCAGCCTCGGTCAGGGATTTCGGGATCGACTGCAGCGCCGCGACGAAGAACAGGAAATTGTAGCTGATCTGCTTCCAGGCGGCCGCCACCACCACCAGCAGCATCGCCTGGTCACCGTTCAAGAGCGGGTCCCAGTTGTAGCCGGACCGGCGCAGCATGTAGGCGAAGGTGCCCATGGCGGGGTTGAACATGAACAGCCACAGCATGCCGGCGACCGCGGGCGCCACCGCATAGGGCCAGATCAGCAGGGTGCGGTAGAAGCCCTTGCCGCGCACCACCTTCTCGGCCGCCGACGCCAGCAGCAGCGCCAGCGCCATGGCGAGGATCGCGGTGGAGAAGGAGAAGATCGCCGTGACCTTCACCGCGTTGAGATAGCCGGGGTCGCTCAGCACCGAGCGGAAATTGGCGAGGCCGACGAATGTCGTCTTCAGCCCGAACGGGTCCTGGCGCAGCACCGATTGATAGAGCGCCTGGCTGGCCGGCCAGTAGAAGAACACCAGCGTGATCGCCACCTGCGGCGCGAGCAGCAGATAGGGCAGCCACTTGTTGGGAAAGACGGCTTTCGACACGGCGTCTCTGGGACTGGGCCGCCGCGCATGGCGCGTGGCGACGGGAAAAGGGCGACAGGCAGAACAACGCCGGGCGGTCGAACCGCCCGGCGTCGGTGACGATGGCGCTTACTGCGCTTCGGCGATCGCCTCGTTGCCGAGTTCGACGATCTTGTCGAGCGCGGCCTGGGCGTCCTGCTGGCCCGACAGCATCAGCTCGAACTGCTCGTTCTCAATGTCGCGCAGCTGCGGCAGGTTGGGCAGGCGCACGCCCTTGGAGTTCTCGGTCGGCTCCTTGCCCATCATCTGCAGGATCGGGGTCTCGCGGCCCGGGTTCTTCTCGTAGAAGCCCGAATCCTTGGTCGCCTCGTAGGCGTCCATGGTCACCGGCAGGTAACCCGACACCTGGTGCAGGCGCGACTGGATCTCGGTCTGGGACAGGAAGTTGAAGAACTCCGCGATGCCCTTGTACTCCTCGTCGGACTTGCCGCCGAAGACCCAGAGGCTGGCGCCGCCCGGAATGGTGTTCTGCGGCGCGCCCTCGGCATTGGCGTCATAGGGAAGCTGGCCGATGCCGTAGTTCATGCCCGACTTGACGATGTCGCCGAGACCGCCGGAGGATTCCGTCAGGATCCCGCACTCGCCCGACAGGAAGAGCTGCTTGGCTTCCGAGGTGCGGCCGCCGTAGCGGAAGACGCCGTCCTTGGCGAGATCGGCGATGTCCTGGAAATGCTGGACATAGAGCGGCTCGTTGAGCTTCAGCTCGACATCGGTGCCGGCCAGGCCGTTCTCGTTGGTGCCATAGGCCACGTTGTTCCACGCCGCGAAGTTCTCGAGGTGGATCCAGGTCAGCCAGGTCGAGGTGTAGCCGCACTCGGCCGCGCCCGATTCCTTGATGGTGCGGGCGGCCGCGAACACGTCCTGCCAGGTCTCCGGCGGGCTGTCGACGTCGAGGCCGGCCTTCTCGAAGATGTCCTTGTTGTAGTACAGGATAGGTGACGAGGAATTGTACGGGAAGGACAGCATCGTGCCGTCCGGCTTGGAGTAATAGGCGACGATGCCGGGCAGGTAGTTCGACTTGTCGAAATTATAGCCGCCGGCTTCCAGGACGTCGGCGACCGGCATGACCGCACCCTCGGCGCCCATCATCACGCCGGTGCCCACGTCGAACACCTGAATGATCGCCGGCGGCTGCTTGGCGCGGAAGGCAGCGATGCCGGCGTTCAGCGTCTCGGGGTAGGTGCCCTTGAAGACCGGGGTGATCTTGTAGGCGTCCTGGCTCTCGTTGAATTCCTTGGCGAGCGTGTCGACGACTTCGTTGTTGGCGCCCGACATCGCGTGCCACCACTGCAGCTCGGTCACAGCGACGGCCTGACCTGCGCCAGCGACCAGCGCGCCCAGCGCGACGGCGGCGCCCAGAATTTTGCGGTTCATCATGTTTCCTCACCCTTGATGCGACTCTCGGGCCCTGTTGCCGAGCTCGTTGCAAGCCGCTTCTCTAGGAGTGCTTCAAAACCGATCGGTGACACAAGCATGAAGGTTCGATGACAGTGGAAAAACTCGGTCTGGCGGCTGTAACGACCGCGTTCTGACGCACGTCGTGCGCCTGCTGGCTGCCATCAGCCGGTTTCAGGCTGCTACGCGCGAACCGCGTAGCGTTGGCCGCGCAAGCCGCGGCGGCATTCCCAAAATCGTTCGCAAGGATTAGGACATGTCCCCGTGCGCGTCCGCCGGAGGGGCAAGGGGCCCGCGCGCCAAAATGCCATTGGGGAGATTCGCATGGCCTTGATCACCTATCTGACGAAGATCCAGTTCGAGGTCGGGGCCGCCAGCCTGCTCGGCGCGGAATTGCGCGAACTGGGCGTTCGCACGCCGATGGTCGTCGCCGACAAGGGGATCGTCGCGGCGGGGCTGGTGGAGCGCGTGCTGTCGGCCGGCGGCCTGCCTGCCGACACGGTGGTCTTCGACGGCACCCCCGAGAACCCGACCGAAGCGGCGGTCAACGCGGCTCTGGCGCTCTATCGCGAGCATGGCTGCGACAGCCTCGTGGCGATCGGCGGCGGCTCGCCCATCGACCTGGCCAAGGCGGTGTCGCTGCTGGCCACCCATGCCGGACCGCTGGAACAATACGCCGCGATCCTCGGTGGCATTCCGAAGATCACCGCGAACAAGCCGCCGCTGATCGCCATTCCGACGACCGCCGGCACCGGCAGCGAGGTCGGGCGCGCCGCGCTCGTCACGCTCGACGACGGCCGCAAGCTCGGCTTCATCTCGCCGCACATGATCCCGAGCGTGGCGATCTGCGATCCGGAGCTGACCGTCGGCCTGCCCTCGGGACTGACCGCGGCGACCGGCATGGACGCCGTCACCCACTGCATCGAGACCTATCTGTCGCCGCGCTACAATCCGCCGGCCGAGGCGATCGCGCTGGACGGGCTGGCCCGCGCCATGCGCTGGATCCGCCGGGCGACGGAGGCCGGCGACGACATCACCGCGCGCAGCGAGATGATGATGGCGGCGCTGCAGGGCGGCATGACCTTCCAGAAGGGGCTCGGCGCGGTCCACTCGCTGTCGCATCCGCTCGGCGGACTGAAGAGCGTGCGCCTGCATCACGGCACGATCAACGCCATCCTGCTGCCGGCGGTGCTGCGCTACAACGCGCCGTCGGCCGAGGAAAAGTACCGGGCGCTGGCCGCTGCGATGGGGCTGGAGGCGGGCGCCGATCTGGCCGCGGCGATCACCGCGCTGAACCGCGATCTCGCCATGCCGACGACCCTGTCGGAAATGAACGTGCCGCGCGACTGTTTCGGCCTCGTCGCCGAGGGCGCCGAGCGCGACCATTCGACGGCCACCAATCCGCGGCCGGCCGTCGCGGCCGATTTCCTGAAACTGCTCGAAGAGGCCTATTGAGCCGAAAGGCGCAACGCCTGGCTCGGGAGGTTATCGAGGATTGACGAACCGGGCGCCGGGCGCCCGGTCGTCATTAGCTGGATCAGCCCTTCGGCTTGGGCCGCGGGCGGCGCGGCTTGGCGCTGCCGGGACCGGTGCCGCCCTTGCGGTTGAACGGCTTCTTGCTGAAGCCGCCCTTGCGGTCGGCATCGCCCCCGCCCGGTGCGCCCGTCGGGGAGATGGTGATGTCGTCGCCGTCGCTGACTTCGGCGGCGTCGGCAAAGCGCTTGGCGACGCTCTCGGAGATCTCGAACTTCGTCTCGCGATCGAAGATCTTGATCATGCCGATCTCCTGCCGGGTGATCTTGCCGCGGCGGCACAGCAGCGGCAGGATCCACTTCGGATCGGCATTGTTGCGCCGGCCGACATCCATGTGGAACCACACCATCGGGCCGCTGGCCTGATCGCGCTCCTTGCGCGGCGTGCGTTCCTTGCCGGCGAAATCCTTGCCGGCCTTCGGGTCGGGGCCGAAGCCGGGATCGAAGACGTCCTCGGGCGCCGGCAGGCGCGAGCGATAGAGCCTTGCCAGTGCCGCGGCGATGGTTTCCGGCGAATGCTTCTCCAGGAGGCTGCGGGCGGCGGCGAGATCGTCCTCGCCGGGCTCCTGCGCCAGTACCGGATCGGTCAGGAGCCGGTCCTCGTCGAGCTTGCGGATGGCGTCGGCCGAGGGCGTACCGCCCCATTCGGCCCGGATCCGCGCTTCGGCCAGAAGCCGCTCGGCCTTGCGACGGCGCGAGATCGGCACCAGCAGCACCGAGATGCCCTTGCGCCCGGCGCGGCCGGTGCGGCCGCTGCGGTGCTGCAGCGTCTCGGCGTCGCTCGGCAGATCGGCGTGAATGACCAGCGCGAGGCCCGGCAGGTCGATGCCGCGGGCGGCGACGTCGGTGGCCACACACACCCGTGCACGGCCGTCGCGCAGCGCCTGCATGGCCTGGTTGCGCTCGGCCTGGCCGAGTTCGCCCGACAGCGTCACCGCCGAGAAGCCGCGCTCCAGAAGGCCGGACGACAGATGCCGCACCGCCTCGCGGGTGTTGCAGAATACGATCGCGCTTGGCGCATCATTGAAGCGCAGGACGTTGACGACGGCGTGTTCCAGCTCGTTCGGCGCGATGCGGATCGCCTTGTATTCGATGTCGGCATGGGCGGCGCTGCTGCGCGTCGCCTCGATGCGCAGGGCATCGCGCTGGTAGCGCTTGGCCATGGACGAGATCAGCTTCGGCAGCGTCGCCGAGAACAGCAGCGTGCGCCGCTCGCGCGGGGTGGCCTCCAGCAGGAACTCCAGATCCTCGCGGAAGCCGAGATTGAGCATCTCGTCGGCTTCGTCGAGCACCAGCGCCTTCAGGCCGCCGATCTGCAGGGCGCCGCGTTCGAGATGATCGCGTAGGCGGCCGGGCGTGCCGACGACGATGTGGGCGCCCTGGGCCAGCTTGCGCTTTTCGGCGCGCGGATCCATGCCGCCGACGCAGGTCACCATTTCGGCGCCGGTCTGGGCGTAGAGCCAGGCGAGTTCGGTCGTCACCTGCATGGCGAGTTCGCGCGTCGGCGCGACGATCAGCGCCATCGGCGCGCCGGCCGGGCCGAAGCGCTCGGCCTCGCCGAGCAGGGTGGGGGCGAGGGCGAGCCCGTAGGCAATGGTCTTGCCCGAACCGGTCTGGGCGGAGACGAGGAGGTCGCGGTCGGCCGCCTGCGGCTCCAGGACGGCGTCCTGGACGGGGGTCGGGTCGACATAACCGCGCTCTGCGAGCGCGTGAGCGAGTGGCGTGCTCGTCGTGCGAAACGGCATCTGGTAATCCTTGGGTATCGGCAGTGGCGGCGGCAACGAGCACGCGCGCGAGTGGCGGCATTTCCGCCCAGCC
Source organism: Aurantimonas coralicida DSM 14790 (assembly GCF_000421645.1). Lineage (GTDB taxonomy): Bacteria > Pseudomonadota > Alphaproteobacteria > Rhizobiales > Rhizobiaceae > Aurantimonas > Aurantimonas coralicida. The sequence goes on along the minus strand of NZ_ATXK01000005.1, from coordinate 15,420 downwards.
GCGCCCCCTATTGCACAGGCAGGGCCGCGGCTCAACCGAAACGGCGCCTGACGGTGCTGTCCGGACCGCCCGCGCCGGCAGTTTTCGCGCACCGATCGCCGTCCCGATGGTGCATGCACTGTGCACTGCCGCAGCGGAATATCGTCATTCCGGGACAGCCCCCGCTTGCATCGCGCGTCATTGCCCACCATTCTGTGCCGGCGCGCGGGCGGTACGTCCGGCGCCGACTGGAAAAACAGGTAGTAAAATGGCTCAGACTGGTACGGTGAAGTTCTTCAACATGGACAAGGGCTTCGGCTTCATTAGTCCGGATGCGGGCGGAAGCGATGTGTTCGTGCACATCTCGTCCGTCGAGCGCTCCGGCATGACTTCCCTCACGGAGAATCAGAAGGTTTCCTTCGACACGGAACCCGATCCGCGCGGCAAGGGCCCCAAGGCGGTCAACATTCAGCCCGCATAATTCGGCCAGCAGGACCGTTTCGTCCGCTCCCCGTCGGGCCCGTCGCGAGACGGTTTCCGGCAGGCGCCGAAACGCCCTCTGATCGACCTGCCCGCAGACGGGCTCGATCGCTGCACCGGCCTGGCCGAAGCGATCGCCCGGATGCCCGCCGCGGGTGGCAGACACGACCGTGCCGGACCTTCCTGAGGCCCGGCACGGCAACGAGACCGATCGATGTTCTTCACGGCCGACACGCATTTCAACGATCCACGCGTCCTGCGGATCGACCGGCGCCCCTTTGCCGATCTTGCCGACCATGATGCCGCGCTGATCGATCGCTGGAATGCCGTCGTGGGACCGGACGACATCGTCTGGCATCTCGGCGATTTCGCGCGCGGCGATGCCGCCGCCAAGGCCGCGCTCCTGTCCCGCCTCAACGGCCGCAAGCAGTTCGTCACCGGCAACAACGACGATGCCGACACGATTGCCGCGCCCGGCTGGGAAACCGTCCAGGCCTATCGCGAACTCACCGTCGACGACCGCCGCGTCGTCTTGTGCCACTACGCCTTCCGGACCTGGAACGGCATGGGCAAGGGCGCCATCGACCTGCATGGCCATTCCCACGGGCGGCTGAAGAAGATGACCCGCCAGTTCGATGTCGGCGTCGACGCCTGGGATTTCCGGCCGGTCACGCTGGACGAGATGCTGGCCTCGAGGCCGCAGCGCGGCAAGGCGGCCGGTCCTGCCGACGTGACGTCTTCCAGGACCCAGGCGAGCCCCGCAAAGCCGTAGGCGTCAGCCCGCCAGCGGCAGCCGGATGGTCTGGTCGAGCCCGCCGCCGGCGCGGTTGGCGACCACGATCGAGCCGCCGGTCTGGTCGATGATCTCCTTGGCGATGGCCATGCCGAGACCGGCGCCGGGCTTGAACTGGCGGCGGCCGAGATCGACCCGGAAGAACGGCTCGAAGGCGCGTCCGAGCAGCTCTTCGGGAATGCCCGGCCCGTCGTCGGCGAGGCTGACCACGGCGTCCTGCCCGTCGCGGGTCAGCGCAACCCGGGCGCCGCCGCCATGCACGGCGGCGTTGTCGACGAGGTTGCGCAGCGCCCGCTTGACCGCCAGCGGCCGGGCCCGGATCGACAGGGGCGGCCCATCGAGGCGGGGCGGCTCCACCGGCCTTCCGATCTCGCGCAGCTCGGCGATGATCTCGGTCAGCAGCCGGTCGAGCCGCACTTCTTCGAGCGAACCTGCATCCACCTCCTCGCGCACCAGCCGGATGGCGCTGTCGGCGATGCGGTCGAGCTCGGCCAGATCCTTGAGCCAGACCTCCCGGTCCTCGTCGGGCAGGAACTCGGCGCGCAGCCGCATCCGCGTCATCGGGGTGCGCAGATCGTGGCCGGCGGCCGCGACGAGGCGCATGCGGCTTTCTACCGCCTCGCGCACCCGCGTGGTCAGCCGGTTGAGCGCGGCGGCGGTGGCCCGCACCTCGGCAGGCCCGTCCTCGGGAATATGGGCGGGCAGGCCGTCGCGGCCGACGGTGGAGACCGCCTGGTCGAGGATGCGCAAGGGGCGGGTCATCTTGGTGGCGACGAAGATCGAGACCGCGGCGGCGCCGACGACGACCAGCGTCATGTAGAAGACGAAGATCGGCCAGTTGCGGGGCGGAAACCCGGTATAGGGCAGATAGGCCCAGCGGCCCGGCGCAAATTCCAGCGCCAGTTGCCGGGTGCGCGCGGCCGGGTCGCCGACGACCCGTACCGGGATCGACAAGCCCTTGGCCGCGACGGCGCTGGCGATGCCGCGAGCGTCACGCACCCGCATGTCGTCTTCGCGCACCGGCTCCGGACCGACCTCGATGCCGAGCCTGTCGGCGGCCGCCGGGTCCTCGACCAGCAGCGCGGCGACGATACGTACCTCTTCGGCGAAGACCTCGCGAAAACTGTCGCGGTCCGGCCGTTCCAGGACGACGATGGAGACCAGTGAGGCGACCGCCACGACCCCGACAATGGCGAGGATCAGGAGCAGCGCCAGGCGCGAGCGCAGCGATCTCATGGCTGGCCATCCCCGGTGCCCGTGGCGGCTTCGCTCCGCTCCACCCGGGCGGCGAACTGGTAGCCGCCATTGCGCACCGTCTTGAACAGCCGGAACACGCCGCCATCGTTGAACTTGCGCCGCAGCCGGCTCATCGTCACGTCGACCGAGCGGTCGAAGGGGTCGGCGGTGCGCCCATGCAGGAGATCCATCAGGATGTCGCGGGACAGAACACGGCCCGGTCGCTCCAGAAAGATCATCAGGAGATCGAACTCGGCCCCGGTCAGCACCACTTCGGCCCCGTCCGGATCGGTGGCGAGGCGCCGCTCGGGATCGACGGTGAAGCCTTCGAAGGTGAAGCGCGTCGGTGCCGCCTCGCCCGGAGCGGCGTCCCCGCCGCCGCCGCGCCGCAGCACGGCGCGGATGCGCGCGGCCAGTTCGCGGGGATTGAACGGCTTGCCCAGATAGTCGTCGGCGCCGATCTCCAGCCCGATGATCCGGTCGACGTCTTCCTTCAGCGCGGTCAACAGGATGATGGCGATCTCCGGCCGCCGGTCCTTCAGGTCGCGGCAGATGTCGAGACCCGAGCCGTCGGGCAGCATCACGTCGAGCACGACGAGATCGATGCGGGCGTCGGCGATCTTCTGTTCGCAGGCCCGCCGGCTGGCCGCGATGGTGCAACGGAAGCCCTGGCTCTCCAGATACTTCCCGAGCAGGCGTCCGATCTCGGGGTCGTCGTCGACGACGAGGATGTGGGGCTGGCTCATGCGGGGCTCTCGAATGATGGCTCTCGCCCTTCTGTGACCGGGCTGCGCGCGGGACGCGAGACCATTCTTGTAACGGCGCGTTGCAGGAACCGCGTCCCGCAACATTGCGTAACAAGTTTCCGTGTCGGCGACACGCTTCGCAACATTCTGCCGCATCCTCGCAACATCGGCGCACTAGCTTCGGTTTCGGTAGTCACCAAGGGAAGGAAATCTCCATGACCTCCAATCACAGCCAGACGAACACCCGCCGTTCGCACCGCCTCATCGGCCTCGCCGGCGCCGCGCTCCTCGCCAGCGCCGCCGCCACCTCGGCCTTCGCCCAGGCGACGCCGGCACCGGCCGCACCGGCTGCGACCACCACCTCCTCCGAAAATGCCGGCCAGCGCGGCGACAACAAGCAGGTCGCCGAGCACCGGCGCGAGCGCGGCGGCAAGCATCATCGGGCCGGCCGTGGGGGCCGTGGCGGACATCACGCCATGCACCGCATGTTCACCCCGGCCAAGGTGGCCGGCGCGCTCGCCGCGATCGAGACCGGCATCGGCGTGCGGCCCGACCAGATGGAAAGCTGGCGCGCCTTCACCGCGGCGCTGGTTGACTTCGCCGACGCCTCGCAGCCGCCGCGCATGGGCCGGGGCAATGACCGCGGCGGCATGCGGATGATGCCGAATGACGACGCCGGCCCGGCCGATGGCGCCGATGACGAGGCCGCCGACGATCAGACCACGATCGATGCGGACGAGACGGACGACGCGGACACCATGGCCGAGGCCGATGCGCCCGAGGCCGGTGACGACGCAGCTGCACGGGGCGACCGCGCCTTCCGGATGCTCGACCGCATGGCCGACCACGCCATCGCGCGCGGCGACAAGGCCGAGACGCTGAAGAGCGCGCTGGCCGATCTGCAGACGACGCTGACGCCGGAGCAGGTCACCACGGCCCGCAAGATCGTGCGCTCGATGATGCGCGATGCCCGCATGGAAATGCGCGGTGGTCGCGGCGGCGAGCGCGGCGGTCATCACGGCCGGATGGAGCGCGGCGGTGGCCGTGACCATGGCGAGATGCATGGCCGGCATCACGGCGGCGACAAGCGCGATGGCGGCGAGCGCCGTCACGAGCGTCACCACGGCGGCGGCGAGCAGCGCCCCGACCGCGGCTGATCCTGCCATCTCCTGACGAACGCCATGCGGCCGGCCCTTCGGGGCCGGCCGTTTTCATGCGTGGTCTCAGCCGAGCGCGTCGGCGATGGCCTTGCCACAATCGACCGTGCCGAGCGGGCCGCCGAGATCGCCGGTGCGCAGCTTGTCTTCGGCCAGCACGGTCTCGATCGCCCGAACGATCGCCGCACCGGCGTCCTTATGGCCGAGATGGTCGAGCATCATCGCGCCGGCCCAGATCTGGCCGACCGGATTGGCGACGCCCTTGCCGGCAATGTCCGGCGCCGAGCCATGGACCGGCTCGAACAGCGAGGGGAAGTCGCGCTCGGGATTGATATTGCCCGACGGCGCGATGCCGATGGTGCCGGTGCAGGCCGGGCCGAGATCGGAGAGAATGTCACCGAACAGGTTCGAGGCGACGACGACATCGAACCGGTCCGGATTCAGCACGAAATGGGCGGTCAGGATGTCGATATGGTACTTGTCCCAGGCGATGTCGGGATAGGATTTCGCCATCTCCTCCACCCGCTCGTCCCAATAGGGCATGCTGATCGAGATGCCGTTGGACTTGGTCGCCGAGGTCAGGTGCTTCTTCTCGCGGGTCTGGGCGAGATCGAAGGCGTAGCGCAGGATGCGGTCGACGCCGGTCCGCGTCATCACCGTCTCCTGCAGCACGAATTCGCGGTCGGTGCCCTCGAACATCCGGCCGCCGACCGAGGAGTACTCGCCCTCGGTGTTCTCGCGCACCACGAAGAAGTCGATGTCGCCCGGCTCGCGGCCGGCCAGCGGGCTCTTGACGCCGGGCATCAGCTTGACCGGGCGCAGATTGACGTACTGGTCGAACTCGCGGCGGAATTTCAGCAGCGAGCCCCAGAGCGAGATGTGGTCGGGCACGGTCTCGGGCCAGCCGACGGCACCGAAATAGATCGCGTCATGGCCGCCGATCTGCGCCTTCCAGTCGCCCGGCATCATCTCGCCATGCTTGGCGAAATAGTCGCAGGAGGCGAAGTCGAATTCGTCGAATTCCAGCGCCAGGTCGAATTTCGCGGCAGCCGCTTCGAGGACCCGAAGGCCTTCCGGCACGACTTCCTTGCCGATGCCGTCGCCGGCGATGACCGCGATCCTGAGCGCGTTGGATGACATGAAAGACCTCGTTCTGGCTGCGATGGCCGGCGATGCCGGCGAAGGGGAATGGGAGGGCCGCGCACGGCCCGCGAACGAGCTATAGCGGAAGTAAGTCCGTCATAGAAATGGCCGCGTGTCGCGAAACACCGGTCGTTCGGCCGTTGCCGCGCGCAAGGCTTCCAGCCGCGGCGTGTCGGGAATCCAGTCGGCATCGGGAAACCGCAGCGCCACATAGTCGAGCGCCGTGACCGCGGCGATGGTCGCGAGATCGAGCCGTTCGCCGGGCGCCGCGTCGATCCGGGCGCCGAGTTCGGCCAGCCCGTCCACCATCGTGCGGCGGCGCTTGCGGCCAATCGGGCTGGCGTCGAAGGTCGTGACGGCAAAATCGCCGCTGACGATCTTGCGACCGACCAGCGTCTGCACCGCGGCGTCGCAGACGCCCAGTGCCAGGCCAGCGATCGACAGGACCCGCGGAGCGTCGTTTCCGGGCGAGGGCGCCTCTCCCACGTCGTCGGCGTAGCGTGCGATCAGCAGGCATTCGGCGATCGCCGTGCCGTCGTCGAGGACGAGGCAGGGCACGCGGCCGGCGCTGTTGACGGCCAGCAGCGCCGGATCGTCGTTCCACTGGTCGGCGATCTGGACAGTCAGATCAGGCACCGCCGCGTCGATCAGCGCGGCATGGGCGATCCGGGCGAAGGGCGAGGTGTTGTTCTTCAGGAGCGTCGGCATGTCACGGCTCGCGGTCGGAACAGGCGGTTTCCATCACAGCACCAGCTTCGGTTCGAGCCGGCCGCGCACCGGCAGATCGACGAGGAAGGTCTTGCCGGCATCGAGATCGGCGCGCCGGCCGGCCTCGTCGAGGCCCGTCCAGGCCGAGGTGACGATCATCCGGTCGGCATTCGGGCCGACGAAGGACGGGCAGGTGACCTGCCGCGCCCCGAGCGTGATGCTTTTTACGCGCGCGCCGTCCGGCGAATAGGCGTCGAGCCTGCCACCGCCCCAGCGGGCATTCCAGAGCGTGCCGTCGGCGTCGCAGACCGAACCGTCGAGGCCGCCGTCGCCGCCGGAATGATCGTGGAAGAGCACCGGGTCGGCGACCGGCAGGCCGCTGGCCGGATCGACCGCGACGCGCATCAGGCGGTTTGCCTGCGTGTCGACGAAATAGGCGATGGCGCCGTCGGGCGAAAAGCAGATCGAGTTCGGAATGCCGATCCCGGCATAGAGACGTTTCAGCTCGCCGGCGCGATACCAGTAGATCGCCCCGGCCTGCGGCTCGGCGTGCTTGCCCATGGTGCCGATCCACAGCGCGCCGGAGGGATGGACGCGGCCGTCATTGGAGCGGGTGACCGGATTGTCGGCTTCGAGCTGTGTGTGCAGGGACAGGTGGCCGGTGGCGGTCTCCCGGATATACAGCCCGTCCTCGGCGGCGATCATCTGCCTGTCGCCGTCGATCACCGCCAGCGCGCTGGCCATCACCGGCAGCGGATGCGCCGTCGCCTCGGCCGCATCGCCGCGCTTTTCGAGCAGCATCCGGCCCTCGATGTCGAACCAGAAGGCAGTGTCCGTCGCCGGATCGTAGGTCGGCCCCTCGCCGAGCCGGCAGGCGATGTTCGAATAGAGGCTGACGGATATGTCGGCGTCGCGCATGGTGTCGGGCCCGGATTGTCCTCTTGGCGGCTCGGCAGCCGCAGCGCGGCGGACGCGCGCCGCCGCAAATCGGGGCCGAAGATGACTTGGCCGGCCGCCCCTGTCGAGCCTCGGCCTGCGAGGACGGTCAGCTTGCGGCGCGCAGGATCTCGAGGAGCTTGCGGCGGCCGTCCTGCGGGCTGCCGTCATTGACGATGCGATGATGCGCCTCGGCGCTGGGCGGCACGGTCAGCTGCACCTGCCGGGCGATGCGGGCGGAGATCTCCTCCGGCGTTTCGCGGCCGCGCGCGGCGATGCGGGCGACCAGCACGGCCGGCGGCGCGGTGATCTCGACGATGGCGAGCCGTGCGAAGCGCTCTGCGGCCTGGGCGAGGACCCGGCGCGAGACATTGGCGACGACGATGGTTCCGTCCGTCAGCGCGGTCGTCAGATACGCCGGCAAACCATAGGCGAGGCCGTGGGCCCGCCACGACAGGCAGAACGCCCCGGACGCCTCCGCCGCGGCGAAATCGGCGGGGCTCATCACGTCGTGATCCTCGATCGCCGCGATGGCGTCCCGGGTCACGATCCGCCGGGCAAAGACGATGCCGGGTGTCTTCGCCAGATCTTCCGCCGCCAGCGCCAGCAGCGTGTCCTTGCCGGCGCCGCTCGGGCCGACCACGGCGACGAACAGGCCGGGGCCGCTCGGGGCCGTTCCGCCTGCGCTGCGGCTGGGATCAGGCGACACGCCGGCCCTCCCGCCAGACCGCGCGCACCACCGGCGGATCGCCGGCGCTGGTGGAAACCCGCACCAGATCGCCGCGCAGCCCTTGGACGATGGCGCCGCGATCCGCGAGGCCGACGGCGGCGGCCGGATTGGCGGTGACCAGCCGGATCGCCGCCGGCAGGTCGCATTCGCCGCTCTCGGCCAAAGCGAACACCGCCTGCAACATGGAGAAGGGAACATAGTCCGAGGACAGGATGTCGAGGGTGCCCCGGCGCAGGAGCTCGATCGCCGAGACATTGCCGGAATGCGATCCGCCGCGCACGATATTGGGCGCGCCCATCAGGACGTGCAGCCCGGCCTCGCGCGAAGCGGCGGCCGCCTCGACCGTCGTCGGGAACTCGGCGATGCGGGTGCCCAGTTCGATGGCTTCGGCGACATGGGCCGCGGTGGCGTCGTCATGGGAGGCGACAGCGATGCCGCGCTCGCGGCAGACGCCCGCGATGGCACGCCGGGCAGGCGGCGCGTGGCGCTCGGATTCGGCAAGCCGGCGGGCGCTGAAGGCGTCGAAATCGGCATCCGACAGGTTCAGCTTCTTCTGGAAATAGGCGCGATAGGCGTCCATGTCGGCGAACTGGCGCTGGCCGGGCGCATGATCCATCAGCGACACGAGCTTCAGCCGCGGATTGGCGGCGATCTTGTCGAAGCCCTCGACCACGTCCGCCGCCGAGACCTCGCAGCGCAGATGGATGTAGTGGTCGGCCCGCACCCGCCCCTCGGCGACGGCGCGGTCGATGGTCCGGCCCATCTCCGCCATGTCGTCGGCGGTCAGCGTGCCGTTCTCCTCGGTGCCGACCCTGAGCGCGTCGAAGACGGTCGTGATGCCGGAGCCGGCGATCTGGTTGTCGTGCGCCTGGATGGCGGCCATCTTGTTCCACATCACCCGCGGCCGCGGATTGAAATGGCCCTCGATATGGTCGGTGTGCAGCTCGACGAGGCCCGGGATGAGGATGTCGCCGCCCATGTCCTCGCCGCTGGCGGGGCCTTCGTCGAAGCCGGCGATCACGCCGTCGCGCAGGACCACATGGCCGTCGATCACCGCCTCCGGCGTGACGATGCGGGCATTGGTGAGGATGGTCTCGTCGGGCATGTCAGGCTTCTTCCGAAGGGCGGCGGAACGGATGGACCGAATGGACGCGGAACGGTGCGCCCGGCTCCGGCTCCATGAAGAGAGCCAGATGGTCGATGGCAAGCGGGGCGCCATCGAATGGGGCGAATCTGTCGCGCAGCCGCGCTTCGACCGGCTTGCGCTCGGCGGCCGGAACCTTGCCGGTCAGGGTCATGTGGAAGCGGAATTCCTCGAAGACGTGAGGATAGCCCCATTTCTCCAGATAGTCGCGCTGGCGTTCGGTCAGCTTGTGCGGCTTGCGGCGCGCGATCTCCTCGGCCGTGGCGGGGGCGCGCAGCGGCTCGAAGCTGCGGACGACGGCCGATTCCAGTTCGCCGAGAGCCGGCGGCGCGGTCTCGGGCACCAGCGCGAAGAACGGCCCGAGCCTCGCCAGCACCAGCTCTGCGATCCGCACCGGGTCGCGCGAGGCGCAGAAGGCCGCCAGCCGGGCATCCACTTCGGACAGATCGACGCCCTCGGCAAGCCGGAACGGCGCGCGCATGGTCGCATGAAAGCCGTAGCGCGCCGGTGAGGCGACGAGCGGATCAACGGCCGGATCGGGGTCTCGGGTCGGCTCGCCGTCGAAGGCGCTGCGGCCCAGCCATTCGGCGGCGGTGCGGGTCAGCGGCGCGCCGGCGGGGGGCGTGAAATAGATCGCGGCGCGCATGGTCAGGGTCCTGGGACTGGAGGGCAGCGGAAGGGCATGTCGGTCGGCGACGCTCGCGCTCGGCTTGGTCGCGGGAGAGGGTGGGTCCGCGGGGGATATAAGCGGCATTTCGATCCGGCCACCCTGCGGAGGTGTCGCACGGCACCCGAAGGTTGCGGCGACAGCGGGGACCGGCGCGGATCGCGGCCGCTTCTAGCGCCTGCGCCTGTCCGCTTGATGACACCGGCAAGCCCTGTGCGCCAGTGGCCCTGGCGATGCATGCGACACGCAACTGTCATGGGCCGGTGCTACCGGACTGGCGCTTCCCCGCAACGGAGGCGCAATCCGGTTTTTCGCCCGCGCCGTCAATGGCCGCGGCTCCCCAGAGGGTGACCCATGAAGATTTCCCGCATGTCCACGACGGCACTGGCGACGGTCCTGTCGCTGTCCACCAGCCTCGCCTTCGCCCAGTCCGGCGAGATGTCGATGGACGATCTCGTGGCGGCCGCCAAGAAGGAAGGCCAGCTCACCACGATCGCGCTGCCGCACGACTGGTGCAATTACGGCGAGATGATCGAGGGCTTCAAGGCCAAATACGGCATCGAGATCAACGAGCTGAACCCGAATGCCGGGTCCGGCGACGAGATCGAGGCGATCAAGGCCAACAAGGGCAACGCCGGCCCGCAGGCGCCCGACGTCATCGATGTCGGCCTGTCATTCGGCCCGTCTGCCAAGGCCGAAGACCTGCTGATGCCCTACAAGGTCGCGACCTGGGACGAGATTCCGGACGACGCCAAGGATGCTGACGGTTACTGGTACGGCGATTATTACGGCGTGCTGGCCTTCGGCATCAACAAGGACGTCATCGACACCGCGCCGCAGAGCTTCGAGGATCTCCTCAAGTCCGACTACGCCAATTCGGTCGCCCTTGCCGGTGATCCGCGCAGCGCCAACAACGCCATCATGTCGCTCTATGCAGCCGGCATCGCCCGGGGCGGCAAGACCGGCATGGAGGCCGCGACAGCCGGTCTCGAGTTCTTCAAGGAACTCAACGAAGCCGGTAATTTCGTGACCGTCGACGCCGAGGCGGCCCCGATCGCCCAGGGCACCACGCCGGTCGCGATGAACTGGGACTACAACCTCCTGTCGATGCGCGACAATCTCAACGGCAACCCGCCGATCGAGGTCGTGGTGCCGTCCGACGGCGTCGTCGCCGGCGTCTATGTGCAGGCGATCAGCGCCTACGCGCCGCATCCGAACGCCGCCAAGCTGTGGATGGAGTATCTGTATTCCGACGAGGGCCAGCTGACCTGGCTGAAGGGCTACTGCCACCCGATCCGCTTCAACGCCATGTCGAAGGCCGGCAAGATCCCGCAGGACCTGCTCGACAAGCTGCCGCCGGCCGAAGCCTACGAGAAGGCCGTGTTCCCGACCCTCGACGATCAGAACGCCGCCAAGGCCGAGATCGCCGCCAAGTGGGACAGCGTCGTCGGCGCGACCGTCCAGTAACAATACAGCGAGTTCGGAAGGGGCGGCCCGTTTGCCGCCCCTTCCGTCCGGATTTGTCAGCAGCGGGGGATCATGGGCGCAGCCATCGACGCAGCCACGGCTGGGGCCGCCCACGGCAGAACGGGCGCGGCGCCGTCGCGCCGGCCTTCGCGTTCCTTCGCCTGGCTGGGCCTCGCGCCCTTCTTCGGCTTCGCCATCCTGTTCCTGATCGGGCCGACGCTCTACCTCGTCGCCGGCGCCTTCCAGGATCGCAGCGGCGCCTTCACCTTCGGCAACATTCTCGGCCTGTTCACGCCCCAGATCATGGCGGCCTACGCCATCTCGATCCAGGTCAGCCTCGCCTCGGCGGCGCTGGGCGCGCTGATCGGCTTCTTCCTCGCCCACGCCATCGTCCACGGCCGGCTGCCGGCCTGGATTCGGCCCACCGTGGTCACCTTCTCGGGCGTCGCCTCGAACTTCGCCGGCATTCCGCTGGCGTTCGCCTTCCTGGCCACCCTCGGCAGGCTCGGACTGGTGACGCTGTTCCTGAAGGAGGCGGCGGGCGTCAACATCTACGCTCTCGGCTTCAACCTCCTGTCCTTCTGGGGGCTGACGATCACCTATCTCTACTTCCAGATTCCGCTGATGGTGCTCATCGTCACGCCGGCCCTCGACGGGCTGAAGGGCGAATGGCGCGAGGCTGCGTCGATCCTCGGGGCAACCCGCTGGCAATACTGGCGCATGGTGGCGCTGCCGGTGCTGGCCCCGTCGATCCTCGGCTGCTTCCTCCTGCTCTTCGCCAATTCCTTCGGCGCCATCGCCACCGCCTATGCGCTGACCGGATCGTCGCTGAACATCGTGCCGATCCTGCTCTATGCGCAGATCCGCGGCGACGTTCTCTACAATCCCAATCTCGGCTACGCGCTGGCCTTCGGCATGATCGTCATCACCGGCTGCTCCAACCTTCTCTATCTGTGGCTGCGCTCGCGCGCCGAACGGTGGCAGCGATGACGGCCTCGCGCATCGGACCGGCCGTGATCGTCCTCCTCGGCGCCCTCTATTTCGTCCTGCCGCTGGTCGCGACCTTCGAGTTCTCGCTGTCGATGCTGCGCGGCATCTGGAGCTTCGAGGCGTACCGGGTGGTCTTCGCCGACCCGCAGTTCCGCACGACCTTCAGCTTCTCCGTCATCGCGGCCCTGGCCACCATCGTGCTCGGCGCGCTGCTCGTCGTGCCGACGGCCTACTGGGTTCGCCTGCGCTTCGCGAAGCTGCGGCCGCTGGTGGAGTTCATCACCCTGCTGCCGCTGGTGATCCCGCCCATCGTCCTCGTCTTCGGCTATATCCGGCTCTACAATTCCTCGTCCTGGCTGCCCTTCACCAACAGTGCGAGCGGAACCAACCTCCTCCTGGTCTTCGGCTACGTGGTCCTGTCGCTGCCCTACATGTTCCGGGCCGTGGACACCGGCATGGCGGCGATCGACATCCGCACCCTGACCGAGGCAGCCGAAAGCCTCGGGGCGAAGCGCGCGACGATCCTGTTCCGGGTGATCCTGCCCAATGTGCGGGCCGCGGTCCTGTCCGGCGCCTTCCTGACCTTCGCCATCGTCATCGGGGAGTTCGTGCTGGCGAGCCTTCTCAACCGCCCGGCCTTCGGCCCCTATCTCGCCCTGATCGGCGCCAACCGGGCCTACGAGCCGGCGGCGCTGGCGATGATCGCCTTTGCCATCACCTGGGCCTGCATGGGTCTCCTGCAGCTCTTCGCCAACCGCGCGCCGGGTCGGCGGCGATCCGGGCGTCCCCTGTTCAAGCTTGCAAGGCGTGCCGCGCGATGAGCTTTCTGGAAATTCACGACGTGTCCAAGAGCTTCGGGCCGAGCACCGTCGTGCGCGACTTCTCCCTCGAGGTGGCGAAGGGCGAGTTCGTCTCCTTCCTCGGCCCGTCCGGCTGCGGCAAGACGACGATGCTGCGCATGATCGCCGGCTTCGAGACGCCCTCGGCGGGGCGCATCGTCATCGACGGCGAGGACGTCACCGCGTTGGCGCCCAACCGGCGACGGATCGGCATGGTGTTCCAGGCCTACGCGCTGTTTCCCAACCTGTCGGTGGCCGACAATGTCGCCTTCGGGCTGAAGGTCGCCGGTCGGTCGAAGCCGCAGATCTCGGCCCGCGTCGAGGAAATGCTCACGCTGATCGGCCTGCCGCATCTTGGCGACCGCTACCCCTATCAGCTCTCTGGCGGCCAGCAGCAGCGTGTGGCGCTGGCCCGCGCGCTCGCGCCAAGCCCACGGGTGCTGCTGCTCGACGAGCCCCTGTCTGCCCTCGACGCCAAGATCCGCCTGTCGCTGCGCGAGGAGATCCGGGCACTGCAACGCGAACTCGGCATCACCACGATCTTCGTCACCCACGACCAGGAGGAGGCGCTGTCCATGTCGGACCGGATCGTGGTGATGAGCGAAGGCCGGATCGAACAGTGCGACGCGCCTTTCGCCATCTACAACCGGCCGCAAAGCCGCTTCGTCGCGGGGTTCGTCGGCACGCTGAGCCGGGTCGAGGGGATCGTCGCGGCGGACGGATCGGTCATGGTCGAGGGCTGCCCGATCATCCTCGCCGAACCGCCTCCCGGCGCTGCGGGTACGCCGGTGACCCTGGCGCTCCGCCCGGAGGCGATGCGGCTGGAGGCGTCGCCGGACCGGATCAACCGGCTCGTCGGCGTGGTCGAGGACGCGCATTTCCTCGGCTCGGTGGTGCGGCTGAAGCTGAATGTCGCCGGCGGCACGGTGCTGGCCGACACCTTCAACCGCCCGACGACGCCGCCGCCGGCGCGCGGCGCGCGGGTCGATCTGCATTTCTCACCGGCCGACGTCTTCGCGCTCCAGCCGGACGACGCGACGTCGGCAAGGGCAGTCGAGTCCGCCTGAGGCGGGGCGGGCGCTCAGATCAGCGGAAGACCACCGTGCGGTGGTCGTTGATCATCACCCGGCGTTCCAGATGCATCTTCACTGCCCGGGCCAGCACCCGGCTTTCCACGTCCCGGCCGACGGCGACGAAATCGTCGGGCGACATGGCATGGCTGACCCGCTCGGTCTCCTGCTCGATGATCGGGCCCTCGTCGAGGTCGGCGGTGACGTAATGCGCAGTGGCGCCGATCAGCTTGACGCCCCGCTCATGGGCCTGGTGGTAGGGCTTGGCGCCCTTGAAGCTGGGCAGGAAGGAGTGATGGATGTTGATCACCTTCCCCGACAGGCGGCGCGAGAGATTGTCCGAAAGAACCTGCATGTAGCGGGCGAGGACGACCAGGTCGGCATCGCTGTCGCGCACCAGCTTCAGGACCCGTTCCTCCTGTTCGGCCTTGGTCTCGCGGGTCACCGGCCAATGGTGGAACGGCACGCCCTCGTGGTCGGCCGTGCGGCGCGAATCCTCGTGGTTGGAGACGATGGCGACCACTTCGGCTCGCAGCCAGCCGACCCGGATCTGGTAGAGCAGGTGCAGCAGCGCGTGGTCGAATTTCGATACCATCAGGATGATCTTCGGCACCCGCGCCTCGTCGGTGATGGCGAGCTTCATGTCGAACCGCGCGGCCACCGGTGCGAGCTGGCGCTCGAGGGCGTCGCGGCTGGCACTCGCCGGCGCCGTGAAGGCGATCCGCAGGAAGAACCGGCCCGTCTGGCGATCCCAGAACTGGGCGCTTTCCGCGATGTTGGCGCCGGCATCGGCCAGTTCGGTCGTCACCGCGGCGACGATGCCCGGCTGGTCGCTGCAGGACAGGGTGAGGATGAAGGCGTGTTCGGTCATGGCGGGTCCGGGATGGATGGGCGGCGGGGAGACGTTCGGGCGGGGCACGGCGGGAATGACGGGCGAGGCGACCGGGCGCCGCCGTCGGTCTGCGTCCTGTCGGCCCTTCTAGAGCGTCGGGCGATTAATCTGCAACGCAGCCTGCAGCTTTGAAGTAATTCCAGCATTCGTCGGGTGTGAAGAGGGCGCAGATATCGCCGACAGCGCGCCAGAGATCATCCAAGGTTCGGGCGGCCGCCTTTCGAAGCAGCGTCTTCAGCTTTGAGAATGCCATTTCTATCGGATTGAGGTCGGGGGAGTATTTCGGCAGGAACAAGAGCCAGGCGCCCCGCTCGGCGATGGCCTGCGCGGCTCTTGGGCTCTTGTGTACGTTCAGGTTGTCCAGAATGACGACATCGCCGGGTTCGAGACATGGCGCCAGTTGCGTGCGCACGTAGACGTCGAACGCCGCGCCGTCCATGGCG
>NZ_ATXK01000004.1 GCF_000421645.1 Aurantimonas coralicida DSM 14790 | reverse complement strand
GGCGCCATGGCGCCGGAGATGATCAGCCTGGTCAAGCGCAACAATTGCGGCAAGGCGCTGGACATCGCCCGCACCGCCCGCGACATGCATGGCGGCAACGGCATCATGGGCGAGTACCATGTCATGCGCCACGCCCAGAACCTGGAGACCGTCAACACCTACGAGGGCACGCACGACGTCCATGCGCTGATCCTCGGCAAGGCCCAGACCGGCCTCCAGGCCTTCTTCTGAGCCGCGACAGCAACCGCCGGAGACAAGCGATGCAGACCATCTTCGTCCAGTTCAAATGCCGGCCGGGCGCCGCCTATACGGTCGCCAACGATCTCCAGGAATCGGTCGAGGAAATGTCGGAGGTCTATTCGACCTCCGGCCATTACGACCTGATCGCCAAGTTCTATCTCGACGACGGTCGCGACCTCGGCCACTTCGTCACGGAAAAGCTGCAGGTGCTCGATGGTGTTGCCGACACCTTCACCACCGTCGCCTTCAAGGCGTTCGGCTCCGCCGGCTAGGCGTTTTCGCGCCCGCCAGCGCAGCTCTCCCCTGCAATCCAGGGATGCTACCATGGCGGTGCTTGCCAAGCCCGGTCCCATTTGCTTCCCTCTGCTCATTGCAACGGTGGGAGGCCGTTGCCGGGAGACACACGCTGCCTCGGCCAGCGTCGCGACGCGGCGGCCGGGTGACGCGATCCGGCCGAAATCCCACCCGACTTGCGACAATGGATGCGTGCCGCCCCGGCGGTCGCATCGCTCGTTACACTCGGGTCCGATCTGGACCACACCGGAGTTTCCACGATGAAGAATCTGCTTCTGGGCGCCGTCTCCTCCCTCGCTCTCGGCCTGACGGCCTCTGCCGCCATGGCGCAGTCGGCAGGCTGCGACGATGGCGAAATGGTCATCAAGTTCGCGCATGTCGTTGCCGCGACCGGTCATCCCAAGGGTGACGCCGCCACCATGCTGGCCAACCGCGTCAACGAGGAGATGAACGGCACCGCCTGCATGGAGGTCTTCCCGAACTCCACCCTGTTCGACGACGACAAGGTGCTGGAAGCGCTGCTGCTCGGCGACGTGCAGCTTGCCGCGCCGTCGCTGTCGAAATTCGAGGCCTACACCAAGAAGTACCGCCTCTACGATCTGCCGTTCCTGTTCTCCGACCTGTCGGCCGTCCAGACCTTCAACAACTCCGACACCGGCAAGGAACTGCTGACCGTCATGGAAGACGTCGGCTATACCGGCCTCGGCTACTGGCTGTCGGGCATGAAGCAGTTCTCGGCCAACAAGCCGCTGGAAGTGCCGAGCGACGCCGACGGCCTGAAGTTCCGCATCCAGACCTCCGACGTCGCCGAGGCGATGATCAGCGCCATGGGCGCCTCGGCCCAGAAGCTGGCCTTCTCGGAAGTTTATCAGGCGCTGCAGACCGGCGTCGTGGACGGGCAGGAGAACTCCTGGTCGAACATCTACACCCAGAAGTTCTTCGAGGTGCAGGACGGCATCACCGAGACCAACCACGCCGCCCTCGCCTATCTGCTCGTCACCTCCACCGAATGGCTGGACGGCCTGGAGCCGGAGGTTCGCGACCAGTTCCTGACCATCGTCAACGAGACGACCAAGGCCGCCAATGACGCCGTCGCCGACACCGAGGCGAAGAACCGTCAGAACATTCTCGACAGCGGCTCCACCATCCGCGAGCTCTCGGACGAGCAGCGCGAGCAGTGGGTCTCCACCATGAAGCCGGTCTGGGATCGCTTCCGCGACGACGTCGGCCAGGACGTGATCGACGCCGCGCAGGCCTCGAACCCGGCCAACTGATCGCCTGACCAGCGACCGGGCGCCCATCGGCGCCCGGTCGCCCCCCACAGGTCCGGCTGACGCCCCGGATTTTAAGGCGATCCACGCAATAATGCACGGTATCGACGGCGGGTCTCTTCCCCTTTGCGGTCCGATATAGTAGCCGCCACCGTCGACTGGACAGCATGGCCGCCACCGGCCGTTTCGGGAGGAGATTCATGAGCGCGTACTGGCCATTTCTCGCCATTCTGGCGCTCATCGTCCTCCTGTTCTTCGTCGAACGGCGCTGGCCCGACCGGGTCACCCGCATCGAGGAGAACATTCTCGCCACTATCCTCGCGGCGATCACCCTCGTTTCCTTCTCGCAGGTCGTCGCCCGCTACGGCTTCAACAGCGGCTGGACCGGCGCGCTGGAACTGACCCGCATCCTGTTTGCCTGGATGATCCTGTTCGGCATGAGCTACGGCCTGAAGCAGGGCATCCATCTCGGCGTCGACGCGCTGATCCGCACCTTCCCCAAGCCGCTGTTCCGCGCCGTGGCCCTGTTCGGCGCCTTCTGCACGGCGCTCTATGCGATCATGCTGCTGTCGGCCGACTGGCTGTCGGTCTTCGGCGCCAATTCCTCCGGCGGCGCGATCTTCTACTGGAAGCGCTTCTTCGACATCGGGCTGGGCCTCGACGATCTGCGCTATCCGGTCTTCATCCAGGAGGCCTTCGGCATGCAGGAGCGGGTGCAGCGCTGGATCGCCTATCTGATCCTGCCGATCGGCCTCGCCCTTCTGGCCTTCCGCGCCCTGCAGGGGCTGGTGATGATCTGGAACGGTGAGCGTGAACTGATCATCGCCGGACACGAGGCGGAAGACCTCGTGGCGGAAAACAAAGACCTCCTGAAGGACTGACGACGGATGGAAACCACCCTTCTCTTCATCCTCGTCCTGAGCCTGCTGTTCCTCGGCGTGCCGGTGGCGATCTCGCTCGGCCTGTCGTCGGTGATCCTGATCGCCTTCTTCTCGACCGACTCCATGTCTTCGGTCGCGTTGCAGCTGTTCACCGCGTCCCAGAACTACACCCTCCTGGCGATCCCCTTCTTCATCCTGGCCTCGGCTTTCATGTCGACCGGCGGCGTCGCCCGGCGCCTGATCAACTTCGCTATTGCCACCGTGGGTCATTTCCGCGGCGGCCTCGCCATGGCCTCGGTGCTGGCCTGCATGCTGTTTGCCGCGCTGTCGGGCTCGTCCCCGGCCACCGTGGTCGCGATCGGCACCATCGCCATCGCCGGCATGCAGAAGGTCGGCTACAGCAAGGACTTCGCCGCCGGCATCATCGCCAATGCCGGCACGCTCGGCATTCTGATTCCGCCCTCGATCGTCATGGTGGTCTATTCGGCCGCCACCGACGTCTCGGTCGGCCGCATGTTCCTCGCCGGTGTCATTCCCGGCGCCGTCGCCGGCCTGATGCTGATGATCGCCATCTACGTCATGGCGCGGATCAAGAACCTGCCGGCGGAGCCCTGGCACGGCTTCGGCAACATCATCCATCACGGCAAGGATGCCGGCTGGGGCCTGTTCCTGATCGTCATCATTCTCGGCGGCATCTATGGCGGCGTCTTCACGCCGACCGAGGCGGCCGCGGTCGCCGCCGTCTACGCCTTCTTCGTCGCCATCTTCGTCTATCGCGACATGGGGCCGATGAAGGGCATTCCCTGGGTGCTGCCCACCGACAGCCGCAAGGCCCGCGTCGGCTTCTCGGGACTGGTCTATGGCGTCGCCTTCTTCTTCGTCTGGATGATCCTATCCTTCTTCGCCACCGACGCGCCTGGCGGGGCCTCGATGAGCTTTGCCGAGCGCGCCACGGTCGGCGGCATCATCTCGCTGATCCTCGTCATCGCCTACACGCTGTGGCGGGGCGAGCGGACCGGCGTGACGGGCGTCCTCGGCCATCTGGGCGCCGGCCTGCCGGTCTGGGGCCGCAACCTCGCGCTCTCGTTCCGCAATATCGGACGCGCCTTCTTCAACGAGGACACGCGCAAGGTCATGGTGGAGGCGTCGCGCACCACGGTGATGCTGATGTTCATCATCGTCAACGCGCTGCTCTTTGCCCATGTCCTGACCGCCGAGCGCATTCCGCAGGCGATCACCGACATGATGCTGGGCGCCGGCTTCGACTGGTTCACATTCCTGATCGCCGTGAACATCCTGCTGTTGATCGGCGGGCAGTTCATGGAGCCTTCGGGCCTCCTGCTGATCGTCGCGCCGGTCGTGTTCCCGATCGCCATGGAGCTCGGCGTCGACCCGGTGCATCTCGGCATCATCATGGTGGTGAACATGGAGATCGGCATGATCACGCCGCCGATCGGGCTCAACCTGTTCGTGACCTCCGGCATCACCGGCATGAGCCTCGTCCAGGTGGTGAAGGCCGCACTGCCCTTCGTGGGCGTGCTGTTCCTCTTCCTGATCCTAGTGACCTACGTGCCGGCGCTCTCGACCTTCCTGCCCTACAGCCTGATGGGCCCGGAGATCGTCACGCGCTGACGACGGAGAAGCCGAGCCGCATAGTTGGCCCGGCGAGGACCGGAACGAAAAAGGGCGACCCCGGTGGTCGCCCTTTTTCGTTGGTACCTCGTCGCAACAACACAATCGGATGGCGGCCCGCGACCGCCGCGTGGCCTAAGGCCGGGGTGTCGCGATCTCGCCGAACTCGAGCACCGGACCGGCGTCGATGCGCTCGGCGTTCAGGAGCCCCGCGATCCGCTCGAGGCTGGCGACCACCATCGCCTGCTCCCAGTCCTTCATGCGGTCGAACTCGCTCTGGAAGCTGACCTGGAGATCGGGCGGCATGCTGGCGAGCATGGCGTGGCCTTCTTCGGTCAGGTCGATCCAGATATGCCGCCGGTCGCTCTCGCCGCGGCGGCGCTGCACCAGCTTGCGCTCGACCAGCCGGTCGATCAGCGTCGTCACCGTGGCCTGCGTCAGGCCGATCTGCGCGGCGATGGCGCTGGGCGTCATCTCGCCCTGGCTGAGGATCCGCAGCACCGTCAATTGCGAGCTGGTCAGGCCGGTTTCCTTGGCCAGCCGCCGCGCACTGAATTCCATGGCGCGAATGATCCGCCTGAGGGCGATCAACGCCTGCCGTCCCCGATCCTCCATGTTCCGCTTTACCCCGATGAGATCGTCCGCGAGGCCCTTTGCCTCTGCCGCATCCTGGCGGCGGCGCCATATAAGCGAGGGATCCTTCGACGATCAAACCGATTCTTTGGGGTTGGGGCAGAAATCATTTGACCAGCAAATGACCTCCGGCCGCCCATTCCGTCATCAATATTTTTTCCGAGCCCTGTCGGAAGGTGCTCAAACCACTGATATAACGCGATGAACCCTTGATGACGCGGGTGCCGAATCCCCGCGCAGATCGCCCGCGAGCGAGCCGCGGCGGTTGACTATCGCTTCGACCGTATAAATATTCCGCCTCAACGAAATAACGCACGAGGCGCGCCCATGCAGAAGTCCGATAAAGGTCACCGTCCCCAATTGGCCAGCGTTTCTAGCCCTTTGACGTTCCGCCATCCCGTCCGTGAGGATGGGCAGGCGGTGCACGACCTGATCGACTCCTGCGAGGCGCTGGACGACAATTCGCTGTACTGCAACTTCCTGCAGTGCACCCACTTCGCCAGCACCTGCATGCTGGCCGAGCTGGATGGCGAGATCGTCGGCTGGGTCTCCGCCTACCGTCCGCCGGAAGAGCCGGAGGCCCTGTTCGTCTGGCAGGTTGCCGTGGCCGAAGCGGCCCGTGGCCGTCGTCTGGCACGCCGCCTGATCGCCAACCTGCTCACCAGCGAGTCCTGCGAGGGTGTCGAGCGCCTGAAGACCACGATCACGCCGGACAACAAGTCCTCCTGGCGCATGTTCGAGGGCGTCGCCGACGAGTTCGATGCCAAGATCACCGACAAGGTCTGGCTGTGCGGCGACGAGCACTTCTCGGGCGATCACGACAGCGAGCACATGCTGACGATCGCGCCGATCGATGCGAGCGCCGCCGAGACCGACGACATGCCGGAACAGACGGCACAGGCTGCCTGACAGCCAGCCCCCGCAGCAGACTGCGGGCGCGACCGGAACCTGGACAGAACGTTGATGCCCGCTGTGCCGCGGGCTCCGTTCGTAACAACACGGATTGACACATGCTGAACCACACCGAAACGCCCGCCACGACGGGCGCCGCCACCTTTGCACGCCTCGAATCCGAGGTCCGCAGCTATTGCCGCAGCTTCCCGACGGTCTTCAGGAAGGCGCAGAACGCCACGCTGACCGACATCGAGGGCCGCGAATATATCGACTTCCTCGCCGGCTGCGCGTCGCTGAACTACGGCCATAACGACCCGGACATGAAGTCCGCGCTGGTCGACTACATCATGTCGGATGGCGTGACCCACGGCCTCGACATGTTCACCGAGGCCAAGGAAGCCTTCCTGATCTCGTTCAGCGAGCGCATCCTGAAGCCGCGCGGCATGGACCATCGCATGATGTTCCAGGGCCCGACCGGCGCCAACGCCGTCGAGGCGGCCCTGAAGCTCGCCCGCAAGGCCACCGGCCGCGAGAACGTCATCGCCTTCACCAATGGCTATCACGGCGTCACCACCGGTGCGCTTGCCGCCACCGGCAACGGCTCCCAGCGGGCCGGCTCGCGCAGCCAGCTCACCGGCGTCACCCGCATGGCCTATGACGGCTTCCATGGCGAAGGCGTCGACAGCGCCCAGATGCTCGACGACATGCTCGGCGATACGTCGAGCGGCATCGACGCCCCCGCGGCGATCCTCCTGGAGTGCATCCAGGGCGAAGGCGGCCTCAACGTTGCGTCGAAGGAGTTCCTGCAGCGCCTCAGCGCGATCGCCAAGAAGCACGGCGCGCTGCTGATCATCGACGACATCCAGGCCGGTTGCGGCCGTAGCGGTGACTTCTTCGCCTTCGAGTTCGCCGGCATCCAGCCGGACATCATCACCATGGCGAAGTCGCTGTCGGGCTTCGGCCTGCCGATGTCGATGGTTCTGGTGAAGCCGGAATACGACGTCTTCACCCCGGCCGAGCACAACGGCACGTTCCGCGGCAACAACCATGCCTTCGTGACAGCCCGCGCCGCCCTGGAGAAGTTCTGGGCCGACGATGCCTTCGCCAAGGATATTCGCCGCAAGGCCGACTATCTGAACCAGCGCCTCGGCGCCATCGCCGAGAGCTACGGCTTCCGGGTCAAGGGTCGCGGCATGATGCGCGGCATCGACACCGGGTCCGGCGACAAGGCCGCCGAGATCTGTGCCGCCGCCTTCGAGCGTGGTCTCGTGATCGAGACCGCCGGTTCGTCCGACGAGATCGTCAAGGTGCTGGCACCGCTGACGATTTCCGATGAGACCTTCGCCCGGGGCCTCGATATCGTCGCCGAGGCCTTCGAGACCGTTCTTCGTGCGCCGGCGCGTGTCGCAGCCGAATAGGCTGCAGACACCACCACCCCGCACATTTCATCGAATTGGAGTATCCACATGATCGTCAGAGATCTCGCAGAAGCCCGCAAGACCGAACGCCTCGTCAAGTCGGAAGGGTGGGATTCCACCCGCCTTCTCCTGAAGTCCGACAATGTCGGCTTCTCGTTCCACATCACCACGCTCTACGCCGGTGGTGAGAACCACTTCCATTACAAGAACCACTATGAGTCGGTTTACGTGGTGTCCGGCGAAGGCACGATCGAGGACAAGGCGACCGGCGAGGTTCACGACCTGCGTCCGGGCGTGATGTACGTCCTCGACAAGCACGACCGGCACATCGTCCGGCCGAAGACCGAGATGTCGGTGGCCTGCGTGTTCAATCCGCCGCTGAACGGCAAGGAAGTGCACGACGAGACCGGCGCCTACGCTCTCGAAGGCGAGGCGATCTAGGACCTGCGATCCGGGCGGCCTTGCGCCGCCCGATCCGTTCAGAGCCCTGCGCGCTGGCGGCCAGCCGGCGCGGGGCCACAAGCCGAACCGCGATGCGGCCAAAGGCCCGTCCCACCCGGCACACGCATCCCAGGCATTGCCCGGAGAGAGACCCATGACCAACCATACAGTCGAGAAAATCGGCGGAACATCCATGCTTCGGCATGAGGAATTGCTGGAGAACGTTCTGATCGGCAGCCGCAAGGGGGACGATCTCTACAACCGGATTTTCGTCGTCTCCGCCTATGGCGGCATCACCGACAAGCTGCTCGAGCATAAGAAGACCGGCGAGCCGGGCGTGCACGCGCTGTTCGCCAGCACCGATTCCGAATGGGCCTGGGGCGACGCGCTGACCGCCGTCGGCCGCGACATGCAGGCGATAAACGCCAAGGTCCTGGACGACACCGGCGACCGCCGGGCCGCGGACGATTTCGTGCGCGAGCGGATCGAGGGGGTCCGCAGCTGCCTGATCGATCTGAGCCGTCTCTGCTCCTTCGGCCAGTTCCGTCTCGAAGAGCACCTGATGACCGTCCGCGAGATGGTCTCGGCGCTCGGCGAGGCCCATTCGGCGATGGTCACGGCGCTCCTTCTGCGCAACCGCGGCGTCAACGCCCGCTTCGTCGATTTGACGGGCTGGCGCGACGACAGCCAGCCGTCGCTCGACGAACGCATCTGCACGGCGCTCGAAGACGTCGACTTCGCCACCGAGATGCCGATCCTGCCGGGCTATGCCCAGTGCAAGGAGTCGCTGGTGAAGAGCCACGACCGCGGCTACACCGAGGTGACCTTCGCCCGCGTGGCGGCGCTGACCGAGGCCCGCGAGGCGGTGATCCACAAGGAGTTCCACCTCTGCAGCGCCGATCCGAAGACGGTCGGCCTCGACAAGGTCCGCGTCATCGGCCGCACCAACTACGATGTGGCCGACCAGCTCTCCAACATGGGCATGGAGGCGATCCATCCCCGCGCCGCCAAGGGCCTGCGCCAGGCCGGCATCCCGCTGCGGGTGCGCAATGCCTTCCGGCCGCAGGATTCGGGCACGCTGATCCTCGACGAGCGCGGCGCGCCGAAGCCGCGGGTCGACATGATCGCCGGCCTGCGCGGCGTCTTCGCCCTGCAGTTCTTCGAGCAGGACATGGTCGGTGTGAAGGGCTACGACGCGGCGATCCTGGAAGTGCTGACGCGCCACAAGATGCGGATCGTCACCAAGACCTGCAACGCCAACACGATCACCCATTTCATCGACGGTTCGATGAAGTCGCTGAAGCGCGTCGAGCGCGATCTGGCGGAGCGCTTCCCTGCCTCCGAGATCGAGATCGAGCGCGTCGCCATCGTCTCGGTGATCGGCCGCAACCTGACGGCGCCGGGCCTGACCCTGCGCGCTCTGCAGGCGCTGTCGGAGGCGGGCATCGCGCCGCTCGGCATGCAGGATCTGACACGCCGCGTCGACCTGCAGTTCGTCATCGACGACAAGGATTATGACGGCACGCTGCGCACGCTGCACGCCGCCCTGGTGGAGAGCGACATCGAGGCGATGGGGCAGGATGCCCCCGGCTCCGAGACCGCCCTGCGGGACGCCGCCTGAGCGATCTGTCCGGCCGACGCGTCGGCCGATGACATCATCAGACATGAAACGGGCCGCTTCCTACGGAGGCGGCCCGTTTCGCGTCTGGCAGTCAGTTCTGCATAGGCGGGACGAGGCACGCCGGCGCCCCGTCCCGTGTGCCGACTGGCTCAGCCGCCCTCGCCTGCGGTCAGCCGCAGGATCGAGCTGGAGCCCCCGCGGCGCGTCTCCGTTACCGCGTAGACGGCACCATCCGGCCCCACCTTCACGTCGCGGATACGGGCGTCGAGCGGAACGCGTTCCTCGGTCGCGACCCGGCCATCCTCGATCTGCAGCACGACGAGGCCCTGGCTCACCAGACCGCCGATCAGAAGGGCGCCCTGCCATTCGGGGAACTCGTCGCCCTGATACTGCGCCATGCCGGACGGGCCGATCACCGGGTCCCAGTAATAGACCGGCTGCTCCATGCCATCCTGGGCGGTGATGCCCTCGCCGATCGGCGCGCCGCTGTAGTCGATGCCATAGGTGATGACCGGCCAGCCATAATTGAGACCCTGCTCCGGCCGGTTCAGTTCGTCGCCGCCCTTCGGACCGTGTTCCACCGTCCAGAGCTGGCCCGCATCATCGACCACCGCCGATTGCAGGTTGCGATGCCCGTAGGACCAGATCTCCGGCAGCGCGTCGGCCGCATCGACGAACGGGCTGCCGTCGGCGGGCGAGCCGTCCGTGCGGATGCGGAAGATCTTGCCGAGACCGGAGGTGACATCCTGCGCCTGATCGCGGATCGGCGTGTCGGAGCGCTCGCCGACGGTGACGAAGAGGTCGCCATTCGGGGCGAAGCCGAGGCGCGAGCCGAAATGCTTGGTACCGGCATAGCCCGGCGTCTGCCGGAAGATCACGCGGACATTTTCGAGCGTGCCCGAACCAGCGTCGTCGGTGAGCAGTTCGGCCGCCGCCACGCTGGTGCCGTTCACCCCGCCCTCGCGTGGTTCGGAGAACGAGAAGAAAATCGTCCGGCTGTCGGCGAAGTCGGGCGCCAGTGCGATATCGAGAAGACCGCCCTGCCCGCGCGCATCGACATCCGGCACGCCAGCCAACGCCTCGCCGACCGTGCCGTCGGTACCGACGATATGCATCGCGCCGTCCTTGGCTGCGACGAGCATGCGGCCGTCGGTCAGGAACTCCATCGACCACAGCTTCGGCAGATCGTCGGCGACGATCTCCGTCGTCACCGCGACGTCGGTCGCCGGCTGTGGCGCCCGTGTCTGACCCTCGAAGGCCGGCGACTGGTCAGCGCCATGCGGCGCCCCGGTCGCGACCGGTGGGCGCGTGGCCGCATCACCGCTGGCGGGCGAGCCGCCGCTTTGCGCCAGCGCCTGCCCCCCGGAGAGCATGGTGGTGGCGGCGAGAATGATTGCGAAATGGCGCATGAAAACCTCCAATACTGACAGGAGGCCGCGCTACCGCGGCCCGTTGCCGGAGGAACTGGACCTCTCGGCAAGGCCTGCAACCATCGCGATCGGTGAATGATATGAACGTGATGACGCCGGATCCGGCGCGCCGGGACGCGGACGGTGCCGTCAGCGCGCCTGGTCGAGTTCGGGGGCACAGAAGACGCGGTACATTGCCTCCATGATCGCCCGGGTCTCGTCATTCGCCAGCGAATAGAAGATCGTCTGGGCTTCCCGCCGCGTGGTGACGAGCCCGCCCGTACGCAACCGGGCCAGATGCTGCGACAGCGCCGATTGGCTCAGCCCCGCCTCCTGCCCGAGCGCTCCGACCGAAGCCTCGCCTTCCGCCAGGCGGCACAGGATGCGCAACCGATGCGGATTCGCCATCAGCGACAGCATGGCGGCGACGTCCGCGGCCTTCTCGTCGAGCGCCTGCGCCATCGGCGATCGCTCGTCCGGAATCTCAATATTAGGCTTGTCTAATTTAGGCATGGCGCATATATACACTGGCAACGGCGAAACCCAAAGCGATTTGCCTCATTTCAATACGGTCGGGCACGGCCCGTACGGCCATCGCCCCGTGCCACGGCCCGACCACAAGACGCTAGAGGAGACGTCCGAATGTTGACCCGACACAGCCCATCTCGCGGCGCAGGCTCCCCGGACATCTGGGGATTCTACGAAGAAGACACGGGCTCCGTTCAGTATGTCTGTGCCGATCCGGCGACGCGCAAGGCCGCCCTGATCGATGTCGTGCTGAACTTCAATCCTGCCGAGGCCCGCACGTCGACCGAGAGCGCCGACGAGATCCTCGCCCATGTCGCGCGGGAGGGCCTCGAGATCGAGTGGATTCTCGACACCCATCCCCACGCCGACCACATGATGGCCTCCGCCTATCTGAAGGAAAAGCTCGGCGCGCCGACCGCCATCGGCAGCAAGGTCATCGAGATCGCCGAATTGTGGCGCGGCCTCTACAATCTGCCGGAGGCCTTCGACCCCGCCCGCGACTTCGACCGGCTCTGGAATGACGGCGACACCTTCACGATCGGCAACATCGACGTCCGCGTGATGCTGTCCCCCGGCCATACGTTGGGCTCGATCACCTATGTCGTCGGCGATGCGGCTTTCGTCCACGACACACTGATGTACCCCGACATGGGCTCAAGCCGCGCCGACTTCCCTGGCGGTTCGTCCCGCACGCTGTGGGCGAGCATCCGCGAGATCCTGTCGCTGCCCGGCGACACGCGCCTCTTTGTCGGCCACGACTATGGCACCGACTCCCGCGACGAGATCCAGTGGGAAGCGACGGTGGACGAGCACCGCCGCGACAACGCCCATGTCAGTGATGGCACGAGCGAAGCCGAATTTGTCGAGACACGCGACACGCGCGATGCCACGCTCGATCTGCCCGACCGGATGCTGCACGCCCTGCAGGTCAATCTGCGCGGCGGACGCCTGCCGCCGGCCGAGAGCGACGGCAACCATTATTTCAAGATTCCGGCCAACCGTTTCTGAGGAGCCCCGTGATGCACAAGACCATGCAGGACTATGTCGCCGACGCGAAGGCCGCCACCGGAACCATCGCGCCGACCGAGGCCCATGCTTCGGGCGGTGTGATCCTCGATGTGCGCGAGGCCCACGAACTGGCCGAGAGCGGCGAGATCGCCGACGCCGTTCATATTCCGCGCGGCTTTCTGGAGGCCAAGGCCGATCCGACGGCGCAGAGCGCCCATCCGCCACTGACCAGGGCCCATGGCGGCGAGACGCCGGTCTACGTGCTCTGCGCGTCCGGCGCCCGCGCCGCGCTTGCCGCCAAGACGCTGACCGAGATGGGCTACGAGGCCAAGCCGATCGAGGGTGGGCTGAAGTCCTGGTGCGACTGCGGCCTGCCGCTCAAGGACTGAGCGACAGCCGGCCAGGTCCGCCGGACGGATGAACGTCCGGCGGGCCCATGATCACCGCCTGCCAGCGCCCGCGCGGCCCCCGCGCCCATCGAGCCCTTCGCCATGACCCTCACCCTCGTCCAGTATCTCCTCGGCGCCTTCTCCGGTTCGCTGGTCGGGCTGTCGCTCGGGCTGTTCGGCGGTGGCGGGTCGATCCTCGCGGTCCCCCTGATGGTCTATCTCGTCGGCGTGCCCGGCGCCCACATGGCGATCGGAACCAGCGCCTTTGCCGTGGCCGCGAACGCCGCCGGCAATCTCGTCACCCATGCCCGGCTCGGCCATGTGAAATGGCGCTGCGCCTTCGTCTACAGCGCGGCAGGCATCGTCGGGGCGCTTGCCGGATCAACCCTCGGCAAGCTGATCGATGGCGAGCAGCTGCTCTTCGCCTTCGCCCTTCTGATGATCGGGGTCGGCGTCATGATGTTCCGCCACCGCGGCCATGGCGGTGACCACGACATCGAGTGCAACCGGCAGAACGCACCGAAGGTTGTCGGCTATGGCGCCGGAACGGGGGCGTTTTCCGGCTTCTTCGGGATCGGCGGCGGCTTCCTGATCGTGCCGAGCCTCGTCGCCGCGACGGGCATGACGATGCTGAACGCCATCGGCACGTCGCTTGTCGCGATCACCGCCTTCGGACTGACCACGGCGCTGAACTACGCCCTGTCCGGCTATGTCGACTGGCCGCTGGCGCTGGTCTTCATCGCGGGCGGCCTCGCCGGCGGCGTCGCCGGTGCCTACATCGCGCGCTGGCTGTCCGGCCGCAAAGGCGCGCTCGATATCGCCTTCGCCGGCCTCATCATGCTGGTCGCCATCTACATGCTGGTGAAGAGCGGACTGGCCTTTCTCGCCTGACCGCTTCCCGGCCCCCACGCCACCCAACCTGAGGAGCCGATCCGTGCCGCTCGAGACCATCACCCCCTATACGCCCTTCGCGTCGCTCGCCGGCGGCGTCCTGATCGGCCTGTCCGCCGTGATGGTCATGGCGCTGTTCGGACGCATCGCCGGCATTGCCGGGATCACCGCAGGGGCGCTTCCCGGTCGCCGGGAGGACTGGATCTGGCGGCTGGCCTTCATTCTCGGCCTCGTCGCCGCCCCCCTGCTCGTCTTCGTGGTCAGCGGGGAACCCGTCGCCCAGACCGTGCCGTCGAGCCTCGTCGCCATGGGCATTGCCGGCCTCCTGGTCGGCTACGGCACCGTCATGGGTTCGGGCTGCACCAGCGGCCACGGCGTCTGCGGGCTGGCCCGCCTGTCGGGCCGCTCGCTGGTCGCCGTCGCCACCTTCATGGCCTTCGCTGCCGGGACGGTCTTCGTCCTGCGTCACCTCGTTTGAGGAGGATCATCATGCGCCCTCTCTTCGGCTTTCTCGCAGGCCTGCTCTTCGGCGTCGGCCTCATCGTCGCCGGCATGTCCGACCCCGCCAAGGTCCTGAACTTCCTCGATGTCGCAGGCACCTGGGATCCGAGCCTCGCCTTCGTCATGGGCGGCGCCGCGCTGACCACCTTCATCGGCTACCGGATCGTCCTGCCGCGCGGCCACCCCTATCTCCTCTCGGAGTTCCAGCTTCCGACACGGAGCGACATCGATCGCAATCTCGTCGTCGGAGCGGCGATCTTCGGCATTGGCTGGGGCATCGGCGGTTTCTGTCCGGGTCCGGCCTGGACTGCACTGGTCCTCGGCGCGCCGGGAACGCTGGTCTTCCTGCCGATGATGCTGGCCGGCATGGTCATCGCAACGCTCGTCGCGAACCGTCGGAACGCCCGGCATTGAGGATGAAACCATAGTCAGCTACAAAAAGTCGGGCCTGGTGAAGGATCGGAATCGGTTCGCGTGCATTGGTCAGATATC
The DNA here is from genome assembly GCF_000421645.1 of Aurantimonas coralicida DSM 14790. Classification (GTDB taxonomy): domain Bacteria; phylum Pseudomonadota; class Alphaproteobacteria; order Rhizobiales; family Rhizobiaceae; genus Aurantimonas; species Aurantimonas coralicida. The sequence goes on along the minus strand of NZ_ATXK01000004.1, from coordinate 301,624 downwards.
GGCGGCACGTTCTCCCTCCCAAATCTTCCCGCGCCGCTGATTGCAGTAAGGCAGTTGGAAGGGGTCCTCCCCCCTTTCCAACTGCCTTTTTCTTTGCAGCAACGAGACCTGCCGCGCCCCGCGGCAGTCGTGGAGAGTTTCCCCATGGCAACGATCGAGCGGGCCCGCGCCATTGCCGAGAGTGCCCATGCTGGGCAGGTCGACAAGGCCGGCGCCGATTACATCACCCATCCGCTGCGGGTCTGTGACGCGGTCACCGGCCACGAGGCCAGGATCGTCGCGCTCCTTCACGACGTCGTGGAGGACAGCGACTGGACTCTGGAGGGGCTGCGCCAGGAAGGATTTTCGGACGCCGTCGTGAATGCCGTCGACGCACTCACGCACCGCGAAGACGAGGATTATTTCGACGCCGTCCGCCGCGCCCGGGACAATGATCTGGCGCGCACCGTCAAGCTGGCGGATCTGGCCGACAATTCCGACCGGACCCGCTTGGGTACGGTGACCGACGACGACGAACGCCGCCTCAGGAAATACGCCGAGGCGCGCGCCATCATTCTCGGCGACGCGACCTGATGTCCTGAGCGCCCCCGCCGGCCTGAACCGACCGGCGGAAGGGCCCCGCGCCCGTTACATCGTCAGGATGGTCGCGCCGGTGGTCTTGCGCGCTTCCAGATCGCGATGCGCCTGGGCGGCTTCGGCGACCGGATAGGTCTGGCCGATGGTGATCTTCACCGCACCCGAACCGACCACGTCGAACAGCGCCTTCGCCGAGGCGTCGAGCTCGTCGCGGCTGGTGTTGTAGCCGAACAGGCTCGGGCGCGTGGCGAAGAGCGACCCCTTCTGGTTCAGGATCCCGATGTCGAACGGCGGGACGTTGCCCGAGGACTGGCCGAAGCTCACCCACAGGCCGCGCGCCTTCAGGCAGTCGAGACTGCCGGGAAACGTGTCCTTGCCGACGGAATCGTACACCACGTCGCATTTGCGGCCGTCGGTGATCTCGCGGACCTTCTCGACGAAATCGGCGTCGCGGTAGTTGATGACGTGGTCGTAGCCGTTCTGCAGCGCCCGCTCGCATTTCTCCGGCGACCCGGCGGTACCGATCACCGTCGCGCCCAGATGCTTGGCCCACTGGCCGGCGATCAGGCCGACCCCGCCGGCGGCGGCATGGAACAGCAGCACCGTCTCCGGTCCGACCTTGAACGTCCGGCGCAGGAGATATTCCGCCGTCATGCCCTTCAGCATGATCGCCGCCGCGGTGTGGTCGTCGATCGTGTCGGGGATCTTCACCGCCTTGTCCGCCGCGACCACGACCTCTTCAGCATAGCTGCCGGCAACGCCGTTATAGGCGATGCGGTCGCCGACCTTGAACCTGTCCGTGCCGGGCCCGATGGCGGTAACGACGCCGGCGCCTTCCTTGCCGAGAGCGAAGGGCATCTGCGGCGCCTTGTAGACGCCGGTCCGGAAATAGACGTCGATGAAGTTGACGCCCGCGGCCGTCTGCCGGACCCGGACCTCGCCCTCACCCGGCTGGCCGGGATCGTGTTCCTCCCACTTCATCACGTCCGGTCCGCCCACCTCGTGGACCATGATAGCCTTGCTCATCCCTGTCTCCCTGATGCGTTCGCTCAGCGGCGTCTGCGATCCAGAAGCTGGACGACGCCGCCGATGGCGAACAGATAGAGGCCGCTGAGCACAAGTCCCCAGCGCACCCATTCCGGACTGTCGAAATTGTTGAACAGGGCGATCAGGCCCAGCACCGACCAGACCGCGAAGATCGACAGATTGACGAGGCGCAGCCGCACGACGCGCACCGGGTGCAGGAACTGGATGGGCAGGAACGTCGCCACGGTACACAGGACGACGAAGCCGAAGGCGACCGCCTGACTCGGCTGCACCGCGAAGAAGGTGAAGACCACCATGTTCCACGCGACGGGGAAGCCCCGGAAGTAATTGGCCTTCGTCTTCATGCGCGTGTCGGCGTAGTAGATCGCGCTGGAGATCACGATGAGCGCGGCCGCGACGCCCGACCAGGGCTCGCCGATCAGGCCGGACAGATAGAGGCCGACCGCGGGGATCATCACGAAGGTCGCATAGTCGATGACGGCGTCAAGCACGTCGCCGGACCAGTTCGGCAGGATCCGCTTGATCTCGATCTTGCGCGCCATCGGCCCGTCGATGCCGTCGACGAACAGCGCCAGGCCCAACCAGCCGAACATGGCCACCCAGCGCCCCTCCCCGGCGGCGATCAGCGACATGAACGCCAGGAAGGCGCCGCTGGCGGTCAGGAGATGCACGCCGAAAGCGCGCCACTTGTCGATATTTCTGACTGCGTCTGCCATCAAATGTCCGGATCGATTCGTCGCATGGCGGCGTGCCGCAGCACGCGGCCATTGTCATCCGCTGTAACGGGCGTATGTGCGAATTCCAAGCGAAACGAACGACAACGGCCTCGATCGGCGGTTTTTGGCCGCATCTGGCACGGATCTGGACCGCAGGCATGGAACGTAGAGAGATAGCCGTCATCGGCGGTGGACTGGCCGGCACCGCCACCGCGCTCGCCCTGGCAAGAGCCGGCTTCGACACGGTGCTGGTCGCGCCGGACGCACCGGCGGACCGGCGCAGCACGGCGCTGATCGGCCGCTCGGTCGCCTTCCTGTCCGATCTCGGCATCTTCGACGCGCTCGGCAGCAAGGCCGAGCCGCTCGCCGTGATGCGCCTGATCGACGACACCCGCCGGCTTCTGCGCGCGCCGACCGTCGAGTTCCGCGCCAGCGAGATCGGTCTGTCGGCCTTCGGCTACAACGTTCTCAACAGCGATCTCCTGGCCGCGCTGAAGGCGCAGGCGGCGGACGCGCAGCAACTCGAGCGTCGCGACACGACCGCGCGCAGCTACCGCATCGAGGGCGAGCGCGCCGTCGTCGAACTGGCCGACGGCAGTAGCCTGGCCGTCGATCTCGTCGTTGCCGCCGATGGCCGTCGCTCGCCAATGCGCGAAGCCGCCGGCATCGGCCTGCGCGAATGGTCCTACCCGCAAAGCGCCATCGTCCTGAATTTCGGCCACCGTATCGACCATCGGTCGATCTCGACGGAATTCCATACCCGCTCCGGTCCGTTCACCCAGGTGCCGCTGCCGGGCCGGCACTCGTCGCTCGTCTGGGTGGAGGAGCCGAAGCTTGCCGAGCTCTACGCCGAACTTGCGCCCGACAAGCTGTCGCGGATGATCGAGGACCGGATGCAGTCGATCCTCGGCGAGGTCACGGTGGAGGAGCCGATCCAGCGCTTCCCGCTCTCAGGCGCCTCGGTGGACCGCTTCACCGGCGACCGGCTGGCCCTGGTCGGGGAAGCCGCCCATGTGTTTCCGCCGATCGGTGCGCAGGGGCTCAATCTCGGGCTGCGCGATTGCGAGGACATCGTGCGGCTGGCCTGCGAGAGCCGCGACGATCCCGGCGCGCGGGTCACGCTCCTGCGCTACGACGCCTCGCGGCGCTCGGACGTGCGCTCGCGCACCATCGGCGTCGATCTTCTCAACCGCTCGCTGCTGGCCGATTTCCTGCCCAGCCAGATGGCCCGCTCGGTCGGGCTCGGCGCCATGCGCGCCCTGCCGCTCCTGCGCCAGTTCGCCATGCGCGAGGGTCTCAGCCCCGGCGCAGGCCTGACCGGCATTCCCCGTTCACTGCGGGAACGGATCGGTCGGCACGAGACCTGAGGACAGGAGAAACAGCAGCAGCGTCACCGTCCCCACCGACAGGACGGTGGTCACCAGCACCGTGGCCGAGGCGCGCTCGACCCAGGCCCCGTATTGCTGCGCCATGACGAAGACGTTGGTGGCAGTCGGCAGGCAGGCGAGAAGGATCGCCGTCTGGACCCAGATCGGGTCGAAATCGCCGAAGACGCCGAGGAGCAGCCAGGCAACCACGGGCTGCACCAGGAGCTTCATCGGCACGATCGTGCTCAGTTCCATGGGAACGCGCTTCAGCGGACGCAGCGCCAGGGTCACGCCCATGGCGAAGAGCGCGCAGGGCGCGGCGGCATTGGCCAGAAGCTCCAGCAGCCGTTCGATCGGCTCGGGCGGGCGAAACTGCACGATGGCCGCCGCGACGCCGACGATCGTCGCCAGGATGAACGGGTGGGTGAAGATCTTCACGAGCACCTCCCGCGCCACGACGCTGGTCGGCCGGCTGCGGTCGCCGCCGACCGCCATCATCAACGGCGCCATGACGAAATGCAGGATGTTGTCGAAGCAGAAGATCAACGCCACCGGCACGGCGGCGGCCGGACCGAAGGCCGCCATCGCGATCCCTGGTCCCATATAGCCGATATTGCCATAGGCGCCCGCCAGCCCCTGAATGGTGGCGACCGGAATGTCGGCGCGGGACCGCATCAGCGCCAAGACGAAGCCGACGACGAAGATGACGAAGGTCGCGAGGGTCGTCGCGGCGATGAAGCCGACGCTGGCCAGTTTCTCGACAGGCGTGCGTGCGAGAAGCTGGAAGAACAGCGCCGGTAGCGCAATGTAGATGACGAAGACATTCAGCCAGGCGAGGCCTTCGAGCGGCCTGTCGACGATTCGTCCCGCCCCGAAGCCGAGGCCGATCAGGACGAAGAATGGCGAGATGAGCCCGATGATCTCGATCACGGTCTCGGCCTGGCAGTGAAACTGGAAAACATGCGGGGACGTTCGTCTCGGCCGGACCTGCGCGCTTGCGCTGCACCGGTCAGATTGGCTATTTCCCGTGCCTTAAGGGAGACTTCACGTCTATGCAAACTGCTCGCTTCTTTATCGGACAGGTCGTCAAGCACCGCGTATTTCCGTTTCGCGGCGTGATCTTCGACGTCGATCCGGAATTCGACAACAGCGACGAGTGGTACGAATCCATTCCCGCCGACGTGCGGCCGCGCAAGGACCAGCCCTTCTACCACCTGTTCGCGGAGAACGCCGAGAGCGAATACATCGCCTATGTCTCGGAGCAGAACCTCCTGCCCGACGAGAGCGGCACCCCGGTGCGGCATCCGCAGATCAGCGAATTGTTCGATGGCCCGGTCGACGGCGCCTATCAGCTGAAGGGCGCCCACCGGAACTGATGCCCGTCGGGCCTGTTGGTCGGAGCATCCGGCAGCAGCGGTGCCGACACTGAGGTCAAACGCAAGACGGCGGCCCTGGGGCCGCCGTCCGCATGTCTGGGGAAGGTCGCGAGAGCCTTACTGGGCGGCGGCGCCGCTCTTGGCCGCGTTCTGCGCTTCCTCGAACTTCTTGCGGCGCTCCTCGGCCTGCTTCTGCAGGGCCTCGTTGAGCTCCTGCTGGCGCTGGGCCAGTTCCGGCTGGGCCTTCGGCGCGCCGTCATAGGCATCCGTGAAGCCAGACAGCGTGATCGGAACCGGATTGGCCTGGCGCTGGAAGTTGATCGAGGTGACGTTCATCTGCTTGCCGGCCTTCATCGAGGCGACCATCGCATCGGTCAGCTCGGCCTCGGCGATGCAGCGGTCCTGGAAGCAGACCGAATAGTTCAGCGTCTGCGGCGCCTTGTCGTCGACCTTCACCTGCACGCCGGCGGGGATCACCCGGCCGGTCGGCACCACGGCCTGGAGAACCTTCTGGTTCACCTTGCCCTTGACGTTGATCAGGTTGACGGCGGTGATCAGCTGCCGCGTGTCGGCGATCAGCGTGTACTGCGTGTTGCAGATCTCGTTCTCGCCCTGGGTCGAGCAGACCTTGAACCATTCGGCGGGTACGGCTTGCGGACGCTGCCCGGCAGCGGGGGCGGCCCCCGAAGGAGCGGCGGTTTGGGCGATCGCGCCGGATACGCCGGCGCCGAGCGTCGCAAATCCGAGCAGCCCGGCGGCGAGCATCCCGGTGGTGGCGTTCATCAGACGGTGCGTCACAGGCCTCAATTCCTTTCGGCATGAATGGTGCGGAAACATGCGTTCCTTAACGAGGCCCGACCTCTTTCGCAAATACGGCAGTTTGAAGACTCCCGGCCGAATGAGCCGCGCGTCCCGCCGGTAGGCAAGCTGATGCTTTCCCGCTAGAATCGCGGCCCTACAGAACTCCAGGAGTCGATCGAACCGTATGCGGATCATTTCTGCCGCCACAGGCCTCAGCGCGCTTCTCGCCCCGTTCTGCGTCGCGGTCGCGCTCGGCGCCGCGTCACCGGCCGTCGCCGAACCGGCCCATGCCATCGCCATGCAGGGCGAACCGACCTTGCCGGCGGATTTCGACCATCTGCCCTACGCCAATCCGGACGCGCCGCAGGGCGGGACCATGCGCTACGGCGTCTTCGGCACCTTCGACAATCTGAACCCCGTCATCGTGCGCGGCGCGCTGACCACGGCCCGCGGCCTGTGGTTCGACAAGCAGTTCGGCAATCTCGTCTTCGAGCCGCTGATGCAGCGCTCCATGGACGAGCCCTTCACCATGTACGGCCTCCTGGCCGAGACCATCGAGACCGACGACGCGCGCAGCTTCGTCGAGTTCCAGCTCAATCCCGAAGCGACCTTCTCGGACGGCAAGCCCGTGCGCCCGGAGGACGTTCTCTTCACCGTCGAGATGCTGCGCGAGCACGGCCGCCCGATGTACGCCAACTGGCTGCGGCCGGCCGTGGAGATAGAGAAAGTCGGCGAGAACGGCGTCCGCTTCACCTTCGACGACACGGCCGACCGCGAGACGCCGATGCTGATCTCGGGCCTGCCGGTCCTGCCCGAACACGCCTTCGACCGCGACACCTTCGAGCAGACGACGCTGGAGCCGGTGATCGGCTCCGGGCCCTACGTGATCGACACGGTCGAGCCGGGCCAGCGCATCGTCTACCGCAAGAACCCCGCCTATTGGGGCAAGGACCTGCCGGTGAAGCAGGGCTTCGACAATTACGAGACCATCGCGATCGAGTATTTCCGCGACGCCAACGCCCAGTTCGAGGCCTTCAAGAAGGGGCTCTCCCACATCTATATCGAGGGCGACCCGAACCACTGGCGCACCGCCTATGACTTCCCGGCGGTGACGAGAGGCGACGTGGTGCTGGAGAGCTTCACCTCCGGCGCCCCCTCCAACATGCTCGGCTTCGTCTTCAACACCCGCCGCGACGTCTTTGCCGACCGCGCGGTCCGCAAGGGCCTGTCGATGCTGTTCGATTTCGAATGGGCAAACCACAACCTCTTCTACGACGCCTATGCGCGCACCGGCAGCTTCTTCCAGAATTCGGAACTGTCGAGCTTCGGCAGGCCTGCCTCCGACGAGGAGCAGACGCTTCTCGGCGACCATGTCGACGCGGTCGATCCGGAGGTCCTGGACGGCAGCTACGCGCCGATGCAGACCGATGGCAGCGGCAGCGACCGGAAGGCGCTGCAGGCGGCCGTGTCGGCCCTGCGCGATGCCGGCTACCAGTTCGAGGGGCGCTCGCTGATCGGCCCCGACGGCAAGCCCCTCGCCTTCGAGATCCTCGTCCAGTCGTCGGAACAGGAGCGCATCGCGCTGGCCTACAAGCGGTCCCTCGACCGGGTCGGCATCCAGGCCACCATCCGGCAGGTGGACGATGCCCAGTATCAGGCGCGCAAGAACGCCTATGACTACGACATGATCCTCGCCACCTATTCGGCGTCGCTCTCGCCCGGCGCCGAACAGGTCTATCGCTGGGGTTCGGTGTCGCGCGATCTGCCCGGCACGTTCAACTATGCCGGCGCCGCCGATCCGGCGCTCGACACCATGATCGGCGAGATCGTCGGGGCGCGCTCGCGCGAGGACTTCGTGACGGCGGTGCGAGCCTACGACCGGCTGCTGATCTCGGGCTATTACGTCCTGCCGCTGTTCCATCTGCCGGAACAATGGCTGGCACGCTGGAAGTTCATCCAGCATCCCGAGACGACGCCGCTCTACGGCTATCAGCTGCCGGCCTTCTGGCGCGATCCGGCCAGCGTCGAATAGCGACGCCGGCCGCTCAGGCAGCAGGCCAGAGCGTCAAGCGATCAGCGGGGCCCGGTCTCGGTCGCCTTGTCGTGCGTCGCGGCCTCTGCGTCGCCGGTCTCAGCAGCCGGCGGCTGGACAGGACCCTCCGGCACCGCCGGTAGTGCATCCGGCTCCGCCAGCGGATCCGCGGCGGCCGGAGCTGTGGTCGCCGCATCCGCCGGCCGCGTCGGACCGAAGGGCGCCACGACCTCGCTGACCGGCACCGCGAGGTTCATCGGCAGCAGCCGCCCGACCTTGGCCGACAGCCCCATCATCGTCTTCGACAGAAACCGGCCGATCCGCCCCTCCGGCGTACAGACGAGGGTCTCCAGGCTGCCGTCCCCGGCCCGTTCGCCGGTACAGGCCACCGCATCCGCCAGCCGCACGTCCTTCGGCTCAAGGCCGATGAATTCCAGCACGGCACCGTTGCTGCCCGGCTGACAGCCCATCTGGAAATCCAGCCGCACCTCGTTCGGCGTCGAGGCAAAGCGCGTCACGGTGTGGCGGCTCTGGTTCCAGCGCAGATTGGTGTCGATGGGGATGAAGCTGGGGATCGGGAATCCGACGAGCGCCGAAACGACCCTCAGATCGAATGCCAGCGACGTACAGACGCCGGCCTCGTTGAGCCGGCCCTCGATGGTCTGCAGGGTTACCGCATCGGCGTCGACCATCTGAGCCCGTACCGGCACGGCGCCTGAGACGGCGGCCACCATGACGGCGGATGCCAGAAGGCGGGCCGGCCGCAGCCGAGGCGATGAGGCGGGGAAGCGAGACATGGCTCGCTTGAAGGACAGTCTCGCGGCAAAATTGTGAGTAGCATCTCCAGCGGCTGAAGCGCCGCCGGAGTCGCGCAGGACCCCGGGAAGACCGCCCTCAGGCGGCCTTCTTCTGCCCCTCTTCGGCAAAGCGCGCGAGCTGGGTGGCGATGGTTGCCGCGCCGTTCAGCCGCTTCTCCGGTGTCGGCCAGTCGCGGATCAGCACCACCGACTGGTCGGCGCGGATCTTGGCCGAGGCGCCCTGCTCCGAAATATAGCGCACCAGCGCGCCCGGATTGGGGAAGCTCTTGTCGCGGAAGGTGACCACCAGGCCCTTCGGCCCGGAATCGAGCTTCTCGATATTCGCCTTGCGGCACAGCGACTTGATGAAGACCACCTTCAACAGATGCTCCACCTCGGTCGGCATCGGCCCGAAGCGGTCGATCATCTCGGCGCCGAAGGCGTCGATCTCGCGGGCGTCCGAGAGATCGGCGATGCGCCGGTACAGCGTCATGCGAAGCTGCAGGTCCGGGACGTAGCTCTCGGGGATCATCACCGAGGTGCCCAGTGCGATCTGCGGCGACCACTGGCCGTCGCCGGCCCTCTCCTCGCCCTTCATCTCGGCCACCGCCTCTTCCAGCATCTGCTGGTAGAGCTCGAAGCCGACTTCCTTGACGTGGCCGGACTGCTCGTCGCCGAGGATGTTGCCGGCGCCGCGCTGGTCGAGATCGTGGGACGCGAGCTGGAAGCCCGCCCCGAGCGTGTCGAGCGACTGCAGCACCTTCAGGCGACGGTCGGCGCCCTTGGTCGGCGTCTTGTTCGCCGGGATCGTCAGGAGCGCATAGGCGCGGACCTTGGACCGGCCGACCCGGCCGCGCAGCTGGTAGAGCTGGGACAGGCCGAACATGTCGGCGCGGTGGACGATCATCGTGTTGGCCGACGGGATGTCGAGGCCCGATTCGACGATCGTCGTCGACAGCAGCACGTCGTACTGGCCCTCGTAGAAGGCGTTCATGATGTCGTCGAGCTCGGTCGCCGCCATCTGGCCGTGCGCGACGGCCACCTTTAGCTCCGGCACCTCGGCATCGAGGAAGGCCTTCACGTCGGCGAGGTCGGAGACCCGCGGGCACACATAGAAGCTCTGGCCACCGCGATAGCGTTCGCGCAGCAGAGTCTCGCGCACCACCAGCGGGTCGAAGGGCGACACGAAGGTCCGAACCGCCATGCGGTCGACCGGCGCCGTGGTGATCAGCGACAATTCCCGCACGCCGGTCAGCGCCAGCTGCAGGGTGCGCGGGATCGGCGTCGCCGACAGGGTCAGGACGTGGACGTCCGACTTCAGCTCCTTCAGCCGCTCCTTGTGCTTGACGCCGAAATGCTGCTCCTCGTCGATGATCAGCAGGCCGAGATTCTTGAAGTCGACCGCCTTGCCGAGGAGCGCATGGGTGCCGACGACGATGTCGACGGTTCCGTCGGTCAGCCCCTTCTTGGTCTGCGAGAGCTCTTTCGACGAGACCAGCCGCGAGGCCTGCGCCACGTTCAGCGGCAGGCCGCGGAAGCGCTCGGAGAAGGTCTTGTAGTGCTGGCGCGCCAGCAGCGTCGTCGGCACCACCACGGCCACCTGCAGCCCGTTCATCGCGCCGATGAAGGCCGAGCGCAGCGCCACCTCGGTCTTGCCGAAGCCGACATCACCGCAGATCAGCCGGTCCATCGGACGGCCCGCCGCCAGATCGTCGGCGACCGCGTCGATGGCGTTGAGCTGGTCCTCGGTCTCCTCATAGGGGAAGCGGGCGGCGAACTCGTCCCACAGCCCTTCCGGCGGCAACAGCCGCGGTGCGCCGCGCATCTGGCGGGCCGCCGCGATCCGGATCAGGCCGTCGGCCATCTCCAGTAGCTGCTTCTTTAGCTTGGCCTTGCGGGCCTGCCAGGCGCCGCCGCCCAGCTTGTCCAGCATCGCCTCGGAGCCTTCGCCGCCATAACGCGACAGAAGCTCGATATTCTCGACCGGCAGGAAAAGGCGGTCGTCGCCCTGGTAGCGCAGCTCCAGGCAATCATGCGGCGCGCCGGCCGCCTCGATCGTCTTCAGGCCGACGAAGCGGCCGATGCCGTGGTCGACATGAACGACGATATCGCCCTCGTCGAGGCCCGAGGCCTCGGCGATGAAATTGGCGGCGCGCTTCTTGCGGCCACGGCGCACCAGGCGGTCGCCCAGGATGTCCTGCTCGCCGACGATGGCGAGATCGGGCGTCTCGAAGCCGGCCTCGACGCCCAGCACCGCCGTCATGACGAGGTTCTTCGGCGCCTCGTTGACCTTCTTCAGGCTGTCGGCGGCCTTGATGTTCTCCAGCCCGTGCTCTTCGACGACCTGGGTCAGGCGCTCGCGCGACCCCTCGGTCCAGGCCGCGAGCACGACCCGCTTGCCGCCGGCGCGCAGCCTTCCGATGTGGTCGACCGCCGCCTGGAAGACGTTGACGTCGCCGCTGGCGCGCTCGGCCGCGAAGCTGCGGCCGCGGGTGATGTCGATGTTGAACACGGCGTGGTTGGCCGCGTCGCTCGCCGCATAGGCCGACAGGCGGATCGGGTCGCTGCTGGCGATGCCGCCCGCCAGTTCGTCCTGCGAAAGATAGAGATCGTCCGGTTCGACCGGATTGTAGGGCACGGCTTCGGCGCTGGATTCGCCGGCACCGCGCTTGCGGGCGTCGTAATGGTCCTCGATCGTCGTGCGTCGTTCGGCCACCGATTCCAGCGTCAGATGGTCGAGGACCATCGGGAACCCGGCGCAATAGTCGAACAGCGTGTCGAGTTTCTCGTAGAACAGCGGCAGCCAGTGCTCCATGCCGGAGAAGCGCTTGCCCTCGCTGATCGATGAGTACAGCGCGTCCGAGCGCAGCGGCGCGCCGAAGCGCTTGACGTAATTGCCGCGGAACCGGCTGATCGTCTCCTCGCGGAGCGTGACCTCGGAGACCGGCGCCAGTTCGAAGCTCTTGAGCTGCCGGATTGTGCGCTGGCTGGCCGGATCGAAGGCGCGGATCGTCTCCAGCGTGTCACCGAAGAAGTCGAGCCGCACCGGCTCTTCCTCGCCGGGCGCGAACAGGTCGAGGATACCGCCGCGCACGGCGAACTCGCCGCGTTCGCGCACGGTCGCCACCCGCTCGAAGCCGCCCCGTTGCAGGGCACGGACGATGTCTTCCATGGCGATGCGGTGGCCCGCCTTGGCGGAGATCATCTCCTCGGCCAGCACATCTGCCGGCGGCATCTTCTGCAGCAGCGCATTGGCCGTCGTCAGGATCAGCGCCCGGTGCGGCGCCAGGCGCAGCGCATTGATCGCCGTCATCGCCGACAGGCGCCGCGCCGCCGCGTCGCCCGACGGGCCGACGCGGTCATAGGGCAGGCAGTCCCAGGCCGGCAGGGTCAGGACCGGCAGGTCGGGCGCGACGAAGCGCAGCGCGTCTTCCAGCGCGGCGACCCGGTTGCCGTCGCGCATGACGAAGACCACCGGCGTCTTGCCGCCGCGCAGACGCACGATGTCGGCGAGCAGGAACGCCTCGTAGCCGTCGATGACGTTGCCGATCTCGACACCGGCACCCTTCTCGATCGCCTTCTTCAGCGACGGAGGCAGGCTCATGGCTGATCCTCCCAGCCGGTGCTGTAGAAGTCGCGGATGCGGCGGAACACCGCCGTGTCATGATTCGGCGGCGTCGGCGCTTCGCCGGTCAGCCACTGGAACAGGTCGCGATCCGGCGCTTCCATCAGCTGCTCGTACTCGGTGAGCTCGTCATCGGTGAGCTTGTCGATCTCGGCATCCGCGAACCGGCCGAGCACCAGGTCCATCTCGCGGATGCCCCGATGCCACGAGCGGAACAACGCCTTGCGGCGGCGGACATCGAGATCGCTCGAGGAGCGCTGCATACCAGTCATGGCAAACCCGTTTTGTGAATTCGGCCTCTATATAGGGAGCGTTCGGGCCTGTCAGCCTTGCCATCGGCATCCATGCGGCTAAACCTGCCGCCCGATGCGCCCTTCGATCCTCGACCCGCTGTTTGCCGCCGTCACCACGCTGGAAGGCGTGGGACCGAAAGTCGCGGCCCAGTTGCAGACCCTGCTCGTCGGCAATGGCGCCGAGGTGCGAGTGCGCGATCTCCTGTTCCATCTGCCGAGCGGGCTGATCGACCGGCGCAAGCGCGCCGAGATCGCCACCGCGCCGGAGGGCGGCATCGTCACCCTGACGGTCCGCATCGACCGGCACCAGGCTCCGGGCCGCGGGCAGAAATCGGTACCCTACCGCGTCTTTGCCCAGGACGAGACCGGCGAGATCGCCCTCACCTATTTCCGCGGCCAGTCGGCGTGGCTGGAAAAGCTGCTGCCGGTCGGCGAGACGATGATCGTCTCCGGCCGCGTCGAGTGGTTCAACGGCCGCCCGTCCATGGTCCACCCCGACTTCGTCGCCACCCTCGAGGAAGCCGAGACCCTGTCGCTGGTAGAGCCGGTCTATCCGATGACCGCCGGGCTCTCGCCCAAGCTCCTGCGCAAGGCGATCGCCCAGACGCTGGACCGTCTGCCGACGCTCGACGAATGGATCGACCCGGCAGTCGTCGCCCGCGAAGCCTATCCGGACATTGGCAGCGCGCTCCGCCGCCTGCACGACCCGGAGGACGAGACCGACATCGCCCAGGCGGGACCGGCCTGGTCGCGCCTTGCCTATGACGAATATCTCGCCAGCCAGCTGGCCCTCGCCTTGTCGCGCCAGCGCATGAAGAAGGCCCGCGGACGGCCGCTCGTCGGGACCGGGCGGATGGCCGGCCTTCTGCGCGCGGCACTGCCCTTCACGCTCACGGAGGGGCAGGAAGCGGCTATCGCCGAGATCCACACGGACATGGCCGCGCCGGACCGCATGCTCCGGCTGCTGCAGGGCGATGTCGGCTCCGGCAAGACCGTCGTCGCGCTGATGGCGATGGCCGCGGCGGCCGAAGCCGGCGCCCAGTCGGCCCTGCTCGCCCCGACCGAGATCCTTGCCCGCCAGCATCACGATGGCCTGTCGAAGCTCTGCGAGGCGGCCGGGCTGTCGATCGTGCTCCTGACCGGCCGCGACACCGGTCGCGCCCGTGCCGCCAAGCTCGCGGCCATCGCCGCCGGCGAAGTGCAGGTTGTCGTCGGCACCCATGCGCTCTTCCAGGAAGGCGTCGACTATGCCGATCTCGGCCTCGTCGTCGTCGACGAGCAGCACCGCTTCGGCGTCCACCAGCGCCTCAGCCTCACAGCCAAGGGACGCGGCGCCGACCTCCTGGTGATGACCGCCACGCCGATCCCGCGCACCCTGGTTCTCGCCGCTTTCGGCGACATGGACGTTTCGCGGCTGAGCGGCAAGCCGGCGGGGCGCAAGCCGATCACCACCGTCGCCGTGCCGATGGAACGCCTTTCCGACATCGTCGGGCGGGCCGCCAGCGCCATGGATGCCGGCGAGCGGCTCTACTGGGTGTGTCCGCTGGTGGAGGAATCGGAAAAGAGCGACCTGATGGCGGCGGAGGAGCGCTTCCGCCAGCTCCAGGCGCATTTCGGCGACCGGATCGGCCTCGTCCATGGCCGCATGAGCGGCGAGGAGAAGGACGCCGCCATGGCCGACTTCAAGGCGGGGCGCACCCAGCTCGTCGTCGCCACCACGGTCATCGAGGTCGGGGTGGACGTGCCGGACGCCACCATCATCGTCATTGAGCATGCCGAGCGTTTCGGCCTCTCGCAGCTCCACCAGCTGCGCGGCCGGGTCGGGCGCGGATCGAAGGCCTCGTCCTGCGTGCTTCTCTACCGGGCGCCGCTCGGCGAGACCGCCAGCGCCCGCATCAAGGTGATGCGCGAGACCGAGGACGGCTTCCGCATCGCCGAGGAGGATCTGAAGCTGCGCGGCGAAGGCGACCTGCTGGGCACCCAGCAATCCGGCATGCCCTATTTCCGCATCGCCTCGATGGAACACCATGCCCGGCTGATGGAGGTTGCGCGCGACGATGCGAGGATGATCCTGACCCGGGATCCAGAACTCACCTCGCCGCGCGGCGAGGCGCTGCGGGCGCTGCTCTATCTGTTCGGCAAGGACGAGGCGATCCGGCTGCTGCGCTCCGGCTGAGGCCGAAGGCGATCCGCGTCCGCGTCAGTCGACCGGCTCTGCCTGGCGATCGGCCGGGGCCGGCTCGGCCCGCACCAGCCGCGACGCCTCGGCCACCGTCATCGGCTTGCCGCGCACCGCGCCGCCCTCTTCGGGCGAGACGAGGCCCGCCGACACGACCAGCTTCAGCGCCGCCTCGATGCTCATGTTGAGAATGCGCACGTCTGCCCGGGGCACGTAGAGCAGGAAGCCCGAGGTCGGGTTGGGCGTCGGCGGCAGGAAGATCGCCAGCATTTCCTCGCCCTGGTCCGACAGGACCGTCTTGATCTCGCCACTGGCCGTGGTCGCCACGAAGACGATCGCCCACATGCCCTTGCGCGGATATTCGACGAGCCCGGCAGTCTTGAAGGACGAGGACCGGTCGGCCAGCACCGTCTCGAAGATCTGCTTCAGGGCGGTGTAGACCGTGCGCACCAGCGGCATCCGGCCGAGCAGATGCTCGCTCCAGTTCACCAGGGTCCGGCCGATGATGTTGGCGGTCAGAAAGCCGATCGCGGTGATCAGGAACAGCGCCACCAGAAGCCCGAAGCCGGGGATGGCGAAGGGCAGATAGGCATCCGGCGTGTATTGCGTCGGGATGTAGGGCTTCACCCAGCCATCGACCCAGCCCATGAAGGACCAGGTGATCCAGGCGGTGATCGCAAGTGGCGCGCAGACGATGAAGCCGGTCAGGAAATAGGTTCGAAGCCGCGTCATGGCCGTTGTCTGCTCCAGCGCCGCTGCGGCGCACCATCAAAGGCCTGCGCCTCGCTCAATCGAGACTCACTTGCCCCCATGGCGAATGCAAGGCAACTCTTTTCGCAGGTGCGAAGAGTGCCGAACCGTCACTCCACGGTGACCGACTTCGCCAGGTTGCGCGGCTGGTCGACATCCGTGCCCATCTGGATCGCCGTGTGATAGGCGAGCAGCTGCAGCGGGATGGCGTAGACGATCGGCGTCAGGATCTCCGGCATGTCCGGCAGGACGATCATCTGCGCGCCCTCCACCGCGCCGCTCGCGGCGCCCGAAGCATCGGTGATCAGGATGATCTCGCCGCCGCGGGCCGCCACTTCCTGCACGTTGGAAATGGTCTTCTCGAAGCTGCGGTCGTGCGGTGCCACGACGACGACGGGCATGGTTTCGTCGATCAGCGCGATCGGTCCGTGCTTCAGTTCGCCCGCTGCATAACCTTCCGCGTGGATGTAGCTGATTTCCTTTAGCTTCAGCGCGCCTTCCAGCGCGAGCGGATAGGAGAAGCCGCGGCCGAGGAACAGCGCATGCGACTTGGTCGCCATGTCCCGTGCCAGCCGCTCGATCGTCTCCTCCAGACGGATCGCCTCGTTGGCGAGCCGCGGCGCCTCGGTTAGCGTGCGGGTCAGCTCCAGCTCGCGCTCGGGGGTGATCACGCCGCGATCGACGCCGGCGCGAATTGCGAGCGCGGCCAGTGCCATAAGCTGGCATGTAAAGGCTTTGGTCGAAGCCACACCGATTTCCGGTCCGGCCAGCGTCGGCAAAACGAAGTCCGATTCCCGCGCGATGGTCGATTCCTGAACGTTGACGATCGCGGCGGTCTTCAGCCCCTGCGACTTGGCGTAGCGCAGCGAGGCCAGCGTGTCCGCCGTCTCGCCGGACTGCGAGACGAACAGGGCCAGGTCGACATCGCCCAGCGGGCTTTCCCGGTAGCGGAACTCGGACGCCACATCGAGGTCGCAGGGAATGCCGGCAAAGCGCTCGAAATAATAGCGCCCGACGAGCGCCGCGTAGAATCCGGTACCGCAGGCCGACAGCGCAATGCGGCGGATCTTCGAGAAGTCGAGATCCTGGCCGTCGGGGATCCGTGTGCGCCCGCTCGACATGTCCACGAAGGCGCCGAGCGTGTGCGACAGCACCTCCGGCTGCTCGTAGATTTCCTTCTGCATGAAGTGCCGGTGGTTGCCCTTGTCGACATAGAAGGCCTTGCCGACCGACTTGCGGATCGGCCGCGTCACCGGGCGCCCGTCCTCGTCGAAGATCGAGACGCTGTCATGGGTGAGGACGGCGAAGTCGCCCTCTTCCAGATAGCGGATGTCGTCGGTGAAGGGCGACAGGGCGATGGCATCGGAGCCGAGATACATCTCGCCCTTGCCCTCGCCGATCGCCAGCGGGCTGCCGCGCCGGGCGCAGATCAGAAGGTCCTCGTTGCCGTTGAACAGGAAGCCCAGCGAGAAGGCGCCTTCCAGGCGCTGCAGCACGGTGTGGACGGCGTCCTTGGGCGACTGGCCGCGCTCCAGCTCGCGCGTCACCAGATGGGCGACCGTCTCCGTGTCGGTCTGGCTTTCGAAGACGATGCCCTCGGCTTCCAGCTCGGTGCGCAGCTCGCGGTAGTTCTCGATGATGCCGTTGTGGACGATCGCCAGCCGCGGCGTCGCATGCGGGTGGGCATTGGCCTCGGTCGCCGCGCCATGGGTCGCCCAGCGGGTGTGGCCGATGCCGATCGTGCCCTTCAGCGGATGGTCGGCGAGCCGTGCCGCCAGATTGACCAGCTTGCCCTCGGCGCGCAGCCGCGTCAGCGCCCCGTCTTCCAGCGTGGCGACGCCGGCGGAATCATAGCCGCGATATTCGAGCCGCTTCAGCGCGTCGACGAGACGGTCGGCCACCTGTTCGCGGCTGATGATGCCGATAATTCCGCACATGGACTGGTTCCCGGATTGGCTGGATGAGGCGGTGGAAATGGGAGCCCGGAGGGCGGGCTACGCAGCGCAACCTAGACGAAATGCGGCGCTGCGGTGATTCACGAATGGTATCGCGAAATTACGAAGCGGTCAGGCCTTGCCGGCGGCCTTTGCGGCCTTGGCTGCCCGGTTGCGCTCGGCGATCTCGCGGCCGCGGCCGGGCTTGGTCACCTGGCGTTCGCGGGCGATGGCCAGGGCCCCGTCCGGCACGTCGTCGGTGACGACGCTGCCGGTGCCCACATAGGCGCCCTCGCCGATGCGCACCGGGGCGACCAGCGCCGAGTTCGACCCGATGAACGAGCCCGCGCCGATCTCGGTCCGGTGCTTCAGCGCGCCGTCGTAATTGCAGGTGATGGTCCCGGCGCCGATATTGGCCGCCGCGCCGACGCTGGTGTCGCCGATATAGCTGAGATGGTTGACCTTGGCGCCGACGCCGATTTCGGCGTTCTTGACCTCGCAGAAATTGCCGACCTTGGCGTCTTGCGAAAGGTCCGCACCCGGCCGCAGCCGTGCGAAGGGGCCGACCGAGGCATCGGGGCCGACATGACACCCTTCCAGATGGCTGAAGGCGTGGATGGTCGCGCCGGCCTCGACCCGGACGCCCGGACCGAAGACCACCTGCGGCTCGACGAAGACGTCGGGTTCCAGCTCCGTGTCGTGGCTGAAGAAGACGCTTGCCGGATCCTGAAGGGTGACGCCGGAGAGCATCACTTGTCGCCGCCGCGCGCCCTGCCAGAGGGCCTCGACCTGCGCCAGCTCCTCGCGGGTGTTGACGCCGAGCACCTCGCTGGCGTCGGCCTCGATGGCGCGGACGCGGCGCCCCGCATTGCGGGCGATCGCGACGAGATCGGTCAGGTAATATTCGCCCTTGGCATTGGCGTTGCCGATCGCGTCGAGCATGGCCAGCGCATTGTCGCCGCGAAACGCCATGACGCCGGCATTGCAGAAGCCGACCCGACGCTCCTCGGCATCGGCGTCCTTTTCCTCGCGAATGGCGACCAGTTCGCCCTCCGCCTCAATCAGTCGGCCATAGCCGGTCGGGTCAGCCGGACGGAAGCCGACGACGCAGACATCGGCCCCGTCGGCCAGCGTCGCCCGGGCTCGCGCCAACGTGTCGGCGCCGATCAGCGGCGTGTCGCCGAAGAGAACGAGGATGTCGCCGAACCCCTTTTCCAGTGCCTCGCGCGCCGCCAAAACGGCGTGGCCGGTGCCCAATCGCTCGGTCTGCTCATGGGCGGCGACGCTGGCGATCTCGCGGCGCGCGGCATCGGCGACGCTCGTTCCGTCCCGCCCGACGACCAGCGCGACATCGTCGGAACCGGCCGCCCGGGCGGCGCGCACCACGTGACGGATCATCTCCAGGCCAGCCACCTTGTGCAGGACCTTGGATTTCGACGACCGCATCCGCGTGCCTTCACCGGCGGCCAGAATGATCGACAGGCAGCGTCTCGCCATCTTGCACTCGCGTTTTTCGCGTGGATCTCGCAGCACGCCTTAGCACGGGGACCGGCGCGCGTTCAGGGGGAACGTTGCGGCAAGGTAAAGCGCGGCACGAGGATGCCCACCGGCAACGCATCGCGACGCAGCGGTGGCGGTCCCGCGCGGGGCCGCTAGCCGATGGTCTGCAGCGCCGGGAAGGTTTCCAGCAGCCAGAACGACATCGTTTGCATGCCACCGGTCAGGAACAGGAGGCCGGTGACGACGAGCAGGCCTCCCATCGCCTTTTCCACGGTCGCCAGATGCGCCCGGAAACCGTGCATCCAGCGGAAGAAGGCTCCGGAAAAGGCTGCGGCCAGGATGAACGGGATGCCGAGGCCGGCCGAATAGAAGCCCAGCATCAGGGCGCCCTCGCCCACCGTGTTCTTCGCGCCCGCCAGTCCGAGAATCGCGCCGAGCACCGGACCGATGCAGGGCGTCCAGCCGAAGGCGAAGGCGAGGCCCATCAGATAGGCGCCGAGAATGCTGCGCGGCTTGTCGGGTGCGCTGATCCGCGCCTCGCGCGACAGGAAGGACAGCCGGAAGACACCGAGGAAATTCAGTCCCATGACGATGATCGCCACGCCGGCGACCATGCCGAGCCAGTCGAGATTCTGCCGCAGCAACTGGCCGATCGTGCTGGCGCCGGCCCCGAGCATGATGAAGACGGTCGAGAAGCCGAGGACGAAGGTCACCGAGGTCGCGATCAGCCGGCCATAGCTGGTCGTTCCCATCTGACGGCCGGCCCGCAGCTCGTCGGCGGAGACGCCGGCCATGTAGCACAGATAGGGCGGCACCAGCGGCAGGACGCAGGGCGACAGGAAGGACAGCGCGCCGGCGAAGACCGCGGTCGGATAGGAAAGTTCGGCGAACAAGGGACCTGCCTTCATTGCGGGAGACGTTCGGCGAGGGCGGCCAGCACGCCCATATGCTCGGCGCGCAGGCTGCAACTTGGTGGCGCCGCCCTGTCCCTTCGGGCGGACGACAACGCCGCCGCCTTCTAGGCGTCCCGCCCGCCTGCGGCAAATCGCAAAACCGTCAGTGAGAGGTCAGAAAGACGGTTGACCGTGAGGGGGCGCCTTTCTATGGTCCGCGCGCTGCTCCCGGGACGCCACCGCCCCGGGGGTCGGAGCGCGTAGCTCAGTTGGTAGAGCAACGGACTTTTAATCTGTAGGTCCAGGGTTCGAGTCCCTGCGCGCTCACCACAATTCTAGCACCGCAATTACTGATGCATCGGACGCAGATTTCGCGCGCCGGTCCTTCGGTCTCCTGAGCCGAAAACATGTTTCTGCTGGTCGTCAGTACACCAGTACGGCGGCCTTTTGCTGTCGTAACAACCCCTGATTGACTCTCGGATAGCTCCGCCACAGTGTCGCCTCGTTCAGAATCGGAGATACATGTGAAGCGAGTTTTATCTATTGTTTGCGTGGGGTTCGCCGTCACAGGCTGCGCAAAGCGGCCCGATGCGATTCTACCTGTCGACGTGCCGATGGCTGCATACGGCAACCTGAATTGCGAGGCTCTCTTGCAAGAGCATCTCCGTGAGCAAAGCGCTCTCGCGACCATCTCACAGCAGCAGAATCAGGCCGCTACCGGCGATGCGGTTGGAGTGTTTATGCTCGGGGTCCCCGTTTCGAGTACGTTCGGCGGCGACAAGGAAGGTCAGGTCGCTGTGAGCAAGGGCAAGGTCAACGCGATCGACGCAAATCTGCGCGCCAAGAATTGCCGCGCTTCAGCCGCGGGTGCGGCGAGTTAGGGATCGAGATGTCGGCGCCGCCCCAAGGCGGCGCCGATCATGCCCATACAGGTCGAGGGCTTCTGCGAGCACCGGTTCCCGGTAAAATTTGTCACTCGCCTCGTTCGGAACCGGCAATCGACCGAGTTCTTTCGCGACCAGCCCAAGCACCGGTCGCATGCCGGGCCGAACAGGCGTAATCGGTACGGTCGAAGGTGATCACCACCGAGGGAACGACCATGTCCGCCAGCAAGCTCTTCATCGTGCAGCAATTCGTCAAGCAGGGCCGCCGCCTCGGCAATGGCCAGACGATGCAGTTCAAGACCGCCGAGGAAGCCCGCCAGCGGGCCGACCGCGACGGAACGCGCCTTGGCCATGTCGTCGGCGTCGTGGCGGTCGAGCAAACCGTGGACGTGGAAACCGGCGAGGTCCTGGAAGAGCCGGTCGTGCTGACCCGCCATGGCGAGGTGCCGGCGGAAGTCGCCGGCGAGTAGCCTCGACAGGTTTCGCAATATCCCATCAGGTGCTGCAGCGGCTGTCTCCATTGCGCGGGCCGCCCGGTGCCAGCGCTGTTCTCGCTTTCCATTGGACCCGAAACGTCGGCTCGCACGTTGCTGCGCGAGAACCGGGGCAACCTGTTCGACGGATCCGTCGGCAGCGCATGGCCCGACATCGTTCGCCAAGGGGGAGCCGACATGGACAATCGCGACGAAAGCCCGCGCGAGCGCAGCCGCAACCACGCCGCGATCGGGTGGCTGGCCGTGATCGTCACCCTGGCCGCGATCGGCGCCTTCGTCCTCGCCGAAGGCAGCGGCGATCCGTCGGATGGATTGCAGCCGGGGGCCGCGGCCCCCGCCCCGACCGAACCGGCGCAGTGACCGCACCCGACGGGCGCGCGAAAAATTCGGCCTGTCTCAGTCCACCCAGACGGACGGGAACAGCAGGATCAGCACGGTCACCAGTTCGAGGCGGCCGAGCAGCATATTGATCGAGAGAATCCACAGCGCCGGATCGGGCAGACTGCCGAAATTGCCGGCCGGCCCGATGATCTGGCCGAAGGCCGGGCCGACATTGGCGACGGTGGCCAGCGACCCGGTAAAGGCGGTGGTGAGGTCCAACCCGCACATCGACAGGGCCACCGTGCCGGTGAGCAGCGTGCCGAAGAACAGGAAGAAGAAGATCGTCACCGTCTGCAGGACGTCGGTCGAGATCACCTGGTTGCCGTAGCGCAGCCGCTGCACCGCATGCGGGCGCACCAGCCGGTGCAGGCTGGCGCGCACCAGGAGATAGAGGATCACCAGCCGGTTGGCTTTCACGCCGCCCGAGGTCGAACCGGCGCAGCCGCCGATGAACATCGCCGTGAAGAAGATGCCGATCGCCGCGTTCGACCAAAGCGTATAATCCTCCGACGCATAGCCGGTGGTGGTGATCACCGAGACCAGGTTGAAGGTGGACGAGATCAGCGCCTCGCCGAAGGGCGTGTCGTTGATCGTCCGCCGGCTGGCCGCCAGCGTCAGGCTGAGCACTGCGCAGATGACCAGAAACACCGGGATCTGCGGATCACGCCAGCGCTGGAAGCGCCGCGGCAGGAAGGCACGGATATAGATGACGAAGGGCAGCGCCCCAAGAATCATGAAGACCGTCGCGGCGATCAGGATGGCGTCGCTCTCGAAATAGCCCATCGAGGCGTCGTGGGTGGAGAAGCCGCCGGTCGCCACGGTCGTCATGGCATGGTTGATCGCGTCGAACGCGCCCATGCCCAGCATCACATAGGTCGCCATGCAGGCGATGGTCAGCGCCACATAAGCGCCGAGCAGTCCGGCGGCGAGCTGGTTGACCCGCGGCAGGACCTTGTCGGAACGGTCGGAGTTTTCCATCTGGAACAGCGACAGGCCGCCGGCGCCCAGCGACGGCAGGATCAGGATCGCCATGCCGATGATGCCGATGCCGCCCATCCACTGCATCAGCGAGCGCCACATCAACAGCCCGCGCGGCAGGACGTCGAGACCGGAGATCGCCGTGCCGCCTGTCGTGGTGAGGCCCGACATCGCCTCGAAGAAGGCGCCGGCGTAGGAGAGCTCAAGCGACGAGAAATACAGCGGCAGCGACGCGACCGTCGGCGCAAAGACCCAGATCGTCGTGACCAGCAGGAAGCCATATCGCTGGCTCAGCCGGGCCTGACTTTTCCTCCGCGTTGCCGTCGCCACGAGGGTGCAGAACGCCCCGATCAGGAAGGCCGAGCCGATGAACACCTGCCAGTCGTCGTTCTCGTCGCCGAGATCGACCAGGGCCGGCACGAGCATGGCGGCCGCCACAGCCAGCCCGAAGATCGCCGCGACATGAAAAATGGACTGAAGAATGCCGGCTCCCCCAAGCAGCTTGCGGCATCCGATCCGGCTGCCGAGCGATAGGATTGTCTAGCCAAGCCTGCGCGGATGAGCAATCTGCCCTGTGCCCGCCCGCCCCCATTGCCGGTCAGCGCCGGAGAAACCCCTTTGCGAAGACGGCCTTGGCTCCGCGCCGCGGCATGGCGCCCCCTTGCTTTGGCGGCCGCAAAGGCCGACACCGTGCATATTCCCAAGAAGGACGAATTCCATGGCGTTGCCACGCATGACCCCCGAGAGCCGCGCGCTGCTCGTTCAGCTCAAGCGCGAGCCGGTCGATCTCCCCGCGACGGGCCTCATTCCCGACCTCAAGCAGCTCGGCTTCATCGAGCACCGCGATTCCAAATGGCGCCCGACCCGCACGGGCAAGGATTATCTCAAGACCCAGCGTTGAGGTCTTCCGGCGGGCGTCGACGCCCGCCGGCCCTGGTCCCGCCGGCTGATCCGACGGTGACCCGGCATCTGCATCGGAAGGGCCGCTCCTTGTCTTGATCCGCGTCTGCGCTCAATTACTGGAGATGACCCTCGCACCCCAAAGCCCAGAGCATCAGCACATTCTCGACCGGATCCAGACCGGCGCGGATGCGCTGAACCGTGCCCTCGAAGACGCCGCAGCCGCCGGGTTACGGATCGACCTGCGCCTGACCGATGCGCCGGTCCGGGTCGTGGCGGCACTGGCCACCCATGAGGAAGGCCGCCGTCCCTGCGACCTCAACTCGGCCAACGACGGCTGAGGCGTCGCCTGACGCAGTGTAGTGGCTAGCCTCACGGTAAGTTGCGTGGCGCCCGCTTCCCCCTTGCGGCGTTCGGGCCGATCCTTTCGGTCCGACGAAAGGAGTGCAAAATGCGACGACGGGTGATTTCGGCCGCAGCGGCGGCATTGGTCTGGACAGCGGCATTTGCCGGGCCGGCCGCGGCCGGCGATGCCGACGACATCCGCGCCGCGATCGGCGCCCAGCTCGACGCCTTTCGCGCCGGCAATGGCGTCGAAGCCTATTCCCATGCAGCCCCGAACGTCCGGGCCCTCTTCCCCTCGCCGCAATCCTTCATGGCGATGGTGAAGCAGGGCTACGACCCGGTCTATCGGTCCGAGAGCGCCGTCTTCGGCGCACTGAAGCCCGAGGGCTCCGGCTTCCGCCAGGAGGTGAACCTCACCGATTCGCGCGGGCGAAGCTGGGTGGCGAGCTATACGCTGGAGCGCCAGCCGGACGGCACGATGAAGATCACCGGCTGCACGATCCGCAAGGGCGACGATCTGGCCGTCTGATTTCGGACCGACAGGCAACCGTCCGCCTGCTTGTGCCGGCTCAGCCGTATGGCGGCAGGTCGCCGCGCGTCCAGCCGGCCTTGGTGGCGGCGGCGAAATCGTCGAAGCCGCCCGCCTCGATCGCCGCGCGCATGCCGGCCATCAGCGACTGGTAATAGGCCAAATTGTTCCAGGTCAGCAGCATCGAGGCCAGCGCCTCGTTGGAGCGCACCAGGTGGTGCAGATAGGCGCGCGAATAATCGCGGGAGGCCGGGCAGTCGGAGGCTTCGTCCAGCGGCCGCGGGTCGTCGGCATGGCGGGCGTTCTTCAGATTGACCTTGCCGAAGCGCGTATAGGCGAGACCGTGGCGACCCGCCCGGGTCGGCATAACGCAATCGAACATGTCGATGCCCCGTGCCACCGACTGCAGGATGTCGTCCGGCGTGCCGACGCCCATCAGGTAGCGCGGCTTTTCCACCGGCATCACCGGCAGCGTCTCGTCGAGGGTCGCCAGCATCACGTCCTGTGGCTCGCCGACCGCCAGTCCGCCGACCGCGTAGCCCTTGAGATCCATCGCCGCCAGCCGTTCGGCCGAACGGACCCGCATGTCGATCAGGTCACCGCCCTGGACGATGCCGAACATCGCCTTGCCCGGCTGGTTGCCGAAGGCCTTCGCCGACCGCTCGGCCCAGCGCAGCGACATTTCCATGGCGCGCTCGATCTCTGCGCGCTCCGCCGGCAGGCGGATGCATTCGTCGAGCTGCATCTGGATGTCGGAATCCAGAAGTCCCTGGATCTCGATCGAGCGTTCGGGTGTCAGCTCGTGCTTCGAGCCGTCGATATGCGAACGGAACCGCACGCCCGTCTCGTCGAGCTCGCGCAGGCTGGCGAGCGACATCACCTGGAAGCCGCCCGAATCGGTCAGGATCGGATGCGGCCAGAGTGCGAAATCGTGAAGGCCGCCCAGCCGGGCGACGCGCTCGGCGCCGGGCCGCAGCATCAGATGGTAGACATTGCCGAGGATGATGTCGGAGCCGAGCTCCCGCACCTGGTCGAGATACATCGCCTTGACCGTGCCGGCGGTGCCGACCGGCATGAAGGCCGGCGTGCGCACCTCGCCGCGCGGCATGGTGATCACGCCGCGCCGGGCCTTGCCGTCGGTGGCGATCAGCTTGAACTGGAAGGTGTCGCTCATGCCGTGGCCCGGTCGAGCAGGCAGGCGTCGCCATACGAATAGAAGCGATACTCATTGGCGATGGCGTGGGCGTAGGCGGATTTCATCGTGTCGATCCCGCTGAATGCGCTGACCAGCATGAACAGGGTCGAGCGCGGCAGGTGGAAATTGGTCATCAGCCGGTCGACGGCCCGGAAGCGGTAGCCCGGCGTGATGAAGATGTCGGTGGGGTCGGAAAAGGGCCGGATCGTGCCCTCGACGTCGGCCGCGCTCTCCAGGAGCCGCAGCGACGTCGTTCCGACGGACACGATGCGCCGGCCCTCGCGGCGCGCCGCGTTCAGCCGTTCGGCGCTCTCCTCGGTGACGCGGCCGATCTCGCTGTGCATGCGATGGTCGGCGGTGTCCTCGGCCTTGACCGGCAGGAACGTGCCCGCGCCCACATGCAGCGTCAGATATTCGGTGGCGATATCGCGGGCGGCAAGGCGCGCGAACAGATCGGGAGTGAAATGCAGTCCCGCCGTGGGCGCCGCGACGGCGCCGTCCTCGCGGGCATAGACGGTCTGGTAGTCGGTGCGGTCCTGGGAATCGTCGGGACGCTTCGAGGCGATATAGGGCGGCAAGGGAATATGCCCGACGGCAGCAATCGCCTCGTCCAGCGCCGGGCCGGACAGGTCGAAACGCAGCGAGGCTTCGCCGCCCTCGCCGCGGGTTTCCACCGTGGCTTCCAGCGTGCCTGCGAGGCAGGCATTGCCGCCATGGCCGAAGGCGATGCGGTCGCCGATCTTGACCCGCTTGCCGGGCCGCACGAAGGCCAGCCAGCGATCCGGCGCCTCGCGCATGTGCAGGGTGGCGGAGATCTGGGCGACGCCCTCGCCCTCCACCGAGCCCGGGCGCCGGCGCAGCCCTTCGAGCTGCGCCGGGATCACCTTCGTGTCGTTGAAGACCAGGACGTCGCCCGGCGTCAGCAGCGACGGCAGGTCGCCGACCGTCTGATCGGCCAGCCCACCGGCCGGATCGACGCAGAGCAGGCGCGCGCTCTCACGCGGAGAGACCGGCCGGAGCGCGATCCGCTCCGGCGGCAGCTCGAAATCGAACAGGTCGACGCGCATGCCGGATCGTGTCGCCGGGCCTAGAGGTCGGCTGCGACGCGCATGGTGGTGATGGAGTCCGGATCTTGGACCGGCTCGCCCTTCTTGATCTTGTCGACGTTGTCCATGCCCTCGATGACCTCGCCCCAGACGCTGTACTGGCGGTCGAGCCACGGCGCGCGGTCGAAGCAGATGTAGAACTGCGAGTTGGCGGAGTTCGGGTTGGCGGTACGGGCCGCGGACACCGTGCCACGCTTGTGCGGCTCGGCGGAGAACTCGGCGCGCAGGTCCGGCTTGTCGGAGCCGCCGGCACCGGTGCCCGTCGGGTCGCCGGTCTGGGCCATGAAGCCGTCGATGACGCGGTGGAAGACGACGCCGTCGTAGAAGCCTTCGCGGGCCAGTTCCTTGACGCGGGCGACATGGTTCGGAGCCAGATCGGGCCGCAGCTTGATGACCACCTGGCCCTTGGTCGTCTCGAGGACCAGCGTATCTTCCGGATTGTCGTAGGCCATCTCGTTCTCCTTCGATTCAAACATGCAAAACAGGCGGCTCCGATCACCGGAACCGCCATTCATGCCCTTACTTGGGCGGATTCGCCTGTTGGCACAAGCCTCGGGCGAACCGCGGGAGCGTCAACCTCAGCCGGCGTCGCCGCCGACGGTGACCTTGACCATCGCGTCGGGCTCGTCGACCGAACCGTTCTGGGCCGGATCGCCCTTCTTGATGGCGTCGACGGTCTCCATGCCCGAGACGACGTCGCCGACCACGGTGTACTGGCCGTCGAGGAAGTCGCCGTCGGCGAGCATGATGAAGAACTGCGAATTGGCCGAGTTCGGGTCCTGCGAGCGCGCCATGCCGACGGTGCCGCGGTCGAAGGTCTCGTCCGAGAACTCCGCCTTCAGGTCAGGCTTGTCGGAGCCGCCCATGCCGGTGCCCGTGGGATCGCCGGTCTGGGCCATGAAGCCGTCGATGACGCGGTGGAAGACGACGCCGTCATAAAAGCCTTCCTTTGCGAGTTCCTTGATCCGCTCGACATGGCTGGGGGCGAGGTCGGGCCGCAGCTGGATGTCGATGTCGCCATTCTTGGTGGTGATCACCAGCATGTTGTCCGGATCGGACGACTGGGCGCCAGCAGGCATGGCAAAGGCGGTGGCGGCCAGGGAAACGGCCAGTCCCAGCGATGCGAAAATCTTCATGTCGGACTTACTCCAGCTCTCGCGCCTGCGCTCGGCGTCAGGCGGTCTTTCCTCGTATCGCCTCGGCGACATTGGCAGGAACGAACGCACTCACGTCCCCTCCCATGCGGGCGATCTGCCGAACCAATGTGGCGGTTATGGGCCTCGTCGCAGGCGACGCGGGAAAGAACACGGTCGTCACCTCGGGCCGCATGACGCCGTTCATGCCCGACATCTGCATCTCGTAATTCAGGTCGGTCCCGTCGCGCAGGCCGCGCACGATCGCCGTCGCGCCGGCCTCGACCGCCGCATCGACAGCCAGGTTGTCGAACGCGACGACATGCAGCTCGGCCTCCGACGTGCCGCCAACGCAGTTGGCGATCAGCCGCGCCCGCTCGTCGAAGCTGAACATCGGCGTCTTGCCCGGATGCACGCCGATGCCGACGATCACCGCGTCGAAGACCGCCAGCGCCTGGCGTAGAATGTCGAGATGGCCGTTGGTCATCGGGTCGAACGACCCCGGATAGAAGGCGCGTGTCATGTCGTCCTGTCCCCTCTCATGCGGCATCCGTAAGACGCCGCGGACCGCCCGCCGATGAACGGATGATGAACCACGGCTTCCGGCATCGTTCAGCGAAACGCTGCTATCTGGAACGAATTGCAACGCGGTCCGTTGTCAAGTCGAATAATGGAGAAACACGATGCTGGTCTTCGCCCTGTCCATCGCCATGGTCGTCACCCTCGCAACGGCGACCGCGATCACCCTGCACAATGAATCCCAGGCGCAGCGCCTCCGCGTGACCGCCAATCGCACCCGCACCATGCGCTGAGCCGGTTCGACCGCCGACGGAGCCGGCTGTCGAAGCACGGGTTCTGGAGCAAGCGAGGAACGGGCCGGCCTGTAGCCGAGCCCCGATGCGAAAAGGACTGCCGCGACACCATCGCGACAGTCCTTTTTTCGTTGGCCAAGTGGCGGCGCTATTCCTGCGGCGGAACATCACCGTCGGGAGCCGCGTCGTCCGGCCCCGCGTCATCCGGCGTCGAACCGTCGATGCCACCGTCTTCGATGTTTCCATCGATCGTGTCCGCCTCGGCTTCACCCGCCTCGTCGGCGCCCTGATCGGGAATGCGCTCGACCGAGACGACGCGCTCTCCGTCGGCCGTCTTGAAGATGGTGACGCCGCGGGTGGCGCGGCCGGCAGTGCGAATGCCCTCGACCGGCACGCGGATGAGCTGGCCACGATCGGTAACCAGCAGGATCTGGTCGCCGCTCTCCACCGGGAAGCCGGCCATGAGCTGGCCGATCTCGGAGGCCCGGCTCGTGTCGGTGGCACGGATGCCCTTGCCGCCACGGCCGATCACCCGGAACTCGTAGGACGACGACCGCTTGCCGTAGCCGAACTCGCTGACCGTGAGGATCATCTCCTCGGCGGCGCTCAGATAGGCGTAGCGCTCCTGATCGATGGCGACGTCACCGGCGCCCTCTTCCTCGACTGTCGGTTCTGCGGTGAGATCGGCGTCGGACGCGCCTTCGACGGCACGGCGCATCTTCAGATAGGAGGCGCGCTCGGCCGGGGTCGCATCGACATGGCGCAGGATCGCCATGGAGATGACCCGGTCGCCCTCGCCCAGCGAGATGCCGCGCACGCCGACCGAGTTACGCCCGGCGAAGACGCGCACGTCTGTCGCCTGGAAGCGGATGCACTGGCCCGATGCCGCGGTCAGAAGAACGTCGTCGTCCTCCGAGCACGTCGCGACGGCAAGGATCTCGTCGCCGTCCTCGTCGAGCTTCATGGCGATCTTGCCGTTGCGGTTGACCTGGGTGAAGTCGGACAGCTTGTTCCGGCGCACCGTGCCGCGGGTGGTGGCGAACATGACGTTCAGCTCGGCGGCCGCGTCCGGATCGCTCGGCAGCGGCAGGATCGAGGTGATCCGCTCGCCCTTTTCCAGCGGCAGCATGTTGATCAGCGCCTTGCCGCGCGACTGCGGCGAGGCCAGCGGCAGCCGCCAGACCTTCTCCTTGTAGACGATGCCGCGCGACGAGAAGAACAGCACCGGCGTATGGGTGTTGGCGACGAACAGCCGGGTGACCGAATCCTCGTCGTTCTTCAGCGACATGCCGGCGCGGCCCTTGCCGCCGCGACGTTGCGACCGGTAGGTCGCCAGCGGTACGCGCTTGATGTAGCCGCCATGGCTCACGGTGACGACCATATCCTCGCGCGGGATCAGGTCCTCGTCGTCCATGTCCGCCGCGCCCTCGGAGAGCTCGGTACGGCGCGGCGTCGCGAATTCGTCGCGGACCGCGATCAGCTCTTCCTTGATGATCTCGCGCACGCGGACGCGCGACGACAGGATCTCCAGATATTCCCGGATCTCCTCGCCGATCTTGTTCAGCTCGTCGCCGATCTCGTCGCGGCCAAGCGCCGTCAGGCGCTGCAAGCGCAGGTCGAGAATGGCGCGCGCCTGTGCCTCAGACAGACGATAGGTGCCCTCTTCGGTGATGCGGTGGCGCGGATCGTCGATCAGCCGGATCAGCGGCGCCACGTCCTTGGCTTCCCAGGCGCGGGTCATCAACTGCTCGCGGGCGGTCGCCGGATCGGGCGCAGCCCGGATCAGCTTGATCACCTCGTCGATATTGGCGACGGCGATGGCCAGGCCAACGAGGACATGGGCGCGCTCGCGCGCCTTGCGCAGCAGGTACTTGGTGCGCCGGTTGACCACTTCCTCGCGGAACGAGATGAAGGCCGACAGCATGTCGGGCAGCGTCATCTGCTCGGGCCGGCCGCCATTCAGTGCGACCATGTTGGCGCCGAAGGTCGTCTGCAATGGGGTGAAGCGGTAGAGCTGGTTGAGGATGACGTCGGACGACGCGTCGCGCTTCAGCTCGACGACCACGCGGTAGCCGTCGCGGTCACTCTCGTCGCGAATGTCGGAGATGCCCTCGATCCGCTTCTCGCGGACCAGATCGGCCATCTTCTCGATCATCGTCGACTTGTTGACCTGGAACGGCACCTCGGTGATGACGATCGCCTCGCGATCGTTGCGCATTGGCTCGACATGCGCCTTGCCGCGCATCAGGATGGAGCCGCGACCGGTCGAATAGGCCGACAGGATGCCCGCACGGCCCAGGACGATGGCGCCGGTGGGGAAGTCGGGCCCCGGAATGAAGCCCATCAGCTCTTCCAGCGTGATCGCCGGATTGTCGATCATCGCCACGCAGCCATCGACGATCTCGCCGAGATTGTGCGGCGGGATGTTCGTCGCCATGCCGACGGCGATGCCGCCGGAGCCGTTGACGAGGAGGTTCGGGAACCGCGCCGGCAGGACGACCGGCTCCTGCTCGCGACCGTCGTAATTGTCCTGGAAGTTGACGGTTTCCTTGTCGATGTCGGCGAGCAGCGCCTCCGACACCTTGTAGAGACGCGTCTCGGTGTAGCGCATGGCCGCCGGCGGATCGCCGTCGATCGAGCCGAAATTGCCCTGCCCCTCGATGAGCGGCGCGCGCAGCGACCAGTCCTGCGCCATGCGGACCAAGGCGTCGTAGATGGAGGAATCGCCGTGCGGATGGTACTTACCCATCACCTCACCGACGACACCGGCAGACTTGCGGTACGGTCGGTTGAAGGTCAGGCCCATGCCGTGCATCGCGTAGAGGATGCGCCGGTGCACCGGCTTCAGTCCGTCGCGCACATCGGGAAGCGCACGGCTGACGATCACGCTCATGGCGTAATCGAGATAGCTGCGCTGCATTTCCTCGATGATCGAGATGGAATCGATACCGGTGGGTCGCTCCGGCGGCGTCGTGATGTCGTCTTCGGCCAAGACTGTGTCCCGATTGACTCAAAATTCGTGTTCTGCCTATAGCCCGAACAGCCCGCAGGAGCAATTGCAGCGCCCATTTGCGCGGCCTCGAAAGGCCAATGTTGCCAGCCGCTTACGCGCTATCCAAAAGAAACCGCGACACACGTCCGACGGCCAGGCGCCGAAAACCCGGCTGCGCGGCGGGAATCAGCCGATTCGGCGGTTTTCCGGCCGACGGCCTTTGACCGGCTGGCGCCACCTGTTACCGATGGCGAAGGCTTCACGGGATCGCGGAACCCATGTTCGATCTTCTCCTGTCGGGGTTCGTCACCCTCTTCGTCATCATCGACCCGCTCGGGCTGGTGCCGCTGTTCCTCGCCCTGACGCCGGAGATGAACGAGAAGGAGCGCCAGCGGACCGCGCTGCGCGCCTGCCTGATCGCCTTCGCGATCCTGACGATCTTCGCCCTTTTCGGCCTCGGCATCCTGCGCACGCTCGGCATCACGCTCGGCGCCTTCCGGGTGGCGGGCGGCCTGTTCTTGTTCTGGATCGCCTTCGAGCTGGTGTTCGAGAAGCGCAATGAGCGCAAGCAGCGCAGCGCCAACAAGGCCGTGGACGATCCCGACGCCGCCGATGTCGCCGCCTTCCCGATGGCGATCCCGCTGATCGCTGGTCCGGGCGCCATCTCGGCGGTGATCCTGCTCTCGGGCTCGCTGCCCAGTCTCGGTGGTCAGGCGGCGCTGGTCGGGGTGATCTTCACGGCGCTCACCGTCAGCTTCGCCTTCCTTGCCCTCGCCCACCGGGTCGACCGATTTCTCGGCGTCACCGGGCGCGCGGTGATCTCGCGGCTGCTTGGCGTTCTCCTGGCCGCCCTCGCGGTGCAGTTCGTCGCCGACGGCGCCGCCGAACTCATTCGCACCAGCCAGCAAGGCGCGACGGCCCTGAGCTGACCGCGACACGACGCCGGCAGGGCGCCATGGCCCCCGACAGGGCACGCCGGGTGAAGCGCTCCACAATCCGTCGCCACATGCCGTCCGAACCATCCTGACAACGAGAAAGGGCACCCGGCTTTCGCCGGATGCCCTTTTATTCTGCGATCGGCTTGGCGATCAGAACGGGATTTCGTCGTCGAGGTCACGGGACGAGCCGCCACCGCCGCCGCCATAGCCACGGTCACCGCCGCCACCGCCGCCCTGCTCGATACGGCCACCGCCTCCGCCGCCGCCGCCGCGGTCATAACCGCCACCGCCGCTGCCGGCACCACCACCACCGCCGCCGCCTTCGTTGCGGCCATCGAGCATCTGCAGCTCGCCGCGGAACTTCTGCAGCACGACCTCGGTGGTGTAGCGCTTCTGGCCCGACTGGTCTTCCCAGCTGCGGGTCTGCAGGGCACCCTCGATATAGATCTTCGAGCCCTTCTTCAGGAACTGCTCGGCGACCTTCACCAGGTTCTCGTTGAAGATCACGACGTTGTGCCATTCGGTGCGCTCGCGACGCTCGCCCGACTGGCGGTCGCGCCAGGATTCCGAGGTCGCGATCCGCAGATTGACGACGGCGTCGCCGGAATTCAGGCGACGGATCTCGGGGTCGGCCCCGAGATTGCCCACCAGAATGACCTTGTTGACACTGCCTGCCATGACGAAACTCCAAATCTGAAAATCGGCGCGACCCTATCCGACCGCGCCGCCGGACGAAAGCAGCCCGGCCCCGTCGTCCACCGCCTTGTCCGCCGCCGCTGAACCGCGATCTTCGGGCGGCGCCATTGCGCCGGCCCGGCCTTGACTGGAACAAAAAAAGAACATCATCTGACCGGAGTCAAGCAGAACGGTTCGGACCGCGCCTTGGAAGAGTCCGGTCCGGCACCTAAGTAGGGTCCGTTTCCCACCCGCAAGGACTGCATTTCGCGTCATGGCCGAACTCAAGACGATCTCCATTCGCGGCGCGCGCGAACACAATCTCAAGAATGTCGACCTGGAGATTCCGCGCGACAAGCTGATCGTGATGACCGGCCTGTCGGGCTCGGGAAAGTCGTCGCTCGCCTTCGACACCATCTATGCCGAGGGCCAGCGCCGCTATGTCGAGAGCCTGTCCGCCTATGCGCGGCAGTTCCTCGAGATGATGCAGAAGCCCGACGTCGACCAGATCGAGGGTCTGTCGCCGGCCATCTCCATCGAGCAGAAGACGACGTCGAAGAACCCGCGCTCCACCGTCGGCACGGTCACCGAAATCTACGATTATCTGCGCCTGCTCTTCGCGCGCGTCGGCGTGCCCTATTCGCCGGCCACCGGCCTGCCGATCGAGAGCCAGACCGTCAGCCAGATGGTCGACCGGGTCATGGCGCTGGAGGAAGGCACACGGCTCTATCTGCTGGCGCCGATCGTGCGCGGCCGCAAAGGCGAGTACCGCAAGGAACTGGCCGAGCTGCAGAAGAAGGGCTTCCAGCGCGTCCGCATCGACGGTGAGTTCCACGACATCGCCGACGCCCCGGCGCTGGACAAGAAGTACAAGCACGACATCGACGTGGTCGTCGACCGCATCGTCGTGCGTGACGACCTGTCGGCGCGGCTGGCCGATTCCATCGAGACCGCGCTCGGCCTGGCGGACGGTCTGGCGATCGCCGAATTCGCCGATGGCGTCGACGAGAACGGCCATGCCAAACAGCTCGTCTTCTCGGAAAAGTTCGCCTGTCCGGTCTCCGGCTTCACCATCCCCGAGATCGAGCCGCGGCTGTTCTCCTTCAACAATCCCTTCGGCGCCTGCCCGCGCTGCGACGGCATCGGCTCGCAACAGGCCGTCGACCCCAAGCTGGTCGTGCCGAACGACGCTCTGACGCTGAAGGGCGGCGCCATCGCGCCCTGGGCGAAATCCTCCTCGCCCTATTACGGCCAGACCCTCGATGCGCTCGGCCGGCAATATGGATTCAAGCAGACCGATCGCTGGACCGACCTGTCGGAGGAGGCGCGCAACGCCATCCTCCACGGCACCGGCAAGCAGAAGATCGAGTTCCGCTACAATGACGGTTTGCGCTCCTACAAGACCACCAAGGTCTTCGAGGGCGTCGTCACCAATCTGGCGCGTCGCTGGAAGGAGACGGAATCGGCCTGGATGCGCGAGGAGATCGAGCGCTTCATGTCGGCGACCCCCTGCCCGGCCTGCAACGGCTACCGGCTGAAGCCCGAGGCGCTGGCGGTGAAGATTGCCGGCTGTCATGTCGGCGAGATCACCGAACAGTCGATCCGCGCGGCCGCCGGCTGGTTCGAGGAACTGCCGTCAAAGCTCACCGACAAGCAGAACGAGATCGCTGTCCGCATTCTCAAGGAGATCCGCGAGCGGCTGCGCTTCCTCAACGATGTCGGCCTCGACTATCTGACCCTGTCGCGGGCGTCGGGCACACTGTCGGGCGGCGAGAGCCAGCGCATCCGGCTGGCCTCGCAGATCGGCTCGGGGCTGACAGGCGTTCTCTATGTCCTGGACGAGCCCTCGATCGGCCTGCACCAACGCGACAATGCGCGGCTTCTGGAAACGCTGAAGCATCTGCGCGACATCGGCAACACCGTGATCGTCGTCGAGCATGACGAGGACGCGATCCTCACTGCCGACCATGTCGTCGATATCGGCCCGGCCGCCGGCGTCCATGGCGGCGAGATCATCGCCGCCGGCACGCCCGGCGAGGTCATGGCCAATCCGCGCTCGCTGACCGGTCGCTATCTGTCGGGCGATCTCGGCGTACCG
Source organism: Aurantimonas coralicida DSM 14790 (assembly GCF_000421645.1). Taxonomy (GTDB): domain Bacteria; phylum Pseudomonadota; class Alphaproteobacteria; order Rhizobiales; family Rhizobiaceae; genus Aurantimonas; species Aurantimonas coralicida. Next base: position 266,278 of record NZ_ATXK01000004.1, on the reverse strand, counting down.
GTGCCCGAGAAGCGCCGCAAGCCGCAGAAGGGCAAGCAGCTCAAGGTCGTCGGCGCGCGCGGCAACAATCTCAAGAACGTCTCGGCCGAGATCCCGCTCGGCCTGTTCAACTGCGTCACCGGCGTGTCGGGCGGCGGCAAGTCGACCTTCCTGATCGAGACGCTCTACAAGGCGGCCTCGCGGCGCATCTCCAACGGTCGCGACATTCCCGCCGAGCACGACCGGGTCGAGGGGCTGGAGCATCTCGACAAGGTCATCGACATCGACCAGTCGCCCATCGGCCGCACGCCGCGCTCGAACCCGGCGACCTATACCGGCGCCTTCACGCCGATCCGCGACTGGTTCGCCGGCCTGCCCGAAGCCAAGGCCCGCGGCTACCAGCCCGGCCGCTTCTCCTTCAACGTCAAGGGCGGCCGCTGCGAGGCCTGCCAGGGCGACGGCGTCATCAAGATCGAGATGCACTTCCTGCCAGACGTCTACGTCACCTGCGACGTCTGCCACGGCAAGCGCTACAATCGCGAGACGCTGGAGGTCACCTTCAAGGAGAAGTCGATCGCCGACGTTCTCGACATGACGGTCGAGGAAGGCGTCGACTTCTTCGCCGCCGTCCCGGTTGTCCGCGACAAGCTGGCGACGCTGAAGGAGGTCGGGCTCGGCTACATCAAGGTCGGCCAGCAGGCGACCACCCTGTCGGGCGGCGAGGCGCAGCGCGTCAAGCTGGCCAAGGAGCTGTCGCGCAAGGCGACCGGTCGCACGCTCTATATCCTCGACGAGCCGACCACCGGCCTGCATTTTCACGACGTCGCCAAGCTTCTGGAAGTGCTGCACGACCTTGTGGACCGCGGCAACACGATCGTCGTCATCGAACACAATCTCGAGGTGATCAAGACCGCCGACTGGGTCGTCGATATCGGCCCCGAGGGTGGCGACGGCGGCGGCGAGATCGTCGCCACCGGGACGCCCGAGGACGTGGTCAAGGTCGAGCGCTCCTATACCGGCCATTTCCTGCGCGAGCTGCTGGAGCGGCGGCCGGGCATCAAGCGCGAGGCGGCCGAATAGCGAGCGCGGCTGAGAGGGGACCGACATGGCAGGACGCGGCACGATCCGCACGGGCATCGGCGGCTGGACCTTCGAGCCCTGGGAAGGAAGCTTCTATCCGGACGACCTGCCGAAAAAGCGCCAGCTTGAATATGCCGCGTCGAAGCTGCGGACGATCGAGGTCAATGGCACCTTCTACCGCAGCCAGAAGCCGGAGACCTTCGCCAAATGGGCGAGCGAGGCGCCCGAGGGCTTCGTCTTCTCGCTGAAGGCGCCGCGCTATGCGGTGAACCGCAAGGTCCTGGCCGAGGGCGGCGAATCCATCCAGCGCTTCGTGGAGTCCGGCATTGCCGAACTCGGCGACAAGCTGGGACCGCTGCTGTGGCAGCTGGCCGCCACCAAGCAGTTCGACCCGGACGATTTTGGCGCCTTCCTGAAACTGCTGCCGGCCAGCGCCGGCGGCATTGCCCTGCGCAATGTCGTGGAACTGCGTCACGAGAGTTTTGCCTGCCCGCAGGCCGTGCGGATGTGCCGCGAGGCCGGCGTCGCCATCGTCTATGCCGAGAGCGCCAACTACCCCGAGATCGCCGACGTCACCGCCGATTTCGTCTATGCCCGGCTGCAGAAGGGCGACGCCGGGATCGCGACCGGCTATCCGGCCGACGCGCTCGATGCCTGGGCGGAGCGCGCCAGGCACTGGGCATCGGGCGGCCAGCCCGCCGACCTGCCGCGGCACGATCCCGAGACGGTCGCGGCGGAGACGCCACGCGACGTCTTCGTCTATTTCATCCGCGAGGGAAAAGTCCGCGCACCGCAGGCCGCGATGGCGCTGCAGGAGCGCCTGGACGACTGAACCATCACGAGTTGCGCCACTCTCGTTGATATGCGCGCTGCGCGCTCCGGTCCGTCAGGCTGACGGTTCCGCCGCCAGTTCGGCATGGACCCGCGGCAGCATCGGCGCCAAATCCTCGGCGATCAGGCCGGGCCCGAAATGTTCGGCGGCACGGCCGTGCATCCAGACACCGGCGCAGGCAGCCTCGAAGCTTGGCGCGCCCTGCGCCAGTTGCGCGGCGACGATCCCCGACAGAACGTCGCCGCTGCCGGCGGTCGCCAGCCACGGCGTGCCGTTGGCATTGATCGCGGCGCGCCCGTCCGGCGCGGCGATGACCGTATCGCGCCCCTTCAGGATGATAACGGCACCGGCGCGCCGGGCCGCACTCCGCGTCCGCTCCAGCTTCGACAGGCTTTCGTCGCTCGCAAGGCCGGGAAACAGCCGCTTGAACTCGCCGGCATGGGGCGTCAGCACGAGCGGCGTCTCGTCGTCGCTTGTCGCCGCCTCGGCCGCGGCGAACAGCGTCTCCGGTTCGGCCTGGAACGACGTGATTCCATCGGCATCGAGCACCAGCCGACGGCCCGCCGCGAGAACCGCACTGGCGTAGCGGCGCGCATCCTCGCCGATCCCGAAACCGGGTCCGAGCACGAAGGCGTTGGTGCGCGCATCGCTCAAGAGTGCGTCGAGATCCGCCGGGTCGTTGCAGCGCTCCAGCATGACCGCGGTCAGATGCGCGGCATGGGCCATCAGCGCCGAGCCCGGCGCATAGACGGTGACGAGCCCTGCCCCGCCGCGCAGCACCGCCATGGCGGCCAGCCGGGCTGCGCCGGTCCGCGCCATGCCGCCGGAAAACACCACGGCATGGCCGCGATCGTATTTGTGACCGGCGTCGCGCGGCGATGTCACCGGGTTGCGGAACAGGCCCGGCGCGTTGGCGAAGACCTGCGGCGCGATCGCCTCGAGGACGGCGTCGGAGATGCCGATGTCGGCAACCGCCACCCGGCCACAAGCGCTTCGGCCCGGCTCCAGCAGATGGCCCGGCTTTCGCCGGAAGAACGTCACCGTGACATCCGCCTCGATCGCCACGCCGAGCGGCTCGCCGCTCGCCCCGGAAATGCCGGACGGCAGATCGATGGCGACGACCGGTGTCTTCGCGGCGTTCACTGCCGCGATGGCCCGCGCCGCTTCCCCCTCCACGGGACGCGCCAGCCCGGCGCCGAACAGACCGTCGACGACGAGGTCGAAACCGCCGTCCGGCGCAAAGGCCTCAAGCGCCTGCCACGGGCCGCCATAGCCGGCGGCCGCCAGTGCCGCATCGCCGTTGAGCGTATCCGGCGCGACGAGGCTGTAGACCGTCGGCTCGCAGCCGGCCTCGCTCAAGAGCCGCGCGGCGGCCCAGGCATCGCCGCCATTGTTGCCGGGACCGGCCAGCACCGCGATGCGCCGCGCCTTCGGGAAGGACCGGCGGATGGCCCCCGCCACCGCGGCCGCCGCCCGCTCCATCAATGCGATGCCGGCCATGCCCCCGGCAATCGTCAGGCGGTCAGCTTCGGCCATCTGCACCGGGTCGAGCAGCGCTAGATTATGTGCAGCAAATTTCGTCATGGAGTGTGCCTAATAAATGGACATTCTGATCACGGGATGTGCAGTCTGGGTGACATGGCGGATGCCCTCGTGTAGCCATTCCGAGCACAGAGCAATCCGCGCTCCTGGGGCCATCCGCCGTGGATCATAGGACAGGAAGGCGCCGGTAACCGAAATTTCCGCTTTCCCGATCGTCCCGGTGGACTATTTCGAAGCGTTCACCGTAGGAGGTCGTCTTTGGCACGCGACCTGCTACAGCGGGTTCGACGGGCCGGCGGCCCGTGACGGGGACAACGTCGAGAAGGAATGTCGATGAAGAAGGTTGAGGCCATCATCAAGCCCTTCAAGCTGGATGAGGTGAAGGAGGCCCTGCAGGAAGTGGGGCTTCAGGGCATCACCGTCACAGAGGCCAAGGGATTCGGGCGGCAGAAGGGCCATACGGAACTCTACCGCGGGGCCGAATACGTCGTCGATTTTCTGCCGAAGGTGAAGGTCGAGATCGTCCTTGCGGACGAGACCGTCGCTGCCGCCGTGGAAGCCATCCGCAAGGCGGCCCAGACCGGCCGCATCGGCGATGGCAAGATCTTCGTCTCCAACATCGAGGAAGCGATCCGCATCCGGACCGGCGAAGCCGGCACCGACGCGATCTGATCCAGCAGCTTCCCACACACAGTCTCAGAGTTCGATAATAGGAAGGACCGCCATGACGAGCGCCAACGACATCCTGAAGCAGGTCAAGGACAACGACGTGAAATTCGTCGACCTGCGCTTCACCGACCCCAAGGGCAAGTCCCAGCACGTGACCATGGACGTCACCCTGGTCGACGAGGACCTGTTCTCCGAGGGCACGATGTTCGACGGTTCGTCGATCGCCGGCTGGAAGGCGATCAACGAGTCCGACATGGTTCTCATGCCGGATCCCGAAACGGCCTACATGGACCCGTTCTTCGCCCAGTCGACCATGGCGATCGTCTGCGACATTCTCGACCCGGTCTCCGGCGAGGCCTACAACCGCGACCCGCGCTCGACCGCCAAGAAGGCCGAAGCCTATCTGACCCAGTCGGGCACCGGCGACACGGCGTTCTTCGGCCCGGAAGCCGAGTTCTTCATCTTCGACGACGTCCGCTACAAGGCCGACCCGTACAACACCGGCTTCAAGCTCGACTCCACCGAGCTGCCGTCGAATGACGACGCCGAATACGAGACCGGCAATCTCGGCCACCGTCCGCGCATCAAGGGCGGCTACTTCCCGCTGCCCCCGATTGATTCCTGCCAGGACATGCGCTCGGAAATGCTCACCGTCATGGCCGAGATGGGCGTCGCGGTCGAGAAGCATCACCATGAGGTCGCCGCGGCCCAGCACGAGCTTGGCATCAAGTTCGACACGCTGACCCGCAACGCCGACAAGATGCAGATCTACAAATACGTCATCCACCAGGTGGCGAACGCCTACGGCAAGACCGCAACCTTCATGCCGAAGCCGGTCTTCGGCGACAACGGCTCGGGCATGCACGTCCACCAGTCGATCTGGAAGAACGGCAAGCCGACCTTCGCCGGCGACGAATATGCCGGTCTGTCGGAGAGCGCGCTGTTCTACATCGGCGGCATCATCAAGCACGCCAAGGCCCTGAACGCCTTCACCAACCCGTCGACCAACTCGTTCAAGCGCCTGGTCCCGGGCTACGAGGCTCCGGTGCTGCTGGCCTATTCGGCCCGCAACCGCTCGGCCTCCTGCCGCATCCCGTTCGGCCAGTCGCCGAAGGCCAAGCGCGTCGAGGTCCGTTTCCCCGATCCGACCGCCAATCCGTATCTCGCCTTCGCGGCGATGCTGATGGCCGGCCTCGACGGCATCAAGAACAAGATCCATCCGGGCTCGGCCATGGACAAGGATCTGTACGACCTGCCGCCGGAAGAGCTGAAGGAAATCCCGACGGTCTGCCGTTCGCTGCGCGAGGCGATGGAAGCGCTGGATACCGACCGCGACTTCCTCAAGGCCGGTGGCGTCTTCGACGACGACCAGATCGACGCCTTCATCGACCTGAAGATGGCCGAGGTCCTGCGTTTCGAGATGACCCCGCATCCGGTCGAGTTCGACATGTACTACTCGGTCTGATCCGAACCGGTCGCCGGCTGCCGGCGGCGACCATCGGGTCTTCACGGACCGAACGGGAGGGGGTGCCATCGGCGCCCCCTTTTCGTTGCAGTGAATACGCTGGTCATGCGGGGCACCGGAGACGCTGCCCCGGAGCCGTTCGGGCGGCGGACATTTCACCTGTCCCGGTCGCAGCGCCGGAAACCGTGGATAAATCCGACAATCGGCGCTTTCCCTGCCCCCGGCAGGACCGGGCGCTTGAAGAACATTTCGTGAAAGTATAGGCATCACGGCATGGTTTACGAGCGCTCGACCCCAACGACGCGCGTCATGTGGCGATCCGCCAGGGAGTTCGCCGCGCGATGAGCGACGATCTGTTTTCCGGCAACGCCGCGCGCCAGCCGCGAGCGCCGAAGCCCAGCGCCAAGCCGCGCCCGGCAGCCAATCTCCAGGAACCGGCCGAATACACCGCGGCGGACATCGAGGTCCTCGAAGGGCTCGAGCCGGTCCGTCGTCGTCCCGGCATGTATATCGGCGGCACCGACGAAAAGGCGCTGCATCACCTGTTCGCCGAGGTCATCGACAATTCGATGGACGAGGCGACCGCGGGGCATGCCAATTTCATCGAGGTGGCGCTGGAAGCCGACGGCACCCTGTCGGTCGCCGACAACGGGCGCGGCATCCCCATCGATCCGCACCCCAAATATCGCGACAAGTCGGCGCTCGAAGTCATCATGACGACGCTGCATGCCGGCGGTAAGTTCGACTCCAAGGTCTACGAGACCTCCGGCGGCCTGCACGGCGTCGGCGTGTCCGTCGTCAACGCCCTGTCCGAGACGCTCGAGGTCGAGGTCGCCCGCAACCGCAGGCTCTATCGCCAGACCTATTCGCGCGGCCACGCCCAGACCGGGCTGGAAGAGATCGGCGACGTCCAGAACCGCCGCGGCACCCGGATCCGGTTCCGGCCCGATCCGGAGATCTTCGGCGCCGGCGCCCGCTTCCGTCCGGAACGGCTGCTCGCGATGGCGCGGTCCAAGGCCTATCTCTTCGGCGGCGTCGAGATCCGCTGGGCCTGCGACCCGTCGCTGCTGCCCGCCGACGGCAGCGTGCCGTCCCGCGACACCTTCCACTTCCCCGGCGGCCTGAAGGACTATCTCGACGGCACGCTCGACAAGCAGGGCCGCGTTACCTCGCAGATTTTCGCCGGTCGCACCGAGAAGGTCTCCGGCCACGGCGCGGTCGAATGGGCGGTGAGCTGGACCGCCGACGACGGCTTCGTCCGCTCCTACTGCAACACCATCCCGACGCCTGAGGGCGGCACCCACGAGGCCGGCCTGCGCTCGGTGCTGCTGCGCGGCCTCAAGGCCTTCGCCGAGGTGTCCGGCAACAAGCGCGCCGCCGTCATCACCGGCGACGACATCATGCTGACGGCCTCGGCAATGCTGTCGGTCTTCATCCGCGAGCCGGAATTCGTCGGCCAGACTAAGGACCGGCTGGCCACGGCCGAGGCCCAACGCATCGTCGAGCAGTCGATGCGCGATTCCTTCGACATCTGGCTCGCCTCCTCGCCGCAGGACGCCGCGCGGCTGATCGACTGGGTCGTCGAGCGCGCCGACGAACGGCTGCGCCGCCGCCAGGAAAAGGAAGTTAGCCGCAAGAGCGCGACGCGCAAGCTGCGCCTGCCGGGCAAGCTGGCCGACTGCTCCCAGAGCGGTTCGGTCAATGCCGAGATCTTCATCGTCGAGGGCGATTCCGCTGGCGGCTCGGCCAAGCAGGCGCGTGACCGCAAGGTGCAGGCGATCCTGCCTTTGCGCGGCAAGATCCTGAATGTCGCCTCGGCGGGACGCGAGAAGTTCGGCGCCAACCAGCAGCTCGCCGATCTCATCCAGGCGCTGGGCTGCGGCACGCGGTCGAAATACCGCGAAGAGGATCTGCGCTACGAGCGCGTGATCATCATGACCGACGCCGACGTCGACGGCGCCCATATCGCCTCGCTGCTGATCACCTTCTTCTACCAGGAGATGCCGGAGCTCATCCGCGGCGGTCACCTCTTCCTCGCGGTGCCGCCGCTCTACAAGCTGACCCAGGGCGGTAAGACCGCCTATGCCCGCGACGACGCCGACCGCGAACGCCTGATCGCCCGCGACTTCAAGGGCCGCGGCAAGGTCGAGATCTCGCGCTTCAAGGGTCTCGGCGAGATGCTGCCCGCGCAGCTCAAGGAAACCACCATGGACCCGCGCAAGCGCACGCTGCTGCGCGTCCACATGGACGAAACGCCTGAGGCCGGCACCTCCGGTGCGGTCAATGCGCTGATGGGCAACAAGCCCGAGGCGCGCTTCCGCTTCCTGCAGGACCGCGCCGCCTTCGTCGAGGATCTGGACATCTGACGGGCACGCCCCGTAAGAGAGCGACCAGATCCGGCACAGGGAGTCCGAAGATGGTCATTCGTTCCGCAAGCACCTTCGCCGGCGTCAGCCTGGCGGCCCTCATGATGGTCCAGAACGCGGCTCTGGCGCAGGCGACCGACGCTGCGCCTGCCGCGGCCCCGGTTGCCGAACAGGCGGCCCCCGCCTCCCCGGCTGCCACGAATGAAGCCGCCCCCTCAGCACCCGCGACCGCTGCACCGGCGGCCGGCGGCGCGGGCGATCCGGCGGCAGCTGCCGAAGCGCTCTCGCCGCTCATCGAGGACGTGCAGATCGTCGGCCCGTGGTCGGACGGCGACGTTCAGGGCGTCTGGCGCACGATCATGGTCCAGTCCCCGGCCGACGAGACGGACTATCATTTCTTCGTCCAGCAGCTCGAAGGAAGCGGCACCAACCTGACGCTGCGCTCCAGCACCGAGATCCGGGAACTCAACCAGATCGAGGGCGCCGTCGTCGGCTACCGCGCCGACGAGCCCAGCGAGACCGAGCCCAACAGCCTGTCGCTGTTCTTCGATCTCCTGCCCTCGGACGGCGAGATCGCCGAGACCTACGAGCTGCACTTCTTCCCGGACCAGCCCTACATGTTCGGCCCGGCGACCAACTGAGCCGACTGCTCAGCCTGCGGCGGCCTCGGCGAGGCTGCGCCGCAGGATTTCGCTGGTGCGGCCCGGCCGCTCCATCGTCACCATGTGCCCGGTCGCCGGCAGCATCTCCAGCCACGCGCCCGGGATCGCCGCGGCCATTTCGAGCGCACGCTCCGGAGGGATGATCGCATCCGCCTCCCCGGCGACGATCGTCACCGGAACATGGATCGTCGGAAGCCGGTCGCTCTGGTCCGGCCGGTCGATGATCGCCTGCTGCTGGCGAACGAAACCCTCGACACCGATCGCCGTGGCCATTTGAACGATGCGCTCCCTGAGCGTCGCACTCGCCGTCTCCGGCGCGACGAGGCGCTCACAGAGCAGACGCGCGACCGGCTCGATCCCCTCTTCCCGTGCCGTCGCGATGAGCTGGTGGCGCATGGCGGTCTGCTCGGGCGTGTCGGCGCGGTGGCTCGTCGCCATCAGCGCCGCAGCCAGCACGCGCTCCGGCGCCAGTCGCAGCACCTCCAGCGCCACATAGCCCCCCATGGACAGACCGCAGAGCGCGAACCTGTCGGGTGCATCGGCAAGGAGCCGCTCGGCCATGGCGGTGACCGACGCGTCGCGCGTGGTATCGGCAATCCGGATCGGATGTCCGGCCAGAGCCGCGATCTGATCGCGATACAGGTCGTCGGTGCACAACAAGCCCGGGATCATGACAATTGAGACGAAATTCACGATTTCTGCCCTGTAAATCCCGGTGAAAAGCCCCATTTGGGGCGTATCGGTTGACTCGCGCTCGTGCTCGCCCTATCGCCCCCATGAGATGGGCTTTCAAACGCTACCGAACGCAACCTCCCATTTACCCAAGAGAACAGCTAGCTTGAAACTCTTTTCCGAACTCGGCCTGAGCGCCAAGGTTCTGGCTGCCGTACATGCAGCCGGATACAATGAACCGACGCCGATTCAGGAACAGGCCATTCCGCATGCGCTTGAGCGCCGCGATGTCCTGGGAATTGCGCAGACGGGAACCGGCAAGACCGCGTCCTTCGTCCTGCCGATGTTGACCATGCTTGAGAAGGGTCGCGCGCGGGCTCGCATGCCCCGCACCCTGATCATCGAGCCGACGCGCGAACTCGCCGCGCAGGTCGCCGAATCCTTCACCCGCTACGGTCTCGACCAGAAGCTCAATGTCGCGTTGCTGATCGGTGGCGTCTCCTTCGCGGACCAGGATCGCAAGATCGACCGCGGCGCCGACGTCCTGATCGCCACGCCGGGCCGCCTGCTCGACCATTTCGAGCGCGGCAAGCTGCTGATGACCGCGGTGGAAGTGCTCGTCATCGACGAAGCCGACCGCATGTTGGACATGGGCTTCATCCCGGACATCGAGCGCATCTGCAAGCTCTTGCCGGTCTCGCGTCAGACCCTGTTCTTCTCGGCCACCATGCCGCCGGAGATCACCCGTCTCACCGAGCAGTTCCTGCAGAACCCGGTTCGCGTCGAGGTCGCCAAGCCGGCCTCGGCGGCGCTGACCGTGACGCAGCGGCTGGTCGCCACCAAGAAGGACGACTTCGAGAAGCGCGATACGTTGCGCCGGGTCATCCGCGACCAGACCGAACTGACCAACGCCATCATCTTCTGCAACCGTAAGCGGGACGTGGCGACACTGTTCCGCTCGCTCGAGCGCCACGGCTTCTCCGCCGGCGCGCTGCATGGCGACATGGACCAGCGTTCGCGCACCGCGATGCTGCAGGGCTTCCGCGACAACAAGATCCAGTTGCTGGTCGCCTCCGACGTCGCCGCGCGCGGCCTCGACATTCCGGCCGTCAGCCACGTTTTCAATTTCGACGTGCCGATCCATGCCGAGGACTATGTCCATCGCATCGGCCGCACCGGCCGGGCCGGACGCTCGGGCGCAGCCTTTACCCTGGCGACCAAGGCCGACAAGAAGCATCTCGACGCCATTGAGAAGCTGATCGGCAACGAGATCGAATGGCTCGGCGAGCCGGTGAGCGCCGTTTCCGACGACGAGACCAGCGAGAAGCCGGCCCGTCGCAGCGGCAGTGGCCGTCGCTCGGGCTCCTCGACACGCCGTCGCGGTGCTGCTGCTGCTGCAGCGGAGCCGGCAAGCGAGACGGCGCCGGAACAGGCGGTCGAAGCGGAACCGGCCGTGGTTCGCGCCGAAGCCGGCGAGCTGGATGTGCCCGTCGAGGCGATCACGCGCGATGCTTCGGTCGAAACCGTCGAAGAGGATGTGGCACCGGTTCAGAAGCCAAGCCGCAGCCGTGCAGCCTCCAGCGATCGGGCCCGTCCCGCCGCATCGTCCTCTCGGACCCGTGGTGCTAAGCCCGCCGCGCCGCGTGGCGGCCGCAACGACGACCACGGCAAGTCGCCGGTCGGTTTCGGCGACGATATTCCCGCCTTCATGCTGATCGGGACCGGCACCTGACGGTGCCGGCCTGACCCGCTCTCAGCGCTGAAACGAAACGCCGGATGCGTGCTCGCTCATCCGGCGTAATTCTGTCCGGGCCTGCTTGGTAATGTCCATGGTCAGCGACACGGCGCCGTCTTCGCGGTCGTCGCGCGCCGTCACCGTGGCGTTCTCGTAGATCCACGGCACGAAGCCCATGGCATCGGGCGCCACGTCCACGGTCAGCGTCACCGTGCCGCCACCGATCCGCCGCTCGATATCCACCAGCAGTGTGTCCACGCCGAAGCCGGTCACCGCTGACACGACATGCACGGCGTCGGTATCCGGCAGGCTCTCGCGCATCGTCGCCAGATGCTGGAGGCCGGCCTCGTCGAGCAGGTCCACCTTGTTCCAGATCTCGACCACGTGGTCGCTGTCATCGACGTCGATGTCGAGGTCGCGCAGGATCTTGCGCACGTCCTCGGCCTGGGCCAGCGTGTCGGGATCGGCCACGTCGCGCACATGTAAAACGATGTCGGCCTCGATCACCTCTTCCAGCGTCGCCCGGAAGGCTGCCACCAGATGCGTCGGCAGGTCCGAGACGAAGCCCACCGTGTCGGAGAAAAGGATCTCGGTGCCGTGCGGCAGCGTCGTGCGACGCAGGGTGGGATCAAGCGTGGCGAAGAGCAGATCCTTCGCCATCACTTCGGCGCCGGTCAGCCGGTTGAACAGCGTCGACTTGCCGGCGTTGGTATAGCCGACGAGGGCGACAACGGGATGCGGCGCCTTCTTGCGCTGGGCGCGGTGAAGCTGCCGTGTCCGCCGGACCTGTTCCAGGTCCTTTTCCAGCCGCTTGATCTTCTCCTGAAGCTGCCGCCGGTCGGATTCGATCTGGGTCTCGCCCGGACCGCCGAGGAAGCCGGCGCCACCGCGCTGACGCTCCAGATGGGTCCAGCTGCGCACGAGCCGGCCGCGCTGATAGTTCAGATGCGCGAGCTCGACCTGCAGACGGCCTTCCTTGGTGCGCGCCCGCTCGCCGAAGATCTCGAGAATGAGACCGGTCCGGTCGAGAACCTTGACGTTCAGCTCCCGTTCCAGATTGCGCTGCTGCACCGGGGTGAGCGGATGGTCGAACACGACCAGCCCGATCTCCTCGCCGGCGATCACGCCTTTCATCTCCTCGACCTTGCCGGTGCCGATCAGCGTCGCCGGACGCGGGCGCTGGCCGCTGACGATACCGCTGGCGACGATGTCGAGCCCGATGGCGGCGGCGAGGCCCATGGCCTCGGCCAGGCGCGCATCGTGGCTCCGGCGCGGCGCCTCGGCTGCACCCGCCACATCGTCCTGCACGGGATATTGCTTGAACACGGGGACATAGACCGCCGCCCGCGTCGGGACGGTCTTGTGTTCGATCGGGCCTCGCGGCCCCACTTCTCTATGTTCGGCCAATCAGTCTTTCCTGTCTTCGTCGCTGCCATCGTACATGTGCACGGGCTGGGACGGCATGATGGTGGAGATTGCGTGCTTGTAGACCAGCTGGGAATGCCCGTCGCGGCGCAGCAGCACGCAGAAATTGTCGAAGGAGGTGACGACGCCGGTCAGCTTGACGCCGTTGACCAGGAAGATCGTCAGCGAAATCTTCTGCTTGCGGACGGTGTTGAGAAAGAGATCCTGAAGGTTCTGCGTGCGTTCGGCCATGTGGTCCTTGTCCTGTTCTTATTGGCGTCGGCTGAACCGGTCTTCGCCGGTCGTTCCGCGCATTGTCCTGCACCCGTCGACCCGGGCAATACGGCTTCGTCGTCTCTCGCAGGTCTCGCCGCCGGACCTGCAGATGCTCACCTCTCCTGCGCGCAGAATCTGACCAGCCGGCGATGGCCGGCTCTGCCGCAGGGAGAACTCCCTTCGGACATGACACCGGCTCAGGCCGGACATCAAGCGCAGTCAGGCTCTCACGCCGACATTTATGTCGGCGCGGCCGTGCGCAACAGGGGGCGTCCCGCGCCGATCAGAAGAATTCGAGGCTGACCCGGAAGAGCTGCTCGACATGGCGTACCGCACCGGCCGCGGCGAAGATCACCACCCGGTCCTTCGCCTTGATCTTGGTCTGGCCGTCCGGGCGCACGAACTGGCCGTTGCGATAGATCGCGCCGACCCGCAGATTGTGCGGAAGGTTCAGGTCGCGCAGCGGCGTGCCGACCAGGGGCGACGTTTCCAGCGCTTCGGCCTCGATTGCTTCGGCAAGGCCGTTCTGGATCGAGTGCACGGCGCGGATGCGTCCGCGGCGCACATGCTGCAGCACCCGCGAGATCGTCACCGAACGCGGATTGATGAAGGCGTCGATGCCCAGCGTGCGGGTGAAGGTCTGGTAGTCGGGGTCGTTCAGCAGCGCGAGATTGCCCTTGCAGCCCAGCCGCTTGGCCATGACGCTGGACAGGATGTTCACCTTGTCGTCATTGGTCAGCGCGACGAGGAGATCGGCCTCGGCGATGTCGGCCTCGTTGAGGATCGTCTGGTCGAGGCCGCTGCCATGCAGGACGATGGTGCGCTTCAGGCTGTCAGCGATGGTCACCGCCCGCTCGTGCTTGGTCTCGAGCACGCGGATCTTCGCCCCGAGGCTGCGCTTTTCCATCTGCTGGGCGACGTAGAAGCCGATATTGCCGCCACCGACGATGACGATCCGCCCGGCTTCCGGCTCCTCGTGGCCGAACAGGCCCAGCGTCCGCTTCACATGGCTGCGCTCCGCCACGACATAGGCGATGTCGCCCGCCACCATCTGGTCCGACGAGGCGGGCACGAACAGCTTGTCGCCGCGCAGGATGCCGACGACGGTCGCCTTCAGGTCGGGAAACAGATCGGTGAGCTGGGCGAGCGGCGTGTCGACCACCGGGCAGTCGTCCCGGCACTCGATGGCGACCATGGCGATGCTGTCGTCGGCGAACCGCACGACATCCATGGCCCCCGGCAGCGCGATCCGGCGCAGTGCCATCTCGCCGACCTCGACTTCCGGCGAAATGATCACGTCGATCGGCATGTTGTCGGTCGAGAACAGATCCTGCCAGTGCGACCGCAGGTAACTCTGCGAGCGGATGCGGGCGATCTTGGTGGGTACGTTGAACAGCGAGTGGGCCACCTGGCAGGCGACCATGTTGACCTCGTCGTGCAGCGTCACAGCGATGATCATGTCGGCCTGTTCGGCACCCGCTTCGGCCAGCACGTCCGGATGGGCGCCGTGGCCGACAAAGCCCCTTGCGTCGAGATTGTCGCGGATGTTCTGGACAAGCGAACGGGAGGTGTCGATCACCGAGACGTCGTTGCGCTCGGACGCCAGCCGTTCGGCAATGCCGTACCCGACCTGGCCTGCACCACAGATCACGACTCTCATCCGTTCCGCCCTTCAAACGCCGAACTCTTCAGAGCCGCGTTCCTAATGCTTCGCGAGGACAAGCGCAAAGGCCGCTCGCGGCACCCTGCCCGCGCGTCCCTCATTGACGGGCCTGGCAGGGCGGATCGGTGGAGCGGAGAACCTAGATGCCGAGCGACTTCAGCTTGCGATGCAATGCCGAGCGCTCCATCCCGACGAACTCGGCGGTGCGCGAGATATTGCCGCCGAAGCGATTGATCTGCGCCACGAGATATTCCTTCTCGAACACCTCGCGGGCGTCGCGCAGCGGCAGGGCCAGGATCTGCCCGTCCGACTGGCTCGGCGTCTGCGGCAGCATCTCGCCGACCTCGCGCGGCAGCATGTCGGCCGAGATCGTCGTCTCGGCGTCGCCCTCGCGCGACAGGATCATCAGCCGCTCGACATTGTTGCGGAGCTGGCGGACGTTGCCCGGCCATTCGCTGGATTGCAGCACCGCCATGGCCTCGGGGCTGATCGCCCGCGGCTTGATGCCGGTCTGCTCGCTGATCTGCGTCATGAAGGCTTCGATCAGCAGCGGGATGTCCTGGCGCCGTTCGGCAAGCGGCGGAACCTGCACCGGGACCACGGCGAGGCGATGGTAGAGGTCCTCGCGGAAGGCGCCCTCGGCGATCATCGATTCCAGGTTCTGGGCCGTCGACGAGACGATGCGGACATCGACCTTCACACGCTTCGATCCGCCGACCCGCTCGAAGGTCTGTTCGGTCAGCACGCGCAGAATCTTGTTCTGGGTCTCGCGCGGCATATCCCCGACCTCGTCGAGGAACAGGACGCCGCCATGGGCCTCCTCCAGCGCGCCGACCTTGCGCTCGACGCCGGGAGGCGCCTCGGTGCCGAAGAGTTCGACCTCCATGCGGTCGGGCGTGATTGCCGCGGCATTCAGTGCCACGAAGGGCTCATCCGCCCGGGCCGACCCGGCATGGATCGCCCGCGCGACCATTTCCTTGCCGGACCCCGACGCGCCGAGGATCATCACGCGGCTGTTGGTCGGCGCAACGCGCTCGATCAGCGTGCGCAGCTGGTTCATCGGATGCGACTTGCCGATCAGTTCGGCAAAGTCGGACGAGCGCCGGCGCAGTTCGGAGACCTCGCGCTTGAGCTTGGAGTTCTCCAGCGCGCGTTCGGCCACCAGGATCAGGCGATCGGCCTTGAACGGCTTCTCGATGTAGTCATAGGCACCGCGCCGGATCGCCGAGACGGCGGTCTCGATATTGCCGTGACCGGAGATCATCACCACCGGCACTTCGGGATGCTGCGCCTTGATGGCATCGAGCAGGTCGAGGCCGTCAAGGCGGCTGCCCTGCAGCCAGATGTCGAGGAAGACCAGGCGCGGCACGCGCTCGGCGATCGACTGCAACGCGGCGTCCGATCCTCCCGCGGTTCGGGTCTCGTGCCCCTCGTCCTCGAGGATTCCCGCCACCAGTTCGCGGATGTCGGCTTCGTCGTCGACGATCAGGATGTCCGATGCCATCGATCTCACCAATCCTTTCTCATGTCCCGGCATTCTCCCGGATGTCCGCGTCTGCAAAGCCATCCGCCGGCAGGGTGATGCGGACCATCGCCCCCTGCGGCTGATCGGGCGCGTCGTCGAGTTCGATCGTCCCGCCGTGTTCCTCGATGATCTTCCGCACGATGGCGAGGCCCAGCCCGGTCCCCTTCTCGCGCGTGGTCATGTAGGGCTCCAGAAGCCGATCTCGATCCTCCCGGGGAAATCCCCGGCCATTGTCGCTGATCTCGACCAGATGCCGCTCTCGGCCCGGCACGGCCCGGATTCGGATCTGACCGTCGGCGACCTCGGCGGTCTCGAGTGATTCCACCGCATTCTTGACGAGATTTCCGAAGGCCTGGGAGAGCAGGCGAATGTCGAAGGAGCCCAGCAGCGGCTCGTCGGGAATCTCGGCAACGAACGAAATACCGTGATCCCCCATTTCCCGCATGAACACCGCTTCCCGCAACGCTTCGCGCAGGTCCTTTGGTTCCATGCGCGGCTTCGGCATGCGGGCGAAGGTGGAGAATTCGTCCACCATCCGGCCGATGTCGGAGACCTGCCGGATGATCGTCTCGATGCACCGGTCGAAGACCTCGCGGTCGTCCTCGATGCGCTTGCCGTAGCGCCGCCGGATGCGCTCGGCCGAAAGCTGGATCGGGGTCAGCGGGTTCTTGATCTCATGCGCGATGCGCCGTGCGACATCGGCCCAGGCTGACGATCGCTGCGCATCGACGAGATCGGTGATGTCGTCGATCGTCACGACGCTGGAGCGAGCGCCCTCGCTCTCCTCGGACGAGGTGATGCGGATGGCCAGAACGCGCTCGCGATCGCGGATGCGCAGCTTCACCTGCTCCTGAAATTCGGGGCGCGACGAGGCCGTTGCAGCCTCGAAGACCTGGCCGATCGTCGGGAACGTCTCGATCAGCGACCGGCCGACGACGGCCTTGGCGTCGACATGCAGGATCCGCTCGGCCGACGGGTTCAGCATCGACACCGAGCCGTCGCGCTCGACACCGATGACGCCCACCGTCACGCCGGACAACACCGCCTCGGTGAAACGGCGGCGCTCGTCGATGACGTCCTTGGCGTGGACCAGTTCGGAGCGCTGGCTGCGCAACTGCAGGATCATGTTGTTGAAGGTGTTGGACAGGGAGCCGACATCGCCATCGGAGGTCCGCACCGGGACCGAGACGGCGAGGTTGCCGCTCGACACCTCGTCCGCAGCGCCCATCAAAAGCCGGATCGGCCGCACCAGCCGGTCGGCGACGCCGATGCCGGTCCAGATCGCCGACAGGAGCACGATCAGCATGATGCCGAGATACAGCAGCGCGAAGGCGACCTGCAGGCCCAGACGGTTGGCCTGGAGGCTGGAATATTCCGCCGAACGCTCCTCCATCAGCCGCAACGCGTCGAGCACTTCCGGATCGACCGCCCGTACCGTGTAGAGATAGCTGTTGGGCAATTGCCGCAGCTTGATGATCGCACCGACGAGATTGGTCACGCCGGGCGGGATGAACACCAGATTGCCGTCCGCCGCGCGCTGCAGCGCGTCCTCCGGCGGCACCGGCAGCGGACGTTCGACCGCCACGTCGGCGCGCAGGAAGGGCGTTCCGTCGGCCCGCAGGATCTGCGCGCCAAGCAGCGAGCGCCCCTTGGCCTGATCGGTCATCAGGTTCTCGAAACCGTTCTGGTCGAGATCGAACAGCCGCCGCTGCTGATCGAGATCGTAGGCCATCGACAGGGTCGAACCCTGCAGATTGCGGGCGTTCTCGTTCACATAGGCCCGGGCGACGCTGATCGACGATTCCACAATGGTGCGCGTGCGGATCTCGAACCAGCGATCCAGTCCGAGATCGAGCGTCACGCCGGCAACGATGGCCACGAGCAGCGCCGGCAGCGCCGCGACGATCGAGAACAGGGCAACGATGCGCACATGCAGGCGGGAGGCCGCCCTGCCCTGGCGACGAGCCCGGACCATGCGCAGCACCTCGCGCCCGATCAAGACGCAGAGCAGCACGACGAAGGCGCCGTTGACGATGGTGGCGATGGTGACGATCGTGTCGGTCGGCGCGATCGGCGTCAGTCCCATCAGGACGACGAAGGAGATGGCGCCGGTGATCAGCGCGCCGACCACGGCGATCAGCCCCGGGACCAGCATGAAGCGACGGCGCTCCATGAGGAACGGAACCTCGGGCGCGCTCTGTTGGGGTGTCGAGCTCATGAATCACTGCAACCGGTCATCACGTTGCTACAATGCAACGGAATGTGGCCAAAGTGCAACGAGGCTGGAAAATGCCGCTCAGCGGATCGCGCGAATCACCGAGATGTCGAGATCGCGGATCTTCTTGCGCAGGGTGTTGCGGTTGACCCCCAGGAGATCGGCCGCCTTCACCTGATTGCCGCGCGTGGCGGCCAGCGCCGCCGCGATCAGCGGATATTCGACCTCGCGCAGGATCCGCCCGTGCAGCCCGGGCGGCGGAAGATCGTCGCCGAACGAGGCGAAGTAGTCGGACAGATAGCGCTCGACCGCGGCACTCAGGTCGATGGGCTTGCCGCCGTCGCCATCGAGACCCGGTGTCTTGGCCACGTCGTTCGACAGCTCGTGCTCGACGAGCTCCGCGGAGATCTCATCCTGCGGATAGAGCGCCGACAGACGCCGGATGAGGTTTTCCAGTTCGCGGACATTGCCCGGCCACGGATAGCGCCGCATCACGTCCAGCGCGCCCTGGCTCAGCACCTTGCGCGGCAGCCCCTGCTTCTCGGCCTCGGTGAAGAAATGGCGCGCGAGATCGGCCAGGTCCTCGATCCGCTCGCGCAGCGGCGGCAGGCGCAGCGGCACCACGTTGAGGCGGTAGAACAGATCCTCGCGGAACAGGCCGCGGGCGATGAGCTGGCGCAGGTCCTTGTTGGTCGCCGCGACGATCCGCACGTCGGTGGCGATGGGCGTGCGTCCGCCGACGACGGTGTATTCGCCCTGCTGCAGCACCCGCAGCAGGCGGGTCTGGGCCTCCATCGGCATGTCGCCGATCTCGTCCAGGAACAGCGTGCCGCCTTCGGCCTGCTCGAAGCGGCCGCTGGTGCGGGCCTGCGCGCCGGTGAAGGCGCCCTTTTCGTGGCCGAAGAGCTCCGACTCGATCAGCTCGCGCGGGATCGCCGCCATGTTGATGGCCACGAAGGGGCCTTTGCGACGGCGGCCGTAATCGTGCAGCGCCCGGGCCACGAGCTCCTTGCCGGTGCCGGATTCGCCGGTGATGGTCACCGTCAGGTCGGTCTGCATCATCCGGGCCAGCGCCCGGTAGATATCCTGCATGGCCGGCGAGCGACCGACCAGCGGCATGGAATCATGCAGTTCGTCGGGCGCGTCGGGGCGCCGGCTCTCCTTCGGCTCCGACAGCGCGCGGCGGACGATCGCGACAAGCTCGGTCAGGTCGAAGGGCTTGGGTATGTAGTCGTAGGCGCCCTTCTCCGACGCCTTGATGGCGGTCATGAAGGTGTTCTGCGCGCTCATCACGATGACCGGCAGATCGGGCCGCGAGTTCTTGATCTTCGGCAGCGTGTCGAAGGCATTGCCGTCGGGCATCAGCACGTCGGTGATGACGAGATCGCCCTCGCCCGCCGCGATCCAGCGCCATAGCGTCGCGATGTTCGAGGTGACCCGGACTTCAAAGCCCGCCCGCATCAGGGCCTGTGAGACCACCGTCCGGATGGCGGAGTCATCGTCGGCAACGAGAATCTGCATGCTCATTCCAATTCCTCAGACTTCCGATGCCGGATGGGGCGCGTCCGCCGGCGTTTCCGCCATCTCGCGCCAGGCCGGCATGAGGATGCGGAAGCTCGTATGCCCTTCGTGGGACTCGCACTCGATGACACCGCCATGGTCGCCGACGATCTTGGCGACGAGGGCAAGGCCCAGTCCCGAGCCGCTCGGCTTGGTGGTCACGAAGGGGTCGAAGATGTGCTCGCGGATGTCGTCGGGGATGCCCGCGCCATTGTCCTCGACGGTGAATTCCAGCGGCAGCGTCACGCGGTCGCGGGTGCCCGGAACCGACAGGCGCACGCCCGGCTTGAAGGCGGTGATCAGGCGGATTTCGCCGCCCTCGCGGTCGCCCACTGCCTCGGCTGCGTTCTTCACGAGGTTCAGGAAGATCTGCACCAGCTGGTCGCGGTTGGCGAAGACCGGCGGCAGCGATGGATCGTAGAGCTCGATGATCTTGATCTTCCGGGCGACGCCCGAACGCGCCAGCGTCTTCACATGTTCGAGCACCGAATGGATGTTCACCGCCGAACGCTCGATTGGTCGCTGGTCCGAGAACACTTCCATCCGGTCGACCAGCTTGACGATCCGGTCGCTCTCTTCCTGGATCAGCCGCGTCAGGCTGCGATCCTCGTCGCTGGCCGAGGTCGCCAGCAATTGCGCCGCCCCCTTGATCCCCGACAGAGGGTTGCGGATCTCATGGGCCAGCATCGCCGCAAGTCCGGTGACCGAGCGCGCCGCCGAGCGGTGGGTGAGCTGGCGGTCCATCTTCTCCGCGATGGAGCGCAGCTGGATCATCACGACCACGAGATCGGGATCGTCGGGCAGGTTCGAGACATAGAGATCCACCAGCCGCTCGCCGCCGAGCCGCGGCGACGACACGTCCACCCGGTACTCGCTGATCCGCCCCTGCTGCTCGCGGACCTGGTCGATCAGCGCAAAGAGCGGGCTGTCGGCCGGCACGAAATCCTGCAGGCGCCGCTTGGCGAGATAGGACATGCCGGCAGAAAAGAACTGCTCGGCATCGGAATTGGCGAAGCGGAACCGGCCGCTTCTGTCGATGACCACCACCGGGTGCGGCAGGGCGTTGAGAATGCGTGTCTGTGTCGCCGCCAGATCCATGGGGGCCGCTTCATCGTTCATGGTTCAGGCTGCTTCCTGCATGGCGGAGGGCGCGAGGCTCGGCTCGACGTCCAGAAGGCGGGTCTCGGCGAAAAGGCGGCGCAGAACGCTCAGCACGGCCTGCGGGTCCCTGCCGGCCATCACCGCCATCCGGTCGGCTTCCGGCACGGGTCCGGCGGCGGCGATGAAGCGGTCGAGATACCAGCCCAGATGCTTACGGGCATGGCGCACGCCGACCCGCGCGCCGTAGTGGTCGAGCATCGCCGCATAGTGCTCGGCCACGAGGTCGCCGAGCGACAAGCGGGCCAGCTCGTCCGCCCCGATCGCCCCGGCCATCAGGCCCGGCAGCCACGGACGCCCCTGCGACCCGCGGCCGACCATCACCGCATCGGCCCCGCTCTGGGCGAGCATCGCCGCGATCTGTTCCGGTGAGACGAGATCGCCATTGGCGACCAGCGGCACCGACACGGCGGCGCGTACGGCGGCGATGGCGGCCCAGTCCGCCTGACCCTCGTAGAAGTCGCTGCGGGTGCGTCCGTGCACCGTGATCATGGCGACACCGGCGGCCTCGGCCGCGGCCGCCAGTTCGGGCGCATTCATCGACTCGCGGTCCCAGCCGAGCCGCATCTTCAGTGTGACCGGTACGCTGCCGGCCCCGGCCACGGTCGCCTCGACGATCCGCAGGGCGAGGTCCGCCTCGCGCATCAGCGCCGAACCCGACAGCCCGCCCACGACCTTCTTGGCGGGGCACCCCATGTTGATATCGATGATATCCGTGCCGTTGGCGACCAGTTGCGCTGAGGCGCGCTGCATCCAGCCGGGATCGCGCCCGGCAAGCTGCACGACGTGCAGTCCCGGCCCGTCGCGCATGGCCCGCAGCGCGCTCTCGTCGCAGCCTTTGACGAACTCGCCGCTGGCAACCATCTCCGACACTACCATGCCGGCGCCGAAGCGCCGCGCCAGCCGCCGGAACGGCACGTCCGAGATCCCCGAAAGCGGCGCGAGGAACACGCGGTTCGCCAGCCTGTGGCCGCCGACACGCAGCGGCATCCGGACGCGGGGCTGGGCCGGGCCGGAATCGCCCAATGTTTGGGCGTCTACTGAATGTGTCGTTTCTTTCGCCATTTGGCTGTAACTTATCCGGGCATGCACAAAAGACAAGCACGTGCCTTGCATAGCTGCTTCCCTCTATGGTTCACGCGGGCGAGGCAAATGTGACGGGGATCGAACGATGAAGCGGAGCGTGGCTGCGGTCATCGTGGCGGCCGGACGCGGCGAACGCGCCGGCCAGTCGGTGGAAGGCCCCAAGCAGTACCGTTCGCTGGCCTCACAGGCGGTGATCGCGCATACCGTCCGCGTCTTTCTCGACCATCCCGGCATCGACCGTATCGTGATCGTCATCCACAGGGATGATCGCGCGCTGCTCGCCGCAGCCCTCGAAACCACCCTCGACCGCGCCCATGTCACCCTCGGTGGCGCGACTCGCCAGGAATCGGTGCGCCGCGGTCTGACCGCGCTGGCGAACCCTGCCCCTGATGTGGTGCTGATTCACGACGCCGTCCGGCCCTTCGTCGACGCCGGTCTGATCGACCGCACGCTTGCCGCCATTGGCGAGACCGAAGGAGCCATCCCGGCGATCGCCGTCCCGGACACGCTGAAGAAGGCGGACCCCGACGGGCATATCGCCGCCACGGTCGACCGGCGCGACCTGTATGCGGCGCAGACGCCGCAGGGTTTTCCCTTCGCAGCCATCTGCGCGGCCCACGAGGCGGCCGCGGCATCCGGGCGCGACGATTTCACCGACGACGCGTCCATTGCGGAATGGGCCGGCCTTCCTGTTCGTCTCGTCGAAGGCCTCGCCGAAAACGTGAAACTGACGACGGCCCGTGATATCGCGCTGGCCGACGAACGGATGCGGGGAATACGGTCGATGATCGATGTCAGGACAGGCAATGGCTACGACGTGCACCGCCTCGTCGCGGGCGACCACGTCACCCTCTGCGGGATCGCCATTCCGCACGACCAGGCGCTGGACGGCCATTCCGACGCCGATGTGGGCCTGCATGCTTTGACCGACGCGTTGCTGGCGACCTGCGGCGCCGGCGATATCGGCGACCATTTCCCGCCCAGCGATCCGCAATGGCGCGGCGCGCCCTCGCGCATTTTCGTCGAGAAGGCTGTGGAGATCGTCCGGGCCAAGGGCGGGCGTATCATGAACGCGGATATCTCGTTGATCTGCGAGGCGCCGAAAATCGCCCCGCACCGCGCTGCCATGTGCGCGGCGATCGCCGCGATGACCGGGCTCGATGCGGAGCGGGTCTCGGTGAAGGCCACGACCAACGAGACCATCGGCTTCGTCGGCCGCCGCGAGGGCATCGCCGCGATCGCGACGGCCAGCGTGTCCTATGGAGAGACCCGGTGAGCGCCGATGCGACGGTGATCGCGGCGAAGGCACGCGGCGTCATCGAGGCCTATGCGAAGGCGGGGCTCACCATTGCGACGGCCGAATCCTGCACGGGCGGCCTGATTGCAGCCGCCCTCACTGACATTGCCGGCTCGTCCGCCGTGCTCGATCGCGGCTATGTCACCTATTCCAATGCCGCGAAAATCGAGATGATCGGCGTCGATGCCGCGACCCTGGCAGAACACGGTGCGGTGTCCGAACCGGTGGCGCGCGAGATGGCCGAGGGGGCGCGCCGCGCCTCCGGCGCGAGCGTCGCAATCTCTGTCACCGGGATCGCGGGCCCGGGCGGCGGCTCGGCCGACAAGCCGGTGGGTCTCGTGCACTTCGCCTGCGCCGGCCCGGCGACCACCCGTCATCGGGAATGCCGCTTCGGCCCGCTTGATCGGGCGGACATCAGGAGCGCCAGCGTCGGTGTCGCGCTGGACATGCTGCTGGACGCGCTCGCGGATCAGCCGGCGCTCTGAGCGCTCCGGGCGCCGTCGCCATAGATCACGTCCGCCCGCGTCTCGAAGGCCTCGGCGAAGCGCCGGAAGGCGTAGTCGAACATCGAGCCCATCAAAAGTCCCAGCGTGCGGCTCTTGAACTCGTATTCGATGTCGAACTTGACGTCGCAGGCATCCTCGCCGACGGGCACGAAATCCCAGCGATTGTCGAGATAGCGGAACGGGCCCTCGACATATTTGACATCGATGCGGCGCTCGTCAGGCTTCAGCAGCACCTGCGTCGAGAAGGTCTCGCGGACCATCTTGTAGGCCACGGTCATGTCGGCCACGAGCAGCGTCTTGCCGTCGCGTTCGCGGCGCGAGCGCACGTTCAGTTGCTGGCAGAGCGGCAGGAACTCTGGATATTTCTCCACGTCGGCGACAAGCGCGAACATCTCGTCGGCGGAGTGGTGCACGCGCCGGGTGGTCTGGAAATGAGCCATGATCGTCGCTGTCAGGCGGCCGCGCGACGGGCGAGACGCGCCGCCTTCAGCCGTTCGAAATCCTCGCCGGCGTGATGCGACGAACGGGTCAGCGGGCTGGCCGACACGACCAGGAAGCCCTTGGACAGCGCCACGGTCTCGAAGGACTGGAACTCCTCCGGCGTGACGAACCGCATCACCGCATGGTGCTTCTTGGTCGGCTGCAGGTACTGCCCGATCGTCAGGAAGTCGACATCGGCCGAGCGCAGATCGTCCATGAGCTGCAGCACCTCGTTCCGCTCCTCGCCGAGGCCGACCATGATGCCGGACTTGGTGAAGATCGTCGGATCGAGCTCCTTCACCCGCTGCAGCAGCCGGATCGAGTGGAAGTAGCGCGCGCCCGGGCGCACCGTCAGATACTTGGACGGCACGGTTTCCAGATTGTGGTTGAAGACGTCGGGCCGGGCCGCGACCACGGCCTCGAGCGCGCCCGGCTTGCGCAGGAAGTCCGGCGTCAGGATCTCGATGGTGGTGCCGGGCGCCGCGGCGCGAATGGCGCGGATCGTCTCGACGAAATGCTGGGCGCCGCCATCGGCCAGATCGTCGCGATCGACCGAGGTGATGACGACATGGTTCAGCCCCATGGCCGCGACGGCTCGGCCGACGCTCTCCGGCTCGCTCTCGTCGAGCGGCTTCGGCATGCCGGTCGCCACATTGCAGAAGGCGCAGGCGCGGGTGCAGATCCCGCCCATGATCATAAAGGTCGCGTGCTTCTTCTCCCAGCAGCCGCCGATATTGGGGCAGCCGGCCTCTTCGCACACGGTGATGAGGTTGTTGGACCGCGCGATCTCGCGCGTTTCCTGGTAGCCCTTCGAGACCGGCGCCTTGACGCGCAACCATTCCGGTTTGCGCAGGGTCGTCGCCTGATCCGGACGATGGGCTTTTTCGGGATGCCGCGGTCGAGGCTTGGCCTCGACCGCAAGGCGGTTATCGAGCACGGTGACCATGGGCTTCAATTAAGCTCCCGGGAGCCCCGGTGCAATCCACCGCGGCGCAGTCATTCGTGCGGGACCGGTGACTAGCGCCGGAACAGACGCACGATGAAGATCAGCAGGCAGGCGCCCACGAATCCGACGATCAGATATTCCCAGGAGAAGGAAGCGCTCGCGCCCGAGCCCAGCCCTGTCAGACGCAGGATGAGGCTCAGCACGATGGCGCCAACCACGCCGAGGATGATGTTCATGAGAACGCCCATGTCGCTCTTCATGACTTTTTCTGCCAGCCAACCTGCAATGCCGCCAACGATAATGGCTGCGAGAAAACTACCGATCATTCCTGAGACTCCTTGTCGCGTTTGACTTCTCGGACGGTAGCTAGCGCGGGCGAAAACGAGGCAAGAGGGCAGCGGGCGGAATCTACATGTGGATGACGCGGCCATAGGCGTCGAGAACGCTCTCATGCATCATTTCCGACAGGGTCGGATGCGGGAAGACCGTGTGCATGAGCTCTTCCTCGGTCGTCTCCAGCCCCATGGCGATGACGAAGCCCTGGATCAGCTCGGTGACTTCCGCGCCGACCATGTGGGCGCCCAGGAGTTCGCCGGTCTTGGCGTCAAAGACGGTCTTGACCAGCCCCTCCGGCTCGCCGAGCGCGATTGCCTTGCCGTTGCCCTTGAAGTTGAACCGGCCGACCTTGACCGCGTGCCCGGCTTCCTTGGCCTTGGCTTCGGTCAGGCCGACGCTGGCGACCTGCGGCTGGCAATAGGTGCAGCCGGGAATCTCGGTCTTCTTCATCGGGTGGACTTCGAGACCCTTGATCTTCTCGACGCAGATCGTGCCCTCATGCTCGGCCTTGTGCGCCAGCATCGGCGGGCCGGCGACATCGCCGATGGCGTAGACGCCCTCAACATTCGTCTTGCCGTAGCCGTCGATCTTGACGATGCCGCGCTCGATGGCGACGCCGACATCCTCGAGGCCGAGCCCTTCGGTGTTGCCCTGCACGCCGACGGCGGAGATCAGCCGCTCGGCCTTCAGAACCTGCGACTTGCCGTCCTTGGTCTCGACGGTGACGGAGACGCCGTCGCCGCCCTTCTCGACCTTCGCCACCTTGGCGTCGGTGAGGATCTTCAGGCCTTGCTTCTCGAACTGCTTGCGGGCGACGGCGGCGATCTCGGCATCCTCGACCGGCATGATCTGCGGCAGCAGTTCGACCACCGTCACATCGGCGCCCATGGTGCGGTAGAAGGAGGCGAACTCGATGCCGATGGCGCCGGAGCCCATGACGATGAGGCTCTTGGGCATCGCCTTCGGCTTCATCGCCTCGAAATAGGTCCAGATCCGGTCACCGTCCGGCTCGATTCCCGGCAGCACCCGCGGGCGGGCGCCGGTGGCGACGATCACATGCTTGGCCTTGTAGCTGCCCTCGCCGAGAACGCCCTTCGGAACCGGGTTCTGCGGCTCGACGACGGGCTTCTTCATCTTGCCGACCGAGACCTCGACCGGGCCGCCCTTGCCGGCCTTGGTGATCTTCGCCTCACCCCAGATGACGTCGATCTTGTTCTTCTTCATCAGGTAGCCGACACCGCCGTTCAGCTGCGCCGAGACGCCGCGCGAACGCTTGACCACCGCTTCCATGTCGAAATCCGGCTTGGCAATCTTCAGGCCGTAGGCCGTGGCATTCTCGGCATAGTGGAAGATCTCGGCCGAGCGCAGCAGCGCCTTGGTCGGGATGCAGCCCCAGTTGAGGCAGATGCCGCCGAGATGCTCGCGTTCCACGACGGCGGTCTTGAAGCCGAGCTGGGCGGCGCGGATCGCCGCGACATAGCCGCCGGGGCCGCCGCCGATGATGAGGATGTCGTAGGTGTCAGCCATGGGTGGTCTCCTGGGACGCCGAAACTTCGTGGGCCGGGTGTGCGGGCGCAAACCGTGCGTCACCAGGCCGGATGGGTGCGGTCGCGAAGGCTGCCCTGCGCCGGACGCGAGGCAGCGGCGGCCGGCTCATGCCGTCTCGTCGAGCAATGCCTTGACCGGCGCGATCAGCGCCTCGCCGAGCGCGCGGGTATGCTCCGCCGACAGATGGATGCCGTCGAGCGGCGTCGTTTCGCAGACCTCGGACGCGTCGAACATGGCGCATCCATATTCCTCCGCGACCTTCGTGCAGGCCGAACGGAAATGCTGGGATTCCTCGAGCGCATGCCCGAAGAGCAGCGTGAAGTCAGGCTCCGTGGTCGCGCAGAACATCGGCGGCGCGACGATCAGGATCTTCGGTGCGTCATAGCCGCGCTGGTAGGGGAAGGTCAGGATGATCTCGACCAGCCGCTCCATGCCCTGACGCGACTCGAAGACCCGGCCGCCGCCAGTGTGCCGCTTCAGATCGTTGGTGCCCAACATCAGGACGACGAGGTCGAGCGGCTGGTGCGCGCCCAGCGCCGTCGGCAGGGTCTTCACCCCGTTGCGCTCCGCCATCACCATCTGGTCATCGAAGACAGTGGTCCGCCCGTTCAGCGCGTCGGTGATGACCACCACGTCCTCGCCCAGCGCCCTGGCCAGGACGTTCGGCCAGCGGCTGTCGTAGTCGTGGCGCAGCCCGGTCTCGGGGTTGTAGCCCCAGGTCAGCGAGTCGCCGTAGCACAGGACGGTTTTCATCGGCCCGCCCTAGACCAGCATCGACATCGGGTTTTCGATCAGCTGCTTGAACGCCACCGCCAGTTCGGCACCCAGCGCGCCGTCCACCGCCCGGTGGTCGGTCGACAGGGTCACGCTCATCATGGTGGCGACGGTCACGGCGCCGTTCTTGACCACCGCGCGCTGCTCGCCGGCGCCGACTGCCAGGATCGTCGCATGGGGCGGATTGATCACCGCGGCGAAGTCCTTGATGCCGAACATGCCGAGATTGGAGACGGCCGTGGTGCCGCCCTGATATTCCTCGGGCTTCAGCTTGCGGGCCCGGGCGCGCTTGGCCAGGTCCTTCATCTCGTTGGAGATCGCCGAGAGCGTCTTCTCCTCTGCGCGCCGGATGATCGGGGTGATCAGGCCGCCCTCGATCGACACCGCGACGCCGACATCGGCGTGCTTGTGCTGCAGCATGGCCGACTCGGTCCAGGACACGTTGGCCGTCGGCACCGCCTTCAGCGCCAGCGCCATCGCCTTGATGATCATGTCGTTGACCGACAGCTTGTAGGCCGGCTTGTCGCCCGCATCGGTCTTGATCATCGGCGCCGCCTCGTTGAGCTGCTTGCGCAGTGCCAGGAGTGCGTCGAGCTCGCAGTCGAGCGTCAGGTAGAAATGCGGGACCGTGGACTTGGCCTCGACCAGGCGCTTGGCGATGGTCTTGCGCATGCCGTCATGCGGTATCTTCTCGTAGGAGCCCTCTTCGAACAGCTTGAGAACGGCCTCGTCGCTGGTGCCCTTGGCGACAGGCGCCGCTGCCGGGGCCGGCGCGGCCTCGCTCTTGGCAGCCGGCGCATCGGCAGCCTTGCGGGCGCTGCCCGATGCCTTCGCGCTCTCGATGTCGGCCTTGACGATCCTACCGTGCGGACCGGAGCCCTGCACCGCGCCAAGATCGAGCCCGGCATCCTTGGCGAGCCGGCGCGCCAGCGGCGACGCGAAGACGCGATCGCCCGAACCGCCCTGCCCGGACGACGCGCCCTTGGCATCGGCCGCTGGGCGGCTGTCGCCGCGCTTTTCCGCATCCTTCGCGTCGGCTTCCGAACCGGTCACGGCAGCGTCGGCCTTCGGATCGGCAACCATCGCGCCGCCCTTGTCGTCCGACCCCTCAGCCGAGCCGCCGCCCTTGGCCGCATCCTCGACGCTCTCGCCGTCGGCGGCCAGAATGGCGATGACGGCGTTGACCTTCACGCCTTCGGTACCGGCGGGGACGACGATCTTGGCAATTTTGCCCTCGTCGACGGCCTCGACCTCCATGGTCGCCTTGTCGGTCTCGATCTCGGCGATGATGTCACCGGCCGAAACCGTGTCGCCCTCGGCCACCAGCCACTTGGCGAGGTTGCCCTCCTCCATCGTCGGCGAGAGCGCGGGCATCGTCACATTGATGGGCATCCGGAACGTCTCCTCAATGGCCCTTGCGCCGGGCATCATGTTCGTGTGCGTGGTCGGTCAGCCTGGACAGGTGATGCGACCAGCCATTCCTGTGGTCGAGCAGAAGGGCCGCGCGATCCGCTTCGGGCGCAGCCTGCCAGCCCTGATGTTCGATCGTCACCCGCGTGCCGTCCGCCAGCGACTCCAGCGACACCGACACGACGGTGTCGAAGCCCCAGTCCGCGTCGGCCCAGACCATCACCAGTCCGTGCGGCGGGTGATAGGCGGTGACTTCGGCCCGGGTCAGATGCTCGACGCCGTCGGCATCCGTCCACGGCTCCAGCAAATGGCCGCCGAGCCGCGGCTCGAACTCCACGGTCTCGCGCCACCAGCTCCTGAAACAGGCGGGTTCGGTCAGGCACTCCCAGACGGCTGCCGGCGACGCGTCGATATCCTGAACCAGGACAAGGCCCGCATCGTCACCTGCCGCACCGGGATGAGCCGTACCGCTCGCCATGGCATCAGTCCCGATAGGTCACGGCCTTGACCGCATCGATCACGTCCTTGACCGACGGCAGCGCCAGCTTCTCGAGATTGGCCGCATAGGGCATCGGCACGTCCTTGCCGCAGACCTTGAGCACCGGCGCGTCGAGATGGTCGAAGGCGCGGACCATCAGTTCGGAGGCGATATGCTCGCCGACCGAACCCTGCGGCCAGCCTTCCTCGACGGTGACGCAGCGATTGGTCTTCTTGACCGACCGCACGACGCTGTCGATGTCCATCGGACGGATCGTGCGCAGATCGATGACCTCCGCATCGATGCCCTCGGCCGCCAGTTCCTCGGCTGCCTTGACCGCATAGGTCATGCCGATGCCGAAGGAGACGATGGTGACGTCCTTGCCCTTGCGGTGGATGCGGGCCTTGCCGATCGGCACGGTCCAGTCGTCGATCGCCGGAACGTCGAAGCTCTGGCCGTAGAGGATCTCGTTTTCGAGGAAGATAACCGGGTTCGGGTCACGGATCGCCGACTTCAGCAGACCCTTGGCGTCGGCCGCCGTATAGGGCTGCACCACCTTCAGACCCGGAATGTGGCTGTACCACGCGGCGTAGTCCTGGCTGTGCTGGGCCGCGACGCGCGCCGCGGCGCCGTTCGGACCGCGGAACACGATCGGGCAGCCCATCTGGCCACCGGCCATGTACAGCGTCTTGGCCGCCGAATTGATGATCTGGTCGATCGCCTGCATGGCGAAGTTGAAGGTCATGAACTCGACGATCGGCTTCAGGCCACCGAAGGCCGCGCCGACGCCCAGACCGGCAAAGCCGTGCTCGGTGATCGGCGTATCGACGATGCGGCGAGCACCGAATTCGGCCAGCAGGCCCTGGGTGATCTTGTAGGCGCCCTCGTACTCGGCGACTTCCTCGCCCATGACGAAGACATCGTCGTCACGGCGCAGTTCCTCGGCCATGGCGCTGCGCAGCGCCTCGCGCACCGTGGTCGACACCATCTCGGTGCCCTCGGGGATCTCCTGGCCGAACGCGCCGACCTCGTCCTCGGGCTCGGGGTGAACCTTGCCCTCGGCGGGCACCCGGCGCGCCTCCATGTCACCGCCCGAAGACGCGGACGTCTCGGCGGGAGCCGGCGCCTCATCACTCTTCGCCGGCTCGTCGGGCGCGGACTTCGCCGCGGTCGCAGCACCGTCCTCCAGCGCGCTCTCGTCCTCGCCCTCGGCCAGCAGCAGGGCGATCGGGGCGTTCACCCGCACGCCTTCGGTACCGGCCGGGACCAGGATCTTGCCCAGCGTGCCTTCCTCGACAGCTTCGACTTCCATCGTCGCCTTGTCGGTCTCGATCTCGGCGATCACGTCGCCGGGCGATACGGTGTCGCCCTCCTGCTTGATCCACTTGGAGAGGTTGCCCTCCTCCATGGTCGGGGACAGGGCGGGCATCAGGATTTGAATCGGCATGGTCGGTTCCCCTACTCGGCCGCCTGCGGAAGCACGTCCGCATAGATGTCGGTCCACAGCTCGGAGACGTCCGGCTCGGGATCATTCTGGGCGAAATCGGCCGAGTCGGCGACGATCTCGCGGACCTTCTTGTCGATGTCCTTGACGTCGTCCTCGGACATGCCCTGCTCTTCCATGAGCCGGCGCTTGACCTGTTCGATCGGATCGGATTCCGACCGCATCTTCTGGACCTCGTCGCGGCTGCGATACTTGGCCGGATCGGACATGGAATGGCCGCGATAGCGATAGGTCATCATCTCGAGGATGATCGGCCCCTCGCCCGAGCGGCAATGCTCGGCGGCCAGATCGCCGGCGGCCTTGACCGCCCGCACATCCATGCCGTCGACCTGGATGCCAGGAATCTTGAACGACAGGCCGCGATGGGCGAAATTCGTCTCCGCCGAGGCCCGGTTCACCGAGGTGCCCATGGCGTAGCGGTTGTTCTCGATCACGTAGACGACTGGCAGCTTCCACAGCGAGGCCATGTTGAAGCTCTCGTAGACCTGGCCCTGGTTGGCCGCGCCGTCACCGAAATAGGTGATCGCGATCGAATCATTGCCCTTGTAGCGATTGGAGAAGGCCAGCCCGGTGCCGATCGGCACCTGCGCACCGACGATGCCGTGCCCGCCGAAGAACTTCTTCTCCTTCGAGAACATGTGCATCGAGCCGCCCTTGCCCTTGGAATAGCCCGAGCGGCGGCCGGTGAGCTCGGCCATCACGCCGCGCGCTTCCATGCCGGTGGCCAGCATGTGGCCGTGGTCGCGATAGCCGGTGACGACCTCGTCGCCTTCCTTCATCGCCATCTGCATTCCGACGACGACCGCCTCCTGGCCGATATAGAGGTGGCAGAAGCCGCCGATGAAGCCCATGCCGTAAAGCTGGCCGGCCTTTTCCTCGAAGCGCCGGATGAGGAGCATATCGCGATAGGCGCGGATCTCCTCGTCCTTGGAAAAGGTTGCGGGCGCGGGCGCGTCGAAATGCTCGAGCGTCTTGACGATCTCCGCGGACGAATCCGCCGTGGAAACCGCGCCGTCGCCCGAGGGGCCTGCGGCCTTCTTGGATGCGGGTGTCTTGCTCTGCCTGGCCGCCAATGCTGCCTCCGGGTCTTGATCCGCCAATTCGCGGCTACAATTCACCCCGAGTATAGATGCTCCGCACCGCCCATCAAGCGACGCCGCGCTCTTTAATCGAATTCCGGTTTACTTGCTGCAATGCAGCAAATTCAACCGAGATTGCGTTTAAGTCTATGATGGGTCGTTTTCGTGCGCGCAGGCGGTTGTTTGGCGTGCGAATTCGGGTCGGAATACACCGTCCGGCGGCACTGCCGCCGGTCAAACCCGCCATCACTGTGCAGGTGCAATATCGAGCGGCGCCTACCTATCGCAGGATGACGATCTCTTCGGGCGTCGTCACGTTGAGCGCGCGCCGCGCCCGCTCGTCGATCATGTCGCGTTCCAGCGTCCCGTCATGCAGCAGCTGCACCCGGCGTTCGAGACGTTCGCGGCGGCTCTCGAGTTCGTCGAGCCGCGCGCTCTTCACCGCGAGATCGCGTGTCAGTTCGGCCTTCGCCTCGATGCCGTATTTGCCGCTATGGGCGTGGATCGCGAAATAGGCGAGGAAGCTGACGGTGATCGCCGGCACGATGAGGCCGCCGATCCGGCTTTGACGTTTCTGGATGGTGCGCATCGGGCCCTCCTTTTCCCGACCCTTCGCATGTTCCGCTTAAGGCCGCGTAAACCACGCCACGCGCGGTGCAATCCGCACTGGCCAGCGGAATCGAACGCAGGCGCCGCCAGGCGATCTTCCGCAATCGCGCGACGGCGCTAGATGAGCCGCACCGGCGCCCATCCGCCGCGCCCCACTCGAGGATACATGCATGGCTCACGAAGAGGACGACCCGAAGGCGCGCCGCCACGAGGAAGAAGAGGAGGCGATGCGCCGGGCCGATCCGGAGGATTCGCTCGACAACGCGCCGTCCGAGGGCGAGACCCTGTCGGACTTCTTCGCCTTCGAGGAGATTTTCGCGCGGGTGCTGTCCACCGCCGATGACGAACTCGATGCCAACAACCGCTATCTCTTCTGGAGCGGGATCGGCGCCGGCGGCGCGCTCGGCCTGACCTTCCTGGCCCGCGTCGTCTTCACCGACGCCGCCGGCGAGGCGACGCCCGGCCTGTTGGGCAATCTGCTCTATCCGGTCGGCTTCCTGATCATCGTTCTCGGCCGCTATCAGCTCTTCACCGAGAACACGTTGACGCCGGTCGTCCTGGTCCTCACCAAGCTCGCCAGCCTGCGCAACCTCCTGCGCCTGTGGGCTGTGGTGCTGGTCGCCAACATGATCGGCGCCGTCGGCGCCGCCGGCCTCCTCGCCTATTTCGACGTGATGACGCCGGAGCGGCTGGAAAGAGCCCTGGAGATGGGCCACGAGGCCTACGAGACCGGCTGGTTCTCGCTGTTTTCCAAGGGCGTCATCGCCGGCTGGATCGTCGCCGCCATGGTCTGGCTGGTCCATGGCGGCCGCGACACGGTGTCGAAGATCCTGTTCGTCTGGCTGCTGATGTATTTCGTCGGCGTCGGCGGCTTCTTCCACGTCATCACCTCGTCGGTCGAGGTGTTCTTCCTCAGCTTCCGGCTGGAGGAGGTGGCGTTCCTGCCGCTGTTCCCGATGTTCGTGCTGCCGGTCCTGCTCGGCAACACCATCGGCGGCGTCACTTTCGTCGCCGTCCTGAACTACTCCCAGTTCGCCGCCCACGAGGATTCGGCCCTGTTCGAGCGTTATGGCGAGCGCCTGTCCTGGCGCGAATGGATGCTGGGCGCCAAGGGACGGCCGCCCGGCGAGCGTCCCAAGGTGAGCTGACGCAAAGGGCGGTGACCCGCTGTTCACCGCCCGGCTCTGTCGTCGCGGGCGCTCGGCCCCATGTTGGGGACAATGGCCGTCCCGCGGCGGCATCACCGAACGCGAAGATGGTCATGGATGAACAGACATCGGCGAAAGCCGTCCATGATGCCGGCAAGCGCCGGCATTCGAACGACGTCACCGAACAGCGGATCGAGAAGGAAGGCTCCACCCTCACCGAGGGCGAACTGCACCAGATCGACGACCGGCTGAAGCTGCGCCCGCTGGCGGTCTACGAGATCGTCCGCCAAGAGGGCGAGGACGAACTGACCCGGCCGACGGCCAGCCTCTGGTGGTCGGGCCTTGCCGCCGGCCTGTCGATCGGCTTTTCGGTCTACACCATGGCGGCGCTCAGGGCGTATCTGCCCGATGCGCCCTGGCGACCGCTGCTGGAATCCTGGGGCTATACGGTCGGTTTCCTGATCGTCATTCTCGGCCGCCAGCAGCTCTTCACCGAGATCACCCTCAGCGCCACCCTGCCCGTCCTGGCGCGGCGACGCTGGAAAGGCGTCGTGGCGCTGGTGCGGCTGTGGACGGTGGTTCTGGCCGCCAACATGGTCGGAACGGCGGTGTTCGGCGCGGGCATCGCCTACGATGTCCTCAATGCGCCGGAGATCCGCGAGGCGGCGCTCACCCTTTCCGCCGAGGCGATGGAGCCGGCCTTCCACTACATGCTGCTGCGCGGCATCGCGGCGGGCTGGCTGATGGCGACGGTCGTCTGGCTGCTGCCCTCGGCCGATCGCTCGGGCTTCCTGGTCATCGCGCTCCTGACCTACCTGATCGCCCTCTTCCACCTCGCCCATGTGGTGGCCGGTTCGGTGGAAGCGATGGCGCTGATGTTCGCGGGCCGGATGTCGGTTGAGGACGCGCTTGTCGGCTTCTACCTGCCGGCCCTGCTCGGCAACGTTCTCGGCGGGTCCGCACTGTTCTCGCTGATCAGCTACGGCCAGGTCGTCAACGAGCTCGATCAGCGCGGCAACTGACCGCGGGACACGAAAAAGGGCGCCGGCTTTCGCTGGCGCCCTTTTTCCATACGTTCTCTGCGCCGCCGAAGCGGCAGGCTTTCAGCCCCGCGCGCGCAGGATCGAGCGACCGGCATAGACCGCCTGGTCGCCCAGTTCCTCTTCGATCCGCAGAAGCTGGTTGTACTTGGCGAGCCGGTCCGAACGGGCGAGCGAACCGGTCTTGATCTGCCCGCAATTGGTCGCGACCGCCAGATCGGCGATGGTCGAATCCTCGGTCTCGCCCGAGCGGTGCGACATCACGGCGGTGTAACCGGCCCGGTGCGCGACATTGACCGCGTCCAGCGTCTCGGTGAGCGTGCCGATCTGGTTGACCTTGACGAGGATCGAATTGGCGACGCCCTTGGCGATACCGTCGCGCAGGCGCTCCGAATTGGTCACGAAGAGATCGTCGCCGACGAGCTGCACGGTGGCGCCGGTCTTCTCGGTCAGCGTCTTCCAGCCGGCCCAGTCGTCCTCGGCCATGCCGTCCTCGATCGAGATGATCGGATAGGCGCCGGCGAGCTCGGCCAGATAGCCGGCCATGTCGTCCGGCGACAGCTTCCGGCCCTCGCCTTCCAGATCATAGACGTCGTTCTTGAAGAACTCGGTCGAGGCGCAGTCGAGCGCCAGGAACATGTCCTCGCCGGGCTTGTAGCCGGCCTTCTCGATCGCCCGCATGACGAAGTCGAGACCGTCCTTCGCCGATGCGAGACCCGGCGCGAAGCCGCCCTCGTCGCCGACATTGGTGTTGTGGCCGGCGTCCTTCAGCATCTTCTTCAGCGTGTGGAAGACTTCCGCGCCCATCCGCAGCGCGTCCGAGAAGCGCTCGGCGCCGACCGGCATGATCATGAATTCCTGGAAGTCGATCGGGTTGTCGGCATGGGCGCCGCCATTGATGATGTTCATCATCGGCACAGGCAGCACATGCGCCGAGGCGCCGCCGACATAGCGGTAGAGCGGCAGCGCCGAGGCATCGGCCGCGGCCTTGGCGACCGCCAGCGACACGCCGAGGATCGCATTGGCGCCGAGCCGGCTCTTGTTCGGGGTGCCGTCGAGCTCGCGCATGGCGGCGTCGATGCGGATCTGGTCCTCGGCCTCGTAGCCGCCGATCGCCTCGAGGATCTCGCCATTCACCGCGTCGACCGCCTTCTGGACGCCCTTGCCCATGTAGCGGCTGCCGCCGTCGCGCAGCTCGACCGCCTCGTGGGCGCCCGTGGAGGCGCCGGACGGCACCGCCGCGCGGGCCAGCGTGCCATCTTCCAGGATGACGTCGACCTCGACCGTGGGGTTGCCCCGGCTGTCGAGAATTTCGCGTCCGATGATGTCGATGATCGCGGTCATGCGGGGTGCCTCCAAATGTGGTTCTGCCAGCCTTCTAGACCAGGCATGTGACGGATTGAACTGATTCTGGTTGCGGTCGGCCGGCGATGGCGCTGACGGCCCTGCCGGCGCCCGGCATGGAGTGTTTCAGTCGAAGCCCTTGGCCACCGCATCCAGGGCCTGCAGGCGCTTCAGGAGCTCTGGCATGCGGTCCAGCGGCACCATGTTGGGGCCGTCCGACGGCGCGTTGTCCGGATCCTCATGGGTCTCGATGAACAGGCCGGCGACGCCGACCGCGACGGCGGCCCGCGACAGCGTCTCGACGAAGCGGCGCTCGCCGCCCGACGAGCCGCCCTGCCCGCCCGGCTGCTGCACCGAGTGGGTGGCGTCGAAGACCACCGGCGCGCCCATCCCCGCCATGATCGGCAAGGCGCGGAAATCGGAAACCAGCGTATTGTAGCCGAAGGACGCGCCGCGCTCGGTCAGGAGCACGTTGGGATTGCCGCTCTCGGTGACCTTGGCGAGCACATTGCTCATGTCCCAGGGTGCCAGGAACTGACCCTTCTTGATGTTGACCACCCGGCCGGTTCCGGCCGCCGCGATCAGAAGATCGGTTTGCCGGCAAAGAAACGCCGGGATCTGCAGGATGTCGCAGACCGTGCCGGCCTCGCGGCACTGTTCCTCGGTGTGGACGTCGGTCAGCACCGGCAGGTCGAAGGTCCGCGCCACTTCCTCGAAGACCGGCAGCGCGTCGGCCAGGCCGATGCCGCGCCGGCCCTTCAGGCTGGTACGGTTGGCCTTGTCGAAGCTTGCCTTGAAGACGTAGCCGATGCCCAGATCGTCGGTGATCCGCTTCATCTTCTCCGCGATCATCATCGCGTGGTCCCGGCTTTCCATCTGGCATGGGCCGGCGATCAGCGCGAAGGGCCGGGAATTGTCGAACACGGTATTGCGAGCCGCGACGGTGCCGTTGGGCGCTGTCATGATGGTCTCTCCTCGAAGGCGATGAAGGGGGTGCTGGCGGGACCGAGCGTGGCGACGATGCGTCCGTCGCGCTCCGTCACGACATCCGGCGCAAGCGCGGCGCGGGCCTGCTCGATATCCGCGACCGCCAGGACCATCCCGGCGAGCCGCAGCCGATCGTCAACGGCCGCGACGCCGTAGCGCGCCTGGGCAAGGGACGGCGTGAGGAACTCCAGAACGACATTTGCCAGGGTCAGTGTCGTGCCGCCGCTGCCGTCGCTTGTCAGCGCCGATCCGGCGATTGTCTCCAGAAGCCGCCGCGTCTCCTCATCCACCGTCCCGACGAGGACGATGCGCAGCAGGCCGTCGGCCCCGTTGGCATGGCGTGACAGCGCCGAGCGATCCGGCGCGACGCTGTGGCGGGCCTCGCAGAAGAACAGCGACGCGACGAATCCGGGCAGCAGGCGGGCGAAGGCGAGACGAAACGACAAGGTCGCCTCGGCGCCATCTCCCTGCCGGAAGGTACGGGAGAAATCGACGGTCGCCGGTTCGGCGAGATCCTGCGCCGTCAGCGCCTCGCGGTCGGCCAGCGCATCGGCAGACCGGAACGCCAGGCCCGAAAAGCCCGGCAGATTGTGTTCGGATCGGAACGCAGCATCCCGCGCGACGAAGACATTCCCCTCCGCCAGCGCTTCGGCCTGCGCCGCCGCGTCCACGACCGCCAGCGGTTCGAGATAGACGCCGTCGGCGAGGAACACGCAGGCATTGCCGGTGCCGAAGGGATGGACGGCGTCCGGTGCAACGGTGAAGCCGAGCGCACCCAGCCGTTCGCGGGCCGTGGCGAGGTCATCGAAGGACAGGACGAGATGATCGATCGCGCG
Source organism: Aurantimonas coralicida DSM 14790 (assembly GCF_000421645.1). Taxonomy (GTDB): domain Bacteria; phylum Pseudomonadota; class Alphaproteobacteria; order Rhizobiales; family Rhizobiaceae; genus Aurantimonas; species Aurantimonas coralicida. The sequence goes on along the minus strand of NZ_ATXK01000004.1, from coordinate 228,067 downwards.
CATGGTCACGGCCTATTCGATCTCCCCCGGCAATTCCAGATGCATGGCGCCCGGCCCGGCCGAGCCCAGATGCCGGACAGCGCCGACAACCGGCATTCCACCAAGGGCGGCATGCTCGTCACGGGGACGCAGCCGCACCGGGTCGGCACGGCCGCAGAGGCCTAGACCAGCCGCGAACGCTCGACGGCGGCGGCGATGAAGCTCGCGAACAGCGGATGCGGCTCGAACGGGCGCGACTTCAGTTCCGGATGGTACTGCACGCCGATGAACCACGGATGGTCGGCCAGTTCGACCGTCTCCGGCAGCAGCCCGTCCGGCGACATGCCGGCAAAGCTCATGCCGACGGCTTCCAGCGGCTCGCGATAGGCGCGGTTGACCTCGTAGCGGTGGCGATGCCGTTCCTCGATGGTGGTGTCGCCGTAGATCTCGGCGATCTTCGAGCCTTCCTTGAGGCTCGCCGCATAGGCACCGAGGCGCATGGTGCCGCCGAGATCGCCCTTCTTGGCGCGCTGCTCCAGCTCGTTGCCCTTCAGCCATTCGGTCATCAGGCCGACGACGGCTTCCTCGGGATCGCCGAATTCCGTCGAGCCGGCGTTCTGGATGCCGGCCAGCGAACGGGCCGCCTCGATCACGGCCATCTGCATGCCGAAGCAGATGCCGAAATACGGCACGTTGCGCTCACGGGCGAACTTGGCCGCGAGGATCTTGCCCTCCGAGCCGCGCTCGCCGAATCCGCCGGGCACCAGAATGCCGTTCACCCGCTCCAGATACGGCGTCGGGTCCTCCTGCTCGAAGACCTCCGATTCGATCCAGTCGAGCTTGACCCGCACCTTGTTGGCGATGCCGCCATGCTGCAGCGCCTCGATCAGCGATTTGTAGGCGTCCTTGAGGCCGGTATATTTGCCGACGATGGCGATGGTGACTTCACCCTCGGGATGGCGAATCCCGTCCGTCACCTGGTGCCAGAGCTGCAGCTGCGGCTTGGGGGCCGGATCGATGCCGAAGGCGGCCAGCACTTCCGTGTCGAGACCTTCGTGGTGATAGGCGATCGGCACATCGTAGATTGTCGCGACGTCCAGCGCCTGGATAACCGCCGTTTCCCGCACATTGCAGAACAGGCTCATCTTGCGGCGCTCTTCCGCCGGCACCTGCCGGTCGGCGCGCACCAGCAGAATGTCCGGCTGGATGCCGATGGCGCGCAGTTCGCGCACCGAATGCTGCGTGGGCTTGGTCTTCAGCTCGCCGGCCGTCGGAATGTACGGCATCAACGTCAGATGGACGTAGATCGCGCCGCCCCGCGGCAGGTCGTTGCCGAGCTGGCGGATCGCCTCGAAGAACGGCAGCGCCTCGATGTCGCCGACCGTGCCGCCGATCTCGCAGAGGACGAAATCGAAATCCTCGTTCCCGTCGAGAACGAATTCCTTGATGGCGTCGGTGACGTGCGGAATGACCTGGACCGTCGCGCCGAGATAGTCGCCGCGGCGCTCCTTGGCGATGATCTCCTGGTAGATCCGCCCGGTGGTGATGTTGTCCATCCGGTTGGCCGAGCGGCCGGTGAAGCGCTCGTAATGGCCGAGATCCAGATCGGTCTCGGCGCCGTCGTCGGTGACGAACACCTCGCCGTGCTGCGTCGGGCTCATCGTGCCCGGATCGACGTTGAGATAGGGGTCGAGCTTCCGCAGCCGCACGCGATAACCGCGTGCCTGCAGGAGTGCACCGAGTGCGGCCGATGCAATGCCCTTGCCGAGAGAAGAGACCACGCCGCCGGTGATGAAGATATATCGCGCCATGGGCCTTCCCGATATCGCGGCGGAGATGATTCCGCCAGTCACTTTTTACACATGCGAAAAACCAGCGGGGCACCCGAAGGTGCCCCGCCGATGACGTTCAATGGGCGAACGAAGCGCTACTGGCCGTTCTGCGGCGTGGCCGGCTCGTCGGACGGACGCGTCGTGCCCGCGGCCGGCTCCTCGACGGGCGGCACGGTCGGCGCGTCTTCGACGCCCGGTGCATCCTCGGCCGGATTGGCGGGAATTTCCTCGACAGGCGCCGCCTCGGTGGCCGGTGCGGGCGCTTCCTCGGCCGCCGGTGCCGGCTGCGCCGGAGCTGCGGTGGTCTCGCCGGTCGGGGCTGCCGGCGCCTCGTCGGGCAGCGACGGAGCCGCGCTCGGTGCGTCGGCGGCGACCGGTGCCGTCTCGGTCGCGGCGCCGCCAGCGGGAGCCTGCGGCTGCTCGGGAAGACCGCCCAGCTGATCCAGCAGGCTGCCACCCTGATCGCTGCCGTCACCGGCCGGCGCACTCTGGCCGCTCTGATTGACCGGCAGGCGGTCCAGGATGTCGGTCGGCTGGGCGCCGTAGCGGGCCAAGATGCCGAGGGAGAGCGAGGTGACGAAGAACGCCGCTGCCAGGATGCCGGTCGTGCGGGTCAGCGCATTGGCGGCACCGCGGGCCGACATCATGCCGCCGCCACCGCCACCGATGCCGAGCGCACCGCCTTCGGAGCGCTGCAACAGAACGACGACGACGAGCGTCACGACGATCATCAAGTGGATGATGATGAGAATGGTTTCCATGGAACTTTCGCAACGCGTCTATTCGATAATTGCGCGCCTTCTACAGAAGCGACGCCCGCTTTCCAACCGTATTCGGCATTTGCGGGCGATTGGGCGCGCGGCCCGTGTCGTTCCGGTCAGGCTGTCGGCGACGCCTGACATATCGCGATGAAGTCCGACGCCTTCAAGCTGGCCCCGCCGACAAGGGCTCCGTCGACATTGTCGATGGCCAGGAGTTCGGCCGCATTGCCCGGTTTCACCGACCCGCCATAGAGGATGCGGACCCCGTTTCCGGCCTCGCCAAAGCGCTCGACCAGCGTCCGGCGGATGAAGTCGTGGATGTGCCGCACGTCGTCCGCCGTCGGCGTCTTGCCGGTGCCGATCGCCCAGACCGGCTCATAGGCGACAACGACGCGGTCGCCGTCCATGTTGTCCGGCAGCGAGCCGGCCAGTTGCCGCGCCAGAACGTCCGTCGTCGCGGCGGCATCGCGTTCCGCCTCGGTCTCGCCGATGCAGATCACCGCGATCAGGCCCGCGGCCATCGCAGCCTCGGCCTTGGCGCGGACCAGTTCGTCGCTCTCGCCATGATCGGCGCGGCGCTCGGAATGGCCGACGATCACGTAGCGCGCGCCGACATCCTTCAGCATCGCAGCGGAAATGTCGCCCGTATGGGCGCCGCTTACGGCCGGATGGCAGTCCTGGCCGCCCACGGCGACATGGTTGCCGAGAATGCCGAAGCTCGCCGACAGCATCGTAGCCGGCGGACAGATCAGGATGTCGCGGCCCTGGTTGAGGCCAGCGCCGGCGGCTTCGGCCAGCGTCTGCAGCTCACCCAGCTCCTTCAGGAGCCCGTTCATCTTCCAGTTTCCGGCAATCAGCGGCGTCGGTGCCATCGTGTATCCTCAGCTCTTTGTCAGGCGCCCAGGGCCCGGCGCGGACCTTACGCATCGAAGGGCGTAAATCAATCGTGCGGGTCGCTTGCGTCCGATGGGCCCGGTTTCCTAAAAGGCACGGAACAGAATGCCCAGGATCGCCTCGCGCGCGACGATCCTTGTCGGGCGAACGGGAGACCATCATGCTCAACACGCTCCGCGGCAGCATTTCCGGCTGGACGGCCAAGATCCTGCTCGGCCTTCTCGTGCTCAGCTTTGCCGTCTGGGGCATCGGCGACGTCTTTCGCGGCGGGGTGGCGAATGCCGTGCTGACCGCCGGCGAGACCGAAGTGTCGCTGCAGGACTATGCGCTGGCCTACAACCGGGCTCAATCCCGCCTCGCCCAGCAGATCGGCCGCCGGCCCACCGCCGAGGAAGCCGAGATGTTCGGCATCGGCCAGTCCGTCATCAGCCAGCTGGTCGCAGGCGCCGTGCTCGATGAGCAGGGCCGCCGCATCGATCTCGGCCTGTCGCAGGACCGCCTCGCCCAGGTGATCGCCGAGGACCCGACCTTCCAGGATGCCTCGGGCAATTTCTCCCGCGCCCAGTTCCAGAATGCGCTCTACAACGCCCGGATCAGCGAGGCCGACTACATTCGCGGCCAGGAGAACCAGGCGGTGCGCAGCCAGATCGTGGACGCGGTCTCGGAAGGCATCGCCATTCCCGACGCCTTCTCCACGGCGCTCGGCCTCTACAATGGCGAGCGGCGCACGATCGAATACGTGACGCTGACCCCCGCCACCATCCCTCCCGTGGCCGACCCGTCGGACGAGGTTCTCGCGACCTATTTCCAGGAGAACAGCGAAACCTACGCCGCGCCGGAATATCGTTCGGTGGCCTACGCGGTGCTGACGCCCGAGGCGATGGCCGACCCGACGACGATCACCGACGAGGCGGTCGCGGCGGATTACGAGCAATACAAGGAGCGCTATACCACCGCCGAGCAGCGCCGGGTGCAGCAGATCGCCTTCCCCGACGAGGCGGCTGCGCAAGGCGCCAAGGCTGAGCTCGAGGCGGGCACCAGCTTTGCCGATGTCGCGAGCGAGGCCGGCCGCAGCGCCGCCGATATCGATCTCGGCCTCGTCACCCGGTCGCAGATTCCCGATGCGACGGTCGCCGAGGCGGCCTTCTCGCTCGCCGAGGGCGAAGTGTCGGACGTGGTCAGCGGCGCCTTCGGGCCGGTGCTTCTGCAGGTCACGGAAATCCAGCCGGAAACCGTGCAGACGCTGGAAGAGGTTTCCGACGAGATTCGCTCGGCACTGGCACTCGTGGCGGCCAGCGATACGGCCAACAGTGCCTACAACGCCTTCGAGGATGCCCGCGCCGGTGGCGCAACCTTCGCCGAAGCGGCGCAGAGTGCCGGCCTGACGGTGCAGACGATCCCGGCCGTCGACCGCGAGGGCAACGGCCCGGACGGCCAGCCCGTCGCCGAACAGCCGTCGGCGCAGGAATTCCTGCCCGGCGTCTTCGAGACCGAGCCCGGCCTCGACAATGTGCCGATCAACTTCCAGTCCAACGGCTACGTCTTCTATGACGTGATCAGCATCGACCCGGCCCGCGACCGCACCCTCGACGAGGTGCGCGACCGGGTGGTGGCCGACTGGAAGGCCGCCGAGACGGACAGGCAGCTCGCCGAGCGCGCCGAGCAGATGAAGACCGAGCTGCAGGCCGGCCAGAGCATGGCCGATGCGGCGGCCGCGGTCGGCGCGGAAGCCCGCACGGCAGCGGCGATCTCGCGCCAGTCCGGCGTGTCGGAACTCGGCCAGGCCGGCGTCAATGCGGCGTTCTCCGGCGGAACCGGCACGGTCGCCACGGCCGCTGGTCGCGAGGCCGGCTCGCAGATCGTCCTGCGCGTCGTCGAGGTTGCGCCCCCGGCTGACCCGGCGGCCAACGTCGCCGCCAACGAGCGCAGCCAGATGACCGGCATGCTGGAGAACGACATTCTGGAGACCTACGTGTCGCTGCTCCAGAACGACACCGCCATCGCCGTTCACCCGGCGGGCATCGAGCGGGCGAAGGCCCTGATCCGTTGAGCCAGAGCCTGAAACCCTTCATCGCCAAGGTCGCGGCGGGCGAGACGCTGGACCGCGCCGAGGCCGGCGAGGCCTTTTCGGTCATGATGTCCGGCGAAGCGACGCCGTCGCAGATCGGCGGCTTCCTGATGGCGCTGCGCGTGCGCGGCGAAACCGTCGACGAGATGGCCGGCGCGGTGGACGTCATGCGCGCCAACATGCTGCGCGTCGAGGCGCCGGCGGGAGCCGTCGACATCGTCGGCACCGGCGGCGACCACGCCGGCACGCTGAACGTGTCCACCTGCTCGGCCTTCGTTCTGGCCGGCTGCGGCCTTGTCGTCGCCAAGCACGGCAACCGTGCCCTGTCGTCCAAATCCGGCGCGGCCGATGTCCTGATGGCGCTCGGCGTCAATGTCGACCTGAAGCCCGACGCCATCTCGCGGGCCCTCGCGGATGCCGGCATCTGCTTCATGTTCGCGCCGACCCACCACGCCGCCATGCGGTTCGTGGGCCCGAGCCGCGTCGAGCTCGGCACCCGCACGATCTTCAACCTGCTCGGACCGATGTCCAACCCCGCTGGCGTCGGCAAGCTGCTCTTGGGCTCGTTCTCGCGGGAATGGCTGGTGCCGATGGCCGAGACGCTGCGCGCGCTCGGTACCGAATCCGCCTGGCTCGTCCATGGCGACGGTCTCGACGAGATGACGGTCTGCGGCACCACCGAAGTCGCGGCGCTGGAGAATGGCGAGATCCGCCAGTTCGCCATCGAGCCGGAGGATGTCGGCCTGCGCCGCTGGCCGCTGGCCGACATCAAGGGCGGCGACGCCGCGACCAACGCGACCGCCTTGCGTGCGGTTCTGGACGGGGCCGACAATGCCTATCGCGAGATCGTTCTTCTGAACGCGGCGGGCGCTCTGGTCATGTCGGGACATTCGGCCGATCTGCGCGAGGGCATCGCCAAGGCCGCCGACGCCATCGACAGCGGCCGCGCCCGCGCCGCGCTGGAGCGGCTGGCCGCGGTCACCCAGGCGATTGCGGGGGAAACCAAATGAGCGATATCCTGCAGCGGATCGAGGCCTACAAGCGCGAGGAGATCGCCGCCGCCAAGCAGCGGATCTCGCAGGCCGATCTCGAAGGCCAGTTCGCCGCCGTCGAGCCGCCGCGTGGCTTTGCGGCGGCGCTCGGCGCGCGCCACCGCGCCGGCGAGTTTGCGCTCATCGCCGAAGTGAAGAAGGCCAGCCCGTCCAAGGGCCTGATCCGCGAGGATTTCGATCCGCCCGCCCTCGCTGCCGCCTATGAGCGCGGTGGCGCCGCCTGTCTCAGCGTCCTCACCGACACGCCGTCCTTCCAGGGCGATCCGTCCTTCCTGACGGCGGCGCGCGCGGCGACCACCCTGCCCGCGCTGCGCAAGGATTTTCACTACGATACCTATCAGGTGGCCGAGGCCCGGGCCTGGGGCGCCGACGCGATCCTGATCATCATGGCCGCGGTCGACGACGCCCTCGCCCGCGACCTCGAAGCCGCGGCCATCGCCTATGGCCTGGACGTGCTGGTCGAGGTGCATGACGAGGCCGAGACCGAGCGGGCGCTTGCGCTCGCATCGCCGCTGCTGGGCATCAACAACCGCAATCTGCGCACCTTCGAGACCTCGCTGGACACCGCCGAGCGGCTCGCCGCCCTCGTGCCCGACGATCGCGTCCTGGTCGGCGAAAGCGGCATCTTCACCCATGCCGACTGCCAGCGCCTCGCCGGACACGGCATCCGCACCTTCCTCGTCGGCGAGAGCCTGATGCGTCAGGACGACGTCGAGGCCGCGACCCGCGCGCTGATCGGCGGCGATCCCGCCGTCACGGTGTCCGCATGAGCGATCCGCGCGACGTCACGCTGACCCATCTCGACGCCACCGGCGCCGCGTCGATGGTCGATGTCGGCGACAAGGAGCGCACGCGCCGCGTCGCCGAGGCCGAAGGCTTCGTGATGATGGAGCCGGCGACGCTCGACTTGATCCTGGCCGGCGAGGCCAAGAAGGGCGACGTCATCGGCATTGCCCGCATTGCCGGAATCATGGGCGCCAAGAAGACCCACGACCTGATCCCGCTCTGTCATCCGCTGATGCTGGAGAAGATCGGCGTCGAGATCACCGCCGAGCCGGCGCTGCCCGGCCTTAGGGTCACGGCGACGGCGCGGGTCGGCGGCAAGACCGGTGTCGAGATGGAGGCGCTGACCGCCGTCTCGGTTGCCTGCCTCACCATCTACGACATGGCCAAGGCGGTCGACCGCTCCATGACCATCAGCGGCATCCGCCTGCTGGCGAAATCCGGCGGCCGCTCCGGCGACTGGTCGGCGGACGCCGCGTCGTGAGTCTCATCCCCGTCGAGGAGGCCTATCGTCTCCTCGTCGAGGACGCCCGGCCCCTCGCCCGAACCGAGACGCTGCCGCTGCGCGACGCCTCGGGCCGCATTCTGGGCGCGGACCTCGCCTCGCTGCGCACCCAGCCGGCCTTCGACGCCTCCGCCATGGACGGCTACGCGGTCCGCGCCGCCGACCTCGGCGACGAAGCGCCCTTCCCCTCCCTGCGGCTCGTCGGCGAATCGGCCGCCGGCCACGCCTATGACGGCACGCTGCAGCCGGGCGAGACCATCCGCATATCCACCGGCGCGCCGGTTCCCGCTGGCGCCGACGCCATCCTGATCCAGGAGAACGCCCACCGTCGGGACAGCACGGTCACCGCGACGGCGCCGGTCGTCGTCGGCCAGCACATCCGCCCGGCGGGAATCGATTTCGCCGCGGGCACGCCGCTTCTCACCGCCGGCACCGTGCTGACCCCGGGCGCCATCGCGCTGGCCGCCAGCGGTGGTCATCCGTCGATCCCGGTACGCGGCCGGCCCCGCGTGGCGATCCTGGCGACCGGCGACGAACTCGTCCTGCCCGGCGAACCCATCGGTCCGTCGCAGATCGTCGCCTCCAACACCTTCGGTGTCGCCGCACTGGTGCGCGAGGCCGGCGGCCTGCCGCTGAATTGCGGGATCGCGCCCGACCGCGAAGCGGCCATCGATGCCCAGCTGACACAGGCGATCGCGGACGGCGCCGACATCTTCGTCACCATCGGCGGCGCATCGGTCGGCGACCACGATCTCGTCGGCAAGGTCTTCGCCGCTCATGGCGTCTCCCTCGACTTCTGGAAGGTGGCCATGCGACCCGGCAAGCCGCTGATGGCCGGCAGGCTGGGCGACATGCGGGTCGTCGGCCTGCCCGGCAACCCCGCCTCCTCCATGGTCGCCGCGACCCTGTTCCTGGCACCGCTGGTTCGGCGCCTCGCAGGCCGTCCCGCGCGTCCGCTGTACCGCCGGGGTATTCTCGCCGCGCCGATGCCGGACAATGGCGACCGCACGGATTTCGTGCGCGCCCGGATCGAACCGGACGGCGCCGGCCCACCCCGCATCGTGCCGTTGTCGCGGCAGGATTCCTCGCTGCTGTCGATCTATGCCGCGGCCGATGCGCTGCTCGTCCGCCCTGTCCGCGCCGCACCGGCCGAAGCGGGCGATCCCTGCGATTACGTCCCCCTGACGGCGCTGGAGCCACTTGCGGAACACAACTAGAACAGATAGGTTTGTTCAGGTTTTGTTTTGAGGAGTCGCCCGGATGCTGACGCGCAAGCAGCACGATCTTCTGGTCTTCGTGAACGATCGGGTGCGCGAGACTGGTGTGCCCCCGTCCTTCGATGAAATGAAGGACGCGCTGGACCTGCGGTCCAAGTCCGGCATTCACCGCCTGATCACCGCGCTCGAGGAGCGGGGCTTCATCCGCCGCCTGCCCAACCGGGCCCGCGCGCTGGAAATCCTGAAACTGCCCGAGTCGATTCAGGGCAACCGCCCGGCCCCAGTCGGGCGCACCGGCTTCAAGCCGAGCGTCATCGAAGGCAGCCGCGACGCGGCCCGGCCCGCACCCGCGGCTCAGCCGGCGCCGGCCAAGGCGTCCGCCTCGACGGCCATTCCTGTCATGGGGCGCATTGCCGCCGGCGTGCCGATCTCGGCCATCCAGCACAACACCCATTCCATCGTCGTTCCGCCGGATATGCTGGGCAGCGGCGAGCATTACGCCCTCGAAGTGAAGGGCGATTCGATGATCGAGGCCGGCATTCTCGACGGCGACACGGTGGTCATCCGCCGGGGGGACACCGCGACTCCGGGCGAGATCGTGGTCGCCCTCGTCGACGACGAGGAAGCGACGCTCAAGCGATTCCGCCGTCGCGGCGACACCATCGCGCTGGAGGCGGCAAATCCGGCCTATGAAACCCGGATCTTTGGCTCGGACAGGGTCAAGGTCCAGGGCAAGCTGATCGGCCTGATCCGCCGCTACTGACCGCTCCGGACGCGACGCGGTCGGCGCAGAACGGGTGATAGGGCCTCGCGACTTGCGCCCGAAGCGTTGAGGCCCGAAACCGGCTCGTCCTCGCTCAGGGCGCAGTCGTCGCGGTTCGGCCTGCGCTGGCCGAGCCGCCATTGCTGACGGTCGCCGACGCGGGTTGCGTGACAGGCACCTGCGGGTCCGGTGCAGCAGGCTTGCGCCAATATTCCGGCCAGGGCGCCAGCCGATGGACGTTCCAGCGTTCGGGTGGATCGCTGATTGCCTGCACGATGCGGGGCCGGCCTGTCGCCGCCTCCCGGCCGATCGCCAGCGAGCCGGTCCGCCGCAGCGTGCGCAGCGTCACCAGAGCCGCGCCGGACCGGCATTCGGCAAGCCGGATCGCCCGTGAGACGATGGCAACATCCGCCTCGTCGCAGGCATTGCCCGTGCGGGCATAATCCTCCGTCCAGACCACCCGCAGGCCGCCGCGCGTGGTGAAGCGGCAGTATTTGGCCGCGCACTCGGCGGGAATCGTCGCACGGATCCGCTCGGTGTCCGTGCCCCGCGGCGCCCGCGCCTCGAAGGCCCGCTCCCATTGTTCCGCGATGAAACCGCTGGGCCTTGCACGAAGGAAAGCAAGCTGGCCCTCCGCCGCGAGAGTCGCGACCTCCTTGCCGTCCTCGAAGATCAGCAGTTCCGGTGGGACCGTCCTGTCGGGCGCTGCGACGAATCCGGCGAGTGCCAGCGGCAGGCCAAGCCAGCGCAACCGGCTTGCCAGACAGGACGCGGTGAGGATCGCCGCCGTCAGCAGCAGAAGTCCCGATGCGGTCATGCGTCCGATCGCCTGGTCCGGCAGCCAGGCATAGACGTTGCGGGCGATCTCGAAGACGAGCCAGAGGCCGGCACCCATCGCCTGGAACGGCCAGGCGTCGAGCCCGAACGGAATCAGCAGCGTTCCCACCAGCGCCAGCGGCATGATCCACAGCGTGAACAGCGGCATGGTCAGGAGATTGGCGACGAAGCCGAAGGCCGCCATCCGGTGGAAGTGATAGGCGGCATAAGGCGCGGTCGCCGATCCCGCGAGAAGCGACGTGACCATGATCGCAGAGAGCGCGACGAGGATCTTGCCGGCGACGCCCCTATCCGTCTCGCGGCCGCGTTCGCGCCCTGCCCGCCATTGCGACAGGGCCGCATAGCCGCCGATCAGCGCCACGGTCGCCGCAAAGCTCATCTGGAAGCTGGCGGTCATCACCGCATGCGGAGCGACGAGGATGACGACGATGGCAGCGATCGCGACGTTGCGAAGCGTCAGGGCGGGGCGGTCGATCAGCACCGCGCCGAGCATGATCGCCAGCATGACGAAGGAGCGCTGGGTCGCGACATTGGCGCCCGAGATCGCCAGATAGATCGCCGCGACCACGAGCGCGACGATGGCGGCGATCTTCTTGGCCGGCAGGCGCAGCGAGATGGCCGGCACGAGCGACAGCGACGACCGCACGGCCAGCATGGCGAAGCCGGCGACGATCGCCATGTGCAGGCCCGAGATCGACAGGACATGGGCGAGCCCCGTGCCGCGCAGCCATTCGCGGGCATCGTCGGGGATACCGGCGCGCTCGCCGGTGATGAGGGCCGCGGCGATGGCGCCCTCGCGGCCTCCGATCACCGTGCTGATCCGCTCGGTCAGGGCGAGGCGCGTCTGCGTCTGCACATGCCGCAGTTCGGCCAGAAGGCCGCCTCCATCGCTGGTCGCCGTGGACGGCATCGGCTCGGCCTCCGGCGCGCCGAGCGAATAGCCATAGGCTCCGATCCCGGCGAAGAACGGCGCCATGGCAAAGTCGTAGCTGCCGGGAAAGGCCGGACCGGACGGCGGCCCGAGCCGAACGAGACCGCGATAGAGGCCGCCGGGCGCGATCGGTTCATGTCGGCTGCCGACGACGATGCGCACACGCTCCGGCGGTCGCGACAGGACCGGCCGCTCGGTTTCCGCGACGGCGATCACATAGCGATAGCGTCCGTCCTCTGTCCGCTCCCGTGAGACGACGGGTCCGGCGATGCGCACCGTGGCCTGGCCGGACAGGATCGTAGTTTTGGTGCGCTGGATCTCGCCGATCGCAAGGGCGGTACCGACGAGGGTGAAGCCAGCCAGGATCAGCATCGGGTGCAGAAAGGGGCGCCCCACCCGGCGCAGCGCGAGGCCGAGGCTGGCGATGGCGGCAAGGACGGTCAGCCAGATACTCGGGGCCCAGCCGGCGCCGTGGACGAGCGCCACGCCGATCATCAGGCCAAGCGGGACCAGCAGGAAACCGGTGCGAGCGCGGGTCTCGGCGGCAAGCTGGTCGGCGAGCCAGTCCCGGCCAAGTCGGCGCCAGCGGGCGCGCGGCGGCAGCACGATCGTCGCCCGCCAGCGCCGGAACGCCGCCCGAACGGCGTCGCGCCGCCCGAAGGCCGCGCCTGCGCGTTCGTCGCGATCGCTGGCGCTGTCCATGCCGTCCGGTCCCGTCGGCTTGTCTCTCCCCTCGCCTATGGTACACAGCCGCCAAGCGAAAGCGATCCATGCCGATCGCTCCCAACACTCAGCGTATCAATATCGGAGAGACCATGACGGACGCCGTCGTGACCCGCTTTGCCCCCTCGCCGACGGGCTTCCTGCATATCGGTGGCGCACGCACGGCGCTGTTCAACTGGCTCTACGCCAGGGCAACGGGCGGCAAGATGCTGCTGCGGATCGAGGACACCGACCGCGCCCGCTCGACCGAGCCGGCGGTCCAGGCTATCATCGACGGCCTCGACTGGATGGGCCTGACCGCCAACGAGCCGCCGGTGTCGCAGTACGAGCGGGCGGACCGCCATCGCGAGGTGGTCGAGGAAATGCTCGCCCGGGGCGAGGCCTATCGCTGCTACGCCAGCCAGGCCGAACTGGAAGAGATGCGCGAGACCGCACGCGCCGAGAAGCGTCCGCCGCGCTATGACGGCCGCTGGCGCGACCGCGACCCGTCCGAGGCCCCCGAGGGCGTCAAGCCGGTGATCCGTCTGCGGGCGCCGCTGGAGGGCGAGACGATCGTCCGCGACAAGGTGCAGGGCGACGTCCGCTTTCCCAACAAGGATCTCGACGATCTGGTGCTGCTGCGCTCCGACGGCAGCCCGACCTACATGCTGGCCGTGGTCGTCGACGACCACGACATGGGCGTCACCCACATCATCCGCGGCGACGACCATTTGACCAATGCCGGGCGCCAGACGCTGATCTACAAGGCGATGGGCTGGGACGTGCCGGTGATGGCGCACATCCCGCTGATCCACGGCGCCGACGGCGCCAAGCTGTCGAAGCGCCACGGCGCGCTGGGCATCGAGGCCTACCAGGCCATGGGCTATCTGCCGGTGGCGCTGCGCAACTACCTCGTGCGCCTCGGCTGGAGCCATGGCGATTCCGAGATCATCTCCACCGAGGAGATGATCGAATGGTTCGATCTGGGCGAGATCAACAAGGGCGCCGCGCGCTTCGACTTCGCCAAGCTGGAAGCGCTCAACGGCCACTGGATCCGGCGCAGCGACGACGCCGATCTCGTCGACATGCTGATGGCCGAGCGCGACGTGCTGCCCAATGGCGGCATCCTGAAGACCCGCTCGGACGACGAGATCCGATCCAAGCTGACCGCGGCCATGCCCGGACTGAAGGAGCGCGCCAAGACCCTCGTCGAGCTGACCGAGAGCACCGCCTATCTGTTCGCCGACCGGCCCTTGTCGTTCGAGGACAAGGCGGCGGCGATTCTCGACGATGGCGGCCGCGAGATCGTCGGCGCGCTCGCCAAGCGCTTCGAGGCGGCCCCGGACTGGTCTGCGGAAGAGCTGGAGGCCATAGTACGCGCCTATGCCGAGGAGAACGGTCTGAAGCTGGGCAAGGCGGCACAGCCCCTGCGGGCGGCCCTGACCGGCCGCACCACCTCGCCGGGCGTGTTCGATGTACTGGCCGTCCTCGGCCGGGACGAATCGCTGGCGCGGCTGGGCGACCAGTCGGCCTGACCAAGGACAGGACTATTGCGGCGCAACACACTGCGTGATCGGAAACTTGTCGCACTCCTGGGTTTGGAGTAGTCAGGCATCTGAACAATCTGTGTGCGCTGCGAGAGGTTGATACCTGAGCGGCTATCATCGAAGGGAAAACGCATGACGGAACAGTCGGCGAAGCTCACATTGGGTCAGAAAGATGCGGATCTGGCCGTTCGCAGCGGCAGCATCGGACCGGACGTCGTCGACGTCACCGCGCTGTACAAGCAGACCGGTCTCTTCACCTACGACCCGGGCTTCTCCTCGACGGCGTCCTGCGAATCCAAGATCACCTACATCGACGGCGACGAGGGCGTGCTGCTGCATCGCGGCTACCCGATCGACCAGCTCGCCGAGCGCGGTGATTTCCTCGAGACCTGCTACCTGCTGCTCTACGGCGAGCTGCCGACGACCCGCGAGAAGGACGATTTCGTCTACCGCGTGACCCGGCACACCATGGTCCACGAGCAGATGAGCCGGTTCTACACGGGCTTCCGCCGCGACGCGCATCCGATGGCCGTGATGGTCGGCTCGGTCGGCGCCCTGTCGGCCTTCTACCACGACTCGACGGATATCGCGGATCCGCACCAGCGGATGGTGGCGAGCCTGCGCATGGTCGCCAAGATGCCAACCATCGCGGCGATGGCCTACAAGTACCATATCGGCCAGCCCTTCGTGTATCCGCGCAACGATCTCGCCTATGCCGAGAACTTCCTGCACATGTGCTTTGCGGTGCCGTGCGAGCCCTACCGGATCAACCCGGTGCTGGCGCGGGCCATGGACCGGATCTTCATCCTCCACGCCGATCACGAGCAGAACGCCTCGACCTCGACGGTCCGGCTGGCCGGCTCTTCGGGCGCCAACCCGTTTGCCTGCGTTGCCGCCGGCATCGCCTGCCTCTGGGGCCCGGCCCATGGCGGCGCCAACGAGGCCGCGCTCAACATGCTGATGGAGATCGGCACCAAGGACCGCATCCCCGAGTTTATCGCGCGGGCCAAGGACAAGAACGATCCGTTCCGCCTGATGGGCTTCGGCCACCGGGTCTACAAGAACTACGATCCGCGCGCCAAGATCATGCAGCAGACCTGCCACGAGGTCCTCGACGAGCTCGGCATCAAGGACGATCCGCTGCTCGAAGTGGCGATGGAGCTCGAGCGCATCGCGCTGACCGACGAGTACTTCATCGAGAAGAAGCTCTACCCGAATGTCGACTTCTACTCCGGCATCACCCTGAAGGCGCTCGGCTTCCCGACCACCATGTTCACGGTGCTCTTCGCCGTGGCGCGCACGGTCGGCTGGATCGCCCAGTGGAAGGAGATGATCGAAGACCCGCATCAGCGGATCGGCCGTCCCCGCCAGCTCTATACGGGCGCCGAGATGCGCGACTACGTCGCGGTCGACGAGCGCGGCTGAGGCGTTTCCGCTTCGAGATCAACGAAAAGCGGGCGCTGCGGCGCCCGTTTCTATGTCTGGATGGACGTCCTGCCGCGCGCAATGCAATCGAGGACGATCGCGGCGGCCGCCTCGCCCGGCGCGACGTCGATCCGCATCATCTCGCGGATGTCGGCAAAGCCAGCGCGCTGCGCCGCCCGCTCCGGCGTCGGCGTCATCAGCCGCTCGAGCCGGCGGGCCAGCATTTCCGGGCGCACGAATTCGTGGAAATGCTCCGGCACCAGCGCGTGCCCGACGATGAAGTTCGGCATCGCCGCCGTCCAGGCCGAGATCAGGTGGCGAAACTGGTAGGCCACCGGGTCGAGCCGGTAGGCCAGCGCCATCGGCACGTCGGCGAGCGCCAGCTCCAGCGATACTGTGCCGGAGGCCGCCAGTGCCGCGTCGGCTTCGGCAAAGGCCGTCCATTTCGCGGTCTCACCGGTGACGATCTCGGGCTTCACCTCCCAGGCGGCGATCTTCTGTTCGATCAGACGACGGTGCCGTACGAGCGCCGGAATGACCGCCGTGACGCCCGGCATACGCCCGCGCAGGACATCGAAGGTACGGCCGAAATCGTCGATCAGCCGGTTGATCTCGCCGCGGCGCGACCCCGGCAGGATCAGGAGACGCGGCGGCGATGCCGGTGTGCGCTCCGGCGCGGTGCGTGCCGGGTCCGCGATCATCTGCGCCAGCGCCGGCACCCGCATCAGCGGATGGCCGACATAGGTCGATGGCGGCCCATCCAGCCGTTCCATGGTGGCCGGCTCGAAGGGCAGGATACAGATGGCGTGGTCCACATAGGCCCGCATCTTCTGGGCCCGCTCCTCGCGCCAGGCCCAGACCGTCGGCGGCACGTAATTGACGATCGGCACGTCAGGCAGCTTTTCGCGCACCCGCTTCGCCACCCGGTGGGAGAAGGTCGGGCTGTCGATGATGACGAGAATATCGGGACGCGCGGCGATCACTGCATCGGCCACTTGAGACAGTCGGCGCATCAGCTGCGGTAGCCGCGCCAGGATCGCGCCGATACCGATGATCGACAATTCGTCGATGTCGAACAGGCTGTCGAGACCCTCGGCCTGCATCGCCTCGCCGCCGAGCCCCACCAGCCGCAATTCGTCGCCGAGTTTCGGACGAAGGGCGCGGATGAGATCGGCGCCGATCCGGTCCCCCGACGCTTCCCCGACCACGAAGGCGATGGTCGTCATGGCCGGTCTCCCCCGTCGTCGCCGTTTGCCATACCGGTATCCTCTTCGAGCCCTACGATGGCGATTCCCGCGGCTTCGGCGGCCTCGAGCACATCGTCGATCCCGAGGACCAGACTGCGCCCGGCCGTCGCCCCGATCACCGTGATGCCGGCTGCGGCCGCCTCCTCGATGGTGGCGCCGCCGATGCTCGGCAGGTCGAAGCGCTCGTCCTGGGTCGGCTTGACGCTCTTCACCAGCACGCAGCGCTCGGAACGTCCGATGCGGCCGCGAATCTTCAGATCGGCGACCCTTTGGAGCATCTCGCGCGTGCCCTCGATCCCTTCCAGCGCGATCACCCGGTCCCGGGACGCAACGACCGCCTGTCCGATGTCGAGCTCGCCCAGCCGCGCCGCGGCCCCGACGGCAAGCACCAGCGCCTGCTGTTCGTCGACATCGGGCATGCGACGGGTCAACGTGCCGCCGGGGGTCAGGAGCTGCGGAACGATGTCCTGCACCGCCAGCATCTCGAAGCCCTGGCGCTCCATGTAGCGCGACAGGGCGCGCAACAGCCGGTCGTCGCCACCCCGCACGATCTTCAGCGCCGCAGGCAGCCGGATCAGGGTCTGGAAACTGGGAATGAGCGAGCGGAAATCGGGACGGTGGCTGACGGTGCCGCAGAACACCATGCGCCGGACCCCGCAGGACTTCATGTAGGCGATCGCGTCGCCGGTACGGCCCCAGGGATAGGCGCCCCCTTCGTAACCCGACCAGTCGCCGGCCATGCCGTCGCCGATACGCACCACGACGACCCGCCAGCCTGAGGCGCGCGCCGCTTCCGCCACCAGTCGCGGCAGCGAGCCGCCCCCCGCCACCAGACCGAGAACGTCGCCCGGCCGATCGGGAGCCAGTCCGGGCATTGTCAGCTTAGCTGGGGATGGCGCGGAAAGCACAGGGCGCGATCGCCGCCCGAGCGGATGAACCCGAGGAGATCCTGCACGAGCGGATCGTTGGGGAACTCGCTCTGCACCTCGTCCATGTTCTCCTTGAACGTCAGATCGAAGGAAAATAGCATCCGATAGGCGCGGCGGACATTGCGGATCGCTTCGCGATCGAAGCCGGCCCGCTTCATGCCGATGACATTCAGGCTCGACAGATAGGCACGGTTGCCCAGCACCATGCCGAAGGGGATGACGTCCCCCTCGACGGCCGCGAGGCCGCCCACATAGGCATGGTGGCCGATCCGGGTGAACTGGTGAATGCCCGAGCCGCCGGCGATCGTGGCATAGTCGCCGATCGTGCAGTGACCGGCGAGCATGACGTTGTTGATCACCGTGACGTTGCGCCCGACGATGCAGTCATGGGCGACATGGGCACCGGTGAAGAAGGCGCAATTGTCGCCGATGGTCGTTTCGGAGCGCCCCTGCACGGTGCCGGGGTTCATCGTCACATGTTCGCGGATCAGGCAGTCGCGGCCGATCACCAGCCTGGTGTCCTCGCCGCGATATTTCAGATGCTGCGGCGCATGGCCGAGCGAGGCGAACGGCCAGATCTGCGCATTCTCGCCGATCACCGTGTTGCCCCACAGCGCCACATGCGAGCGCAGGCGGCTGTTGGCACCAAGCTGCACCTGCGGCCCGACATGGCAGAACGGGCCGATCTCGCAGCCGTCACCGATCACAGCGCCGTCCTCGATGACGGCGCTCGGATGTATGGTCGTCTCGGCCATGATCAGTTCGGGCCGCGGGGCGACAACATTGCGCTGACGACCGCCTCGGCCACCTTGACCCCGTCGACCTGCGCGACGCAGTCGAATTTCCAGATGTTGCCGCGCTTCTTGGACTGGGTCACGTGGTATTCGACCCGGTCGCCCGGAACCACAGGCTTGCGGAACTTGGCGCCGTCGATGGTCATCAGATAGACGAGCTGCGGCGTGCCGCCTCCGGTCGCCCGGGTGCAGATGGCGCCGGCGGTCTGGGCCATTCCCTCGAGAATCAGCACACCCGGCATCACCGGCGCCGTCGGAAAATGTCCCTGGAAATGCGGCTCGTTCGCGGTGACGTTCTTGATCCCGATCGCGCTGCGGTCCCCGTCGATGTCGATGATACGATCGACCAGCAGGAACGGATAGCGGTGGGGTAGAAGCTCCATGATCTCCAGGATATCGGCGCTTTCGAGTACCATCGCGTCGTCACTCATCTGTCTTCCTTGGAGAACGTCCCCGTTGCGCAAGCTCAGATAACGTCATGAGCTCACGAAACCAGTCCCGAACGGGTTTTGCGGGCGTGCCGCCCCAGCGCGCGCCCTTCGGCACGTCGCCGGCGACCGACGATACGGCCGCGATCTGGGCCCCGTCGGCGATGGTCAAATGGCCGTTGATGCCGGTCTGGCCGCCGATCATCACGCCGTCGCCGAGTGTCGTGCTGCCGGAAATGCCGACCTGCGCGACGATCACGCAGTGCCGCCCGATCCGCACATTGTGGGCAATCTGGACCTGGTTGTCGATTTTGGTGCCTTCGCCGATCACCGTGTCGCGAACGCCGCCCCGATCGACGGTCGTATTGGCGCCGATCTCGACATCGTCCTGGATGATGACACGGCCGATCTGCACCGCCTTGACGAGACCGGTGGGCCCCGCCGTGTAGCCGAACCCGTCCTGCCCGATCCGCACGCCGGGATGCAGGATCACCCGATCGCCGACCAGCGCATGGGTCAAGGTCACGTTCGAGCCGATCCGGCAATTGCGGCCGATACGGCAGCCGGCGCCGATGACGGCGCCCGCACCGACGATCGTCCCGCGGCCGATCTCGACGCCGGGACCGATCGACGCGAAGGCTTCCACCGTCACGCCGTCTTCGAGCTTGGCTTCGCGGTGGATGTCGGCCTTGAGCGAGACACCGTGCGATCCGGTGGCCGGCGTCGGCAGGACGGCGCCGGGAAACAGCGCCCGGCCCGCCTCGGTGAAGGCGATCGCGGCACTGTGGGTCACCAGGGCCGGCATGCCCGACGGCAGCAGCCCGACATTCTTGGGAGAGACGAGAACGCAGCCGGCCCGCGTTGCCGCGAGCTCGGCGCTGTAGCGCTTGCTGTCGAAGAAGGACAGGTCCTGCGGCCCTGCCTCGGACAGGGCAGCGATGCCGGTTATCCGCAGAGCCGGGTCGGCCCCCTCGCCCAGGCTGGTGCCCGTCAGGCTTGCCAGCTCCGCAAGGGTGAGACCGTCGCCGCGCGGGAAGAAAGTCAATTCATGCATCGGGACGGTCTGGGCCGGACAAGCCGGCCCCCACATTGTCGATCAGAAGCGGGACGAGAATCCGAAGGAGAATTCCTGCAGCTCGTCGAAATCTTCCTTGGCCAGCGGATGGGCGTAGTTCACCCGCAGCGGACCGAAGGGCGATGCCCAGATCAGGCCGACGCCCGCAGACGCGCGCAGCGAGGCATCGACGCCGATGACACCCGGATCGTTCTCGTACTCACTGCCCCAGAGCGAACCGGCATCCGCGAAGACCGCACCCCGGAAGCCGAGGTCACGCGAGATACCCGGCAGCGGGAAGGTCGCTTCCGCCGAGGCGTTGGCATAATTGTTGCCGCCGATCGACACGCCGTTCTGGCGCGGGCCGATGCCCTTGTAGTCGAAGCCCCGAACGATGTCCTGGCCCTTGAAGAAGTTGTCGAACACCCGCAGGCCGTCGCCGCCGAAGGAGGTGACGTTGCCGCCGCCCGCATTGAGCGAGCCGATCACGTCGTATTCCTCGTTCAGAAGGTGGAAATAGCTGGCCTTGCCGGTCGTCTTGACGAAGTTCGCATCGCCGCCGACACCGGCAAATTCCTGCCCGGCCTGGATGAAGAAGCCGTTGCGCGGATCGTTGGTGTTGTCGAGCGTGTTGTAGGTCAGCGTGTAGGAGACCGACGACGTCAGATACGGGCTTTCGCAGATCGCCTGGTTGATGATCGGCGAGTCCGTATAGGGCGGCGCCACGGCGGCGTTGCCGTTCAGATCGACGATATTGCTGTTCGGGTTCGGCGTGCCGCAGGTGCTCTCGAAGAGATTGCCGCTTCCATCGATCAGCTGCGCATTGGTGAACTGGTTGTAGGTCGTGCCGTTATCGTCGCCGAACTTTTCCTGCTTGATGTTGTAGGCGATCTGGGCCGTCAGGTCCTCGGTGATCGGCGCCGCGATACGGATGTCGCCACCGGTGCGCTCGGAGTCGTAATCGCCCGAGCTGCTCTCGCTGTGATAGACATCGAAGCCGGCGGCCAGACGACGACCGAGGAAATACGGCTCGGTGAAGGACAGGCTGTAGTTCCGGGTGTCGGCACCGAAGCCGGCGGAGACCTTGATGAACTGGCCGCGGCCGAGGAAGTTGCGCTCGGTGACGCCGATCTCGGCGACCGGACCGGAGCTCTCGCCACCGGTCGTGTAGCCGCCGCCCAGCGACAGCTCACCGGTGGCCTTCTCGACCACGTCGACGATCACGATGACGCGGTCCGGCTCGGCGCCGGGCGCGGTCGAAACCGAGACCTTCTCGAAATACTTCAGGTCCTCGAGGCGCTGCTTGGCGCGCTGCACCAGCACCTGGTTGAAGGCGTCGCCCTCGGACACGTCGAACTCGCGACGAATGACATAGTCGCGGGTCTTGGTGTTGCCGCGGATCTCCAGACGCTCGACATAGGCCCGCGGACCTTGGTCGATGACGTAGTCGATGGCGATCGTGCGGCTGGCGAAGTCGCGGTCGCCGCGCGGGGTGACCTGCGCGAAGGCGAAGCCGGCATTGGCGAGGCTGTTGGTCAGGTTGACCAGCGTGTCCTCGACATCCTTGGCGCTGTAGACCTCGCCCGTCTGGGTCTCGATCTCGCCATAGAGCGACTCGGTGTCGACGCCGGCGACGGTGCTGTCGATCGTCACGTTGCCGAAGCTGTAGCGCTCACCCTCGTCGACGGTGATCGTGATGAAATAGCTGTTCTGGCTCTCGTCGAGCTCGGCCACCGACGACACGATGCGGAAATCCGCATAGCCGCGGTTGTAGTAGAAGCGGCGCAGCGTCTCTTCGTCGGTGCGCAGGCGCTCCGGATCATAGATGTCGTTGCGCTGGATGAAGCTCAGGATGCCGCTCTCGCGCAGCGCGATGACCTGCTTCAGCCGGCTGTCGCCGAAGGCGTTGTTGCCGACGAAGCTGATGCTCTCGATCTTGGTGCGGTCGCCTTCCTGGATGTCGTAGATGACATTGACGCGGTTCTCGCCGATCTCCTGCGTGCGCACGGTGACGATGGCGTCGCTGCGGCCGATGCTGGTGTAGGCGGCCTGGATGGCGTCGACGTCGGCCTGCGTGGTCGCGCTCGAATAGGCTGCGCGCGGCTGCGTCTGGACGGCGGCGATGAGCTGCTCGTCCTTCACCTTGGAATTGCCCTGGAAGAGCACCTGGTTGACGATCTGGTTCTCGTCGACCTGCACGATCAGCGTGCCGCCGGACTGGCTGATACGCACATCCGAGAAGAGGCCGGTGGAGAACAGGCGACGGACCGCCTGATCCTGATCGGCTTCGGAGACGTTCTGGCCGGCCGAGATCTGCATGAAGCCGCGGATCGTGTCCGCCTCCACGCGGCTGTTGCCGCGAACGTCGATGCGATTGACGACAGCCGCCTCGGCGACCGTGACAGCGGCAAGCTGGGCCCCGAGGGTCGCAGCTGCAAGAACCGTCGAGGAAAGCGCGACAGCGGAGACCGCGCGCATGATATTCGTTCCAGCCCTCATTGGCCCAGCCACCTTTTCATCATTGTATCGAGACGCAGTGGGAGCAATGCGCATCGTTGCCTTGTACCGGCTTTCCGAGTCCGTTCAAGCAAACTGGCCCGAGTCCCTTTAGGAATCGGAAAAGCCGTTGCAACGTTGTCACGGACATCGTCGCTTTGGTTAACAGTTTGCAAGCCCCCAAGTCCCCCGACCCGGCGGGACTCATCAGACGAGTCCCGAAATATCGTTCCAGAAGGCGAATACCATAAGCAGCATCACCAGTGCGAGCCCAATTCGGAAGCCGACTTCCTGCACCTGTTCGCTCAGGGGCCGGCCACGGATCGCCTCGAATGCGTAGAACAGCAGATGTCCGCCGTCCAGCATGGGAATCGGCAGAAGGTTGAGCAACCCGATGGAGACCGACAGCAGCGCCGCCAGATTGAGCAGCGCGCCCAGTCCTATCGTCGAAACCTGACTCGACACTTGCGCGATTCGGATCGGACCGCCGATCTGGTCGGCGTTCTGGCGACCGGTGATAACCTCGCCCATGAAGTCCACGGTCCGTGTCGTGACGAACCAGGTCTGCGAAACGCCGTAGGCGACCGCCTCCACCGGCGACAGGCTCTCCACCCGGAACGACGAGCCGTCATTGTTCGCCACTAGTCCGACGACCGGCACCTTGAACTCGTTGCCGAACCCGTCCGTCTGGACCTCGCTGCGCGGTGTCACCGTCAGCTCGACCGGCGAACCGTTCCGCTCTACCGTCATGCGGATCGGCGTGTCGGCCCGCGAGGACACATAGCGCTGCAGGTCGGAGAAATAGCGAATCGTCTCGCCGTCGGCGGACAGCACCTTGTCGCCCGGCTTGAAGCCGGCGGCCGCGGCAGGCGAACCGTCCCTCACCTCGGCAACGACCGGATCGCCGACGACGCGTCCCTCGACATAGGCGACGCCGGCGAAGATCACGATCGCCAGGATGAAGTTGGCGATGGGGCCCGCGGCCACCGTGGCGGCACGGCGCCCGACACTCTTGGCCGGAAAGGCCCCGCTGCGCTCGGCGTCCGACATCGCGTCCACCGCGGCTCTGTCCGGTACCGAGGCCGCGTTCTCGTCCCCGAGGAATTTGACGTAGCCGCCCAGCGGCACCGCCGCGAGCTTCCAGCGCGTGCCGCGCCGGTCGTTGAAGCCGATCAGTTCCGGGCCGAAGCCAACAGAGAAGACCAGCGCCTTGATGCCGCACCAGCGACCGACGAGGAAATGCCCCAGCTCGTGGAAGAAGACGATGATCGTCAGGACGAACAGGAACGGGACGATGTAGATGAGGCCTCCGCTCCAGATCTGGGCGAGCCCGACAGGCGATTCCATTCCGCACCCTTTCGCGTTCCAACCCGGACCGCCGGTTCCGGACCGGCATCGACATCCGGTCGGGACGATGCCGCATTCAAATGATCAGACAATGCCCGTGGCTGCGCGCTCTCGAGCGGCGCCGCGGGACCCTTTCCATAGCAGTTGACGAACAAGTCGCAATGATGACGGCGCCCGCGCTGCAATCGATGCGCTCAGAGGGCAAATATGCCACGGGCCGGTTCGCCGAATCCGGCGATTGCCACGCCGACGGCCCAGGTCACGGCCATCGCCACGACGAGGGCGTCGATACGGTCCATCAGTCCGCCATGGCCGGGAATGAGACGGCCCGAATCCTTCACGCCGAAACGCCGCTTGATCCAGGATTCGAACAGGTCGCCCGCCTGCCCGACCACCGACAGGACCGCCGCCAGGACGATGATGAAGGCCCCGACCTCGCCGCTGACGAAATGGGCATAGACCGCACCGAGGATCGTTCCGGCCAGGAGGCCCCCGGCCGCCCCCGACAGCGTCTTCTTCGGCGACACCGCCGGCAGCAGCTTCGGTCCGCCCAGCGTGCGGCCGGTGAAATAGGCGAAGATGTCCGTCGACCACACGACGACGATGATGAATCCGAGCGTCGCAAGGCCGGCAGGATCGGAGCCGCGCAGCATGCCGGGCGCCAGCGCCGCGGCGCCCGCGTAGAACAGGCCCCAATGCACCCAGCGCGCGCTGCGCTCGTCACGGTCCGTCGCGGCGATGAAGATCATCGCCGCACCGACGATCGCCACCGCCAGCAGGCCGAGATCGAAGACCAGCGCGACGACGGCGACGATCAGGGCACCGCGGGCAAAGTGGTAGATCGGCCGGACGCGCTTGGCGCGGGTCATGCGGGCCCATTCGTCGAAGACGATGATGCCGGTGAGCGCGCACAGCACCCGGAACGGCCAGCCGCCGATGGCGGTCAGGGCGATGACGATGATGCCGAGGATCAGCGCGGAGATGACGCGTGACTTCAGGTCGGACCAGCTGCCGGCGAGAAAGAACCGTCGAAGTTCCAGGCCCATCAGATCAGGAAGCGATTTCGCGCGACAACCCGCCGTAGCGACGATCCCGGCTGAAATAATCGGCGATGGCCTCCTCGAACGCCTTGCGGTCGAAATCGGGCCATAGGCACGGCAGGAAGACGAATTCCGAATAGGCCGCCTGCCAGAGCAGGAAATTCGACAGGCGCAGCTCGCCGCTGGTGCGGATGATCAGGTCGGGATCGGGAATGCCGGCGGTGTCCAAGTGCTCGTCGAGATACTCGGCGGTCAGCCCCTCGAGTTCGACCTCGCCCGCCGCGTATTTGGCGGCGACGCGGCGCATGGCCCGGGCGACCTCGTCGCGGGCGCCGTAATTGAAGGCGACCACCAGGGTCTGGCGCTGGTTGTCGCGCGTCAGGTTCTCGGCTTCCTCGAGCAGCGCGCGGATATCCGACGACAGGTTCTCGCGCTCGCCGATCACCCGGACGCGCACGCCCTCCTTGTGCAGTTCGGCGAGGTCGCGGCGGATGAAGTGCTTCAACAGCCCCATCAGCTCCTCGACCTCGGCCTCGGGGCGACGCCAGTTCTCCGAGGAGAAGGCGAACAGGGTCAGATACTGGATGCCGAGCTCGCCCGCCGCGCGGACCGCCTCGCGCACGGCCTCGACGCCCCGACGGTGCCCCATGCTGCGCGGCAGGCCGCGGGCATTCGCCCAGCGACCATTGCCGTCCATGATGATGGCGACGTGTTGGAGATCCCGCACCGTATCAGCCCTTCCCTCGATCATTCCGCCGCGACGACGAGGTCGACGCCCATGGCAGGCTAGACCTGCATGATTTCCGCTTCCTTGACGGCAAGCGCCGAGTCGATCTCGGCGATCGTCTCGTCGGTCATCTTCTGGACGCGGTCCGACTGCTGACGGCTCTCGTCCTGACCGATATCGCCGTCCTTTTCCAGTTTTTTCAAGGTTTCCATGCCGTCGCGCCGCACATGCCGGACCGCGACCTTGGCGCCCTCGGCATACTGGTGCGCCACCTTGACCAGTTCCTTGCGGCGCTGCTCGTTCAGCTCCGGCAGGGGAATGCGCAGCGTCGCGCCGTCGGTGATCGGGTTCAGGCCGAGATTGCTCTCGCGGATCGCGCGCTCGACCTTGCCCACCATCTGCTTGTCCCAGACGGTGACGGTGACCATGCGCGGCTCCGGCACCGAGACGTTGGCCACCTGGTTGAGCGGCATCTTCGAGCCGTAGGCGTCGACATAGATCGGATCGAGCAGGCTCGGCGAGGCGCGGCCGGTGCGAAGGCCCGTCAGGTCGCCCTTCAGGCTGGCGATGGCGCCATCCATGCGGCGCTTCAGTTCGTTCAGATCCATGTCGGCCATGATGTCCTCTTTTCGGCTCTCGACTGCGCGGACGCAGTTATTCGGTAACGATCGTCGCCCGGCCGCCGCCGGACAGGATCTTGGCGAACTCGCCCTTCTCGTGGATCGAGAAGACGACGATCGGGATGTCGTTCTCGCGCGACAGCGCGACGGCCGCCACGTCCATGACGGCCAGGCCCTTCTGCAGGACCTCGTCATGGGTCAGCGTGTCGTAGCGCACCGCGTCGGGGTGCTTCTTGGGATCGGCGGAATAGATGCCGTCGACCTGGGTGCCCTTGAACAGGGCCGCCGCCCCCATCTCGGCAGCGCGCAGCGCGCCGGCGGAATCGGTGGTGAAGAACGGATTGCCGGTCCCGCCGGCGAAGATGACCACCCGGCCCGCGGCCTGGTGCGCCAGCGCGCTGCGCTGGGAGAAGCTCTCGCAGATCTCGGGCATTGCGATCGCCGAAAGGACGATGGTGTCGACGCCCAGCTTGATCAGCGAGGTGCGCAGGGCCAGCGCGTTGATGACGGTGCCGAGCATTCCCATGTGGTCGCCGGTGACGCGGTCGCCGCCCTTGGAGGCCACCGCCACGCCGCGGAAGATGTTGCCGCCGCCGACGACGACGGAGACCTGGACGCCCAGCCGATGCGCCTCGGCGATGTCGGAGGCGATCCGATCGGCCACCGCGACGTCGATCCCGAAGCCCTGCGACCCCATCAAAGCTTCACCGGACACCTTCAGAAGCACCCGCGGGTATCGTATCTCGGAGGCCATTGCTCACCTTGCCTGCGTCCGGCGGCCCGCCCGTCAAGGCAGCGGCGACGGCAACGACGCCGTGCTGCCGGGAGGGCATCTGCGGACGACGCCGCGCCGGACCGGCGGGCGCATGTGGAAATCCGGCGGCAGGTCGTTCTCGCAAACGCCTGCCACGCTTGGGGGATGCGATACAATAAGGGCGCCCGCTTGTGAAGCGGACGCCCTCGATCGGTCTGTCGTGTCGCCGCCGGACGGGTGTCCGGCGTGCGGGACTTACTTCTTGCCGGCGGCGGCGGCGACTTCGGCTGCGAAGTCGGTCTCTTCCTTCTCGACGCCTTCGCCGAGGGCGAAGCGCACGAAGCCGGTGATCTTGGCCGGCGCGCCGAAGCTACCTTCGGCCTCGGCCAGCGCCTTCTCGACGGTCAGGTCGGGATTGATGACGAAGTTCTGCTTCAGAAGGACGACTTCCTCGTAGAACTTGCGCAGGCGGCCTTCGACCATCTTCTCGATGATGTTCTCCGGCTTGCCCGACTGGCGTGCCGAATCGCTGAAGATCGCCTTCTCGCGCTCGACGGTGGCCGCGTCGACTTCCTCGGCGGTCAGGGCCAGCGGGTTGGTCGCGGCGATGTGCATGGCGACCTGACGGCCGAACTGCGCCAGCGCGGCCTTGTCGCCGGTCGATTCGATCGCGACGAGCACGCCCAGCTTGCCGAGGCCGTCCACGACCTGGTTGTGGATGTAGGACGCCACGACGCCGTCATTGACGGTGAGCATGGCCGAACGGCGCAGGGTCAGGTTCTCGCCGATGGTGCCGATCGTGTCCTTGATCGTGTCGTTGACGCTCTTGGTGCCGCCCGGATAGGCAGCCCCGCCGACCGCCTCGACGCTGCCGTCGGTGGTCAGAGCAACCGATGCGACGTCGCGCACGAGACCCTGGAAGGCGTCGTTGCGGGCGACGAAGTCGGTCTCGGAATTGACTTCGACGACGACGGCCTTGGTGCCCTCGGACGCCGAACCGACGAGACCCTCGGCCGCGGTGCGGCCGGACTTCTTGTCGGCCTTGGCAATGCCCTTGGCGCGCAGCCAGTCGATGGCCTCTTCCATGTTGCCGTCGGTCTCGGACAGCGCGGTCTTGCAGTCCATCATGCCTGCGCCGGTCTTGTCGCGCAGTTCCTTCACCATCGAAGCGGTAATTGCCATTTTTGCCTCTTCAGAAATGATTGGGCGCACCGGCTCGGATGGAACGGGTGCGCCAGAATTGTGACGCCGTGATTACGACGCCGGAGACGGGCGCGGGCGTCGGCCGGGCATCCGCCCGACCGCGCCGTTCGCCGCCTCGCCTCAGGCGGCGGGCGTTGCGTTCTCGGCCGGAGCCTCGGCTGCCGGGGCGTCCGCGGCCGGGGCTTCCTCGGCGACCGGCTCGGCCTCG
Organism: Aurantimonas coralicida DSM 14790; assembly: GCF_000421645.1. Lineage (GTDB taxonomy): Bacteria > Pseudomonadota > Alphaproteobacteria > Rhizobiales > Rhizobiaceae > Aurantimonas > Aurantimonas coralicida. The sequence goes on along the minus strand of NZ_ATXK01000004.1, from coordinate 199,924 downwards.
ACGACCTCTTCCACCGGCGCTTCTTCCATCGCACCGACATCCATGCCGGAATCGCCCTGCTGGCGCGCGATGCCGTCGACGGCGGCGCGGGCGATCAGGTCGCAATACAGGGTGATGGCGCGAGCCGCGTCGTCATTGCCCGGGATCGGGTAGTCGATCGGTGCGGGATCGCAGTTCGAATCGACGACGGCGACGATCGGGATGTGCAGGCGCTTGGCTTCCTCGATCGCGATCGACTCCTTGTTGGTGTCGATGATGAAGATCATGTCCGGCACGCCGCCCATGTCCTTGATGCCGCCGAGGGCGCGGTCGAGCTTGTCGCGCTCGCGCTGCAGCGTCAGGCGCTCCTTCTTGGTGAAGCCCTGGGCTTCGCCGGCCAGCATCTCGTCGAGCTTGCGCAGGCGCTGGATCGAGTTGGAGATGGTCTTCCAGTTGGTCAGCATGCCGCCGAGCCAGCGGGCGTTGACGTAGTACTGGGCCGAACGGTTCGCCGCATCGGCGACGATGTCGGATGCCTGGCGCTTGGTGCCGACGAAGAGCACGCGGCCGCCACGGGCCACGGTGTCGGAGACCGCCTGCAGCGCACGATGCAGCAGCGGCACGGTCTGGCCGAGGTCGAGGATGTGAATGTTGTTGCGCGCCCCGAAGATGTAGGACGACATTTTCGGGTTCCAGCGATGCGTCTGGTGACCGAAATGCACGCCTGCCTCGAGCAGCTGGCGCATGGAATAGTCTGGCAATGCCATGGTTTTTTTCCTTTACCGGTTGAGCCTCCACGGAAAAGAAGCGGCCGAATGCCGCCACCGGTGGATCGCGGCGTCGGGACATGCCCGAACGTCGAAACCCGAGTTCCGTGTGTGGAATGGAAGCGCCGATACACCAAAAGCCCACGCGAGGCAACACGGCGACGGCGTTCAGGGTCGATATGGGGATCGTGGGCGCGCGGCGCCAGCCCCGTCAGGGACAGGCGGGTGTGTCCAGAAGATCGAGGCTCGCAAGGCCGCCGGCCAGGCGGTAGCCATCGAAGCTCAGCACCAGGTCGTCCGAGATCCCGTTCTCGTAGAGCGTATAGGCTGTCTCGAAGACCGGCATGCCGTCGGCATCGCTGTCGCTGTCATAGAAGGATTCGCTGATCCGCCAAGAGCGAAGACCCGACAGCTGGCTGGCCGGGGACACCTCGACCGCCATGGGGTTTTCGGCTTCGCCGCGGTCGTCATCGTCGTCGCGCATGTCGCCCTCGGCGGTCTCTGATCGCGTGTCCGCCGCCGGAGCCGCTTCGTCTGCGAGCGGCGCGCGTTCCTCCGCATCCTTGGGTTCTGCCGGGCTGTCCGGTGCCGGCCCGATGATCGCGGTCGTGGACAGGCCCTTTTCCGGTGTCGGGTCGCCATCATAGAGCGGCGACTGGACGATCAGCTCGCCGGCCTCCGCCTTCTCGATCAAAGCCAGCGTATGCTGCATCGGAAAGGCTGCCAGCGGCACGCTCACCGAGCGGCTCTCCGGTTCGACGAAGGCGACATGCGTCTCCTCCGCCGTATTGACGGCGGTGCCCCGCACGACCTGCTGCTCTGTGCCGTCGACCAGCGTCCTTGTCCTGAAGGCGAGCGTTCCGTCCGCGAGGTTTTCCAGCGTCTGGGTCTGCTGGTCGGTGACCACCAGCTCCTGCTCCTGCTGGAACCGCGCCACGAAGCGGTAGTCGATATCGTAGCTGTCGCAATCCGGCCGCGTGATCTCGACCGCTATCCGTGCCTGGGCGTCCACCAGATCGCCGCTGCCGTCCATCGCCAGTTCGTAGGAGGCGCGGTGCGGCGCGATCGTCGCGGCGGCCGCAAGAGCCGGTCCGGCGACAAGGCCGATCGCGAGAGGGGCTACGAGGCTGGCGCGCATGGCGGGACGATCTTTCACTGGGTCTGCGGATGGGCTACGCCTCTGCGGAACGGCGCGTCCGGAACGGGCTTGCGGCCATCTGGCCGGCACAGCCCCTCCCCGGCGCTCCTATCCGTCGAGCTAAAGGAAGACAACAACATGGCCGATACCATCGCAAGCCGCCTCGAAGCCGCCGGCGTCACCCTTCCGGAAGCCGCGGCGCCCGCCGCCAACTACGTGCCGAGCGTCATCTATGGCGGCCTGCTGCAGACCTCGGGCCAGTTGCCCCTCGACGGCGGCAAGCTGGCCGTGTCCGGCAAGCTCGGCGCCGGCGTCTCGCTCGAAGACGGCCAGAAGGCCGCGCGGCTGTGCGCCATCAACATCCTCGCCCAGGCGAAATCGGCCGTCTCCGGCGACTGGAGCCGCCTCGGCCGCCTTCTGAAGCTCACCGTCTTCGTCGCCAGCGACGCCGGCTTCACCGAGCAGCATAAGGTCGCCAACGGCGCGTCGGACTTCCTGGTCGAGATCCTCGGCGAGAACGGCCGCCATTCCCGCTCGGCCGTCGGCGTGCCGGCGCTGCCGATGGATGCCGCCGTCGAGATCGAAGCCTTGTTCGAGGTCGCCTGACATGGTGGCCTTCGATGGCGCGCTCGGCTGGCTGACCGCGAACCCGATCGCCCATCGCGGGCTTCATGACGGCAACAAGACGGTGGCGGAGAATTCGATTCCCGCCGCCGAAGCGGCGATCGCCGCCGGCTTCGCGATCGAATGCGACGTGCAGCTTTCGGCCGACGGCACGCCCTTCATCTTCCACGATCACACGCTGCAACGGCTGACCGGCCGCGAGGCCGATTTTCGCGCGCTGGACGATGAAGCGATCGCCGCCCTGCGGCTCGCCGGCACTGATGCCGTCATCCCGACCGTCGCGGACTTTCTTGCAACGGTCGCCGGGCGCGTGCCGGTGGTCATGGAACTGAAGGGCATCGCGCCGGACGTCGATGCAGAGTATTTCGCCCGCCTGCAGCCGGTTCTCGAATCCTACCGCGGCGAACTGGCCCTGATGTCGTTCGATCCCTGGCTCATCGACCAGATGCTGGCAGCCCGCCCCGGCCGTCCCATCGGGCTGACCGCGACGGGACACACGCCGGACGCCTTCGCCGCCCATCGGCAGGTGTTCGAACGCGGCTGCGATTTCTCTTCCTATGACATCCACCACGTGCCGAACCCGTTCACCGAATGGGTGCGCGGCAAGGGCGCGCCGCTGATCTCCTGGACCGTGCGCACCGAGGCGCAGATCCGCATCAGCCGGGACCATTGCGATCAGATGACCTTCGAAGGCATTGCGCCGCAGCAATGACGCCTTGCGCTGCCGGGGGACCGGCATAAATTCATCGCATGACACGCGAATCCGCCACCGCCCCGACCAGCAGCGAAGAGAGCTTCACGATCCGGGTGGTCGATCGGCTCAGCGCGATCGACGCCGCACGCTGGGACGCGCTGGCCGTGGAGCCCGCGCCGGCGTCTCCCGCTTCTACCGCGACTCCATCGGGCGTCGCCAACCCCTTCGTATCGCACGCCTTTCTTTCCGCGTTGGAGGATAGCGGCTGTGTCGGCGAAGCGACGGGCTGGCTGCCCCAGCATCTGGTTCTGGAAGATCCACAGGGCGCGCCGATCGCAGCCGCCCCAGCCTATCTGAAGGGCCACAGCCAGGGCGAATATGTCTTCGACCAGGGCTGGGCCGACGCCTTCGAGCGGGCCGGCGGTCGCTATTATCCAAAGCTGCAGATGTCGGTGCCCTTTACCCCGGCCACCGGGCCGCGGCTGCTGGTCGGAACCGCACCCGGCACGACGATCCGGCGGCAGGCGCTGGCCGAGGGTGCCAGGACCTATGCGGCCCAGACCGGCGTTTCCTCCGTTCACGCCACCTTCCTCAAGCCCGCGGACCGCGACGTCCTGACCGAGGCCGGCTGGCTGCACCGCACCGACCAGCAGTTCCATTTCCGCAATCGCGGCTATGCGACCTACGAGGAGTTTCTGGAGACGCTGGCGTCGCGCAAGCGCAAGGCGCTGCGCAAGGAGCGCCGCGAGGCGCTGGCCAACGACATCTCCATTTCCTGGCTGACCGGCAGCGACCTCACCGAGGCGGCCTGGGACGCCTTCTACGAATTCTACATGGACACCGGCAGCCGCAAATGGGGCCGGCCCTATCTCAACCGCGCGTTCTTCAGCCTGATCGGCGAGCGCATGGCCGACCAGACGCTGCTCGTCATGGCCTCGCGAAACGGCCGCTACATCGCCGGGGCGCTGAACTTCATCGGCGCCGACACGATCTTCGGCCGCAACTGGGGCTGTATCGAGGACCACCCCTTCCTGCATTTCGAGGTCTGCTACCATCAGGCCATCGACTTCGCGATCGCGCATGGCCTCGGCCTCGTCGAGGCGGGCGCGCAGGGACAGCACAAGCTGGCCCGCGGCTATGAGCCCGTGACCACCCATTCGGCCCACTGGATCGCCCATCCCGGTCTGCGCCGTGCCGTCGACGACTATCTCGACGCCGAGCGCGCCGAAATCGCCCATGTCAGCGACGTCCTGTCCGAGCATACGCCCTACAAGAAGGGTGGCTGACGGCGGGCTCAGCCGTCGACAATCGCGGCAATCTGCCTATCGTCCGGTCTGATTCTGATTGTGAAGGACCGGACACCATGAGCGGCTACGACGACGGCAACATCTTCGCCAAGATCCTGCGCGGCGAGATCCCGAGCCAGAAACTCTACGAGGACGACACGGCGCTGGCGATCATGGACGTGATGCCGGAATCGAAGGGCCATTGCCTCGTCATTCCGAAGGCGCCGTCGCGCAACATCCTCGATGCGTCGGACGAGACGCTCGGCGCGGTGATGCCGGTGGTCGCCAAGCTGGCGCGTGCCGTGAAGAAGGCGTTCGACGCCGACGGCGTCCGCATTGCCCAGTTCAACGAGACCGCCGGCGGGCAGACGGTGTTTCACCTGCATTTCCACGTGCTGCCGGTCTATGCCGGCGTGCCCCTGAAGAAGCATTCCGACGGCATGGCCGATCCGGAGATGCTGGCCGAGCACGCGGCCCTGATCCGCGCCGCCATCGACTGAGTTCGGCCGTGGGGCCCCGGCCCCGCAGCACGATCCGCCACAACGAAGAAGGGCCGCCCCGAGGGCGGCCCTTTCTGTTTCGATCAGCGCGACTTGCGCGGGACCTTGGGAACGGTCCCTGCCCGCTTGGCGGCGGCAGATCCCGTGGAGCCCGCTTCGGGCGCATCACCCGCCGGCTCGTCGTCCTCGATGTCCGAGCCGTCCGGCGCCACCTTGGCGCGCTTCCTGGCTGCGGGCTTCTTGGGCTTCGGCGGCAATTCGTCGGCAATGGCTTCCAGATGCAGCGCCTTGGCGCCGTCCTCGCCGTCGACGACGGACACCTTCACCGTGCCGCCGTTCTTCAGCTTGCCGAAGAGCACTTCGTCGGCCAGCGGCTTCTTGATGTGCTCCTGGATCACCCGGCCCAGCGGCCGCGCGCCCATCGCCTCGTCGTAGCCCTTGTCGGCGAGCCACGTGATCGCGTCCTCCGACAGTTCGAAGGTCACGCCGCGTTCGGACAGCTGCGCCTCGAGCTGCATGACGAACTTCTGGACCACCTGGTGGATGACCGGCGTCGGCAGCGGGCCGAACGGGATCGTCGCATCGAGACGGTTGCGGAATTCCGGCGTGAACAGGCGGTTGATTGCCTCCTCGTCGGCGCCCGTCCGCTTGGAGTGCCCGAAGCCGATCGTCGCCTTGGCCATCTCCGACGCGCCGGCATTGGTCGTCATGATCAGGATGACGTTACGGAAATCGATCTGCTTGCCGTTGTGATCGGTCAGCTTGCCGTGGTCCATCACCTGCAGGAGGATGTTGAACAGATCCGGATGCGCCTTCTCGACCTCGTCCAGCAGCAGCACGCAATGCGGATGCTGGTCGACGCCATCGGTGAGCAGGCCGCCCTGGTCGAAGCCGACATAGCCCGGAGGCGCGCCGATCAGCCGCGAGACGGTGTGCCGCTCCATGTATTCCGACATGTCGAAGCGCAAAAGCTCGACTCCGAGTGCCGCCGCCAGCTGGCGGGCCACCTCGGTCTTGCCGACGCCGGTCGGGCCGGAGAACAGGTACGAGCCGATCGGCTTGTCCGGCTCGCGCAGGCCGGCACGGGCCAGCTTGATCGCCGAGGCAAGGCTGCCGATGGCGGCATCCTGGCCGTAGACGACCCGCTTGAGCTGGGCGTCAAGATGTTCCAGCACCTCGGCATCGTCCTTGGAGACGGCCTTGGGCGGGATCCGCGCCATGGTGGCCACGGTCGCCTCGATCTCCTTGACGCCGATCTGCTTCTTCCGCTTGCCGGCCGCCAGCAGCATCTGCGACGCACCGGTCTCGTCGATCACGTCGATCGCCTTGTCCGGCAGCTTGCGGTCGTTGATGAAGCGGGCCGACAGTTCGACCGCCGACTTGATCGCCTCGTTGGTGTATTTGACCCGGTGGAAATCCTCGAAATAGGGCTTCAGGCCCTTCAGGATCGACACGGCGTCGTCGATGGACGGCTCCTTGACGTCGATCTTCTGGAACCGGCGCACCAGCGCCCGGTCCTTCTCGAAGAACTGCCGGTACTCCTTGTAGGTGGTCGAGCCGATGCAGCGGATCGCGCCGGAAGACAGCGCCGGCTTCAACAGGTTCGACGCGTCCATCGCGCCGCCCGAGGTGGCGCCCGCGCCGATCACCGTGTGGATCTCGTCAATGAACAGGACGGCGCCGGGATATTCCTCGAGCTCCTTCATCACCTGCTTCAGCCGCTCTTCGAAATCGCCGCGATAGCGGGTGCCGGCGAGCAGCGTGCCCATGTCCAGCGCGAAGATCGTCGCATCGGCCAGGACGTCCGGCACGTCGCCTTCGACGACGCGCTTGGCCAGCCCTTCCGCGATCGCCGTCTTGCCGACGCCCGGATCACCCACATAGAGCGGGTTGTTCTTGGACCGGCGGCACAGCACCTGGATCGTGCGGTTGATCTCCTCGGCCCGCCCGATCAGCGGATCGATCTTCCCGTTGCGCGCCTTCTCGTTGAGATTGCTGCAATAGGCCGTGAGCGCATCAGGGGCGTTCTTGCGCTTGCCCTCGTCATCCTGTCCCACTGTCGACTGCTCATCCTCGGCGCCGCGCAGCGGTCTGGTCTCGGAGGCGCCGGGGCGCTTGGAGATTCCGTGCGATATGAAATTCACCGCATCGTAGCGCGTCATCTCCTGTTCCTGCAGGAAATAAGCGGCATGGCTCTCGCGTTCGGCGAAGATTGCCACGAGCACGTTGGCGCCGGTCACCTCTTCGCGGCCGGACGACTGGACATGGATCACCGCACGCTGGATCACCCGATGGAATCCGGCCGTCGGCTTGGAATCCTCGTCATGTCCCGTGACGAGGTTGGAGAGTTCGCTGTCGATGTAGGTCGTCAGATTGCGGCGCAGGATGTCGAGGTCGACACTGCATCCCTGCATCACCGCCGCCGCGTCCTTGTCGTCGAGAAGCGCCAGCAGCAGATGCTCCAGCGTCGCAAATTCCTGTTGCCGGTCGTTTGCGAGCGTCAGGGCCGAGTGCAGCGACTTCTCAAGGCTTTGCGAAAATGTCGGCAAGCTTCACCTCAGTTCTTTTCCATCACGCATTGCAGCGGATGCTGGTGCTGGCGGGCGAAGTCCATGACCTGGGTCACCTTGGTCTCGGCGACCTCGTAGGTGAACACTCCGCATTCGCCAACGCCGTGATTGTGCACATGCAACATGATTCTGGTGGCTGCCTCGCGGTCCTTCTGGAAGAACCGCTCGAGGACGTGGATGACGAACTCCATCGGAGTGTAATCGTCGTTCAGAAGGAGCACTCTGTAAAGGCTCGGCTTCTGGGTTTTGGGTTTCGTTCGCGTGATGACCTCGGTCCCGCGATCGGGGACCTGATCGTCGTCCTTCCCGGCCTGGGACCGCACGGCAGGAGCGCCGTTGCCGGGAAACGCGTGCATGCTCAATTCAACCACCTTCGTCATCGCTCTGTATGTATGTGCCGTGGCACGGATTTTAAGACGCAACGCGGGCATGGCAAAGCATCATCGTGCGGCGTCTCGTCCCTGCCCGCGCCAAGGCATGGCCCGGACACGAAAAAGCCCGGCGGGAGAGCCGGGCTTTTCCTCGTACCGAATATGTGGTGCCCGCGGCCGCGGGACAACCGAGGCGCCGATCAGGCAGCCTTGGTCTCGGCGGCCTGCTTGGCGGCAGCGGCCGGCTTGGTCGCCACGGACGTGCCCGCGGTCGACAGCGTCGCGAGCGAGTGCTCGAACGGCTTGTAGGTCTCCTTGGCGACATCGGTGTAGATCTCGCCCATGCGCGTCGCCTGGCTGACCCAGCCCTGATAGGCGGTCTTGGCGTATTCGCTCTGCAGCGCGATGGCTTTGTCCGGCGAACGCACCTGGAAGAGCTTCTCCATGAATTCGGTCTGCTGCTCATAGGCGCGCTTGGCGAATTCGGACGTCTCCGACGCGACCTGCTGGAAGCCCTTGGTCATGGCCGACACCGACTTCAGCGCGCTGTCCATCGCGTCCTTGGAGAACTTGCTGGCATCTTCATATGCGTTCATCTGGATTTCCCTCGGATTGGTGGTGGTTTGTGGAAGGACGTCCATTCAGCAGGAAGTGCCGGTCCGACCGGTGCCCTGAGCTGCGCCCCGCCCAAAGATATTGCACTGCACAATAAGATTCAAGCGGAATGACGCGCCGCACGCTTCCCATAGGGAATTTCACCTCACTCCTGCCCGTTTCGTTTGGCAGGGTACGAGAAATTTCGATCCGGGATGGGAACGGTCCGGCAACCATAAACCGATTGGTAAGCCCGCCGGCATTAATCTGCGGATCGACACCCGAGGGAGTTGCCCGCTGATATTGCACGGCCTTTCCAAGCGCTGCGACGATATCGACCGGCTTCCTCGCCCATTGCCCGAGCCAGAGAGTTGCTGCGTGCGTAACCCGTTCCCCCGCCTCACCACCGCCGCCAGATCGCTCAGCAGGTTCGCAGGCGTCGTCGCCTTCGGCGCCGGCATGCTGCTGACCGGCGCCGGCCATGCCGAAGCCAACGCCAAATATGCGGGCTTCGTCATCGACGCCAACAATGGCCAGGTCCTCTACAACGACCGGGCCGACGAGTACCGCTACCCGGCGTCGCTCACCAAGATGATGACGCTCTACATGACCTTCGACGCGCTGAAGAGCGGTCGGATTTCCATGAAGGACAAGATGCCGGTGTCGGCCTATGCGGCCGGGCGTCCGCCGTCGAAGATCGGCCTGAAGACCGGCTCGACCCTCACCGTCGAGGAAGCCGTCTATTCGCTGGTCACCAAGTCGGCCAACGATGCCGCCGTGGTGCTGGGCGAGTTCCAGGCCGGCTCCGAATCGGCCTTTGCCGCCCGCATGACCGCCAAGGCGCGTCAGATCGGCATGCCGAAGACCACCTTCCGCAATGCCAACGGCCTGCCGGATTCCGGGCAGAAGACCACGGCGCGGGACATGGCGACCCTGGGCATCGCCCTGCGCGAGCATTTTCCGGAATATTACAAGATCTTCTCGACCCGCTCTTACAGCTTCCGTGGCCGCCGGCTCGGCAACCACAACCGGGTCCTGGGCCGGGTGAAGGGCGTCGACGGCATCAAGACCGGCTACATCAACGCTTCCGGCTTCAACCTCGTCACCTCGATCGAGCGAGACGGCAAGAGCCTTGTCGCCGTGGTCATGGGCGGTCGCTCCGGCCGTTCGCGCGACGATCACATGGTCGAGCTGCTCTCGCGCTATCTGCCGAAGGCCAGCACTCGCGATTCCGGCATGCTGCTCGCCGCCCGCTCGGCCAGCCCGGCCATCGTCGCTGCGCTTCCCAAGCAGGGCCCGGTTCCCGATTCCCGCCCGGCCATGACCGAGATCGACCAGCGCATCGCAATGGCCTACGGCTCCGAGGCCGCCCCGGCCGTGGCGCGCATGGTCCAGCCGCAGTCCCGTCCGATCGTCGGCCGTGATGCCCTGAAGGCGGCCCTCGTCGCCGAGCGTCCGTCGGTGCGCATGCCGATCCCGGCCGCCAGCCGCGTGCCGAGCGCAGGCGTCCGCCTGCCGCCGGCAGCCGTCCCGGGTGGACGCGATCTCGATCCCTCGACGACCGGTGCAATAAAGGTTGCCAGCGTCTCGGAGACCGTTCGCACGCCGACCTCCCCCTGGGTGGTCCAGATCGCCGCCACGCCGGAAGCCGATGCCGCCATGGAGATGCTGGCCACCGCCAAGCGCAAGGTCGGCGGCGAGCTGGCGGATGCCGAGCCCTTCACCGAGACGGTGAAGAGCGGTTCGCAGACGCTCTACCGCGCTCGCTTCGCCGGCTTTGCCAGCAAGGACCAGGCCTGGTCGGCCTGTGCCGCGCTCAAGCGCAGCTCGTACAGCTGCTACGCCGTCGCCAACTGACACCGGTCCGGCGGCCCTTGTTCCGGGCCGCCGACCTCCTTGTCGCCGCCGTGCGACCGACCAGCCCGTCCGTTCAGACGGACCCTAAGATGTATCGCGTAGGAAGGGTTCCAGCATGACGACCGAGCACCAGGCAGCCAGCTTCGCCAACACGCTCGCCTTCGCCGGCAGCGCGCGGGCCGCCAATCCCCACCCGCTGCAGCAGGCCGCGCTTCGCCTCGGCGAAGCCCGCGACGGCCGTTCGCGGCTGAAGGCAAAGGATCTCGTGGGGCTGCTTCTGTCCCATGGCGCCCGCGCCTGGCGGGCATCGCAGCCGATCGCCTACACGCGGATCAGGACCATCGCGCCCGAAGGGCACGCGGCGATCCACATGCGCTTCGGCTGACAACGAGACAATATGAGTTTCAGGCGACCGCCGGATTCGGCGTCGCCTCAGAACAGCCCGAGCTCGATGAGTTCGCGCTGCATGTCCACGGGCAGGTCGCCCTCGCCCGCATCGCCGGTTCCGATGTCCCGCGGCACGTCGTCGGGCGTCAGGTAGCGCCAGCCCTGAAACGGGCGGCGCGGCTGGCGGGCGGTCCGCACGAAAGTCGGCTCCAGAACGAGCCGGCAACGCCCGACGCCTTCGGCATCCTTGAACGGCGCGATGGCGACGAGCGGCTGGCGGACCTGGATCTGGCCCTTGATCACCCAGTAGAGCGAGCCGCCATCGAGCAGTTCGTCGATCCGCTTGGGAACCATGCGTGTCACATGCGCCTGTTCGGCAGGCCGACCCTGAAGACGCGCCGCGTCGAGACGCGCGGCGACATGCTCCTCGAGGTCCTCGACGCTGCCGATTCCGACGCATAGCTTGATCAGATGCAAAGGCATGGGTGCTTCTCGAAGCAAACGGCCCGCCGCGTCAAGCCGGATCAGGCACCCGTGGCTGCCACCTCAGGACGCCGCCGGGCGGATTCCCCACCAGACGCCCGACACGCAATGTCCTGCCCGGCCATGCCGAACGAAAGCTTCGGCAAGGTTAAGACGGCCCGGCACTGGCGTGCCGAAGCGAAGCGGATCGGATCTGTCGGAAAAAGGTCTGCGTCGGTGGGCGCCTGGCGCCGACCGGTTCGGTCAGCTGGCGGCGATGGCGACGGTCTCGGGAACCGTGAAGAGGAACCCCAGAACGAGGAGCGTAGAGAAGATCGCGACCGTCCATACGGTCACGCCCCAGCACGACTTGCGCACGCTGTCATCCATGTAACTGAATATCCTGAATCGAGATGGCTTGCGAACCGGTCATGACCCCCGTCCAGCGGTTGCAGCTCTTAAATATCCGTTAAGCGACGACGCCACAAGGCGGGTGCGATGCATATTTCCTCATGGCTGCTATGTTCCACGGCAAGCTTGTCCCGGACTGATGCCGGCGTGTCGCGCGTCATCTGGCCTGCGTCCCGTTGCCGCGCTATGAAAACCTCATGGAAATCCGGCCCCTCGCCGCGAGGGGCGAAGCGGGGCGTGGCATTGTGACGATCGATACGGGGGATGGCGCCGCACTCGCATTCTTTCTGGCGGTGTGGCTCGTCTACAATATCGTGACGGAGCACGGGCCGCTGGCAGCCCGTGGCCTGTCCCAGGCGATGAACCGGCAACGCGAATGCTGGATGCAGGTGATGCTGCTGCGCGATCTGCGGATGATCGACACGGCGATCATGGCGGGGCTCCAGCAGGGCACCGCCTTCTTCGCCTCCGCCTGCATCTTCGCCATCGGCGGCTGCTTCGCCCTGTTCAGCTCGGCCGACCAGATCGCCACCATCGCCGCCGAACTGCCCTTCCACGCCCGGCTCGACCGCGCGCTGGTGGAGATCAAGCTGCTCGGCCTGGTGACGATCTTCGCCTATGCCTTCTTCAAGTTCGGCTGGGCCTACCGGCTGTTCAATTATTGCTCGATCCTGATCGGCGCGATTCCCATGCGGGCGGAAGCCGATCTCGACCCGGACGCCGCCGAGCGAGCCCTCGCCAAGGCCACGCGGCTGAACCAGCTCGCCGGCAAGCACTTCAACTCCGGACTGCGCGCCGTCTTCTTCGCCATCGCCTATCTCGGCTGGTTCCTCGGCCCGACGGCACTCGTCGCTGCGACGATCCTCGTCGTGGTGATTCTCGCCCACCGGCAGTTCATGTCGAATGCCCGTCGGGCGCTGCTGGACTGAACCGGCCGCTTACCTGTCTCAGGGCGTCGGAAACAGCGCGTCGGTGCGTCCGCTCAGACGGTAGGCGACGAGCCCCAGATATTCGCGAATGGCGAAATGCACCTTTTCCAGGTTGCGGGTCGTCGTGCTGGAGGGGCGGTACAGGGCCGGCCCCGACGGCGTGCGGTAATCCACCGGATAGGGCACGATGTCGAAGCCGGCGACGCGAAAGCATCCGACGGCACGCGGCATGTGCGACGCCGACGTCACCAGCACCCACGTCTCGGCCGGCTTCGGCTGCGCAAGCTCCTTGGCGAAGACGGCGTTCTCGAAGGTGTCGCGCGCGCGCCCGTCGAGAAGCAGGCGGTCCGGCGCCAAGCCCAGCCCCCGGTAGAGCGCCTCGGCGGCCTCGGTCTCGGGAATGTCCTCTTCCAGGAGCGCCGCCACGCCGCCGCTGAACAGCAGCTTCGCCTCCGGGTAACGCTGCGCCAGCTCCATGCCGGCGGTGACCCGGTCAGCCGCGTCATTCAGCTCGTTCATGCCCCGCGTGCGCGCCACCCGCGTGTCGAAGGCCCCGCCGAGGACGATGATACCGTCAATCGCCGGCGGCAGGTCGGGACGGGGAAACCGGTCCTCCAGCACCGCCGTCATCACGAGGCCCAGCGGCGTCAGGCTGCACACCGCCAGTGTCGCCGTCGCAACAACGAACAGACCCGCCGCGATGCGTGGCCGGCCGAGCCAGCCGGCCAGAAGCCCGAGAATCGCGACGAGCAGGATGGCGGCCAGCGGCTGCAGCACGAACCAGCCGATCTTGGCGGCATAGAAGAACAATGGCGGCCCTCTCCGGTCAGCTCTCGTCGCCGTCCCGGCGTGCGACCACCGGCGCATCCTCGCGCGGCTCCGTCTGTACGACGACCGGCGTGCGCATGAGGATCTCGCGATGCGGGAACGGAATGGCAATGCCGTTCGCCTTGAAGGCATCCCACAGGGCCAGCAGCACGTCACCCCTGACATTGGTCAAGCCGGCCTGCGGGTCGCGGATCCAGAACCGCACGACAAAGTCGATCGACGATGCCCCGAAGCCGGTCATCCAGCAGACCGCCGGCTTGTGGGAGACCACCCGATTGCAGCTCTCCGCGGCCTCCTTGGCGATCCGGATCACCGCATGCGGATCGCTGTCATAGGCGACGCCGAACTCCACATCGATCCGCACCAAGTCGTTCGAGAACGACCAGTTGATCACCTGGTTGGTGATGAAGTCCTCGTTCGGGATCAGATATTCGCGGCCGTCGCGGGTCACCACCGAGACGAAGCGCGCCCGCAATTCTCGGATCCAGCCGAAGGTATCGTCGAGCGAGATCGTGTCGCCCGGCTTGATCGAACGGTCGAGGAGAATGATAATTCCCGAGATGAAGTTCGACACGACCTTCTGCAGGCCGAAGCCGAGGCCGACGCCGATGGCGCCCGACAGGACGGTCAGCGCCGTCAGGTCGACGCCGATCGAGGCCAGCGCGATGGCCAGCGCCACCAGGATGAGGCCGATCTTGAGGAACTTGCCGATCAGCACCCTGAGGGTCGGCGTCAGTTCCTGATTGCGCTGGACGCGGGTGTCGAGGAAATTGCCGGCGACCGAGGCGAGCCACAAAGTGATGCCGATCACCGCGATCGCCTTGATCACCAGAAGCGCCGAGATCCTGCTCTGGCCGACCGTGATCGCCGACTGGTCCAGCACCGACGCCACCGGTTCCAGGAGGTCGAGGATCGAGAGGCCCGCGAGCAGCGAAGCGACGATGGTAATCAGCCGGGCCAGAAGCCGGTTGCGCACGATGCGCGAGGCGACGGCGATCACCAGATAGGCCAGCGCCAGGTCGAAGACGACACCGATGATCTGCGAGCGCGGCCCGCCGGCCGCCAGGTCGATCCGGGTCGCCAGCCACAGAAGCAGCACGAAGAAGATCAGCCCCATGCGGCGGCGTACGGCGACGACCAACCGCAGGATCCGGGGGGCGCCCTTGATCCTGCGCGCCTGGACCTCGATCGGTTCGCGGGTCAGGCGATCGAGCACCCAGGCGAGGCCGAGGCAGGCGACGACAACGGCGATCTGGAACAGCGATGACGGCTCGTAGAAGAAGCCGAGCGCATCGCCCGCCCAGTTGGCGAGCGACTCGCCTGTCCGCCGCAGCGTCGCCTCGTCCATCAGGCGCGGTCCCAGTGGGGCGCGAAGGACGGATCGATCAGGCGTTTGCGCTGCAAGGTCAGCTGGTTCAGCGCCGTCCGCTCGGTCTCGGTCAGCTCGAAGTCGAAGATATCGAGATTCTCGCTGAGCCGCTCCGGCGTGCTCGTGCGCGGGATCGCGCCGACGATGTCCTGCTCGACCTCCCATCGCAGGACGATCTGCGCCGGGCTCTTGCCGTGGGCCTTTGCCGCCTCGGTGATCACCGGATCGGCCAGCAGCTCACCGCCCTTGCCGATCGGCGAATAGGCGATCATCGCCATGTCGTGACGACGGCAGGCGGCCAGGACGTTCTCCTGGCTGAGATAGGGATGGTATTCGACCTGGTTGCAGACCAGCGGGGCCGAGGACATGGCGGCCGCCTCGTCGACCATCGCGCTGGTGAAATTGGCGACGCCGATGTGGCGGGTCAGCCCCTCGCCGATCGTCGCGTTCAGCGCATCGATCGATTCTTCCAGCGGCACGTCGGTGTTGGGCCAATGAATCAGCAGGAGGTCGACCGGCCCCTGCCCGATCGCGTCCACCGCCGCCCGGGCGCTGTCCATCAGCTTGTCTTCGGTGATATCCGTCCACCAGATCTTGGTGGTTACGAACAGCTCCTCGCGGGCGATCCCGCTGGCCGCGATGCCGGCGCCGACTTCCTTTTCGTTCCCATACATGCGGGCGGTATCGATATGGCGGTAACCGGCATCGATCGCCTTTGCCACCATATCGACGCAAGTCTGGCCTTCGAGTGTGAATGTGCCAAATCCGATTGCGGGGATGCGGGCTCCGCCTGCCTCGATGATCTTCATGAACTGCCTTTCCGGATTGCGGCGTGCCGGGTCGCTCCGGCCGCTGTCCGTCCTGAAAGATAGGCGGACGGCAAGTGTGTCCAGCGTCAAGGAATGTGCGTGAGCCAGATAGACAACCCGCCCGTCAGCCGCGGGCGTATCGAGATCATCGACATCACGCGCGCCGTCGCGCTGTTCGCGATGGTGATCTACCACTTCACCTGGGATCTGGAGTACTTCAACTATGTCGAGCGCGGGCTGACGGGCCATGGCGGCTGGCGCATCTTCGCGCGCGCCATCGCGTCGTCCTTCCTGTTCCTGGTCGGCGTCAGCCTGGTGCTGGCCAATGGCCGCGGCATTCGCTGGCAGCCCTTCGGCAAGCGTCTGCTGCAGGTCGTGGCCGGCGCGCTCGCCATCACCGTCGCGACGTACTTCGCCACGCCCAACAGCTTCGTCTATTTCGGCATCCTGCATCACATCGCGGTCGCCAGCGTGCTGGGCCTGCTCTTCCTGCGGCTGCCCTGGTTCGTGACGGCGGCACTGGCGATCGCGGTGGTCGCCCTGCGCAGCTTCGTCGCGACGCCGCTACTCGATCCGAAATGGCTCAACTGGATCGGCCTGTTCCAGACCCCGCCGCTCTCCAACGACTTCGTGCCGCTGTTCCCATTCTTCGGGGCAGTCCTCGCCGGCATCGCGACCGCGCGGCTGGCCGTCGACCACGGTTGGGTGGCGCGCATGCGCATGTGGAACGCCGGTCTTGCGCCGTTGTCGCCGCTGGGCGCCATCGGCCGCCATTCGCTGCTGTTCTACCTGTTGCACCAGCCGATCCTCTACGGACTGGTCTTTGTTTTCGCCCAGATCGCGCCGGCCGATCGCACCGCGGGCTTCCACACCGACTGCCAGCGCTCCTGCATTGCCGAGCGCGATGCGGCCTTCTGCGAACGCTATTGCGGCTGCGCGCAACGCGAATTGCAGCGGCGGGACCTGTTCGACGTGTTGATGGGCGGCGATCCGAGCGAGACGCAGATGTCGGCCATCCGCGACGTGACCCGCGAGTGTTCGTTCCGGTCAGAGTGACCGTCAGCCGGTTCGCACGCTCTGGCCGACGCCCAGCTCGGCCATGCGGGTGAGACAGGCTTCCTCGGCGGCGTCGAGTTCGCGCAGCAGGTCCTCAATGTCGCGGCGCTTCTGCTCGAGTTCGCGCCGCTTGTCGCTGACCCGCCCGATGATCGCCTTGAGCTGGCCCGCCTCGCCGGGCGGGCTCTTGTACATGCTCATGATCTCGCGGATTTCCGCGATGGAGAAACCGAGGCGCTTGCCGCGCAGGATGTTCTTCAGGAGCTGGCGGTCGGAATGCCGGAAGAGCCGGGTGCGCCCGCGACGGATCGGCGCCAGCAACCCCTCGTCCTCGTAGAAGCGGATCGTCCGCGTCGAGATGCCGAACTCACGGGTGAGCTCCGTGATCGTATAATAGTCTCGCATTCGACGTTCCGTATCCCTCGGTCGGCGCCCTCAGGGTGATGCATGCCGCCAGATTTACGTAAAAGTCAATCCGGGAACTGCCCCATGGTTACCTGACCGGGGGCATCTCTGACGTCAGCCGAGGCCGAACCAGAAGGCGGCCAGCCCAAGAAAGGCGAAAAAGCCCACCACGTCTGTGACGGTGGTCACGAAGGTACCAGACGCGATTGCCGGATCGGCGCCGAACCGGTCGAGAATCAGCGGAATCAGGATGCCGGCGAGCGCTGCGGCCATCATGTTGACCACCATGGCGACCGCGATCACCCCGCCGAGCCCGGCGCTTTCGAACCAGACGGCGGCGACGAGCCCGATGATCAGGGCGAACAGCACGCCGTTGAGGAGCCCCACCAGCGCCTCGCGCCGGATGATCCGGCCGGCATTGTAGAGGTCGATGTCGCGCGCCGCGAGCGCACGCACCGCGACCGTCATGGTCTGGGTGCCGGCATTGCCGCCCATCGAGGCGACGATGGGCATCAGGATCGCCAGCGCCACCATCTGCTCGATCGTGGCGTCGAACAGGCCGATGACGCAGGACGCCAGGATCGCCGTCGCCAGGTTGATCAGCAGCCAGGAGAAGCGCGACCGCGCCGCCGTCAGCACCGTATCGGAAATCTCTTCGTCGCCGACACCGCCGAGGCGCTTGATGTCCTCGTCGGCCTCCTGTTGCAGGATGTCGATGACGTCGTCGATGGTCAGGATGCCGACGAGACGCTCGTTCTCGTCGACGACCGCGGCCGACAGAAGATCGTACTGCTCGATGATTTGGGCGGCTTCTTCCTGGTCCATCTCGGCCGGGATCGCATGCCGCGTCTCGTGCATGATGTCTTCGATCTTCTCCGGCCGCTTGGCGCGCAGGATGCGGTCGAGATCGACGGCACCCTGCAGCTTGAAGCTGGGATCGATGACGAAGATCTGCGCGAAGGATTCGGGAAGCTCCTCCTCGTCGCGCATGTAGTCGATGGTCTGGCCGACGGTCCAGAACGGCGGCACCGCGACGAATTCCGTCTGCATGCGCCGGCCGGCCGATTCCTCGGGATATTCGAGCGAGCGCCGCAGCCGGATGCGTTCGCGAAACGGCAGCCGGTCGAGGATTTCCTTGCGGTCCTCCTCGTCCAGGTCCTCAAGGATGTAGACGGCGTCGTCGGAATCCAGCTCGCGCAGCGCCTCGGCGACCTGCGCGTTCGGCATCGCGTCGACAATGGACAGGCGGATCGCCTCGTCCACCTCGGTGAGCGCGGTGTAGTCGAACTCGTCGCCCATGAGCCGGACGAGCGACTGCCGGGCGTCGTTGTCGAGCGCTTCGAGAAGGTCGCCGAGCTCGGATTCGTGCAGCCGACCGACTTCCTCGCGCAGATAGGCGGGATTCTCGCCGTCGATCGCCGCTTCGATGCGCTCGAGAAAAGCACCGTCGACGAAGCCGCCCTCATCGTAGATGCCCGACAGTGCTTCGGCCTCGGGCACATCGCTTGTAAGCTGTGTGTCAGCCATGCACCCTCCGATTCTTGGGGTTACCAGAGAAACCCGTCGGCAGGGACGGTCGAGACGCGTCTAGAGGAAATGTCCGTCATTCGGAAGCCGCCCGCGGCAGGCATTCCGACGAATGTCGCAATCGATGCCAGTCGTCAGGTCGCGACCGAGGGTGCCGCAGACCGGGGCGGCAAGGCCGCATGACTGTCCGATTGTCGAAAGAAGGCTGGTGCGGTCGAGAAGACTCGAACTTCCACGGGTTGCCCCACAGCGACCTCAACGCTGCGCGTCTACCAATTCCGCCACGACCGCACGCCGTGTAACCGAGGGCCGGTAATGCCGTCGGTGGCGGGCATGTAACAAGAGTCGCGGAACCGCACAAGGGCTTTTCCAATCGCGACGCCGGCATTTGTCGGATCATCGCACGCCGCCGCCCCGGGCCTGCTTTTCGCGCCCTCCCCGAGCCGCTACATAGCAGCCATGACGACGTCTTCCGAAGCCGCGCCGGCGATCCCCCGCCTTGCCACCGTCACCGAACGATTTGCCGCCAAGGCGGGGTCGGACCCGGTCGAATGGCGCGTCGTCGACGGTCTTCTGCCCTATCCGGAGGCGCTGCAGATGATGGAACGCCGGGTGGCGGAGATCGCCGCCGGCACGGCGCCCGAGACCGTGCTCCTGGTCGAGCATCCGCCGCTCTATACGGCGGGCACCGGCGCCCGGGACGACGATCTCGTCGATGCCCGGCGGTTTCCCGTTTTCAAGGCCGGGCGCGGCGGGGAATACACCTATCACGGCCCCGGCCAGCGGGTGGCCTATGTGCTGCTCGACCTGAAGCGCCGCCGCGAGGACGTCCGCGCTTTCGTCGCCGCACTGGAGGCCTGGATCATTGGCACGCTCGACGGCTTTCAGGTCCGCGGCGAGCGCCGCGAGGACCGCGTCGGCGTCTGGGTGCAACGGCCCGAGCGCGCGCGGGCCGCCGACGGCACGATCGCCGAGGACAAGATCGCCGCCATCGGTATCCGGGTGCGCCGCTGGGTGACCTTCCACGGCATCTCGCTGAACGTCGATCCTGACCTCGACCATTTCACCGGCATCGTGCCCTGCGGCATTCGCGGCCACGGCATCACCAGCCTCGCCGATCTCGGTATCCTGGTGTCCATGCCCAAGGTCGACACCATGCTGCGGGCGCAGTTCGAGGCCGTGTTCGGGGACACGGCGGACGCGCGGCTGTAGGCGGCACGAGGCATCGGGCCTGTTTCCGCCGCTTACTGCCAAGCGGGGGGCCGCCTTTGGGTCGCGGCATGTCGGCCCCGGACAGGCGTGCGGCACACCGCCACCGGACACGCGTTGCGATGTCGAGGCATGGGTCCTCGGGTCAAGCCCGAGGATGACGCGCGGTGGCGTGGGGATCGCCCACACGCACAGGCCGCGGGTGACAGGGACGTCGGAGCGGACGCGGTAGAGGATAGGAACGAGCCCGCACTGACACCGTCTCCGACACGCGCATGTGTCGCGAGCCGGGTGGCCATGCCGACGAGCGAGCATGCCTTCGGCCCGATCCCTGCTACAGCACCCAACTGCTTCGAAGAGACCGATCAAACGCGGCGCACGGTGATTGGCGAAACCCTATATCAAGGTCGTCATCCTCGGGCTTGACCCGAGGACCCATGCCAAACCGGTCCCGCTGCACCGACGGATACAAGCAAGCGACAACATCCTGCCGGATCACGAGAATACGTTCGTACGCCCCCGCCCTACGCCGTCGCGCGCACAGCGAATTCTCCGTCCGGCACCTCATCGCTCTCCGCAACATCGACCGCCGACACGGACGCGCTGGACGGCCCCGTCCACAGCGCAGCGAGCATGTCGTCAACGATCGCGGGCTCGCCAGCGATGACGGCCTCGACGTCGCCGGACGCACGGTTGCGCACCCAGCCGGACAGGCCACGCCGCACCGCCTCGTCGCGGCACCAGGCGCGGTAGCCGACGCCCTGAACCCTTCCGGCGACGGTCAAGTGAACGGATTTCATCGACGCCTCGTCAGTGCTTGCGGATCCGGCCGGCAAGCCAGCCCTATTCGAACTCCATGATCACCGCGTCGACGGCGAGGCTGTCGCCCGGCTTGGCGTTGAGCTTGGTCACCGTCGCGTCGCGCTCGGCCCGCAGGATGTTCTCCATCTTCATCGCCTCGACGACGGCCAGCGTCTCACCGGCCTTGACCTCCTGCCCCTCTGAAACCGCGATCGAGACGACGAGGCCCGGCATCGGGCAGAGCAGCATCTTCGAGGTGTCCGGCGGCGTCTTCTCCGGCATCAGCCGGTCGAGCTCGGCAATGGCCGGGGACAGAACCTTGGCCTCGACCCACAAGCCGTCGACGAAGATCGCCGTCACGTTCTCGCGCGAACGCACCTGTGCGGCGAGTTCCTCGCCGTCGAGCGTCCCGAACCAGGGCGACTGGCCCGGCTCGTAGCCGGTCGCGAGCACGCATTCGGCGCCATCGACGCTCATGCGGTACTGCACCGGGCCGCCCGCGGTGCCGGCCTCCGGCACGACGGTCACCGCCAGATACTTGCCGTCGATCTTGGCGACCCAGTCCCGCTGGATTGCGCCGGAATGGACGCGCAGGCGGTCGATATGCCGGTCGAGCCGGGCCTTGCGGGCCATCTCGATGGTGGTGGCCACCAGCGCGGCCCGGCGAAGCGTTTCCGCTGAAGGGGTCGGCCGCGCGAAGCCATCGGGATATTCCTCGGCGATGAAGGCCGTCGACAGCCGGCCCTCGCGCCAGCGCGGATGCTCCATCAGCGCCGCGAGAAACGGAATGTTGTGTTCGATACCCTCGATCTCGAAACGCGACAGCGCGACGCTCATCGCGTCGATCGCCGCCTCGCGCGTCGCCGCGTGGGTACAGAGCTTGGCGATCATCGGGTCGTAGAACATGGCGATCTCCGAGCCCTCGGTGACGCCGGTATCGTTGCGCACGGTGGCGTCGCCGAGCGGCCCCTCCTGCGGCGGCCGGTAGCGGGCCAGACGCCCGATCGACGGCAGGAAGCCGCGGAACGGGTCTTCGGCGTAGATCCGGCTCTCGACGGCCCAGCCCTCAAGCCGCACCGCGTCCTGCGCGATCTGCAGCGTCTCGCCCGCCGCAACGCGGATCATCTGCTCGACGAGGTCGATGCCGGTGACGAGCTCGGTCACCGGATGCTCGACCTGCAGCCGGGTGTTCATCTCGAGGAAGTAGAAATTGCGCTCGGCATCGACGATGAACTCCACCGTGCCGGCGCTCTGGTAATCGACGGCCTGGGCCAGTGCGACCGCCTGTTCGCCCATGGCGCGCCGCGTCTCGGCGTCGAGATAGGGCGACGGCGCCTCCTCCACGACCTTCTGGTTGCGCCGCTGGATCGAGCATTCCCGCTCACCCAGATGGATCGCGTTGCCGTGCGAATCCGCCAGCACCTGGATTTCGATATGGCGCGGATCGACGATGAACTTCTCGATGAACACCCGGTCGTCGCCGAAGGAGGAACTCGCCTCCGATCGTGCCCGGTCGAATCCATCGCGGCATTCCGCGTCGTTCCAGGCAATCCGCATGCCCTTGCCGCCGCCACCGGCAGACGCCTTGATCATCACCGGGTAGCCGATCTCGCCGGCAATCCGCACCGCCTCAGCCGGGTCCTCGATGATCCCCAGATGGCCGGGGACGATGTTCACGCCGGCCTTCTCGGCGAAGAGCTTCGATTCGATCTTGTCGCCCATCGCCCGGATCGCCCTCGGCTTGGGGCCGATGAAGACGATGCCGTTCTCCTCGAGGAGTTCGCAGAAGCTGGCCCGCTCCGACAGGAAGCCGTAGCCCGGATGCACCGCTTCGGCGCCGGTGGCGCGGCAGGCCTCCAGGATCTTCTCGGCGACGAGATAGCTCTCGCCGGCAGGCGACGGGCCCACATGCACGGCCTCGTCGGCCATCGCCACATGGACGGCACGGCGGTCCGCATCGGAATAGACCGCCACGGTGGCGATGTTCATCGCCCTTGCCGTCTTGATGACCCGGCAGGCGATCTCACCGCGATTGGCGACCAGAATCTTCTTGAACATGATGGGGTGCTACTCCGGAACAGATCGTGCATCCTGCAATCGCGTCCGTTTTGACCTCTGGGCCGTCCGACTGCAAGCCGCATGCCCCGTCCGCGCCGCGGACCTCGCCTGCGGCCGGCAGCGCCGCGACGGGTCCGGATGCGAACCGCGCCAGGAAGGAAGCAAGGGCCCGATGACGGATATCATGCAGATGGATGGCGATACGATGGGCGGGCGCATTCAGCGCGGCCGCGAATCGCTGGGCATCACCACCGCCGAACTCGCGGCGCGCCTCGGCGTGAAGCCGGAGACCATGCGCGGTTGGGAGCGCGACCGGTCCGAGCCGCGGGCCAACCGCCTGATCACCCTGTCCGGCATTCTCGGCGTCAGCCCGGCCTGGCTGCTCGGCGGCTATGGCGAGGTTCCCGACACCGTCGATCTCGACGAGAACGGCGTGGCCGCCCGGCTCGACAATCTGCGCGCCCGGCGCGATGTGCTGGACCGCGAGATCGCCCGGCTGGAAACCGCCATGGCAAGCGCATCCGCATGACGATACTCGCTACTTCGATGCGCCGACCGAGTCTCTGCCACGCGGCGCCCATGTCCTCCCGCGGATCCCTGTCCCGATGATCAAGGTTCTGATCGACGCCGACGCCTGTCCGGTCAAGGACGAAGCCATCGAGGTCGCCGGGCGCTACGGCGCCGAAGCCGTGCTGGTGTCGAATGGCGGCATGCGCCCGTCCCGCTATCCCGACGCGCGGATCGTGACGGTGCCCGAGGGCCCCGACGCGGCGGACGACTGGATCGTAGAGGCGATCGAGGCCGGCGACGTCGTCGTCACCGCCGACATTCCGCTTGCGGCGCGGGCTTTGGAGAAGAACGCCGCGGCCCTCGGGCCGACCGGCCGCGAATTCACGCCCGAGTCGATCGGCACGGCGCTGTCGATGCGCGCCTTCAAGCAGCATCTGCGGGAGACCGGCGAGAGCAAGGGCTACAACGCCTCCTTCACCAATGCCGACCGCTCCCGCTTTCTGCAAAGCCTCGACCAGATCCTGCGACGGCCGCCGGCCCGCAACTGACACGGAGCAACAATCGCGGCTGCAAGTACCGCGTGCGAACCGCCTGCCCTGTCAATGGGTTGCGACAACGCCAACCATCCCCAGCCCGGCAAAGAGAACAGCCACGAAAACCGGCGGCGTTTCTTTCAATTTTGCTTCAAATTCAAGCGGATGGCGAGACAAGGGCAGCATTTTGCCTGCAACATGGCAGACCGCAGACTTGCTGCATTGCAAAAGTATTGTGCAGAACAATTAATTCGTCAGGAATCTTTATATTCGACCAAGTTGGTTACCGGTCGTTAGGAAAGGGCCACTATCTTCCCTTTACGGAAGTTTCAGGGGCACGAAAAATCGGTGTAGATCATTATGTTGGAGTATCGCGAGCAAGGGTTCGCCGTCCAGTTGATGGAACACCTAGTTGTTCCCACCTTCGTCCTGGATGCCAGCGGACATGTCACGATCTGGAATCGCGCCTGTGAGCGGCTGACCGGCGTGCGCGCCGCGGAGGTGATCGGGACCAAACTGCACTGGAGCGGCTTCTACGAGAGCGCTCGCCCGTGCCTCGCCGATCTGGTCCTCAAT
Source organism: Aurantimonas coralicida DSM 14790 (assembly GCF_000421645.1). Lineage (GTDB taxonomy): Bacteria > Pseudomonadota > Alphaproteobacteria > Rhizobiales > Rhizobiaceae > Aurantimonas > Aurantimonas coralicida. The sequence goes on along the minus strand of NZ_ATXK01000004.1, from coordinate 175,674 downwards.
GGCGAGGACGATCTGGTCGACGAACTCTATTTGGCCAATCGCAGCGAGACCTACCAGCACGGCGCGCTGTCCGCGGAGAACTGGTGCGTCCTGCCGCAATGCGGCGCCCGCCGCTATCTGGCGATCGACGCCGGTCCGATCTATTCGCCCAGCGGCTCGCTGATCGCCGTCGTCGAAACCCTGCGCGACATCACCTCCCAGAAGGAAGCCCAGACGGCGCTCGAGACCCTCGCCAGCCAGGACGGGCTGACCGGCGTCGCCAATCGCCGCATGTTCGACCAGCGGCTGGCCGCCGAATGGCAGCACCCGGCGCATCTGTCGCTGCTGATGATCGATATCGATCACTTCAAGCCCTACAACGATGCCCTCGGCCATCAGCGCGGCGACGAATGCCTGCGGCGCATCGCCGATCTCATCGTCTCGGAGACCCGGCAGGAATGCGATCTCGTGGCCCGTTACGGCGGCGAGGAATTCGCCGTGATCCTGCCCCATGCCGACATGCAGATCGCCCTTGCGGTTGCCCGGCGAATCCTCGCGGCGCTGAAGCGGGCAGCGATCGAGCATCCCTGCCCGGCCTGCCCGCCCTGGGTCTCGCTGAGCATCGGCGCGGCGTGCCGCAGCGATCGCTCCGTCACGCCCGACGCGCTCATCGCCGCCGCCGACGCCTCGCTCTACCGCGCCAAGCAGCTCGGCCGCGACCGGATCATCATCGGCGAAACCGAGATCGCCGCCTGAGTCCGAGACAGTCTGCGAACATCATCGACCCGCGCGACCCGGTCGCGCGCAGCGCACGACGCAAGATTTTTCAGATGAAGAGAGACGGTCCCTGGTCGGACACGAAAGTGGCCGGCCGGTCTTCGTGCGACGGTACGAGGAAACCGCCATTGCACTAGACCGACCGACCGCCCCACGGGACCCAGGAGATGCGGCGGACCTGAGCATTCCATGGGGTAACTGCGAAGATGCCGGGTTAACCCCTTGACCTTCGGTGTAAAGGCAGGTTCGCGCAGAACCTCGCCAAATGCAACGATGTCACGTGCTCACCGCGCATGAAGTTTTAAACAATGGTTAAGATGCGTGCGTACGCGGCGCTTCGTGGAGCGTCAGGCCTCGCCGCAAAGCGCTGCGGAGGCCCGACTCAGGCGGCTTTCGCCAGCCCGACCCGGTTTCGCCCGTCGCGCTTGGCTTCGTACAGCGCCTGGTCGGCCCGCTCGATCAGCGTGGCGGCATTGTCCCGCCCTGCGTCGAAGACCGCGAGTCCTTCGCTGACCGTCACCGTGAGAAGTTCACCGGCTATCTGGAACGGCATGTCGCACACGCTCCGGCGGATGCGGTCGGCCACCGCCATTGCGGTGGTCTCGTCGGCGCCGATCATCAGCACGGCGAATTCTTCGCCACCGAACCGGCAGGCGAGATCGCTGGCCCGCAGGCAGCCGCTGAGCCGCCGGGCAAAGTCCTTGAGCACGAGGTCTCCGGCCGCATGGCCCCAGCCGTCATTGATGCGCTTGAAATGGTCGATATCCGCCATCAGCACGGAAAAGCTGATCCCGGTCTCCCGCGCCCGCACGACCGCCTTGTCCAGATGCGTCTCCATGAAGCGCCGGTTGTGCAGCCCTGTCAGCGGATCGGACAGCGCCATGGCGAGGGTTTCCTCGACGGAGCGGCGCAGGCAATCGTCATAGCGGCGACGGCGCAGCTGCGTGCGAATGCGCGCGACCAGCTCGTTGCGGTCGAGCGGCCGCTGCAGATAGTCGTTGGCGCCGAGCTCCAGCGCCTTGGCCGCACCGACATCGTCGCCGGCGGCCGCAATGCCGATGACCGGCAGATGCCGGGTCGCCGCATTGGATCGGAACTGCGAGACGAGCCGCAACGGATCGCCCGCGCTGGCCGCCAGATCGACGAGGACGACGTCCACCTGGCCGGCGGTGGCCGCTGCCAGGATCGCCGCCGGATCGTCGGTGACCTCGACGGTCGCGATTCCCTTGAGGTGCTTCTGCAGGCGACGCACCTCGTCGGCGTTGTCGGCGAACAGGGCCAGCCGCGTCGATGGCGGAAAGCCGCCGCCGCGCGCATCGTCCTGGCTCACCAGGCTGGCCGCGGTCTCGGCGCGCCGGCGCAGTTCGTCGGTGGTCAGCTTCAGCCGCGTCAGGCTGCGCACGCGCGAAAACAGCGGCAGGTCACGCACAGGCTTGGTCAGAAAATCGTCGGCGCCGGCCTCCAGCCCCGCCACACGATCGGAGGGCTGGTCCAGCGCCGTGATCAGGACGATCGGAAGATGCATCATCTCCGGATCGTTTTTCATCAGCCGGCACACCTCGAAACCGTCCATCTCTGGCATCATCACATCGAGAAGAACGAGGTCGATGCTCTGGTTGCGGCAGATCTCCAGCGCGGCGGCCCCGCTGGTGGCGGTCACCACGTCGTAATATTCGGCCGTCAGGCGCGCTTCCAGGACCCGGAGATTGATCTCGAGGTCGTCGACGATCAGGATCCGTGCGGTCATGACAACTCCTCAGGCGTCGCCGAGAAACGAGCGGATCGTCTCGATGAACTTGGTCACGGAGATCGGCTTGGAAATATAGGCTTCGCAGCCCCCCTGGCGGATCCGTTCCTCGTCGCCCTTCATCGCGAAGGCGGTGACGGCGATCACGGGGATGCGGAACAGCTCGGGGTCCTCCTTGAGCTGACGAGTCACGTCCAGCCCGGAGATCTCCGGCAGCTGGATGTCCATCAGGATCAGGTCGGGTCGATGTTCGCGGGCCAGCTCCGTGGCGGTCAGCCCGCTGCGGGTCTGGACCGTCCGATAGCCGTGCGCCTCGACCAGGTCGCGGAAGAGCTTCATGTTCAGCTCGTTGTCCTCGACGATCATCACGGTTTTCGCCATTGACGGCACTCCTTGCCTCGACCAGCCCTCATGCTTCGGCTATCGATGGCCTCTTCTACTCGGATTTGATTTAAGAAGTGGGAATGGACAGGTTGCCATCTCTTAACGATAACAAAAGGTTGCGGAACGGCGCGCGAGCGCCTGCAATGGACCGGGCCGCGGCCGAGACACTCGCGGTCACGGCCCTCTCCTTCCTTGCCGCCGACCCGAAGCTCTTCGACCGGTTCCTCGCCCTGACCGGCATAGAGATCGGCGCGATTCGCCAGGTGGCCGCCTCGTCCGGCTTTCTGCTCGGCGTCTTCGACTTCATTCTCGGCCACGAGCCGACGCTGATCGCCTTCGCTGAGGATGCCAAGATCGATCCGGCCCGCGTCGTGGCCGCGCGGCAGGCGCTCGCCGGTCCGGGCGAGTCGACCGAATGAGCCGTCCGCTCGTTACCGCAGGCCCGGCCATCGCCAGTCTCGAGCAGCGAAGCGATTCGCTGTTGATCCTCGACATCGACGAGGTGGTGCTGGAGTTCATCGCGCCCTTCGGGGCCCTGCTGGAGGAACACGGCGCGCGCCTCCACCCGGAAAGCTTCAAGCTGACCGGCAATGTACGCTCGATCTCGACCGGGACCGCGCTCACCGGCCACGAACTCGACCAGCTGACCGTCCGACTCTACGAAGAGCAGGAAACCCGCCAGCGTCCCGTCGCCGGCGTGTCCGACACGCTGCACCAACTGGCCCGCCGCACCGACATCCTGTTCCTCACGGCCATGACGCCGAGCTACTACGATGTCCGCCGCGCCCTTCTCGACCGGGAGGGCCTCGCCTATCCGATGATCGCCACCGAGCGCTCCAAGGGCGCCGTCGTTACCGAACTGCGCGAGCGCTGGCGCGGCACCAGCATCTTCGTCGATGATCTGCCGCCCAATCTCGCCTTGGTCCGCAAGAGCGCACCCGATACCCATCTCCTCCACCTCATGGCCAACGACGTCTTCCGCCAGTATCTGCCGGCCCTGCCGACCGGCGCCCGCGCCGCGACCAACTGGCAGGAGGCGAGCATCATCATCGACGAGATTCTCGGCGCCGTCGCCTGAGGGGTCCGCCCGGCTTCGTCCACCGCGCAGCGGCGAAACGCCACTGCGCGTACTGACCGTCGCGATCCCCGACGATCGCGATCCGCGTCATTACCCCACCAGTTCCGGCCGCCAAGGCCGCGGCGGGCGGGGCCCGTATCCGCCCTCGCCTACAGAAGCTCGACGTCGAGGACGCCGGGCGCCGCCTTCACCACACTCGCCATCTGCGGCGATACCCGGTAGCGGCCCGGCAGCGTGATCTCCACCTCCCGCTCGCCGCCGTCGCGGACCAGAACCAGCGAAATCTCGCTGTCGCCGTCGGCGCGCAACTGGCTCCTGAAGGCCTGCAGCGGGTTGGCGTCCCGCATGAACACGCGCAGCGCCTTCTGCATGCGCACGGCCTCGTCCTCCAGCGACTGCACCGACTGGACGCGGAACGAGACCCCCTCCGGCCGCTCCTCGGCCGACACGCCGACGATCACCGAAGACCCCGGCTCGAGCTGGTCGCGAAAGGCATAGAGCGCTTCGGAGAACAGGACGACCTCGTACTGGCCGCTCGGATCGGACAACTGGATAATGCCGAGCTTGCCGCCGCTCCGGGTCTTGCGCTCCTGGCGGGAGGTCACCGTGCCGGCCAGCTTGCCGGCCGTGGCGCCGCGCTTGACCGCATGGATCACCTCCGCATGGGTCTGCACCCGCAGACGCTTCAGCGTCGTCTTGTACTCGTCCAGCGGATGCGCCGAGAGATAGAAGCCGATCGCCTGGAATTCGCGCAGCAGCTTTTCCGACGAGGTCCAGAGCTGCGCGGGATTGAGATGCAGCGGCTCGGGCTCGCTGCCGGCGCCGCCGAACATGTCGTGCTGGCCGGATGTGCGGCCTTCGTGCACGCGCAGGGCATAGGACGCCATCAGGTCAATATTGGCGCACAGCAGCGCCCGCTCGTGGCCGAAACAATCCAGCGCGCCGGCGGCGATGAGGAATTCGAGCGTCCGCTTGTTGACGATCTTCGGGTCGATGCGGGCGCAGAAGTCCTCGAGCGACTGGAAGCTGCCGTCGCCGCGCGTCGCCACGATGTGGTCGACCGCCTGCTCGCCGACGCCCTTGATGGCGGCCAGCGCGTAGAAAATCTTGTTCTCGCCCACCTCGAACTGCCGGAACGAGGTCTGCACCGACGGCGGCACGATCTTGATGCCCAGCCGCATGGCGTCCATGCGGAAATCGTTGAGCTTTTCCGTATTACCGGCGTCCAGCGTCATCGACGCGGCGAGGAACTCGACCGGGTGGTTCGCCTTCAAATAGGCCGTCTGGTAGGCGACCAGCGCGTAGGCGGCGGCGTGGCTCTTGTTGAAGCCGTAGTCGGCGAACTTCGCCAGAAGGTCGAAGATCATGTTCGACTGGGCCTTGTCGAGGCCGTTGGCGACCGCGCCCTCGACGAAGCGGACGCGCTGCTTGTCCATCTCGGCGCGGATCTTCTTGCCCATTGCGCGGCGCAGGAGATCGGCTTCGCCGAGCGAGTATCCTGACAGGACCTGGGCGATCTGCATCACCTGTTCCTGGTAGATGATGACGCCCTGGGTCTCCTTCAGGATCGGCGCGATCTTGTCGTGGATGAAGTCCGGCTCTTCCTCGCCGTGCTTGCGCGCATTGTAGGTCGGAATGTTCTCCATCGGACCTGGCCGATAGAGCGCCACCAGCGCGATGATGTCCTCGAACCGGTCCGGGCGCATGCCGATCAGCGCCTTGCGCATGCCGACCGATTCCACCTGGAACACGCCCACGGTCTCGCCGCGGGTCATCATCTCGTAGGTCCTGGCGTCGTCCAGCGGGATGGCCGACAGATCGATGGTCGGCCCGGTGCGGGCGATCAGCTCGACCGCCTTCTGCAGCACCGTCAGGGTTTTCAGGCCGAGGAAGTCGAATTTCACCAGACCGGCCGGCTCGACCCATTTCATGTTGAACTGGGTGACCGGCATGTCCGAGCGCGGATCGCGGTACATCGGCACGAGCTGCGACAGTGGCCGGTCGCCGATCACGATACCCGCCGCATGGGTCGAGGCGTGGCGGTAGAGCCCTTCGAGCTTCAGCGCGATCGAGATCAGCCGGTCGACGATCTCTTCCTTCTCGCGCGCCTCCTGCAGGCGGGGCTCTTCGACCAGGGCCTGCGCCAGCGTCACCGGATTGGCCGGGTTCTGCGGCACCAGCTTGCAGAGCTTGTCGACCTGGCCGTAGGACATTTCGAGAACGCGGCCGACGTCGCGCAGCACGGCGCGCGCCTGCAGCGTTCCGAAGGTGATGATCTGGCCGACCTGCTCGCGCCCGTATTTCTCCTGGACGTATCGGATCACCTCCTCGCGCCGGTCCTGGCAGAAGTCGATGTCGAAGTCGGGCATCGACACGCGTTCGGGATTGAGGAAGCGCTCGAACAGCAGTGAGAAGCGCAGCGGATCGAGGTCGGTGACCGTCAGCGCATAGGCGACCAGCGAGCCGGCGCCCGAACCACGGCCGGGGCCGACGGGAATGCCCTGCGCCTTGGCCCATTTGATGAAGTCGGCAACGATCAGGAAGTAGCCCGGGAACTTCATCCGCTCGATGATCGACAGCTCGAATTCCAGCCGCTCACGGTAGCTCTCGGCGGTCTCTCCGGGTGCCAGCCCGTGCGCGGCAAGCCGCGCCTCCAGCCCCTCGATGGCCTGGCGCCGCAATTCGGCAACCTCGGCCGCCTCGGCCTCGGCCGCGTCGGCATCGGCGCCGGCAAAGCGCGGCAGGATCGGCGCACGGGTCCGTGGCCGGTAGCTGCAGCGCTGGGCGATCTCGACCGTGTTGTGCAGGGCTTCCGGCAGGTCGGCGAACAGCACCGACATCTCGTTCTGGGACTTCAGGCTGTGATCGCGCGACAGGCGGCGCCGGTCCTCCTGGCTGACCAGACGGTTGCTGGCGACGGCGATCAGGGCGTCATGGGCTTCGAAATCGTCGGCCTTCAGGAAGAAGGGTTCGTTCGTCGCCACCAGCGGCAGCGCCATGTCGTAGGCGAGTTGCAGCGTGTCGGCCTCGACCTTGCGGCTGCGCCCCTCGTGGCGTTGCAGCTCGACATAGAGCCGGTCGCCGAAGACCGGCACCATCCGCTCCATGCGGCTGCGGGCGAGATCGGACCGGTCCGCCGCGATCGCCGAGCCGATCGGGCCGAGCGGGCCACCGGTCAGGGCGATGATTCCCTCGGACCGCGTTTCCAGCCATTCGAACAGCACATGCGGGCGCGGATTGTCGGCATGCCCGAGATAGGCGAGCGAGACGATCTCCACGAGATTGGCGTAGCCGGCTTCCGTCGCCGCGATCAGCACCAGCGGCGCGATCGAGGACAGGCTCCGTTCGCGGCGCCCGCCCCGGCTCTCCTCGCAATCGGAGAACTCGACGTCGATCTGGCAGCCGGTGATCGGCTGGATGCCGGCCTTCGACGCCTTCTCGGAAAACTCCAGGGCGCCGAACAGATTGTTGGTGTCGCAGATGCCGATCGCCGGCGCGTCGTCACCCTTCGCGAACTTGATGATCTGGTCGAGCTTCAGCGCGCCTTCGAGCAGTGAGAAGGCGCTGTGGACCCGCAGATGGACGAATTTGGGTTTGGTATCCGACGCCATGCTGTTGCTCCATCATTCCCGAGCCGGCCATCCGCCGCGGCCGGCTCCGCCTCCCGGCGCTGGCCGCCGGCCATCATCCATCAAGGCAACCCAACGACTAGGCCGAGTGGCCGCCGGAGGGAACCGCCGACCCGCAACGGTGCACAGGAAAGCGGCGGCTACACCACATGAACGAGAAGGCTGAGACTGAACACGAAACCGGACACGACGGCGAGCGACAACAGGTCCTTGGCGATATCGAGCATGATGTTCCTCCTATGTTCTGTGTTCCTGATATGTTCTCGTTTGTTCCAGATTGTCAACCTCCCGGACGGAACGACCGGCGTGCATCCGTCGCGGCACCTCCCGCAGGCAAGAGACTTGTGTCGCCGCGCCAAACGGTTAGCGTGGACGGACGGCGACCTTCGACATGGTGAGGAAGAGATGACGCGTAGGGCAATCTTGCTGCTGGCCGGCCTTGCCGTCCTTGCGGGCGCGTCGGCAACGGCTGAGACGCTGGACGAGACAACTCGCTACTTCGCCATCCGCGGTACGACGTTGGCGGAGCTCGACCGCGATCTCAATCGCCGCGGTCCCTTCGTCGCCGAAACCGGGCTACGCCATCCCGGCGCAACGGAGGTGAAGTTCGATGGGCACGTCACCTACAAGCGCGTCGCGGAAGGCTGCGCCGTCGACATGGCCAATGTGAAGCTGACGCTCAACATGCTTCTGCCGAAATGGGCGCCGCCCCGCGGTGTCGCGCCGGAGACGATCCTGATCTGGCGAACGCTGGAATCGGATATCGAGCGCCATGAGAAGCATCATGCGGACATCGCCAAGAGCTGGCTGAAACGCATGGAGATGGCGCTGCGCAATTTGCGGCCAGAGCCGAGTTGCGCCCGGATGGAAGCCTTGGTGAACCAGGTGACCCAGCGCTATCTCGCCGGCCACGAGCGGGCCCAGGTCGAGTTCGACACCATCGAGGGGCGCGAGGTCAATTTCCGCCTGCGCCGCGCGCTGAGCCGGGCCGTGTCGGACTACCGGCGCTGATCGCACGCCGGACCGGCTCAACCAGGTTCGGACAAGCGATCACGATAAGGGCCCGCGACCACGAAGCCGCGAGCCCTTATCGTGTCTGAACATGCGGCCGCGTCCGGCGCACCGGCCGCAATGCCGTAAAAAATCGTGATCAGGCCTGCTGTGCCGGGACCGTCAGGACGAGACCGTCCAGTTCGTCGCGCATCTTGATCTGGCAGGAGAGACGGGAATTCGGCTGCGGTTCGTAGGCGAAGTCCAGCATGTCTTCTTCCATCGGCTCCGGCTCGCCGGTCTTCGCCGTCCAGGCCTCGTCGACATAGACATGGCAGGTGGCACAGGCGCAGGCACCGCCGCATTCGGCCTCGATGCCGGGCACGTCGTGCTTGACCGCGTTCTCCATGGCGGTGGTGCCGTTCGGCGCATCGATCTCGAAGCGTTCACCCTCCGGGGTGAGGAAAACGAGCTTGGGCATGAATGAGGCTTTCGGCTTGCGGGGTCGGGTCGGCGGCGGGCGCGTCGTGGCAAGGGCCAACGGCATGGCCCGCGCCGCCGCTGATGGTCGCGCTTGGTTAGAGTTCGCACGGGTCGGAAGTCAACCGGTCGCGGTGCCGCGGCGCCTCTCGAAGAGACGCCGCCGACCTATCGTGCGAGGCCCGTGACGAAGCCGAGCGTCTCGTCCACTTCGGCCCGAAGCGCCGCCAGACTGGCCGCGTCGAAGCCCGATCGCTCGCTCGCCTCGGCGGCGTCGGCCAGCGGAAACGCCCCGACATTGCGGCACGCTCCCTTCAGCGTATGGGCGATCTGCCGCAGCTCCAGCCCGCCGGCGGTCTCCAGCCGGACACCGACCAGCTGCAGGTGCCGCACGAACAGCCCGAGCACCTCCTGCTCCAGGCTGCGATCGCCGGCCGTCTGCCGGGCGAGATGCACCAGATCGATGGGCCGCTGACCGGAGGGGGAGCGCAGTGCGCCCTCGCCTGCCGGGGTGAAGGCGTCGTCGGGAAGTGAATGCGCAAGCGAGACCATGGGACCATCCGAACAATCGAGCGATGCGGTCCGGAGCTCATATATAGAGCTCCGTCCTGGACGCAGCTTCGATCATCCGCCGCCGGAATGGAGGAAGCGTTAAGCGCGCTGACCGGAACCTGCCCCAAAGCGTTGCAGATGTGCCATGTCGGCCTAGAATTGGACTCCAGCGGGCCCGGCGCGAATTTCGGTTTATCGTTAACCTTATGTTTAAACTTGTAGGGATCGGGCCCTTTTACGGTTTCTTTCGACGCGGTCGCTAACTAGCATCAATCGTGCGAAACTGTCCGATGGCCTCTGGCCGGGCGTTGACGGTTGACTGCGTCCGAATTCGGCGAGGCCTGAAAACCTGTCGCCGCTTCGGTGGCCCATATGCCGAGCGGGTCCAGAGTAACGAGTATTGAGGCGCGACGGAAATGTCCCAGACCAAATCCATCGACCAGCTTTCAGACGATACGGTCAACGAGATCGAGGAAGCGCTGCGTGAGGATTTCGAGGCCGGCTCCGACGATGGCGCGACAGTCGCTTCGGGACAGCTCGACCAACCCTCCGCCGCCGACCGCACCGATGTCGAGTTCTCCTTCGATGATTTCGAACGGCAGATCAGCGAGACCGCGGGCGAGCTGAGGACCGAGAGCGCCGAGGCCAGGCCCGCGACGGGTGTGCGCCGCGCCTCGCTGGCCGATTTCGTCGCGTTCGACACACCGACCGAGGAGCAGGCTCCGCGCACCGCTACCGAGTACGAGCCGCATACGGCCCGCACGGCGCCCCGGCGCAGCCCTGCCCCGACGCCCCGCCAGGCACCGCCGGCCGCATCGCGCCCGGCCCGCCAGCCTGCCGCCGACGTGCCGCGCCAGAAGGCAGCGCCGTCGCCGCAGCCAAGCCCGGCCGCCGCTCCGGCGCGCGAACATCCGGCCGCGCAGGCCGCGCCACGCCCCGAAACCGCCGAGCGCCGCCCCGAGCCGAGCGAAGCGCCCCGCGCCTATTCCCAGCCCGCGGCCAATGACGAGGAGCGCCGCACCTCGGTGATGGCCGACGCCCTTCTCAGCCGTCGCGCGTCGATGCTGCCAATCTGGATCGGTGCCGCCGTCTCGGCCGCCTGGGTCGGCATCGTCGGCTATATCAGCTACGACCTCTACGGCTCGGACATCGCGACCCTGTCGAATGGCATTGCCGACCCGTTCCGCCAGTCGGAACTGGCGGTCATGGCCGCCGTGCTGGTCATTCCGGTGCTGCTGATCATGGCCTTCGCCGTGATGGTCCGCCGGTCGGCCGACATGCGCCTGATGAGCCGGTCCATGGCGGAAGTCGCCCTGCGACTGGCCGAGCCGGAATCCATCGCCACCGAGCGCGTCATGAGCGTCGGCCAGGCCGTGCGCCGCGAGGTCGCCGCCCTCGGCGAAGGCGTTGAGCGCGCCCTGGCGCGCACCGCCGAACTGGAGAATGTCGTCCACAACGAGGTGAGCTCGCTGGAGCGCGCCTATGCCGACAACGAGGCCAAGATCCGCGGCCTCGTCAACGATCTCGGCGCCGAGCGCGACGCGATGCTGTCCCACGCCGAGCGCCTGCGCTCGGCCGTCGTCGGTTCGCATCAGCGTCTCGTCGAGGATGTCGATGGCGCCTCCGACCATATCCTGTCGCGGATCGAGGACGCCTCCCGCCGCTTCACCACGCTGCTCGACGAGCGCGGCGACGCCCTCGCCCGCGACTACACCCGGCGCAGCGACGAGTTCGTCAGCCTGGTGGACGAGCACACCCGCAATGCACGGGAAAGCCTGGCGAAGGACAGCGACAGCCTGATCGCGCGTATCACCAAGAGCGCCGACGACGCGACCGGCCGTCTGAGCGAGAGCGGCGACGAGGTTGCCCGGCTGATCGAACTGCGCACGGCCGATCTCGACGACCGCAGCCGCAATCTGATCGAGCGTATCTCCGCCGCCGGCGAAGCGATCTCCGGCCTGCTGCAGACGCGCGGCGACACGCTGGCGGGTGACAGCGAGAAATTCCTCACCGATCTGACCGGCGTTCTCGACGACCGCGCCATCGGCATCGCCATGAATGGCGAGACCTTCCTGTCCAGCCTCGACGGCGCCTTCGAGGAACGCCTGCGCGAGATCGACGAACGCTCCAACGGCTTCGTCGGTCGCCTGTCCGACGTCGGCAACGACATCACCGCCCGCCTCTCCGCATCGGGCGACGCGGTCACTGGTCTCCTCAAGGCCCGCGGCGAAGCGGTCGCCGGCGAGAGCGAGAAGTTCCTCGCCGACCTCACCGGTGTTCTCGACGACCGCGCCATCGGCATCGCCATGAATGGCGAGACCTTCCTGTCCAGCCTCGACGGCGCGTTCGAGGAACGCCTGCGCGAGATCGACGAACGCTCCAACGGCTTCGTCGGCCGCCTCTCCGACGTCGGCAACGACATCACCGCCCGCCTCTCCGCATCCGGCGACGCGGTCACCGGCCTTCTCAAGGCGCAGGGCGACGCGGTCGCCGGCGAGAGCGAGAAGTTCCTCGCCGACCTCACCGGTGTTCTCGACGACCGCGCCATCGGCATCGCCATGAACGGCGAGACCTTCCTGTCCAGCCTCGACGGCGCGTTCGAGGAACGCCTGCGCGAGATCGACGAGCGCTCGAACGGCTTCGTCGGCCGTCTGTCCGACGTCGGCAACGACATCACCGCCCGCCTGTCCGCATCGGGCGATGCGGTCACCGGCCTGCTCAAGGCGCGCGGCGAAGTGGTCGCCGGCGAGAGCGAGAAGTTCCTCGCCGACCTCACCAGCGTTCTCGACGACCGTTCGCTCGGTCTCGCGATGGACAGCCAGACCTTCCTGGCGAGCCTCGACGAGGCGTTCGAGACCCGCATGCGCGAGATCGGCGAGAAGAACGGTCTCTTCCTGTCCAGCCTGACCGACGACATCGACAGCCGCCGCAACCGGCTGGAGGAGGAATCCGGCCGCTTCCTGCAGACGCTGGAATCGAGCCTCGGCGAGCGCACGGAACAGGCCGCGCGGATGCTGTCCGACACGTCCAGCCGCACCCTCGGCGATCTCGACAGCCGCCTCGCGGCGATCGATCACACGCTGACCGAGACCGGCGGCTCGCTGGTCGCCACCATCGAGGCGCGGGCCGAGGCCGTCGACCGGTCGACCGACCGGGTTTCGCAGGTGCTGGCCGAACGCTCGCAGGAGTTTGCCGGCGCCCTCGCCGAGCGCTCGCGCGAGATCATGGACGCCTTCGAGCGCGGCCATACCGAACTGACGATGCGCGCCGGCGACGCCGTGACGCTGAGCCAGTCGGCGCTGGAGGAGCGCACCGGCCAGCTCCGGACTCTCTTCGACGAGCGCATTGCGGGCCTCAACGCCATCATGGACGAACGCGCCGGCATGCTTGCCGGAACGCTCGACGATCGCCTTCTCGCCTTCGATCTCGCCAGCGACAGCCGCGTCGAGAATATCGCGACCCGCGCCGGCGAAATGGATGCCGCGCTCGAGCGGACCGCCGCGCGCCTCGAGGAACTGCTCGGGCAGCGCCGCGAGGAGATCGAGGCCATGGTCGAACGCAGCGCCGAAGGCTTGCGGGCCGCCCTCGACGGGCGCGTCGGCGCCATCGAGAAAAGCATTGCCGACCACAGCGAGGACATCGAAGCCGCCTTCGCCTTCTCCCAGCAGAGCCTTATCGGCAGCCTGGACGATCGCGGCGCCTCGCTCACCCAGGCCATCGAGGCGACCGTCGCCAAGATGGAAAGCCTCGTCGGCAGCGCCCAGGGCGCCATGGCCGAGGGCGTCGACGAGAAGACCCGCGAAATGGCCCGTCTTCTCGACGAGCGCCGCGAGGCCATCGAAAGCCTCGTCGCCGACAGCCGTGACGGCCTGGTCAACGGGCTCGACCAGCGGATCGACGCCATCGCCAGCCTTCTGGCCGACCGGGTCGGCCGCTTCCACCAGTCGCTGCAGTCGGAATCCGTCCGCTTCATCAGCGGGCTGGAGGAACAGGGCGGCCGCCTGATCGGCGACATCGACGCCCGGACCGGCAATTTGACCGCCGGCCTCGCCGATCGCATCGCTGCCAACCAGACCCAGATGGCAAGCGCGCAGGATGCCCTGCTCGCCGGTCTCGACGACCGTCATGCCGCCATCCGCACCACGCTCGACGAGCGCACCAGCGTCCTGCGCTCGCTGTCGGAGGAAACCCACGGCGCCCTTCTCTCGGCGCTGGACGAGCGCATTGCCGGCATCACCGGCGGGTTCGACGACGCCGTCCGTCAGGTGGCAGACGACCTGTCCGAGCGAGTTCAGGCCCTACGCAACGTGGTCGAGGAATCGCGCACCGCGATCGTCGGCGACGTCGACAGCCAGACCGAGCGCCTGCGCCAGGAAATGGCCGATCGGACCCAGTCCTTCGGCGACGACATCGCCATCAATGCCGGCGCGCAGCTCGTCGCGATCGAGAATGCCCTGTCGATGGTCGTGGAAGGGCTCGAAGAGCGCACCAGCCATCTGCGCAGCGCAGCCGAATCCGTCGAGGCGTCGCTGGGCCAGAGCCTGGACGGCCGCTTCGACCGGATCCGCACCGTCATGGAGCAAGGCCGCGACAGCCTGATCGGCGAACTCGACGGCCGCACCTCCACGCTGAACGAGGAAGTCAACGAGCGCGTCATGCGCGTCACCGAGGGCCTCGATGCCCGCACCGCCGCCATGCGCGGATTGCTGGAGGAAGCCCGCACCGTCCTCATCGACGGGCTCGATGAGCGGATGGCCGCCATCCACGGCATGGTCGACGGTTCGCAGAACTCGATCCTCGACGGCCTCGACGAGCGCACCGCGCGGATCAGCCAGGAATTTGAAGCCGGCCGCACCTCGATCGCCGCGGCGATCGAAGAGCGCGTCAACGGAATGACCGAAGCGTTGTTCGAAGCCGACATGCGGCTGTCGGCAGCCCTCGAGGAACGGCGCGACAGCCTCGCCTCGATCGTCGAGGAGGCCGCACGCTCGGCCTCGGCGACCCTGGGCGACCGGGCCGACGACGTGCGCCGGGCCATCGAGCAGAGCGTCGGCGACGTCTCGACCTCGCTGGAAGCGCGCCGCGACGACCTGCTCAGCGCGCTCGAATCGGGTTCCAGCAACCTGACCGGCGCCATCGACCAGCGCTCCGACGCCATCTCGTCGGCACTGGAGCGCGGCCTCGGCAATGTCGAGCGCACCCTCAACACCTCGACGGCCAAGATCGCCGACTCGCTGCGTCACGCGATTGCCGAGGCGACAACGGCCATGAGTCTCGAAGCCAGGCAGGCCCGCGAAGGCCTCGAAGGCGAAACCGCGAAGATCGCCGAGAGCGTCTCCGGCATCGACCGTCTGTTCCAGGCCTCCGGCGAGGAAGCCCGTCTGCGCATTGCCGGCGAGGCCGATCGCCTGGCCGAACGGCTGGCATCCCTCGCCGACGATCTGGCGGGCCGCGCGGCCGAAGCCAGCAGCACGCTGGTCGGCGAAGGTGGCCGGATCGCCGAGAACATCAGCGGCGCCGCCGAGGTCATCCGTTCCCTGTCGGAGCAGTCGCGTTCGCGCTTCGCTACCGAAGCCGAGGAACTGGCCCGCTCGATCACCGAGATCTCGGGCACCCTGCGCAGCGAGACCGAAGAAGTCCGCGAGAGCCTTGCCGGGCAGCGCGTCGCGCTCGCCGACAGCCTCTCCGGCATCACCACCACCATCGCCAGCGAGTTCGAGCGCAACACCCGCGACTTCGCCGCCCAGTTCGGCGAGGCCAGCGAGCAGATCCGCTCGGCCGGCGACGAAAGCCGCCAGCGCTTCGTCTCCGATGCCGGCGCGATCGCCGAGCAGGTCGAGGCGGCCACGGCGCGCATGCGCGAGATGACCGAAGCGGCCGAAGTGGCGCTGCGCGAGAACACCGAAGGCTTCACCCGCCGCCTCTCGGGCGCCTCCTACCAGATCCGCGGCGAAACCGAACGGGTCGCCGCGACCCTGGAAGAGCGTGCCGAGCGCTTCAGCGAGGAGCTTGGCGGCGTCACGACGCAGCTCTCGGAGATGCTGGCCAGCAACGCCCTGCGCGGCGAACTCGAAGAGGCGACCCGCCTCATCCGCGACGAGCTGGCCAATGCCTCGCAGTCGATGCGTGACGGCGTCTACGCCGTGGCAACGCAGCTGCGCGGCGATGTCGACAACGCCTCCCAGACCCTCAGCCGCGATGCCGAGAGCGCCCGCGAGCTGATGCTCGCCCAGGGCGGTGAACTGGCCACCCAGTTCGCGTCGATCTCCGCCGCGATCCAGCTCGAGACCGAGCGGGCCCGCCAGGAGCTTCTCGACAGTGCCGGCTCGCTGGGCCAGGACCTGTCGACCCGCATGGGCGAAGCCGACCGCATCATCGCAGCCCGGGCCCGTGTCATGGGCGAGGATATCGACGAGCGGACCCGCACCCTGGCGACCCTGCTCAGCTCGCGCAGCGCCGAAATCAGCCGCATCCTCGACGAGGAAGCTCGGCCGGTATTCGAGCGCCTCGGCGAGAATGGCACCGAACTCGCCCGGATGATCGAGACGACGACGCGCGACGCGTCCGACAAGCTGCGTAGCGAAAATGCGGCGCTGGTCTCGGCCCTCGGCCGCCGTGCGAGCGAAGTGGTGGAAACCCTCAATCGCTCGTCCGGCGACATCATCGGCAGCTTCGAGGAGAAGACCGCCAGCGCCGTCGGCGCCGTGTCGGACATCCGCGACAGCCTGCAGCAGGAGATCGGTTCGCTGGTCGGCCGGCTGTCCCAGACCAGCGGCTCGCTGCGCGGGCTGGTCGACGAGGCCGTCGAGAACCTCGGCGCGATCGATCAAACGCTGCGCGAATCCGGCGCCCGCTTCAGCCAGGAGACGGAGGAAGCGTCCAACTCGATCTCGCTGTCGTCGCGCCTTCTGGAGAGCAACGTCGAACGTCTCGACAAGCTGTCCATGACGGCCTTCTCCAAGGTCTCGGCGATCGCCGACCGCTTCCAGGATCACGGAACGGTTCTCGGCGAGGCAGTCCGCCTCATCGAGACCGGCGAAGCCAACCTCCGCGCGACCCTCGAAGCCGGCCATGGCGGCATCGAGGAATTGTCGGCAGGTCTCGTCAAGCGCTCCGAGGAGATCGGCTCGCTGCTCCATTCCTTCGAGGAACTGATGGGCGGCCTGTTCGATCGCACCGAGCAGCGTTCGCGCCTCATCTCCTCGCGTCTGTCGACCGAGATGGGCGAAACGCTGGTCGAGGCGGACCGTCAGCTGCAGACCACCGAGGAGCGCTCCCGCGCCACCGCCGAGGCCATGCGTCAGGCAATCCAGTCGGTCATCGAGGACGCCAGCGCGCGCTTCGACGGCGCGACCGCGGAGATCCGTCGCACTGCCGAGGAAATCCGCCAGGAGCTGGAAACGGCGCGCGCCGACATCAAGCGCGGCGTGTTCGAGCTGCCGGACGAGGCGCGCGAGAGCTCCGAGGCCATGCGCCGTGCTGTCGCCGACCAGATCCGCGCCCTGCGGGACCTGTCGGATGTCGTCTCACATTCGGGCCGTGCCTTCGACGTGTCGAGCCGTGGCCCCGAGCGGAGCCAGGCACCCGCCGAGCCGCGGGCCAGGACCGCGGCGCCGAGCTACAGCCAGTCCGCACCGCGGCAGTCGGCAGCGGCCGCCGTGGCACGCCAGCCCGAGGCTCCGGTGTTCACCGCCGAGGAAGAGCAGGATGTGGAAGACCAGATCGCTGCGTCCTTCATGACCGACGGCAATCTGGCGCATGATCTGCGTGGCTCGAACTACGACACGCCGCCGCGTGCGCAGGCGCCGGCCGCCGAGCCGCGGAGCGAGGCCCCGGCCCGTCCCGCACCGGCACCGGCCCAGCAACGCACCCCCGCGGCACCGCTGCGTGCTCCGGCCCGTCCTGCCGCACCGGCACCGAGCGCTGCGCGCAGCGAACCAGCCGCCGATCGCGGAACAAGTGAGCCCGGCGGTTGGGTCTCCGACCTTCTGCGCCGCGCGTCGCAGGATGAGGACGACAACGCTCCCGTCCAGCCGGCGGCACCTGCCGCGGGCCAGGACCGCAACCCGACGGCGCCGGAAGGCCGTTCGCCCGACCATGTGGTGGAATCCCTGAACTCGCTGTCGGTGGATATCGCCCGGGCGATCGACCACAAGGCGTCGATCGAATTGTGGGAGCGCTATCGCAAGGGTGAGCGCAACGTCTTCACCCGCCGCCTCTACACGATGAAGGGGCAGCAGACCTTCGACGAGATCCGGCGCAAATATCAGCGGGACACCGAGTTCCGTGCCGCGGTCGATCGCTATATTGGCGACTTCGAGACGCTTCTGGCCGACATCGCCAAGAGCGACCCGGACAATGCCCGCAGCCGGACCTACCTCACCTCGGACACCGGCAAGGTCTACACGATGCTGGCCCACGCTTCGGGCCGCTTCGACGCCTGATCCAGACGAACAGGCGGCCGCCATCCGGCGGCTGCTCCCGGCACATCTTCGGCCACGGACGATTTTTTCGTCCGTGGCCGAAGTTTTTTTGGCGGGCGGAAAGCGCTGTGCCGCGCTCCGTTAACAGCCGAGGACACTCTCGAAGGCGCTGACGCGCCTGCAAGCGGCCGGCTGCACCCGTCGCAGGGTCCTGGCGAACATGCACGCACCGACGCGGTTCCTAAGACCGACGACCCTGCCGGCATCCCCAGTGCGGCGTCTCCCATGCGGCCCGGAGCCAGTGCTGTCCCGCTTGCAATCCCCTCGGATTCCGGCTTTCCCGTCCAGATCCCACGATCGAAAGCTCCGACGGGCCCGGCGCCTGGCGACCCGTCCCGGGCGCAGCCACCCCGCTGTCCGCCACCCTGACGCGTCTGCGCAAGTTTCCGGCCCCGCCAGCGTGGTTGCCGAAAGGCAAACGACGACGCTGCAATTTGGCCTGACAGCTTCAGCATCACGAAAGTATACCCGGTAACAAACCGCCTAAAATTCGATGCAAATGCGGTGACTACATTTCGCTTCAAAGTAAAATGGAACGCGCATTGTCTCCTCACGAACGAGGAGAAAGCACATGCAGAACGTCATCAAGCAGGTTGCGATCGCAGCAGGGCTCCTCCTCGCCATGGGCGCGGGGACGACGAGCGCCGCAGCGGCCCCCGCCATGGCCACGACCAGCCAGACCTCCCAGCCGGTCGGCCATTACGAGTTCTGCAAGAGCTACCCCAGCACCTGTACCCGCAACGCCTCTGTTGCCGTGGTCAAGCTGACCCGCGAAGTCTGGGCGCAGATCGTCGAGATCAACACGGCGGTCAACACCAACATCTTCCCGCGCACCGATGCGGAAATGCACGGCGTGCCGGAGCTCTGGTCCTATCCGACCGTCCAGGGCGATTGCGAAGACTTCGTTCTGCTCAAGCAGTACATGCTGGAGCGGGCCGGCATTCCGACCTCGGCGGTGCTGATCACCGTGGTGCGCCAGCCCAACGGCGAAGGCCATGCCGTGCTGACCGTGCGCACCGACCAGGGCGACTACGTTCTCGACAATCTCGACGACCGCGTTCTGGCGTGGACCGACACCGACTACCAGTATCTCAAGCGCCAGTCCGAGCGGAACGCCGGCAAATGGGTGGCCATCGCCGACGACCGCAACCTCCTGGTCGGCAGCGTTCGCTGAGGCGAGCCCGGCGCGGGGCCTGACAGACACAAAAGAGCCGGCCGTTTTCACGGCCGGCTCTTTCGTTTGCCGGGTCGATTCGTCGGGACGTCTACTCGAGGTCGATGTCCAGGATCGTCATGGTGAGGTGGTAGGACAATTCGCCCTCCTCGGTATCCTTCGCGAGCAGTCCGACGAATTCGTCGTTGAGATAGACTTCCGCCGAGTCGGCACTCTTCGGCAGCGCGCGGACCTTGATGTCGGCGGTCTTGAAGCTGCTCCTGAGGTAGGCTTCGAGCTTGCGGATTTCGTCGGGCTTCACAGCATTCTCCTGGATCGTCTGGGACGCCTGTAGCTAGGCGCCGGTCACTCGTTTCAATCCTCGGACGCCGCTCAGTCGTTCCGTTCGAAGCACTGGTCCATCGCCCGGGCCGGCTCGTCGCAATCGCCGGCCGATCCGATGACCCGCGCGGGAATGCCGGCCACGGTGGTGTGCGGCGGCACTTCCTTCAGCACCACCGAACCCGACGCGATCTTCGAGCACTCGCCGACGCGGATATTGCCGAGGATCTTCGCACCTGCCCCGATCAGGACGCCGCTGCCGATCTTCGGATGGCGGTCGCCGAATTCCTTGCCGGTGCCACCGAGCGTGACGTCCTGAAGAATCGAGACGTTGTCGCCTATCACGGCGGTGAAGCCGACGACCAGCCCCGTCGCGTGATCGAGGAAGATCCCGCGGCCCATGCGCGAGGCCGGATGGATGTCGGTCTGGAACACCGCCGAGGAGCGCGCCTGCAGATAGAGCGCGAAGTCGCGCCGCCCGGCGTTCCACAGCCAGTGGGCCAGCCGGTGCGTCTGGATGGCGTGGAAGCCCTTGAAGTAGAGCAGCGGCTCCAGATAGCGCTCGCATGCCGGATCGCGGTCGTAGACCGCCTGGATGTCGGTCCGGAGCGTCGCGCGGAAGCTGTCGTCGGCATCCAGCATGTCGGCGAAGGCCTGGGCGATGGTCACCGCCGGCAGATCCGGATGGTCCAACCGCTGCGAGACGCGGTGAATCAGCGCCGCTTCCAGGCTGCGCTGATTGATGATCGTCGGATAGACGAAGCCGGACAGAACCGGTTCACGCGCCGCGACGTCCTCCGCCTCCAGCCGGACCTGGGCCCAGATCGGATCGACGGCCTGGAGGGTCTCGTGGGAATGCGAGCTCATGCTGCTCATGGAAGTCTCCCGGTCGGGATGCGCCGAAACGGCGCCTGGTCAGTGTCAAAGATAGGCGCGCGAGGCCGTCAGGGGAAGCCGCGGCGGCGGAACGCTGCGTTCCGGCGGCGCGATCGGCCCTTGCGGGGGCTCGGTGCGCGCATCAGCCAGCCGGCGTTGCAAAGCCGTGCCGGGTGAGAAAGTCGAGGATCGCGTCGCCGAAAACGTCGTTGCGGTCGCCCGCCACCATATGCCCCGCACCGGCGATGTCGACGAACTCGGCCGCGGGGACGAGGGCCCGGAATTCGTCGATCTCGGCACTCGTGACCATGTCCGAACGGCCGCCGCGCACCAGAAGCGTTGGAATGGTCAGGGCCTGCGCCGCGGCGATCATTGCCGTGCGCGCCGCGTCCCGGCGCATGGCGACGCTGTTCGGGCCGTCGATGAACGCCGGGTCCCAGTGCCAGCGATAGCGACCATCCGCAGAGCGCCGCAGGTTCTTGGCCAGTCCCTTCGACGATCCCGAGGGCCGCCGGTTCGGCAGATAGGCGGCGACCGCCTCCGCCGCTTCCTCGAGGCTGGCGAAGCCGTCGGCCAGCCGCTCGGTCATGAAGCGGTGGACGCGGGCAACGCCGTCCTCGTTGAGGCTCGGCGTCACGTCGACGAGGATCAGCGCGGCGAAGCGGTCAGCCTCGCCCTGCGCTAGCAGGCTGGCGATGCCACCCAGCGACGCGCCGACCGCCACGGGCTTGGCCCCCGTCTCACGAGCAATGGCATCGGCAAGCGTGCCGGCATCCGCGCCGAAATCGAAGAAGCTGTAGCCGCCACCGGCGATCCATTCGCTGTCGCCATGGCCGCGCTGATCGACGGCGATCGGCGACAGGCCGCGTCCGGCCATAAGGCCCGCGACATGCGACCAGGCCTGCCGGGTCTGCCCGCCGCCATGCAGCAGCAGCACCGGATGGCCGTCCGCCACCGGACGGTCGGCGACGAGACGATGGCCGCCGGCCCCCGCCCATTCCATACGCCGTGTGGTCACGCGGCTGCGCCCAGGAAGCGCAGGACCTCCGCCTTGAAGGTGCGGTCGCCAACCGAGAGCATGTGGTCCCGGCCTTCGATCGCGAAGACCCGGGCGTTCGGCATCAGCGCGGCGAGCGCGTCGGGCGAACCGGCAATGTCGTCGGTGGTGCCGACACCGATCAATGTCGGCTGGGCGATCTGCCCGACCTCGGCCTCGGTCAGTTCCTGCCGCGAGGTGGAGATGCAGGCGGCCAGCGCGTGCCGGTCGCTGCGGGTGCGGTCGGCAAAGGCCCGGAACATGCGCCCGCGCGGATCGGTGACGTCGTCGAGGGACGGTGCCAGCAGCGCCGCGGCGATCGGATCCCAGTCGCCGACACCCTCGACGAGGCCGATGCCGAGACCGCCGAAAACGATCCTCGAGATCCGCTCCGGCGCCGCCAGCGCGGTGAAGGCCGACACGCGCGCCCCCATGGAATAGCCGAAGATCACGGTCTCGCCGATCTCGAGATGATCGAGCAGCTTGACCACGTCGCCGGCCATCTTCTGCGGCGTGTAGGCCGCCTCGTCCTGCGGCTTGGCGCTCTGGCCATGGCCGCGATGGTCGAAGGCGACGACGCGGTAGCCGGCCTCGTTCAGGGTCTTCACCCAGCCCGTGTCGATCCAGTTCACCCGCATCGACGAGGCGAAGCCGTGGACGAGCAGCACGGCGGGCCGGTCGCGCTCGCCGGTATCGGTGAAGGCCAGTTGCAGACCGTCGCTGGTGAAGGTGTCCATGGCTGCCATTCTCGTGTTTTTCCGATCGGACGTCACAGGCGCATTAGAGCCATGACGGAGGTTTCGCCACCCCCTGTTCATTCGCGACCGGCGCCATTATGGTCCGCGCCATAGCGCAACCGAGCCGAGGGCGAGCCGCAATGGCCGGGCACACGATCCCCCATTTCCAGAACGATGCCGGACATGATCTGATCGAGGTCGGCGTCAACGAATTCATGTGCTGCGGCGCCAACCCGCCGCACGACCATCCGCATGTCTATCTCGACATGGGCGACGAGGGTGAGATGGTCTGCAGCTACTGCTCGACCCTCTACCGCTACAATTCCTCGCTGAAGGGCTGGGACACGATTCCCCCCGGCTGCCAGTTCGAAGAGAAGGCCGCCTGACATAGGCGCCATCGACCGGACGCGGCCGGTCGTCATCATCGGTGCCGGCATGGCCGGCCTGACGATGGCGCTGGAACTGGCGCGCCGCGATCGCCCCTCCATCGTCGTCGAGCGTGCCCCCCGGCTGGAAGAGGTCGGGGCTGGCCTGCAATTATCGCCCAATGCGCTCCGGGTTCTCGCCCGTCTCGGCGATCTGGACGATCTGAAGGCGCGCGGCACGGTGGCCGAAACCGTCACCCTGCATGCCGCCCGGACCGGACTTTCAATTGCGTCGGTGCCGGTCAGTTCGGCCGACGGAACGCCCTACCTCTCCATTCACCGCGCCGATCTCCAGGCGTGGCTCGTACGCGCCGCTGCAGCCTCGAGCCGGATCGATCTACGACTCGGCCTAGACATAGGCGCCATCGCACGGGACGGCGCCGATCTACGCGTCGAAGCCATCAGCTCGGGCGGCACCGAAATCCTGCAGGCGCCGCTGGTCATCGCCGCGGACGGCGTGAACTCGCCCACGGCCCTGCGGCTTGGCCTGGGCGGATCGACGACGACGGGCGCCCTCGCCTGGCGCGGCCGTGTTGCCGACGGCGCAACCATGCCGCCTGCCGGTATCGAAGCCTGGCTGGGGCCACGGCGTCATGCGGTGGCCTACCCCATCGCAGGCGGCAGGGAGACGAATCTCGTCCTCATCGAGCCTGCGGGCGCTTCGGCGGACCCGGCAGACCTTCCGGCACGCTTCTCGAAATGGGACCGGCGGCTCGGCGGCCTGATCGCGTCAGTGGACGGTTTCACCGCCTGGCCGCTGAAAGCGGTGCCCGGCGCACGGCCCTGGCGCCATCTCGATGACCGCCTGGTCCTGATCGGCGATGCGGGGCACGCCATGCTGCCCTATGCGGCGCAGGGCGCGGCCATGGCCATCGAGGATGCGGCGGTGCTGGCCGCCCATCTCGACCGCGCCACGGACTTGAGCATCGCGCTTCGCGGCTACGAGACAGAGCGGCGGCCACGGATCGACAAGGTACGGTCGCGGGTCGACTTTCACCGCTTCGTCTATCACCTGCCGTTTCCGCTCAGCCTCGGCCGCAATGCGGTGCTGGCATCGCGCTCGGCGGCCAGCCTCGCCGGCGATCTCGCCTGGCTCTACGACTGGCGCCCGCCCAGGGATTAATCAGCCGGACAGCGCCCGTCGCGGAACAGCGGCACCGGTGGAACGTTCCTGCCTCGCCTCGACATGGGTGCACCGGCCAGCAGGCCGGTAGCCATGGCGGGCGGGAGGACTGGCACCGGACCGCGAAACCGGCCGTGCGACCTCTCAATGCTGCAAGGGACGGTTTCGAAAAGGTCATTTACATGCCGAAAAGTAACAGGACCGGCAGGTTCGTCGGTGTCGCCGCGCTGGCGGCCTCGACAGCCCTCTCAGGGCCCATCGCCGCTTACGCGCAGGAGGCGGCGACTATCCGCGTCGCGCAGGCCGAGGAATTGCTGCCGCAGGACGCGGCCCCTGAGGCCGAAGCTCCGGCTGCACAGGAACCCGCCCCGGTAGAGGAAGCCGCGCCGGTCGAGGAACCCGCCGCCGAGCCGCAGCCCGCTCCCGTCGAGGAGCCGCCGGCCGAGCCGGCACCGGAACCCGAGGCACCGCCGGCCGAAGCGCCGGCAGACCCCGTCGCGCCGGCACCGGAGCCGGCAGCCGAAGCCCCCGCCGATGAACCTCAGGCTGAAGAGCCCCAGGCCGAAGCACCGGAGGCCGAGCCTGAGCCGGCTGTCGAGGAAGCGGCCCCGGTCGAGGCCGAAGTCCCGGCGGAACCCGTCGAGGAAGCGGCTCCTGCAGCCGAGCCGCAGGCCAGCGAACCGACCGCCGAGACGCCGGTAGAGGAGCCCGCCGCCGAACCCGAAGCCCCGTCCGAGCCTGCGGCGGAAGCCGCGCCTCAGGACGTCGCGCCCGAAGCGCCAGCGGCGGAGAATACCGACGCCACGTCGGCCGAGCCGGCCGCCGAGGCACCTGCCGAGGCAGCGGAGCCGGAGACCACGGACGGCGACACCATTGCGCCGACCGATGACGCTGCGCCCGCGGCCGACACCGCCGGACAGCCGGCGGAAACGTCGCCTGACCAGCCGGCCGATGCGGCAACCGGGGAGCAGCCTGCGGCCGACCAGCAGCCCGCTGCCGAAGAACAGCCCGCCGCCGAGACCGCCGCGCAACCCGAGCCGACCGCTCCGGAATCGCAGCCGGAAGCGGTGGACGAATCCGTCCAGACCGAGGCCGTGCCGGAAGGCGGCGTCGCCGCGAGCGATGCCCGCGTCCAGCAGCTCGCCGAGCCGGTCGAGGTGACCCCGATCACCGCCGAGGAAGGCGAACGGATCGAGGCGCCGAACGCCGCGGCGGCGGACGGCAGTGCCGGCAGCACCACGACGAACAATACGGTGATCAACAACAGCACGACCACCAACAACACCGTCGTGAACAACACCACCGTCAACCAGCAGGCGCCGCTGCCGCCAGGCGTCGAAGTCGTCGACCGCGTCGGCAATCGCGACATCCTGTCGATCGTCGGCGCCGGTGCCGTCGGGGCGCTCGCCGGCGGAGCTGCGGCCTATTTCATCCGCGGCAATGACGACGACCGCATCGCGGTCGATGCGCAGGAGCGTTACTATGACCGCCTGCGCGGCGATCGCACCCGCGAGACGGTGGTCCGCCCGAACGGCGTCCAGGTGGTCACGATCACAAACCGCTACGGCGACGTCGTGCGCCGCTCGCGCATCATGCCGGACGGCAGCGAAGTCGTCCTGTTCTACGATCCGTATCAGGATGACGAGCGTCAGGACGACTATTACTACAGCGACGTCGGCGCCGACCTGCCGCCGCTCGATCTGCGCATCCCGCGCGAGGACTATATCGTCGACGTGACTGATCCCGACGAGGAGCTCTACTACCGGACCATCGTCGCCCCGCCGGTCGAGACCGTCGACCGCATCTACTCCCTCAACGAGGTCCGCCGGTCGGAGCGCGTGCGGGACAAGGTGCGCCGCATCGATCTCAGCACGATCAACTTCAACTTCGGGTCGGCGGAGATCACCCAGGAGGAAGTCGGCGACCTGCAGGCCCTGGCCGATGCCATCGCACGGGTCATTGCCGAGAACCCGGACGAGACCTTCCTGATCGAAGGCCATACCGACGCGGTGGGCAGCGAGCGGGCCAATCTCGCCCTCTCCGACCGGCGCGCCGACGGCGTCGCCACGGCACTGACCCAGTATTTCGACGTGCCGCCGGAGAACCTCGTCACCCAGGGCTATGGCGAGCAGGACCTGAAGGTCGATACGCAGGCGGAGAACCGCGAGAACCGGCGGGTCACCGTCCGGCGCATCACTCCGCTGGTCAAGCCGGTCAACACCGCCCAGCGCTAGGCTGAACGGTCACACCCGAACAAAGAAAGGGCGGCCCTCGGGCCGCCCTTTTTCGTATCCGCAATGATGGGATGGGGACGGACCGCCCCGCCGCGAAGCCCGTCAGTCGTCGTCGTCGTTCGTCGGTCGTTTCGAACCGACCGACAGGAAATCGCCGAAGGGTCCGAGCGGCTCGACATAGCTCGCCAGCACCTTGAGAGCGACCATCACCGGCACCGCCAGGAACATGCCGACGACGCCCCAGATCCAGCCCCAGAACGCCACGGAGAGGAAGACCGCGGCTGCGTTCATCTCCAGCCGGCGGCCGACGATCATCGGCGTCACGAGCTGCCCCTCCACCGTCGTGCAGGCGAGATAGACCAGCACCGGCGCCAGCGCGTTGGACAGGCTGCCGAACTCGGCCAGCGCGATGACGCCGACGAGGAACATGCCGATCAGCGCGCCGATATAGGGGATGAAGTTCAACAACGTCGCCAGCGCGCCGAAGATGATCGGCGTCGGCATGCCGACCCACCAGAGCAGCGTGCCGATGGTGAGGCCGAGAGTGACGTTGATCAGCGTGATCGTGAACAGGTAGCGCGACAGCTCGCGCTCGATCTCGTGGGCGATGTTGAGCGCCCGCTTCTTGTCCGACAGGGTCGGCATGGCGCGGACGAGCTTCTGGTAGAAGAGGTCGCCCGACGCCAGCAGGAAGAACAGGAAGACCAGCGAGAAGCCCACCGAGGCGACGATCTGCGGCGCGGCGGTGGTCACATTGTCCAGGAGCCCGGGGTTCTTGACGACGACCTCGTCGGGCTGGCCGTCATTGGGGGCATTCCGCCCCGCGGCCTGCTCGACATTCTGCTGTGCCGCCTCCAGCCGGGCGAACCGCTCCTGCACCGAGCGCAGTTCCTGGTCCACGGCGGCGGCGTAGCGCGGCGCGTCGTTGACGATGTTCGTGATGGGGTCGCTCAGCATGTAGAAGCCGAGCACCATCGTCACCAGTGCGCCGACGACGAGGAAGAAGGCCGAGATCGGCTCCCAGATCTTCAGCCGCCTCCTCATGAACCGCACCACCGGGCTCATCACCAGCGCGAAGAGCAGCGCGATGATCACCGGCAGGACGAAGCTCGCCGTCAGATACAGCGCCCCGAACAACAGGATGAAGAAGATGCCGATCACCGCCCAGCGCGGGCCGGCTTCGATATGCTGGTTGGTGACGAGGCCGATCGTCGGGGACAGGGTGGTGGAACGCTTGTCTTCACGCCCCTCGCTCGATCGTTCAGACAATGGCGCATCCCCTCGGGTCAGATATGCACCAACGGACTGATCACAATCAGGTTCCCTTGCCGTGACGGAGGAACGGCGCCGGGCAGGCCGGCGCCGTCCGCCCTGCTCCATCGGCCCGCTGCGCGGCCGATGCCGGCCGCGCTGTGTCAGGGTGTGTGCTAGTGCAGGATCTGCGACAGGAAGAGCTTGGTGCGCTCGTGCTCGGGATTGGTGAAGAACGCCTCCGGCTCGTTCTGCTCGACGATCTGACCCGCATCCATGAAGATGACGCGATTGGCCACCTGCCGCGCGAAGCCCATTTCGTGGGTGACGCACAGCATCGTCATGCCCTCTTCCGCCAGCCCGACCATGACGTCGAGCACTTCCTTGATCATCTCGGGATCGAGCGCCGAGGTCGGCTCGTCGAACAGCATGATCTTCGGGCTCATGCACAGCGAGCGGGCGATGGCCACGCGCTGCTGCTGGCCGCCGGAGAGCTGGCCCGGATATTTGTGGGCCTGCTCGGGGATCTTGACCCGCGAGAGGTAGTGCATCGCCACCTCCTCGGCCTTCTTCTTGGGCATCTTGCGGACCCAGATCGGCGCCAGCGTGCAGTTTTCCAGGATCGTCAGATGCGGGAAGAGGTTGAAGTGCTGGAACACCATGCCGACCTCGCGGCGCACCTCGTCGATCTTCTTCAGATCGTTGGTCAGCTCGATCCCGTCGACGGTGATGGTGCCCTTCTGGTGTTCCTCCAGCCGGTTGATGCAGCGGATCATCGTCGACTTGCCGGAGCCCGACGGCCCGCAGATGACGATCCGTTCGCCGCGGCGCACGGTCAGGTTGATGTCACGCAGCACGTGGAATTCCCCGTACCACTTGTTGACGCCCAGAAGCTCGACCGCGATCTCGTCGGAGATAGCCATGCGGTCTGCATTGCCCGGCTTGGTGTCGATGTCGACGGCCATGGGAGATTCCTTCAGCTTTTGTGTCCGGTATCCAGTCGCCGCTCGGTGTAGATCGAGTAGCGCGACATGGAGAAGCAGAACAGCCAGTAGATGAACGCGGCGAAGACCAGGCCGGTCGCCGGTGTGGTGGGGGTGATCCAGTCGGGATCGTTGAAGCCGCGCCGGACCGTGCCCAGAAGGTCGGCCAGGCCGATGATGTAGACGAGGCTGGTGTCCTTGAAGAGGCCGATGAAGGTGTTGACGATCCCCGGGATCACCAGCGTCAGCGCCTGCGGCAGGATGATCATCCGCATCTTCTGCCAATAGGTGAGCGCCATGGCATCGGCGCCCTCATACTGTCCCTTCGGGATGGCCTGCAGGCCACCGCGGATGACCTCGGCCATGTAGGCCGCCGAGAACAGCGCCACGCCGACCAGCGCCCGCAGGAGCTGGTTGAAGGTCACGCCCTCCGGCAGGAACAGCGGCAGCATGAAGTTCGCCATGAACAAGACGGTGATCAGCGGCACACCGCGCCAGAACTCGATGAACACGATGCAGAACAGCCGCACCGCCGGCATCGACGACCGCCGGCCGAGCGCCAGCAGGATACCCAGCGGCAGTGACGCGGCAATGCCGCTGACCGCCACGACCAGGGTCACCATCAGGCCGCCCCACAGATTGGTGGGGACCGGCCGGAGCCCGAAGTCGCCGGTCATCAGCACCATGAAGGCCAGCGCCGCAAGGGTCGGAACCAGGAGCCCGAAGACGCCCGCCCCCTCGGACCCGGCACGGAAGCCGGCCCAGACCGCCAGCGCGATCGCCGCCAGCGACGCGAAGAACGCGGCGACCGAGAGGATCGAGAACCGGTAGCCGAGGAAGCGGAACAGATCCGGATCCAACGCCGCCGAAACCAGCAGCAAAAGAAGAGCCAGACCTGCGAGGCCGGCGGCGATCTTGACCGGCATCTGCGAGATGTCGACGTCGGGCTTGGCGAGGACACTGCTCAGCGTGGCAACGGCCGCGACCAGGAAGACCAGCGCCACCGTGCCGCCGGCGAAGCGGAACTCGCCGCCGGTCAGGAGCACCAGCGCCACGAACGGGAACACCGCGAACAGCAGGATCGCGTTCAGGCGCTTGTGGGGCACCCGCGGGATCGCCAGCCCTGCCACCAGCAGTGCCAGGAGCACCACCGTGACGTCGATGCGCCAGCGTTCGCCGAACGGATAGACGCCGTACATGAACTGGCCGAACTTGGCGCTGACGAAGGCCCAGCAGGCGCCGCCATGGCCACCGCCCTCGACCAGGCACGCAGTGCGATCGCTGCCGGTGAAGACGGCGTCGAGCCAGGCCCAGTTGAAGATGTTCATCGCGGCCCAGACGATGAACGCGCCGGCGATCACGCTGAGGACGCTGTCGAGCGGCGTCGCGAAGAGGTTGCGGCGGACATTGCCGATGAACCCGACCTCGCTCGGCGGGGGCGGCAGCGGCAGCTTTTCCTCGGTGGAAACGAAACGGGCGACTTGTTCTTCCATGATCTATTCGCCCCCGATCATCGCTCGACGAGCGCCATTTTGGCGTTGAACCAGTTCATGATGAGCGACACCGTGATGGAGAGGCCGAGATACACCGTCATCCAGATCACCACGACCTCGATGGACTGGCCGGACTGGTTGAGGACGGTCGAGCCGACGGCGACGAGTTCGGGATAGCCGATCGCCAGTCCGAGGGACGAGTTCTTGGTCAGGTTGAGATACTGGCTGGTCAGCGGCGGAATGATCACCCGGAATGCCTGGGGCACGACGACCAGCCGCAGCAGCTTGCCGCGCGTCAGCCCGAGCGCCGAGGCGGCCTCGGTCTGTCCCTTGGAGACGGACAGGATGCCGGCACGCACGATCTCCGCCACGAAGGCCGCGGTGTAGATCGACAAGGCCAGCCACAGGGCGATGAATTCCGGCCGGATCTGGATGCCGCCGGCGAGGTTGAAGCGCGTCGCGGTCGGAAACTCCAGCGTCGCCGGGATACCGGTGGCCACGAAGACCAGCAGCGGCAGGCCGACGATCATGCCGATGGCCGGCCACAGCACCGGCCGGCGCTCGCCCGTGGCCATCTGATGCTTCTTGCTGCGCCGCGCATAGAGGATCGTGGCCGCGGTCCCGACGGCGAAGGCCGCAAGGGTGGCCCAGGCGACCGGTTCGAACAGGATGGCCGGAATCTGCAGGCCGCGATTGGTCAGATAGACGCCGACCGGACTCTCGTCGATGCCGCGCGGACCGCTCAGAACCGACAGCACGCCGAAGTACCAGAACAGGATGACCAGCAGCGGCGGGATGTTGCGGAAGGTCTCGACATAGACGGTCGAGATCGAGCGGACGAGGAAATTGCGCGACAGGCGCCCGATGCCGACGAGAAAGCCGACGATGGTCGCCAGGATGATGCCGCTGATCGCCACGACCAGCGTGTTCGCGATACCGATGAGGATCGCGTCCCCATAGGTGGCATTGCTCGAATAGGTGAAGGGCGTGATGGCGATGTCGAAGCCAGACCGCTCGGCGAGGAAGCCGAAGCCGGACGCGATGTTGGCGGCTGCGAGATTCCGCGCCGTGTTGTCGACGATCCACCACGTGAAGAGCGCGATACCGACCACCAGGGCGACCTGGATGACGATGCTGCGGACGGTCGGATTGTTCAGGAAACTGGCCCCGCCGCCCTGACGCGGCACGGAATGGGTTTCGACGGTCATCTACGCTCCCGGGCGTTGCGGAAGTTGACGATCCCCGGCGGCCGCAAGGGGCAAACGGGCCACGCCGGGCGAGCCGGACGCGAAAGACGCGCCCGGCCCGGCTTGATCAGCTCAGCGGATCGGCATGCCGTACTGCAGGCCGCCCTTGGTCCACAGGGCGTTCTGGCCACGGGCGATTTCCAGCGGCGTATCGACACCGATGTTGCGCTCGAAGATCTCGCCGTAATTGCCGACGGCGTTGATGATGTTCACGGCCCAGTCCTGCGACAGGCCGATGGACTCGCCGAAGTTCTTGTCTTCGCCGAGCAGACGCCGGATCTCGGGATTCTCCGAGGTCTTCATGTCTTCGACGTTCTCCTGGGTGACGCCCAGCTCTTCGGCGTTCAGCAGCGCGTTGTGCGTCCACTTGACGACGTTGAACCATTCGGTGTCGCCCTGGCGCACGGCAGGTCCGAGCGGCTCCTTGGAGATGATCTCCGGCAGGATGGTGTGCTCGTCGGCATTGCCCATTTCGAGGCGCGAGGCCGCCAAGCCCGACGCATCGGTGGTCAGCACGTCGCAACGACCGCTGTCATAGGCCGAGTTCACGTCCGACTGGGACTCGATGACGACCGGGTTGTATTCCATGTTGTTGGTGCGGAAATAATCCGCCAGGTTCAGCTCGGTGGTCGTGCCGCTCTGCACGCAGACCGTCGCGCCGGACAGTTCGAGCGCGGAGTTCACGCCGAGGTCCTTCTTCACCATGAAGCCCTGGCCGTCATAGTAGTTCACGCCGGCGAAGGTCAGGCCCAGCGTGGTGTCGCGGTCCATCGTCCAGGTGGTGTTGCGGGCCAGAACGTCGACTTCGTTGTTCTGCAGCGCCGGGAAGCGCTGAACGGCCGACAGCGGCGAATATTCGACCTTGGACGGGTCGCCGAAGACGGCGGCGGCGATTGCCTTGCAGTAGTCGATGTCGAGACCCTGCCAGGCACCCTGATCGTTCTGCGAGGCGAAGCCCGGCAGACCGGTGTTGACGCCGCAGCGCAGGACGCCGCGATCCTTGACCGTCTGCAGCGTCTGGGCGGACGCACCGCTGACGGCCACTCCGGCGACGGTCAGACCCAGCACGGCAGTCAAAAGTCTCAATTTCATCAGGAAACCTTTCCAGGCATGGTTTTCAGTTCAATTCTTTTCTTTGTCGTTGAGAGACGCACCCATGCAGCCAAGGCCGCATCGCAAACGCATCTTCACGAGGCGGCTTGATCTCATGTCATAAATTTGTGCAGGTCAAGCATGTGACGCTTTTCTCCCGCCGATTTTGACGATTACGGCAATCCACGTCTCGCAAACAATCAGGAAGCCCAACAATTGAGCACTCGATCCGCGCAGCCCGGCAACACGCGTCTGGGGGTGAATACGCAGCTCGCGCACGGCCCGTTCGACCCATCCACGCAGCATGGTTTCGTCAATCCGGCCGTCGTGCACGGCTCCACCGTGCTGTTTCCCACCGCCAAGGAGTTGAAGAACCGAGCCAAGGCACCGTTCAGCTATGCCTTGTCCGGCACCCCCACGACCAAGGTTCTCGAAGATGCGCTGAGCGAACTTGAGGGCGCCGCGGGCACGATCCTTGTGCCGTCAGGGCTGGCCGCCGTCACCGTGCCGTTGCTGGCGTTCCTGTCCGCCGGCGATCACTGCCTGGTGGTCGATTCGGTCTATTTCCCCACCCGCCGCTTCTGCGACGGCACGCTGCGGCGGATGGGCGTCGACGTCGAATATTACGATCCGCATATCGGCGCGGACATCGCCGGGCTGATGCGTCCCGAAACGAAGGTCGTCTTCCTCGAGGCACCCGGCTCCAACACTTTCGAGATCATGGACGTCGCCGCGGTCTGCGAGGCGGCCCATGCCGGCGGCGCCGTGACGATGCTGGACAATACCTGGGCGACGCCGCTGTTCTTCCGGCCGCTCGAGCATGGCGTCGATCTGTCGATCCATGCGCTGACCAAATATCCGGGCGGCCATTCCGACCTGATGATGGGCAGCGTATCGGCGAACGCGGCGACCCTCGCCCAGCTCCGCGACACGCAGATGCAGCTCGGCGTCAACGGCGCGCCCGACGACACCTATCTCGTCCTGCGCGGCCTGAAGACCATGGGCGTTCGGCTGGAGCGGCACCAGTCGTCCGCTTTGGCGCTGGCGCAATGGCTGGAAGGTCGCGACGACGTCCTCGACGTGCTGCACCCGGCCCTGCCCTCCTTCCCCAACCATGCCCTGTGGCAGCGTCAGTTCAGCGGCGCGAGCGGCCTGTTCGGCTTCGTTCTCGACGGGGATACGGATGCGGCCGAGCGCTTTCTCGACGCGCTGCGCGTCTTCGGCCTCGGCTATTCATGGGGCGGGCACGAGAGTCTCGCCGTGCCGGCGTCGCTGGGCGACCGGACTATCGCGAAGGGACCGGCCGCGGGCAGCCTGATCCGGTTGCAGATCGGGCTCGAGGATGTGGCCGACCTGCAGGCGGACATGGAAGCGGGCTTCGCCGCCGTTCACGGCCGCTGATCGTCAAGGCCCCGCGTCGCTATGCCGATGCGGGGCCGGCCTGGCTGAATACCCGGCCTGCGGGCTGGCCGCGGCGCGGCTCAGCCGATGGCGCGGACGTAGGACGGCAGTCCCCGCGGGACGTTCGTGCATCCATGGAAGACGCGGACGTCCACGCGCGGATCGTCCTGCGCGTATTCGTAGTCGATCCCCAGCATGTTCATCACACTGGCCGGATGGCGAAAGTCGCCCGCCATGGCCGCCTTGCAATGATCCACCAGGATCGTCGAGCGTGCCTGTAACATCGTCTGCCTCCAAGCGTGTCTGCCTGTCGATGATGCCCACACCCGCCTCACTAGCCGATGAAGATTGTTGGTGGCTGGAGTGTGAAGGGTGCGAAAACAATCATACGCCCGGATCCGCTTTGCGGCTGTGCCCTTCCCGCCGCAACCGGCGCGGAAACGGTCCCGAGAAGCGGGCGAACGCCGCTGTCCGGGCGATTGGCGTCCCGCATCTCCTTGACCGGACGGCAACCATCCGGCACGCGGTGATGCCACGACGACGTTCGAAACGGGCACTGCCGGCGAACGGAAAAAACCGGCTTGCAGACCGCGCGTTCTGCATCGCCCTTCCAGCGGGTCACGGCCTGCCGACATTGATGGTGCCGACATGGCCGAAACCGAACGTTCCCATGCGCCCAATGTGCGATGGCAGACCTTCGATCTCGACAAGCAGCGCCGTGCGGCCGCCATGGGGCAAAAGCCGGCGGTGATCTGGTTCACGGGGCTCTCCGGCGCCGGCAAGTCAACGATCGCCAATCTCGTGGAGAAGAGCCTCTTTGCGCGCGGCCGGCACACCTATCTTCTCGACGGCGACAATCTGCGCCACGGCCTCAACCGCGACCTGGGCTTCTCCGAAGCCGATCGTGTCGAGAACATTCGCCGCGTGGCGGAAGCGGCACGCCTGTTCGTCGATGCCGGCCTGATCGTCCTCGCCTCCTTCATCTCGCCCTATCGGTCAGACCGCAGGATGGCGCGCAGCCTGTTCGAGGACGGCGAATTCATCGAGGTCTTCGTCGACACCCCGCTGGAGATCGCCGAGCAGCGGGACCCGAAAGGCCTCTACAAGCGCGCCCGCGCCGGGCTGATCAAGGATTTCACCGGCATCGACAGCCCCTATGAGGCACCCGAGCAGGCGGAGATCCGGCTGGAGGCAGGAACACGAGATCCGGACGTTCTGGCCGACCAGATCATGCGCTATCTTGAAACCCACGGATATCTCGCCCCCCGCTAACGAGGCGAGTGATGCGGAGGTCATTCAAGGACCGGACAATCCACGATCTGAAGGTTGAAGTCACCGCGAGGTGTCGGGCAAGGTCGCGGTTCGTGGACACGTCGAAATACGGGCACATCTATTCGCGCCCGGTGAATACGTCACCCTGGCCTGCCACTGGTGGCCTCAGAGCGGATCGAAGAATCGCATGACGACAGAACCGGGAAACACTCCCAACTCCCCCGTTTGTTTCATGCATATCGGCAAAGTGGGTGGCCATTCCATATCGCAGGAGCTTCTGAGCCGGTTTGACCTGTCGGAGGCGGTCAATGCGTCCCCCGAACAGTTCGACAATTTCACGCCCGAGACTTTTGCCGGCAAACGTCTGGTGATCGGCCACTACGCATACAATCACACGCTCCTGCTTCCTCCGAGCCGGTTCCTGTTCTCGATTGTTCGCGAACCGGTCGACCGGGTATTGTCCAACTACTGGTTTCTGCGCGCCCACGCAGACGTGGAGGACACGCGCGCGCAGCAGATGATCGACCTTGCACGCCGATGGCCTATCGAGGAGTTCGTCCGGATCGATGACCCCGCCGTCCGGCAGGTCGCGGACAATCATCAAACCTGCTTCTTCGCGCATGACTGGCGCCATAGCGATCCTGTGACCGAACAGGACTTCAGTCTGGCGATGGCACATCTCGACGATTTCGACCTGATCGGCGTGCATGCCGCCTACGACGATTCGATGCAGATGCTCTGCACGATGCTGGACTGGCTTCCGTGGCCAAGTGACAACCGCTTCAACACGACAGCGAGCCGCGTGGCGACGGACGCCCTCAGTCCGGCGGTCAGGAGGCAACTGGAGGAGCTCAACCGGTTCGACGTCGCTCTGTATCAGGAAGTCCATCGCCGCTTCTGCGCAAAACGCAGCAACTTGCTGCGTACGATGGCGAGGCAGGCCTGGCGCAAACACCGGGAAGCTGTCGGGCAGGCTCCGGAGATGGCGTTGCCCACGGCTGTCGAACTCTACGCCAGTCAGACCGTCGAGGGGGACAACTGGCATGTCCGCCAGATCCAGAACGGCAGCTATGCACGCTGGCTAGGCCCTGCCACACAGACGCGGCTCTTCACCGCGATCGCCGCATCGCCATGCTACGACGTCGAGATTCATCTCGTCGGCTGGATCGACAGGGAAACGCTCGACAGCCTCACCGTGGCTATGACCGGCTGGGATTGCGAAGAGACAAGCTATCATGTGTCGATGGAGGACATGCGTGCTGTCAAGCGTTGGCGATTGCGGGCGGCGGACAATGCCAAGGCCGGCCCCTTGCTGGAACTGGATATCAACGCGCTGCGCACGGGACGCCTCTCCGATCATGGCGTCGAGAGCACCCATGATCTGACCGCATCGGTCGCCGTAAGCTGCGTCAAGATTTCCGCTGTTTCCGAAGCAGAAGCAACGGCACTCGCCAGCGGTCAGGATCAGACGTCCGCGACCGTATCCGACGATGTTATCGCCAAAGGTGTCTCGCTGCTGCACGGGGCCGCTGGCAAGGTTTCCAAGATCGTCGCTGCGGAACGGCTGTTCCGTTCCGCCGTCGAGGACGATCCGGAGTCCGTGACCGCTCACGTCTGGCTCGGTGAGGCATTGTGCTACCAGGGACGCTCGCCAGAAGCAGTCGGGATCTTCGAGACGGCGTTGGCGCTTGAAAAGGCGTCGGCGACGGTTCAGCTCGACGAGCGGACACGGGCGCATCTGCTTGAGCGACTCGGTGAAGGGCTGATCCTTGCCGAGATGCGCCTGGACGATGCCCGCGCCTATCTGACCGAGTCAGTCAGGCTTGCGCCGGTGACGGAAGCCGAGAGCCACCGCCTGAACGGTGCCGCCTACATGCTCGACGGACTCACACGGCTGGATTCATCGGCGCCGAAGCGCAAAATCGCGCGGTGGCCCGTACAGAATGCCGCATTCCAGGACCTCGATGAGGTCGCACGGCAGTTTGCGGACAATACGAAGGCTGCGGGCACCCGCCCGATCGGCCGCGACACGAGAGTCGTGACCTTGGGTTCATGCTTTGCCGGCAACATTGCCATTGCATTGAAGGATCGAGGGGTCGAGACGACTGCACTCGGCCTCGGCGAACTGATCAACAGCACGTTCGCGAACCGCGCCTTGATCGAATGGGTGAACAATGATCCGCTCGATCGCTACAGCCCGGAAACCATAGAGACGCTGAAAGTCTATTTCGGCGCATCCCCGGACACGCTCCGCGCCACACTGACGAGTGCGAACACCATCATCTACACACTCGGCGTGGCACCGGGTTTCTTCGACAAGCGCACCGGCCTTTTCCACCTCACCCAGGCTGGCAAGAACACGCTGCACCTGCTCAAAACGAACGATTTCAGAACCACGACCGTGGAAGAGAACGCCGACAACATCGAAGCGGTGATCGCAGGCTTGCGTCGGTGCAATCCCAACATCAACATCGTTTTCACCGTATCGCCGGTGCCGCTCTACTCGACTTTCGAGTACGATTCAGCGATTATTGCCGACTGCGTGTCCAAGTCTGTGCTGCGGGCTGCAATCGATGTCGTTTTGAAGCGGGCGCATGCAGGCGTGAACTACTGGCCGGCTTTCGAGATGGTGCGATGGGTCGGCGCATACCACCCAAATCTCTTCGGAGAAGAGGACGGCACGACGCGGCACGTGTCCGAGCGCGCGGTTTCAGCCATCGTCAACGGCTTCATCCACGCTTTTGGCGACGAAGCATTGAAACAGTAAGGCGTATTGTCGGTGGTTCTGGCGACCCCGGCAGGATTCGAACCTGCGACCATCGGCTTAGAAGGCCGGTGCTCTATCCTCTGAGCTACGGGGCCGTAGGCGACCTGGCGCCGGGACGGACGGTTCGACCGTCAGTGTGTCCAGGGCTGGCGCCGGTCATAGCGGAAATTGTCCGCATAGGCGATCTTCGGGCGCCGCGTTTCCTTCGGCTCCTCGACCCGGTACGGAATGTCGTTGCGCTCGGCGTATTCGACGGCCTGCTCGCGGGTCTCGAAGGAGAGTCTGAGCTGGGAGAGCATGTCGCCGGACGAGGTATAGCCCATCAGGGGCTCGACGCGCTTGGGCTGCTCGGGTTCGTAGACCAGCATCCAATCGCGCGTCTTCGCCTTGCCCGACTGCATGGCGGTACGGGTCGGACGATAGATTCTCGCAACCATCTGGGCCTCGTCGGCGGCGGCGCGGCTTCGCCACGCCCGTGTCAAAAACCGGTGTCCGTCGACCATTGGTCGGAGCGGCAGGATTCGAACCTGCGACCCTCTGGTCCCAAACCAGATGCGCTACCAGGCTGCGCTACGCTCCGGACACTGGTGACGTGCCTGTCGATGCGGGGTTTGGCGGGCAATGGTCGGGAAGTCAAGGCTGCGGAATGATCGGGTGACGAAGTCGGTCCCCGGCGGCCACGCCGAAGCGGGCCGCGGCGCCGCCATTCAGCTCCAGAACGTATTTCACCGGCGCCCCGGACGGGATCGTCTCCAGCGACAGCGGCTGGGCGTTGGTCTTCACCCGCTTCACCACCCCGTCCGAATCGATGAACAGCATGTCGAGGGGAATCAGCGTGTTCTTCATCCACATGGCAACCGGGCGGGTCTCGTCGAACTCGAACAGCATGCCCTGGTCCGCCGGCATCGATTCGCGGTTCATCAGTCCGGTGGCACGCGTCTCCGGTGTCTGCGCCAGTTCGACCTTGATGGCATGGCTCCCGGTCGCCGTCTCCAGCGTCGCCGTCGACAGGCCGTTGCCCGCCACCGCGTAATAGGCCGCCCCGACGACGACGGCCGCCGCCGCAAAGCCGGCCGCCAGGATCGCGCGTCTCATTGCCATCGGATCTGCCTCAACTCAGTGGGACGGCGGCTGGACGGGACCCGTCCCGGGATGGATCTCCGCCGCCATGCGTCCCTTGTCGCCCTGCCCGAAACGCACCAGCACGTCCTGGCCGGGCCGCAGCTCGGTCATGCCGAACCGGCGCAGGGTTTCCATGTGAATGAAGATGTCCTCGGTCCCCTCGCCGGTCGTCAGGAATCCGTAGCCCTTGGTGCGGTTGAACCATTTTACCACGGCCGAGACGAGGTCGCTGCTGGCGGTGACGACCGAATGGGTGCGCGGGGCCGGAAGCTGCGAGGGATGGACGGCGGTGGACTGGTCCATCGACAGGACCCGGAACGCCTGCAGGCCGCGCTCGCCCTGCTGCACCTCGCAGACGACGCGGGCGCCCTCGAGCGCCGTCGCATGGCCGTCGCGCCGCAGGCAGGTGACATGAAGGAGAATATCCGCGCCGCCGTCGTCGGGCACGATGAAGCCGAAGCCCTTCGAGACGTCGAACCATTTGATATGGCCCGAGACGACGGACAGGCCGACATCCGCGCTGTCGGACCGACCGGCCCGGTCCTCGGCGTTTTCAGATATTCTGTCCGGCATTCGGGGTTCCGCCTGTACTTCCACCATCCGAATCGCAATGGCCGAACTTAGCATCAATGAGCCCGATCGGGGCAAGGCCACCGGCGGGCTTTTCCAAGGATATGCCGGTTGTCGCCCAGACATGGCGGCGTTCTATTGCCGCGACGACAGCAACAACGGCGCCGGCTGCAGCCACCAACTGACGCCGTCTGCAATGCCGCTCCGACAGACATATCAGCGCCACAGGCTGCCGGCAGCGCCCTGCCCGATCCGGGGCCGAACCCGTCTCCCGTCGTCGCTTTTTCTGCGCCGCAAGGGTTGGCTCACCGGTCAAACACGCTACCATCGGCGCCATCACCACAAGAGAGGCAAGACCGAATGCGCTATCTGCACACGATGGTTCGCGTCAGCGACGTGGACGCGTCGCTCGACTTCTACTGCAACAAGCTGGGAATGGTGGAAACCCGCCGTGTCGAGAGCGAAAAGGGTCGCTTCACCCTGATCTTCCTCGCCGGGCAGGAAGACATGCCGGGCGCCAAGGAGACCCGTGCGCCGCTTCTGGAGCTCACCCACAACTGGGACCCCGAGGAATATTCCGGCGGGCGCAATTTCGGCCACCTCGCCTATGAGGTCGACGACATCTACGCCACCTGCCAGGACCTGATGGACAAGGGCGTCACCATCAACCGCCCGCCCCGCGACGGTTACATGGCCTTCATCAAGTCGCCCGACAACATCTCGATCGAGTTGCTGCAGAAGGGCGAGGCCAAGGAGCCCGCGGAGCCCTGGGCCTCGATGCAGAACACCGGAAGCTGGTAAGCTTCCACCGGGACATGCGGCGACCATCGTGCCGCCGCATTCCCACCATAGACGGCAGAGCGTTATTGAGAGACAATGCTTTCGCCGTGCACGACCTGACGCTTGGTAAGATCATCGAGACTGTCAGTGGCGACACATGGTGGGGACCATGGAGACGCGGCAGGATGGCCGGGTCGTTGCAGGACTGACGTGGCGGGTTCGCGAACACGCCGCCGAGAGGGGAAACGATTGAAAACTGACCGCCCGGGCCACCGCCGCCTTGCGATGACGCCGCATCTCCTGATGCTGGCGCTTCTGTCGACCGCGCCGATCCTGTCAGGATGCGTCTCCGCCATCGACGATACCTCGGCCTTCGGATTTGCCGGGACCGCTACGGCGCCCGAAACCGAAGACGCGGCTGCCGTCGATGTCGCGGCTGCATCCGAAGCCGACGCCGGGACGTCAGCGAGCGGCGAAGCGCAGGGCACCGAGGCTGCGAGCGCAGCGGCCGAGACCAATGCGCCGGCGACCGAGACGGCCGAAGCACAGACGCCGCCGCCCGCCATCGCCGACATGCCGGCCGCCACCCCGCTGATTCCGACCGGCAGCGAGAATAAGGCCATGGTCGCCTATGCGACCGAGGCGTCCACCAGTGGCGCGGCAGGCCGTTCCTCCGACCGTTCGCTGTTTTCCTCGCTCTTCGCCCGCTCGGAGGCCCGCACACCCATCGCCAATGTCGACAAGGGCAAGTCGCGGCGCGTCGTCCTGCAGCGAGAGGGCGCGGCGGCCGGCACCGACGCACTGCCCGGCGTGGACCCCTCCTCGCTGTTCGAGATCGGCCAGCGCGCCTCGGCCGACGAGGACATGATCGAGGACGTCGAGACCTCCTACCGGGTTGCCTCCCTGTCGACCGGCATGGCCCGGCTCGCGCCGAACGGCCTGATGGTTCAGCGGGAGAGCGTCGAGACCTCCTGCTTCCCGTCGAACCTCGTGCGCATCCTGCGCAGTGTCGAGCGGCGCTACGGCACCAAGGTGATCGTCACCTCCGGCTATCGCAGCCCGACCCACAACAAGCGGGTCAACGGTGCGCGCCGCTCCCAGCACATGGGCTGCAAGGCCGCCGACATCATCATCCCCGGCGCCGACAACATGGCCGTTGCCGCCTATGTGCGCTCGCTGCCGGGCCGCGGTGGCGTCGGCACCTATTGTCACACCAAGGCGATCCACGTCGATGTCGGGCACAAGCGCGACTGGAACTGGTCCTGCCGCGGTCGCAAATAGCCAACCCTCTGGTTCCATAGGCGGATGGGCGCCCGGCCAAGGCCGGCGTGGCCAGCTTTTTAAAGCTCCCCGACCGGCAAAGCGCGGAATTCCGGCCTGTCGCAAAAACTTCTCGCAACAGCGAAAAACCCCTTTTCCGGCTCTTGCGGTCGCCGGAGACTCACCGTATACACGCCGTCGCTGCGCCCATCGTCTATCGGTTAGGACGCCACCCTTTCACGGTGGAGAGAGGGGTTCGATTCCCCTTGGGCGTACCATTCCCCCTTTGAATCGCCTGCCACATGGCAGGACCTATCCAGCGCCTCCGGCGTGTCTACGCGACCGCTATGTCAGGGCGCTGACAGATGCCGTGCGCATCGCAACGAACGTGCCGCGTCCGGCCGTCACCCGGATGCCGTTAGCCTAGCGCAAGCGACCTGACGAGCGCATGGCGGCCAGCGACCGATCAGTGCCCTCAACGCTCCCATATCACTCAGCGCGACCGGCGCCCCGCATTCCGAATCCCCACTCACACACTCATCTGCCCTTCGCGCGCGCCAACTGGTCCGTCGCCGCGGCGCTGGCGAACGGATTGACGTAGAGCCGGTCATGGCTCTCGACGCCGACATCGAGGACACAATCCTCCTTCGGCCGCG
Organism: Aurantimonas coralicida DSM 14790; assembly: GCF_000421645.1. Classification (GTDB taxonomy): domain Bacteria; phylum Pseudomonadota; class Alphaproteobacteria; order Rhizobiales; family Rhizobiaceae; genus Aurantimonas; species Aurantimonas coralicida. The sequence goes on along the minus strand of NZ_ATXK01000004.1, from coordinate 133,755 downwards.
CCACGCAGAGCAGCACGTAGCCGGCCTCCGACTGGCGCCGGTTGAGCGCCGTGCCATTCGGCTGGCGGACAGAGCCGGATACCAGCCGGGCGGCGCAGGTGATGCAGCCGCCATAGCGGCAGCCGATCGGCAGGACATGGCCGGCCGCCTCGACGGCGTCGATGATCGGCTCGTCCTCGCCCACCGAAAAGACCAGCCCGCCGCGGTTGCGCAACGTGACCATGTGCCTGCGCATGCCGGCGCTCCCAAAAACCGCATCCGGTCCAGCCGGACGCGGATGACCGCCGCCCGTCAGACCCAGATATCCGACGAGCAGTCGCCGCCGGGATAGCGGGTTTCGTGGGCGCGGGCCGGTCCATGCGGTTCGTCGTTGAAATCGATGATGAAATCGTCGCGGATCGTCATGCCGCCCTTTTCGGTGTCGCAATCCACGATCAGCATGATCCCGCCCTTCTCCTTCATCGACGGGTAGAACTGGTTGTCCCAGGTCGAGAAGAGCGACGTCGTCACGTAGAGCCGCTTGCCGTCCAGCGACAGCTGGATCATCTGCGGCGCGCCGTCGACCGTACGGCCGTTCACCTCCGGCGCCTTGCCCAGCATCCCGCCGATCCAGACCTGCCCGGTCAGCTTCGGGTTCGCCGGGTCGGACACGTCGTACTGCCGGAGATCGCCATGCAGCCAGTTCGAAAAATAGAGGAAGCGGTCGTCCATCGACACCAGGATGTCGGTGATCAGGCTGGGCATGGGAACCGGGAAGCCGTCGACATCCACGGTGGGCACGTCGATGATTTTCTCGATCTCGATCGTCCCGTTGTCCTTGTGGTAGTGGAAGATATTCGAGGCCAGGGCCGCCCCTACGAAGCCATGCGTGCTGTCGGGGTTGTGGTGGAACCGGGCCTCCAGCGGGATCATGCCCTCCGCGCCCAGATCGATGCTCTGCTCGACCCTACGATTCGCGAAATCCCAGAAATGCACGTGCTGGCCGTATTTGCCGCGCGCCACGTCCTCCAGATCGAATCCCGGCATGAAGGTGTTGGGCGACGCCCATTCCGTCGAGATCATCATGTTGTGGCGCGGCTGGTACCAGAAGTCGTAATTGTACCGCATCGCGCCGAGATCCTCCTCCCAGCGCCCGATGATGTTGAAATCCTTGTCCAGATGCAGGAAGCCGCCGGGCCCGTTGCCTTCGGCGTCGCCGAGCATCGACACGATGATGTCGGCGCCGAGGCAATGCACCGTGTGCGGCGCCGAGAGGTTCGTCTTCGCCTTGATCTCGCTTCCGTCGATCGTCTTGAACAGCGTCGGCCGGCGCGGATCGGTGGCGGTGTCGACGATGTAGAAATTCGTCGTGCGCACGCCCGGAATGATCAGGTACTTGCGCTCCATGCTGCCGTCGGTGTTGCAGGACGAGCAGGCGTTCCAGCCCATGTGGTGGAGTTCGTCCCCGACATTCGGCATTTCGGTCCGGTGGATCACCTCGCCATAGGTCGCACTGTCCGGATCGACGTCGATGGTGGCCAGGTAGTCGGGCTTCTCGATCCCGGTCCCGGTGTAGATGCAGATCGTGTAGACGACCGTCTCCCGCGGCGCCTTCATCGCCTCCTGCGGCGATGCATAGCCCGGACCTGCACAGCAGCTCCCATTGGTCTTGGACATGACTTCCTCCCTTGGCTCTGTCGTGGTGATGCGTGTCCCTATGCTTGCGTCCGATTAGAGAACGGGAGCTTCCAATCCCGCCAATGGATTATGTTGCCGCACCAAACTGCGGGCCTGTCCTTCGGTAAAAGCGCGTTCGGGACGTGGCCGAGGGGCCTGCGATGCCGGAAAACGCGGATGGGACGCGCGCCGGTCAGGCGATGTGCGTCTGGGGCGGGCTCAAGGAGCCATCGACAATCCGGGGAAATCTGCGACAGCCGGAAGAGCGCGGCGCGTGGCGGACGCTTCGCTGCCTGAACCCGGATGGGCGCCCGACCGCAGCCCGCCATGGCGGCGGCGTCCAGCGTGGTCCCGAGGCGGTCCAGATACACCGGCATGTCTCACGATCCGAGTTCCTGCCGCCCATCCTGACCACTCTTCACCGGTTCGCACAACGAGAGAATCGGCGACCCGGCTCCGGAACCGGCTGCGAACGCGGGCGCCGGGCTGTCGCCGACACGGCGATCCCCTGCCCTGCGCGATCCCGAACACCTCGTCTCGCGGTGGCCGAACGGCAAAGGCCCCGCTGACCCGAGGGTCGCGAGGCAAATGCGCGGAGGTCTGCAGGACTGGGTCTAGAGGCGGTACAGGATCTGGTCGTTCCAGAAGCGGTCCAGCCGCTGCAGCGAACGGTTCATCTTCTGGAATTCCTGCTCGTCGAGGCCGCCGACCTTGTCGATCGAGCCGATATGACGGTCATAGAGCTCGGCGACGATCGCGGCGACTTCGCGGCCCGTGTCGGTCAGCGACACCTTCACCGCGCGGCGGTCGACCCGCGACTTCTGGTGGTTGATGAAGCCCAGATCGACCAGCTTCTTCAGATTGTAGGAGACGTTGGAGCCGAGATAGAAGCCGCGGGTGCGCAGCTCGCCGGCGGTCAGCACCGAGTCGCCGATGTTGAAGAGCAGCAGCGCCTGGACCGCGTTGATGTCGGTGCGGCTGTTGCGGTCGAACTCGTCCTTGATGACGTCCAGCAGGCGGCGGTGCAGCCGCTCGACCAGCTGCAGCGTCTCCAGGTAGAGCGACTTCAGTTCATCCTTCGGACCGACCTGCGGGGCGGCGTCTGCCTTCATCTGAGCGTTCATAGTAGTCTCCGCTGTTGAGCTGATGGATGTTCTCTATCGACCCCATCTTGAGACCCAACATAGGCAGCGCATCTAAAATTCGACTTAAACCGCAGGCTTAATGCGCCCTTACACTTGCGCATTCAAAGTCTTGATTAACAAGACCTATCCCCGATCTGAACAATTCCTTTCGGCCTCCCGGCAGGCCGCGGAGGCGGGGTATGGAGGCCACCTCAATAGCCGCGCAGGCGCCGCCGTTCGTAGAGCCCCACCGCGCGGATCACCGCCAGCATGCCGAGCCCCCACAGATGGAAGCCGAGCCACAGGAGGTTGGGGCCGAACAGTTCCGGAAAGCCGAGATGCATCACCGCTTCGATCAGGGCGATCAGCACCCAGACGACAGCGCCCCAGCCGACCGTGAGCCACAGGCCGATCCCGGCGACCGGATAGAGCACCGCCAGCGCCGGCGCGGCGATCTTCCACCACAAGGGCATCAGGTCGAAGCGGTTGAGCGGCCCCTCGTCGATGCCGACGAGACGGATCCAGTAGCCGACGCCGGCGACGAACATCACGATGGCCGCCAGCCGGTAGAGCCAGACCGCCAGCGCGCGATTGAACGCTTCGGCCTTGGCGCGCTGGGCAAATCCCTTGATCACGAGGCTCCACCTTCCGGACCGTTCGGCGCCCTTGCCGCCTTGCATGCGGTCGCGCGGGGAGACATGGCGTGCGGATGACCGCATGCGGGCCGGGCGAGCGCCCGACGCGCCGGAACCTACGGTGGACGCGAAGAGCGCGTCAATCTTGAAGTCGCGGCGCCGAGGGCATACGCAGAAGCCGACCGCGCGGCGATCGGCCCCGCGCATGATGGACGCCGTTCTCGCCTCTCCATGAAAGGCGCGGGACGGAGGCGCCCGACAGACAGATAGGATGCTGCCGCATGACACGGACCGGCGATTCTGGAGTTTCGATCACCACGCGGATCGATGCGGCGACGGCAGGCCTGCGGATGCGGCGGCTGCGCCAGTCCGACTGGTCGCGCCGGCTGGTGCGCGAGACCAACCTGACCGCCGACGATCTGATCTGGCCAATCTTCGTGCGCGAAGGCGGCGGCGCGCCGGAACCGGTGCCCTCCATGCCGGAGGTCTTCCGCCTCTCGGTCGAGGGCTGCGTGGAAGCCGCCAGGCGGGCGCGGGATCTGGGCATCCCGGTCGTCGCGCTGTTTCCCTATACCGATGCCGACAAGCGCGACGAACTTGGCAGCGAGGCCTTCAACGAGGGCAATCTCGTCTGCCGGGCAAGCCGGGCGATCAAGGCCGCCGTGCCGGAGGTCGGCATCCTCTGCGACGTCGCGCTCGATCCCTATACCTCCCACGGCCACGACGGCATCATGGAGGGCGACCGGATCCTCAACGACGAGACCGTCGAGGCGCTGTGCCGACAGGCCGTCGTGCAGGCCGAGGCCGGCTGCGACATCATCGGCCCCTCCGACATGATGGACGGGCGGGTCGCCTGCATCCGCCAGGCGCTCGACGAGGTCGGCCATCGCGACACGCTGATCATGTCCTATGCGGCGAAATACGCATCGGCCTTCTACGGCCCGTTCCGCGACGCGGTCGGCTCCGGCGGTATGCTCAAGGGCGACAAGCGCACCTACCAGATGGACTACGGCAACAGCGACGAGGCCGTGCGCGAGGCCGCGCAGGACATCGCCGAGGGCGCCGACATGATCATGGTCAAGCCCGGCATGCCCTATCTCGACATCGTCTCGCGCCTGTCGCGCGAATTCGGCGTTCCGACCTTCGCCTACCAGACCTCCGGCGAGTACGCGATGATCATGGCGGCGGCCGGCAATGGCTGGCTCGATGGCGAGCGGGCGATGATCGAGAGCCTGACCGCGTTCAAGCGGGCCGGTGCGTCCGGCATCCTCAGCTACTTCTCGCCGACCATCGCCGCGCGCATGCCCCGCCGCTGACTGGAAGCGTCCCGCGCGACGGGCGCCGCTGCTGCACCGAAGTTGCACGCGGCCGTGATCGTCACCATCTGGAGGACGACAGCAAACCGCGACGAAGGACAGCCCGTGTACGACGACACCATGACCCGGACGGCCGAAACGCGCGCGACGGATCTCGACGCGCCGCGGCTCTATGATGGCGTGCGCACCCGGCGGATGATGTCCTTCGTGGTTGATTACGCGCTGGTGCTGCTTCTGTCGGTGCCGGCGGCCATCGTCGTCTTCATCCTCGGCATCGTCTCCTTCGGCCTCGCCTGGGGCCTCTACGCGATCCTCCTGCCGGTGATCGCCATCGTCTACATCGCCTTCACCATGGGCGGCGCCAAGCAGGCCACGCCGGGCATGCGGGTGGCCGGCCTGCGTGTCGCCCGGCTCGATGGCGCAAGGGTCGACCCGACGCTGGCGGTCCTGCACGGCGTCCTGTTCTGGGCCTCCGTCTCGGTCCTGACACCCTTCGTCCTGCTGGTTGCCCTGTTCACGCGCCGCAAGCAGCTGTTGCACGACCTGTTGCTGGGAACCGCGGTCGTCCGCGACCGCTGAACCCGGCGGCCTCCCAGCCGGACGCCCTCGCCGTTCGCCCTCTCTCCGCTGCTGATCGCGCCGAACTCCGCTTCGGCCGATCCTGTTCGATCGACCCCACGGGTTGCCATTCGCCGCCACGACACGGATAAGGTCAGGCGGACAACGGAACGCGGCGGTTTATGGATTCGCTACACGTCTGGGTCACTTACCTTTTCATCCTGGTGAGTGTGATCGGGTATTCGCTGGAACGCTGGCCGATCGAGGCCGTCGCCGCGGCATCTCTCAGTGCATTCCTGCTGTTCTTCGCCCTGTTCCCCTACCGGGACGCGGCCGGCTTCGCGGTCACCAGCGGCGACCTGCTCGCCGGCTTCGCCAATCCGGCGCTGATCACCGTTCTGGCGCTGCTGATCGTCGGCCAGGGCCTCTTCGCAACCGATGCCATGGCGCAGCCGACGCAATTGCTGTCGCGGATCGGCGGCACGGCCGGCGCCGGTGCGATCGCCGTGGTCCTGCTCACGGCCGCCGTCCTGTCGGCCTTCCTGAACAACACGCCGGTGGTGGTGATCTTCATCCCCATCCTCACCATGCTGGCGACCCAGCGCGGCATCTCGCCCTCGCGGGTGTTCATGCCCCTGTCCTTCCTGTCGATCCTCGGCGGCGTCACGACGCTGATCGGCTCGTCCACCAACCTCCTCGTGGCAGGCGTCGCAGCCCGCTCGGGCATCACCCTCGACTTCTTCGACTTCACCATTCCGGGCCTCGCCATCGCGGTGGTCGGCGGCATCTACGTGATCAAGGTGATGCCGCGCATCCTCACCCCGCGCGAAGGCCCGCAAGGCCGCGTCGTCGATGCGGGCGGCAAGCAGTTCCTCGGCGAGATCGACATCACCGAGGAGCACGCCTTCGTCGGCAGCACGGCGCGGGCCGGCCTGTTCACCGATCTCGGCGATCTGATGCCGCGAATGATCCTGCGCGACGACGAGACCTTCCTGCCGCCCTTCGACGGGGTCTCGCTGCAGCCCGGCGACCGGCTGATCGTCACGGCAACGCGCCGGGCCTTCTCAAAGGCGCTCGCAGCCGGCAATCTGACCATCAAGACGCTCGACCCGTCCGGCTACTCGGCCGAACAGCGCAAGATCGGGCCCGACATGGTGATGGCCGAGGCAGTGGTGGCGCCGGGCTCGCGCTATGCCGGCCGCACGATGCAGTTCTCCGGCCTGCGCACCCAGTTCGGGATCACCCTCTTCGGCCTGCAGCGCAAGAGCCGCATGGCCCGCTCGGCGCTGTCGGAAATTCGGCTCGAGCCCGGCGACACGCTGCTCCTGTGCGGCCGCGAGGCGGCGATCTCGTCGCTCAAGGGCAACCACGATCTGCTGCTCCTGGAATACAGCGCCCAGGCGATCCCGCAGAGCACCAAGGCCAAGCTCGCCGTCGCGATCTTCCTCGGCATCATCGCCGGCTCGGCCACCGGCCTCTTGCCCATCGATGTCCTCGCGGTGACCGGCGCGGTGCTGATGGTCGCCACCGGCTGCCTCACCGTCGGCGAGGCGGCGCGTTCGGTCGATCGCTCGATCTTCATGCTGGTGGGCGCAGCGATCGCTGCGGCGACGGCGCTGGAGCGCACCGGCGGCGCCGCGATGATCGCCGAAGGCACGGTCGCCGCGCTCGACGGCCAGTCGCCGACGATCATCCTCTCGGCCCTGTTCCTCGTCATCGCGATCATGACGAACTTCCTGTCGAACAACGCCACCGCCGTGCTGTTCACGCCCATCGCGCTCGACATCGCCAACCGGCTGGGCGCGCCGCCGCAGGCCTTTCTCGCCTGCGTCATCTTCGCCGCCAACGCATCCTTCGCCACACCGATCGGCTACCAGACGAATCTCATGGTCATGGGCCCGGGACGCTATCGTTTCGTCGACTTCGCCAAGGCCGGTGTTCCCCTCGTGATTCTGGTGTGGTTAACATTTTCGATCGTGGGCCCATGGTATTATTCGTTGTGAGACGGGAGGCTCGGCCTTGACGGTTCATCATCCGCAGACGCCGCAATTCTTCCTCACGTCGCCCTCGCCCTGCCCCTATCTGCCGGGGCAGTCCGAGCGGAAGGTGTTCACCCATCTGACCGGCGAGCGCGCGCCCTCGCTGCTCGACCTCCTCAGCCAGGGCGGTTTCCGCCGCAGCCAGAACATCGCCTACCGGCCCGCCTGCGAGCGCTGCCGCGCCTGCGTGTCGGTGCGCATCCTGGTGGACGAGTTCCAGCCGACGCGCTCCATGCGCCGTGTGGCGACGCGCAACCGCGACCTGATCGGCCGGATGGACCAGGCCGAACCGTCGAGCGAGCAATATTCGCTGTTCCGGCGCTATCTCGACCACCGCCACGCCGAGGGCGGCATGGCCGAGATGAGCGTTCTCGACTACGCCATGATGGTCGAGGACAGCCAGGTCGATACGCGGCTGGTGCAGTACCGCCGACGCGGCGCGGATTCGGCCTTCAGCCCGCATTCCGACGGCGAACTCGTCGCGGTCGCGCTCAGCGACGTCATGGCCGACGGGGTGTCGATGGTCTATTCGTTCTTCGAGCCCGACGAGAGCGAGCGAAGCCTCGGCACCTTCATGATCCTCGACCATATCGAGCGCGCCCGGAAGCTCGGCCTGCCCTATCTCTATCTCGGCTACTGGGTGAACGGCTCGCGCAAGATGGACTACAAGATCCGCTTCCGCCCGCAGGAACACCTGCTGCCCAAGGGCTGGGAACGCTACGAGGGCTGACGCCGGACGTCGCGCCGGTTGCCATGCCGCGCCCGGCACGATAGCCGGTCAGGGTAACTTACCATTCGCAGGTTCCCATGTCCGCCGTTTCGTCGCAGACCGAAGCCGCCGCTTCGGCCCAGTCCTATGGCCAGGGCCTTGCCATCGTCGGCATCGGCGGTCTGGTCCTGTCCTTCGACATTCCGCTGATCCGCATGTCGGAGAGCGCCTTCTGGACCGTGCTGGCGGTCCGTGGCCTGCTGACCGGCCTCGCCGTCCTCCTGATCTGGCAGGTCGACCGGATCCGCAATCCGCGCGGCCAGAAGCTGATCGCCGGCTGGACCGGCCTTTTGATCGTCGCCGTCTTCTCGGTGGCGGCCACCACCTTCGTCTTCGCCGTCTTCAACACCAGCGCGGCGAATGTCGTCTTCATCCTCGCCTTCAACCCGATGTTCGCGGCGATCCTGTCCTGGTGGCTGATCGGCGAGCGTCCGCCCCTGGCCACGGTGCTGGCGATCCCGGCGACGCTCTTCGGCGTGCTCCTGATCATCGGCGCGGGCTTCGAGACAGGCAACTGGACGGGCGACCTCTCCGCGCTGGCGACCGCCTTCCTGATAGCCCTCGCGCTGACCCTGTCACGGCGCTCGCGCACCGACATGCGCTACACCGCAGCGCTCGGCGGTCTGCTGCCGGCCATCATCGCCCTGCCCTTCGTCGCCGGCGAGGGGCTTCATTCCGAGGCGATCATCTGGCTCATCCTGAATGGCGGCGTGCTGATCCCCGTCGCCATGATCTGCCTGGCGATCGGGCCGATGTTCGTACCCGCCCCGGTCGTCTCCATGGCCTTCCTGATCGAAACCGTGCTGGCCCCGGTCTGGGTCTGGCTGATCTTCGGCGAGCGCCCGGTCGATCTGGCGATGGCGGGCGGCGGGGTGGTGATCGCGACGCTGGTCGCCCATTCGGTCGCCGAGTTGCGGCGGGTGCGCGGTCAGCGGCGCCTTGCCGGGCAGAACCGCGTCGACTGAGGCGCGGGGAGCTTCGCGCATCGCCTCGCCCGCATGCCGGGCAAGGCCGGTGACTAGCCGTCGAAGCGGTTGGTCTTGGGGAAGCCCTTCGGCACCAGCCGGCCGGCCTGGGCGCGGTCGCCGCGCCATTCCAGGAGCTCAGTCTCCGAGCGGGTAAAGCTGCGGCCGGCGGAATCGGTCCAGGTCAGCCCGTCCGCCATGGCGAAGACGCGGGCATCCGACAGGCCGCCATCCTTGTAGCGCTGCAGCCGCACGCCCTTGCCGCGGGTCATCTGCGGCACCTGTACCAGCGGGAAGACCAGCAGCTTGCGGTTCTCGCCGACGATGGCCACGTGGTCGCCTGTCCCCACCGGCGCGGCCAGCGCGAGCTTGGTCTTGCCGGCGACATTCATCAGCTGCTTGCCCTTGCGGGTGTTGGCCAGCATGTCGGCCTCGCTGGCGACGAAGCCATTGCCGTCGGAGGAGACCAGCAACCGGCGGCGCTCGGGATCGGCGACGAAGGCCAGCGCGATGTCCTGATCGTCCTCGAGCTCGAAGGCCAGCCGGATCGGCTCGCCCTGCCCGCGCCCGCCCGGCAGCTTGTCGGCGCCATGGGTGAAGGCGCGACCGCCGGTCGACAGGAACAGCAGCTTGTCGGTGGTCATGGCGTGGAAGGCGAGCTGCAGCCCGTCGCCCTCGCGGAAGGCCAGCGACGAGAAGTCGGCCAGATGGCCCTTCATGCCGCGCAGGAAGCCCTTCTTGGACAGGACGACGGTGATCGGCTCCTTCTCGATCAGCGCCACCGTGATGTCGTCGAGCGCCCGGTTCGGCGCGTCGGCGAACAGGGTGCGGCGACGACCGATCTTGGTCTTCTTCGAATAGGTCTCGCGGACCTCGCGTACTTCGGCAGCGATGCCCGCCCACTGGCGTTCGTCCGAAGCCAGCAGCGCTTCCTTCTCGGCCTTTTCCTCGGTCAGCGTGTCGAACTCGCGCTTAAGCTCGAATTCCTCCAGCTTGCGCAGGGAGCGCAGCCGCATGTTGAGGATCGCCTCGGCCTGGGTGTCGCTCAGCTCGAAGGTCCGCATCAGGACGGCCTTGGGCTCGTCCTCCTCGCGGATGATCCGGATCACCTCGTCGAGGTTCAGGAAGGCGATCAGATATCCGGAGAGGATCTCCAGCCGCCGCTCGATCTGCGCCAGCCGGAAGCGCGAGCGCCGCACCAGCACCTCGCGCTGATGCGCCAGCCATTCGGCCAGAACGTCCTTGAGCGACATGACCCGGGGCACCTTGCCGCCGGACAGGACGTTCATGTTGAGCGGGATGCGCGATTCCAGATCGGTCAGCCGGAACAGCGATTCCATCAGGAGTTCGGGATCGACCGTGCGGCTCTTCGGCTCGATGACGATGCGCACGTCCTCGGCCGATTCGTCGCGGATGTCGCCGAGCAGCGGCAGCTTGCGGGCCAGAAGCAGCTCGGCGATCTTCTCGATCAGCCGCGACTTCTGGACCTGATACGGGATCTCGGTGACGACGACCACGTAGCCGCCGCGGCCCTGGTCCTCGGTCTCCCAGCGCGCCCGCACCCGGAACGAGCCCCGCCCGGTGTCGTAGGCCTCGCGGATCTGCGCCTGGTTGTCGACGATGACGCCGCCGGTCGGCAGATCCGGCCCCTGCACGAAGCGCAGCAGCGCGTCGGTGGTGGCGTCCGGGTTCTCGATCAGCTTGAGCGCCGCGTCGCAGAGCTCGGCCGCGTTGTGCGGCGGGATCGACGTGGCCATGCCGACGGCAATGCCCGACGAGCCGTTGGCGAGAAGGTTCGGGAACGCGCCCGGCAGGACGATCGGTTCCTCTTCCTCCTCGTTGTAGGTCTTCTTGAAGTCGACCGCGTCCTCGTCGATGCCGCGCAGCAGCAGCGTCGCGACGTCGGTCATCCGCGCTTCGGTGTAGCGCATGGCCGCCGGGCTATCGCCGTCGATATTGCCGAAATTGCCCTGCCCGTCGATCAGCGGGTAGCGGATGGCGAAATCCTGCGAGAGCCGGACCAGGGCGTCGTAGATCGACGCGTCGCCATGCGGATGGAACTTGCCCATCACGTCGCCGACGATGCGGGCGCATTTCTTGTAGCCCTGGCCGGGATCGAGCCGCAGGATGCGCATGGCATGGACGATGCGCCGATGCACCGGCTTCAGGCCGTCGCGCACATCCGGCAGCGCCCGGCCCATGATGGTCGACAGCGCATAGGCAAGGTAGCGCTCTTCCAGCGCTGCCTTCAGATCGATCGGTTCGATGTCGCCGCCACCAGCCGGCGGTTCGGTAGCCTTGCCCATGCGGTTTCCTCTAGGCCATGCACCGGATGGGAACAACACCGGAACGGGCTTATCCCGAACTTTGTCGGCGCCGGCCAGACGGGCAATTGCCGCATGCCGCCGCGCCCCCCTTTAACGGCGAAGCGACTTGGCCATATGTGTCGCGCAGGGCACGACGACCGGGCACCGGACGGATCGGCTCACCGGCTTCCAGCGAAAGGTTTTCCCATGCGCGCCACGACAGGCATTTCCGCAGCCGCGACAGCCGTGCTGCTTCTCTCCTCGACCTCGGCCTTCGCGGTCGATGCGCAGGCCTTCGGCGAGCGCCTGAAGACCCTCGTGCAGAACGGCGAGCATTCGATGTCCTATTCGAGCGCCGAAGCCGACGGCGAGAACGTCATCCTGAAGGACGTCTCCTTCGGCGAGGACTCCGATGTCGGCGACCTGACCTTCGAGAACGTCGCCGGGTCGACGCCCGAGGGCTGGACGGTCGAGCGCCTGGCCTTTCCCGAGCTCGACCAGACGGAAGACGGCAAGCGCGCCCAGATCAGCGACGTCAGCATCGAGGGCCTGATGCTCGCCGGCACCGATACGGCCAACGCCCCCGCCGCCATGAAGCTCTCCAGCTTCTTTTTCGACAAGGCGACGATCGGCAGCATCAACCTCGCAAGGGACGGCAAGACCGTCTTCGAACTCTCCGACGCGTCGATGGAAAACGAGGTCGGCGACAGCGGCAGCCTGGCCACCGAGGTCAATGTCGGCGCCTTCACCGCCGACCTGACGACGGGCGACTCGCCCGAGGCGACCCAAGCCATCCGCGACGTCGGCTACGAGACCATCAGCGGCTCGCTGAACGGTTCGGCGAACTGGGAGCCCGAGAGCGGCCTCCTGGAGCTCGATCCCTTCCTGCTGTCGGTCGAGGACGCGGGCGAGCTGTCCTTCACCTACGCGATCTCGGGCTACACGACGGCCTTCGCGGATTCGCTGTCGCAGCTGCAGGAGCAGATGGCGAGCAATCCCGACAACCAGCAGGCCACCGGCATGGCGGTGATGGGGCTGATCTCGCAGCTGTCGCTGAACTCGGCCGACATCACCTTCACCGACGAATCCCTGACCGGCAAGCTGCTCGACTATTACGCCAAGGAGAACGGCCAGAGCCGCGAGGAACTGGTGCAGAACCTGACGGCGATGCTGCCGGCGGTTCTCGGCTATCTGCAGAACCCGGAGTTCCAGGAAGAGGTCACCGGCGCCGTGACGACGTTCCTCAACGACCCGCAGGCGCTGTCGATCACCATCGCGCCGGAGAACCCGATCGCCGCCACCCAGATCATGGGCGCCGCGATGGGCGCGCCCCAGACCCTGCCAAAGGTCCTGTCGCTCACCGTCGACGCCAACGCGGACGCGAAGTAACCCGCCGATCCCTGCGGTTAGAACGAGAAAGGCCCCGTGCTGGACGCACGGGGCCTTTTTCATGTCGGCTTGAAGATGCGCCGGACGAAGTGCCCGTCCGGCGGCTTCCTCAACTCTTCGCCTGCGGCGCGATGCGCAGGCCGAGGTCGCGCAGCTGCGCCGGCGAGGCCTCGTTCGGCGCGCCCATCAGAAGGTCGTGCGCCTGCTGGTTCATCGGGAACATGGCGATCTCGCGCAGGTTCTTCGCCCCGCAGAGCAGCATGACGATGCGGTCGACGCCGGCGGCCATGCCGCCATGCGGCGGCGCGCCGTACTGGAAGGCGCGGTAGAGCCCGCCGAAGCGCTCCTCGACCGTCTCCTTCGAATAGCCGGCGATCTCGAACGCCTTCACCATCGTCTCGGGGAGATGGTTGCGGATGCCGCCCGAGGCGATCTCGAAGCCGTTGCAGACGATGTCGTACTGGAACGCCTTGAGCTCCAGCGGCTCTTCGTTCTGCAGCGCGTCCATGCCACCCTGCGGCATCGAGAACGGATTGTGGGCAAAGTCGATCTTCTTTTCCTCTTCCTGCCACTCATAGAAGGGGAAATCGATGATCCAGGCGAGCTCGAACCGGTCGCGATCGACGAGGTTCAGCTCCTCGCCGACCCGCGTGCGCGCAGCGCCGGCAAAGGCCGTGAAGGCCTCCGGACGCCCGGCGACGAAGAAGCAGGCATCGCCCGCCTCGAGGCCGAGCTGGGTGCGGACCGCCTCGGTGCGCTCCTCGCCGATGTTCTTGGCCAACGGCCCGGCGCCGGCGACGGCCCCCGCCTCCTCGCGCCAGAAGATGTAGCCGAGGCCGGGCTGGCCCTCGCCCTGCGCCCAGGAATTCATCCGGTCGCAGAAGGCGCGGCTGCCGCCGGTCTTGGCCGGGATCGCCCAGACCTCGACCGCCGGATCGCCGGCGATCATGTTGGCGAAGACCTTGAAGCCCGAGCCGGCGAAATGCTCGGTCACGGCCTGCATCTCGATCGGGTTGCGCAGGTCGGGCTTGTCGGAGCCGTATTTGCGCATGGATTCGGCGTAGGGAATGCGCCGGAAGCTCTGGCTCACCGGCTTGCCGTCGGCAAACGCCTCGAACACGTCGCGGATCACCGGCTCCATGGTCGACAGGATGTCCTCCTGCTCGACGAAGCTCATCTCCACGTCGAGCTGGTAGAACTCGCCATAGAAGCGGTCGGCGCGCGGGTCCTCGTCGCGGAAGCACGGCGCGATCTGGAAGTACCGGTCGAAGCCGGACATCATGATCAGCTGCTTGTACTGCTGCGGGGCCTGCGGCAGGGCGTAGAACATGCCGTTATGCAGCCGCGACGGCACCAGGAAGTCGCGGGCGCCCTCGGGCGACGAGGCGGTCAGGATCGGCGTCTGGAACTCGAAGAAGCCGGCATCGCCCATCAGCGTGCGCATCTTCGAGACGATCTGCGTGCGCCGCATCATGTTCTTGTGCAGCGTCTCGCGGCGCAGATCGAGGAAGCGGTACTTGAGGCGGATGTCCTCCGGATAGTCCGGCTCGCCGAAGACCGGCAGCGGCAGCTCCTTGGCGGCCGACAGCACCTCGATCTCCTTGGCGAAGACCTCGATCGCGCCGGTCGGCAGCTTCGGGTTGACCGTCTCGGCCGAGCGCGCCTTCACCTCGCCGTCGACCCGGATCACCCACTCGCCGCGCACCGTCTCGGCAATGGCGAAGGCCGGGGAATCGGGATCCACGACGACCTGGGTCAGGCCGTAATGGTCGCGCAGATCGATGAACAGCAGGCCGCCGTGGTCACGAATGCGATGGGCCCAGCCCGACAGGCGAACCGTGTTGCCGACATCCTCCTTGCGGAGGGCGGCGCAGCTGTGACTGCGATAGCGATGCATGGCGTTCTTCCTAATGGCTGGTCCGCGCCGACGCTGCGTCGATGCGCGCGCAGGCGGGTCGTTCTCGATCGGCGGAATCGCCGCGGACAAGCGCATGCGTCATGCCCCATGTCAAGATTCCGTCCGCGCGCGACGCTTCCGGGTTTCGCCCGCGCCGCGGATCGGTCTAAAGGATGGCCATGCATACGATCACCACCACCGCCGAATTGTCCGAAGCCTGTTCGCGGCTCGCCGCCGCCGAATTCGTCACCGTGGACACCGAATTCATCCGCGAGACCACCTTCTGGCCCGAGCTCTGCCTCATCCAGATGGCGTCGGACGATCTGGCCGTGCTGGTCGATCCGCTGGCGGACGGCCTCGACCTGGCGCCGTTCTTCGATCTGATGCGCGACGAGCGCATCGTGAAGGTCTTCCACGCCGCCCGGCAGGACGTCGAGATCATTCACAAGCTCGGCAACATCATCCCGGTGCCGCTGTTCGATACCCAGGTCGCCGCCATGGTCTGCGGCTTCGGCGAGTCGATCGCCTACGACCAGCTCGTGGCGCGCACCACCGACGGCCGCATCGACAAGACGTCGCGCTTCACCGACTGGCGCCGGCGTCCGCTGAGCGACCAGCAGCTCGCCTACGCGCTGGCCGACGTGACCTATCTGCGCGACGTCTACCGCTTCCTCTCCGCGCAGCTCGCCGAAAAGGGTCGCACGCGCTGGGTAGACGAGGAGATGGCCGTCCTCACCGATCCGGCGACCTACGATCTGCATCCCGACGACGCCTGGCGCCGCCTGAAGCTGCGGGTGCGCAAGCCGATCGAACTGCAGATCCTCAAGGAAGTCGCGGCCTGGCGCGAGCGCGAGGCGCGCGAGGCCGACAAGCCGCGCGGCCGCATCCTCAAGGACGACGCGATCTACGAGATTGCCCAGCAGGCGCCGACCGACGAACAGTCGCTGTCGCGGCTGCGGACGATCCCGCGGGGCTTCGAGCGCAGCAATGCCGGCCGCGAGATCGTCGCCGCCGTACAGCGCGCGCAGGCCGTGCCGCGCGCCGACCTGCCGTCGATCCCGCGCCCGCCGCAGCTTCCCGAAGGCACGGCGGCGGCCGTCGAGTTCCTGAAGGTGCTCCTGAAGATCGTCGTCGAGGAGAACGGCGTCGCCGCCAAGATGATCGCCTCGGGCGACGACCTGGAGAAGCTCGCCTGGAAGGGCGACGAGGCCCCCATCGCCGCGATGGACGGCTGGCGCCGCGAAATTTTCGGCGACCGTGCGCTGAACCTCCTGAAGGGCGAAACCGCTCTCGTCTATCGTAACCGCAAGGTAGAGATCGTCGCGCTCTGACGCGGCGATCGGGCCTCTCAGCGCACTTCCATGCGTAGGGTCTTCTCCACGACCTTGGCAAATTGCTGCAGGCGCCCTTCCGGGCGCTCGCCGACGAGATCGGCCAGGTGCTGCGGGATCACCAGTGTAAAGCCGCCACGCGGGTCCTGGGCCCATTTGATCTGGTCGAGGACGCCGGGCATCGAGGCGGTCAGCAGATAGGCCACCCGGAACAGCGAGCCGAGAATGCGCGCCCGGCGCATCAGCCGGTCGTCCACGAGGCGTTCGATCTCCGGCAGGTGCACCTGCTCGAAGCTGCCTTCGTGGCGATAGTAATTGGTCAGTCCAAGATAGACGCGCCCGCGATGATCGACCGCCGGGAACGCGGCATGGGCGATGATCGAGAGCGACTGCTTGCCGCGATAGTCGGGATGCGCCCGCCAGCCGATGTCGGCGAGGAGGCAGGCGGCCTGGCGCAGCCGTTCCTCGGCCGGCGTCTCGTCGATGCCGAAGGCCTCGAAGGTGCGCCGGCTCCACTCCACGAGTTCGCGGGCATGATCGGGCGAGCGTGAGCGCAGGATCGACAATTCGCGGGCCGATTCCAGCAGCGGGTCCTTGGCCCGCTCTTCCGGCGACAGCAGCGAATGCAGGTAGCCCTCGCGCACCCCGAGCGCCGACAGGACGATCTTCGACGGCTTCAGGTGCCGTATGATGCTCTTCAGCGTCACCGCGCCATAGGCCAGCAACGGCCGGCGCGACTTCGAGACCGCGCCGATGCCCGGCAGCTTGTCGGGCGGCGTGCGCACGACCATGTCGAGGAAACCGTCGATGCCGGCCGCGTCGATCTCGTAGCCGTGCATCACATGCAGGGGATATTTCTCCTGCTCCATGTGCAGCTTGGCTAGATTGCGCCAGGTGCCGCCGACGGCGAAGAACGGCCGCCCCTCGCCCTTGCCGGCCAGAGCGCAGGCCGACAGATGGCTCTCGGCCACCGCCTGGGCGCGCGTCAGATCGCCTTCCGAGAGGTCGCGCAGCCGCAGCCCGCCCAGCGGCAGGGTCAGACCGCCCTGGAAGCCGCCTGCGTCGATGTCCACCAGTTCCAGGCTGCCGCCGCCGAGATCGCCGCCGACCCCGCTGGGATTGTGGAACCCCGACAAGACGCCCTCGGCCGCGTAGCGGGCTTCGTCCTCGCCCGACAGGATGACGATCTCGCAGCCGATCGCAGCTTCCGCCGCCGCGATGAAGTCTGGCCCGTTCTGGGCCTCGCGGGCGGCGGCCGTCGCGATGGGATGGATCTCGCGCACATTGGCCTGCGCGGCGAGCCGGCGAAAGCGCGACAGCGCGGCGAGCGCACTGTCGACGGCCTTCGGGTCGAGCCGGTTGGTCCGCGCCAGCCCCTTGCCGAGACCGCTCAGGACCTTCTCGTTGAAGAGCACCGTCAGCGAGCGGCAATTGCCTTCGTAGATGACCAGGCGAACCGAGTTCGACCCGATATCGACGACCGCGACCGGCTGACGGTCCTGCAGCCGTCCCTGCGCGATCGGCTCAGTCGAACCGGGAATGTTCTGCCCGTTGTCTTGCAATGAGTTTTGGAGCATCCGTCTTCAGTGCTTTACCGCGCCCCGACAGACTCGGATTTGTCATGAAATAGCGTTGGGCATTGAACGGCTGTTCGCCCGGCGAGGGTACGATATGGCGCGATGTACCGTCCGCGGCTACCGACCAGCTCTGCTGATTGTCCAGAATATTGCCCAGCATGATCTGGGACAGGATCTGACTGTGGACCGTCGGCGTGGAAATCGGCACCAGCGTCTCGACCCGCCGGTCGAGATTGCGCGGCATCATGTCGGCCGAGCCCAGATACACGATCGCTCCCTCCGAGGGCAGCCCCTGGCCGTTGCCGAAGCAGAAAATGCGGCTGTGCTCCAGGAAACGGCCGACGATGGATTTCACCCGGATGTTGTCGGACAGGCCGGTGACGCGCGGGCGCAGGCAGCAGATGCCGCGCACGATGAGGTCGATCTCCACGCCCACCTGGCTGGCGCGGTAGAGGGCGTCGATGATCGCCGGATCGACCAGCGAGTTCATCTTCATCCAGATCTGGCCGGGCCGCCCGGCCTTGGCATGCTCGGCCTCGGCGCGGATCAGGTCGACGATGCGGTTGCGCATCGTCAGCGGCGAGATCGCCAGCTTCTTGACCTCGGTCGGCTCGGCATAGCCGGTGATGTAGTTGAACACGAGCTGCACGTCGTGGGCGATCGCCGGGTCGGCCGTGAAGTAGGACAGGTCGGTGTAGATGCGCGCCGTGATCGGGTGGTAGTTGCCCGTGCCGATATGGACGAAGTTGACGAGCTTGCCCTCTTCGCGCCGCACCACCAGCGACAGCTTGGCGTGGGTCTTCTTCTCGATGAAGCCGAACACCACCTGCACGCCGGCCCGTTCCAGGTCGCGCGCCCAGCGGATATTGGCCTCCTCGTCGAAGCGGGCCTTCAGCTCGACCAGCGCCGTCACCGACTTGCCGGATTCCGCCGCGTCGATGAGCGCCCGCACGATCGGGGAATCGTTCGAGGTCCGGTAGAGCGTCTGCTTGATCGCGATGACATTGGGGTCCTGCGCCGCCTGGCGCAGGAACTGCACCACCACGTCGAAGGATTCGTACGGGTGGTGGACGATGATGTCCTTCTCGCGGATCGCCGCGAAGCAGTCGCCATTGTGTTCGCGAATGCGCTCGGGAAAGCGCGGGATGTAAGGCGTGAACTTCAGGTCGTCGCGCGGCAGCTTGCAGAGCTGCGACACCGAATCGAGCGCCAGCATGCCGTCGAGCACCGAGACCCGGGAATCGGGCACCTCGAGCTCGTTGGCGACGAAGTTGCGCAGCGATTCCGGCATCACCGAATCGAACTCGATACGGATCACCGAGCCGCGCCGGCGCCGCTTCAGCGCGCTCTCGAACAGCCGCACCAGATCCTCGGCCTCCTCCTCGACCTCGATATCGGAGTCGCGGATGATCCGGAACGTGCCGGCGCCGCTGACCCGGTAGCCGGGGAAGAGCTTGCCGATGAACAGGGCGACGACGCTCTCCAGCGGCACGAAGCGGGTCATGCCCGCCGCGTTCGGCTCCATCTGGATGAAGCGCTGCAGCGCCACGGGCAGCCGCAGCAGGGCGTTCATCTTCTGCGAATCGCGCTCGCGCACCAGCGCCAGCGCGATCGAAAAGCCGAGATTGGGGATGAACGGGAACGGATGCGCCGGATCGACCGACAGCGGCGTCAGCACCGGGAAGATCGTCTCGTTGAAATGGTTCTCCAGCCAGGCGCGGTCCTCGCGCTTGAGATCGCCGGCGCCGACGATCTGGATGCGCTCCTCGCGCAATGTCTTCACCAGTTCGGCGAGCGAGGCCTGCTGCTCTTCCTGCAGATTGTGAACGTCGATCAGGATCTGGTTGAGCTGTTCCTGGGGCGTTAGCCCGTCGATGCTGCGCACCGAGATCTTCTCGCGCACCTGACCGGCGAGGCCGGCGACGCGGACCATGAAGAACTCGTCGAGATTGTCGGCCGAGATCGACAGGAAGCGCACGCGCTCCAGGAGCGGATGCGCCGGATTGAGCGATTCCTCCAGCACACGGCGATTGAACTGCAGCCAGGAAATCTCGCGATTGACGAAGCGGTCGGCCGGCAGCTCGGTCTCGGCCGCCAGGTTCTGCGCCGCCGTGCGGGCCTCGACCTCGGCCGTCGGGGCCTCAAGGATGACCGAGGCTTCGCTGACCCGTGTGTCGGTCGAGGCGGCGGCCGGGGCGCCCTCCTCCGGCTTGTGCGCACCGGAGCCGGCATCCGCCGGCTTCACGCTGTCGGCGGTCCGCTGCTCTGTCAGCGCGGACTTTGCCGGAGCTTTCGCAGGCCTGCGGCGGATCGGCGTGCGCGCCAGATCCTTCGCCTCACCGTTGCCGGGCGCTGTATTTTCAGCGGGCGTCGCCGTGGCGGATGCCCTGGTATTGCTGCGCGGGGTCGCCGTACGGCGCCGCGGCGCGCGCGGCTTGCGTTCCGGTCGGGGCGGTGTGGTGTCGTCCATGCAAACTCCTCCGTCGCCGCCGGTTAGCGGCCGGATGCGACAGTCGCATGACGCATCGCCGCAGTGCCGCGGTCAAGCACCCGTTTGATCAATCGCGTGCCGATCCGCTCGCGCGTCGCCAGCGCCTCCCGGTCGATCTCGGCCACCAGGAAGCCGGCCGCATCCAGCGAGCGCTCCATGCGCTGCACGAGATAGTTCACCGCCCGGGGCGACACGGCGATCTGGCGATCGGCGAAAAGCTTGATCAACACACCGGTCAGCAGCGCGTCGTCGGGCGCGCCGAGTTCGGCGATGGTCGCCGCGGCGAGGCGCGAGCGCAGATCGGCGGTCGCGACGTTCATTGCCTGCGGCATCACCCGCGAGGTCAACAAAAGGCTGCCGCCGCCCAGCCGGGCCGCATTGACGAGGCCGAACAGTTCGGCCTCCGACAGGGCCGTCCGGTCGGCATCGTCCACCACCACGCGAAAATCGGCGGCCGCAAGGCTCGCCTCGGTCGCGCCGGGCCGCGCCACCGTCGCTCCGGCGCGTTCGCTCCACGCATTGGCAAGATGGGTCTTGCCCGATCCCGGCGGCCCGACGATCAGAAGCACCGAATGCCGCCAATGCGGCCAGGAATCGATCGCCTCCACGGCGAGCCGGTTCGACGGCGACATGATCAGGTCCTCGCGGGCGAGCGAGGCCGCATGCGGCAGTTCGAGCGGGATCTGGGTCGGCATCGCGATCGCGTCCTACTCGCCCGCCTCGCCGCGCGGCACGGTGCCGACGGCGGGCGGCGCCGATTGCGTCTCGATCTGGACGGCGGGCTGCTGCGGCTGCGTGCGACCGTAATACATCTCGCTCTGCAGATATTGCGACAGGGCAAAGCGCACCAGCACTCCGACAGCCGCGGCGGCCGGCACGGCAATCAGCAGGCCGACGAAGCCGAACAAGGCGCCGAAGGCGAACAGGGCGAACATCAGCCAGACCGGATGCAGGCCGACCGAGGCTCCGACGAGCTTGGGCTGCAGGATGTTGCCCTCGAAGAACTGGCCGACGAAGAACACCACCGCGACCATCAGGATCGAGACCCAGTCCGGCCAGAACTGCACCAGCGCCACGCCCAGCGCCAGGATCAGGCCGATCGCCGAGCCGACATAGGGGATGAACGAGATCAACCCGGCGAACAGGCCGATCAGCAGGCCGAAATTCAATCCTGTGAGCGTCAGGCCGACGCCATAGATCGTGCCGAGGATCAGGCAGACGCTGCCCTGCCCGCGCACGAAGCCGGCCACCGACCGGTCGATCTCCCGCGCAAGCCGTCGGACCGTGTCGACATGCTGGCGCGGCGTCCAGGCGTCGATCTCGTCGACCATCCGGTCCCAGTCGAGCAGCAAATAGAAGGCAACGACCGGCGCGACGATGAACAGCGAGACAAAATTGACGACGGCGAGCGACGACGACCACAGCCCGCCGAGGAAGGTCGTGACGATGCCGGTCCCTTCACTGGCGAACTGGGCGAAGTCCTGCTTGAAGTTCATCTCCTCCCCGGTGAACAGGAAGGCCAGCGGCCCGCTGCGGGCCGAGACCGCAATCGCCTGCAGGCGATCGAGATAATCGGGGATGCGCTCGACGAAACTGGCGATCTGCGAACCAACCACCGGCACGACGACGAGGATCGCCGCGGCGAAGAACAGGACGAACAGGATCAGGATGACGATGGTCGCCATCAGCCGCGAGAAGCCGCGCCGCTCGAACCAGTCGGCGACCGGATCGAGGAAATAGGCGATCACCATGCCGACCAGGAACGGCAGGAGGATTCCGGAGAATACCCACAGCAGGAGAATGGAGACCAGCGCCGCCACGCTCCAGAACAGGACCTGCCGCCGGATCAGCGCGCTTCGATCGGTCATTGGGGGTCGCCTCTGCGGTCGGACGGATCGTCGTTGGGGTTCATGTGTCGAAGCCAATCAACGAGATAGGCGGCGGCCGACACACCGGTCAAGACCACGGTGACCGCCACCAGAAATTCGATTTCCGCGGTCAGCGACAGGCCGAAGGCCGGCTCGCCGAGGGCCACGCCGGCCAGCACGATCTGCGATACGGTATTGAGCTTGGAGATGAGCAGCGGCCGCACCGTGACCGGCCGCCCCATGACGTAGGACAGGAGCACCGCGGCGACGATCAGCAGGTCGCGGCTGACCACCGCGATCGCCAGCCAGCCCGGCAAGCGCTCCAGCAGCGCCAGGCCAACGAAGACCGAGACCAGCAGCACCTTGTCGGCAATGGGGTCGAGATAGAGGCCGAGTTCGGATTGCTGGTTCCAGCGCCGCGCGATCACGCCGTCGACCGCGTCGGAGAGGCCGGCCACGACGAAGATCGCGAAGGCCAGCGTCCAGTCGCGTTCGATCAGCGCCCAGATCAGCACCGGCACGCCGCAAAGGCGGGCAATCGTGATGATGTTCGGCAGGGTCAGCGGGTGCCCGGGGCCGTGTTTTGGTCCGTCGCCGGTCATTGTCGTACCATGGCGACAATCCTTAGCATTGGAAGCCGGGTCTTGCTCACAGCCGGCGATCATGTCAACTCGACCAAAACGGTGCGGGGACCATGGCCGAAACGACTCCACTGACCTATCGCGACGCGGGCGTCGACATCGACGCGGGCAACGATCTCGTGCAACGCATCAAGCCGCATGTGCGCTCCACGGCGCGGCGCGGTGCCGATGGCGAGATCGGCGGGTTTGGCGGCCTGTTCGACCTGAAGGCCGCCGGCTTTAACGATCCGCTGCTGGTCGCCGCCAATGATGGCGTCGGCACCAAGCTGCGGATCGCCATCGAGACCGGGCTGCACGACACGATCGGCGTCGATCTCGTCGCCATGTGCGTCAACGATCTCGTCGTGCAGGGCGCCGAACCGCTCTTCTTCCTCGACTATTACGCCACCGGAAAGCTCGATCCGAGCGAGGGCGAGGCCATCGTCAAGGGCATCGCCGAGGGCTGCCGGCAGGCCGGTTGCGCGCTGATCGGCGGCGAGACCGCCGAGATGCCCGGCCTCTACGCCGACAAGGATTACGACCTGGCCGGCTTCGCCGTCGGCGCGGTCGAGCGCGACCGCCTCCTGCCGGCCGGCAATATCGAGTCCGGCGACATGATCCTCGGACTCACCTCGTCGGGCGTCCATTCCAACGGCTACTCGCTGGTCCGCCGCATCGTCGAGCGCTCCGGCGCCGGCTATTCCGATCCGGCCCCCTTCGACGCCGATCGCAGCCTCGGCGAGACGCTGATCGCGCCGACCCGCATCTATGTGAAGCCGCTGCTCGCCGCCTTTGCCGAAACCCGCGGCATCAAGGCCCTCGCCCACATCACCGGCGGCGGCTTCGTGGAAAACATTCCGCGCGTCCTGCCCGACACGATGCGCGCCGACATCGACCTCTTCGCGGTTCCCGTGCCGCCGGTCTTCGGCTGGCTCGCCCAGGCGGGCGGCGTCGCCGAAGCCGAGATGCTGCGCACCTTCAACTGCGGCATCGGGATGATCGTGGTGGTCTCCGATGCGGACGCCGCGGCCGTCAGCGCCATTCTCCAGAGCGCTGGCGAGACGGTCGTGCCGCTCGGGCGCATCCGCCCGCGCCAGGACGCCGCGGTGACCTTCAACGGCGCGCTGGCGCTGGCATGAACGCGGTGCGCCGCAAGAAGATCGCGGTCCTCATTTCGGGCCGCGGCTCGAACATGAGTGCGCTGATCGCCGCCTGCATGGACCCGGGCTACCCCGGCCAGATCGCCGGCGTCGTGTCCAACCGGCCGGACGCGCCCGGGCTCGACACCGCGCGGCGCTACGACATTCCGGCCGTCGCCATCGACCAGACCGCCTATGCGGACCGGGCCGCCCACGAGGCAGCGCTGATCCGGGCACTCGACGAGATGGCGCCGGACGTGGTGTGCCTTGCCGGCTACATGCGGCTGCTGTCGGCCGATTTCGTCCGACGCTTCGAGGGCCGGCTGATCAATATCCACCCGTCCCTGCTGCCCCTGTTTCCCGGCCTCGACACCCACAAGCGCGCCATCAATGCCGGCATGCGCATCCATGGCTGCACGGTGCATTTCGTCACCGACCGCATGGACGAGGGCCCGATCATCGCGCAGGCGGCCATCGCCCTCGTGCCGGGCGACACGCCGGAGACCGTCGCCGAGCGGCTGTTGCGGGCCGAGCACCGGCTCTACCCCCACGCCCTGAGGCTCGTTCTGGACGGGGCTGTGCGCATGTCCAACGGACGCGCCATCGTCAAGCCGGCGCCGCCGGTGGAAGACGAGACCATGCGCCTCGGCGATGGCGACCCGATCCTCGTGTCGCCGGATGCCCGCCGCAACGGCTGAACCGTCGCCATAAAACGCTGTGCCGATGACCGTCTGACCCGGCTCGCGCCGGGGCATGCCGGTTGCGATCGACGCTCCGCGGTGCCATATGCGCCGCGAAGGACGACCTTCCTTTTTCCTCCCATCATATCGCCGGGACGACCCGGCACAGGACAAGCAGGGTCGCCATGCGCTCAACTCCCGATCGTATCCGTCACGCCGTCAGCTTCGAGATCGTCGGGCTGGCCCTCGTCACCCCGGCCGGGGCGTGGCTGTTCCACGTGCCCTTCGCCGATATCGGCGTCGTCACGGTCATCGGCGCGACCATCGCGACGCTGTGGAACTACGTCTACAATCTGGGCTTCGACCATCTGATGCAGCGCGTGCGGGGCACCACCCGCAAGACGCCGCTGATCCGGGTCGTCCATGCGATTGTGTTCGAGGCCTGCCTGCTCGCCTTCCTGCTGCCGGTGATCGCGCTGTATCTGGAGATCGGCATCGTTCAGGCCTTCCTGATGGATGCGAGCTTCGCGGCGTTCTATGCGGTCTACGCCTTCGCCTTCAACTGGGCCTATGACCGGATCTTCCCGCTGCCCGAATGGCGGGAAGCGGCGGCCGAAGGCTGAGAGCCGCGGACCGCGCGTCGGACTATTCGCTCGCGGATCGTCCGTGCGACCGCGAGGCGGGATTGCCCCGGCACATCCGTCAGTCCCGACTATTCCCTGAGTTCCCGCCGCGCGACGACGGCGTGAGCATACGGCTGGCCTCGCAGCTCACGTCTTGGACCGCTTGGCCTCCGTTATGCGCCGTCACAATATTTCTTAGGCGGGAACACTTCGCATCACGCCTCGGTAGCAAGAATGTGATCGCCGCTTTACTTTTCTTTTCGGTCTTCCGCCTTAGCGCGCGCCTCGGCATTCGGGTGTTTTATTTCGGCATCACACATCAGTGATGCAAAGATAGTCGGGGAATACGCAGGTGTGGCAGAGCGGGCATAGGCGAACCAAGTACAACGCCGCATAAGCATGGACATCAACAAACGAGGAATTCCATGCGCACCTACCTTCTCTCGATCCTGACCGCCTCCACCGCCCTGACCTTCGCGACCTACGCCCAGGCCGCCGACGTGATCTACGAAGAGCCGATGGCACCGGCGCCGATGGAGATCAGCCCGGTCGCGTCCGGCTGGACCGGCATCTATCTCGGTGTCCAGGGCGGCGGCGCGTTCAACCCGCAGGATCCCGACAATGTCGACCTGCGCACCAACGGCTTCGCCTTCGGCGGTTCGGCCGTGCAGACCGCCTTCGGCTCGAACTTCGACTCGAATGTCGACTCCAGCTTCCTCGGCGGCGCGCATATCGGTTACGACTACCAGATGGACAGCGTCGTCTTCGGTGTCCTCGCCGACATCAACGCCATCGACATCACCCGCTCGTCCAACGCCGATTCCTCGACCCCGGCCTATTACCGGACCGACCGCGAGCTGAACTATCTGGGCACCGTGCGCGCCCGCGTCGGTTACCTCGTGACCCCGGGCGCCCTCGCCTATGTCACCGGTGGTCTGGCCTATGGTGACGTCGACTATTCGTTCTCGACCAACTCCCCGGCCGTGACCGGCGCGACGCCGGCCGTCGTTTCCGAGGACGAGGACAGCTTCGGCTACACCGTCGGCGGCGGCATGGAAGTGAAGTTCACCGACAACATGTCCTTCGGTGCCGAGTATCTCTACACCAACCTCGGTGGTTCGGGTTACACGCGCCTGAACGGCGGCCCCTTCGCCGGTGGCGTCGGTGGCTCGACCGATTTCGCCGTCGACGACGATTTCGACTTCCACACCGTGACCGCCAAGGTCTCCTACAAGTTCAACTGATTTCGGCGGACCGTCCGGTCCGTCCGAACAGGAAAGCCGGCGCTCTTCGCGCCGGCTTTTTTGTGTCCAGACGAAACTGAGTAACGTGCAAAGTGCGCGAAATGTCGGCACTTTCAGCGTCTTACGGGCGCGAA
Source organism: Aurantimonas coralicida DSM 14790 (assembly GCF_000421645.1). GTDB lineage: Bacteria > Pseudomonadota > Alphaproteobacteria > Rhizobiales > Rhizobiaceae > Aurantimonas > Aurantimonas coralicida. The sequence goes on along the minus strand of NZ_ATXK01000004.1, from coordinate 107,394 downwards.
CGGACTCTGATTCAGAACCTCAGCTTCACCGCACAAGCCACTGAAGACCGCGTGAGACTCTGGCCTCGACGCCACGCGCCAACCCGGCCGGCTATGCCCGTGCGGTCCGCAGCCAGACCCGGTTGTCGTGGAACGCCGCGCCGCCGAAGGGGGCGACGGGATCGGCTCCGGTCAGGACGTTGATGCCCTCGCCGTCGAGAAAATCCGTATTCGCCCACAGGCCCTCGTGGATCAGCACCCTGGGTTTGACCGTATCGCTGACCTTGACCGGCAGCCGGACGCTGCCGCGGCTGTTGCCGATGGTGACGATCTCGCCGTCGCCGAGGCTCTCGCGCAGCGCATCCTCGGGATGGACGAGCAGCTCCGGCGCCCCCTCGCGCGAGCGCGATCCGCGGGTTTCCGCGAAGGTCGAGTTGAGGAACTGCCGCGCCGGCGACGTCGCCAGCCGGTAGGGGTGCGCATCGTCCACGGTTTCGATCAGCGTGACGTGGTCGGGAAACTCCGGCAGACCGGCAACCGGCCCCTGCGGGCCCATGCTGTCCGGCGGCCGGTTCGGCGCCTGCCCCCCGGTCCAGTCCGGCCTGAAGCGGAACCTGCCGTCCGGCCAGGCGAAGCCGTTCAGGAAATGCGCCTCCTCGAAGGGTGGCTGCCTGTCGATCCAGCGCTCGCGCTGCAGGCCGTCGAAGCCTTCACTGTCGCCCGCGGCCTTCAGCATGTTGTCGATCAGCGTCCGCTCGTCGAGGCCGAAGCCCGGATGATCGGCGACTCCGAGGCGCTTGGCCAGTTCCTCGATGATGAAATGATTGGTGCGCACCGTCTCCGGCGCATCGACCAGCTTGGGCCCGAGAACGATGTGGTTCTGCCCGCCGCCGCGATAGATGTCGTCATGCTCCAGGAACATCGTCGCCGGCAGCACCAGGTCGGCGATCTGCGCCGTGTCGGTCATGAACTGCTCGTGGACGCAGGTGAAGAGATCGTCCCGCAGCAGACCCTGCCGCACCAGCCGCTGCTCGGGGCAGACATTGGCCGGATTGGTGTTCTGGATCAGCATGGCCGCGACCGGCGGACCGCCGGCGAGCGCCTCGGCGTCGCCGGTCAGGACGGCGCCGATGCGCGACTGGTCGAGATAACGGATCGACGGATCGCGGTCGGCAACGCCCATGATCTCGGACTTGTCTAGGCCGAAGATGTCGGAATTGGAGTGGAACGCCCCGCCGCCCTCATGGCGCCAGTGGCCGTAGACGGCCGGCACCGACATGGCGGCGTGCATCGCCACCGCGCCGTTGCGCTGACGGGTGAAGCCGTAGCCGAGGCGAAAATAGCTGCGCGGAGTCCGGCCGACCAGCGCAGCGAAGGCTTCGATGTCGGCGACGTCGAGGCCGGTGATCGCGGCCGCCCATTCGGGCGTCCGTGTGGCCAGATGCGCCTCCAGCCCGGCGGGATCGTCGGTGTAGCGGGCGAGATAGTCCCGGTCGGCCGTGCCGTCCCGAAAGGCGATGTGCATCAGCGCGCAGGCGAGCGCCGCGTCGGTGCCCGGACGCAGCTTCAGGGCCATGTCGGCCTGCTTCATCGTGGCGTTGTCGTAGATGTCGATGACGACGATCTTGGCGCCGCGCTCCTTGCGAGCCTTTGCGGCGTGGGTCATCACATTGACCTGGGTGGCGACCGCATTGGTGCCCCAGATGACGATGCAGTCCGACTTCGACAATTCGCGCGGATCGGCGCCGCGCATGGCGCCGGCGCCGACGAACCAGCCGGTCCAGGCCATGTTGGTGCAGATCGAATCGAACTGGCCGGAATAGCGCTTGGCATGGCGCAGCCGGTGAATGCCGTCGCGCTGTACCAGCCCCATCGTGCCGGCATACTGATAGGGCCAGACCGCCTCCGATCCGTGCCTTGCCTCGGCCTTCACGAACTGTTCGGCGACGAGGTCGAGCGCGTCGTCCCAGGAGATCTCGCGCCAGCCACCCTCGCCCTTCGCGCCGACCCGCTGCCGCGGTGTCATCAGCCGGTCGGGATGATGGATGCGCTCGGCATAGCGCGCGACCTTGGCGCAGATGACGCCGGCCGTGTAGTCGTTCGCCGCCGCCCCGCGCACCCGGCCGATCGTCCGGTTTTCGAGGATCTCGACGTCGAGCGCGCAGGTGGAGGGGCAATCATGCGGACAGGCGGAATGTCCGATGGCGACGGGAAGCGGTTTGTTCATGGCGCGACGATACCGCAAGAGCGGTCCCGGCCCCAATTCATTTTCACGATCAAGACCATCGTCCCCGGCGATCGGCTGTACCCCGACGCAAGGAAGGGCCGGACCCCGCCGGCCCGACCCTTCTCTCGTCTACGTTCGCTGTGCTGAGTTCGACGCGATCAGGCCGCCTTTGCCAGTCGCGAGCGCTCGTCCTCGCTCAATGCCGGGTAATCGATGAACCCCTTCTCGTCGCCGCCATACATCGTCGCCTGGTCCCATTCGGCCAGCGGCGCGTCGAGCTTGAGCCGCTCGACGAGATCCGGGTTGGAGATGAACGGCCGGCCGAAGCAGGCGAGATCGGTCTCGCCGTTTGCCACGCGCTCGATCGCCATCGTCCGGTCATAGGCGTTGTTGCCCATGTAGAGACCGTCGAACTTGTCCTTCAGCGACCAGGCCTTGAACTCCTGCGGATCGCGGGCCCCGCCGGTCTCGCCCTCGACGACGTGGAGATAGACCAGCTTGCGCTTCGACAGCTCCTCGACGTAGCGGGTGAACAGCGGCTCGGGATCGCTGTCGGTCAGGTCGTTGGCCGGGCTGACCGGCGAGATGCGGATGCCGACGCGCTCCGCGCCCCAGACGCCGACCACGGCATCGACGACCTCGAGCGGGAAGCGGATGCGGTTCTCGATGGAGCCGCCATATTCGTCCGTGCGCTGGTTGGCGCCGTCCCGCAGGAACTGGTCGAGAAGATAGCCATTCGCCGAATGCACCTCGACGCCGTCGAAGCCGGCGGCCTTGGCGTTCTCGGCGGCCTTCACGTAGTCGGCGACGACACGCGGCAGCTCGTCCTTGTCGAGCGCCCGCGGCGCCGGAATGTCCTTGAAGCCGTCGACCGTGAAGGCCTTCATGTCAGGCTTCACCGCAGAAGGAGCCACCGGCAGCGCTCCGCCCGGCTGCAAATCGGGGTGCGAGATGCGGCCGACATGCCAGAGCTGCAGGAACATCTTGCCGCCCTTCGCGTGGACGGCATCGGTCACCTTCTTCCAGTCCGCCACCTGGCGGTCGGTGAAGATGCCCGGCGTATAGGCATAGCCGCGCGCTTCCGCCGAGATGTTCGTCGCCTCGGTGATGATCAGGCCGGCGCCGGCCCGCTGGCGGTAATATTCGACATGGATGTCGCGCAGATCGCCGTCGTCGGTGGCGCGGCTTCGGGTCAGCGGCGCCATGACGACGCGATTGGCCAGATGGGTGGGGCCGAGATCGAGCGGCTCGAACAGTTTCTCGTCAGCCATTGCGGTGTCCTCTTCCGGATGCAAAGACGGCCGGCATGTGCCGGCGTTGCCGCGAGAGATGGGGACTTGCCGCAGCGCGGTAAGGCGGATGAACACAGCGTTCGCCAGCCGCGATCCGGCATCGCCCCACGCCGCTGGAGAGTGTTCGCGCGCGGGCACCTGCACCGAAGGAACACGACGCCCGATGAACTATCGCCACGCCTATCACGCGGGCAATTTCGCCGACGTGGTCAAGCACGCCCTGCTGACCCGGCTGATCGCCTATCTGAAGCGCAAGGAAAAGCCGTTCCGCGTCTTCGACACCCATGCCGGCCGCGGCAGCTATTCGCTCACATCCGACGAAGCGCAGCGGACAGGCGAGCATGCGGATGGTGTCGGCCGGCTGGTCCAGGCCGCGGCCGACGTCATGGACGATCCGCTCCTGGCCGAATACCGGGAGGCGCTGGCCTCCGATCTCTCCGAAGACCGCTATCCGGGCTCGCCGCTCATCGCGCGGCGCCTGCTGCGGCCGCAGGACCGTCTTTCAGCCTACGAGTTGCACCCTGCCGATGCCGCGGCGCTGAAGACGCTCTTTGCCGGCGACATCCAGACCAAGGCAATCGCCCTTGACGGCTGGCTGGCCCTCGGCTCCCACGTGCCGCCGAAAGAGAAGCGCGGCCTCATCCTGATCGACCCGCCCTTCGAACGCACCGACGAGGTCGACGCCATTGCTGAAGGACTCGCCAAGGCCCTGCAGCGTTGGGCCGGCGGCATCTATGCCGTCTGGTATCCGCTGAAGCGCCCGGCCCTGGTCGCGGCCCTGCACGAACGCCTCGATGCCCTGCCCGTCAGCGAGCGTGTGACCGCGGAATTCTTCCGCGAGCCCTATTCGACCGACGAACGCTTCGTCGGCACCGGCCTGACCGTCATCAATCCGCCTTTCGTCTTCGCCGCCGAGGCCGAAGCGGTGCTGACGACCCTCGCGCCGCTGCTGGGAAGCGGCGCCGCGGCAACATTTTCGGTTTTTACGTCGTCGTCGCCGCGCCCGTGAGGTCGCCCGCAGTGATTTCGTGCTACCGAAACCCAAACGGATCCGACGTGGAAGGCTGTCCCATGTATCGTGCCATCGCTGCCGCCCTTGCCCTGTTCGTCGCCGGTGTGGCGGCCCTGCCCGCCCAGGCGGCCGATCTTCGCTACGGCGAGCCCGCTCCGTTGCGCGCCGCGCTGGTCCCGGCCTGCGACGATGCCGACGTCCTCGGCCAGGTCGAGGACCAGTTCGAATACGGCGCGCCGACCATGGTCGGCGTGAAGCTGGAGATCCTCGAATTCAGCGGCATGTTCGAGAAGGCCTATTTCCCGCAGCGCGCCGGCGAGCCGCTGCCGGCTGAGCCGATCGAGCGCCGCTACTGCCAGGCGACCGCCCTTCTGTCCGACCATGTCAGCCGCACCGTCTACTACGTCATCGAGCATCCGATGGGCTTTGCGGCAGCCGGCGAATATCTCGGCGGCTTCTCGCCGGTGGCGTCCTGGCGGGCCGAGGGCTGCGTTCTGGGTCTCGACGAATGGCACGTCTATGGTGCCAATTGCGAATCGCTGCGCCGCTTCCCGGAGGAGGGACGCACCGGGTATGGCTACGTCTCCAAATAGGATCGTCGAACAGCATGCGTCTCTATTATTCCGCCCCGTCCCCCTTTGCCGCCAAGGTCCGCATGGCCGCCAGCCATTGCGGCATCCCCGTCGAGACCGTGCCGGTCGACACCACTGCCGAGCCCGATGAGCTGCTCAAGGCCAATCCGCTCGGCAAGATCCCCGTGCTGGTCATGGACGATGGCGCGACGGTCTATGACAGCCGCGTGATCTGCGCCCTGTTCGACCGCATGAGCGGCAATCAGATGGTGCCGCAGGCGATCGAGCCGTGGCGCATCGCCGCCACCGTCGAGGCGACGGCCGACGGCATCGTCGATGCGCTGATCCTGTCCGTCTACGAGGTCCGCTACCGGCCCGAGGACAAGCGTCACCAGCCTTGGGTGGACAAGCAGCTGCGCAAGGCCGATCGCGGCCTGGCATCGCTGGAAGAGCAAATTCTGGCGCTTCCCGAAGACCTGACCATCGGCCACTTCGCCGTCGCGGCGCTGCTCGGCTGGGCCACCATGCGCTTCCCGGGCAAGATCGAGGGCGAACGGCCACAGCTGGCAGCCTGGCTGCAGCGCTTTGAGCAGCAGTTCCCGGCCTATGCCGATCTCAAGCCGTCCATGCCGGCGAGCTGATTCCGACCGGGCCGGCCGCTAGAATTTCAGCGCGATGCCGGCCCGGATCGAATGCTCGTCGAAGCCCGACGAGATACTGGTATTGCCGAGATCGTAGGTCTCGCTGCCGAAATCCGAATAGCGATATTCGAGCCGCGTCGTCACATCGTCGCTGACGCGCGCTTCGACACCGGCGCCGAGCGTGTAGCCGATGCTCGTCTGGCTGTCGGAAAAGCCGTTGAGCGACAACTCGTTGCGCGCCGCGGCCACGCCGCCCGTCGCGAACACCAGAAACGGATCGACCGCGACGCCCGCCCGTGCCCGGAACGAGCCGAAGATGTTGCTGTCGGCATCGATCTGCGCACCGGTGGCCGCATTGGTTCCGCTCGCATCGACATCGGACCCGCCGAGATCGGCTTCCAGACCGTAGACGAACTGATCGGTCTGCCAGTTGTAGCCGGTGTAGACGCCGCCGACGAAGCCGTCGCCGTCGAAGCTCGCACCGGCCGACTGGTCGAAATTCGACGTGTTGTAGCCGACGAAGGCGCCCGCATACGGTCCCGACCAGACATAGACCGGCGTGGAGGGAGCGAGCGGCGCCACCACCGGCGGCTGCGGCTCTTCATAGATCACGTCGGCTGCGCGTGCGGCGGGCACCAGGGCAACGGCCGCCGCGGTTCCGACCGCGAGACTGCGAAGCAGGTTCAGCATGCGCCTTCTCCTTCCCGATCCCGCCGGCAAAGGTCCCGGCCGGCGCTCGTGGCGCCCGCGCCCGTTCGGGGCGCGGCAACCACATGACTCTCGATCCGATGTGGGGATCGTTCCAAAAGGAAACAGCCGACATCGCGAATGGCTGCATCGTTTCGGCGCGTTTTCCAGTGATAGTTGCCGAATCGCGACACCTGCCGTGATGCGCTGTCGCCAGATGCGCGGAAGTGATCGCCACCCCCTGCATTCTCGCCGGTGCGGAATCATATAGAAGGGGCGCAACCGCACCGGCATCCCCACGGCCGACGCATGGCGGACCCTGATTCTAGATATCCGGAAGCGGCGCCAAGCCCCGCTCCGGCCAGGATAAAATGATCGACGAGCCTGAAGAGACAGACGACGATTTGATCGACGGCGCCGAGTCCGATCCGTTGGACGAGGGCAGCGAAGCCCCGGACGGTGATGCCGCCGCGGCCAGTGCGGCGCTGCTGGCCTCGATCGACTGGGACGATGCCGGCCAGCAGCTTGCGGGCGACCTCACTGGGGCCGAGCTCATCGCCGCGCTCGCCAAGCGGCTGCCGAACCAGCCGGGCGTCTATCGCATGTTCGGCAAGGACGGCGACGTCCTCTATGTCGGCAAGGCCCGCTCCCTGAAGAAGCGCGTCGCCAATTACACGCGGCTGGGCGGCCACACCCAGCGCATCGCGCGGATGATCCGCGAGACGCGGCAGATGGAATTCGTGACGACGCGCACGGAGACCGAGGCGCTGTTGCTCGAGGCGAACCTCATCAAGCGTCTGCGGCCGCGCTACAACGTGCTGCTGCGCGACGACAAATCCTTCCCCTACATCCTGGTGAGCGAGGATCACGAGGCGCCGGCGATCATGAAGCATCGCGGTGCGCGCTCGCGAAAGGGCAGCTATTTCGGCCCCTTCGCCTCGGCCGGCGCGGTCGGGCGCACGATCAATTCGCTGCAGCGCGCCTTCCTGCTGCGCACCTGCACGGATTCGGTCTACGAGAGCCGCACCCGGCCCTGCCTGCTGCACCAGATCAAGCGCTGCTCGGCGCCCTGCACCGGCGAGATTTCGATCGCCGACTATGACGGCCTCGTGCGCGAGGCCAAAGCGTTCCTGTCCGGACGGTCCAACCAGATCAAGAACGGCATGTCGGCGGCCATGCAGGAGGCCTCCGACGATCTCGATTTCGAGCGCGCCGCGATCTACCGCGACCGCCTCGCCGCCCTCTCCCACGTCCAGAGCCACCAGGGAATCAATCCGACCGGGATCGAGGAAGCCGACGTCTTCGCCATCCACCAGGAAGGCGGCATGACCTGCATCCAGGTGTTCTTCTTCCGCACCGGCCAGAACTGGGGCAACCGCGCCTATTTCCCGAAGGCCGATTCCTCGCTGGAGCCGAGCGAGGTGCTCGGCGCGTTCCTCGCGCAGTTCTACGACGACAAGCCGGTGCCGCGCCTCGTCCTGCTGCCGCTGATGGTCGACGACGGCCCGCTTCTGGCCGAAGCGCTGAGCCTGAAGGCCTCGCACCGGGTGCAGATCGGCGTGCCGGCCCGCGGCCTGAAGCGCGACCTCGTCGACCATGCCACCGCCAATGCCCGCGAGGCGCTGGGGCGCCGGCTGGCCGAGACCTCGTCGCAGGCGCGGCTCCTCAAGGGCGTCGCCGAAACCTTCGGCTTGGCGCGCACGCCGCGTCGGATCGAGGTCTACGACAACTCCCACATCATGGGCACCGCCGCCGTCGGCGGCATGATCGTCGCCGGCCCGCAGGGCTTTGCCAAGAATCACTACCGCAAGTTCAATATCCGCGGCGACGACATCACGCCGGGCGACGATTTCGGCATGATGAAGGAAGTCATGCGCCGGCGCTTCTCGCGGCTGATCAAGGAGCACGGCGACACCCCGGTGGACCTCTCCGCCCAGACCGAAGACGAGGAGGATCCGCAGGATGCCCTGTCCGACTCGTCCATGCCCGCCTGGCCGGACCTCGTCCTGATCGACGGCGGCAAGGGCCAGATCTCCGCCGTCCGCGAAATTCTCGCCGAGCTCGGCATCGCCGACCGGGTTACCACGATCGGCGTCGCCAAGGGTGTCGACCGCGATGCCGGCCGCGAGCGCTTCGTCACTGGCGAGCGCGAGCCCTTCTCGCTGCCGCCCCGCGATCCGGTGCTCTATTTCCTGCAGCGGCTGCGTGACGAGGCCCACCGCTTCGCGATCGGCACCCATCGGGCGCGGCGCAAGAAAGAGCTGGTGAAGAATCCGCTCGACGAGATCGGCGGCATCGGCCCGTCGCGCAAGCGCGCCCTGCTCCACCATTTTGGAACGGCCAAGGCCGTGTCGCGGGCCGCCCTCAGCGATCTGCGCGAGGTCGAGGGCATCTCGGCGGCCATGGCGAAATCGATCTACGACCACTTCCACGAGCGTGGATGAACTGACCGTCATGTGTCATGCCGACAATGGCGGTTGACGAAAGCCCGGCTTGCGGGCTTGTACTGACACGCACAGCCGAAGCGGACTTTCCATGGCATCTCGCGCCTACAGCCTACCCAATCTCCTGACCTATGCGCGCATCGTCTGCGTGCCGCTCGTCGTCCTCTGCTTCTTCCTGGAAGGGACGCTGCGAAGCCCGGACTATGCGCGCTGGTCGGCGCTGTTCATCTTCCTGGCGGCCAGCGTCACCGATTTCCTCGACGGCTATCTGGCGCGCGCCTGGCAGCAGACCTCGACCATCGGCCGCATGCTGGACCCGATCGCCGACAAGCTCCTCGTCGCCGCGGCGCTGCTGCTGCTGGCGGCCGACGGCACCATCGCCGGCTGGAGCCTGTGGGCGGCCATCGTCATCCTGTGCCGCGAGATCCTCGTCTCGGGCCTGCGCGAATATCTCGCCGAACTGAAGGTCTCGGTGCCGGTCACCCAGCTCGCCAAATGGAAGACGACCATCCAGATGGTGGCGATCGGCTTCCTGCTTGCCGGGCCTGCGGCCGACGATATCTACCCCCTCGCCACCGAGACCGGGATCGTGCTCTTGTGGATCTCGGCAATCGTGACGCTCTACACCGGCTATGATTATTTCCGTGCCGGTCTGAAGCACATCGCGGACTGACGACGGCCAAGCCGCGCCCGTCGCGGCCACTCGCGCGCGCCAGCCCGATGTCCATTGCAGGAGGTTCCCCATGAAACTCGCCTATTTCGCATGGGTGCGCGAACGCATCGGCGTCTCCGACGAGGAGGTCGAACTGCCGGCGGGGATCGTCACGGTCGCCGATCTCCTGGCCTGGCTGAAGGGGCGCGGCGAGACCTACGCGGCAGCGCTCCAGTCGCCGGAATTCATCCGCGTCGCCATCGACCAGGAACATGCGGACCATTCCGAACCCGTCGCCGGCGCCCGCGAGATCGCGCTGTTCCCGCCGATGACCGGGGGCTGAAAATGACTGAGGGAACCGCCATCCCGGCCTCGTCCGCCGACATCGAGCCGGTGGTCCGGATCCAGGCGGAGAACATCGACATCGCGGCCGAGATCGCGGCCATGACCGGCGGCGGCGCCGTTGGCGGCCTCGTCACCTTCTCGGGCTATTGCCGCGACGAGGGCGGCCGCCTCGCGGCGCTGGAACTCGAACACTATCCCGGCATGGCCGAACGCGAGATCGCGCGGATCGCCCGCGAGACCCTGGCGCGCTGGCCGTTGTTCGGCTGCCGCGCGATCCACCGCTACGGCCGCGTTGCGCCCGGCGAGGAGATCGTCTTCGTCGCCTGCTCCTCCGCCCATCGCCAGGCCGCCTTCGAGGCCGCGTCCTATCTGATGGACTTCCTGAAGACCCAGGCGCCCTTCTGGAAGCGCGAGCATCTGGTCGACGGCAGCACCGGCGGCTGGATCGAGGCGAAAGACACCGACGACGCCGCAACCGATCGCTGGCACCGGATCTGATGCCCGGGACAACGAGCGCACCCCTGTCCTGAAACGAAAAAAGGGAGGCCATCGGCCTCCCTTCTTCGTTCAGTCACCTGAAGCGTCGGCGATCAGCCGACGATTTCGGTCTCGGAGAACCAGTAGGCGATCTCCTGCGCAGCCGTCTCCGGCGCGTCGGAGCCGTGCACCGAGTTCTCGCCGATCGACAGGGCGAAGGCCTTGCGGATGGTGCCCTCGGCGGCGTCGGCCGGGTTGGTGGCGCCCATGATCTCGCGGTTGCGCGCGATGGCGTTCTCGCCCTGCAGCACCTGGACGACCGTCGGGCCCGACGACATCGACTCGACGAGCTCGCCGAAGAACGGGCGCTCCTTGTGGACGGCGTAGAAGCCCTCGGCCTCGCGGCGGCTCATCCACACGCGGCGCGATGCCACGACCGTCAGGCCGGCCTCTTCCAGCATGGCGGTGATCGCGCCAGTCACGTTGCGACGGGTCGCGTCGGGTTTGATCATAGAGAACGTGCGTTCGACCGCCATGTCCTAGTCCTTTTCGATTGGATCGGGGAAAGTGGGCGACCTATAGCGACGCGCCTTGGCCGGAGCAAGGCGTTGCAGCGCACCCGCCCCGTCCCCGGCGCGATTTCGCAAGCTGCGCCTTGCCAGCTTCGGTCAGGCGCGGAATTCTCGACGGCCATGGTGGCCCTCGCCACTATCTGATGCCGGAGATTCGCGATGCTCTCGACCGACACCGCCCGCCTGCTGGCTGGCTACAATCGCTGGTGCAACGAACGGCTCTATCGCGCCGCCGCCGATCTCACCGCCACGGAACTGCGGGCCGACCGCCGCGTATTCTTCGGCTCCATGCTGGGCACGCTCAACCACCTCCTCGTCGCCGACCGGATCTGGATGCGGCGCTTTACCGGCACCGGCGACGCGCCGGACCGGCTCGATGCCATCCTGTTCGAAGATTTCGCCGAGCTGCAGCAGGCAAGACAGGCCGAGGACGCCCGGATCGCCGACTGGATCGACGGCCTGACCGATCACGACCTCGACAGTCCCATCTCCTACCGCTCGCTTTCCGACCCGCGGGAATTCACCCAGAAGCTCGGCGCCGCGCTCCTCCACGTCTTCAATCATCAGACCCACCATCGCGGTCAGGCCCATGCGATCCTTACCGGATTTGGCCGGGCGGCGCCGGGGTTCGACCTCGTGACCTACCAGCGCGAGACCGGACATACCTAGCGAGAGAGCCATCGCTGCGGCGATCGCGAACAGCTTGGCGCGCAACTGTCTCCCATCGTCCCCTTCCGCACTGCGTCATGGCGTGGCAAAAGCTGCGCCATGCTTCAGATCACCAATCTTTCCGCTCGCGTCGCCGGGCGCCTTCTCATCGACAATGCCAGCCTGTCGCTGCCGGCCGGCAGCAAGGTCGGCCTCGTCGGCCGCAACGGCGCGGGCAAGTCGACGCTGTTCAAGGTCATCACCGGCGAACTGGCGGCCGAGACAGGCAGCGTGTCGTTCCCGAAGAACACCCGCCTCGGTCAGGTCGCCCAGGAGGCCCCCGGCACCGAGGAGCCGCTGATCGAGATCGTGCTGAAGGCCGACCGCGAGCGCGTCGATCTCCTGGCCGAGGCCGATACGGCCACCGATCCCGGCCGGATCGCCGACATCCACACCCGCCTCGCCGATATCGAGGCCCATTCCGCAGAAGCCCGCGCCTCGTCCATCCTGTCGGGCCTCGGCTTCGACATGGCGGCACAGGCCCGCCCCGCCTCGTCCTTCTCGGGCGGCTGGCGGATGCGCGTCGCGCTGGCCGCGGTGCTGTTCTCGCGGCCCGATCTGCTGCTTCTCGACGAGCCGACGAACTATCTCGATCTGGAAGGCACGCTCTGGCTCGAGAATTTTGTCTCGCGCTATCCCTACACCGTGATCGTCATCAGCCATGACCGCGACGTCCTGAACAACGCGGTGAATGCGATCGTCCATCTCGACCAGAAGAAGCTGGTCTTCTACCGGGGCGACTACGACCAGTTCGAGCGTCAGCGCGCCGAGAAGCTGGAACTCCTGCAGAAGTCGATCGTCAAGCAGGAAGCCGCCAAGAAGCACATGGAGGCCTTCGTCGAGCGCTTCCGCGCCAAGGCGTCCAAGGCCCGGCAGGCCCAGTCGCGCCTGAAGGCGCTGGAACGCATGCAGCCGCTGCAGGGCATCGTCGAGGAGCACGTCACGCCCTTCGTCTTCGAGGGGCCGGAGAAGCAGGCGGCCTCCCCGATCATCCGCATGGAGCATGTGACGGTCGGCTACGAGCCCGGCCGGCCGATCCTGTCGGGTCTCGACCTGCGGATCGACACCGAGGACCGGATCGCCCTCCTCGGCCAGAACGGCAACGGCAAGTCCACCTTCGCCAAGCTCCTGGCCCAGCGGCTGCGCGAGCAGAGCGGCACCATCACCCGCGCGCCGGGGCTGAAGATCGCCTTCTTCGCCCAGCACCAGATCGACGATCTGCGCCCGGCCGAAAGCGCCGTGCAGCATGTGCGCCGGCTGATGCCCGACGCCACCGAGCCGAAGGTGCGCGCCAAGGTGGCGCAGATGGGCCTGCCGACCCAGAAGATGGACACCGCCGCCGAGAAGCTGTCGGGCGGCGAGAAGGCCCGCCTGCTGATGGGTCTTGCCACGCTGGACGCGCCCAACCTTCTCATCCTCGACGAGCCGACCAACCATCTCGACATCGAGGCGCGCGAGAGTCTGGTGCGGGCGCTGAACGACTATCCCGGCGCCGTCATCCTGATCAGCCATGACCGCCACATGGTCGAGGCGACGATGGACCGCCTGTGGATCGTCGCCGACGGCACGGTGTCGCGCTATGACGGCGATCTGGAAGACTACAAGAAGCTGGTCCTGTCCGGCGCGACCAAGGGCAGCGGCGCTCCGGCCGTGGGCAGCGTCGGTGAGGTCGCGCCTGCGCCCGCGCCGGTTTCCAAGGTCGACCAGCGCCGCCAGGCCGCCGAGCGTCGTGAGGCCCTGAAGCCGCTCAGGAAGAAGATCAGCCAGCTCGAGATCCAGATCTCGCGTCTCCAGAAGACCATCGAGGCCTTCGACGAGAAGCTCGGCGATCCGGCGCTCTACACGAGCGATCCGGCCAAGGCGAGCGAGCTCAACAAGCAGCGTGCTGCGGCAGCCAAGACGCTCGCCGCCTGCGAGGAAGACTGGCTCGGCCTGACCGAGGAACACGATTCCGCAATGGCCGCCGAATAACACCATCGACCACCGCGAGCCGCCAGCCGGTGAACGGATAGTCGTTATCGCAAGCAACGTCCCCGGCTTGCGGTGGGCGTCACGAAAATGACATCTTGGCTGCACACGCCTGCAACACGTCGTTGCCGGCGTTCGGTCGGCGCTGGCTGTCCCCGCCGGGCGGCCCCGCCATGTCGAAGCCGCCCTCTGGCCGCCAGTCCTTTCGGACAGTCATGGAGAGCGCTTCAGGAAAGCACCTTGCATGCGCATCTCATATGCCGGCCTGTCAGGCCTCCCCGGAGACATTCTGCATGTCGTGCGACAACGGCTGCATTGGCGTGAGATGGCGGTTTTCGCCGCCATTGCAGCGGGAGCGATTCTGTTCGCTGTCGCCTGCAGCCTCCTGCTGGTGGGCGCCTCCGCCGGCGATGCGACGATCGCCGAGAACAGCCCGCATGAACTGCTGCAGGTCGCAACCGTCGCGCTGGCCGCCGTCGGCTTCCTGATCGCGGCGCTGCGGTTCGACTTCGAGACCTTCTACGTGACGTTGCTCGGCAGCTTCGGCTGCGCCATGGCCAGCATGCGCGAGACGCCGGCCTGCTCCAGCAGCTTCTACGAGGGCGGTCCGTGCCTGACCGGCACATACAAGGATGTCATCCCGTTTGCCCTGGCGCTCGGCGCCGTGGCGCTGCTGCTGTACCGCCGGGTGCCGCTGGCTCGTAGCATCCGCGAGGTCACCCTGTTCTGGCTCGTGCCGGTGGGTGCCAGCACGCTGATGCTCGTCGGCGCCGAATGGGCCGAGGCTCGCAACGCCGTCTGGATCGAGGAAACGCTGGAACTGGCGAGCTTCGCCAATCTCCTCGCCTTCGCCCTGATCGTCCATCTGCGACCAGGCTGGTACCGGGCGACGCTCACCGCGGCGAAGACAGTGCCGACCCATCTGGCGCGGCGGACCGAACCGGCCAATACGCGCGACGAACGCTGGCTCGGTGGCCACAGCAGCGAACGCTGACATCCGGCAGAACCATCGCCGGCTCAGGCCTTCTTGATCCAGCGGCTGTCGTCGTTCTGCTGCCAGTAGGTGACCGCGTGCCCGGCGGCCTTCTCCACCTTCCAGCGCGAGCGCGCCAGATCGAGCTGTTCGGCATCGTGGCCGTCGAAGAGGTAGACCGCCCGCACATAGCCCTCGAGGCTCGCCGGCACGGCCCCGTCGACGAGGAACCGCACCTGCGGATCGTTGGCCTTCTGCTCGGCTTCGACCGTCAGCAGGATCGGCTGCAACGCACCGCTGCTGTCTGAATCGCTGCCATGCGGCAGGAAGCTCTCGTCGCGATAGACCCAGAGATGATGGTCGAGGGCGTCGCGGCGTTCCTCCGAGGAGAACTGCACCACGACGCGCCACCCCCGCCCCAGGCTCTTCTCGAGAAGGTCGGGCAGCGCCTCCTCGAGCCGGCTCTGGGTCAGGTGGTAGAACAGGACCTCGGTCATCGGGCCGCGGTCCCTAGCCGGCCTGGTAGTGGTCGGACACCAGCCGGTCCAGGAGGCGCACACCGAAGCCCGACGCCCAGGACTGGTTGTACTCGTTGGCCGGCGAGCCCATCGCCGTTCCGGCGACGTCGAGATGCGCCCATGGCACGTCGTTGACGAACCGCTGCAGGAACTGCGCCGCAGTGATCGCGCCGGCCGCCCGTCCGCCGCCGATATTCTTGATGTCGGCGAACTTGCCCTCGATCATCTTGTCGTATTCCGGCGCCAGCGGCAGGCGCCAGACCTTCTCGCCGGTGCCGATGCCCGCGGCCAGCAGCCGGTCGGACAATTCGTCATTGTTGGAGAACAGGCCGGCATGCTGGTTGCCGAGCGCCACGATGATGGCCCCCGTCAGCGTCGCCAGATTGACCATGAATTTCGGCTTGAAGCGGTCCTGACAGTACCAGAGCGCGTCGGCCAGAACGAGGCGGCCTTCCGCGTCGGTGTTCAGCACCTCGATCGTCGTGCCGGACATCGCGGTGACGATGTCGCCCGGCCGCTGGGCATTGCCATCCACGGAGTTCTCGACGAGGCCGACAATGCCGATGGCGTTGACCTTGGCGGACCTGCCCGCCAGCGCCCGCATCACGCCGACCACGGCGGCTGCGCCACCCATGTCGCCCTTCATCTCGTCCATCGAGCCCGCCGGTTTGATCGAGATGCCGCCGGTGTCGAAGACGACGCCCTTGCCGACGAAGGCGATCGGCGCCTCGTCGTCGGGACCGCCGTTCCAGCGCATGATGGCGAGGCGCGGCGGCCGCGGCGAGCCCTGTGCGACGCCGAGAAGCGCGTCCATCTTCAGCGCCCGCAATTCCGCCTCGCCGAGGATCTCGACATCGATCCCCTGCTGCGACAGCGCGGCGATGCGGTCGGCGAACTCGACCGGCCCGAGAACATTGGCCGGCTCGTTGACGAGGTCGCGGGCAAGCATCGTGCCGGCGGCGATCGCCTCCTGGACCGTGTAGGCGTCCTTTGCCGCGGCGATGTCGGCGACGGCCAGGGCGATCTTCGAGGCGACCTTGGGCTCGTCGTCGCCGTTCTTGCGGGACGACTTCGTCTTGTAGAGGTCGAAATCATAGGCGCGCAGGCTGGCGCCCGCGGCGAGCATCGCGGCTTCGGCGGCCGAGACGTCGCCGTCGGCGCGCTCGCAGCGGATCGTCACCTCTGGCGCGCCCTTGGTCTTCGCGGCGATGACGCCCCCGAGCTTCAGCCAGTCCTCGTCGGTCAGCGGCTTGTCGGCATGCGTGCCGACGACCAGCAGCCGGTCGGCATCGACATCGGCGGGTGCCAGGACGTCGAGTGTCGCAAGGTGCTTGCCCTTGAACCTCGCGACGCCCGCGGCGCGCGATACGAGGGACCGAACCGCGTCGCCCGCGCTCGCCGCCAGGCCGGCATCCTTGCCGGCGAGGACGACCAGCACACCCTTGGCTGGTGCATCCTTTGCGACGAACTCGATCGAGGGAAGGCTGGCCATGATGTCTCCTGCGGGTCGAATGAAATCGTGTCGCGGCGGGACAGCCGTCCGGGGGCGGCATGCGGCGACGCGGGCAATGATGGTCGGGACGGGCCGCATTGCAAGGCCCGCGGCCGAAGATACGCCCTGTTCACCATCGTTCTTCGCCCTTCTTTAGCCAAGCTGGTGTAATCTTCCTTCCACGACGAGAGCCGGCCGCCGGCTGTTTCTCCAGGCCCGCGCCGGCCGCAAGTGAAAAATCGAGCGAGGCAATGGGCCAATCTGCAGCCGCGGGAACGGGAACCGCATGACGATTCTGGAACGCTACATCTTCAAGCGGGCCTTCGTGTATGCGGCCTCGTCGCTGACCTCGCTGGTGCTGATCGTCTGGATCGTCCAGGCGCTGTCGCGCATCGACGTGGTCAAGACCAGCGCCTCGGCCGCCAGCAACATCTTCTGGATCGCCCTGATGCTGCTGCCGGACCTGTTCGCCGGGGTCCTGCCCTTCGCGCTGCTGATCGGCGCGATCCAGGCGCTGAACTCGCTGAATTCCGATTCCGAACGCGCCGTCATCTCGGCCGCCGGGGCGTCCCAGGCCGTCATCGCGCGTCCCATCGTCGCCCTCGGCCTTCTGGGCGGCCTGATCATGCTCCTGATCGGCAATGTCGTCGGGCCGGCCTCGATGAGTGCGTTCCAGAACGGTATCCGCTCGATCAACGCCGACATGATCACCCTGTTTCTGAAGCCCGGCCGCTTCGAGCAGGTGCAGGACGGCATCGTCATCAGCATCGGCGACGTGAACGGCGCGACGGTCGAGAGCCTCGTGATCGCCGACACCCGCGACCCGGCCAGCGACCTCACCTATTTCGCCCGCGAGGCGAAGATCATCGACGAGGACGCCAATTCGCTGCTGCTCCTGTTCGACGGCCAGCTGCACCGTCGCAACACCGCCGACAACAGCGTCTCGGTGATCCAGTTCCAGACCTATGCCTTCGATCTCGCCGCGCTGCGGCCGGCGACCGATAACAGCTGGGTGCGCGCCTCCGAGCGCAGCACCGCCGCGCTGATATGGCCCGATCCCAATGACGGCCTCTACCAGGAACGGCCGCACAGCTTCACCGAGGAACTGACCGACCGCATGACCAACTGGCTCTTCGCCATCGCCTTCGTCCTGTGGGCGATCGTCGTTGCCGGCCAGCCCTCGACCAACCGCCAGGGTACCGGCCCGGCCATGACCCTCGGTCTGTGCGGCGGGCTGATGCTGAAAGCCGCCGGCTTCGTCACTCTCTCCCAGATCGAGCAGGGCGTCTTCTGGGTGGTGATCTCCTATCTGCTGCCGCTGGCCGCCATCGCTTTGAACAGCGCGCTGATCTGGCGCAATTTCGACCTCGCCGGCTGGGCGCCGCTGCAACAGGCGACGACCGCCCTGCAGGACGGCTATGCCGCCCTGTTCGGCCGGCGCCGGGCCGCGGGGGCCGCCCGATGAGGAACTGGACCCTCAACCGCTATTTCTTCCGCATGTATGTCGTCAGCTTCCTGTCGACGCTGCTGACGGTCTTCGCGCTGATCTACCTGATCGACCTGATCGAGGTCAGCCGTCGCAGCCGCTTCGAGGATCTCGGCTTCGGTGCGACCGCCCTCTTCTCGTTGCTGCGGGTGCCGAGCTTCATCGGCCAGGCCTTCCCCTTCATCGTCCTGTTCTCGTCGATCTACACGCTCCTGACCCTCAACCGGCGTCTGGAACTCGTCGTGGCGCGTGCCTCCGGCGTCTCGATCTGGCAGATCCTCCTGCCCTTCGTGGTGGGCTCGTTCCTGATCGGGATCGTGGCGACCTTCGTCTACAATCCGCTGACCGCCTATACGAAGACCCTGTCCGAGGACATGCAGACCACCATGACCGCCGGCGGCGACGTCTCTAGCTCGGACCGCGTGCCCTGGCTGCGTCAGGAGGGCGACGGCGTCCAGTCGATCCTCGGCGCCAAGACGGTGGCGCGCGGCGGCACGGTTCTCGGCGACATCACCGCCTTCGTTATGAACGACGAGGGCATCGTGAAGGAGCGCATCGACGCGGCGCGCGCGGTTCTCAACGACGAGTACTGGCTTCTGGAGAAGCCGCGGGTGACGCGGGTCGGCTACCGGCCGGAATTCCCGAAGGAATACAAGCTTCCCACCAGCCTGCGCCCCGAATATGTCGAACAGCGGATCGCCGATCCCGAGGCGATCTCCATCTGGCAGCTCGGCTCGAAGATCGACGTTGCCGCAAGTCTGGGCTTCAACACCGACGCCTTCCGGATGCAGTACCACACGCTGGTGGCGCAGCCGGCCCTGTTCATCGCCATGACTTTGCTCGCCGCGACCGTCGCCACGAGGTTTTCGCGCACGGGCCAGTCTGGTAGGACGATTGCGGGCGGTGTAATGGCCGGATTCGTGCTTTACGTCGTCACGTTCTTGGCGAAAGCTCTCGGAAGCAATGACGTGGTACCACCGGTTATGGCAGCGTGGTTTCCGGTCTTGGCGGCAGGATTGTCTGGGGTGACGATCCTGCTCCATCAAGAGGATGGTTGAGTATGGTTGCGAGGGGGGCCAGTCGCGCAGAACGCCGCGACGCGCAGGCCGGCATACGGGCGGTTCTCCTTGCGGGAACAGCCATTTGCGGCCTCGGCTTCGGGGGCCAGGCAGCGTGGGCACAGGCGGTCATTCCGGCCGACATGTCGGTGCCGGACGACGCCCAGATGTTCCTGGAAGCCGATACCGTCACCTACAATACCGACAACTCCATCGTCACCGCTTCCGGCGGTGTGCGGATCGACTATGGCAGCTACAAGCTGGTCGCGCGGAACGTCACCTACGACCAGAACACCCGTCGTCTGGTGGCTTCGGGCGATGTGGAATTGCAACAGCCGGACGGAAATAAGGTCTACGCGGACAGCATCGACATCACCGATGATTTCCGCGACGGCTTCGTCAAGGCGCTGCGGATCGAGACCCCGGACAACACCCGTTTCGCCGCCCGTGACGCCGTGCGTCAGGACGGCAGCGTCACGACTTTCCAGCAGGGTGTCTACACGGCCTGCGAAACCTGCCGCGAGAATCCGGATCGGGCGCCGCTCTGGCAGGTGAAGGCCCGCAGGATCGTCTGGGACCAGACCGAGAAGGAAGTGCGCTACTACGGCGCCAAGTTCGAGCTGCTCGGCGTGCCGATCGCCTACATGCCGTACTTCCAGTCGCCGGACCCGACGGTCAAGCGCAAGACCGGTTTCCTGACCCCGACCTTCAAGTCGTCGAGCAATCTCGGCTACGGCCTGCGCACCCCGTATTTCATCGACATTGCCGACGACAAGGACGTGACCCTGTCCGGCACCTACTACACCAAGCAGGGCTTCCTGGCCGAGGCCGAGTACCGCCAGGCCTTCGAGAACGGCTTCTTCACGCTGCAGGCCGCCGGCATCAGCCAGAACGACCCGGACGCCTTTGCCGGCGACAACGTCTACAACACGACGACCGGCGAACTCACCAGAGCCTCCCCCGACTTCGACAACACCGAACGCGGCATGATCGGCTCGAAGGCGCAGTTCGCCCTCAGCGAGCGCTGGACGCTCGGCTGGGACGTCATGGTGCAGTCGGACGAGAACTTCTCCGCGACCTACGAAATCCCCGGCTACGGCGACACCGTGAAGACGTCGGAGATCTATCTGACCGGTCTCGGCGACCAGAGCTATTTCGACCTGCGCGGCCAGAAGTTCCAGTATCAGTCGGTCAACCCGGATGCCGCCGACACCCAGCCGCTGGTGGCGCCGAGCTTCGACTATGAGCGCATCGAGCAGGAAAGCGTTCTCGGCGGCGAAGTGAAGCTGGAGATGAACGTCGCGTCGCTGCATCGCGACGACGGTTCGGTCGATCCGATCTGCGCGACCTCGCTCTACCTCGTCGACGACATGAACGAGGCCTGCCGGACGCCGATGAACGGCTACCAGTATCGCTCCGACCTTCTGCGCTACAACGCGCTGGAGGGCGACTATACCCGCGCCTCGGCTGATCTTGCCTGGCGTGACTCCTATACGCTGGAGACCGGTCTCGTCCTGTCGCCGACCGCCTCGGTGCGCGGCGATTTCTACACCGCCGACATGCGCTCCGACGGCTTCGCGAACTATTACTACGAGCCCTACACCTATACCGACCCCGCGACCGGCCGGCCGGTGACGATCCCCAATCCGGTGACGCCAGCGGCCTACAATCTGGTCCCGAACGACCAGAAGGGCGACTGGCTGGCCGATTACTACCGTCAGGGCGCCCTGTCGCTGGACGATACCGGCACGCGCGGCATGGCGACCGCGGCGATGGAAGCGCGCTACCCCTATCTGATCGAAACTGCCAATTCCTCGCATGTGATCGAGCCGATCGGCCAGGTCATCCTGCGGCCGGACGAGCAGAAGATCGGCCTTCTGCCCAACGAGGACGCGCAGACGCTGGTGTTCAACACCGCCAATCTGTTCGCGCTCGACAAGTTCTCCGGCTACGACCGGATCGAGGGCGGCTCGCGCGCCAATGTCGGCGTCAAATATGCCGGCAATTTCGACGGCGGCTACTCGGTCAACGCGGTGTTCGGCCAGTCCTACCATCTGGGCGGCGTGAACTCCTTCGCGCAGACCGATCTGGCGCTGGTCGGCTACGATTCCGGTCTGGAGTCCGATCGCTCCGACTATGTCGGCTCGATCGCCGTCGGCACGCCGATCGGCATCACCCTCGGCACCCAGGCCCGCTTCGACGAGGAGAGCTTCGCGGTCCGGCGCACCGACGTCTTCGGAACCTACGGCTCGTCCGATGCCACCGCGACGGTGACCTACACCAACATCGACGCCCAGCCGATCTATGGCTCGATCGAGGATCGCAGCCAGATCACCGGTTCGGGCACGCTGAAATTCGCCGAGAACTGGAGCGCCTTCGGTTCGGTCGGCTACGACATCAAGAACCAGTCGGTGGTCGAGAAGACCTTCGGCATCGGCTATGCCGACGAGTGCTTCAGCCTGCTCGTCTCCTACCAGGATACGGTGAACCGCTATTCGCAGGAATCGGATTCCTCGCGGCTGATGTTCACCATCGGGCTCCGCACGATTTCCGATTTCGGCTATTCCTACGATCTCGGCGACGACGGCTGACATCCGTTCGCCCCGCCGCCGGGCGAACGGCCGACCAGATCACGGTTTCGCCAAAGCTGCACGCTACGAGCAGTCCGGACTTGCAGGCGAAACGGCTTTGCGGGAGCCTTGCCCTGTGCGACATCCGGGCGGATGGTCGCCATGAGCGGGCGAAGGACAGGGCGCGGGAGCGGGACGCGCCGCCATTCAGGGAGTTGAAGCAGTCATGATCGTTGGAAACGTCGCCAGACGCGCGGCCCTCGCATTCGTCCTTGCCGGGTCGGCCGCTGCCACGCTGCCCGCCACCACCGTATCGGTACAGGCCGCCAGCGAGATCAAGGCGGTGGTGAACGGCATGCCGATCACCAGCTACCAGATCCGCCAGCGGGCCGCCTTCCTGAAGCTGCGCCGCGTCGGCGGCAATGCCACGCAGAAGGCGACCGACGAGCTGATCGACGAGGCGCTGAAGAAACAGGAGATCGGGCGCCGCGGCATCGCCATTCCGGACGAGGCGGTCGACGAGGCCTTCGGCCGCTTTGCCGCCGAGAACAAGCTGACCCGCGAGCAGCTCGGGCAGGTGCTGTCGCGCGCCGGTTTCTCGTCGGACGGCTTCAAGGACTACATCCGCGTGCAGATGGGCTGGGGCCAGGCCGTTCAGGCGAACATGCGCAGCACCGAGCGACTGAGCGAGCAGGACGTGGTCCAGCGCATGCTGGCCCAGGGCGGCGAAAAGCCGAGCACCACCGAATACACGCTCCAGCAGGTGATCTTCGTCATCCCCGACGCCCAGCGTTCGGCCCTTATGGCCCAGCGCAAGCGCGAGGCCGAGAGCATGCGCTCGCGCTTCCGCTCCTGCGATTCCACCTACGAATTCGCCAAGGGCCTGCGTGACGTGACCGTGCGCGACCTCGGCCGCGTCGCCCAGCCGGAACTGCCGCCGCGCTGGAAGAAGGACATCCAGGCGACCTCCGTCGGGCGCGCCACCCCCGCCCAGGCCACCGAACGCGGTGTCGAGTTCATCGCCGTGTGCAACACCCGCAACATCTCCGACGACAAGGCCGCCGCCCTCGTCTTCCAGGCACGGGAGATGGAAAAGCTCGGCGAACAGGCCGAACCCGACGCAGCCTATCTGAAGAAGCTGCGCGACAGAGCTCAGATCGTTCGCCGCTAAGGGGCAGCTCATGCGGGATTTTGCGATGGATGCACCGATCGCGGTGACGCTCGGCGATCCGTCGGGTGTGGGCCCGGACATCGTGATCGCCATCCATGGCGACCACCGGGCCGATCTGCCGCCCTTCTTCGTGATCGGCGATCCCGACGTCCTCGCCTCGCGAGCCCGCCGTCTCGGCCGCGAGCTGGCCATCGCGATGATCCACAATCCGGCGGAAGCGCATGATGTGCCTGCCGGCGCCCTGCCCGTCCTGCCGCTGGTCAACCGCCAGTCCGATGCGCCCGGCAAGACAGACCCGGCCAATGCCGCCGGAACGATCGAGGCGATCGACCGGGCGACGGCGCTGGTGCTGGAGGGGAGCGCCGCGGCGGTCGTCACCGGACCGATCGACAAGAAGGCGCTCTACGACGCCGGCTTCCACCATCCGGGCCATACCGAATATCTGGCGCATCTGTGCCAGTTGCGGCTCGGACGTCCCTTTACGCCTGTCATGCTGCTGACCGGTCCGGACCTCTCCTGCGTACCCGTGACCATCCATATCCCCATCGCCGACGTGCCGGCCCAGCTCACCGCGGAGCTGATCGAGACGACCTGCCGGATCGTCGCCGCGGACTACAGCGCCCGCCTCGGCATTGCGCGCCCGCGCCTCGCGATCGCCGGTCTGAACCCGCATGCCGGCGAGAAGGGTGCGATCGGCACCGAGGACGAGACGGTGATCCGCCCGGCCGTCGCGCGCCTTCGCGCCGCCGGCATCGACGCGGTCGGGCCGCTGCCTGCCGACACGATGTTTCATCCCGAGGCCCGGGCCCGCTACGACGTCGCCGTCTGCATGTATCACGACCAGGCGCTGATCCCGGCCAAGACGCTGGCCTTCGACCAGACGGTGAACGCCACCCTCGGCCTGCCGATCATCCGGACCTCTCCCGATCACGGCACGGCCGCCGACATCGCCGGCTCGGGCGACGCCCGACCCGACAGCTTCCTCGCGGCGATCCGGCTGGCCGGTCGCATGGCCGAAATCGGCACGGGTGCAGGCAGCGCCGCGACGGCCAACGCGTGAGCCCCATCGACAGCCTGCCGCCCCTGCGTGCGGTCCTGGAAGAGCATGGTCTCGATCCCAAGCGCAGCCTCGGCCAGAACTTCCTTCTCGATCTTAACCTCACCGGTCGGATCGCCCGCCAGGCACTGCCGCTGGAGGGGGCGACAATCGTCGAGGTCGGCCCCGGCCCCGGCGGCCTGACCCGTGCGCTGCTCGCCGAAGGCGCATCGCGTGTCGTGGTCATCGAGAAGGACAGCCGCTGCATTCCGGCGCTCGAGGCCATCGCCGCGCACTATCCCGGCCGGCTGGAGATCCGCCGCGCCGATGCGCTGGACTTCGATCTGGCGGAGGTTGCACGCCCCGAGGGCGCCGACGCGCTGAAGATCGTCGCGAACCTGCCCTACAATGTCGGAACGCAACTGCTGCTCAACTGGATCGCGACGCCGCAATGGCCGCCGCTCTGGTCGAGCCTGACTTTGATGTTCCAGCGCGAGGTGGCCGAGCGCATCGTCGCGGTGCCCGGCTCGAAGCATTACGGCCGTCTCGGCGTGCTCGCCGGGTGGCGAACGCAGGCGAAGATCCTCTTCGACGTGCCGCCGGAAGCCTTCACGCCGCCGCCCAAGGTCACCTCCTCGGTCATCCAGCTCCGGCCGCGCGTCGAACCCGAGCCGGCGAGCCTGGCAGCCCTCGAACGCGTGACCGCCGCCGCCTTCGGCCAGCGCCGCAAGATGCTGCGCCAGAGCCTGAAGAGCCTTGGCGGCGAAGCGCTTCTCGTGGCGGCGGACATCGATCCGCAGCGCCGGGCCGAAACCCTTTCGATCAGCGAATTCGTTCGCCTTGCCAACGGCCTGGACTAGCCGGCTGACTCAGATTGTCAGCCGGTGACGGGCGCATGCCCCGGTCTCAGCAGACGGTCTGGGAGAGAAGTTCGGCGGTGAAGTCGAACAGGCCCGGCCGCCGGTCGCGGCGCAGCCGCTCGGCATTGATGATCGACCGCACGGCCGAAAACGCCTTGTCCAGATCCTCATTGACGACGACGTAGTCGTAGTCACGCCAGCGCTCGATCTCGACCTTGGCGTTCTTCAGGCGGACCGCGATGGTCTCGCCGGAATCCTCGGCGCGCCGCAGGAGGCGGGTCTTCAGTTCGGTCATGGACGGCGGCAGGATGAACACCGAGACGACGTCCGCCTTGGCCTGCTCCTGCAGCTGCAGCGCGCCCTGATAGTCGATGTCGAACAGCATGTCGCGGCCGTCGCGCATGGCCTTTTCGGCCGCAGCCCGGGGCGTGCCGTAGAAATTGCCGTGGACCTCGGCCCATTCCAGCAGGGCGCCCCCGTCACGCAGCCGCTCGAACTCGGCCCGGTCGATGAAGCGGTAATGCACGCCGTCGATCTCGCTGGCCCGCCGCTTGCGCGTGGTCACGCTGACCGAGAGCTGGAAGCCGGGATCGGACTCCAGGAGATTGCGCGCGATGGTCGACTTGCCGGCGCCGGACGGTGACGACAGCACCAGCATCAGCCCACGGCGTGCGATCGGCGCCCCCGATTCCGTTTCGAAAATCGACGTCATTCTATGTTCTGCACCTGCTCACGGAATTGATCGACCGCCACCTTCAGTTCCAGTCCGATGGCGGTCAGCGAAGTCGCATTCGACTTGGAGCAGACCGTATTCGATTCGCGGTTCAATTCCTGCGACAAAAAATCGAGGCGTCGGCCGATCGGCCCGCCGTTCGACAGCAGCGCCCGCGCCGCCGCCACATGGGTCTGCAGCCGGTCGATCTCCTCGCGGATATCGGCGCGGGCGGCGATCATCGCCGCTTCCTGGTGCAGACGCTGTTCGTCGAGCCGCTCGTCGGCGCCCATCAGTTCGGCCACCTGCGCCCGCAGTCGCTCCCGGCAGGCCTCGATGCTGCGGGACGGATCGGCCTCGGCCGCATTGGCCAGCCGTTCGATCTCGGCGAGCCGCTCGGAGAGAATGTCGGCAAGGGCGGCGCCCTCGGCCTGCCGCGCGGCGGCAAGGCTCTCGACCGCGGCGACGAAGGTCGTCCCGGCGGCAGCGAGCTGCGCCTCGCGCTCCTCGGGGTCGAGACGGCTCTCGGCGACCTCGACGATCCCCTTGATCGCCAGGATGCCGTCGGCGCTCGGCGGGCCGGCGTGACCATCGGCGACCAGCCGGCTGGACAGTGCCAGAAGCTGGCCGAGCATCGCATCGTTGATGGTAAAGGCCGGTGCCGTCTCGTCGCGCCGGATCTGGAGATTGGCCTGGATGTTGCCCCGGCTCAGCCATGTGGCGGCCGTTCGCTTCAGATCCGCCTCGATCGCCTCGAAGCCCTGCGGCAGACGCAGCCGCAGGTCGAGCCCCTTGCCGTTGACCGAGCGCAATTCCCAAACGAACTCGGCGCCGGCCTGCGTCGACTCGTGGCGGGCAAAGCCCGTCATGCTCTGCACCGGCATCGCGGTTCTCCCCCTCGCGCCGCCGGGAACGGCGGCGTTGCTACTGCTCGGCCCGGTTCTGGCGCTCCAGCGCACGGTAGTCGCGGACGTTGCGATTGTGCTCGTCCAGCGTCTCGGCGAAGACATGGCCGCCGGTGCCGTCGGCCACGAAGTAGATGTCCTTGGTCTCCAGCGGATTGGCAACGGCCTCCAGCGCGGCCCGGCCGGGCAGCGCGATCGGACCGGGCGGCAGACCCTTGATCTTGTAGGTGTTGTAGGGCGTGTCGCTGTCGATGTCGGACTGGGTCACCGGCTTGCCGGACGGTTTGCCGGCCCCGCCATAGACGCCATAGAGGAATGTCGGATCAGACTGCAGCCGCATGCCCTTGCGCAGCCGGTTGACGAACACCGAGGCGACATGCGGGCGCTCGCCGGCGATGCCGGTCTCGCGCTCGACGATCGAGGCGAGGGTCAGGAACTGGCCGATATCGTCGATCGGCAAATCGTCCGCCCGGGTCTCCCAGATCTCGGCGACGAGCTTGTTCTGCGCCTCGCGCATCCGCCGGACGATTTCCTTGCGGGTCAGGCCCCGCTGGAACAGGTAGGTGTCGGGCATCAGCGTGCCTTCCGGCACCATCTCCGGCATGTCGCCGGTCAGGGACGGCTCGGCGGCAATGCGCTCGAAGGCCCGCTCCGCCGTCCAGCCTTCCGGAATGGTCACCGAATGCATGATGGAGCGTCCCTCGCGGAGCTTTTCCATCACCTCGCGCATCGAGGTGCCTGGCGCGAAGGCGTATTCGCCGGCCTTCAGGTCACCCGCGGTCCCGGCGAAGCGCACGCCGTATTCGAACACGGTGGCGTCGCTGATGACGCCTTCCCGCTCGAGCCCGCTGGCAATCGTCTGCAGACCGCTGTTGCGCGGCACGACATATGTGGTCTCGGCCTGCAGCGGGCCTGCGCCCTCGAACTGGCCGACGCCCCAATAGATCAGCGCACCGGCCGCGAGCATCACGAAGAGCGCGGTCGACAGGCAGAAGTTCAGGAAGATGACGAGCTGGTTGCGGGAAGCCCGCGAGCGTTTGCGCGCCGGAGCCGGACCCCGGCCACGACGGCCCTTGCCTGAGCGAGCGCCCTCGCCGCGTTCGTCGGTCACCGCATACCCCCGAATGAAATTGCCTCGTGGCTGCCGAAGCACCATCGGATTGTGGCGAAAGCCCGAACGGCAGCGGCGGCATCATGCGCCGCCGCCATCGTTGTCAGTCGGCCACGCGTCGCAGCACGAGCGAAGCGTTGGTGCCGCCGAAGCCGAAGGAGTTCGACAGCGCCACGTCGATGCGCTTTTCGCGCTTCTCGTGCGGAACGAGATCGATCTTGGTCTCCACCGACGGATTGTCGAGATTCAGCGTCGGCGGCGCGACATTGTCGCGGATCGCCAGCGCCGAGAAGATCGCCTCGACGGAGCCCGCCGCACCGAGCAGATGCCCGATCGCGGATTTGGTGGACGACATGGTGATGCCGCTGGCGGCATCGCCGACCAGCCGCTCGATCGCCCTGAGCTCGATCTCGTCGCCGAGCGGCGTCGAGGTACCATGCGCGTTGACATAGTCGAGTTCGGACGGCTGCACGCCGGCCCGCTTCATCGCCGCCGACATGCAGCGGAACGCGCCGTCGCCATCGGAGGCCGGAGCCGTGATGTGATAGGCGTCGCCCGACATGCCGTAGCCGATGACCTCGGCGTAGATTTTCGCGCCGCGCGCCTTGGCGTGCTCGTATTCTTCCAGAACGACCACACCGGCGCCCTCGCCCATGACGAAGCCGTCACGGTCGCGGTCGTAAGGCCGTGAACCGGCCGTCGGGTTGTCGTTGAAGTGGGTGGACAGCGCCTTGCAGGCGGCAAAGCCGGCCATAGCGAGGCGGCCGACCGGTGATTCCGCACCGCCTGCCACCATCACGTCGGCATCACCGAGCGCGATCAGTCGCGACGCGTCGCCGATCGCATGCGCGCCGGTCGAGCAGGCCGTGACCACCGAATGATTCGGGCCCTTCAATCCGTTGCGGATCGACACATGGCCGGAGGCCAGGTTGATCAGGCTGCCGGGAATGAAGAACGGGCTGATGCGCCGCGGGCCCTTCTCGGCCAGGATCAGCGACGTGCGCTCGATCCCCTGCAGGCCGCCGATCCCCGAACCGATCAGAACGCCGGAAGCGATCTGGTCCTCGTAGGTCTCGGGATGCCAGTTGGCATCGTCGAGGGCCTCGGACGCAGCTGCGACAGCGTAGATGATGAAGTCATCGACCTTGCGCTGCTCCTTCGGCTCCATCCAGTGGTCCGGATCGAAGGTGCCGTCCTGGCCGTCGCCGCGCGGAATCTGCCCGGCGATCTGACACGCCAGGTCGTCGACCTGGAAGTTGTCGACACGCTTCAGGCCGCTTTCGCCGTTCAGCAGACGTTTCCATGTGACGCCGGCACCCGCCCCGAGGGGCGTGACCATGCCGACGCCTGTAATGACTACTCGTCTCATCAATCGCTCTTCGCCCAGGCGGTTAGGCCGCCCGATTGGGTCAGGCCTGGTTCTTCTCGATGAACTTGACCGCGTCGCCGACCGTCAGGATGGTCTCGGCGGCATCATCGGGAATCTCGACGCCAAACTCTTCCTCGAAAGCCATGACGAGTTCGACCGTATCGAGGCTGTCGGCGCCCAGATCGTCGATGAAGCTCGCGTTGTCCGTGACCTTCTCCTGCTCGACGCCCAGGTGTTCGACGACGATCTTCTTCACTCGCTCAGCGGTATCGCTCATTGTCAGTCCTCTATTGCGATTGGTTTCGCCGCTTTCGTTAGACGTGGCACGACGCATTATCAAGCGTTGTGGTCATCCTCGTCGCGGCCAGTCCGCAGGCAACGACAGCGGAAAATTCGAAGTGCCGGCGCATAGCATGCCCTGCCGCGGGGGCCAAGCGGCCAGCGGCGGGGCAGCCGTGCCCTCAGATCATGGCCATGCCGCCGTTGACGTGCAGGGTCTGGCCGGTGACGTAGCCGGCCTCGTTGGACGCCAGATACACCGCCGATGCGGCGATTTCATCGGCTTCGCCCATGCGCTTCATCGGGATCGCCCCCATGATCGCGTCCTTCTGCTTGTCGTTCAGCTTCTCGGTCATGGCGCTGGCGATGAAGCCGGGCGCGATGCAATTCACCGTCACCGAGCGCGAGGCGATTTCCTGGGCAAGCGATTTCGACAGGCCGATCATGCCCGCCTTCGCCGCACAATAATTCGCCTGGCCGGGATTGCCGGTGACGCCGACGATCGAGGTGATGTTGATGATTCGCCCGAAGCGGCGCCGCATCATCGGATGGGTCACGCCGCGCGTCAGGCGGAACGCCGCCGTCAGGTCGACCTCCAGCACCGCGTCCCAGTCCTCGTCCGACATGCGCACGAACAGCCCGTCGCGGGTGATGCCGGCATTGTTGACCAGGATATCGACGCCCTGCATTTCGGCTTCGGCGGCTTCGGCCAGCCGCTTCTGCTCGGCCCGGTCGGACAGATCGGCGGGAAACACCATCGCCCGCTCGCCCAGCGAAGCGGCCAGGTCGTCCAGCTTCTCGCGTCGGGTGCCGTGCAGGCCCACGGTCGCACCGGCGCCGTGCAGGGCGCGGGCGATCGCCTCGCCGATGCCGCCGCTGGCGCCGGTCACGAGCGCCTTGCGCCCGGTCAGATCGAACATGTCGGATTCCCTCCGTTATGGTCTGCTCCGCAGCGCCAGGCGCCTGCGGCTCTCTCTAGATAGGATGATCAGCCGGCGGTGAAAGCGCGGACATCGTCAGCGGTGCCGATGGCGCGCCCTTCGAGGCTGCGATCGATTCGGCGCGCGAGCCCGGTCAGGACCTTGCCGCTGCCGATCTCGACCAGCGAATTCACGCCGTTGGCCGCCAGCCATTCGATGCTTTCGCGCCAGCGCACCTGGCCCGTCACCTGTCGCACCAGCCGCTCGCGAATCTCGGCGGGATCGGATGTCGGACCGGCCGTCACATTGGTGACGACTGGAACACGCGGAACCAGGATCTCAGCATCGGCCAGCGCCTCGGCCATGCGATCGGCCGCCGGCTGCATCAGCCGGCAATGGAAGGGCGCGGAGACCGACAGCGGCAGCGCCCGCTTGGCGCCCCGCTCCTGCGCCAGCGCAATCGCCCGGTCGATCGCCGCGGCATTGCCGGAGATGACGATCTGGCCGCCGCCATTGTCGTTGGCCGGCTCGCAGACTTCGCCCTCGGCAGCGTCCTCGCAGAGCTTGGCGACCGCCTCGGCATCGAGGCCGATGATCGCTGCCATCGAGCCCGCACCGCTTGGCACCGCCTCCTGCATGGCATTGCCGCGGATGCGCAACAGCTTCGCCGTCTGCCCGATCGACAGCGCGCCGACTGCGGCGAGCGCCGAATATTCGCCGAGCGAGTGGCCGGCGACATACGCCGCCGTCTCGACGGAGAAGCCTTCGGCCTCCAGCGCGCGGATTGCCGCCATCGACACCGCCATCAGGGCCGGCTGGGCATTTTCGGTCAGCGTCAGACGGTCCTCGGGTCCCTCGAAGACCAGCGCCGACAGCTTCTCGCCGAGCGCCTCGTCGACCTCGTCGAAGACGGCACGGCTGGCGTCGAAGCTGTCATAGAGAGTACGGCCCATGCCGACGCTCTGACTGCCCTGTCCCGGAAAGACCAGTGCGGTGGTCATGCGGCTCTCCCTTGTGTTGCTGGTTGCAAAACGAGTGCAGGCAATGGTTTGGTCAAGCCCGTCCTGTCAAGCAGGCGGCCCGATCCGTGCTCGAGCCGGGCGCGACAACCCGGCCGAGGCGCGGCGACCGCGCGGCGAATGGCCGGCGGGACTTGCCAAACGCCGCGCAAGCGGGTAGTGGAACCCTCCTCATTGTCCGGGTCTCAGCTGGGGGCTGAACGGAAAGCTGTCGATGTCGTCGACAACAGATGCCAAAAGGTATCGGTTTCCCGTGTCTCCGCTCTCGACCGTTCTTGTACTGACGCCTTTCCGATCGTCCTGCTTCCCGCGGGTTTCGCACGAAAGTCGTTGAGGCTTAGCCGCTGTACCCGGGCGAATGCGAACGTGAAACGGAAAGGCGATAGCGCATGGCTCTGTACGAGCACGTATTTCTCGCGCGCCAGGATATCTCGAACCAGCAGGTCGAGCAGCTCGTCGAGCAGCTCCGCGGCATTCTCGAGACCAATGGCGGCAAGATCGGCAAGGTGGAAAACTGGGGTCTGAAGACCCTCACCTTCCGCATCAAGAAGAACCGCAAGGCGTATTACACGCTGATGAATATCGACGCCCCGTCGGCGGCGGTGCAGGAGATGGAGCGCCAGATGCGCTTCAACGAAGACATCCTGCGCTACATGACGATCCGCGTGGAAGAGCACGAGGAAGGCCAGTCGGCCATGATGCAGAAGCGCGACGATCGTCCGCGCCGTGGCGATCGTGGCGACCGCCCGCGTCGTGACCGCGAAGACGGCCCGCGCCGCGACCGCGACGACGACCGTCCCCGCCGCCCCCGCGACACCGATTCGGAGTAAGCCAAGATGGTCGATATCGCCCAGCTTCCCACCCGCCGGCCCTTCCATCGCCGTCGCAAGTCCGACCCGTTCGCCGGCACCGATTCGCCGAAGATCGACTACAAGGACGTACGTCTCCTGCAGCGCTACATTTCCGAGCGTGGCAAGATCGTGCCGTCGCGCATCACGGCCGTGTCGCAGAAGAACCAGCGGGCTCTTGCCCAGGCCATCAAGCGCGCGCGCTTCCTTGGCCTTCTGCCCTACGTCCTGAAGTAGGACCGACCACATCTCCGGCGGCGCTCATGGCGCCGCCGGCTTTCCGGACGCATCAGGCGGCGCCGGAATGACGGGACGAAAGCCGGCATGGTGCCGCGACCGTCCGCCAAGCCGAGTTGGGGCATCTGGCCTCTAACTGCCACGAGCAGGACAGCGAACGAGTTCATGCAGCCCACCGCCATCATCATCGCGATCATATCCGGCCTTGCCAGCGCGCTGCTGTTCGCCGGTATCGTGCTGCAGTCGAGCTCCGCCGTCAGCCTTGCGCTGGCCGCCCCCATTCCCATCGCCATTGCCAGCCTCGGCTGGGGATCGACCGCCGGTTTCGTCTCCGCCGCCGTCGCCACAGCAGCCATCTATGCCATCGCCCAGTCCGTGCCGAGCGCGCTGACGCTGCTCGCCTCCATGGCGCTGCCGACGGCCGTCGCCGGTCATCTCGTCGGGCTGGCCCGCCCGCTGGCCGACGATGCGCCGCGCCCGCTGGGGGCAGCGAACGCCGCTCCGCCCCTCGACTGGTATCCGCTGTCGCGCGTGCTCATGGCGATCACGCTGATGGCGATCGGCTCCTGCATCTTTCTCGGCTGGTATCTCGGCTTCGACCCCGAGGACTTCATCCCGGCCGTCGTCGACGCCCTGCGCCAGAGCGGCGGCGCCATGGACACGGCGACCGACGACGAGCGCCGCGCCATCGCGCAGCTGATCATCGGCCTCGTCCCCTTCGTCCAGCCTGCCGTCGTGGCGATCTCGCTGATCGTCGGGCTGTATCTCGGCGCCGCCATCGTGCGCGTCTCGGGCCGCCTGCCGCGGCCGAAGGACGACATTCCGACAAGCGCGCAGCTGCCGCAGATCAGCCTCGTCATCTTCGCGGTGGCCGCCGGCGCCGCTTTCGCGGGCGGCACGATCGGCCTCCTCGGCGACGTGCTCCTCGGTGGCTTCGCCGCCGCCTTCACGCTGGTCGGGCTCGCGGCACTGCATCGCCGAACCCGCGGACGCCAGGGCCGTTTTCTGGTCCTGTTCTCCAGCTATGCGGCGTTGATCCTGCTTTCCTTCCCGATCGTCCTGTTTCTGGCGATGGGGATCTACGAAACCTGGCGGCGCCCGGACGATCCGGCACCGACCGGTCGCAACTGATCCAAGAACCAAACCTCCTGAAAGGACAGACCAATGGACGTCATTCTTCTCGAACGCATCGCAAAGCTCGGCCAGATGGGCGAGACCGTGAAGGTTCGCGACGGCTTCGCCCGCAACTTCCTGCTGCCGTCGGGCCGTGCACTGCGCGCCAACGAAGCCAATGCTGCGCGCTTCGAAGCGCAGAAGGACCAGCTCATCGCCCGCAACGAAGAGCGCAAGGCCGAGGCCCAGGGCGTCGCCTCCTCGCTCAACGGCAAGAGCTTCATCGTCGTGCGCCAGGCCGGTGAGACCGGTCAGCTCTACGGTTCGGTCTCCACCCGCGACATCGCCGACCTGCTCGCAGCGGCCGACTTCAAGGTGAACCGCAACGACATCCAGCTGAACCAGCCGATCAAGACCATCGGCGTGCACCCGATCACGATCGCGCTGCATCCCGAGGTGGACGTCAGCATCTCGATCAACGTCGCCCGTTCGCAGGACGAAGCCGAGCGCCAGGCGCGCGGTGAAGACCTGACCTCCGCCGATGCGATCTACGGCATCGACGAGGAAGAGGAAGAGCTGGACGAGGACGAGCTGGACGGCGAAGAAGTCGAAGCCGGCGAGACCGACGAAGCGACCGCAGAGTCCGACGAGACCAACTGATCGGCAGTCGCCGGCGGGCCCTGCCCGCACCGACGATTCCGCAGCGACCCGTAACGAGAGGGGCCGGCATTGATTGCCGGCCCCTTTTGCGTTGGGATCGGGCCCCCTTCCCATCGCGCCGGTGGCCCATAAGATAAGGAAGGCAGTGCATACCAAGCGATAAGTTCCCGTGACGCCGCGAGCCGTCAGGCTCAGGCCGACGCAGGAGTGGTGACATGAACCGCATACTCGCGACGTATCTGAAGCATCTTCTCGTTTTCGGCGATCTCACCGTGACCGACAGTGACGGCCGCGTGACCCGCTGGGGCGACGGCACCGGTGATCCGGTCCATCTGCGCTTCAACACGGCCGCCGCCGAACGCGGCGTGGCGATCAATCCCGGCCTGAAATTCGGCGAAGCCTACATGAATGGCGGCGTCGACATCACCGAGGGCACGATCTTCGACATGTTGGCGCTGGTCTTCCGCAACGCCGGCAACAAGGCCCAGAACGAGCCGTGGATGCGGGCGATCGCCCGGCTGCGGCTGATCTATCGCCGGGTGATCCAGAACAACACGCCGCAGCGCGCGCGGCGGAACGTCAAGCACCACTACGATCTGTCGTCGGAGCTCTACGACCTGTTCCTCGACGTCGACCGGCAATATTCCTGCGCCTATTTCGACCGGCCCGGCGCCGGGCTCGACGAGGCGCAACTCGCCAAGAAGCGCCATATTGCCGCCAAGCTGGCCTTCGACCGGCCGGGCCTGAAGACACTGGACATCGGCTGCGGCTGGGGTGGCATGGGGCTGTATCTCGCGCGCCATCTGGACGCCGACGTCACCGGCATCACCCTGTCCGACGAGCAACTGGGCATCGCCCGCTCAAGGGCCGATGCGGCCGGGCTCTCCGACCATCTGCGCTTCGAGATCGCAGATTACCGCGACACCGCCGGCCCGTTCGACCGGATTGTCTCGGTCGGCATGTTCGAGCATGTCGGGGTCGACTTCTACGACGATTATTTCCGCCAGTGCGCCCGCCTTTTGGACGAGGACGGGGTGATGCTGCTGCACACGATCGGGCGCTGGGACGAACCGGCCAACACCAACGCCTTCATCAACAAGTACATCTTCCCAGGTGGCTATCTGCCGTCCCTCTCGCAGATCGCCCATTCGGTCGAGCGCGCCGGCCTGATCATCAGCGATGTCGAGGTGCTGCGGCTTCACTACGCCGAGACAATCCGCCACTGGCGCGATCGCTTCGCCGCGCGCCGCGACGAGGCCAGGGCCCTGTATGACGAGCGCTTCTGCCGGATGTGGGAGTTCTACCTCGCCGCGTCGGAAACCGCGTTCCGCTGGCAGGATTGCGTCGTCTTCCAGGTCCAGCTGACGAGGAAGGTCGACACCCTGCCGATTACCCGGGACTACATGCTGGAAGCCGAAGCCAGGCTGCGCGAACTCGAGCAGCGGGACACCGTCCGCCCGATCGCCGCCGGACGGACCGAAATGGACCGGCAGGCCGCGGAATAGTCATTCGGGCCGAAGGGACACCGGCGCACCCGTCAACAGCCGCGCCGGTTATCCCCGATCTTATCCACCGTCACGCCGCCCATCGTGGCGGTTTCGCCGATGCGGATCACTCACCGCCGGATCGGCGTCACGGCCGGTGCGAATCGCTGGCAGCGGACGGCCCTGTGGTGTAGTCAGAACGCTTCCTGAAGCGATGGCAGAGGTGACGCGGCATGGCGGATGCAGCGCGCAAGATGGACGACGACGCGGCGGCGCTCTATCGCGAGGCTCCGAGCAATATCGAGGCCGAGCAGGCGCTGCTGGGCGCCATGCTGGTCAACAACGACGCCTATTACGTCGTCCACGATTTCCTGAAGCCCGACCATTTCTTCGAGCCCCTGCACCGGGAGATCTTCGCCAAGACGTCCGAGATGATCCGGATGGGCAAGATCGCCAATCCGGTGACGATCAAGACGTTCCTCGCCGCCGGCGACAAGGTCGGCGACCTGACCGTGGCGCAGTATCTCGCCCGTCTGGCCGCCGAGGCGACCACGATCATCAACGCCTCCGACTATGGCCGGGCGATCTACGACCTCGCCATCCGGCGCTCGCTGATCCGCATCGGCGAGGATGTCGTCAACATCGCCTTCGACGCGCCGCTGGACATGGAGCCCAAGGCGCAGATCGAGGACGCCGAGCGCCGGCTGTTCGAACTGGCCGAGACCGGCCGCTACGATGGCGGTTTCCAGTCCTTCACCGAAGCCGTGACGCTTGCCGTCGAGATGGCGACCGCCGCCAAGGACCGCGACGGCGGCCTGTCGGGCGTCTCCTCCGGGATCAGCGCCCTCGACCGCAGCATGGGCGGCCTGCAGGCGTCGGATCTGATCATCCTCGCCGGCCGGCCGGCCATGGGCAAGACCTCGCTCGCCACCAACATCGCCTTCAACATCGCCGCCGCCTACGAGCCGGCGGAGCAGGCGGACGGCTCCTTCAAGGCCAAGAACGGCGGCGTCGTCGGCTTCTTCAGCCTGGAAATGTCGGCCGAGCAGCTCGCCACCCGCATCATCTCCGAGCAGACCGAGATCTCCTCCTCGAAGATCCGGCGCGGCAACATCAACGATCAGGAACTGGTCAAGCTCGTCGGCTGCTCCGAGACGATGCAGCGGATCCCGCTCTATATCGACCAGACCGGTGGTATCTCGATCGCCCAGCTCTCGGCGCGGGCCCGGCGCCTCAAGCGCCAGCGCGGCCTCGACGTCATGGTCATCGACTATGTCCAGCTGATGCAGGGCTCGAGCCGCACCCAGGGCAACCGCGTGCAGGAGATCACCGAGATCACCACCGGCCTCAAGGCGCTGGCAAAGGAGCTGGCCGTCCCAATCATCGCCCTGTCGCAGCTCTCGCGTCAGGTGGAAAATCGCGACGACAAGCGCCCGCAGCTCGCCGACCTGCGTGAATCGGGCTCGATCGAGCAGGACGCCGACGTGGTGATGTTCGTGTATCGCGAGGAATATTACCTCGCCAACCGCGAGCCCAAGCCGGGCACGGACGACCATCTGAAATGGGAGCAGGCGCTGAACGAGACCCGTGGCAAGGCCGAGGTGATCATCGCCAAGCAGCGTCACGGCCCGACCGCAACGGTGCCCCTCGCCTTCCAGGCCGAATACACCCGCTTCACCGATCTCGCCGACGACAGCTATCTGCCGGAACGGTTCGAATAGCCGGTGCGGTCGTGACTGCTCCGCACCGTTTCGGGCGCATGCCCGTGGTCGAGATCGACCGCGCAGCGCTCGCCGCCAACTGGACCCTGCTAGCCGCACGCAATCCCGGCGCGCGCACCGGCGCCGCGGTCAAGGCCGACGGCTACGGCCTCGGCGCTGCCGAGACCGCCCGCACGCTCCACGCCGCCGGCTGCCGCGACTTCTTCGTCGCCTGGGCCGAGGAAGGCCGGATCGTGCGGGCAGCGCTTGATGGATTGGCGCGCCCGAATGACGGTACCGCGCCTTCGCGCATCTTCGTCCTGCAGGGGCTCGAACCCGCCAGCGTCCCCCTGCATCTCGAGACCGGTCTGATCCCGGTCCTCTCGACGCCCGGCGACATCGCGGTCTGGCGTGACGGTCTGAAGGCCGCCCGACGGCGCGCGCCGGCGGCGATCCAGCTCGAAACCGGCATGAACCGGCTGGGGCTCGACCGCGCCGACGCCGAAGCCGCAGCTAGCCTCGCCGCATCCGGCGCACTCGATCTGGCTCTGGTGATGAGCCACCTGGCCTCGGCCGACGAGCCGACGGACCAGAGCGCCCGGCAGCATGCCCGGTTCCTGGAACTGGCCGGGCTGTTTCCTGGCGTGCCACGTTCGCTCGCCAATTCCGCCGCGGTGTTTCTCGGCAGCGAATTCGGCTTCGACCTCACCCGTCCCGGCATCACCCTTTACGGCGGCGAGGCGGGGCCGGCTTCGCGCGGCGTCCTGCGGCCGGTCGCGCGCCTCACCGCCGCCATCCTGCAGGTCCGCACCGCCACTGCCGGCGAGGCCGCCGGCTATGGCGCCGCCGCACCGCTCACACGTGAGACGCGGATTGCGACGGTCGGCCTCGGCTATGCCGATGGTTATCACCGCGCCGCCTCGGGCGCCGGGGTGGCCGTGCGCGACGTGCGTCCCGGACCGCAGGCCTTCGTCGCCGGGCAGCGCGTGCCCGTGCTGGGACGCGTCTCGATGGATCTGACCCTTCTCGATGTCACCGATGTCCCGGATGACGCGCTCGCGCCCGGCGACCGGGCCGAGTTCTTCGGCCCGAACCTGTCGATCGACGCGGTGGCCAGTGCGGCCGGGACGATCGCCTATGAATTGCTGACCGGCCTCGGTCCGAGGGTCGAGCGCCGCTGGTTCTAGCCGACCTGCCCCACGATCCACTGCTGCACCGTATCGGCCCCCAGCACGAGAACCGCCATGCCGAACCCCACGATCAGGAGCACCTGCATGGCCGCGATCGCCCAGAGCTGCGTGCGGAACGGTTCCTTGCGGGTCTTGTGGCGGATGATCTGCTGCGCCGCGATGGCCCCGAGGCTGCCGCCCATCAGCGCGTAGCGCAGCAGCGTGCTTTCCGGCGTGCGCCGCACTCCGGCCCGCGCCTTCGTCTTGTCGAACACGAACGCCCAGTAGGCGGCGATATTCACCGCCACGAGATAGAAACCGATGATCAGCATCGTCGCCTCGCGCTCAGGTTGCGGCCACGATCATCGCATCGCGAGATTGCCGAACCCTTGCCGGCCTAACGATAGCGCGCAGCTCCTGAAATCGCCTCTCGATGCTGGGCCGACCGCAGGCTTGTTTTTGTTTTGTTCTTGACTGACGGGCGCGTGGAAACCAAGAAGGCGCCATGGCCAAAGCGAAACCTTCCTTCATCTGCCAGAGCTGCGGCGCGGTCTATACGCGCTGGCAGGGCAAGTGCGAATCCTGCGGCGAATGGAACACCGTCGTCGAGGAGAACGCCTCCGGCGGCATCGGCGGCGGACCCCAGCGCGGTCGCCGCAAGGGCACGCCCTCGGCGCTGCTGCCGCTGTCCGGCGAACTCGAAGAGGCGCCGCGCATTGTCTCCGGCATCGACGAGCTCGACCGGGCGACCGGCGGCGGCATCGTGCGCGGCTCGGCTCTCCTGATCGGCGGCGATCCCGGCATCGGCAAGTCGACGCTCCTGATGCAGACCGCAGCCGCCCTGTCGCGGCGCGGGCACAGCGTCGTCTATGTCTCGGGCGAGGAAGCGGTGGCGCAGGTGCGGCTGCGCGCCCAGCGGCTCAACGCGGCCGATACCGACGTTCAGCTCATGGCCGAGACCAATGTCGAGGACATTCTCGCGACCCTCGCCGAGGCGCGCCGTCCCGACCTCGTCATCATTGATTCGATCCAGACCCTATGGAGCGACCTCGCCGAATCCGCGCCGGGCACGGTGACCCAGGTGCGGGTCGGCGTGCAGGCGATGATCCGCTTCGCCAAGGCCAGCGGCGCCGCCGTCATCCTCGTCGGCCATGTCACCAAGGAAGGCCAGATCGCGGGCCCGCGGGTGGTCGAGCACATGGTCGATGCCGTCCTCTATTTCGAAGGTGAAGGCGGGCATCACTACCGCATCCTGCGCA
Organism: Aurantimonas coralicida DSM 14790; assembly: GCF_000421645.1. Classification (GTDB taxonomy): domain Bacteria; phylum Pseudomonadota; class Alphaproteobacteria; order Rhizobiales; family Rhizobiaceae; genus Aurantimonas; species Aurantimonas coralicida. Next base: position 67,869 of record NZ_ATXK01000004.1, on the reverse strand, counting down.
CTGTCAAGAACCGCTTCGGTCCCACCGACGAGATCGGCGTCTTCGAGATGGGCGATCTCGGCCTGCGCGAGGTGCAGAACCCGTCCGAGCTGTTCCTCGGCGAGCGCAACGAGAAGGCCGCCGGCGCCGCCGTCTTCGCCGGCATGGAAGGCACCCGGCCGGTCCTCGTCGAGATCCAGGCCCTCGTCGCCCCCTCGGCCCTCGGCACGCCGCGGCGTGCCGTCCTCGGCTGGGACCAGCCGCGGCTGGCCATGGTGCTGGCGGTGCTGGAAGCTCATTGCGGCGTGCGGCTCGGTCAGCACGACGTCTATCTCAACGTCGCCGGCGGTTTCCGCATTTCCGAGCCGGCGGCCGATCTGGCCGTGGCCGCGGCGCTGGTCTCCTCGCTCAGCGGCGCGCCCCTGCCCGCCGATTGCGTCTATTTCGGCGAGATCAGCCTGTCCGGCTCGGTGCGCCCGGTTGGCCAGGCGGCGCAGCGGCTGAAGGAGGCGGAAAAGCTGGGCTTCCGGCAGGCCGTCCTGCCGTCGGGCAGCCCCGACCTGCCGCGCACCCGCGACATGGTTGCCAATGAGATCGAGGCCCTGCCCGATCTCGTCGCGCGGGTCGCGGCGGGCGGCAATGGGAGCGAGGCTTGATTTTCCGGCAAGTCCCTAGTGTAAAACTGTCATGAAAAGCGCTACAGCGTGGGCGAGCGGGGCAGCCCGGACGATCCCGCGCCCGCCCGCACGATCCATATGCCTACGGGGCCATCCTTCATGACCGTCACGCTTCTCGATGCGATTCTCTTCGCGATCATGCTGGTCTCGGCGCTGCTCGCCATGGTCCGCGGCTTCTCGCGGGAGATCCTGTCGGTCGTCTCATGGCTTGTCGCGGCGGCTGCGGCCTTCTTCTTCTACAAGCCGCTGACCCCCTATGCCGCCGAGTACATAGCCTCCGACACCGTCGCCATGGTGGCGGCCGCCGCAGCGATCTTCCTGGTCGTCCTGATCATCGTCTCCTTCATCACCCTGCGCATCGCCGACTTCATCATCGACAGCCGCATCGGTGCGCTCGACCGCACGCTCGGCTTCATCTTCGGCGCCGTGCGCGGCCTGCTCCTCGTCGTCGTGGCGATGCTGTTCTTCAACTGGCTTGCCCCCGAGAACCAGCCGGACTGGATCGCCGGCGCGCGCTCCAAGCCGTTCCTCGACAACCTCGGCCAGCAGCTCGTGGCCGCCCTGCCCGACAACCCGGAAGAGGTCATCCTCGACAGCATCCGCGGACCGCAGGATGCGGATGGCGTTCCCGAGGGCACGGCGACGCCCGGCGAGCCGACCTCGATCGAAGGTGTCATCGAAGGCACCGACACTCCCGCGCAGCCGGCGAACTAGCCGGCGTTGCGGCCGCGGCATGATCTCTTCGCTCACCGCCTCGCATGCGACGACATAAGCGCGTATAGGGTGGGGCATCTAACGGACGGCCGACCGACAACGGCAAACGGCGGATAAAATCGATGGATGACACGCCTTTCGGCGATGACTCGCTGCACGAAGAGTGCGGCGTTTTCGGCATTTTCAAACGGACCGATGCGGCCGCACTGACCACGCTCGGCCTGCATGCTTTGCAGCACCGGGGCCAGGAGGCGGCCGGCATCGTCTCCTTCGACGGGAGCCAGTTCCATGTCGAGCGCCACGCCGGGCTGATCGGCGATACCTTCACCAAGCAGGCGGTCCTCGAGCGCCTGCCCGGTTCCTCGGCCATCGGCCACACCCGCTACGCCACCACCGGCGGCGGCGGCCTGCGCAACGTCCAGCCCTTCTTTGCCGAATTGTCGGCCGGCGGTTTCGCCGTTGCCCACAACGGCAACATCACCAACGCCATGACCGTGCAGCGCGAATTGCAGCGCCGCGGCTCGATCTTCTCCTCCACCTCCGACACCGAGACGATCCTGCATCTGGTGGCCACCAGCGCCGCCCGGCTGTTCGTGGAAAAGCTCGTCGACGCGCTGACGCGGCTCGAAGGCGCCTTCTCGCTGGTCGGCCTGTCGTCGAAGAAGATGGTCGGCGTGCGTGACCCGCTGGGCATTCGCCCGCTGGTTCTCGGCGATCTCGAAGGCTCGCCGATCCTGGCGTCCGAGACCTGCGCCCTCGACATCATCGGCGCGGATTTCGTGCGCGACATCGAGCCCGGCGAGATGGTCGTCATCAGCGACGACGGCATCGAGAGCATCTTCCCGTTCCAGGCGCGGCGCGCCCGCTTCTGCATCTTCGAATATGTCTATTTCGCCCGGCCCGATTCCACCGTCGAAGGCCGCAACGTCTACGAGATCCGCAAGAAGATCGGCGGCGAACTGGCCCGCGAGAGCCATCCCGAGGCTGATCTCGTCGTGCCGGTTCCCGATTCGGGCGTTCCGGCGGCAATCGGCTACGCGCAGGAATCCAACCTGCCCTTCGAGCTCGGCATCATTCGCAATCACTATGTCGGCCGGACCTTCATCCAGCCGACGGATTCGATCCGCCACATGGGCGTGAAGCTCAAGCACAACGCCAACCGGCGCATGCTGGAGGGCAAGCGGGTCATCCTCGTCGACGATTCGATCGTGCGCGGCACGACCAGCCAGAAGATCGTCCAGATGGTCCGCGAGGCCGGCGCGACCGAGGTGCACATGCGCATCGCCTCGCCGCCGACCCGTGCCAGCTGCTTCTACGGCGTCGACACGCCGGAAAAGGCCAAGCTGCTCGCCTCGCGCATGACGGTCGAGGAGATGGCCGACTTCATCAAGGTCGATTCCCTCGCCTTCCTGTCGATCGACGGGCTCTACCGGGCCACCGACGAGCCGTCGCGCAACAAGATGGCCCCGCAATTCTGCGACGCCTGTTTCACCGGCGACTATCCGACCTCGCTGACCGATCAGGAGGGCGTCGAGAACGTCCGTCCCCTGACGCTGCTCGGCGGCGCCGGCTGAGACCCCAGACCATATCCATTCTACCGGCAGACAGCAGATGACAAAGCAGCTTCAAGATCGCGTCGCACTGGTCACCGGCGCCTCGCGCGGCATCGGCTACCAGATCGCCAAGGGCCTCGCCGCCGAGGGCGCGCATGTGATCGCGGTCGCGCGCACGGTGGGCGGTCTCGAGGAACTCGATGATGAGATCAAGGCACTGGGCAGCTCGGCCACCCTGGTGCCGCTGGACCTGACCGACATGGGCGGCATCGACCGTCTCGGTGGGGCAATCCACGAGCGCTGGGGCAAGCTCGACGTGCTGGTGGCCAATGCCGGCCTCCTGGGCGTCCTCGCGCCCATCGGCCACATCGAGGCGAAGGTCTTCGACAAGACGATGACGGTGAACGTCAACGCCACCTGGCGGCTGATCCGGACCACCGACCCGCTGCTGCGCAAGTCCGATGCAGGGCGCGCCATCATCATGTCGTCGGGCGCAGCGCATTCGGCCAAGGCCTACTGGTCGCTCTACGCGGCCACCAAGGCCGCCTGCGAGGCGCTGGTGAAGTCCTGGGCCAACGAGACCGAGAACCTGCCGCTGCGCGTCAACTCGGTCAATCCGGGCGCCACCCGCACCGCCATGCGCGCACTGGCCATGCCGGGCGAGGACGCCAAGACCCTGCCGACCCCGCGCGAGGTCGCGGCCAAGATCGTGCCCCTCGCCTTCGCCGACGTGACCGCGACGGGCAAGCTGTTCGACGTGCGGCAGGATCGCTTTCTGGATTATCGCGACCCCGCCTGAGGGTCGCCCTAAAGCGACATGCCGGACATGCTGCGTCCGGCTTCGCGGCTCTGCCGCTGCCGATAGGCGCGGACCGAGAAGAAGATCGACGCGCCATAGACCAGCACCGTCAGCGTCGCCGTCGCCCAGAAGAAGCTCAACAGAACCGCGATATAGCAGACGACCGCCAGCATGATCGGGATGGCGTAGTCACGCCGCACCCGGATGCCGGCGCCCTTGCCCGACCAGGTCGGAATGCGGCTGGCCATCAGAAGCCCGATGAAGACCAGATAGACCGAGGCGACGACCGCGGTAACCTCCGGCAGGCCGGATTCGAAGCCCGCGAGACTCAGATAGATCGGGAACATCGCCATTCCCGCCCCCGCCGGCGCCGGCACGCCGACGAAGAAGGCCGACTGCCATTTCGGCCGCTTGGGATCGTCGAGCATGGTGTTGAAGCGGGCCAGCCGCAGCGCGCTGGCACTGGCGTAGAGCAGCGCCGCGATCCAGCCGAGCGAACCGGCATCGTGCAGCATGTAGGCATAGAGCACGAGCCCCGGCGCCACGCCGAAATTGACGATGTCGGCAAGCGAATCCATCTCGGCGCCGAACCGGCTCTGCCCCTTGAGGAGACGCGCCACGCGCCCGTCGATACCGTCGAGCAGCGCCGCACCGAGCACCATGCCGACGGCCAGTTCGAACCGGCCCTCGAAGGCCAGCCGGATGCCGGTCATCCCGGCGCAGATCGCCAGGATGGTGATGAGGTTGGGCACGATATGCCGGAACGGGATGCGCCGGCGAACCTTGTCGTCCTCGGCGTCCGGCTTGCCCGGATCGAAGGGCGGAAACGGCGACTCGATCGCCATCAGTCGCGCCTCGACGGCCACGTCTTCAGGTTCTCGCCGAACTCGGCGATGATCGTCTCACCGGCCACGGCCCGCTGGCCCTCGGCCACCCGCGGCACGAAGCCGTCCGGCAGATAGACGTCGAGGCGCGAGCCGAAGCGGATCAGGCCGAAGCGCTCGCCGGCCTCGATCCGGTCCTCGACATTCGACCAGCAGATGATGCGGCGGGCGACCAGCCCGGCGATCTGCACCACGCCGATCTCCCCGCGCGGTCCCTCGATCACCATCGAGGAGCGCTCGTTGACCTCGCTGGCCTTGTCGAGTTCGGCATTGCGGAACTCACCCTCGCGATAGGAGATCAGCCGCACCCGGCCGCGCATCGGCGCGCGGTTCACGTGGCAGTCGAAGACGTTCATGAACACCGAGATGCGCAGCATCGGCTCGGTGCCGAGGTCGAGCTCCGCCGGCGGCATGACGTGGCCGACCAGCGAGACATGGCCATCGGCCGGGCTGATCACCAGATGCTCCGCGACCGGCGTGACGCGCTCGGGATCGCGGAAGAAATAGGCGCACCATGCGGTCAGGACGAGGCCGGCCCAGAACAACGGCTCCCACAGGAAGCCGAGGACCAGCGAGACGACGAAGAAGCCCGCAATTAACGGATATCCCGCCCGGTGGATCGGCACGAGCGCGTTGCGGATCGAGGTGAAGATGGTCACTGGCTGTCTGGTTCCTTCAAAACTGGCGACGCGGCTGCGCCTGCCGGTCGGATAAGGGGCAATGGCGGCAAAGCAAAGACGGTTCCTCTGCGCCACTTACGAGAACCGATATCACGTCTCCGGCGTGCGCCGGCGATCGACGATCCCGAACTCGTCCGCCTCGCGGGCGCGCCGCAGGGCTTCCTCGGCCTCGCTGGCCTCGCGCTGCATCGCCCACATTTCGGCGTAGAGCCCCGCATTTTCAAGCAGTTCGCGATGGGAACCGCGTTCGACGATCTCCCCGGCCTTCAGGACGATGATCTCGTCGCAGTCGATGATCGTCGACAGGCGGTGGGCGATCGTCAGCGTCGTGCGCTCCCGCGAGACGAGATCGAGCGCCGTCTGGATTTCCTGCTCGGTATGGGTGTCCAGCGCCGAGGTCGCCTCGTCCAGGACGAGGATCGGCGGCGCCTTCAGGATGGTCCGGGCGATGGCGACACGCTGCTTCTCGCCGCCCGACAGCTTCAGGCCGCGCTCGCCCACCATGGAGTTGAAGCCCTCCGGCAGTTCGCGGATGAAGCCGGCGATCTGCGCCAGTTCGGCCGCCCGCAGCACCTCTTCCTCTGTGGCCGTGATCCGGCCGTAGCGGATATTGTAGAGAACGGTGTCGTTGAACAGCACCGTATCCTGCGGGACGATGCCGATGGCGCCGCGCACCGACGCCTGCTGCACCTTGGCAATGTCCTGGCCGTCGATCAGGATGCGGCCGGACTTCACGTCGTAGAAGCGGAACAGCAGTCGCGAGATCGTCGACTTGCCGGCGCCCGACGGTCCGACGATCGCCACCGACTTGCCCGGCGGCACCTCGAAGGAAATGCCCTTCAGGATCTCGCGCGCCGGATCGTAGCCGAAGCGCACGTCCTCGAAGCGGATCGCGCCCTCGGTGACGGTCAGCGCCGGCGCGCCGGCCGGATCCTTCACCTCCGCATCGACCTCGAGCAGGCCGAACATCGCCTCGATGTCGGTGAGCCCCTGCCGGATTTCCCGATAAACGAAGCCGATGAAGTTCAGCGGCACCGAGAGCTGCATCAGCATGGCGTTGATGAAGACGAAGTCGCCCAGCGTCTGGGTGCCGGCCCGCACTTCCAGCGCCGACATCACCATGGCGATTGCCATGCCGACGCCGAAGATCACGCCCTGGCCGAAATTCAGCCAGCCGAGCGAGGTCCAGATACGGGTCGCGGCCGTCTCGTAGCGCGCCATCGAATGGTCGAAGCGCTCTGCCTCCATGCCCTCATTGCCGAAATATTTGACGGTCTCGAAGTTCAGCAGCGAGTCGATCGCCTTGGTGTTGGCGTCGGTGTCGGAATCGTTCATGTCGCGGCGGATCGCGATCCGCCAGTCGCTGGCCTTGATGGTGAACCAGCCATAGAGCCAGACCGTCGCCGCGATGACCGCGAGATAGGACAGGCCGTAGGCGAAGCCGAAGATGATCGCGACCAGCGCGAATTCCAGGATCGTCGGCAGCGTGTTGAGAATGGTGAAGCGGACGATCGCCTCGATGCCCTTGGTGCCGCGCTCGATGATCCGCGACAGGCCGCCGGTGCGCCGTTCCAGATGGAAGCGCAGGGACAGGCGGTGCATGTGCACGAAGGTGCGGTAAGCGAGCCGCCGCACGGCATGCTGGCCGACCCGCGCGAACAGGGCGTCGCGCAACTGGTTGAGCCCGACCGAGATAATCCGCGCGACATTGTAGGAGACGACGAGCGTGATCGCGCCGGTCAGCGCCAGCGGCAGCCATTCCGTCGCCGTATCCGCGCCGTCGAGGGCGTCGGTCGCCCATTTGTAGAAATACGGGACGAGGACGGTCAAAAGCTTGGCAAGGACGAGGAAGATCGTCGCATAGGCGACGCGCATCCGCAGGTCCGGGCGCTCCGACGGCCACATATAGGGCCACAGATTGGCCAGCGTCTCGAAGGTCCGGCCGCTATCGCCGGACACGCGTTTACCGGGGTCTGACGCCACGTCGATCCTTTCCAACGAAGCGGCGCGCCGGGCTGTCCCGCCGCGCCGTCGACGTCTGGTCTGTGTCCGCCCGCGTCTAGATCACCGCCCGGCCGAATACAACGACGCCGCGCATCTTGCGGCCTTGCGCCGCCCTGCGCGTCGCGGCGCGATCAGCCTTCACCTTCGCCCGTCGCCTCGATGGCACCGGCGTCGTCGCCTTCGCCGGCATCGCCGTCCGCCGGCGTCTCCGGCAGGCGGAAGACCTGCGCCGGATAGATCAGGTCCGGATCGCGGATCTGGTCGCCATTGGCAAGGTAGATGACCGTGTAGCGTTGGCCCTCACCATAGGTCCGCCGCGAAATCTCCCACAGCGTATCGCCCTTGCGGATGATCACGCGCCCATCCGCATTGGCGAGCGCCGGCTGCCGGTTGACCGGGACGTCGGCCTCATCGCCATCGGCCGCGGATCCGGTCAAGGGCTGGTCACCCGCGCTGCTACCCGCCGGATCAGTCCGTGGCCTCTGGGCGTCGGCCTGCTCCGGACTGGTGGCAACGACCGCACGCTCGGGAGCCTCGGACGCCACGACTGTCGACGAAGAACCACCGGACTCGCCCGTTGCGCCCGACGCGGCATCGGCGGCGGCGCCGGTTTCCTGACCAGTGGCGTCGCGCCCGGCCTCGCTGCTGTCGCCCGGCCCGCCCGCCGCGGGTTCGGCCAGAGCCGGCGCGGCTGCATCCGGCGTACCGGCAGCAGTCTCATTGGCGTCCGCAACCGTCACTCGACCGGATTTCTCGGTCCCGGCCTCGGGAGAGGTCTCGCTCGTATCCACCAGCCCGGCACTATCCGTCGCCCGGCTCGCATTCTCGGCATTCGCCATCGACGACGCGTCCGGTACGCTTGCCGACGAAGCCTCTTCATTGCTCCCGGCCGCGTTCGAAGCCGAACTGTCCTGCGACGCTTTCTCCTGCGGCGCGCGATCTTGCGCCGGCGCCACGGCCGCGGCGGTCGCGCCCTCGGGGCGCGTGAACGGCACCTCGGCGCGGGCCACGACGCGGCCGTCCGGCGAAATCTGGTCGGCGCGCACCAGATGCTCGCCGACGCTCATGCCGGTGTCGCCGGTGACCAGGAACCGATCGCCGAAGCCGGCCTCGTCCTCGGCCAGGAAGACATTGTCGACATAGACCCGCACCCGCGCCCCGCGCTCGGCGGCGCCGGCGATATAGACCTGCGAACCCTCGACCTCCACCGCCTCGACCCGCAGCAGCGGCACCGTGGACGGGCTCGACGGCACGGCGTCGGCACTCCTGTCGCGCGGCAGCATCACGGCGCCGCCCGGCTGCACCGGCGCATCGCTCGCCGTCACATCCGTTTCGTCCGACGTGCTGGCGGCACTGTCCGCGGAACCCTCCGCCGGGACCGCCACCGACGGGGTACCCTCCGCGGCCGTGTCCGCAGGTGCGGACGCGCCCTCTGCGGGCAGACGTGCAGCCGTCTCGCTCGGCGTGGGAGATGCGCTGGCCGCATCCGCCGGCTCAGGCTTCTCGGCCTCGGACGGCGACCCCGCCTCCGCCGGCAGAGCCGGCTGCGCTGCTTCAGAAGCCGCGCCAGGCGCTGCGGCATCACCACCGGCGGCCGGCATCTCGATGAGCCGGGTCGGCGCATTCGGCGCCTCGACCATCGCCAGCAGTTCGCCCGGGCGGTCGCGCGGCGGAACGCTGACGATCGCGGTTTCCTGCGAGCGCGTGACGCTACCGTCCGGTAACGTCGCGCGAATGGTGATCGCATGATCGCCCGGCGGGAGCGGAGCATCGAGCACCACCGCGAAATCGCCGCCGATCCCGGCCGTATCGCCGCCGAGCACCGTCTTGTCCGACATCAGCGCGATGCTGCTGTCGGCCGGCGCCCGCCCGGCAATGACGGTGGAACCATCGGGCTCGACCCGCAGCAGATCGAAGCGCGGCGCTTGGGAAGCTGCAGCAGCGTCGCCGTCGGCGCGCCCCTCGTCACGATCGCCGGCATTCGCGGCAGCGGCAGCGTCGACCGATTCGGCAGACGCAGGATTCTCAGCGTCGCCGGTCTCATTGGCGGCCGTCACCGGATCGCCGCTTGCCCCGTCCTCCGTACGACCGGCGCCAGGCGTCTCCGAAACATCGGCAACGTCCGCACCGGCTGTCGGGGTCGAGGCCGCGTCGCCATTCTGCGCCGAACCGCTCTCGCTCGCCCCTGCGACCGTTCGATTCTGGCCGTCGGATGCGGTGCCCTCAGGAGGCTCCGTTCCACCCGCATCGTCGCCAGCGCCCGTACTGCCAGCACCGGCCTCGCCCACATTCGCAGACGCATCCGCGACAGTCCCCGCAGCGCTCGCGTCCGAATCGCCGGCATCATCAATGGCCGACGGCGTGGAAGCTGCGTCGGTCGTGACATCCGAACCCGCGACCGCACCGGCTTCGGTGGAAACCGAGGGATCCTCGACAGATCCCTGATCCCCCTCGCCCGCAGTCGCGACCTCCGTCTGCGCCTGTGCCGTCTCCGGCTGTCGCTGCGCCTCGGTGTCTTGCCCAGCCTCTTCGTTCCCCGCGACGGCCGGCGCGACATCGGACGTTGCCGAAGCGGTCGCGTCTCCTTCGGTGACCGACGGTTCGTCCGCAACGTCTGCACCGGGCGACGCAGTCCCTGCATCCGCTTCGGAATCGGTCGCGGCCATTTCCGTCGAATCGTCCGGGACTGGCCCGGCATCCGCCGTCTCGCTGCCAGCGTCCTTACCGGCGACCCCATCCGTCACCTCGGCCGGATCGCCGCGTTGCGCCACCCGCAGCTTTTCACTGCTCAGCATGTCCCAGTAGCCGGCGACGATCGCCGCCAGGAGCACGAGACAGACGAGGACGATTCCGAAAGCTTTTTTCTGCATGATCACACCATTGCCGCCGCCCCGATCGCACGGCCGCTGAACCCCGGGGACAACTCCCTGTGATCTTTAGCGAAGCCCCGACCCGGTCACAAGCGAACCGCGCTGCGGTTCGTCTGCGCAGCCCGGTGCGAAGGCACGCCACCACACGTCGCCCATGTCCGAGAACGAACGAAATTGGCGAAGACGGCGATTCCCCACGAGTTTTCTCGTCCACGCCCTTGCAAGCACGTGCCACGACGGGTAATCCGCGCAACTGGAGAGGTGGCCGAGTGGTCGAAGGCGCTCCCCTGCTAAGGGAGTATACGGGAGACCGTATCGAGGGTTCGAATCCCTTCCTCTCCGCCACCAACCAATTCAAGCCCATACGACACACGGCTTCCAGCCGTTCAAGGTTTCGCAACCGCCGCACTGGTACACCAGGACGGTACACATGGGATTGCGAATGGTTGCTCCTTGGCGTCACCCGGATTCGGGCATTTTCTGGTATCGGCGAAAGGTTCCGGGCGACCTTCGGCCGCTCGTCGGCAAGACCGAAGTCAGACTGTCGCTTCGCACGCGTGATCCCGCCGCAGCGCGTGTCGAATTCACTCGGGTCGCCGCGGAGATCGAGTTGCAATGGGCGTCGCTTCGACGTGGGGTGCAGCCCGTAAGCCACCGCCAAGCGGTCGCGATCGCTGGCGAGATCTATCGCGAAATCGTGGCCACATACGCTGACAATCCACAGGACCGGACTGGCTGGCGAGGCGATCTGGTGACCGACCAGGCACTGTTCACGCCGAAAAAGGTGCGCATGTCGTTCGCAGGCGATGAGGCGCTCATGCGCGGCATCCTGGAGCGTGTGCGGTCGTCCTATTATATGGACCGCGTAGAAGCATTCCTCAGCGCCAGAGGCATGATTGTATCGGAGGATGCCAAGCAGGCAATCCACACCGCCGTAGGCCAAGCCATCGTTCAGGCGCGCGAGCATCTGGACCGGATGGCTGGCGGCGACTACCGCCCGGACCCGGACGCTACGCGCTTCCCGGAATTGGCTCCCATCGAGCCTGCGATCCCTCAAACATCACCCGTCACTGAATCCGCCGACCGCTACTCGTTGTCGGCCGTTTTCGAAGCGTACGCCAAGGAGCAAGGGTTGGCTCCAACAACCCTCAAAGCGTGGCGACGTATCATTCGCAGTATTGCACGGGAACATCCTGATATCAGGACCATCGACAAGACTTGGTGTCTCGCGTGGAAGGACGCCCTCCTGAACAGAGGATTGTCGGCAGGCACTGTGAACAATGGCTATCTCGCGGCACTGCGCGCGACGTGCACATGGGCCAAAAAGAACGACAGGATCAAGGAGAGCCCGCTGACCGAAGTCGCGGTTACGCAAAAGAAGAAGGCCCCCATCCGCTCGCTCGGCTACACAGACGACGAGGCCAATCGCATCCTCAGCGCCGCGCTGCTAGCGCCTGAGGGGCGGATTACTCCAAAGTACGCATCCGCGCGCCGATGGTTGCCGTGGCTCTGTGCCTATACGGGTGCGCGGGTCGGCGAGATCGGACAACTGCGCAAACAGGATGTGATCGAAACGCGAGGCATTCCTCTCATCTTCATCACGCCCGACGCGGGTACGACAAAGAACGAGCGCTCGCGATATGTCGCCATCCACCCTCATCTGATCGAGCAAGGTTTCCTCGACTTCGTCAGTGGTCAGGGTAGCGGACCGTTATTCTACGACCCTTCGCGAATGAGAGGTGGGTCTGTCGAGAACCCGCAATATAAGAAAGTGGGGGAACGCATTGCGTCCTGGGTCCGCTCGATCGGCATCACCGACCCCGTGTTGCAGCCGAACCACGCTTGGCGTCATCGCTTCAAAACTCTTGCGCGTCGACACGACCTCGATCCAGGAACGGTGACGTACATGCAGGGGCATGCATTCAAAACCGAGGGCGACCTCTATGGTGACCATGAACCGGAAGTGCTGCTCAGAGAGATTGCCAAGCTTCCCGCCTACTCGGTTACCAATGGGACCTAGGGAAAATACCGCCGACCCCAGTATCCTTCGCCGGAGGCATAACGTTTTTTTTCGACTGTAATGGGTGGAAAACTGACCGTCTGGCTTCGAGCGGCGGATTGCGAAAGCTGCCATTTCGCCATGGACTCATTGTGCTCGTACGGCGTCGCTGCAACATGTGCCGAAAGCCAACTTCGATCCCAAAAGGTTCTCGTGTCCGACGATCCCGCACTACACCTCCCTTCCACCGCTGCCGCTGCTGCTCCGACGACCGACATTGCGATTCCGCTCGACGTCATATCCGGGAAGCCTGGCGGTACGGTCACGATCCGCCCCGGCATCACCACCCTCGTAGGACCCAACGGCAGCGGTAAGACCCGGGCCCTGCGGTCCATCCAACGAGCACTTCGCAATCGCGGTGCGGAAGCCGCCCATGTCCGCTTCCTCCCAGCGGGGCGTACCGGCCCTATCGAGCGCTTCCGCGCCGCAATCGATTCTCCCGGTGTCGGTTCGATCGATGGCGAGGCATATTACGGACACGTCAGCTACCGCTCCAGTTGGCATCAGATTGAGAGCGTCGCGGGCGACCTGATGAATCTCGATCACCGTCCCGATTTGCGAATAAAGGTCGAAACTCGGCTGCAACAGCTCTTTGATCGCGGGATAGACTTTCAGTGGATTCAGCAAGGACTCGCAGTGTCGTTTACCGCCATGTCCAACAACGCGCGCTATCAATCCGGGCTCGAAGCGAGCGGCATTACTCAGCTCGTTTCGCTCCTAGCCGCAATCTACGACGACACGATCGGCACTCTTATTGTCGACGAGCCCGAAATCTCGCTCCATCCGCAGCTCCAGGCGTTCATCTTCGAAGAGATGGTATCAGTCGCCGGTGACTGGGCTCAAAAGGGCAAGAAGCGGATCGTGATTTCAACACACTCGCCTTCGTTCCTGCCTCTCCACTCGCTCGCCGACCTTCCCAGCATCGTGTTCTTCGGTGGCGACGCCGATTGCCGCCAAATCGATCCCGCCAACGGGCTGCTTCAATCCTCAAAGCTCGCCAATTTCGTCGCACGCACCAGCCTATCCCACCGGCAGGCGCTGTTTGCCGAACACATCCTCTTGGTCGAAGGACCAAGCGACGAGGTCGTCGCGGCGCGGACCTCCCATCGCCTCGGCATGAAGATCGAGGCGCGCAACACCCAGATCCTCCCCGCGCTCGGCAAGGGCGAATTCCGCGAGGCAAGGAAGCTCTTCACCGAGATCGGCATGCGGGTCGCTGTGCTCGCTGATCTCGACGCCCTTGTGGACGACAACAGTTTGGTGAACGAGTTCAGCAGCGCTGACGAGGCGAGCGTGATCGCCAACGCCAGCGGTCATCCTTCGCTCATCGACCTCGATGGCAAGCTGCGGTCCGAACTTGCGGGGCTAATCGCGACGAATGGCGTCGCACTTGATGCGGCGATCGCAGCGTATCCTTACTGGTCGGACAAGCAGGATCCGGATATAAGGCGTCGGCGGTGCGCAATGGCTCAACTGCTCACCCAACCTTCAGCGTTTACCGGTGATCTCGGTGAAAAGATGGCGGCGTTGGCCACCCGCTATGGCGTGCTGCTTGACGGTCTCGAGAAGCTCGGTTGCTTTTTCCTCCGCCACGGCGCTATCGAGAATTACTTCGCTGACACCTCGACCGGGGCCGGCAAACCCGCTCGTGCGAGCGCCGAGGCCGAACGCCTTGCCGCACTGCCGCCGGCGCAAATCGCGACCGCATATCCCGAACTCGTTCGCGCGCTACGCTACGCTGCGCCCGGGCGCAGCATCGACGAAAGTGTGCTTCTGCGCGGCAAGCTGGCAGCGGCGCTGGGCGCGATCTTCCAGGCGATGGAAATCAACTCAACCGATGTTCAGATAGAGGGCATGGCGATCTCGGTCCTGCCGGCGATCAAAGGACTTTTCACCTTTCGAAATGCGACGAGTGATGATCAACCTGCGGTGCGCGTCGAACTCCTTTCGGAGATTTTCAATCTGACCGGATTTCCCCTGACCGTAGCGAGGAACGATAACCTCAACGACGCGGTCGGCAAAATCCAGCCCGGCTGATAGTCCACGCCCGTTCCAGCGAACCGCAGCTTTCGGGATGAACTGGCAGCCACTCAAATGGCCGAGATGGGCGCATCACTGCTGTAGTAGCAGTGGAACATACGTCCCCATCCGGAATCCGCAAGGTCGCGCAGGCACGACCGCAATGGGTCGATCGCCATCCGACCGCTTCCGGACGTTCCCATCCTCGGCGCGATCGGCTCGACCGGGTGGGAAGCGGTCAGGCGGACCACTAGAGCACGTCCTTCGATTGATGAATCGGATGTGAAGTGACGGTTGGAGCGGTGTCTGATTCAAATTCCATTTCGATGGAGGTGGATGATGGCCAGAGCATTGAGCGAGGATCTGCGGTCACGAGTACTGAACGCGTCGTCGGACGGAATGTCTGCACGCCAGGTGGCCGCCCGGTTCGGGATCGGCATATCGACGGCGATCCGGTGGATCGGGAGAGCCAGGATCGGCGAGCGAACGGCCCGGCCGCAGGGCTGGCGGCGTGGGTCGACCCTCGATCCGCACAAGGCCGTCAGCTTCGGGATGATCGAAGAGCAGAAGGACATCACGCTCGATGAGATGGTGAGCCGTCTCGATGCGGAGGCGAGTGTCCGGATCGGCCGCAGCGCATTGAGCGTCTGGCTCCGCCGCCGTGGTTGGACGTTCAAAAAAAGACCGCACATGCATTGGAGCAGGAGCGCGCCGACCTCCTGAAGCGGCGCCAGGCGTGGTTCGATGACCAGCTCGGTCTCGATCCGGCCAAGCTTGTCTTCATCGACGAGACCGGGCTTTCTACCAAAATGGCCCGCCTGCGTGGACGGGCTCCTCGCGGTGAACGCTGCCGGGCCGGGGTTCCTCACGGCCACTGGAAGACGACCACCTTCACCGGCGCCCTTCGCCTGACCGGCATGACCGCGCCGATGGTCCTCGATGGCGCCATGAACGGCATCGCCTTCCGGGCCTATGTCGAACAGGTCCTCGTGCCGACGCTCTTGCCCGGCGACGTCGTGATCATGGACAATCTGCCGGCGCACAAGGCGGAGGGTGTCCGTCTTGCGATCGAGCAAGCCGGCGCCGAGTTGCGCTTTCTGCCGCCCTATAGTCCGGACTTCAACACGATCGAAATGGCCTTCTCCAAGCTCAAGGTACTGACGAGATCGAAGGCCGAAAGGACAGTCGACGGGCTGTGGGATGCAGTCGGCGCCGTCATCCCGCTCTTCAAGCCAGACGAATGCGCCAACTACTTCGCCGCTGCCGGATATGAACCGGATTAAGCCGGATGTGCTCTAGTCGTCGGCGACTGCTTTGCGCCGACAAAGTCACGACTCGGAGCCGTAAGGAGCGATCGTTGTGTCAACGGGGTGGATCATCGCGAGCTATTGTCGGTTATCGACTTTGACAACAGATCTGCCAACGTGGCCTGGAACGCCTGTCACCGTATAGGCATCCTCCACCACCAAATCTGATTCGGGGATGCCTAGCTCAGGTCATTCCTCGATACGAGCACAGTCAGAAACCACAAGTCGCTTTACGACACCGTTTGACGATTTCACTTCTCTCGCCACAAGTTCGAGCTTCTTTTTCGTGTCGAGATTACTCCCGTGAAGTGACCAACTTAATAATCCGCGTTTATCTTCAGGAAAATCTCCACCACGCTTGAAGGGAACGATTCTGCCAAACTCGTCAATGAACGCTCGGCCATTAGGAGAGACGGAATTAAAGCGCGTAATATTTCCTGTGAAAGATTGAGGAAATGCGCTGGTCGACATCGTGTTCACCCAGAGACTTGTCTCAAGATCGAATTCGACAAGCTGTTCCCCTCGAGGTCTTTGAACCGAAACCTCGGTTACGCCGCCCTCGGATATAACCCGGTGAGCTCTTTGTAAGCTGCCTTCCAAGTTTTCCGTTAAGTCATCAAAGAAAGGCTTCTCAGGGCCAATTAACCCGTCGACATAGGCAGTCTTTGGCGCAGCAGGTGTCCGTCCCACTGCTTGATTGAAAGCAAACGTGATGAAGTCGTAGAACGTCTGAGCGTTGACCGTCACTCCTTTAGGCTTGCGGGTGATGACGGTAGTGAAGTCAGTTATGAAACTGCCTTGTCGCGCCGGGCGCATGAAGACTTTTGCATTCTTCAGAGCCGTCGCGTAGTTTGTTACGTCCTGATTGATATATGCGTTCGTCGCAATCTGAAGCGCTTGGGCGAAGCCATGTAAGGATGTGGACCCGTCATATGCATCGAGCATTTGCTTATCAGCGTCGCCGCCGCTAAACCGAACCCGCAAACCGAAACTATCTCCAGCCATCCTCAACCCCTTACCGTTCGCAACCAGGGGTTAATCGGCGTCGCTGAAGAAATCAACTCACGCGACTAATCGGATGCTCGACTTCTTCAGAAAATTGTATTCCGCTGCGTTCGAGCTCGTGAAGCCTGAGCCCAAGTTCGACACCTACTGGATCAACCTCCTTTTCGACTGGCAGACTCTTGTAGCCGCCATTCTGGCCGGTTTGCCCGCAGGCATCGGCGCATACCTATTGTGGAGGCAGATCCAGATTCAGCAACGTGAGCTAGAACGTGTCCGCCGTAAAGAAGAAGCGAGCGCCCGCATCAAGCTTGTGCCAGCCCTGGCATCGCTGACAAAATTTTATAAAAGGTGCGTAATCCCTGTTATAGATGGATCTTTGTCGCCCGTTGAAACTCCGGACCATTCGCTGACAGATCTCATGTCTTCTGCCCCGACGTTGAACAGTGAAGTTTTTCAGCGTATTCAGACGTTTATCGCAGAATTTCAGGTATTCACGTCTCGATACAGTTCAACTACCGGAAACCTTAGAGGCGGTATGCAAGAGATACTTTTAGGAGATCTTGGACATCTACACTTCAGCACTAACGCGCTCTATCCGTATGCACGATTCGAGGCCGATGCTGTCGATCCAGTAGCCCCGACCAAGAATGACATCCGAGATTCCATTAAGAACCTGATCTCCATCGCCCGTCATCCACCCAGCGAAGACAATTGGCGATTGATCGAGCGAGCTCTTGACATCCGATTTCCTCGCAAAACCTCGTCAGTTGTTCCTCCGGTCGAGTCATGAAATAGCGACGGCATCTGCTCCTCGAGCAGACGTCGCGGTGCGAGTATGCGACGGCTGGAATGGGTCGAAACCGGTCGAACATGGGGAAGCGTGGCACGTTGGGCGCGGGACCGCTCGTCGACATTCCTCCCTCGAGGCGCAACATGTGACGCAGTAGGCCGGATAGCCCAGCTACATCAGATCGGAACAGATTTCCGTTTCGGCGATCTCAGAGCGTCGAGGTCTACCGTTCGGGCGATTGCTGACGGCAATATTCTAGGTCGAAGGCTAGGAGTTCCCTCCCCCTTGCTTAGGCGCCGCGTCATTCAACTCGGGTCATGGCGGTAAGCGATGAGTTCGTTGCCGCCGTGCTGTTCCGCTCAAACAAGATCCGGCAGCGCAATCTTATATTTGCAGCAGTTGCGAGCTCCTCGTTAACCATTCCGGCGTCGAGGCATCGCCGGCGCCTTGCGATCGGAGGTTGAAGGGCTCAGTTTCCATTTCGGGCTTGGGATCACCCCGAGCTGACACGAGACGGCCCTCGCTGGTGGTTGCACACCGAACGAGGGCCTGACCCGCAACCTGTATGAGAGGTCTTGGGCTATGACGAGCCATAAACGCTTCGTCTCTTCGAGGAAAGAACGAGAAACGGCAAACGCGCGGCTGATATGCCCGTGGAGATCGCACCACGCACCGATGCGTCGGTCGCAGGTGGTCCGCGCCTGAAGCGCAGCACCCGTTCCGTTTCCATTCCTGACGATCACCGACCACAGACAGACGCGATGAGCCATTGCCCTCATCGTCACCGTCATGCGCCGTGCGCCAGCCGTTCCGGCTCGCGCCCGGACGTTCCCGGCTGCTGTCCCGGTTCGCGCTGATCGTCTCCCACCCGAAGGGATTCTCCATGCTTCGTTCTTCGAAGGGTGCTGCTGCGGCTGATGCCAAGCAGGCACGCTATTCCTGCCGCGTCCGGTTCGCGGAAATCGAAACCGACCTCGACGCACTGATCGGAAGGGCGGTCACCGCCGTCGCCACCAGCACGCCGTCGCCGGACGCAATCCTTGGCGACTTCATCGGCCTTGCCTCGCTGATCCGGTCGGTTTCTTTCCACGAGGGCAAGCTGCTTGAGCAGGCGATCATCGCGATCGGTCAGCGCAATCCGGACCTCGTCGTTTTGTGGCAGTCGCTGCGGTTGCCGGTGACACCGGCGGCGCTGGAAGCCATCGCCTACAACCGCAGCGGCACCCTGCAAGGGTTGAGCTTCGACGCCGACGCCAGAACCCGGGTGACCTATACGCCTGACCTCGTGGTGGTGAACCGCCGTTATCGCAGCGCCGTCATCCTCGACGTGAAGCGCTCGGTCGCGTCCTATCTCGACACCCACCGCCTGGCCGAACTGAAGACCCGGATGCTTGCGACCTCGCTGATCCTGCCGGACTGGCTCTACAAGGAGCACAAACGGTTGTCGGTCGACACAGTCGGCATCGCGATCGTCGACGGAGCGAGCGCACCCAGCGACCAGGCGAACGGCATCTGGGCAATGGACGAGATCGACGACCTGCTGGAGATCGATGGCGCAGCCGAGGCGATGACTGAATTGCGCCGCCGATTTGGCGCGGCGATCCGCATGCTGCTGGTCGCCGAAGCCCAGAGGCTGGTCGGCATTGATCGGGCCCCTTCCCTGCACGCGCAGTGGTCAAGCCTCGGTCATTTAGAACCCGGGCCCGACGCCTTCGACCCCTGCTCGGCCTTCAAATCTGATGACGCTGACGGCTTCGGCCCGGCGTGCGCGCATGTCGCCTCCGGCGACATGATCGGAAAAAATTTCCGATCAGCGTCCCCGCCCATACCGCGCAGCATCCGCTTCGGCTTCGCCAAGGGCCGCCTCGGCGCCTGATCCGGCCGTAGCCACGCCGGATCGCTGACCCGATCCCGGCTGCCGTCTCCGCATCCATCCTCTGATTCAACTACGCCGCAGCCGCAGAGTTGGCGCGGCGCACGGGAAAGCCATGTCCATGCACCAGCCGTTCACGCCGAACTCCTCGATCCAGCAGTCGCCCGATAAACAGATGTCCTCACAGCAGGCGAGCTTCCTGCCCGCCCCTCCCACGAAGGAGACCGTTGAGCGGGAGGACACGGCCCTGCTGGTCGGCCTGTCGCTCTGGACCGCCCGCCAGCACGAGCGATACGTCGCCAGGACGAGCGCCCGCCCCGGCGACCGTCCCCGCCACAGCTACCCCGCCATCCTCGTCGAGACCCTCGCCCGCCACGCTGATGCCGGAGACCCCACCTGCCGCCTCGTGCTGGACTGGTTACAGGGCAAGGGCCTTGTCGCGGAGGATGGCGGACGGCACTCTTGCGAAGGAACGGTCTGATGGCCGGGGGCAAGCAGCAGCGCAGGTCGCGCAAACACGTTTCGACGACTCCCTCTCTTGCGGTCGCCGCGGCCAGCGGTGCGCACGCGATCGCCGAAAGCGTCGCCACGCTCCTTATGATCGAACAGGGGCTGCAACAAAGCGGGATCGATGTCGGCACCCTCGGCGATCTGCTCGATCTCGAGACGTCCGTCGTCATTCTCCGCGCCGACACCCGAGGCTTTGTCGACTCGGCGAAGCGCCTTCTGGAAGCGGGCGCCGTCCTTCCCGGCCGGGCCCAGACCGTCGAGATCGAATACATCCGTCCGGTCGGCCATGTGCGTTTTACCGATGCAGCAGATATCCACTGGCGGATCGTGTCGATGCTCTGCGAGACCGACAATGCAGGTCAGGAGAGCGAGGACGAGACAGTCCTGCGCGACCGGATCGCCCACACGGCCCGGGCCGGACATCCCCTTCTGGTGATCGCGGAAACGGATCGGATTCCGCCGTTGCTGACGCTGGCCGCCGACCGGGTGCTGGATGCTGGACGCCTCGACGCGCCGATCATTGCCAGAACGGCAGCGCTGATCACCGGACACGATGAGGCCGATGTGCAGTCGGCGATCGCGGCCGCATCTCTCGATCCGGCGCGCCTGTCGCTTGGTGATCTGTCATTGGCGATCCGGCCCGGCGTGCCGATCGCCCGGATGATCGCCGTGCTGACGCATCTGGCCAGGCGCGATGACGAAGCCGAAGACGACAAGTCGGGTGCAGCAACGTCAGGCCCATGGAGCAGCAGGTCCCAGGGCGATCGCGATTGGGACCGCCCGCCAACCAGTCTGTCGGCGAGCAGCGGGAATCGGCATCGCACCAGCAAGCGGACCGCCTCCGTTTCCCCTGCATCGGAAATCATCCAACCGCAGTCATCGGGCGGACCGCAGCGTCTCCGCGTCGAGACGCTGTCCGGCTACGGTGCAGCACAGGGCTGGGCACTGGATCTCAAGGCCGATCTCGATCTCTGGCGTGCGGGCACCCTGCCATGGGACCAGCTCTCCTCGCGCCTGCTGCTGTCGGGGCCGCCCGGAACGGGCAAAACCACCTTCGCCCGGGCGCTGTGCAACAGCCTCGAATTGCGACTGCACGTGACCTCGGTCTCGACCTGGCTGGAGGCCAGCTATCTCGGCGATGTCATCAAGCAGATGAACGCAGCCTTCAGCGAGGCCCGGCGCTACGCCCCGTGTATCCTGTTCATCGACGAGTGCGACGGCATCGGCAAACGGCAACCCCAGAACCGTAGCCATGCCGACTACTGGAATGCGCTGGTCAACAAGATGCTGGAGCTGTTGGACGGCGCGGCCAAATCCGAAGGTGTCATCATCGTCGGCGCAACGAACAGGCCGGAGGCGATGGATGAGGCCTTGAAGCGGTCCGGTCGCTGGGAACGCCAGATCACCATCCCCATGCCCGACCGTGCCGCGCTGATCGGGATCCTGGCCCACCACCTCGGCGAAGATTGCGACGCGGTTGTCGCGACCGCCCCGGGCGCATCGCACACCGTAACGAGTGCTCTCGACAATCTGGCGCGCCGCGCCGTTGGCCTCAGCGGCGCCGATATCGAGCGGCTGGTGCGCGAGGCCCGCAGTCATGCGCGGCGGCAAGGTCGCAGGCTCACCTACGCCGATCTCGATGCCGGGCTTGCCCACCGCCGCGTCCGACGATCCCGGGACGTGCGATACCGCATGGCCGTACACGAGGCAGGTCATGCCCTCGTTCGGCGCGCCCTGAAGCTCGGCACCGAAGTCGCCCTGACGATCGAGGATTCCGGCGGCGGCTACGCCGAGGCGATGCTTGACATGGACATCGTGCAATCTCCGGACTGGGTCATGGCGTTGATCGCCGCCCAGCTCGGCGGACGCGCTGCCGAGGCCGTCGTGTTCGGCGACGTCACCGCCGGATCCGGCGGATCGGCGACGAGCGATCTCGCCAATGCCACCCGGCTCGCCCTGTCGATGGAGATTGAGCTGGGCTTCGGGTCGTCGCTGCCGCTGCTGCACCGCTCCATGGAGGCGGCGGAACTGCTGCTTCTGAACGATGGCCCTCTGAGCGAAGCCGTCCATGCCCGGCTGGAGGCGGCGTTCGATCTGGCGACCCGCAGGATCGCGGCAGACCGGGCGAGCCTGCTGCGGCTGGCCGACGCCCTGACCGAGGCGGGCAGCCTGAACGCGGCCGAGATCGCAGCCGTGTTCGCGGAGGGCACGACGAGCCAGTCACAAGAGCCCGGCGCGTCCGGGTAACTCGCCGGACGCGCCGATCGCACTCCACCACCAAACCGAACCCGCCTCTGCCACGAGGCGAGACACCCGCTCGCCTGAACGAAGGACACCACCATGAGCATCATCATCATGCCGAACGGCACCGCGCTTCATATGGATCAGGAACTGCTTCTCCTGACCGAACTCCATCGGGACATTGCCCGGATCAGCGAAGGATCGCACCCGACGCCGCGGGATCTCGCCGACGCGCCGGTTCTTGAGCATTGGGCGCTCGGCGGGCGCATGCAGCCCTGCCTGACGGGCGAGGTCTATGGCCACCCCAAGCTGCGCAGCGGTACCAGGACCGTCACCTCGCAGCTCCACCTTTTTGCGCCCCACCACGGGTATGCACGAACGCTCAGCCGTTTCTATCGGCTAGGACCTCCGGCCAGTGAAGGCTGAGGCTCCTGGGGGCATGCCGATGCATGTTCGGCACCGGAGACAGGCGGCGAAGCCGACGGCTGCCGCCGCTGCCACCGCCTGACCTTGAGCCCGATCGACGTGCTGGTGACGTGCCATGCCTTCCCGGCAACGCATCCCAAATCAGGTCAAGTTGCGCTTTTCCGTTTCAATGCTCCGGATCGCCGTTGCGAACCTGTGATTGCCCGTTGCAAAGCTCTGCACGGGCGATTCAGCGTCCCGGCTCAGGACGACATGCGTCGGAGCTTTCGGCCTCGCCAGCCCACTGCGCTTCAATTCAAAGCGCCCGCACGTCGGGATGATTTGGAATGACGCAAGTAAAGTTGCGCTTTCCTGATTCAATGCTCCGGCCAGACGTTGCGAACCTCCACACCCGCGATTCAAAGCCGCAGATCAGCGTTGCGATCGTCGAGATTCCCGATTCAGTCGTGCAAACGCCGTTTGGCATTTGAGGCGAAGGCCGACGCGGTTACCGACGAAGCCTTCAGAACTCGCGGGCTACATCGTGGCTGCGTCGGCCTCGCACACCTCGTGACGGTCGCCACGCGGTCCTGACCAACGTAGCCGAGACGATGATGAACGCCGACAGCCAGAAGCCCTCCAGGTCGACCAGGCAAAAGAGCGCCCGGACGGATGACGAGACCCACAGCGCGAAACGGGCGTCCCGCAACGAACGCCAGGCGGCGTATCAGCGCGAGTACCGTGCGACACTGGCGGAGGCACGGATCCCCTCCCGGGACGATGTCGCCGCCGTCGCTTTCCATTGGTTCATTACCCTTTGCCTCGAGAAGAATGATCACGAAGGGCTGAGGAAGATCAGATGGGAGGTAGTGCGCAGGCTCGTGGAGCTCGGCTTCGATCGCGAGGGAACGGAGTTGCGGTTCGACGACCTGGTCAAGCGCTACAAGAATGGCTGGGCGTTTCAGAGAAAGCCGCATCTTGGGCGGGACCGTCACGAAGAGGACGCCGACTGAATGTCCAGGTATCTCCCTCGGGCCGTCGGTCGCCGCGAAGCTGGCACCGGATCCATGATCGCAACGCGGCCCACACACCATTCGGCCGAGATCAAGGCTCGCTGGTCTGCCTGATCACCTGAGGTCCTGAAGTCCAAGCTGTCCGTCTTCGTCCGGCTGGATACCACCCGCACCGCTGACTGAGCCCGCGTGGTCCGCCAGCACTCACGATCCTCGGATCTCTTCCCCCAAGGTCGATTTCCACCGATCCGGTAGCGCATTCCCGCAAACACCGTTTGCATCTGACCCGATCGCGCCCATTACTTCTTCAAACGGTGTTTATCAGACAGGCGATTCAGGATCGAGGCAGCAGCAGAAGCAAACAAGGGGCGGCCGATGGCCGCCCCTTGTTTATCTCGTAGTCTACGACGCTTCGGCGCTCCGCGGCTTGGCATCGTTCGCCGCGCTCGCCGCCCTCTCGGAAGCCATCGGCCCGTCGGCTTTCCGCGGCTTCTCCAAGCTCACGACCGAAGGGTCAGAAACGTTCGGTGCGGCAGCGGGCGTATCGGCGGAAGCCCGATCAACGTCGGCTTCTTCGCTGGTAACCTCTTCGACATCAACGGTAGCGACCTCGTCGACCGCCACCGCGGTGAGTGCTTCATCGGCGGCTTTATCGGGGACCGCCTCCGCCGATGTGTTCAGATCCTCCGTGATGAAGAAGGTGTCGCCCTCAGCTTCCCGGCCGAGAGCCCACCGTAGTCCGGGCATGAGTTCGTCACGAATCTCCTGCTTCAACGGCTCCAGCGTCACGCCCTCGCCACGCCCGGAGTTGAACAGCGTCTGACCGAAACGCTTCCATGTCGGACTGGGCCACTTCCGGATCTCCATCAAGGCATAGCCGAGCTTCTGATCGGCAGCGTCGTAGAAACCGCAGCCGGACATCCGCGAGAGTTCCATGCTCAGCCACTTCGCGCGTGCCACGAGGCCCGCCAACAGATCGGGCTTCTTGACCAGCAGGCGTTCGCTGTCGTCGGGGTAAACCTCGTTCAGGAAGGCGAGCAGTTCCTCAGCGATCTGGACCCAGCGCTTTTGCGCGGTCACGTTGCACTCGGCAACGAACGCCTTCAGTCCCGCCGGTCCGCCCTTTTCAGCGCGTCCGCGCTGCTTGGCCGGATCCTTGTACTTTTTCAGCACCCGGGTCACGTCGGCACCGAGGAGCGTCTCGCCGGACTCGATGAGGTCGAAGATCTCGGCAACCGCCGCCTCGGGCGCGTTCGCCATCTCGTAGAGGGCCGAGGACTTCAGGCCGAGCCGGATCACCTTGTCTTTCTGGCTGTGGAAGCGCTCGTGCACTGCGAGGTAGTTACTGGCGGTGCGGGTCGTGAAGTTGAGGCAGCGCTTGCGGACCCACTCCTCGTACCTTTTGGGCAGGCTCTCCTTCGCCTTGGCGAAGCGCTGGCCGAGGCGGAACACCTCTTCTAGGTTGTTGCGTGCCGCCGACACGCACTCCTCCTCGATCTCGAGAAGTTCCGTCTTGACCTCAGCCGGCACGCCGGTGAAGTCGAAATCCTCCGCCTCGTTGGCGGGCTTGGCCTGTTCGGAGGTCCTGATCTTCTTCGACTTGGTCTGCTGCTTCTGACTTTCTGCCACGTTGATCACCCTTGGAAGAAGCCAGCATGCTGTCGCGAACGATGGGCTGCTGACTTCGAGGCGACGCTATAGGAGGCAGAGGTTCAGGTTTGTTGAACAGATTGGCTAGAGTTGTAGGCGATGAAATATGCGGGCAATCTCAAGGCGGAAGCTTCCAATCCTGCTCGCCCGGCAAGGTGACAGATCAGCAAATTTTTCCCAACCACGCGGCAAATGAGCTGCCAGTCGACACGCTAGGGATGCGTGGCCGAACTCCCTATACGGGTGAATAGCGCCCATTGTCGTCGTCTCCCGCCGTTGTTGATTGTATCGGAAGCTGCCATTCCTTTATGAAAGCGAAAGCAGGCGTTCTAGCTCGGACCGTCGCACCGTTGAGCAACGGCGCCTTATAGAGCTCGCTAGCAATTGCGCGCTTACGTTCTGGGCCCAGCCAAAGCGCGCACGACCAGCGCCAGCTTAGCCACGTCCCGCGACACCATCCCAACCATCACCTTCCAAGCTTGGGCAACAGGAGTGCTGACGCGAGACTGCTTTCCTTGCAACCAAGCGCCATACCCGTTTCTGTCGTCATAAGATCCGAACACCCGGGCATATGAGTCGCCCACGTCGTTGGAGCGCAGAGTGGCGATCAAGAAAAGCGATATTTACCGTTCGTTGTGGGATAGCTGCGACCAGCTTCGCGGCGGCATGGATGCCTCGCTCTATAAGGACTACATCCTCACTCTGCTATTCGTAAAATACGTCTCCGACCGAGCGGGACAGCAGGACGCCCTGATTGAAGTACCAACCGGTTGCTCCTTCGATGACATTCGCAAGCTGCGCGGCACCAAGGACATCGGCGAAGGGATCGATACGGCCATCGCCGGCATCGCTGCAGCCAACGATCTGAAGAACGTCATCGACCGTGCCTATTTCAACGATACGGAGAGATTCGGTCGCGGCGCCAAAATGGTCGCCACGCTTACCTCTCTGATCAACATTTTCAGCAGGGAAGAGTTGAACTTCAGCCGGAACCGGGCGGATGGCGACGACATCCTTGGCGACGCCTACGAATATCTGATGCGTAACTTCGCCACAGAATCCGGCAAGAGCAAGGGGCAATTTTACACCCCAGCCGAGGTCTCACGCATCGTCGCAGCCGTTGCGGGTGTCAATCGTGCCACCAGCCCCAGGCAGACGGCATACGATCCCACCTGCGGTTCTGGCTCACTGCTCCTCAAAGCCGCCGATGCCGCGGATGTCAGCCTGACCCTCTACGGCCAGGAAAAGGACATCACCACGCGCGGTCTCGCGAAGATGAACATGATCATGCACGGACGGGAGGATGCCGAGATCGCCCCGGGCGACGTCATCGGCGAACCCCAGTTCAAAGCCTCCGAGACCGAACTTCAGACTTTCGACTTCGTCGTCGCTAATCCTCCCTTTTCGGACAAAGCCTGGGGCTCCGGCCTCACCAGCGACACCCGCTTCGGTCGTTTCGACCTCGGCACGCCTCCGGAGAAGAACGGCGACTTCGCATTTCTGCTTCACATCCTCGGCTCCATGAAGCCCACCGGCTCCGGCGCGGTGATCTTGCCCCATGGCGTGCTCTTCCGGGGCAACAAGGAGGCCGAGCTGCGCGAGAAGATCCTCAGGCGCGGCTACATCAAGGCGATCATCGGTCTGCCCGCGAACCTCTTCTACGGCACCGGCATTCCCGCCTCGATCATCGTGCTCGACAAGGTCAGCGCCTGTGCGGAGCGCCCGGTCTTCATGATCGACGCCTCCCGTGGCTTCACCAAGGACGGCCCGAAGAACCGCCTGCGCGAGCGCGACATTCACAAGATCACCGACGCCTACAGCCGCCAAGTCGAGATCAAGGGCTACTCTCGTCTCGTGCCCTATGCCGAGATCACGCGCAACGACTTCAACCTGAACATCCCGCGCTACATCGATGGCTCCGATCCCGAGGATCTTCAGGATATCGAGGCGCATCTGAAAGGCGGCGTTCCGAACCGTGATATCGACCTGCTGGCCGACTTCTGGGACGTCATGCCGGGCATCCGTGCCACGCTCTTCGGGCCGAACCGGCGAGCGGGCTATTCGGACCCGTTGGTTGAGCCGGAAGAGGTTCGCGCCACCATCCGAAACCACCCCGAGTTCGGCGCCTTCCGCGACCGTGTGCATGCCATCCTTGAGGGGTGGGCCGAGCAGAACGCGCCAATGATGAATGGCATCCAAGTGGGCGACAAGCCCAAGGCGCTTATCCACACCATCGCCGAAGACATGCTGGCGCGCTTCGCCGAGGCGCCGCTCATCGACCAGTATGAGGCCTATCAGCGGCTCATGTCTTACTGGGACGAGGTGATGCAGGACGATGTGTTTATCATCGCCCATGACGGATGGGAGGCTGCCAAGGAGTTGCGCGAGGCTCGCAAGGAAGTTGATGGCAACAAGGTCAGATGGCTGGAAGAGGCCGACCTGACCGTGAACAAGGTGCGTCTTGTGGCCGATGTCATCCCGCCCCGGCTGATCATCGCCCGCTTCTTCCCCGAGATGCAGCAGGCGCTAGAGGATGCGCAGGCCGAGGCCGAGGAGCTGGGCCGCGAGGTCGAGGAGATGGTCGAAGAACACGGGGTCGAGGGCGGGCTGCTCGCCGATGCTATGACTGAGGCGGGCAAGCTGACCGGCGCATCGGTCAAGACGCGCACAAAATCTGGCGAGGCCGAGCCAGAGGAGGCAAAACTGCTGAAACAGGTGGCCAGCCTAATGGCGGCCGAGACGGCGGCGAAGAAGGTGGTGAAGGAGGTAGAGGAAGCTCTGACCGAGGCCACTCTGAAGAAATACCAGGACCTGACCGAGGAAGAGATCCGCGAACTGGTTGTGGATGACAAGTGGCTGACCGACATCGCCGAACTGATCGAGGCAGAGATCGAGGCGCGGACGGAGCATATAACCGCCCGGGTGCGCATATTGACGGAGCGGTATGGTCACACGCTGCAGGAGATGGCTGAGCAGATAGCCGCATCAGAGGCTAGGGTAGCCGCTCACCTCGAAGCAATGGGCATCCGGAAATGAATATTCATTGCGAAAGGGCGCAGGGACTGAAGGAAACCGGTTTGGGGCTTATTCCTACAGACTGGGACTGCGCCAGTTTGAGCGAAATGTGGTCCGTGACGGACTGCAAGCACGTCACCGCTCCATTCGTAGCGTCCGGTTTTCCTTTGGCGAGCATTCGCGAGACACAATCGAGGACTGTCGATCTTTCTGAAGCCAATCAAACCACGGCAGATTACTATCGAAAGATGATCGAAGGGGGGCGTAAGCCTGAAGCGGGGGACCTGATTTTTAGCCGCAATGCTACCGTTGGTGAGGTGGCGAAAGTTACGGAAGCACACCCTCTGTTTGCTATGGGTCAAGATGTCTGTCTGCTTCGCAAACGGCGACAGGATTACTCTACAGATTTCATTCAGCAATTTCTTCAGTCTGGCCTCGCACGACGGCAGTTTTCCGACGCCATGGTTGGTTCAACCTTCAAGCGCATGAACGTGAAGCAGATTAAAGCGCTGTTAGTTGTGTTTCCTGCCGCCCGCGAACAAGAAGTCATCGCTGAGGCGCTTTCGGATGCGGATACGCTGATCGAAGGGCTGGAGCGGCTGATCGCCAAGAAGCGGCTCATCAAACAAGGCGCGATGCAGGACCTCCTGACCGCCAAGCGCCGCCTTCCAGGGTTCTCGGGGGAGTGGCTGGAGCGAAAGCTGGGAGAAGTCGCGCGGATCGCAACAGGAAGCCGAAACAACCAAGACAAAGACTCAATGGGAGATTTCCCATTTTTTGTCCGCTCCGACAATGTCGAACGAATTCGGACATGGTCTTACGATTGCGAAGCTATACTCGTGCCCGGAGAGGGGCGGATTGGGGAAATCTTCCATTACATCAACGGGAAATTCGACGTTCATCAAAGGGTCTATTGCATCTCGGGATTTACCGAAGATGTGTCTGGGCGCTTCATCCACACCATTTTGCGGCAGTTCTTCGGCAAACACGCGATGACCAACACGGTGAAGGCGACAGTGGACTCCTTGAGACGCCCGACGTTCACAGAATTCAGCTTCCTATGCCCCCCATCTTTGGCAGAACAACATGCCATTGCCGCCGCCCTGACCGACATGAACGCCGAAATCCAAGCCCTCGATACCCGCCTCGAAAAGGCGCGGCAGGTGAAGGAGGGCATGATGCAAAACCTATTGACCGGACGGATCAGGCTGGTCTGACAACATTGTCCGACAAGTGACTTTTCCAGAACGGAGTGCCCCATGAGCAAAATCGGCGAGGCGGAACGCAACGCTCAGAACCGGGTCATCGACCTGCTCTGCGGAGACAAATCCGGCACGCTTGGCGGCCTCGGCTGGCGCTACCTCGGCGATTGGCAAAAGCGCGAGGGCAACGCCAATATCGAGCCCTCCCTGCTCCGCCCTTGGCTAGAGGCGCGAGGCTATACGCCCGAGGTCATCACCCAGGCCATCACCCGCCTTGAACGCGAGGCGCGGATGGAGGGCACCAAGCTCTATGAGGCCAACCAGAGCTTTTACGACATACTCCGCTACGGCGTGGCCATCGCCCCCGGACCGGGCGAGGCGCCGGTCACTGTCCGCTTCGTCGAATGGGGCGATGTGGGCGCCAATAATCTCGGTGTGGCCGAAGAGGTCTCGATCAAGGGCAAGGACGCAAAGGCCTGGAACAAGCGCCCAGATCTGGTGCTTTACATCAACGGCATCGCGCTTGGTATGGTGGAGCTGAAGAAATCCACCGTGGGCGTAGGTGAAGGCATCCGCCAGACGCTCGACAACCAGCGGCCCGAATTCATCCGGCACTTCTTCACCACGGTGCAGATCACCTTTGCCGGAAATGACAGCGAGGGGCTGTGCTACGCCCCGATCCAAACGCCGCAACCCTATTGGCTGGCTTGGAAGGAAGAGAGCAAGATCACCGCCCGCCTGGATCGTGACGTGACGCAGATGATGGCGCCCGCGCGGTTCTTAGAACTGATCCACGACTTCACGCTGTTCGACGCGGGCATCAAGAAGATTGCCCGACCGAACCAATACTTCGGCGTGAAGGCTGCGCAGGAACGCGTGACGGCCCACGAGGGCGGGATCATCTGGCAGACCCAGGGATCGGGCAAGAGCCTGATTATGGTGATGCTGGCACGATGGATCAGGGAGTCGCTCCCTGACGCGCGCATCCTGATCGTGACCGACCGCAAGGAGCTGGACGGCCAGATCCAAGATGTGTTCGGCAATACCGGCGACAAAGTGCGCCGCGCGAGGTCGGGCAACGACCTGATGGCAGCGCTCGCCGATCCAACCGATCGCGTGGTCTGCTCGCTGGTCCACAAGTTTGGCAAGCGCGAAGAGACCGAGATGGCCGAGCTGATTTCGGATATCCAGAGCGCAAAGATCGGAGCGCCAGTCGGCAATTTCTACGTGTTTATCGACGAAGCACATCGCACGCAATCCGGAAAGCTGGCCCGCGCGATGCGGCAAGTGCTGCCTGAGGCGATGTTCATCGGCTTCACCGGCACACCGCTGCTGAAGGCCGACAAGGGCACATCGCTGGAGACCTTTGGCCCTTATATCGGCACGCCCTACCGCTTCGACGAGGCGGTCGAGGATGGTGTCGTGCTGGACCTGCGTTACGAGGCGCGCGACATCGACCAGCGGATCAACGCTCCGGGCAAAATCGACGCCTGGTTTGAGTCGCATACAAAGATGCTGACGCCGATTGCAAAGGCCGCGCTGAAACAGCGGTGGGGCACGTTGCAGCGCGTGCTGTCCAGCCGCGACCGTCTTGAGCAGATCGCTAGCGACATCATCATGGACATGGAGATGAAGCCACGCCTGAGTGCTGGCACCGGCAACGCGATGCTGGTGGCAGGGTCAATCCCGGAGGCGTGCAAGTTCTTCGAGATCATCAGGAACTCCGGCTCGGTGTTGGTCGAAAAGTGCGCCATCGTCACGTCCTATAAACGGGCGGCCCCGGAACTGACCGGGGAGGAAACAGGAATGGGACAGACCGAGAGGCAGTACGTCCACAAGGTCTATTCCGACCTTCTCGGTGACACCTCAGAAGAGGATTACGAGGAAGAGGCGCTGCGGCTATTCAAGAAGGAGCCCGGGCGTATGAAGCTGCTGATCGTGGTCAGCCGTCTTCTCACTGGGTTTGATGCGCCGACGGCAACCTACATCTATCTCGACAAGAAGATGCGTGACCATGGTCTTTTCCAGGCGATCTGCCGGGTGAACAGGCTCGACGGGGAAGACAAGGACTTCGGCTATATTGTCGACTACAAAGATCTGTTCCGGAACATCGAAAGCGCCGTCGATGACTACACCTCGGAGGCGTTCGACGCCTTTGACAGGGAGGACGTCGAGGGCCTGATCACCAATCGCGCCGAACAGGCCGACGAAGATCTTCGCACCGCTCGCGACGTCTGGCTCGGTCTGCTAGACGGCGTGGAACAGCCTAAAGGAGACGATGAAATCTACGCATATTTCTCCAGTCCCCAGGGGCTGGAAAACGACCCGAACGCCGAAGAAAAAGCCCGTCGCCGCCAAGCGCTCTACCGGATTTCCGGCAACTACGCGCGCGCCTACGCCAATGTCGCCGCTGAACCCGAAGGCTCGTCCTTCAACGAGCTCGAGTTAGGAGAATTGCGGCGCGAAGCCGAGCACGCAATCGGCATACGGGATGCTGTCAGGCTGCACAGCGGCGATGCTGTGGACATGAAGCTATACGAGCACGCAATGCGGCATCTGATCGACACCTACATTCGTGCAGAAGACTCGGAGGTCATCTCCGACCTCAGCGATATCAGTTTGATCGACCTCGTCGAAAGCAAAGGTGCAGCCGCGACGGATGATCTCCCACCTGCGAGGCGAAACCGGGAAAACGTGGCTGAAGCGATCGAGAACAACGTTCGCAGGCTGATCATCGACGAAACGCCCGTCAATCCGCGCTTTTACGACAAGATGTCTGAGCTTCTGACAGACTTGATCCGTCAGCGCAGACAGGAAGCTTTAGACTACGCGGCATATCTCGATCGGATCGCTGCGCTGGTGAGAGATGTCAAAGCCGGCCACGGAGCGAATTATCCGCAATCGATTGACAGCCCGGGCCGGAAAGCGCTCTTCGACAACCTCAATCAGGATGAGGGTCTAGCGATTGCTGTGGATCGCGCCGTTCGCGATACCGCACCGTTCGGCTGGCGGGGCAATGCGATGAAAGAACGAAAGGTCCGGCGCTGCCTCGCTCAGTTGCTGACCGATCCCGATGCCGTGGAGCGGATCTTTGAGATCCTGAAGAACCAGAGTGAATACTGAATTCGCTCAAATCGGCGGCGTTGATGTCGAGATCGTCCGCAAGAAGATCAAGAATCTGCACATCGGCTGCTATCCTCCTGACGGGCGCGTCAGGGTCGCGGCACCCACCGCCTTAAGTCCAGATGCAATACGAATCGCTGTGCTGACACGCATGCCTTGGATCAAGCGGAAACAATCCCAGTTTGCTGCCCAAGATCGCCAACCGCCGCGCCGATACGTATCAGGAGAAACCCACTATCTGTTCGGTCGCTCACTGAGGCTGTCCGTGAGCGAAACCGCGAAGGCGATGCATCGCATCACTCCCATCGGCGCCGATCGCCTACTGCTGGAAATTCCTGCAAACAGCAGTCAGCAGCAATGCGAACGGTGGATGGAGAATTGGTACAAGGCGCAGCTTCGTCAGTTGGCCGGGCCACGGGTTTCAAACTGGAGCGCTCGGATGGGCGTCATCCCCGAGAAGTGGGGCATCCGTTCGATGAAGACCAAATGGGGTAGTTGCAACCCGGACAAGCGCATCATCTGGCTGAATTCAGAGCTAGCAAAAAAGCCTGAAAATACAACGGATTATGTAATCGTCCATGAGTTAGCCCATTTCATCTCGCCGACCCATGATGCGCGGTTCACTGCCCTCCTTGATAAAGAAATCCCGTCTTGGCGTCAGATCCGGAAGAATTTGAATTCGCTCCCGCTCGCCGCCTGGGAATAGTCTCTAAGTGCAAGGCTATAGATCTTTTACGCGTCTCCATTCGATGAACAAAACTGAGGCCGGCGGACGGCTTGTGGAAACGTCCTGTTCCCTCGAGCGGGCTATTTTGCCGGTCACGTATCGTTTTCATTTTGGTCGAAGATCCATTTCACTTACGTGGGACCGGCAGCTTTTTGCCTGCTGCTGCTCCGAAGCCGCCGTTCTGCTTTCGGCCCGCACCCGCCATCAGAAAATTTTGCTGATCTGGATCTTAAACTACTGCTACCTTGGCGGCTCCGGTCACAAGCCAGCGGGTCGGCGTCTGGCCTTCCGCCATCCGCGCTCGCCGGACTCCGCACCCTTAAGCTATGATCACGTCGATGACGGTTTCCATCCATGATCATCGGCGCCTGTGGGCTGGCCAGTGACGATGGTGGAATACGTGGCCGACAGCCCATGGTCCGGCGATACCGCCCAGCCGCTCAACGCCTTGGCCACCCGCTTCGCCCTTCGCCGACACGCGGGAAATGGCGATCAACGAACTCCATCTGATCGCAGATCTTTCGGATCCCGCAGTGGTGCGCTCCACCAGCGCACAGCTCATCGACGAAATGCTGCGGGAGATCAGCTATGGTGACGGCGCATGGAATATCGTGAACAGGGACTCGGATTGATGCGGACCTCACTCACGATCATCCTGACGATGATGCTCTCGCCTGCCCTCGCCGGCACGATCCCGGTTTGCTCCGGGGGCGACCGAGCGGCGCGCAAACTGACCTGCATCGTGGACGGCGACACAGGATGGGAGCGCGGCGTGAAGTGGCGGGCCCTGAACGTTGACACACCCGAGATCAGCCAGCCGGAGTGTGATGCCGAAAAGCGGCTTGGGCTCCAGGCGCGGGATCGCTTGCGGCAGTTGATGGCCGGCGGGTATCATATCGAGTGGACCGGCGGGCGTGGGCGCTATGGGCGCGAGCTCGCCAGAGTAATCCTGTCCGATGGCCGCGACGCCGGGCAGGTGCTGATCACGGAAGGGCTATCCCAACCGTGGCCGAACGAGGGAAATCGGTGGTGCCGACGCTAAACGACGCAGTAGCCGAGGGCTCCGTGCCATTGACTTGGGAGGATCGTAGGGAGGACTGCTGGCACGGCCTTCGGAACGACAGGCTGATCGCATCTGTCATTTCCCGCGCAGATGGAGATTGGCAGTGGTCGGTGCGCGGCGTGAACCCTTTCGGGATATCAAAGACGGCCGGGAAGGCGGACAACCGGGAAGATGCGATGGCCGCTGCGCAGGCGTCGTGGGATCGCTGGTGCGCAGCTTTGGGCCTGACGGCCCGATAACCTCGATGACGTCCCCTTCCTCCGACCCGACCGTCATCAACACACTTGGTAAGCTTGCCGACGTCGGCATGGGGCTCACATGGACTTGCAACCATTGCCATCGGACCCTCCGCCTAACGCTTGACGAGGCAATTCGCCGATGGGGGCACGATCAGGTCTTCGTCCGGTGGAAGCCCCGTATCATCTGCGGCGGTTGCGGCAATCGAGACATCAGCATGCGGGTCCGGGCAAAGGTGCCGGGGCGGTAGATACTCTAACGAAATATTAACGCCCTCATTGACTCTTTTCGTCACTAGGAATGAGATTGATTCGGCTCTGATGGGGACCGAAGATGACCGCTTACGACTTTATCGATTGGCTCGATCTGAATTGGCTGTCGGACAGCGAAGCAGCGAAACGGCTGTTCGTTTCCGTCGAAGAAATCACCCGCTTCAAATACGAAGGTGCCAACACGACAATTGCGCTTGCTTGCGGTGCTATAGCCGCTGGCGTGCCGCCATGGGCTCCTAAGCGAAAGTCTCCAGTGAAGCGCAGAGCGAAGAAGGCGGCGTAGCCCCCTCGCAAGGCAGAGGCGACCGTTGAATGGCAGCCGGGAGAGTTACCGGCTCCGGTCGCCGTCATCCTTCCGTTCACCTCGGGCAACAATCTGCAGCAGCTCGTCGGGCAATGGCCGTTGCAGCGCTGACGCCTCCGACCATTCTGCTCGCATCCAAATATCCATCTCCTTGGGCTCGGTCAGAATGACCGGCATCGCCTTCGGATGAATCGGAGCGACGACGCCATTCGGCTCGCAGGTCAGGAAGGCGAAGAGGTCGGCGTTGACCTCGCCCTCCTTGATCTTCCGCACGCTGGTCCAGTTCGTCCAGATGCCAGCGAATGCCATCAGCGGGCGGCTCTCGCCGGCTGCGAACCAGACAGGCGCCTTCTTACCTTCTACCGTCGTCTCGTACTCCGAGAAGCTGGTGAAGGGTACAAGGCATCGGTTCGCCGGCCCCAGCCACCGCCGCCAGTGCGGCGACTTCACATTGCGGACATTGGTCACGCCTCCGTCGACGCTGCGACCCTTCAAGACGAACTGCGGCGAAGGCATGCCCCACCGCATCATCGCGAGTTCGCGCTCACCGTCACCAGCGTTTCGAACCACTGGCGCGGCATAGTCTGGGAAGACGCCCGGCAGCGAAGGCAGATTGCCGGTGCTGTCACGCATAGCGCCAGTGAACTCGCGGATTGCTGCTTGGCCCTTGGTGATCGAGTAGAGATTGCACACGTGATTGCTCTCCCGAGAATACGGGAAACCCTTCGCCGCATTTCACGGCGAAGGGCGGAATCTCAGAAGCGGTAGTTCACACCAGCTTTCACTGCGTGGAATTCAACATCTTCGTCAATCTGCTGTCCAGCGCCACTGTAGATGCGGTCCTGACCCAGGTCGTGATAGCCGTACTCCGTCAGAACTGAGATGGTGTCAGTGGCTTTGAACTCAGCGCCTGCGCCGAGAACATATCCATGCTTCATATCGCTGTCGGTTCTCGTCGTAGCGGTCTGACTAACTCCGCCGGTGCGAACCGTCGAAGACACCTCTGCTTCGGTCTTGCCGTAAGCATAACCCCCGTGACCGTAGACCAAAGCCCGATCGACCGCGTAACCAACGCGCCCCCTAACCGTACCAAGATATTTCAGGCGTGAGTCTGCTGACGCTGACGCTGTTGTTGCGCCGGTAGCGGAGCGTGTATCGACGTCGGCTTCGATGTCCGTAGCAGCAATATCGGCGACACCACCGACCACAACGCTTCCCATCTGATAGTCGTATCCGGCTTGCGCTCCCCCGAAGAGCCCGCCGCCAGACACCCCAATACCACTCGTATTGCCACCACTACGCGCTTCGTAGTCAAAGTCACCAGTAGCAGCGCCACCGAAAGCGCCGACGTAGCCGCCCGTCCAATCTACGTCGCCGAGACTGTCCGTCGCCGGGGTATAGGCAGGCGTCGGGGTTTCATAGACCAGATCAGCGGCGGCAGCAGGGAGAAGGCCAAGGCCCAGAAAAGCGATCGAGGTGAGGAGAGTATGATGAACACGCATGGAACACTTCCCATCAAATTGGATGGAAAATGATTACCGCTCCTTCGTCATCGCGCCTAATGGTTGCTGAAAAGACAGCTAAAATTGGGTAAATGGCCTGCTCGCGAGCTTTGAAAGCCGCTGCACTACGCTTCAACGAGTGCGACGGCTTAGCCGATGGGTGATCTTGCAAGATTCATCCAAATGGCACGGACGGAGTATAGCCCGACCAAGCAGGTCACGGAATGGAAGATGCCCGGCACCCAGGACGGGCAGCCGGTCCGCGGTCCGGATCGAGCGGTCTGGAGATGTCGGGCTTTGCTTGACGATGTCTATTAGCCGATGCGGTAGTGAAGCGCAGCGTATGTTTGCGCTGCAGCGGACACGCGGTGACCATATTCGCTGAACACTCTGCACTCAGTACCAGATGCGTTTCAGCTTCCTCCTTTCGTCCCACTGAACCTCCGAGATGTATTGCGTTCGCTCGAGCAGGCCTGAACCCGGAGTTCGAGATGCAAGCGAATCAGCGCGCCACTCAGCGCCTCCCCTTGGAAAACCAAACCCACGCAGCGCCCCTGGTGTCGCACAATCCCCAATGGACCGCGTTGAGCAATGCCTTGAAGGCCGGCTTCTCCGCGACTGAAGCGAAATACATGCTCGATTTGAGCGATGAGCAGATGAGCAACTACTTTCGTTGCCAGCGGGAAGCGGCTGGATAGTGCAATCCGCGCCGTCGAACAGGTGATCGAAGAGGGGTTGATTCTGCTGCCTCTGCCAGCTTGAGCGCCCGGCAGGTTGACGTGGCCCTGAAGCAAGGCCGACCATCGATCTCGCCTAATTCATCCAGAGCCGCCAGCGCCCGTTCGATGCGGAAGTCGGTGGCGTTGAACCGGATTTCGAGCGACGCGACTTCCTGGATGCCGCAGCTTGGCCGCTTGCCCTCGCACTTTGCGAAGAACACTCGCATCTCGTCAATGAGCGGAGCGATCTCGCGGAGGCTGCCGATCGCGGTCGGGTTGTACGGGCGGGCACCCTGCTCGGAACTCACAGTCGCTCTCGAGATGCCAGATCAGAAATTTTTGCTGATTGGAGGGGCGTTCATGTAACTGTCCACGCGCTTCTTTGCGACCGTGGATCGTTACGTCAGCATCGCTGATACCGTCGTTCTCAGTTCTGCGATCAGCGCGAACCTTGTGAGATGCCAGGAGGAAACGTGCCATCTGCATCGTGCGGATTGATGAATGTTGGCGCGTCGAGAGCGTCTGGTAAGTTTTCCCAGCTCCCTTGAATCAACAAGGTCAGCAAAATCAAGACTGCGCCAATCAACACTACGACCACGAACGCAATGACGTGGCCGTCGTCCGGAGGCTTGTGCGGATGCAGCTTTCCTGGGCGCAAGTTCCCCTCTTGGTCTCGCCTCTGGTGAGAGGTTTCCCGATAGCCTCGCGAAATGGCTCCAGATCTTTTCGCCTAGCATCAACTCCCGTTCTCGGGCCGATAGGGGCGCAGCTAATGCTTTCACTGTGTCCGAATTCCGCCTTTGCCTCGGCGATATTTTTTGGCCAGTAGCATCCGACGCTCGCGCGCATCGACCCCTCCGGTTCGAGGTCGAAGGAGTTCTTCGGGTGCGTACCCGGCGAGAGCTGATCGGGCAGCAGCCTCGGTCCGCTGTCAGAATCGATAATAACAACGCCTGGACGCCGATCCACTAGACTGGTACACCTCGCCTCGATACTGCGGTCGCGAAGCCATGTTTCTCAGGCTTTTTGGATCAAATGGCGAGAGTCCCTTCCTCTCCGCCATCCAGCGTTTAAGCCATTGATCTTCCTGATGCTTCATAGATTGCGGTATTAGCAACCGCCCCGTAGCACGCATGGTCTTGCGGGTGGTTCGCATCTAAGAACACAACTAACGGTGTTCTCTGTCCAAGCATTCGGGCACCAATCGATTTCATCAGCCTTGCCGGGCGCGCGCCCGACAAACGCTCGCTGCGGACGAGGGATGTCGGCTAAGCGCGCGGGCTGTCTTCGGAGTCGATGGTCCTCGGCGGAAAGGTAGCTGAGTTTCGCGAGAGTCGCCGTCGCAGCGGCCTTGGCCTCGCTCTCGGCGGCCACTGCAGATGCTTTTACCGCGTCGGGCGGATCGACCAGTGCGCGAGCGCACCCCTCAGATCGTTGAGGTCAGCCGGTCCGTTAGCCCCACAACAGCCATCCGATAAGCGAACGCTTCGAAGGAGCCCGTATCAGACGTCGGCGAGAGGTCGAAGATTGCTCTGCAAATCATTGTCCATCTCGCCAACCCCGCGCCCAGTTCTGGGCTATTGCATCGACGAACCCATTACGACTCTTGAGGCTTAGCGCCAGCTTGCATCGCTGGTGATCGTCAATGGCGTTCGCATCCCAAGTCAAGCCAGACAAACTCGAAGACTTTGCTCTGGCGCTCGGGATGTCCGGCGCCGGGATTCTGCCGAAGTGCTCCTCGGCCAAAGTTCAGCCCGGGGGCTACTCTAACCGCAGCCATCATGGAGCAGCCTCCTGAGGCGCCTGGGCGCACAGTAGCCGAGCGACATCAGTCGAAGGTCTGAAACCCTGTCTTGTTGTGCGCCAGAACCGCGCGCCGGTCGAACTCTTCATGAATTCGATTTGTTCGGCGGGCCGATCCTGATGATCGACGCGTTTGCGAATGACGTATCTGATCTCGCCGAGCGGCCCGAGGATGATCGTCGCGCCGCCGTGGAATTCAAACGGGCGATGGCCTGGAAGCTTGATGCGCCGTTTCTGGACGACCTCGGCGATGATGTCGAAGATCACCTGTTTGTCGGGTCCGATGCGTCGCGCGGAGCGGATCGATTCCACCACGGGAAGGCTATACTCGCCGGTTGCGAACTCGGCGCTTTCAGGGCTGACGAGTCCGAATTCACGTGCGCAATGCGGACGCGTCACGAGGCGGCCGAGCACCCCGGCCTGGCGGCACATCTCCTTGATGCTGACAGGCTTGGCCGGATCTCCCTCAAACGCCATGGATCCGAAACCAAGGCTTTTCTCGGGATCGATCTGGATCTGGGGCCCTTGCCAAAGAAGCGTATCCTCCGTCATCGACCGGATGTCGTCGGGATAGATCCCCCGCTTGGCAAAAGCCTGGATGAGCGTTTCGCGATAAGCCCACCGGTCGTCCGCAACCACATCATGATCGGCGGTAATCAGCGCGCGAAGATAGTCGCCAAATCGCACGTCGACGGGTGGGCAATAGTCGATGGCCCGAATGCAGATAGAGAGGAACTGACCAGCCAGCTTGCGCACCTCGGAGACGAGAAGGTTCTGCAACCCCGTCGAGATATCGCCATCCGGCAATTTTCCGGTTCCACCGGTGGCGAGCTTGACGTAGCGCTGGGACTTTCTGCGATACAATGTGATGAAGGCGGCAAAGACGGCTCGCGCGAGCACGCGCCCCAGGTTGTGGGGCTCGTGCCCGTTGTCTTCCCGCAGAGCGGAGTCGTAGGTCAGAATCTGCCGGGTCGGCTGATCCTGCGAGCTGTCCAGAAAATCTGCGAAGTCGCTCTCGAGGTCGTTGAGGGTTCGCAGCGCCGCTTTGCCCTCACCCAGGCCTTTGCCGAATTCCTGCGCAATCGAAACCAGGTTCTCTGCCTTGTCGAGGTTGCCCCGGGTCAGGTTCACGGCCGAGCGCACGACGTCCTCGTAGGTGAAATGCTGGAAGAAGGCGATCAGGTCGGCGAATGCCTCGTGGAAGGCGAGCACGTCGTGGTGGCTCGGGATGAGGAATGCCGCCCGCAGCCCGTCGAGCAGGGCGTGGCTCATCTCGTGCGCGATGATGTCATGCGAGGTGCATGTAAAGATGTGACCCCGGCCGGGCGGGACCGTCGACGTGGCGTTCTTCGGCGTGAAGTACCCGAAGACGATTTCTCCGCTGGCATTGTCGTACCAAGCGTTTGCCGCGTTCGCCCCATGGGGTTTCAGGAGGACCCGGTTCCGCTGATGCGGGTCCGCCGGATCGACTCGGTCGAACGACCAGGCAACGTTACGGCCCAGGGCAGCCTTGAAGCTGTCATAGGTTGTCATCGCAACGGCGTAGACCATTTGCTGGTGGAAGCGCGGGTCGGATAGCGATGGCGCGTAGCCTCCCTCGATCAGCACCAGCGGATTTTCAAGATCCGCCGCCGCCCAATCATTGCCATCGCCGTCCGACGTGGACACTTCCACGACCGAACCCCGCGGCCCCGGCTTTAGTGGCTCGTACTGCACGCGCGTCCGCGCGATGCCGCCCTCAAGGCGCGAGATGGATGGGTCGCGCGTGTAGATGGACAACGGGCGATAAACCGGATCCCCGCTCCGACGCTCATAGAGCCGCGTATGGAACGCCAGCTTGACGCGCTTGCTGATCCGGAAGAGCGTGTCTTCTCCTTCTTCGGACGCGACGGGTTCGTGCATCGAGCCGAGTTCCTCGCCAGACCGGGTCTGGGCGACAGACTGGACGGCGTCCGGTGCCGGCGCAGCAGGAGTTGCAGGATCGGCCATCGGACTCGTCCACCATCAGGTCAAAGGCTCAAGAAATACGCGCTACGTTTCTCGGGCGCGCAGTCGAGGACCGGGCTCTGACGTCGCACCTCTCCGAATCTTTGAAGAATGCGATCGAGAAAGGCGCTGTTCGACGTCACCCCGATGCCTTCGCTGATGATACTCGTGGCCTGCAGTGTGAATTCGCCCTGACCATTGCTCTCGTACGCGAGTTCCTGAGACGTGCAGGCGCTGAAGGAAACGTCCCTCTGGATGAAGGGCGCACGGCTGCCCGACCGTCGCAGCTGGGCCGAGCGCCTGGCGTATGCGTGTTTCATCGCAGGGGTCGGGTCGACGTAGCGTGCGCGCAGATCGCTCTCTGCTGTCCCGCCCCTCGCGCCAAGGCGCGTCGCGGATAGGGCGCGCGCATGCACACGGCTTATCGTGCCTGAGTGGCAGCAGTCGAAGAAGCAGGTCAGGGACGCGCCATCCGCCAGGCCACTGAAGATGATCCGCAGTTCGTCATCGATCACCAGGCCGTCGTCATCCGAACCACAGTCGATGGCGCACAGGCACTCGTCCTTGATCTCCCCGACCGCAGCCCCCTCCTCGGCTTCATCCCCGCTCAGATCCTCGAGTTGGGTGCCATGTCCGGCAAACTGCAGGACCAGATCGTCCCCCGCCCGGGCCGCGGCCACGAAGCTGGTGACCCTGGCTCGGATTCCTGCCGCAGTCGCTGCTTCCTGGGGTAGGATCTGCGCGGTATAGCCCAGTGCCTCAAGTGTCTGGGCCCACAACTTTGCGTCCGCGAGGCATCCCCTGAGCGGACTGATGTAGCGGTAGTCATTGATCCCGATGCAGAGCGCTCGCCGCGCGCCGACAACCGGCCTGGTGGCAACCGGGGTCGCTGGCTGCACCGAGGTGCCGGCCGGAGACGATCCGATCGGGGTGAAGGACAGCCGAGCCAGCGCCTCCTCGACCTGCGCAGAGACATCGAGCTGGCCATCCCATAGATCGTTGCTCGCCACGCGCGCGCCGCCGTCTTCAAGGGGAAAGATCGGCTCCCCGTTTCGACGGTCGAGGACCCGGCGCACGACGCTGTTCATTGTCGCAGCGTCATCGTCGAACCCACCATGGGTGCAAGAATCGCTCGCGCTGCCAAAGTCGCTGCCATTGCTCGGGGCCCAGACCACTTCGCCCAGCTCGGAAGGCATCCCCCGTAGCCCAAAAATATCGCTGGCCAGCTTGTCGCCGCGCAGCGAGATTTCGAGGCCGAGAATGTCGGTCTTCCGCCTTTCTTCAAGAGCCTCGTAGATGAGGTACAGCAGGGACTGACGATAAACTGGCGTTACCGTGTCGTCTTTCTCGCGCTGCTTCCTCATCGTGAAGATGGTCAGCGGCCCGACGTTCTTGCCGAGCAGCGGCGCCACACGCTGGTGAAACAGGTCGTTGCGGATTGCCGGCGCAAGGAAATGCGCCGTCTTGACGCTGGCGCCGGAGTTGGCCAGTGCCGATAGGAAATAGGCATGGAAGATCGATCCGGCGCTGTGGCCCACAACGTGGATCTCCAGGTCGTCGCCGTGTTTCTTGGCGAGAGCTGCGGCTTTGGCGGCAACGTAAGCCGCTCCGCCACCGTCGCCGCTCGCGCGCTCCGCGCTCGACTTCATTCCGTCCCATACGATCCGCCCCCCAGCCCCGCGAACCAGCTCCTCGATCGGGGCGTTGAGCAGAAAGTCGAACGGACCTCGAGCCCCGCCGCGGATTCGATCCACTGTGCCCGTCATGAGCTGCCGTATCGTCTCGGCGAGACCGGTCTCCCAGATAAAAAAGACCGGATAGACTTTATTCTCACGCCAGAAACGCAGTTGCTTGAAGGCGCCGTGCAAGGCGTTCTTCTCCGATACAAGACCACCATGCGCATAGAACAGAAGCCGCGCTGGCTCCTTGCGCGCCTTGGCCGCTGCGATTTCCTTGGGGATACGCTCCTCGAACAAGCGATCGACATCGGCCTTCGTCGTCCCGATCCGGCCGGAATCCGAGAAGCTACCCCTCTCCAGGTTCACGACGTGATCGGAGAGCGCCTCGATCATCTGCGGGGACGGCTCGGCGCCGCTCAGGCTGCCACCCCGTCCGCCGGGCTCTTCCGCCTCGAACATCTCGTAGCCGACGACATGTTCGGCCGTTGCCATATCGTCCACGGCCTGCGGCAGGGCGAGAAGGTCCTGGATCAGGCTGGCGCCACGCCGGAACTGATCCGCAAAGAGCGCTTTGCTTGAACGCGGGTTTCCGCCAGCCGCGGTCATGGCTGCGACTTCGCCGATCCATTCAGCCTTGTCGAAGCTCGTGCCCGGACAGGTCTTGCCCGACATCTCGCTGTGGAATTTCATATCCTGCGGTGCGAGATTGAACCGCATCTGGATGGCGCTGATGACACCCAGCGTCGCCTGCTTCTGCTCCTTCGTGATCGTTTCCTGTCCAACATCGAAGTCGCCGATCATTTCGATCATGAAGGGCCCAGCGCTGGCATTGCCGTTGAAGCCGCTGGAACTCGCCGGCGCCGCGTTGAAATTGCGGCAGAGCCAGATCTCGCCTCTTGGCGCGATGGTGACGTGCTGGGCGATGTCGCTCCAACCGTTGTTCTGCGTATGGTGTCGCCACATGGACTGGATGGTCGCCAGACCGCGATAATCGCTCTGCCGGGGACGCCAGGTGTGATGGAGATGCACTTCCGTGATGCGACGCGTGAATGGGAACGCACTTGCGATCTCGCGGAACGCGTTCAAGTCAACAGAGTGAAAAGATCGAGCCATTGCAAACAACCATTATCTGTTGAAGCAATTTGATGAGGTTGAACAGAATTTGTCAACTGACTTTACGTCATTCGACCGATTTAGTTGACGTATGTCAACAGACAACCTGATGTCGTCCCTTCCTTCACAGAAGGCGCGCAGGCCTTGCACCTCCCGCATTCGTGCGATTCTGTAGCAGAGACGATCGTCGTCATCCTCGGCACCTGTCGCGCGGATGGTAATGCGGGCCCCGTCCAGTTCTTGCGCGACAAGAGCCGGAAGGAAAACGGGGTCATGTCGTCGCAATCCAATTCGTTTCTCAGCGGACCGCTTGGCCCGATCTACCTCCGTACCGCGCTTCCGATCATCTTCGTGATGGGCATGAACGGTCTGCTGGCGGTCGCCGATGCGCTGTTCCTGGGCGTTTCGTGGGCGCGCAGGCGCTGGCTGCCCTCACCCTGATGTTCCCGCTCTAAATGCTGATCGTGGCGCTCTCGACGCTGGTCTCGTCGGGCATGTCGAGTATCCTCACCGCCACACCGGCGCGCGGCAGGTCGACGTGGCCGGCGGTGTCTATGCGGGCGCGCACGGCCTTACCGCCTGCATGGGGCTGATCCTGATCGCGCTGTTTCTCGGCTTTGGCGCCCCGGTCGCGCTGCTGGCGGCAGGCGGGTCCGCGGTGCTGGCCGAAATGGGCTTCAACTACGTCCTGATCGGCGTGCTGGACGGGGGCGTGGCGGGCTCGGCCTATGGCATCATCACGCGGCTGCTCACCTTCGCCTTCCTGCCGTTGCTGGGCCTGGCTTATGCGATGCAGACCATCACCGGTAACAATTTCGGTGCCGGG
Organism: Aurantimonas coralicida DSM 14790; assembly: GCF_000421645.1. GTDB lineage: Bacteria > Pseudomonadota > Alphaproteobacteria > Rhizobiales > Rhizobiaceae > Aurantimonas > Aurantimonas coralicida. Next base: position 23,266 of record NZ_ATXK01000004.1, on the reverse strand, counting down.
AGTTATCAGCGCAGCGATGCCAGCCTTTAGGACTGGCGTTCTTGCGGCCCTCGGCTACCGTCTCACCCTGCAGATCGGCATGAGTGTTTTCGCGGCCCCGATCGGAACCGCCTTCGTGTCCGACCCTGTCGTCGTTACTGAGGTCGCGCGCATCCTGCCGGTGATCTCGGCGGGCTTCTTTGCCGCGGGGCCGCTGATGATGATCGCCATGCATTTCCAGGCGATCGGCGACGCCGGGCGCGCGGCGATCCTCGGGCTTTCGAAATCCTACATCCTCGCGATGCCGCTGACTTATCTGCTGGCCGGGACGATGGGCGAGCCCGGCATCTGGCTCGCCTCCCCTCTGTCAGAGGTCTTGCTTCTCGCGCTGACGGCCTTCGTTCTGATGCAACTGGCGAAGCAGCGATCCCTGCGATGGGGCCTCTTCCTGCGCGCCGAAAAGGTGGGAACATGACACGCGGCCTGCCGACATTCGCGGAGGCCAGGGACATGGCAAGGCGGGCTGCGTGAAGAGCTCGCCGCCGCGAGGACCGCGGTCAGCCACGCCCAGGCGCTCGAATTGATCGCCCGCCGGCATGGCTTCCGCGATTGGAACGCGCTGCATGTGGCAGTTCGGGACCGGCCGCCGGAAGGCTGGAATGTCGGCGGGCGGGTGACGGGCCGCTACCTCTCGCAAGAGGTCACGGTGATCGTCCTTCCTGCCGAACAGTTGCGGCCGGGGCAGGTTCCGGCTCGTGCTCGATTTCGACGCGGCGGTGGACGTGGTGCGCTACGATCGTTCGCCTGGCTGAGTCAGTCGGCCGGCGCCTTCGTTGCGAGAAGGGTCGCCAATGCGGTCACATCCGCGGCCTCGCTAAGGCTGTCGACCGCCTGCAGGAGGGCGCCCGACAGGTCGTGGCCGAGGAGCGTGGCGGATTTTGCGGCAAGCCGCGTCTCGATGGTGTCGGGGTCGGCGGCGGCCAGAAGGTCGTGGCTGGCGGTCAGTTGCCGGCCGTCCCCCGTCTCCACGGACACGCGGGACTGCGTGTCGGTCAGCGACGGGTCTGCCTCGACCGTGACCCGGTCGCGCAGCGCCACGAGATCGGGGCGCACGCAGTTGGCCGCGTCGTAGACGGCAAGGTCCGCCGTATCGAGCCCGTGAAGGGCCATGGCGGTAACGAGGCGATAGCTAAACTTTGCTTCCAGACCCGTCGCGGGTTCCGGCTTGTTGCAGACGTCGAACCAGCGGGGGTTGGTGGAGATCGTCACGCTGCGAATGGCGTCGGGCGCCAGGCCGTCGTCGCGCAGGCTTCGCAATGCCTCGAGTGTCGCGTGGAGGCCGTGGCAGCAGGCGTGGAACTTGTAGGAAATGTCGGGGAAGACCCAGGTTTCGCCGAGCCCGTCGAAGGCTGCCATGTGTCCGGTTCCTGCATGGGTCGGCCCGAACCCCTGGCGGTCCTCGAACCCGTTCGGATTGGAGGCGACGCCGGCCCGCGCGAGGAGCGCGCAGGTGACGCCGGCTTCGGCGGCAAAGCCCGCGTTGAGCGGTTTCGCCATCGTCCCCATCTGGCTCTTCAGCCCCGATGCGCGTGTCGTCGCGAGGCCCAATGCGAAGATCATCGCGGCCTCGTCGAGCCCGGCAAGGCGCCCGGCCGCCACGGTCGCGCCGAAGGCGCCGGCGGTGCCGGTCTGGTGGAACCCCGCCTCGTAATGCGACCGCCCCAGCCAGTCGCCCACCCGGCACGTCGCTTCGAGCCCGACGACCAGCGCGTCGAGAAAGGCCTGGCCGGACGAACCTTCCATCTCCGCCATCGCAAGGGCTGCCGACATCACGACGACGCTCGGATGGCCGATATGCAGGAAATGCGTGTCGTCGCAATCCAGCGCGTGGCTGGTCGTGCCATTGGCAAGCGCCGCCGCGCGCGGGGTCGCCGTCCCGCCGCCGATGAGGCTTGCGCCGGCGCCTGCCTCACTCGCGGCCATGCGCCGGGCCGCGATCGCCACCGGCTCGCTGCGCCCGGCCAGTCCCGCCGTCGCCCAGTCGAAGAGCGAGAGCCTGGCAAAGCGGCGGGCCGCCGGCGAACCGGGATCTTCGGTGAGCGCGAAACGGGCGAGACGGGCGGCGATCGACATCAATAGCTCCGCGGCATGCCGAGCACGTGCTCGGCGAGGTAGGAGAGGATGAGATTGGTGGAGATCGGCGCCACCTGATAGAGGCGCGTCTCGCGGAACTTGCGCTCCACGTCGTATTCCTCGGCGAAGCCGAAGCCGCCATGGGTCTGGACGCAGGCCTCGGCCGCCTCCCAGCTCGCCTCGGCCGCCAGCATCTTGGCCATGTTCGCCTCGGCGCCCGGATTCTCGTTCGCCTCGTAGAGCCGGATCGCCTCGTGCAGCATCAGCTCGGCCGCGCGCATGCGCGCATAGGCCTTGGCGATCGGGAACTGGATGCCCTGGTTCTGGCCGATCGGCCGGCCGAAGACGACCCGCTCGCCGGCATAGGCGGCGGCCTTGTCGATGAACCATTTGGCGTCGCCGATACATTCGGCGGCGATCAGGATCCGCTCGGCGTTCATGCCGGAGAGGATGTAGCGGAACCCCTTCCCTTCCTCGCCGATCATGTTGGTGGCCGGCACCGGCACGTCGTCGAAGAAGAGCTCCGTCGTGGCGTGGTTCATCATCGTGCGGATCGGCCGGATGGTCAGGCCGTTCGCCTTGGCCTCGCGCATGTCGACGAGGAAGACCGACAGCCCTTGCGTCTTCTTCTCGACCTGATCGAGCGGCGTCGTGCGGCAGAGGAGAATCATCAGGTCGGAATGCTCGGACCGGGAAATCCAGATCTTCTGGCCGTTGATCCGGTAGACGTCGCCGTCGCGGCGGGCGGTGGTGCGCAGCGACCCAGTGTCGGTGCCGCTGGTCGGCTCGGTGACGCCGAAGGACTGCAGCCGCAGCGTCCCCTCGGCGATCTGCGGCAGATAGGCCTGCTTCTGGGCGTCCGAGCCATGCCGGAGCAGCGTGCCCATCGTGTACATCTGCGCGTGACAGGCGCCGGCATTGCCGCCCTGGCGGTGGATTTCCTCGAGGATGACAGCGGCAGCCGAAAGCGGCAGTCCCGATCCGCCGAATTCTTCCGGGATCAGCGCCGAGAGGAAACCGGCCTCGGTCAGCGCCTTCACGAAATCGGTCGGATAGGCGCGGCGCTCGTCCAGCTCGCGCCAGTAGCTGCCCGGGAAATCCTGGCAGAGCCGGCCCACCGCTTCGCGGATCTCGTCATGGGTGTCGATCGTGGTCATGCTGCGCTCCTGTGCTCGGGACAGCATAGCGTCCGGCACGGAAACCGGCAGACCGCACGGGCGATGGAGGCGATAGCCAACTCCTATGGAAGTCGCACGATTGTCCGCGATTGAGGCTCGCCGTTTCCAGTTCTGATCGAACCGGCTGAATCACTGTCGCAAGGGTTGGCGACAAGCCCCTGACGTCACTCACGATGGAGGGACCGCGCCATCTGCCCGGCCGTCAGCGGGTGGATAGGGCCGGACTATCGGGTCGATAGACGCCCAGTCCGTTCCGAACGACGGTTTGGCCGGCTAGGATCAGCCATCAGATGAGGCCGCATCATGCCAGCGGCCCGTCCTGCCCGCCATTGTCGAGACGAGACCTTTCATGCGCGATCCCGCCAATTCCCGCAGCTTCCTCTTCGTCCCGGCGACCCGCCCGGAGCGGATCTCGAAGGCGTTCGCCTCGGGCGCGGATGCAGTCATCGTCGATCTCGAGGATGCGGTCGCGCCGGCGGACAAGGAGGTGGCACGGGCCGGCCTGCTCGCCGCGCTCGCCGGCGACGCCGGTGTGTTCGTGCGGATCAACGCCGCCGGCACGCCATGGCATGATGCCGACATGGAGTGTCTCGACCATCCGGGCGTCGCCGGCGTGATGCTGGCCAAGGCCGAAACGGCGGATGACGTCGCCCGGATGCCGAAGCCGGTCATTCCACTGATCGAGACCGCGCGCGGCCTGGCGGCAGCGCGCACCATTGCAGAGGTCGCCGGGGTCGTGCGGCTGGCCTTCGGCACCATCGATTTCATGCTCGATCTCGGCCTGCCCGAGGACGCGGAGGCCATGGCGATCTACCGCGCCGAACTGGCGCTGGCCTCCCGGCTTGCCGGTCTCGCGCCGGCCATCGACGGGGTGACCCCGGCGATCGACGATGTCGAGCGGGTCATCGCGGAAACCCGCCGGGCCCTTGCCTTCGGTTTCGGTGCGCGGCTCTGCATCCACCCGGCGCAGATCGGTCCTGTCCACGACACGATGCGGCCCGGTGACGACGCGATCCGCCGGGCCCGCCGCATCGTCGCCGCGGCGGAGGCGGCCGGCGGCGGCGCGATCCAGCTCGACGGCGCCATGCTGGATCGGCCACTGGTCGCCCAGGCCGAGGCACTTCTCGCCCGCGCCGGAGAGCAGGAGGGCCGCTAAAGGAGGTCGTTGGTCAGGCGGTTTCGAGCGTCGCCTGCATGGAGATCACCCCGTCGGAGCGCTCGATGCGCCCCTCGCCGCCGGTGCCGGCGGCCGGGTGAACCAGCCGGATCGGCGTCGTGTCGAAAACCGGCGCCAGCGCCCGGAAGGCGAACCGGCGGACGGACGCGGTGCCCGCCATGGCGTCGCAGAGCTTGGTCGCCATCAGCGGGCCGTGGACGATTAGCCCCGGATAGCCCTCGACCTCACGGCAGAAGTTCCGGTCCCAGTGAATCCGGTGGCCGTTATGGGTGAGTGCCGAATAGAAGAACAGCTCCATGTCCGGATGGACGACATAGCCGTCCGGGACCGGATCGCCGGGAGCGCGCAGCGCCTTTTCCGGCAGCCCGCAGTCGCGGTAGACGATGGTCTGCCGCTCGGCGACCCCGAGCCCGCCATCCTGTTCGATCGCATGGTCGACGGTCACGAAGCAGAGGTCGCCGGTCCGCCCGCTCTTGAAGGCGACATCCGTGATGGTCGAGCGCCGCGTCGCCGGCACGCCGATGCGCAGGGGACGATGCACCGTCACGTCGCCGGCCGCCCACATGCGGCGGTGGAACGGCGCCGGCGGCAGGAACAGGCCCAGCCGCTCATGGCCGTCCTCGCCCTGGTTCGAAATGGGAAAGCCGTGGTTGAAATAGGCCCAGTGCCAGGTCGCCGGCAGTTCGGCCTCCGGCGCCGCGACGCCAAGGGCATGCGCCTGCTTCGCCGCCGTCTCGGGCGCCATGCTGTCGGTCGCTTCACGCTGGCGCCCGACATAGGCCATGCATTCCTTGCGGATCGCCTCGTCCATCGATCGTCTGCCTTTCCTGCCGCCGGACCGCCAGCGCGACTTGCGCAAACCGGTGATCTTCCGCCCTGGCGGTGCCTCGAAGGGACCGCCCCGTGAGGAGGCAAACTAGAGCGCGCTGCGGATCGCCGTCCAATAGGCCGTCGTCGCGGCTGTCATAGGCTCGCGCTCTGACTGTCGGGGAACTCGGCCTGCCAGATCCCGCGCCGCACCAGATCCTCGATGACCCGGATGCAGTGGGTTTCGATGGCCCGGGTCGCCGCCGAGACGGGCCGCCTGGCCGAGCGCACCAGATAGACCGGGCGGCGCATGCGGGGCGAGACGATCTGGCTGCCCAAGAGCCGGCCGGTCTCGGCCAGATCATGCACCGCCGCCGGGGACAGGATGGTGTGGCCGCTGCCGCGGGCGACCAGCGCCTTGATCTGCTGCAGCGAATCCATCTCGGTGACAACCCGCGTCTGCAGCCGTTCGGCCTTGACCACCCGGTCGATCAACCGTCGCAGCCCGTGACGCTGCGACGGCAGGACGAGATCGAGCGCCATCACCTCGGCCAGCGGCACCGGAACGCCGGGCGGCGTCGCAAACGGCCAGTCGTCCGGCGCGGCGTAGAACCAGAGATCCTCCATCAGGATCAGCCGCGAGGGGCAATCGCCGATCCCGTCCTGGTCGTAGAGCAGTGCCAGGTCGATCTCGCCGCTGGTGACGAGTTCGCGGATATGACCGCTCATCGCCTCGGTGGCGCAGAAGCGCACCTGCGGCATCTCCACCCGCACCGTCTCGGCGAGCGGAATCGACAGCGCCATGGACACCGAGGCCGGCATGCCGAACTCGACCCGGCCCGACGGTTCGGCCCCGATCGCCCGCACCGCGTCCTCGGCCTCGGCCATGAGGCTGCCGATCCGGCAGGAATGGTCGTAGAGCACCTGCCCCGCCTCGGTCGGCACCACGCCCCGTGCGGTCCGCGACAGGAGTTCGGTGCCGAGGTGAGTTTCCAGATTGCGGGTCTGCTGCGACAGCGACGGCTGGGCGATGCCGAGCACCCGCGCGGCCGCGCTCATCGATCCGCTGTCGACGATCTGGCGGAAATAGGCAAGCTGGCGTGAGTCCAAGGAAGGCTCCGGGAAATAGGAACATCCTATTGGTAGCGCCCGCGCGCCGCATCTGTACAGGGCCCGCTTCCGCCGGCCGCGTCGCTGCTCTCTAATGCCCCCATGCGAAACCACGACCTCTTCTCCCTCGCGCTCTTCGTGAACATCTGCGAGACGCGCAGCATCAGCCGGGCCGCCGAGCGGATGAACATCGTCGCCTCGGCCGCCAGCCGGCGCGTCGGCCTCCTGGAGCACGAGGCCGGCCTGCCGCTGCTGCTGCGCCGGCCGCATGGGGTGGAGCCGACCGCCGCCGGCATGATCGTGCTGCGCTATGCCCGCGACGTCATGCACCTTGGCCAGCAGGTGGAGGCGGCGTTGGAGGATCATCGCTCCGGGGCGAGCGGCATCGTCCGCGTCTTCGCCTCCAGCTCGGTGCTGGTGGAGTGCCTCGCCTCGCATCTGGCGGAATTCGCCAAGGCGCATCCCGGCATCAAGATCGATCTGGAGGAGCGGCCGATCAGCGACACGCTGCAGGCGCTCTATCACAAGCAGGCGGATGTCGGCGTCGTGGTGGCCGGCAGCGAGATGTCGGGCCTGTCCAGCTATCCCTATGCCAGCGACATGCTGGCCGTCGCCGTCCCCTGCGACCATCGCCTTGCGGCCGCGCGCCGGCTGAAATTCGACGAGCTCTTCGAGGACGACCACATCGCTCTGGAGCCGGGTACGGCGGTGCATCGCCTTCTGTCCGAGCAGTCACGGGTGCACGGCCGGGCGCCCCGGGTCCGGGTCCAGGTCCGCAGCTTCGAGGTGATGTGCCAGATGATCGGGCGCGGGCTCGGCATCGGCATCATGCCGCGGCGGGCGATCGGACCGCTAGCGGCAGCCCTGCGGCTGTCGCTGGTGCCGCTCGACGAGCCCTGGGCGCTGCGCCGCTTCACCATCTGTGCCCAGCCCTCCGACACGCCCAATGCGTCGACCCAGCGCCTCATCGCCTTCTTGCGCGAGCGCGCCTCGACCGCCGGTTAATCGGCCCTCCGGCAAGTCGCGACCAGACGAAAGCAACCGGCACCCACGGTTTCACCAAATTCGAAACCAGACGACGCTGAATTCTCATTCCCCGAACCAGATTTCGCACATAGGCTGAACAGGCTTAAGAAACAGGCATCCGAAAGGCGCCTCGTTGATGTCCCTGCCGACGCTTCCCCAATGGACCGCTTTGACGCCGCAGCGCCGCGTCGCCGAGGCGGAGCGTTGCCGGGCCGCGCGGGACAAACTCGACGCGGCGTTCAGCCTGTTCGTCGCGGATGGCATGACTTGCACCTCCGGGGCCGCCCCTTCCACCGACGGGCCTCTGGCCGGCCTGCCCTATGCCGCGAAGGACATGTTCGACAGGCCCGGCCGCGCGCCGTCCTGCGGCATGGCAGAACCCTTGGCGGCCCCACCCAAGCGATCAGCCGCGATCCTCGACCGCATGGACGCGGCTGGGGCCGACTGCATCGGCTTCGCACGGATGGCAAAACTCGCCTACGAGCCCTCGGGCTTTGCCACCGCCCGCAATCCCCGGAACCCGGCCTTCGCACCCGGCGGCTCGTCATCGGGCTCCGCCGCTGCCGTCGCCAGCGGCGCCGCCTTCGTCGCCCTCGGTTCCGATACCGGCGGCTCGGTGCGCATCCCCGCCCATTGCTGCGGTGTCACCGGCTGGAAGCCCTCCGCCGGCCTCGTGCCGGCCGACGGCGCCATGGTGCTGGCTCCGAGCCTCGATACGATCGGCATTCTTGCCCGCGGCGCCGCCGACATCCTGATGGTCGCCGAAGCGACAGGCCTTCTGCCGTCCGGCGATGCTGGCACGCCCCACCGCGGCATCGCGGTCGCCGAAGACCTTCTGCAGCGCGCGGAGCCGTCTATCCGCGTCGCCTGCGAGGCCGGCATCGACCACTTTCTCGAACTCGGCTACCCGCTGGAAGGTCGTTCGGCCGGCCCTGCGGTCGACGCCAATGGCGACGCCGCCCTGCGGGTTCTGCAAGCCGAAGCCGCACGCGGTCTCGGCGCCTCGACCGCACTGGCCGAACAGGACCCGGAACTGGCGCGCCGGCTGGCGAGCGGCGGCCGGATCGACGACGCCACGCTCAGACGCGACCTTGATGGGCGCGAAGCGGCCCGGGCGGCCTTCCTCGCATCGGTGTTCGGCGACAGCGCGTTTCTTCTGACGCCGGTCATGGCGATCCGCACCCCCACGCTGGCGGAGATCGATCCTGCCGCGCCGGGCTTTTCCGGTCGCACGCTCTACGCCCTCAGCGCCTTCCTGCGCTTTGCCAATTATCTCGGCCTGCCCGCCCTCGCGCTGCCGACCGGCATCGACGATCGCGGCATGCCCGTCGGGCTTCAGCTCGTCGGCCGGCCGGGCAGCGACCGCGCGCTTCTGGAACTCGGCGCCGCCTTCCAGGCGACATCCTCCTGGCACGGCCGGATGCCGCCGCTCGCCCAACCGATCCTGCAATCTACCGAGAGTCTCGTCGCATGAGCTCCGCCCTCTCCCATCTCCGCGTGCTCGACCTGACCCGGGTGCGCGCCGGGCCGACCTGCTGCCGGATTCTGGCCGATTTCGGCGCCGACGTGGTCAAGGTCGAGGCCCCGGTGGGGGTGGATCCGAACGCCAATATGAGCGGCGCGCGGCATGGCTACGACATGCTCAATCTGCACCGCAACAAGCGCTCGCTCACCCTCAACCTCAAGACCCCCGAGGGTCATGCCGTGTTCATGCGGCTGGTGCGCGATGCCGACGTGGTGGTCGAGAATTTCCGTCCCGACGTGAAGGACCGGCTGAAGGTCGCCTATGACGACCTGAAGGCGGTCAATCCGCGCATCATCCTCGCCTCGATCTCGGGCTTCGGCCAGACAGGCCCCTACAGCATGCGCGCCGGCTTCGATCAGATCGCCCAGGGCATGGGCGGCCTGATGGGCGTTACCGGCCTGCCGGGCCAGGGTCCGGTGCGCGCCGGCATCGCGGTCGCCGATTCCTCCGCGGGCGTGTTCGCCGCCTGCGGCATTCTCCTGGCGCTGCAGGAGCGCGAGACATCCGGCGAAGGCCAGTGGCTTCACACCTCGCTTCTGGAAGCGATGATCTCGATGATGGACTTCCAGGCTGCGCGCTACCTCATCGACGGCGAGGAACCGGCCCAGGCCGGCAACGACCACCCCTATGTCACGCCGATGGGCGTGGTGCAGACCGCCGATGGCCACATCAATATCGCCGTCGGCGGCGAGAACCAGTGGCGCCCCTTCTGCGAGGCGATCGACCGACCCGCACTGGCCGACGATCCGCGCTTTCGCACCCAGCCGGACCGCTTCGCTAACCGCCCGGCGCTGAATGGTTTGCTGCAGGAGATCTTCACGAGCCGCAACTCGGCCGAATGGCTCGATCTTCTCGACCGCCACGGCGTGCCCTGCGGCCCGATCAACGGCCTCGCCGACGTCTTTGCCGACGAGCAGGTCCGCCACCTCAACATCGCGGTTCCCCTGGAGCATCCCGCCCGTGGCCCGATCAGGGTCGTCGGCCAGCCGATCACCATGACCCGCACGCCCGCCGCCTTCCACAGCGCCGCCCCCGATGCCGGCGAACACAGCGACGCCATTCTCGGCGAAGCCGGGCTGTCGGCGGACGAGATCTCCACCCTGCGCGCCAAGGGAGTGGTCTGAGCCATGGCCGGTACGATCGACCTTCGCCGCGCCGGCCACGCCGCCATCCTGACGATCAGCCATGAGGCGCGCCGCAATGCGCTCAGCCTCGCCATGTGGCGGATGCTGCCGACCCTCGTCGCCGAGGCATCGGCCGATCCGGACATTCGCGTCATCGTCCTCGAAGGCGCCGGACCGAAGGCATTTTGTGCCGGAGCCGACATCTCGGAATTCGCCACCCTGCGCGACACGCCGGAGCAGGTCGCGGCCTACGAAGTCGCGGTCGACCGGGCACTGACGACGTTGGCCGCCTGCCCCAAGCCGGCCATCGCCGCCATTCGCGGCGTCTGTTTCGGCGGGGGGCTGGAACTTGCGCTCGCCTGCGACCTCCGGCTGGCCGACGACAGCGCGCTCTTCCGCATGCCGGGGGCCCAGCTCGGGCTCGGCTATACGCTCTCCGCAATCGAGATGTTCGTGCAGCTGATCGGCCAGGCTGCCACCGCGGAGATCATGTTCGCCGGTCGCGCCTTCGGCGCCGCCGACGCGCTGCGCTTCGGCGTCGTCCAGAACGTCCATCCGCGGGCCAGCTTCGAGACCGAGCGCGACGCCTTCGTCGACACCATCGCCGGCAACGCGCCGCTGACCCTCATCGCCACCAAGCGGGCCCTCATCGAGCTGGCCCGCCCGGCCGGCGCGCGCGACCCCGCGGCGGTCGATGCCCTCGTCGCGGCCTGCTTTGCCAGCTCCGACTACGCCGAAGGCCGCAAGGCCTTCAGCGAGAAACGCCGTCCGCTCTTCAAGGCCGCTGCCGAGACGGCCCCGATTGAGCGAAAATGACCTCTTCCTCGGCGCGATAGGTGACGACATGAACAGACGCAGCATTATACGCCACTCCCTCGCAGTGGCGGCCAGCCTCGCGGTCGGCCTCGTGCCGCTCCGGGCCTTCGCGCTCGGACCGGCTCCCGAGGCTCTCACCGATCCGGTGGAGCTGACGGTCGGCTATCAGAAGGTCGGGCATCTGGCGCCGATCACCCTGATCTCGGACGAGCTCGAAAAGCTCGGCGTGACCCTGAAGACCGTCGAATTCGCGCGCTACGCCGACGCCCGGACGGCGCTTCTGTCCGGCTCCCTCGACATGGCCACCGTCGGCCCCGCCGACCTCGCGATCTCGCTGTCGCAGGGCTCCAAGAACGTCGTCGGCCTGATGGGCGTCGGCTCCTCCAAGAAATACGTCATCGGCCGCAAGGGCGTCGAACTGAACTCCTGGGAAGACCTGAAGGGCAAGAAGGTCGGCATCGCGCCGGGCTCGGCTGTCTGGTTCCAGTTCGCCGCGACGGTCACCGAGAAGAACATCCCCTATGACAGCTTCACCGCGGTCAACATCCAGGGTGGCGGCGCCAATTTCGACCAGGCGCTCAAGCGCGGCGAAGTCGATGCCATCGTCACATGGGAGCCCTTCGAATCCGTGCCGGTGATCGAGGATTACGGCTACTTCGCCAAGAACCTCGAATACAGCGCATCGGAAGCCGTCGGGGCCGAACTCGGCATGCTGATGGCGACGAAGGATGCGCTGGAGGAAAAGCGCGGCGCCGTCGAGCGCTTCGTCTGGGCCTATCTGAGCTCGCAGGAAAAGCTCGCCGCCGACCCGGCAGCCTTTGCCGCGGCCTATGCCGACCTCACCGGTCTCGCACCGGACGTGGCGGCGGAAGCTGCCAAGCCGATCACCCTCGGCTCGGTGGTCGACCAGGAGCAGATCGAGCGCCAGGCCAAGGCCTTCGCCGAACTCGGCGTGATCCAGCAGGACGTCTCGGACCAGATCGCCGATCACTGGGATCCGTCCATCGTCGAAGCCGCCAAGGGTCAGTAATCCTTGCCGCCTCGCCCCGCGATCCGACGCGGGGCGAGGCACCCGTCCCGCAGCCAGGAGACCGCCATGTCCGATACCTCCGTCAAGCAGCCCGTTCCGGACGGTGCCGGACTCGCCGCCCCGGGCGCGCGAACGCTGGGCAGCACGTTGCCCCAGCTCATTCTCGCCAGCAGTGTCGGCCAGTTGCTGCTCGGTCTGCTGCTGCCGGTCGCGATCATTGCCATCTGGCAGTTCGCCGGCACCGACGGCTCGCTCTTCGGCGGTGTCCTACCGACCCCCGACCGGGTCGTCTCGGCCTGGTGGGTCTGGGCCTTCGGCGAGGCCGGCATGGGGCTGAATCCCTATAGCGGCACGTGGTTCGCCAATGTCGTCTTCTCCACGCAGCGCGTCGCCCAGGGCTTCTTCGTGGCCATCGCCGTCGGCGTGCCCGCCGGTATCCTGATCGGCTGGAGCCGCCTCGGCGCCCAGATTCTCGACCCGACGGTCCAGATCATGCGCCCGGTGCCGATCACCGCCTGGCTGCCCTTCTCCGTCGCCGTCTTCGGCATCAGCGGCTTCAGCGCCATCTTCCTGATCGCCCTCGGCGCCTTCTATCCGATCGTCATCAACACCACCCAGGGGGCCCGCCATGTCGAGCGCAATCTGATCCGCGCCGCGCTGATGATGGGCGCCAACCGCTTCGACATCCTGCGGCGCGTCGTCCTGCCCGCCGCCCTGCCCTCGATCTTCACCGGCCTACGGATCGGCCTCGGCATTGGCTGGACCGCCGTCATCGTCTCCGAGATGATCGCGGTGAAGTCCGGTCTCGGCTACGTCCTGTGGGACGCCTATTATGTCGGCCGCATGGACGTGGTCATCGCCGACATGGTGTCGATCGGCGTCATGGGCCTCCTGAGCGACCAGCTCATCCTCCTCGCCGAACGCTGGGCCCTGTCCTGGCGCCTCGCGCAGACCCGCTGAGAAGGAATTCCCGATGGCCGAAATCAAGCTTCGCCAGGTCGCCAAGGTCTATCATGCGGCCACCCCGATCCGGGCACTGGACTGCGTCGATCTGGATATCGCCGAGGGCGAGTTCGTCGCCCTGCTCGGCCCCTCGGGCTGCGGCAAGTCCACCCTCCTCAACATCCTCGCGGGCTTCGAGAACAACAGCGAGGGCAGCGCGCTGATCGATGGCAGCACCATCGGCCGGCCCGGCCCCGATCGCGGCGTCGTCTTCCAGGAAGCGGCGCTGTTTCCGTGGCTGACGGTCTGGGAGAACGTCGTCTTCGGCCCCAAGATGCAGGGCGTGGCCCGCGCCGACTACGAGGAGCGCGCCCGCGAGCTTCTGGAGATCGTCGGCCTGCAGGATTTCGCCAAGGCCTATCCCTCGCAGCTCTCCGGCGGCATGCGCCAGCGCGTCGGCATTGCCCGGGTGCTGGTCATGCGGCCGCGCGCCCTCCTGATGGACGAACCCTTCGGCGCGCTCGACGCCCAGACGCGGCTGGCCATGCAGGAATTGCTGCTGAAGGTCTGGGAGAAGCTGAACACCACCGTCGTCTTCGTCACCCACGACATCGACGAGGCAATCCTGCTCGCCGACCGGGTCTGCGTGATGACCGCGCGGCCGGCGCGGATCGGCCGCGAGATCCCGATCGAACTCGCGCGTCCGCGCTCCATCGACGACCTGATCACCCCCGACTTCACGCGCTACAAGGCCGAGATCATGGCCGAGATGCGCAGCGCCCACAGACAGGCAGAGACGCAGGCCGCATGAGCAATCCCCGCATCCCCTACCGCATGTCGTCCGAGCGACCGTCCCTGCCGCCGATGCAGGGCCGGAAGATCCTCGTCAATCTGGTGGTCAATGTCGAAAACTGGCAGTTCGACCAGCCGATGCCGCGCACCATCATCACCCCGCCGCACGGCAAGGAGACGGTGCCGGATGTGCCGAACTTCAGCTGGGCCGATTACGGCATGCGCGCCGGCCTGCCGCGCATCCTGAAACTGTTCGCCGATCTCGGCCTGCCGGCTTCCACCTCGATCAATGCCGGCGTCATCGCCGCCTATCCGCAGGCGGCCCGCGCCATGCGCGACGCCGGCTGGGAGTTCGTCGGCCACGGCCTGCACCAGCGCGCGCTGAACCATGCCGGCGCCAGCGAGGAGGCGCTGGTCATCGAGACCCTGCGGCTGATCGAGCAATTCACCGGCACGCCGGCGCGCGGCTGGCTCAGCCCAGGCCTGCGCGAGAGCCTGGAGACCCCGGACATCCTGCGCCGCGCCGGCGTCGATCACGTCTTCGACTGGGTGGTGGACGACCTTCCGTCCTGGATCGCCACGCCGGACGGGCCGCTGATCGCGATGCCCTACAATCTCGAGATCAACGATTCCATCGTCTACGCCATCGAGAAGCACGCGACCGGCGAGATGCTGAACCGGCTGCAGCGCACGCTTGCCCTCTTCCGCCGCGAGATCGACACCAATCCGCGCGTTCTCGCCATCGGCCTGCATCCGCATCTGATGGGCGTGCCGCATCGCCTGCAGGAACTGCGCGACATGGTGGAGCTGCTGAAGGCCAGCGACGACGTGCTGTTCACCAGCGGCTCCGAGATCGCCGACTGGTACGCCGCGGCCGAGCCCTTTGGCGCAGGTGCCGGCTGATGGACCTGCATCTGTCCGGCAAGCATGTGCTGATCACCGGCGGCACAAAGGGCATCGGCTTCGCCATCGCCGATCTCGTCGCCGCGGAAGGCGCCGCCGTGACGATCGTCGGTCGCGATGCCGATCGCCTGGCCGATGCGAAAGCGCGGCTGGCGCCCCACGGCACGGCGGTCACCGCGATCGTCAGCGACCTCGCCGAGGCCGGCGCCCGGGCGGCTCTGGTCGCGGAAGCCGGCGACGTCGACATCCTGGTCAATTGCGCCGGCGCCATTCCCGGCGGCGACCTCTTCGCCCTGCCGATCGAGACCTGGCAGGAATCCTGGCAGCTCAAGGTGTTCGGCTATATCGACCTGACGCGGCTCTATCTGGAGCGGATGAAGGCGCGCGAGAGCGGCACCATCGTCAACATCATCGGCGATCTCGGCCGGTCTCCGCGCTTCGACTATGTCTGCGGCTCGACAGCCAATGCCGCGCTCATCGCCTTCACCGAGGCGGTCGGCGCCAAGAGCCCCGACTGGAACGTCCGCGTCTTCGGCGTCAATCCGACCGCCACGCGAACCGAGCGCATCGTCACCGTCGCCCGCGGCCGTGCCGAGAGCGCGCTGGGCGATCCCGAGCGCTGGCGCGAGATGATCTCTAACCGTCCCTTCGGCCGCCTGTCGGAACCGGAAGAAGTCGCCCGCATCGTCGCCATGCTCGCCTCGCCGGCGGCCGCCTATCTGTCCGGAACGGTGGTCGATGTGGATGGCGGCATGCGTCATCGAGGCTAAGCGCTCCCGTGAGCGGCCATCCCGGTCCGCGGCTCAGAGCGCCGCGGGACGATCCCGCCGTGTCGCCAGATAGGAGCGGTCGCGGCTGCGGTACTGGCCGTCGCCCTTGCGGCCGACGAGGGCCCCGTCGGACACCATCAGCTTGCCCCCCAGAACCACGATCGTCGGCCAGCCGGTGAGCTCCAGCCCCTCATAGGGCGTGTAGTCGGCGCCGTCGTGCATCTCGGCGTGCCGGACCGTGCGGGTCATCGCCGGATCCCAGATCGCGATATCCGCATCGGCGCCGATGGCGATCGTACCCTTGCGGGGATAGAGGCCATAGGTCTTGGCCTGGTTGGTCGCCGTCAGCGCCACGAAGCGCGGCAGGTCGATCCGGCCCTTGTTCACCCCTTCCGAGAACAGGATGGGCAGCCGCAATTCGACGCCCGGAATGCCGTTCGGAATGTGCCGGAAGCTGGTCATGCCCTTCGGATTGCGCTTCCCGGCCGGGTCGTCGTAGCGGAACGGGCAATGGTCGGATGAGAACAGGTCGAAGACGCCGCGTTCGAGCCCGTCCCAGCAGGCCTCCTGGCTCTCCGCGTCCCGCGGCGGCGGCGAGCAGACGAACTTGGCGCCTTCCCAGTCCATCCCGTCCAGATCGTCGGCGGTCAGCATCAGATATTGCGGGCAGGTCTCGCCGATCACCTTGCGGCCGCGGCGGCGCGCCCGCTCGATCTCTTCCATGGACTCCCGGTTCGACACATGGACGATCACCAGCGGCACGTCGGCGACCTCGGCCAGCGACACGGCGCGATGGGTCGCCTCGCGCTCCACCGCCATCGGCCGGGTCGACGCATGGGCGCGCGGCGCGACATCGCCCTCGGCCTCGTGGCGGCCGATGAGATAGCGGATCGCGTCCTCGTTCTCGCAATGGACCATGACGAGGGCGCCGGTGCGGCGGGCCACATCCATCGTGTCGAGGATCTGGCCGTCGCTGAGCCGCAGATCCTCGTAGGTCATGAACACCTTGAAGGAAGTGTAGCCGTCCTCCACCAGCGCCGGCAGTTCCTGGCCGAGCACCGCGTCAGACGGGTCCGAGACGATCAGATGGAAGCTGACATCGGTGTAGCAATTGCCGTCGGCCAGCGCGTGATAGGCCTTCAGCGCCTCGCGCAGCGGCCGGCCCTTCTCCTGCAGGCAGAACGGCAGGATGGTGGTGTTGCCGCCGAACAAAGCCGAGCGGGTGCCGCTCTCGAAATCGTCGGCCATGACGATCCCCTCGCCCGACGGCTGGGCGATATGTACATGGCTGTCGATCCCGCCCGGCAGGACATAGCGCCCGGTGGCGTCGATGGTCTCGACCGCCTCACCGAGGTCGCGGCCGATCTGCACGATCACGCCGTCGCGGATGCCGATATCCGCCTGGAACACGTCGGACGCGGTGGCGATCGTGCCGTTCTGGATGACGAGGTCGTAGGGCATGGGCGGTCCGGATCGATGAAACGAAGGAAGGGCTACCCAGTGCGATCTCGGCCGGGCAGCGGGATAGGACAAGCGCGGCTAGAGCGCCGGTTCGAGCGCGGCGATCAGCCGGTCGACCTCGTCCAGCGTGTTGTAGTGGACCATCGATACCCGCACGACGCCGTTCTGCGGCGCAAGGCCGAGATCCTGGATCAGGCGCTTGGCGTAGAAATCCCCGTGCCGGATGCCGATCATGTGCGGATCGACCTGATCGACGATCGCCTTGGAATCCCGATCGCCGGCAATGAAGCTGATCGTCGCCACCCGGTCCTCGACGGCGCTCCAATTGCGACCGACGATGCGGATCGAGTTGCGGCTGCCGAGGAAGTCGAGAAGCCGCGCGGTGATCGCCCGCTCCTGTTCGGCAATGTCGCGGAAACCGGCCTCGATCGCCGCGCGGCCCGCCGTGGCGCCAGCCATGACACCCAGTTCCTCGACATAGTCGATGGCGCCGACCGAGCCATGGGCGAGCTCGTAATTGATGTTGCCCGGCTCCAGCTTGTGCGGCACGGCGTCCTTCCCGAAGAAGAAATGATAGATGTTGTCGAGCTCGAGGAGCCGGTCCCGCCGGCCCCACATCACCCCGACATGCGGGCCGAAGACCTTGTAGGCGCTGAAGATGTAGTAGTCGGCGCCGAGCGCCTGGACGTCCACGGCGCGGTGCGGCGCATAGGCGACGCCGTCGACGCAGACCTGCGCGCCGCCCGCATGGGCGATCTCCGAGATCTCGGCGATCGGGTTGATGGTGCCGAAGATGTTCGAGGCATGGGTGACGCAGACGAGCTTCGTGCGCTCGCTCATCAAGGCCTTCAGGTCGTCGAGATCGAGCTCCAGCGTTTCCGGATTGCAGTTCCAGAACCTGATGACGATGCCGCGGGCATCGTGCTTCAGCCACGGGCCGATATTGGCCTCGTGATCGGTGTTGGTCACGATGATCTCGTCGCCGGCGGACAGGCTGCCACTCATCGCCTCCGACAGCACCCGGATCAGCATGGTGGTCGAGGCGCCCATGACGATCTCGCCGGCATCGGCGGCGTTCAGATAGCGGGCGAAGGCGTTGCGCGCCTCGCGCACCCGTTCCGTCGAGCGCTGGCTCGGCGCGTAGGTCGCCCCGGTCTGGACGTTGGACGTCAGGAGGTAGTCGGAGATCCGGTCGGCAACCCGCGACAGCACCTGGCTGCCGCCAGCATTGTCCATGAAGACCCAGTCGCCGGAAAGCGCCGGAAACTGCCGGCGGACGAAGTCCATGTCGAGTGCCATCGGATGTGCCTTTCGGTCTCTGCCAGAATGTGCGGGATTGCCCGCGCGTCAGTGGTTGAGGACGGCGTCGAGGAAGGCGCGGGCGCGCTCGTTCCGGGTCGCCGTGAAGAAGGTTTCAGGCGTCGAGATCTCCTTGATCTCGCCGGCTTCCATGAAGACGATGCGATCGGCCACCTGCCTGGCAAAGCCCATCTCGTGGGTCACCAGCATCATGGTCACCCCCTCGCCCGCCAGTCCCTTGATGACGTCGAGCACCTCGCCGACCATTTCCGGGTCGAGCGCCGAGGTCGGTTCGTCGAAGAGCAGGATGCGCGGCTCCATGGCCAGCGCCCTAGCAATGCCGACGCGCTGCTGCTGGCCGCCGGAAAGCTGCACCGGATATTTCTCCGCCTGTTCGGCAATGCCGACCCGTTCGAGCAGGCGTCGGGCGCGGGCGCGGCTCTCCTGCCAGCTGAGACCGCGCACCCGCACCGGACCGAGCGCGACATTGTCGAGGACGGTATGGTTGGGAAACAAATTGAAGGCCTGGAAGACCATGGCGACTTCCTGGCGCACGCTCTGCAGCCTGCGGCCGGCCTCGACCCGCGTGCCGTCGACAACGACGTCGCCGGCATCATATTGCTCGAGAAGATTGATGCAGCGGATCAGCGTCGACTTGCCGGAGCCCGAGGGCCCGAGCAGCACCACGACCTCGCCGGCGGCGACCTCGAGGTCAATGTCCTTCAACGCCTCGAACTTGCCGAAGCGCTTGCCGACGCCACGCATCTCGATGATCGGCCGGGTCGCCTCCATCAGCGGGCTCCCTTCTTGGCATGGCGCGCCTCGAAGACGGCGACGAGACGCACCAGCGGCAACAGCAGCAGGAGATAGAGGATCGCCGCGCCGATCAGCGGCGTCGGATTGGCCGCCAGCGCCTGTGCCTGCGTCGCCTGCTTCAGAAGGTCCGGCAGCGCCACCACGGAGGCGAGCGCAGTGTCCTTCATGACGTTGATCGAATTGTTCGTCAGCGGCGGAATGACGATGCGGATCGCCTGCGGCAGCACCACGTCGCGCATCAGGAACCACTGGCTGAGCCCGATCGACTGGGCCGCCTCGAACTGGCCCCGCGGGATCGCCTCGATGCCGGCGCGGTAGATTTCCGCCGTATAGGCGCTGGAGATCATCGTCAGCGCCGTCGTCGCCGAGGCGAAGGCCGAAAGCCGGATGCCGACGAAGGGCAGCGCGTAATAGACGATGACCAGCCAGACCAGCACAGGCAGCGCCCGGAACACGTCGACATAGGCAACGACCAGGAATTTCAGGATCGGGTGCCCGTAGATCCGCATCATCGCCAGAGCGAGGCCGCCGACCAGGCCGAGCACGATGGACAGGGCTCCCAGCGCAATCGTCCGCCACAAGCCTTCCAGGAGCAGCGGGTAATAGCGCAGGAGAACGTCGATATTGAAGAAGGTGTGGACGATATCCATCAAGCCGCCGACTGTTCCGGGAGAGGCGTCGGGGCCGGACGCAAAGCGCCCGGCCCTTCGGTCAAATTACGACTTCGGCTTCGGCATCTCGCGCACTTCCACCGTGCTCGTCGTGGCTTCCGGCTGCATGCCGAACCATTTCTCGTGCAGATCGGCGATGTAGCCTTCGTCCTTGAGGGTCGTCAGCACCTCGTTGGCCTTGCCGGCCAGCTCGCTGTCCTTGGCGAACATCATCGAATATTGCTCGCCCGTGGCCAGCCGCTCGACGACCTTCATCTCGGGCTTGTCCTTGAGATAGTAGGCGACCGCCGGAATGTCGGAGACATAGGCGTCGATGCGCCCCGCCGCGAGATCGAGCATGGCCGGGCTCAGGCCTTCGTAGCGGCTGATGCCGGCCAGACCCCACTCGCTCTCGCGCTCGGTCGAATAGATGTCGCCGGTCGAACCCGTATCGACGCCGACGGTCTTGCCCTTCAAGTCGCCGCTGCCGGCGATGCCGGAATCGGCGCGGGTCGAGAGCGACTGGTCGCTGTCGTAATAGGGCTGCGCGAAGGACACCGACTGGAGCCGCTCGTCAGTGATGGTGATCGAGGAGATCGCCACGTCGATGCGGCCGGACTGGACGGCGGAGAACAGGCCATTGAACGGCACGTTCTGGATGTCGACCTCGTCATAGCCAAGGCGGTCGGCGACCTCCTTGAGCAGATCGACCTCGAAGCCGACGATCTCGGAATTCTCGTCCTGGAACTCCCAGGGCACGTTGCCGATATTGGCGCCCGCGGTCAGCGTTTCGGCGAGCGAGGGACCGGCGACCAGAAGGAGCGCGGTGGTGGCGGCGGCGATCATGTGGGTCCGGATCATGCAAGTCTTCCCTGTCTCGTTGGTGGAGCACACCGGCACGCGGCCGGCCTGGAGATCGAACTGGATGGCGTGACGTCCCGCAGCACCTGCTTCTACCGTCGGCATGCAGGTGCCTATATTTTTCGCATGCACTTTAGAGCACAAAGTGTATGCGAATTATCCCGGCGCGCAATCCCGCAGGGCGATTTTCTCCAGATTCTGGGAATGATCGGCGAAAGCACCTCCAGGATGCGGTCCGGGCTCGAACGTCGCGATGGCGACAGGGAAGCGTCCGGGGCCTGCTCACAGGGAGGTCCGGCGACGGGCGAACCCGCGCTCAATGTTGGCGCTCCGGCTGCCGGGAGCCTTGAGGCGGCGGGTCGCCACTTCGAAGCCAATCTGCTCCGCGCCGGTGGCCCTCGGGGACAGAAAACGAGTGAGCGCGGCCTGCACGAGATCGCACGACCTCTCCAACCGGGCTCGCCATCAGGCCCGCCGCGCCAGCATCTGCGTTCGAACGCCGACCGGCTGACGCAGTCGCGCCGCGTCAGTCCTCGACGTAGGGCGCCAGAATATCGACGAGGTTCTTCGTGCCCCGGTCGGCATCGGGCAGGAACGCCCGATCGGCCACGGCTTCCAGATGCCCGGCCATCAGCCGCATGGCCGCGTCGCGATCGCCCTTGGCCAGCGCCTCCACCAGCGAGCGATGCTCGTTGACGGCGCATTCGGGCGAATGCGGGCGGCCATAGGCCGAGAGCGACAGGCCGCTGCGATAGGCCACCTCGCTGACATAGCGGATGAGGATCGGCTTGCCGGTCATCCGGGCCAGCAGCACGTGGAAATCCGTCGCGAGCCGGATCGACGCCGCTTCGGGACCACCGGCGGCCTTGTCCTGCGCCGCAATATGGGCGTTGAGCTCGGCGATCTGCTCCGGGCTGAGCGCGCCGGCCAGATGCCGGACCACCAGCCGCTCCAGTTCGACGCGGATGTCGAAAGTGTCCCGCGCCTCCTCGAAGGTGGGAGTCGCCACCACCGCGATCCGGTTGCGGCGGAGATCGACCAGTCCTTCGCCGGCCAATTGGCCCAGCGCCTGCCGCGCGATGGTACGACTGACGCCGAAGCGTTCGCCGAGCGCGTCCTCGGGCAGCTTGTCGCCCGGCGCCAGAGCGCGTTCGATGATCGCCCGCCGAATGGCGAGGCAGATCCGATCGACGCGGCTGGCGGAATCGCGTGACAATGCCATCGGCGGATGATGCTCCTTTTCGCGGTTCCCACCCGATCGCATACCACACGGCATCGAAAGTCCATACGTGTTGCCGCGCGGGAAGCCGCCTGTCCTCACGCGATGCCGGATCGGTTCACGGGTCCGGGCTATCTCCGAAACCGCAGAATGTCACGCATCGACGCCTACGCGCCAAGTGAAGTCGCGGCTGGCGCCGGGCGGCAGGACCAGGATCCCCGGCTTGTCGATGAAGGCACCATCCCAGCCGATCGGGCTCGCCATCGAGAACCAGGGCTCGATGCACACGAACGGCGCACCGCCGGATCGCGACCAGATGCCGAGATCCTTGTAGCCCTCCCAACCGATGGTGATCGAACGGACAATCTCCCCGTCCGGCGCCTGCGCGGCGTAGGTCACGCTGCGGCTGGCGACATCCGGCATCACCAGCGCGTCCCGCGCAAACAGCGCCTCCGACAAGGGCAGCGTCCGGCAATCGAAAGGCAGCGGCTTTTCGGCGCCGAGCAGCGCATCGCTGACCGACAGGGCGACGCCCGTCTCCTGGCGGTCGAAGTGAATTGCATGGTCCGTCTTGGCCACGCCGTCGACCAGTGGCCAGCGAAACCCCGGATGCGCGCCGACGCCGCAGGGCAGCGGCTCCTCACCGGGATTGCTCACCCGGGTCCTTACGGTCAGGGTCGCCCCGGTCACCTCGTAGATGAGCTCCAGCACGAAGGGATAGGGATAGACGCGTCGGGTCACCGCGTCGTCGGCGAGGCGGAGCACGCACCGCCGAGACGATTGCTCGATCCAGTTGAAGCGGCAATCCCGGGCGAAGCCATGCTGCCCGACTGTGTACGTCTTGCCACCGTCGCGCAGGACATCGCCCGCGAGCTTGCCGACGATGGGGAACAGGACCGGCGCCTGCCGCGGCCATTCGGGGCCGCCCTGCCAGAGGAGTTCCTCCCCTGCCGCGTCACGCAGGCTGACCAGTTCGGCCCCGGCGTCGCGGATCACGGCGCGAACGCCCTCGGCTGCGATCTCATGCGTTTCCATCATCGTCGTCACCGCCTTCGCCACTCTCGGAGCCCCTGAACGCAAAAAGCCCCTCGGCTGTGGAGCGCGAGGGGCTTTGCGTGGTGTGGTGTGAAGAAGAGGTCTCTGTGTACAACTTGCGATTTGCAGACCTGGCGGCGACCGACTTTCCCGCGTCTTGAGACGAAGTATCATGGGCGCTGGGGCGTTTCACGGCCGAGTTCGGAATGGGATCGGGTGCGGCCGCCCCGCTAGAACCACCAGGTCGGCAAATGGCAAGTTGGAAGCTGGTCTTGGGAGGGCATTGTGATTGTGTTGCGCACCCTGTTTGGGTGGGCATTGACGAATGAGAATGATCAAGCCGATCGAGCGATTAGTACCGGTAAGCTTCATGCGTTGCCGCACGTCCACACCCGGCCTATCAACGTGGTGGTCTACCACGGCTCTGATAGGGAGAACTCGTTTTCAGGTGGGTTTCCCGCTTAGATGCCTTCAGCGGTTATCCCGACCGTACATAGCTACCCTGCACTGCGGCTGGCGCCACAACAGGTCCACCAGAGGTACGTCCAACCCGGTCCTCTCGTACTAGGGTCAGATCCTGTCAATTCTCCTGCACCCACGGCAGATAGGGACC